>NZ_CP034152.1:0-585000 GCF_003860625.1 Rhodococcus sp. NJ-530
GTGAACGACGATCCCAACGCGCTCGCACGGGTCTGGGTCGACGTGGTTGCAGAACTCACGAGTGATGACCCCGGAAGTAATCTTCCGGCTTTGAGCAGCAAGCAGAAGGCATTTGTCCGTCTGGTGAGGCCTCTCACACTTGCTCAGGGTTTTGCACTCCTCTCGGTTCCATCGCCATTTGCTCAAGAGACGATCGAGCGCGATCTACGCGAGCCGATCCTGCAGGCACTCGGACGCCACCTCGGCGGCCAGGTCGAGGGACTCGGTGTCCGCATCGCACTCGAAGACGATGCCGACGCACCCGCCGAACCGGTCGAGGAGCGCACGGGCAGCCGTCAGTTCGAGTCGGTCAACTCATCGGGCGCATACCGTCGGCGCAGATTCACCGAAGGCGACGGCGAACCTTCGGACTCCGAGACTGCCGAGACCGAAGAAGTCGACGACGACCGCGAAGCACTCGCGAGCGTTCACGAATCGTGGCCGTCGTACTTCACGAAGCCGCCCGCTACTCCTTCTGCTTCGGGGTCCGGCGCCAACAGCCTCAACGCGAAGTACACCTTCGACACTTTTGTGATCGGATCGTCCAACCGATTCGCTCATGCCGCTGCCGTCGCGATCGCGGAGGCGCCGGCGCGTGCCTACAACCCCTTGTTCATCTGGGGAGCTTCGGGCCTGGGCAAGACGCACCTTCTTCACGCCGCCGGCCACTACGCACAGCGACTGTTCCCCGGCATGCGGGTCAAGTACGTCTCGACCGAAGAATTCACCAACGACTTCATCAACAGTCTTCGTGACGACCGCAAGGTCGCGTTCAAGCGTCGCTACCGGGAAACGGATGTCCTGCTGGTCGACGACATCCAGTTCATCGAAGGCAAGGAAGGTATTCAGGAGGAGTTCTTCCATACCTTCAACACCTTGCACAACGCGAACAAGCAGATCGTCGTTTCCTCGGACCGTCCGCCCAAACAGTTGGCAACCCTCGAGGAGCGTCTGCGGACGCGCTTCGAATGGGGCCTGATCACCGACGTTCAGCCGCCTGAGCTCGAGACGCGTATCGCGATTCTGAGCAAGAAGGCGAGGATGGATCGCCTCGAGGTCCCGCACGACGTCCTCGAGTTGATCGCCAGCCGTATCGAGCGCAACATTCGTGAACTCGAGGGCGCGTTGATCCGCGTCACCGCTTTTGCCTCGCTCAACCGCCAGCCGTTGGATCTGACGTTGGCCGAGGTGGTCCTGCGCGATCTGATGCCCGATTCGTCGAGCCTCGAGATCAACGCGGCGACGATCATGGCGGTGACGGCCGAATACTTCAACATGTCGATCGACGACCTGTGTGGGCCGGGTAAGGCCCGGCCACTCGCTCAGGCCCGCCAGATCTCGATGTATTTGTGCCGTGAGCTCACTGATTTGTCCTTGCCGAAGATCGGTCAGACGTTCGGCCGTGACCACACGACGGTCATGTACGCCGACAAGAAGATCCGTAAGGAAATGACGGAACGCCGCAAGGTGTACGACCAGGTTCAGGAGTTGACCGCAAGGATCAAGCAGCGCTCCAAGCGTTGACCTGCACTTATTTCGATCGATGCCGCTCGAGGCAGAGGTTCCCTCGAGCGGCATCGGTGTATTCGAAGGGTTCCACGTGCGGTCCCCTCGAGGGCGGTTGTCCACCTCGAGGGACGACACGCCGGAGTCAGACACGCCGATGAGAACAAACTCTTCGTTTCTTGTGAAAAGTATTCACATCTGTGGATAAGTGTGTTGATAACTCCGAAAGTCTGTGGAGTTCTCGAGGAGGAATCCGAAAACTTTCAGAGAGTGCACAGAGGGGGTCGATTGGTCCTCGAGTCTGTCCTCGAGAAGTGCACAGGCCCTCGAGGGGACCTACCAGCGTCGACAACCGTTGCTCCACAGATTGCACAGGACTTATTACTACTACTGAGAATTTCCTAGGAAAAGCTCTTTGAAAATAGTTCTGGGGACAACTCCTGTTGAGAACCTCGCCTCAGGCTGCGCTCGCCGCGGCTTCGGCTTTCCACTTGCGCCCTCGAGGGCATACGGTGGGCATCGCTTGGTCTGTGTCAGACTTCAAGTGAGCTGATGCAGATCCGCAGCAGACGAACATGCCTACCGAGAGGAATAACCCGGCGATGGAGCTTGGAAGCCTGAAGTTTCGCGTTTCCCGGGAAGAGTTCGCTGATTCAGTAGCGTGGGTTGCTCGTAGCCTGCCCTCGAGGCCGCCCGTGCCGGTTCTCGGCGGAGTTCTTCTCGACGCAACCGAAGCCGGCCTCACCGTTTCCGGGTTCGACTACGAGGTATCCGCGCAGGTCCGCGTCTCGGCAGATGTCACAACTGCAGGTCAGGCACTCGTCTCCGGTCGCCTCCTTGCCGATATCACCAAGTCGCTTCCCAACAAGCCGGTCGATGTGACCCTCGAGGGCACTCGCGTGCTCATCTCGTGCGGAAGCGCCAAGTTCTCCCTGCCCACGATGCCGGTCGAGGACTACCCCCAGCTTCCGACGCTTCCGCAGCAGTCCGGGTCCATTCCCGTCGACCTGTTCTCCGAAGCCATCAGCCAGGTAGCTGTTGCAGCCGGCAAGGACGACACCCTTCCGATGCTCACGGGTATCCGTGTCGAGATCGAACAGAATTCGATCGTCCTCGCCGCTACCGACCGCTTCCGTCTCGCCGTACGTGAACTCGAGTGGACTCCGGCCAATCCCGACGTCCAGGCTGCTGTTCTCATCCCGGCCAAGACTTTGTCCGAGTCCGCGAAAACGCTTGCCGGCAATGCAAATTCGCCGGTCGAGTTGGCTCTCGGCTCCGGTACGACCATCGGAAACGACGGACTCCTCGGCATCGTCAACGACGGTCGCCGCACCACGACGCGCCTCCTCGACGCCGAGTTCCCGAAGTTCCGTCAGTTGCTGCCTGCTCAGCACACCGCGATGGCAACGGTCGAGGTCACGCCTCTCATCGAGGCCATCAAGCGTGTAGCACTCGTCGCCGAGCGTGGCGCACAGGTTCGCATGCAGTTCTCCGCTGACGGCCTGCTCCTCTCTGCGGGTGGCGACGACGCCGGCCGCGCGGAAGAGACGCTCAACGCGTCGTTCCAGGGCGAAGCACTCACCATTGCGTTCAACCCCGGTTACCTCATCGACGGGTTGAATTCGCTTCACAGCGAAAATGTTCTGTTCGGCTTCACCACTCCCAGCCGTCCGGCTGTTCTCCGCCCCGCGGCCGAGGAAGAGCCCACGGCAGACGAGTCCGGTAACTTCGCTGCGCCCTCGAGCGAGTACACGTACCTGCTGATGCCGGTTCGCCTTCCGGGCTGAGTGGAACCCCGCACTTCAGTTCGCGCCTGACCAGGGAGAACAGTATGAAGATCGGACTCGTAGGTCTCGGCAAGATGGGCTTCAACATGCGTGAGCGCTTGCGCGCGCATGGCCTCGAGGTGATCGGATACGACCCTCGACCGGAAGTCACCGATGTCGGGTCTCTTGCCGAACTCGCTGCATCCCTCGAGGGACCTCGAGTCGTCTGGGTGATGGTTCCGGCCGGTGAAATCACCCAGAGCACCATTGCCGAACTGGCGGATGCCCTCGAGGGCGGTGATCTGGTCATCGACGGTGGGAACTCGCGTTACACCGACGACGCTGTCCATGCCGAGCTTCTGGGTGCCCGTGGGATCGGTTTCCTCGACTGCGGTGTCTCCGGTGGCATCTGGGGCCGTGAGAACGGCTACGGCCTGATGGTGGGCGGATCCGAGCCCGACGTCGAGAAGGCAATGCCGATCTTCGACGCCCTTCGCCCCGACGGTGAGGCTGCAGACGGCTTTGTCCACGCCGGTCCCGTCGGTGCTGGTCATTACGCGAAGATGGTGCACAACGGCATCGAATACGGCCTGATGCAGGCGTATGCCGAGGGGTACGAGCTCCTCGAGGCGGAAAGCCTGATCGCGGACGTTCCCGGTGTGCTTCGAGCTTGGTCGAAGGGAACCGTCGTACGTTCGTGGTTGCTCGATCTGCTTGTCGACGCCCTCGAGGAGGATCCGGAGCTTGCGCAGATCACGGGCTATACCGAGGATTCCGGTGAGGGCCGCTGGACGGTCGAGGAAGCTATCAAGCACGCGGTCCCCGCTCCCGTCATCTCGGCTGCTCTGTTCGCGAGATTTGCTTCACGACAGGATGATTCACCGGCCATGAAGGCGGTGTCGGCCTTGCGTAATCAGTTCGGTGGTCACGCGGTCAAGAGCGCTTCGCCCAAGAATTCGGCTTCTGGAAGCTAAGTGTTCGTTCGTAGATTTTCGCTGCGGGACTTCCGATCCTGGGATTCGCTGACGCTTGACCTCACGCCGGGAACAACCGTGTTCCTCGGTTCCAACGGGCACGGTAAAACCAACGTGCTCGAGTCGCTCGGGTATCTGTCGACGCTGTCGTCACATCGAGTGTCCGCGGATGCACCGATGATCCGCAGCGGTTCCGCCAGTGCCTTTGCCGGTGCAACGGTGGTCAACAACGGGCGCGAACTGACCATCGACGTCGAACTGATCGAGGGAAAGTCCAACCGCGCCAGGATAAATCAGTCTCCGACGCGTCGTCCGCGGGAAGTGCTGGGGATTCTGCAGTCGGTGATGTTCGCGCCGGAAGATCTGTCGTTGGTTCGCGGAGATCCTGGCGATCGTCGACGCTATCTCGACGAGTTGTTGACGTCCCGGATACCCCGAATGGCTGCTGTCCGTGCGGATTACGACAAAGTTCTGCGTCAGCGCTCAGCCCTACTCAAAACTGCTGGTGCGGCTTTGCGTCGCGGTTCTCGTGGTGGTGAGTCCGACAACGTCCTCTCCACCCTCGAGGTGTGGGACGGGCATCTGGCCGCTCACGGCGCACAATTGTTGGCCGGGCGCCTCGAGTTGGTCCATGATCTGGCGCCCCACCTGGCGGAGTCGTATCGTTCCATTGCACCCGAATCCCGCCCGGCGTCGATTCGATACAAGAGCAGTCTGGGGTCCTCGTTGGATCCCGAATTCACCGATCCTGCAAGGATTTCCGGTATCGACGACGTTGCATACCTCGAGGAGAGATTCCATCTCGAGTTGGCGCAGATGAGGTCGAAGGAAATCGATCGCGGAGTGTGTCTGGTCGGTCCGCATCGGGACGACCTGGAGCTGATTCTCGGCGACAGTCCGGCGAAAGGTTTTGCAAGCCATGGTGAATCGTGGTCTTTTGCGCTTTCGCTGAGACTGGCAGGTTTTGCTCTGTTGCGCGCGGACGGCAGCGACCCGGTCCTGATGCTCGACGATGTCTTCGCGGAATTGGACCGTCGTCGCCGTCGTGCGCTCGCCACCGTTGCCGCCACCGCAGAACAGGTACTGATCACAGCTGCTGTTCCCGAGGACGTACCGGACGAACTCGAGGCGGCCAAGTTCGGCGTCGAAGCCTCCGATACCGGAGACGGTCGGATATCCCGGATAGTGCCCGTAGGCTCGGCAGATCAGGAGGTCGAGTTCGATGACTGAAGACAGCAGCGCGGCCCCGGAGCCCGAGCTCAAGGGGATCGATCTGGCGCGCCGTGCCCTCGAGGAGGCACGCGCGACAGCCAAAGCCAACGGTAAGGCCGTCGGGCAGGGGCGCTCGTCGCCCAAATACGGAAGCGGCCGCCCGCGTCGACGCAGCGGTTGGTCCGGCCCCGGCCCGGATGCGCGGGACCCTCAGCCGTTCGGTGCTCTCACCAGCGCTATCTCCAAATCGCGTGGGTGGTCCCCCAAGGTGTCCGAGGGCACGGTCCTCGGTCGGTGGCCGCAGGTCGTCGGAGAAGACATCTCCGCGCACGCCGAGCCGATTTCTCTGAAAGAAGGTGTTCTCAGCATCTCCGCCGAGTCGACGGCGTGGGCTACCCAGTTGCGCATGATGCAGTCCCAGATTCTGGCCAAGATCGCTGCTGCCGTCGGTGACGGCGTCGTGAAGACACTGCGGATCACCGGTCCGAGTGCGCCTAGCTGGCGCAAGGGAGAAAGGCATGTGAAAGGCCGCGGACCTCGCGATACGTACGGCTGAGGAAAACTCAACCAGGCCCTGGTTCTACCTATTACTTCGTGTTACAGTTAAAACTCGCTAGTGAGTGAACTGTGTCACAAGGCTGTCGTTCCCCACCGATCGGCAGGCATGAAGGAGTAGCTAGATGTCGCAGAAGATATCGACACCCGCTTCGTCGTTCGCCGAGCCGGATCACATCCTGTTGCAGGCTCGCAATGTCGAGTTCGACTGGTCCGATCTGCCCATGCACTGGATTCCGGGCGATCCGTTCAGCACACACGTTCTCAACGTGCTTCACCTTCTCCTCCCCGCCGGTGAGGAATGGTTTGTCGAGACCTTCAAGGAAGCTCTTCCTCTGATCGAGGACGAGAAACTCCGTGAGGACGTCGTCGGATTCATCGGCCAAGAGGCGATGCACTCCAACGCGCACTCGGGTGTCCTCGTCCATCTCAAGGAAAACGGCCTCGATCCGACGCCGTACACCCAGCAGATGGAGTGGGCATTCTCGAAACTGCTCGGACCGCGCCCGATGACGGGTCTGCGCGCCGAGAATCACCTGGTGGAGCGCTTGGCGATCATCGCGGCCATCGAACACATCACTGCTTTCCTCGGCGACTGGGTGCTCAACGCCAAGGGGCTGGACAAAGCCGGCATGCACCCGACCATGCTTGATCTCCTTCGCTGGCACGGCGCCGAAGAAGTCGAACACCGAGCCGTCGCGTACGACGTCATGCGCTACTTCGACAAGCGTGAGACCCGCCGGATCCGTACCCAGATCCTCGTCACGCCCGCAATCGTGTGGCTGTGGATTCGTGGAACCCGGTTCCTGATGCGCAACGATCCCGAACTTGCCGCTCAGGCCCCCAGCCGTCGACGACCCCACCTGTCCGATTTCATCGCGGCCGGAAAGCGTGGCACAGTTCCCACGTCGTTCGAGCTGGTCAAGCGGATGTCGACGTACTTCAGCAAGTCCTATCACCCCAGTAACGAGGGCTCGACCGCCCAGGCGGTGCAGTACCTGGCGTCGTCACCCGCAGCCCAGGCGGCCGCACGGTGATTTCACTCTCGAGGGTCAAGGACGTCATCTCCGGGCACGACGGGTTGCCGCGGTTTCCGGCGCCACCCGATTTGTCCGGAAAGAACCGTCCCGACCGTGCCATGCGCATCACGGAGTTATTGGCGGACAAGTACCTTCGGGTGTTGACGGCCTACGACTACAACCCCGAGATCGCTGGCCACAACCCCGACACGGCCATGAACATGGTGGTCAGTACGCGTGAGGTGGTGGCGACCGACGAGAACGTCGTTCGCCTGCGCTTCGAATCCGCAGACGGCTCACCGATTCCGCCGTGGCATCCGGGTTCGCACCTGGACTTCCATCTACCTTCGGGTCTGCGGCGTCAGTATTCGCTGTGCGGCGACCCTGCCGATCGCACGGGGTACAGCGTCGCGGTGCGCCGGATCCCCGACGGCGGTGGCGGTTCCATCGAGATGCACGCTCTCCAGCCCGGTGAGCACGTCACGGTACGCGGACCACGCAACGGCTTCCCGTTTGTCGGAGAAGGCAGCGCTCTGTTCGTTGCCGGTGGCATCGGCATCACGCCTATCATCGCAATGGTCCGTGCGGCAAGAGAATTGGGGATGGACTGGTACTTCGTGTACTCGGGCCGCTCCCGTGAATCCATGCCGTTCCTCGACGAGATCGCAACCTGGGATCCCGAACGTGTCTTCGTGCGCCCGGACGACGAGTTCGGATTGCCCACCACCACAGACCTTCTCGGACGAGCGCCGGTCGGCGGCGCCGTGTACTGCTGTGGCCCGACGCCGATGCTCGATGCCGTCCGCCGCGGTTTCCGCGATACACCCTCCACCGCTTTGCATTTCGAGCGGTTCGGGGCTCCGCCGGTGATCGACGGCAAGGAATTCGAAGTGCAGCTTGTCAATTCGGGTCAGGTACTCACCGTGCCCGCCGACGAGTCCGCGCTCGACGTCATCAAGAAGACATTGCCCGGTGTCGGGTACTCGTGTCAGCAGGGTTTCTGCGGAACCTGTCGTGTGAAGGTACTCGCGGGTAAACCCGATCACCGCGAAAGGCGTCTGACCGACACCGAACAGGAAACGGAGATGCTCATCTGCGTATCCCGTTCCGACGGTGGACGTCTCGTTCTCGATCTCTAGATATTTCCCGACTCCGAAGGGTTCGACAATGTCGAAGCACTCTCCTGTCCATGCCGTGACCGCGCGTCGCGTGACCAACGGTTCCGTCAGCCTGGCCGTGTTCGAGCAGGGCAAGGCAGACGGCGAGACCATCGTCCTGGTGCATGGTTGGCCCGACACCCATGAATTGTGGAACCTCATCGTGCCTTTGCTGGCAGACGACTTCCGCGTCGTCAGCTACGACAGCCGCGGGGCCGGTGAGAGCACAATCCCCTCGAGGGTGCAGGACTACCAACTGAGCGCACTGGCCGGCGATCTTTTTGCCGTCATCGACGCGGTCAGCCCGGGCAAGCCGGTGCACGTCCTCGCGCACGACTGGGGATCCGTCGAAACGTGGGAAGCGGTCTGCGAGCCGGGTGCCGAAGAGAAGATCGCGTCGTTCTCGTCCATCTCGGGCCCCAATCTCGATCATCTCGGCAAGTGGATCCGGGCGAGCGCGTCCAAGCGTCGTTTCCTCGGCCCGGCGGCGCAGGGAATTGCGTCGGCCTACACCGTTCTGTTCCAGATTCCCGGGCTGTGCACCCTTCCGTTGCGTCTGTGGTTCTCCAAGCACTGGCCGGCGTTTCTGGGCTTCTTCGACGGTCTGGACCCCCGTGTGGTCAACACCGCGCCCACCATTGCCGACGACATGGTGAACGGACTCAAGCTTTATCGCGCGAACATCCGGCCGTCTCTCGGCAAGCCGCGGGATCGGTACACGGACGTGCCTGTTCAGCTCATTCTGAACAAGTACGACAAAGCCGTTCGTCCGGTGGGATACGAAGACACCGAAAAATGGGTCTCCGACCTGCAGCGACGTGAAATTGCCGCGGGACACTGGTCGCCGTTTTCACATCCGGATGAGGTTGCCGAACATGCGCGGGCATTTATCGCGAGCCTGAGAGATCGTCGCTCGGAGAAGCAAAGTTCCTAGCGTTTCACCTTCCGGGGATCGTAAAAATTCGTCTGCGGCGCAGCCAGGGGTGTCATTGGCCGCTTCTAGTCGGTGCTTACCAGTAAGATGGTCAACGGTAACTAGCGGCAACATTCTCGAACCCGCTCCGACGACACCCGCAAGGGCTTGCTGACGGCTGCGCTCGAGTATTGACGGAGAAGGAGAGCTACCCACCCGTGGCTGCCCAGAAGTCAGATACAAGCACTTCCAGCAAGGACTACAACGCGTCGTCCATCACCGTCCTCGAAGGACTCGAGGCGGTACGTAAGCGTCCAGGCATGTACATCGGTTCCACCGGTGAACGCGGTCTGCACCACCTCATTTGGGAGGTCGTCGACAACTCGGTCGACGAGGCGATGGCCGGACACGCCACCAAGGTCGAGGTCACCCTCCTCGAAGACGGCGGAATCCGCGTCATCGACGACGGCCGTGGCATCCCGGTCGGCATGCACGCCTCCGGAGTACCCACCGTCGAGGTCGTGCTGACCCAGCTGCACGCCGGCGGCAAGTTCGACTCCGACTCCTACGCCGTCTCCGGTGGTCTGCACGGCGTCGGCATCTCGGTGGTCAACGCGCTCTCGACCCGGCTCGACGTCGACATCAAGGTCGACGGCTACCGGTGGCAGCAGACGTACACCGATTCCAAGCCGGGAGAGCTCGTACAGGGCGACCCGACGAAGGAGACCGGCACCACCGTCAGTTTCTGGGCTGATCCCGAGATCTTCGAGACCACCCGCTACAACTTCGAGACCGTTGCGCGTCGTCTGCAGGAAATGGCCTTCCTCAACAAGGGCCTGACCATCACGCTGACCGACGAGCGCGCCGAGGTCATCGACGACGAAGCTGCCGAGGTGGCCGAGGCTCCCAAGTCTGCTGCCGAAGAAGCCGAAGAAGCTGCTCAGGCAGCGCCGCGTAAGTCCAAGACCCGTATCTACCACTACCCCGGTGGACTCGAGGACTACGTCCGGCACATCAACAAGAGCAAGACCCCGATCCACAACTCGGTCGTCGGATTCACCGCCAAGGGCACCGGCCACGAGCTCGAGGTCGCAATGCAGTGGAACTCCGGATACTCGGAGTCCGTGCACACCTTCGCCAACACCATCAACACCCACGAGGGTGGTACCCACGAAGAGGGCTTCCGCGCCGCACTGACCGCAACGGTCAACAAGTACGCGCTCGAAAAGAAGCTGCTCAAGGACAAAGATCCCAAGCTCACCGGTGACGACATCCGTGAAGGACTCGCGGCCATCATCTCGGTGAAGGTCGGTGAACCCCAGTTCGAGGGTCAGACCAAGACCAAGCTCGGCAATACCGAGGTCAAGTCCTTCGTGCAGAAGGCGTGCAACGAGCACCTCGCGCACTGGTTCGAGGCGAACCCGGCCGACGCGAAAACCATTGTGAACAAGGCTGTTTCGTCGGCGCAAGCCCGCGTCGCCGCACGTAAGGCGCGTGAGCTGGTCCGCCGTAAGAGCGCGACCGACCTCGGTGGCCTGCCAGGCAAGCTCGCCGATTGCCGCTCCAACGATCCGGAGAAGTCCGAGATCTACATCGTGGAGGGCGACTCCGCAGGCGGCTCGGCCAAGTCCGGCCGAGACTCGATGTACCAGGCGATCCTCCCGCTCCGCGGAAAGATCATCAACGTCGAGAAGGCGCGTATCGATCGCGTCCTCAAGAACACCGAAGTCCAGTCGATCATCACCGCGTTCGGCACGGGCATCCACGACGAGTTCGACATCGCCAAGCTGCGCTATCACAAGATCGTGCTCATGGCCGACGCCGACGTCGACGGTCAGCACATCGCAACGCTGCTGCTCACGCTGCTGTTCCGCTTCATGCGGCCGCTCGTCGAGCACGGCAAGGTCTACCTCGCGCAGCCGCCGCTGTACAAGCTCAAGTGGCAGAAGGGTGCGCAGCCGGAATTCGCGTACTCCGACCGCGAGCGCGACGCGATGGTCAAGGCCGGCCTCGAGTCCGGCAAGAAGATCAACAAGGACGACGGCATCCAGCGCTACAAAGGCCTCGGCGAGATGAACGCCAAGGAGCTGTGGGAAACCACGATGGACCCGACGGTGCGCGTTCTGCGTCTCGTCACGCTCGACGACGCGGCTGCTGCCGACGAGCTGTTCAGCGTGCTGATGGGCGAAGACGTCGAAGCACGACGCAGCTTCATCACCCGCAATGCCCGGGACGTTCGTTTCCTCGACGTGTAGGCCTGCGGCCCTGTGCGTGGTTGAGGAGTCCCCGGGCTCCTTTTCCGCGCACAGGGGCTTGCCCCCTCTTTTAAGAAAGTGAGCTCATGACCGACACCACGTTGCCACCGGACGGTCCGCAACACGACCGGATCGAACCGGTCGACATCCAGCAGGAAATGCAGAACAGCTACATCGACTACGCCATGAGCGTCATCGTCGGTCGCGCTCTGCCGGATGTCCGCGACGGACTCAAGCCGGTGCACCGCCGCGTGCTCTACGCGATGTACGACAACGGATATCGCCCCGACCGCGGATACGTGAAGTCTGCCCGACCGGTCGCCGAGACCATGGGTAACTACCACCCCCACGGCGACTCCTCGATCTACGACACGTTGGTCCGTATGGCCCAGCCTTGGTCGCTGCGTTACCCGCTCGTCGACGGTCAGGGAAACTTCGGATCCCGCGGCAACGACGGCGCAGCCGCCATGCGTTACACCGAGTGCAGGCTCACGCCGCTCGCGATGGAAATGCTGCGCGAAATCGACCATGAGACAGTCGATTTCACACCGAACTACGACGGTAAGACGCAGGAACCGACGGTTCTGCCCAGCCGTATCCCGAACCTTCTGATCAACGGTTCCAACGGCATCGCCGTCGGTATGGCCACCAACATTCCGCCGCACAACCTGCGTGAAGTTGCCGAGGCCATCTACTGGGCGCTCGAGAACTTCGAGGCGGACGAGGAAGCCACCCTCGCGGCCGTCATGGAGCGCATCAAGGGACCCGACTTCCCGACGCACGGGCTCATCGTCGGTGGACAGGGCATCCAGGACGCCTACACCACCGGCCGTGGCTCCGTTCGTATGCGCGGCGTCGTCGAGATCGAAGAAGATGCCAAGGGCCGCACCACGATCGTCATCACCGAGCTGCCCTACCAGGTCAACCCGGACAACCTGATCACTTCCATCGCGGAGCAGGTTCGTGACGCCAAGATCGGTGGCATCTCCGACATCCACGACGAGTCCTCGGACCGCGTCGGCATGCGCATCGTCGTCACCGTCAAGCGTGACGCCGTTGCCAAGGTCGTGCTGAACAACCTTTACAAGCACACCCAGCTGCAGACCAGCTTCGGCTGCAACATGCTCTCCATCGTCGACGGAGTGCCGCGCACGCTGCGCCTCGATCAGATGATCCGTCTGTACACGACGCATCAGCTCGAGGTCATCGTTCGTCGTACCAGGTACCTGCTTCGCAAGGCACAGGAGCGCGCCCACATCCTGCGCGGTCTGGTCAAGGCCCTCGACGCTCTGGACGAGGTCATCGCCTTGATCCGTGCGTCGCAGACCGTCGACATCGCTCGCGCCGGATTGATGGAACTCCTCGACGTCGACGAGATCCAGGCCGACGCCATCCTCGGCATGCAGCTGCGTCGTCTGGCCGCCCTCGAGCGTCAGAAGATCGTCGACGAGTTGGCCGAGATCGAACTCGAAATCGCGGACCTCGAAGACATTCTGGCTCGCCCGGAGCGTCAGCGCGCGATCGTTCGTGACGAGCTCAAGGAAATCGTCGACAAGTACGGCGACGACCGTCGTACCCGCATCATCGCCGCCGACGGAGACGTCAACGACGAGGATCTGATCGCCCGCGAAGACGTCGTCGTCACGATCACCGAGACCGGTTACGCCAAGCGCACCAAGACCGACCTGTACCGCTCGCAGAAGCGCGGCGGCAAGGGTGTTCAGGGTGCCGGCCTCAAGCAGGACGACATCGTCTCGCACTTCTTCGTCACGTCGACGCACGACTGGCTGCTGTTCTTCACCACGAAGGGCCGCGTCTACCGCGCCAAGGCTTACGAACTGCCCGAGGCGAGCCGTACAGCTCGCGGTCAGCACGTTGCCAACCTGCTGGCATTCCAGCCGGACGAACGCATCCAGTCCGTCATCCAGATCAAGACGTACGAAGACGCGCCTTACCTGGTGCTCGCCACTCGCAACGGTCTGGTCAAGAAGTCCAAGCTCACCGACTTCGATTCCAACCGCAGCGGTGGCATCGTCGCCATCAACCTGCGCGGTGAAGACGAACTGGTCGGCGCTGTCCTCTGCTCCGCCGAAGACGACCTCCTTCTCGTCTCGGCACAGGGCCAGTCGATCCGCTTCTCGGCCACCGACGAGGCACTGCGTCCGATGGGCCGCGCCACTTCCGGTGTCCAGGGCATGCGTTTCAACGGTGACGACGAGCTGCTCTCGCTCAACGTCGTTCGTGAAGGAACGTTCCTCCTGGTCGCCACGTCGGGCGGTTACTCCAAGCGAACCGGCATGGAGGACTACCCGGTGCAGGGTCGCGGCGGCAAGGGCGTGCTCACGATTCAGTACGACAAGAAACGTGGCACTCTGGTCGGTGCGCTCATCGTCGACGACGACGACGAGCTGTACGCGATCACCTCGGGCGGCGGCGTCATCAGGACGGCTGCCAAGCAGGTTCGTAAGGCGGGACGCCAGACCAAGGGCGTGCGTCTGATGAACCTCGGCGAAGGCGACACACTGCTCGCGATTGCGCGCAACGCCGACGAGCCCGAAGAGCTCGCTGCAGAGACCACCGACAACGCAGACAATGCCGATGGAGCTAAGGAGTCCTAGTGAGCACTCCCAACCAGCCGGGCAGTGACCAGAAGAGCGAAAGCACTTCAGGTTCGACGCCACCGAAGCCGGAGCAGGCAACTGCTCCGGCGGGGCCGCAGACCTCGAAACCTGCAGCTCCAGCGGACGGCGGACCCAAAGCTTCCGAGGCAGCTCCGGCGCCCAAGGCACCGGAGCCGCCTCGCGGCCCGTCGGCTCAGAAGCCGGCGGGTGGGGCTTCCGACGCCGCGGGTGCGGCCAAGGGTCAAGCTCCTTCCGCTCCTTCTGTGGCTCCGGCTGCGCCGGTAACTCCGGCAAAGGGTGACGGTCAGGCTCCGCCGCAACCGGTTGCCAATCAGGCTCGTGGCAGCCAGGCGCCGCCGTGGCAACGCGGACCCCAGCCGTCGGGTCAGCCGCAGGGGCAGCCAGCTCAGAACCCGGCTGCTCAGAACCCGGCGTCCAAAGCCCCGGCGTCGAAGACTCAGCCACCGCAGAATCAGGCGCCGCAAAGTCAGCCGCAGACCAACATCACGCGCCCAGCCGGCGCTGGTGCTCCTGCGGGTCGACCGGCAGCTCCTGCCGGGGGTAAGCCGCCTGCGGGTCCGCAGCGTCCTGCAGCGGCCGGCCCGGCGCAGGGTGGTCCGGCGCAGGGTGGTCCGGCCAAAAACCCCGCGCAGGGTGGTGCGCCGAAGGGACAGCCGCAATCGGGTCGCCCCGCTGCCGGTGCACCGACGGGTCGTCCTGCCGGCAACCCGTCGGCACGTCCCGTCGTGACGGGAACGGCGGCTGCCGCAGCTACCGGTGGCGTCGCCGGCGCGGCAGCAGCCAAGGCTGTTACACCCTCGGGCGCAAATCCCAAGGCTGGAAACGCCACGGTCGCCAATCCCACGGTCGCTAATCCGAAAGCAAAAGCCGCCGCGATCGACGGGCCGACTCGGCACATCGATCGCAAGGATCTACCGAAGGACATGCCTGACCTCTCCGAGGCCAAGCATCCGTTGCCTGCTGCGGTGAAGGGTGAGAAAACTCACGCCGTATCGGCCTCGGTCGTGGACGGTGCGCCGCTGCGCGCAACGGTCCAGATCCGTCGTATCGACCCGTGGTCCACGCTCAAGATCACATCCGTGATCTCGGTGTCGCTGTTCTTCGTGTGGATGGTGGCCGTCGGACTGCTCTACGTGGTTCTCGACGGCATGGGCGTCTGGGATCGCCTGAACAACGCGTTCACCGACATCGTTGCCGATGGCGGCTCCGACGGTCTGGTGACGGCCGGCCAGGTGTTCGGCTACGCCGCGCTGATCGGCATCGCGAACATGGTGCTTTTCACGGCACTCGTCACGATCGGATCGTTCATCTACAACCTCTGCAGCGACCTGGTTGGCGGCGTAGAGGTAACTCTCGCCGACCGCGACTGACCTGCGAAAACATTGCTCCGCCGGGCCCGTTTTGGTGTCAGCGGCCCGGTGGGGTAATCTTTGGAATCGGTTCAGGGGCCTATAGCTCAGGTGGTTAGAGCGCTTTACTGATAATGAAGAGGTCGGAGGTTCAAGTCCTCCTAGGCCCACTCCCATGTGCCGAAGAAGGGTTGCTGGAATGAAGGTTTTCCTGCTTGTCGGGGCCGGAATTCTGGTAGCTCTCGGGGTCGCCAAGCTGATCAAAAGTCAGCGCGGAGACAAGGTTTGGCACGATTTGGAAACAGGATAGAACCTAGGTACTCTGACTCCGGTCAGAAAACCGAACGGGGCCTTAGCTCAGTTGGTAGAGCGCTGCCTTTGCAAGGCAGATGTCAGGAGTTCGAATCTCCTAGGCTCCACAGTAAGAAAACACCCTCCCGGGATCCGGGAGGGTGTTTTTGTATGCCGATGTACCCGATCTCTGCTCGCCCCGGCCGGTGCCCGACTTGTGTGGTTCCACCCCACCCCTTCTTGAGCGAACGGCACTTTCGGCGCACTGGAGGCGATGAACATGCCGTTCGCTCGGAGTGGGGTGGCCGGAACCGCGCCCACTATGGACCGTTCGTCCCGAATTCTCCGGAAAGTCTAGTGGTCATAACCAGCCGGGCGTAGCGTGAGGAGAACCCAATTTCAGGAGGTTCGTAGTGCTTCACAACGACATTCCCAGCCACGGTGAAATTGCCGCACTCGCGGAGGTGGAGGGGCCCACCTGCATCACCATCGTTACTCCGACTGAAGATGCGCCGCAGGATTACGACAAAGCGCGCATAGCCTTCAAGGACCAGGTCCGCTCGGCACTCGCATCGGTGGAGGATCCGGCCGAGCGCAAGCAGTTCGAGGCCGAATACGCAGAGCTCGACGACGACGACGATTTCTGGCGCTTCCAGTCGCGCTCATTGGTCACGTACGCGACGCCGGAGCGTCTGGTGACCTTCCGCCTCCCCAACCGTCTGCAGGCGCTCGAAACGGTCAGCGATCGGTTTCATCTCAAGCCACTGCTCCGTTCGGTGACGTTCCCCCAGACGGCGTTTGTTCTCGCTCTGGCAGAGGGTTCGGTGCGACTGATCGAGATCGCTGCCGATCAGCCGGCCGACGAGGTCCGTGTTCAGGGAATGCCGAAGAATGCTGCGGATCACGCGGGCAAGTCGTCGATCAACAGCCGAACCGAAGCGGGTCGGTTGTCGGGGTCGGACAGCCGAAAGTTGCGCGTCAATCAGTACGCCCGCGCAGTCGATCACGAGGTCCGCGGTGTGCTCGCCGGCCGTGACGTCCCCTTGATTCTGGCCGCTGCGGAACCCATCGCGTCGGTGTATCGCTCCGTGAATTCGTACCGCCACCTGGTCGACAAAACCGTCGAGGGAAACCCGGAAGCCTTGTCGACGCAGGAAGTGGCGGACGGTTCGCGTCCGGCGCTCGACGACTTCCATGCCGAGCAGCTGGCGGCGGTGCGGGACACCTTCAATGCGCGCACGGAACAGGGACGCACTCAGACGGACGTCGCCGACGTGGCAACAGCCGCGACGTACGGACAGGTCGACACCGTTTTCATCGACATAGATTCCGTCGTACCCGGAAGTCTCGATCCCCAGACGGGCGCTCTCACGACCGGTGAGTCGACTAACGGAAGCACCTACGGGGTCGTCGACGAGATCGCTCGTCGTGCGCTCCTGACGGGTGCGCGGGTGCTCGCTGTTCGCGCGGAGGACATTCCGGGCGGCGGCGCAGTTGCCGCGATTTTGCGCTTCGCCCCGTAAACAGACTGGACGCGTGTGCGCCTCGTGACCTGATTCGGGCACGGGGCGCATACGATTCCGGCATGAAACGTGTGTGGGAACGGCTGCGCCTCTATTGCAAGACGCTGCACCCGGTCGGGCTTGCCTTTGCTCTGGTCTTCTTCACCTGGTCGATGAGTCCGTCCCTGTTGCCGCGCGCGTGGTACCTGCAGGGCGTTGCGACGGGCATCTCGCTCGCCATGGGATACGGCGTCGGCGTGACGGTTGCCTGGATGATCCGCAAGTGCGGCGTCGAACCGCAGTGGTCGGATCGCACCAAGAAGATCGGCTGGCGAATCCTGTTGGTCGCGGCCGTCATTCTGGTGCCGACGTTCTTGGTCCTCGGTTCGTGGTGGCAGCAGATCGTTCGCGATCTCGTGGAAGCTCCACGCACCAATCAAGCGAATTATCTTCTGGTGCTGATGATTTCGCTCGGAATCTGGTTCATCCTGCTCGAGGCAGGCCGTGGTCTTCGGTTCACCACCAACAAGCTCACCGCCGTCGCACTACGGTTCGTTCCCCTCGAGGCGGCGAAGGTCGGCAGCTTGATCGTCATCTTCGCCCTCGGCATCTTCATCGTGAACGGTGCGCTGTACAACGGGCTGATCGCCTTCGCGAACTGGAGTTTCTCCGGTGCGGATCACGAAACACCGGACGGCATCGAACAGCCCATGATTGCAGAGCGGAGCGGTTCGCCGATGTCCGCCGAGGCTTGGGATTCTCTCGGTCAGGAGGGGCGCACCTTCATGGGTAGCGGTCCCACTGCAGCCGAGATCTCTGCATTGACCGGACGTGAAGCGAAGCAACCGATCCGGGTGTATGCCGGACGTGAATCCTCGGACTCGATCAACGGTGTCGCACAGCGGGTCGTCGACGAGTTGGAGCGCACCGGCGGATTCGACCGCGGAACTCTCGCAGTTGTCACGACCACCGGTCGCGGTTGGGTGAACGAGGACGTCGCGTCGGCGTTCGAGTACGTCGAGGGCGGGGACACGGCGATCGCGTCGATGCAGTACTCGTTCCTTCCGAGTCCGTTGGCCTTCATCGCCGACCGTGAGACGCCGATGATCGCCGGCCGCGCGCTGTTCAACGCGGTGTACGCCAAGTGGATCGACTTGCCCGTTGAGACGCGACCCGAACTGGTTGTCTTCGGTGAGAGCCTCGGCTCCTACGGTGGCCAGGCCGCATTCGCCGGCGCCCAGGACATGATGACGCGCGTCGACGGCGCACTGTGGGTCGGAACCCCCAACTTCACTGCTCAGTGGCAGGAAATCACGGACAGTCGTGACTCGGGCTCACCGGAGATTCTGCCGGTGATCGACGGTGGCCAGGCAATTCGGTTTGCCGGTGATCCGGAAGATCTGGAGCTGAAGTCGGACTGGGACGACGATCGCATCGTGTACTGGCAGCACGCCAGCGACCCGATCACGTGGTGGTCCTTCGACCTGCTGCTCAACAAGCCGGATTGGCTCAAAGAACCGCTGGGTCGCGACGTGGATCCGGGAATGACATGGGTTCCTCTCGTGACCTTCTGGCAGGTAACCCTCGACATGGTCTTCTCGGCTGATGTCCCGTCCGGGCACGGTCACAATTACGGCGAGGATGCAGCGGACATGTGGGCCAAGATCCTGCACCCCGAGGCCTGGACCTCGGCTGATACCGACAAGCTTCGTGCGCTGCTGACCACCAATCTGGAGCCCACGAAGTAGTCGTAAACGGTTGTATTTCAGCCTGTTAAGGCGAAAACCTCACGAAAAAGTGTTACGTGAGGTATGTGTTACTCTGCGTTCGCTGTGTGCCAAGCCACAGCGCAGGCGAACGTGGGGAGATCGAAACGTGAAGAGCAGAGCATGGTGGGCGGCCGGGGTCTCCGTCGCGGCACTGGTCATGGGTGCTGTGACGGCCCCTGCCGCAACGGCGGAGCCGGCGGATTTCTACACGCCGCCGGTCGAGCTTCCGGCAGGTGCCAACGGAGATCTCATCAAGAGTGAGCCGTCACCACTGCTGCTGAGCGTGCCCGGATCGAACGGTGCGTGGCCGGCAACCGCCACCAAGATCATGTACCGAAGCGAGGACGCCAAGGGCGCCCCCGTTGCCGTGACGGGCACCTATCTCGAACCGTCGAACCCGTGGACCGGGCAGGGGGCGCGTCCACTGGTTGCCGCAGCGGTAGGAACGCATGGGCAGGGCGATCAATGCGCACCATCCAAGCTGTTCAACACCGGTATCGAGTACCAGTTCCCGACGGACGTCATGGTCGGCTACGAGTCCATCTGGGTGAACACGTTGCTGCTCAACGGCATTGCCGTCGTCGTCACCGATTACGAGGGCCTCGGAACTCCGGGCGATCACACCTACGTCAACCGTGAAGCCGAAGCACACGCGGTTCTGGACTCGGTGCGAGCCGCTCAGCAACTCCCGAACACGAGCATTCCCGCCGACGGCCCCATCGGACTGTGGGGTTACTCGCAAGGTGGTGGAGCTGCCGCTGCCGCAACGGAATTGAAGCCGTCGTATGCTCCCGAGCTTGATCTCAAGGGCACGTATGCAGGCGCTCCGCCCGCCGATCTGGCGGCGACGCTGCAGCAGGTCGACGGCACGTTCCTCACCGGAGTGATCGGATACGCGCTCAACGGGATCCTTGCCCAGTACCCCGAGGTTCAGCCGCTGCTCGACGCCGAGATCAACGATCGCGGCCGACAGATGTTGGCCGCCACCAAGAACCAGTGCGTCGCCGAAAGTGGATTGCAGTTCGGCTTCCAGCAGTCGTCGAGCTTCACCAATTCCGGTGAATCACTCTCCGCAGTTCTGGCGCGTCTCCCCATGGCGCAGGCGATCCTCGACGAGCAGAAGATCGGCAAGCTGACGCCGGAGTCGCCCGTGCTCATTCAGCATGGCCGCTCCGATGACATCGTTCCGTTCGGCCAGGGACAGCAACTGGCGCGAGACTGGTGCGGCAAGGGTGCAACGGTGCAGTTCTCCGTCAACGAACTGCCCCCGATCATTCCGGGACTGGCAATCAATCACGCGACGCCGTACCTGGTGGGTACCCCCGAATCCATCGGATACATGATCGATCGCTTCAACAACGTCCCGGCACCGTCCAACTGCTGAATGTGAACATCGAAAAGCCCCGGAACACAATCTGTTCCGGGGCTTTTCGTATGTCGACTAAGCGGTCTTCTCGGCCGAGTTCTCCTCGAGGCGAGGGGGTGCGGAAGCGACCGGCGGATGCTCGCGTCGGCGGCTCTTGAAGAACACCGCGCCACCGATCACCGCAACACCGGCGATGACGAACACCGTGACGCGCTTGCGGCCGCGAGGCTTCTCGGTGCGTTCTGCGGACTTCGTGGGGATAGCCTTTGCGCGCTCGACGCCCTTCTTGGCGAGGACTTTGCCCTGACGACCCAGGAACAACCCGACCTGCCCGGCGCCGCGAGCGACCGACGTCGCGACCACCGCGGCGATACGGCGAGCGTTGTCGGCTGCCTCGGACTCCTTGATGCGAGCCGCTGTCTCTTCGAGGTAGGCGGCAGTCTCGTCGAAGGTGTCCTCGACGCGGGCGCGCGCGTGATCGAAGGTGTCGGGCAACTGCGTGCTGAGGGACTCGGTCACTCGTGTCATGACTTCACTTTGCCACAAGGGCTGTGCCGGGGTAGGTCGGTCGCAGATCGGACTTACGATGGATGAATGTCGACCTCCCCTGCACGGTCCCGTCGAAGCCCAGGCCGACCTGCGATTACGTCGACAGACGAGATTCTCGATGCAGCGGAACGGGTGGGTTTGGACCGCCTGACGCGGGCGGAGGTCGCACAGGTCCTGGGCGTTTCCGCTGCGACGATTCGCCATCACGTCGACTCGACCGATCGTCTGTACTCGTTGGCGTGTGCGAGAGCTTTCGGACGTCTGCAGTTGGATTCGGATTCGAAGTCCTGGCAGGACTACCTTCGGACGTTAGGTCAGCGGTTCGCTGAACTCGTGACTGCCACGCCTGGGCTCGAGGACTACGTGCTTCGAGGGCCTTACGAAGAGCGCACTCTGGAGCAGTTCGAGCGAATCATGAATGAGGTACTTCTACGGAAGCCTGAATTCGACCGTGCAACAGCACATTTGCTCGGCTCTCGGACACTGATCATTTCGGCGGCACTGCATACACCGGCGCGCAATCGTTACCCGGATTCGCAGTATCCGAAGCCGGACATTCTCTCGGCTGTTGTTTCCTGGACGCTCGACGCCTTCCTTGTCGGTGCCGAAACGATGATCGATTCCGGCCTCGTTCCTGCGGTCGTTCCAACTCCTGACGCGTCTTGGACTCACATTTCGGATCACTGATGCCCTTCCGGGATAGGAAGGTTAGGCAACCCACATTAATTATTGCTACTGTGGCAATTATGAATAGACACAGGTGGAGGCCAAGATTCCTCGGCGCGGCCGGGGCCGCGTTAGTGCTCGCCCTCGCTGGATGTTCGTCATCGAACACGAACCCGGACGCTGACGGAAGTCCCGCAGCGAGCGGAAGCTATCCGGTGACCGTGAGCACGGAATCCGGAGACGTGATCATCGAGTCGGCACCTGAACGGATCGTGACCTTGGGGAACCCGGCGTTCGAGAACGTCGTGGCGCTGGGATCGCACCCCGTGGCCGCGAGCGTGACCAACATCGACAAGCTTCCCTATCTGGCGGACTACGTGGGAAACGAGGCGCTCGACGAGTCCTTGGCTGACATCTATGCAGGGCAAGTGAATTTCGAGCGGATGCTTGCGGTCGAACCGGATCTCATCATCGCGCCTGCCTGGCCGGTTTTCACCGAGCCCGCCACGTTGGAGCGGCTCCGAACGATCGCTCCAACTTTGATATTCGACATGCAGGACGCAGACAACGATTGGAGAGTCGGCGTTCAGCAGGTCGCGGATGCGTTGGGCAAATCCGAGCAGGGTGGCGAGTTGATCACCTCGGCAGTCGACGAATTTACGGGTGTGGCTGAGTCGAACCCAGGACTTGCGAAGCGGCCGTACTCATTCGGGCTCTACTACAAGGAGCAGATTTCGTTGGGATCGGGCGGAAACATACTGCGCCTCTTCGGAATGAAGCCGGCGGAGGACCAAGCCGCGGTGGAATCGACGGGAACTCCGGTGACGTATTCGGGTGAGACCGCGGGTGACGTCGACGGTGAAGCGGTACTTCTGATGCCGTCACCACGGGATTCCATCGCGAACCTCGAACAATCGCCTTTCTGGGAGTTGAATCTGAAATCCCGCGTCGTATGGCTCAGTGATGCGCAGGGTGAGGCGATCAACAATGCGGGTGTACTTGGAAAGACGTGGCTGCCGGGAAACCTGGGTACCGCGTTGGGACAGTTGGGTTAGTCGAGCGTGGACAGGGCGAGAGAATCCCGGTTACCTGTGGGCATGGTCATGACCGTTGCCTCGATTGCCGAGGTTGAACAGCGAACGGACGACACCGTTCGAGTTGTGTTGCAGTCGAGCGAGTTCGGAAACCTGAGCGTTCGTGGGGCGGCGCCGGTGTTCAAGTTGTTCGTGCCTCGGGAGCCGGCGGACGAGATGATGCTCCCCACCTTGGGGTCGGACAAACTCGCGGTTCCCAGTTGGGAGGCCGACCCCCGGCGTCCGATCGGGCGTTCCTACACAGCAATCGATTTCAATCCTGGCGATCGAAGGATCACGTTCGATGTCATGGATCTTGGGAAGCCGGGTTGGTGGCTCAACCGGACGGGCGTAGGCAGTCGCGTTGGGGTGATCGGATTCAAACACGAACTCGTCCTTGTTCCGGGCGTCACTGACGTCGTTGCAGTCGGCGACAGATCTGCGCGCCCTGCTGTCGGATCCTTGACGAATCTCGCCGAACAAGCCCGAATACACAGTTTCACGGGTCCGTCAGGAGAGCACGGATTCCCTGATATCGAGTGGGTGGACATAGTCGATCGGACCAAGGCGCAGACAGAATCGACAATGTTGTGGATCGGCGGAGAGAAAAGCTGTGTCGCCCGCTTGCGCAACCAAGCGATCGAAAACGGCCTACCGCCGTCCCGGATTGTCGCATTGCCGTACTGGTCGGCGGGGCGAACGCGCGACGAGTTCGATCATGCTCTGTACCGGCTGTACCAACGCGCAGCTGCGGACGGAATCGACATTTCCGATCCGGTCGTTGCCGCCGACATCGAACTGCAGTGACGCTTGCCCCGTCGCACGGAATTGGCAGGCTCACATCCACGAGAACGCCGGCAATGGCACGATGGTGGTGTGACTTCAACTCATCAGACCGCAACCGCAACGCTGCACACGAACCGCGGCGACATCAAGATCGCTCTGTTCGGCAACCATGCGCCGAAGACCGTCGAAAACTTCGTCGGCCTCGCCGACGGCTCGAAGGAGTACACCACCGCAAACGCCGCCGGCACCAAGACCGGCCCGTTCTACGACGGTGCCATCTTCCACCGCGTCATCGACGGCTTCATGATCCAGGGTGGCGACCCCACCGGAACCGGCACCGGCGGCCCGGGCTACAAGTTCGGTGACGAGTTCCACCCGGAACTGCAGTTCGACCGTTCCTACCTGCTGGCCATGGCCAACGCAGGCCCGGGAACCAACGGCTCGCAGTTCTTCATCACCACCGGCCCGACGCCGCACCTGAACCGTCGCCACACCATCTTCGGTGAGGTTCTCGACGACGATTCCAAGAAGGTTGTCGACGCTATCTCCTCCACCGCCGTCGATCGTGGCGATCGTCCGGTCGAGCCCGTCGTGATCAACAGCATCACCATCTCCTGAACAGGTAAAACAAGCAGATGACGAACCCCGGTTGGGGCGGCGGTGCGAGTGAGGGCATCCCGCCCCAACCGCGGTGCGTCCGCCATCCAGATCGACCTACCGCACTTTCCTGCAATCGTTGTGGACGACCGGCGTGCCCGGACTGTCTCCGCGAGGCGGCGGTGGGATACCAATGTGTTGACTGTGTAGCTGCCGGTCAGCGTGACGTCCGCCCCGTTCGGGGCGTCGCCGGAAACACCGTGAGCCCCACCCGTGCGGTCCCGGTCGTGACGTACACCTTGATGGGGCTCAACGTCCTGGCGTTCCTCGCCACCTTCGCGCAGTCGCGAAGCATCATGAACAATCAGGTCGGCTCGTCGATCTTCGCGAACTGGGCACTCAATCCGGGTCTGGTCGCCAGCGGTGACTGGTTCCGGCTCATCGGCTCCGGGTTCCTGCACTTCGGAATCCTGCACCTCGCGGTCAATATGTACGCCCTCTACATCCTGGGCCGCGACACCGAAATCGTGATGGGCCGCTCGAGGTACATCGGCATCTACCTGGTTTCGCTTCTCGGCGGTTCCGCCTCGGTGATGGCATTCCAGCCGGTGTTCTCTTCGCTCACGGCCCTGTCCTGGACTGCTGGGGCGTCGGGTGCGATCTTCGGCATCATGGGCGCACAGGCCGTCCTTCTATTGCGTTTGCGTCGAAGCCCGGTCCCGATCATCTCGGTGATCGCGATCAATGTGATCATCAGCATTTCGCTGCCCGGGATCTCGTTCTGGGGTCACGCGGGAGGTCTGGTGGCAGGTGCTGCAACGGCCGCTGCCTTCCTGTACGCCCCACAGTGGTTGGGCGCCGGTGAGAACCGCGTGAAGGCGGTGCGGATCGGCTGGATCGCTTTTGGTGCCGTCACAGTGGTGACGTTGGGAGTCATCGTGCTCCGCGTCGTCCAACTGCGCGAACAGCTGGGAATCAGCTAGCAAGAATCCTAGGGCCCAGCCGTTCTATGGATCAGCCGCCGATGATGGACTCGCAGGCGAATGTGATCTCGAAGCTCGACGTCGCCGTCGGGTTGCCCTTGTCCCGGGCGCCGATTCCCTCGCCCGTCACCACGAAGGTACTGCCGTCCTGCTTGGCACTGGCAGATCCGCCGGGCAGGCCTGGTGCGTATCCGGCGGTGTACGGCAGACCGTTCGATCCACCCTCGCTTCCGGCGATTCCAGCAGTCTGAACCGTGCCGGATTCATCGACGATGGCCGAGACGGTCAACATGCCGTAGGTGGCATTTTCCGCGTCGAGCAGTGTCATAACTGTCGTGCCGCCGTCCTTTGCGCACTTCGTCTCGAATTTGGCGTCGAGTGTCTTCCCGCCGACGGTGGCCGAGGATGTAGCGGACGAGGCGCCGGCAGCGCTCTTGTCGGAGTTGGTCTTGTCGGAGTCGCTGCCGCAGGCGGAGGCGAATAGAGCGACCGCCGCGATGGTGGCAGCGACTGCGGTGGAGGACCGGCGGGTCATCGTGGTCCGAACCAACTTCGTCATGTTCTGTCCTTCAAGTCACGCGGTGCGTCCGCACTTGCTCTGGCTGTTTCGCCGACAACACTAGCCAGTGACTTGGTGCTCGTAGCTCTAAAACCCCAGCTCAGACGGGTTTGTCGCCTTCGACTGTTCAGGGACGTTCGTCGGGCTGCCCGGGATCATCTGTCGGATCTTTGGGAGCAATCGCACATGCAGAGACGGCTTCTGTAGAGATTGTCCACATAGGTTGGGCTCGGTCGTGCTTCTACTGTGGCTTGAGTCACTTCGTAGATAGCAACGCTGACCTTTTCCGAGGAGTACCCCTGCAATGACCTCCACCGATAGCACCACCACTGACGGTGGGGTTGCGCCGAGCGAGATCGAAACTCGCGTGGTGAAGAAGGTAGCGCGCCGGCTGATTCCCTTCCTGATCCTGCTCTATTTCGTGAACTATCTGGATCGTACGAACATCGCTTTCGCCAAGCTCACCATGAGCGCCGACCTCGGTATGACCGAGACGATGTTCGGGCTCGCATCCGGACTCTTCTTCGTCGGCTATCTGTTGTTCGAGGTGCCGAGCAACCTGGCCCTGCACCGCTTCGGCGCCCGGCTGTGGATCGCGCGGATCATGCTCACCTGGGGCATCCTCGCCGCTGCGCTGGCATTCGTGCCCAACGTGGGTAGCCTCTATTTCCTCCGCATTCTGCTGGGAATCGCCGAGGCCGGCTTCTTCCCCGGAGTTCTTCTCTACCTGACCTTCTGGTTCCCGAAGAAGTACCGCGTACGCCTGATGGGCTTGTTCCTGCTGACACTTCCGCTCTCGTCGGCGCTCGGTGCCCCGCTCTCGGCGGCCATCATCCAGTACGGCGACGGCCTGTTCGGCCTCGCCGGATGGCGCGTGATGTACCTGATCGAGGGTCTGCCCGCCGTGATCTTGGCGTTTGTCGTCTGGTTCTACCTCACCGACCGTCCCGCCGACGCGAAGTGGTTGACCCTCGAGGAGCGCACCTGGCTGATGAAGTCGATGGCCGACGAGGAGAAAGAACTCGGCGACGCCGGTCACCAGTCGGCCGGCAAAACCCTGCGTGATCCCCGCGTCATCGGTTTCGGTCTGGTCTACTTCGGAATCACGTACGGCCTTTACGCTTTGAGCTTCTTCCTGCCCAGCATCGTCGCGGGATTCAAGCAGACGTTCAACACCGATTTCTCGCTCGTCGAGACAGGCCTGATCGTGGCCGTCCCCTACGCGATCGGCGCTGTCGCGATGGTGCTGTGGAGCCGCCATTCCGACAAGACCGGTGAACGAATGTGGCACGTTGCAGCCCCGACGCTCCTGGGCGCGGTATCCATTCCGATTGCGCTGTACCTGGATTCACCGTTCACCGTCATGATCGCGGTCTCGCTCACCGCCGTCGGCGTGCTGTGTGCACTCCCCGTATTCTGGTACCTTCCCACCACGTTCCTGACGGGTGCCAGCGCGGCCGCGGGCATCGCCATGATCAACTCGATCGGCAACGCGTCGGGCTTCGGTGCTCCGTACATCACCGGCTGGCTCACCGATGTGACCGGAAATGCCAAGGCAGGACTGTGGGTGGTGGGCGCCGTGATGCTCTGTGCCGCAATCCTTGTGGTGGCACTGGCAAAGCGATCGAGCAAGCCCGCTCAGATCTGACCGAGTTTCCCGGCACTGGCACGCAGCCGAATCAGGAGCGCAAGATCGAGCGCCTGGTCCGGCTGACGCCACTGTGTACCGATCAACCTGTCGATCGACTCGAGCCGTTGGTACAGAGTGTTGGCGTGAATCGCGAGCGCGGCGGCGGTCGCGGAGTGCTTGCAATTGTGTGACAGGTACGACGCGAGGGTGTCCAATAGCGGAACGCCGCGTCGTTGCTCCTCCTCGAGGAGAGGACCGAGGGAACGCTCTGTCAGGGCTTCCAGTTCTTCGCGGCCGGTGCGGCTGAGGAGAATTCGGTAGATGCCGAGTGAACTTGCCGGTTCCACGTGGGAGGCCCGCCCGAGAGTCTCGAGGACGTCGACGGTGTGCTGCGCCTCGACATACGCTCGCGCCAGACCTTCCGCTCCCACCGCCGGATCGGCGATTCCGACGGTCGGGTTCTCCGCCGGCTGCACCCACGCCGCCGCAACTGCTGCCGGTGACATTCCGGGAATCAGTGTGATGACTCGTGAACCATGTTCGGCAACAACGGTTCCTGACGGGAATGCAATTTCCTCGATACTGCGACGCGTACGGTCGACGGCGTCGGCCGGGCGGGCCACCACGACGGTGTACGAGCGGTCAGGATTGAGCCCGGCCAGGCGGAACTGACCGGTGACCTCGGCTGGCGTCGGCGCAGGCCTGGTGATCAGATCGACCAGAAATGCGTCGCGTGCCCGACGGGTAGCTTCCCTGGCCGCCCGTTCGCCGACCAGTGCCAGCGCAATGGCGGGAGCTGACCTTTCGAGTGCCAATCTCATGGCGGCGGTGGGTTCCTGGCGCGAGAGTAGGAACAGAACTCCGAGTTGGTCACCGGCACTGCGTACTTCGGTGGCGAACAGGAACTGCTCACCGACGATCAGCGTCACCTCCTGCTCGCGTCGGTCGGCGGCAAAGATGTCGAAGACCCGATGCACGCTCTCGCTCACCCGTTGCAGTCCCGGTGGAATCTCGGATGTTCCGGTCACGAAGAACACCGGCGAACCCGTCGACGCCGAGGTTTCCTCCACGAGTTCACGGACTCCACCGCCGCGCAGGACAACTTGTGTGAGCGATCGGTCCCAGGTCAGTGTCTGTTCGAGAAGTGCTGTGCGCTTGGCAAGTTCGGTGTTCGCGGCGTTCACTTCCGCAACCGTCGCGCGATAGCGTTCGAGAGAACGGGCATTCTCGATGGCCACCGAGGCATGGGCTGCGAGGGCGGACAGCAACGCAACTTCTTCGTTGCCGAATCGACGCTCCTGACGTTTGCACGCGCACAGGGCACCCAGGATCTTGCCGTTCAAAGTCAGCGGCACAGCCAGCAGGCCGCGCATGTTCTCGGCTCGCGCTGCGTCGTCGGCCGGTCCGATGTGTGCAAACGAGGGATCGTTTCGGTAGTCGGGAGACCAAGCAGGAGAAGAGTTCTCGACCACGCGACCGATCAGACCTTCGCGGAAGGGAACCGTGAGGCCGAGCAATTGGGAGGTGTACGCACCGCTCGTGACTTCGATGATCAAGATGTCGTCGTGAATGAGAGCAAGGTACGAAAGGTCGACGCCGAGTAGTCGTTTGGCCTGATCCACGATCTCCTGCAGGAGGGCGTGGTGATCGTGCATCGTGGTCAGCAGCGACGCGATGTCGTTGAGTGCCCCGAGTTCGGTGGCGCGCTGTCGGCGCTGAGCCAGGAGACTTCGTAGTTGAAGTGCCGATCGGGCTTCTCGCTCGATTTCGGCGGCGACCTCGGGGCCTGACCCAGCGGCCAACTGATCGCGGTGTTCGATCAGTTCCTCGGTGGATGCCTCGGCCAGGAGAAGCTGTAGCCAGTTCTCGTGCATCCGCGCTCCCTTGTCAGACCAACTCGTTAGACCAACTTGTCAGGCCAACGATGAGTATGGAGAGAATGTCCATACGGTTTCCGGTTTCTCGGAGTAAATCTACATGGGGTGGTGTAGCGGCCGTCACTATCGTGGAGACATGACACTCCTCGAGGCGCTCGGCTCGCAGATCGATGCGGATCGACTGATCACCGACCCCGACATCATGGCGAGCTACATCCACGACGACGCCGAGTGGGCTCCCTACGAGATGCCTGTCGCAGTGGTCCGCCCGCGCACAGCCGAGCAGGTACAGACAGTTGTGCAGGCGTGCATCGCCCACGGTGCGCCCGTCGTCACGCGCGGCGCCGGAACCGGTCTGTCGGGCGGAGCCAACGCAGTCGCCGGCGGCGTCGTGATCGCCTTCGACGCGATGAACGCCATCAAGGAGATCAACACCCTCGAGCGTTTGGCCGTGGTCGAACCCGGAGTGGTCAACGATCACCTCCGCGACGCCTGCGCCGAGCACGGCCTCTGGTATCCACCCGATCCGGCGAGCGCACCCTGGTCGACGATCGGCGGCAACGTCGCGACCAATGCCGGCGGCCTGTGTTGCGTCAAGTACGGCGTCACCAAGGACTACGTACTGGGCATGCAGGTGGTCACCGGAACCGGTGAGCTGGTTCGGCTCGGGCGTCGAACTGCCAAGGGAGTGGCTGGGTTTGATCTCTCGGCACTCATGGTCGGCTCCGAAGGCACTCTCGGGGTGATCACCGAGGTGACCGTCAAGCTTCGTCCTCAGCGCGATCCCGAACGCACCATCGTCGGATACTTCGACTCCATCGTTGCTGCGGGCAAGGCCGTCGAAGCCGTCGCCGCAGACGGTCTCACGCCGTCGGCCCTCGAGTTGATCGATCGGCAGTGCCTGCTTGCCGTCGATGCCTGGAAGAACATGGGCCTCTCGGCCGATGCCGAGGTGGTCCTGCTCGGCCGAATCGACACACCGGGCGAGATCGGCGACGCCGAAGCCGAGCGAATGTTGGCCTGTTTCAACCGTTCCGGGGCTACCTGGAGCGCGAGATCCACCGACCAGGAGGAAGCCGACGCCCTGTTCTCCGCCCGGCGTCTGGCATACCCCGCCCTCGAGCGGCTCGGCCCGGTGCTCACCGAGGACATCTGTGTCCCCAAGGCGGCGGTTCCGGAGATGTTGGCGCGCATCGAGGCCATCTCGGCCCGGCACGACACGCACATCGCGAACATCGCGCACGCGGGTGACGGCAACCTGCACCCGCTGCTGATCACGCCACACGACGACGAAGCGGCGCGGAGGCGCGCTCAGGCCGCTTTTGCCGAGATCATCGACAACGCCCTCGAGTTGGGCGGAACCGTCACCGGTGAGCACGGCGTCGGCCTACTGAAGATGGGTGGCCTGGCACAGGAACTGTCACCGGCCGTCGTCGCGATGCATCATGCAATCAAGGGCGCACTCGACCCTCACGGAATCATGAACCCCGGCAAGGTGATCTGAAAGGCCGGGTGATCTGAAGGCCGGCTCCGTAACCGAATCGGTTTCCGGAGTTACGCCGTCGAAATGACGAGTTCCTACGCTCGAGTTGAACCGTTTGGCCAACTCGACGTATGGAGTCATGAATGTTCTCTTCCGATTTGACGCTGGCAAGTGTTGTTCCGCGGCGCGTGGACACGGTCGAGGCCGTCCGGGCGGCAATCGCTCTCGACGGGGCCGCGGTCTTCGGTGGCCTGCACACCGAGGAAGATGCCATTGCCTTCGCGTCGAATTTGCTCGGTGAGAAGTGCATTCGCGTCGGCCGTCAGTTCGAGGCGAGTGCCAAGAGTCAGGATGCCGAAGCAGCTGTCGTCGACACCCAACCGGTGGACGAACGCGGCAGGAAGCGCTCGTTCGGCATCTCCGGCGAGCGGATGACCGCCCACAACGACGGTTTTGCGTTCGGTGACTACGCGCCCGACTATCTGTTTCTGTGGTGCAAGCGTCCGGCGTATCCGAGTGGCGGCGACTCGTTTCTCATCGATGCGCTCAAACTGACGCGGTTGCTCGCCTTCGATCCCGCAACCGCTGAATTGGCCGAATTCTGTTGGAGCACAGACATCGACCATTCGGAACCGAACTTCCCGCAGAACACATTTGCGCCGATCGCCAGGACGGTGCCGAGTGGACGCAACCAGGTTCGCTATCACCCGTACCTCGCGCCGATCGCCGGTGAATCGGAAGTAGCGCAGTGGCCGCTGGTGAAGCAGTGGAGTGAGGCTGTGATTCACGTGCGCGACAGCGGTCCGATGTTCCGCGCCGAAGCCGGCGAGATGATCTGCATCGACAACTACCGGGTACTGCACGGCCGCGACGGATACACCGACCCCGGCCGTGAGCTGTACTCGATCTGGGGATGGTCGAGCGACGCAGTCGCGGTGCCGCAGCAGGCTCTCGACATCGTGCAGCCGGACCTCGCGGCACTGGCCATGTAACCCGCGCCTATTTCTCGGGCGGTACCAATCCGTGGACAGCGAGCACGTCGAGGACGTCCTCCGGCGACGTGCCGAGATCCCAGCGTCCGAAGATCAACAGCTTCTCCGTGTCGGTGGGACGGTCGACGATGTCGATCTCGAGCATCGGGACGCGTCGACCCAGACGCGGGTAGCGGACGAGACGCACGCGGTCGATCTGTTCGCGGGTGAACTCGTGGCGGGCGCGCAGTCGCTGCACCGCGATCGACTTGGTTCCCGCGTCTTCGATCACAGCCAGGCGGGGACGCTGACGCAGGGCGAGTCCGCCCATCACGAACAGCCCGATCACCGCGAGGGCGAGCAGGAAGCGTCCGGCAGGCTCCGTGGGCGCGATTATCGAGGCGATCGCGAGGGCAATTCCGCCGCCGAACATCGCGTAGACAACACCCATCGGAGTGGCCCACGAGATCACCTCCGTGACGTTGTCACGAGGCTGTGGATGAAATTCATCCTCGAGCATGTGGATAACTTCCTAGGTTGTCCACAGGAGTTATCCACAATGGGGATGAATGACACCCATGTAATTGAATGACGGTCACGATCCGGGTCGAATCAGATACTCGCTGGTCAGCGCCATCTCATGGTCATGACAAGGCCGACAACCATGAAACCGAAGCCGACGAGGAAGTTATAGTTTCCCAAGTCGTTCATCCACGTGATCGAATCCGCGGCCAAGTAGTACACAATCAGCCACGCCAGGCCGACAAGCATGAATCCGAGCATCACCGAGACGTACAACGTGCTCGACGGACCCATCTTCACCTTCACCGGAGTGCGGTTTGCCGGGTTGACTGTGTAGTCGTTCTTCTTACGGACCTTCGACTTGGGCATGACGTCCTCGCTCTACGGTGTGACCTGCATGTGTTACCTACACGCTAACGTAGCTGTGTCCAGTTGGTCACCGGCCGACCTGCACAATCCGGGAGGAGCCACGTGTCTTCGGGTGAATCTTCACGAACCGTCTGGCACATCGGTGTACTTGCCGTCTGCCTGGTAGCCGGTCTGATGGTCGCCACGGCGCAACGATCCGCCGAGGAGAACCAGCTCCAGGTCACCGAAAGCACCAGGCTCTCCGATCTGGTTCGCAGCGCCCAGGCCAATGCCGAAAAAGTCTCGGCCGACCGGGACGAACTTGCCGCCCAGCTCGATTCGCTGCAGCAAGACGCCGCTCGGTCCGACGCCGGAGTGGCCGCCGCGCTCGGTGACATCAAGAACATCTCCGCCGACGCGGGACTGACGGAGATGACCGGCCCGGGTGTTGTCGTCACGATGACGGACGCTCCGCGCAACGCCGACGGCAAGTATCCGGTCGACGCCACCCCGGACGACCTCGTCGTGCATCAGCAGGACGTTCAGAGCGTCCTGAACGCACTGTGGGCCGGCGGGGCCGAAGCGGTGGGCATGCAGGACCAACGGATCATCAGTACGTCGGCGCCGCGGTGCATCGGAAACACTCTTCTTCTTCACGGACGTACCTACAGCCCGCCCTACGTGATGAGCGCCATCGGTGACGTTGCGCGCCTCGAGGCGGCCCTCGCCGCCGAACCGGGCATTCGGATCTACAAGCAGTACGCGACCCGCTTCGGCCTCGGGTACACGCAGGCAACGCCGTCGCAGATCACGGTCCCCGCCTATACCGGCGGATAGCACGGGCGTTTACCCTGCTCTCATGAGGATTCTCGTCGTCGACAACTACGACAGCTTTGTGTTCAACCTGGTGCAGTACCTCGGCCAGCTCGGAACCGAAGCCGTGGTCTGGCGCAACGACGATCCACAACTGACGGCAGACCTCGAGGGTGCAGTAGCGCAGTTCGACGGCATTCTCCTGAGCCCGGGCCCCGGAACTCCGCAGCGCGCGGGAGCGACGATGGATCTGGTGAAGGTCTGCGCCGACACCAAGACCCCGCTGCTTGGCGTCTGCCTCGGACATCAGGCGATCGGTGCGGCTTTCGGCGGAACCGTCGACCGCGCGCCCGAACTGCTTCACGGCAAGACGAGTCTGGTTCACCACAAGGACGTCGGCGTCCTGGCCGGACTGCCCGATCCGTTCACCGCTACCCGCTACCACTCGCTGACGGTTCTCGAGGACACCATTCCCGAGGAACTCGAGGTGACCGCCCACACCGAGAGCGGCGTCGTGATGGCGATGCGCCACCGCGAACTGCCGATTCACGGCGTCCAGTTCCACCCCGAGTCCGTACTCACCCAGGGTGGACACCGGATGCTCGCGAACTGGCTCGCAGTCTGCGGTGAGGCGCCGCCGGAAGGGCTCGTCGCAGCCCTCGAGGCCGAGGTCGCGTCGGCGCTCGGTGGCGCATTGCCCGCAATTCTCTGACACCTGTCCACAAAAAAGTGCCTCCCGGAAATCTCCGGGAGGCACTTTTTCACTTTGCTAGCGGCCGGGGATTCCGAGCGCTCCGACGCTGACGGTGATGACCGCGTCCTTGGAGATCTCCGAGCCCGGAGGCTGCGTCTGCGAGACGATCTTGCCCACCATTTCCGGGGTGAGCGTCGTGCTCTGGTTCTGCACCAGCTGCGATGCAGTTCCCGCCCAACCGGCTGCGCGAAGCGTGCTCAACGCCTCCGACACCGTCTTGTTGGTCAGATCAGGCATCGCGACCTGGTTGCCGTTGGAAACCCGCAGCGTCACGGTCGAACCCTTGGTGGCCGACGTGCCACCGGTCGGGTCGGTCGAAACGACCTGTCCCTTCGGCAGTCCCGAATCGATCTCGGTGATCTGGACGACGAACCCGGCACCTTCGATGTTGGGCCTCGCCACCTCTTCACGCTGACCGGTGACATCCGGGACACGAACCTGCTCCGGTCCGGTGCCGACGGTGATCGAGACCGCGGAATCGAGAACAACCGACACTCCGACGGCCGGGTCCTGATTGACGATCTTGTCGACCTCGGCGACGGTCGATGCCGCCTTGCCGATGGTCGGATCAAGTCGGAGTCCGACGGAGTTGAGCTTCTTCTCCGCGTCGTCCTGGCTCAGCCCGGTCAGGCGTGGGATCGCGACCTGCTCGGGTCCGGTGGACACGTCGATGGTGACGGTGCTGCCCTTCTCGATACGCACCCCGGCAACCGGACGCGTCGTGATGACGTTTCCGGCGGCGATCACCTTGTCCGTCTTCTGCTGACGCTCCACCTGGAATCCGGCGTTGGTCAGCGTCGCCTCGGCGACGTCGGCGGGCTGGTTGGTCAGGTCACCCGGAACGGTCACCATCTCGACCTTCGGCGAGTTCACCCGAATGAGGAAGAACGTCACCAGACCGATCACCAGAAGCGCCGCGATGCCCATCAGGGCGTAGCGTCCGCCCTTCTTCTTGGCAGGCGGCTCGGCGGCGCGAGTTGTCCTCGCAGGAACCGGCTCGACCGGATCGGGAGCGGTGCGGTAGTTCCCGGTGTCGGAGCCGACGGCGCCGAGGATGGTGGTGCGGTCCTCGTCGTTCATCACCATCGGCGCACTCGGACGCTGACCGCCCAGGACACGCACCAAGTCGCTGCGCATGTCGCCGGCGCTCTGGTAGCGGTTGGCCGGGTTCTTGCTCATTGCCTTGAGAATGATCGAATCTAGCTCGCGCGGAATGTCGGGATTGATCTCCGACGGCGTCTGCGGATCTTCACGAACATGCTGGTACGCCACGGCGACCGGTGAATCACCCTTGAAGGGCGGCTCGCCCGTCAGAATCTCGAACAGCACGCAACCGAGTGAGTAGACGTCCGAACGCGCGTCCACCTGCTCACCTCGCGCCTGCTCCGGCGAGAGGTACTGAGCGGTGCCGATCACGGCGGCCGTCTGCGTCATCGGGCTCGACGCGTCGGAAATGGCACGGGCGATACCGAAGTCCATCACCTTCACGGCGCCGGCACGGTTGATCATGATGTTGGCGGGCTTGACGTCGCGGTGCACGATGCCGTTGCGGTGGCTGAAGTCCAAAGCCGCACAGACGTCCGCGATCACTTCCATCGCCTTGCGCGGAGCCATCGGCCCGGTGCTGCGCACGATGTCACGCAACGTGTCGCCGTCGACGTACTCCATGACGATGTACGGCAGCGGCCCGGCGTCGGTCTCGGCTTCACCGGTGTCGTAGACGGCCACGATCGCCGGATGGTTCAGCGCGGCAGCGTTCTGCGCCTCACGACGGAACCGCAAGTAGAACGTGGGATCGCGCGCGAGGTCTGCACGCAGCACCTTGATTGCGACGTCGCGGCTGAGTCGGAGGTCGCGCGCCAGGTGAACCTCGGACATTCCGCCGAAGCCGAGAATCTCACCCAGCTCGTAGCGGGAGGAGAGATTGCGGGGTGTCGTCATTGGTCTTGTCCTAGCGGTTCTTCAGCGTCTCCGGGATCCGCCAACGGCTCAGTGGTCGTTGTGGTCGTCGTTGTCGTCGTGATGGTGGTTGTGGTCGTCGGAGTTGTTGTGGTCGTGGTCGGCGTTGTCGTGGTGGTTGTCGGCTCGGTCGTGGTTGTCGTCGGCCGAGTCGTCGTTGTTGTCGGCTCGGTGGTCGTCGTCGTCGGCCGAGTCGTCGTGGTGGTGGGCTTGGTCGTCGTGGTGGTCGGCAACGTCGTGGACGTGACGACGGGTGGCGTCGGGTCGCTCGGACCGTCGGTTGCGATCCAGACTCCGCCGATGATCAACGCCAACAAGATCAATCCGCCGCCGGCCCATGCCACGGCCTTCTGCCCACTGGTCATTCCGCCGGCTGCCGCGTCGTCCGCAACAGCTGCGCCCGTCACCGGGCCCGCGTACGTCGGCGGCATGACCTGCGTGGCACCCGTTGCCGGCAACGCGCTCGCGGCACCGGTAGCGAGCAGACCGGGCGGCGGTGGACGCCTCCCTGCCCGAACGGCTGCAACGGCGTCGGCGAACTCACCGCCACTGGCGTAGCGGCCGGCCGGATCCTTGGTCAACGTGATGTCGATGAGCTCGCGGATGTTCGGCGGCAGGTCGGCCGGCATCGGCGCCGGGGTTTCCTGCACGTGCTTCATCGCGACGGTCAGCGCGCCGTCACCCGTGAACGGACGTCGACCCGAAAGTGCTTCGTATCCGACGATTCCCAGCGAGTACACGTCGCTCGCCGCGGTCGCGTCCTGACCGAGGGCCTGCTCGGGCGCGATGTACTGGGCGGTGCCCATCACCATTCCCGTGCGCGTGACAGGAGAGTTCTCGACGGCCTTGGCGATGCCGAAGTCCGTGATCTTCACCTGGCCAGTAGGCGTGATGAGGATATTGCCCGGCTTCACGTCGCGGTGCACGACACCGGCGTCGTGTGCGACCTGCAGGGCGCGGCCGGTCTGCTCGAGCATGTCGAGGGCATGCGGAACCGCCAGGCGGCCGACGCGTGCCAGGACGGCGTTGAGCGGCTCGCCGTTGACGAGTTCCATCACCAGGTACGCCGTGGAATCACCCGAGCTGTCACGGGTCTCGCCGTAGTCGTAGATTCCGGCGATACCGGGATGGTTGAGCTGTGCGGTGGTGCGGGCCTCGAAGCGGAAGCGCTCCAAGAACTCCGGATCGGAAGAGAACTCGGACTTGAGTACCTTGACGGCGACGCGACGGTTGAGCCGGGAGTCGGTGGCTTCCCACACCTGACCCATCCCACCGGTGGCGATGAGACGGATCAATCGGTAACGATCGGCGATCAAAGCGCCGTTGTTCAACGCCACGGTTCAGCCCCCTTGGATTCCGGCTGCGATGACTGCACGACCGATCGGCGCAGCAACCGAGCCACCGGTAGCGGCGAGTCCGCGGTCACCACCGTTCTCGACGATGACGGCCACGGCGACCGTCGGATTCTGCGCCGGTGCAAAAGCGATGTACCAGGCGTGCGGCGGAGTTTCCCGCGGGTTCACGCCGTGCTCGGCGGTACCGGTCTTGGACGCGATCTGAACGCCGGGGATCTTGCCGTCGCCGCCGGTGAAGTTCTCCGAGCCGATCATCAGATCAGTCAGCGTTGCGGCCACTGCCGGCGAGATCGCCTGACCCATCGACACCGGTGACGGCGTACTGAGATCGGTCAGATCGGGTGCCTGCAACTGGGAGATCAGGTTGGGCTGCATCCGCACACCGCCGTTGGCGACGGTCGCGGCGATCACTGCATTCTCGAGCGGGGTCACCGCGACGTCGCGCTGGCCGATGCTGGTCTGGCCGAGAGCCGCGTCGTCGGAGATGTCGCCGACGGTGCTGTCTGCGACCGGCAGCGGGATCGCGGGAGTGTTGGGTCCGATGCCGAAGGCGCTGGCCTCGTCCTTGATGGCGTCGGCGCCGTCCTTGATGCCCAGTTCGACGAACGCCGTGTTGCACGAGCGCGCAAACGCGTCGCGCAACGACGCCGTCGGGTTGGGGCCGCAGGTGCTGCCGTTGTAGTTCTCGAGGGTCGTGCTGGTGCCGGGCAGCGTGATCTGCGGAGCCGCGGTCAGCTGGTCGTCCGGCGTCGCACCGTTGCCCAGAGCTGCGGCCGTGGTGAGCACCTTGAACGTCGAGCCTGGCGGGTAGGTCTGCGAGATCGCGCGGTTGACCAACGGATCGTTGGGATCGGCATTGAGCTCGTCCCACGCCTTCGTGGTTTCGGCGCCGTCGTGGCTGGCAAGCAGGTTCGGGTCGTAGCTCGGGGTGCTGACCATCGTCAGGATGCGTCCGGTGCTCGGCTCGATGGCGACGACGGAACCGGTGTAGCCCTTGCTGGTCAGCTGGTCGTACGCCACCTGCTGCATCGCCGGATTGAGCGTCGTGACGACGTTGCCGCCGCGCGGATCGCGTCCGGACACCAGGTCGAAGAAGCGCTGACTGAACAACCGGTTGTCCGAGCCGTTCAGAATCGGATCCTCGGTGCGCTCGAGGCCGGCGCTGCCGTACTGCATCGAGTAGAAGCCCGTGACCGGTGCGTACGGGTACGGATTCGGATACTCGCGCAGGTACTTGTACCGGTCGTCGGTGGCGCGGGAGGCGGCAAGCACCTGACCGGAAGCCGAGATCTGACCTCGCTGGCGTGAGTACTCGTCGAGCAGCACCCGCGAGTTGCGCGGGTCTGCTCGCAGGTCGTCAGCCTTGATGACCTGTACGTACGTGGCGTTGGCGAGGAGCGCGACGACCATCACCATGACGGCCATCGCGACGCGGCGCAGTGGAGTGTTCATACGCGCGGCATCATCTCGGTATTGGCGTCAGCGATTGGGGGCGGACCTTTCTTCTTCGTCACTACCGGCGCACGAGCCGCGTCCGAGATCCGGATGAGGATGGCCAGCAGTAGGTAGTTCGCGAGCAGCGACGAGCCGCCGTACGACATGAACGGTGTTGTCAGACCCGTCAGCGGGATCAGCTTGGTGACGCCGCCGACGACGACAAAGATCTGGATCGCGATGGTGAACGACAGACCGGCGGCGAGCAGTTTGCCGAAGCTGTCGCGCACTGCCAACGCCGTACGCAGGCCGCGCACGATGAGAAGCAGGAACAGCATCAGCACAGCGGCCAGGCCGATCAAGCCGAGCTCTTCGCCGATGGTCGCGATGATGAAGTCCGTCTTCGCGAACGGCACCTGATTGGGCCGGCCACTGCCCAGACCTGTTCCGGCGATACCACCGGTGGCCAGGCCGAACAGCGATTGCGAGATCTGATAACCGGTATTGGCGTAGTCGCCGAGCGGGTCCAGCCAGGTGTCGACGCGGACGCGTACGTGTCCGAACATCTTGTAGGCGAAGAAGAATCCGATGGCGAGCAGTCCGCCGCCGATCACCAGCCAGCCCACACGTTCGGTCGCGATGTAGAGCATCACCAGCACGGTGCTGAAGAGCAGCAACGACGTACCGAGGTCGGTTTCGAAGACGAGAACGCCCACCGAGACGATCCAGGCGAGCAGGATCGGACCGAGGTCGCGGGCACGCGGAAAATCCATGCCCAGGAAGTGTTTACCGGCCGAGGTGAACAGGTCGCGCTTGGCGACGAGCACTGACGCGAAGAAGATGATGAGCAGGATCTTCGCGAACTCACCTGGCTGAATGCTGAATCCGGGCAGGCGAATCCAGATTTTTGCGCCGTTCACGCTCGAGAACTTCGCCGGCAGGATCGCGGGAATCGCCAGGAACACCAGGCCCGCGAGGCCGAGCGTGTAGCTGAACCGCGCCATCAGGCGGTAGTCCTTCAAGAACACCAGCAACAGCACGAATCCGGTGATCGCCAGCGCAGTCCACATGACCTGCTGGTTCGCATCCGGAGACGGTGCCTCGACGCCGTTGTAGAGCGCAGTCTGTTCGTCGGCGAGGTCGAGTCGGTGGATGAGCACCAACCCGAGGCCGTTGAGCAGGGCGACGATCGGCAGCAACAGCGGATCGGCGTACGGCGCATACCGCCGAATTGCCAAGTGCGCGATCAGGAACAAGCCCGTGTACGCAAGCGCGTACTTGGCCAGATCGAGAGTGATCTTCTGTTCCTGGCTCGCCTCGACGAGCAGAAGCGAGACCGTCGTGATGATGACGGCAAAGCCCAGGAGCAGCAGCTCCACGTTTCGGCGGGTCGACTGGACCGGCGCCGGGGCAAAACCTCCGGGCGGACTCGGAAAAGCCGTCCCCGCAGCTGCGTTGGACGACATCAGTTGACCGTCCTGCAAGTCTGACCGGGAATGTCGGTCGGCGTAGGCGTAGTCGTGGGTGCTGCCGTCGTCGGCGTGGCCGGCTCAGCGGGCGGCGCAGGAGCCGGAGTGGTCTCCGGTGCCGGCGGGGGAGTGGGCGCGGCCGTCGTCGTCGGAACCGGCTCACAACGAGGAAGCAGATCGCCGCCGATGAGACGGATCATCTGGCTCTGCGCATCTTCACGCTTGCCGGACGGCAGCCCGGCGCGCACCTGCTCCTGCGCCGACGGCTGCAGATCCGTCACCTCGAGAATGTTGCAGTTGCTGGGAATCGCGTCGGGGGAGACGAGGGTCAGGACGTCGTCGTCGCCGACGCAACCCACCAGATCCGCGTCTTGCAGCGAGTAGCCGAGCACCGAACCGGGGATTCCGCGCAGCACCGTCACGCGGCCGTTGTCTTCGCCGACGTAGTAGTTGTTGCGGATGACGGCGCGGCCGATCACGGCGCCGACGCCGACCAGTGCGATCAGCACCACGGCAAGGACCACCCACCACAACCGGTTCCGCTTCTTCTTCGGTTCCGGTTCGGGTTGGGAGACAACTCGCTTGGGCGTCGCGCGCGGCGGACGCATGGCAGCGGCGCGGCCGGCAGCCGTGTTGGGGGGAGGGGCGTCCTCTTCCTCTTCCGTCGACGCGGCGCCCGCGACGATGGGATGAGACTGGCCGTAGTCGAGGTCGATGACATCGGCGACGACGACGGTGACGTTGTCGGGACCGCCGCTGCGCAGCGCCAATTCGATGAGACGATCGGCGCACTGCTCCTGCGAGCCCTCGCGCATCGTGTTCTCGATGGTCTCGTCGCTGACCACGTCGGAGAGGCCGTCGGAGCAGAGCAGGTAGCGATCGCCGGCGCGGGCTTCGCGCACGGTGAGCGTCGGCTCGATCTCGTTGCCTGTCAACGCCCGCATGATCAGGGATCGCTGCGGGTGAGTGTGTGCCTGTTCGGCGGTGATCCTGCCCTCGTCGACCAGCGACTGAACGAACGTGTCGTCGCGGGTGATCTGCGTCAGGTGGTCGTCGCGCAGCAGGTAGGCGCGCGAGTCGCCGATGTGCACGAGACCGAGCTTGCTGCCGGAGAAGAGGATCGCGGTGAGCGTGGTGCCCATGCCGTCGAGTTCGGGTTCTTCCTCGACGTGATCGGCGATGGAATCGTTGCCCTCGCGGGTGGCTGCCTCGAGCTTGCCGAGCAGATCCTCGCCGGGCTCGTCGTCGTCGAGATGCGCCAGAGCGGCAATCATCAACTGCGACGCGACCTCACCGGCCGCGTGTCCGCCCATACCGTCGGCCAAGGCCAGCAGGCGTGCACCGGCGTAGACGGAATCTTCGTTGTTGGAGCGCACGAGACCGCGGTCGCTGCGCGCCGCGTAGCGGAGAACAAGGGTCACGGGCGTAGCTCGATTACCGTCTTGCCGACGCGAACCGGAGTGCCCAGCGGCACGCGCACCGCAGTGGTGACCTTGGCGCGGTCCAGATAGGTGCCGTTGGTCGAACCGAGATCCTCGACGTACCAATCAGCTCCGCGCTGCGAGAGCCTCGCATGGCGCGTCGACGCGTAATCGTCGGTGAGAACGAGCGTCGAATCGTCGGCGCGGCCGATCATCACCGGCTGTGAGCCCAGCGTGATGCGGGTACCGGCGAGGGCGCCCTGCGTGACCACCAGGTACCGAGGCACCTTCGCCTTGCCCAGCGAGGGCAGGACCTTTCCGGCGCGGGTGTACCGCGGCGGAACCCTGACCCCGGAGCCGGCATAGATGTCGGAACGGAGAGTGCGGAGGACTGCCCAGACGAACAGCCACAGTAGGAGCAGGAAGCCCGCCCGTGTGAGTTGCAGAATCAGGCCCTGCACGGCTGTCCACCTCCTTCTATGGCTCGAGCCCCGCCGCAGCGGGGTTCGAGCATTGTCGACTGGCAGCATCATAGGGGGCTCTGGGCCCCGAAGATCACGATACTGACAGCCGCGTGACGGCGGCGCGCCGACGGACCGCCGAATGTTCGATTGTTATCGGAAAAATCCTGGCGTCCGTTTCTCAGCTCAGAGAATGCGAACCAGAATCTCCGAGTGACCTGCACGAATGATGTCGCCGTCTGCCAGCTGCCAGTCCTGGACCGGTGCTCCGTTGACGGTGGTGCCGTTCGTGGATCCCAAATCGGACAGCATCGCGGTGCGGCCGTCCCAACGGATGTCGATGTGCCGACGTGAGACGCCGGTGTCCGGGAGGCGGAACTGAGCTTCCTGGCCGCGGCCGATGACATTGCTGCCGTCGCGAAGCTGGAAGTGGCGTCCGCTGCCGTCCTCGAGCTGCAGGGTTGCCGTCAGGCTCTGGGCCGTCGGTGCGTAACCGCCCTGCGGCTGGGCGTAGCCCTGCTGCGGGTAGGCCTGCGTCTGCTCGAAGTTGCCGCCCTGCTCGTAGCCGGCCTGCTCGTACGGCTGCTGTGTGTACGCCTGCTGGTCGTAGCCGCCCTGCTGGTAGCTCTGCTGGTCGTAGCCCGGCTGATCGTAGGACTGGCCGTTGTACGGCTGCTGGTAACCCTGCTGGTCGTAGCCGCCCTGCTGGTAGCCCTGCTGGTCGTACCCACCCTGGTACGCCTGCTGGCCGTAGCCCTGCTGGTCGTACGGCTGCTGCTGGTAACCCTGCTGGTCGTAGCCGCCGCCCTGCTGGTCATAGCTCTGCTGGTCGTAACCGGCCTGCTCGTACGGCTGCTGCTGGTTCGGGTACGCCTGCTGGTCGTAGCCACCCTGCTGCTGGTTGTAGCCCTGCTGGTCGTCGCCTGTTCGGTAACCGTCGCCGCGGTCGTAACCGTTCTGGTACGGCGCTTCCTGGCCCTGCGGAGCGGCGTAACCGCCGTCGTCGTGGGAGTACCCGTTCCGTGCCGGCTGCTGCGGTTCGGGCTGGCGACCCGCCGGTTCGCGGCTTGGTTCGTAGCCTGAGTTCTGCGTCATGGGGCCGGCTCCTGGTTGTGACGGGACTGGATTGGAAACAGGGGAACAATCGGTGCGGGTCGCTGAGGCGGCCGTTGTGGAGGCCGCGACGAAACCTGCGGAACATGCGACGGCGGTGATGCCTGCTCGGCGTCACCATCCGGGTCGACGGTTCCGCGGGTGCGGAACTGACCGGTGTGGAGCGTAGGCGAAGGCTCGAAAGTGACCGAGATGTCGCCGTACGTCTGCCAACCCTGATCGCGGATGAAATCCTGCAGGTGTCGGCTGAAAGCTTTGGTCGTCAGTTCGCGATCTGCTGCCAACTCTTCGTGATCGGAGTTGTTGATGGTGATCACGTAGTTGTTGGGGGCGAGAAGGATTCCGCCGCCGAGGTGCTCGACGCGGTCACGAGCCTCCTGCTGGAGCGCCGCCTCTACTTCCTGCGGCACAACACCACCACCGAAGACCCGCGCGAATGCGTCGCCGACAGCTCCTTGGAGCTTTCGTTCGAAACGCTGCACGATGCCCATCGGGCCCTCCTCTCGCCTCGCATCTACGACAGCAAAATGCTCGGCAAGTAGCGCCGGCACCGCCTTGTCGCGTGTCGTCCAAACTGCTGTACAGGTTCCACGGTACTGTCAAATGTCGCTTCGGCAGTACCTGGCCGCTGTTTCAGCATGGTATCGGTTCTGGGCTTTCGGGTGCTCGGTGTTCATCGATTCGTGCCCTGAACTGCACGAATAGAACTTTCAAAGTTTGTCGTGATAATGTTTCGGCGTTGCTCGGGCGAGTGGCGGAATGGCAGACGCGCTGGCTTCAGGTGCCAGTGTCCTTCGGGACGTGGGGGTTCAAGTCCCCCTTCGCCCACCACAAGACGAGGCCACGAACTCACAAGAGTTGGTGGCCTCGTTTTTTGTTGTCGGCTATCTGGCCGCAGCCTGAATGAAGCTCAGAACGAAGTCCAATGCGGTGCCCGCAAACGGGTTGCCGACTGGTTGAGTGGCCGCGGCGGGCGCAGTGATCTGAGGGTTCATCATCCCTGGCGGCAGTGTGCCGGGTGGGAGATTGATGATTGCGTTGATGTCGTAGATGGTGTTGTCGGGGCCGTTGGTCACCGAGAACGAGATACTGCCGAAGTCGACGATCGGAGTGTCGGCTGATGCAGTACCAACTGCGCTGCCGAAGGTGATCGCGGCAGCGAGCGCGCCGACACCGAGGGCCGCGGTGGTCCGGCATAAACGAGTGGGCGTTTCGGGTCCATTCACAGATGTGCTCCCTTTCGTGGTGACAGCGTCCCTGCACGGGACGCCAAGCAGCCAGGAGATTGCAACCACTATCGAGGAAGATAACGGACATTCACCCCATGGCGGGGTGGTTCGCACGAAGTGCTCCGTCGTTCTGGAGTTGTCGGGATGGAGGTTTTCGACGGAGCGTCCAGACTTAACACAATCACTTGGTTCTTGTAATCACAGCTTGGATCGTGGGGCGACCACCCGCAGCACGCCGGCTATGAGAGCTATGGCAGCGGCGGCAGACTGAAGAATCATCAAAGATGCGATCGACACCATCGCGAGGCCGTCTTTCATCGAGAAAGTCGGTTTGCCGGACTGTTTCTCCTCTCTTTCCCTTTGACGATCCGGTGGTCTTCCTTGTCAGACCACTTCTGCCGCAATTGAATTCGCGTGGCGCGATGGGCGGTGCTGTAGTGCCTTAACCGGGCGGACCAGACTGACTCTTCCTGCCGCTTGAGCTCAGAGTCTGTTCGGGCGTATGCGCGTGCGTTGCGTCGCCGGCGCTCTGAACGTCGAGATTGAGGGTGCAACAAGATTAACTTTCCACTTCGAATAAGACGCTTTGAATACCTCTGTCGTGTAAGCGAAGGAGATCACTTTTCGACACAGTCTATGACGTCGATTTCCTCGCTAAATCTTGCAACTCGGGTTCCTGTCGGTAGCCCGTGCAATGGTGACATAAAGCATCCTCGTAAAGAAAGGAATACTCATGACCACCGTTACCGCGATCTTGGCGATTGCGACCGCGTTGCTCACGATTCTCGACTCGGCGCGTCGCTATATGGGAGGGTTCTTCTCCGACCGCTATGTCATGAAGCGTGTGGCCGATCGAATCGATTTTGAAGACGATCACCTCGCTGCCGCACAGCGGGTAGAGGCGGCGGGTTATCCCGACTTCGCTAATGAACTGCGGGAAGCGGGGCGCAAGGCGATCCCCCGACTGGTCGAGACATACCGTGATCGCCGCTCGCATAAGTCTACTTTTCTATTCGGCTATATTGCTGGCCTCCTCTTCGCAGTTGCCCTTATTGGTGGTGTCCTCACGAATTTAGCTGTAGATCGCTTTGAAAAGCCGACACTCCATATGTGGCTGGCGAACGCAATCGCAGTCGGGTTTCTCCTATCGATTTTGGCTTATGGTGGAGCCTTCATCTGCTGGTTTCGGTCGCTGAATAGGGTGCAAGCACGCGTGGAATTACTGACGCGGTAACGCATTGGCGCCGCCCCGCCAGTTCTATGTGACAACGCACCTGGGGCATACGCTACTTGTCAATTGTGTTCGGCAAGTGAAACGCGGGCACTCGCAACATCTTGGTTCGCGCCGTCAAGGGCGCTATGTCGCGCGGTGTCGGCATTGCCACTTGAGTCGATTTGCATAACAAGCCAGCTGTTCGCGCACGAGCGTTTTTCGCGGTAGCCCTGCTTTGAGGGATTCTTGAATTTCGTGACTCCGTGGATAGCATAAGCAAGCCGACGTCAATGCCTAACGACCACACTGCTCGACCCTTGCCGGAGTGACGGCTACGCGCAAATCCGAAGTCGACGATCATCCTTGGTGGGGTGACTCGCGAGTGAATGTTTGTCCGAAATGTCGTCCCCATCGGGGACGCTTCAACCCCGCGCCTTCAGCGCCGCCCGCGCGGCATTGAACCCACCCATCCCGTGGACTCCGCCGCCCGGGGGAGTTGCGGACGAGCAGAGGTAGACGCCCGGGGCCCCGGTGGCATAGGGGTCCAGCCCGAACCGGGGGCGCGCGATGATCTGTCGCGCAGTGTTCGCCCCCGCGGAGATGTCGCCACCCACGTAGTTGGGGTTGTACGCCTGCATCTGGGGCACATTGCGCACGTGGACGCCCACGATCCGGTCCCGGAACCCCGGCGCAAAGCGCTCGATCTGACGCGTGACCGCATCGGTCGCGTCGCCCGGATATCCGTGCGGCACATGCGCATACGCCCACACGGGATGGATGTCTCCCACAGATCGGGAGGGGTCGGCCAAGAATTGCTGGCCCAACAGAATGAAGGGCTTGTCCGGCATCTGACCCCGCACGGTCTGGCGTTCGACAGCAGCAGTTTGCGAAATCGTCCCGGACAGATGCAGGGTGCCGGCCTTGCGGGCATGCGGATTCGTCCACGGCACGACGCTCCCGTCGGAATCACCGCGCACGGCGTAGTCGACCTTGTAGGCGGCGGTGCCGTAGCGGAATTTGCGGTAGGCCCGTGCACTGCGGTCGGGCTGCCGGCCGTCGAGCAGACGACCGGCCGCATCGGGGGCGATGTCGAGCATGACGATGTCGTAACCGGCGATCTGGGAGTAGTTGGTGACCCAGTTCCCGGTTTCGATGGTGCCACCGAGGCTGCGCAGAATCGACGCGAGCGCCGCAGCAATTGATCCTGAACCACCCTGCGCCACAGGCCAACCGTGAGCATGAGCGGCCGCAGTGAGCATCGAGCCGACAGCACTGGAGAGTGGAAGGGTCAGCGTCCCGAACATGTGCGCCGCGACGCCACCGAACAGCGCCCGCGCCTGTGGGGTCTTGAACATCCGCGCGAAACCCGTCGCGGGAAGCAGAGCGCCCGTCCCGAAACGCGCGAGCATCAGCGGGTGCTTCGGAACGTGCACGATCGGCTGGAAGACGTCCTGCACCAACTCGTCGAAGTTCTCGGAGAGGTATCCGAAGACGTCGAGCCACCTCTTACCGTCGACACCCAGTCCCTCAGCGGTCCGGTTGATGTCGCGCCACAGAACCCCGGCGGTGCCGTCGTCGAGTGGATGGACCAGATCGATCTCGGGCCACAGCCACGCGAGGCCATGCTTGGCGAGCCCGAATTCGCGGTCGAGGGCCTTGAAGTAAGGAGAAGCCAAAGCGGTGGGATGGAAGGCGGAGCAATCGTCGTGGACGAGTCCATCGACGATGTATTCGCTACTGCGGGTGCCACCGCCGATCTTGTCCGCACCCTCGATGACATGGACGTCGATTCCGGCGCGGGCGAGTTCGATCGCCGCCGCGAGACCGTTGGGACCACTGCCCACCACTACTGCTGTTGTCATTTGCTCTTCGCCACCCGTCTTCTCAGGTGTGAGCCTACGGAAATTACAGCGATGGCATTCTGCGAGCAAACAATTCAGGCCTGGACCTTGGTTGATCGATCAACTTTTGTTACAGTTCGAGGCGCACTGGCCGCAGCTGATTCTTATCGCTGCGGCCAGTTGTTGCATTCATCGCCCATCGCGCCTGTTTCCTGCGGATTCGGTATCCTGTGAATCGGAACTTCTCTGCACAGACGCAGCTCCGAAATCTGTCGAGGGGCCTTCTGGCTCCCTGCATCGCCGCAGTTCAGAGCAATTATAGGGCTACCTTAGTTGCGCCCGTGCCGGGGTTCTGAATTATCGTTTTCGTTACACGGTTGACTCACAAAAGTTTCAACCGACCGAAGACTCACGTCGCCGGGTGCCAGAACGCACACCATCGCGTCTGCGCAGGGCGGCTACTTCGGTGGTACCGAACACATCGTCGTGTCGGTGCTTTGAAGGACTTGCATTGCAAGTTGATGGCCATCAGCGCTGCTGGTCGTCGGTGCATCTTTATGGCATACGAAGGCTGGGTATGAAGCAACTTCCAGGCCCCCAGGGCCTCTATCACCCGTCCAATGAGCACGACTCCTGTGGAGTCGCATTTGTTGTCGACATGCATGGTCGCCGCAGCAGGGACATCGTCGAAAAGGCGATCACCGCTCTGGTCAACCTCGAGCATCGCGGCGCTGCCGGATCAGAACCCAACACGGGTGACGGTGCGGGCATTCTGCTGCAGGTTCCCGACAAGTTCTTCCGAGCTGTCGTGGACTTCGCGCTGCCCGCCGAAGGCGCGTACGCAACCGGTATCGCATTCCTCCCGCAGGGCGACGCCGATGCGCACGAGGCTGCTGCTGCAGTCGAGAAGATCGTCGTCGAAGAGGGCCTGAAGGTTCTCGGCTGGCGCGAGGTCGGAACCGACGACTCCTCGCTGGGCGCACTGGCGCGCGACGCGATGCCGACGTTCCGTCAGATCTTCATCGGCTCTGAAGGTGACAAGTACACCGGCATGGATCTCGAGCGTCGTGCATACGTGGTGCGTAAGCGCACCGAGCACGAACTCGGCTCCGAAGGTGCCGGCAAGGGTGGCCCGGGTAGCGAGACCGTGTACTTCCCCAGCCTGTCCGGCCAGACGTTCGTCTACAAGGGCATGCTCACCACCCCGCAGCTCAAGGGTTTCTACCTCGACCTGCAGGACGATCGTGTCGAGAGCGCACTGGGCCTGGTCCACTCGCGCTTCTCCACCAACACGTTCCCGTCGTGGCCGCTGGCGCACCCGTTCCGCCGGGTCGCTCACAACGGTGAGATCAACACCGTCACCGGCAACGAGAACTGGATGCGCGCTCGCGAGTCCCTGATCGACAGCGACGTCTTCGGTGGCCGCGAGAACCTGGACAAGATCTTCCCGATCTGCACCCAGGGCGCCAGTGACACCGCTCGTTTCGACGAGGTGCTCGAGATGCTGCACCTCGCCGGCCGCAGCCTGCCGCACGCAGTTCTGATGATGATCCCGGAAGCCTGGGAGAAGCACGAGAGCATGGACCCCGCTCGTCGGGCGTTCTACGAGTACCACTCGGCTCTCATGGAGCCCTGGGACGGACCGGCGTCGGTGTGCTTCACGGACGGCACCGTCATCGGCGCCGTGCTGGACCGCAACGGTCTGCGTCCGTCGCGTCTGTGGATCACCGAAGACGGCCTCGTCGTCATGGCGTCGGAGGTCGGCGTCCTGCCGATCGATCCGTCCACCGTGGTCCGCAAGGTCCGCCTCCAGCCCGGCCGCATGTTCCTCGTGGACACCGCGCAGGGCCGGGTCATCAGCGACGAGGAACTGAAGAACGAACTCGCTGCCGAGCACCCGTACCAGCAGTGGATCGACGAAGGTCTGATCCACATGGACGACCTGCCGGACCGTCCGTACACGTACATGTCGCACGAGCGCGTCGTCCTGCGTCAGCAGCTCTTCGGTTTCACCAACGAAGAGGTCAACCTGCTGGTCAAGCCGATGGCTCTCTCCGGTGCCGAGGCACTGGGCTCGATGGGTACCGACACTCCGATCGCCGTGCTCTCGTCACGTCCCCGGATGCTGTTCGACTACTTCTCGCAGCTCTTCGCTCAGGTCACCAACCCGCCTCTCGACGCGATCCGTGAAGAGGTTGTCACCAGCCTCGGCGCGACCATCGGCCCCGAGGGTGACCTGCTGCACCCGAATGCGGACTCCTGCAAGCAGATTGCGCTCCCGCAGCCGATCCTGCACAACGACGACCTGTCGAAGCTCGTTCACGTCAACGACGACGGCGAATTCCCGGGCTTCCGCAGCGTCGTGATCCGCGGCCTGTACCCCGTCAAGGAAGGCGGCGACGGTATCCGTCGTGCGCTCGAGGGCATCAAGTACCAGGTCTCGCAGGCAATCGAGGGTGGCGCACGCATCGTCGTGCTCTCGGACCGCGAGTCCACCGAGGACTACGCACCGATCCCGTCGCTGCTCCTCACCTCGGCTGTGCACCACCACCTGGTTCGTGAGAAGTCGCGCACCAAGGTCGGTCTCATCGTCGAGGCCGGCGACGCCCGCGAGGTGCACCACATGGCGCTCCTCATCGGCTTCGGTGCCGCAGCGGTCAACCCGTACATGGCTTTCGAGACCATCGACGAGTTCCTGCAGAACGGCGAGCTCGAGGGTCTGACCCTCGAGAAGGGCATCGCGAACTACATCAAGGCAGCCGGCAAGGGTGTCCTGAAGGTGATGTCCAAGATGGGCATCTCGACGCTCGCGTCGTACACCGGTGCTCAGTTGTTCCAGGTCATCGGCCTCTCGCAGGAGCTGACGGACGAGTACTTCACCGGTCTGCAGTCGCAGCTCGGTGGCATCGGCCTCGACCAGATCGCAGCCGACGTCCAGGCACGTCACGCCGTCGCATACCTCGATCGCCCCGAAGAGCGCGCTCACCGCGAGCTCGAGGTCGGCGGCGAGTACCAGTGGCGTCGTGAAGGCGAGTACCACCTGTTCAACCCGGACACGGTCTTCAAGCTCCAGCACGCAACTCGCACAGGTCAGTACGAGGTTTTCAAGGAGTACACGACCATGGTCAACGACCAGTCGGAGCGCCTTGCCGCTCTGCGTGGTCTGTTCGACTTCAACATCGGCAAGCGGCCGTCGATCTCGATCGACGAGGTCGAGCCGGCCAGCGAGATCGTCAAGCGTTTCTCGACGGGTGCGATGAGCTACGGCTCCATCTCCGCCGAGGCTCACGAGACTCTCGCCATCGCGATGAACCGTCTGGGCGCCCGCTCCAATTCCGGTGAGGGCGGCGAACATCCGTCGCGCTTCACGCCCGACGAGAACGGCGATCTGCGACGCAGTGCCATCAAGCAGGTCGCGTCGGGACGCTTCGGTGTCACCTCGCACTACCTGAGCAACTGCACCGACATCCAGATCAAGATGGCGCAGGGAGCCAAGCCCGGTGAGGGCGGCCAGCTTCCGGCTCACAAGGTGTACCCGTGGGTGGCCGAGGTTCGGCACTCCACGCCTGGCGTCGGCCTGATTTCGCCGCCGCCGCACCACGACATCTACTCGATCGAGGATCTCGCTCAGCTGATCCACGACCTGAAGAACGCCAACCCGCAGGCCCGCATCCACGTGAAGCTGGTCTCCGAGGTCGGCGTCGGAACCGTCGCGGCCGGTGTCTCCAAGGCACATGCCGACGTCGTTCTGATCTCCGGTCACGACGGTGGCACCGGTGCCACCCCGCTGACCTCCGTCAAGCACGCGGGCGCACCGTGGGAACTCGGCCTCGCCGAGACCCAGCAGACGTTGCTGCTCAACGGTCTCCGTGACCGCATCGTCGTGCAGGTCGACGGCCAGCTCAAGACGGGTCGCGACGTCGTCGTCGCTGCCCTGCTCGGCGGCGAGGAGTTCGGTTTCGCCACCGCACCGCTGGTGGTCTCGGGCTGCATCATGATGCGCGTCTGCCACCTCGACACCTGCCCCGTCGGTGTCGCGACGCAGAACCCGTTGCTGCGTCAGCGTTTCAGTGGCAAGCCGGAATTTGTCGAGAACTTCTTCATGTTCATCGCCGAAGAGGTTCGCGAGCTTCTCGCGGAACTCGGCTTCCGCACGCTGCTCGAAGCAGTCGGCCAGGTCGACATGCTGGACACCACGCGCGCTCTCGATCACTGGAAGGGAAGCAAGGCAGGCAATCTCGATCTGTCGCCGATCCTCACCCAGGTCGAGTCCGCGTTCATGGACCAGGACGTCCACTGCACCGGCACGCAGGATCACGGTCTCGACAAGGCACTCGATCAGCAGCTGATCGTCTCGGCCCGCAACGCACTCGACAAGGGTGAGGCGGTCTCCTTCGAGTCCGCGATCACCAACGTCAACCGCACGGTCGGCACCATGCTCGGCCACGAGGTCACCAAGGCGTTCGGTGGAGAGGGCTTGCCCGAGGGCACCATCGACATCACGTTCACCGGTTCCGCCGGTAACAGCTTCGGTGCTTTCGTGCCCAGCGGTATGACCCTGCGCCTGCACGGCGACGCCAACGACTTCGTCGGCAAGGGTCTCTCGGGTGGACGCATCGTCGTACGCCCGCCGCTCGATGCAGCGGAAGGCTTTGTCGCCGAGGACAACATCATCGGTGGCAACGTCATCCTGTTCGGCGCCACCAGCGGCGAGGCTCTGCTTCGCGGTGTCGTCGGCGAACGCTTCGCAGTCCGTAACTCCGGCGCCGCTGCCGTCGTCGAGGGTGTGGGCGATCATGGTTGCGAGTACATGACGGGTGGAAAGGTGGTCATCCTCGGAGCCACCGGACGTAACTTCGGCGCCGGCATGTCCGGTGGCGTCGCGTACATCTACAACCCCGACAAGGCATTCGAAAAGAACCTCAACACCGAACTGGTGGACCTCGAGGATCTTTCGGGCGACGACTTCACCTGGTTGAAGGGCGCCATCGAACGTCATCGCGACGAAACCGGCTCCGAGGTTGCCACGCGCATCCTCGCTGACTGGTCGCAGCAGGTGGGTCACTTCGCAAAGGTGATGCCCCGCGACTACAAGAAGGTTCTTTTGGCCATCGCGGCCGCAGAGAAGGATGGCAAGAACGTGGACGAGGCAGTTATGGAGGCAGCTCGTGGGTGATCCAAGCGGCTTCCTGAAGCACACGTCGCGCGAACTTCCGGTTCGCCGGCCGGTGCCGTTGCGCCTGCTCGACTGGAAAGAGGTCTACGAGGAGTTCCCGAAGGAAACCCTCAAGACCCAGGCCAGCCGTTGCATGGACTGCGGAATTCCTTTCTGCCACAACGGTTGCCCTCTCGGAAACTTGATTCCCGAGTGGAACGACCTGGTCTACAAGGACCACTGGCACGACGCCATCGAGCGTCTGCACGCGACCAACAACTTCCCGGAGTTCACCGGTCGTCTGTGCCCCGCACCCTGTGAGGCGTCCTGTGTCCTGGGCATCAACCAGGATCCGGTCACCATCAAGCAGGTCGAGGTCGAGATCATCGACAAGGCCTTCGACGAAGGGTGGGTCAAGCCGGTTCGCGCCGCGCACGCCACCAACAAGAAGGTTGCGGTTGTCGGCAGTGGTCCGGCCGGTCTGGCTGCAGCGCAGCAGCTGACCCGCGCCGGTCACGCAGTGACGGTCTTCGAGCGGGCAGACCGCATCGGCGGCCTGCTGCGCTACGGCATCCCCGAGTTCAAGATGGAGAAGCGGCACATCGACCGCCGTCTCGAGCAGATGGAAGCCGAAGGCACCGTCTTCAAGACCAACGTCAATGTCGGCGTGGACATCACCGCGGACGAGCTGCGTGAGCAGTTCGACGCAGTGGTTCTGGCCGGCGGCGCCACGGCAGCTCGCGATCTTCCGATCCCGGGCCGCGAACTGGACGGCATCCACCAGGCGATGGAGTTCCTGCCGATCGCCAACCGCGTGCAGTTGGGTGACCTCGACGCTCCCACCATCACCGCTGAGGGCAAGAAGGTTGTCATCATCGGCGGCGGCGACACCGGAGCGGACTGCCTCGGCACCTCGCACCGTCAGGGTGCGGCCAGCGTCCACCAGTTCGAGATCATGCCGCGTCCGCCGGAGACTCGCGCCGAGCAGACTCCGTGGCCGACGTACCCGCTCATGTTCCGCGTGGCTTCGGCTCACGAGGAGGGCGGCGAGCGTCTGTTCTCCGTCAACACCGAGAACTTCGTCGGTGAAAACGGCAAGGTCACCGGTCTCAAGGCTCACGAGGTCGAGATGAAGTCGGGTCGCTTCGAGAAGGTCGAGGGCTCGGACTTCGAGCTCGAAGCCGATCTCGTGCTCCTGGCCATGGGCTTCGTCGGTCCCGAGAAGCCGGGTCTGCTCACCGATCTCGGTGTCGACTTGAACGAGCGTGGCAACGTCGCCCGCACGTCGAAGTGGAACACCAACGTCGACGGCGTGTTCGTGGCCGGCGACATGGGCCGCGGTCAGTCCCTGATCGTCTGGGCCATCGCCGAGGGACGTTCCGCAGCAGCCGCTGTGGACACCTACCTCGAGGGTGTCACGGCCCTTCCGTCACCGATCCACCCGACAGCGGCTCCGCAGCGCTAGAGGCTCTCACAAAGCCGCACCCCACCGCATTCGGTGGGGTGCGGCTTTGTTTGTGCAAGTAATTCGCGCGATCTGTAACAAACCTTCATCGATCGTGCATCGGACAGACACAACGCCCAGACAGTATGATTCCGGAGCACCGATAGTGGTGTATGGGTTGCTGAAGGTAAAACAGGGGAGTTTCATGCGTGCGAGGCGTCTCGTTGCGGTGTTGTCGGCACTTGCTGCGGCAGTAGTGGTACCGGTTGTCAGTGCTCCCGTGGCGTCGGCTGATCCCTGCCCCAGCCTGTACGTCGTGGCCATCCCGGGAACGTGGGAGCCCTCGGGCACCAGGCCCGGCGCCGGCATGCTCGCCCCGGTGACCAACGGGCTTCCGGGCTCCGTACGCACCGATTACGTCACCTATTCGGCGACGGCCTTCCCCTGGGAATCCAACGTCTACGCCAAGTCGAAGCAGCAGGCTGTCGACAATGCCCGCGGCATGATCGGCGCCATGGCCGCCTCGTGCGGTGACACTCGCTTCGCCATCGTCGGGTACAGCCAGGGCGCCGACGCGGCAGGCGATCTCGCCGCCGAGATCGGAACTGGCATCGGCGTTGTCCCCCGACTCGCGTCGAGGGCGTCGGCTTGTTGTCCGATCCCCGTCGTTCCGAGTCCGACGTCCTGATCGGCCCCGCTGTTGGCGGTAACGGTGCCAGCGGCCCTCGCATCGGTGGATTCGGTTGGCTGTCAGGCAAAACGGTGACGCTGTGCGCGGTCGGTGACCTGTACTGCTCGACGCCGAAGGACGATTTCGTGATGCGTCTGGCCGGATTCATGGCTCAGGCGTCCGATCCCACTCCGGCCAGTGCGCTCGCTCTGCGCGACGAGGCCGCCGTGATCGTCAATGATCTGATCACCGCAGGCGGTCTCCCCGCTTTGATGGCCCAGCTCGATCCGGGCGCGAACTCGCGGCGCATCGATCAACTGGTCGACTTCTACGGCTCGCAGGTCCACACCGACTACACGCGTTACGTCGTTGACGGCGCAGGCAATTCGGCTACATCCTGGCTGCACGGCTGGTTGGCCGGCAAGGCCTGATCAGCAGTACGTCTGCTCCGCCGTGTCGACGTAGATCTCGGCAATGCGCTGCGAGGACATCGGCGTGATCTGTGAGTACACCTCGCCGACGGAGTTGAACTCCGCCAGCACTTCGGACCGAGGCATACCGTCAGCGAGCGCCTTGCAGGTGCCGTCGGCGTAGAGGATCTCTGCGGAATCCATTCCGGCGGGCGGGATCCCGGCCAGACGAAGGGCGGCGATGTACCGCTGCCCCTTCTCGCCGGCGTTCGCGACGATCTCTTCCGGTGAGCGGGCGTCGATCGGTGCATTGGCCGCTGGCGCTACCGGTAGCGACACCGGCGGGGGCGTCGATTCGACGACGCTCGGCGCGGCTTCCGGAGTTGTTGCGGCGAGCGGGCTGGTCGGCAGCTCGGAAAGCGTACTGGGGGCAGTCGAACTCGACGTCGCCGCGATCGACGTGCTGGTGGCAGCAGATGTGGATTCCGCTGCGTCGCTGTCGGATTGGCTGCTGCAGCCGCTGAGGATTAGGCCCGCTGCCGCGACGCAGAGGACCAGTCTGTTCGTGTTCATCACCCGTGAGTGTTACATACCGTACCGCTTATTTTGTCCGTTTTAAGGAAACTCCCTTTTGCCCTGTTTTTAAGTCGAAGTCCTGTGATATACATCTGTTCAGTTGTTACTTGTGAGTAGGAGCACACCGCGAAGACCTTGTCGGCGGCGGTCGAAACACAAGCAATGACTGCGAGTTTCGTCCCCCATCACATAAACGGCAGGGAGAAATCAGTGCAGAAATCTCACAAGAACGGCAACCGACGTCTCGGCACGCGCGTGGCCGTCATTGCAGGTACCGCAGGTGCGGTCCTCGCGTTCGCGGCGCCGATGGCCTCGGCTCAGGATCCGGTCGACAATTCGATACCCGGTGCCGCAGTGTGTCCGGCTACTGCCGAATCCTGTGTGTCGGTTGTGGTTCAGAGCGGAACCTTCGACAACAACGGCTTCAACCTCCCGATCGGAAAAGGCGACATGATCATCGCCGCCGAGGCCGGCTCCGGTGAAGGTGAGTCCACCGTTCTTCTCCCGCGCGACGACGGACACCACGGTGTCTACTCCAAGCCGTTGACCGTTCCGGGTGGAGTCCTCGGAATCGACCTGCCGTTCGGCAATCTGTTCGGCCTCGCCGCAGTCACCGCCGAGGTGGAGGCGACCGCTGCCCCGACCCTCAACGGCATCATCACCGACATGGATCTGAGCATCCCGGTGCGGATGAAGATCAACAACGCGTTCCTCGGTGACAACTGCTACCTGGGCTCCGCGGCTGCGCCGGTGAATCTTCGTCTCGCGCCTGACCCGTCGGTGGTACCGACCTACACGGTGCTCCCGGACAATGCACTGAAGGTGAGCCCGGTCGGGAACCAGGCCACCGGCTTCGCGCTGCCCGCCGCCAGTGGTTGCGGACCGTTCGGAGTGCTGAACCCGATCGTCAACTGGCGAGCAAAGGTACCGGCCACGTCGGGAACCTCGCTCAGCACGATCTCCGACGCCTACCTGTACCCGGGCGGCCTCACCGGTAGCGATCCTCTCGACGATCTCGGTGGCGGAACAGGATCCAGCGGTTCCAGTGGCTCGAGCGGTTCGTCCGGAAGCTCCGGTTCCTGAAAACTCGGATGCCTTGAAGCAGCGGTGGTGACGGAATGTCACCACCGCTGCGGCGTCCGACCTGTAATAACCTGTGCCTCAGGGTGGGCGAAGGCGGACTCCATCAGGAGGACCTGCGCGGCCACGAAATCACAGGGGAGTCCTCAAACATGTTTCGAGACAGCGTTCTTGCGAGTCCGGTCCTGCGCCGGGGTGTGACAGCACTGGCAGTTGCGGCCGCGGCCACGATGTTTGTCGGTACTGCGGCAACGGCGGAGCCGGCGGCAGTCGTCGGTGAGGTGTCCGCGGACTCCATCGCGGCAGCCCGTGCGCAGGCCATCGGAACGACGGTCACCGTCGTGGGAACCGCGACTACGCCGTCGGGAGTCTTCGAATCCAGCTTCTACGACAAGGGCTTTGGTCTCCAGAGCGGAAATTCGGGCATCTACATCAGCGATCCGAACAACTCCGGGATTGCTCTCGGCGATCAGGTTCAGGTCACCGGAGTCCTCGCGGATCAGGAAGGCCTGCTCGTCGTCCGCCCGACTGCCGTCGAGGTAATCGGCACGACCTCCCAGATCAGCCCGGCGCGACTGCCCCTCAATGCGATCGGTGAGGGTAGCGAAGGTCGTCTCGTGACGGTGTCCGGAATCGTGAGCGGACCCGTCGTCGACGATCTGCCGTACGGTCACAAGATCCTGGTCTCGGGTGCCGAGGGAAACACCGTCATCTTCGTCAACACCCAGACCGGAATCGACGTCGACGTCATTGCAGTGGGACGCCCGATCACCGTCACCGGTTTCAGTGGCCAGTACGCCAGCACATACGAGGTTCTTCCCCGCTCGGAAGCCGATGTGCAGCAGGGTTTCACGGGCAGCCTGAGTTTCGGAAGCTGACCTAGATCTCGAACCGAGCTCCGACGCGCATCGACCCGGGAGACAACCGGCTGATGGTGCGTCCGAGCTTGGCTTCGACGGTCACGGGTACGACGGCCTTGTTCGTGCGAACTGCTTTCACGATGGCACTGGCCACTCGATCAGGAGTGAAGTTCCGCTTGCGGTAGAAGTTGTCGACCTTGGTCTGGTTCTCGAGCTGCTCCTCGGCGGTCGTCCCGGCGAACTCGGTGGTCTTGAGGATGTTCGTGTGAACGAGGCCGGGACAGATGGTGCTGACGCCGATGCCGTGTGGAAGCAGCTCTGCCCGTAGGCAATCCGAGAGCATGAATACCGCTGCTTTGCTTGTCGAATACGCGGTGAGGGCCTTCTGTGGTGTGTACGCGGCGGCCGAGGACAGGTTGACGACGTGCCCTCCTGTTCCCCGGTCGATCATCATCGGGGTGAATGCCCGGCAGCCGTAGACAACTCCCCAGAAGTTGATGTCCATGACGCGCTCGAACTGGCGCTGCTCGGTGTCGGCGAATGTCCCGGAGAACCCGATTCCGGCGTTGTTGACGACGATGTCCGGTACGCCGTGATGTGCCGCGACCGTCTCCGCGAACCGAATCACGGCCTGTTCGTCGGACACGTCCACCTGATAGGCGTGGGCACCGCCACCGAACACTGCTTCGGCGCCGCCCGCTTGCGAAGGGATGTTTACAAGTGCCGCAGTGTCCTGCGCGCTTTCGAGATTGATGTCGGAGACCACGACGATAGCTCCCTGGGCAGCGAAGGCGAGGGCCGTTTCACGCCCGATGCCGCTGCCCGCACCGGTGATCACCACCAGCGTGCCGGTGAGATCGCGCAGTCGACGCTGCAACTTCGTTCCGCGTCGCCAGCCGGTGACGTCCTTGAGTAGCCCCATTGGTTGCCCTTTTCGTGTGTACGTTTGTGGCGTGTGTCTCTAGCTGACTTCCCCTCTGCGAAAGGTATCCGATGAGCGAGCTTCGTGTAGTTGCAACCATCCCGGCCAAGTCCGGTTCCGAGGACGACGTCCGATCGGCTCTGACAACTCTCGCGGAGGCGAGTCGGTCCGAGGACGGCTGTGTGTCGTACGAGTTGTTCGAGTCAGCGGCTGCGCCCGGCACGTTCGTCACGATCGAAACTTGGCGCGGGCAGGAGGAGTTGGACGCTCACATGCAGTCCCCGCATCTACAGGCCGCGCTGGCCGCCGCCGGACCACTTCTCGACGGCGCTCCGGCGATTCATCCGTTGAAAGGCGCCTGAATCAGAATGAATTCCTGACCTTCGCTAAGGGTCTGACCTGCGAATGTCGCTCGAAACTGACGAATCGTCGCGCTTCATTCCACTGAGCGGGACCTGCGACTAATACCTGTGCCTTAAGTCACAAACTGTCTCGACAATGCTTCACATCACAGTTTCTGACCTGGAGGTTTTGAATGAGTCGCAGTTCTCGGCGCGGTCACCGCAAGGTTGCCGCCGTCGCGCTGGCAGTCTCCGCCGGCCTGTTCGTCTCGTCGTGCGCTGACAGCGGGAACGGGGGTGGGAGCGGCGACGCACCGGACTCCGGTTCGGGATTGTCCATCGGCCCGGTCAACGAGCAGTCCGGCGAGGGCGATCCGGTCAAGGGCGGCACCCTCACGTTCAGCGGGTACTCCGCCGTCACCAATCTCGATCCGGCGAAGACTCAGATTGCCGGTTCGGTCGCCGGTTCGGAGTTGGGCGCGATCTACGACACGCTCCTGCGGTACGACCCGGCGTCCAAGGAATTCGTTCCGAAGCTCGCAGAGTCGATGGAGCCGAGTTCCGACTTCAAGACGTGGACCCTCGAACTGCGTGACGGTGTGAAGTTCAGCGACGGGACGCCGGTGGATTCGGCGGCCGTCTCGGCGAGCCTCAATCGCTACGTCACCAACAAGGGACCGCAGTCGAGTCTGTACGCGTCGAAGGTCGCGTCGGTAGACACTCCGGATCCGTCGACGGTCGTCTTCAATCTCGTCGACCCGTGGACCGGTATCGAGTCACTGCTCTCCACCGGCCCCGGCATGATCGTCGCGCCGAGCGCCCAGCAAGGTGATCAGTTCACCCCGATCGGCGCGGGTGCCTTCACCCTCGAGAAGTTCGCTCCCAACGAGGAATTGATCCTCGACGCTCGGGAGGACTACTTCGACGGTGCCCCGAACGTGGACAAGCTGCGGTTGATCAGCATTGTCGGTTCGCAGTCCACCACCGAATCGCTCAAGAGCGGCGGCACGGACGTCGCATACATGCGTTCGCTACCGAACGTGCTGGATCTGATCGACTCCGGCTACCCGGGCTTCGTCGACATTCCGTCGCTGTCGTACCTCTCGCTCGTCAACACGGCACCCGGTCGTCCCGGTGCCGACGTGCGCATCCGTCAGGCATTGGCGCTCGCAACCGATCCCGTCGCACTCGACAACCGACTCAACGAGGGCAAGGGTCTGCCCGGACAGGTCATCTTCCAGGACACCTCCCGCTGGCATAACGACGTCGCTCCGATCGGCGTCGACACCGCCAAGGCGAAGCAGCTTCTCGACGAGGCCAAGGCTGACGGTTACGACGGCAAGATCACATACCTGACGCTGCAGGAGAATTCGGCGCAGGCGATGGCTCTCGCACTGCAGTCGATGGCCAACGCCGTCGGATTCGATTTCCAGATCGAGTACGTCAACTCGGTTGCCGACGTCGTCAAGCGTTTGTACGCCGACCGCGACTTCGACATGGCAACAGGTTCCGCCAGCCTCGCGGAAGCCGATCCTTTCGAGCGTCTGTACTCCAATCTCAAGTCGGGTGGACGGAACAACGCCACGAGCTTCTCCGACCCCGAGATGGATACGCTGCTCGATCAATTGGGTGTCGCGACGTCGACCGACTCGAAGATCGAGGTGCTCGCCAAGATCCAGGAGCGCGCCAATGAGGTTGTGCCGTGGCAGGTTTACGGCAACACCCCGTGGCTCGGTGTGTGGGGACAGAACGTCCACGGCATTCAGCAGAGCCTGGACGGAATCATGTTCTTCGACAAGGCCTGGAAGAACTAGACACCTGAATGACTGAATGGACCCGAGAAGCGTCCCTGCGGGGACGCTTCTCGGCATCAGAGAGTGGGATAGATCAAGAAGTGAGATCGAGGGCAGCGCGGACGATGCTGTCGGAGTCGAGGCCGTGGTATCGGTAGACGTCCTCGAGCGAACCGACCTGACCGAACCGGCTCACTCCGAGCGCAGCACCCGGAACGTTGTTGATTCCCGTCAGGAACGCGAGGGTGTGCGGGTGCCCGTCGAGAACGGTCACCATCGGCGCGGACCGGCTACTCGGAAAGACCTGATCCAGGATCCACGACGGACCGTCCGCGAGACCGCGCCGAGACTGGAGTGCTTCGAAGAGCAAGCCGGGGCTGGTCACGCAGACGACGTCGGCGGAAATGCCCTGCTCGCCCAGTCTTTCGGCTGCGACCAGTGTTTCGGTGACAGTGGCACCCATGCCGACCAGGGTGACGGCCGGATCAGGGTTGTGCCGCAGTGTGTACGCGCCGGCCACCACCTGACGTCGACGGCGTTCTCGCGCAGCCGGATCGGTCGGTACCGCGGCCAGGGCCTGATCGACCGGACGGGTCGACAGGCGCAGGTACGACGAGCTGCCGTCTGGTCGGCCCAGGCGTCCGATGCTGTCGAGGAGCGTCCACTCCACGTCGACGGCGAATGCCGGTTCGAAACTGGTGCAACCCGGCTGTTCCAGTCCGATGGACGGGGTCTTGATCGACTGGTGCGCACCACCTTCGGCGGCCAAGGTGACGCCCGACGGAGTGCCGACCATGATCGACTGTCCACCGGCGTAGATGCCGTACGACCACGGTTCGAGAGCCCGCTCGATGAAGGGGTCGTACATCACGCCGATAGGGAAGAGTGGCTGGCCCCAACGACTCCAGGTTGCACCGAGTTCGCCCATCAGTCCGACCAGGTTGGTCTCGGCGATACCGAGTTCCATGTGCTGACCGGTGGGCTTCTCACGCCAGTGCATGATCGTTTCGGCGTCGTCGGCAAACCAGTTGTGCCGCTCGTCGGGGGACCAGACCCCGACCTTGTTCAGCCAGCCTGCGAGGTTGGTGGTGGAACTGACGTCCGGGCTCAGTGTGACAACACGTTTCGCGGCGTCCGGCGCTTCGCGGCTGAGGTCGAGTAGTACCCGGCCGAGAGCTGCCTGAGTGGTGGACGTGCCGGAGGGCGTACGGCCGATGTCTTTCGGAACTGCCGGGGGCACCAGATGCTCCACCTTCGGGCGAGTCAGGCGCCCAGCGGTTTCGGCGCAGATGCGGCCGGACGGGCTGTCGGTCTCGAACCGTTCCCAGGGCTTCGACGGATCCATGCCGAGTTCCGCCGCCAGGTGCTCGAACTGCTCGGCGGTGAGCAGCGACGAGTGGTTCTGCGGATGACCCTGCGTCGGCAGACCCCGACCCTTGATCGTGTACGCGATGATCACGGTGGGACGGGTGTCGTCGATCTGTGCGTACGCCTCTCGCAGAGCGTCGAGGTCGTGGCCACCGAGATTGCGGATGGCCTCGAGCACCGTGGCGTCGTCGAGGTCGTCGATCAGCGCCGTGATCGCGTCGGCGTCCGCCGCGTCGCCGGGCAGTCTCAGACGTACCTCGTCGGCCGTGCATCGCAGCAGGCGCTGGTACTCCGGATTCGGCATGTCCAGGATTCGTTCGCGCAACGCGGTGCCGCCCGGCCGGGTGAACAGTGATTCCAGCAGCGCACCGAACTTCACGGTGATGACCTGCCAGCCGGCACCCGAGAACATGTGCTCCAGGCGGGTTGCCGCGATGTTCGGCACCACCCGGTCGAGTGATTGGCGGTTGAGGTCGACTATCCACACGATCTCACCCAGTTCGGCAACCGAATGATCGAGAACTGCTTCCCACACCGCGCCCTCGTCGAGTTCGGCGTCACCGACCAGGGAGTACTGACGCCCGGTTCCGGCGCCGCCGAGGGAGGCGTCGACGTATCGGCGAGCGATGGCGCCCCAGATGGGAGCCGTCGCGCCGATACCCACCGAACCGGTCGAATAATCCACCGGATCAGGATCTTTCGATCGACTCGGGTAGCTCTGCAGGCCCCCGAATTCGCGCAGAGTCGTCAGGTAGGACTCGTCGAGTTCGCCGAGCAGATAGTTGATGCCGTGGAGCACCGGCGCCGCATGCGGCTTGACGGAAACCCGGTCGCCGGAACGAAGTTGGCCGAACCACAGGGACGTCATGATCGAGACCATCGACGCGCACGAGGCCTGATGGCCGCCGACCTTGAGCCCGCTGGGATTCGGACGGACACGGTTGGCGTGATGGATCATCGCGGTCGACAACCACAGAACGCGCTTCTCGATCTCCGCCAGTGACTCGGGAGCGTTCTGGTCGATGTTGGGGCTGTTCACGGCCGGTCCTGCCTTCAGTAGTGGACATCGATCACCGCACCGCCTGTACCCCAGATCGTGGGGCCGACGATGTGGTTGTGATCTTTGGCAGGACTTCCTGAGGCCGAACCGTTCGGTGCGGCAAAGTCCAGCCGCACCTGTCGATCTGTTGTGCAGATTCTGCGTCAAAGTCCATCATCGGCATACAGATTGAGCAATAGCTACCCGGTGGATTGAGCAATGTGCGCAACACCGAGGGCTGTGCGCCGTGACAGGTGGGCACTATGCGCAGTGCACTGCCAGTCGCGCGCGGTCAGTCCATCAGGTCGTGGACGTAGCACCAGCGCCAGGATTCGCCGGGCTCGTGTGAGCGCATGACCGGGTGCCCGGTTTCGCGGTAGTGGTTGGTGGCGTGCTGATGAGGGCTGGAATCGCAGCATCCGACGTGGCCGCAGGACAGGCACATGCGCAGGTGAGACCAGTTATCCTCACCCAACTCGGCGCACTCCTGGCAGACGCCGGGCGTCAGCGCCGCCGGGTCCGTTTCGGGCGCGTTGGTTAGTTCCTCGCAACCGGTGGGAGCGGGTGCGGGCTGCTGTGTGCGAGCTGCTGCTCGCTTCAGGATTTTCTTCATCGCCTTCCATACTGCATGCTGCCAGGGTGAACGGCATATTACTGGGGGTTGTAGTAGCGGCGTTGCTGGTGGCGGCGGTCGCGCGAAGGTTCGGGCTGTCTTCGCCGCTGATCCTCGTCCTGGTCGGTTTGATCGCCTGTCAGATACCGGGTGTTCCGGAATTGGAACTCGATCCCGACCTCGTCCTGTTCGTCGTGTTGCCTCCACTTCTGTACTCGGCAGCACTGGACAGTTCATACCTGGCTTTGCGCTCGAATCTGCGTCCGATCGGATTTCTCGCGGTGGGGCTTCCGCTGGCGACGACGGCTGCGGTGGGCTTTGTCGCCTACCTGATCGTGCCGGAGTTCTCGATAGCGGCTGCTCTGGTTCTCGGCGCCATCGTGGCGCCGCCGGACGCGGTGTCCGCGAGCGCAATCGGACGCAAGCTCGGCCTGCCGCGCCGGATCATGACCCTGCTGGGCGGGGAGAGCCTGCTCAACGACGCCACCGCTCTGACGGCGTACAAGGTCGCTCTCGCGGCTGCCGTCGGTACGGGTGCGACGCTGATCGGCGGCTTCGAGACCTTCCTCGTCGCGGCGGTCGGTGGAACGGTGATCGGCCTCGCGGTGGGGTTCGTCATCTCGAAGGTTCGCGGCAAGCTCCAGGATCCGGTGATGGAGAGCGGAATCGGATTGGTGGTGCCGTTCTTCACCTACCTGGCTGCGGAAGAGGTCCACGCGTCGGGCGTCATCGCGGTCGTCGTAGCCGGATTGTTCCTCGGCCAGCGCTCCACCCGTGCGAGTTATGCGACGCGTTTGCAGGACACGGCAGTGTGGAGGGCCGTCGACCTGATCCTGGAGTCGTTCGTCTTCCTGTTGATCGGTCTCCAATTGCCCAGCGTCGTCAACGGATTGCAGGGGTACAGCACTTCGATCGTCGTCTGGGCGTCGGTTGCCGTTCTCGTGACCGTCGTGGTGGTCCGAATCGCCTGGGTGTTCCCGTTCACGTACGTACCGCGCTGGCTGTCGCCGCGTATTCGAGCGAGGGAGCCGGAGATTTCGGCGCGGGCGGTGTTCGTCGTGTCGTGGGCCGGTATGCGAGGGGTCGTGTCGCTGGCAGCTGCCTTCGCCATTCCGCTGACGGTCAACAGTGGTGAGGACTTCCCGGGGCGGTCGCTGATCCTGTTCCTGACGTTTGTCGTCGTGGTCGGCACGCTGTTGCTGCACGGCCTGACGTTGCCGTGGGTGATCCGTGTCCTCGGCGTGCAGGGGGACGAAGAGCAGTCCGACGCTCGCGCCGAGGCGGCCGCTCAGGACAAGGCTGCACGGGCCGCTGCGGCGCGGCTGGACGAATTGGTCGGAGCCGACGCCGACGACGTCCCTCAGGTCCGCAATCGTGCCGCGGACATCTTGCGAAGCTGGAACACCCACCGCGCGAACTCGGCGTGGGAGCGACTGGGACGCAGCGACGAGGATCTGGGGGAGAGCCCGTCGAACGCCTTCCGCTCGCTGCGCCTCGAGATGATCGATGCCGAGCGAGGCGTCTTCATCGCCGAACGCGATGCCGGCCGGATCGACGACGAGGTCCTCCGGAAGGTACTTCGCGAGCTCGATCTCGAGGAAGCGACGCTCGACCGGGACTAGACCGGCTGGTCTGCTGTCCACGAAGGTAACCGCTGGCCAGGGTCGGTTTACCTGACTGTTGAGGCCTGCAACTTAACCGATTCCACTGAGCGAGACTCGATCCAATTTTCTGTGCCTCCCATCACAGACTGTTTCGTGTTCAACATCACGTCACGGTCTTACCCCGCCTTGGAGGCATTCGAATGAGTCGTAGTTCCCGCCGCGGAAGTCGCAGATTGGCTGCGGCTGCGCTGGCGATCACCGCAAGTATGTTCCTGGCGTCGTGCGCCGACGACGGCTCGAGCAATGGCGGCGGCGAATCCGCTGATTCCGGTTCCTCGCTGAAGATTGGCATGGTCAACGAGCAGGCCGATCCCGGCACTCCCACCAAAGGCGGCACGCTGACGTTCAGCGGCTACTCGGCGGTCACGACTCTCGATCCCGCGAAGGCTCAGGTTGCCGGCGCCACCGGAGGCAGCGAGCTCAGCGCCATCTACGACGTGCTCATGCGTTACGACCCCATCGGGCAGAAGTTCGAGCCCAAGCTCGCTCAGTCGCTCGAAGCGAGTTCGGACAGCAAGACCTGGACGCTGAAGCTCCGCGACGGTGTGAAGTTCAGCGATGGCACAGCTCTCGACTCGAAGGCCGTCGCCGACAGCATCAACCGCTACGTCACCAACAAGGGACCTCAGTCGAGCCTGTGGGCTTCCAAGGTTGCCTCGATCGACACCCCCGACGCGACGACCGTAGTCTTCAACCTCGTTGATCCGTGGACAGGCATCCAGTCGATGCTCGCCACCGGACCCGGCATGATCGTCGCCCCGAGCGCCCAGCAGGGTGACCAGTTCACCCCGATCGGCGCCGGCGCCTTCACCCTCGAGAAGTTCGCTCCCAACGAGGAACTGCTGTTGGCTGCTCGCCCCGACTACTACGACGGCGCACCGAACATCGACAAGCTCAAGCTGATCAGCATCGTCGGCGCTCAGCCCACCGCCGAAGCACTCAAGACGGGCGGCATCGACGCCGCGTACATGCGTACGCTCACCCCGATCCTGGATCTGATCGAGTCGGGTTACCCCGGCTTCGTCGACATCCCGTCGCTCGGTTACATCGCCAACGTGAACATGGCCCCGGGCCGCCCGGGCTCGGATGTCCGTGTCCGCCAGGCGATGGCGCTGGCCGTCGATCCGGAGACGCTCAACACCCGCGTCAACAACGGCAAGGGACTGCCCGGCCAGGAGATCTTCCAGGACACCTCGCGCTGGCACAACGACGTCGCACCGATCGGCGTCGATCCCGCCAAGGCGAAGGAACTGCTCGATCAGGCCAAGGCCGACGGCTACGACGGAAAGATCACCTTCCTCTCCATCCAGGAACCGTCCGCACAGGCAACGGCTCTGGCCATCCAGGCGATGCTCAACGCAGTCGGCTTCGACGCTCAGATCGAATACGTCACCGGTGCAGGTGATCTGGTCAAGCGGATGTACGCCGATCACGACTACGACATGAGCACCGCAGCACTGAGCCTCGCCGAGGCCGATCCCTACGAGCGTCTGTACACGGGCATCAAGTCCGGTGGCCGTAACAACGCGACCGGCTACTCCGACGCCGAAATGGATGCTCTCCTGGACAAGTTGGGCGTCGCAACCACCGACGAGGACAAGAAGGCAGTCCTGGCACAGATCCAGGAACGCGCCAACGAGACCGTCCCGTGGCAGGTGTGGGGCAACGTCGCCGCACTCGACGTGTGGAACCAGAACGTTCACGGACTCGAGCAGAGCCTCGACGGAATCGTGCTCTTCGACGGAGCTTGGAAGTCCTAGAGAGCCTGAAGTTCACAGCCGGCCCCGCGCCCGTATTGCAGCGGATCGGGGCCGGCTGCGAACGAAGAAATGAAATCAGAGGAACTGCTGTGTATTGCGAGCTCGCTGTCCGAAGGAGACGAAATCGATGAACATCGGCGCAATAGGTAAGAAATTGGGCCAGCTCGTCATTGTGATCCTGATCGTCAGCTTCGGAACCTTCGTGCTGGCATCACTGATCCCCGGCGATCCCGCTGTCTCCGTTCTCGGTGAAGGCCGAACGCCTGCCGAGTACGAGGAAGTTCGGCAGCAGCTCGGACTCAACGATCCACTCCTGGTTCGCTATTGGGACTGGCTGACCAGCGCTCTCCAGGGCGACCTCGGCAACTCGCTCGTTCCCCCGCAGCAGGACGTCCTCACCGCGATCAGTTCCGCTCTCCCCGTCAGCGTTCAGTTGGCAGTGATGGGTCTGGTCATCGCACTGGTCGTCGCAGTTCCGCTCGCACTCTGGTCGGCGCACCACGAAGGCGGCGTCATCGACCGCGTCATCAGCGCCGCGACATTCGGTGTTCTTTCCGTCCCGAGCTTCCTCGCCGGTCTGTTGCTGATCATGGTCACCGTCAACTGGCTCGGCTGGTTCCCGCGATCACAGTGGGTGCGCATCGGCGACAGCCTGTCCGGAAACCTCTCACACGCAATACTTCCCGCGATCACCATCAGCCTCCTCGAGATGGCGATGTTCACTCGCGTTCTCCGATCCGACCTGGTGACGACGCTCCGTGAGGATTACATCCTCGCGTCGAAGGCCAAGGGAATGCCCACGCTGCGAGTGCTTTTCAGCGACGCGCTTCGCCCGTCGTCGTTCTCGCTCATCACGATGATGGGTCTGGCTCTCGGCGGCATGATCGGCAGCACCGTGATCGTCGAGACGCTCTTCTCGTTGCCCGGAATGGGCACGCTCATCGTCCGCGCAGCGCAGCAGGGTGATTCGCCGATGCTGCTGGGCGCGGTGGTCGTGATCGCGGTCATCTACGTCCTCGTCAACAGTGCGATCGATGTTCTGTACACCTATCTTGACCCGAGGAGTCGTCGTGTCCATGTCTGAAGTGACGCCAGACGGAGCGGCCCCGTCGCCGGCCCCGTCCGAGGTGATGACATACCGGCAGCAGACAGTCCTGCTGGCTCCCGGTCCCGTCGAGACGCTGGAACAGCCCAAGAATCTGGTCCTGATCGGATCGATTCTCACAGTGGTCGGCGTTGCGCTGCTCGGCACCGCACTCTTCGGTTCAGCGATCATGATGACCGTCCGCATCGTGCTCGCGCTCGTTGCCCTGGTTTTCCTCTTCAAGGGGCTCGGCAAACTCGGTACGTCCAAGTGGGGCAGTCAGTTCGATCTCTCGTACTGGTTGGCGTGCATCTGGCTGGTCGCGCTGATCCTGGCCGCGATCTTCGCGCCGCTGCTGCCGCTCGGTGAGTACAAGGACACGGTCAAGACCTTGGCCGAGCCGGGCTTCGCATCGCCGAGCCTGCTCTCCGATCATCCGTTGGGTACCAACAACTTCGGTCTCGACCTGCTTGCCCGCGCCCTGTTCGGTGCTCGCGCCTCCTTGACTGTCGCCATCTGCGCCGTGCTGATCGGCATGATCATCGGTGGCACCATCGGCGTCATGGCCGGCTATTTCCGTGGCAAGGTCGACGCCGTGGTCGGAATCCTGACCAACTCGCTGCTGGCCATTCCTTCTCTGGTGCTGCTCATCGCACTGGCCGCGGTGCTCACGTCGAACCTGCGCAACATCACCCTCGCACTGTCGATTCTCTGCATTCCCAGCATGGTTCGAATCGCCAGGGCAAACACCATCGTCGTAGCCCAACGCGAATTCGTGCTTGCCGCGAGAGCCATGGGCGCCACCAAATGGCGCGTCATCTGGCGCGAGCTGGTTCCCAACGTCCTCGTTCCCGTCGCCGCGCTCGGCCTGGTGGCCGTCTCCGGCCTGATCGTCGCGGAAGCATCACTGAGCTTCCTCGGACTCGGTATCGCACAACCTGATCCGACCTGGGGCAACATGATTGCGGAAGGTCAGGGCGGGATCGTGGAGAAGCATCCGTTCATCGTCCTGGTACCAGGCGTCTTCCTCTTCCTGACGGTGTTCTCCTTCAACCTCATCGGCGAGAAGTATCGGAGTAAGCTGTGACCACTTCAGCTCAGCACGGCGTTCCGCTGCTGCAGGCGGACAACATCAGAACCGTATTCGCCACTCCCCGTGGCCAGTTGCGAGCAGTCGACGGTGTCTCGATCCACGTCTCCGCCGGCGAAACTCTCGGCATCGTGGGTGAATCCGGTTCCGGCAAGTCGGTTCTCGGGCGCACCATCATGGGACTGCTCCAGAAGGGTCCGGCTCTCGACATCAGCGGGACGGTGACGTTTGCCGGCCGCGACATGTCGACGATGAAGAAGTCGGAGATGAAGCACTTCTGGGGACCCGAGATCGCCATGGTCTTCCAGGATCCGATGACCTCGCTCAATCCGTTCAAGCGCATCGGTACCCACATCACCGAATCCTTGAAGTTCCACCTGGGTCTGAAGAAGGACGCGGCCCGCGATCGCGCAGCGGAACTCTTGTCGATGGTGGGTATCCCCGAGCCCAAGCGTCGGCTCGACCAGTACCCCCACGAACTTTCGGGCGGTATGCGACAGCGCGTGGTCATCGCGATGGCCCTGGCCTGCGAGCCGAAACTGCTGATCGCGGACGAGCCGACCACCGCTCTCGACGTGACGGTGCAGAAGCAGATTCTCGATCTGCTCGCCTCACTCAACGACAAGCTCAACATGGCCGTCATCCTGATCAGCCACGACCTCGGTGTGGTCTCGGGTCGATCGGATCGCGTCGCTGTCATGTACGCCGGTTCCGTCGTGGAAACGTCGGCGACCGAAGAGTTGTTCACTCGTCCTCGCCACCCGTACACCGAAGCGTTGATGGCTGCGATTCCGCGACTCGAATCACCGACGCACACAGTGCTGCAAACAATTCCGGGTGTGCTCCCGGACATGACGAAGCCGATCACCGGTTGCCGCTTCGCCGCTCGCTGCCGGTACGCCCAGGACGACTGCCTGACCGGCGACCCGGCCCTGGCTCCCGGCGGCCCGGGGGACAACACAACCGAAAGCCACACGTTCGCGTGCCACTACCCGGTCGACACCCCTGAAGGCACAACGGCATTGGTCGCCAACGAGAAGGCCGGCACTACCGCAGCGGGCCTGACGCTCGCGGTGAAGGAGATGGTCTGATGACTGCAGCAACCGATACCAGGAAGCCCGAGACGGTGGACGCGGCCCTGACGGTCGAGGACTTGGTCGTCGAATTCAACGTCGGCAAGGGCCAGACCGTTCACGCCGTGTCCGGAATCAGTTTCACCGTCGCTCCGGGCGAAACCTTGGGCGTGGTCGGTGAATCCGGCTGTGGCAAGTCCACGGCGGGCCGGGCGATCATGCAGTTGCCCTCACCGACGTCGGGCTCGATCCGCCTCGGAGAGACGGAAATGACGGCACTGGGCGCGGAAGAATTGCGTCGCAGCCGCACTCAGCTGCAGATGATCTTTCAGGATCCCATCTCCTCCCTGAATCCCCGTCGCAAGGTCAAGGCTCTCATCACCGAGGGTCCGTCGATCTGGGGTGGAAAAGACAAGGCTGCCATCGAAGCTCGGGCGCGCGAGGTTCTTGCCGAGGTCGGGCTGGACCCGGACATGGTGTGGGATCGAACCCCACGCGAACTCTCGGGTGGTCAGTGCCAGCGCGTGTGCATCGCCCGCGCATTGATGCTCGACCCCAAGGTCCTGATCTGTGACGAGCCGGTCTCGAGTCTCGACGTCTCCGTGCAGGCGCAGATTCTGAACCTGCTCGAGGACGCGAAGAAGCGTCACGGGCTGTCGCTGCTGTTCATCGCACACAACATGGCCGTAGTGAAGAACATCAGCGACCGCGTGATGATCATGTACTTGGGCCGCGTCTGCGAAATCGTTCCCGCAGAAGACATGCAGAACCGCGCGCTGCACCCGTACACGCAGCTACTGCTGGCGTCGATTCCCGATCCCGACGCCACCGTCACCGCGGCGCAGAACGTCGAGCAGAAGGTCATCGAACTGCCGTCGCCGCTCAATCCGCCCAGTGGCTGCCGCTTCCGCACGCGGTGCCCGCTGGCTACTGATCTCTGCGCCGAGGAAGTTCCCGAGCTGCGTCTCGTCGAGGGCGGCCATCAGGTGGCGTGCCACCACGTGTGACTACACGCGAAGCATGTTGCGTACGTGACCGGTTTCGTTGATCGACCCGACCCTGCGGCTTCCGTTTCGCGACACGAGAATGCGCGTGACGGACACGTACTCGATCGGGAAGGTCAACGGGCGCTCCAGTCCGAGCAGTTCCTGCAGAACGATGTTGACGACGCCGCCGTGGCAGAAGATCGCCACGGTGGCGTCGTTGTCCGTTGCCGCGACTATCTCGTCGATCGCACCGAGGACTCGCGCACGAAAGGCGTCGCCGTCCACCGACTCGGGGAGCCAGCCCGCTTTGATGCGCGCATAGGTTTCCGGCGCCCGCTCCAGGACCTCGTGCATCGGGATGTAGTGCGGCTGCTCGTAGTCGTATTCCGCCAGACCCTCGCGCTGGGTGACCGGAAGGCCCAATATCTGCGCTACCGGGGCTGCGGTCTCGAGTGCGCGCTTCTGCGGGCTGCTGAAGAGTCCGGTGATCCGGTACGGCGCCAGTGCTGCGGGCAGCCGTAGTGCCTGGGCACGACCTTCGTCGGTCAGCGAGGGATCTGCGCGGCCTTCGGTGACCTCGGCCAGTTCGGGGAGCGCGTGTCGGATCAGGAGTAGTTGCACCTACGTCACCTTGCCATGTAGAGATCGAACGCCACCACGAGGTTTCGGCCGTCGCGTTTTGCCTGGTACATCGCGTTGTCGGCGATATCGAGCAGAGTCTCCATGCCCGGCATCGCGCGATCGGCCCAGGCGACGCCGATACTGACCGTTCCCGCGAAACCGCGAATGGATCGCGCGTGGGCCTCTTGCGCCTCTCTGATGCGCTCCGCGAGCTGGATGGCTTCCTCGAAGGTGCAGTCGGCGGCGGCGACGGCAAATTCTTCACCACCCAGTCGGCCGGAGAGTGCCAGCCCTTCGGTAGCGGCGAGGAGGGTGTTTCCGAACTGTTCGAGGACCGAATCGCCGGTGAGGTGGCCGAGGTTGTCGTTGATCGATTTGAAGTGGTCGAGATCGAGCATCATGACGGCGATCGGTCGTTGCGCCGCGTGCTGGGCGTCGAGGAGTTCCTGCGATTGGGTCCAGAACGCGTGGCGACTCAGCGTTCCGGTGAGGGCGTCGCATTCGGCGATGCGTTGGAGTTCTCGCTCAGCGCGCCGCTGTGCGCCAGTGGCGACGGCTACGGCGATGGGGGAGAGTGCCATCAAGATGACGGAGATCCGGGTGGTCACCCCCTCACTGAGTAGGTGCACCGGATCTGCCAGTGCCAGGCGTCCCTTACCCGCCATGACCAGTGCCCACGCGCTCCATCCGGCTGCCAGGAGCGAAGTGCTGAACAGTGAGACACGCATTGCGCACCACAGGAGCGCCGGCATCGGCAGCAGCAGCGCAAGGGCTCCCTGGACCTCCAGGGCGAGTGGCAGACAGGCCAGGAGAGCGGCCAGAGGTGCCAGGATCTGTGCGAGCCGCCTCAAGCGCAGACTCTGCCGCACGGACGGCCCGCAGGTTCTTCGAATGTGTTCGAGCGTCGGTGCCGACAGAACGATCGGCAGCACGATCAGATACGTACACAGGTCGGCGAAGAACCACCCCACCAATTCCGTTGCCGCACCGCTTCCTTCGTGGAGTTGAGTGCGTAGTGCGCTGGCGGACCCGGCCGTGAACGACGCCAGAACCGAGATGAGGAAGATTCTGGCCGTGTACTTCGTCTCGGAGATTCGCCGCGGAAAGCAGCCGAGCAAGTTCGCGGCGATCAATCCTGTCGTGACGCCGACCAGATTGATCGCATTCAGTTCGAAGGCCCTCTGCACGGGGCTTCCGGTCGCAAGATCCGCCGTCAGCAGCGCTGCGCCGCCGACAGCGAGTCCGATCGGCGCAAACGAGCGCGGGTTACGGAGGAGAATGCCCAGAAGGATCGCGTTGGCGGGCCAGAAGGTCGACAGAAAACCGGGCGGACGGGCGGCGATGCCCGCCAGGGCGACAACGAGGATCGCCACGAAAATCAGGCACGAGCGCACCCGACGTGTCGAACGGTCCATGGTCAGCCTGTCGTAGAAAGCAGAAGCTGTCCGAGACTAGCAATGATCCGGCTACTGTCCGAGTTGTAACTTTAAGTGTCATCCCCGACGGTTCGGCTGCGTGAGGCGCCGAATCAAGTTCGCCAACTCCTCGGGCTGATCGATCATCGCGTGGTGATGCGCCGGGCGCAGGACGTGAAAACTCCCGCCGAGGTAGGTGGCGAGTTTCTGCTGCTTTGCCATCCAGGCGATGGACCAGGGAGTGGTGTGGCCAGTGTGTGCGGCGACGACGCTGAGGTCGATGTCGGGCAGTGGATGCTTGCTCGAGCGTCGTAAAGCGGTGAGCTCCAGCGCCATATCGGTGTACGCGACGTATTCGATCATCGCCGCTTCCAGATAATGAGGCTCGCGGTAGATCTTCCGGACCCATTCGAGAGTGGCTTCGGACGACCCGCTCGGCGGCACGGACTGGTTGAGGATCTTGCGCGTCGTCGTGCCGAGGAGTCGTTGGAGCCCGGTGGTGCTGAACGAGGCCGCGGCGGCTCGGGAGGCGATCAGCAGCAGGTCGCGGGGGAAAAGACGTTTCGGTTCTTTCTCGGCACTGGAATCGAGGAGCAGCATCCCCGCCGCCCGATCGGGGAACAGGCGCGCGAAGCCTTCGACGTAGAAGCCGGCGATGGAGTGGCCGACCACCACGGCCGGACCACTCAGTCCCAGAATGTCGAGCACGTCGCGGATCCGCTCAGCTTCGCCGCGGACGGTCGGAACTTCGGAAGTAGGCTCGCTGAGCCCGAAGCCCGGGCGATCGAAGCGGACGACGGTGTGGTCCGACTGAAGATGACGCGCGCAGTCATCCCAGTCGAACCAATTGCCCGCCAGCCCACCGCACAGGACGACGACGGGGCCGTCGCCCTCGGCAAGAACATGCAGTCGGCTCTCGCCGACCTGCAAGATCTCGCCCGGTGGTTTCACGTGGAACAATTCCGGCACGCGAGAATCCGGACTACTGACGCGGTTTCGCGAGGGGGAAGGCCAGCGTCTCGCGGATGCTGCCACCCGTGATCAGCATGACGATTCGGTCGACGCCCATCCCGAGACCACCCGTCGGCGGCATCGCGTGTTCGAGGGCTTGGAGGAAGTCTTCGTCCAATTCCATCGCTTCTGGATCACCGCCGGCCGCGAGCATCGACTGCTCGGTGAGCCGGTTGCGCTGATCCACAGGGTCGGTCAGCTCGCTGTACGCGGTTCCGAGTTCGACGCCCCACGCCACCAGGTCCCACTTCTCGGCGACGCCGGGGATGCTGCGGTGCGGCCGGGTGAGCGGCGACATCGAGGTGGGGAAGTTGGTGTAGAACGTCGGAAACTCCGTGTAGTCCTCGACCAGATGCTCGTACATTTCCTGCGCGATGGCGCCGGTATCCCAGCTGGACTGGTACGGGATCTCGTTGGCGTCGCACAACTTCTGCAGGTCTTCGAGACTTGTCTCGGGGGAGACGTCGACACCAAGTTTTTCGGCGACGGCGCCGTGCATCGTCTTCACCGGCCACTCACCGGAGATGTCGACCTCGACCAGTTCGCCGTCCGGGCCGGGACGCATGATGATCTCGCGACCGAATGCTGCGACGGCCGCCGCCTGGATCAGCTCGCGGCACATCCGCATCATGCCCTCGTAGTCGCTGTGGGCTTCGTATGCCTCGAGGATCGTGAACTCGGGATTGTGTTTGAAGTCGACGCCCTCGTTGCGGAACACGCGGCCGATCTCGAACACCTTCTCCATACCGGCGACGCACAACCGCTTCAGGTACAGCTCGGGTGCGATGCGGAGATAGAGGTCGAGGTTGTACGCGTTGATGTGTGTCAGGAACGGAGCGGCATTCGCGCCGCCATGCACCTGCTGCAGAATCGGGGTCTCGACTTCGAGGTATCCGCGACCACCGAGTGAATCGCGCAGCGACTTCACGACGGCGCTTCGGGCCTCGAGCAGTTCGCGGGCCTTCGGGTTGAGGGCGATGTCGAGGTACCGCTGGCGGACGCGGGTCTCGGGATCCGAGAGGCCCTTCCACTTGTCCGGCAGCGGGTGCAGGCACTTGCCGTTCATGCGCCACTCGACGGCGATGAGCGACAGCTCGCCCTTGCGGCTGCGCCCGATGGTTCCGCTGACTTCGATCAGGTCACCGAGATCGAACTCGGCAGCGAACTCCGCCAACTTCTCGCGGCCGACGTTGTCCTGGTCGACCAGAACCTGGATGTCGCCGGACCAGTCGCGCACGTCCGTGAACACCACTCCGCCGTAGTCGCGGACCCGCAGGAGGCGTCCCGCGATTCGCACGCGGGTGCCCTCCGGTGACTTCGCTGCGGCGGCAATCGTGTGGGTCGGCGGATAGGCGACGGGGTACGCGGCGATCCCTTCGTCGGCCAGTTGCGCGAGCTTGTTCATGCGCACGCGGACCTGCTCGGGTCGACGCGGACCGTTGGTCGTGAACGTCGGCGCCGAGTCCGGCGGGCTGCCGTCGGCATGCAGTCCTTCGGAAGTCACCAGAGCTGCCGGCACCGCCGCATGCGTGCCCGTGTGCTTGACGACCTGGCTGGACTTGCGCCCGAAACTGGGCAGAACCACAAAGCCTTCGGCGATGGCCGACGCGAATCCGACGCGCGGCAGTTCGCGGTTGTCCTCGAAGCAGAGGAAGCGCGGCGCCCAATCCGGCTGGTATTTCACGTTCGAGCGGTACAGCGCTTCGAGCTGCCACCAGCGGGAGAAGAAGACGAGCACCGAGCGCCAGATGCGGAGGATCGGGCCCGCGCCGATGCGCGAACCTTCCTCGAACACCGAGCGGAACACGGCGAAGTTGAGCGAAACTCGCACGACGCCGATCTCGTCCGAACGTGTGGCCAACTCCGAGACCATCAATTCGACGACACCGTTGGGCGCCGTCGGCTTACGGCGCATCAGGTCGAGCGAAACACCGTTCGGTCCCCACGGCACGAGCGAGAGCATGCCGACGACGCTTTCGTCCTCGGTGCCTTCACCCATGACGGCTTCGACGAGGAGGCAATCGCCGTCGAGGTGATCGCCCAGTCGGCCGAGCGCCATGGAGAAGCCGCGCTCGGTGTCGGTGTCGCGCCAGTCGTCGGCGCGGATGATGACGGCTGCCATGTCCTCGGGCGGGATGTCGCGATGGCGTCGCATCCGGACGGTGACGCCGTGACGCCTCACGCGGGTGACCGCCTGGCGCACCGGGCGCATGTCGCGTCCGTTGAGATTGAACTCGCGGGTGCGCAGGATCGCTTCGTCGCCGAGCTGCAGGACGCTCAGGCCCGCCTTCTTGTATGCCGTCGCCCCGGTTTCGCTGGCGCCCATGACGGCCGTCGCCCAGCCGTACTGCGACGCGAGCCCCTGCCACGCTTCGATGGCGTGCGGCCACGCTTCGGGATCACCGATGGGATCACCACTGGCGAGGCAGACGCCGATCTCGACGCGGTACGTGATCGCGGCCTTGCCGCTCGGCGCGAAGATGACCGCCTTGTCGCGGCGGGTGGCGAAGTAAGCGAGAGAGTCGTCGGCACCGAAGTTCTGGATCAACCCGCGGATCGCGGACTCGTCGTTTCCGGTGAGGGCGTTGTTGGAGCGTTGCGCGCGGAAGAGCGTCATGACGGCGGCGAGGAGCGCGATGGCGCCGAGCAGACCGAGGACCGTGTTGACGAAGACGCGCGGGTGGCCGTCGAACACCTCGTTGTCGACCGAAGCCGCCGCGGTGACGCGGTTCAGGGCCCACAGGAATCGCTGGTTCTGCGGTAGGTCACCTGGGAAGAGTTCGACAAGGCCCCAACCGATCACGGTCGCTACAGCCATGCCGCCGATCAGCACGCCGAGTGCTTTCCAGCCGGCGCCGCGCCGTACGCGTGTGTAGAACTCGGGCCTCGCCGCGATGAGGATTCCGATCACGACAAGCAAAACGACAACGGCCACGGCGTTGTTCGGGTTCTTGTCGACGATCGCGGAGGCGATGTTGGTGAGGGTGATCAGTGACAGGTAGATCGTCAGCAGCCACCAGGCGATGCGCTTGCGGCTCGCGAGGGCGGCGGCGAGCAGGGCGACGACGAGCGCCCACGACAGGCTCGTATCCGGTGCGTCGAAGTAGTAGCTGTCGATGTATTCGCGTGGGACGCGGAGGATGTGCCGCAGTACCGGCGAGATGCTCCACAGGAACACCAGTACGGAGAAGACTCCGAGGATCAGTCCCGAGATATGGGGAACCTGGCTGAACCGCCCTTTGCGGAATCGACGCGCCTGGCGCGGATTTTCGGGTGGCGATTCCACCAACTCTGCAGTGGTGTCCGATACCTCGGTCAATGGTGCCATCGAGCTTCCTCTCCTACCGGTCGATCAGATCCTCACGCTAAGTGTGGTCTGTCGTGTCCAGTTTTGTGGGAGGAGGAAGATGATTGACATGACCGACAACATTCCAGCAGTACCCATCCGCGACGAAATGATTCGGCTCGGTCAGTTTCTCAAGCTCGCGAACCTCATCGAATCGGGCGCGGAGGCCAAGGAAGTGATCGCCGACGGCATGGTTTCGGTCAACGGTGAGGTCGAGGATCGCCGTGGCCGTCAGCTTCGTGACGGCGATGTCGTCGAGATCGGCGGGATGGCCGCCAAAGTGGAAGCCCCCGCCTGATCCCGCGACTTCTGACTAGCTTTCGCGAACGACGACGCCGTCCTGGTCGCTGTAAACGATCTCGCCGGGGTTGAAGGTGACTCCGCCGATTTCGATCGGCACGTTCTTCTCGCCCGAACCGGTTTGCGTGCTCTTGCGCGGGTTGGTGCCCAAAGCCTTGACGCCGATGTCGAGGGTGCGCAGGATCGCGGAGTCGCGGACGGCTCCGTTGACGATGACGCCTGCCCAGCCGTTGTCGACGCCGCGGCCGGCAATGATGTCGCCGACCAGCGCGGTGTGGATGCTCGCGTCACCGTCGACGACGAGGACTCCGCCGTTGCCGGGTTCGCTGAGGGTCTGCTTAACGAGCAGGTTGTCCTGGAAGCACTTGATGGTGGTGATGGGGCCGGCAAAGACTTCACGTCCACCGAACTGGGTGAACTGCGTGTCGCAGCTACGGATGTCGGGTCCGATCTCGTCGGCAAGGTCAGCGGTCGCTACAGGCTCGGTCATGCCCACAGGATAGTCGGCGGGGTTGGCGCCTAGTTGTCGTCGGGGAGTATGCCGTTCAGCACTATGTCGGCAAGAGAATCGGCAAACGGTCCCGGGTCCGAGACGTCGCGAACCGACATCGCAAAGATGGCCGCGCCAGCCATGATGTCGAGAAGAGCGTCGGCGTCGACGCCGCTTCGGATGTCGCCGCGCTCTCTCGCCGCCTCGAGTCGACGGTTCAGCTCGACGCGGACTCCGGCCAGTTGCCGCACCACGAGAACGTCGCGTAATTCCGCGTTTGTTCGCACTTCGCTCATCAATCCGGGAGCAGCGGCTCGCGTGGCGGGAGCTGCGAACAGAGCAACCGCGCCGTGCACCAGCGCGCGGATCTGATCCGTGATCGTGCCCTCGGTGCCGAGTTCGGTGTCGATGTCCGCGCCCTGTTCGACGTCGAGTACGGGATAGATCGCGTCGTTGACGATGTGTGCCTTCGACGGCCACCGACGGTAGATGGCTGGACGTCCTACTCCCGCACGCGTGGCTATGGCGTCGATGGACGTGCCCGCGTACCCCTTTTCTTCCAACAGTTGCCTGGTCGCGTCCAGTACTGCGTCGTCGATTGCAGGGTTTCGTTGCGGGCCCAGGCGGTGCTGAGTTTCGGAATCTTTGGACATTTTGGGCAAATCCCTTGCGGTATCGCTGTGATGGCCGTTACATTCTGTCACGGCTTTAGTCGATACATATTGTATCGACAATCGGCACGTGCGCATCGGCGCCACCGAACCACGAGGAGTGGTGATGAACCTTCGAACCGAAACAGAAAACTCCGGCGAAGATCCCGACTACGCCGAATTTGCCAGGCCCGGCGAATCCCGCAACGACCCGGCAGAGATGCGGCGCAGCCTCGAAGGCTGGCTCGCAACCGTGCTGTGGCGAGGCTCGAAACCTTCCGTGACTTCGGTCGAGGTGCCGGCCGCGAACGGCATGTCCAACGAGACTGTGCTTTTCGATGCGACGTGGATCGAGGACGGGATTCGAGGCGAGCATCGCCTGGTCGCCCGTATCGCCCCGCGGGACAGTGCGGTACCGATCTTTCCGTCTTACAACCTGGACCAGCAGTTTCGGGTCATGAGCGCCGTCGCCGCTCACACGTCGGTGCCGATCCCGCGGGTGTACTGGTCCGAGAGCAACCCGGACGCGCTCGGCGGTGAGTTCTTCGTGATGGAACGGCGCGAGGGCGAAATCCCGCCCGATGTCATGCCGTACACGTTCGGCTCGTGGCTCTCGGAAGCTTCGGCCGACGACTGTTCTCGACTCCAGCAGTCATCGGTCCGGGTGCTCGCCGAGCTACACGCTATGGCCGATCCGCACCTCGCACTTCCCGAGTTGTGCCGCGAGGGTGCCGAACCGACTGGGGCAGAGGCACTTCGCGCGCACCTCGAGGACCAGCGACGCTATTACGAGTGGGCAACAGCCGACGGACCAGGATCTCCGTTGATCGAGCGCGGTTTCGACTGGATCGAAGCGAACTTTCCCGTCGATGCCGGTTCCGCAGTGCTCTGCTGGGGTGACTCGCGGATCGGAAATGTCATCTACCGCGACTTCGAGCCGGCGGCGGTCCTCGACTGGGAGATGGCCACACTGGGGCCGCGTGAGCTGGACCTCGGCTGGATGATCTTCCAGCACAGGTTCTTCGAGGATCTCGCTGCCATGGCCGGACTCCCCGGAATGCCGGACTTCCTTCGTCGCGAGGACGTGGCAGATGCCTACCGCTCGCTTTCGGGCCGCCAGGTTGTGGATCTAGATTTCTACATCCTTTACGCCGCGCTGCGGCACGCGGTGATCATGTTCCGAGTCCAAAGTCGCGCAGTGGCTTTCGGTCAGGCCGAATTCCCCGACAACCCGGACGAGATGATCCTGCACCACAAGACACTCGAAGCCATGCTCGACGGCACCTATTGGGATTCGCTCGCAACATCCCCGCTCACAACAGGAGATGCACGATGACACTGTCCCCGCTCGACGACTACCCGGTACATCAGATCGCCGAGACCATCCGCCACGTGGGCACCTCGGATCGAAACTTCTACGACCGTTACTACTTCAACTGCCATGCAGGCGTCGACGGCGACACCGAGCCACTGTTTCTCATCATCGGTCTCGGTCAGTACCCCAATCTTGGTGTATGCGACGGCTTTGCGGTTCTTCGGCGCGGCGATGACCACATAGTCTTCCGGGCATCCCGAGCCTTGGGTGACGATCGTATGGACCTGTCAGTAGGCCCGCTGCGAATCGAAATCATCGAGGGTCTGCACCGCCTACGTGTGGTGTTGGACCCGAGTCCCGAAGCGCCGGACCTGAGCTTCGACCTCACCTTCGAGTCCGACGGCCCCGCCAATCTCGAGGCCAGACATTTCCATCGCCAGCTCGAACGAGTCACCTTCGACACGCAACGATTCGTGCAGACCGGAACATGGTCCGGATCCTTGACCGTCGACGGCGACGTCATCCCGGTCACCCCGGAGACGTGGCGGGGTAATCGCGATCGGTCCTGGGGTGTGCGACCGGTCGGCGAAGCGGAACCGCCTGGACGCAAGGCAGATCCGGCGATAGCCGGCAGTCAGAACTTCTTCTGGATTTACTCGATCATGCAATTCGGCGACTTCACCATCGTCACGATCGTCCAAGAAGATCAGCATGGACGCCGAATCCTCGAAGATGCGACTCGCGTCTGGGCGGACCGCTCGCGCGAGCCGGAGTGGTTGGGTCGACCGGACCACCAGCTCACGTTCATTTCCGGTACTCGCGAGGTGAAGAGCGGAACTCTGTACTTCCGGCGTCCCGGTGCACCAGGCGAATCCGACCACATCCTGGAGATAACCTGCGAACCGATTCTGCCCAACTACATCGGTGTCGGTACGGGCTACGGACTCGAGCAGGATTGGCGCCACGGGATGTGGCAGGGAGAACTGGTGGTTCAGGGCCTGCGAGAGAAGGTTTCGGACATCGAACCGTGGAAGAAGATGCTGTGCCCGGTCGACAGCTTGGCTCGGTTCACCCTCGTCGAGGACGGCGTAACCCGCACCGGGACAGGCCTGTTCGAGGTAGCAGTCATCGGACCTCACCAGCGATACGGATTTACCGGCATCGGTGATGTCGCTCCGTAACTCCAGATCACCACACCACAAATCCCAAACTGCAGAGAGAGGCACTGCCACATGTCCACACGCACACGAATGTTGTTCGCTCGCACTGCAAAGGCCGCCGCATTAGTTGTTACAGGTGGTCTGATGTTTGCTGCTCCCGCCACGGCAATCCCGCTCGACCTGGGCTCTCTCAACACAGGCTCGCTTGGAGCGGTCGATCTCGGCTCGCTCGATCCTGTCCTCGCGCCGACACCGAACTTGGCCTCCGTGGCCAACTTTCGCGACGTCGCCGGCAACGACGGTAGGGGATACGCCACCGTCGACGGCTCACACCTCAAGCGCGGCGTCATCTACCGGTCCAATGCGCTGACCGCGACCACCGACGCAGACAAGACGACACTCACCGGCCTCGGACTTGCCGACGCCTATGACCTGCGCGGCGCAACCGAGATCTCCAACCCGTTCATCGGTGGCGCGGACAAACTCCCGGACGGTGTGACATACACGAACATCCCCATCGAGTTCAAGGATCTCACTCAGCTCGCCACAACTATCAAGTCGCCGGAAGAGGCCAAGCAGTTCTTGGTCGACACCAACCGCAGTTTTGTCACCGATCCCGTTCGCCGTGCCGGCTTCAAGCAGGTCCTCTCGGACATCGCTGCGAGTGACGGGGTGCAGTTGTTCCATTGCACCTCAGGCAAGGACCGCACGGGTTGGACCGCGATGTTGCTGCAGTCCATCGCCGGTGTCCCCGCCCAGACGATCATGGACGACTATCTGTTGAGCAACACCTACCTTCAGGCGACCAACGAGAAGATCCTTGCGCAGATCTCTCAGGCCCTGAGCCCGCAGGTAGCGACCAATCTCGAACCGGCCCTAGGTGTCGATGCGTCATACCTGGAAGCTGGACTCGCGCAGATAGCCAGCGATTACGGAACCGTCGACGGTTATCTCACCGAAGGTCTCGGACTCACTCCGGACACGATCGCGCTTCTGAAGGCCAAGCTGGTCGGCTAGTTTCTCGCTGCTAAAACGCTTGAACGAACGAGTACCAGTCGCCGTCGAACTCCTGGTATCCGATCTCGCCGTCGCGGCGGGGCTTGCCGAGATATGGTGCGCCGTCGGGTAAGTACGCCAATCCGATCGAATCGATCAGACCGCCCTCGATGTGGAAGCGGCACCCGTTGCCGACGGGCCAGACCTGCAGGACCCGGTAGACGCCAATTGTTCGGTTTTCCAACGACTTCTGGCAATCCGCCGCCACTGCTTCGAGCGAATCTTTCGACAATGCAAACGCAACACGCGAAGGGACGGACAAGTTCACGAGCGCGCCGGTGACGAGGACTATCACCGGCGCGATCGTGCTCAACCGGAGCGTTTTGTACTTCATCCAACCAATCAGGCTGAGTATCAACCACACTCCACCCAATCCGAGTAATACCGAGGCGGCGAGCGCAAAGAATGGAAAGTACACAACCGGCGGCATGAAGGACCACACGATGACGCCGCATGTGAGAGCGACAAGCACTGCGATGACAACTGCCATCACCTTCCACCAGGATGCCGGACCTCCGCGCATAGTTATCGGATCACCGTCAGTCATCGGACAACCCTTGCACAAGGCAGTAATTGTGGGGTGGCAACGAATGGAATTGTTGCCACTGGTTTACGTCGAGGCCGTCGTGCGTTGATCCGAGAGTTGGTCACTTTCAGCGCCGGCTATCTCTCTGATGCCGGAGGGTATGGTCGGATTGTGAACCAGGATCTGATCATTCGCCGCTACGTATCCTCGGATGAGGATGTGGTCGTCGACCTGTGGTCGCGCGCTGCCCGTGAAGCCCATCCGTTCCTTGCGGGTGAGGGGACGGGCGAACGCGAGCAGAAGATGCGAGAGGTCTATCTGATTCAGGCCGACAATTGGGTCGCTGAGCACAACTCCGCTGTCGTTGGACTGTTGGGAATGATCGGCTCCGAAATCGGGGGACTGTTCGTCGCGCCGGCGTCACAAGGGTTGGGCGTCGGGCGGGCGTTGGTCGAACACGCCACAACCATGCACGGCGAGGTGACACTGGAGGTCTACACGCTCAACGATCGCGCCCGCAGGTTCTATGCGCTGATGGAGTTCGAAGAAGAGGGGCGTCGACACGACGCCGAGACGAACCATGAATTGATCACCCTGCGTCGCGCGGGTCGAGGCTCTTCCCTTTCCCAGGCATGAGAATTACGGATCAGCCCAGCACGGGCCTGACATTGTGCACAGATCTGGCGGCTACCGATTGGCTGGTCGATCAGGATCTTCCTTGGTATCAGTTGGCGGGGCGCGGCCCGATCGGATTTCCGAAGTATGCGCGCTTACGGTTCATCCCCGATCCGAGCTTTCCCGGTCAGAAATCCAATGATGTCGACTTCGATCAAACCGGGCCGGAAGAGAAAGTGCTGATCGGCTTCGCCCTGGATGTGTTGTCCAGTTACACAACCACACCCGACGAGTGCTATTTCTGCATGTGGACCGGGTGGGGGTCGGCAGTCGGTGATGACGTTCCGCGGTTCGAGATCCCCAATCGTGACTACTGGCTCTTTCGTGGAACGCTTGCCGACTACGCCGATTGGAGCGTGGAAAACTCAGCTCGTTGGCCGTGGGGTTCTTCCCCTGATCCGGCCTTCATCTGGCCGGCTGATCATTCCTGGTGCATAACCAATGATGTCGATCCACATTTCGCGACCATTGCGGCCCCCGAGGAGGCCATCATTCGAATTGTGGCTGATTCGCGGATCGACGCCGTGCTCGACGACCCGGATATCGATCCGCCGTATTGGCACTGACGCCCGATCACTTCCAAGTCTCGAGTTCGACTACCAGCGTGTTCCAGCGGACGCCGAAATCGGTAGGTACCCAACTCGTCTCGCAGTACACCGTCGGCCCGTCGAAGACGACGTTGAAGAGACCGGGATGAATTGTCGTCAAGAGTGTTTCGTGTTGAACGAGGTGGCCGGGCCGCTCTTTCACCCGCACCCGCCCGGTGGGCTGAGTGCGGTATCGAGTCCAGAGGTAGCGATCCCACACCAGGCAGCCTCTCAACCGCGTCTTGCCGACGGCTCCGACATCGTCGCCGATCAGTGTCGTAAATCCGTTTCTGAGATGGGCTATGTGCTCAGTGCGGCCGTCGATTGTCACGGTCGCGATGCGTGCATCGATTTCGCAGCAGACCTCGGCGGGAAGGTCCAACATTTCGGGACTGGCCCAATAGGTCGTCGGTTCGCAAGTATCGCCAGGCATGGGGGTGTCGCGCCACGGTTCGAGATCCTCGAGCATCCAGAGTTGCGCCACCGTGCAAGTATCCCAGGTGCTTACGCTTGGGCCTGCTGGTCTGCCTGCAGGTGCTTGACCGGGCATCCCGTGGGGAAGGTGCCGAGGTCTTCGACCTTGTAACCGTTCGGGTAGCTGCGGATGTTGGGCAGCTCGCGGGCGAATTTCCGCTTCGTACGCACGGGGAAGAACCGCAGCAGGCGCGCGCGGACCTTCAGCGCACCGCGCGAGACGACGCGCATCGCGGTGCTCGGGTGCTTGTAGTGGAAGGCGTCGAGTAGGTGATCGTCCATGAGAGCGAAGGCGAATCCCTTGACCAGAGCCTTCGGCGCCAGGTTGTTGGGCGGGAAGGTGCACATCAGGTCGAGGGTGGAATCAGCGACGGCTCGGGCGCCGGGATCGAATGAAAAGTGTTCGCGCTCATAGTCGTCGAGAAGTTTAACGAAGCCCTCGTAGGTGTCAGGAGTGTCTTTGATGTTCATGTACCGACCCAGGTGGCGGTAGTAGTTCGTCGACCCGACGATCTCGTTGTCGGTCATCTTCCGCCAGCCGTACTCGTCGAGCCATCTGACCGGCGTGACGACGAAGGTGGCCAGAACGTAGAGCATGTCGTCGTTGGAGATGTCGTACGAGCCGTGCATCTGATTCATTCGACGCACGCTCTTGCGGCCTTCGGTGCTGCTGAGGCCGTGCTCGAGGATGGCGTCGAGGATCAGGCTGGTGTCGTCGTAGCGCTTCTGAACCTTGTCGGTGAACTCGCCTGTGGAGAAGAGGAGCTTGCCGATCGAGGGGACAGCGTACGTACGAAACAGTGCGAAGCTGAGCGCCTGATTGATGTCCCAGGGAAACTCTTGCGCCGCGAGAATGCGCGACATCTCTTCGTAATCGGTTTCGGGATCGAGTTGATCCGTGCGACTGCGGAGGTCGTAGCGCTTCATCTGAACACTCCCTGGGACTGGTCTGCACGCGGCAGAGATAGGTGTGAGCTGCACCACCGACTGTAGTTCTGACAACACGCGTTGTCTAGGGGGGTGTGAATAGTCGTCTTTCCTTCGTTTCGGGCGTTGTACCAGGGGTATCCGGAAAGTGTTGTCGACCCGAGGAGCAGCTATGAGCGTCACACGCACGGCCGGGGTTTTTGCGGCCATCGGACTACCGATTGCCGCGAGCGTCATGTTCGCCGGAGTCGCCTCGGCTGATCCGCCCCACCCTTTCGGCGGCGCCGCCGTCACTATCGGGTGTCCGAATCAGGGGTCGCTGGCCTCGTTGACCGGGCTCACCGGCCAGTCCGGGCCAGAATCCAATCCGCCCATCGCCAAGGGTGACATTCGCTTCGATTCGTTCCCGGCCGCTGCACCCATCCCGGCGGCGGGTCAGGTGACTGTTGCTTGGGTCAACACCGACACGGGCAAGTCCGGAATCGTCGACCTGGTCGGTACCTATCCGTACCTGTCCGCGACGGTGAACACCGGCGTCGGCAATGTCGTTGCGACGGCGTTCGGTTCGATCAACTGGGGCAGTAGTCCCATTTGCCAGTCGAATCCGACGATCGGCAGGTTCATAGCCTGATCTTTGAAGCCTCATCGTCACAGCCTGGACGGGCACAGGGTTGGCGGTATCGCGTGATTATCTGTCATCTCGGAGATACCGCCGCGTCCGTCCCATCCCATATTCTGAAACATGTTAGGTGAAAGCATATTTCAGGGATGGAAAAGGTGGCGACGTGAACGGGTCGAGCGCGCGTCAGTTGATGAGCCAGATGCTCGTCGAAAAACGAAACAGTCTTGCGCCCGAAAAGGTCGGCATGCGCTGCGAGGGTGCTCGCCGAATGCACGGCCTCAGTCGGCGCGATGTCGCGCAGATTGCCGACATCAGTTTCAATCACTATCAGCGGCTGGAACAGGGTACGTCCGTTGGTGTTTCGGCTCCGGTCATCGTGAGGATCTGCGATGCCTTGTTGATGGAAGACGACGAGAAGGCGCGCATGCTGGCATTGCACCAGGTATGGGCGCGCCCTCGTCGACCGCTGGCTGGATCCCGAGTTGCCGGACCTCAGGCTGCCGGTGAAATCTCCGGCAGGCAGCGGGCCAGTTCGTCCGGCGTGTAGAAGAAACTTCCGGCGCTCACCGGAGCGCACGGGGCAGCAAAGGCCGTCTCGCGCTCGTTGTAGAGCATTCGGACCAGACGCTTACCCTCCGGTCCGGCGTAGACGTCCCACTGCACGTTCGCAGCCATCGGGCTGACCTGTGATCCGCGCCAGGGGTTGTTCGCATAGGTGTAGAGGTCGCCCTCCGCCTGCGAGACGGTGCTTCCCGGCAGTTTCAAGAGTGCTGCGAAGGGGATGATCGTTTCTGCGTGTGCAAACCGGAAATCCGCTCCCGGGACGGCGTCGTCGCCGGTATGTTTCTGCAGGCCGCGCAGGAACTCGTCGCGCAGGACAGTTGCCATCCGGTAGGTGACGTCTTCACCGGTGAAGCCCGGGCCCTTGGCGTAGAAGTCCTCGGCATCGTTCGTGTATGCGAGCCACTGCGCGTCAGCAGGTTCGATGAACCGCTCGAAATTCCACTTGCCTTCTTCGGCCATGCCCGGAGTGATGATGTACGTGTTGTACAGCATGTACGCGGCGTCGACTTCGTTGTCGATCGTGCTGGAACCCTTGCCACGGTCGACGAGTGAGAACTCGCCCGCACTCAGCCGGTTCACGAAGTCCTCCGAGTAGAGCCTGAGCATCATGTGCCGCGAGACCTCGCGGGTGCGGGGAAGATCGGCGATCTGGTCGTCGACGGCTTTCAGTCGAGGATCGGACTCTTCGTAGTCCTTGTAGTCGGCGTTTGCATCCGAGTCGTGGAAGTAGAGAAGGTCGGCATCCGTGGTCACCGGTGCAACATCGCCGGCGACGGCTGGAAACGCACCGGTCAGCCCTTGCGCGAAGTTCTCGGCGCTGTCCACGGCACGGTCCACACCCGACGAGGTCAAGGTGATGGTGCCCTGTTGCGCTGCGATGGCGTCGAACAGTTGGGGGAGGCGTTCAGTGACCCGCGCGCCGAGCTGTCTGTGTTCGGTGATCCCGCGTCCGCTGAGGTTGCCGTACCCCAGCTTCTTGTTGGCGGCCATGAGATCACGGAGGGCCGGGCCGAATTCCTTGCCGACGGGAGTCAATGCGTTCTCGGCTTCGGCGATTTCCCACAGCTGCAGGCTCAGGTCGTCGTACTTCAGGCTCGACAGTGCTCTGGAACCATGGCGCGCAACACTTTCCGTGTACACGGGGGAGTATCCCGTCGGCGGCGCCTGATAGTCGGCGATGCGCTGGCCGGGAGTGTAGGGCGTCTTGGACGTGAAGCCGCCGTCGCTGACGGTTGGTATCTCTGTCGAACCGGAGCTCGAACCGGCGTCGAGCGAACCGAACGGTGACGCCGTGGCGATGGACTGGACGCTGCTGGTGACAAGCACTAGTCCGACAGCGCCGGCAGCGGCCAGCACGCCGAAGCGTGAGCTTCGCATGGTGAGTTGATCCTCTCCGTCGGTGCCGAGGTGACACGACGGAAGGAAAGTTAGAACAGCTAAGCGTCCGAATTGCACCTATTTGCCCATGTGCAGATGGACGCGGGGTTACAAGTTTCGGATTCGCAGAGCTCAGGAGGGTTTGGCGGCAATCCCGATCGACACGGAGAGCGACAAAGCGATGAGGGTCATGGCCAGCCACTGGTAGCTCTTGGGCGTGGGCTGCTTCTTACGTCCGAACTTGCTCACTGATGTCTCCCGTTTGTCCGTGGGTACTCAGCACATATTACTGTTCCATTACCCCAATGGCGCGGTCGACCGGAAACTGTGCGCGATCAGACAGCAGGCGGACCGCGAAGTCCGCCCGCTGCCCCGCGATCAAGAGATCGTGCGCAGTTCCCGTCGCAGTATCTTGCCGGTGACGGTCTTGGGCAGTTCCTCCACCAGCACCACGGAGCGTGGGTACTTGTACGCCGCCATCCGCTGCTTGCAGTGATCGATCAGATCTTCCGGGGTGACGGACGCCCCCGCGACGAGGCTGACAAACGCCTTCACCGTCTCACCGCGGTATTCGTCGGCGATCCCGACGACTGCCGCCTCACGGACTGCGGGATGCTCGGCAAGAACGTCCTCGACTTCGCGTGGCCACACCTTGTAGCCGGACGCGATGATCATGTCCTTCTTACGGTCGACGACGTAGAACCAGCCGGCTTCGTCCATGAAACCGACGTCGCCGGTGTGGAACCACCCGTCGCGAATGGCCGACGCACTCTCCTCCGGCTTGTTCCAGTAACCGCGCACCACCTGTGGACCTCGGACGACCAGTTCGCCGATCTCTCCGATCGGCAGGACCGCACCGCCCTCGTCTTCGATGCGGACCACGGTGTTGGGTACGGGAACGCCGACAGACAGTGCTCCGGATGTTGGGTCGACCGGCGTATCCGCACCAACGGGAACGGCATGGGTCGGCGACGTGGTCTCGGTCAGCCCGTAGATGTTGTGCAGCGCAGCACCGGTCATGGCGCGGACGGCCTCGGCGGCAGTCGGCGAGATGGGTGCGCCGCCGGAATACAGCAACCTCATGGAGGTGAAGTCTTCCGGCGCGCAACCCGGAGTGTTGAGCAGTGCGGTGAACGCAGTGATGGCGCCGACTGTGAATGTCGGGCGGTGCTCACGAATCGCGTCGAGCATCACCTCGGGGTGGAAGCGATAGGCCAGCACCAGCGGCATTCTCGCCAGGACGGACACCGCGATGTGACCGATCAACCCCGTGATGTGGAAGAGCGGTGCAACTCCGAGAACCGTGTCTTTCGGGGTGAGCCCCAGCCAGTCCCGGTAGACCTGGGCGTTGAAGGTCATGTTCGCGTGAGAGGTCATCGCTCCCTTCGGCGGACCGGTGGTTCCCGACGTATAGGTCAGTACCGCAATGTCTTCCGGTGCAGCGTCGGTAGTGATCGGATCGCCGAGACGATGCTGGTCGATCAGCGTCGCAAGATCGTCGGTACCGAGGTCCTTCTTCACGATTCCGTCGAAAATCCTCGGATCGTTGCGGCTTTGGTACTCGAGTTCCGAGGTGGTGATGACTCGCCTGACCGGCGAGTCGGAGACGACATTGCGGCCGACGGACTCGTAGAGCCCCTCGAGAGCGATCAGAACCGCTGCTCCGGAATCTTCGAGTTGGTATCCCAGTTCTCGTTCACGGCTCATGGGATTGATCGAGACTGCGACGCCGCCGGCTTTCCAGATTCCGGCGAGCGCAAGCACGAACTGCGGAACGTTCTGAAGGAACAGAGCGACGCGGTCACCCTTCACCAGTCCACCGGCTCGGAGTGCTCGGGCCAGGGCGTCACTCTGCTGATCCAGTTCGGCGAAACTGAGTTGACCGTCGAAGTACTTCACAGCCGTGGCGTCCGGATCAGAGCGGACCGCCGCTGCCAACATTTCGAGCATCGTGGGGTGTTCGACGTCGATGTCGGGGGGAACGTCGTTGCGGTACAACGCCAACCAAGGGCGATCTTCGTATGTCATTTGATGGCAACCGGATTCACGGGAGAGCCGCTGGCCTTGGCAACCTTGAGTGGTGCGGCGACGTACAGGAACGTGTACTGGCCGTCGGCCGCGCAGTCCGCGGCCAACTTCTCCAGATCGCAGATCTCGGTGAATACCACTCCGAGGTTGCGCATCAATGCGTTGTGGAGAACCAGTGCCACACCGTTTTCGGGGTCGGTGGTGACCTCGTTGGCAATGGTGTCAGTGACAAGGTTGGGGATCTCCATGTCCTGGAACCACTGCACGAGTTCGGGGCTGTAGATCAAGCCGGGCTCGCAGAAGCCCTCGTAGAAGGCTTCGCCCTGGTCGAAGAACAGCTTGAGGAAGTTGGTGCGGATGACGAGGATGTCACGCTTCTCGATGGTGACGCCCTGCGCTTCGGCACAGGCCAAAAGATCATGGTGCGTGAATGTTTCGGCCTTGTCGAGGTTTTCCTTGCCGCGGAACTTCGCCATGTCGAGAAGTACTGCGCGTCCGACGACGCCACGGTCGGCAATCGGTTCGACGCTGGCCTTCTCGAGGCCGCCGACAGTGGTGTCAGCGGAGTATCCGTTCCACAGGGCGCCGTCGTACCAGACATGGCCGAGTGCGTCGTACTGCGTCGAGCCCTGCAGGAACGCGTCGATCTTGTCGTCCGCGTAATGCAGGCCGCCGGGGAAGTTGGGTGCGTCGTCGCCGTCCCAGCTGCTCTCGTCGAAGATCTGTGTGCGCTCGGCGGGGCTCCGGCCCGGCCAGACCGGATCACCCTTGGGGTCGCCGATGAGCCGTTGAAGCGTGAACACGGAACCCTGCTTGATGGTTCCGACGCCACGAAGCACCTGTCCGGCGTCGAGGTAGTTCAGTGAACCGACCTCGTCGGACTCTCCCCACTTGCCCCAGTTGCTGGGTGCGTCGCGCAGGAGTTCTCCAAGATATGGCGCCTCGGTCATGGTGATTCGATCCTCTCGCTACCGACACCGAACGATCGCTCGGGCGGACCTGGGTCTTTGTGATCCACATCATGTTCAGGCCGATAATCAGTAGTCAACAGGTTCACCGATTGCCGTGGTCATCGCATTGTTGGAAATCCAATGTTCGGGAATACTGAACACTGTGACCGAATTCGAGAATGCCGTCCTGATCGGAGCGTCGATCCGGCAAGCGCGGCGTCACAGCGGGCTCTCGCTGCGTGAATTGGCCAGGCGTCTCGATGTCAGCCCGGCTACCCTCAGCGCTGTCGAGACCGGAAAGACCAGAGTCAGCGTCGACCGGTTGGCGGCAATCGGCGGGATTCTCGGAGTGCGTTTCGACGCTCTGCTCCCGGCTGCGATAGTGCGTCCGCCGGAACAGCCGCGATGGGGAGGCGACGACGCCGACCAGGACGCACATTCTCGGCCGAACGAGTGGCGAAGGTTCGGCCCGAGTCCGTTCGATCCGGTGTTGGCGGCCGCGCTCGCGGAGATGGTGAAGACCGGATATCACGGCGCTGCGATGCGTGAGATCGCCAAACGTGCGCAGATGAGTGTTCCAGGTCTGTACCACCACTATTCCAGCAAGCAGCAGATGTTGGCCGAAATTCTCGACCTCACCATGGATGAACTCAACACGAGATCGTTGGCGGCAATCGACGAGGGCGAAAGTCCCTCCGAAAGGCTGGCTTTCCTCGTCGAATGTGTGACCTTGTTCCATATCTATCGGCGTGATCAAGGATTTCTCGGTGCCAGCGAAATGCGCAGTCTCACAGCCGAGAACAGGTTGCGCATCACGGAATCACGCAACTACCAGCAATGGTTGATGACGAAGCAGGTCGACGACGGAATCGCTGCCGGTGTGTTCGGGACGGATCGGCCGCGACAGGCCGCGCGTGCAATCGTCGTGATGTGTGTCTCTGTCGCGCAATGGTATCGGCCGAGCGGACCACAAACGCCCGAGGAAATTGCACGCGACTACGCGCGTTTTGCACTGGATCTGGTGCGCCTTCAGCGACCGTGACGGACGTCATCCGGTTCGGGTGATGCGCCAGCGGGCAAAGGGGTCCATGCTTGGAAGGTATCCGTACCGCGACTCGAGTAAGGAACGAAACCCAATGTCTTCCAAGCTGTCTCACAAGGCCTACATGATCGGTGCCGGCATCGGAAACCTCTCGGCTGCCGTCTATTTGATTCGAGACGGTGAGTGGAGCGGTGAGGACATCACCATCATGGGGCTGGACATGCATGGAGCGAACGACGGCGAATCTGCCGCTACCTTCCAGCACCAGTACGGTCATCGCGAGCTGGGCAACGACGCGGGCTTCATCAATCGTGGCGGTCGCATGCTCAACGAGGAGACCTATGAGAACCTCTGGGACGTGCTGAGTGTGGTTCCGTCGCTGGACAACCCGGGAAAATCGGTGACGGATGACATTCTCGATTTCGACCACGCGCATCCAACGCACGACGTCGCACGATTGATCGATCGCGACGGCATTCGCAACAAGGGTGAAAACGACTACAAGCACATGCAATTCGACAACAAGGATCGGTACTTGTTGACGAAGCTGATGACGATGCCGGAGTCGGACGAGGCAAAACTCGACGACATCAGTATCGAGCAGTGGTTCGAGGACACTCCGCACTTCTTCACCACCAACTTCTGGTACATGTGGGAGACCACATTTGCTTTCAAGCGGGTGAGTTCGGCGATGGAGCTGCGCCGGTACATGAACCGAATGATTCTCGAGTTCAGTCGGATTCAAACTCTTGCCGGTGTCACCAGATCCCCGTACAACCAGTACGAGAGCATCATCTTGCCGATGCGGGCCTTCCTCGAAGGCAAGGGCGTGAAGTTCGTCAACGAACTGAAGATCACGGAGTTCGTGTTCAAGGACACCCCGCTACGAGACGAGATCATCGTGACGGGACTCGATTACGAAAACGTCCGCACCGGTGAGAAGGGCCGAATCGACGTGGCGGAGGGCGATTTCGTCTTCGACACCAACGGCAGCATCACCGACAGTTCTTCGATCGGCGATCTCGACACGCCGATCGTCGAAGACATGAGATACGCACCGAGTGCGCTGCTGTGGAAGCAGGCCACCGAGCATTTCTACGATCTCGGGAATCCCGACAAGTTCTTCGGGGACCGGGCGCAGAGTGAGTGGACCAGCTTCACCGTCACCACTTCGTCACACGAGCTCATCAACGAGATTTCCCGAATCACCAAGCAGCTCCCCGGAAATGCGCTCAACACATTTGTGGACTCGAACGTGCTTCTGTCGATCGTGGTCCACCATCAGCCGCACTACCACGCGCAGAAGGAGAACGAAGGAGTCTTCTGGGGTTACTGTCTGTTCCCGCGCAAGGACGGCGACTACGTGAAGAAGCCGTTCATCGAGATGACCGGGCGGGAAATGCTGGAAGAGACGCTCGGACACCTCGAGGCGCTCGACGAGAGCGGTGCGCTCGCCGCGCGTCGACAAGAGATTATGGACAGCGTCGTGAATTCGATACCCAGCCATATGCCTTACGCCAGTGCGCTGTTCAATCGGCGCGCCGTCGGCGACCGGCCGCTGGTGGTGCCGAAGCACTCCAAGAACCTGGCGTTCATCAGTCAGTTCGCGGAGCTGCCGTTCGACATGGTGTTCACCGAGCAGTACTCGGTGCGCTGCGCTCAGGTAGCCGTCTACAAGTTCCTGGGGATTCCGGAAGACAAGCTCACCAAGATGCATCACTACGAGAAGGATCCGAAGGTCCTCGCCAAGGCCGCAGTGACGATGTTCCGCTGAGGGGTGCTCAGCGACCGTGCCGCTTCTCGTAGTCCTCGCGAGTGCGATCGGCACGGCGCTGGGCCTTCTCGTCGAGCAGTTCGGGATCGAGTCCGTGGCTCAGCAGGCGGTGACGGCGGTAGATGGTCCCGAGCGCCACGACGAAGTACGCGAGCGGGATGAGCAACAAGGCCATCATGGCCAAGGGAATCCAGATCGGTCCCGGGATCAAGAGGAACAGCAGAAGAATCAGCGTCGCCGGCACGGTGAAGCGGATGATGTAGCGGGCCTGGGCGCCCGGGCCGACCAGATCGTTCCGAACCCAGTCTTGATACCGGTCGGGGAGCGTCTTCCCCAGGAGGTATCCGCAGTACTGAGGAAAGTTCGGGCGAGTCTGTTCGGCCATGGCATCCAGGATAGTGCCTGGTACTGCCGCTTACACCGGTGCCTTGAACGTGCGTCGGTAGGCGCTCGGTGAAACGCCGAGGGCCTCGTTCATGTGTTGACGCATGGATGTCGCAGTCCCGAAGCCGGTTCGAGCGGCAATCGCATCGATCGACAGATCGGATTCCTCCAATAGTTCCCGCGCCCGATCGACGCGTCTGCTGGTCAACCAGCGGTTCGGTGTGGTTCCGACTTCGTCGCGGAATCGACGGCTGAACGTGCGGACGCTCATGTTGGCGCGCGTCGCCAGGTCCGCCAGGGTGATCGGGTCGTCGAGATGTTCGAGGGCCCAGTGCCGAGCGTCGGCAGTCGATTCCGAAGGCTTGTCGGCCAGGGGGCGTCGGATGTACTGAGCTTGGCCACCGTCGCGCCACGGCGGTACGACGCAACGCCTCGCGACGGTGTTCGCCACTTCCATGCCGTGGTCACGCCTGACGATATGCAGGCAGAGGTCGACTCCCGACGCCACCCCGGCCGAGGTCAGGATGTGGCCTTCGTCGACGAACAGCACGTCCGGATCCACGTTCACCTTGGGATAGACACGCTGGAAATGGTCGGTGTTGCGCCAGTGCGTCGTGGCGCGGAGTCCGTCGAGCAGACCCGCCGCGGCGAGGATGTACGACCCGGTGCAGATCGAGACCAGCCGAGTGCCCGGCCGGATGTGTTGGAAAGCTGCGGCCAACTCGGGGAGAGGTAGCCGTCTTCGTAGGCCGGACCCAACTCGTACGACGCGGGGATGACGACGGTGTCGGCGGTGGCGAGCAACTCGCTCCCGTGGTCGACCGAGATGCTGAAGTCTGCGTCGGTCTGCACGGGATTGCCGTCGACGGTGCACGTCAGGATCTCGTACAGCGGCCGATCCTCGACGTCGAGGGCACGTCCGAAGATGCGCGCCGGGATGCCGAGTTCGAAGGGGATGACTCCATTCAGAGCCAGTACGACGACGCGATGCGGACCAGACATGGCTTGATTCTTTCATATATTGGCAATCTGGCCACTGTTCTCGATCGAATCCGAACTGCAGAATTCTCTCTGTGACTTCTGAGACCGCTCTCCCCGAATCAGGCCAACAGCAGGTGAGCCCGCCGCGCTTTCACCGCGCCTGGTCCGTCGCGATCGTGGCATTCCTGGCGTTGGTCGGTGCGGCGAGCTTCCGCGCTGCCCCATCGGTGCTGATCGATCCGCTGCACGAAGATTTCGGGTGGTCGCGCGCCAGCATCTCGGCGGCCGTCTCGGTCAACCTGATTCTGTACGGGTTGACCTCGCCGTTCGCTGCTGCCCTGATGGAGAGGTTCGGTATCCGGGCGGTCGTCACCTCGGCGTTGGCGCTCATCTCGCTCGGCAGTGGTCTCACCATCTTCATGACCTCGAGTTGGCAGCTCATTCTGCTGTGGGGTGTCTTCGTCGGTCTCGGTACCGGTTCGATGGCGCTGGCGTTTGTCGCCACCGTCGTCGATCGCTGGTTCGTCGAGAAGCGTGGTCTCGTGACCGGCATCCTGACGGCCGGTGGTGCTGCCGGTCAGCTGGTGTTCCTCCCGGTCCTGGCGAAGATCGCCGAAACGTACGACTGGAAGAGCGTCGCCTTCACAGTTTCGTTTGCCGCACTGGCCGTTGTGCCGTTCGTTCTGCTGTTCCTGCGTAACTATCCGTCAGACGTGGGTACGACGCCGTACGGCGCGCCCGCCGATTACGCCCCACCCGCCAAGCCTGTCTACCAGCGCGGCGGCGCCGGAGGCCGGGCGATCTCGGTGCTGGTGATGGCGTCGAAGACCAAGGTGTTCTGGCTTCTCGCCGGTACCTTCGCGATCTGTGGCGCGAGCACCAACGGCCTGATCGGCACGCACTTCGTCCCGGCGTCGCACGATCACGGAATGCCGATCACCACGGCCGCGTCACTGTTGGCGTTGATCGGAATCCTCGACATGGTCGGCACCATCGCTTCGGGTTGGTTCACCGACCGCATGGACTCGCGAAAACTTCTCGGCATCTACTACCTGTTCCGCGGAATCTCGCTGCTCTTCCTGCCGTTGTTGCTCGCCAACACCGTGAATCCGCCGATGATCGCGTTTGTCATCTTCTACGGGCTCGATTGGGTGGCGACGGTTCCGCCGACCGTCGCGCTGTGCCGTCAACACTTCGGCGCCGACGCTCCCATCGTGTTCGGTTGGGTGCTGGCATCGCACCAGATCGGTGCGGGTCTGGTGGCCTTCTTGGCCGGCCTCGTTCGTGATCAGATCGGCTCGTACGACGCTGCCTTCTTGGTGGCCGGCGCGCTCTGCGCGATCGCTGCAGTCATGTCGTTGTTGATCGCAAAACGTCCGAAAGAGGCAGTATTGGTTGACTCTGTCTGATTCGGCACTGTGATCGGTACCACCGACGGGGTAAGTTGTGTGTAACTCCAAGAACTACTCACCAGTAGGGGTACTGAAATGCCTGCTCCGTCCGCTGCGACCTTCTCGCGGCTCGCCGATCTGATCGCCATCGACAATGTTGCCGATCGCCCGACGAAGTCCATCACCGAGGTGTTCACCGGCAAGGAGCTGGCGACCATCCCCGTCGGCACCGCCGACGACGCACTTGCGGCCATCGCCCGTGCCCGCGTCGCCCAGAAGGAATGGGCCAAGCGTTCCGTCCTCGACCGCGCTGCCGTCTTCCACCGCTACCGCGATCTCATCCTCGAGAACCGCGACGCCCTCATGGACATGGCTCAGGCCGAGACCGGAAAGTCGCGTACCGCAGCTCAGGAAGAAGTCCTCGACATCTCGATGACGTCGCGGCACTACGCACGTGTGGCTCCGAAGCTGCTGCGTCCGCGTCGCGTCTCCGGCATGCTCCCGGGCCTGACGAAGACCGTCGTCCGCTACCAGCCCAAGGGTGTCGTCGGCGTCATCTCGCCGTGGAACTACCCGATGACGCTGGCCGTGTCCGACGCCATCGCCGCGCTGCTCGCCGGTAACGCCGTTGTCCTCAAGCCGGACAGCCAGACGCCGTACTGCGCGCTCGCCTGCGTCGAACTGCTCTACAAGGCGGGTCTGCCTCGCGACCTCTTCGCCGTGGTTCCCGGGCCGGGCTCCGTCGTCGGCACCGCCCTGGTCGAGAACACCGACTACCTCATGTTCACCGGTTCCACCGCGACCGGTCAGCTCCTCGCCGAGCAGGCAGGCCGTCGACTGATCGGCTTCTCCGCCGAACTCGGTGGCAAGAACCCGATGATCGTCGCCGCCGGCGCAGACCTGCGCGAGGTCACCGACGCCGCTGTGCGTGCGTGCTTCTCCAACTCCGGTCAGCTGTGCATCTCCATCGAGCGCATCTACGTCGAAGAGTCCATCGCACCCGAGTTCATCCGTATGTTCGGTGACCGCGTCAAGAAGATGAACCTCGCCGCCGGATACGAATTCGGAATCGAGATGGGCAGCCTCGTCTCCGAGGCGCAGGTCAAGGCAATCTCCGCTCATGTCGACGACGCAGTGGTCAAGGGCGCCACCGTCATTGCCGGTGGCAAGGCTCGGCCGGACATCGGACCGCTGTTCTACGAGCCCACCCTGCTCACTGGGGTTCCCGAAGACGCCGAGTGCTACCGCGACGAGACCTTCGGGCCGCTCGTCTCGATTTACCCCGTCAAGGACGTCGAAGAGGCCATCGCTGCGGCCAACGACACCGAGTACGGCCTCAACGCCAGTGTGTGGGCGGGAAGCAAGGCTGCCGGCGAAGCCATCGCAGCGCGCATCCACGCCGGCACTGTCAACGTCGACGAGGGTTACGCACCCACCTGGGGCAGCACCGCAGCACCGATGGGTGGCATGGGTGTCTCGGGCGTCGGTCGTCGTCACGGCGCCGAGGGGCTGATCAAGTACACCGAACCGCAGACCGTTGCCACCACTCGCGTCATGAATCTCGGTGGACCGCGCGGACTTCCGGCCAAGGTGTGGGCAAAGCTCATGCCTCACGCCATCAAGATCATGTCCTGGGTTCCGGGCCGGTAACGGGTGGAAACCGCCAGCGCGTACATCGAGGCAACGCCGGTATCGGTGTGGAAGGTTGTCAGCGACATCGAAGGTATGGGTCGCTTCAGTCCTGAAAACACCGGTGGAACATGGACTTCCGGAACTCCGGGCACTGTGGGTGCAAAGTTCAAGGGCACCAACAAGCATGGTCTGATTCGGTGGAGCACGCACTGCACGGTGGTCGACGTGGTCGACTGCCGGAGGTTCTCCTTCGAATCGGACGAGCCGAAAGCGCGGTGGACCTTTGTGCTCGAGCCTTCGGGAACGGGCACCGTGCTTACCGAGACTCGTGAGATCTATGCGACGCCAGCGCTTTACGTGCGCATGATGTCGGGTAGCGGCCTACTCGGTCGGGGTCGAGATCAGCTGATGCAGACCGGAATGGAAACCACCCTGGCGCGCATCAAGGCGTTTCTGGAGAGCTAGAAACTGACACAAGTGGGGCTGCACTCGATTCGAGTGCGGCCCCACTTCTGTTGTTGGAGATCTAGTTTGCAGTGCTGATGAGCGCAGCGTCGATGAGCGCGGTGTAGACACGCTCCGGTTCTTCGGCGATGCGATTGAGTACGTACAGCCACCACTGTGTTCCGAAGATGACGTATTCGCGTGTGGTGAAGCCTGCTCCTCGGAGTGCGTCCAGTTGCTCGGTGCCGAGGCCGAGCAGCATCTCGAACTCGACGTGCTCGCCTCTGAGCTTCGAATCATGCTCGGCGCGTAGTGCTTCGAGGATGTCGCGGTCATGTGTCGCGATGGAGACCTGGTGACCCGAGTTGACGATCCGGGCTGCGTAGTCGAGATACGCGCTGCGCAGTTCGGCACTACCGCGTGGGTAGGCGACGGACTCGGCTTCGAGGAAGGCGCCCTTCACGAGACGGATGCGACCGGGTCGGTTCAGCAGAGCGGCGAGATCCTTTGCCGTGCGGTGCAGTCGGGCCTGAACGGTGATCCCCACGTGAGTGAACCGCTCGGCCAGTCGCGCGTGCATGTCGAGGACCAGGTCGGTGCGGTCGGACGCCTCGGCAGAGATGATCAGCTCGGCACCTGCGCGTTCCGTGGTCTCGGCCAGGCGCACGACATTGCGAAAGCACTGCTCCGGATCGATGACCAAGCCGATGTGCGAGAGGTCGAACGACACGGTGCTGTCGACGCCCGACGTTCCGATCCGTTCCGCCAATTCCACGAACACATCGGTTTCGGCGTTCGCGAGTTCGGGATCCCGGACGCTTTCCCCGGTGTATTCGATGCTCGCCTTGTGTCCTCGCGCGAAGATCGAGGGGAGTCGGTCGAAAGCGTCGTCGATGGTTTCGCCGCCGATGTAGCGAGCGGCGACTTTCCGTGCGAGTGCTGCCGTCGCGGCGTCCGCCATGGTGCGTTCTTTCAGGGATTCGTCGAGTGCGAGGCGGCGTAGGACGTCCGCGGCCTGGGCTTGTAGATCCGTGTTCACGGCTTCAGCGTATCCGGACGAGGGTGCGGGAATTATTCTACGAACCCTTGCGTTCGATCTATTGTCGATATATCGTCGATACGTCAAACAAACACAGACAGTCCAGGAGGACAACATGTACGCCCCACACAACAACCCAGAAATGCAAGAACGTCGCGAGCATGGCCGCCGAGGCCCGCATCGTGGACACGGTTTCCGTCGAGGATTCGAGGGCGAGCGACCCGAGGGTCGCTTCGAAGACCGAGCAGAAGGACGCCCCGAAGGCCGGCGCGGTCGACTTGACCAGCGCGGACACGGTCGGCCGGGTTTCGGTGAAGCCGGCGCAGCGCTCCGTCCCGCGATGGGCCTACTCCGAGGTGCCGCTGTCGCGGTAGCCGCAGGTGGGACCGCTGAGCAGGTAGCCAAGGCCGAGGCAATTCTCGCCGAGGCACGGCGAGCACTGTTCGAGATGCTGGCGGAAAAGTCGGCTGACGCGCAGCAGGCTCACACAGAATCTACCGACACGCTGCCGGCAGAGTGATCACGGCGCTCAGGCGCCGACGGTGACTTCCTCGCTGTTCATGCCGGAAACGTGGCCGTCGGCGCCCTCTCGCCAGTACCCGACAACATTGTGCTTGTCGCGAGCAATTCCTCGAACTTCCCTCAGGTGCTTGCGAATACGACGGCTGGTTGCGCTTTCGCACGCCACCCACGCGTAGACGTCGGCCGTTTCGGATTCGGGAAACTCGACCTTCTCCACAGCTTCGAACAGCGCGCTCGGCGCCTTTCCGAGGCCACTCCCCACGAGCCACGTGTACGTGACGTCGCCGCGAGTGACAAATTCCTGTCGATCCTCTTCGGTTTCGACCTCGATGATCGCCTGTGCGACATCGCCTTCACGAAGTTCTTCGACAATCCTGCCCAGTCCGGGGAGACCCGTGGCGTCTGCGACCAGCAGCTGCCAGCGAGGACCCGCCGGTGCTTGGTAGTGGGACCGCGAACTGTCCGACCAGAAGACGCCTAGTAGGTGACCTGGTTCGGCCCGCAGGGCCCAATCCGCTGCAATACCGCCAGGGTGCACGACGAAGTCGATTTCCAGACGTCGGCCGCCGTCGTGCACCTTGCGCACGGTGTAGTGCCGCCACGGTGGCTCGGTTCCGAGATCGGCCTTGCCGTAGTCGGGATTGTTGAAGTAGTCGTATTCTGCTTCTGTTTCACCGGGTTTCGGGAACGCGAGGTCGATGCGCTCGTCGCCTTGTCCGCCGGTCGGCCAGTGCCAGTCGCCTTCTGCCTCGATGCTGATTCGCCGCATGTGCGGGGTCAGGGACGTGACGGTGACAACGCGGGCGGGTTCGCAGAAAGACATGCCTCGACCCTATGGGTCCGGCGTGTCGAAGTGGAGACAGATGCTGTCGCAAGACGGACATCGAGCGCAGCCGAAAAGGCCAGCGTATGCCCCGGGGCATGATTCTTCCCCGGTGCACACGCTGGCCTTTTCAGTTATGTCGGTTCACGCCGCTGTCGGTGGGCTGTTCCCGCCGATCGGATGCTGATACGGATCAACCGACATCGGTGGATAGAACACCGATTTCCGATCCGGTCCGATCTCCACCCGCCACTCCGTGTGATGCAGCGTCCGATGATGATGACCGCACAACAAGATCAGGTTGTCGAGATCTGTTGGGCCACCATCGTTCCAGTGAACAATATGATGGGCATCGCACCACCCCGACGGAGTTCCGCACCCGGGAAACGCACACCCGCCATCACGAACCGCCAACGCTCGCCGCTGCGGCACCGTCGCTGTTCGCGCTTCCTTACCGCAGTCGAGCGGAACACCATTCTCATCCAACAAAATTCGCGTGACCGTGCAATCGCAGGCCAACATCCGGGCAGTGTCGATACTGATCGGGCCCACCCAATCCGTCCACGCGAAACCCAGTTCCTGAGTCGACGGCAACATATCCTTCATTGCTTTGAGGTCGGTCATGTCTTTCGCCGACGCAGTCACCGTGATGTGCGGTTTCACCCCGCCCTCGATCGGACCCAACCCCGCCCGCTCGTACCGCCGCAACAACTCGCAAAACCCGTCCGCCCGCCGTAGCGCCGGGGTGCGGGTGTCTTTGACGCCGTCCTTCTCCGGTGTCGGAGCAGACAGGCTCGACAGCAACGTGATCAACCGGGCCCCGTTCACAGCATCCAGGTCGCCCTTCACCGACACGCGCCCGTACAGGCCTTTCGACGCGTAGAACTCGTTACGTTCGGAATCCTCACCGAACGGAACCCCGTCCTCGCGTTTGCCGTACTGCTTCTCGATCCGCCGGATCGCCGCCCGCACCGCATCACAATCGGCGATGTTCTTCGACGCCAGGCCAAGCAGGATCCCGCGGGCCTTGTCCACATCCGCCAGGGTCATGTTCTTCGGCGGATGCTGACAAAACGACGCCACCTGACGGGCTTTCAACGCATCAACCTCACCACGATGAAACGCATCCGCGACAACAGGTTCGAGCATCAACAACCGCGCCAACCCGACCAACAGACTGCACTCACCGATCTCCAAATTCGTCGACCCGTGCAACCACTGCGCGATCGCCCGAAAACCCTTCCCACCGAGAACCTCCCGGGAAAACATCTCCACGATCAGCAACACCAACCGCGACTGCAACTCGTGCCGGACACGCACCAGATCGAGAACCTCACTCTTGAGGCCCTCGCCATCCAGCTGCCACGCTTCCCGACTGTCCATGCCCAAAGTCTAATCGAACAAAGTTTCGAACACAATAGAATTGCGAGCGAAAATTGCTGCTGTCCAGCTACTTTCGACAATTCGGGCAAATGTCAGATCGAACCCAGCTCCCGCGCACGAGCTACCGCCGACGTCCGCGACTTCACTCCCAACTTGCCGAAGATGTGAACCAGATGCGATTTGACCGTGGTCTCACTCAGGAACAGTTCTTTGCCGATCTCTCGGTTGGAGCGACCCGCCGCCACCAACTTCAGAACTTCGATTTCCCTTGGGCTGAGGCTGGTTTCGGGTTTGCGTACCCGAGTCATGAGCTTCGACGCGATGGCGGGGGAGAGAACGCTGTCCCCGCTCGCAGCGGCACGGACGGCTGACAGCAACTCGACCGGTGGTGTGTCCTTGAGTAAGTACCCGCTGGCCCCGGCCTCGACAGCGCTCAAGATGTCTGCATCCGTGTCGTAGTTGGTCACGACGAGTACGTGCGGCGGATTCGGCAGCGCGCACACCGCGCGGGTGGCGTCGACGCCCGTCTTCCCGGGGCCGAATCGCAGGTCCATGAGCACGAGGTCGACCGGCGTGGTGGCGCAGAAGGCTATGGCTTCCTCGGCGGTGCCCGCTTCGCCGACTACCTCGATGTCGGCTTCGCTTTCGAGCAGCGCTCGTAACCCGGCGCGCACGATCGCGTGATCGTCGGCGAGCAGCAGGCGGATCACGGTTCGCCGACTTCGAGAGGAAACGTCACTGCGACGGCCGTGTGTCCCGGCTCGGACTCGATGGAGAAAGTCCCGCCCTGCAGTTCGACGCGTCGGCGAATTGCATTGAGGCCGAAAGATTCCGCCGGGCCACGTTCGAGAACTGCCACGTCGAAACCGCGACCGTTGTCGACCACGTCGAGGCTGACGGTGTCATCGGAATAGGTCAGTGTCACAGCCATTCTGGTTGCATCGGCATGGCGGAGAACATTGGACACCGCGCCCTGAGCGATGCGTACCAATGTTGCTTCGAGGGGCATCGGCAGCCGCACTGCCTCGCCTTCGACCACGGAGCGCGCTTCCAGTTCAGGACTGCTCGCGCGTTCGCAGATTCGACGAAGCGCGTCGGCGAGCGACTGACCGTCCAAGGCCGCGGGCGTCAATTCGGCTATGAGTTGGCGGGTTTCGGCAAGACTGTCCGCGGCAGTTTCCCGTGCGAGGCTGATCTGACGGATGGCCGGGCTGTCCGGATCGGCGCGTTCGGCAGCGTGAAGGAGCATCTGGATGCTCGAAAGTCCCTGGGCCACGGTGTCGTGAATCTCGGCGGCGAGTCTTTCACGTTCCGCGAATTTTCCGGCATCGCGAGACGTCGACGCCAATTCTTCACGAGTATTCATCAACTCGTCGATGAGACGACCGCGCTCGGCTGCCTCGCGGTACAGAGCTTGATATCCGAGACCGATAGCAACGGCTACGGCGGCGCCGATGATCGGGCCGACGGCGCCGGCCACCGTCCACCCGCGATGCAATCCGGTGCCGATCACGGCGACAGCCGTTGCCGCGGTGACGGCGAGAAGACTCCAGGGGCGTCGCAGAATATGGAGATAGAGGAAGAAGAGTCCGAACGCGAGGTAGGCGGCGTCGGCGGATACCGCCATCGTCGCGATCCAGACGAGGGTCAGCACGGCCAGCCACCAGCGGGCAGCGTTGCCGCGCAGCCTTTTGGCGACCCCGAAAAGATAGACGGCAACAAAGATCACGGCCAACGCGATGATTGTTGCGGTCAGGTCGGATTCGTCGATCAGCGCTCGAAGAAACACCACACCGGCCAGCGCCATGACAAGGACATGCAGGCCCAGTTGTAGGCCGGCGAAGACAGGCGTGAGCGGAGATCGGTGCATCTCGCCCAGCTTAGCGAGGTTCGGGCCTGGTTCATCCATCAAAAGTTGTAAACCGGGATGGTTCTTTCGAGCGCTGGAATGTCGATCCGAGGTGCGATGGAAAGAGTCTGCATCCGCGAGAGCGTAGAGGCAAGCACAGGAAAGGAATTCACAGTGTTTGTCGCAATGAGGGACTTACGGGCAGCGCGAGGTCGTTTCGCGCTGATCTCCGTCGTGGTTCTGTTGGTTGCACTTCTGGTCAGTTTTCTCAGCGGGTTGACTGCAGGACTTCGCCATCAGAACGTGTCGGCCATCGAGGCCATGAATGCCGACACGGTGGTGTTCGCCGACACCGGAGCCGGGGCGTCGTTCGACGAGTCGGCGCTCACGCAGGACCAGGTCAACGCTTGGACCTCCACGTCGAAGGACGTCGATCCCATCGGAATCGGTCGCGGGAAAGCGGGATTGGCCGACGGAAATCAGAAGTCGGTGGCCCTGTTCGGCGCTGATGGCGGTTTCGGTGACGTGACGCCGTCGGCGTCAGGCACTGTGGTGTTGAGCGAAGGTGCCGCCCGCGAACTGGGGGCGGGCGCCGGCGATCAGGTGAGCGTCGGTACGAAGCAGTTCACCGTCAGCGCCGTTCGCGGTGACGACTGGTACAGCCATTCGCCCGTCGTCTGGATGACGCTCGACGACTGGCAGGCGGCCAATCCACGCGGCGGAGTTGCGACAGTACTGGCTGTCACCGGAGCCTCTGACGCTTCCGCAACGGACAAGGCGGCTGCGACGACGTCGACGACGGTCAGCGGTTCGCTCGACGCGATCGGTTCGTACAAGTCGGAGAACGGGTCGTTGACGTTGATGACGCTCATGTTGTTCGCGATCTCAGCCCTGGTGATCGGTGCGTTCTTCACGGTGTGGACGATCCAGCGAACTCCGGACATCGCGACGCTGAAAGCGCTCGGTGCGACTACCGGTTCGCTGGTGCGCGACGCACTGGGTCAGGCGCTCATCGTTCTGATTGCCGGTGTCACCGTCGGAATCGGGCTGACGGCCGTGGCCGGATCGCTGATCGGTGACGCCATGCCGTTTGTCCTGGACGCATCCACCACCGTCGTACCTGCCGTGGCATTGATCGGGCTCGGTCTGCTCGGCGCGGCCTTTGCACTTCGATTCCTCTCGACCACCGATCCACTCACAGCATTGGGGAGCGCACGATGACCATGACAACCGGCACCACAGTTCTCGACATCCAGAACGTCGATCTGACGTTTCCCGATGGGCAATCGCGGGTGACGGCGCTGGACGACGTGTCTCTGCGACTGCACCGCGGCGAGATCGCCGCGATCACCGGGCCTTCGGGTTCGGGTAAGTCCAGCCTGTTGGCGGTGGCGTCGACGCTGATCCGTCCGGATTCCGGGCACGTCTATCTCCGGACGCCGGAAGGCAGCACCGACATCGCTGCGCTGAGTCGGCGGGCGGCGTCGGAGCTGCGACGCTCGTCGATCGGCATCGTCTTCCAACAGTCGAACCTCGTGTCTTCGCTGACTGCACTGGAGCAGCTCGAGGTGATGGCGCATCTGGGGCAGTCCGTGTTCACGTCACGGGCCCGTCGCAAGGCCGTGAAATCAAAAGCGATGGATTTGCTGGACGCTGTCGGGCTCGCGGATCAGAGCGGAAAACGGCCGTCCCAGCTGTCGGGAGGGCAGCGACAGCGCGTCAATCTCGCGCGAGCATTGATGAACGATCCGCAGCTTCTCGTGGTCGACGAGCCCACGAGTGCGCTCGATCAGGAGCGCGGTGCCGCTGTCATGGATCTGATCATCGGGGTGGTGCGGGAACGCGAGGCGGCAACCCTTCTCGTGACACACGACCGAAGTCACCTGTCTCGGATGGATACTGTCTATCGTGTTGTTGACGGTTCCTTGGCGGAGGATCAGGAGGCGCTCGCGGCGTGACTCAGGCGGGCACGATTCGGGCATTCGTCACTGCATCCGGGCGGGAAGTCAACCCGCGATTTGCTGGGCAGTTAGACTGTTGTCGACTCGGGCAACTTGAGAGGACGTGTTATGGAACGCCGCCGCAACGTTGCGCAGCCGCCACAATCGCCGATTGCGGATCTGGAGCAGATGCCTGCCCTGATTCTCCTCGACAGGCTTCCGGTGCCGGTCATGGCCGTTCACCGCGATGGCAGCATCGTTTTTGCCAACCCGTCTTTCGCTGACATGCTGGGATATCCCAAGAAGGCCGTCTCGGCGTTGCGTTTGCAGGACATCCTCTACGACAAGGATGCCGACGACGTCAGTGCAGAGCAGGCCCATCGTGAACTGAGTTCCGAGCCGGGCTCGGTCAAGGAGTTCGTGCACTCCGACTCCACGTTGGTGCGCGCGACGGTCAGCCAGTCTCTGCTCCGACGGGACGACGACACGATCACCCTTGCCGTCCTCCACGATCTGACGGAGCGCCTGTGGAACAACCCACGGCACATCGACGACAAGCCCACCAAGTAATCCCAGCTACTTCCGGGATTTGACGGTTCGGTCCAGGCCGAGGGTGGCGGCAAGGGTGTTGACCACCCATTCTTCGTACTGTTGGCCGGTCCAACCCGCGCCGACCACGAGGTCTGTATAGGTCTCGGGACTGAGCAGCGTGAGTGCGACGTTCACAGCTGTTTCGAGGTCGACGGTTGGCGCTTTTTCGACGATGCCGACCATCAGATGTTCCTGCACAGTGCGTCGCTGAGTGCGGTTGATTTGCCACAGACGGGCGGCGTCCTCGTCGGCGGAAGCGGCGGCCCGCAGTGCCAGGAGGATATCTGCGGTGCGTTCCAGAATGAGCCGTCCGTGGTGAACCTGAATCCGGAGTTGCCCGAGTGGATGTGGGGCGCCGAGTGCTGCCGCCACCCACGGACGGTCGAGAGTTGCCGTCTTTTCCTCGTCGCCCGCAACGGCCACGTCGAGCAGTGCTGACAGCACGCTCGGCTTGTTGCCGAACACAAAATAGACACTCTGCACCGACACGCCCGCCGCCGCGGCAAGCTGCTTGATCGTGGCGGCCGCGTAGCCGGGATCGACAAAAACCTCACGCGCTGCCTCGATGATCTTGCGCCGCGCCGACGTGTCTTCCCGAAGAACCTCAGTCATGACTAGAGTCTAACTCTAGAGTCGAACTCTAGCGACTCGGGAGGCGAAGTAATGACGAAGGTTCTTGTACTCGGTGGCTACGGTGCCGTCGGGATTCCCCTGATGAAACAACTCGCGAAGGTCCCCGAAATCTCCGCGTACTCCGCCGGCCGTGACCCTGCCCGCGCGGACGTCGTCGTTGATCTTAAAGAACCAGGCGCGTATTCGACTGTGGTTCGAGACTTCGATGTCGTGGTGAATGCCTCGGGTTTCGAGGATGTTCGCCTGGCCGACGAAGCGGTACGCGGTGGGGCGGCATTCGTCGACGTCACGGCAACCTCGAACTACTGCGAAGAACTGGAAGCGGTCGACGGACCCGTCCTGATGGGCGTCGGATTGGCGCCGGGATTGACCAGTGTCCTTGCCGTCGAGGCGCATCGACTCGGCGGGGGACCCGTGGACATCGTGATCGGCCTCGGCGGCGGAGAACTACACGGACCGGCCGCGACGGCGTGGACGTACGGAATGTTGGGCACGAGGTTTCCTGATCCCGACGGACGATCGATTCGCAACTACACCGGGATGAAGACGTTTCGAATACCGGCCGATGCGACCGGCTACCGCACCGGTCCTGCTGTGCGGGCCGACTTTTCGGACCAGCATGCGTTGACGCGAGACCTCGGTGTTCCGGTCAGGACGTACCTGCGATTGGACACGTCCACCGCGACGCTCGGACTTGCGGCCATGACGTGGGCACCCGCGCTACAGAAGGTCGTGCCGAAGAAGCTGTGGGGCTCGGATCGTTGGGTAGCGATGGCCCGAGCGGATACCGGCCCGGCGCTGTGGGTTTCGGGGCGTAGCCAGTCGGTCGCGACGGCAGCTATCGCCGCGCGCGCCGTGCAGGTGATTCGGGATGCCGCGATCTCGAAGCCGACGTGGTTCCACGCGGTGGAAACCACCGAGTCGTTGCAAGCGGCGGTTCCCGAACTGTCAGTGCGGCAATGGGATGGTGCGAGCCGATCGTCCGGCAAGACTGTCCACTAGTCGGGGCGAGCCGAGAAACGGCAATCCGGCGGCCGCATTGGTGAGACAACCGGGTACGACGACGCGGACGACGTGCAGGCCGGCGTGGAGAACATCAGTTGTGGTGAGATCGACCCATGCCGGCCGGAAACCGGCTGCCGTCAGAGCGCTTTCGGTGCCGGCGGCTGATGTCAGAGAGTCGAGTCCCACCTCGCCGACGACGGCACCGACCAGCTCACTCTCGAATCGTGCTTGGATCTCCGGGTCCAGGTGAAGTTGCAAGTGGCATCCGTAGTCCATCACGTCGGCAAAATCCGATCGGTAGGCGCCTGCATAGCTTCGGTCAGCTCGCCAAGGCGCAAGCGGACTGGTCGGGGAGGCCGCGGCTCGACCGATGCCGCTCTGCGGGTTGTCGTAGTCGGCGGAAAGCAGCTGCAGCTGAAGCGCTTCGCCGAGTGACTTGAACGCAGCGGTCTGGGCGTCTTCGTGGCAAGCGGTACCCATGGTCGAGTATCCGGTCAGTCGGTCGCAAACCAGGGCGCCCAGGACGGGGATCTCAAAATCACTCTCGAATGAAATCCACCTGGTCGAGAGGCTGTCGTGATTGCCCAGTCGAAGAAGCGCCTCGGGCATGCCGGTGACGACCCGAACACCACGCCGCCCGGTCCAGGACAGCGTCATCGCGTCTCGTTCGACTATCTCGCGCAAGGCATTGTCGATTGCGAACTTCACCGAGGGTCCGGCGGCGAGACCCGCCTGAGCTACCGGAGAGATCGCCGGACCCGTCCGGGCGACGAAATGAGGATACGAACCCCAGACGAGTTCGGCCGGTACCCAGATATCCGAACCCGTGATCAGGTCGGCTCCGCGAGTCCAGTCCATCTCCAGATCGTCGGTTGGTTCGACGAACGGGAACTGTGGCCGCGCGTACTGGGCGGCGTCGAAACGCGCGAGTTGTGACAGGTCGATGCTTGCTCCGATCAAGGCATCGGCCGACCCGCGGACGATCGGTTTGGCGACGATGTTGCCGCAATATCGTTCCACCGCTTCGCCTATCGCAGCTGCGGTAGGCCGTGCACGGTTGCCCAGATCGAAGCAATATCCGGCGCCGGCCGAGTCACTGGACCAGGGTGAAAAGCGTGCTGAATCACTGACATACGAGTGAATCAGCTTGAACTCGGGCGGAAAGTGCTGGGGAACAACGGCGTCGACCAGCTCTCGAATGATCCCAGTTCGGCGGTCGACGAGCGAAGATGTCATGCGAGGGGGACCGGCAGATGCAGATGGGTGGTCGATGCGCTGGTCAATCTGCTACCTCCAAGAAGGGGAAAGGCTGCCGGGGCGTTGTTGTACAGGCCCGGAGTCAGGACGCGGACGACGTGCAACCCGGCAATCGAGATGTCGCCGGTGGTGAGATCGACGGAAATCGGCTGGTGTCCCCGTGACGTCAGAAACGCTACGAGAGAAGCCAGATCCAACGGCGCTTCGTCGGGAATCTTTGATACCGAAAGTGTTTCGGTGTAGTCGAAGAGATGTTCCTCTGCGGCCAGAGCCATCGTGGGATCAAGATAAAGTTGGGCGACGGTCGGCAGATCGACGACGTCTTTCCATTGCGGATCGAACTCGTTCCGGTAACGACGGTCGGCCCGAAAGGGTTTGTACAGGTGCGCCGGCAGCGTTCCGTCCGCCACGCTGCGCCAGGTCGGCCCGTCGGGGTCGGCGAGGTCGATCGTGATGGCAAGTACGGCATACGCCTCGACAAGCGCCTTCGAGACTGCCGCCTCCACCGTCGGTCGACAAGCTGTGCCCAGCGCGACCAGTCCACGTCGGTCATCGCGGATCCACGCTGCGGCGACGGGAATGCCGAAGGGGGAGGGAAGCAGCAGCACTCGAACGCTCCGGGTCTGGCTCTCCAGATCCCCGAGTTGGCGGTGCGCAGGCAACCGCTCCCAGTCGGAAAGCTCGATCGCCGGCTGTGACCGGTCCCCGCACCACCACAGCGCGGTGGCATCGCGTTCGAGAAGTTCCAGCAGAGCTGACATCTCGGCCTCGTCGCGTGAGCGTCCCGCTGCGATTCCGGCGTACTGCAACGACGCGATCGGTGGCTCGCAGCGACGGGTGCCTGTGTAGTACCCGAGATAAGTCAGGGCCGCAGGCACGTAGGTGGGCACCTTTTCGTCCATGGTGTGACCCAATGCCCAGCGAATGTTCAGATCAGAGGTGAAGGGAACAAAGGGGAATCCGGGAAGGCGGTACTGATCCTCGCTGTACAACGCAAATTCAGCGGGATCGACGACCCGTGAGCCGGCCAGTTCCAGCGCTGACGCACTGCTGCGGACCAGATCCTCGGGGACCACGTTGCCGCAATATCTTTCGACGGCCTCACCGGTTGCCGCCCCGCGAGCTGCTGCATCGTCGCGTATCGAAGCCCCGAATCCGTAAGGGTCCGCGCGAAACAGTGAACCGCTGCCGCCGAAGTTTCTGGTGTCGGCCACCCTCGCGGCCCAACCGACCCAGCCTGTCGGCATGTCCGAGCGAATGTGTGGTTCCAGTGAGGTCAGCACGCCGCTCCGGTCGTCGACCAGCAAGTCATCCACCGGCAGTTCCTCCGCGTATCGGCAGGGTCAACGACCCGGAAAATGATTGGTGCAGTGCGGTACTGCGTGTTCCTCGATAGCGATCACCGTCTCCGAGATTGAGTGCGAGTCGTGGGAAGTCCGAGCCGGCGATCCGCAGCGTCAAGACATCACCCGCGCGCACAGTGTGCAACACGGGATCCAGATCGATTGTCACCATCGTCGGCTGCAGGCTGACACCCGCGCCCCGTGCGATCGATCTGGTAACTCCAGCGGGATCGACGACGCTCAGTTCGGCGATCCAATCGGCTTCGCCCTCGGGTGAATACACTTTCAGCTCCACCGATGGTGTTCCGGAGAGTACGGAGTCGTGCTTGATATCGAAAGTCCAGAAAACACAGTCGTTTCGGTCCCGTGAGGCGTCATACAGGAAGCTGCAGGCCGCATCCTTCCGATCTGGTTCGAGATGAACGCGATTCGCACCCGTGACAAACGGTTCGGTCGACCATTCGCCGACACCCCGGTCGAATACCCGATTGATGGTCAGGGGCCGCGCAGCGAATACCGATTCCATCCACTCGACCTGAAGGCGGCCGAAACTTGTCTCGCCGACCATTCCAGGGCGGAGGTCGTGCGCCCAGGGGCCCACGATCAAACTCTGCGGCCCGCGCCCAACGGACGTGAAGTGCCGCAGTGTCTCCCGAATCATCGCATCGTCCCAACCGCCGATGTGCAGCCCGGCGATGTCGAGTTCGGAGAGTTCGTCCGCGGACACCAGATCATCGCCACCGAAGTCTTCGCGTTTACGAGCGCGAAGGATCGGCGTCAACCAGCCCGGTGAATCGGAGGTCAGGCCGACCTCCTCGATCATCGACTGCACCGGGAGATGTTCCAGCAAAGACGAATCCGAACGCATCAGTTCAGGGATGAAACCCTCACGAGAGGAAGACGAATCTCCGTGCTCGCCCCACCACGCCAGATGCTCGGCGAGGAGAAGTATCCCGAGGGATCACGTTTGACGCGGTCGCTTCCGATGGTCGGCACCTTGGAGACGACGCCGTCTACACGAAATGACCGATCGGCGCTGTTGGTCTCGGCAGCAAATGCCCAGGCGGTTCCGGCCGCATACGAAGCCCCGCTTGCGATGACGCACTCCGGTGTCCACGGCTGATCCTGCAGCCACTCGGCAAGGGCGGCGCTGTCCTCGCGCTCGTGGACGTACGGTACCCAAGATCCGGTGGAATCGTGCCGTCCACGTACGTCCTGACAGATGAAGGCAATTCCTCGTGATCGCCATTCGAGCCCCTCCGCCAGATGCCATCCACGCCCGTACGGGGTGCGGATCACGATCAGTCCCCGCGGTGAAGAATCCGGTGGGAGAAGCACATCCGTAGCCAACGAAGAACCGTCTGCCGCCGGGATCTTCACTCCGAGTGAGATCACCGGAGCGTCGGCGAAGGCTCGAGAACGCCGCCCGGCAGAGGTAGCACGGGATGGCGAGTCATCATGAGGGTTCGCGGATTCATCCGGATCTGGTGGTGAATGTGTGATGGCGGTGCGCCATGTACACCAGCCACGACGTCCGAACATGCAAGCGCACTGGCCATTGCGGCTGCGGTGGGTTCAAGTTCGAGCGGGCGAGGTTCGCTGCCGGCGAGGTGATTCCACAGTGCCCGCAGATGATCCGGGACGCGCGACGCGGCAAGCCGTCGACCGCAGACGTCCCGGTAGCTTGCGCTGCCGATACCGCCGAAGAAGGGTCCGATGCAGATCTCACCCAGCTCCGCGTGGACGCGTTGCCACGGTGTTTGGTTTCGGCGGCACCAGGTATCGAGTTCCGACCACTCGTCGTGAGGAGGAGCACCGGCAACCGACAGTACGAGGTCCGACGACGCAACGTCGTCTTCGATTGGCGCAGTGGTGGATACGACCTCGAGATGCGGAAGAGCCTTGGAGAGCAGGGCGATGCAAGCATCGGCAACGGGTCCGATCCCGTCCATCAGCACACGCTGTGGACCCGGAATCTCCGGCGCTTGACCCGGAACAACCAGCACGCCGCGAGAGACGAGGGCGTCGGCGATCTCGATAGCTCCCGGGCCGAGCACCGAACCAGAGCGCCTGAGAAAGTTGTCGAGTTCCGCGAGGTCTTCGGCCGGCGCGCCGATCGTGACCGCGTTCTCGTCCGGTGTCAGGTAATGCCAAACACCGTCCGGGGTCGGATACAGCTGGTGTCCGTCGGCGAGGGCGTACACGGATCTCCTTGTCGGTGCCCGCACCCGACGAGTCGGATGCGGGCGGGGTCATCGGCAGATCAGACTGTCGAAACAGTCTGGATCAGGGGAGGTTTCAGCTCTGGAAGCTGAACGGGTTGTCGACGAGGGCGTTGGTGCCCACACCCTGCAGGGCGTGTGCGGACGTTGCCTCGGCAACCGGCTCGAAGGTAAACGGGTTGTCGACGAGAGCGTTGGTGCCGACGCCCTGGAGTGCATTGGCCGGAGCCGAGTTGGAGACGCTGTCGAACGAAATGTTGCTCATTGTCATCCCTTCCGTAATGGAAACCATTTCCATTACGATGCCACCGTACGAAAGATCGCCACGGAGAGCAACAGGTACAAGAGAGTGCATACATGAGCGAGACCCCGACGACGGGATCCGTCGAAGCGCAACCACATGTCTTTCGGGACAGATCGTTTCGATTGTTCTTCACGGCTCGTACGATTGCCGTAGCCGGTGCGGCGGTCACCGGAGTGGCCATGCCGATCCTGGTGTTCGACATCAGCCGGTCTCCGTTTCTCACCTCGCTCGCGGCTGCGGGGACGGTTCTGCCGTATCTCGTGTTCGGCTTGTTCGCCGGCGCCGTGGCAGACCGAGTCAACCGGCGGACGGTCATCCTGTGTGCGCAGGCCGTAGCTGCACTTGCTTTGGCGAGTATTCCGGCGGCGCAGGCACTCGGCGTATTGACGGCGTGGAATGCCGTCGGCGTATCGATGTGCATCGGAACGTGTTTCGTGTGGTTCGACGCCGCTGCTTTCGGAGCGCTGCCTGCTCTGGTCGGTCGGCAGAGGATACCGGCGGCCAACAGCGCGCTGTGGACGTCCAGCACGCTGATCGATGTTGTCTTTCCGGCGATAGCCGGCGTGCTTGTGGCCTCGATCGGCCCGGCCTACGCATTGGGTGCTGATGCACTGGCTTACGTACTGGCCGGGCTGGCCATGGCCTCGATCGGAGCCTCGTTTTCGATTACTCCTGCGGCGCCGAAGAAGTCGGGAACCGGAATTGCGCGTGACATACGCGAGGGCCTCAGCTTCCTCTGGCGGTCGCCGCTTCTGCGGGCCTTGACCGGCGTCGGCTTCGTCAATTCCCTGACGCAGGGTGCGGTTACGGCGCTCCTGGTGGTGTACGCATCCGAGAGGCTTGGGATTTCGACGTCGAGTCCGATGATCGGCGCCGTGTGGACGGCCGTCTCCGTGGGTGGAGTGGTCGGGGCGCTCGTGCTTCCACGCCTACCGGCGCAGTGGCCGGTCGGGGCGATCACTGTCGGGGCGCTGACCATCGCCCCGGTGGTGCTGTTCGTCGTTGCGACAACCGGCAACACCGGCGCCGCGATCACGGCGCTCGTCGTCTACTCCGGCTGTGCGACCGTCACCATCCTCAATGGCATCGGTGCACGTCAGCGCCTGACTCCGGATCGTCTGCAGGGGCGCGTGAACACCACGGCGAGGATGGTCGCCTGGGGTGGTTCGCCGGTCGGCGCCTTGATTGCCGGGGCAATCGCAGGACGCTGGGACATCGGCACCGCCTACCTCGTTGCGTGCATCTTTGCGCTGGTCGGGGCGCTCTTCGCGTGGGCGAGCGCGCTGCGGACCGACCCTTATCCGCACAAATGAGCATGTGACTATTAATGAAAACGACTGTCGTTATGGTTAGATCCACCTGTTCATGACTGCGAACCCCACCGACTCAGGAGTGCGATGACGCTGACCAGCGAGGCAGCACCACGAGTGCCGTCGCGTCCACATCCCGTCGGCGAGCGCGGGTACGTCCCGTTTCTGTTGGCCACGGCGGTTGTGCTTGTCGCGGTCTCCACCGTCGCGGTGTGGTCGGGTGCCGCGTCGGTGTCCTTTGCCGACGTGTTCGCGGTGTTGTACGCACACGTCGGCGGTCCGCCGGTCGACCCGTTGCTCGATCGGATCGTGTGGGGATTGCGGGTACCGCGCATTCTGATTGCGGCATTGGCGGGCGCCGGGCTGTCGCTGGCCGGCGCCGTGCTGCAAGCGTTGGTGCGCAACCCGATTGCCGATCCGTACATTCTGGGCGTGGGTTCCGGAGCATCCTTCGGTGCAGTACTGATCATGACGACCGGCATCGGCACCGGCCTGTCGATCGGTGTTCCGGTGGCAGCCTTCCTGGGGGCCATGGTTTCCCTGATCGCGGTTCTCGTACTGGGTCGGCGAGAGGGAATGCTCGTCCCGCTGCGCATGGTCCTGGCCGGAGTTGCCATCGGCTATCTGCTCTCGGCTGCAACAAGTTTTGTGCAGTTGCGCGCCGATCCGAGTCAGCTTTCGGGAGTGCTCTTCTGGTTGCTGGGCTCGGTGAGCGGGGCCAGTTGGTCGGATCTCGGTGTGCCCGCCGCGGTGATCACCGTCTGCGCGGCAATTCTGTTGACACAATCGCGCCAACTCAACGCGTTGGCCATGGGAGACGAGAGCGCGCAATCGGTCGGCGTGGACGTGCGCCGTACCAGGTTGCTACTACTGGTGATCGCGTCGTTGCTGACCGCGGTTGTCGTATCCGTCGCCGGGGGAATCGGTTTCGTGGGGCTGCTCGTGCCGCACGCCGTACGACTTCTGGTCGGTTCCGATCACGGCAAGCTGCTCCCCGCGACCGCGTTGGTTGGTGCCACCTTCCTGGTGATCGTCGATCTTGCGGCTCGGATGTTGGATGCGCCCAACGAATTACCACTCGGGATCATCACCGCCGGATTGGGTGCACCGTTCTTCCTCTGGTTGCTTCGACGGGACGGCGGTGCGCAGTCATGAGATTGTCGGCCAGCGGAATTCACGTCGTTCGGGGCGGACGCCTCGTGGTTTCGGGTGTAGACCTCGAAGCGCCCGAGGGAAGCGTGGTCGGACTCGTCGGACCGAACGGCAGTGGAAAGTCCTCCCTCCTGCGCGCGTTGTATCGCTCGATGAAGCCTCGAAGCGGAATCGTGAAGGTGGACGAGGTGAATGTTTGGGACGATCTCTCGCCTCGATCGGCGGCACGCATCATCGGTGTTGTGGGGCAGGAGCATTCATCCGATTTCTCGTTCAGTGTCCGCGAGGTGGTTGCAACGGGTCGGACGCCGCATCACAGCGCGTTCTCTCGACTCGGTGAGATCGACCGAGACATCGTCAGCGCAGCACTGGTGCGAACCGGCATGCAGGGCTTTGGATCACGTCTCTTCGCCGAACTGTCCGGCGGAGAAAAGCAGCGTGTGATGTTGGCCCGGGCGATCGCTCAACAACCGTCGCTGCTGGTCCTGGACGAGCCCACCAACCACCTCGACATCCGTGCTCAACTCGAATTGATGGAATTGGTCGCCGAACTCGGTACCACGACGATTGTCGCGATCCATGAACTCGCCTTGGCCGCAGCGTATTGCGACTACGTCTGTCTGCTCTCCGGCGGGGTAGTTGTCGCGACAGGACCAACGGCCGAGGTCCTCACCGAGGACCTGCTGTCCGAAGTATTCGGGGTTCAGGTGCATCTCGGCACTCATCCGTTGACCGGGCGCCCCCTGCTTTCGTTCGCCCCTCCGCTCCTACACACGAAAGAAGCAGTGTCTTGAAATCCTCGATACGTACTGCCGCGCTGTTGTGCTCGGCCGTTACCGCCACCGCAGTACTGACCGCATGCGGAAACTCCACGGCGGATTCGGCGGCGTCGTCGTCCGAGAAGATCACCGTCACCAATTGTGATCGCGAGGTCACGGTGCCCAAGACGGTGGAGCGGATTGTCTCGCTGTATCCGTCGATGACGGAACTTCTCATTCAGCTCGGCGCCGCCGACCGCATTGTCGGACAATCGAATACCGACCTCTCTCCTCCCAGCCCCGAACTCGCTGATCAGTTCGCGGCCGTGCCGGTACTGAGCACCGGAGTTCCCGCGAAAGAAGCATTGCTCGACGCCCGTCCGGATCTGATCGTCTCCGACGGGGAATACTGGTTCGACGGTGACCGATTGCAGACCATGGACGAATTGCGTGACCTCGGCATCCCGATCTTCGTGAACAGCGGCTACTGCCACAAGGCCGTCACCGAGGGGCGGATCGACGACGTCTGGTCCGACCTCGACGGTCTCGGCGCCTTGACCGGAACTAGTGACGCGGCAGCAACCCTCCTGGCCGACGGCAAGAAGTCCCTCGCAGCAACCGAGGCATCTGTCGCCGGGCAGGAGCCGGTTCCCACTGTGATGGTTCAGGTTTCGGAGGGACAGTCCTATGCTCTGGCCAGGGGCCTCTACAGCAGTGTGCTCGAGGCCGCCGGGGGAAGCAATCTTTTCGAGAACGACCTTCCCGACGGAAAGTACTTCGGCCAGGTAGCCACGGAATCGGTGCTCGCGAAGTCGCCGAAGGCTGTCCTCGTCGTCTACTCCACCGAGTCGGCTCGGGAATCCACCCTGGATGCTGCGCGGACGGCATTTGCCGGAACCCCCGCCGCGGCGTCGAATGCGATCTTTGCCGTTCCGGAGGCGTGGTTCGCCGGCGAGTTGGTCTCGATCGACGGGGCCGGCGAGGTGTCTCGCCTGCTGCACCCGGGTTCGTGACCGCACTCGAGCGAATCGAGGCCGTCGTATCGCTGCATGCAGTGTTGGACCGGACGGTGAGTCCGTCGGAGCTACCGTTCGACGAGCACGCACTGCCGCCGGTGACGTGTGAATCCGTGGAACTGCCGGCCGCGACGCCACTGCCGGCCTGCGGGTTCGCGGACGTCTTGCAGGCACGACGGAGCCGCTACGACCCCGCACAGACGGTACTCCGAGCAGGCGAGCTGTCAAACGTGTTGCACCACAGCCTTGTCAGCAGCCCGACGGCGGGCGGGATGCGCGAACTGACGCTGTCGTTTGTTCTCAGCCGACCCGGAGACGAGCTCGGAGCCGGGGTATACCGATATGCCCGAGGCCGTGCCGAAGCTGTCCGGCCAGGCGACGTGCGAGAGCACCTTCGAGCGAGCCTGCTCCAACCCGAGTTCGTCGACGTGTTCCCGGTTCTTCTGTTTGTGGTCGCCGACGTCGAAGCGCCACTTGAGAAGTACGCGATGCGGCACTACCGCACGATGCACGTGGATGCCGGTGTGCTGGTTCAGAATCTGTACCTCGTGACCGAGGCGATGGGACTTGCGGGCTGCGCCATCGCAGGATTCACGGATGCGCGAGTGGCATCTCTGTTGAATCTCGCGACGACGCAGCTTCCCGTCATGGCTTTTGCACTCGGGAGGCGCAGCTAGGTCAGGCGAGAATACGTGCCTTCTGGGTCTCGAACTCGGCCTCGGTCAATACTCCCGCATTCTTGAGTTCGCCCAGCTTGGTGAGCTGTTCGAGCTTCAAGTCCATCGATGCTGCCGGAGCTGCCTGCGGTGGCAGGGGTGGTAGATCGGGAATCGGCGGCACCGGCTGGGCCTGCGCTGCGCGAGCCTGATCTTCGGCGGCCCAACGGGTCCGCTGACGGCGCTGAACATTGCCGTGAATGGAGCTTGCGACGGCTACCCGGCCGGCTCGCCTCAAGAAACTCATGCGTCCTTCTCCGTATTGCCTGGTGCGGTGTTGTCGAGTGCGGTGGCAAGTTCGTCCAAGCTCAGGTGACCTTCGGTGACAATCTTTGCGCCGCTGCGTGTCCACGCGTCGATCACCGGCAGTATGGCCAGTTCCTCGTAAACGAGCACGGCGGCAACACTACCGGTGGCCAACTCGTCACCAACGGCGGCGATGTCGCCGGCGTCGAGCAGTCCGGAGGCTGCGCCGTCGAACTGCGCCAGATCGAAATCTGCGAGTTCGAAGGTCGATGCCGGTACGACGGCCACTGATCCATCGGCGGCTTTGGTGACGAACTCGAGGTCGAGGATGCGGATCACGCCGGAGTCGACGAGAGTGAGCAGCTGCTCGAATCCTGCGGAGGTCGGTGCACCGCCGGGAAACTCGACGGCAACGTATTCGATCGGACCGAATTGGTCTTGGTTGGACATCGGTTACTTCTTGGCCTTCGTGGGTTGCGGTTCTTCCAGAGCAGGTACTTCGTCGGGCATGCGGCCGGCCGGAATGATGGCGAGCAGGGAGAGTCCGGCGAGGACGAGTAGCGAGGTTCGCAGGGCGCGCAAGCGCGCTTCGGTGTTGATCCGGATGGCTTCGTCGATCTGTGCTTGTGTCGCCGAGGTGTTTTCGAGCGTCACGACGAGTTGATCGTTGGGGACGAAGTTGACCTGGTCGAGATTGATCCCGGACTCGACCTTGAGTGATGCCGGGATGGTGGGGTTGTCGATCAGCTGCGAGCTGACGAGGGAACCAAGGATTCCGACGGCGAAGACGCTGGCCACCGCGATGCCGACGCTGCCGGACATGTTGTGTACCAGTCCCCGCCAGGCACCGACGTCGCCGGCCAGTTCCTTGGGAGCTGCGGTGAGGAGGGTGTTGAACACCAGCGCAACGATGGCGCCCTGCCCGAGGCCGAGGGTGATCAGTCCGATGACGACAAAGATCTGATGCCAGTCGCCACGAATGGTGAAGGCCAACAAGATGAGTCCAGCGGCAACGACGACGAACCCGGCTCGTGCGATCAGACGCGGGGAGTACGTCTTGTACAGACGCGCGACGACGGTGCTCGCGATGAAGATCGAAAGTGTGTACGGGATGATCGAGAACGACGTCTGCAAGCTGCTGCGGCCCTGGATGATCTGCATGTACAGCGGAATGAGGAAGTTGGCCGCGGTTCCCACGAACATCATCGTCGCCATGCAAATCGTGGTGGCGCGCTCGGCGCCGGCCTTGAGGACGTCGAGGTTGAAGAGCTGAGGCTTGTTCTGCGCCTTGCGGCTTCGCGTCCACTGGAAGAATCCCTGCGCGCAGATGGTGCCGAGGACGATCAGGATGGCCGCGGGTGAAACACCGATGACCGAGAACGGCGCAGCGTCGGTGGCCAGGATGACGCCCCACGAGTTCAGGCCGCTGAAACCGAAGCTGAGCAGGATGACGGCAACGGCAGCAATGGCGGCGCCGGCCCAGTCGATGGTGATGTCCTTCTGCGGGGGAACAGGTTTGACCCGGAAGCTCAGGATCAGGTTGACCACCGCGAGAGCCACGACGAGGGCGAACGAGTATCGCCACCCGATCGTCGTCGCGAAGGAACCGGCGATGAGCAGCGCCAGCACACCGGCCGCCGGGATTGCTGCTGCCAGGTAACCGATGGCCTTTGCCTGCTGATCGCCACTGAAGTTCGTGGCGATGAAGACCGTCAATGCGGGAGCGATGAGGGCGATCACGGCGCCGGATGCAGCTTGCGCCACGAACAGCATTGCCGGGCTCTGACTCAGGGCGACCGCGGCCATTGCTAGGCCGTGAATCGCGACGGCAATCTGGAAGACCAGACGCGTTCCGTAACGGGCGCCGATCTTGGCCCCCAACAGAATGAAGGCAGCCATGGCGAAGGTGCCCGCGGTGATCGCGGTGCCGACACTTGTTGCGGGCGTGTCGAGATCGGTGGTGATGCCGGCCATCGAGACGGTCAGGGCGTTGACGGCGAACGACGCCTGAATCTGGGTGAGGACCACCACGATGAGTGGTAGCCAGGAGGCGGTGCTCACGGCGGCCGTTGTGGCGGCCGCGCCAGGCTTTACGGACATGATGGGTCACGCCTTCCTCGACACTGCGTGTACTCGCGACGTGCCCGGATCAGCCACGCACGGCTACATTAGCCGGAATTGTGCTGAATGGTCGCCTGCAAGTGGTTGGTTTCTTCGCGGTAGACCACCATCTCCCGGTGCAAGGCGCGACGGAAGCGCGGTTGCTCGGCCAGGAGTACGGCCAGCACGGTCAGCAACAGCCACGTCGCGGCCGCGCTCGCGAGGAGCAGCAGGACCGGAATCCACGGACCGCCCATCTGCTCGAGCAGCGTCGTCTTTGCCCAGACGCGCCAGTAGAGCATCAGATTGACGATCAGTCCGACACCGTACGAGATGACGAAGGACAGCAGGAACTGCTTCCACGTGCCGTCGTGGCGCCGCGCCGTCATCGGTTCTGCCCGCAGCGGCAAGCTCACCGACATCACGTTCGCGACCCCCAACCAGAGCAGGATCATGGTCAGCACCTGGCCGCACGCCTTCACCAGGTCAGCACTGCTTCCGGAGCGCCACGCGAGGACGGCGCTGAGCAGGAACCCGGCGCTGCCGACGAGGAGCAGCATCACCGCGTTTTTCGCGACGAGCACGTGCCAGAGCCTGGTTCCACCTGACAACGCAGCGCGCACGCGGCCGGCGTCGAAGCTGAGCGCATTGGTGCACACGACGCTTCCGACCACACCCGAGAGTGCATACAGCGCAAGGTAAGGCAGTCGATCTTCCTTGGTGTCCCACTGGAAGAGGCGAATGAATGCCAGGTACGCCAAGCCCATTCCGAGGCTCAGCCCCAGCCGAAACGCGATCGACCGAGGCTTACCACTCACGACGTGCCGTGCTTCCTCACGGATCCGGGAGCCGAGATCCTGCACGTGGCGGACGACGGGGTTGCCAGAGTTCAGCGGGACGTAACCGCGGATCGCGGCGGCGACGGTATCGGTGTCACCGGCATCGAGCGCGGCGACGCGTGCTTCGAGAACCGCAAGGTGGGCGGCGCGCAAGGCTATCCGTGCGGTGGTCACCGCGGCGACGGCGTCGGCCTCGGCCTGCGCGGCGGTGCCGATGCCGGCGTCGGCGGGCAGTGGCGGCTCCAACGTCGTGATCAGTTCGAGTTGGCGCGCCATGTGCGGCGACGGTGACAACCCGCTGTACGACGGTCGGCTCAGCGCTGATCGTTCGTCGTCGAGCGAATCACGGACGGCCGCGGCAGCCTTGCGGACGGCTGCCGGGTTGTGCCAGCGCACCGACCGGGCGTCACGCTCGGCGGCGACGGCCCGGGAGGCAACCTCGGTCAGATCCTCGACCGCTGTCAATGTCTGCTCCACTCGGTTTAGGTTGGTTTCATGACCACCAACTCGGAAAAGGAAGATCTCCAGCGGTACCTGCAGGCAGCACGTGATGCGCTCGTCTGGAAGCTCGACGGGCTGTCGGAGTATGACATTCGGCGCCCGATGACCCGGACAGGGACCAACTTGTTGGGTCTGGTCAAACACATGATCGGCGTCGAGCTCGGGTATTTCGGTCCGACGTTCGGCCGTCGGGTTCCCGATCTACCCGCGTGGTTGCGTTCGGAGGAACTCAACGTCGACATGTGGGCCCGCCCCGACGAGTCCACTGCCGACATCGTCGAAACCTATCGCCGCACCTGGGCTTTCGCCGACGCCACGATCGAGGAGCACGATCTGGACGCCCCCGGCTTCGTGAAGCACTGGCCGGAGGATCGTCGCGACGTCACACTGCACCGGATACTCGTTCACGTTGTCACCGAGATCCATCGGCACGCCGGCCACGCGGACATCGTGCGGGAGCTGATCGACGGCGCCGCTGGGATGAAGGCGGGCGACAACAATCTGCCTCCCGGCGATGAGGCGTGGTGGGCCGAGTACACCGACCGTCTCGAGACGGCGGCACGCGAGGCCCACCACGCCTGAACTATTCGAATACTGCTGCCGCGCCGATCACCACGACAACGATCACGAAGTTGATCAGTAGCAGTGGCCAGACGAAGCGCAGGAACTTGTCGTAGCCGACCTTCGCCATGGCCAACCCGCCGACAACGACGACGTTGGTCGGGGCAACCATCAGCATCAGGCCGTGGCCCATCTGGAAGGCGGTGATGACGAGTGCTCGGCTGACTCCGGCGAAGTCGCCCAGCGGCGCGAGCAGCGGCATCGCCAGGGTGGCGTGACCGGAACTGGACGGGATCAGGAACGCCAGCGGGATGTTGACGAGCATCACCAGGATCGCGAAGACCCCCGCCGAAGCGCCGCTGACCAATTGCTCCATCGCGTTGAGGATGGTGTCGAGGGTTTCGGTGTTGGTCATGATCACCGAGACGCCGCGAGCGAGCAGGATGACGATCGCCGGTCCGACCATGTCGCCGGCTCCACGCGTGATCAGGGAGACGATCTTCTTCTCACCCATCTTCGCGACTATGCCGACGAGAACGGCGGCGAGGATGAACAACATCGCCAATTGCGGGAACCACCAGTTCAACTCGAACCAGTAGGGCTCGGTTGCCGTGACGTGGTACGCGTCGTACTCGGCCGGACCGGTGGCGGCGCCGAAGATGCTCGACCACGGGATGACGGAGAAGATCATCAGTCCGAAGGTGAGTCCGGTGATGAGCAGTACCAGCTTCTGAGTTCCGGTGAGCTTGCCGTCGATGTCCACCGGCTCGGCTGGCTCTTCGTCTTCGTCGTCCGCGATGTCGAAACCGACAAGCGACTTGGACGGATCCTTCTTCACCTTTGCGGCGTAGCGGAGAACGAATACCACTGCCACAGCGGTCAATACGATCCACAGGATCACGCGCAGCACGATGCCGTCACCGATGGAGACGCCTGCCTCACCGGAGGCGACGCCGATCGAGAACGGATTGACGGTCGACGCCATGTTTCCGACCAGAGCACCGAGGATGATCATGGTGGCCGCGACCATGCGGTCGTAACCCAGTGCCGTCATCAGTGGGATGAGCAGGGCGTAGAAGCCGAACGTCTCGACCGAGAAGCCCATTGTCGAACCGAGCAGCGAGAACAGCACCATGATGACGGTGATGAGCAACCAGCCCTTGTCGCTGAGCTTGGTAGCCAGCTGGGAGACAGCGGTTTCCAGGCTGCGGGTGGCAAAGCTGACCGAGATGAACGCACCGAGCGCCATGATGAAGAGGACTACGCCGACCGAACCGAAGAGCCGTCCGATGTTGTCGGTGTCGACGAACCCGGTGATCGAATCCTGGACGCCGTAGAGGCCGTTCACGGGGGAGAGGATCAGTTGCTGGATTCGTTCCCAGAACGAGAGCGGAGACGTGACGGTCTCGAAGCTGCCGGGAACGGGTGAGCCGTCCACGTCGATGCCGAAGCGTCCGGCCGGAATGAACAGTGCCGCAACCCAGACCAGAATGGTGACGATCGCGAGCATCGTGACCGCACCGGGAAACTCGAACTTCTTCTTGGCGGGCGTTTGCGCGGATCCCGTATCGGTCTCGGTGCTCATTTCTTCCCCTCGAAGGTGTGTGCGTACTCCTGGAAGAACAGTGCTTTGGCGACGACGGCCTTCTCGAGCTCGTCGAGCAGGACGCGTTCGTTGGGGCCGTGGATGTTCGCGTAACCGTCGGTGGCGCCGAACAACAGCTTCTCGGCGGTGGGCACTGCTGTATCCAAGGCCATCACGAGGGGGATCGAGCCGCCGCCTGCCATCAGCCCGGCCGGCTCACCCCACGACTGCGATAATGCAGACAATGCCGCGTCGAAGGCCGGTCCACCTTCGGCTGCCGCAAACCCGTCGCCGGTTTCTCCCGCGGTGACAGTCAGTTGTAAACCGAAGGGGCGCAGGGCTTCCAGGTGCCGGACCAGAGCAGCCTGCGCCTCGATGGCAGGTTGGCGCGGGTGTACGCGCAGATTGATCACGGCGCGGGCCGTGCTTGCGACGGCGTTGACCGCACCGTCCACAGGGGGAGCGTCGATTCCCGTCACGGTGATGGCCGGGCCCGACCAGATGCGTTCGCCGATGCCGCCGGTTCCGAGCAGCGGAAGCCCGTCACGGATCTCGGCGAGGGTGCGGAACTCGTCCTCGGTGTATGAACTGCCGGTCCACGGTTCGCGCATGAGGCCGTCGACCGCCACGTCACCGTTGTCGTCGTGCAGCGACGCCAGTGCGCGGATGAGCGCGAGGCGGGCGTCCGGTGCGGCGCCGCCGTAGAGGCCGTTGTGCTTGTCGGCTCCGAGAGTGGTGAGTTCGACGATCACCTGGGCCGATCCGCGCAGTGCGACGGTCAGGGTCGGTGATCCGGGTCGAACGCTCCCGACGTCGGCGATGACCATTGCGTCGGCCGCAAACAATTCGGGGGCTTCCGGCGGATAGTTGTCGAAGGGGCTGCCGAATTCTTCCTGGCCTTCGATGACGAGCTTGACCGTCACCGGCGGCTTTCCGTCGAAGACACGAAGCGCGCCGATCATACCGATGACGTTTGCCTTCGAATCTGCCGTACCGCGGCCGTAAATCGCGCCGTCACGCTTGCTCGGTTCGAAAGGCGGTGAATCCCAGAGTTCGACGTCGTCGGCGGGAACGACGTCGTAATGCGAATACATCAATACGGTCGGGGCTCCCTCTGGGCCGGGGACTGTCGCAATGATGACCGGCGCAGTTTTACCTGTTATTTCGAGTTTCTCTATCTTCGTGACTCCGGACCTCTCCAATAGAGAAACGATCAGGTCGTGAGCCTCGAACAGGGGCTCGCTGGGGAAACCTTCTGTTGCTATCGACGGAATACGAACAAGTTCGACGAGTTCCGACTCCAGTGCCGGCATCAAAGCTGCAACTGTTTCCTTGATTGTGGAATAGGAGGGCGAGGCGGATTCTTCCGGCACGGAATTGACTCCTTCTGGGAAAGGCGAAAAACATTAGAGGCAGAGTCTTACACCCGATATGCGGGGTGTGAAAGGGTGACCCGAACAAAAAGCCGAAGTGGGGCGCCGGGCTCGCGATTCTTGACATTGACGTCAACGTCAACACACACTGTGACGGTGACCACCAGTGAAACGCAGGAGCGAGCGCGGACAGCCCGCAAACTCGGCGACGGTCCACGCCGTGCCGGACTGCTCGACACCGCTGCCCTCTGCTTCGGCGAACTCGGATACGACGCCGTGACGGTCGAGACGATCACGACCAGGGCTGATGTTTCCCGGGCGACCTTCTACGCGTACTTCTCGTCGAAGGACGAGGTCTTCCGCGCCGTCGCCGAAATGATGTGCCGACGCTTCCTCGACGCTCAGCACATGGAGGGCCCGGCGGCCGAGGATCTACGCGAAGTTCTCCGAACGACCACGTCGGCGTTCATCACGGCCGTGTACACCTACGGTGACCTGCTCGCGGTGATCGAGCATCGGGCGCGGGTGGATTCCGAGGTCGAGCGCAGTTGGTCGGCGGTTCGCGAAAAGCTCGTGAGCCGCTACGTCCGCTTTGTCGAACGGATTCGACAGGTTCACGACGTAGATCCCTGTGTTTCGCCCCCGGTGCTCGTTCAGATGATCTCGGACGCACAGATGGCCGGTGGAGCACGACTGAGTAAGGCGAGTGTCGAAGAGCAGAACCAGTTCATTGCAGATATGACGACGATGTCCGAGCGGTTGATCGGGTTCGAAGAGTCGAAATAGATTTCTTTTACGAATGGAGTGATCGGTGGCAGAACAAGACGTGCTCGAAGCGGCTCTGGCGGAGATCTCTGCGCTGCAACAAGCGCATTGGCCCGCCGGCATTCCCCGCGCCGTCGAGTATCCGCTCGAAGGTGGGGGACTTGTCGATTACTTGCGGCATTGGGCGATCGAGCGGCCGGATACTCCTGCCATCGTCTTCTACGGCCGGGTCATCACGTATTCCGAATACGACGAGCTTTCGGATCGTTTTGCCGGATGGCTGCTGTCACTCGGAGTCGAACGCGGCGATCGCGTCGGCGTTCACCTGGTCAATTGCCCTCAGTTCCATATCGCGATGCTCGGCATTCTCAAGGTCGGTGCGGTTCACGTGCCGATCAATCCACTCTTCCGTGAACACGAATTGATTCACGAACTCAACGATGCCGGCGTCAAAGTCCTACTGACGCAGAACACCTTCTCGAAGTTGGTGAAGAAGGTTCGCTCACAGACTCCACTCGAACACGTCGCGAAGACTGCAGTGTCGGACATGCTGACGGCGATCCCGACCGTCGAACTGCCCTTCGAGGTCGACGATCCGCGCCTGAGCGACTGGCAGTCGATCATCACCAGTGAGCGGGCGACTCCTGTCGCCACCGAACTCGATTCCCTCGCCGCCCTGAACTACACGGGCGGAACGACGGGAATGCCCAAGGGCTGTGAGCACACTCAGCGCCACATGGTTTACACCGCGGCCACCGCGACGCTTGCGGGCGGTGACCAGGTGGGTGCCAATCCGCCGGTGTCCCTGGTGTTCTTGCCGATCTTCTGGATCGCAGGTGAGGACTTCGGCATCCTGGTTCCGCTCGTCAACGGCGGAACCGTGGTCCTGCTGAATCGTTGGGATGCGGAGACCACGCTCGACGCTGTCGAGGCTTACGGCGTGACCTCGCTGGTCGGAACTGTCGACAATTACGTCGAACTGATGGACACGCCAGGATTCGCGGAGCGAAATCTCTCGACACTCCAGAACGTCATGGCAGTTTCGTTCGTTCTCAAACTCGATCCGGCCACGCGCCAGCGGTGGCGCGAGGCTACCGGCGGCGTTCTGCGCGAAGCGAGCTACGGCATGACCGAAACCCACACCGCGGACACGATCACCCTCGGCTTCCAAGACGGCGACTACGACCTGAAAAGCGAGCCGGTGTTCTGCGGAATTCCGGTGCCCGGCACCGACGTTCTGATCGTCGATCACGACGGCAGGCCGGTTCCCGTCGGCGAGCACGGGCAGATCATCGTGCGCAGCCCGTCCATCCTTTCCGCGTACTACCGCAACGAGGTGGCCACCGCCGACGCCATCCGTGACGGCTGGCTGCAGACCGGTGACGTCGGAAAGTTCAGTGAGCGTGGCGGTTTGCACTATTTGGCGCGGAACAAGGAAATGATCAAGACCAACGGCATGAGTGTCTTTCCCTCCGAGGTGGAAGCGCTGCTCATGCTGCACCCGGCGATCGAAAAGGCTGCGGTGGTGCCGAAACCGGACCCGGACAAGGGGCAGGTGGCTTTTGCGTTTGTCCAACTGGTCGAGGGTTCCGACACTGCGGCCGACGAGATCGTCTCGTGGGCCAAGGAGAACATGGCCACGTACAAGGTGCCCGAAGTGGAAGTGCTCGAGGCGCTTCCGATGACAGCGACAGGAAAGGTGCGCAAGGGCGATCTGTTCGAGCGCACTCAGGGGGACAAGTGAGACTGCTGATTGCGAACCGCGGCGAAATTGCGCTGCGGATCATTCGAACTGCCCGTGAACTCGGGATCGAGACGGTGTCGGTGTACGCCGAGGACGACGCGTCCAGTCCGCACGTCGCGGCGGCCACGGAGTCGGTGCCGCTCGGAGCGTCGGGCGCATCCGCGTACCTGGATCAGAGCGCACTGCTGAAGATCGCGGCCGAAACGGGCGCCACGCACGTGCACCCGGGCTACGGATTCCTCAGTGAGAATGCCGAATTCGCGCAGGCGTGTACCGAGGCGGGCATCGTCTTCGTCGGCCCGGACGCCCAGGTTCTCCGGACTTTCGGCGACAAGGCCAGCGCCCGCACTGCGGCGGTCGACTCCGGCGTACCGGTCCTGCCGTCGACATCGGCGAACGCCGACCTCGACGAGGTGCGTGAATTCTTCGAGCGCAACTCCCGCGGCATCATGATCAAGGCGCTCAGCGGCGGCGGTGGCCGCGGCATGCGCGCGGTGCGCGACCTGAAAGCGCTCGACGACGCGTACCGTGTGTGTGCGGCCGAAGCCCAGTCGGGATTCGGCAGTTCGGCACTGTTCGCCGAGGTACTCAGTGAGCACGCTCGGCACATCGAAGTGCAGATCGTGGCGGCACCGGGGCAAGGTGGAACCCACGCGCTCGCTCTGGGTGACCGCGATTGCAGCGTCCAACGTCGCCATCAGAAGTTGATCGAGGTTGCGCCCGCGCAGGGGCTGTCGGGGGCCCTGCGCGAGCGTCTTCACGCTGCGGCGGCGAGGCTGTGCGCCGAGGTCGGCTATCGAGGCATCGCGACGGTCGAGTTCCTGGTCGAGGAACGCGGGTTCGTCTTCCTCGAAGTCAATCCCCGAATTCAGGTGGAGCACACGGTGACCGAAGAGGTCACCGGAATCGATCTCGTCGCCGTGCAGCTCGCGATCGCGGACGGAGTTCCGTTCGAGAACCTGGACCTGCCAACAGGGATCACCGCTGTCGAGAAGGCCTCGGAGACAGTCGGATCCGTGGCAAACGCTTCGGGGATTGCGATACAGGCCCGCGTCAACATGGAAACCATGACGCCGGACGGCAATGCGCTGCCGTCCTCCGGCACGCTCGACAACTTCACTCCTCCGGGCGGACCCGGCGTGCGAGTGGACACCTTCGGTACGGTCGGACTCTCGCCGAGTTCGCGTTACGATTCGCTGCTGGCGAAGGTCGTCACCCACACGCGGCGATCGGATTTTCCTGCCGCGGTGCGCAAGTCGATTGCTGCTCTGAGTGAGTTCACCATCGACGGCGTGGCGACCAACCTCGAATTCCTGCAGGCAATACTGTCGGACAAGGACTTCCGCGACGGCCTGGTCGACGTCGACTGGTTGGGTTCTCGATTGGCGGACCTCGTTCCCGAAGCGGACCCACAAACACCCTCCGCGAGTGTTGACATCGCGCCGGACGAGGACGTGGTCCGTGCACAGATGGCAGGAATCGTCGTCGAACTTGCCGCAGTCGGTGACGGCGTCCATGCGGGTGGCCAGGTCGCCGTCCTCGAAGCGATGAAAATGCAGCATGTTCTCTCGGCGCCCGGTGACCTGGAGGTGGTCCGGATCCTGTCGTCACCGGGGAGATCGGTGAGTGCGGGCGAACCGTTGCTCGTCGTCCGTAGTGCAAGCGCAGGATCGAAGCTCGCCGAGGTCGACGAGGTGGACCTCGACGACGTGCGTCCCGATCTCGCGGAGATCATCGCTCGCCACGAGGTGACCCTGGACCCGGCCCGGCCCGCAGCCGTGGCGAAGCGTCACAAGCTGGGACGTCGGACTGCTCGCGAGAACGTCTACGACCTGGTCGACGACGACAGCCTGGTCGAGTACGGCGCTCTCGCGCTGGCGGCGCAGCGCAGTCGGCGAAGCGAGGAAGACCTGATCGCCAACACTCCTGCCGACGGACTGATCGGCGGAGTAGCGACCATCAGCGGCGGCGAGAGCGTCGTGATCTCGTACGACTACTCGGTGCTCGCCGGTACCCAGGGCATGCGCAATCACGCCAAGACCGACCGCCTGCTCGAGATCGCCGATCGCAAGCGAGTTCCGGTGGTGCTGTTCGCGGAAGGTGGCGGCGGTCGCCCCGGTGACACCGACGCCGGCGCCGGGGCAGGCCTCGAGCTGGGAACCTTCCGCGCCATGGCGGCGCTGAGCGGGCGGGTGCCCATGGTCGCCGTCGTGTCCGGGCGCTGTTTCGCGGGCAACGCGGCCCTGGCCGGCGCGTGCGACGTCCTGATCGCGACACCGGACGCCAACATCGGGATGGGTGGTCCTGCCATGGTCGAGGGTGGCGGGCTCGGAAACTTTCGCCCCGAGGACATCGGCCCCATCGACGTGCAGCGCCGCAACGGCGTCGTACACCTGGTCGCTGACGACGACGCTCATGCGGTGGCGCTGGCCAAGCAGTACCTCGGCTACTTCCAGGGTGCGAGCGGAGAGTGGACGGCTCCGGATCCGCGGCTCTCGCGGCATGTGGTGCCGGAGAATCGCCTGCGCTCGTACGACGTTCGTGGAGCGATCGACGCAATCGCGGACGTCGACAGCGTCCTGGAACTGCGTCGAGACTACGGACGCGGTGTAGTCACCGCACTCGTTCGTGTCGAAGGAGTTCCGTACGGTGTGCTGGCGAACAGCAGCGCGCATCTCGGCGGCGCGATCGACGCGGAAGCCTCGGACAAGGCTTCGGATTTCCTGGAACTGCTCGAAGCGCACCGCATCCCTCTGGTGACGCTGTGCGACACACCGGGATTCATGGTGGGCCCGGATTCGGAGGAGGAGGCGACGGTTCGAAGGTTCGGCAGGTTCTTCGTTGCCGGTGCTCGCCTCACCGTGCCGTTCGGAACGATCATCCTGCGCAAGGGTTACGGGTTGGGCGCCATGGCAATGGCCGGTGGTTCCTTCCACGCCCCCGAGTTCACGGTCGCGTGGCCGACGGGCGAGATCGGGCCGATGGGTCTGGAAGGTGCTGTGCGTCTCGGTTTCCGCAAGGAACTCGAGTCCGTCGAAGATCCGGTGGCTCGGGAAACGCTGTTCGGTCAGTTCGTGGAACTGGCCTACGCACAGGGCAAGGCGCTGATGGCGGCGACCACGTTCGAACTGGACGACGTCATCGATCCGGCCGATACCCGCGGATGGATCAGACAACTCGGCAGAAACAGTTGAGATCCTGCTGATTCGAGCTGTTGCCGCACGTGGGCGGGGCAACTAGCCTTGCCCACGTGTCGGCTGCGCGAGATAACGTCCTGATCATTCATTGGCACGACCTGGGGCGGCACCTCGCGAGTTACGGTGTCGCCGGGGTCAACAGCCCCCATCTCGACCGGCTGGCGGCAGAAGGCATCCGGTTCACCGACGCACACGCGACGGCGCCGCTGTGCTCGCCTTCGCGCGGATCGCTCTTCTCGGGCAGGTATCCGCACAACAACGGTCTGATCGGGTTGGCGCACCACGGCTGGGAGTACCACGCTGAGGTGCAGACGCTCCCGCAGATCCTCTCCGACAACGGTTGGTACACCTCGCTCTTCGGCATGCAGCACGAGACTGCGTATCCGAAGCGACTGGGCTACCACGAGTACGACGTCACCAACTCGTTCTGCGACTACGTGGTTCCGCGTGCCCAGAACTGGCTACGACGCTTCCCGCCCGAGCCGTTCCTGCTCACCACGGGATTCTTCGAAACGCATCGCCCGTACCCCGCCGATCGCTATACCCCGGCGGACACCGCAGCCCTGGAGGTCCCCGGATACCTTCCGGACGTGCCACAGGTGCGCGAGGATCTGGCCGAATTCCACGGCAGCGTAGAGGTGGCCGACGCCGCGGTGGGGGAACTGCTCGCGACCCTCGAGGAAGAGGGGCTCGACGAGAACACCTGGGTCTTCTTCCTCACTGATCACGGCGCGGCGTTCCCGCGTGCCAAGTCGACGCTCTACGCCCCGGGTACCGGTATTGCCTTGATCGCTCGGCCTCCCGCGCGGTATCGCAGTGGCGGAAAGGAATACGAGACACTGTTCAGTGGTGTGGATCTTGTTCCGACCATTCTCGATCTGCTCGGAATCGACGTCCCCACCGAGGTGGAAGGGCGCTCGCACGCCGATGCCCTCGTCGACCGCGGAACTGAACCGTCCGAACCCGTTCGTACTTCCCTGTTCACGGAGAAGACCTTTCACGACAGCTTCGATCCCATTCGTGCGGTGCGCACCAAGGACTACAGCTACATCGAGAACTACGCCGTCCGCCCGGCTCTGGATCTACCGCTCGACATCGAGGACAGTCTTTCCGGAAAAGCGCTCGGCACCGAGCATCTTGCGGTACGCGCACCCCGGGAGCTGTACGACCTCCGTGCCGACCCGGACGAGAAGATCAATCTGATCGATCGACCGGAAGTCTCGGCAATACAGGCGGAATTGTCCTCGCAGCTTCACACGTGGCGCGCCGAAACCGACGATCGTCTCCCGGACGAGGCATTGGGAAGCGCGATGGCGGTGCACCGCATGGCGGCGTACCTCGAGAAGATCGGTGTCCGACCCAACGTGCGGTCCGCCTACAGTGCGGACCGCGGTTACCTCGAGTCGGACACCGAAAATCCCTAGGGCCTTGCGGCTTCGCGCTCTTCCAACAATGCGATGACCCGCTCGACCAGCTCGTTGATGTCAGCGCCGGTTGTGTCGAATGCCAGGTCCGGGTCCTCCGGCGTCTCGTAAGGCGCGTCGATTCCGGTGAGCCCCTTCAGTTCACCCGCCCGCGCACGAGCGTACAGGCCCTTGGGATCTCGACGTTCGCATTCTTCGACGGGAGTGGTGACGGCAACTTCGAGGAAGGTGAGTCCGGCAGCTTCGTTGAGAGCGCGCGCAATTGCTCGATCCGAACGCAGCGGCGAAACCATCGACGCGATCGCCACGACGCCGGCGTCGGCGAACAGTCGAGTGAGATGACCGACGCGTCGGATGTTCTCGGCTCGGTCTCCCGGCGAGAACCCGAGATCGTCGGAGATACCGTGGCGGACGTTGTCACCGTCCAGCAGATACGCGGTGCGTCCCGCGTCGACGAGCGCACGTTCGACAGCGACTGCGACGGTGGATTTTCCGGATGCAGGTAGGCCGGTCAACCAGATCGTCGCGCCCCTCTGGGTGGTAGACGCCCATCGCCGTTGACGTTCGAGTGAGGACGGATGCCACTTGATGTCGTTGCGGGTCTGCTCGCCGGGAACGACGACGCGTGGTTCGAGAATGGTGCCGGCGCCGACGGTGTCGTTGCTCTGCTCGTCGATCAGGATGAAGGCGCCAGAGTCCCGATTGTGGTCGTAGGTGTCGGCGACCACCACGGAACTGGTTCGGAGCGTGACCGTTCCGATGTCGTTGAGTCCCAATTCGACTGGGCTGTCCTGCTCGTCGAGCGTTTCAGGATCGAGACGGGTGTGCAGTTCTTGGACGGTCGCTCGCACGGTCCTGGACGTGTGTTTGAGCGCTATCCGATCGCCCGCGCGCAACGGTGTGTTGGACAACCAGCAGATCGTGGCTTCGAGTTCTCGGGCCAGAACCGGCAGATGAGCCTGCGCACCGCCACTGACCAGAACGTCGCCACGTCCGACGTCGATGTCGTCGGCCAGTTCCACCGAAACCGACAGTGGTGCAACGGCAGTACTGCGGTTGTCGTCGAGAGTATCCAGACTGATCACGGTGCTCTTCGATCCGGACGGCAGGACCACTACCTCGTCTCCGACGCTCAGTGTGCCTGCCGAAATTCGGCCGGTGTACCGGCGCCGATTCTGCGGATCGGGGCGCGAAACCCACTGCACGGGAAGCCGAAGTTCCTCGATGTGGGTCGCGGGCGCATGGAGTTCGACGCCTTCGAGGTACTCGAGGAGCGTCGGCCCCTCGTACCACTCGGTGTTCGCGGACCGCGTCACGACATTGTCGCCGGCTTTCGCGGAGACCGGTATGGCGAGTACGTCCTCGCGTCCGACTTGCCGCGCCAAGGCCCGCAATTCTTCCTGCACCTGAGCGAATCTCGCTTCGTCGAAGTCCACCAGATCGATCTTGTTCACCACGGCTACAAGGTTCGGAACACCGAGCAGTGCGGCGATTCTGGCGTGCCGACGCGTCTGACGCAACACGCCGGTCCTCGCGTCGACCAGCAGGACCGCTACGTGAGCGTTGGATGCTCCGGTGAACATGTTGCGCGTGTAGCGTTCGTGCCCCGGGGTGTCGGCGAGTACGTAACTTCTGGTCGGGGTGGAGAAGAATCGGTACGCGACGTCGATCGTGATGCCCTGTTCACGCTCGGCACGTAGTCCGTCGGAGAGTGCAGCCAGGTCGGCGACACCGTGCTCGTCGGTCACGGAATCGAGGTGATCGGTTGGCAGGCTGTCGGTGTCGTGCAACAGTCGTCCGATCAGCGTGCTCTTGCCGTCGTCGACGCTACCCGCCGTTGCCAGTCGCAGGAGTTGGCGAGTGATGGTGGTCGTCATCAGAAGTAGCCCTCACGCTTTCGGTCTTCCATCGCGGCGACCGACGTTCGGTCGTCTGCGCGAGTCTCGCCTCGTTCGGAAACCGTCGCGGCCGAGATTTCGGTGACGACGTCGTCGATGGTGGTGGCGTGCGATCGAACGGCGCCGGTGATGGTCAGATCGCCGACGGTTCGATATCGCACCCACTCGGTCGTTGCCGCGGCGTTCTCGGCGTCGGTGCTGAATTCGGAAGCAGCGAGGAGCATTCCGTCACGCTCGAATACCCTCCGCTGGTGCGCGAAATAGATGGACGGCAGTTCCAGTTCCTCCTGGGCTATGTAGCGCCAGATGTCGAGTTCGGTCCAGTTGCTCAGCGGAAAGACACGAACGGACTCGCCGCGTCTGATCCGACCGTTGTAGAGCGACCACGGTTCGGCCCGTTGCGCTCGCGGGTCCCACTGGCCGAACTCGTCCCGGAAGCTGAGGACTCTTTCCTTGGCGCGCGCACGTTCCTCGTCCCGGCGGGCGCCACCGAACGCGGCGTCGAACCTTCCAGCTTCGAGAGCGTCGAGCAGGGTTCTGGTCTGCAGGCGGTTTCGCGATCCGCTGGTCTCGGTCGACTCCTGCACTCTGCCCTGGTCGATCGAATCCTGAACGGAAGCAACCAGAAGTGTGTGCCCGCCCTCCTTGATTCGACGGTCGCGAAATTCGATGACTTCCTCGAAATTGTGACCGGTGTCGACGTGCAGGACCGGGAAAGGGAGTGGGGAGGGCCGAAACGCCTTCTCGGCCAGACGAAGCAGGACTATCGAGTCCTTGCCGGCCGAGAAGAGCAGTACCGGTCTCTCGAGTTCTGCCACCACTTCTCGAATGATGTGAACCGCTTCGGATTCGAGAACTCGGAGTTCGTCGACGACATCGGTGACGGTGCTCATGTGACGGGATATCCGTTCTGTTCGGCGTCGATGCGATAACGCTGCACCCATTCGCGGGATCGTCCGTCGCTCTGACGACGCAGCGGCGGTGGCGGGGCCAGCTGTCCGTCGAGGCCGAGGGAGATGAGGGTTTTTGCGACCACGGACTGCGGGTCTTCGGTGAGATCGCGGAACCCGACTTCGATGGGAGAGATGTCCTCTTCCTCGAACCAGCGCTTCCATTGGCGTTCCTGCTCACCGAGAATCGTCACCAGGTGCGCGATTCCGACTGCGTTGTACTGCGCACCGTCCGAGAGATTCGGTGGAGTCGCGTCGTCGCGCCAAACCTGTGTCTGCACGGCGCGCCACATCGACACAGCTTGAGCGACGACATCTTCTCGATAGACATGGATGAACTGCAGGTCGTGATCGAGGGTGTCGTGGAGTGCGGAACGTAGGTCCGTCCCACTGCGCCAGGGCAATCCGGCCGCGCGATCGAGTAGGAGCGGCGTCTGGTTCCACATCAGCTTGCCACCCCAGACTCCGTTGGGGGTTCGGCCGAGTTCGAGAAGTTGTGTGCGCCACTGTTCGGAGGTGCGAGTGTCCGGCGTGCCCGGGTGGAACGGGGCGAGCAGACCCAGGACGGACTCGTCCGTGACGTCTTCGAACCACTGCCTCGGTTGCGGCGATCGCGAGGTCTCGGGGAGGTACTGGAAGAACTCTTCCGGCTCACCCGCGACCCCGGTTGCTCGCAGGGATTCGACCAGCAAAGTACTGCCGCTGCGCTGCGAAGCGCAGACGAGAAACGAGCGTTGGGCCTCCGTCATGCGAGCAACGCTAAGGGGGGCCGGAAACCGCCGCAAGCTGGGAAAATAAACTCACGTAGAGGTTAAATCTCGACGTGAAACGTTAAATGTGCGGGTCACGAAATGTCGCGCCGAGGCACGTCTTACGCAGTTGTCGCAAGGGCCGCGGCAAGCCCGAATGCGATGGCCATGAAGACAACTTCACCGATGGCGCGACGCAGGGATCCGTCCGAACTCATGCGGTGTGCAGCGCTAGCGACCACCCATGTCCGGCGCCACCACCATCCCAGGGCGACGAGCAGTCCGATCGCCACGATCTTGGCGAGGATCACCCGGCCGTATGCGGTGTCGTAGAAGGCGGAGAGTGAGTCGAGTCGCACGACGGCGTTGACGATACCGGTGACGACCAGCGCGAGGACGCATCGCCAGGCGAGAGCGGAGTACTTGGGCAACCAGATCGCCCAGGCACCGCGCGACGGTACGGCAAGCGCGAGTGCGGCGAGCACGCCGAACCACAAGGCCGCAGCGAGGACGTGAACGGCGTCGAGGATCGATCCGAAGCTCTGCTGCGCCATGTGCCCGGTGATCGGGCGGGCAGCGAGCGCCAACGCGGAGACGACCAATGCCGGTGCGACGGGCACCGTCTCGGGATTGGTGAATCCGTAGATGCCGTAACAGACGACGGCAAACGCGCACGCGATGATCGCGACGCCGACGCGGCCGACGTTGACCTCGGAGACGAATGCGCCGAAGTGCCCGATGGTCAGCGAGGTGACCGGGGCGCCGTCGGCCGCTGCGGCATTGAGCACGAGGAGCGTGATCTCGGCGACGAGCCACACTGCTGCCACCGCGGTGAGCTGAGTCCACATGACGGCGGGGGTTGTTGCCGGGCGGCGTTCACTGCGGCCCATCCAGGCGAGCGTCGCGATGCCGAGCGTCAACGAACCACATCCGATCGCGAGAACGCGGACCGTGCTCGACGATTCGGGTCCCGATGGGCTGGCGAGGCCCCAGGCGATCAGGACTCCCAGCAGAGCTGTGGGTACGGCAAACAGCAACCACCACCTGTTTGCCGTACCCGTCACGCGATCAGCTCGACTTCGGCTTACGGAGCACGAAGAACAGCGCACCGCCGAACACGACGACGCCGGCGACGATGAAGATCCACACCGGCATGCTGCCGGACTCCGACTCACCCGTACTCGACGCGGCGGCAGCGCCGGGAGTGCCCGACCCCGCCTCGGTGAGGGTGAACGTCAGGGTTCCGTTGACGGGGTGACCGTCAGCGGAGGTGACGCGGTACGCGATGGTGTAGACGCCGGTCGGCCCGAGATCGCCGAGGTCTGCACTGACAGTGGGTCCTTCGACGGACGGATCGCTCTTGGTCCAGAGGTTGCCGTCGGGACCGGTGACGGTCAGCGCCGCGAACTGTGCCTGCAGAGCCTCGTTGAACGTGACCGAAACCGTGTCAGGCGCAACCTGAATGGACGCACCGTTTTCCGGGTTGGAGCCGACCACCGCGGAGTGTGCACTGGCCGTGCCCATTCCGAGCATCGTGGCCAGCATCGCGAGCATGCCGACGGCGATGACCTTGATCCGGGTACTCATCAGCGCTTGCTCCTGACCAGTGCGCCGAGGCCGAGTGCAGCGCCCAACGCGCCGAGCACCAGGCCGACGCCGCCGAGCCAGCGGGCGGTGTTGTCCGACGAAGAGTCAGCGGCTTCGGATGCGGCGGACGTCTCGGCAGTGTTATCGGCAGAGGGGGCTCCGTGGGCATCGCCGGTGGACGCGGCGAGAGTCAGCGTCGGCGCGGGCTTGTCCGGCTCGCTGCCGTCGGCAAGCTCTTCCTGATCCCAGTTGACGACGTTGCCGTCGCTGTACGTCTGCACGGCCTTGAACTCGACCTCGTCCTGCTCCGGCAGCGGGCCGGCAGAAAGGACGAACTGCTGGAACTGGCCGGGGGCGATTCCGACGCCGGGGTCGGCGGTCCACGTCACGGACTTGGCGACCAACGAGGTGGGGTCCTTCTCCACGACGGCGGTCCAGCCGGGCATCGGTTCGGTGCGTGCCGACTTGAGGTCGGGGAGCGCCACCGTCAGTTTGGTGGTCGAAGCGGTGTCGGATTCGGTGGGCACGCGGAACGTGAGAACGGAGTATCCGCCCTGCGCAGCTCCTGGTGCGACGACGCTGACGTGTGCTGAAGCAATTCCGGCGGCCAGCAGCACGGCGCTGCCGGTAGCGACGGTCGTGACAACCGCGCGCGAAATCAGGGTGTTCTTCATGTCGGGAAGTGTCCTCTTGGTCTGGTGAAGGGGGGCATTCTACGAATCTTCAGACCAGGGCAGGAGGACCGCGCCGCGAGATGCTGGCGCGAAGTAGAGCGTCGACAGGTCCGTGATGGATTCCGGTCGAGACGGTGTGGCCGCGGGAAGTGACAGCGGCGGGAGCCAGAGACGCCAGGACGACGTGGAGAGCGTGGGTGACAACGCGGTAGAGGCGCTCGGCGGCCAGGACCGCCACCGCACAAGCGACGGTGGCACCGGCGTGAGCACCGAGCATCACCAACCCCGGAGCGGGCGAATGAGCGTGCTCGGAGAGCGTCATGGTGGTGTGCGCGGCCAACTGACCCAGACCCAGAGCAACGATCAAGGCAGCGGGCCCCCGTGAGAGGGCGGGAAGGGTGGCCGTCACGGCGCCGACGGTTGCACAGACGGCGAGCAACAGGGTCAGCGACGACGACTGTGGCAGCTCGCCTCCGCCGATCCCGTGCGCGGCGACAGCGAGAGCAGCCGAAGCGGAACCGACAGCTGTCCCCCGGAGGGTCGCGGTCTGCTCGGCTGCTCTCACTGGCGTTCTCAGGTCTAGCGCACGCCGAGACGTGCGAGCAGATCTGCTTCGACGCCGTCGAGTTCGGAAGAAATCGCCTGGTGAGCTGCTTTACGGCGAGCCTGCGGCATCTGCTCGGCAGCGCGAACTGCCGTGCTGAGGTCGCCGAGGCGCTCACGGATGGCGGCGGCGAAACGCTGCGTCTCCGCGTCGTCGGGCTTGCGGCTGAGGATCTCGGTGACCGAGCTCTCGGCGCCGGCGATACGAGCGCTCAACTTCGCGCCGTGACCGGTGTAGTCACCGAGCTGGTCGACGGCGATGCCCATCTTCTGTGCACGCGTGGTGTCGAGCTGGGCGCGCACCGCCGTGGCTGCGCGGTAAGCGATCGGCAGGAGAACGGGGGCAAGCAGACGTGCCACTCCCAGGTACTTACGCACCTTGGCGACGGTCAGGCCCTGATTCGCAGCGGCCTTCTCCTGCGCCTTCAGGGTCGCGATCTGCGCCTTTTCGATCTTGTGCTGTGACTCGATCTCGGCTTTCTCCAGCTTCTTGAGCGACTTGGTCTCGACCTTGTCGCGCTTACGCTGGCTCTTGGCGTTGAGCTTCGCCTCGACCTCAGCCTTGTGCTTGAGAGCCTTTGCCTCCGCCTTGCGGGTGGCACGAGACTTTCGCTTCTTGAACAACCCCATCGAAAAGGACCCCGTTTCCAGGTGTTTGTGTGTTGCCAGGTACCTGCGCTTCGGCTTCAGCCTAGGGGAGCACATAATCTTCGTCATCGTGTGTTCCGTTAACAACCCCGCGCCCCAGCTCCCGATCATCGATTCGGGGGCGTTGACCCGATGCCGTCATCGGGTGCGTCTGGACGGGTTGTTTCCCGGGAAATCGGCTTCGGAACCCGTCGACACCGGCGTCAAGCAGCGCCAGGATGCCGCGATCGCGAAGCGCGCGGAGATCGCCGAACTCGTGATCGGTGCTGCTCCCGAGCGTTGGGTGAAGATCAACCCCGACCAATCGGCGTCGGCTCAGGCTCGCGACACCTTGGCTGCCTGTGAGGCCGGCGCGGACCGGATCTGGGGCGCGGTCTTGCCGGTCGAGCGCGACACCGGACGCAAGGGCCGCTGCGAAATGCTCATCCGTGACGACGAGGGTGGCGGGTACATCCCGTCATTGTCGTCAATCACAAGGTGACCGATCCGGGTCAGGGCGCGATCACCTCGGGGCTCTTCGAATGGGAGCCCGTGGTCGATCCCAAACGCAAGGTCCGCAGTCAGGTCCGCGATCAGATGCGCGTCGCGCAGGTCTATCGGATGCTCGAGCGTCGTGGGCTGGCGAGCCCGTCGCTCACGGCAGGCGCGATCGGATACAACGGAGACTGCATCCTCGTCCACGACCTCAGCGCGATTCTCGACGATTACGACGAGCGTTTCGCCGACCGTATCGCTGTGGCCCGCGGTGAGGTGCTGACGTCTCCGTCACAGGTGAGCGAGTGCAAGTCGTGCCCGTGGTGGACCGAATGCAAGCAGGAATTGGTCCGCAACCGCGACGTCAGCCTCGTCGCTGTCGGATCGCGGGCCGAGCTTCTGCGCGACGTGGGCTGCAACACGATCGATCAGCTGGCCGCCTGGGACGGTGAGCCGCTCGAGGATTGGCCGCACGGAAATTTCGACGACGCAGTAGTGATCGCCAAGGCGTGGTTGGCAGATGCTCCGTTGGTGCGGCGGTTCGAGAAGATCTCGGTGACTCGGGCGGACATCGAGATCGACGTCGACATGGAGAGCTATCAGGAGCACGGCGCCTACCTGTGGGGGACGTTGCTCAATGTCGGCGGCTTCTCGATGTATCGAGGATTTGCGACGTGGGATCCGTTGCCGACACGTGACGAGGCGCGGTCGTTCGCAGAGTTCTGGGGCTGGCTGATGGCGGAACGTGCCGCGGCCGCCGCTTCGGGTAAAACCTTTGCCGCGTACTGCTATTCGCGTTCGGCCGAGGACAAGTGGTTGTTGGACTCGGCGCGCAGGTTTGCCGGTGAACCCGGGATTCCGAGTAAGGACGAGATCCGCGAGTTCATCGACAGTCCGCAGTGGGTCGACATCTATCAAGCAGTGAGTGATCAGTTCATCTGCCCGAACGGAAAGGGGCTCAAGAAGATTGCGCCCGTCGCCGGCTTCAACTGGCGTGACGCCGAGGCCGGGGGTGAAGCGTCGATGGCGTGGTACCGCGAGGCGGTCGGCTACGACGGTGAGCCGGACGAGACGCAGCGGACACGCATCCTGCAGTACAACGAGGACGACGTCATTGCCACCAAGGTCCTCCGTGAGTGGATGACGGACCGCGCGGAGAAGGAAATTCCGCTGGCTTCCGAGTTGTAGCGCTGATCCGTTCTGTCGCGATTGTCTGAAACATCCTATTTAACAGTATGTTTCAACTCGTAGTTTCTCGTCATCGTGTGTCCGGAACCCGCATCCGCGCTACCTTCATCTGGTCGGCTCCACGATGGAGGGTGTTGCATGCTGAGCAGGCTGACTTCGAGTGCGAGCGACGCCGAACTGTCTGACGTCGAGCGGCGCGACCTCTTCGCACGCCAGATACTGCAGGTGACGACGGTCGCGCCACTGGCCAACATGGTCAATGTACTCAGCGTGTGCGCTTTGCTTGTGTATGTCGTACCCCCCGGTCACAACGAGTTTCGGGTGATCTGGGGTTCTGCGGCCTTCTTGGTCGTCCTCAATTCGGTGCGCGTCTGGATACCGCGAGTCGTCCTGAAGGGCCGGTACACGCCCAAACATACGACGAAGTACGACTACTGGGCGCTCATGCTCGAGGTGATCCTGCTCGGGCTTCTGCTTGTCGTTCTCGCCGCCGCGATGCTTCCCGTGACGGACAACTCGCGAAAGCTTGTGCTTCTAGCGACATTCGCCGGAGTCATGGGCGCCGGCGCCGTAGCATTGTCGACGGTTCGGTCGATAGCGGTAGCGTGGATTCTGGTGCACAGCATCGGATTGCTCGTCGTTATCCTGCCCAAGAGAACCACGGAATACGCTGTCCTCTCGTTCCAGTTGGTCGTGTACTCGGTGACACTGATTATCGGCGTCGTGTACCTCTGGGCGTCGTTCCGAAGTCGTTGTCTTGCCGAGTTCGAGGCTGCTGCCGAGCGCCAGACGGTCAGTTTGCTTCTCGACGATTTCGAGGGTGGGTCACGCGACTGGCTGTGGGAAGTCGACACCACCGGGACGTTGTCGCACACCTCCGCTCGGCTGTCGCAGATCTCGGGAGTTCCCGTCTCCGACTTGCGAACCCTGTCGCTGCGCGGATTGTTGGATCGGCTCGACGTGGGTTCGACGAAGAGTGGCCGAGCCGCGGTCCAGGTCATCGGAGATCACCTCGACCGCCTCATGCCGTTTCGAGAGGTCGTCATTCCCGTTCGTGTCGACGGCGTCGACCGATGGTGGTCTCTGTCGGGTCATCCCAGGCTATCCGAGGCCACGGAGTTCGTGGGTTGGCGAGGCGTGGGCTCGGACATCACCGAGAAGTACAACTACGAGCGGCGAATTCTGTGGCTTGCTGCAACCGACGGACTGACCGGGCTCCCGAATCGCCGGACGTTCGGCTCGGAGCTGTCCGACGCGCTCGGCACCGTCCGAACCGGCGAGGAAGTCCTTGTCGGAATCCTCGACCTGGACAATTTCAAGTCGGTGAACGACACGTTAGGGCACCCTGTCGGTGACAAATTGTTGATTTCCGTTGCTGCACGGCTCAATCGGGTGGTCGACGGCGCCATGTGTGCGCGAATCGGTGGTGACGAATTCGGCGTCGTCTTGCGGGGAACAGGGGACGGCGGAGAGGTGTTCGCTCGCTATCTGGATGCATTGCGTGAGCCGTTTTACGTGCGGGGGAATCGCATCGAGGTTCGTGCATCGATCGGCTATGCCGGCGCACCCGCAGATTCCGAAGATGCGGACACGCTTGTCATGTCCGCCGACCTGGCGCTGTATGCGGCAAAATCCGCCGGCAAGAACCGGGTAGGAAGATACTCGCCGGTGCTGCGGGCGCGGGCCAGGGAGCGAGCATCGGCCCTGCAAGAACTTGGGCTTGCGATCGAGTCTCGGCAGTTCGAGCTGTACTACCAACCGCAGGTTCGTGCGGACACCGGCCGCGTCGAGGGTTTCGAGGCACTGCTTCGCTGGAATCACCCGGTGCGGGGCGTGCTTGCACCGCACATTTTCATCGATGTCGCGGAGGAGACCGGCCTGATAGTCCCTCTGGGGCTTCAGGTACTGAACATGGCGTGCGCCGAAGCCGCGACGTGGCCCGACGACACTTACGTGACGGTGAACGTCTCTCCGGTGCAACTGATGTCGTCCGGCTTCGGATCGGCCGTGAACGATGCGCTGGAGGCAAGCGGTCTGTCCGGCAAACGGCTTCAGCTGGAAATCACAGAGACGGGAGCAGTGGAGGAGCTTGCCGTCGCCGAGTTGGATCGCCTGCGTGCCACCGGAATTGCGATTGCCCTGGACGACTTCGGAACCGGCTATTCGTCTTTCGAGAGTTTGAAGAAACTGCCGTTGGACATCCTCAAGATCGACCGGTCGTTCATCACCGAACTGAGCGAGGGTGATTCGGCAGTTGTCACTTCGGTGGTCGAGGTGGCGAAGGCGCTCGGTATGCAGTCATTGGCGGAAGGCGTGGAGACGGCCGACCAGCTGAGGCTCTTGCTTACCGCCGGTTGCGAATTGGTTCAGGGTTACTACATCAGCCGACCGATGCCGGCGAAGGAAGTGGCCGAGTACCTCAGCGCAACTGCCCACTCCAACGGTGGGTATTTTCATTCGTTCTGACAACTGTGCGCCTTTATTAACCGCGGGCGGTTAATAAAGGCGCACAGCAGGGAGGTTAGCGCGGCGCCATGCGCAGTGCGCCGTCCATGCGGATGGTCTCGCCGTTGAGGTAGTCGTGCTCGACGATCATCTGCGCGAGCTGCGCGTACTCGGACGGCTGGCCCAGGCGCGACGGGAACGGAACGCCGGCCTCGAGGCCCTCGCGGTACTCGTCGGTGACGCCTGCGAGCATCGGGGTGTCGATGATGCCGGGAGCGATCGTGTTGACGCGGATGCCGAACTGCGCAAGGTCACGGGCAGCCGGAACCGTCATGCCGTGCACGCCGCCCTTGGAGGCGGAGTACGCGATCTGGCCGATTTGGCCTTCGAAGGCAGCAACGGAAGCGGTGTTGATGACGACGCCGCGCTGGCCCGACTCGTCGACGGCCTCGGTCTTGGCGATGGCGTCGGCGGCCAGGCGCATGACGTTGAAGGTGCCGAGCAGGTTGACGGTGATGACCGTGCGGAACAGCTCGAGGTCGTGCGGACCCTTCTTGGACAGGATGCGTCCGGCCCAGCCGACACCGGCACAGTTGACGACGATGCGCAGCGGGGAGCCCGACTCGACGATCTGGTTGATCGCTGCTTCGACCTCTTCGCCGCTGGTCACGTCGGTGGGGATGAGGGTGACGCCGGCGGGGACGTTGTCGCCTGCGCGCTCGATCGACGCGGGCAGATCCAGGCCGAAGACGGTAGCGCCGGCGTCGGCGAGGCGCTTGGCTGTTGCGGCGCCGAGGCCTGATGCCGCTCCGGTGACCAGTGCTGCGGTTCCCTTGATTTCCACTTCGTGTGCTCCTCGAGTTAGCGATCGGTAAGGCGGTGGTACGTGTCGAGAACCATAACGCGAGGGTGTATGTGAGGGCGAACGCGCGAGACCCGCGTAGGGCTGGGTACCTTGGACGCGAGGTCTGAGAGCAAAGCACCGGACGAGAGGGGACCTGCGTGAGCAAGGCGCCTGTGCGTCCCGCCGCTTCTGTCGAGAATTTCGAGCGGTTGCAGCGCGACCCTCTCTTCGAAGATCTTGCCGAACTGATTGCCGAGGTTCTCTCCTACGCGTTCGACGCTCCGGCCGCCGTCGAGATCGAACAGTGGACGATCAGTTGCCTGCCGTCGACCAACCGATCGGCGGAGCGCCATCGCTTGTTCACGCTCAATATCGGTCCGATGGAGATTCTGAGCGTCGAGTGCCATCTGGTCGGCGGTAAGGCGATCGAGCACGTCATGTCCGTGTACGTATCCAGTTCGGCACTGGAATCGCGAACCGGATGCAGCATCGAAGAACTCGACGCCAAGCACGATCTGGTCGCCATCAGACGCACCGAGTTGGCGTCCGCCGACGGCGACGGGACCGTGATCGACTGCAGTCTCGAGGACTCGGATGCGTTGGAACAGTTTGCTCAACTGCCCGTCGACATGACGACGGTTCGTCCGCTCGCGGAGCATCTTGTTGCCAAGGGCAAGGGCCCATTTCGGCAGTATCACAACGCCGGGTTCGCCAAATATGTACTGGAAAGGTCGCTCGACCATGCTTGATCAGTTGCCCATCCGACTCCCGCGTGTGCTGCGAGACGGGGACGATGACGGCGCGGTCGACGTGCTGCAGGAATATTTCACGAGGCCGCTCCGAAAGACCGGTTATCTCCGAACCGGTGCGTTGTGGGATTCCTGGGATCCCAGTGGCAATCGCGATCGTGATGCGAACATCTTCACCGCGGAAGATCTTGTTGCGGTGACGCTTCTGTCGGTTCAGGTTCCGGCGCAAGGAGCCTTCTTCCTGCTCGGGGAGAACAATGCCGAACTGAACCGACTCCTGGCGGACGTGGGCCCGGATCGCGATCTGTCGAACGAAGCCGATCCCTTCACTCCGGAATTCCCGGTGTGGCGGTTGGAGACGGCGCTTCGAGAGATTCACGGCGTCGGGCGAACCATGGCGTCCAAACTGATCGCGCGCAAGCGTCCGCGACTCTTCCCGATCTACGACGACGTCATCGGGCGGGAGTTGGGAACGAAGTCGGCCCACCTGGAACCCGTTCGCGTAGCCATGCGGGAAGACGAGTTGCAGAGTCGACTCCTCGATCTACGTGCACGAGCAGGTCTCGACGAATCCGTTCCGGTCATCAGGGTGTTGGACGTGCTGGCGTGGATGCAGGGTAAGGGATACAAACCGGCACTCTAGCTTTCTTGTCGGTGGGTGGGTCTATTATCGAATGTATGTTCGATAACGGATCGACGGGCGGTGTGGGGGCAGTCGTCGATGACGGCCGTCCTGTCGTCGACCCACTCGTGTTGCCGGACATGCTCTTTGCGACGGCGCAGAGCGAGAACATGCTAGCCGCGCAAAAGGTGCTCGGTGCATCCATGTTGTCGGAGTCGAGATTCAACGCCGAACTCGACGTGTCCGGTGATGTCGACAAGGCGTGGCGGATCGCATGCAACGAGATCGCGGTCATGCTCACGTGCTCGCGTCGTACTGCCGAAGTCCACATCGAGATCGGTGATGCCCTACGGGAGTTCCTTCCGCTCACCAAGGCCGCCTTCGCTGCCGGCGAGCTGGACTATGCGCGTGTGCGCAAGATTGTCGACGGACTCACCGGGGCCGACCCCGAGGCGATCGCAGCACTCGAGCGCCGGGTACTTGCCTCGGCGCACCATCTTCCGCCCGGGCAACTGGAGCGCGACATCGAGCGCCAGCTCTTTGCCTACGATCCGGATGCTGCCGCCGAACGTCGCCGGAAGATGCTGGAACACCGCGATGTTCGCACGCGAGCAGACCGTCACGGACTCGCCCAGTTGCAGGCAACACTCAGCGCGACCGAGGCCGTCGAAGCGCTTGGCCTGATCAACGAGGCCGCCGGAAGCGTCTGCAACCACGATCCACGAAATGTCTCGACCCGTAGGGCCGACGCACTGGTCGCTCTGCTGCACGGCGAACAGGGGCTGACGTGCCAGTGTGGCAGCGAAACGTGCGAGGCAGCATTCACAGCAGCTCGATCGACTGCGCCCTCACGTCGGAAGCCGTTGTTGCACATCGTGTGTGATCTGGCGACGCTCCTCGGATTGACGTCAGATCCCGCGAGCATCGACGGATACGGGCCGATCGATCCTGATTTTGCTCGCGAGCTCGCCGCTGATTCCACCTGGCAGGCCTTGTTCGTCGATTTCCGCGCCCAGGCCGCGGGGAACCGACCGCGTCGGCAGCATGCTCCGACTGTCCTGCCGCTTGTCACCCGACGTGATCGCCCAAGTCGCGAACCGAACGGCTGCGGGGATCGGATTCGGGCAATGCAACGGTTGGTCGCGCGATCCCCGGACATCGTTCGAAGATCGGATGGGCATGGCACCCAACCCGATCCGCCTCCCGGCGCGCTGACCTATGCTCCGGGAGCGGCTCTGGCCGCATTGGTGCGGGCCGTCGACGGTCACTGCCGGTTCCCTGGTTGTTCGGTGCCCGCGAACAGGTGCCAACTCGACCACATCACCGAGTTCGATCCTTCCGATCCGAGACGTGGTGGGTGGACCATTGCGAGCAACCTCCAATGCCTGTGTCGTCATCACCATCAGGTGAAGACATACAGGTTGTGGACGCCGGTGATGCTGGAGGACCGTGCCATTCACTGGACCGATAAAACCAGCGGGTTGACGGCGGTCACGGTTCCGGAGAGGCACTGACTTCGAAGATGGTTTCCAGACCGTCTTCTTCGTCCCACTGCTCACCGACTTCGTTGAAACGGTACTGGCTGATCAGATTTCGTGATGCGATGTTGTCCGGACTGATGGTCGCTCGAACGGTGTGTACTTCGGATTCGCGACTTGCGACGTCGAGAAGTATCTCGAGGGCGGCCCGAGCGTAGCCCTGGCGCCGGAACGCCGGGTCGATGCGATATCCGACCTCCACCATCCCGCGCGCATCGGGGCGACCGTGGAATCCGGCCAACCCCACCGGCGTCGAGGTGCGGGCATCGACTGCGATGCGGGTGATCCACGAGCTGTCGAGGGGATTCTCTGCTATCTGCTTGCTACGGTAGCGCCACAAGCCCTGGCATTCTTCGCCGAGGAGATACGGGGTCAGGAGGTCGGGTGCGAGTTCCATTGCAAGAGTGGCGTTGTCTTCACCAAGTGCGTGGAGGGCGAGTGATGGAACCTGGACCAGTTGAAGTCCACGTCCGCCGAGTGTCCAGGGTAGTTCGGTGACTGTCACAGGTCGGCGATCGGCGTCGACAGCGTTATGTCGACGCCGATGCTCCGGAGGTTGCCGTCGAGAACCTGCCAGATGGAGCGTTCGAGGAACTCGGCCAATTCTGCGCTGGTCACATCGGAACCCGGCTGGCTGAGCCAACGGTTGACGCTGACGTCGACCAATCCGATGACGCCGAAAGCCAAGGGCTCAGCCATCTTCGACGGTTTGCCACGGCTGGTGAGGATCGTGCCCAACAAATTTCCCAATTGGACGGCGATTGCCGTCTTGGTTCCGGTCACCACTTTCGAACCGGTGGCCCGCGTACTCGGCGAGCCCTTGCCTAAAAAGTGGTGCAGTCGTGGATATTTCACAATCCACTGGAGGTAGGTCTCGACGGCCCGTGAGATGGCCTCGCCGACGGTGCCTTGTGGCGTGAGGGTGGGGGTCAGGTCGGTCATCATCATCTCGAGGATGCGGACTCGCAGCTGCTCGTCGAGGTCGGCTCGATCCTTGAAGATCCGGTAGACAACGGAACGGGGGACGTCGGCGCGCTCGGCGATCTGCTGGACGCCGACGTCGGCGCCACCTTCGTTGACTGCATCGAGTGCTGCGTCGAGGATCCGCGCTTTGCGCTGCTCCTTGTGATCGTTCCAGCGAGTGCTGCGCCCGTCGGGCTGCGCCGACTCGGCTGTTTTTGTCATAAATCGAACGATACTCACCCCGCCATTGACTGGACAAGATGTCTCACATACTTTGGTGGGACAGCGTGTCACACACAGATACCGTTCTCTTCAGGAGTGGCAATGAGTAACAGGGTTTTTGTCGTCGGCGTCGGCATGACGAAGTTCGAGAAGCCGGGAGCCCGCGAGTGGGACTACCCCGACATGGCACGCGAGTCGGGTACCAAGGCGCTCGAAGACGCGGGTATCGACTACACCGAGGTCGAGCAGGCATACGTCGGCTACGTCTACGGCGAGTCCACCGCAGGTCAGCGCGCTGTCTACGAGCTCGGTCTGACGGGTATCCCCATCGTCAACGTCAACAACAACTGTTCGACGGGATCGACCGCGCTCTACCTCGCCACGCAGGCGGTCAAGAGTGGTCAGGCCGACTGCGCACTCGCGCTGGGCTTCGAGAAGATGCAGTCCGGGTCCCTCGGATCCACCTACGACGACCGAGAACAGCCCCTCATGCGGCACCTCCTCGCTCTCGCCGAGCTGCAGGAGTTCGCGATGCCGCCCGCTCCGTACATGTTCGGCGCCGCGGGCGTCGAGCACATGGAACGCTTCGGAACCACTGCCGAGCAGTTCGCGAAGATCGCCGTCAAGAACCACAAGCACTCGCTGAATAACCCGTACGCCCAGTTCCAGGACGAGTACACCCTCGAGCAGATCCTCGAAGCGCGCCAGATTCACGGGCCGCTCACCAAGCTCCAGTGCTCGCCCACCTCGGACGGATCCGGCGCGGCGATCATCGCCAGCGAAGCATTCGTCGAAAAGCACGGGCTCGCTGCTCAGGCGATCGAGATCGTCGGGCAGGCCATGGTCACCGACATGAACAGCACTTTCGAGGACAAGAGCGCCATCAGCCTCGTCGGCGCAGACATGACCCGCAAGGCCGCCGAGAAGGTATACGCCCAGGCCGGGATCACCGCCGACGACGTCGACGTCATCGAACTCCACGACTGCTTCTCCACCAACGAGTTGCTGACCTACGAGGCGCTCGGACTGTGCGCCGAAGGTGACGGCGGCAAGCTCGTCGACGCCGACGACACCACCTACGGCGGACGCTGGGTGGTCAACCCGTCCGGCGGCCTTATCTCGAAGGGCCACCCCCTCGGAGCAACAGGCCTCGCGCAGTGCGCCGAACTCACCTGGCAGCTCCGCGGAACCGCGGACAAGCGTCAGGTCGACGGCGCGAAGGTCGCCCTCCAGCACAACATCGGACTCGGCGGTGCAGTTGTCGTGACCGCATACAAGCCCTACGCACGCTGAATCACACCCTCAACCCGCCAGCTACCCACTAGGAGTTTCATCATGGCTTCCGTTTCCGTCTCCGCCGTACTGCCCGCATCCCCCGAGAAGACCTGGGATGCGCTCTCCGATCTGTCTCGCTGGGAAGAGTGGCTCACCATTCACCAGGGCTGGAAGAGTGAACTCCCCACCGAGGTCGCGTTGGGCGCCAAGTTCACCGAGGTCGTCTCCGTGATGGGTATGGCCAACAAGATCGAGTGGACCGTCGAAGAGGTCGAGGTTCCGAAGATGGTCAAGATTGCCGGTACCGGAATGGCCGGCGTCACCGTCGAATTCATCCTCTCGGTCGAGGCCGACGGTGCGGGTTCGAAGGCAACCGTCGACGCCAGCTTCAAGGGCACCATGATCGTCGGGCCGATCGGCAAGGCAGTTGCCAAGAACGCCAAGGCTGATCTCGAGGCCTCGCTGGCCAAGTTCGCCGAGCTGGTCGGGTAACGGCTCGATGACGACACCGAAGACCAACGCGGTCGAATTCGATACGTCCGGGCTGGACGTATGGACCGATCCGGAGCACTTCGAGGTGACAGCCGAGCGCATCGCCGAATATGCCGCTGCCACAAACGACCCCATCGAGCGACACCTGAAAGGCGAGATCGCTCCGCCGGTCTTCGCGGTGGTACCCGTCTTCATGTCGATGGCACCCGCTGCGCTGTCGGTGGCGCCGGTCGAACTGCTGATGAAGCTCGTTCACGGTGAGCAGGACTTCCTGTTCCACCGTCCGATCTACCCTGGCGACCATCTGGTCGCTCGCGCCAAGCCCATCGGATTCGAGGGCCGGGACAACGGGTCCACCGTCGTCATCTACGTCGAAACCAAAACCGACAAGGGTGAATTGGTCAACGAGCAATGGATGACAGCGTTCTTCCGCAAGGTCGACGCGGGCCCCGGACTGGGCGAGAAGGCTCCCGAACACCGATTCGACGACGCTCTTCGCGCTGGTAGTCCCGCAGCGGTGGTGAATCAGCACATCGACGAGGACCAGACGTTCCGGTACTCACCGGCTTCCGGCGATCCGATGCCGATCCACCTTGACGAGGAGATCGCTCGGATGTCCGGGCTCCCCGGAATCATCAACCACGGACTGTGCACGATGGCGTTCACGTCGTGGGGAGCCCTGACCGAACTGGCAGGCGGCGAGACCGAGCGGTTGCGCCGTCTCGCAGTGCGATTCGCGAAGCCTGTGCTCCCGACCCAGGGCATCGAGACGGTGTTCTACAAGTCGGGTTCGGCAGACGGAGCCACGTCGTACTCGTACGAAACCAGCGCGGTCGGTGACCTGGTCATCAAGGACGGCCTCGCGGTCATCGCCGACAAATGAGTCTTCATGTCCGACAACTGAACTGATGGGAATCTGAACTGATGGGAAGTCTCGACGGTCGCGTAGCGATCATCACCGGAGCAGGACGCGGCATCGGCCGTGAGCATGCGCTGCTCTTCGCTCGTGAGGGTGCGAGCGTCGTGGTCAACGACCTCGGCGGCGCAAACGACGGTTCCGGTGCAGATGCCGGCCCCGCGCAGCAGGTAGTCGACGAGATCGTTGCCGCAGGCGGCAAGGCCGTTGCCAACACCGACAACATCGCCACCTGGGACGGTGCCGAGGGCCTCGTCAAGCAGGCCGTCAGTGAGTTCGGCCGACTCGACGTCCTGGTCAACAACGCCGGCATTCTTCGTGACGCCTTCATCGCGGGTATGGACGAGAGCCAGTGGGACGCAGTCATTGCCGTGCACCTCAAAGGGCATGCCGCGACACTGCACCACGCTGCCGCATACTGGAAGGACCAGAGCAAGGCAGGCGAGACCGTCAACGCTTCGGTCATCAACACTGCTTCGGCTTCGGGTACCTTCATGCCCAATGCGGGCCAGGGCAACTACGGTGCCGCCAAGGCGGGCATCGCAGCTCTGACTTTGGTGGCCGCTGACGAGCTCGATCGATACGGCGTGCGCGTCAACGCAATTGCGCCGATCGCGCGTACTCGACTGACGCTGGCGACACCCGGTATGGGTGCGCTCTTCGCGGCCGAGGTCCCCGAGGGTGAGTTCGATGCGTTTGCGCCGTCAAACATCTCGCCGCTCGTGGCTTATCTCGCGGCGGCGGACTGCAAGCTCACCGGCAAGGTGTATGCCGTTCAGGGTGGGGCCATCACGGAACTCGCCGGCTGGCACGGTGTGAACACCATCGAGAGCGAGGGTCCCTGGACCACCGCTGACCTCGCAGAACGACTGTAAGCGCATGGCACGCAACGCATACGAACTCGGTCTCGGGCTGAGTGAGGAGCACACCGCGCTTGCAGATTCGGTGCGCTCCTTCGCCGAGCGCACCATCACCACCGAGCAGGTGCGCGCGGCCGTGGAGTCGCGGACCGAGGACAAGTTCCCCCAGTTCTGGACGGCGCTCGTCGGGCAGGACCTTCTCGGGCTCGCGGTTCCGGAAGAGCAGGGTGGCCACGGCGCCGGCCTGCTGACCTTGGCGGTGGCACTGGAAGCATTGGGCCGCACAGTCTCTCCCGGCCCGTTCGTTCCGACGGTATTGGCAAGCGCCGTTCTCGGCGCCGCCGATTCCAAGGCGGGACCCGAGTTCCTGCCCGGTCTGATCGACGGAAGTCGTACGGCAGCAGTCGCCTTGGGTGCACCGTTGGCGGCCGAGTCGTCGGACGGTGGGTACAAGATCACGGGCGCACTCGACGGTGTGCTCGGTGGTGAGCACGCCGACGTACTGCTGGTTCCGATCCAGTTGCCCGAGGGCGTTCGCTACGCGGTGCTCGAGAGCAGCGCAGTCGCGATCACCGTTCAGGACAGCATCGACGTGCTGCGCGGTAGTGCGCGGATCGAAGCTGACAATGCTCAGATCAGCGCCGAACGGATACTCGACGGTCTCACCGAGGCGCGGGTACGGTCCATTGCCGCAGTCGTTCTCGGTGCCGAAGACGTCGGTGTCATGTCCTGGTGCGTCTCCACTGCATCGGAGTATGCCAAGACGCGCGTGCAGTTCGGGCGACCCATCGGTCAGTTCCAGGGCGTCAAGCACAAGTGCGCGCAGATGGGCATTGCGCTCGAGCAGGCACGCGCCGTTGTGTGGGATGCGGCAAGTGCATTGGACAAGGGCGACGACACGGCAGATTTTGCCGCCGACATCGCAGCAGTCATCGTGCCGGACGCCGCAGTGCAGGTAGCGCAGGACTGCGTGCAGGTTCACGGCGGAATCGGATTCACGTGGGAGCACGACGCACACCTGTACTACCGCCGCGCGCTCTCGATCCGCGGCATTCTCGGCACCCGCGAGGATCGAGCCAATCATGTTGCGCAGCAAGCACTTGACGGTGTCAGCCGGGCTTCGGTTCTCGAACTGCCGCCGGAGGCAGAGGAGATCCGCGGCGGCATCGCGGCCGAGCTTGCCAAGTTGGTCGAGCTCGACGAGGACGACCAGCTGATCGCGCTCGGCGACGGCGGCTGGGTTCAGCCTCACCTGCCGAAGCCGTACGGGCGCGGCGCCGCTCCGCTCGAGCAGATCGTCATCTCCCAGGAAATCAAGGCTGCCGGTATCTCGATGCCGCAGCTTCTGATGGGAACGTGGGCAGTGCAGGCCGTCGTGGCACATGGTTCGGACAAGCAGAAGCAAGAGCTGGCCGTGCCTACCCTGCAGGGTGAGCTGGTGTGGTGCCAGCTCTTCAGCGAGCCCGGTGCTGGTTCCGACCTTGCGTCATTGTCCACGAAGGCCGAAAAGGTCGACGGCGGTTGGAAGATCACCGGTCAGAAGATCTGGACCACGGTTGCGCAGTTCTCCGACTGGGCAATGCTGATCGCCCGCACGGACGCCACCAAGCCGAAGCATCAGGGCATCACCTACTTCGTGCTCGATATGTCGACACCGGGCATCACCGTCCGCCCGCTGCGTGAGATGACGGGCTCGGCGTTGTTCAACGAGGTGTTCCTCGACGACGTGTTCATCCCCGACGAGAACGTGGTCGGTGAGGTCAACGACGGGTGGAACGTCGCCCGGACGACGCTGGCCGGCGAGCGCGTCGCGCTCAGCCAGAAGATGGAGGCGTACGCCTCGGACTCCGATCTGCTGAAGTTCGCGAAGTCGGCAGACCTGAGCCCGATCGGACGCTACTGTGTCGGCGAGCTGGTTGCGGAGAGTCAGGCGATCGATCTCATCGGTTCCCGCGTTGTGCTCAAGCAACTTTCGGGAATCGACGTGAGTACGACGTCGAGCGTCGGCAAGCTGTTGGCGATGAAGATCAGCCAGTCGATCGCCGAGTTCGTCGTCGCCGAACTGGGTGCTGCCGGAGCGGTCAGCATCCCAGGTCAGCCAAGCGACAAGGCGATGGAGCAACTCATTTCGGGTCGTGCCACCACCATCTACGGTGGCACAACCGAGGTGCAGCTCAACGTGATCGGTGAGCGCATGCTCGGATTACCGCGAGACTGAGGGTATTTATCGGGTGGGGCTCAGTCCTGGATTCTTCTCCAGGGCTGAGCCTCTTCCAGTTCGAAGGCCAATTCGAGGAGTGTGCGCTCGTCGCCGAGATCGGCGGAGAAATGCGAAGCCAACGGCAAACCGTTGCTGGTCTGATGCATCGGTAGCGAAATCGCGGGACCACCGGAAATGTTGTTGAGCGGTGTGAACGACGTGTACGCGATCAACTTGTCGAAAAGCTCCTCGAAAGGCTGAGCGGGAGAGAGGTATCCCAGCTCGGGGGTGGTGTGCCCCAGGGCCGGCGAGAGCACGACGTCGTACTTCAAGAACATGGCGCTGTATTGCTGCTGGAGCCGTCGCAGACGATAGAGCACGCGCGGCGTCTTCACCAGGTTCTTCCGGTACAGCGTGTAGAGGCCCTTGGTGAGATTGTCGGTGCCGGACTTGTCGAAGTCGGGTCCGAGCATTTGTTTGCCACCGGTGGAGATGGCAAACGACAGAAAGCCCCAGTAAATGCTGAAGTCGTCGATGAATTCGGGGCCGACGGGCAGTGCCGCGTCCTCGACATGATGGCCAAGGCTTGCAAGGAGTTCGGCCGTAGCTTCGACGGACTTGCGCGTCTCGTCGTCCGTCTTGGTGACGGTGACGGAATCGGCGATCACGCCGACGCGCAGGCGGGTTGAGCTGGGTCCTTCGATCAAGCGAACCGGTGCGAGTCGCGGATTGCGGTAGTAGTTCTCAGCCGCAGACATCCATCGTGCAGTGTCGCGAACAGTGCGAGTAACGGCGCCCTGGGCGATCAACCGGATCGGCATCGACTTGTCGGCCGGATCGGCGATGGTGCGTCCGCGAGTGGGTTTGAGTCCGACGAGTCCGCAGGCAGCGGCGGGAATGCGAATCGATCCACCGCCGTCGTTGGCGTGCGCGATCGGGAGTACGCCGGCAGCAACAAGCGCGGCTGCGCCTCCCGAGGAAGCGCCCGACGAGTACGCCGGATTCCACGGGTTGTGCACGGGTTCTTCCGTCATGTATTCGGTGGACGCACTGAATCCGAACTCGGGCAGTCGGGTCTTGCCGATCGAAATGGCCCCGGTGGAGAGGAACTGCTTCGCGAAATCGCTGTCGGTTTTGGCGGGGATCGCGGTGAAGGCGGTACTGCCCTGCTGGGTGGGAAGGCCGGCGCTGTCGGTGTTGTCCTTGATCGCGGTGGGGACACCGGCAAAGACGCCCTTGGCGGGCCGGTTGCTCCTGGCGAGGGCACGATCGAAATCAGTGCAGGCCAGACCGTTCAATTGCCCCTGCACTGCCTCGGCGCGGGCGATTGATGCCTCCATGACTTCCCGTGCGGTCACCTCGCCTGATTCGATCCGGGCGGCGACGCCGGTGGCGTCGAGGTCGCCCAGGGCGTCGTCGGTGAAAGCGTGGATGGGGGTGTTCGCGGTCATGGGGATCCTTGTCAGGCGGAGGCACTCAGGTCGTCCGTCCAGCATATTGGACGGACGACCCCTGAGTGGCGCTATCTGTGGATTGCGGTATCAGCTACTGAAGATCGTCACTGCCTGCTCTGCTGCCTGCGGCGCCTGCTGGAACACTCCCTGTGGGATGAACTGCTGCGGAATGAACTGCTGGGGGCCCAACTGCTGGAAGTTCGTGACCATCGGGTGGATGACGTTGTTGAATACATCGTTGAACATGTGTTGTGTCCTTCGGTTACAGCGTTTTTCGAACTTCTGACTCCATCGACACTAAGCACGGTTCTGACGAGTTTCAACGAAAATTGCTGATACACAGGCAAGTTCAAGTTCATTGCCAGCTGGGGGCCAGGAATCGGTCTTCCTTCACAGCTTGGACGCTGCGCCGTGCAGGTTCTTGGCTGTCGGGGAGGTCTCGACGGATTTGGGATCGGGGTACGTGCCCAGTACTCGATCGGCAGTTCCCGCGGTGGTGACGGTGAACCAGTAGTGCTCGTTCTTGAAGTGGTGGTTGCGGTGGTTGCGCCAAACTGACCGGTAGAGAGCAGTTTTCGGCTTGTAGTCACTGTGGATGAGGAAATGTGTCCACTCGTAACCGAGGCCGAGCACGGAAATGCAGGTCAGGAACGTCAGACCGAGTTCGACGCGGGGAAATGCCAGGAGGGCGACGGCTGTCAGAACGGGAATCACGATCAGGAGCGTCTGCCACGGGATGAAGATGAGTGAGACGGTTCGCGGCGCAAAGTGGTGTTCCCGATGGCTGCGCGCCAGCCGTGAATCGAGTGTGACGCCGGCAATGGTTCGTGGCTTCCAATGAAGAACGAAGACGTGAATGATCCACTCCACGAAGGGGAATGCGGCAAGCATCACGAGCGGAACGAGGGCGTCGGTGATCTGCCAGTTGCCCACTGCGATGCGCGCCGCCGCGGCGGCCAGCAGCATGGTGCCGATCATCCACGGCGTCGGTGACTTGCGGAACGTCCGTGCCGCATCGGCGAGAGTAAGAGGCTTGCTCATGGTTTCAGTCCTTCCAGGAAGGTGAGAGCGTTGCCGATTGCCGTCGTGCCGGTGTGAAGGAGCTGTGCGGCTGACGCCTCGGCAGTTGGCTCGTCGTGTGAAGTGATGGCGGAGGCCAGTTTTCGATACAGGTCGGTCTGGCCGACTTCGGCGACCATGACGGATGCAAGTGCAGTCATAGCCGGCTCGTATGCAGCCCGAAGGCTGTTGAAGATCAAACGGAAGGCAATGGAATCTGCGCTGTCGACGACGACGTCCCAGAACGCCAGAGCGCGGTCTTGCAACTCCACTGGATCTTCGGTGGCGCCTAGTTGATCAACGGCCGTGTCGAGTTCTCGGGCGGATTCCGCGGAGATGCGACGGGCGGCCAGCACAGCGATCTGCGGTCCCATCAACTCGCGAGTTTCCAGGACGCTGCGCACCACGCTCAGGTCGGGGACGCCGTCGCGCACCAGCAGCTGGGGGAGAAGTTCGGGTCCGGCCTGGCGTCGAAAATCGCGCACCGACGTGGACTCGCCCTGGCGGACCTCGACGAGTCCGGCCTGGGCGAGCTTCTGAATTGCCTCGCGGACTGCGGGCCGCGAGACGCCGAATGCCTCGGCGAGCTTGCGCTCGCTGGGTAGTGCCTCACCCGCAGCCAGCTCTCCGGCCAGCACTTTCACCGAAATCTGGTCGAAGACTGCGCCGGAGGCCGAGGTACGTGCAACGGGTTGAAACATGTACCGACCGTAACCCGCTTCTCGGTAAGAGGTCAAGTGGTAATACCAGTTCAACGATTGGAGGCTTGGCGCGAAAGAGATATGTCTTGGCCAAGAGGCTTCACCGTAACGGCGCAGGTGAGAGTAATTTTAGGTAGCCCTAATTCGGATAACCGTCAGGAAACCCATGACATCGCTCCTGTTACCGACTCCAGATACCGATGCAGAGTTCGCTCGCATCACCGCTGCCCTGACTCGACGCGGCTTTCTCGGCGGAAGTGCCGCCGCGCTGTCCACACTTGCTCTCGTCGGATGCAGTAGTGGGGAGGGCGGGGACGGTGCGGACGGCGCAACTCGTACTGTGCAGACGCACTACGGATCCGTGGATGTTCCCGTCGATCCGCAGCGCATCGTCGCCGTCTCATACAACACCCCGTGGCAGTTGCAAGCCGTCGGCGCCCGACCCGTCGCGACGCTCGACTACAGCGCGTACATCGACCAGTTCACCCCGACACAGCAGAAGTTCATCGACGGCTTGTCCACGGTGGGGGTTTTCCTCGAGGTCAACCGCGAAGCCGTCGTGGCTGCCGCGCCTGATCTCATCGTCGGCGATGCGTACGAGATCGACGAGGACATGTTCCGCGAGCTCTCGAAAATTGCTCCGACAGCGGTGTATTCGGGCACGAACCGATCGGATTGGCGCGCTGTCGCCGAGGGTGTCGCAGACGCGGTCAACAAGGGTTCGGCATTGACGTCGAATCGCGAGAAGTATCAGGCGATGCAAGAGCGAATCCGCACCGAATACGCCGCGCAGCTTGGCGAGAATCGGTGGGCCCAGGTTGCTATCGGTGGTTCGGAAGGGCACTTCTCCATCTTGTATCCAACCGGAGTGACCGGCGCGATGCTCGCCGACCTGAACGTGACCCGCGGCGAATTCATCCCGGACCTGCGCCCAGCCACCGGCTTCGAAGCCTTCCCGCTCGAACAACTCGAAATGCTGCGGGACGTCACCGTCGTCATCTACCCGAAGCAGCCGAACGGAACTGATTCTGCAGGAATGAAATCCGTCTTCGCCAGCCCGCTGTGGAGCCGCATTCCGGCAGCAGCTTCGGGCCGGGTATTCGGAATCAGCACTCAGGTCACCGACTACGGCACTGCAATCAATTGGCTCAACGAACTCGAAACCGGCGCTTTGGAGGCACTTTCATGACATCACTTCTATTGCCCAGCGCTGACACCGATGCCGAATTCGCTCGCATCACCGCAGCACTTACCCGACGCGGTTTCCTCGGAGCCGGTGCCTTGGCGGGGATCGGATTGCTCACGGCCTGCGGAACCAGCTCCGGTGAATCGGCCGAGGGTTCGATGCGCACCATCAACACGGCTCTGGGGCAGGTGGAAGTGCCCACCAACCCGCAACGGGTGGTCAGCGCCGATTACTACACGGGCCCCGCGATGTTCGACGCCGGGTTCACACCGGTCGGATTGCCGGTCGACTACGAGAACGCCGACGGCGTCCCGGAACCCTATGCGTCCGCTCTGCGGTCTCTCCCGAAGGTGGGACGCTGGTACGAGCCCAACGCCGAGGCGATAGCGGCTTTGTCTCCCGACCTGATCGTGATGACCAACCTGCTGTCGGAGAACAACCCGGATCTTTACGAGCAGATCCGGTCGATCGCACCGACCGCGGTTTTTGCCGAGGACGGGCAGTACGCATGGAAGGAGCGCGCCTTCGGAGTCGCGGACGCGCTGAACCAGAGCGCGAAGGTTCAAGAGTTGGCAGATCGGTACGAGGCGCGGATCGCCAAGTTCCGCAGCGACAACGCTGATGTGCTGAGCAAGGTGAAGGTCGTCTACACCACGTACTTCGATGAGAGTGGTTTCTCGCTGTACTCGCCGACCAAGTATCAGACGACGGTCATCAGCGAGGCCGGGTTCCAGTTCAACGACCGTTCGCTCGCAATTCCCGCCGGCAGCAACGAGTGGTTCCCGAAGGAGCAGTTGGAGCTACTCGACGAGGCCGACGTCATCATCACCAACAGTGGCAAGGGCCCCATCAACGAGAAGTTGGCGAACGACACCATCTTCCAGCGTCTGCGCGCCGTCAAGAATGATCAGGTGTACTCGTTCGACTACGAGGGCGTCGCGTCCTTCGGTTGGGCCCTGACATTCCTCGAGCAGTTCCAGCCGATCGCTGAGGAGATCAGGGCCAAGCTCTGATCTCCTCAGCGATCACGAGGAAGCCGGCGCCACCACATTCAGCTTCGGTTGATGCTGGTCGGTGTATGCCCACGGGAGGATCTTCTCCAGTGCTTTGCCGATCCGGAACACGGTCGGTTCGTCGTACGTATGGCCGACGATCTGGACGCCCGTGGGAACGCCGTTGTGTGCGTGTCCACTCGGCACCGCCAATACGGGGCACCGATTGGCGACGTTGAACGGCAATGTGAGAAGTGCTTCGGCGGTGGTATTCACGTGCTGACCCGCCACAGTGAGGCCGTCGAGCAAAGACTCGCCTGCCGGGAAGGCGATGGTGCCCGAAGTCGGGCAGATCAGCGCATCGAAGGGAGCCATCGCCTCGGCGAGCTCTCGTTGCATTTGGGTTTCCTTGCGAAGGCCGTCCAGAAATGACATTTCCGCAGCGCCCTTCGACGTGATCGCGACGTTGTCGAGCGTGTAGTCGGCAAGAAGATCACCGTGGACGCGAGCAACTTCCGCGACGGATGCACCCATGATCGTTCCGAAATGGACTTTCACCGCTGCTGCCATCGAATCACGAGTCCACGGCAACTCGATCTCCTCGACGATCGCGCCGGCATCGACCAACGACTGTGCGAGAGCACGGGTGTTCGCCTCGATGTCAGGCTCGATGGGGAAGTCACCGAGCCGCAGGCACAGGGCAATTCGCATTCCCTCGACCGACGGGTAATCGCGGGGCAGTGTGATCGCCGGCCTCAGGGAAGAATGGTCACGCGGGTCCGGCCCGATCAGAACGTTGGCCAAGAGAATTGCGTCGTCAACAGTTCGGGCCATCGGACCGTCGCCACGGTAGGAATCCATGGACAGCGGGGCGACCCCGGCGATACGCCCGTACGATGCCTTGAGGCCGACGGTGCCGGTAAAGCCTGCCGGGCCTCGTGTCGACCCGCCGATGTCGGATGCTGTTGCCAGAGTGGTAGTTCCGGCGGCGAGTGCGGCGCCCGCACCTCCGGATGAACCGCCGGGGCTGTAATCGAGGTTCCAGGGATTGCGGGTCACGCCCCACAAAGGAGAGTGTGTGAACGCCGCGACGCAGAATTCCGGTGTCGTCGTGCGTGCGTGAATCAGGCCGCCTGCTGCCAGAACTCGGTCGATCACGGGTGCGTTCTCGCGGGCGATGTTGCCGCGCCCCGCCAGCGAACCTTCGGTCAGAGACTTTCCGGCAATAGCGTGTTTTTCCTTGGCAGCTACCGGAATTCCCTCGAGCGGCCGCGGATCGGGTCCGTGGCCGAGATATCGGCTCTCCGCTTCCCGAGCGCCGGTGAGTGCCTCGTCGAACATCTCTTCGGTGAAGGCATTGATGTGAGGTTCGAACTTCTGAGTTCGGTCGATGATTGCCTGTAGCAGTTCGACCGGAGACAATTCCCGCGCGCGAAAGTGAGCAATGGCTTCGGTGGCGCTGAGGTAGTGCAGTTCGTCTGACATGACGTTATCTCCCTGGGTAAGTCTGTGTGGGAATCACGCGCTCCGCGCAAGGGCTCCCAGCGCGGCCGCGGTCATGGCTGTAACACCTTCGGGTAGGGCCGCGGCGGGATCTGGGGCGAAGCGCGGTGAATGATTCGACGGCGTGCCGGGTGGTATCCGTCCCTCAGCGAGCGCGGCAAGGGCGGTTCCGTCGAAACTGTGAAGTGCCGTTCCGCCGAAATGCCAGAATACGGAGGGGCATTGGGCGGCGGTGCCGAAGATGCCGAAGTCCTCGCTACCCGAAAGTGGTTGTGACAGAGTATGCAGTCCCAAGCCGGCCTGTCGCAGGTCGGACATCACCGTGGACGTGGCGTCCGGAGTGTTGACCGTGGCCGGAAAGCCGTTGTACGCATGAACGTCCGGCGCGTCGGCGGCGCCTGCCCCGTCAGCTTCTGCGCGAGCGATCCTGCCCACCGATTCGAGCATGTGATCTCGCGACGACGCACTGAAAGTTCGCAGGCTGAGTAGCAGTTCGGCGTCGTCGGCAATGATGTTCGCAGCTGTGCCGGCGTGCAAGGCTCCCACCGTGAGCACAGGTGCTGTCGGGGTTGCCGCTTCATGAGCCACCAGACTTTGAATGCGCAGCGCGAAAGACGCTGCCATCAACAAAGGGTCGATGCATGCGTACGGTGAGGACGCGTGTCCACCACGGCCGTGAAAGACCACTCGTATCGTGTCGGATGCTGCCATCAAGATGTCGGGTTTGCTGACCAACATCCCCGCAGGAGTCGGGCCCACGTGCTGTCCCAGGCAGAGGTCCGGTCGTGGGAAGCGGTCGAAGATTCCGTCGTCGACCATCGCACGAGCGCCGGAGCCGGTCTCCTCAGCAGGCTGGAAGACCGCGACAACAGTCCCGGTGATCGATGTCGGATCCGCGGAAAGTGCTGCGCACGTGGCAAGTAGCGCGGTTACGTGGACATCGTGGCCACACGCATGCATGACTCCATCAGTTCTGGAGGCGTAGGACAGCCCGGTGTCTTCTGCCACCGGCAACGCGTCCATGTCGGCGCGTAGCAGGATCACCGGACCGCTGCTCCCTTCGAGAACACCGACGACACCCGTACCGCCGACCCCGACCGTGACGTCCCAGCCACCGATTCGCCGAAGTTCCTCGGCAACAATTGCGGCGGTGCGAGTTTCGTCGCCGGACAACTCGGGGTGTGCGTGTAGGTCCCGGTAGAGCTCGAACCAGTGCGGCTCGACGGTTCGCAACCGCGACGGGTCTCCGAACTCGAGATTCGAAAGCAGTTGATTCATGGTTGATCTTCTTTCAGTTGGCGGTTTTCAGTTGCACCAGGTTCAGCATCTTTTCCCGGGTTTGTGGTGCTGCCATGACCGCGACGATCGCCACGACAGGCCCGAGCGCGAGAGATACGAACGCCGCTGACCAGGAGAGGTGGTCCACGATGAATCCGAATACCAACGGCGCGACTATTCCGGCGACCATGCCGCCGAAAATGATCATCGACGAGGCTGCTCCGACCACCGACGAAGGCAGGCTACGAAGCGGAAGTGCAAAACACGGCATGAAAGCGAAAGAGGCAGCGGCAGATCCGAGGGTGACGAGAACGACGAACAAGGCCGTGTTGGAGACGAAAGGAATCGAAACGAGCATCACGATGCACGCGAGCATGGACGGCACCACGACGACACGACTGTTGCCAGCCAGCCGATCGGAGATTCGCCCGCCGATGACGGTGGTCACGGCGGCCACCACGGTAGCCGGAATCAGAAGGAGGCTTGCGCTCGAGAGGGCGATTCCACGTTCGTCATGGAGGTACGACGGAACCCACGACGACATCCCCCAGATCACGAAGTCGTATCCGAAGAACATCAAGGCGAAGAGCCACATCGCGCGGGAGCGAAGTACGGTGCGCATGTTGTCCCAGGAGGAATCCGGACCGTGGTCGTTCTCCGCCGGAAGTGCCGGCGGGAGCCACAACTTGATGCTGACGAGCGAGAGTACGCCGAGCGCCGCGACGGCCAGAAACATTCCACGCCAGCCGATCAACGGGAGAAGTGCTGCCGCAACAACGATGGCAAGAAGCGTACCGACGGCGTTGGAACTGTTCATCCATCCTGTGGCAGTGGCACGTTGCTCCGGGATGCTCCGCTCGGCAACGAGCTTTACTGCAGCTGCCGGAAACACGCCCTGCGCGAGACCGAAGAGAAAGCGAACAACCAGAAGCGTCCCGAACGACCAGGCAAGGGCAGTGAGGCCGGTGAAGACACTCCACGCCACCAACCCGATCAGAGCCATCCGGACTGCGCCGTATCGATCGGCGAGCAGTCCACCAGGCAGTTGGGCCAGCGTGTATGCAATGAAGAACGTGGAGATGATCAATCCACGCTGGGAGTAGTCGAGATCGAACTCCTCACCGAGCAAGGGGAGAGCGAGGTTGATCGCCAGCCGATCTATGTAGTCGATCGCGTACGCGACGAACAGCAACGCGACCGTGACTTTGGTGGAGCGAAGCACTGGGCCTCCAAGTGGTGAACCTGTGAAGTGATTCACATATCTTTGGCAAACAGGCAGGGATCACCGACCAGAATGCAGTAATCCGGCAATACTGGGCCGATGAAGCCGGAATCCGACGCATTTGTCATCGCGGAATCTGATCTGGAGATCATCAATGCACTTCAGCTCAACCCCCGCGCGTCGTGGACGCAGTTGTCGTCAGTGCTCGACATGGATTCGACGACGATCGCCCGCCGGTGGCGTCGCCTCGTCTCGAACGGTCATTCGTGGGTCAACGCGGTCGCAATCGGTCGAACCCACATATTCGGCTATCTCCTGATCAGGACCACACAGGATTCCGTTGCCGACGTGGGGGAGCTGTTACGTCAACTCTCCTGTGCCTATCTGTTGGCCAGGACGGAAGGCGAGTACGAATATTTCGTCGGAGTCGTGGCCGCCGACCACAAGAGTCTGGACGCCCTGGTGTGTGAGCACCTTGCCGCCGATCCTGGAATTCTGTCGATCAGAAGCCGGGTCGGGGTGAAGGTGTACCGGGACGGGTTCAGCTGGGAGCCGGGCGCTCTGGGGCAAGCGGGTCGGGCTCAGCTGGCAACGGCATCGACAAAGGGCGCTGCGGTGCCGGCAGATCCGACAGAGTTCCGCGAGTCCGACGGTGCCCTGTTGGAGGCGCTCGGCCGTGACGGACGTGCCAGCTATGCGCGTCTCGCCGCGATTTGTGGAACGAACGAGACTGCGATTCGACGGCGCTTGGCCCAGCTGACTGCATCGCGACAGTTGATTTTCCGCTGCGATGTCTCGCAACAGGCTGTCGGTTCACCGTTCGAAGTGATCTTCGATGTCGCTGTGGACGGTTCCACCGACGAACTCGGCAATCTTGTGTCGAGTTGGCCGGAGATCAGATTGTTGGTGGCGACTACCGGAACAGCGAACATGTTGATCAGCGTGTGGCTGAGCAGCCTCGCGCAGAGTCTTGTCGTCGAGGATCGACTCCGCCGAATCGGTAGTGTGCGGATCCTCGATCGACGTGTCTCGCTGTACCCGATGAAGCGGTTCGGGCAGCTACTCGGACCGAGCGGAGTGGCGGAAGGTCATGTCCCGGTCGCAATTTGGGGCGCCGGCGACGTTATTCGTTGAGCGTCAGTCGATCGGCGTCCGATTGTCGTCGACGAGGTGTGTATCGGAGTCGGTCGCACGGGAGCGCTTCCAGATCATCCGTGCCAGCGCACCCAGTACGGACACTGCCAGGACAACGCCACCGCCGATGATGCCGGCCGACGAGTCGGGGAAGATGCCCTCGAGCAGCAGCCAGACACCGAAGACGAAGAACAGCACCGCGGCGCCGATCTTGATGAATCCGTCCGGAAGGTGCTTGCCCAGCACCGAGCCGACGATGATGGCGAGAGCGTCGGCCGCCACCATGCCTACCGTCGACCCGATCCAGACGCCGATCCAGTCGTTGTCAGTCGCAAGGGTGATGGTGGCGAGCATGGTCTTGTCGCCGAGTTCTGCCAGGAAGAAGGCCGAGGCGACGGCGATGAAGGCGGATCGCGTGACGCGACCGGCCTTGTTCTGCTCGTCGTCGGTGAGATCGTCACCGCGCAAGGTCCAGAGGCCGAAGATCAGGAAAGCGATACCGCCGACGATGGAAATCGCCGCGGTGGGGAGGGCGACGCCCAGGTAGTGGCCGACGGCGACCGAGACGAGGTGAACAAGGGTGGTGGCGACGGTGATTCCGCCGAGGACGACCCACCAGCGATAGCGCAAGGCAAACGTCATTGCCATCAGTTGGGACTTGTCACCGAGTTCTGCGACAAAAATGACGCCGAAACTCAAAAGTATTGCGGCAAGCAAGATTTACTCCTCCGGTCGGTGTAGGTCGGAGGAAAAATGCGAGCCTCCGGCCTGGGCAGGCGCAGTGGGTGCGCTTGTCCGGCCGAAGGTCTCGCCCACCGAGGCCACAGGACCTTCGGTTCGCCAGGCCGGGTGCTTCGCGATCCGCACCAGACGGAGCGCGTCGAACCAGTATGTCGACACGGGCGATTGGGGGCTACTCCCCTTCGTTGCTGCCCACGTTAGCGCGCCTGAAACGAATTGGCAAAGCGCACAGCAAGTTTGGGAGTCCGAACTTATCGCTTACCGGGGCCGTCACGAGGCGAGGAGCATGGCCAAAACAGCGGTGTCGGGATCGCTGATCGGATCGATGCCGACACGACTGATCATGGAGACGACTGTGCCGTCCGGCTCAGCCTCGACCCACGCCGCACGATGCTCCAAACCCAGATAGGGAAGGCCTGGCAGCAGTACGCACCCCGACGCGCTGCCCTCGCATTCCGGCAGGCTGGGCGTGGTTTCCGACGGTGGGTGCAGCATGATCAGCGCCGGTGGCTGATGGTCGGAGAAACGGCCGGGTGTCAAGGCGAAATCGCCGAGTACCGGACCTTCGGCAACCACCAGACCGACGGTGCCCGGCTGCGGATCTTCGGGAACGTCTTCACGGACCCCGAAGACCGTCGTGGTCGGCAACAAACCTGGCATCGAGGCCACGCGGACAGCCAATGCGAGAAGCTGCGCCCACTCCTGGGTGGTGTCCGGCCAACGACCGGAAATGACGAACCCCTGCAAAGACCCAGCGGCTTGGAACGGAGAAATGCCTATTGCTTCGTTTCTGTTCATTTCTGTTCCTCCCTCGGTGCTGGGGCAAATCTCGGGCAGACGCGCATGCGTCGGTCCGGCACACCTCGTTGGGTAATCGAAATATGCACCCATTCGGTACTGGCACACAAGAGAGGGAGAGTGCCAGCCAGGTTTGCGCTGGTGAGGGCGGTGGTATGCGCAGGCATGACTCTGTCGAAGAACCGTTCTCGGCTGGAAGACCTGGCAACGCAGGCGTGGATCTTCGGATATCCCCTGTTGATTGCTGCGGTATCGCGGGACGTCATGACGGCGGTGCCTACGCCGGTGGCGATGAAAGCCCCGCTCAACCAGTTCGCCTACGCGCGTACGACGCCGGATGCGACCTTCACCGATGTCGTCTCACCCAACGCGGACACTCTCTACTCGTCGGGGTGGCTGGACGTCTCGACGGAACCGCAGGTGCTCTCACTGCCGGACTTCGGCACGCGGTACTGGCTGGTCCCCATCCTCGACGCGTGGAGCGACGTGTTCACGGTTCCGGGATCTCGGACAGTCGGGCGGACCGGGGGACCGTACCTGGTGGCCGGGCCGAATTGGAAAGGCAACGTGCCCAAGGGTTTGACGCTGCTGCGGTCTCCGACGGCGATGAACTGGATAGTCGCCCGCTACGCGACGTCGGGGGGAACAGACCTGGCAGAAGTGCACAGCCTGCAGGACCGGACGCGACTCACTCCTCTGTCGGAGTGGACGGGTGACCCGCAGGACTACACGCCTGGTGAAATGCCGGTGAACCCTGCCGTCGACACGCGGACGCCGCCGGTGGACCAGGTGGCCGCCATGGACGGCGAGGCATTCTTCACCAGACTCGACGCACTTCTCGACGACAATCCTCCGCGTCCGGAGGACACCGAGATGATGAAACAACTGTCCGACATAGGAATCGGCTCCTCCTTGCCCTGGAGGTCGCGTCCGCAGGAGGTACGTGATGCCCTCGATAGAGCTGCGCGAACCGGTATGGACGTGCTGAGCGAGATCGCCGAAGAGGCCGAGGGCAGTCCGAAGAACGGCTGGACGATGCACCGCGGCTTGGGACACTACGGAACCCATTACGCTCAGCGGGCTCTGATCGTCTGGCTCGGTTTCGGGGCCAATCTCGACGCTGATGCCGTGTACCCGCATGCCACGACGGACGTCGACGGGAAGCCGCTGACCGGGGCGAAGAAGTACGTCCTGCACTTCGAGAAGGACGAGCTGCCACCGGTCGAGGGCTTCTGGTCGCTCACGATGATGAACGAGCGGCAGTTCTTCGTGGACAACCCGATCGACCGATACGCGATTGGCGATCGAAGCGATCTGGTGTTTGCCGACGACGGTTCCCTCGACATCTATCTTCAGCACGAATCCCCTGGTGGTGAGAAGGAGCGGAACTGGCTGCCGGCTCCGTCCGGCGACTTCAACGTCTTTCTGCGCCTGTACTGGCCGAAGGCTGCAGTGCTGTCGGGATCGTGGACTGCGCCCGGTATTCGAGAAGCAAGTATTCGAGAAGCAGGCTGAAAGTCCCCTCGCTTCGTACCCGAAGAGCACAACTCGGTATCAGCCGCGCGTTTCGATGGGCGGAAAGGTCACAAGAGTCATACGATCTGTCGGTACTGCCCTGTTTGAAGAGCTGTTGAATCGGTCAGAGACACCCGCTTGTTTCGGAGGCTACTGATGGTCACGCAGAATCCGTTCGTGCAGTACGGCAAAGAGATCTGGTGGATGATCCTGATCCGCGGAATCTTCGGCGTGATCTTCGGAATCATCGCGCTCGTGTGGCCGGGAATTACCGTGGTGGCCTTGGTTTTCCTGTTCGGTATCTACTCCATCGCCGACGGTTTGATCACGATAGTTCGCGCCATCCGGGACCGCGAGCATCTGAGCTCGTGGGGTTGGTGGGTGTTCACGGGCGTCGTCTCGGTCGGAGCCGGCATCGTCGCGCTGGTCTGGCCGGGCATCACTGCGCTGGTGCTGCTGTACATAATTGCCTTCTACGCCATCATGTTCGGAATCTTCGGAATTGTCGGCGCCTTCAAGATGAAGGCGCTGCCCGGATCCAGTTGGGGATGGTTGCTCGCCGCATCGGTGCTTGCTGTCATCTTCGGCATCATTCTTCTCATCGCGCCCGGCGAAGGCATCATCAGCCTCATCTGGTTGTTGGGTTGGTACGCAATCCTGTTCGGCCTCTTCATGATCGTGGGAGCATTCCAGATCAGGAGCCGGGCAAAGGAAGCCGGTGTTCTCTAAGAAGGGAAAGCCGGCCGTCGAGGCTCCCACTCCGATCCCCACGCTGTCCGGTAGCGAGAACTGGTCGATCCCGCGCGGTTTGATCGTCCTGCTCGGTATTGCCGCCACCGTGGTCGCCGTCGGCGGAATGAAGGTGTTCGGCGGCATCCTCGGACCGGTATTCCTGGCCCTGGTGCTGACGATTGCCGTTCAGCCCATTCAGGATTGGTCACAGCGCCGAGGGTGGCCCAAGTGGGTCGGGATGCTCGGCTCACTGGTCACCGTGTACTTGATCCTGCTCGGGTTGGCGGCGTCGTTGATCGTGTCGACGGCTCAGTTGGCGACGATCCTGCCGCAGTACTCCGAGGAGATGACCAACCTCCTCAACGAGGGCCGCGACAAGTTGGCCGACTTCGGAGTGAGTACCGAACAGATCCAAAGCACGCTCAGCAGTGTCGATCTCACGAAGGTTGTGGGCGTACTCGAAAGCGGGCTGGAGGGCCTGCTCGGCATCCTGTCGGATCTGGTGTTCATTCTCGCGTTGTTGCTGTTCATGGCCTTCGACGGCATGAGCATCCGCTCGCGGTTGCATGTGCTGTCCGAGCAACGTCCCGAAATCTCCTACGCGCTCTCCACCTTTGCCGCCGGAACTCGCAAATACCTGGTGGTCTCGACGGTCTTCGGCCTCATCGTGGCGGTACTCGACGGTGGCGCGCTGTGGCTCATGGGCATTCAGCTGCCCGTCCTGTGGGCGTTGCTGTCCTTCATCACCAACTACATCCCCAACATCGGGTTCGTCATCGGCGTGATTCCACCGGCGCTCCTGGGACTGTTGCAGGGCGGGCCGTGGCTGATGCTGTGGGTGATCGTCGTCTACTCCGTCATCAACTTCGTGATCCAGTCCATCATCCAACCCAAGTTCGTCGGCGACGCCGTCGGACTGTCGGTGACGATGACGTTCCTCTCACTTGTCTTCTGGTCGTGGGTTCTCGGGGCGCTCGGAGCGCTGCTGGCGATCCCGCTCTCGTTGTTGGTGAAGGCCGTCCTGCTCGACATCGACCCAGCCACGCGCTGGGCCGACATCCTGATCAGTGGGCCTCGGGACATGCCGAAGGAGGAACCCGAGGAGTCTGAGAAGCCGGCCACGCCCGCAGACTAGGGCTCTCAGTGTTTCTACAAGTTGTTGCTTTATCGTCTCGCCCATGAGCGCCGAGAACACCACAGAAAACTCCCATCGCCGGCCGTCACGACTCGGTCGACGGCTGGCAGTCGGTGGTGTGGCCGCGATCGTCGCGGCTGCGGTGGCGGGGATCGGGTTCGTGATCTTCGCGGGCGGTGCCGACACCTCGAACACCGTCGCGATCGTGAACGCCGACGCGGGAACCACGCTCGACGGCAAGGAACTTCGGGCCGGCGACACGCTGGTGGACACGTTGGGCAAGAACGAAGACTTCGACTTCCAGGTGGTCGACAACCCCGGCGGGAACTACTTCGCGACGTTGACCGTGCCGGAGGACTTCAGCGAAACCGTCGCGTCGATGTTCGGCATGGATCCACGGCAGGCGAGCGTCGACCTCGAGGTGAAGGGCTCGGATTCGGAGAAGGCGGCCGAGTTGACTCGGGCCGTGTCGGCGCAGGTCGGCGCGGACGGCATCAAGGGCCTGCTGGCTCAGACGTCGGCCGCCAGACGCTCGATCGATCAAAACCTCACCACCGCACAGATTCTGGTCGCCGGAACCAACGAGGCCGGAAAGTCCATCGATCAGGTGAAAGCAGGCGCAGGCACTCTGCTGCCGTACCTCGAGACCGCACGGTCCGGGGCGTTGGAGCTGATGAGCGTCGCGGATCAGGTGTCCGGTGTTGTCGATCAGGCGTCGGGGTCGGCGGAAGAGCTGGCCACGCGCGCGGACTCACTGGGCCTGACGCTGGGGGAGGCGTCTTCCTCGACCGCGGAACTGAAGACACGAATCGACACGCTGCAGACTGCGCTGAACGGCCTTCCGATCCCGCCTGACGTGACAGCGCAACTGGCCGGTGTGAGTTCGGATCTCGGTGCGCTGAATGCGCAATTGGGCACCGTCCCGGCGCTGTTGGGTGGCTCGGTCGGGCCCGATACGGAGCTCGGTGATCTAGTCCGCACCGCTGTCGGGCAGCTGCAAGGCGCGAGCGATCAACTGAGCAGTGCTGCCGGACAATTGAACGACGGCCTCATTCCCATCGCTGATCAGGCGCCGCAGATGCTCGGTGACGTGACCGATCAGATCACCCAGGGATTCACGACGCTGCAAGGAATCGCCAAGTCACTGGTCACGGGCCTCGACGGCGCAAAATCCGGTATTCCCGCGATGACCACCCCGCAGCAGGTTCAGCTGACCTCGGTGCTGTCGGATCCGGTGGCCGTGAATCAGACCACCGCGAGCAGCGGTGACTCCGGAACTCGCACACTGGCATTGGTCTTCGGAGCCACGACGGTCCTGCTCGGTGGTGCTCTGCTGACACGAACGGCGGCGCCCCTGGTGAGGCGCCGCCGTTCGCAAGAAGAGCGTGACTAGACGATCAGACCTGCGGTCTGGGTACGTGCACGGTCGAAGCGAGCCGAAACGTCGTTCCAGTTGACGATGTTCCAGAATGCCTTGACGTAGTCGCCCTTGACGTTCTGGTAGTCGAGGTAGAAAGCGTGCTCCCACATGTCGAGGAGCAGCAGCGGCGTGAGGCCGATGGAGATGTTGCCCTGCTGATCGTAGAGCTGGACGATGATCAGACGCTGTCCGATCGAGTCCCACGCGAGGATGGACCAGCCGGAGCCCTGGATGGCGTTGGCGTTCGCGGAGAAGTGAGCGCGGAAGAGATCGAACGAACCGAAGTTGTCGTCGATCGCTGCGGCGAGTTCACCTTCGGGCTTGTCGCCACCGTCAGCGCTGAGGTTGTTCCAGAAAACGGTGTGGTTGGTGTGGCCACCGAGGTGGAACGCCAGGTTCTTCTCGAGCAGGTTGGCCTGCGCTGCGATGGTGTCGTTCTCACGAGCCTCGGCCAGCTTCTCGAGTGCAGCGTTGGCACCGGCAACGTAAGCCGCGTGGTGCTTGTCGTGATGCAGCTCCATGATCTTGCCCGAGATGTGCGGCTCGAGGGCTGCGTAGTCGTAGGGGAGTTCCGGCAGCGTGTAAACAGACACGAGGGTCCCTTCTTTGCGGGCTGGTGAGCCCTGGTGCTTTAGAGTGCGTCGATCACCGGTCACGGCGTGACGTCACTCGCGTATGTGCAAATCATTCTTCGGGTTTCCACCCAATAACATTCGTACACCGTCCGCAACAGTCCGGCTCAGGTAGTAATCACCAAAGAATAAAGTTTGGGAAACCGAACTTGCCCCGATCTAAGGGTAAGCTAATATGCGCAAATTCGTCGTAAAGGTGAACGGAACCTTAAACTTGCGCGATGCCCGCACCAGTTTTCCTCCCGGAATCACCAGAGGCGGCCGCGCCTCGGGTGAATCTTCCGGGCGCTGACCTGCTGCGAGCCCTGGCGGTTGCCGCCGTGATCTACTCCCACATCTCTTTCTACGTCATCGACGATCTCGGCTCGGGTTGGTGGGTGATCGACGTCGTCTACGGCGTTTTGATCGAGCCTGCCGAACTCAACCAGCACCTCTCTTTTGTCGGCGTCGCAGTATTCATGATGCTTACCGGCGCTCTGGTGACGCGATCCGCGATTCGCGACGGCCCCGGAAAGTTCTTGACCAACCGATTCAGTCGACTGCTGCCCGCATTCTGGGTGGCGACCGCGATTGCCATTCTTCTGGTCCGCCTCGGAATCAACGGAATGTTCAGCGGTCAGGAAGGTATTTCCGATACCGAAGCGTTGATGAGCTTTTTTCTCGGCGGATTCTTTCTCAAGCCCGAGGTGGCAGTTCTGGGAGTGACCTGGACACTCACCGTCCAATTCCTCTTTTATCTCGCATGCGTAGCGGCTCGCCCGATACTGCGGCTGCGACCGATCGTCATGCCGCTCGCCGGTGGTGCGCTGTGCTCGCTGGTGCTGCTCTACAACGTCTACGCGCCGCTGCCGTACACCGTGCCGATGCTGTCCAAGATCGCCGCGACGCTGCCGGCCGTCTTCCTCGGCCAGATCATGTACCTCGCGTGGGCGAAGCTCGCTCCCGGCCGCTGGCTGATCGCGGCCGTCCTCGTCCAGATGCACGTCATCATCGTGGCGACCCAGTTCCGCGTCTACTGGGCCGGTGAGCACTATCTGTGGACCATTTCGGTAGTCGCCGCAGCGGTAGTTCTCATCGGCCGCTACGACGGCGTCCCGACGCGCTGGCCGGTCGTGAAGTGGCTCTCGACGCGTAGTTACGTCATCTATCTCGTGCACACCCTGATCCTGTACCGCGTCGTCGAGAACACTGTTTTGTACGTCGGACCGACGCTGGCGTTTGCGCTCTTCCTTCTGGCCACGGCCGCGGTAGCAGAAATCGGCTACCGGTGGGTGGAGCTGCCCGGCGCCCGCGCGATCACGGCGTGGCGAAACAGTCGCTCGCGCGTAGCATCGAAGCATGAGCTGGTACGACGACATTCTGGGACGAGCGTCCGCAAAATCCACGCTGATCGCGCCTGAGGACGCACTCCCGGGCCGAGAGCAGAAAATGCCGGTTCCGACCGCGCACTACGTCAACGGGCATCCGTTGACGCCGCCGTTTCCGGCCGAACTGCAGACCGTCGTCGTAGGGATGGGTTGTTTCTGGGGCGCCGAGAAGGAGTTCTGGCAGCTTCCCGGCGTGTACACGACCGCTGCGGGTTATGCGGGCGGCTTCACGCCCAACCCGACGTACGAAGAGACGTGCTCCGGACGTACGGGTCACACCGAAGTCGTGCTGGTGGTCTTCGATCCCGCAGTGATCTCCTACGAGCAGATCCTGGCGCACTTCTGGGAGAACCACGATCCGACGCAGGGGATGCGTCAGGGTAACGACCAGGGCTCGCAGTACCGTTCGGCGATCTTCACGACGTCCGCGGAGCAGGAAGAAATCGCTCATGCGTCGGCCGTCGCTTTCGGTGAACGGCTTGCCGAAGCCGGATATGGAGCGATCACCACCGAAATCGGTCCGCTGCGCGACTTCTTCTACGCGGAGGATTACCACCAGCAGTATCTGGCGAAGAATCCCGGCGGTTACTGCCCGGTGCATGCCACGGGCGTCAGTTGCCCGGTCGGATTGCTCCGTCAGGATCAGGTTCCGGCGCAGACGGACATCCTTCCGCCGAGCGAATAACTGGACAGGTGTTGGAGGACACATGTGATTCAGCTCGTTAACACTTGCAACTAGATCGAAACAAAGGGAATCTCGATGTAAGAGTGTGTCGTCGAGAGAACTGAGCTCACAATGTCAGGTAGTACGCGAGGAACTGCGTCGCTGCTCCGACGCACAATTCATGTAGGCCACGATCCGATGGTTCGCCGCAGTGATCGGATCGAAGGGTTCATGTCCTTCGGTCTGATCATTTTCGCGATTCTTCTGCTGCCTCTCGCGGTATGGGCAGGGGCTGCGACTGCTTCGAGCCAGAACGCACTGATCGCCAAACAATCCGCCGAATTACACAGTATTTCGGCGACGACGACAGCAGATTCGACGCAGACCACCGCCTCGACAGCCGATTACATTGCGCCGACCACCGAAATGGCCAGCGCGCAGTGGAACTGGAACGGCCAGGTTCATACGGGTGATGTCACTGTCGACTCGGCGACGCCCGCGGGCACCGAGGTCCCCATCTACGTCAATGATCAGGGCGACAAGACCGTAGCTCCGATCACTCAGAGCGCTGCCGACGTCGCAGCCGTGGTGACCGGGGTTTTCACCTGGTTCAGCGTGATGTCGTTGCTGGTCATCGCTTTCATGCTGGTGCGCGTCTTTCTCGACCGTTCCCGCTCGGCCCAGTGGGACCGAGACCTACGCGCGTTCCTCGACGCGAACGCGCTGTAGATCCCGGCCCATTCTTTACTGCAGTTGGGGCATGACCTCGCTTGCGACGAGTTCGAGATGATCCAGATCGGCGAGATCGAGAGTCTGCAGATACACGCGCTGTGAACCGGCGTCGGCGAAAGTGCCGATCTTGTCGACCAGCTCCGAAGGTGTTCCGGCCAGACCGTTCTCACGTAGCTCGTCGACGTCGCGTCCGATAGCCTCGGCGCGCTTCTTGATCTCCGCCTCGTCGCGGCCGCAGCACAGGACGAGAGCGTTGGAGTACACCAATTCGTTCGGATCGCGCTCGTGCTCGACGCAAGCCTGACGAACCCGCGCAAAGATGTCCTTCGTTTCCTCGAGGGACTTGAACGGGATGTTGAACTCGTTTGCGAACCGAGCGGCGAGCGCTGGAGTCTTCTTCTTGCCCGTGCCACCGATCAGGATCGGCGGACCGTCGACCTGGTGCGGTTTGGGAAGCGCGGGAGAGTTCTTGATCTGCACGTGCTTACCGTCGTAGTCGAACGTGTCGCCGACCGTCGTACGCCACAGACCGGTCACGACGTCGAGAGTTTCCTCGAGCAATTCGAAGCGATCCTTGAGCGCCGGAAACGGGATGCCGTACGCCTGGTGCTCTTCCTCGTACCAGCCGGCACCGATGCCGAGGTCTACGCGGCCACCACTCATCTGATCGACCTGTGCGACCGAGATGGCCAGCGGTCCGGCGTGACGGAACGTAGCCGACGTCACCAGAGTGCCGAGGCGGATGGTGGATGTTTCGCGGGCGATTCCGGCGAGCGTGATCCATGCGTCGGTGGGTCCGGGAAGGCCGTCGGAATTCATGGCGAGATAGTGGTCCGAGCGGAAAAATGCGCCGTAGCCAAGTTTTTCGGCGGTCTGGGCAACAGTCAGTAGTTGTTCGTAGGTAGCGCCCTGCTGGGGTTCGGTGAATATACGCAGCTCCATGACTTCCACTCTGCCACTATTTTGCGGAGGTCGGGACGACGGCACCGACTTGTCCGGCGCCGAAACACAGGGTCGGTCCCGGTGTTGTCGGCGTGATCTTCACACTGTTTCCGTGGCCGACCAGGCGCACGAACACCGAGTGCAAACCTTGGGTGACGGGTACGGATACTGCGTCGCCGGACTCCAACGCAACATCGATCGTTCCGTCGGCGCTGGCGAGGTAATTGAGCTGAACCGTCCATTCCCAGCCGGCCAGGGGCCGTCGAGGGGGAGCTCGGTCGGGCCTTCGGCACGGGTGCCGCAGTTCGGCGCCGTTCCTTCGGGAATCCTTCTCGTCCAGGTCACTTCGGCATCGACGATCTGACCGCTGTCGTCGATGGTGCGCACAATCGGAGTGCTGGAAGAGAATTCGGGGCGATCAGGCAGCGGCGCGAGAACGTTGCTTGCCAAATTGTTCGGAAAGGCGACGGGAAGGAGCACTTCGATCGCGACGGGTTGCTCGAGCAGTGGAGCATCCTGATTCTGTGACAACGACATTCGCGCGTTCGCGAGGTAGTCGCGGGTCGGGTTCTCGCGCCAGATGTCGACGAACGTGACGGTCGAGACGAGCGAACTGATCACGAAGAGCACTGACAGGCCGGCGGCGACTGCGATGGGCAAACGGGCCGGACGTCGCCGAGGCGCAGCGAGAATAAGAGCGGCGGCGAGGGCGAACACCGTCGCCGAATCCGTGAAGTAACGCAAGGTCTGCGCCAACTCGTAAGTGGTGTCGGCGTCGGATCGGGTAGCGGTCATCGCCACCACGGAGGCCAGGAAGTACAGCGCCGCGGCAGCCCAGATCCAGGCAGCGCCGCGTCGGGCACGCACTGTCATCACGGCCGTCGTCAGCAGCGCGACCCAGGCTGCGACCACCAAAAGCGTCGGCGGATCGGCCCAGGCGGGGCTGGGGATCCACCGCTCCCAGCGCCAGGGGCCGCCGAGAAGAGTGGGAAGCATCCCCAAAGACGTTCCGTGATGCAGCAGTTCGGTGGACATCGAACGGCCGTATCCGGTGATCGGAGATTCGACAGTTGTCAGATACACCGGAATCCAGATCGCGAGCACGGCGGCGCAGGCCGTCCACAGGAGTCGGCACTTCGTGATCGCACTTCGTATCGGCGTTCCTTCACCTTGTGTGCGCAAGTACAGCACCAGAAAAGCGAGTGCCACGAACGGAACGAGCACTGCTTTCTCGAAGAACAGCAAGGAGACGACAAAAACCGCGGTGCCCGAGAACACGTAGCGCACCTGCCCGGTGCGGTACAGCTTGATCGCGTCGCCGCATGCCCAGGCCAGCGCGATCTGGAGCGGCAATGCATTGAGCGCGGCTGCCCACCACGAGAACGCCGGAAGTGTCAGCGGGACGAACAGATACAGGATCAACGGAATCAACAGTGCCGGTCGCCGGCCGAGGACCAACCGAAGAGTGCGCAGAAGCGCCAACGACGCGGCGGCCTGACCGATGACGAGCAGCGTTGCCGACAGCGCCCAGTTGTACGGCGCGATACGGGCGATCAACCCGGTGAAGAAGAAGGCCGCGGGCATGAAGTGACCGTCGTGGTCGTAGAGCAGGAGTTCGCTCGAGAAGAGTGGGAAGCGTCCTCCACGGCCCATCAGGATGAGGTCGTCCCAGTAGAAGTAATTGCTCGCGGCAACCCAGACGCGAATGACGAGCTGACATCCGATCAACACGAACGCGAGCTGCGTGACCCGTCTCGGGGTGAACGTCAGAGTTGGCTCGGGCTGTGGAGAAGTCATCGACGGTCATGCTTCCAGGTGTGTCAAAAACCGACTTCTCATAAAAAGGGGATACCGGTCTTTTCTGTCTTTTCGGGAGCATTTTCTGAATGGATTGTGAACTTTGCCGGGATAAATGACGTCGACGCCCGAAAGTTCACTGACCTGCGGTGTCAAATTCATCCTCGAGCCTGTGCATCGTTCGCTAACACCTGTCAGCAAATTCTCAGGGTCTTGCCCGTGACCTGTGGATAAAGCCCGATTCATTCATCCAGAACTGTGGATGAACCTGTGGAAACTGTGGATAACTCGAGTTTTTAAGTGGCGGAGGTCACATTATTCGAACAATGCAGGTGAACGCGGTGGAGGTTCGATCACAAATCGGGAGTGAATCCATTTGCTGCCGTTACCGATACGGCGTGACAGAATCGAAGTTGTGAGTGTCGTTCAGGTCTGCGCCCGGTGCGCCGCACGCTGGCCTGTCGTCGGCGGCCCGACGCAGTGGTGCCCGCGCTGCAGCGGCGTCCTGCTGATCCCCACCCGCACCGAGATCTACCAACCGCCCAACCGCCGTGGCTTCCGCTGGATCGCGCGCTCCCCGTCCGACCCCCGCGGCGTGGGGGACGCACCAGTGCGTCGTAGCTTCTCCACTCCGCGCTACGACGCTGTCCCGCAGTGGGGACTCCAGGACGTCGTCGACACCTCACCGGTGCCGCCCTCGCGAGCGGACCGGATGGCCGACCGAGTCGGGCCGTTGCTGACGCTCGCAACGATCCTCTACGGACTGGCGGTGTTCGCCGAACTGGGCAGATACGCGATCCTGGTCCGCAACCGCACCAGGCTGATCCCGCAGCCGCTGCTCACGGTCTCCGACGCCGCCGTGTACTTCACTCAGTTGGGTGGACTGCTGATCTCGGTCTTCGCGGCAATCGCCGCTGTGTGCTGGCTGCTTCGTCGGCGTCGTGAACACTTCGCAGGTGTCCGGGAATCCGATCCACGCACAGCGTCGGAAGTTGTCGTCGGCTGCGCTGTGCCGATCCTCAACCTGGTGATGCCGGCCGTTTATCTCTTCGAGTTGGTCCGCCGCGATCCGCGCGGAACCCTGTTGGTCAAGATCTGGTGGGGCTTCTGGGCATTCAGCGCTCTGCTGCTGGTGGTCAACGCGTACTGGCGATCACGCCCGGGGATTCAGGCAATGGCCGACGGGGTTCTGCTGAACGCTTTCATCGCACTGATCGCTGCCGTCACCGCGGCGTTGACACTCGTCGTGATCCGCCGGATCGAGCGCAAGAGCTGGCGCGGTGAACCGGAATCGGAAACCCGGTGGGTGCCAGTGCCGCGCTCGGTGCTGGAAGAGAAGACGGTGCTGGAAGAGAAGACGGTGCTGGACGAGAAGGAGACCGCTGCCCTGTGAGCCCAGATCGTCGAGGTCCACTCGTCGTTGCGCACCGAGGTGCGTCGGCTGCGCGGCCGGAGCACACCCTCGCTGCCTACGAACTGGCCCTCGAGGAGGGTGCGGACGGGCTCGAATGCGACGTCCGGCTTACCCGCGACGGACACCTGGTCTGCGTTCACGACCGCAAGGTCGACCGCACCTCCAGCGGGACGGGGATCGTCAGCGAGATGACGCTCGATTCGCTGACCGCTCTGGACTACGGGTCGACGAGCGAACCGGCCGAACTGCTGACTCTCTCCGATCTCATCACCCTCGCTCTGGATTTTGCGCGCCCGGTGAAGCTGTTCATCGAGACCAAGCACCCCGTGAGGTTCGGCGGATTGGTCGAAGCCAAACTCCTGGCGGAACTGCACCGCTTCGGGATCGCGTCGCCGCCGTCGGCCGATCACTCGCGGGCAGTGGTCATGTCTTTCTCGGCGAGTGCGGTCTGGCGAGTGCGTCGTTCGGCACCGCTGCTGCCGACGGTCCTGCTCGGTGACGCGTCGCGGTACCTCGGCGGCGGTGCGTCGACGGCTGTGGGCGCTACGGCGATCGGGCCGTCGATCAAGGCTCTGCGCGAACATCCCGATCTGGTCGATCGGGCCGCTGCTGCGGGTCGCGCGACGTACTGCTGGACCGTCGACGACAAGGCGGATGTGGACCTGTGTCGTGAGCTCGGGGTCAGTTGGGTTGCCACCAACCATCCCGGGCGCACGAAGCAATGGCTGGGCAGCGTGTAGATTTTGCCCTCGTGGCCAAGAAGAGCAAAAGAAACAGTGGACCGAAGCAGGGCAGCGCACGCGCAGAGAAGCTGGCGGCACGCCAAGCAGAGCGTGAAGCCGCTGCCGGCGTAGTCAGCCGCCCGTTCGAGGGCCTTGCCGCCGAGTGCGATCTGGTTGCGCTGCGCGAATTCGTTCCGTCCGCCACGGCTCCGTTGCCGGTCATCGGCTCCGACCGTCCCGTCACGTTGGCAACGGTCCTCCCCGGCGCTGTTGCCGCACTCGTCCGCGACGAGGGCGAGACGGCCACAGGATTTGTCGGTGTCCAGGTTCAGGCGCACTCGGCCGACCTCGGCGCAGACCTCGCCGCTTCGGTGAACTGGATCAAGGACGCGGCCCCCGGCGACGCGCTTTCTGCCGCGAACCCCGATTCCGAGACCCCCGCAGTCACCGCTGTCGTCGATCCCTCGGCACTGCTCGACATCACCGTGCACCAGAACTTCAACTGGTGGATCCCCGAGGGCGTCGAAACCGATCCCGAGGTTGCCGCCACCGTGCAGCACGCCAACTCGGCGATCATGCCCTCTGCACGCCTCGATGGCGACGGCCTCGTTGCCGCGTGGTGGGTCGACGCCGGCGAGAAGGCGCACCTGCGTTGGGTTCGTCCCGAGACCGAAGACGACCTGATGCTCGCGCTGGCGCGCGTGCACGCGACCGGTGGACTGCATCTGGGTGAGGGCTCGCGCTACGCAGGCTCGTTCCGCACCCACGGCCTGTTGGTTCCCGTCTTCGACCTCGACCGCGAAAAGCATGCAAACGAGTGGGTAGCGGCAACCGTCGAGCTCGGTGAGCGTCTTGCCGAGGCTCTGGCCGTCGATGCTCCGCTGACCTCGGCCGAGCTTCGCTCGCGCGACGGACTTCGTGGTCGTCAGGTCACGCTGCGCTGATTTTTTCGCCCGAACTATAGGCGTTACGCGAAGTTACGGTTAATGTTGGTGACATGACCTTGTCGCATGACATCTCCGGTAGTGGTCCCACGCTTGTGCTCGTCCATGGCATCGTCCATCGACGGCAGGCGTGGGATTCGCTTTTGGACCAGCTGACGCCGTACCGCCGCGTCGTCACCGTCGACCTGCCGGGTCACGGAGAGTCGCTGCTGCCCGAACTCGGTCCGGACGTCATGGGACAGCTGATCGACGATGTCAGTGAGTTCGTCAAGGAAGTGACGCCGGCGGGGGAGCGTGCCCACGTCGCGGGAAACTCCCTCGGCGGCTGGATTGCCCTCTCGCTGGCAGCGCGCGGAGATGTCGCGTCGGCGACAGCTCTTTCGCCGGCCGGGTTCTTTGTCAATCACCTCGATCAGGTGCGAGCGATCAACACGTTCCGTGCACTGCGCGGCACGGCCAAGCTCATGGGTGACGGATTGCCACGCGCATTGCGGTACAAGCTGATTCGCTATCCGGCGCTCGCCGCGTTCTTCGCTCATCCGAGTCATGTCGGTTATGCAGCGGCGTTGGCCGACTGCCGTTCGCTCGTGTCGAACGAACTCGTCGATCTCGGTCTCGAGATGGACTTCGTGCTGCCGCCCATCGTGGATCCCACTGTGCCGGTGACGGTTGCGTGGGGTCGACGCGATCTCATCCTGCCCGTGTATCAGGCGCAGCGCGTGAAAAAGCCGTTCCCGCAGGCAAAGTTGATGGTTCTGCCCGGCCTGGGGCACGTACCGATGACAGATGCCCCCGAGCTGATCAGTTCGATCCTGCTGGCAGGAAGCGAACCGTTCGGCTCGAGGGCAAAATCCGTGAGTGCTGCAGGCTAGATGGTTCCGCCGGCTGCGCTCGGTGCACCGGTGGTGTCACCGACGGTGCTCATCTCGCGGGACACGAAGTCTTCGAGGTCGAACAGGTTGGCGCCTGCGCGGTCCGCGATGGTGAGAAGTGTTGTCATGCTTGCAACTTCCTCGACCTGCTCCTTGAGGAACCACTGCATGAACTGCTCGCCGAGGTAGTCGCCTTCTTCGCGGGCAGTGCTCGCGAGCTGGACGATTTGCTCGGTGACCGTCTTCTCCTGCGTCAGCGCGAGAGCGATGGGCTCGCGGGCATCCTTGAAGTCGGCCTTCGCGGCGTCGACGCCGGTGAGTTCGACATTGATGTCGCGATCGAGGAAATACTGAACGATCATCATGGCGTGGTTACGCTCTTCCACAGCCTGCTTGTAGAAGTGCTTTGCCAGCTGTGGCAGATCCGCATTGTCGAAGTAAACCGCTGTCGCGATGTACTGATGCGAAGCGTTGAACTCGTTGCGAATCTGGTCTCGGAGTAGTGCGTGGAATTTGGTCATGTGAGTCTCCCCAGAAGTCATGAATTCCAAGATAGTGCAGGTCAGAGGCCCTGTCATCCCAGTATGACCTTATTGTGGTAAGCGTTCCCAAACTAAAGAAGACCTAATTTTTCTTCGAATTCGGTGAGGTTATCGAGCCCGGTGAATTCGAATGTTTCATTTAGGAATGTCCATTTCACCAGGCGAGTTCCGCGCATTTACCGTCGCTTCCCTGTAGTTCCACCTGTACGGTGGCGTGCCCCAGTTCGAATACCTCGGCAAGCAAGGTTCGGGTTGCTGCGAGCACCGTTGTGGGATCGGCGTCACTGACCGCGGTGACGTGAACGGAAGCAACTTCCATCCCCGAGGTGAGTGTCCAGACGTGCAGATCGTGCGCGTCGACGACGCCCGGGAGTGCGTTGATCTTCTCGATGATCGAGGTGATGTCGATGCGATCGGGAGCCTGCTGGAGCAAGATGCGGACGGCGTGGCGGCCCAGGTTGAAGGCACGTGGCAAGACGAAGAGGCCGATCGCGACGCCGATGACGGGGTCGGCGTAGCGCCAACCGAACGCAAGCGTGACCAAGCCGCTGACAAGGACGCCGATGGACCCGACCATGTCTGCCATGACTTCGAGGTAGGCGCCGCGGATGTTGATGCTTTCCTTCGCGCCGCTGCGCAGCATGAGGAAGGCGATGACGTTCATCGCCAGACCGACGACGGCGACTGTCGCGACGGGAAGGCCGGGAACCTCGGGCGGATCCGTGAAGCGGCTGGCGGCCTCGTAGAGCACCCACCCGGCGACTGCGAAGAGCAGGATCGCATTGGCCAGTGCCGCAAACACTTCCGTGCGGTACATGCCGAAAGTACGGTCGGGGCGCCGGGCGGCACGCTGTGCGACGAGGATCGCGGCGAGCGCCATGAAGATGCCGAAGATGTCTGTGAACACGTGCGCCGAGTCCGAGAGCAGGGCCAGTGACGAGGTGAAGAGGCCGACCGTCACCTGCAGCACGAAGGTCACCAACCCGAGGCCGGCGGCGATCCACAGTTTGTTGACATGCTTGCCGCTGTTGCTGGTCGCAGCCTCGGCGGGGGAGATTCCGTGCCCGTGTCCGTGTGACATCGAAGGTCCTTTCGTCGACGCCAGCCTAGACACATATGCATATATGCGCAATAGTGCATGTCTTAAAAACTATGCAACATAGTTGTAAGGTGGCGGCGTAGACCTTCATTTGTCATCGACGCGAGGACCGAGAAGTGGGAAGACATCGAAAATCCGAGCCGATCAGACCCGGCGGGCGCATGGCCGCGGTTTCCGTGGCGACGGGTGCAATCCTCGCGTCCGGCACTTCCATCGGGCACGCGTCGCCGCCGCCGATTGCAGTCGAGGATGCATCTGCGGTGTCGGCGCCGGAGATCCTCGACCTTGTCCGGCCGACGGATCTTGCTGGAATAGCCGAACAACTCGGCAAGACGCGACAACTCGAATCCGAGCGAGCGGCGCTGGCGTTCGAGGCCGAAAAGCCACAGGTGATGGCCCCCGTCAGCGGGACGATGACGTCCAACTTCGGTCCACGGTGGGGAACCACCCACTACGGTCTCGACATCGCGAACGCGATCGGAACGCCCATCGTGTCGGCGACCGACGGTGTTGTGCTCGAATCCGGTCCCGCCGCGGGATTCGGGCTCTGGGTCCGCATCCAGCAGGACGACGGGACCGTCGGCGTCTACGGACACATCAACGAGGCGCTCGTGGTTGCGGGTCAGAAGGTGCGGGCGGGTGAGTTGATCGCGACCGTGGGCAATCGTGGACAATCGACAGGACCACACCTGCACTACGAGGTGTGGCAATCTGACGGACAGAAGACCGATCCGCTCGCGTACCTGAATTCCCGGGGCGTGTCGTTCGGGGAGAAGACCACGGGCGACTGAAGTTCTGTCACGACGCGATGGAGGAGCAATGCAGGGGCTTGGCGGACTCGAAGCCGAGGTCATGGATGTGCTCTGGCAGTCCGACGACGCGCTCTCGGTCAAGGATCTGGTCGAGACCCTGGGTGAGCGTCGACAACTTGCGTACACCACCATCCTGACCGTCGTGACGCATCTCTACGACAAGGGCTGGGTGAGTCGTGAGAAGAAGAGTCGCGCCTACTTCTATCGGCCGAGTCGCAGCCGTGAAGAGGCCACATCCAGAGCACTGCGCGAATTGTTGGACAGCAGTTCCGATTCCGCTGCCGTGCTGTTGCACTTCGCCAAGACCATGACAGATGCCGAGAACGAGGCCCTGCGCCGGGGTCTTTCCGGGGAAGGTGTGCAATGACGTTGGCGTTGCCGATGTTTCTCGGTGCGATGCTCGTGGGATTCCTGGTTCCGAGAGTGTTGCGAGCCGTTTCCTCGGCGTTGTCACCGGCGGTGCTGCTCGCGGCGTGGCTCGGCAGCATGGCGTCGGCTCTGTATCTCGCTCTCTCCGCGGTCTTGGTTCTGGTGTGGCCGAGCCACGCGCCGGTCGAGGGGCTGGTCGACGGTATCGCTCGGTGTTTCAGCGCCTTCGCGCACGGCACGAGTTCATGGGTGGGTGAACTGATCACCGGCACAGCCGTTGCTGTGGTGGGTGTGATCGCCGTTCGGATCGCGCTGGCCGGCCGCAAGCAGGCACGTGAGCATGCGAGGGTCCGAGATTTCCATCGTGATGTTCTCTCGATCGTCGCGCGCCGCGACAACTCGGAGTCCGACGTGTTGTGGTTGGATCATCCGCTGCCTATGGCGTACAGCGTCGCCGGAAAGCCTGGATTTGTTGTTGCGACGCAAGGCTTGTCATCCGCTCTCAGTGGAGGCGAGCGTGATGCTGTCCTCGCGCACGAGCGTGCACACCTGAGCGGCGGTCATCACCGAATTGTCGGTGCGTGCGAAGTCTTGGCCGCTGTTCTTCCGCGAGTGCCGTTGTTCGCGGCGGCACCCGCTGCCGTCGGCGCGATCGTCGAACTGTCGGCGGACAGACATGCCGCTCGCGTCACCAGCCCGGCTGCGGTGCGTTCCGCCCTTGCCGTGGTGTCGAAATCGCCGCTTCCTCAGCCGGACTGGAGCTTGAGCGATCGCGGCGGCGCGACCGCGGTGCGATTGAGTTCCCTGGTCGACGGCGACGTGGCGTCGCCTCGGCGACTGACCTGCGCGGTGGCGGCCTGTGCGCCGGCCGCTGTCACGACGGCCGTTGCCGCAGCCGTGACGGTGGCCGTCTCCGCGGGGATCTGCGCTGTTCTGACCTGATCATTCTCCCAAGGCCGAATCGATCTGGGCTTTCAACTGCTCGTAGCTCGGCATCTGGTCCAGCTTCACGTCGTTGAGGAACAGCGTCGGAGTACCTTGGACGCCGAGGCGTCGGCCTTCTTCGAAGTCGCGCTCGACCCGCTCGCGGACGCCGCGGCTGCCGAGGTCGGATTCGAATCGGGCCATGTCAAGTCCGAGATCTTGTGCGTAGGAACGGAACAGCGCCTCCTGTGATTCGGCGGATTCACCCCATTGCGACTGCGTCTCGTACATTCGCTTGTACATCTCGACGAATTTGCCCTGGCGAGATGCGGATTCGACGACCTGCGCCGCGAGAGTGCTGTTGGTGTGACTCGGAATCGGAAAGTATCTGATGCCGAACGTGATTCGATCCTCGTACTCCGCTCTGATCCGCTCCATCGTCGGGTACAGCGCGAGGCAGGCTTCGCATTCGAAGTCGAGGAACTCGACCAGGTTCACCTTGCCGTCGGCGGCCGAGGTCAATCGGTACGCGTCGTCGGTGAGGACGGCGGTGGATTGTGCTGCCCGATCGGCGTTCTCGTTGTCTGCCCGAATCGGATCGACGGTGATGAACGTGATCAGTGCTACCGCGAACACCGCGATCAGGGCGGCGGATATCTTCATGCTTCTGGACACTGCTGTGCACCTGTACCTTCCGTCGAATTCCTAAATACTATCCAACATAGTAGTTAGGTGTAGAGTCGACGGTACCCGCATGGAGACGAAGGAGGACCCGCCGGTGAAGCGTTCGTGAATGACACGCCGCCGCCGTCGATCGGGCAGATGCTGGAGTGGGATACCTCATCCCTCCCGCTTCTTCCTGCCCTGGGAGTTGTTCTTGCACTCTGGTATTGGACTGGCGCTCAGCGAGTTCGCGCGAGTGGGCGACCAGGGCCGTGGCATCGGACAGCGTGTTTCCTCGGTGGGTGCCTGCTGCTGATCGCGGTGACCGGACTGAAGGTCGAGAGCTACGGCTACGAACTCTTCAGCGTCTGGATGTTCCAACACCTGACGCTCTCGATGGCGATCCCGCCGCTCTGGGTACTGGGCTCGCCGGGACTGCTGCTACTACGTTCGACGCCGCACCGAGGAATAGGAAAAGGCATTCTCGCGCTTGCCCTCTCGGCATTGCGCAGCCGTCCGGCGCGGTGGATGCTGCACCCCGGGTTCACGATCCCGGTATTTCTGTTCAGCTACTACGGGATCTACCTGTCGCCGATCTTCGACACCGTCTCGGCGTTACCGGCTGGACACGTCTTTCTCGAGATCTTCTTTCTCGCCAGCGGTCTGCTATTCATCATGCCGGTGCTCGCCACCGGCCCACTGCCGGTGCGACAGAGCTACCTCGGCCGGTGTTTCGACCTGTTCGTGGAGATGCCGCTGCACGTGTTCATCGGCGTCGTACTCATGATGGCGACAAAGCCGCTGCTGACCACGTTCGTGGATCCGCCTCCGGAGTGGGGCGTGGACGTGATGCAGGATCAGCAGCTGGCGGGCGCCCTCGCGTGGTCGTACGGAGAGCCCGTCGCGCTGGTGGTGGTCGTGATCTTCGCGATGCGCTGGAACCGCGACGACAAACGGATGAATGCCGACCTGGACCGCCGCGCCGAGATCGACGGCGACAGTGATCTTGAGGCGTACAACAATTTCCTCAGATCACTGAACGCCGCCGAGCGGCCTGAGACTCGGTAGGCCGGTGGCCCTCAGACGCCGCCGCCGGCGGGCGTCGGCGCCATTGCGTCGGCAGCGGCCGGGGTGTTCATCTCGCGTGCGACAAACGTTTCGAGGTGGAACAGGTTGTCGCCGGCGCGGTCGACGATGGTGAGAAGTGTTGTCATGCTTGCCACTTCCTCGACCTGTTCCTTGAGGAACCACTGCATGAACTGCTCGCCCAGGTAGTCGCCGGTATCGCGCGCGGTGCGTGCCAGCTGCGTGATCTGCTCCGTGACCGTCTTCTCCTGCTCGAGTGCCAACTCGACCGGAGCCCGGACACTGTCGAACTTCGTCACGACGTCGTCGATGCCCGGAACGTCCACGTCGAGGTCGTTGTCGAGCAGGTACTGGATCATCATCATCGCGTGACCGCGTTCCTCGGTGGCCTGGCTGTAGAAGCGCGCGGCCATCTGCGGAAGATCGTGTGCATCGAAGTACACCGCTACCGCGATGTACTGCTGCGATGCAGTGAACTCGTTACGGATCTGCTGACGCAGCAGAGTGGTGAATTCGCTCGAGTTCTTCGCCTGTGTCATCCCAACAGGTTACTGGGTCGTCGCCGCTGAGAGGGAGCTACTTCTTGTCGAGCTGATCGATGACGAAGCCCACAGTTTCCGGTCGGTACCCGTAGACGAACGAGTCCTTTTCGCCGACGTACCAATCGCCGCACTGAAAAGAACTGCCCTTCTCGACCCCCGTCGGCCACCACTGTGCGGACAACGATGCGGGACGAGTTTCGACGGTGGGTCGTGCGATGCAGCTGTTGTGATCTATCTCCGCGATGTTCGCAGTCATTCGCAGGATGCGTTCGTTGCCGGTGGTGCGGATGACCTCGTCGATACCCGTTGCGCCGGCGGGAACCCAACTCGGCAGTGTGTCGATTCCGTTGGATGCTTGTGCAAAAGAGAAGGTTTCGGTTTTCTTGTACGCCTTGGATTCGTCGAACTTCTCGAAGGTTCCGGAGCAGGACGTCACGAGTGCAGCAGCTCCGACGGCGGCGGCAACGACGGCGAGAGTGCGGAATCGGCGGTGTGTTGTGTTCATACCTTCACGGTATTTTTCGGCGGGCCGTTCCGCGTCCTGCCGGAAAGCGATTTGTTCGCCGGGCCTGTCCTCCCGCGGTACTACCGGAACTCAGGGCAATTACCCCGTCGTGATCAGATCCTGTGGAATCTGCTGATCGTTGGCCAGGGCGTCGAAGAACTGCGAAGCGCGCGCCTTGTCCCACAACAACACGTTGCCCGACCCGTCCACGTCCTCGAAACCGGCGACCGGAACCGTCGTGGTGGTCATCCCGCCGCGAAGCGCCCAGGCGAGTGAGGCCAGATTCCAGATGTGATCGCCTTCGTCGACCTGTAGAGACTTGGCGGTATCCGAGACGAGTGGCCACAACCGGAACGGATTGAGGAACGTGGTCGGACTCGTCGCCTTCGACAGCAACGCCGACATGAACTGGCGCTGGTTGTTCATGCGGTCGAGGTCGGCGAGCGCCGTCGCGCGAGTTCGCACGAACCCGAGTGCGTCCGAACCCTTCAAGTCCTGGCATCCGGCGGGGAGGTTGATCCCGGCCAGCGGATCGTCGATCGGCTGTGCCAGGCACACGTTGACGCCACCGACGGCGTCGACGATGCCGGCGAACCCGCTGAATCCGATCTCGGCGTAGTGGTCGATGCGAAGCCCCGTTGCCTCTTCGACGGTCTGCACGAGCAATGGAGCGCCACCGAAGGCGAAGGCGGCGTTGATCTTGTCGGAGCCGTAGCCGGGAATCGGAACGTACGAATCGCGAGGGATGCTGACCATGGTCGTCTTCCCACTTTTGGGGACGTGGACCAAGATGACCGTGTCAGTGCGCTTGGGACCGGTGTCGCCGCCCGTCGCAAGGGCTTGCTCCTGCTCTGGGGTGAGCCCCTCACGACTGTCGGACCCGACGATCAGCCAGTTCGTGCCCGGAGTATCGGCGACGCGTCCCGCGTAGTCGGGCAGCGCGTCGATTCGATTGAGCGAACTGTCGACGTAGTAGATCGCGCCGGCCAGCGCGAGCAGCAAGACCAACAACGTGATGCCGATACGTCTACCCCAGCTACGACGCTTGCGGGGGCGGCGCTGCTTCGGAGGTTCTGGAGGGCGCGGCGGGGCGTTCGGCGGGGTTCGGCGCGGCGGTGCGGGCGCGTACTTCGCCTGGCGCTGCGGATCCTGACGCGGCGGCCCCTGCCTGCGCGGGTCGTCCTGAAACGGTTGCGGGCGCTGGGTCGGCGCCCAGTCCTCACGCCTGGGCTGCTGCGGCGCTTGTGGTGGGACCTGTGACCAGGCCTGATTGGCCGGATTCTGCTGCTGCGGGCGTCCGTCGCGGCGAATGACCGTCGGCCCTTCCGGCGGCATCGGTGGACGCCGCTGCGGGGGTGGGCCCTGACGGGGTGGATTCTGGCGTGGAGGGTTCTGCCTCGGAGGCATCGGTCCACGCGGAGGTGGCCCTGGCGGCTGGCGCCGCGGAGGGCGCTGAGGATATTCGGAGTCGCCGGTCACCAGTTCACGGTACCGGTCACGGCAGCCAGGAGACGTGATCGCGCAGGAGGGCGTAACCGATGAACGCCACCATGTCGATGAGAGCGTGGGCGATGACCAGCGGCCAGAGTTTCCCGGTGCGCTGCCAGTACCGGCCGAACACGAGCCCCATGATCACGTTTCCGACGCCGCCACCGAACCCCTGATAGAGGTGGTAACTGCCGCGCAGGAGTGACGACGCGAGCAGTGATTTGTTCTCGCTCCAACCCAGCGTTCGGAGGCGAGTGATCAGGTAGGCGACGACCAGCACCTCTTCGGCACCGGAGTTCGCGATCGCGGACAGTACGAGGATCGGCACCCGCCACCAGTGATCGTCGAGCGCACTGGCCTGGACGGTGAGGTTGATGCTCAGTGCCTGAGCCACGAGATAGAACAGCAGACCGGGGAGACCGATCACAGCGGCGAGGCCGAATCCCGGTGCTATGTCGCGCCCGAATCGAGGCTTGGGGGTCAGTCCCGCAGCACGTGGACCGATCCCCGAACGCCACAGTAGATAGAGTCCCAGCGCTGCCCACGCGAGAAGCTTTGCGACGCCCAGCAATTGGCGTGCCAGGTCGATCCAGTCGATGGCGGCCCGCGACGGGTTGAGTGCAACCGTCTGATCCGAGAGCGCAACCGGCGTCGCCAGGGATTCGGCGAGCGAGAGGATCCCGGACAATCCGCTGAGTCCGAACGTGACCAGCAGAACGATGGTGATCTCGATCCAGACTCCGCGTCTGGCGGTCGGATCGAGGGCCGGGCCGGCCGGGACGGGAGTCGGCGGCCGTAACCACGTGCGGACGGTTTCGCGGGCATTCACCCGCGCAACGCTAGCCGTTTGATGCGCCGCCTGATCGGAGGCCGTTGAGGAAAGGGCACCCGACCAGCATGCGGATGGCGCGGCTCAGCGCGGGAGCGTCGTCGACGGGGTTGGCGAACGGCATCCACACGTCGCGGTCACCGGTGTGATCCTCGACCCGCAGGCGAAGTCCGTAGCGGTCGATGCCGAGTGGGCGAACGCGTCCGGTGCGCATGTACGGGGGAAGCTTGCGCACGAGCAGGTCCACGAGGTCGCGGTGGTCTTCGTCGAGATGCTGCAGCCATGCGGTCTCCATTTCCCAGAAGGGATCGGGGCTGGCGTTCAGCAGTTCGTCCACGGCGACGGGTTCTGCCCCCGTTGAATCAGCGACTACAGCCGAGGCCAGGCTCAAGCGAAGGAGGACCGAGGTGTGGCCGATGTCGAGGAGCCCCGGGTGTGGATGTTCGGATGCGACGTCGTCGGCGAGAACGCGTGCCTCGTAGTCGGGCACGGCGTGCAACGAGCCGCGAAGCCACACGAGGGAGCGCACGGGCTCACGCAGCCGCAGTGGTGCGTGATCGGTGATCTCGAGGACGGCAGGCAGGCCGCCGCCGCCGGAGTTCCAGGCCAGAGCCGCAGCAGCGGAGGCATGTGGGACTGCAACGACGACGTCACCGTTCGAACGCAGGTGATGCACCGACGTGACGGTGGGATCGCTGCCTTCGATGGCGAGAACTGCGTCTTGTGCGCGCACACAGGCGCTGCGGACGCGTTCGGCGGTGGACGGGCCGGTGCTGGTCTTCGTTGCCATGCTGCCCCCTTGGCGGGTGTTCTCTCGAACTCCATCGGATGATGAGGTAACCCTAACCTAAGGCGCTTCGGTGTGAATCGCAAGACTTTTGCGCAACTCGCGTGGAATCCGCCGCCTGCGCCGGGGTTACGGTTTGTCTGTGGCCATTCCTCTCTCACTCGGGCTGCCCGCCCCGAGAAACTCGCGCGGACTCCTCGAAGCACTCTTTCTCCCGGTTGTTCCGGCGTCGGTTCTGATCGGTGGCGAAGCAGCAGGCCGGGTTGTCGTCCGTCTCGATATCGATCCGGAAGAACTGCGTGCGGACACGGAAGCGTCGTACGAGGCCGTCCGTTTCGACGTCGACGTCACCACCGACCAGATCGACGACGCGATCGCGCTGCGCCTGCCCGCTCCGCTCGCTGTGTATGTCGACGGCGGCGAAGAGGATCTGACACCCGCCGAAGCGGCGCTGCGTCTGTGCGAAGGTGGCCGGATCCCCGGACTCGCCGCCGGTCTTACGCCCACCGAAGTGGCTGATTTCCTGGCGGTACTCGCGCACGAGTCCGTCGGTTTCGTAGCCCGCGCGGCCGACGGCGACGAGGTGATCGCCCTGCTGTGTGGCACCGTCGCTGCACTGCGCGGCGACGACGTGCGCGCCGCGATGGTCGATCCGAAGCCGGAAAAACTTGCCGCGCTGATCCCCGAAGCCGCGTCGGCCATGCGTGAGGTGCTGCTCACGATCGAGGTCGCGGATCTGCCTGCAGTGGAAACGGCTTTGCGTGCCGCGGGTTTGCAGTGACCGGCGTGGGTCGGTGCGTAATCTTTTAGGCGTGCCAAGAATCGCGTATTTCGGTCCGTCGGGAACCTTCACGGAGATAGCTCTCGCCCAGTTGGAGGCTGAGGGCGCGTTCGGCGAAACCGTCGAGCGAGTACCGGCCGGCAGTCCGCCGGCGACTCTCGACATGGTTCGCGACGGTTCCGTGGACGGAGCCGTGGTTCCCTTCGAGAACTCGGTGGAAGGCGGCGTAGCTCCGACGCTCGATTCACTCGCTCTCGGTTCGCCGCTGCAGATCGTCGCCGAAACCGATCTGGACGTGAGTTTCTCCATCCTGGTTCGGGCCGGGACCACCGCCGATCAGGTCCGAACGATCGGCGCGTACCCGCATGCGGGCGCGCAGGTCCGCGGATGGATCGCCGAGAACCTGCCCCAGGCCGAGGTGGTGTTGGCCTCGTCCAACGCCGGTGCGGCCCTGGATGTGCAGGCCGGAACCGTCGACGCCGGTGTGTCCACGGCTTTGGCCGGTCAGATGCTCGGACTCGAGAGCCTGGCGGACAACGTCGCCGATGTAGGCGGCGCCCGCACACGTTTCGTGTTGGTCACCAAGCCGGCCCCGGTTCCGGCGCGGACCGGTGCCGATCGCACCGCGCTGGTGCTTCACCTCGACAACGCTCCCGGCTCCCTGGTGCGTGCACTCTCCGAATTCGCCGCTCGCGGTATCGATCTGACTCGGATCGAATCACGGCCGATGCGAACGGAATTGGGCACGTACCGGTTCTTCGTGGACTGCGTCGGACACGTCGAGGACTCGCTGGTGGCCGAGGCGATGCGTGCGCTGCATCGTAAATCCGGAGTCCGCTTCCTGGGGTCGTGGGCGACAGCGAATTCGACCGGGCCACAACCTCCTTCGGACGAAGAAGCGATTCGGTGGATCGACGAACTCAAGCATGGAGGGGGAGAACGATGACCGGAAGGCTCATCCTCGTTCGGCACGGTCAGACGGAGGCGAATGTCGCCAAACGTCTCGACACCGCACTACCCGGAGCAAAGCTCACGCCGGAAGGGTTGGCACAGGCCGAGACTTTGGGCATCGGCCTGGCTTCGGCGCCGCCGCTGGCACTCGTATCGTCGTTGGCTTTGCGTGCCCGGCAGACAGCAGGTTTCGTGGAGCAGGCCGCCGGTGTCTCTCTGGACGTGCGGGACGGATTGCACGAGGTGCAGGCCGGTGACCTCGAAGATCGTACCGACGAGGCCGCGCACCGACTGTTCATGGAGACGTTCCATCACTGGCACACCGGCAACCTCGGCGCTCGCATCCCCGGTGGTGAAACGGGATACGACGTCCTGGAGCGGTACGTCCCCGTCGTCAATTCGTTGCGCGAAGAATTTCTCGAAGGCTCACGAGACGGCGGCGACATCGTCGTGGTCAGTCATGGTGCGGCGATCCGTCTTGTCGCAGCCCAGCTTGCCGGTGTCCCCGGTCTGTTCGCAGCCAACAACCACTTGGCCAACACCGAGACCGTCGAACTGTTGCCTTCGGTCGACGGCGGTTGGGAGTGCCTGCGCTGGGGAACCGTCAACCCGCCGTTCGAGCACCGACTCATCCCCGGTGCCGACGACGTGATGGGCTGACGGCCGGCTTCACCACCAACCGGTCTGGACGCTCAGTTGGCGCCCGAGTTCAGCGGACAGCGTGCTCACGTAGCTGGCTGTCAGGTGGTGGGAATCGTGATACACCAACACATTTCCCTCCACGACGCGGCACAACTCCGGTCCGCAGACGCCGTCGCTGAGGTCGAGTAGACGGACGTTGGTCAGATCGCCGATCGCCGACGGCGCCGGATTGACGTCGCTGAGCATTTCGGACCGTGGCATCGCGCAGTGATCGGGTGACGTGGTTGTCGCCAGACAGTCGATCGCGCGGTAGGCGACGCCGTCGTGGTGCAACCACGGGGTATCGCGGATGGCGAGCACGTCGATACCGTCGCGCCCCAGTTCCTCCCACACGTGTACGTAAGACTCGGGCGTCACGTCGCCAGGGCCGTCGGAACTCGGCCTGGTTGCCGTCGTGAACACGAAATCGGGTGAGGCGTCGGCCAACTCGGTCAGCACTCCACGCGACCAGTCGACGCAATCCGGATAGTCGTTGTCCGACAACGTCTGCATGGAGTCGATGGTGAGCGGGCAGCCCATCTTCAGATACGTGTCGACGCGGAACCCGTGACTCTTGCCGAGTTCGTCGAGCGCAGTGAGCCAGTGCTCGGAGTGCGAACCACCCGCGAGCGCGATGGTTCTGTCTGCGTCGGCGTCGCCGTAGGTGCAGTGGACGACGTCCCGCTCGAGAAAATCGGCGATACAGCCGTCGAGCGTACTGGCCGGAAGGTCCAGTGGCGCATCGAAGATCGAGGGAACCATCGACGCCTTGGGTACTTCGGCACCGTCGGTGAGCGCGAGTGCGCCGGGATGGGTCGGGAGGTCGAGGGTGTCGACTGCCCGCTGGCCCGTCGTCTGGCTGCTCGCGTACGACTGCCAGGCGACCGAAGCGGCGAGGACCACGGCAGCGGTGACGACGCATGCCAGGACGGTGTACCGGCGCGAGCGGCCTCCACGTTCCACCGGAACCTCGATCAGGCGCCGGAGTGCAAGCGCCCCCGCGACGGAGAGGGCGATGATCAGTGCCCCGCCGAGCAGGCCGGCTTCGGGGCGTCCGGTGATGACGAGTGCAAACACCAGAATCGGCCAGTGAATCAGATACAGCGCGAATGCGAACGAGCCGAGCCACGTCAGTGCCGGATGGGCAAGAGTCTTCGACGTCCAAGGCGTGTCGTCGCCGACTCCGGACAGGATCAGCGCAAGAGTGGCCAGCACCGGCACCAGCGCCCACGGGCCGGGGAACTGCTGGGCGCCGTCGAGCACTATGCCGCACAACAGGATCGACGAAAGCCCCGCCCAGCCGATCGTTGCTCTGACCGAGAACGGCAGGGATGCGATCTGCCGACTGCGTGTGCTGGTCATCAGAACGGCCAGCAGACCACCGAGGGCCAATTCCCACAACCTGGCGCCGGAGTCGTAGTACGCCCAGGCTTGGTGACGCGAAGATTTGGCGAGTGCGTAGAGAAAAGATCCTGCGGTCAGAACCAGAAGGGTGACCGCGAGTGACGGGCGGAAATAGTTGGGATTCACGCGTGAAGCGACATAAGCGATCAGGGAGACCAGTGCGATGGCCAGGAGATAGAACTGACCTTGTACGGCCATCGACCACAGGTGCTGCAGGGGAGTGACCGAGCCGTCGGCGGCCAGGTAGTCGCTTGCGGTGCTGGCGAGCTGCCAGTTCTGGAAGAACCCGAGCACCGCGATCAGTTGATCGCCCAGATCGGCCCAGCGTGTGCGTGGCAGCAGCAACGCGGTCCCCAGTGCGGTCAAAATGCTGACCACCGCGATCAGGGGGAACAGCCGCAGAAACACCCGCCGCAGTGCCGGGACCGGGTTGAGTGAACCCCCGGCTTCGGCGCGTCGAACCAGTGAGCCGACGAAGAAGTATCCGGACAGAACCAGGAAGACGTCCACCCCGCCCGATACCCGTCCGAACCAGACGTGGAATACGACCACCAAACCGATGGCGAGGCCACGCAGTCCGTTCAGGTCTTGTCGGTGCGGTGTTGTTGCCCGTTCTTCGTTCGGCCGGTCGATCGTGGCGACCGAGCCTTGTTCGCCCGGTGACGACGGTTGACGCGAGAACTGCATGCTGAAGTAAGGCTCCGGGCGTTGAAGGGACGCCCCGAGGTTACCCGGAAGTCTCCGGCGCCGATTCCTCGAGTTCCGTTACCAGAGCGTTCACGGCTTGTCGGAGGCGATGGGGTGTTCCGGAACTGATGGACGTCCACTCGGTGCCGTCGGCAGCCCGAGTAGTCGAACCCACGAGCCGGCCGGCCAAGGTGTCGTACACAGTCACTGCGCCGGTCATGAGCGTCGTCGCTCCCAAACTGTGTGGTATTCCAACCAATTCGGCGAAGGCGGTGCATGAGACGATTGCGCTACCCAGTTGGCGCGCGTCGTCTTCGGGTATTCCGGCGTTGATCAAGGCCGAGGTTACGCTGCCTGCATCCGGGCCGGCGCCGAATGCCAGGCTGAGCATCTCGGTCGGTGCGTTGATCACGGCAATCGGCATTGCTTCGGCGCTGCCGAGCGCGGTGACAACGGGTGCAGCTGGTTCGGTTGTGACACTGCGTAATGCGAACGAAGAATCGGTTGAAGTTGCTTCGACACAAAGGAACTCGCCCTGCGCGACGCAGAGGCGTGAAATGCTTCCGCCGACATGCCGACGCAGCGCCAACTCCCACTTGGGGTGGGTCAGGACGCGCAGGCGGGCACTGAGGTCGTGATGGATCTCCCCACCGGGGAGGAGATCGCGCTCGGAGAGTGAATCTGCCGCGGACTGCATCGCCGTACGGTGAGCGCTCGCACTGCCGTGAACCGTCGCGCCACCGAGAACCACGGGAAGCCCATCGAGTCCGAGTCGCTCACGTACATAGTCGATTTCGTCCTGTGACAGGGCGACGACAGGTAAATTCCACCCCTCAGGTGAGGTGCCGAGATCCACCATCAATGCTCTGCAGTTTCGAGTGCGCCACCGATCACGGACGGGATGACTGTTCGGCCGTCGGCGAAGTGCTCGAAGTGCTTCAGGTAATCGGGTGTGTCGTGCTCGGTCTCGTCTTCAGATTGGGCCGCATGACGGCTGCCGGCGATCGGCGCAGATCCGCCTGCGGTTCGGGCCGGATCCACCTTGACGGTATCCGCGGTGCCCTGAACCGGCGAGGTCACGGGGTTCTGGCGTGTGGCGCTCTGGCCGGTGGAGGGATCAGGAAGAGCGTGCCGACCGGTGCTGCTGCTCGACGACGAGCCCGCGATTGCTCCGGCTCCTGTAGTCGCGGAAGCTGCGCTGACCTGTGCCGGTGCCCGGCTTGCCGACGGGGTGCCGAACAGTGATGGTGTGGAAGCGCCGAGTCTTGCGCCGCCGAGTCCCGCGCCGCCCAGTCCGGTGAGTCCTGCTCCTGCCGTCGCGAGAGCTGATGCGGCAGTGGTGGCGCCTGTGACTGCGGTGGTGGTGGCGCTGGCTGCGGTGGCAACTCCACCGGAGACGGCACCGGCCTGTGAGGCAGCGGCGGCAAATACCGGGTTGGAAACTACGGATGCGACAGCAGCGGTGGCGGCGCGCACGGGATCCGCGATTGCGTCAGCGAGCGTGGATGCCGCTTGCACGACGGACTGTCGTGCGGCGCTGCCTGGGCTTTCGGCCGAAGCGGATGCCCCAGCTGTGGGTTCCGCGATGGACGGTGGTGAGTCGAAGTTCTGCTGCACGGCCAGATGGGCCGTTGCGGCGTCGTACGTTTCCATTGTCACCGCCGCTCGAATTTTGAGAGCTTCTTCGGCAGCCTCGGCGGCGGCGGCACCGCCGACCAGGGCACCGCCGATGGAGTACGCGGCGACCTTTGCCGCTTGAACTGCCGCGATCTCCGCCAGCGACGGCATGGCCAGGGTGGCGAAGGTGTAGGAACCGGACTGTACTTGGGCTTTACCTGCGGTTTCTCCCGCGAGCAACGCGGCCGCTGCAGCCCATTCCTGGAACGGTGCGAATTTGCTCAATGCGGCATCCGCTGCTTCTCCGGACCACCCGGTGCGAAGATCCGCCATCACGCGAGAGATGGACGCAGCTGTGTCGGTGAGTCCGGACGACACGGTGGACCAGGCTCCGGCCGCCACGCCGAGAGGGACCGGCCCGGCTCCGGCGACCAGTGCTGCGGAGTTGGGTGCTGCGCCCCGTGGATACCAGATGACGCCGGTGATGCCGACCATTGTTCTTCCCCCAGGAAGTGTGACTGTGTTGCCGAGTTACCGAGTTCGATTTCTGTCGATCAGATCGGTGCGGCTGCCAGGCTGGACTTGGTGAGCTGGTCTTCGAGCTCGTAGGCAGCTGCATTCTTGCGCAGAGCTGCCGCAGCCGCGGTGAGCTCCTCGATTGCCCGATCGGTGGACGAGGCAAGGCTGCCCGAAATGGTGTTGAAGTAATTTGCCGCGCTACCGGACACTTCTTCGGATCCCGCTGGGAGAACGCGTAGCGTCGGCTGCGCAGTAGAGGCGATTCCGCGCAATCGCGTCGCCGCAGACTCGAGTTCCATTGCGGCGGCAACTAGGGCTTGAGGGTCGACGTGCATAGTGCCGAACTCCTTCCTGACCAGGGCGGATAAGTGGTCGGGAGGCCGTGCGCACAGCCGTCGATATCCCCCCGCACATACTTTGATGCCTACCGCCCGCTTTTGGTTCCCCCCGAAATCGGACGACTTTGCCCTCAGCCCCAGCCGAGTTCGTGCAATCTGTCTTCTTCGATGCCGAAATAGTGCGCGATCTCGTGGATGACGGTCACGGCAACCTCGTGAACAACCTCGTCCTCGGATGCGCAGATGTCGAGTATCGAATCGCGGAAAATAGTGACCGTGTCCGGCAGGTACCCACCGTAATGAGAATCCCGCTCGGTCAGAGCGACGCCCTGATACAAACCGAGCAGCCCCGGCTCTTCCTCGTCACGTGCTTCGACAAGCACCACGACATTGTCGATTGCCTTGGCAAGTTCGGGCGGAATCAGATCGAGCGCCTCGCCGACCAGTTCCTCGAACCGGTCGGGCGTCATAGTTACCGTCATGGCTTACGACGGCGGAGCTGCGCCGGGCAACGGCGTCGGCAACGACCGACCTTCCGGTGCAGCGGGTGGCGGGACCGGAGCGGCGCCGTTGATCAGGATGTCGCCCTTGGCGCTTCCGGTGATCGCGGCAAACCCGCCGGTTTCGACCTCTTTGCCGATCGAACAATTGACTCGGCGGCTGCCGGCCAACCAGCTTTCCAGTGAAATGTTGTCCCAGAACAGTGTCAGCGTCTTGTCGCGAAGCGCGTCTGCGGAACCAAGGTACTCGTTGGACGCCTGAGTGCAGACGCCCTCGAGATAGCGGTCCTGATCTTCGACCGACGGCATTGCGCCCGGGAATTGAGTGCCGAGGTCTATCACCGAAATAACCTCGTATGCATGCGGTTTCGCGCAATCGACCGGATCGGTCGGGAGGTTCTGGTTGATGCCGATGCAAGTGCCGACGTCCCACACGTTCGACTGGTCCTGGTCCGCCACGCGGCCAACGAACGGTTGTAGCTCGCCGGTCGTGGTCGAGAACTGCAACCCGCAACGCAGTGCGCGCTCGCCCGAAGCCCAACCCGATTCGCTCGGGAACATCAAGCCGACGCTGAACTTGCCCTTGGGATCGAATTTCGAACCGAGGTAGGACATGACGATGGGTGTGCAGTGCTCGTCGCGGAGTTCGGCGAATCGAAGGGCGCCCGGGTACCGGGAACCGGGGCCGAACTCGGCGCCGGGGAACACCGACAGGTCGAGTGGACCGGCGACCTCGAAGCGATGCTCACTTCCGCACTGAACCTTCGACATGTCCGTGCGGTCCCCGCCCGACTCGGTCGCAGGCGTCCAGTTGAGGCAGTCTCCGGCCGCAGCCGCGGTGAAAGCGTCGTCGCGAGCAGAGCCCGTCGCTGCTGGACCGCCGCCACTGACACTGACCGAGGACGAGTCGTCCTTGTTCAATCCACCGGAAATCGCGATCGTTGCGATCGCGGCGACCACCGCACCCACCGCGACGGCGGCCAGGACCCGACGGGTGCGACTCGCGGAGACAGTTTTCTTCGCCGGCGCCCCCTGGGGATCTGCCGGATCTGGCGACTTCTCGATCTTGTCTTCGGACATCGATTCCATCATGCCTGTTGCCGTGGCGATATCGAACCTTCACTACAAAACTCACAATCGCGTCTGTGAGTATTTTGTAGTCATGAGCGAAAACACCCCACTCGATCCCGAGGCTGTCGAGCTGGCGGGCCGGCTCTTCGACATGGCACGAACCGGTGATGCAGCCGGGCTGGCGTCGTACGTCGATGCCGGAGTTCCCGTCAATCTGACCAACGAGAGTGGCGACACGCTCGTCATGTTGGCGGCGTACCACGGTCACGCTGACGCCGTCGTTGCCCTGATCGAGCGCGGCGCCGACGTCAACCGGCCCAACGACAAGAACCAGACGCCCCTTGCCGGGGCGGTCTTCAAGGGCGAGGATGCGGTGGTGAAAGCGCTGGTGAGCGGGGGAGCCGACCCGAAAGGTGGACACCCGACGGCGGTCGACGCGGCTCGGATGTTCGGACGCGAGGACTACCTGAGTCTGCTCGAATCGTGATCTCTCCCTCTCCGACGTGGACGTGACCGTCGGAGAGCTGCAGTGAGTGGGTAAAGTTCGAAGTCGTGATTGACCTCAAGTTTCTCCGTGAGAACCCCGAAATCGTCCGCGAGTCGCAGCGCACCCGTGGAGAAGATCCAGGACTGGTCGACGCTCTGCTCGAAGCCGACGCGTCCCGACGCGCTGCCGTTCTGACCGGAGACAACCTCCGTGCAGAGCAGAAGGCCTTCGGCAAGAAGGTCGGACAGGCATCTCCGGAGGAGCGTCCCGCACTGCTCGAAGGTTCCAAGGAACTGGCGGCAAAGGTCAAGGAAGCCGAGGCCGCGCAGCACGAGGCGCAGGCCGCGCTCGACGCCGCACACCGCGCGATTTCCAACGTCGTACAAGAAGGTGCGCCGGCGGGCGGCGAGGACGATTACATCGTTCTCGAACACGTCGGTGAGATTCCGAAGTTCGACTTCGAGCCGAAGGATCACCTCGAGCTGGGCGAGTCGCTCGGCCTGATCGACATGGAACGCGGCGCCAAGGTTTCGGGTTCGCGCTTCTACTTCATGACCGGCTACGGGGCCATGCTCCAGCTCGGACTGCTGCAGTTGGCTGCGCAGAAGGCGATCGCCAACGGATTCACGATGATGATTCCGCCGGTGCTCGTACGCCCGGAAATCATGGCCGGTACCGGCTTCCTCGGTGCTCACTCGGACGAGATCTACCACTTGCAGGATGACGACCTGTACCTCGTCGGAACTTCCGAGGTACCCATGGCCGGCTACCACTCGGGCGAGATCCTCGAACTGAACGAAGGCCCGAAGCGCTACGCCGGTTGGTCCTCGTGCTTCCGCCGCGAGGCCGGAAGCTACGGCAAGGACACCCGCGGCATCATCCGTGTCCATCAGTTCGACAAGGTCGAGATGTTCACGTACTGCCGTCCCGAGGACGCCGACGCCGAACACCAGCGTCTCCTAGGGTGGGAGCGAGACATGTTGGCGGCCATCGACGTTCCGTACCGCGTGATCGACGTCGCCGGCGGAGACCTCGGTTCTTCGGCTGCGCGTAAGTTCGACTGCGAGGCATGGGTCCCGACGCAGGGCACCTACCGCGAGCTGACATCGACGTCCAACTGCACGACGTTCCAGGCCCGCCGCCTCGGAGTTCGGTACCGCGACGAGAACGGCAAGCCGCAGACGGCCGCCACTCTCAACGGCACCTTGGCTACGACGCGCTGGATCGTGTCGATTCTCGAGAACCATCAGCAGGCCGACGGCTCGGTGCGAGTGCCCGAGGCATTGGTGCCGTTTGTCGGCACGGATGTGCTTCGCTGACACGCTGAACCAACACAATCAGGGCCGCGACGGACTCCGTCGCGGCCCTTTTCGTACTTTCGTACTGGTAGGTTTGGAACTTTTTCTGAACTGACGAAATATCAACTTTTTCCCGCCGATTGGCGCGGTGACCACCAAAAGCGTTGTCGATGGGCCGCTTTGGCGATAGTTTTGCGTTCAATCGAGTTTCCATACCCTGCTTTTCCATCCCGCGTCTGGTGATACGAGGGTGAGTCCGGGGTGAATTGGACAAGTGTCTTGCCAAAAGTAGTACACGTACTAGTTTTTTCGTTATGTTGTGACGGCGCGCACACGTTTTGTCCGAATCCACTGCTCATGTTTGCCCTTCCGAAGGAAGTGCCCATGCCCCAAATCTCTCAGTTGCGGCGATTCGCCGTGCCCATAACCGGAACCGCCATGGTCGCCGGAATGCTGCTGGTCGGCACGCCCGCGTCAGCTGCTATCTCGACCACCGGTTTCAAAACAGCGTGCGTTGCCGGATCGATTATCGGAGACGTCCACAAGGTCACCGACAACCTCATCACGGTCGACGCCCCGGCTTCTGTCCAGCCCGGCGAGACTTTCACCTACCGAATTCAGCCGAGCGGAACGTCATATCCGGACAAGGACTCCGGAGCGACTACTACGAACTTGTCACGTCTGAAAATCGACTATGCCATCCCGAGCAATGCGACGTACGTTTCCGCTACCGTCGTCGCAGGTACCTCCATCGGACTCGACAATGTCGCACCGAATGTTCTCAGAGTCAACGATTCTGGCAATGTCGACGGCAGCGGCGGGATCCTGCGGTTGTCAGGAAACAACCAGGTGATCGGCAACAGTCCGACGACGAGCACGAACTCGGAGGGTGGAATTCGAGTACCGAAGTCCAAGAAGAACCTCGATGGCTCGACAAACGGCAACGGAGACACGTGGTTCCGACTTCCCGCAGTCGACGTAACAATGGTCGCTGGTGCGACGGGAGTGATCCAGCCGAAGGTGAGGACCGCGGGTGCGGCCGGCAACCTCGGTGCCAGCGAAAACTTCAGCACTCAGCTCGCAAAGGCGAGTTTCCTTGGTACACAGTGGGCTCCGACCCGGTGCTCGCCTCGCGAGAACAAGGACACCACGCCTCTCAACGCTGGTGCAGGTCCACTCGCGACGATCAGCATTGCTTCGGCTCCGGTGGATGTCGAGACCACGACGTCACTCTCGGTTCCGGCTACGGCAATCACGGGTACGGCGGTTGACCTGACCGCGACGGTTGCTCCGAACAATGCTGTGGGTACGGTGCAGTTCAAGTCGAACGGCACTGCAATCGGTTCCCCGGTCACGGTGAGTGGCGGTGTTGCGACTCTGTCGCACGCGTTCGATGCTGCTGGTGCACAGAGTGTTACGGCTGACTTCACTGCTGGTGCAGGGTTTGTGAGTTCGTCGGCGCCTGCTCAGACGGTGACCGTTTCTGATCCGGCTCCGGTGGATGTCGAGACCACGACGTCGCTCTCGGTTCCGGCGACTGCGATCACGGGTACGGCGGTTGATCTGACGGCGACCGTGGCTCCGAATACTGCTGTCGGTACGGTGCAGTTCAAGTCGAACGGCACTGCAATCGGCACTCCGGTCACGGTGAGTGGTGGTGTTGCGACTCTGTCGCATTCGTTCGATGTTGCTGGTGCTCAGAGTGTTACGGCTGACTTCACTGCTGGTGCAGGGTTTGTGAGTTCGTCGGCGCCTGCTCAGACGGTGACCGTTTCTGATCCGGCTCCGGTGGATGTGGAGACCACGACGGCGCTCTCGGTTCCGGCGACGGCAATCACGGGTACGGCGGTTGATCTGACCGCTACCGTGGCTCCGAATACTGCTGTCGGTACGGTGCAGTTCAAGTCGAACGGCACTGCAATCGGCACTCCGGTCACGGTGAGTGGCGGTGTTGCGACTCTGTCGCACGCGTTCGATACTGCTGGTGCTCAGAGTGTTACGGCTGACTTCACTGCTGGTGCAGGGTTTGTGAGTTCGTCGGCGTCGGCTCAGACGGTGACCGTTTCTGATCCGGCTCCGGTCGATGTCGAGACCACGACGTCGCTCTCGGTTCCGGCGACGGCAATCACGGGTACGGCGGTTGATCTGACCGCTACCGTGGCTCCGAATACTGCTGTCGGTACGGTGCAGTTCAAGTCGAACGGCACTGCAATCGGTTCCCCGGTCACGGTGACTGGTGGTGTTGCGACGCTCTCGCATTCGTTCGATGTTGCTGGTGCTCAGAGTGTTACGGCTGACTTCACTGCTGGTGCAGGGTTTGTGAGTTCGTCGGCGCCTGCTCAGACGGTGACCGTTTCTGATCCGGCTCCGGTCGATGTCGAGACCACGACGTCGCTCTCGGTTCCGGCGACGGCAATCACGGGTACGGCGGTTGATCTGACCGCTACCGTGGCTCCGAATACTGCTGTCGGTACGGTGCAGTTCAAGTCGAACGGCACTTCGATCGGTTCCCCGGTCACGGTGAGTGGCGGTGTTGCGACTCTGTCGCACGCGTTCGATACTGCTGGTGCTCAGAGTGTTACGGCTGACTTCACTGCTGGTGCAGGGTTTGTGAGTTCGTCGGCGTCGGCTCAGACGGTGACCGTTTCTGATCCGGCTCCGGTCGATGTCGAGACCACGACGTCGCTCTCGGTTCCGGCGACGGCAATCACGGGTACGGCGGTTGATCTGACCGCTACCGTGACTCCGAATACTGCTGTCGGTACGGTGCAGTTCAAGTCGAACGGCACTGCAATCGGTTCCCCGGTCACGGTGACTGGTGGTGTTGCGACGCTCTCGCATTCGTTCGATGTTGCTGGTGCTCAGAGTGTTACGGCTGACTTCACTGCTGGTGCAGGGTTTGTGAGTTCGTCGGCGCCTGCTCAGACGGTGACCGTTTCTGATCCGGCTCCGGTCGATGTCGAGACCACGACGTCGCTCTCGGTTCCGGCGACGGCAATCACGGGTACGGCGGTTGATCTGACCGCTACCGTGGCTCCGAATACTGCTGTCGGTACGGTGCAGTTCAAGTCGAACGGCACTGCAATCGGTTCCCCGGTCACGGTGAGTGGCGGTGTTGCGACTCTGTCGCATTCGTTCGATGTTGCTGGTGCTCAGAGTGTTACGGCTGACTTCACTGCTGGTGCAGGGTTTGTGAGTTCGTCGGCGCCTGCTCAGACGGTGACGGTGTCGGATCCGGCTCCGGTCGACAAGGCGACAAAGACGGTGCTGAGTGTTCAGGGTGAAGCCAAGGTCGGACTGCCTGTTGATCTCTTCGCGACAGTGTCCGAAGATCCCTCGGACGCCCTGGTGCCGTCCGGCGGAACGGTTCAGTTCAAGATCGGTGGAGTCGATCAGGGTGCCCCGGTCGCGGTTGTTGACGGAGTTGCCAAGCTACCGCACGTGTTCGGAGCAGAAGGCACCTTTGTAGTCTCGGCTGTATTCAGTGGCTCTGGCGTGTTCACGTCGTCCACCGCGGAATCCGTCGACGTCAATGTCACGGTTCCGACCCCGTCGGATGTCGAAAGCTCTACGTCGTTGACGGCTCCGTCTTCGGCAAAGGTCGGCACTTCGGTGCAGCTGAAGGCTGTGGTCAGTTCTTCCGGCGCGACGTCGGGAACCGTCCAGTTCTTCGATGGAACGACTCCGATCGGAACGGCCGTCGATGTTGTCGGTGGGCAGGCTGTGTTGAGCCACACCTTCACCACGACCGGCAACCATTCGATCACCGCGGTCTACAGCGGAGCCCAGGGCGTCACGGGTTCCACGTCGACTGCATCGGTTGTGAACGTCGGTAACGGGGGTGGTGGCTCCGGTTCGCTCGGTTCGCTGTCGCTGCCGTTCGGTTCATGATTCTCCGATGATGTGATGCCCCCTTGCGCCCATAGGTGCAAGGGGGCATTGCTCTTCGGGAATCGCGGACTGGTCGTTAGCTGAACTATTGGCAATTCGTGATTGTTTGTCTGAAATAACTGATACAAGTACTACTTTTGACGGGTACTGTACGAGCGTCCAGCTCCATTCCGATTTCCGCTCTGTTCGAGTGACCTCCTTCCGTGCGGTTCCCGATCCACGTCTGTTGCTAGCTGAGGAGAGTTCGTGTTGGTGAGAAGAAGTTCCGCGGTCGTGGTGGCGGCGTTGGTCGGTGGCGTGCTGGTGGCAGGTGGCGTTGCTTCGGCAGCTCCGACGTCATCTCCCGCGGTGGAGAACTCGATCGGGTTCAAGCTGGGTTGCGATGGTTATGAACATCTGGCTGTTGATATCGCGGATGTGTTTCATTCGACGGGTGTGACGGTGTCTGCGCCGGAGAAGGTGGTGGCGGGGTCGACGTTCACCTATCGGGTTCAGCCGAACGTGATGTCGGTGCCGACGGGTGGGCATGCAGGCCGCAGTGTCGGTAAGTGGACGCGGCTCAAGTACGACTTCGATATACCTGCAGGGGTGTCGTTGGTGGATGCTCAGGTCGTGGCAGGTACTTCGTCGAATTTGTCCGGTGTGACTCCGTCGGTGATTCGGATCAACGACGGCGGTTCGCCGGATGGCGCGGGTACGCATCTGCGTATTTCGGGGAACAATCAGACTGCTGACTCGAACAACAAGGGCGGTAACGGCCCGAGCACGAGCAAGAACAGTGACGGTGGAATCGAGGTAGGGGCAGGGAAGACCTTCCGGTTGCCCGCGATCGACGTGACGGTGGTTGCCGGTGCCGCGGGTAGTACGGTGCAGCCGAAGTTGCGTGCCACAGACGGTGATTCGGGTGCGTTCAATTCGCCGAAGAATGCGTTCACGTTCTTGCAGTACGAGACCCTTTGGCCGGGGTACTGGGAGCGCTACAACTGCTCTCCGCGCGATTCGAGTGGTGGTGGGTTGAATGCGGGTGGTCAGGCATTGGCCACCGTCAACGTCGTCTCGCAGGCGGGGACCGCGACTGCAGTGACATCCGGCGCGGCTGCAACGGTCGGTCAGTCGACCGATTTGGTTGCGCAGGTCTCCCCGGCACCGACAGGCGGCACCGTTCAGTTCAAGGATGGCGGAACTGACATCGGCGCCCCGGTGGCCGTCGTCAATGGCGTTGCCACACTGCCACATACATTCACGGCAACGGGAGATCACTCCATCACCGCTGTATACGACGGTGTTCTCGAGTTTCTGACATCCACGTCACCGGCACGCACAGTGAGCGTGGCCGCTGCCGTTGTACAGACGACTGCGTCGTTGACAGTCCCGAGTAGTGCCGTCGAGCAGACCTCGGTCGCGCTGACCGCAAACATCTCACCGGCAGCTAACGGCGGAACGGTCCAGTTCAAGGACGGTGGCATCGACATCGGCGGACCCATCGCGGTGACTGGCGGAGCGGCGACCCTGGATCACACGTTCACCACGACGGGATCACACTCGATCACTGCGGTCTACTCAGGTACTGCAGGTTTTGGTGGTTCGACCGCGCAAGCTCAGACCATCGAGATCTCGAGCTCAGCGCTGAGTACGACTACAACGCTTCAAGTTCCGGCTACGGCGGTCACGGGTACTGCGGTTGATTTGACCGCTACCGTGGCTCCGAACAATGCGGTGGGTTCGGTGCAGTTCAAGTCGAACGGCACTGCAATCGGCACTCCGGTTGCAGTTGCGTCAGGTGTTGCGACGCTGTCGCATGCATTCGATACTGCTGGTGCACAAAGTGTTACGGCTGACTTCACTGCCGGTGCAGGGTTCGTGAGTTCGTCGGCGCCTGCTCAGACGGTGACGGTGTCTGATCCGGCTCCGGTGGATGTGGAGACGACGACGTCACTCTCGGTTCCCGCGACGGCCATCACGGGTACGGCTGTTGATCTGACCGCGACGGTTGCTCCGAACAACGCTGTCGGTACGGTGCAGTTCAAGTCGAACGGCACTGCGATCGGCACTCCGGTGACAGTCTCCGCGGGTGTTGCGACGCTGTCGCATGCATTCGATACTGCTGGTGCACAAAGTGTTACGGCTGACTTCACTGCCGGTGCAGGCTTCGTCAGCTCCTCGGCGTCGGCTCAGGCGGTGACGGTGTCGGATCCGGCTCCGGTGGATGTCCAGACCACGACCTCACTCTCGGTTCCCGCGACTGCCATCACGGGCACGGCTGTTGATCTGACCGCGACGGTCGCTCCGAACAATGCTGTCGGTACGGTGCAGTTCAAGTCGAACGGCACTGCGATCGGCACTCCGGTTGCAGTCACGTCGGGTGTTGCGACGCTGTCGCATGCGTTCGATGCTGCTGGTGCACAAAGTGTTACGGCCGATTTCACCGCCGGTGCTGGCTTTGTGAGTTCGTCGGCATCTGCTCAGACGGTGACCGTTTCTGATCCGGCTCCGGTGGATGTCGAGACGACGACGTCGCTGTCGGTTCCGGCTACGGCGGTTACGGGTACTGCTGTTGATCTCACCGCGACGGTCGCTCCGAACAACGCTGTGGGTTCGGTGCAGTTCAAGTCAAATGGCACTGCGATCGGTTCCCCGGTGACGGTGTCCGGTGGCACCGCGACCCTCTCACATTCTTTCGATGCTGCTGGTGCACAGAGCATTACCGCGGATTTCACCGCTGGTGCCGGATTCAAGAACTCGGTTGCAAGTGCGAAGTCAGTTCAGGTCAGTGTTGCCGACCAGGAATCCGTCGTCGAACTGAATATCCCGACCGACGCCAAAACTGGTGTGGCGACCGACTTGTGGGCAACCGTCCGAACGTCGTCGGATGATGCTGTCGGCGTCGGAACCGTGCAGTTCTACGACGGTGGCGTCGCGATCGGCGGTCCTGAAGCGGTTACGGCCGGCGCTGCCGGCCTGACGCATTCGTTTACCTCTGCGGGTGCGCACAGCATCACTGCGGTCTATTCGGGAGGAGCCGGTGTAGTCGGATCCTCGGCCCAGGCGCGGACGGTGAATGTAACGGACCCTGCGCCTTCGGATGTCACCACGGAGACTGTGGTGACGGTGCCTGGTGATGCCGTGGTGAACAAGTCGGTGACCCTGTCGGCGACTGTCAGTTCGGTGCAGAACGGTGGAACGGTGCAGTTCATGGATGGGGATACTCCGATCGGTGACGCTGTGGCAGTGGTCAACGGGATCGCGGCGCTGAACCACACCTTCACCACAACTGGCACGCATTCGATTTCGGCAATCTACAGTGGCGCAGCCGGATTCACAGGCTCCACCTCGGCGGCCCACGCAATTCAGGTCAAGGCTGCAACCGGCGGTGGCACGGGCAGCCTCGGTTCAGGAAGCGCTGGCTCGAGCGATTTCCTTCCGTTCGGTTCCTGACCGGAACAGTTCAGGTCGCGGCCCCGAGGCAATATCCCTCGGGGCCGATCGACAGGGTGAACTGCATCGAGCGTGAGTTACCCGTTCCGTCGCGGACGGGCAGGGTGACACGGACGTAGTCGCCGCGAACCGGAGTGACTGTTGCAGCGTCGGCGTCGAAAGACTTGATACCGGCCAGCTGATTCGGATCGAGCTTGAGTGGCGGCTGGCCGGTTGCGCCGGTGCCGTCGGGATCCCACGGGCTGTTGCCGGGGCAGATCAGTGGATAGAACGTCTCGACGTCGCGGGTATTGACCGGCCGTCCCGTGGCGCGTGAGAGAAACCTGACGACGGCATGGGAAGCGTCGGCCGCGGTGTAGAAGTTTGATTGCCCCGCAGGGAAGACGAACGGGCACGCATAGCCGGAAGCGATCTCCGAGCGCTTGGCGGCGACGGAGAGTCCGCCGCCGCTCCAGGTGACCGCGTACTGGCCGTCGACGCCTGGTGCAGCGATGGCCGTCAAGATGGCGGGAACATCCGAATATCGGTCGGCGATCGTTGTGGGCGGCATCGTCCAGCATGCGTTCGTGAGCGCAGCCACGTCCAAGGACACCAGGTCCGTTGCCCAAGCTGCCAAGGCCGGCGCAGCAGCCGGATTGCCGGGCACGTCACCAACCGGAGGTGGCGCGACCGGCGCAGTGGGCGCAATTGTCGTCGTGGGTGCGAGAGTGGTTGTTGTCGTGGTTTCAGTCGTCGGCGGAGACGGTTCGTCCGTCAGGATTCCCGTCCGTCCGTCGTCCTCACATGCGGTTATCGCCAACGTCATGGCGAGTGCGACTGCCCCCACTGCCGCTCGTCCTGCCGACTTCATTCGTTCGTACGCCCCTTTTGCGACATTCTGACCAACATCCACCCCAGAACTGCTGCGGGTCAGATCACGGATTCCCGTCTACGCTAGCGAACTGTGGATCCCGTTTACAGAACAGTCATCGGCATCGCCCGTACCGTCTTCGCTTTCGAGGGCCTGAAGTTCTCCGTCAAGGGAGAGCAGAACATCCCGGCGTCCGGTGGCGCCGTGATCGCGATCAACCACACCGGGTACATGGACTTCACGTATGCGGGACTGCCGGCACGGACCCCGAAGCGCTACATCCGGTTCATGGCCAAGAAAGAGGTCTTCGACAACAAGATCTCCGGACCGATCATGCGGGCCCTCAAGCACATCCCGGTCGACCGCGGCGCGGGCGCCGACTCCTACAAGGCGGCCGTAGATTTCCTGAAGCGCGGCGAATTGGTGGGCGTGTACCCCGAAGCCACGATCAGTCGGAGCTTCGAGATCAAGGAATTCAAGTCCGGCGCCGCTCGGATGGCGATCGAGGCGGGCGTCCCGATCGTTCCCGTCGTCATCTGGGGCGCTCAGCGCGTGTGGACGAAGGGTTATCCGAAGCGTTTGGGCCGCACCAACACTCCCATCTCCATTGCCGTCGGCGAGCCGATTGCACCTTTCGAGCCGGCGAGTGAGCTGACGGCGAAGCTGCGGTCGACGATGCAGGAGTTGCTGCTCGATCTGCAGAAGAACTACGACCATCCCGCCGGCGAGTACTGGGTGCCGGCTCGCCTCGGTGGCAGCGCGCCGACGCTCGAGCAGGCCGACAAGATGGATGCCGATGAGGCCGAGGCGAAAGCCAAGGCTCGCGAGGCGCGGAAGTCCGAAGGCTGACCGATGTCCTTCGAGCCCGTTTACACCGCCGTCGAGGTAGTCGCGCGTGGTCTGAGCGGTTTCCAGGGTGTGAAGGTCACCCGCACCGGGACTGAGAACGTCCCGGTGTCCGGCGGTGCCGTCATCGCGATCAACCACACGAGCTACCTCGATTTCATACCGGCGGCCCTGGCGGTCGGTACCGCGAAACGCAAGCTCAGGGTGATGGCAAAGGCCGAGTTGGCGGACAACAAGGTACTCGGCTTCCTCATGCGTGGATGCGGAGTCATCGAAGTCGATCGCTCTGCCGGAGCGCAGGCGTATCGAGCCGGAGTCGACGCCCTGAAACGGGGCGAACTGGTGGGCGTCTACCCGGAGGCGACGATCAGCCGGAGCTTCGAGATCAAGGAAATGAAATCCGGAGCAGCTCGGATGGCCATCGACGCCGGCGTTCCGATAATTCCGCTGATCGTCTGGGGCGCCCAGCGGATCGTCACCAAGGGCGGACCGAAAAATCTGGGCCGCAATCATTTCCCGATCTCGGTGGAGGTGGGTGCACCGATCGATCCGGTAGAACCCGCCGAAGCGTTGAGCGAGATTCTGCGCATCGAGATGGATGCGATCCTGCGCCACGTTCAGGACGGGTTCGTGCACGAGCCCGGGGCGTACTGGGTGCCTCGCCGACTCGGCGGTGGCGCACCGACGCCGGAGGAAGCCGCGGCCATGGACGCACAGGAACGCGCGAAGCGGGCGCGCTGAATAGACGGCGCTTGCGCTGATGCGGTCAGTACACGGCGTTGGCTCCGTACTCGGCCTGCGCACTCGTGAAGCCCTCGTACTCGAGCTGCTCGATCAGTCCTGACCTGGAGAACGACGTCATCTCGAGGTACTGCTCGGCACTCAGCGCAGCCTGCTTGTTCCAATCGGCGTTCAAATTGTCTACCGCGTACGTCGCATCCTCCGTGGAGAAACCTTCGTACTCGAGCTGTTCGATCAGTCCGCTGCGGGAGAAGGCAGTCATGTCGATGTACTGCTGGGCGGATCGGACGGCGTTCCGCTGACCGGAGCTGACCTGCGGCCTGGCCGGGGCAGGCGCAACTGTCGTAGTGACCACAGGTGCGGGCGCCTGGTATGTGGTCGTCGTGGGCGCCGCCACCTTGCTGGACGACGGGGCAGGAGCAGCGGGCGGCGCACTGACGATCGGTGCGACAGCTGCAGGCGTCGTAGAAGCAGTGGTAGTCGGTGCAGCGGTGGTGGTCGGTGCAGCGGTGGACTTCGAGTCGTCCTTATCTCGTCCACCGAGGAGGCCTGCGACGACAAGCAACACGACGACTCCACCGGCAATCCACGGCCACTTCTTCGACTTCTTCTCAGGTTGCGGTTGCGGCGAAGGCACCTGGAATTGGGGCTGTGAGTTGCCATAGGGCTGGGAATTCCCGTAAGGCTGGGAGTTTCCATAGGGCGGCGGGGGCAGATCGGGCGGCACGGACATGGGTGTTTCTCCCTTTGTGAAAGTCTTGTTCTCCCGCAATAGATACCAGACCGGTCGGACTGAAATGCGTTTTGCGCGAATCTCTCGCGGTTTCGCGATGTCCGAAGCGGGCGCGCTGAGCGAGACCGTCGTACCGGGCAGGCACAATGGCGGTGTGAGCCCAGACCGTCGTATCAGCCCTGACCGCCCAACCTTGGTTGCGACCGATGTCGACGGCACCCTCATCGATCACGACGAGTTGGTCAGTGCCCGCACCCGCGCCGCCGTGCATGCCGTCGTCGAATCCGGCACGCCGTTCCTGCTGGCAACCGGGCGTCCTCCGCGATGGATTTCGCCCGTCGTCGAGGGCTTGGGATACGCGCCACTCGCCGTCTGCGCCAATGGAGCCGTTGTCTACGACAGCTACGCCGACCGCGTCCTCAGCGCCGCGACCTTGTCGGTCGACGCACTCACCGAACTCTCCGAGCTGGCACTGGTTGCACTCCCGGGCGCAGGTTTGGCCGCGGAACGAGTGGGGGAGAGCGCACATGACGCCGCCACCCCACAGTTCGTCAGCTCACCGGACTACGAACATGCCTGGCTCAACCCGGACAACACCGAGATGTCCGAGGACGAAGTGCTTGCGGCGCCGGCCGTCAAACTCCTGATTCGCCGTCCAGGCATGACCAGCACGGCGATGTACGACACGCTCGCTCCGCACGTCGGTGCGCTCGCCGACATGACGTACTCCACCGAGAACGGACTGATCGAACTCTCGGCGCCGGGAATCACGAAGGCGTCGGGCCTGGTTGCCGCCGCGGAGAGGTTCGGCTTCGACCTGTCGGGTCTGGTTGCCTTCGGGGACATGCCCAACGACATCCCGATGCTGGGGATGGCACGCCTCGGCGTTGCCATGGGCAACGCTCACCCCGAAGCCAAAGCCGCAGCCGACGAGGTCACCGACACCAATTCGGCATACGGGGTCGCAAAAGTCCTCGAGCGCTGGTGGTCGTAGAACCCACCAGCGCCCGAGGACGTGTACTGCTCGAGTGTCAGCCGACAGGCGCGCTGTTGGCCATTTCCTGGGCAAAGGTCTCGTTGTAGGTCTTGAGGACCTTCGTGACCATGCCGGTGATCTGGTTGAAGATCAGCGAACCGTTCTCGAAGTCGCTTCGCAGGCCGTCCGGGATCGAGTACTCGTCCGAGATCGGCAATCCCAGTTCACCCGCGTCGGAACCGAAACTCTGCCACGACTTGAAGATCTCGCCGAGCACGGTGAACACTCCGCCGTTCGGCGAGGTGTAGACAGCGCCGTTCTGGAACAGCGCACCCTGGTTGCCGAGCTTCGCCTGCAGAATTCCGGACAGTGCCTGGCCGAGGCGTCCGATCTCGCCACCTTCGGCGATCCACTTCTGCGCGAGCGGTGAATTGTCGGTGATCTGCAGAATCTGGGTGACCAGATCCGGGATCGACGAACCGGTGCCACCGGTGACCGTGTCGACCGGAGTGGTCGGCTTGGGCGCGGGTGTCGACGGATTGGAGGGGTTCGAGGGGTTCAACGTTCCCCCGATGTTCGCGGCCGCGATGTTCCGGATGTCGTTCATGTGTGCGTATGCGGCATCACCCGGGCACGCGGTGTTTCCGACGTCGCGGTGGGCGAAGATGATCGGCAGATCGACTGCTGCGCCCTGCGGGTACGGCGTGAACTCGGTGCCCTCGGAGTACATCGTCGTTCGGCCCTTGGGATCGAGTCCGGCCATGCCGAGCTTCCAACCGAGGAACTTGCCGACGGCGTTGAGCGTCGCCTGCGAAGGCTCGACGGTGGAGTAGTCGCCCATCATCGCGATACCGGTGGTGTTCTCGTTGAATCCACCCGCGTGTGCACCCTGAACTGCCTTGTCGAGTCCGCCTGCGCGGCCTTCGAAGGTCTGACCGTACTTGTCGACGAGGACGTTGTATCCGACGTCGCACCAGCCGAGCGTCTGTGCGTGGTAGGCATAGATCGAGCGGACGATGCCGGCCGATTCGGCCTTCGTGTAGTTGTTGCTACCTGCGGTGTGGTGAACGGTCGCGCCACCGATGAAGTCGTCGTAGGTGGGGGAGTCGCAGCGAAGTGACTCGTCTGCTCCCCACTGAGCACGGGTGATGACGGACGGTCCGCTGCCGCCGAGCGGCGCTGCGACGGCCTGCAGATTGCTGTCTGCCTCGCTGGCACCCGGGTCGATCAACACGGCGGTGACGGCATCTGCTGCCGTCGTCACCTGGCGAAGCGGCTTGGACACCGAAGCGGGTGTGTACCCGAGTTCGCCGGTGGCTGCGGGTGCTTCAGCGGGGGCAGCTTCCGGAGCGGGCGCGGGGGCAGCTTCCGGAGCGGGCGCGGGGGCAGCTTCCGGAGTCGGGGCCGGCACAACCTCGGCTGCGGGAGCAGCGGCACCCTGCGGCGTGAGGATCTGGATGGACTTGGTGGCGCCGACGAAGACAGGTTCGGTGGCGGTACCGGCGTTGGTTGCCTGATCCGAGCTGGCGGAGTCGATGGCGTCAGGGGTGAACCACGGGCCCCAGGTGCCGTCTTCGGCCAGGGCGCGGACCTTGGACTGCGCCGAGGCGATGGTGTCCGAGGTCAACGCGACCATGCTGAACGGAGTGTCGCGGGTGACTTCCTTGACCACGGCACCTGGCTCTTCCTCGGAAGGAACCGGAGCGGTTTCGGTCGGGGCGCCGGGAGCAGCGGGTGCCGGGAACAGCTCGGTCGGCAGCGTGATCCCGGGAGGTAGCGGGATTTCGGTCGGGAGCTTGAGGTTTCTCAGATCACCGAGGTTGATGTCGGGGAGATCGAGACCGGTCAGCTCCTTGACCGGAATGATGATGTCGGGCACCGACGCGAGGAGCACCTCTGCGATCTGGGTCGGCACTGCTACTGACGTCGTCTCGTTCGCGGAACGTACATCGGACGTAGTGCTCGTGAAGCCGTAGACCGCAAAAGGACTTGCGACAGCCACTGCGGCTACAGCCCCGAGTACGAGCGAGGGCTTCGGTCGACGGTGTGGCAAGGGATTACTCCTCGGTTGTAGTTACTTGCGAGCGAACTTCAGGGCCGATGACGGCCGTGAACGGAATCCTTCAAAACCGGATCCGAGCAGGTCGGATGCCATGTTCTGGGGTTGAACTCCAGTTTTCGGACGCGTACGTCTGCAACTCGTGATGCTGATGTGACTCGTGTGACTGGTGTTGCTAACTCCAAACACTCTTGCCACACTAGTCACAAAAGTCCATAACGCTCAACCTTAGGGTGAGACTTTAGTTAAATCGTTGTGGACTGGCCTGCGCGCGAAGTACCGACTTCGCGGACTCGTGAGGCCGGTAGCGATGAGGAGAGCATTGATGGCGAGAAGCGGAAGAAGCGGAACTGCAGGTAAGAAGCCTGTGTCCGGTCGCGCAGGTCGCTTTCTGGTGGGCGGACCCGGGAGGCGAACCTCGCTGATGCGGATCTCGGTCCTCGGTCTCGTTCCGGCTCTTGCGCTCGGCGTCGCGATCGGAGGTTTCACGCAAATCCGCGCTGACGAGCCGTCGATCCTGCACGCCGTCGCTGCCGACACGCAATTCACGCTCTCCGGGCACGGCAACGGACATGGCCGTGGAATGGGCCAGTGGGGCGCTTACGGCTACGCCAAGAACGACGGCTGGTCCGGCGAGCGAATCCTCAGTCACTACTACGGGGGAACCGTCCTGGACTCGATGCCGCCTGCCCAGATGAGTGTGCGGCTCACGGCCCAGGACAACTCGACGCTCGACGTCTACTCCGACGCCGGCCTCGTGGTCAACGGTCAGCGCACCGCGCCCGGCGAGGCTGCCCATCTCACTGCACTGCCCGGTGGCGGTGCGCAGGTAGTGGTCACCAGCGGGTGTGGTGGCGGGGTTGTCTGGGAAGCGGTCACCGACCATCCGTGGGTGGACCCGGTGGACCTCGGTCCTGATCGACCCGCCGACCAGTTCCTGAAGCTGTGCAACAACGACGCGCCCTATCGAGGCGCCCTCGGCGTAGTGCTCGACAACGGCTCGGCTCGGACAGTCAATCTCCTCGACATGGAGGACTACCTGCTCGGCGTGGTGCCGGTCGAAGCGAAGGCCGAATGGGCCGATTCCGGTGGGGCCGAAGCGCTACGGGCGCAAGCCGTGGCAGCACGCTCGTACGCTGCGACCGAGCATCGCAGCTCGTACGCCGACACCTGCGACACTCAGGACTGCCAGGTCTACGGCGGAGCGGGCAAGGAAGATCCCCGCACCACCGAAGCCGTCCGGTCCACCGCCGGCGCCGTTCTGTCGCGTGACGGCAAGATCGTTGCCACCGAATTCTCCTCGTCCACAGGAGGTTACAGCTCCGGCGGTGAATTCCCGGCCGTCGAGGATCTCGGTGACGCCCTTTCTCCGAATCATGACTGGACAGTGAATCTGACCGCAGGGCAGATTGCGGACGCCTTCGATGTGGGTGAGCTGCAATCGCTCAAGATTCTCTCGCGCAACGGATTCGGTACCGACGGCGGGCGAGTGACGGCAGTCGAGGTAGTCGGAACAGATGCAACTGTTGGCGCCACCGGAATTCAGTTCCGTCAGAAACTCGGCCTGAAATCCGACTGGTTCACCATCGGTGACGGTGCGGGTGTGGTAGTGGCACCGAATTCGGAATCGACAGTGCCGGAATCCAATTCGCCATCCGACGATCCATCGGGTACGGTTACGGAGACGCAGATCGAGAAGAAGTATCGGGAGCTCGGCGGTGAAAGCGGCTCTCTCGGTGCTCCTGCCGGCCCGGAGATGCAGTTGCCCTCCGAAGCAGGCACTTTCCGTGTCTACGAAAACGGAACCATCATCTGGACAAAGGTTTTGGGCGCGCAGGTAGTTGATGCCAACGTGCTCCGCGAGTGGATACCGACGGGCGGAAGCTAGGGGAAGGTCGGTCGGTAGCGACTCGCACGTATCGACTCTGAAGGGTCTCTGCCGTAACCCGGCGGAGGCCCTTCAGGTCGTTCAGGGTTCGTTGGTTGTCGGTCAGATGGTCGGGGCGTCGCCGAGCAGGCGGTACTCGAGCCACAACTCCGCACGTTCCGTGGGGGAGCCGAGGTCGAGCTGGAGAAGGCTCTCGATCCGAGCGAGTCTGCTGCGCAACGTATGCCGATGAATATTCAGCGCTGTGGCTGCGGCGTCGCCCACCCCGTTGTGTGCCAACCACATGGCCAAGGTCCGGTAGAGATCGCTACCGCCCTTCGCTTCCAGAAGCGGGCGCAAGTGTGCCGCCGCGAATGCCGTCGAGCGATCCTGGTCGAGAAATGCGGACAATCCGCTCTCCGAGAGTTCGGCGAACCGCATCGAAGGCAGGTTGCGGGCACCCGCCTCGGCTGCTGCTTGCGCGGCTTGGCGTCTGGCGCGCGAGAGATCGTCCCACCACAGCATGTCCGACACGCCGACGGTGACGTCGATTTCGTTGACACGGGCGAGGATTCGCCCGCTGTCGGTAGCCGAGACGACGGCAATCAGTGCACCGTCGGTGATGCCGAACGCCAGATCGCGGCTGAGACCATCGAGCAGTGAGACGGACACGCTCTCGAGCAGGCCACTCGGGCCCGCTACGTGGAAGACCTGGAAAGGCTCGACCGGAAATCCTCCCCACAGTTCCCCGGAGATGTTGCGGGCGAGCGCATTCTGTCCCTCGAACAGCTGATGCATCGCAACGGTACGAAGGTGGTTCATCGTCAGCTGTGCGTCTCGGGTTCGAGCCGTCATCAACGTGAGCAGAGACGCGGCTGCGATGACGATGCCCTGATTCAGTGAACCGACGGCGCCGGGGCAGCCGGCGACGAGGTACCCCATCAGCTTTCCCCTCGACGTCAGCAGAGGATGGGAGATGACGTCCTCGTTCTCACTCGTGAGGAAACTGACTTCCATCGGGCGGGCGTCGCGCTCGGGGGCAGTTCGCTCGATTCCTGCGGCCGCGGCGGTGTGTGAGATCTCGACGGTATGTCCGGCCGAGTCCAGCAGAGCCGCCCATCCGCCGATCAATTCCGCCACCCGTCGTACGACTGCCCGGGTGCCGTTGACCGTCACCGCAGCTTGAAGCAGTCGCCGCAGGCTCTGGTAATTGCTGCGCAGCGCTTTCATGTCGTCGTCGGATTGCGCCTTCGACACCGCTTTGGTCAGGGCGATGAAAGGTGTTCGCAATGGGACGTCGAGAAGGGGCACACTGAAACGGGTGGCCGCATCCACCAGAGTCTGTGGCGCCTGCTCGTATCCGAGGCCGGTTCCGAAACCGATTCCGGCAATTCCGGCCGCCACCAGGGTCCGTACGAATCGGGTCGTTTCCGCGGCCGTCGTCGGTAGTGACACCCCGGTGATGAGTAGTAGTTCACCGCCGTCGAGGAAGGGCGTCGGGTCGGGAAGTTCGGAGACGTGTGCCCAGGTCAGGGTGCGATCGAGCTGGTCGTGCCCAGCCAGGACGCGAAGGCCGAACTGTTCGGTCGCACAAAGCTGGCGGAGCGTGATGGGCATGAGTCCAGTCTGACACCTCGAACTCGCCACTTTGTAGTGCCTGCGGTCACGTTTGTACAAAGTGGAGCCTGACGCGAGCTTGCCGAAGGTCCGACACTGGCGCTATCGAAAATGCGCTCCGGATAGAGCGCCACCGAGATCCACGTCCCGAACAGCCCACAAGGAGTACTGATGTCCAGTACAGACCAGCCGGCACTTCAGCACACGCTGAAGAAGCGGCATCTGTCGATGATTGCGATCGCAGGCGTCATCGGCGCCGGACTGTTCGTCGGCTCCGGTGTGGCGATCCAGGAGACGGGACCCGGTGTCCTGATTTCCTACGCGCTTGCCGGCGTCGTCGTCATCCTCGTGATGCGCATGCTCGGTGAGATGTCGGCAGCGTCGCCGGAAACCGGCTCGTTCTCCTCGTACGCCGACAAGGCCATCGGCCGCTGGGCGGGCTTCTCGATCGGCTGGCTGTACGCCTGGTTCTGGATCATCGTGCTCGGCATCGAGGCCACCGCCGGTGCCCTCATCATGAATCGCTGGGTTCCGGGGGTTCCCCAGTGGACCTGGGCATTGATTCTGATGATCGTGCTGACGCTGACCAACATCATCTCGGTCAAGTCGTTCGGCGAGTTCGAGTTCTGGTTCGCCTCCATCAAGGTCGTCGCCATCATCGCGTTCCTCGGCATGGGCATCGTGGCGATCTGCGGATGGATGCCCGGCGTCGAAGCACCCGGAATGACAAACCTGACCGGTCACGGCGGCTTCCTGCCGAACGGAACAGGAGCGATGCTCGCCGCAGTCCTTGTGGTCGTGTTCTCGTTCTTCGGGGCCGAAATCGCCACGATCGCCGCCGGTGAATCGGCCAACCCGCTCGAAGCTGTTCGCGCAGCCGTCAAATCCGTCGTCTGGCGAATTCTCATCTTCTACATCGGCTCGATCGCGGTGGTCGTCACTCTGCTTCCCTGGGACAGCGCGTCGGTTGCACTCAGCCCGTACGTCGCCGTCATGGACTCCTACGGCATTCCGGCCGCGGGCAACATCATGGACGTCGTCGTCCTCACGTCGGTTCTGTCCTGCCTCAACTCGGGTCTCTACACCGCGAGCCGCATGATCTTCTCCCTCGCCGGCCGCGGCGACGCCCCCAAGTCGCTCTCACGTATCGAGAAGACCGGCGTCCCGATGCGCGCTGTCCTGGTCTCGACGATCGTCGGCTTCCTCACCGTCGGCATGAACTACCTCTCCCCGGACAAGGTCTTCCTGTTCCTGGTCAACTCCTCCGGTGCGATCGCGCTGTTCGTCTGGCTGGTCATCTCGGTGTCCCAGCTGCGCACCCGCCGCAAGCTCGAAGCTTCGGGCCAGGAGCTGGAACTCAAGATGTGGTTCTTCCCGTACCTGACCTACGCCACGATCGCCGCCATCATCGCGCTCTGCATCGGAATGCTCACCCTGGACTCGACGCGCAGCCAGATGATCGTGTCCCTGGGACTTGCAGCGATCCTCGTGGGTATCGGGCTCTACCGCTACCGGAACCACAAAGACACCGACGCCGACGCCGAGGTCGTGCCCGTCGCCGAGAGCGCTCCCACACCCTGACACCAACGTCCCCATCTGCGAGATACTTCGATGTCCTAGTATCGGCCACGGACAGAGAAATCGACGTGAGCACAGCAGATGGGGACAATCATGACCACACCCGAACCGATCGTCATCGTCGACGGGGCCAGGACCCCCGTCGGTAGCTTCGGCGGCGTCTTCAAGGACGTACCCGCACACGAGCTGGGCGCCGCAGCAGCCAAGGCCGCGCTGAGCCGCGCCGGCGTTGCGCCCGAAGACATCGACGAGGTCGTCATGGGCTGCATCGGCCAGGTCGGCCCGGACGCCTACAACGCACGCCGCGTCGGCATCGCCGCCGGACTGCCCGAGAACGTCCCCGCCTACACCGTCAACCGCCTCTGTGGCAGCGGTCTGCAGGCTGTGTGGTCTGCGGCGATGCAGATGCGATGGGGCGCAGCTGCCATCACGCTCGCCGGCGGTGACGAGAGCATGTCTCGCATGCCCTTCTACGACTTCGCCGCCCGCTCGGGCTACAAGCTCGGCGATCGCAGCCTCGTCGACGGCACCGTCGCGATGCTCACCGACCCGTTCAGCAAGGCTCACATGGGCCGCACTGCCGAAGCCGTCGCCCGTAAGTACGGCGTCAGTCGCGAGCAGCAGGACGAGTTCGCCGTCGAATCTCAGCGCCGCGCCGCTACCGACGCAGCGAAGGCGGCATTCGCCGAGGAAATCACTCCCGTCGAGACCGGTGGTCGGCGCTCCGTCACCGTCACCGAGGACGAGCATCCCAAGCCCGGAACCACCGTCGAAACCCTCGCCAAGCTGCGCCCCGCATTCGAAGAGGGCGGATCCGTCACCGCCGGTAACGCGTCGGGGATCAACGACGGCGCCGGCGCACTCGTCCTCGCGACGGGCACCGAGGCAGCCAAGCGCGGTCTCACCGGACTGGTCACGCTCGAAACCGTCACGACGGCAGCCATGGAGCCCGGTCTGATGGGCTACGCTCCCGTGCTCGCTCTCGAAAAGCTCTTTGCACAAACAGGATTGAAGCCGTCCGACATCGGCACCGCCGAGGTCAACGAGGCGTTCGCTTCGCAGGCCATCGCCGTCATCCGTGACAGTGGCCTGGATCCGGAGAAGACCAACCCGTACGGCGGAGCGATCGCCCTCGGACACCCGGTCGGCGCCACCGGAGCCATCCTGACCCTGCGTGCCGCGCGCGACATGGTTCGCCGCGACCTCGAATTCGGCATCGTCACCATGTGCATCGGCGGCGGTCAGGCACTCGCTGCCCTGCTGAAGCGGGTCTGATCATGGCGACCAAGCGCAAGCCGTCGTGGCACGACGACGAGATCACCGCAGTAGCCGAACTGGCCCGTGGTTTCTTCGATCGTGAACTGATCGCCAAGCGTGAGCAGTGGGACGCTCAGCATCGCGTCGACCGGTCCGTGTGGCTCGAAGCCGGCAAGCTCGGCCTGCTGTGCTGCTCGATTCCCGAGGAATACGGCGGGGGCGGTGGAACTTTCGCGCACGATCTCGCTGTCTTCGAGGCGCAGGGCTACTGCGGTGACTATGCGCTCGGTAACTCCGTGCACAGTGGCATCGTCGCCCACTACGTGCTCGAGTACGGAAGCGAAGAGCAGAAGAAGGCCTGGCTGCCAGGTATGGCGACGGGCGAAATCCTCGGCGCCATCGGAATGACCGAGCCAGGAACAGGTTCCGACCTCAAGGCAATCACCACGTCCGCGATCCGTGACGGTGACCACTACGTCGTGAACGGGTCGAAGACCTTCATCACCAATGGTGGCAGCGCAGACATGATCGTGCTTGCCGTCAAGACCGACCCCAAGGCGGGCGCCAAGGGTGTCTCGCTCCTGATCGTGGATCTTCGTGACTGCGAAGGCTTTGCGGTCGGCCGCGTGCTCGACAAGGTCGGTCAGCACGGCGCCGATACGTCGGAGCTGTCCTTCACCGACGTTCGCGTTCCCGTCTCGAACCTCCTCGGTGAGTCCGAGGGGCTCGGCTTCGGTCAGTTGATGGCGCAGCTGGTGCAGGAACGCCTCATCATCGGCGCGCAGGCCATCGGCACCATCGAGCGTGCAGTCGAGGAGACCGTTGCATACACCAAGGCGCGTCAAGCGTTCGGGCACAGCCTCTTCGAGTTCCAGAACACCGCCTTCGAGCTGGCCGAGTGCCAGACGATCGCACGCACCTGCCGTGTCTTCCTCGACAACTGCATCGAGGATCACCTCAACGGCGAGCTGGACGGCGCAGACGCCGCGATGGTCAAGTACTGGCTCACCGAGCAGCAATGCGCCGTCGTCGACCGGTGCGTGCAGCTCTACGGCGGATACGGCTACATGCGTGAATACCCGATCGCGCGCATGTACGAGGACTCCCGCGTCCAGAAGATCTACGCCGGCGCCAACGAAGTGATGAAGGGCATCATCGCGAAGAGTCTTTGATCACCGGCGTCGAAAACCATTGACACCGACCAGGCACCCACCGAGCATTTCGGTGGGTGCCTTTGTGTGTGCCCACAAGCGGTATCGAGCTGTTCGGAAGGCAAACACTGATGAGCTTCACCATCGACGTCGGGTCGGCACGCGTCACCCAACTGACAGAGCTGGCGCACTGGCCGTTTCCGCCGCGAGAGCTCTTTCCCCAGGCGAGTGAGGCGGAGATAGAGGAAGCGTCGGCGCGGCTGACACCGGAGTTCTTCGACGCGGGTAGCGGTGACCTTCTACTTGCCATCCACACCTACCTGGTGGAAATCGGCGGCAAGGCCATCGTGGTCGACACCGGCAACGGCAACAGCAAGCACCGGCCGAACCTCTTGCCGCATCACATGTTCGGCACCGACTACCTCTCACGCTTCGCAGCCACCGGTGTGTCCGTCGACGACGTCGATCTGGTGGTCAGCACACATCTGCACCCCGACCACTGTGGCTGGAACACCGCCCTCGACGCCGAAACCTGGCGGCCTACCTTCCCCCGCGCGACCTACATTTTCGATCGCACCGAACTGGCCGCGCTCCAACAACTCGCCGCCGACGGTCCACACGAAGGAGTGGTCTCGGATCTGGCGCAGACCTTCGAGGACAGCGTCCGTCCCGTTCTGGACGGGGCGAAGTGGGAGGCGGTCGACGGCGGCCACGTCCTGGTCGAGTCCGAAGGCACACGCGTCGTCGTTCGCAGCGCGCCCGGCCACACGCCGGGCCATATCGTGATCGAGATTCGCACTGCCGACGGCGGCGCCGTCATCTCCGGCGATGTGGTCCACCATCCGATCCAGTTTCTGTACCCGGACCTCAGTCAGGGCGGCGACGCGGATCCCGAGATCGCGAGGGTCACCCGCCGCGAACTTCTCGAACGCTGCGCGTCGGAGGGACTGCTTCTACTTCCCGCACACTTCCCCGTCGACGAACCGATCGTGATCGAATTCGATTCGAGCGGTGCACCTCGTGCTTCCGGTCTGATCGGTCTTGCAACGTCCTGACTTGCCGCATCGTCCCTGGTGACGCATCCAACCCTCGGCGTCCGAACAGGTCCGATACCCTGGTTCATCGTGACCGCTGCAAATTCAGAGACCGCCCGTGCCCAGTACGACCTGATCGTCGTCGGTTCGGGATTCTTCGGGCTGACCATCGCCGAGCGTGCCGCTACCCAGCTGGGTAAGCGCGTGCTGGTGTTGGATCGCCGTCACCACCTGGGGGGGAACGCATACTCGGAGGCAGAGCCGGAGACCGGCATCGAGGTCCACAAGTACGGTGCCCACCTGTTCCACACCTCCAACAAGAAGGTCTGGGACTACGTCACCCAGTTCACGGAGTTCACGAACTACCAGCACCGCGTCTTCGCGCTGCACAAGGGACAGGCGTACCAGTTCCCGCTGGGACTCGGTCTCGTGTCGCAGTTCTTCGGTCGGTACTTCACTCCCGAAGAGGCGCGCGCCCTCATCGCCGAGCAGTCCAGCGAGATCGATTCGAAAGACGCCTCCAATCTCGAAGAGAAGGCGATCTCCCTGATCGGGCGCCCGCTCTACGAAGCATTTGTGCGTGACTACACGGCTAAGCAGTGGCAGACCGACCCCACCGAGCTGCCCGCGGCGAATATCGCCCGCCTGCCGGTCCGCTACAACTTCGACAACCGCTACTTCAACGACACGTACGAGGGCCTGCCCGTCGACGGCTACACGGCGTGGCTCGAGAACATGGCGAAGGATCCGAAGATCGAGGTCCGCCTCGACACCGATTACTTCGACGTCCGCGACGAACTGCGCACCGCCAGCCCCGACGCACCCGTCATCTACACGGGCCCGCTCGACCGCTACTTCGACTACTCCGAAGGTGCACTGGGATGGCGCACCCTCGATTTCGAGACCGAGGTTCTGCCCACCGGAGACTTCCAGGGCACCCCGGTCATGAACTACAACGACGCCGACGTGCCGTTCACCCGTATCCACGAGTTCCGTCACTTCCATCCGGAGCGCGAGTACCCGACCGACAAGACCGTCATCATGCGTGAGTTCTCACGTGCCGCGGAGGCGAAGGACGAGCCGTACTACCCGATCAACACTCCGGAGGATCGTGAGAAGCTCTCCGCGTACCGCTCACGCGCCAAGAAGGAGACCGCGGAGAACAAGGTCCTCTTCGGTGGGCGTCTCGGCACCTACCAGTACCTGGACATGCACATGGCGATCGCCAGCGCGCTGACGATGTTCGAGAACACCCTGCGCCCGCATCTCGAAACGGGTGCGGAATTGGCAGGGGAGAGCGAATGAACGCACGTCATCTACTCGAAGGCGAAGATGCCGTCAGCGGCGACGAGGTGACCTACCTCGGCAAGTCCCTGCTTCAGCGGATCATCCTGCCCCGGGCCGGTGAGCCGCTCGACGTCCGCACGTTGTACTTGGAAGAGTCCTGGTCCAACAGTCGGCGGGCGCACTCGACCTCGCGCACGTCGGTAGCGCTCGGCGCCGAGACCGAGGTCTCGTTCGCCACGTACTTCAACGCGTTCCCCGCCAGCTACTGGCGTCGATGGTCCATCCTGAAATCGGTGGTCCTTCGTCTCGAGCTGTCCGGCCACGGCCGCGTCGACATCTACCGTTCCAAGGCCGATTCCTCGCGAATTCACGTGGAAGGCAAGGAATTTGCCGACGGCGATGCCGCGGTCGAGTTCGAGGTGGAACTGGCGCCGTTCGAGGACGGTGGCTGGATCTGGTTCGACATCACCACCGATACGGCAGTGGTCGTCGAGAGCGGCGGCTGGTACGCGCCCGTCGAGGCTCCCGGCGAAGCGACTGTCGCCGTTGGTATTCCGACGTTCAACCGTCCGACCGACGCGGTCAAGGCGCTTGCTGCACTGGCTTCGGATCCGCTGGTGTCGGACGTGATCAAGGCCGTCATCATGCCGGATCAGGGCACCCGCAAGGTGCGTGACGAACCCGGATTCGCCGAAGCTGCTGCAGCGCTCGGTGATCGGCTCGCCATTCACGATCAGGGCAACCTCGGCGGCTCGGGCGGATACAGCCGAATCATGTACGAGGCACTCAAGACGACGCAGTGCCAGCACATCCTGTTCATGGACGACGACATCGAGATCGAACCGGACTCGATTCTGCGCGCGCTTTCGTTCTCGCGTTTCGCGAAGTCGCCGATGCTGGTGGGTGGGCAGATGCTCAACCTGCAGGAACGAAGCCACCTCCACGTGATGGGTGAAGTGGTCGACCGCGGCATCTTCATGTGGACCGCGGCACCGAACGTCGAATACGACCACGATTTCTCGAAGAAGCCGCTGCGCGAATCGAAACTCCTGCACCGCCGCATCGACGTCGACTTCAACGGCTGGTGGATGTGCATGATCCCGCGCCAGGTCGCCGAAGAAATCAAGCAGCCGCTACCGCTTTTCATCAAGTGGGACGACTGCGAATACGGTTTGCGCGCAAAGAAAGCCGGATACCCGACCGTCACACTTCCGGGTGCCGCGATCTGGCACATGGCGTGGAGCGACAAGGACGACGCCATCGACTGGCAGGCGTACTTCCACCTCCGTAACCGTCTGGTGGTGGCCGCGCTCCACATGCCGGGCAACGGCCGTGGCCTCGTGGTCAACACGGTGAAGGCAACGCTCAAGCACCTGCTGTGCCTCGAGTACTCCACCGTCGCGATCCAGAACAAGGCCATCGCGGACTTCCTCGCCGGACCCGAGCACGTCGCGAACATGCTGCCGACGGCACTCGGTGAGGTCCACGCCCAGCGCAAGGAATTCTCCGACGCCGTCGTACTGCCGTCGTCGACTGCGTTGCCGCTGCCCTCCGGTGCGGATGTCGGAGACGTGAGCCTGCCGCTGTCGACCGTCGCGAAGATCACCCGGGTCCTCAGGGCCGGAGTGCACAACGTGAAGCCGGCCAAGCCGGAACACCTCGAGCGCCCTCAGCTCAATGTTCCGACCATCGACGCCCGTTGGTTCCTGCTCTCGCAGGTCGACGGCGTCACCGTCACCACGGCCGACGGTCGCGGCGTCGTCTACCGCAAGCGAAACCCGAAACTCGCGCTCGAACTGCTCAAGGAAGCAACACGGTTGCGCCGCGAACTCGCCGCCCGTTTCCCCGAGCTCAAGAAGCAGTACCAGGACGCCGTTCCTTCACTGACCAGCACGGAAAGGTGGGAACGTGTCTTCGGCATCTCCTGAAGTACAGATTCTGGCCGGGATTCAGTCGACCGTCGGGCAGCTGCCGGGAGCCGTCAAGGTCGCCCGCGGTATGTCTCACTTCGGTGAGCACTCCCTCGGATGGATCGCGATCGCTGCCGTCGGAGCTGCTGTGGACAAGCCGCGTCGACGGGAATGGGCCGGAGCGGCCGTCGGAGCATTCGGTGCACACGCCGCCTCCGTGGTGATCAAACGAGTGGTCAGGCGCAAGCGACCTTCCGATCCTTCGGTGCAGGTCAACGTCTCGACACCGAGCAAGCTCAGCTTCCCGTCATCACACGCGACGTCGACGACGGCGGCGGCTGTGCTGATCGGTCGGCTCACCGGGCTACCCTTACCGGCGTTGCTGGTGCCCCCGATGATGCTCTCGCGTCTGGTCCTGGGAGTTCACTACCCGACCGACGTACTCGCCGGAGCGGCACTGGGAGCCGCATCCGCGGCGGTAGTTCGCCGGGTCGAAGAAGCCAGAGCCGAACAGAAATGTGGAGATAAATGAGCGAGGAACCGGCTACGGTCAGCGGACCCCCGAAGTCCCTGCCCGCCGGCATCGTCAAGGCGCTTCGCCCACGTCAGTGGGTCAAGAACGTCCTTGTGCTGGCAGCGCCCATCGCGGCCGGAACCGCCACCGAAGCCGACGTGCTGTTGCCCGTCGCGCTGGCGTTCGTCGTGTTCTGTATGGCGGCATCAGGCATCTATCTCGTCAACGACGCGATGGATGTCGAAGCCGACCGTGCTCACCCCACGAAGCGATTCCGTCCCATCGCGGCCGGCGTTCTACCCGTCAACATCGCCTACGGCATGGCAGTCGTGCTGCTTGCCGGTGCGATCGGGCTGTCCTTCCTGGCCAACTGGCAACTCGCCGTGGTCATGGGCGTGTACATCGTCATCCAGCTCGCCTACTGCTTCGGTCTCAAGCATCAGGCCGTCATCGACATCTGCATCGTCTCGTCCGGCTTCCTGCTTCGAGCGATCGCCGGTGGCGTTGCCGCCGAGATCGATCTCTCGCAGTGGTTCCTGCTGATGATGGCGTTCGGCTCACTCTTCATGGCGGCAGGCAAGCGCTACGCCGAACTGCAGTTGGCCGAGAAGACCGGCGCCAAGATCCGTAAGTCCCTCGAGAGCTACACGATGACGTACCTGCGTTTCGTGTGGACGATGGCAGCGACGACGCTGGTCCTCTGCTACGGACTGTGGGCGTTCCAACAGGATGCCATCAAGGGCACCAACTGGTACGCCATCTCGATGGTGCCGTTCACCATCGCGGTGCTGCGATACGCGGTGGACGTCGACGGCGGCGAAGCCGGAGAGCCTGAGGAGATCGCGCTCGGTGACCGGGTGCTGCAACTCCTCGCGATTGCGTGGATCGGAGTAGTGGGTGTCGCTGTCTACCTCGTCTGAGCCACGCACCGAGGCCGACCCGCACGTCGACACTGCGGCGAATCGCACCACCCTCAGTCGAGGAGTTTTTCTCGGCGGGGTGGTGCTTGCTGCTGCCCTCATGTTCTGGGGTGCGTGGGAGCGTCGCTGGATCGCCGACGACGGACTCATCGTCTTGCGAACCGTCCGCAACCTGCTCGCGGGGAACGGCCCGGTCTTCAACGCGGGTGAGCGTGTCGAGGCGAACACGAGTACCGCGTGGACGTACATCGTCTACGCGTTCAGTTGGCTCACCCAGGTCCGTCTCGAATACGTTGTTCTGACGATCGCGCTCGTACTCTCGACTGCTGCCGTCGTGTTGGCGATGCTCGGCACCGGTCGTCTGTACCGCGGCGTTCGGCCGTCGGCGGGCGGAACGATCCTGCTGGTACCGGCGGGTGTTCTCGTCTACATCGCGGTTCCGCCTGCGCGAGATTTCGCCACTTCCGGGCTCGAGACATGCTTGGTGATCTTCTGGATCGCGCTCCTGTGGGTACTGCTCGTTCGGTGGGCGCAGGCGTCGACGCCGTCCACGGCGTCGATCCTCACTCTCTCGTTCGTGGCCGGACTCGGACCACTGGTTCGACCCGAGATGGCGATTCCCGGTGCTGCCGCGTTGATGATGATCGTTCTCTCCGCAGGCCTGACCTGGAAGATTCGCACACTGATCGTCGTCGTCGCCGGACTTGTCCCGGTGGCCTATCAGATCTGGCGAATGGGCTACTACGCCTTGCCGTACCCGAACACCGCGGTGTCGAAGGACGCCGGTGGCGCGAAGTGGGCGCAGGGTTTTGCTTACCTGTGGAACCTGGTCGGGCCGTACCTGCTCTGGTTGCCGTTGCTGTTCCTGCTCATCGGTGCGCTGCTGCTCGTGTGGCGAAGCCGAGCGGACACACCTACCGCTACCGCAGATCAACCCGCACGCCCGCTGTGGCAGCGCTTTCAGCAGTTTCTGCGCACGCCGCGGGCGATTGTCACCTTCATTCTCGGCAGTGGGCTGATCCTCGGGATCTACTCTCTGCGCGTCGGCGGCGACTTCATGCACGGCCGCGTCCTGTTGCCGGTGCTGTTCTGCCTGCTCATCCCGGTGGCGGTCATTCCGTTGCGGGTGCCGGCGCGGGCAGCGTTCGGAAGTAATCGCGACACCGCGATCTTCGGAGTCTCGGCGGTGCTGTGGATCGGCACGATCATCTGGGCCTTCTTCGCCGCGAACACGACGGGTATGCCCGAAGGATCCGTGGTGGGTCGCTCGGGAATCGTCGACGAGCGAGCGTTCTACGCACTCAACACCGGTCACAAGCATCCGATCCTGGCCGAGGACTACCTCGACTATCCGCGAATGCGTGCCATGGTCGAGACCATCGCGCGGACTCCGGAGGGTGGGCTGCTGCTGCCGTCCGCGAGCTACGACTCCTGGTTCGTCGTCCCACCACCCGGACCGATCGAAGAGCCGGCCGAGCACGTCGTCTTCTTCCTCAACCTCGGAATGACGAGCATGAACGTCGGCCTCGACGTTCGGGTGCTCGATCAGATGGGGCTGGCGTACCCCCTGGCAGCTCACACCGAGCGACTCGAGGACGGCCGGATCGGGCACGACAAGAATCTCTATCCGGACTGGGTGGTCGCGGACACGGGAATGATCGACGTTCGACCGTGGCTGCCGTTCTTCCTCGACGAAGACTGGGTTGCGGACGCAAAGCAGGCCATCACCTGCCCGGAAACGCAGGAGCTACTCACGTCGTACCGCTCCGAGCTGACCTGGGCCAGATTCAAACAGAACTTCCAGCAGGCATTCGACTTCGCGAAGTACCGATTCGACCGGGTTCCGGCCTACGAATTGGAACGCTGCGGTCTCGTTCCACCGGAGTCACCCAGGTGATGTGATCAGCATCACCGACTGTTGAGGGTTTGAATATTTCGATTCAGTAACACCGAATTGATTGGCCACGATGTACTCGAAGACGATTCACCTAACCTGAATCACCCCGAGGGGTGATGACGGTGTTGCTCGCGGATTGGGACGTAACGGTCCACCTATTTGTCACAGCTGAACCTGTGACATAAAGTCCAGCGAGCGCAGTGTGACTTGGAAGAGGTCCGCTGCCGACCCGAACTCGTTCGGGCTGGCAGAAAAGCCTGTTCCCCGACGGAATCCGCCGGAACCACTCCACCGAGTGGGTTCCGCAGACGAAGAGAGAGAGCAGTATCCATGCGTTTTGCCAGAAAGAGGCTGACCCAGCGCCTCAAGCACCGAGCGTTGGCCATCGGTGCCGCAGCACTTGTGCTCCCCCTTGCTGCAGGAGTTGCCGGTAGTGCTGTCGCCTCTGCTGCGCCTGCGCACACTGCTCCCGGCCACACCGCCCCCTCCGGCGGATACGACGAGCTGTGGGTGCCCTCCTCGATGGGCAACATCAAGGTCCAGGTCCAGTGGGCCGCTCGCGGCGGAAACGCTGCCCTTTACCTCCTCGACGGCCTGCGTGCGCGTAACGACGCCAACGCGTGGAGCTTCGAGACCAATGCGATGGACCAGTACCGCAACGACAACATCACCCTCGTGATGCCCGTCGGCGGCGAGTCCAGCTTCTACAGCGACTGGTATGCACCGTCGAACTTCAACGGCCAGCAGATCACGTACAAGTGGGAAACCTTCCTCACCGAAGAACTCCCCAACTTCCTCGCGAACTACGGCGTCTCGCCCACCAACAACGCGGTCCTCGGCCTCTCGATGGGTGGCAGCGCTGCTCTGACGCTGGCTGCTTACCACCGTGACCAGTTCAAGTTCGCCGGCTCGCTGTCGGGCTACCTGAACATCTCGGCTCCGGGCATGCGCGAGGCAATCCGCGTCGCAATGCTCGATGCCGGTCGCTTCAACGTCGACTCCATGTGGGGACCGCCGTGGAGCCCGTCCTGGCTGCGCAACGACCCGTTCGTCTTCGCACCGCGTCTGCAGGGCCTGTCGATGTACATCTCGTCGGCAAGCGGCCTGCCCGGTGAATACGACCACCCGCGCGCACCGATCGACTACTACAACACGGCTAACGGCATGGGCCTCGAGGCTCTCGCCCTGGTCAACACTCGTGCATTCCAGATCCGCATGAACTCGCTGGGTATCCCGGCAACCTACAGCTTCCCGTCCAACGGCACGCACTCGTGGCCGTACTGGTCGGCAGAGCTGTGGAAGGCTCGCGGCCAGATCCTCGACACCATGAACGCTTGGTGATCGTGCGCGATCCCGTGACCTAGTCACTTCACCAGTGCCGTTCCGGACTCCTCGAAGGAGAACCGGGACGGCACTTGTGTATTCAGGTGCTGCACAAGCGCCCGATGTCAGTAACAATTGCACCACCAGTAACAGCGCGGCTACCCCAAGCGGGGATCGTTTGCGTGTAGAAATAGTTTCAACGGGGGTCTGGCTGCTCAGGCGGCCACACGATCGACGCGCGGACCGAACGTAAGGAAAGAGAGTGAGCTCATGCGAGTAGGCCTTGCCACGGAGGACCGTCGCCGGTCCCGGGCAACCTTCCGGACAAAGGTCGTCGGCGCACTGGCAGCGATGCTGGTTCTGCCGATCGCCGCGGGCTTGACGACGGCCGGAACCGCGGCAGCCGCGCCGGCACCTGCTCAGGCCGCACCGGCCGCCACCCAGAACCCCACCGGAGCAGCGGTCACGAAGGTCGACTGGCTCAGCGAGCGTCGCGTCGCGCTGTGGGTGAACTCTCCCGCGATGGGCACCCCGATTCAGGTGCAGATCCTCTTGGCCCGCGATTGGAACGTCAATCCGTCGGCCAGCTTCCCCTCGGTCTGGATGCTCGACGGTCTTCGCGCGACCGACAACGAGAACGCCTGGACCTACGAGACCGACGCCGAGTCCTTCTACGCGGACAAGAACGTCAACGTCATCCTCCCGGTCGGCGGTCAGTCCAGCTTCTACTCCGACTGGCTCCAGCCCGACAACGGCAAGAACTACCAGTGGGAGACGTTCCTGACCAAGGAACTGCCCCCCATCCTCGAAAAGGACTGGCGGACCACGCAGACACGCGGTGTCGTCGGTCTGTCGATGGGCGGCACGTCCGCCATGTTCCTCACGGCGCGCAACCCCGGCTTCTTCAAGTTCGCCGCTTCGCTCTCCGGCATCCTCACCACCACCTCGCTCGGCATGCCTCAGGCAATCCAGTTCGCGATGACCGACGCCGGTGGATACAACTCCGCCGCGATGTGGGGACCGCCGTCCAACCCGCAGTGGGCTGCACACGATCCGTACGCGCTCGCCGAGAAGCTCAAGGGCGTCAGCCTGTACGTCTCGAGTGGTAGCGGTACGACCGGCCCGTACGACCAGCCGTCGGGAATTCCCGGCGTGAGCACCAACTACGCAGGCATGGGCCTCGAGATCCTCGCTCGCCTGACCTCGCAGACCTTCGCGACCAAGCTCAACCAGCTCGGAATCCCCGCGCAGGTCAACTACCGCCCGTCCGGAACCCACTCGTGGCCGTACTGGCAGTTCGAGCTTCATCAGCTGTGGCCGCAGTTGGCCAACGCCATCGGCGTCGAGGTCGAGAAGCCGGCTTGCGGCACTTCGGGTGAGATCGGTGCGACGGCCGCAGCCAACGGCTGGATCGGTGACTGCATCACCCCCGAGTACAGCGTCGCGGGTGGCCTGGCACAGGACTTCCGCAACGGTCGCATCTACTTCACCAGTGGAACGGGCGCCCAGCCCGTCGCCGGTCGTATCGCCGGCGCGTACATGAACACCGGAGCAGCGGCCGGCCCGCTCGGCTTCCCGCGTACCCCCGAACTCGGTACCCCCGACGGACGCGGACGCTTCAACCACTTCCAGAACGGCTCCATCTACTGGACCCCGCAGACCGGCGCTCACCCCGTCAGCGGCGACATCCTCGCCGAGTGGTCCGCACAGGGTTGGGAAGGTGGCCCGCTCGGCTACCCGACTGCCGACGAGATCGCGACCCCCGGCAAGCCGGGCAAGGTCCAGGGATTCGAGATCGGCGCAATGTACAGCAGCGCCAACGGAACTCACGCGGTTCTCGGAATGATCATGGGCAAGTACGGCGAACTCGGCTGGGAAAACGGCTGGCTCGGATTCCCGAAGTCGAACGAGGTTCCGATCAAGGACAACGGACGCTTCACCGAGTTCGAGGGCGGCAACATCTACTGGAGCCCCGGCACCGGTGCATGGTCCGTCGAGAACGGTCCGCTGTTCGACGGTTGGAAGAGCGTCGGATACGAAGGTGGACGACTCGGATTCCCGATCAGTGACAAGTTCGACATTCCCGGTGGTGTCCAGCAGAACTTCCAGTTCGGCTACATCACGGTGATCGGTGACAAGACAGAAGTTCACTAACTCACAGTGGTGCACGACGGGCGGGCCCGATCACGGATCGGTGCCCGCCCGCGTGCGTTGCGTAACCTGTTGATGGACTTTCGACTGAAGGCAAGGACGGACATTGATGTCGCTTTTCTCGGGTAACCGAAACACTTGTGCACGCGCGATCGCGGTCGGCGCCCTGGCGCTCGCCACCGGTGGCGCGCTTGTCGCGTGCGGTAGTGACGACTCCACTGCAACCTCCAATCCGGTCACCACGACGTCCGCGGCGGCTTCGTCCTCGAGCGGTTCGGCATCTGCGTCCGCCTCTGCGACCACGACGGCGTCGGCTGCGCCCACCAGTCCGGGAGCCGCGGCCACCGCGCCGCCGGAGCAGCCGCAGAGCATCGAGGGCTTCCCGGGTCCCACAGTCGTCGAGGTCAGTCCCGAGGCACAGAAGTTCCTCGACGGACTGAAGGCGAAGGGCATCACCCCAGCCGGTGACGGAAGCATCGCCGTCAACACGGCCAATTACATCTGCGCTGCCGGTCCTCAGACCGACGACGAGGTCCTGACCTTCGTGACCGCCTTCGTCGGCCAGGAAGCGTCGGCGGAAGGCAAGCAGATCACTCCCGAGCAGGCAGGTGCGAACGCTCAGATCTACATCGACGTCGCCAACGCCACCTACTGCAAGTAGGCGCGGGTCATGGCGAGGTCTGGAAAGCGTCGTGGGTGCCTGATCCCGCTGCTGATCATTCTTGTGGTCGCAGCGGTCGTGATCGGCGGTTGGTACATCCTGGCCGGGCGGGTGCCTTCGCCGACTCCGATCCCGCCGAGCCCGGAGCCTCCGGTGTCTCAGCCGGCCAGTTGCCCCGATGTCCAGGTAGTAGCCATACCGGGTACGTGGGAGTCGAGCGCTACCGACGACCCGTACAACCCGACGGCCAATCCGGCGTCCTTGATGCTGAACGTGACCCGTCCTCTGCAGGAGAAGTTCGATACTTCACGGGCCGACGTCTACACCGTTCCGTATGTCGCACAGTTTTCGAATCCGGTGGCGATCCCGCCGGACGGACAGCAGTCCTACAACAACAGTCGGGCCGCGGGAACTGCTGCCACTAACGACTTTCTGATGAAGCGGCACGCCGAGTGCCCGCTCACGAGTTACGTCCTGACCGGATTTTCCCAGGGCGCGGTGATTGCGGGTGACGTCGCCGCGAGTATCGGCGACGGTACCGGCGCGGTGCCTGCCGATCTGGTTCTGGGCGTCGGCTTGATCGCCGACGGTCGGCGCGATCCGGCGTTCGGGAACACCGTTGGCCCGAGCGTTGCCGGTGTCGGCGCCGAGCTGTCGCTGAACGGGCTGAAGCTGCCCGGTCTCACGATGACCGGCCCGAGGCCCGGCGGGTTCGGTGACCTCAACGATCGGACCTATCAGATCTGCGCGCCGAGCGACGGTATCTGCGACGCGCCGGCAGCCGCTCTCAACCCGACCAACTGGCTGAGTTCGGCGCCGCGACTGCTCGAGTACTACAACAACCCTGTGCACGCGATGTACAACTCCTTCCAAGTCGATCCGAACGGCACGACGGCCACCCAATGGATGGCACAGTGGGCTGCGGAGAAGATCGACGCTGCACCGACGCCGCCCCACAGTTGAGTCACCGCCGCACTGTTGATTCGTCACAATCGGGCGTCTCGGGAGTTCGCTCGCGGGTAATCTGCTCGTTTGGTCCCGGTAGAGTGCTGCACGGTCCGGGGGCTTCCTCTACAGTGCTGTCACGTAAGTGACTGGCGAGTAGGTTCGATTTGTCCGAGTTTGTAGTTCGAGTACGACGTACGTGTCCATCACAGGAGATCGATATATGAGTTCCACCCACGGCAGCGATGCCCTACGCAAATTTCGGTTTGCGGCCGGTGGCGAGGGCAACGCCGAAGAGGGTGGTGCGCGACGCTTCGTCAAGCTCGCGCAGAAGGCCGAGGAACTCGGCTACGACTCGTTCATGATTCCGGATCACCTGGGTAATCAGGTCGGCCCGATCGCCGCTCTCGGAGCGCTCGCGGTGGCCACCGACAAGATTCGTCTCGGCACCGCCGTGTTGGCCAACGGCTTCCGTCATCCTGCTGTGCTCGCGAAGGACGCGGCGACAATCGACGTGCTGTCCGGTGGTCGACTCGAACTCGGTATCGGTGCGGGCTGGATGAAGGAAGAGTTCGACAAGGGCGGCATCGCCTACGAAAGTCCGGGCGTTCGCATCGAGAAGCTCGAGGAGTCTCTGCAGATTCTCGACGTTCTGCTGCGCGGGCAGGAATGCACTTTCGAAGGCAAGCACTATCAGGTGCGCGGCCTCAAGGGCAGCCCGCGACCGCGGCAGGGCCCGCGGCCACCGATCATCGTGGGCGGCGGAGGCCCGAAGATGCTTGCTCTCGCGGCGAAGTACGCGGACATCATCTCGGTCGCCACACCGACCAACCGTGACGGGCGGCTTCTGCTCTCCGGAATCACGATGGAAAAGACCATCGAACGTGTCGAGCGGATCCGCGAAGCTGCCGGCGAGCGTTTCGATGAGATCGAACTCAACTGGACCATCACCATGATCATGATCACCGACGATCGAGAGCAGGCTGCCGAAATGGCAATCGCCGCTCTGGACCAAGGTTTTCCGCCGAACATCGAAGTGGATCGTAAGCTGAGCGTGGAGGAGCTGTTGAACTCTCCATACCTGGCTGTGGGCACTTTCGAGGAAATCGCAGACCAGATTCGACTGGTCCGCGAGAAGACGTCGATGTCGTACGTCGGGGTCTTCCCGACGCAGATGGAAGCGTTCGCCCCGATCATCCCGTTACTGGCGGGCGAGTAGGCCGGAGAATACGGACGATGCGAATCTGTAACATATCGATGGTTTGGGATCGATGAAGTGATTCAGGTGAGTTGCGCACAAAGTGCGATTCGATTGATCGAAGATGGACCCGAGAGAGCGAAGGAAGTCTGGGGCGCAGGCATGAAAGACAGTGCTTGTGTGATCGCTTCGGAGGAGATGGAATGAACGCGCTGTTCGATGGCTTTCTCGACGAGAAGGGCCAGATCCGCCTGCAACCAGGCTTCACGCTGGTCGACTACGTCGAGCAACACTCGCGTGTCAACGCGGACGAGCTCGCGTATCGGTACATCGACTACTCACGCGAGCGTGACGGTGAAGCCCTGGAGCTGACCTGGGAGCAGTTCGGTGTGCGTCTGCGCGCTGTTGCAGCCCGTCTGCAGCAGGTCACCAAGCGTGGCGACCGCGTCGCGATTCTTGCTCCGCAGGGACTCGACTACGTCATTTCGTTCTTCGCGGCCATTCAGGCCGGTTCCATCGCGGTGCCGCTCTTCGATCCGGACGAGCCCGGTCACACCGACCGTCTTCACGCTGTTCTCGGTGACTGCAAGCCGACTGCGATTCTGACTGCCGCATCGTCGGCGGCCGGTGTTCGCCAGTTGTTCCGCTCGCTTCCCGCTGCCGAGCGTCCGCGCATCATCGCCGTCGACGCGATTCCCGATACCGTCGGTGAAACGTGGGTTCGTCCCGACATCGAACTCGACGACATCGCGTACCTGCAGTACACCTCGGGTTCGACCCGAGTTCCCGCCGGCGTGGAGATCACCCATCGTGCTGTCGGAACGAACGCGCTCCAGATGGTCGACTCCATCGAACTCAACGAGGACTCACGCGGTGTCACGTGGCTGCCGCTGTTCCACGACATGGGCCTGCTGACGGTCATCCTGCCTGCTCTGGGCGGCAAGTACATCACCATCATGAGCCCGCGCGCTTTCGTGCAGCGGCCGTACCGGTGGATCAAGGAACTTGCTGCGGTTTCCGACGGCGCCGGCACCTTTGCTGCCGCTCCCAACTTCGCTTTCGAGCACGCTGCCGCGCGTGGCCTGCCGAAGGACGGCGAGACCCTGGACCTGAGCAACGTCATCGGTCTGATCAACGGCAGTGAGCCGGTCACGACGTCGTCGATGCGCAAGTTCAACGACGCTTTTGCTCAGTACGGTCTGCCCAAGACTGCGATCAAGCCGTCGTACGGCATGGCTGAGGCGACGCTCTTCGTCTCCTCGACCAAGCATTCCGACGAGGCCAAGGTCATCTACGTCGACCGCACGGAACTCAACAAGGGACGCATGGTCATCGTCGACCAGTACTCCGAGAACGCAATCGCGCAGGTCTCCTGTGGGTACGTCTCGCGCAGTCAGTGGGCGGCGATCGTCGATCCCGAGACGCTGACCGAGGTCCCCGACAATCACGTCGGCGAGATCTGGTTGCACGGCGAGAACATCGGTATCGGCTACTGGGGTCGCCCCGACGAGACGGCGGAGACCTTCCACAACAAGCTGGACAATCGGTTGAGCGAAGACAGCCACACCGAGGGCACGCCGGCGGATGCCAACTGGATGCGTACCGGCGACTTCGGCGTCTACGTCGACGGCGAGCTGTACATCACCGGGCGCGTCAAGGACCTCGTGATCGTCGACGGTCGCAATCATTACCCGCAGGACCTCGAGGCTTCGGCTCAGGAAGCCAGCCCGGCTCTGCGCCCCGGCTTCATCGCTGCGTTTGCCGTACCGGCCAACCAGCTGCCGTCCGTCGTGTTCTCCAACACGCACTCGGGTCTGAAGTTCGACGACGACGATTCCTCGGAGCAGTTGGTCATCGTGGCCGAGCGTGCTCCCGGCGCAGGCAAGGCCGATCCGCAGCCGATCGCGGACACCGTGCGTGCGGCGATTTCTTCCCGTCACGGTGTTACGGCCCGAGACATCCTGCTCGTCCCCGCGGGTTCGATTCCGCGTACGTCCAGCGGCAAGATCGCTCGCCGCGCGTGTAAGGCGAGCTATATCGAGGGAACGTTGCGAGGCGGCTATCAGCAGACCGCATTCCCCGATAGCGTTTGAGGAGCAGTCCCTTCATGATCGGTGGCTTGGTGAGTTGATGGTTGAACAAGATGGTGCGCAGAGCAAAGACGTTGTGAGCGAGATGAGTGTCGCGCAGCTGCGTGAGTGGCTTCGCAATTGGATCGCCAACGCGACCGGTCAGCCGGCGGGTTCGATCACGGACGATCGCCCGATGGAAGAGTTCGGGCTCGCCTCGCGGGACGCAGTCGCTCTGAGCGGAGACATCGAGGATCTGCTCGGCGTCACGCTGACCGCCACGGTTGCCTATCAACACCCCACCATCGCTTCGCTGGCTACTCGGATCATCGAAGGTGAGCCCGAGGCGCCGCAGGAGACCGTCGACGCCTCGTACTACGTCTCAGGCGGCACGACGGACGCTCACGACATCGCCATCGTCGGACTGTCCACACGATTCCCCGGTGCCGGGCACACGCCTTCGGACATGTGGGAAATGCTGGCGGACGGACGCGACGGCATCAGCGACCTCCCCGAGGACCGCTGGGCCGAGTTCATGTCGGATCCCGCCATCAAGGCCGCGGTCGAGAACGCGAACACCAAGGGCGGGTACCTCGACGACGTCAAGGGCTTCGACGCCGAGTTCTTCGCGATGTCTCCGCTCGAGGTCGTCAACGTCGATCCGCAGCAGCGCCTCGCACTCGAACTCGCGTGGGAAGCACTCGAGCACGCTCGCATTCCGGCCAGTGGGCTCAAGGGCAAGCAGGTCGGTGTTTTCATCGGCAGTTCCGCCAACGACTACCAGTTGCTCGCGGTCAGTGATCCGACGACGGCGCATCCGTACGCGTTGACCGGAACGTCGACGGCGATCGTCGCGAACCGGGTCTCGTACTTCTTCGACTTCCGTGGACCGTCCATCGCTCTGGACACCGCGTGTTCGTCTTCGCTGGTTGCCGTTCACGAGGCTGTGCGTTCGCTGCGCAGCGGTGACTCCAACATCGCGCTGGCCGGTGGCGTCAACATGCTGCTGGCCCCTCCCGGAACCCTCGGTTTCGATCAGACCGGGATGCTCGCTCCCGACGGAAAACTGCGTGCCTTCTCCGCTCAGGCTCAGGGCATCGTTCGCAGTGAGGGCGGCGGACTCGTCGTGCTCAAGCGTCTCGAAGACGCCGAGCGTGACGGAGATTCCATCCTCGCGGTGATCGCCGGATCCGCGGTCAACCAGGACGGCCGTTCCAACGGTCTGCTCGCACCCAATCCCGATGCCCAGGCCGACGTGTTGCGTTTCGCGTACCGCGACGCCGGAATCTTGCCGACCACCGTCGACTACATCGAGGCGCACGGAACGGGTACCGATCTCGGTGATCCCATCGAGGCCGACGCGCTCAGTCGTGTCGTCGGTCGTGGTCGTGACGAAGACAAGCCGGCTCTGCTCGGTAGTGCGAAGACCAACTTCGGGCACCTGGAAGCAGCTGCGGGCGCCGCCGGCCTGATCAAGGTCGTTCTGGCGATGCAGGAAAACAAGATTCCCGCGACGATCAACTACCTGGGCCCGAACCCGCACATCGACTTCGAGAAGTCGCACCTGCAGGTGACGCCCGAGGCCACCGACTGGCCGCGCTACACCGGCAAGGCTGTCGCCGGTGTCTCCGGTTTCGGTTTCGGTGGAACCAACGCGCACGTCGTGGTCAAGGAGTACGTACCTGCCGACGCGGTAGTCGATGAACCGGTTGTGGATGCCCCGGTGGTCGACGAACCGGCAGCAGAGAACGAGAGCACCGTTGTGCTGGCCGTTTCCGGTGCGCTGCCGTCGCGTCGTCGCCGCGCAGCCGCTGATCTGGCCGACTGGCTCGAAACCGAAGAGGGAAGCAAGACGCCCCTCGCCGACGTCGCCCGCACACTCGCGCGTCGCAACCACGGACGCTCGCGCGCCGCTGTTCTGGCGAAGACGCGCTCCGAGGCCATCAGCTCGCTGCGTGCCGTCGCCGCGGGCAAGCCTGCTCAAGGAGTCTTCTCCGCCGACTCGCCGTCGCCCAAGGGCGCGGTGTGGGTGTTCTCGGGCTTCGGCTCGCAGCACCGCAAGATGGCCAAGCAGCTCTACACGGAGAACTCGGCCTTCAAGGCGGCCGTCGACGAGGTCGACGCGCTGATCCAGGACGAGGCCGGTTACTCGATGGTCGAGATGTTCCTCGACGATTCGATCGAGTACAACGTCGAGACCGCCCAGGTGGGAATCTTCACCATCCAGGTCGGTCTGGCCGCGTTGCTGCGTCACCACGGCGCCGAGGCCGAAGCCGTGGTTCCGCACTCGATGGGTGAGGCCGCTGCCGCATACGTGTCCGGTGGTCTGAACCTGGAAGACGCTGTGCGCGTGATCTGTTCACGTTCACGGCTGATGGGTGAGGCCGAGGGCGCACTTGTCGGTGACGACATCCGTCTGATGGCTCTGCTCGAGTACAGCGCATCCGAGATCGAGGCGCTACTGCCCACGTACCCCAAGCTCGAGGTCTGTGTTTACGCAGCTCCGACGCACACGGTGATCGGTGGACCACAGCCGGACATCGAGGCGATCGTCGCGGCCGCCGAGGCCGACGGCAAGATGGCGCGTGTCCTGCAGACCAAGGGTGCCAGCCACACCTCACAGGTCGATCCGTTGCTCGGCGAGCTTGCCGCGGAGTTGGCCGGTATCGAGCCGACCACGTTGAAGCTCGGCGTCTACTCGTCCGTCGACAAGGACACTTTCTACCGTCCCGGTCACGAGCCGATCCATCAAGAGGCGTACTGGGTCAAGGGTCTTCGCCACAGCGTGTACTTCACCAATGCGGTACGCGGTGCAGTTGCCCACGGCCACACCACTTTTGTCGAGCTTGCACCCAACCCGGTGACGCTGATGTCGGTGGCGGCTACCGCTTTCGATTCGGGCCTGCACGATATGGAGCTCATCCAGACGCTCAAGCGTAAGGAAGACGAGTCCGCGGGTGTTCTTGCCGCTCTCGCACAGCTGTACGTGCACGGCCATGCCGTGAACCTCGAGTCTCTGCTTCCCGCAGGCGATTTCGCTTCGGTTCCGCGTACCGCATTCCTGCGTAAGCCGTATTGGCTCGACATTCGCGTCAGTGCCGGCGGTTCGGCTCGCGTACCCGGTTCGCACGTCGCTCTGCCCGACGGCCGCCACGTGTGGGAGGTCGACGCATCCGCCGTCACCGATCTGGCTGTGCTCGTGAGCGCTGCTGCCGGACAGGTGCTCTCGGATGTCGCTCTCACCGCCGCCGTTCCCCATGGTGAGCTGGCCGGCGCTGCGACCCTGACCACGACACTCAACCCGCATCCGGGTGGAGCGTCGGTGCAGGTGCACGCCCGTGAGGGTGCTACGTTCCGTTTGCTGTTCGACGCCGTCGTCACGTCCGGTGAGCCGCTGCCCGAGCTGGTCGTCAGCGCGCCGGTCAAGACCAGTGCGCCGATGGAATCCCTGGCCGAGGTCGTCGAAGACGCCGGAGACAAGTGGGATCCGAACGGTTCGCAGAGCCTCGACGACCGCCTCAAGATCGTGGTAGCCGAGTCGATGGGGTACTCGCCGGAGGATCTGCCGGCCGAGGTTCCGCTCATCGAACTGGGTCTCGACTCGCTCATGGCGATGCGTATCAAGAACCGCGTCGAGTACGAGTTCGACATTCCGCAGCTCCAGCTCCAGGCAGTCAAGGATGCGAGCCTCAACGAGGTCAACAAGTACCTGCGCTACGCGATCGACAATCGCGAAGAGGTTCAGGCGATGGCCGACAAGCAGGCCGCGGAGAAGTTGGCGGCCGACGCTGCTGACGAGGACGTTGCTCCCGCAGAGGTGGCAGTGGAACTACCTACCACTGCTCCGGTTGCTGCTGCGCCTTCCGATCCTTCTCGAGCCGGAACTGCCGACGACGCAGGCTCGGACGTTCCGCCGCGAGATGCGGCCGAGCGCTTGACGTTTGCGACGTGGGCGGTTGTCACCGGGAAGTCGGCCAAGGGCATCTTCAACGATCTGCCGATCGTCGGTGACGAGGTCGCCGAGAAGCTTGCTGCTCGGCTTTCCGAGCGTGCCGGCGGCGAGATCACTCTCGACGACGTTCTCGACTCCACCACCATCGAAGAGCTTGCGGACGTCGTTCGCCAGTACCTCGAGGACGACGGCAAGATCGACGGACTCGTACGTACTCTGCGTGCCCGTCCCGAAGGTTCCACTGCCGTACCGGTATTCGTCTTCCATGCTGCCGGTGGTTCGACGGTGACGTACGAGCCTCTGCTCAAGCGCCTGCCCGCCGGCACGCCGATGTACGGGTTCGAGCGGGTCGAGGGCTCGATCGAAACCCGCGCTGCTGCTTACGTTCCGCTGCTGCGTGAGATCCAGGGCGACGGGCCGTACGTGCTGTGTGGCTGGTCGTTCGGTGGCGTGATGTCGTATGCGGTCGCGAAGTTGCTGCGCGAGCAGGGCGCCGACGTGCGTGTGGTCGGGCTGCTCGACACCGTCATGGCCGGCGAGGTCGTGCCGGACACCGAGGCGGAACGACGCAAGCGCTGGGAGCGCTACGGCAAGTTCGCCAAGCGCACCTACAACCTGGATGTGCCGCTGCCGCTTGACGTTCTGGCTTCCACCGAAGCCGACGAGGATCAGATCCAGATCTTGATGGACATGATCAAGATGAGCGGTGCCAAGATTCCCGGCGGCATCATCGAGCATCAGCGGACGTCGTGGTTGGACAATCGCGCCATCCAGACGGCCGAGTTCAGCAGTTACGACGGCGACGTCGTGCTCTACATGGCTGACAAGTACCACGACGAGCTGATGACGCTCGAGCCTGCATTCAAGACCCGCAAGGCAGATGGTGGCTGGGGTGACTACGTGAAGAACCTCGAGGTCGTCTACATCGGCGGGGACCACCTGCAGATCGTCGACGAGCCGTACATCGCGAAGGTTGCGGCAGACCTCACCACCAAGCTGGCCCAGATCGAGACAGCTCAGACCAAAGCAGCGGAAACCGGAGTTCAGAAGTGACGACAACCACCGCGGAGAAGCTCGCTGAACTCCGCGAAAAGTTGGAGAAGGCAAAGGAACCCGGCTCGGCTCGGGCCATTGCCAAGCGCGATGCAGCAGGGCACAGCACGCCGCGCCAGCGCATCGACATGTTGCTCGACCCCGGTAGCTTCATCGAGATCGGTGCCCTGGTGAAGATGGCGGGCGAGGGCAACCCGTACAGCGACGGCGTCATGACCGGTCACGGAACCGTCGACGGGCGTCCGGTAGCCGTGTTCGCGCACGATCAGACGGTGTTCGGCGGTGCCGCCGGAGAGATGTTCGGCCGTAAGGTCGCAGCTGTCAACGATTTTGCGCTGAAGGTGGGCTGCCCGGTCGTCGGTATCAACGATTCCGGTGGAGCTCGCATCCAGGACGCCGTTTCCTCGTTGGCCTGGTACGCCAACATGGGTTCACGTCAGGAGCCGTTGTCCGGCCTGTGCCCGCAGATCTCGGTCATCCTCGGTAAATGCGCCGGCGGTGCCGTGTACGCCCCGATCAACACGGACGTCGTGGTCGCGACCGAAGAGTCGTACATGTTCGTCACCGGACCCGACGTCATCAAGTCGGTCACCGGCGAAGAGGTCAGCCTCGAGGACTTGGGTGGAGCCCGCAAGCAGGCGGAGTACGGAAACATCCATCACGTCGCTCCCGACGAGAAGGCTGCCTTCGACTGGGTGCGTGAGTACCTGAGCTTCATGCCGTCGTCATGCCAGGAGAAGGCGCCGCTGATCAACCCGGGCCTCGAACCCGAGATCACCGAGTCGGATCTCGAACTCAATGCGTTCATGCCGGATGCCGACAATGCCGGCTACGACATGCACGACATCATTCTGCGGATCTTCGACGACGGCACTTTCCACGAAATCGGAGCCCAGGTCGCGCACAACGTGATCACCGGATTCTCCCGCGTCGACGGCCTGCCCGTCGGTGTCGTGGCCAACCAGCCCACGTACCTCAGCGGCGCCCTCGACGCGGACAGCTCCGACAAGGCCGCTCACTTCGTGCGTCTGTGCGACGCTTTCAACATCCCGCTCGTCTTCGTCGTCGACACACCGGGCTTCCTTCCCGGCGTCGATCAGGAAAAGGTCGGCGTCATCAAGCGCGGCGGGCGTTTCCTGTTCTCGTACATCGAAGCCACTGTGCCGAAGGTGACTGTGGTGGTTCGTAAGGCGTACGGCGGCGGTTATGCCGTCATGGGCTGCAAGCAGCTCGGTGCCGACATCAACCTCGCGTGGCCGACCGCTCGTATCGCCGTGATGGGCGCCGAGGGTGCCGTCAACATCATGGGGCGGCGTCAGCTCGCCGAGGCCGGCGAGAATGCACCCGCGGTGCGTGCTCAGCTGATCAACTTCTACAACGAGTTCGTCGCGACGCCGTACATCGCGGCCGAGCGCGGATACATCGACGCGGTGATCGAGCCTTCGCAGACGCGTCTCGAGATCCGTAAGGCTCTGAAGTTGCTCGCGGACAAGACGATCTTCAAGAACCCGCGCAAGCACAACTTGATGCCGCTCTAGTTCTTTTTGTCACCGAGGGCGTCGAACTGGCGGCGTAGCGCTTCTATCGCCGCCAGGACGGCCGGCCTTTCGCTGTCGGTCCGCCAGGCGAGGTAAATGTCTCGGCCGAGCGGCGGAAGGGTGTCGAGCATTCGAACACCTTCCGGCGGTACAACTCTCGCCAGACGTGGAATCAATGCGACGGCGAGGCCCTGAGCGACGAATTCGACCTGGGTGGGAAACTCGGCGACCTCGTACTCGATTCGTGGGTCGAACCCCTGCGCGCGCAGGGTCCGGACGGTGAAGGTGTGAAAGTCCGTTCCCCGGGTCCACGTCGCCCAGGCGTGCTCGGACAGCTCGCTGAGCGCGACGACCTTGTTCTCCGCCAGCGGATGTGACGCCGGGAGAGCGAGCAGCGCCACGTCGTCGTACACGGGTGTGAAGGAGAGTCCGTCGGGAAGTTCGACGGGCAGAGTGCTCCAACTGTCGACCACCACGACGTCGAGGTCGCGGCGAATCAGTGCGGGGAGCAGTTCTTCGGATTCGCCTTCGTTGAAGGTGATTTCGAGCTGGGGGTGCGCGTGCCTGATCTCGGCGATGGCTCGCGGCAGCACCGTCCTGCTGGGGGAGACCAGGGCGCCGATACGTACGCGGCCCGTCACCTCGCTCTGCAGCGACGCGATTTCCGCCTCGGCCTGAGCGAGCGTCGAGAGAACCTCTGCGGTTCGGCGCGCGAGGATTCGGCCCGCTTCGGTGAGTCTCACACCGCGGCCCTGCGGTTCGAGGAGCGGAACACCGACCTCGCGCTCGAGTTTGTTCAACTGCTGCGAAATCCCGGACGGTGTGACATGCAAGGTGCGGGCGGCCGCCGCTACTGATCCGTTCTCGGCGACGGCGTGCAGGGCGCGGAGTCTTTCGAGATTCAACACAGTAGCAATGCTACCGAATATACGGTCTGAACATTTGCTTGTGCTGAATAGTTAGCGGCAGGAACATTGTCGAGTGACCACTCTGACCTCCGCGACCGCGCAGACACCGACACCCAGCCGAACTCCTCGGGGGCGCATCGACCCTCGACTGCTCGTCGTCGGAGGCGCAGCCGCGATCTCGATCAGTTCGCTCCTCATCAAGCTGGCCGATGTCGGGCCCTCGACGGCCGTCTTCTTCCGTTGCTTCCTGGCCCTGCCGCCGCTGTTGTGGTTGGCATGGCGGGAGTACCGCCGGGTGGGCAAGCCGAGCCGGCGGGCAGTTGTTCTGCAGGTGCTCGGCGGTCTGTTGCTCGGACTGGATTTCGCGTTGTGGTCGCAGTCGATTCTGATGATCGGCGCGGGGATGGCGAGCGTCGTCGTGAACGTGCAGGTGGTCGTGGTGCCCGCACTGTCCTGGTTGGTGTTCGGCAATCGGGTGCCGATGCGGTTCGTCTTCGCCCTGCCGTTCATGTTCACGGGAATCGCCTTGGCGGGCGGCGTGTTCGGAGGTGGGGGAACCGGCGACGACTTGCTGTGGGGAACGGCGCTCTCGCTCGTCTCCGGAATCGCCTACGGCGGCTACATCTTCGTGGTCGGCCGGACGGGCGAGGCGGATCGGGCCGCGAGCCAGGTGTTGATCTCGACGACGTCCGCGGGCATCGCCGGGTCCGTCATCGGATCACTGTGGGGCCGGATCGATTTCGTCCCGGGCTGGGAAGCGTTCGGCTGGCTCGCGGCACTGGCACTGGTCGGCCAGGTGTTCGGCTGGATGCTGATGGGGCACTCGCTCCCTCGGCTTCCCGCCGAGGTGGGCGCGACGCTCCTGCTCATGCAACCGGTACTTGCCGTACTGCTGGCGGTTGTGCTGCTCGGCGAACGGCCAGGCGTTGGGCAACTACTCGGGTGCGTCGTCGTTGTCGGAGCGGTCTCTGCCGTCTCCGTACGTCGCACCCGAGCAGTCACCCGAGTAGGTAGCGCAGGCTAGTGCACTCGCATCTCGCCGGGCATCCACATGCCCGAGCGGGTTGCGGTGCCCGTCTCCACCTCTGCCGGAACCGCATTGGGGAAGTACCGGTCGTACCGCTCGAGTGATCCCCAGTCCCGCGCCCAGTCGTCCTTCAGGTACGTAGGAACCGTCGTCGCACCGGCAAGAACCTCGGTGAATCCGAGCGGGCCACCGTTGTCCGCGGACTGCCAGGTGTCGGTGGAACTGACCGCAAGAGGACGGTCCGGGAGGATGCGGAAGTTCGGCATCTCGGCCACACCGTTCTGATGTGTGAACGGACGTTGGCACGGGAACTGAAGGCCGACAGCCCAGTCCAGGAGGACCGGCTGCTCGTTGCCGATGTACGAGTTCAGGGACTCGAGCTTGGGCACGCGCGGCGGCGTGAATGCCATCCACTGATCGCCCGTGAGGTTGGGATCGAACGCGACCACCCGAACGGCGTCCGCGTCCGGCGCGAGTTCGTCGATCGGGATACGGACGTTGCGCCACGACGGCGCGGGTCCGATGTCTCGCGGCATGTACGAACCCTGAACCTGCACGGTTCCGTCGGGCTGAGTCTTGCCGTACTCGACCAGAAGTGACTGGCCGTACGTGATCGCACCGGTGTTGTCGACGGACCACACACGCCCGGCGACGGACATGACCACCAGCGGTGATTCTTCACTGCGAGTGGGCAATCCGTACCAACTCGAGATGAGGGAAGCAGGTTCCTGCACGCCGGGCTGGTAGCTGCCCATGACCGGCGTTTTCGACGGATCGAGGCCGAAGGGGAGCTTGGCCGTGCTGCCGTTGACGCCGACGTTGCCGGTGCCGCCGCTGGTTCCGGCACCGGAACCGGTGGCGAAGGTGGGACCGACACTCTGGCTGTCGGTATTGCCCATGCCCTGCTTGACTTCGATGTAATCCGCAGTCAGATCGCTGGGAACCCCATTGGGGGAGAAGCCCTTCGAATCAACTCCGGACAACGGATTCTCGGCGTTGAATCCGGGAGCGGTCAGAGGCCGCAGATTCCCGGAATTGACGTCGGTCTCGACCAGAACGTCCTCGGCCATGCCGCAGGTCTTGCCCGCGAGTGCCTCGATGTTGCTTCGGCCCAGCGAGTACGCCGGGTACTGCGACACTGCACCCTTGAGTAGCGAGAGCACCTCGAACAGGACCATCAGACCGGCGATCACGGTGAGGGGAGCGGCCGCGAACTTGCGAATTCGTCTGCCCTTGGCCGTGTTCGGCTTCTCGGGCGGGGCGGCAAATCCCTCACGCAGGTACTGCCAGGCGGCAAAGGCCAAGGCGAGAGCAAAGAGCGCGAGGAACAGGGTGTTGGATTCACGGCCGTCGTAGGAGATGGTCTTGTCGAACCACGGCACGCCGTAACTCGAGACGTACCAATAGCCGTTGATGCCGGCGAACGTCAACGCGAGCATCAGGAGCAGTCCGGCCACGAACACCGATCGGTTACGACGCGAGCGCAGGGCGGACGCGGACACGGCCACGGCGGTCAGCGCGGCGAGAGAACCGGCGATGCCCGCGTACGCACCGAAGTGGTGAGTCCACTTGGTGGGGTTGAACATCATCAGGAACATCGTGCCGAAGACGACGCCGACCAGGCGCCACGACGGACCGGTTGCCGCGCCGGGGACGCGGCCGCGGCGCAACAACACGAAGAGCGTCGTGAAGAGGCACAGGATCATCGTCAAGAACGCGAAGCGTCGGGCAACCGAGCCGTCGACTGTCTGGACGAAGAGGTAGTAGTAGCGCAGGAAGTCCTGGTACCACTCGAGATTGGGGCCGATGATCGTTCGGACGCGCGTGGCTTCCATGACACCGGCAAAGGTCTGGTCGGCGAAGATGACCACCAGCACGATGGTTCCGGCAGCGGCGATCGGAGCGAGAAGCGGCAGTGTGCCGACCAGTCGGTGACGTTTGACGACGATGCGTACCAACGGGCGCACACCGGCGAGAAGGGCTGCGATACACATCAATCCGGTGGGTGCGGCGGCAAGAGTGAAGGCACCGATCAAGATTGCCGTGGCCGCGGGCAGCAGACGTCCGGTGGCGATGGCGCGCTCGATGGAGCACCAGGTGAGCAGTGCGCCGAGAGCCACGATGGGCTCGGGACGAAGACCGTTGTTGTACGCCAGCCAGAAGGACAGGAACACCAGACCGCCGGTCCAGAGGGCGACGTTGCTCCGGCGAACCGCCCGGCCGAGACGCGGGACGACCTCGCGGCTGATGACCATCCAGCACAGGATTCCGGCGAGCAGAGCGGGCAGACGCATGAACGGGCTCGCGGTCGAGATCTTCGCCATCACGGCCAGCACTTCGTAATACCAACCGAACGGGGCCTCGGGAACGCCGAACCAACGGAAGTAGTTGGCCATGTATCCCGCGTCCGGTGAGACTCGGGCCATGGTGAGGAGGTAACCGTCGTCGGCGGTGTTCGCGCCGATGAAGTGCCACACGACGAGCGTGCCGACCACCACTCCGTCGATACCGGAGAACTTCCACCAGCGTGCGGGCAGGAAGCGTCGGTGCTTGCGGCCGTCGGTGCCGTCGAGGCGAGCCAGGGCGACCAGCGCGACGATGGTCGAGAGGACGGCCACGATCATCGCGACCAGCTTCAAGACGCTGGGGCTCAAGGAGAAACGTGAGTCGATCGTCATCGAGAAGCCGAGGCCCTCGGGGGCAGCGCCGTCGGGCAGGTCGCTGAAGACGCCGACCACCTGCGGGCGGAAGTCACCGTCGAGCTGGCCACGAATCGGGTTGCCGTCGGGATACGTCAGTCCGACGAACTCTGCCGTGGTTCGGTTGACGTCGGAGCTGAACGCGATGGCGCCACAGCGACTGGACTCGACGTCCTCGCGTGCCGCCGAAGCGACGACGACGTTGCGATCGAGCACGTCGACGCTCGTCGCGGACACCCGGACGAACATCGACGACAGTGCCGCGCCGTCGCCCTGTGCAGGTGCCGTCGACAGCAAGATGCCGCCGCCCTCGGGCAGCGAGCTGACCGCGGTACAGGGGATCGACGCGTTGACGTCGATGGGAACCTGCGCCATCAGAGGTGCCTCGACGTCGCCGATCACACCGTTCTGCGGCCAGTTGACCGAAGCCGTCGTCTGCACGACGGGAAGCAGCGGAGTTGCCAGTGCGAGCACGAAGCCGAGCAAGCCGGCGATGATCGCGACCCATCGCGTGCGATGGAAACGCTCGCGGGCATCCTGACCAGCAGGAGGCGGCGAACTCGAAGTCTGAGGTGAAGCTGTCACGGCGTCGGGCACGGCTACCGATGGTATGTCAGGGCTGAGCGTGGACCTACCGTGCCTGGGTGGTTGGTAGGTCCACGCGTAACAGTTACGACTGGTAACGAATCGGGCCCGGTGTCCAGGTGCCCGATCGGGTCTCGGTGGTGACGTTCATTTGCGCGGGAACCGCGTCCGAATCGAGCGGTGTGTACTGCTCGAGCGATCCCCAGTCACGATCCCAGTCGTTGTCCAGATAGGTCGGCAATGCCCTGGCCGAGAGCAGTTCGGTAGTCCAGCCGAGCGGTCCGCCGCCGTAGTGGTCCTGCCAGGCGTTGGTGGACTCCGCGCCGATGCGGTCGGGCAGGATGCGCCAGTCGGGGATCTCGGCGACGCCGTACAGGTGATCCACCGGACGTTGGCACGGGAAGGCCAGACCGACAGCCCAGTCCATCAGCACGGGATCGGTGGATCCGACGACGTCCTGCAGCGTGCGCATGGTCGGCACTCGTGGCGGTGTGACCGCCAGCCACTGGTCGGCGCTGATGTCGGTGTCACTGGCCACCAGACGCACGGTGTCGGCGTCTGCGGGCAGCTGATCCATCGGAACGCGCAGGTTGCGCCACGACGGCGACGGGCCGATGTCGATCGGATCGACACGTCCCAGTGCGTCGACGCTCCCGTCGGCCTGCTTCTTGCCGTACTCGACCTGCAGCACTGCGCCGGGGGTGACGATGCCGTCGGAGTTGACGTAGCGGATGCGTCCGGCGGCCGCGACGGTCAGGAGCGGTGCGGCGTCGTTGCGCTCGGGGAGTGAATACCAACCGGTGGTCAGTGACGCGTTCTGAGGTGCTCCGTAACTACCGAGCACCGGGGTTTTTGCGGGGTCGAGCCCGAACGGGAGCGCGACGTTGCTGCCGTTGACGCCGGCCGTCGACTGCGAGCCACCGGCGGTGCCGGATCCGGTTCCCGGCGTGGTGGTGCCGGACTGCGAGGTCGAGGTGTCGAGGCTGTTTGCACTGCCTGCCGTCGAGTCTTCTGCGTCGGCCGTGAGGTCGCCTGCAACCCCGTCCGGCGAGAACCCGGTTGATTCGCTCGCACCGAATGCACCTGCGCCGGCGAGATCGGTGGGCCGATCCGTCAATTGCAGAACGCCGGCGTTCGGATCGGACTCGACGAGTACCTCACCCGCGAGACCGCAGCTTCCGCCGAAGACGGATTCGATGTTGGACTTGCCGATCGAATACGCGGGGTACTGCGCGACCGCGCCCTTGAGCAGGGACAGCACCTCGAACAGCACGACCGCTCCGGCCGCGATGGTCAACGGTGACGGGGCGAGAAGGCGGAGTCGCCTGGTCTTCTTGACGCTGTCCTCCGTGCCGTTTCGCCGGCGCGGCTCCATGACGTGGTACCACGCGGCCAGCAGCAGCGCGAGAATCGTGAGGCCGAGGAAGGCCGTCGAGAATCCCTTGCCGGCGATTGACGGCGGCTTGTCCCACCACGGGACGCCGTAACTCGAGACGTACCACCAGCCGTTGGAGCTCGTGAACGCCACAGCGAGGATGAACAGGATGCCCGCGGCGAACAGCGCGCGGTTTCGTTTGGAACGCATGCTCGACGCACTCACACCGACGGCAGCGAGGACGGCCACCGTGGCGGCCAGACCGGCGTACACACCGAAGTGGTGAGTCCACTTGGTGGGGGTGAACTGCATCAGGAGCAGCGACGCGAACACGATGCCGAGGATTCGGCGCGAGGGCCCGATAGCGGTGCCGGGGATCCGGCCCTTGCGCAGGATCATCATGACGCAGAAGACGAGTCCGACGATCATGACGAACATGCCGAAGCGGCGGGCCAGTGAGCCGTCGGGGGAGATGGTCATCAGTGCGTCCCAACGCAACCGTTCCTCGAACCACGGAACGTTCGGCCCGACGGCCGTTCGCACTCTGGTCGATTCGAGAACTGTCGCGAGGGTTTGATCTGCGAAGACCGCGACGAGCACCACGGTTCCGGCGGCGAGAATCGGCATGATCTGGGACAGGAAGCCGACGCGTTTGCCGCGGGCGATCAGGATCTGCAGGATCGGCCGGGCGCCGGCGATCAACGCGCCGATCGCGATCAACCCGGAAGGTCCGGCGGCCAGCGAGAATGCGGCGATCAGCACGGCCATCGCGGCGGGCAACAGACGTCCGGTAGCGATGGCGCGTTCGATGGAGCACCACGTGAGCAGAGCGCCGAGGGCGATGATGGGCTCGGGGCGCAGGCCGTTGTTGTACGGCAACCAGAAGGCGAGGAACACGAGCCCGCCGGTCCAGATGGCAACCTTGTTGCGGCGCACCGCAACACCGAGTCGCGGGATCACCTCGCGGCTGATCACCATCCAACACAGAATGCCGGCGATCAGCGCGGGCAGGCGCATCCACATGCTCGCGGTGCTGACCTTCGCGAACAATGCCAGCACGTCGTAGTACCAACCGAACGGCGCTTCGGGGACTCCGAACCAGCGGAAGTAATTGGCCATGTACCCGGAGTGCTCCGAGACCCGGGCCATGCCGAGCAGGTAACCGTCGTCGGAAGTGTTGGCGCCGAACACATGCCACAGCGCCAGCGTGCCGATAACCAGGGCGTCGATGCCGGTGAACTTCCACCATCGCGCCGGCAGGAACCGCCGTGCACGACGGCCGTCGACGCCGTCGATCCGGTGCAGTGCGTACAGCGAGACGATGGTCGAGAGTGCCGCGACGATCATCGCGAACAGTTTGAGAAGTGTGGGGCTGGACGAGAACCGGGAGTCGACGTCCATGTGGGCGGACAGTCCGGCGGGCGCTGCGCCCTGCAAGTCGGTGAAGATGCCGACAACCTGTGGGCGGTAGTCACCGGTCAGGGTGGTGCCGACGCCGTCGATACCGGTGACCGCCGCGACGGTCTGCTCGGAGTTGGTCGTGATGGTGATCGCCGTGCACCCGCTCAGTTGATCGAGCGGGGTCGAGATCAATACCGAATCGCGGATGAGTGCTTCGAGGCGGTCGGCAGTGGTGCGGACGGTGAGGCCGCGGGCGTTTCGGTCCGGCGCCCCGTTCGGCATGGTCGAGAGCAGTGTGCCGCCGCTGCCGCCCAACTGGCCGAGGGTGGAACACGGGATGGTGATGTCGAGCGATGTGGGCGAGTAGGAGATCAGCGGCGACGAAACGCTGTTGACGGTCCCACCCTGCGGCCAGTCGATGCTCGCGGCTTCCTGCTTGACGGGCAGGAAGGGCGTAGCGAGTGCAAGAAGCAGGCCAAGAAGGCCGGTGACTATCGCGATGAGTCGTGCCGTCCGGACTCTCTGGGAATCCGATTCTCGGGGAGCTTCGGGGCCAGTGGGCACGGGTTTCGGGGGCACTACTACTTCAGACGGCACAAGGAACGATGTTAGGCGAGTGCGGGCCCGCACATCCTGAGAGAACTACTCAGGATGCAACTTCCTGTTCGGATTGTGGTGTTTCAAGTGTTCGGGCGATGGTGTCGAGTGAAATACCCAACACTTCCGCGACCGCGCTGATGGTGAAGAAGGCGGGTGTCGCGATGCGGCCGGTTTCGATCTTGCGCAGAGTTTCGACCGAGATGCCGGCGTCGAGCGCTACCTGAACCATGCTTCGGTCGCCCCGCGCCGATCGCAGGAGTTCACCCAGTCGTAGTCCTCGTTCGAGTTCTTCCGCCGTCAGCGGCACGCGCACCATGTGCTTATAGTAATACCGGTATAGTTATTCGACAAGGAAGGTGTTCGAAATGGTCGAAATCAAGACCGCAGGGGAAATCGACGCGATGGCGGCGGCTGGGAGAATCACGGCGCAGGCTCTGGCTGCGGCGCGTGAGGCGGCAAGCGTCGGGGTGACGTTGCTCGAATTGGACGCCGTTGCCGCGGAGGTTATTTCGGCGGCCGGCGCCTCGGCGCTGTTCTTGAACTACCGGCCGGCAACGGCATCGACGCCGTTCCCAGGCGCCATCTGTGCGAGTGTGAACGATGCTGTGGTGCACGGTATCCCGAATGAGTACCGGCTTCGCGACGGTGACCTGGTCAGCATCGACTGCGGCGCGAGACTCGACGGCTGGTGCGGCGACTCCGCCATCAGCTTCACTGTCGGGCGGGGGAGTAGTGAGGATCAGGCACTGATCGACGCGACCGATGAGGCACTTGCCCGTGGCATTGCCGCTGCCCAGCCCGGAAACCGATTGGGCGACATCGGTGCCGCGATCGGACAGTACGCGCGTGGCCGCGGGTACGGCATGCTGGCCGATCACGGTGGGCACGGCATCGGCCGCGAGATGCACGAAGGCCCGGACGTGCCCAACGAAGGTCGAGCAGGCAAAGGCTTCCGGCTGCGTCCCGGCCTGGTCATCGCCATCGAACCGATGCTCATCGCCGACGGAACCGACGACTACCGGCACGACGCCGACGGGTGGACCCTTCGCACCGTTTCGGGCGCCCGGGCTGCGCACAGTGAGCACACGGTCGCGATCACCGAAGACGGTCCGGTGATCATGACCCGCTGATCAACCCGCTCAGCTCTGGTTGGAGGTCTTGCCGCTCACGAGGTCTCGTACGTCCCACACCCACACGTCGTCGACGCGCTTGGCGTCGAAGCCGACCAGCTCGTCGACCGTGTGGCGCAGGGCGTCGTCGCCGGAGAATCGGGGAAGCACCAGTACGTCGGCGTGCCAGTACCGCAGGTCGGTCAGTGCGTTCGCTCTGGTGCCCACGTCGATCAACGGGACCTTGCCGGTTTGTTTGGCATTGACCAGCAGGGTCGAGGTGGGCCGGGACTCGGCGCCGTAGATTCCGGCGCGGGTCTTCGAATCCGGGCCGACGAAGTACCCGCCGGCGATGGGGAAGCCGAAGTCGGCGTCGACCTGCCAGCTCAGTGCGCGGGCGTCTTCGGCGCTCGCGACGGGAACCGTCACCAGGGTGCCGTCGCTGACGTAGTTCTCCCACGAGCCGCTGGTGATGAATTCGGGCGTCGCAGATCGCTGATCGGCGTCAATGGGGGTCGGGATCAGGGGAATCATCGCGACGGCGAGAGCCACCAGCCAGACACCGGCTGCCGTGCGGCGCGGTCCACGAAGTTCGACAAAAGCGCGGTAGGTGCCGAGGGTGAGCAGCAGCCCGATCGCCGGAATCGCGCCCATCGCGAATCGGGATTCGAGCACCGATTCGAACAACGGCAGGTCGGCGAGGAGTTTCCACGGCAGAGTGATGCCGGTCTTGTCACCGTCGATGGTCAGTTCGGAACCGAGTGAGAGCACACCCATGACCACGATCACGGCGGCAGCCGCGCGGGTCAGGCGGATGCGCCACAGCCACACCGTTGCACCGAGAAGCAGGAGCACCAGCGGCCATCCGAAGTACGCGTTCTCCTCGGTCGGGTTCATTCGGAACTCCGCGCCCTCGGGGTCGCCCGCAACCGATTCGGTCGGGAACGTGGTGAGTGCAGCGGTGTCGTTGCCTGCCTGACCGTGTGAGACGCCGTCGTAGCTCGCTGGGCCGAAGAACTGCGACCACAGCGGCACCGCGGTGATCAGGAGTGTGACCGCGCCGCCGATCACGAGGCCGGGCATCGCGCGCTTGATCGCCTGGCGCGACTTGGCCAGGCCGGGCAGTGCATAGGCGGCGCCGAACACCATGGCTGACATCGTGAAGATGAGGAGCGGTTCTTCGCCGAGGAAGATCTGCCAGGCGACGAGTAGGCCGAGGACGACACCGTCGCGAACCGGACGCTTGCCGTTCGAAATGCGCACTACCTGCAAGAATATGAACGGAAGTACGAAGAACGCGACGAAGTTCGGGTGGCCGTTGGCATGCGAGATCATGGCGGGCGCAAATCCGCAGAACCCCGCTCCGACGGCGGCGGCGACCTTGGAGCGGACGGAGACGCCGGTCAGCACGTGCCGCGAGAATGCCCAGTACCAGGCGATAGCGGTGCCGCCGAGGCCGGCAGTCAGTCCGATCGCATACGTGGCTGTCGGTCCGAAGATCAATGTGATCGGGGCCAGCGGGATGCTGATCCCGAACATGGCGGTATTGGCCATCAGGTTCACGCCGAGCGGGTAATTCTGCAGGTCACTGAACAGTGGGCTGCGGAACTGGGCGAGGGCGTGAGCGGTATCGGCGAAGAACCATTCCCACATGGCCTGGTCGCGGCCCGCGTTGAACAGATAGCCGGACTGCAGATCGCTCCACAGGTTGGACATCACGTAGATCGCCGCGACGGTGAACGTCGCCATGATCGCGAGGTCGACCAGACGACCGCGCTGGACGACCGAGCGCCGCACTGCTGAACGGACTCGCCCTGGACGTGCTTCTTCGAGCAGTTGGACGTCGGGCAAGGTCTCGGTCATGCAGTCGGTGCCTTTCGGTTCTGGCGCCCATCCCTGAAGTGGCAGTTCTCAGAAGTTCGGGGTGGCCTACTTAGGTCTCGATTCGATAACTTCCTCTGTCAGAGTAACGAACAAAACGGTTCGCGTCCGCGAGCGGGCGCACTCAGCGGGACAAACCGGTCCGCCCGACTTGTCCGAAAAGTAATGTTTTCGTGCACCGTTTGACGGGTTCGTGACCGGGGTATCGCAACAAGGATCTTGCTCGCGTTTGTTCAGGCAGCCCCGACGAATCCCATCCTCGACGAAGAGTTGGAACCTACGTCCGGGGCCTATACCGGATGGGATGGTGCTTGTGCATGTCGAAGACAGCAGTTCGTAGTAGCGCAGTAGGAGCAGTGGCCTTGTTGGCCGTTGTCCTGGGGGGTGGGACGGCGTCGGCAGGCGTCGACAACACCAGTTCGATCACCGACGTCAAAGGAAATCGGATAGAAGTCTTCCAGGCTGATACCGCTATCCACGTCTTTCCACCTCTCGACAGCTCACCGCTGAGTGTCGAGTTCTTCCACGACGGGGTTGCCGGCGTGAAGATCGACGGCCCGGATGCAGCAAGTTTCACCGGAACGAAGCTGACGATCGGCTATCAGATCGGTTACCCGATCGCGCTGACCGGCGCGACGGTCGTTCTCAACAGTCCTGGTCTCGACTGGGCAGTCGAGAGCGGAACGAACCTCGGGATCGGTCTGGTTCCGGATTTCGAACTGGGCCTGGATATTTCCAATGGGTTCGTCATCGGCGGCGACATCATTCCGTCGCAGGAACTGGACGTCGACCTGGCGCCGGGCGGTATCACCGACGTCGCGCTGCTCGAAGATCAGGAGTTCGACGGTCCCGAAGCCGCTGTCCGTCTGTCCGGAGTTCACGGTTACGTACAGGGAGCAATCGGGCCGGTGACCATCAGGCCGTACGCGAAGGCTGTCACGTCGAATGGCGATACCGTCGTCACTTACGGTGTACCGCAGAGGCTTTAGCGAAAGCGGATGCTCCCGCCGTCACGCTGCAACAGCGTGATGGTGGGAGTTTTCCGCGTTCCTTGTGGTCGAATCGGCGCCACGAATCGGCGAAGCGTCCGCCCAGTGGGCACTACGGGAAACACTGACGAGTTTCGCGACCAACCGTGCCGCGATCCACACGAGGTACACGGCGGTGATCAGAAGCAGAAGTGCCCAGTCGTGCGCGAAGAATCCGACTATCCCGCCGATCGTGAACGCGAGGGCGACGAAGACGACCCGTCCGCCCACGTCGGTCTCGACCAGATACTCGGGTTCGATCGGGTCGTCGGGTTCACTCGATTCATCGACGTCCTCGGATGACTCGGCCCTGGACTTCTCGTGGTGTTCGGTGGGGATCTCGAGTAGCTCGCCCCATTCGAGCACCGCAACGGTGTGCGCGGTGTCGGTCGGGATCGCGCGGTAGTCGCGGGACTCGGACACGTCGATGAGAGCCCTTGCCAGAGTGAGTACTTCGATGCGATTGCGAATCGCGACGCTCAACACTTCATGGAAAGCCTGCTCGCGCCCGAACGGTTTGCCGCGCGCAATGACCAGAACATGCTCTGCGGAATCGAGAACTGCACGATGCGGTACAAGCTCGCGGCTTTGCGCAACGAGTTCGCTCACTGTCATCACCTACCCCGCCGGTGGTTGATGCGGCCGTTTGCTCGACTGCGCTTGGAGGGGCTGAGTACCCCGGCAGTTTCGGAAACAAACTCGCCGGACAGCGTGTCAGATTTGCGCAGCCGGGGCCGAGAGTGCTCCGAGGCAACTTTCGATCAGGTCGGCAACGATCACGTGAGCACGTTCGCGGCTGTCGACGCGGCCTTCCCACGTGGCAAAAGTGACGACGGTGAGCACGGTCAGAGTTCCCGCCCGAAGTTCGGCGATCTCTGCCGGTAACGAGGACACAGCGACTATCCGCCGCTGAACTTCGCGGAAACTCTCGGCCTGCATGTGGTCACGGATAGTCGACGACATCGCCGGGTCGAAGATCGACTGCACCAGGAACCGCGCGTACAACGTGCCCTCGCGGTAGATGGTCTGTTCCGCCAACGGCAGGACGAGAGCCTCGACGAGGGCACGCATCGTCGGTGGATTCGCGTCGAGATCGATCGTGTCGAGCAACTCACGACGACGCTCACCGGCAGGTCGCATTCTGGACTCGACGACGGCCGCCAGCAAACCTTCACGTGACCCGAAGTGATACTGCGCAGCCGATTTGTTGGCCTGCCCGGCTTCGGTCTGAACATCACGAAGAGTCAGAGCGGCCAGACCTCGCTCGGCAACCAGACGCTCGGCTGCATCGATCATCGCCGCTCGGGCATCGGTTCGGGGCACGGTATGAAGTTAGGGGTGCGTCGGGGTCGCGTCAACGACCCCGACGGTAAGCCTTTTGTGACGTATCTCCTGGTTAGATTGCGTCAGAGCGGGTAACGACCACAAACGGCCCCTGCTCGGTCACGGTGAAACGAGGATCGTCGAACAGTTCCTTGGGGAACGTGACCGTGTAGCGGCGGACGTTCGGGTCGTTGGGGTAGACGTCCTCTGCCAACCGCAGCGTGTACCCGTCGGCGCCCTGGCGGAAGACGAAGGCGTCGGGGCTGCGCCACGGCGCCGAGTCCAGCGCAGCTACCAGTTCGTCAGGCGTCTTCAGTTCCGACCACTGCTCGATCAGCGCGGCGCGCGCACGGAAATCGGCGAGCGGGTTCGCGTAGTGCGACGTCAGTCCTTGAAAGCCGAAGTACGGGTAGAAGCTGAGGAAGCCGATGTCGGCAGTGAGGACCACCGTGTCATGGGGTTCGCGTCCCAACTGCTCGCGAATGATCCGGTCGATGTCGGCGTAATTGGCTTCGGCACCCGGGGGTCGCTTGTCCCCGCGCTCGCCGTTGCCGTCGGTATCGCTGTATGCCACAGCGATATCCGGCGCCAGCACCTGCGGGATGTTCTGCGCGAAGGCGATGGCTCCGATGACACCGAGTGCAACCAGTACCGCTTTGACGCGAGGATTTTCGCTGGTGGCCAGCACGATCCAACCGGCGAACTCGAAGAAACCGAACACACCGGCGGCGGCAAGGAGTCCGATCAGGACCGGCTCCAGTCGGAAACCGAGGAGCGTACTGCCGGCGACGGTGAACGTCATGGACAGCAATGCCCACAGATACACGGCAATGACACCGATGCCGAGTGCCCGGGCGCGGCGGGAGAAGAGGAAACGAGAAATCAGCCAGATCGTGCCGAGTAGGCACAGCCCACCGACGAGGGTGAAGCTCAGCATCGGGAAGGGCAGTACCGCACCGGAATCGGGAAGATAGTGGAATGCCGTGCCGGATTCGGAAGTTGCCCCTGAAAGTGCTTTCAACAGGTACGGAGTCCAGACCGTGAGGGCCACTACCCCTGCGATCGCGGCGATCACTACCAGTCGGATCAGCGGATTCAGCGCTGCCTTCCACGTGTTTTTGGCCTTCGCTGCCATTACTGCTGCGACGACGGCCATCAAAGTGACTGAGAAGGCGGCAAAGGCGAGGTACAACGTGTAGACCGTTGCGGCGAAACCGAGGAACAGGCCCGTCCCGAGTATTGCGCCGGCTCCGGCAAATCGAGATGCCCCCGGCCGGTCCAATGCGCCCCACGCGAGGATCAGCACCGGCGGGATCAGGAGGTTGATGACGGCGCCGTACGCCTCGGGGGAGTTGTACGCCAACACGACGGCAGTGACGGCCAAGGCCGCGACGACGGCCCAATCGCGTCGAATCATCTTGGTCCACAACACGAGTGCAACGACGGCGACGACAGCCAACGAGCCGATCGCATAAGGCTTGAAGGCTTCCCAGCCGTCCATTCCCAGCAGGTTCGCGACGCGTCCACCGATCCAGAACCAGCCGGCCGGGTAGAACGGCGGCAGATCCACGTACGTCATGTCCTGCAGCGCAGCAGAATCCGTCAGCCGGGTCAGGTACTCGGTTCGGAACTGCTGATCGACCGAGACCCCGTGCAGATACAGACTCGTCGCGGCCAGGGGAAGTCCGAGCGTCGTGGTGACGAAGCCGGAGAGCCCGGCCCACGAGAGGAGTTTTGCGACCCGCTCGGCCTTGCGGGCGCGGAACATCAGAACCGCAACACCGACCACTGCGATGCAGAGCACCTGCAGCACCGTCGTGACTGCCTGCGTGACATTGGAAGAGGTGAACGCCGGCCACTGCACTCGGCCGAAAGCAAAGAGCCCGACAGCGGCTACAACAGCGGCGACCAGCGCTCCGAGGGCCATTTCCACCACCGTCGCCGCGGCATTACGCCACGGCGACGGGGTCGAAAGGTCTGTACTCGGAGCAGTTGTTGTTTCTGGCACGGGAGGAGCTTAAACCGGCAACTTCCGGAAGATCGGGCGCGGCACGTGGCGAAGACCCATCATGACGAAGCGCCACGGGCCGGGAGTCCAGACGATTTCCTTGCCCTTGTCCGAGGCGGCAACAGCGAGCTTCGCGACGATGTCCTTGTTGACCGTCAGCGGAGCTTCCTTGACGTGGGCACTGAACTGCGTGCGCACCATGCCGGGGCGAACGACGGTGACCTGCGGTCCGAATTCCGCGAGAGCCTCGCCGAGTCCGAGGTAGAAACCGTCGAGGCCCGCCTTGGTGGATCCGTAGACGAAGTTGGCACGCTTGACGCGCTCGCCGGCAACCGACGACATCGCGATGATCTTGCCGAAGCCCTGAGCCTTCATCTTCTCGCCGAGAAGAACACCGACCGAGACGGAAGCGGTGTAGTTGACGTTTGCCACCAGAACGGCCTTGCGCTGGTTCTGCCACAGCTCTTCGGAGTCACCGTCCAGTGCGAAGGCGACGATGGCGACGTCGACGTCACCGTTCGAGAACGCCTGGTCGATCACCTTCGGGTGCGATTCGAAATCAACGGCGTCGAAGTCGATGAGCTCCACCGAGGTGGCACCCTTCGCTTCGAGCTGCTTGACCGCAGCTTCGCGTCCCGGATCGCCAGGGAGTGCCGCCAGAACGACGCGGAGCGGCGCCTTCTTCAGGTATTCCTCACAGATGGCGAGGCCGATCTCGGAGGTTCCACCGAGAAGCAAAACGGTTTGCGGGTTACCTACAGCGTTGATCACAGTTCCAGCCTTCTGGACATATCGGAGGCGAAAACGCCTGTGGGGTCGTACTTGCGGCGCGTCGCGATCCACTCGTCGATGCGCGGGTACATGGCGTGGAAGGTTTCCGCGGACGTCCGCGAGTCCTTGGCCGTGTACAGGCGTCCGCCGAATTCGAGGACACGCTTGTCGAGTTCGGTGACGAACTCGTTCAGGCCCGGCTTGATGCGGAAGTCGACGCAGATGTTCCAGCCCGGGATCGGGAAGCTCAGCGGCGCCTGATTGCCTTCGCCGAAGAGCTTGAACACGTTGAGGAACGAGTAGTGCCCGCTGCGCTGGATGTCGACGATGATCTTCTTGAACTCGTCGACGGCCTCCGGCGGAACCACGAACTGGTACTGCAGGAATCCGTTGGATCCGTACGCGCGGTTCCACTCACCGAACATGTCGAGCGGGTGGTAGAACTGCGTCAGATTCTGGACCTTGCCGCGATACTTGCCGGACTTGCGGAACCAGACCTCACCGATCGCGGTGAAGTTGAACTTGTTGGCCAGCCCGTTCGGGAAGACGTCGGGGAACGTCAGCAACTGCGGTGCGTCGAAGGCGAGCGGGTTCTTCTGCAGCTTGGCCGGAAGCTGGTCGAGCTTCGCCAATGACCCGCGCGAGACTGCCGCCCGGCCGAGCTTCGGGGGCGCGGAAATCGCGTCGAACCACGCGCTCGAATACTCGTAGTTGGCCTCACTGCCGTCGCTGTGCAGCGCGATGGTCTCGTCGAGGCTGTTGGTGACGTCGCCGTCGGCGATGAAGTACGCCGTCTCCGTCGGTGTCATCTTGATGGTTGCCCGCAAGATGATGCCCGTCAGGCCCATGCCGCCGATCGTGGCCCAGAACAGTGCGGCCTTCGGGTCGTTGCGCCCGCCCTTGGGGGTGAGCGTGCGAACCTTGCCGTCGGCCGTCAGCAGATCCAACGACACGACGTGGTTGCCGAAGCTGCCCGCGCTGTGGTGGTTCTTGCCGTGGATATCCGAGCCGATGGCGCCGCCGATCGTGACCTGACGAGTACCCGGCAGGACCGGAACCCACAGGCCGAACGGCAGAGCAGCCTTCATCAGCTGATCCAGATTCACGCCGGCGTCGACGTCCACCAGAGCGGTGTCGCGATCGATGCGGTGAATGCGGCTGAGTGCATTCATGTCGATGACCAGGCCGCCGGCGTTCTGCGCTGGGTCACCGTACGAGCGGCCGAGGCCGCGCGCGATGACGCCGCGTCGCAGATGCGAGGGCTTGGAATCGTTCTGTTCCGCAACCTGGGCGACCGCGTTGGCGATCACTTCCACGTCGGGGGTGGACAGCACCTGTGCAGTGGTGGCGGCGGTGCGTCCCCAACCGGTGAGGGTGCGGGCTTGGGTGTGGAGAGCCGGCTGCGGCGTCTCTTCTGCTGTCGTGGACATCAAGGTAGAGGTTACCTGGGAGTAGTGCCGACGGCTCCGACTCGAGTGGTTACTCTCGTCGTCGTGCCCGAAACACCTGCAAGTCACCAGCACGAACCCCACGTCCCGCTGCCCGTCGAGATTCCTGTCACGACGGACATCGCCGACGACGCGATGGACCTGAAAACGCAGATCGTCCGGTTCGTCGCGACGGGTGGGCTGTCGGCTGTCGTGGACTACGGGCTGTACGTGCTGCTCTTTGCGTTGGGGTTGCCGCGCGTCGCCGCAAAATCGCTGAGCTTCGTTGCGGGCACCACGACGGCGTACCTCATCAATCGTCGGTGGACGTTCAAGGCCGAGCCTTCTCGCGCCCGCTTCATCGCTGTAGTCGCGCTGTACGCGGTCACTTTTGCGGTTCAGGTCGGACTCAACGAACTGATGGTCCATGTCTTCGACGAGCATTGGTGGCGGACACCGCTGGCCTTCGTCATCGCGCAGGGCACCGCGACGGTCATCAACTTCATCGTTCAGCGGGCAGTGATCTTCAAGATCAAGTAACGGTTCGGGGTGGATTAGCGCATTCGTCCGGTTTCTCGAGAGAGAATCGAGCCCATGATCATCGTTCTCGATTCTTCGGCCCTGACCAGGGGCGCACGGTTCGACACTGCCATCGCCGACGCTCGCGCACTCGGACACCGCGTCGTCGTGCCGCGATTGGTCGTCCTCGAGGTTGCGAGTCGCTACCGCGAGGAATCGGCGGAGATGATCGCGGCCCTGAGCGTCCAGGCGCGCATGTACGACCGACTGGGGTTGCGGCGCGACCTTACGAGGTTCGTCGACGCGGCTCACGACAAGGCCGACGGCTACGTCGACGACGTGATCGAAGGCCTCGTGGCGATCGGCGTCGAAGTGGTCGATCCAGTCGACGTTTCGCATCTCGAGGTGGCCGAGAGGGCGATCTCGCTGCGTCGGCCCTATACCGACAAGAAGAAGCGAGACGGATATCCGGCGACGCTGAACTGGCTGACCGTGCTCGATCTCGCCGACCGCAACCCGGGCGTCGACGTCATCTGGGTGAGCTCCGACGCACGGGCATACGGCGACGGCGAAGACGGGGTCTGGCACGGCGATCTCGCGCGTGAGCTGGCGTCGCGCGGTCTGGAGTATCGGGTCCGCTGGGCGTCGGACATCCCGGTGATCGACGGACCGGTGCAGGTGGAGCAAGTGGCGGAGGTCGAGGAAGCCGCTGAGGTCGCGCCCGAGGCCCCGGTTGCTCAGGGCTTCGTGGAGCCGGAAGCGGTGGTTCCAGCCGAGGTTCCCGAACCCGCGGCACCTGCAGCAGCCCCCGCCCCCAAGCCTGTTCAGCGCGCAGCGCGGACGAGAGTTGCGCCGCAGCGCATCGAACCCGCCCCGAAAGCTCAGTCCGGTGGACTGCGCGGTCTGGGCAAGGTCATCGGCGGGCGGAAACGAAAGGTCACGATCGTCGACGATCTCGACGAAGTCGACCTCTTCGGTGCCTGATCGCTTCTAATCTGGACAGATGTCTCTGTTGCCGACAGTCAGTCGAAGGACCGGAACTCGATACGGCAGGCCGAGTATCGAATCGCAGGTCCTCTACAACGCGTGTCGATGGATGCTTCGGCCCGTGGTCGGGATCGCGCCGCTGACGCCTGGCGCCATGCGCCGCGCCGCAGTGCTGGACTCGGCCGCGGGTGTACGCATTCCGTCCGGGATCGATCGGGAAGCGATTCGCTTTCCAGGTTTCGACGGTGAACTCGTGCGGACGGCAGGCTCGACGGCTGATCTGCGCGACGGTGTTGTTCTCTACCTGCACGGCGGCGGGTTCATGTGCTGCGGGCTCAACACGCATCGGCCGGTCGTTGCAAGCATCGCCAAGCGAACCGGCCTTCCGGTCCTGCACATCGCATATCGACAGTTGCCGAGCACGAGCATCAGCGGGTCCGTCGACGACTGTCTCGATGCATACCGGTGGCTCCTCGAACAGGGAGCCTTGCCGGAAAAGGTTGTCTTCGTTGGCGATTCGGCCGGAGGCTTCCTGGTCTTCGCGACGGCACTTGCAGCTGTTTCCGCGGGGCTCGAGGTTCCGGCCGGTCTGGTCGGGCTCTCACCGCTCCTCGATCTCGATTGCACCACCAAATCGGTCCATGCCAACGCTCGACGCGACGTGATCGCCCCGGTGTCGGCATTGATGGCGATCGGAAAGCTTGGCGGACAGACGAACTCACCCGTCGACGGCGATCTGGCCGCTCTGCCGCCGTCGTTGCTGATCGCCGCCGAATCCGAGGTGCTCAGAGTCGATTCGGAGGTGATGGCGCAACGGCTCGCCGCCGCGGGGGTGCCGTGCTCGCTGCAGATCTGGAACGGCCAGGTTCACGCGTTTCCCGCCGTCTGGCCTGGCTTGCCGGAGAGCCGGGCTGCGCTACGTGACGTTGCCAGGTTCATTCGCGCCAGGCTGGATGCGGTCCCGCCCCAGGTCGCGGGCGAAAGTTGTTCGGGAAGTTGAACTTCCGGTCCGGTTAGGGATTCTCGTGTCCTGACGTTGTGGTAGGTGCCATCGCGCGGGCATAGATCGATTCGAGCTCGGTTACTGCTGAACGTCGATCGACGTTGTCGGGATCGAGGCGATGTTGGAGGTTGATCCCGAGAGTGCCGGCCAGAAGGGTGACGGCAACCAACTCCGGATTGGTGACCGGGGTGTCGATCGAACGCAGGTAGTCCGCGTACAGCGTTCGCATTGCGACGTACTGCTCTGCGTAGGTCTCGCGGATGGTGGACCCGGGAATCACGGCTTCGATCAAGATGGTCGAGAAAATTCGTGCCTCGGGGTATGACATCAGTACGAAGTTGGCTTCGATCAATGCTTCGATTCCAGTCGCCGAGGATGATGCCAACTCTGCGCGTAGCTTTTCCATGCCCCACCGGAATGCGTCCTCGACGACGGCTCGTAGAAGCCCGTCCTTCGATCCGAAGTGCCAGGCCACGGACCCTCTGCTGATACCGGATCTTTCTGCCACGGCTTGTACGGACATCGCGGTCGACCCGCCTTCGGCAGCCAGTTCGGCCGCGGCTTTCACCAGTCGCCGTCTGGTTTCCTCGGAAATCTCCTGCTTGCGTGTCGACGCCATTCGGTGTTCCTGCCTTCTTTCGTTCTCGAGTGCAGCCAATTCCGGCACGCGGTGACGTCGACGCGCCCGTCGGGGCCGAGACCTGCGCACCGCACTCATGCTACGAGGCCGGCCATCGGCCGGCCGTATTCCTCTCGCGACACCCTCTTGCCTATGTTGATCGTCCAGTTCTATGCTGAGCGTCCAATAACTTAACGGAATGGGCGGACATGGAATTCATCGATCTGACTAGAACTCTCGATCCGGCCGATCGGGAATTGCTCCCCGAGGGTTTGAAGGCACTGGCTTCCGTCGTTGCCCCCTCGGTGACCTACTCGCACCCCGCAGGTGCCGGACGCGACGAGTTCGCGGCAGCACTGCAGTGCGGAGTTCATGATCTTCCGGACGGTGAGGGGTGGGGATCGGAGATGTTGAGTGAGTTCAACAGCCATCTGGGCACACACGTCGACGCGCCGTTGCACTACGGATCAACCTCGGAGGGTAAGCCTTCTCGCACGATCACAGACATCGCGTTGGATGAATTGTTCTGCGAGACAGTGGTGCTCGACCTGCGCGGCCGGTGCGAGGCGAATCAGCCGATCTCGGTGGACGCGCTGAAAGCTGCCCTGGCGGAAAACGGTGCGTCCGTTCCCCAGGGTGGTGCCGTGTTGCTCCGTACCGGACAAGAGAGCTTCACCTTGGCTGATCCAGGGTTCTTTCAGTATCCAGGGATGAGTCGCGAAGGCACGCTGTTTCTCGCCGAGCAAGGCGCGAAGGTGCTGGGCACCGACGCTGCCGGCTGGGACTTGAGCTTTGCAGTCATGGCGCAGAAATTTCGTGACACCGGGGACAACTCGGTTCTCTGGGACGGGCACCGGGCCGGACGCGAACGTGAAGTATTCATCGTTCAGCAACTGGCGAACCTCGCCGCGCTTCCGCCCTCGGGATTTCACGTGGCGTTTTTCCCGATCAAGCTTGCGCGAGCCAGCGCTGCCCCGGCTCGTGTGGTCGCGTTCGTCTGAGCAAAATTCCTGCCTCACCTAACGAACAATTCAGTGAAAGGTATTGACTCACAGTGAAACTTGCGACCGTCGAATACGAAAAGACTCAGCAGACGGCTCTGGTGACGGGCAGCGGCGAGCAACTGTTGTTACTCGAGCGAGCTCATCATGATGTGACGGGAAAACCGGCTCCAGAACTGGAAACCATGCAAACCATCATCGAAGGTGGTCCGGCGGCACGGGAGACCCTGGATCGGCTCGCAGACGAGCCGCCGGCAAGTGCAATCGTCGACGCAGGTGATGTGCGCTGGATGTCGCCGCTTCCTCAGCCGGTCCAGATCCGAGACTTCGGCTGCTTCATGGATCACTTCCGCAACGCTCGCGCCCGAATTCAAGGGGTCGCACTCGAGGACGTCGAACTGCCGAAGATCCAGTTGGAGCGCCCGCTGTATTACATAGCGAACCGATTGGCGGTGACCGGACACAAATCTGACGTCGTGTGGCCCGAGTACTCGAGCCTGCGCGATTACGAACTCGAATTCGCCTGTGTGCTGGGGCGCGGTGGAACCGACATCTCACGCGCGGATGCCCCTGCGCATATCTTCGGTTACACCATCTTCAACGATTTCAGCGCCCGCGATACTCAGCTCGAGGAGATCTCCACCGGACTCGGTCTCAGTAAGAGCAAGGACTTTTCGAACGCGAATGTCCTCGGGCCCTGGATCGTGACGGCCGACGAAGTCGGTGACCCCTACCAACTCGAGATGACCGCGAGAATCAACGGAGACGAGGTGAGCCGAGGAACCAGCGCCGACATGGACCATCGTTTCGAGGACGTGATTTCGTTCGCTTCGACTTCCACGCGGCTGTACCCGGGTGAAGTCTTCTGTTCCGGCACCGTGCCGAGTGGATGCGGCTTGGAGCACGGGCGGTTCCTGGAACCGGGAGACGTAGTCGAACTCGAGGTCACCGGCCTCGGTGTATTGAGGAATCGAGTGGTGGCGTGAGCGGCGAAGTCATGGTTCTCGGTGTCGGCGCGACTCTCTTCGGGCGGCACGCGGATACCGCGGCCTCGGAATTGGCGGGGCGTGCGGCGATCGATGCCGTCGAAGACGCGGGCCTGACCCGCGGTGACGTCGGTGCGGTCTTCTACGCGACAGTCAGCCAGAAGGCGATCGACCGGCAGCACATGATCCCAGGCCAGATTGCCTTGAGGCCATACGGTTTCGGGGGAGTCCCGGTCGTCAATGTCGAAAATGCCTGCGCCGGCGGCGCGACTGCACTCTGGCTGGCGATCGCCCACGTTCGCGCCGGTCTGTCCGAGGTCGCGTTGGCGGTCGGGGTGGACAAGCTGGTGTGCTCGGATCCGGCTCGAAGTCTGGAGGTGTTCGACGGTGCACTCGACGTTGCGCATCGCGACGAGACGCTCGCGGGCCTTGCTTCGCTGTCCGCTCCGCTGCCGGATGCACTCGGATCGCAGGGTGAGCGGTCGGTGTTCATGGAGATCTACGCTTCTCTTGCCCGGGCGCACATGGAGAGATTCGGAACCACCGAGTTCGAGCTCGCGTCCGTAGCAGCCAAAAATCATGCGCATTCCGTGCACAATCCGCGGTCGCACTTTCGCAAACTCTTCAGCGTCGAAGAGGTGCTTGCCGCAAGGCGAGTCGCGTGGCCTCTGACAGTTCCGATGTGCTCGCCCGTCAGTGACGGTGCAGCGGCGGTCATTGTGACCAGTGCGGACTTTGCTCGAAGGCACGATTCCTCTCGGCGGGCGGCGCAGGTACTCGGTTGCAGCTTGGTGTCAGGCACGGATCGGACCGCAGATGACGTGGAGAGTCACATCGGTCGCCGTGCAGCAATGAGCGCATACGAGGAAGCCGGAGTCGGGCCAGGCGATGTGGATGTGGCAGAGGTCCACGACGCCACGGCCTTCGGTGAAGTGCAGCAGGTCGAGAATCTGGGGTTCTGCCCGATCGGTGAGGGCGGCGCGTGGTCGGCGTCCGGTGCGAGTTCGTTGGGAGGCGTGCGTCCGGTCAATCCGTCAGGTGGGCTCGAGTCCCGTGGTCATCCGGTCTCGGCAACGGGACTGGCGCAGGTCTTCGAACTTGTCACGCAGTTGCGTGGACAAGCAGGGCGGCGACAAGTTCCGGGTGCTCGAATCGCGGTCGCAGAGAACGGCGGAGGTCTCTACGGCATCGAGGAAGCCGTCGCCGCGGTCACGATCTTGGGAGGGCCACGATGAACGCGGACATCATGAACGATGAACCGATGGCGCCAGGCTTGCAGGTGCAAGCGGGATATGCGGATCTGATTCTGTCGGCGCTGCGACGCCGACCAGACCACATCGCGTTTCGATTCACGGATCGGAACGGTGATCGGGCCGAGCTGACATATTGGCAGACTGCGGAACAGATCGAGCGGATTGCAGGTGTCCTCAGTAGCTTCGCTCTGCCGGACGGAGCCGGGGTCGCCCTGCTTGCGGGGCCGTGTCCTGAAGCATTCACGGTCATGGCCGCGGCGTGTCTGGCGGGCGTGCGCTACACGGCACTCCATCCGCTCGCGACCGAAGAGAACGACAGGATGGTGCTGAAAGACAGTGGTACCGATCTCCTGTTGGTTGCCGACGGACAGTTCCAGGTACGCGCCGAAGCGGCACAGACTCGAGTGATGTCACTGTCAGCCCTCGAATCAGCGTGTGAATTGGGTACGGCGGGAATAGGTTCAGGCTTAGGCGGTCAGGGTCGAGCTTTGTATCTCTTCTACACCGGTGGAACCACCGGTGAGCCGAAAGGCGTCATGCTCAGGGACCGATCCTTGGTCGCCAATGCCTGGGCCTGCACCACGTGGGAGTGGCCGGCTGAAACCACCATGCTGCTCACTACGCCGATGTCTCATGCTGCCGGTCTGCTCGTCGCACCCGGTCTGCTGCGAGGTGCAAGCTTCGAGTTGCACAGGTCGTTCGACCCGGACAGAGTTGTCGACGCCATCGAAAATGGCGGAGTCACAGCTACATTCGTGGTTCCCACGATGCTCTATGCCTTACTCGACCATCCACGCCTGTCGGATGCGAATCTGTCTGGGCTGAACTGGATGCTTTACGGTGCTGCACCCATCGACCCCACCAGGCTCGAGCAGGCAGGGGCGGTGTTCGGGCCGATCCTGAGCCAGCATTACGGTCAGGCCGAAGCCCCGAATGCGTTGACGGTACTCGATACACGTGAGCACACGGACGATCCCGCAGTTTTGGGGAGTTGTGGGCGCGCGATGCCAGGTGTCGAAGTGGTGTTGCTTGACGAGCAGGGAAACGAGACGGCGACGGGCGTACCCGGCGAGCTTTGTGTGCGAGGTCCGCTCGTGATGGACGGCTATTGGAACAAACCTGAACAAACCGCTGCAGCGCTCGCGAATGGGTGGTTGCACACCGGCGACGTTGCTCGAATCGACGAAAGTGGGCTCATCTCGATCGTCGACCGCATCAAAGACACGATCATCAGTGGTGGATTCAACGTCTACCCGCGCGAAGTCGAGGACTCACTCGGACATCATCCCGCGGTGGCAGCATGTGCGGTATTCGGTGTCCCCGATTCTCAATGGGGAGAAGCTGTTACCGCCGCAGTCGTACTGAAGACGGGATGGTCGGTCACACCCGATCAACTCATCGCGCACGTGAGATCGCACAAGGGTCCGATCTGGGCGCCCAAGGAGATTTCGATTCTGGAAGCGCTGCCGCTCACTGCTTTGGGGAAGATCGACAAGAAGGCACTCCGTGGCGCGTCACCGACCTAGTGACGCGACAACTGCCTGTGCGAGGGCGTCGGCAGATCCAGGGGCGAATGGCAGAAAGAGTTCGGGCTCGATCAGTTCCACTTCCATGAGCAGTGGCTGATCCACCGGACCCACGACGTCCACACGCGCATAAAGCAATTCGCCGGGGCCGCATGGGGTCGCGGCCAGTGCTGCGTCGGCCACCGCGAGTTCGGCGGCGGACGGTTGGTGGAGGTGGTTGGTTCCGCCGTGAAATTCCTGCACGCGGAAGTCGTGGGCGGCCGGGATCTTCCGGACAGCGTGTGAGTAGCGTCCGCTGATGTGGATGATCGAGCGCTCACCGTCGACGACGTCCGAGACGAATGGCTGGACCAACGCGTCGTTACCGCCGTCGAGGATCGAGCTGAGGTGAGCGTGGGCCTGCGCGGACCCGGCGGCAAACTTTCCCACTCCGACAGCGCCGGCGGACACTGCAGGCTTGACGATGACGTCGGCACCCTCGAACGAAGGGAGGGTGAGTGTTTCGCTCTTTCCGGCAGCGATCACAGCGGTTGGGACGATAGGGACGCCGGCCGCGGCAAGTTCGGTGAGGTATCCCTTGTGCGCGTTCCACTTCACGATCGAGAGTGGATTGGCGATCGGAGCGGTCAGCTGATCGAGAACGGCGAGAAATTCGTCGAGGCGCTGGGTGTAGTCCCAGGTCGACCGGATCAGAACCAGGTCGGCGTCGATATCGAGGAGGGACGGGCTCGACCACGGCGCCATCGTCGACGCGATGCCGTAGGAGGTGAGAGCATCCATGACGAGTTTGCTTTCGACATCCGCTTCGCGGGCGGCGCCGTCACAGGTGAGCAGGAGAACCGTGGTCATGCCACGATGCTTTCACGGCTGGCGCCTTCTAAGACTAGCGAGGTGGCCCCTCGTCGAGGACCAGCGAACCGGTCCCGGGTTGCCCGGTTGCGTCCACCCACGTCACCGCGACGGTGTCGCCGGGGCGGCGCGAGCTCATCGCCGCGTTGAGATCAGCGGACGACGCGATCCGGCTGCCACCGAACTCGGTGATGACCGCACCTTTGGTCAGCCCCACCCGCTCGGCCGGCGAATCGAAGCTCACGGCAACAACTTCGGCGCCGGCCGGCATGTCCGCGTGATCCTTCACCGCGACACCGAGTACGGGTGTCGGTCCCACACGCACGGTCTCGGAGGAGCGGCCACCGAGTACCTGCTCGACGATCGGTAGTGCGGTGTCGATCGGTATCGCGTAGGACTGAGGCGCCGGTGAGGTTTCGGTGCGGTCGGTGACGGCGTTGCCCGCGCTGCTGACGCCGATCAGCTCGCCAACGGCGTTGACCAGGGGGCCACCGGAATCGCCAGGCCGGATGTCCGCGTCGACCTCGATGAGGCCCTTCAACTGGTTTCGCGATCCGTCGGACACGTTGCGGGTGTTGACGGTGACACCGAGGTTGGTGATGACGCCGGGAGCAGGGACGGGTACTCCGCCGCCTTCCGCATTTCCGATTGCGGTGACGGAGTCCCCGCGAGCGGCTTCTGCTGATTTGCCGACCACAGCCACCGGCAGATCGTCAGCGCCCGCGAGTCGAAGGACGGCAAGATCGCTGACGCTGTCGTACCCGAGGATCTCGGCGTCGTAGATCAGCCCGTTGGACATGCTGACGGCGGTGACGTCCGAGGCTCCGCTGATGACGTGGTGATTCGTGAGCACCACTCCGTCAGGGGAGAGCACGATCCCGGTCCCAGCAGTGGTGGTGAATCCGGCCGGCGCCGTGATGGTGACGATGGTGGGGACCACCCGGGCCGAGAGCTCCTCCGGGGTGAGCGGAACAACCGGCGCGGGTGGGGTGGTCGTGATGACGGTGACCGGTGCGGACTCGATCGTTCCCGGGGTCAGGGGCGGTGCGACCAGCGCGAGACCACCGAGGCCGGCTGCGAGAACGACGGCCGTCCACAGGCCGCGTCTGCTCGCACGTTTGGTCATCCAGCCGTCCGTCCCGCCGGTGTCATGCCATCGAGTCGTGAAAGGTGAAGATTACCCAACCGGCAAAGATCAAGACATGCGATGGCGCAACAGCATGTAGACGCCGCGACGCATGAACGAAGTGGCGAGTGCGCGTGCGTCGCCGATTCGGACGTCCATTGCGGAGACGAGAGTCGGATCCGATTCCCGGAGATCTTTGTGGAATGCCGCTGCCTGGCGTGCCTGATCCTTGGCCAGACGCACACTCCACTGTCCGGCGTTGACGCGGAAGGACGCGAGGGGTTTGGCGATCGCATAGACGTCCCCTTGGAGTGCGACGGCGGTGTACGTGGCTTCGTCGATGACGTACGGGTTGGTGTCGTCCCACCATCCGATGGCCTTCAAGGCGGATCGCTTCATGAGTACACATCCGGGCTCGCCGAAGATGTTCGCTCCCGCCGTTACCGTCTTTCGGGCCGCGTCGCGCCCGGTGACCAGTCCCTTCAGCCCTGCAAGTCCGCGCGCGGAGAGGATGGTCTTTCCGTTTGCATCGACCAGTTTGCGTTGCGAGGCCACGAGTACCACCGAGGGGTGCTCGTCGAAAGCCGCGACCTGTTCCGCCAGGCACTCGGGGTAGATGGTGTCGTCACCGCACACCAGTTTCAGGAGCTCTCCGTTCGCAGCTTCGCTGACCCGGTCCCAGTTTCGCTTCGCTCCGCCGCCGGCCTCGGTCGACAGGATCTCGATCCGCGGATCGTCGGCGTATCGCGCCAGGACCTTGACGGTGTCGTCGGTCGACGAATGATCCGAGATGATCAGTTCGAAGTCCTGGTAGCTCTGATTCAGGATCGAGTCGATCGTCTCGGCAATGTAGTCGGCATTGTTGTAAGCCGGGACGACGACGGAAACACGCGGAGTCATGAGTTGCCTGTTCTCTTGTTTCGACTGAACGAGAAATCGCGGTAACCGAAGAAGCTTGCTGTTGCGGTTACCGCAGTGATGACGAGTTGTGACGGGATGGGAGGAAAGTGCAGGACCGAGACCGCGACGGTCATCAGCGCGAGGTTGATCACGAAGGCGCCGAAATTGACGACGACGAATCGCCAGAAGTCACGGAGGAAGTGGCCGCGAACTTCGAAGACCAGGTAGCGGTACATCGCAAAAGCGCACAGCAGGTTGCAGACGTACCCGGCAACGATCGCGAAGTGGTAGCCGAATTGATCGCCGAGCGCGATCTGCCAGGCAATGAACCAGGCGGTTCCGAGCGCCGTGTTGACGCCACCGACGAGCAGAAAGGCAAGGGCCTGATTCTTGACGACGCGCATCAACGGACCCGGCCTGCCGGTCATTCCGGCGGGGGTGTTGCAGTCGAATCCGGTGAAGCCATCAGCCTTCGCCGAACGTGGGCAGCAGCCCTGCCGACACGGCATCTTGAAGCGACGGTGCCGCTGTGTCCTTCGCGGAGAGCGTGATGTTCAGGGGCTCACCGCTGCGACCCACGGTGGGCCAGTCGATCGCTATGTCGGGATCGAGGGGGTGAACTTCGTGCTCACGCTCGGGGCGTATCCCGTCGAGCACAGGTAAACCACTGTCGAGTTGTCCTCGAGGGACAGGAAGGCATGCCCAAGCCCTTCGGACAGAAAGATCGCTCTGCGGTCGACGTCGTCGAGAAGGACCGAATCCCACTGGCCGAAGGTCGGCGATCCCACGCGGAGGTCGACGGCGATGTCGAGTATCGCGCCTTTGACACACGTAACGTACTTGGCCTGTCCGGGAGGGACGTCGGCAAAATGGATGCCTCGTAGGACGCCGGCAGCCGAGACCGAGCAATTGGCCTGCTGAAGGTCGAGGGTGCGGCCGGTGATCTCGGAGAATCCGGGTTCACGGAACCATTCGAGGAAGACTCCACGGTCGTCGCCGAACTGTTTGGGTGTGAATTCCCAGGCCCCTGGCACTTTCAGTTCGCGATACTGGCTCATCACGTGAGTATCTGCCATGTCACCAGTCCTTGCCGCGGTCGAGAAGTTCGAGAAGGTATTTTCCGTATCCGGATTTGAGGAGCTTCTCAGCACGAATGCGTAGCTCGTCGTCGGTGATGAATCCGTGCCGCCACGCAACTTCTTCGGGCGCGCCGATCTTGAGTCCCTGACGCTCCTCGATCGTGCGCACGTAGTTCGATGCGTCGAGAAGCGAATCGAAAGTTCCGGTGTCGAGCCACGCGGTGCCGCGAGGAAGTACTTCGACCTGGAGGCGGCCAGCTTCGAGGTACGCACGGTTGACGTCGGTGATCTCGTATTCGCCGCGTGCCGATGGTTCGAGGTCCTTGGCGATGGCGACAACGTCGTTGTCGTAGAAATAGAGGCCAGGCACCGAATAGTTGGAGCGCGGGTTCGCCGGCTTCTCCTCGAGCGAGACGGCTTTGCCTTCGCGGTCGAACTCGATGACTCCGTAAGCCGTGGGGTCCGAAACCCAGTACGCGAATACGGCGCCACCGTCGATGTTCTCGAAACGCGTGAGCTTACTGCCCAGACCTGGGCCGTAGAAGATGTTGTCGCCGAGGACCAGGGCCGCGGATTCCGAACCGATGTGGCCGGCTCCGAGTACGAAGGCTTGTGCGAGACCATTCGGCTCGTGCTGGATCTGGTAGGTCAGGTCGACGCCGAACTGCGAGCCGTCGCCGAGCAACCGCTGGAACTGCGGTGCGTCGTCTTCTGTGGTGATGATCATGATGTCGCGAATCCCGGCCAGCATCAGGGTGCTGAGTGGGTAATAGATCATCGGTTTGTCGTAGACGGGGACCAGCTGTTTGCTCACGCCGAGCGTGATGGGGTGCAACCTCGACCCCGTGCCGCCCGCCAGAATGATTCCGCGCATGCCTCGAAGTGTTCCAGTGTTCGCTGGAGAAACAAATCTCGGGCGCACGGTATCGTGCGTGGCCGGTAGATAGATCGGTTCGATTCGGTGATCGTGGAGGCGCAAACGTGAGAGTTCTCGTGACTGGCGGTGCAGGCTTCATCGGCGCCAATTTCGTGCATCAGACGGTGGCAGAGCGCCCCGACTCCGAGGTCACGGTGCTCGATGCGCTGACCTACGCGGGCAACAAGTCTTCGCTCGATTCGATAGCCGACCGCATCACGTTTGTTCACGGCGACATCACCGACGCAGTTCTCGTCGACCAACTGGTGGGCGCTGCCGACGTGGTCGTTCATTTTGCTGCCGAGTCGCACAACGACAATTCGCTCGCTGATCCGTGGCCGTTCGTGCAGACCAACATCGTGGGAACCTTCACGCTCCTGCAGGCTGTGCGCAAGCACGACGTCAGGTATCACCACATTTCCACCGACGAGGTGTACGGAGACCTCGAACTGGGCGATCCGGACCGTTTCACGGAGTCGACCGCGTACAACCCGTCGAGCCCCTACTCGTCGACGAAGGCATCGAGCGACATGTTGGTGCGCGCGTGGACCCGTTCGTTCGGCGTCCGGGCCACCCTGTCGAACTGCTCGAACAATTACGGCCCTTATCAACATGTCGAGAAGTTCATCCCACGGCAGATCACCAATGTTCTCGCCGGATTGCGTCCCAAGTTGTACGGCGACGGTTTGAACGTCCGTGACTGGATTCATGTCGACGACCACAACAGCGCGGTCTGGGCGATCATCGACGGTGGCCGGATCGGTCAGACCTACTTGATCGGCGCTGATGGTGAGATGAACAACCGAACTGTCATGGAGTCGATTCTGCAGATATTGGGCCGTGGCGCCGACGAGTTCGATTTTGTCACCGACCGCCCGGGGCACGACGTGAGGTACGCGATCGACTCGAGTCTGCTCCGGAAAGAACTTGGCTGGTCCCCGCGCTACGAGGACTTCCGCAGTGGTCTGGAAGCGACGATCGACTGGTACCGCGACAACGAACAGTGGTGGCGTCCGCAGAAGGACGCGACCGAGCAGGCATACGTGGCAGCCGGCGAGAAGACCACTTCCTAGCGTGCAGCCAGATTGCGGCGGATGGAGTCGAGGGTCGACGCTATCCCGGCAGGCAACGGGCGATGTGTGCGCTGGTCCAGATCGGTCCACACGATCGATCGCAGCCGTAGGTCTCGGGCTTGCGCCGAAGCGAGTGGAGAACTGGCGAGCACAACGTTGGGGCGTTTTCTGAAGACGGTGTGGCACGCGCCGAGGATCGCCCCGATGGTGACGCTGCGTCCGGACGCGTAGATCTTGGTGACCGTCGGTTCCTGCGACGCTTCCGCTCGGGTGAAGCTGTCGACCACCATTTCGGCCGCGTCGGAGACGTAGACGTAGTCCCGAAGCGTGTCCATGGGAACGTAGATCGAAATGGGCATCGACAGCAGATAGCCTCGGCAGAGGTGCGAAATCAGGCCTTGGGGTTTCGCCAGATTCTGACCCGGGCCGTAGAGATTTGCGAATCTTCCTATGACAGTGCGGGTTCCGCTTCTGGAGCCGAATTCGCGAACAATGGATTCGGCATCGAGCTTTGCTCGCCCGTAGTCGGCCAGTGGATTGGTCGCGCTTGTTTCGGTGTGCGGTGCTCCGGGAGCTCCGGCGTAGACGCCGCCGGCAGACGAAGCGTGGAAGACGGTCCCGACGCCTGCGTCCGCCGTCCCCAGCTCGTCGAGAACGTCCTTCATGAGTTGGTTCTCGCGAGCGAATTCGTCACTGCTCGTACCGTTCACACCTGCACCGGCGCACCACGCCATTCGCCACGGGCCGCCGGCGGCGTCAGTAACCAGTTTCCTGGCATCGGCGAACAGGATTTCTCTGGCCAGAGCGGGTTCCCCCCACGGGACGCGGCTGGTGCGGATGTCGGCCCCACGGCGCTCGAGTTCGCGGGCCACGGAGCTGCCGAGGAGGCCGCCGCTGCCGACTACCCACGTGGGGACATTCATCGTTACGCGGGTGGCTCGGTGGCGTTCCGGCGCCCCAACGGGCCTGACGCGGGGTCGCTGACGATGAGGTACGGCGGCTTTCCCATTGCCGTCTTGACTGCGACACCGATGTATTCGGCGATCACACCCAACGAGAAGAGCACTGCCCCGAAACCGAACAGCATCACGATCATCGTCGACGCCCATCCTCGTACCTCGACGCCGGCGTCGAAGAACACGTACGACGCCAACACGTAGAGGACGATGACGAGACCGCCGACAGCGAACAGGAAGCCGATCAAGCTGACCATTCGCAGGCCCTTGGTGCCGCTGGAGAGAACCATTCGCCAGAAATGCGACAGCAAGCTTCTGAGGTGATATCCGGATGCGCGTCCGCGTTCCTCACGCAGTTGAACCGGGCTGGTGGTGACCTCTCCCGCGATCCAGCCCAGAGCCACGTCGAGGTACGCCTCGGATCCGGCGTATGCGGCGACCGACCGTCCGACCTCTCCGAGGACCAGTCGGAAACTCTGATACTTCACGGAGTTCTCGGACGAGAGAATTTTGGTGGTCAGCCATTTCGACGACTTCGACGCCGCGTTGCGTAGCGCACCGTGGGGTGCCGCGTTCACGGGCTGCGCGTAGACGAGGGTGGCCTGTTGATCCAGTGCAGTGTCGAGGAGTCCACCGATGTCGGCAGGGTCGTGCTGGCCGTCTTCATCCATGGTGACAACCCATTCGCCACCACTCGACGCCATTCCCGCCAGTGTTGCCGGATGTTGGCCGAAGTTGCGCGAGAGCCAAATGGGTCGGATGAAGTCATGTTGTCTCGCGAGTTCACGGATGACCGCAGCTGATCCGTCCGGACCGTGGTCGAAGACGAGAAGGACTTCTTCGACGACCAACGGCCGCCCGCCGGGAGTGGTCTGGGTTTTCGTCAGGGGAAGTATCTCGTCGATGAGTGCATTGAGAGTGTGTTCGCCCTGGTAAACCGGCACGACGACGGAAATTCGGTGCGGTTGCACCGACTCGGGTGTGCCATCGGTCTTCACAGGCGGGGAGTGTATACGTCGCCGGGGGTCGGCTTCTCGGCGTGGGGGCGTACATGTCGGCGAATCGTGAAGTTATGATCCGGATCACTCGACGAAAGTGAGTCTCCAGTGGCCGAGTTCGAAGATCACACCAACGATCGACGCGAGAACAATCGCGAGAACACAGGCCTTCCGGGGAGAGCCGATACGGGTAGCGGTGATACCACCGACACCGAGTACACGGCTCGGTTGCGTGAGCTTCAAGGCGCCAAATGGAAGCGCATTCTGAACGTGCAAGCGCCGTATCAATGGAATATCCGACGTTTCCTCGGCGGCCGGAAGGTGCTCGACGTCGGCTGCGGGATCGGCCGAAATCTGCGAAATCTTCCCCCTGGCAGTGTCGGGGTGGACCACAATGAACATTCGGTGGAGTTCTGTCGATCGGTCGGGTTCGAGGCGTACTCTTCGGCGGAATTTCACTCCGAAAGCGATCAGAGAACCTTCGACGGAATGCTGATGGCGCATCTCCTCGAGCACCTGCCGGCGGGAGAAGCTTCCGGCATCGTCGCCGAGTACCTTCCATTCCTGGAACCGGGTGCGACCGTCATGCTGATCTGCCCTCAGGAACGTGGCTTCGCCAGCGATCCCACGCATACCGTCTTCCTCGACGGCGTCGACCTCGAAAAGATCTGTGCGGACAACGGTCTTGTAGTCAGGCGCTCGCTGTCGTTCCCGTTTCCGCGGTGGATGGGAAAGCCGTTCATCTACAACGAGTCTGTGGTGATCGCGGAGGTCCCGTCCCGGCTCTGACGCCTGTCGCGGTAGTAGATCACGGAGAGGCCGGCAAGGATAACGAGTCCGAAGCCCATACCGACATAGCCGATCCTTTGTCCTGGGGAACGGAAGTTGATCACCAGTTCGGCGTTGTCGGTGCCAGGCGGCAGATCGACGTAGAGGTACGTTCCGCCGAGGCCCTTGGTCGGGATGGGTTCGCCGTCGAGGGTCGCGGTGTAGCCCGGCCATGCCAACCGTGCGAAGACCACGCTGCCACCGCCCGGTGAGCTGACTCGTACACGCTCGTTCTTGACGCTCATGTACTCGGACTGTGCGTCGGCATTGACAGTTGCCGACACACGGCCCGGTTGACCGGAGATCGGGCCGGCGTCGCGTTCGAGGACGTAGATCTGGTCCTGGGCGACCTCGGGCACTTCTGCCCAGTGCCACCCGGGTGGGGCGGGTTCGTTGTCAGCGCCCGGGTACTGCTTGCGCTGAAGGACGACGCGGTCGAGCAGCATCAGGTCTGCGCTGGTTCGACCGGTGTATTCATCCGGCCTGAACACGTTTCGGTAGGCGTCGTCGCACGTCGACCCGTCGAATCCCATACACAGCAGCGAAGCGAAGTCGGCGTGGCCGACAGGGGTGTACGCGTTGACGTAGTCGAGATCGAGCACCTTGGCGTAGTTTCCGTACACCTGCGAAGTCCACGGGAGTTCGGTTGTTTCGGCGTCGATTCGGATCAGCGCGCGATTGCCGAGCTGAAGGGTCGTGCCCGGGAAATCCGGAAAGTTCGCCTTGGCTTCGGATTGGCTGGTCGGCAGGTACCACTTGTTCAGCGCCTGGGGATACGCGATCACTTGATACAGAGTCACCGGAGCGATGGTGAGAATCAGTAGACCTGCGATCGCCGGGGCGCCGTATCTACGACCGAGGTAGATGGCGAGTGCTCCGACGGCAATGATCACGACAGCCCAGGTGAGATGCCGGATGAAGTACTGCGGACCCGAAGAACTGGCGCGAATCATCAAGACGAACACGATCAACGATGCAGCGATGACGCGTGATCGCAGTTTGTCCAAAGTCCCGAATCGGCTCAGCAGCACACCGAGTAGTACCAGGGAGAACACCGCGACGAAGGGAAGTAGTCGTGCCGGCCACCGAATCTGGCCGATGTCGCTGGGGCCCGCGGTGAACAGCAGAATGAAGGCCAACAGCAGCAGCGGGGTCACCAACTCTCGCAGCGAACCCTGTGCTTTCCGCCAGCCGATGAATGCCAGTGCCGGTATCGCGAACCAGGCGATGTAGGTGATCGGTGCGTAGGTGGTTTCGCCCGTCCAGGACTCGATACTCGAGACGGACGACGGAATACTCGCCGTCAGTGTTTCCGACCACGGTGCCGTCAGGAAATTGTCGTTGAACGTACCTTCTTCGCCGGTGCGCCATGTGACGGCCGAGGAGAGCAGACCGGGAAGAAAGGTGATCGCGCCGCAGGCTGCGGCCGAGACGCCGACCAGTCCGAGCTTCACTGTTGTCCGCCACTGCGGACTGCGGACGTATTCGCCCACCATCAGTGCCCCGACGGTCACTCCGGCCATCAATGCCGCATGGACGTATCCGACGCTGATCGCGAGATAGAGGAAGACGAAGACGGGTATCGGCCCCGACCGGCCGCGGGCATAGCGAATTCCGCTGGCCCACGCCTGCACCACCCAGGCCATTCCGATCACCGACGTAACCCACGACGGGTACTCGAAGTACAGAGTGAACCCGGCAAAGGGCACTGCGCTTCCGGCGACGGCCGCCCAGTAGGGGCGCGCGCCGTATTCGAGGCAGACTCGATAGACGCCCCATCCGAGGATGATCGCGAATGCCAACTTCACCAGCGTGGCCAGCAAAGCGAGATTGTCGACGGACGGTGCGATGTAGTTGATGAAGATCTGGACCGGGTTCCACAGCCCACCCTGACCCTCGACCGGATAGTTTCCTGCCATCCACTGATCCAGAACCAGCGAGGGGAATTGTCCCTCTCGCATCAGATGGCCCAGCTGAACCCAGTTGCCGACCGCACCGGATTCGGTGTCGTCGACATAGAAGTAGCGAGGGTCCACCGTGACGATCGCGAAGAATGCGAGGCACACGACTGCTGGGATCACAGCGCCCCAGCTCCAGCGTTCCCGACGGGTGGGAGCGGGTAGTTCGAGTGTCAAGGGATCTCCAGGTCGCACGGGTGGATGCACCAGAGACAGTAGCCGAGGCTGTGTTTTCGAGTTTCGGGGGTAATTCCACCTCGGATACCCTGCGAGTGACAGGTACAGCTTTTTCAAGATTCACGTAGGAGTCATATGCCCGAGCAGGTAAAGGTGGGGGTGCCGGAGAACGGGCAGGTCATGGCTCGCCGTTTGGTGGTCCAGCGCGGCGTGTTCGTCGGAATGTCGCCGATAGTCAACGACGACCTGTACGTCGAGTTCCGGAAGGGCTCCGGTGAGCGGACCCGGCACCGAGTCGCTCTGGACAAGGGCACACGTATCAGCACCAACACCTATTTCGGGCGTTTCGCTGCCAGCTACTGGCAGCGGTGGACGACTGTCACTGAGGTCGAGGCTTCGCTGCGGATCGAGAGCGAGGGTCGGTTCCGCGTCCGGATGGTTGCTTCGGATATCGCCGGGCATCGCCGTATTCTCGAGACCCGCGACGGATTGGGGTCCTCGCAGGTCGCGTTGACTTCACCGTTGGACAAGTTCGTCGACGGCGGCGCCCTCTGGCTCGAGGTGGATTCTCTCGACGCTCCGATGACGATCGACCACTTGGAATGGACCGTGGCGGCTCCGGAGACGGTGCGCCCGGTCTCGGTGGCGATCTGCACCTTCAATCGGGCCGACGATTGTGCCGAGACAGTTGCTGCACTCGCTTCCGATGCCACCGTGCGTGACCTCGTCAGCTCCGTGTACGTCGTCGACCAGGGCAACGACCTGGTGAAAGATCGGGCGCGCTTCGTCGAGGCGGCAGACAAGCTCGGTGAGAAGCTGAAATATCTGCAGCAGCCGAATCTCGGCGGAGCGGGCGGTTTTTCACGTGGGCTTTTCGAGGCTACATCCGAGGGGGCAGATCTCGCCGACGTCATCCTGATGGACGACGATATTCTCTGTGAACCAGAAACAGTGTTGCGCCTCAACGCTTTTGCGAATATGACGGTGAAACCGACATTGGTGGGTGCGCAGATGATGTATCTGCTCAATCCCGATTTCCTCAATGTCGGTGCCGAAGACGTAGATCTGAAGACTCTCCATCACGGGCAACGAGTGCCCAAGGCTCTCATCAACACGAGCATGCTCAAGAAGCGTCAAGAGCGTCGAGTCGATGCGGGATACAACGCCTGGTGGACGTGCCTGATCCCCGCCGAAGTTGTCGAAGCCATCGGGTTGCCCGTTCCGATCTTCTTTCAGTGGGATGACGTGGAGTACGGAATCAGGGCCCGGAAAGCAGGGTTTGTCACTGTCACGTTGCCCAACGCCGCTGTGTGGCATGCCGATTTCTATTGGAAGGACTTCGACGACTGGGCCCGCTACTTCAGTACGCGTAACTCCCTCGTCGTCGGGTCTTTGCACAGCGATCTCGACACCAAGGGACTTTCACGTCAGTTCTTCCGCCAGATCTCCGAATTCCTCGTCGGAATGCAATACGGCCTTGCCTTCACGACGTTGAAGGGCATCGAGGACTATCTCGACGGTCCGGAAGCGTTGCGGGACGGCGGCATCGAGGCCATGGCAAGCGTCCGTGCCGGCCGAGCGCAGTATGCCGAGACGATCAAACACGATGCGGCTACCGCCCCGATCGCCTCGAACGAACTCCACACCGAGCGTGCCGGTGGTGAGCCGAGCCTGATGCGAGTGATTCTGGCCAAACGTGGGTTGAATCAGTGGCTGGGGCGCACCCGTGGCGGTTTGGTCAATATTCCGCGCGAGGATGCGCACTGGTGGCACATCTCGCAGTTCGACCATGTAGTCGTCACCGATGCTTCGCAGTCGGGGGTACGTATCCGGCAGCGAGACAAGGCCACGGCGCGCGCTCTCCTTGTCCGAACGGTCAAGCTACTGCGTCGATTCCAGAAGGAAGCACCTGCCGTTTCGACGAAGTACCGTGCTGCGATGCCCGAACTCACGAGTCGAGAGAACTGGGCACGTCTGTACGAGAAGTGATTCTCAGCTGGTGATCTTGACGACGACCTGCTCGTTGTCGACGGTGTACCCGAGGTATTCGAACGAGATGCCGGTGCGTGTGACGAACTCCGTCCACGCCCGGTACTCGTGCTGCTGCCACCCGGGATAGTTGAAGAATTCGTCGAAGACGACGATCGACCCGGGTACCAGGCGGTCGCCGAGGAGATCGAGCACCGTCTTGGTGGACGAGTAGAGATCGGCGTCGAGGTGCAGGAACGCAACGGGGCCGGGTTCGTCGTTCAGGAACGAGGGCAAGGTGTCCTCGAAGAGGCCCGGAACAAGTTGCGCTCCAGGCACTTCGGGGATGGATTCCTGTGCGAACTCGCCGACCGGGAACCCGGTGCGCCAGGTCTCCGGAAGGCCGGAGAACACGTCGAAACCTGCGACGGTCCCCTCGCGTTCGGTGAAAGCCTCCGCGACGATCCTGAGTGTGGTTCCGCTGGCGACGCCGAATTCGAGTGCCATGCCGGGTATTTCGATCAAGCCCAATGCGTGGCGCAGCGTGTCGTGCGGGTGGCCGAATGTCTCCGCGACTCGAAGGTGTTCGAGGATGAACTCGGCAGTCGACGCTGTCGCTTCCAGATCCACGGCGTAGGCCAGATCCCGACGCTGGCGAAATTCCAGCTCGTCGATCCTGGACCGGAGGCCCGCGATGTCACCGCGGGCCTCGGCCAGTTCGTCACGTGAGAGTGCCAGCGCGTCGAGGATCTGTTGCGTGCGATCTGCGTTGCGCCGGTCGGCGGCCTCGACCACCTCGGATACCGCACGCTGAAGCTTGGTTCTGGCGCTGGAACGGAACTGCTCGAACATGGCAACCTCTCGTCGGGATCACCCCCATGCTGCCAGGCTTTGTTCGCTACCGGTCCCGACCGCGGTAGTGACTCTTGAGTTGTCGGGAGATCACCTTGATCTCCCGCGTCCTCTCTGCCTGCAGACGAGCATCGCTTCGCGCGGCGTTCCATGCATTCTCTCGCTGTAGTTTCCGGTAGCTCGCGAGCCTCCGCTCATCGATATCGCCACGCCCGAGTGCGCTCAGGACTGCGCATCCCGGCTCGGAGTTGTGTGCGCAATCGGAGAACCGGCACTCTGCAATCAGCTCCTCGATCTCGGGGAACGTCTTCTCGATCCCCTCCGCCGCGTTCCACATGCCGACCCCTCGCAGGCCGGGTGTGTCGATCAGTGTCCGGCCGCCGGAGAATGAGATCAACTCTCTGGTGACGGTGGTGTGGCGTCCCTTTCCGTCACCGGTCCGAACGCGACCGGTCTCGAGTCGATCGGCGTCTGTGGTGTCCGCGAGGAGGGCGTTCGCGAGCGTCGACTTACCGGCGCCTGATGGACCGAGTATCGCCACGGTGCCGTCCAGAACTGCATCGAGTACATCCATTCCTTCGTTGGTCTCGGCACTGACGGCCAGCACTGTTGCGCCGGGCGCAATGGCAGTGACCTCGGCGAGAGTGTCGGAGATATAGTGAGCTGCATCCGATTTGGTGAGTGCGACGACAGGGGTTGCACCACTTTCCCAGGCGAGTGCGAGTAGTCGCTCGATGCGCCCGAGATCGACGTCGCCGTCCGAAGCCGTGGCGATGACGACGGTGTCGACATTGGCCGCCAGAATCTGGCCTTCCGATTTTCCGGATGCCGAGGATCGAACGATGCTGCTTGATCGAGGGAGTATCGAAGTGACCGTGTGCATCTCGGGTTCGCGTGAGTCCCGTAACTCGGCCACGGCGACCCAGTCACCCGTACAGAGTGGATCGCTGCCGCTGAGTGCGCGAACTGTGCCTTCGGCGACGGCCACGTCGCATCGGCCGCGGTCGACGCGAAGAATGCGCCCGGGTGCGGAGTCCGGTGGGGCCAGGTCAGTGAATGTGTTCGAGAGTGTTGCGTTCCAACCGTATTCGGTCAGGGGCGTGCTGTTTTCCGACATGGTGAGTGTGTCCTCGAGTGCGAAGAAGTGTGAATTTTGACGGCGCTGAAACTGCGGAACACGACAGTCATCAATACTCACTCCTCGAAAATCTCAGGACGCACCATGCGTCGGATCAGAATCGTCTCAGCCGCGGTCGCGACTGTGCAACTGAATTAACTCGGGGCGGCCGACTTAACTCGGACGTTCGAACTTCTCTTCCCGGCCGAGCTTGCGCAATCGCATCCACTCGCGCAGTCCGGCCGGATCGCGGCGTGTGATCAGGAAGTACCAGCCGAACCGAACCCATTCCTGCGGAAGCAGTTTCCGCATTCCCGGTTGGGAGAGGATGTATCCACGGTTGCGGTACGTGAAGTAGCGCTTCGCGTCGTTGTCGGGGTACTGCGTGTGCATGCGTCCGCCGAGGATCGGCTTGAACTCGTCCGCGCCGTTGGGGTGGACGTAGGCAGTTTGCAGGCAGGTACCGAACTTCAGGCCGGAGCGCACGAGGCGACGGTGTACCTCGACCTCGTCGCCGCGGACGAACAGGCGTAGATCCGGAACTCCGACGGCATCGATCGCGTCGGCGGTGAACAGTGCGCCGTTGAAGAGGGACGCGATACCGGGCAGGAGATCCTCGTCGCCGAGCTCGGAACGCAACCGGCGCCACGACGTGCCGCGGCGAAGTGGGAAAGCGAGTCGGTCGGGGTCGTCGATGTCGCAGACGACGGGGGAGACCTCGGCCAGGTCGTTCCGAATTGCACAGTCGAGCAGTGTTTCCAGGACCTCAGGCCCCTCCGGGCGGCCGTCGTCGTCGGCGAGCCAGACGCGGTCGGCGCCGAGTGAAAGCGCGTAGAGAATGCCAAGAGCAAATCCTCCGGCACCGCCGAGGTTGTGCTGAGAACCGATGTAACTGGTCGGCAGTGGAGCGTTGTCGACGAGCTCTTTCACATCGGCTTCGTCGGCATTGTCGACGACAACCAGATGATCGAGCGGACGCGACTGGGTGCTGAGAACCTTCAAGGATTCAGCCAGTAGTTCACGACGCTTGTGAGTGACGACGACCCCGATGATTTTCTCGGGTGCGCTCACGGGGTGTTCTCCCGTTCCATTTCCTTGATCACGTGGCGCACATGTTCGGCGGCGTCGTCACCTTCGTAGGCGCGCACGACGTCTTCGATGTCGCCTTGCATGCGGATCTGGCCGTGGTCGATCCACATCGCACTGTTGCACAGCTGAGCGAGGAATTCGTTGGAGTGGCTGGCGAATACCAGGATGCCGGAGCGTTCCACCAGCTTCTGCAGCCGGATGCGGGCCTTCTTCATGAATTCCGCGTCGACGGCACCGATGCCCTCGTCGAGAAGCAAGATCTCAGGATCGATACTGGTCACGACGCCCATGGCAACGCGAACGCGCATACCGGTGGAGTAGGTACGCAGCGGCATGGAGAGGTATTCACCGAGTTCGGTGAATTCGGCGATCTCGTCCATCTTCGCGAGCATCTGCTTGCGGGTCTGACCAAGGAACAGGCCGCGGATGATGATGTTCTCGTACCCGGAGATTTCCGGGTCCATGCCGACACCGAGGTCGAAGACGGGTGCGACGCGTCCGCGAATGCTGGCGGATCCCCGGGTCGGTTCGTAGATTCCGGAGAGCAGGCGCAGCAGGGTGGATTTGCCGGCGCCGTTGTGGCCGACGAGCCCGATGCGGTCGCCTTCCTTGAGCGTCATCGTGATGTCGCGGAGCGCTTCGACGACAACGACATCGGAGTCGTTGCGGCCGATGGATCCTCCGGCCTTGCCGAGGAAGGCCTTCTTGAGCGAACGGGATTTCGCGTCGAAGATCGGGAAGTCGACGCACGCGTTCTGCGTGTGGATGCTGACTGGCTGACTCATGTGTTTCCTCTAGACCCAGTAGGGCACGCGTGCCCGGTACTTGCGGAGTGCCAGAATCGCGACGGCCCAGCCGACGACGGTGAAGGCGATGACGATGTACCAGTGGTATGCCTGCTGGTCGGCCCCGATGAGTGGTGCTCGGATGATCTCGAGGTAGTGGTACAGGGGTTGAGCTCGGCAAGCCGGACTCGCTCGCTGGCTTGCCCGCCCTGGTCCTTGAGGGCCTGAGTTGTCCACATGATCGGCGTCAGCACGAACAGCAGGAGCGTCATGCTGCCCAGGATGGGGGCGATGTCGCGGTATCGGGTGGAGAAGATGCCGAAGACGATCGAGACCCACAGCGTGTTCGCCACGATCAGCAGGAATGCCGGTATCGCCGCCAGCGCAGTCCAGCTCATGTTCTGCCAGATGCTGAACGCGAACAGCAGAACTATGTAGATCGCAAAGTTGTGCGCGAAGAACAGCACCTGACGCCAAACCAGGCGATATACGTGCACGCTCAACGCCGACGGCAACTGCTTGATCAGGCCCTCGTTGGCGATGAAGACCTCGGAGCCTTCGAGGATGCCTGCACTGATCAGGTTCCACACGATCAGGCCGACCGTGACGTACGGCAGGAACTCCTTGAGCGGAATGTTCAGCAACGCGGAGTACAGAAGACCCATCGCGCCGGCCTGGACGCCGGTGGCGATCGTGATCCAGAACGGACCGATCACCGACCGGCGGTAGCGCTGTTTGATGTCCTGCCAGCCGAGGCTGAGCCACAACTCACGCTGATTCAGACCGTCGCGAAGGTCTTTGAACGCACGACGGAACGTCTGGGAGTCGGACACGGGCGCAGGTGCGTCCGGCGTCTCGGATTCGATTGCGGATGCTGACACGGAGGTCGAGCCTACCGGCCTGGCGTCGGCGCCGGATTTCCCTCGGACCTAGTGGTGGTCCGAGTTACAGATACTGGCCGGTTCCTGGGCTCTGTTGGTCCGGATGTGCAGGCGAATGCGGAGCCCCGATGCTCATGCCGGGAGGCAGTGCGCCCTGCCGCATTTGTTCGAGCTGGGCGCGCGCTGCCATCTGCTGCGCGAACAGTGCGGTTTGAATTCCGTGGAACAGTCCTTCGAGCCAGCCGACGAGTTGGGCCTGCGCGATTCGCAGTTCGGCGTCCGAGGGAATGGAGTCGTCGGTGAACGGGAGGCTCAGTCGCTCGAGTTCTTCACGGAGTTCGGGTGCCAGGCCTTGTTCCAGTTCTCGGATGGACGAGGTGTGGATGTCCTTGAGGCGCTTGCGGCTGGCGTCGTCGAGCGGCGCGGCGCGCACTTCTTCCAAGAGTTGTTTGATCATCGTGCCGATTCGCATGACCTTCGCCGGCTGCTCGACCATCTCGGCGACGGACTCGGCTTCGGATTCCGCGCCTTCGGTGGTGCCGGAGGTGGAGGCCTCTGCCTCGGCCGCCGGCATCGCGACGGGTCGACCGTCGGGTCCGATAACGAGTACCTGCTCTTTGTCGGGGTTCGTCATGCTTCCATCTTGTCGTGTGTGGGCGACAAACGCCGCGTAACCCCCAAAAAGTTAGCTATCGAATAACTGTACTGACGGGTAATTGGGTGACTGCCTTCGACTAAGCGGGCGTCTGCACCTAGAGTGTCGAGCATGGCTTACGACGTTGCCCGCGTACGGGGGTTGATTCCCTCACTCGGTGACGGCTGGATCCACCTCGATCCGCAGGCCGGAATGCAGATCCCGGACGCCGTCTCGCGGACGGTCTCCACCGCGTTCCGTGCCTCTGCATCTTCTTCCTCCGGTCGCCACGTCTCGAACCGTCGTAGTGCTGCCATTCTCGAGAGTGCGCGCACCGCGGTCGCCGATCTGGTCGGCGGAGATCCTGCGGGAGTCGTTCTCGGATCAGACCGAGCGGTGTTGTTGGCTTGGCTCGCCGAGTCGCTCAGTTCGCGGTTGGGCCTCGGAACCGGTCTCGTACTCTCGCGCCTCGACGAAGAGGCGAACGTCGCGCCCTGGCTTCGTGTGGCCAGTCGCTACGGCGCTCAGGTGCGATGGGCAGAGGTCGAAATCGAAACGTGTGAGCTCCCGAGTTGGCAGTTCAACGATCTCATCACCTCGACCACTCGATTGGTGGCCTTGACGGCCGCATCACCGGTCGTCGGTTCGGCTCCGAACGTCCGCGCCGCAGCTGATCGTCTGCACGAATTCGGCGGACTGATGGTGGTCGACGCCGTCGGTGCAGCGCCATATGCGCATGTGGACATGGCTGATCTCGGGGCGGACATCGTTGCCGTCAGCGCGCCGTCGTGGGGCGGTCCGCAGGTGGGCGCACTCGTCTTCCGCGATCCCGGACTGCTCGACCGAATTCCGGCCGTGTCGCTCAACCCGTACGCGCGTGGCGCCGAGCGACTCGAGGTGGGCGGTCATCAGTTCGCGCTGCTGTCCGGTCTCACGTCGTCGATCGATTTCCTGGCGGGCTTGGACGAATCGGCAACGGGAACCAGGCGTGAGCGCCTCGAAACCTCGATCAGCTCGCTGCAGGACTACCAGGACGGTCTGTTCGATCACCTCATGCGTTCTCTCGCAGCCCTGCCCAACGTGATGGTGATCGGCGGCGCACCCACGCGGGTGCCGACGCTCAGTTTCACACTCGAGGGGATGGCGGCAGACAAGGTCGCGGCGCACCTGGCCGACAAGCGCATCGCGACGGTCAGCGGTACGCATGGTGGTTCCAGGCTGCTCGACGCCCTCGGTGTCAACGACGAGGGCGGCGCGGTCACCGTCGGCCTTGCGCCGTACACGACGCGGTACGAGATCAATCAGCTGGTCGCCGAACTCGGCGCCCTGGGCTGATCGATCCCGCTCGGCTCACTTCACGGTGAGGATGACCTTGCCTACGGTTTCCGGCGAATCCAGCAACTGATGGGCTAATGGCGCCTCGGTGATCGGAAGTTCGGTCGACACGATCGGTTGAACCGATCCATCGGCGATCAACGGCCACAACTTCGCACGGACGTCGGCGACGATGTCCGCTTTACCGCCTGGGCCGGTGAGCGGACGCCCGCGCAGGCCCGTCGACGTGATGTTTCCGCGCTTTCCCATTAGCTTGGCGATGTCGACTTCGCCCTTGCGGCCACCCTGCATTCCGATGATCACGACGTGGCCGTCCATGGCGAGTGCGTCGACGTTGCGCCCGAGGTACGACGCTCCCATGTTGTCCAGAACCACATCGGCGCCGTGGTTGTCGGTGGCTTCGGCGAGTGATGCTACGAAGTCGCTGTCGCGATAGTTGATGAGAATATCCGCGCCCAATTCGCGGCAGCGGTTCAATTTGTCCTCCGAACCCGCGGTAACTGCGACGCGGGCGCCGAGGGCTTTGCCGACCTGGATGGCGTGGGTGCCGATTCCGCCGCCACCGCCATGGACGAGTAGTACCTGTCCGCGTCGTAGGCCGCCGCGCATCACGACGTTCGACCACACCGTGCACGCAACTTCCGGCAGAGACGCTGCGACACGGAGATCGACGCCCGCGGGAACCGGGAGAAGTTGTGTTGCCGGGACCGCGACCTTCTCGGCGTAACCGCCGCCGGCCAGCAGTGCGCAGACTTCGTCGCCGACGGACCAACCCGTGACGTCTTCGCCGAGTTCGGTGATCACACCCGAGCATTCGAGGCCGAGAATGTCACTCGCGCCGGGCGGCGGCGGGTAGAAGCCTTGACGTTGGAGCAGGTCGGCGCGGTTGACTGCGGTCGCGGCGACCTCGACGAGTACGTGCCCGCGAGGTAGTTCAGGATCGGGCTGCTGCGCCCATTTCATGACCTCGGGACCGCCGGGCTGATCGATCGTTATGGCGTACATGGATACGACGCTAGCGAATCTCCCCGCTGACGGGTGTTTTGCCGCTACCGTCGCGGACGTGACTTACTTCGGGAACATGCAGAACGAGATTTATCTGACGGGACTGAGCGGCGCGAAGCCGGCTTTGCCGATGACTGCGGCAGGCTTGGAAGATGCCGCGCGCGAGCAACTCTCACCGGAGGCCTTCGGGTACATCGCCGGTAGCGCGTCGACCGAACGAACCGCGGAGTCGAATCTGCGTGCGTTCGACAAGCATGCGATCGTGCCGCGGATGTTGCGGGGGACTGCGGCGCCGGACGCACGCGATCTGAGCGTCGAGGTGTTGGGGACGCGGTTGGCTGCACCGATCCTGACGGCTCCGGTGGGCGTGCTCGGCTTGGTCCACGACGACGCCGAGGTTGCGGTCGGTTCGGTCACTGCCGAGTTGGGGATCGGATCGATTCTCTCGACGGCGGCATCCTCGACCATCGAAGACGTAGCGGCGGCCTCCGGCGAGAACTGGTGGTACCAGCTGTACTGGCCGGCCGACGACGAGCTTGCCGAGTCGTTTGTCCGCCGAGCGGAGACGGCGGGCGCGAAGGCTATCGTCCTGACTGCCGACACTCCCGGTATGGGTTGGCGTCCAAGGGATCTCGAACTCGGTCACCTTCCGTTCCTGCAGGCGAAGGGTATTGCCAACTACCTGTCGGATCCGGTGTTCCGCGCCAAACTGGCCACGCCGCCCGAGGAGAGCGCAGAAGCGCTGCAGATCGCGGTTCTCACGTGGGTGTCGTTGTTCGGCAATCATGCGGTGCGGATTGCCGATATCGCGAAACTTCGCCAGTGGACGACACTTCCGATCGCAGTGAAGGGAATTGTCCATCCCGACGACGCACGTGAGGCCGTCGCAGCCGGCGCCAACGGCATTGTCGTGAGCAACCATGGTGGGCGTCAAGTTGACGGGTCGATTTCGGCACTCGATGCTCTCGGTCCCGTCGCTGATGCGGTGGGGCATGAGGTGAACATCCTGATGGACTCCGGAATTCGTTGTGGCGCAGACGTAATCAAGGCTCTGGCCTTGGGTGCCGACGCAGTGCTGTACGGGCGGCCGTGGGTGTACGGGTTGGGATTGGCCGGAGCGGACGGAGTGCGTCATGCATTGCGCAGTCTCCTGGCCGACCTGGATCTCACCATGGGGCTGGCGGGGCTGGCATCGGTCGCCGAAATCGATTCCTCGATCCTCATGTCCAATTCGTGACTTTAGGGTGAGTCTTACTGTGACGGGCGGACACAGGTCTAAACTTGGAACCTGTGACAGCTGAAGCGACAACCGAGGAGACATCGCAGGCGGCGCACGGTGAGACACCGTGGCTGACGCCGTGCGAGATGCGTGCATGGCGCGGCTACATGGACGGTAATCAGCGCCTCATGGAGGTTCTCAACCGCGAACTGCAGGATTCACACGACCTGTCGTTGGCCGATTACCGCATTTTGGTCATGCTCTCGGAGTCAGCTGACGGGTCGTTGCGGATGAGTGACCTGGCAGACGGCGTGCTGTCTTCGCGCAGCCGCCTGACGCACCAGATCAGGCGGATGGAATCTCAGGGCATCGTCGTGCGCGACACTTGCGTCGAAGATGGTCGCGGCGTGCTCGCGCGGATCACGGAAGAGGGTAGGCGTCGCCTCGCCGAGGCAGCGCCTACTCACGTGGCCGGCGTGCGGAACAATCTGGTCGATCTGCTGACTCCTCAGGAACTGGACGTGCTGGCAGACGTCTTCGAGAAGGTCGACAAAGCCATCGGCGAGCGCTGACGTCGGAGCCGTTTTCGCGGTCCGTGGGAACACCCGATAGGATCGCCCACGGAAGCGTGGCAGAGCGGCCGAATGCACTCGCCTTGAAAGCGAGCGTGGCGTTAAACCCACCGGGGGTTCAAATCCCTCCGCTTCCGCCAAAGTCCCTCACTTGTTCATGCAGGTGAGGGACTTTTTTCGATCAAAGTCAGCCACTAGTTCGCATTCTTTGAGCACGTTTTGAGCACACCCGTCTCTGAACGTGCCTGATTCAGTGAGATTCCAATGGCGTCGAGATCGTCGTCGAAGAGGTCCGCGTAGGTGTCGAGGGTCATCGCGGCCGACGCGTGTCCGAGCATGCGCTGTCGCAAGGCCGTGACCGCAGTCGAGAGCATCGGCCACACCGCTGGCACGTTCGTTCTCAGCCCTGCCGATTGGGAGAAGCTCGAGCTTGCCCGCACCGACTCAGCCGGCAGTCTCGAACTCGGTGGTCCGGTTGATCGTGCCAAGCGCACCCTCTGGGGCGTGAACATTGCGATCTGCACGGCACTGCCGGCCAAGACTGCAGTGCTGCTCGACCCGACCGCACTCGCCGTCGACACTGACGCGAACGTGGAACTCAAGTGGGACAGCTCGGGCGACAACTTCGAGAAGAACTTGATGCGTGCCCGCGTCGAGTCCCGCTACCACCTGGCGGTGTATCAGCCGCTCGGCGTCGTGAAGATCGCCACCGCAGCCTGACTCAGGCCGCACAACGGAAGCACCCCGCCTCAGAAACGAGTCGGGGTGCTTCACTACTACCGAGGTAGTTAATTGATTCGCGTTGGGACATGAGCCTTGATCCGCCGACCGGTTCGCGTCCAAGGATGGGGATGCCCATCGGTGAGCTCGTGGAACAGCGCAATGGGCACGTCAGCGTACGAGTAGCGGCGATTCTGACGGAATTCGACAACCAGAGTGCTCGTTGCCGGATCGTAGCCAGCGGCTCGGACATTGGTGGATTGTGGGATCGGGATGAGATTCACTAACAGCCCCTAGAAACGGTTGAGACAGCGGACGCGGATCGGTCCGTGCAAACTGAACGGTCACCTTGTTCGGAAGGTTCCCAAGCCAAGGGGCGTTGGCATCGCTGGGGCCTGGCCGTACGGACCACTTCCGAGCCGAGACTGCGAAATCCCTGGGCGTTGACGCCTCCCAGCGTCGTGTGCAACGCGTGCGCGAGCCCGCTCAGCGCGTAGGAGGGAGAGAACCAGTAACCGGTCATCGGAAAGGGCGTCCGTCGACGTGGACACCCTCGCAGACCTGACCGTGTTTGAAACACGGTCAGGTCGCGGATGGGGTATGTCTGGCATGCCTCATCGCCAGGTCTGCCCTCATCAGTAGTGAGTGCGGCAAAACAGACCCAGTCGAACCTGGGCCTCACGCCGCAGTGGATGTCGATAGCGAACAGTAATCTCTGTCAGGTGGAGCTCGTCAGCTCCACGCTGAGACGAGAGGCTCGCCGATGACCGAAAATTGCTGGCTCAAAACTCTGGATGGCACCGTAGTTCGGCCGTCACTGGCCGTCAGGTTCGACGTCCAGCCGGATTTCTACGATTTGGGACGCCGTGGCAGCCTCATCGTTCTACGAGTCCACGTCAATGGCCCTCGAAGCAGGGACAATGCAGCAACGACCGAAGCCCTCCATCTCTTGGAGCTGCCCAGTGAATTCGCCGGCGGACCGGGCTTCACCGAATTTGACGCGGAGGCAGACGCGCGCAACGCTGCGAAAATCGCACAACTCACAGCTCTCATCGAACCTCTGACCAATGCAATCGCCACCAACGCTGGGAACCGCGGTCTCACCACTATCGGTGTGAGCCTCGACGGAGGAGTCGAAATCCGCCGGCGCAATGAATGGACGGGCGCCGAGGTCGTCAAAGAAGCTGAGGTGAACAACGCCTGATTGGCGATCAGATCCCAAGACCCTGATGTCGGCTGTGCCGACATCAGCTAAAAGGGTGTCGGTAGTACTGACACCCATTGAGTCTTCGCCGATCGGCGAAGACTCCCACCAACGCTTCCCGGCGCCGGGAAACGTTGCGGGATCTCACAAAGGGTGTGCGTTCACCGCACGCCCTTCTTCGCAGTGGCGCGAAAAGGGTACTCACTCAGCGCGTACCCTTGACCGTTTCACCTACGTCACTGAGAAGAGACTCGCAGCCAGACCGAGAATGATGCCGAGCACGAGGCCCAGTAGCCCCGCTCGCTCAAGCCATTTGTTTGGCTCCTTCATCGCTTCTCTGTGTCCGATTACTTGCTCGAGCGCCAGGCGGACGTTTCGTACTCGCATATCCGTTTCGACCGAGGGGCGGATCATCGCCGCGAAACTTTCATCACCGCCTGCGTATTCGACAGAAAGCGGGCCTGAATCCTCGTCGATCTCATTCCAGACCTTCCAAATCACCTGAAGATTGCCCTGCAACAACTGGTCGTTACGCCGCGCACGCAGGAACTCGCGCACCACGATCACGATGCCGAAGAGTTGGAACACGCCCGCCAGTGAGTACAGCAGGTAGATCCCAGCAGACGAGTTCAGAAAATCGATCATGAGGGCACACGTTAGCCCGAAGGGATGTCTCGGGTGTCGTCACGTTCTACGTCGGATCCCACATCGAACGGTGAGGAAGGAACGAGCCGTAGTCGAGCGTTCCCTGAGCACAAATGAGCACACCTACTATAAAATGGGGGTGATTCGGCGTGACCGCACCTGACCCATTACCGCAGGTAGGGCAAAAATCGATCCCCGGCCTGCGGACGCGCAAGAGTTCAAATCCCTCCGCTTCCGTCAAAAGCAAAGGCTCTGACCTAGGACTTCTCCAGGTCAGACCCTTTACCGGTTTCGGAAGTCACACTGCTTGGGTGGTGGGCGTCAGAACCGCACCGTGAACACCACGTGGTGATTCTCTCGGGCCGCGCGCTGGAAAAAGTCCGCCACTTCCTGAAGCCAGCCCCAGGCGTACCCGCGCTCGTCGGAGCCGTACTCCGGGTTGCGGTCGTCGAGCGGCATCGCGTCGTAGCGCACGCCGAACTCGGATTCGGTGATTTCCGCCAGGTACGAGGAGACTTCGGCGACCCGATCGGGTGCCAGGTAGGTGACGAGTTGGTCGTCGGTGTCGGTGTTGAGGTCTTCGTCACCCAAGATCACGCCGTAGGCCGGCCAGTTCTCGGACACGCGCTCGTACCCCGTGCTGGAGAGAGCGCACAGGATCGGATCCCACGCCTTGTCCGTGTCGCACGAGAACTCGGATCGGCCCGTCTCCTCGATGTCCTCGACCACAGCGCCGAGTTTGTCGTCGTCGCCGCGCGCGTCCAGAAGTTCCGCTGCCACGCTGTCTGACAGCGCGAAATGCACCCCAAGTTCCATGGCGTGATGCTAACGGCCGACCTGCCGCCGTCCCGCCGTCACTACAAGACGAATCGACTTAGGTAACGATCCTGCTCTGCCTCCGACCGAAGTTACCCATGGTGGGCCTGCTGTCATACATACTTCATCGGTGATTCCGACAAAACGGACCGGCCTTTCTGTTGTATCGCTGGTGATCCTCGTCGTCGCGGGGTTGCTGGTCGCAGCCCCTGCCAGCAGCGCCGCGCCGCCGCCTGACTGGAAATACACAATGGTGGCGTTCAGCAATGCCAGCGACCGCGACATGGATGTCTACGAGTCGGCCGACGGCACCGGCTTTCAGCTCGTCCAGCAGTCGGCGTACAGGCCGCCATCTGGGCTCGTGCGTGATCCGAGCATCTTCCGGAACACGGACGGGGTGTACTACCTCACCTACACGACGGGTGGTGGGGCGAACATCGGGTTCGCACGCAGCAGCGACCGCATCAACTGGACGCCGCTGGGGAACTATCCGGTTCCGTTTTGCTGCGCCTTGATGCCTGGCACGGGAGATGGCACCGGTTCTGCGAGCCCCCCGGGCTTCTCGGGTTCGGCCGGATTCAGCGACGGACCGTCGCTGTCACCATTCGTCACCAAGGCCTGGGCGCCTGAATGGTTTGTGGACGGCGATCGCGTCAACGTCATCCTGTCGATGTCGACCGGTGGAGGATTTGTGCCGTATCTGATGACGGCGTTGGAACCGTCGCTCCGGTTGTGGAGCCCGCCTGTTCCGCTCGCCGGGATCGGTGCGGACCACATCGACACCACCGTGGTCAAAGTCGGATCGACCTATCATGCGTTCACCAAGAACGAGACGAAGAAGGTCGTCGAGCATGCGGTCGCTCCTTCGGTGACGGGACCTTATTCGTTTGTCCCGCCAGGGAATTGGGGTTCGCTTGTCGAAGGTCCGGCCGTGGTTCAGTTGCCGAGCGGCGACTGGCGGATCTATCTCGACGCCTATACCGAAGGTAAGTATCTCTACTCCGACAGCACGGACGGGCTGAACACCTGGTCTCCTGTGCAAGAGGTTCCTGGGGTGTCCGGGACTGCACGGCATCTCGGCATCATGAGAGAACCGGCATAACTTTCGACCCCGAGTTGGTAAGGCTCTGATCAAGGACTCCGGTCTTGGTCAGAGCCTTTTCTCGTACTTGCGTACTACTTGTGTGCGTCGCCTGCGCTAATCAGTGATTGACAAGCTAACGATGCGATGCCAGTGGGTCCGACGAGTTCGCGCCGACCACGAAGTGAGTATCTCCGCGTGAGCTGTGCAGAGTTGCGCTCCCAGGCCCCGCTCGGGCGCCGTACTTCACGATTGATTGCCAAGTAATGCCTGTTGGTTTCATATTCAAGTACGCGCACTGGCTTGATGCCCGCACTTTCGGTCTCCAACTGCTCTGAGGCCCGCGAAATGCGGATTCAATTCGATTTGCCGCACTGTTTCTGAGGGATCTTCTCGTCCGTAAACGGTGACCTTGCTCATAGTAGGACCTAGGTCCTTTTCGCTGCTGATAAGCCTGTCGATATATATCTGTTACCGAAAGTTCACCCTAAATCCAAGATGGGGGAGATGGCGCGCTGGCGGGCAAACAGGACGATTGGTACCGTCCGGTAACTAATTCAGTTAGTTGTCGGCTACCGCTCTGGTTGCTGTGTCACGTGGAGGAGCAGTTCATGTCGATCGAATCGCAAAACGGCATATCCCATCGTCGATCGAGGGCCGCAGTGGGGCTCGCGGCGTGTGCGGTTGCCACACTGTCGTCTGGGGTGGTCTTCGCAGGGAGCGCATCGGCAACGCCGACGGCGTTGGCGGACAAATTCGCGAGCACGGTCACCGATGACGGCTGGACGTTGGATCTTGCCGCCACCAAACTGTCGGCGAATCCGGTGCCGAATTTGGCGACGACGGCGTTCACTCGTGAGGGGTTCGTGTCGGCGAAGGTGACCGGCACGATCGGTGGTCAGGGCGATTCGGCAGTGAAGACCGGTTATGTCGAGCAGGGATTGCAGATCGGCTGCCAGATCGATGTCTCCTCCGGACTTGGCTTGGGGCTTGGCTTTTCGCTCGGCCCGTCTGTCGGTGTGAGTATTTCGGGTGTCCCGTCGGCGAACGTGGGTGTGAATGCGTCGGTGAATCCGAGTATTCAGTCGACGATTGCGCCGGGCACGATCACGACGATTCCGTTGGGGAAGAAGGATCTCGAGTCGTCGAAGGCGTCGATCACGGCAGAGAACGTGCACGTGAAGGTTGATGCGTGCATGGGGCCGGTGACGATCCGCTCGTACGCACAACTCTCGGTGTCGACGGCGACGTCCGACAACACATTGTTCGTGTACTCCGATCCCACCTGGCTCTAACCCACGCAGCCGTCGTCAGCGCTGCTGGCGACTATTCCCGATCCGTCCCGTCCAGGGGTGGTTACTCATCACGCCCACAAAGGAGAAATCATGAAGATTCGTACCTTGGCCACTGCCGGAACTCTCACCGCAGGTATCGCCCTGTTCGGTGTTCTCGGCGCCGGCATGGCATCTGCTGCAACTCCGATCGTGCAACCGGAACATGGCCGGATCGGACTTTCGCTTTCGAACGCCGAAACGGCGGCGCTGGCGGCGAGCCCGATTCCTGATGCGATTGCGAACATCGTTCCAGGTTCGCTGAGGGGGGTCTGGTTGGCGCCTGGTTCCGCGATAACTGTTACCGATGGCAAGGTCGACGCCCTCGAAGGAACTGTGCTCGGTGAAGCAGCCGCGCGTGGTGGGCATGCCAATGTCTTTGTCTCCGACCCGAATCACCCCGCCAGTGAGGGGCACATAGTGCTGACGGAGCAGTACTGGAACTGATACCAGGCCGAACGTCGGCGACCCGTTGTCCCCGCTCTCCCTTCCTGTTTGGAGTTCCAGCCATGACCGTCAACAACGCCGAACGTCGCAGTGTCCAAACGGAACCCGCTGCCCTCGTCAGCAAAGGCGTTGCAGACGTTGATGACTGGGATCCGGACAGTGAACTCAGTCCACTCTCCAAGGCTGTGATCGCTACGGCAGTTGGACTGGGGTTGCTGATCGCGGCATTCGCGGTGATCGGGAAGCTCGCCGGCTGGGCGAACGACTACGGGACGATCCTGGTTTACCTGGCGTTCTTCTTGTGGATGTCGATCTCCGGACGGTTGTTCTGGTGGGGCGCAGACAAACTCATCGCGCTACTCCGAACGAAGAAGAGTGACAATCGTGGTGCGCACCGGTGAAGTCCGGTAGACGACTTCGCCGGACTCTCGCGGGAGTGCTTGCCGCTGGGGCGCTGTTGACCGGAGCGGCCGGAGCGATCGGTGCGGGAATTGCACTCTCCGCCGCTCCGGCGAACGCGACGCCGGAAGAAGACTGCGCGGCGGTGCGGGCACGTGATCATCAGATCTACCTGAATCTCATTGCGTCGCTGCCACCTGGTGCACCCATCCCGCCAGAGATCATCAACCCGTGCCTGAGTGCGCCGTCCACGACGGCGACAGTTGCGCCGACGACCACGGTCGGGCTCCCCGGTGCGCAGGCTCCAGGCGGTGGCCCGAATGTCGGCGCGAATGCTCCGACGAACTTTCCCACCTACAACGGCACCCCCATCGTCCCTGTGCCGACGATCGAGGTTCCGCCCATTACTTCCGAGTCCCCGGCCTCGGAAACTGGTGTCGGTGCATTCCCCAATGCATCGGCATCAGCGGTTCCCTCACCCACACCCACCCCGGGTGAGGGAACCACCACCGATCGTGGTCCCGGACCGATCCCCGCGGATTCGGATTCGAATATCGCACCGGCCCAAACGGTTCCGGACCCGGCAGCAGATGTTTCCACCGCCGGGGAGGACTCGGGCCGTGACCGGTATCTCGAACTGGTCCTCGTCGGGGCCGCGGCGTTCACCGCTGCGGGTATGAGAGTGAGGGGGCGGCCGGGACCGTTCAGTGCGCGTGTGAGCGCGCGTCCGTGGGAGTCGGTTCTCTCCCAGGTAGTCGGTACGGTCGCGAAACCGTTCATGCCGTATTTCGTCGGCGGTCAGGACGTCGTGGTCATCCCCGACCCAGGTGGCGGACAACGCACCATCTTCCTCATTCACGACGAAACCTCCTCGCATGAAGCTGAAATGGTGGTCGACCTACCACCCGGCGGACACATGAGCATCAACGACGACGGGTCCGTCGGTGTCTACGACGCGAACGGAGACTTGCAGGGCACCGTTGCCGCTGCGTGGGCGTACGACGTCAACGGCGATCCGGTTCCCACCTACTACGAGATCCGTGACGGCAAGCTCTACCAAGTCGTTATCCCGACCCCGGGCGTCATCTACCCGGTCACTGCTGACGGCCCCTACGGCGGCAGCGACCCGGTCACCGGACGAGACGTCACCGCTACACCCCTTCAAGGCGGCGGTGAGGTCGTCAACCAGTCCGGCGGACCGGTCATGGTCAACGTCCCGACAGACTCCCCCTACAACGACGTCGGCGGGATCGACCCACTGGGCAATCTCGACATGGATCCGCCGACGCAGCCGGCACCGACAACGCCTCTGCCGTTCGATATCGGATCGCCGACCGACTCGGGCACCGATACGAGCGAGCCTCCGTGGAACCCACTCGACAACCTCGACATGGACGCCCCGACGCAGCCGGCACCGACAACACCACTGCCGTTCGATATCGGATCGCCGACCGACTCGGGCACCGATACACCCGGGGGTACAGCGAGCGAGCCTCCGTGGAACCCACTCGACAACCTCGACATGGAAACGCAGACGCAGCCAGATCCTCCAATGGAATTACCATTCGGGATCTTTGACTCTGATCCCAACAACGGTTTGATCGGCCCCGCGCAGAGGGCCGCGAACCAACGGGCGCTCGCCCATGGCGACGTACCTGCTGACTTCACTGGCAACGTCCCTCTGACCGCACAGCAACAACTTGACGACCTGCAATGGCAGGTGGATCAGATGCGAGACCGCGGCTATACAGATTCCGAGATCGCAACTGTCTTGAGTAAAGGCAGCACCGCGCTCGGTGGCCCCGCCTCGGGCTTGCAATCTGCGGGCGCCCTTGCGAACACCGGTGTGCATCATGCTGGTTCGCTCCCGAGCGCTGCGCAGGCCGCTCGGTCGGCGGCAGTGGGTACTGTTTTAAGCAGATTATCGGTGGCAGTTGAGGTTGCCTCGGGTGTCATCAAGTGGCGCGAAGGCGCGCCACGTGGCGAAACTGTGGGAAATTCCGGTGGCGCAATCGCATTGGGATGGGCAGGCGGCAAAGGTGGCGCCGCACTCGGCGGGTTTCTCGGCGGCCCGATAGGTGCCGCAGTCGGGGGCGGAATCGGTGCAATCGGAGGATCGCTACTCGGGGCATACTTGGGTACCCGGGCAGGCCGATCATTTGATTGAAGCCTTAGACAATGATCGATCGCTCCAAGAGAAGGGACTGAGACCGTGCATTACCTGCTGATCGCTGCCATTGCATTCTGCCTAGCCTCGGGGGTGCTGTCGGCGCTTGATGCCGCAGCAGGCAATCCGATGCGGGGCGCGATAACCTTGGCCGTTTCGTTGACGGCTGCGAGTGGGATGGTGTTCCTCGTGACTGACAATTCGACCACCCGGATCGGCGCTGTCGCGGGCACTGCGGCGGTCCTCGTTTTGCGTTTTCTCCCGAAGAGTTCCATATACCGACGACACACCGTTCCTCAAGCGGAACCGGCACCATGACCACCTTTTATGCGATTTGTGCGATCGCTGCAGGGGCTGTGGCGTTGATCGTATCTACGCCCTACGTGATGTACCGCAGTCATGCGAGAACGATTTACTGGAGTTCGTCGATCCTTACCATCGTTTTCGCTTGGCTCACCGCTCCACAGCGGTCGATTCTCGGACCTGTCCTCTTGTGCGGTTTCGCTGCTGTGTTCGTGGCGTGGTGGTGGACCCCCTTCCTCACGCGAAGGCATCCCACCGGATTCAACGATGTTTTCGGTGCTTGGCTGACACGGGCGCTCTACCGCGAGCAGAAGGATGCACCTCCGGTAAACAGGTACGACAAATTGCACTACAAAGACACTGACCGCCAAGCACGAGATACCGATTCTGACGGAAATCAGGTCAACACCTGAGCCGGCGCGTAGAGCGCTTTGTCCTTGATACCACCCTCGCGCGTACCCGAACAGCTTGTAGTGAGATGCCGTGGGAAACAGTACTTTCCACATGGCGGCGTACACCTGCCCGGTTTGCGCAAGCTGTACAGTAACCAGGATGATCGATGGCTCGAAGCTGCTCTTCGCGCAGCCCAATTCAGTAGCTGTCAGCGCCATCGCGAGCGGTAGTCCTCTTCCCCTAGTCCCTGCAGCTCATCCCATTTTTCGAGCATCCGCCTCGTCTGGATAGTTAATGATATCTAATATATTGAATGGAGTTCAGTAGTGGATCTGGTCAAGATTTCGCGGTGTGTCGACTCGCCCGTGCTTGCGGAGATTGACGACTTGACACCACTTGAACGTATGGCGCTTCCGAATTATTGGTTGGATGCACTAAATGGTGACGTTGCAGCTCGAATTTCTGGGATATTGGACCAATGGGACGTATTTGGGCGACCGATATTGGGCGACACTTACAGAAACATTAAAGATAATCTATCTGATGTGCGGTTGCTCAGGTCTGAAAATAGGTTCTTTCTTCTATATAAAATTAAAATGGCAGACGGGACCGATCTCTACTATTTGGGTACGCCACCGGTAGTGGATGGTGATGAACTTTCAGGGTATTGGAGTAAATTCCCCTCCAGTCTAAAGAATTTCTATTCAAATTTGCACAACGGTTGGTACTATATTGCCGGTAAGACTGTCGGGCCACTGCCTCTTGAAGATATGTTTCGAATTGACAGCTTTGAATGGTCTATTCTGGACGGGCTGTCCCCTGAAGAGTACCCAGATCCGGCTCGTTGCATCGCGACATTCAGATCGGGCGGCGGCGGTTATCTTTGCTTGTACTTTGGTGAGGAATCGACAAGGGGTGTTGTGTGGTCATTGACGGAACCCCCTGAACTGGTCGATTACTCCACTTACCTTGATATCTGGACCAACGTCGGACTCGGTGCCTAGAGCCTGCGCCTTGGATAGCCAGACTGGAGACAGTCTAAGCAATTTGTGTGCGGTCTTGCCCCACGTGGCACGTGCCTCGGATCCAGTCTCCAAAGAGCAGATGATCAATTTGTCTGACCAAAAGGGATCTCGAGGTCATGATCGGTTTCGGGGGTACCTCACGCATCGACTCGTTTTCCTGCACCATTGCCGACGAATCGCTGATTGCGCTGGCGTTAAGGGTCGTACGGGGGCAGGCCGATATCTGGGCCTCTCGTGTCACCGTGCTCTACCACCGGACCGAATCATCGCCTCAGCGCAACGTACCCGGCGACGCGATCGTGGGCAGTTCGGGCTCGGTGGAGCATCGGCGACTACCGGCACCTTCAGAATCGGTCGAAAGGTGAGGTGGAGGTGGGATGGGAAACATACTTCCATTCAGGAGTTACGTTCGATCGCAGCAAACTCCCCCAATCTGCGGTGGTGGAGGAACTGCCCATTGGCACGTTGGTTCGGTTGGGGGACAAGCCGATGGAGGTCGCTGCCGCCGACATCGTGGCGGTGCGGGCGGCGATGGGTTACCCGGTGTAGCGCCAGAGCCTGTTCCAATTGGTCGATCGTCTTCGAACAGGAGTGACGTTGTCTGCCTTATCTTTACGTCGTGATCCGACCTCCGGGTTGACCTTGAAAGTCATGGCGCGAAAGGGACCGCCGGAAGCCGAATCGGTCACCGCGGCGCTGGCAGCGCGGTCACTGCAGTTCCTTCGAGAGCTTGACCCAGTCTTTGACGTCGACATGTACCGCGCCGTGAGGAATGACCTTCCCGACGGCGTTACGGTCGAGCAGGCTCTGGCATCGAATGGTGGACGGATCCTCACGCTTCAGGCAGAGGACTCCCTCGAGGCCGCAATGATCGAGAGCAGAAAGTCTCCTGATGCCGCAGGCGGGATTTACCCACTCTCATTCGGGCATCAACTCAGGTTGTTCACCGACAACGGAAACATCGAAATTCTCATCGGATTCGGGGGTACGGCAGGAGCAGGTTCCTTACTTTGCACCTTCATCTGGCCGTACCCAGGGGGCTTCGCCGATGAATCTCTGATCTCACTGTCATTGAAACTCGTCCAGGGCATGGCCGATATCTGGGACGCTCCCACGGCCGTGCTCTACCGGGATGCGGAGCTCACACCTCAGTACAACGTGCCCGGCGACGCAACGGTGGGCACGTTGCACCTACTTCGGCCCTGAGATGCCGATCAACGAAACGCAGATCCCACCCACTGTCGAAGCTTTTCCGTACAAGAAAGGAACGATCGTCATCCAGCGTGATCCACGCGCCCCGTTGGTTGCCGACGGAAGCCGAAGCATCCGTGCAGCAGTCGGCCTGCTGACCGAACGACCGGAGGTTCGCCTACCGAAAGGCTCGCGCCGGCTGTGACACCAGAAGTTACGGCCAAGCTCACGTCCGCAGGTGATGGTGTTCTTAAGAACAAGCTGCTCAGATAATGGAGGATGCGTTCGACGAGGTCATCGGGATGGAGAACATCAACATCATCGTATTTGGAGGGGAGTGAAAGTGCCTACGTCATCACTGCGCCGCAATCCTACGGCGGGCTTGACAGTGAAGGTCATTCCACGAAAGGGTTCGCCTGAAAGCGAGGCCGTCACGGCCGCGCTCGTTGCACGTTCGCTACGATTGCTTCGCGACATCGATCCTGTCTTCGACGTCGACTTGTACCAAACAGTAGGCGATGCACTCCCCGACGGCGCCGGAGTCGAGCAGGCCTTGGCGTCGAATCTCCGTCAGATCCTTGTACCTCCGACGGAAAAATCGATCGAAGCCGCATTGATCGAGCGCAGACGATCCCCCGATGCCACCGGCGGTATGTATCCCCTCTCATTGGGACGACATATGACCCTGTATTCACCCGCTGGAGACGTCAAAGTCGTTGTCAGTTTCGGGGGCACCTCAGGGTCCGGCGCATTCGCATGTGCCTTTGCCGACGAATCACTGATTTCGCTGGCATTGAAGCTCGTACAGGGACTAGCCGACATCTGGGACTCGCGTGTCACCGTGCTCTACCGCCGAACCGAATCATCGCCTCAGTTCAACGTACCGGGTGACGCGATCGTGGGCAGTTGCACCTACTTCGGTCCTGAGTTGCCGATCAAGGAAACGCAGCTCCCGCCCAGCGTGGAGGCGTTTCCCTACCAGGACGGCACAATCGTCATCCAGAAGAATCTGTCCACGCCGTTAACCGTCGAGGACATCCGAAGCATCCGCGCAGCAGCAGGACTGCCGACCGAACGACCGGAGATTCCTCTACCCAAAGGTTTCAGACGGCTGTGAGCCCTACATTGGGCGCACTCGGGGCTGCCTGCAGGTAGGGATGGCGCGGACCGACCAGCCTGCCCGCAATTACCGCGCCGCGATCCCGATCCGGCTACGCACCAGCTGATCGACGCTCCGGGTGGAGTGCCACCGCGCGGCATACCCGCCATCGACGGCACAGTTCAACCTGCCGAGCATGATCAACCCTCTGTTCCGTCCGTGAATGAAACCTGCACGCCCGGATCCCGCGATTCCGGAACCCTCGCAACCCACTTTCCCGGCGTTCCCGATCGTGGCGAGTGGGAATCATTCTCGCCCGGTGGGATTGGCGATCCGGGGTCGAACCCGAGACCCGAGAACTCCACCCCGGAGGCTCCCTCGCCAGGTCGTGCCGAGGAACCGAGTGTGCCGACTCTGCCTGATGTCGGTCAGGTGCCGGTGAATCCGGATGCCCCCGGCGCTCCGCAGCAACCCGGACCACAACTGTTCAATGACAATGATTTGCCGAGAACGACTATGACGATCGCAGAGTTGCTGGAAAGGAAAGGTCGATGAATTCGGATCGTGGCGCGACAGTGATCGGGTATTGGGGCCCTCGGACGCAACCGGTAGAAGGCATTGCAGCGGAGGTGTTCTCGTTTCTTCATAGTCTGAGGAACATTGATCCAGCACTTGGACAAGCTTGGGTGTTTTCGCCCGAGACTGCCTTCGAGTCGACCGATCTAAGCGTGGAAGGCCTAGCGAAAATCTTCCGGGCAGCGAAGGATGTCGAAGGGCAATCCGTTGCTGCCTTCGACCTTGGCTACATCGTGAGTTTGTTGCACCCGGACAGATATCAGTTCTTGAGAATCCAATTCTCTCTCGGCCGGAATGTTCCGAGGGTTCCGAATCTCGTCAACGTCACCCTCCCCCCGGAGAAACAAGCAATCGGGGAGGCGTCGCAGTTGCTGACTGCACGCGTCGGGGACGCGATCATGAAAGCGATCATCGAGCATTGGTCGCCGGAGTCTGCGCGGTGGGGGACGCGGGAGTACCGCAATGCGCAGGGAAATGAGGTCAGCGAAATCGAAGTCGGTTGGGAGACATACATCCAGTCCGGGATCGATCTTGATCACAGCAAACTGCCCGTCGTCGCCGTACTGGAGGAACTCCCCAACGGAACGCTGATTCGGTTGGGCGAGAAACCGTTAGACGTCAACTTCGACGACATCCTGGCCGTGCGGGAAGCACTGGGTTACCCGGTCTAAGACGCCGCGTGACCGCCGACCCTTGCTCATGTCGCGACACGTAGTCGGACGGAGACTATTACGCAGTGGTTGGAAAGGACGGGGCGATGAGCATAGTCGGGCGATGGCCGACCGTGATCGGATATTGGGGCACGCGGGTGCAGTCGAGTCAGGAAGTGGCGCAGACGATGCGGGCCTTCCTCGACGATCTGGAAGAGATCGACCCGGAGTTGGCGTTGCCGTGGGTGTACACCAAAAAACTGGACAAAGGCCCCGCGGATCTCAGTGTGGACGGGTTGGTGCGAATCTTCGAGTATTCCCGCTCGAAGGAGATGGGGTATTCGGACACCCCGGGACCGGGCTACGACAGCGACTTGTCGCCCGAGGACGGGACCGCGCGCCGGGTCGGTGCCTGGGTCGGCGGGCTGGAAACCAGTGCTCCCAACAGTGTCCTGGTGTCGTTGCCGACGGAGACGCAGCTCACCGACAGTACCCGGCGGTTGCTCGACCCGGATATCGGAGACGCGATCATGAGAGTGATCGTCAAGCATTGGGAACCGGAGCGAGCTCGGTGGAGCATCGGAGACTACCGGCACCTTCAGAATCGGTCGAAAGGTGAGGTCGAGGTGGGATGGGAAACATACTTCCATTCCGGAGTTACGTTCGATCGCAGCGCGCTGCCCCAATCTGCGGTGGTAGAGGAACTGCCCACTGGCACGTTGATTCGGTTGGGGGACAAGCCTATGCAGGTCGCTGCCGCCGACATCGTGGCGGTGCGGGCGGCGTTGGGTTATCCGGTGTAGGCCACGCAACGGGTCCGGAGTTCACCATTGCATCAGACGTCGAGAAATGTGTTAACCGGATGACCTGCTTCGCCTTTCGATAGTATTGCCAGATGGCACCCCGAGCCGACTTGCTCGCGTGGCTCCTCGATTCGGATCCGGCGATTCGGTGGCAGGTGGAGCGCGACCTGCTGAACGAAGCGCCCACTGTGTGGGCGGCGACGCGCGCGTCGATCGCTACCAAAGGATTTGGTGCACGCCTGCCTTCATTGCAGGATCGAGACGGCAAATGGGCGGGTGGGGCGTTCTTCCCGGCAGAATTCGACTTCGTGGGACCCGAAGCAGCAGAAGAAGGTTCGCAACCCTGGACGGCAACTACTTGGACGCTCAACTCCTTGCGTGAGTGGGGCCTCGACGCCAGTGTTCTGCGGGAGCGTCGTACTGCAGAACTGCTCGCGGAGAACTGTCGCTGGGAGTACGAGGGCCAGCCGTACTGGGACGGTGAGGTCGATTGCTGCATCAACGCCTGGACGGTGGCAAACGGTGTGTGGCTCGGCATGCCCGTTGATGAACTGGCTGATTGGTTTGTGCGGCATCAACTTCCGGATGGTGGGTGGAACTGTGAGTGGATCGAAGGTTCGACCCGATCGTCGTTCCATTCGACGCTCAATTCACTCAAAGGGCTTCTCGCGTACGAGATCGCGACCGGGGGAACAATTGAGACGCGCGCGGCTCGACGATCCGGTGAGGAATTCTTGCTGCAGCGCGGTCTGTTCCGGAGACTCTCGACCGGGGAACCGGTGGGGGACTGGATCGGCCGGTTCGCGTACCCGTTCCGGTGGCGTTACAACGTGCTCAACGCAGCCGACTACTTCCGCGAAGCGTCGTTGTCGGATGGAAATGAGCCTGATCCGCGAATGGCGGACGCGATCGAGATGATCCGGGCCGCTCGAGCCTCGGATGGGACGTGGCTCCAGGCCGGTCGCCAACCGGGGCGGGTGTGGTTCGAGGTCGACACAAAGGCGGGGGAGCCGTCGAGGTGGCTGACTTTATCCGGCATCCGAGTGCTCGCCTGGTGGGATCAATCCTCCCCTCTAGGTTCTGCATAACAAAAGAGTCACAGCGAAATTCATTCAACCTTCAAAGGTTATCGAAAGGTGATCTTCGACCTTCCAGTCGAAATATCCAGTACAGATGAAGAACATATTAACGACAGGATTGCCCTCAGTGCGATGAAGGTTAATCATCTGAACAGGTGAGAAGATGTTCGGTGAAATTACCTACCCGATTGGATAGGCGGGTCACCGACGTTGGTAATCAACTAAGGCTCTCGCAGCTGTCTCGGTTAGGGAGCTAAGTCCCGAGCTGGAAACGGCATTTCTGCTCCGAAAGTGGCGCTCACCTGCGGCTACGTTCCCCATTTTGCAGGACTTAAACCACTTTCGGCGAGATTTAGTCTCGCAATTGTAGGTTGTGGAGCGTCCGCAATGTTTAGGCAAAGTCCCATCTTTTCCCAGAACAATGCTCTACTAAACGTGAAAACCGGATGTTCCCCCGATTTTGCTGAGAAGGTGCAACTATGGGGCGTAGCGTAACTGTCGCAGCGAACCGGAACATCGCGAATTGCTGCTCTAACCAATGACTTTGTTCAGGTCCGAATAATGCTCGGAGGTCGTCGATGTCGATGGAAATGGTGTTAGCCGAAGCAGTGATAGATAGTGGGGACACGGCGTGGGTGCTGATCTCCGCGGGTCTGGTTCTCTTCATGGTTCCCGGACTCGCCTTCTTCTACGCCGGTCTGGTGCGTGGTAGCAGTGCGCTCGTCATGTTGCAGCAGAACCTCGTCCCACTCGGACTCGTCTCGATTACCTGGGTCGTGTTCGGATACAGCTTCGCGTTCAGTGGAGACTGGGGTTCCGGCTTCCTCGGTGACCTCAAATTGTTCGGCTTGCAGGACATACACACAGCCGCCGCCCCGGGCTTCCACCTGATCGAAGGTGCAGTCGCGGTACCGACTCTGGCGTTCGTGGTCTATCAGATGATGTTCGCGATCATCACGCCCGCGCTGATCACCGGTGCGACCGCAAACCGGCTCAAGCCCTTGGGCTGGGCCGTTCTGCTCGTGCTGTGGTCGATCATCGTCTACCCCCCGATTGCGCACTGGCTCTTCAATCCCGAAGGCTGGTTGGCGCTCCGCGGAGCTCAGGACTGGGCCGGCGGAATTGTCGTCCACGCATCCGCCGGCGCCGCCGCCCTGGCAATCTTGCTGGTGGTCGGTAAACGTCCGGGATGGCCCAACGCCGAGGCAGTCCCGCACTCGGTGCCTCTGGCGTTGATCGGCGCAGGCATCCTGTGGTTCGGCTGGTTCGGATTCAACGCAGGCGACGGATTGGCCGCCGATGGTGTTGCGGCACAAGCCTTGATGAACACTCACATCGCCGCAGCGGGCGGTATGGTCGTCTGGCTCGTCATCGAAAGGTACACCGAGGGCAAGGCCACGGCGATCGGCGGAATCACCGGCGCGGTAGCCGGTCTCGCGACCGTCACCCCTTGCGCCGGCTTCGTCAGCACCTTCTCCGCGTTGGCGATCGGCGCGCTTGCCGGACTGGTCTGCCACTTCGCGCTCGCGCTCAAGTCGATCTTCAAGTTCGACGACGCGCTCGACGTCATCGCGGTCCACTTCATCGGCGGCATCCTCGGTTCACTCCTTCTCGGTTTGTTCGGCGAAAAAGCCATCAATTCGATCGGCCGCGACGGACTCTTCTTCGGCGGCGGGGCAGGACTACTCGGCGAGCAGGCGCTGGCGTTGATCGTCGTCATCGCTTTCTCGTTCGTGGTGACCTGGCTGATCGCCACGGGCATCGAGAAGACCATCGGTCTCAAGCTGGCCCCGAAAGACCAGGTGGACATCGACCGTCGTCAGCAAGGCATGGACGCATACCGCTACAACGCCGCATTCGTGGACGCGGGTGGTGCGCCGCAGACCAGCGGGTTCGACTCGGGGGTCCTGGTCGAGGGGGCAAAACTTGTTCCGAACCTCGGCGCCCCGAAGCACGAACTCATCACCGCGGTATTGCAGACCATCGAGTCCGAGAAGCTACGGGAGGCGCTGCTGGCTGCCGGAGCGGAGTCGATAGTCGTATCGGAAGCGCATGTCTCCGCGAGTGACTCGGCCTCGCTCAAGTTCCGCGGACAACGCAACGACGTCGTGTTCACCGAGCGGTTGCGTGTCGAGGTGCTGGTCGCCTCGGAACATGCCCAGGCAGTTCTGGACGCGATCAACGAGTACTCGGGCGGCAGGAGGAGCGGTTTCGTCCAGCAAGCGGCCGAACCTCTCACCGAAGCGACGGAACAGGGGAGCTGACATGTATTCGACGACAGGGAGTTACCGCATGATCGACAAGGAGCGTTCAGAATGCATCTGACACCGCGAGAACTCGACAAGCTGACAATCCTCATGTTGGCGGATGTCGCACTGAGGCGAAAGGCAAAGGGGCTCAAACTCAATCACCCGGAGTCCGTCGCAGTTATCACTGCAGCCGCCCTGGAGGGAGCTCGGGAGGGCAAGACTCTCGAGGAGGTCATGGCCGACGCATCGCACGCCTTGACGGTCGACGACGTGATGGACGGTGTGGCGGAGATGATTCCACGTGTGCAGGTCGAGGCGGTGTTCCTCGACGGTAGCCGGCTCGTCACCGTGCACTCTCCGATCCAGTAGCCCGACCGAGATGTCAGGAGCACTCCAAGATGGCAAGCAAATCGACGAAGAAGGATTCCGGCGGCGAGAAGAAAGTACCGGTCGGCGGATACGTGTTGCGGGACGAGCCGATCGAACTCAACGAGGGCCGTCCACGTTTGAAGTTGCGAGTCCGAAACACCGGTGACCGTCCCATCCAGGTGGGTTCGCACTACCACTTCATGGAAGTCAATCGCGCGTTGTCCTTCGATCGTGAACAGTCCTTCGGCTGGCGCCTCGACATTCCCGCGGGCACGGCGGTCAGGTTCGAGCCGGGCGACGAGAAGGAAGTGACGTTGGTGCCGTTCGGCGGCAAGCAACGAGTGCAAGGCTTCAACGGACTTGTCGACGGTTGGGCGCCGACCCACGCCGCCTACCGGCCGAGGCTCCCCGGAGCCGTCCAGCGTGCCGAAGAACTCGGCTTCCTGTCCGAACCTCAAACCGACTGATTCTCGTTCACGGCGGACGAAGGAGAGCAACACCCATGACAAGCATTTCGAGACAAGAGTATTCGGGTCTGTTCGGGGTCACCACGGGTGACCAGATCAGGCTGGGTAATACCGACCTGTACATCGAGGTCGAGGAAGATCTTCGAACGATCGGCGACGAGTCGATCTACGGCGGCGGCAAGACGCTGCGCGACGGCATGGGCCAGGATCCGGAGTCGTGCAGCATCGACGGTGCCCTCGACCTCGTGATCACCAACGTGGTCATCGTCGATGCAACCATCGGCGTCGTCAAGGCAGACGTGGGAATCAAGGACGGCAAGATCGTCGGCTGGGGTAAGGCGGGAAATTCCAGCACGATGGAAGGCGTCACCCCGGGGCTGACCACCGGTCCGGCGACCGACGCGATTTCCGGTGAGCAGATGATCCTCACTGCCGCCGGCATCGATCCGCACGTGCACCTCGTGTCACCACAGCAGGCGTACCACGCACTCAGTGGGGGAGTGACGACGCTGATCGGTGGTGGCATCGGCCCGACCGACGGAACGAACGGCACCACCATCACTTCCGGTATCTGGAACATGGAGATGATGCTCAAGGCCAACGAGGGTTTGCCGGTCAACGTCTGCATGTTGGGCAAGGGGAACTCGTCCGGGCATCAGTCGCTGGTCGAACAGATCAAGGCCGGTGCGGCCGGTCTGAAGGTCCACGAGGACTGGGGCGCGACACCGGCCACAATTCGTGAGTCTCTGCGGGTGGCAGACGAAATGGACGTTCAGGTCGCCATTCACACGGACACACTCAACGAGGCCGGATACGTCGAGGACACCATCGCGGCCTTCGAAGGCCGTACCATTCACACCTATCACAGCGAGGGCGCGGGTGGCGGTCACGCACCCGACATTCTGCGGGTGACGGGCGAGGACAACGTACTTCCGGCGTCGACCAATCCGACGTTGCCATACGGCATCAACACTCAGGCCGAACTCTTCGACATGATCATGGTCTGTCACAACCTCAATCCCAAAGTGCCCTCGGATGTTTCGTTTGCCGAGTCCCGCGTTCGCGCCGAGACGATCGGTGCCGAGAACGTACTGCAGGACATGGGCGTCATCTCGATGTTCTCGAGTGACTCACAGGCGATGGGCCGGGTTGGAGAAAACTGGCTACGCGCGATCCAAACAGCGGACTGCATGAAGCGGTCCCGCGGAAAGCTGCCCGAGGATTCACCGACGCACGACAACTTTCGCGTGTTGCGCTACGTCGCGAAGGTCACGATCAATCCAGCGTTGACGTTCGGTCTTTCGCATGTGGTCGGGTCGATCGGTGTCGGGAAGATGGCGGATCTTGTTCTCTGGGAGCCCGCATTCTTCGGCGCGAAGCCGAAGACGATCATCAAGAACGGGTTGATCAGCTGGCACGCCATGGGAGATCCGAATGCGTCGCTCCCGACACCACAACCGGTGATCTACCGGCCGATGTTCGGTGGATTCGGCAAGGCGTTGCCGCAGAGTTCGGTCTCGTTCGTCTCGCGAGCGGCGCTCGACGACGGCATCAAGGATCGACTCGGTCTCGAACGTCAGGTTGTCGCCGTCGAGGGCACGAGGACGGTCACCAAGCGTGATCTGGTTCGTAACTCGGCTACTCCGGAAATCAAGGTGGACCCGGAGACCTTCGCGGTGACTGCGGACGGTGTCCATGCGTACGTCGAACCCGCCGAATCCATTCGCTTGAACCAACTTTACTTCTTCAGTTAGGGGTCTCCAGTGTCGGGAACAATCACACACACGCACGGTGCCGATGCGACGCCACACACGCACGGCGAGATGACCGCGCCGAGCGGAAAGCCGACGCGAGTCGACGCGCTGCTCGGGAAGGAGACCGACGAGGAGTGGGCCGGTCGACTCGACAATGCGGTAGTCGACGTCTTGTCGCTCGATCAGTGGGAAGCGCAGAAGAGTCGGTTACGACGCACCACGATCGGTGGCCGTGAATTGGCCGTCTCGCTTGATCGTGGTATTCAGTTGCAGGACGGCGACATTCTGCTGTGGGACGAGCCGGCGAACACCGTGGTCGTGGCCAGGATCAACCTCAAGGACGTGTTGGAGATCGACCTGAGCGCGCTGGTCGACGTCACGCCCGAGAAGATGATTCAGACGTGCCTGGAGTTGGGACATGCCGTGGGTAACCAGCACTGGCCTGCGGTGGTGAAGGGAATGAAGGTCTACGTTCCGTTGACGGTCGACAAGGCGGTCATGGGCTCGGTGATGCGGACACATGCTTTCGAGGGCATCGAGTACACCTTCATCCCGGGCGCCGAGGTAATTCCCTACATCGCTCCACACGAGGCACGCCGTTTGTTCGGTGCGGCCGCGCGTGAGGGCGAGGGGCATACCCATGACCCTCTCGTCTGAGGGATCCGGGCTCAGCATCAACCGCGCGATGCGGATGATGCAGTTTTCCGATTCCATGTTCCCGGTCGGTTCCTTCTCGTTCTCCAACGGTTTGGAATCGGCCGTGGCGCAGGGAATTGTCACGGGTGGTCCGTCGCTGCGGGAGTTTGTGCTCTCGGCCGCCCATCAGGGCGCGACGTGCGACGGTATCGCCGTACTCGCGGCGCACCGGGGTGCGGCAGCCGGTGATTTCTCGGCGATCCTCGCCGCTGATCATGCAGTGATCGAACGCAAACTCAACGAAGAAGCACGCACGATGAGTACCCGCATGGGTAAGAAGTTGGCCGAACTCGGCGGGCGCTTGGCCGGTGAGACCCTGTTCAACAAGTGGTTGGCCGCGGTCGCATCGGGAGAGACGCCGGGTACCTACCCCGTCGGCCTCGGAATTGCTTTCGCGGAGATGGGTTCTCCGGAAGAGGACGCTTTCACGGTCAATCAGTACGGTGTCGCGATGACGTTGCTCGGCGCTGCCCTTCGTATCGTCCGAGTCGATCACCTCACGACGCAAGAGATTCTGTTCGAGGTCAATCAGAGCGCCGGCCGTGAGTACGCCGCAGTGCGTGACTACGGACTCGACGACATGTCCAATTTCGCCCCGATGATCGACATTCTGGCTGCGGTTCACGTCAAGGCGCACGTCCGAATGTTCATGAACTAGAAGGAGAACGATGAAGAAGACAACGCGCATCGGAATCGGCGGACCCGTGGGTTCGGGTAAGACCGCACTCATCGAGGCGATCACGCCGGAGTTCATCAAGCGGGGCACCAGCGTTCTGATCATCACCAATGACGTGGTCACCACCGAAGATGCCAAGCATGTGCGCAAGGCTCTCAAAGGTGTTCTCGTGGAGGAACGTATCGTCGGCGTGGAGACGGGAGCCTGCCCACACACCGCCGTCCGCGAAGACCCGAGTATGAATCTCGCGGCGGTCGAGGACATGGAGAAAACGTTCCCGGACACCGACGTGGTGTTCATCGAAAGTGGTGGCGACAACCTCACACTGACGTTCAGTCCAGCTCTGGTCGACTTCTTCATCTACGTCATCGACGTAGCCGCAGGCGACAAGATTCCGCGCAAGAACGGTCCGGGAATCTCGCAGTCCGACATCCTGGTCATCAACAAGACCGATCTCGCACCGTACGTCAACGCCGATCTCGGAGTCATGGATCGCGACTCCAAGGGGATGCGCGGCGACAAGCCGTTCGTCTTCACCAATTGCATGACCGGGGAAGGCATCAAGGAAGTGGTGGACCTCATCGTGCACGGAGTCCTCTTCGACGAAGAGGAAGTGGGAGCGAGCGCACCGTGAGCGCAACGTCCGTCCCGGGAGCATCGCGGTCGCTCCCGGGGCCGATCCCGACCATCCCGGAACTCGACCAGTACCAGGACCAGCCGAAGCAGGCCCCGGCCGGCAAGGTCGGGAAGACCGGCGTTCTCGAGATGCGATTTGTCGACCGTGGCGACAAGACGATTCTGCGGGACATGTACCGCAAGACACCGCTGCTCGTTCAGCAGGCGCTGTACTGGGACGAAGCGTTGCCGACCATGCCGTGCGTCTACATGATCTCGACGTCCGGCAGTGTGTTGCAAGGCGATCGACTGTTCCTGACGATCGAGATGGAACCGGGTTCCCTCGCGCACGTGACCACTCAGTCGGCCACCAAGGTTCACCGGATGGATGCCAATCACGCGTCGCAACTCCAGAAAGTGGTGCTCGCGGAGAATTCGTATCTCGAACTGATGCCCGGGGTGACGATCCCACACCGCAACGCGAGGTACTACGCGCGCACCGACATCACGGTGGATCCGACTGCAACGCTGTTGTTCTCGGAGATCGTGATGTCGGGTCGCAAGTACCACGACGGCGGAGAGATGTTCGTCTACGACCTGTACTCCACAATGATCAAGGCGGAGCGTCCGGACGGGAAGAACCTCTTCACCGAGAAATTGGTGATCGAACCGGCACGCTTCCCCGTGCGATACGGCGGAATCATGGGCGACCACGACGTGTTCGGCAATGTCATCCTGCTGACACCGAAGGAGCACGCCGACGGGATTCTCGAAGAGGTAGTTCCGGGCCGTGACGGCAAGGTCGTTTCCGGAGCGAGTCGGCTACCGAACGACGCCGGTCTCATCTTCAAAGTCCTCGGTCCGGAGAGCGAACCCGTCAAGGCGAAGGTTCGTGATTTCTGGGCTCTGGTGCGAAAGGCAGTTCTGGACACCACCATTCCGCCCGTCCCGCTGTGGGGATGACGCGGATCGTCGGAGAAGGATCGAGGGACGTGCGATGACCACCATCACCAAACCCTGGGACGACGTCGCGGACAAGAACGTCGTGCTCAGATTCATCGACACCAATCTCAAAGGCTCCGGGCAGGTGATGTTCCAGGGCAATGCGCTGACGGGCCTGCTGTTTCTGGTCGGTATCTTCTGGGGAGCGATAGCCGCGGACACGATCACCGTCGCAATTGGTGCCGTGGTGGGTCTGGTGGTATCCACCGTCACCGGCATGATGCTGCACTCCGACGACGATTCGATGCGTATCGGCCTGTACGGATACAACGGAGTTCTTGTGGGAGCTGCCTTTCCGACGTTCCTTGCCGGCGGTGTGATGCTGTGGATCTACCTCGTGGTGGGAGCTGCCGCGTCGACGATCGCGTTCCTGGCCGTTGCCAATGTCTTCAAGACGTGGGGCGTACCGGCGCTGACCTTTCCGTTCAACCTCGTCAACTGGTTCTTCCTCCTCGCGGCGTTCCAGTTCCTGCGGATCGAAACGTCAGACCTCAGCGCGGGCCAGTTTCCCCAGCACATCGGGGACGCGTCAGTTCATGCCGAAATTACTTTCAGCTTCCTGTGGGACACGCTGTTCCGCAACGTCTCCCAGATCTTTCTGATCAACAACACCGTCACCGGCATTATCTTCGTGATCGCGCTGCTGGTCGCGTCGCGTTGGGCGGCGTTGTTCGCGCTCATCGGTTCCGCGATAGCGATGGGTTCGGTACTGGCGCTGGGCGCAAACACCGTCGACATCGGCAATGGTCTCTACGGGCTCAGTTCGGTGCTGACGGCAATTGCTCTCGGATCGGTGTTCTACAACCCGTCGTGGCGTGTGTTCGTCTACACCGTCTTCGGAGTACTGGTGACTGTTGTCATCCACGGCACGCTGGTGTCTGCCTTTGCTCCGATCAGCCTGCCGGCCGGAACGGGCCCGTTCGTCTTCGCGACGTGGCTGTTCCTGCTGCCGAAGAAGAAGTTCGTTCCCATCCAGCACGACACCATCGAGGGTGGAGCGGCCGAGGGCAAGGATTCGATCGCGAAGGCGAACGGATAGGGCTCGAACGGGCAGAAGTTCCTAGATCGTTCCGCTATGGCACCCTCGCGAACCGGTATCACTCGAGTATTGTCTGGCCTTCGGTAGTCGGGCATGGTCGAAGCATGACCGTGCAGGTAGTTGTGATGGGTGTGGCCGGTGCTGGAAAAAGCACCGTGGCAGTGGGTCTCGCCACGTCTCTCGGGGCAGACTTCGTCGACGGTGACGATCTGCACCCCGAGTCCAATGTCGCCAAAATGCGTTCGGGGACACCGTTGACCGACGAAGACCGTGTGCCGTGGCTCGACGCGATCGCGGCCTGGCTTTCCGAGCGTGCCGATGCGGGACGAACAGGCGTCGTTGCCTGTTCGGCTCTGCGAAAGGACTATCGGGGCCGGTTGCGCCCGGACGGTCTCGACGTGCAGTTCGTCCACCTGGCCGGTGATTTCGAGACTATCTCCGCACGTATGCGTTTCCGCGCCGGGCACTTCATGCCGGAGAGTCTGCTCATCTCCCAGTTCGAGGCTCTCGAACCGCTTACAGACGACGAGCGCGGCATCACGCTGAATGTCGTCTCCGAACCGAGCACACTGGTGGGCGAGGCAGTCGACTACATCCATACATCTCAGAGGAGCGTCACAGCGTGAGTAGCACCGCAAGCCCCGGCCCGTTCGACATTTCCGGGAAGGTCGCGCTGGTGACGGGTTCGAGCCGAGGCATCGGCTCGGCCCTCGCGACTGGTCTCGCCGAGGCGGGTGCGGTGGTGGTGCTCAACAGCCGAAATTCCGACGTGCTCGAAGCCGAGCGTCGACGCATCGCCGACGCGACCGGCGCAACGGTGCACGCATACGCGTTCGACGTCACCGATTCGGCCGCCGTCCGGGATGCGGCGACACGCATCGAGGCGGAGGTCGGCCCGGTCGAGATCGTTGTCAACAACACCGGCGTGCAGCACCGCGCCCCGCTTCTCGAGTTCGGCGACGACGACTTCCGGCGTGTCATGGACACCAACCTGACCAGTGCGTTCTACGTCGGACGTGAATTCGCCCGCGGCATGGTCGAGCGCGGACACGGGAAGATCGTCAACATCTGCTCGGTGCAGAGCGAACTCGGCCGAGCGGGAATCGCACCGTACGCAGCCAGCAAGGGCGGGCTCAAGATGCTCACCCGCGGGATGTGCGCCGACTGGGCACCCTTCGGTTTGCAGATCAACGCGATCGCACCGGGATACTTCGACACCGAACTGACCTCTGCGCTGGTCAACGATCCGGAGTTCACCGCGTGGCTCGCCAAGCGGACACCCGCCGGACGTTGGGGCCGTACGGAGGAGCTGATCGGGTCGCTACTGTTCTTGGCCTCCCCGGCTTCGGATTTCGTCAACGGTCAGATCCTCTACGTCGACGGCGGAATGACGGCCGTCGTCTGATTGTCCGCTGTTAGATCGTCCGCTACTCGAACAGAAAGCACCCACATGACAGACGCCAGCGCCCCTCGCATCCACCTCGGTCCCGTCGAGGATCCTCACGTCGCCGACGGAATACGCCGAGCCGGTGGAGTTCTCGTTCCACTGGCAGACGCCGAGGGCGTCGTGTGGGTACACGGGCCGGAGACGTTCCCGTCGTCGCTACCCGATTCTGTTCGCTGGGTGCAGTTGCCGTTCGCCGGCATCGAGCCCTGGTTCGACGCCAAGGTGATCGACGACAAGCGGGTCTGGACGTCTGCTGCCGGAGCGTACGCGGGCAATGTTGCCGAACATGCGATGATGCTTCTCCTCGCCGGAGTTCGTTCTCTCCCCGAACAATTGGCGGCGCAGTCGTGGCGCAAGGAAGAGTTCGACCCGCGGGTGGGCACTTTGCAGGGCTCGACAGTGGCGATCATCGGTTGCGGCGGAATCGGCCGTGCGTTGATCCCGTACCTCGCCGCGTCCAAAGTCAAGGTCATCGCGATCACCCGCTCCGGGACCCCTGTCGAGGGTGCTTCCGAAACGCTCTCGGCCGACCGCACCGGCGAAATCTGGTCCAAGGCAGATCACTTCGTGATCGCAGCACCGTCGACATCCGCGACGCGGCATCTGGTCGGCAAGGCCGAACTGGACCAGATGTCGGAGTCGAGCTGGATCGTGAACATCGCGCGTGGCACCCTCGTCGACACGGACGCATTGGTCGACGCACTGGAAGCCGGTTCGATCGGCGGGGCGGCACTGGACGTCACCGATCCCGAGCCGTTGCCGGACGGGCATCGGTTGTGGAAGCTGCCCAACGCGATCATCACTCCACACGTCGCCAACCCGGCTACGACGCTCACCCGCGTCCTGGCAGATCACGTTGCAGCCAACGTCGCCCGATTCGCCGCAGGTGAGGACCTCGCCGCCGTGATCGATCCGTCGGCGGGCTACTGACCGCTCGCGTTGGTTCCCTTCACGTAATCGGCAACGACGGTGCGCAGAACATCGCGCACCGCCTCGGCCGGTTTGGAGAGGGGCTGATTGGCCGGGGTGCCAAGGGAGACATGCACTTCGATGCCCGGCTCGATGCGTCGTAGCTCGAGCGCTTCGACGTCCATGACCCTGCGGGCCACCGACCACGGCAGAACCGTCGCGCCCAATCCGGTGCGTACGGCCTCGGACAGCGTCATCACCGATTCCACTTCGGCCACGACGTTCGGTTGCTGCTCTGCACGGTCGAAAGCCTGCTCCACCACCTTGCGGATGGTGTGCATCCGACCCGGAAGCAATAGTGGCAGTTCGGCGATCTCGGGCAGGGAGATGTCGGATCCCGATTCGCCTGCCAGTCCGGTACCGAACGGGGCAACCACCACCAGCTCCTCGGTGAGCAAGCGTTCGAACGTCACACCCTTGATCGGGCCGGCGTCGTACAACAACGCCAGATCCATGCGACCGGTCATCATCGCTTCGCTGAGCACGCCACCGAAGTTCTCGTTGATGTGCAACAAGATATTCGGGTGCTGCTCGCGCACACGGGCCAAGAGCGGCAAGGCGATTGCCGTCGCGGTGCTGTACGGGGCGAGGCCGACCGAGACGCCACCCGCCAGCGCCCGTCCGACCACGGACACCTCGGCCTGGGCACTCTCCACCTGACGCAGAATCACCTGAGCATGCCGATAGAGTGCGTGCCCCGCATCGGTCGGCTCGACACCCTGTTTGCTGCGGATCAGAAGTTGCTGACCGAACTGCGTTTCCAGCGACGTCATCTGTTGGCTCAGGGCGGGTTGTGCGATGTGCAGGATGTCGGCGGCTCGGGTGATGCTGCCGGCATCGACAATTCGTACGAACGAGTAGAGCCTTCTCGTGTCCATGCTGTGCAAACTACCAGCTCAACGGACATATCGAATTCCGATCACCCCAACGCGAAACGGTATTAACAACCCTTTGGCGTTCCTGAGTAGCGTCCCAGAAACACCGAAGTCGACACACAGAACTTCGACAGTCGGACGAACCACGGGCAACGGCGCCCGTACGAACAAGTAAACGAACCGGAAGGACCGAAATGGCAACCAGCATCGATCTTGTCGCCGATCTCGGCGAAGGTTTCGGCACGTGGACCATGGGCGCCGACGATGCTCTGCTCGACACGCTGACTTCGGCCAACATCGCTTGCGGATTCCATGCAGGCGATCCACGAACCATGGATGCGACCGTGCGGGGGTGCGTATCGCGCGGTATCGGCATCGGCGCGCATCCGAGTTTTCCGGACCTCGCCGGATTCGGACGTCGCGCGATGGATCTCAGTGAGAACGAGGTCCGAACCGACGTGCTGTTCCAACTCGGCGCCCTTCACGCCTTTGCGGTCGCGAGCGGAACGTCGTTGTCGCACATCGCTCCCCACGGCAAGCTCGGGAATCTTGTTGCCGTACGCCAGGATTACGCGCGCGCCGTCGTCGATGCGGTCGCGGCCTTCGATCCGTCGTTGATCGTGCTCGCCCAGGACGGGGCGTTGGCCGACGAGGCGACTGCCCGCGGATTGAGCGTCGGCATCGTCGGAATCGCGGATCGCGCATACAACTCCGACGGAACTCTCGTGCCCCGCAGCGAGCCGGGAGCGGTGATTCACGACGTCGACGTTCTGGTCGAGCGGACCGTTCGGATGGTGGTCGAGGAAGTCGTCGAAGCTGTGGACGGCACGTTGATCCCGGTTGTCGCCGATACGGTCCTCGTGCACGGTGACAACCCCGGTGCCGTCGCGAACGCGAAGGCGATTCGCGCCGCGCTCGAGGCCGCCGGTGTCACCATTGCGCCGCTGACCCGGGTCGTGGCGTCACGGCGGGCCCGTGATGTCGGGTGTTCCGCGTGAAGACCTACGTCGCCGACTGCGGTGACGCCGCCGTTCGCGTCAGTGTCAGCGGCGGGACCGCCGAGCAGAACTGGAACACCGTTCGATCGATCGCTGCACGTTTCGATCTCGGTGCCGACGGCATCGTCAGCGTCATCCCGACATACGACGCCCTGCTGGTCGAGTTCGACAACCTCCTCACCGACCACGACGCCGTCCGCGGCCTGGTTCGCGAAGCAACGACTATCCCCCGACCGCTGGAAGGTGAACCTAGGACGTTCGAGATCCCCGTCGTCTACGGGGGCGAACACGGCCCGGACCTGGGTGATACAGCGCGGTTTCTCGGCGTCACCGAAGCCGAAGTGGTGCGCCTTCACTCCGCAGCCCCGTTGGTCATGCGTTGCTACGGCTCACCCGGCGGCGCCCCGATGCTCGACGGCCCGGCGTTCGGCCTTCCCATCCCGCGCCGATCGAGCCCGCGACCGCACGTCGCGGCCGGTTCCGTTGCGGTGGCCGGACGTCAGGCAGTCGTTTCGGCCAGGCCTGCGCCCGGCGGTTGGGCAGTGATCGGCCGGACCCCGCTCATCTTGGTCGATCCGGCGTCGGAGCAGATTTCTGCCTACCGCCCGGGCGATCTGTTCGTCTTCCGTGCGATCGACGCCGATCGCTGGGACGACTTCGACGGACGCTCGCTCCTGCCCGTAGGGGGTGATCCCCATGGCTGAGACCGTCACCGTCCTGACTCCCGGAATCAGCTCCGTCCAGGATTTGGGGCGTGGATCGGCGTCACAGTTCGGTCAGGCGACGGGCGGCGCAGCCGACCAGATCAGCGCGGAGATCGCCAACGCGTTGGTGGGTAGTAGGCGCGAGGCCCCGCTACTGGAGTTGACGGCCCTCGACTTTTCAGCGTCGGCGTCCACGGATCTGCTGATCGCCGTCACGGGTGCACCCGCAACGGTGACGGTGGACGGACATCGGCAACCGCAGTGGGAACCGATCGTCTGGCGAGCCGGTCAGCGGCTTGCCGTCACCGGAATCCACGACGGATTGCGCGTCTACGTCGCCGTCCACGGAGAGCTGACGGCCGACTACCTCCTGGGCAGCTGCGCTCCCGACCAGGTCCTCGGATTCGGCCGTCACTTGACCGCGGGGGAGACGCTGGTCGTCGACACCGACTGCCCGCCGATCGACCACCCGGTCTTCCGGCTACCGCTGTTCCGGTTGTTGCCCGACCGACCGTCCTTCGGCAACGTGTGGACGCTCGACGTGACCGACGGCCCCGACATCGACGACTTCGGGGAGAGTGCAGCCGCGCTGTTCGGCACCGAATTCGTGGTGGGCGATCAGAGCAATCACATCGGGCTTCGGCTGGCATCTACCGATGAGCAGCCGCTCCCACAGCGCACCGGCACCGGCGAGGTCCTCTCGCGCGGCGTCCCCATCGGTGCCGTCGAAGTACCCGCTGGCAACGAACTTCTGGTCCTGCATCGAGGTAGAGGCGTCACCGCCGGTTATCCGGTGCTGGCAGTCGTCACCACCGTTTCACTCTCACAGCTGGGACAGGCCCGACCCGGGCACCGCGTCCGATTCCGGAACTGCAGCGTCGCAACGGCGGTTGCAGAGCACCGCGAACAGCAGCACCGCATCGCCTTGCTGAGGCGGCGTGTGGAGAACGTATTCACCACCCTCCGGATACCTCTTCACACCTCGGAAGCCCGAGTACCGAGCCACGTCGGCACCACACGCCCCGCGAGCGCTCCGCGCCGCGCGTCTATTTTGGAGACAGCATGACCAACACCATCGAAGCGGTAGACGGCCAGGTAGCCGACCCGCGCAAGGTCCGGAAAGTCGTCGCAGCGGGCTGCGTCGGCATCTTCGTCGAGCTCTACGACAACGGTGTCTTCGCGTTCATGGCGACGGCACTGGCCATCGTGTTCTTCGACGTATCGAAGTCGAGCGACGCGCTGATGCTGGTGTTCGCCGGCTACGCGGTCTCGTTCTTCGTTCGGCCCCTCGGCGCGGTGGTCTGCGGCATCCTCGGCGACCGGATCGGTCGACAGAAGATGTTGGTGTTCGTCATCATGCTGATCAGCGTGGCGACCGCCGGTATCGGCTTGCTGCCCACCTACGCGGCCATCGGTATCGCGGCACCGGCACTGCTGATCTTTCTGCGGATCGTGCAGGGATTCTCCGTCGGTGGTGAAGCTGCCGGCGCCATGACGTTCCTCGCCGAACACGCCCCGGAAGGCAAGCGCGGCTTGATCACGAGCTACGCGCAGATCGCGTCGTTCCTCGCACTGCTGACCGGAACGATGATCGCGTTTGCCATGTCGCCGTGGCTCAACGCCGACGCGATCAACGGCGGCGGACTCGCATCGTGGGCGTGGCGCATCCCGTTCCTCATGGCCATTCCGATGGGAATCATCGGCTGGTACATCCGCCGCGCGATCTCCGATACCCCGAACTTCGAGCGGCTCAAGGAATCCGGCGGTTTGTCGCGCAATCCGCTCAAGGAAGCATTCTCCACTCCCGAACACCGTCGCGCCATGATCCTCGCCCTGTTCATCCCCTTGATGAATGGTTCCGGCTACTACGTTCTGTTCTCGTACATGCCCACGTTCCTCAAAGGCGATCAGATCGGATTCTCGACCGGGACAGCGCTTCTCGTCACCGCATCCAGCCTGGTCGCGATCTGCTTCGCGATTCCGTTCATGGGTGCTCTCTCCGACCGGATCGGTCGCAAGAAGGTCATCGCCGGTGCAGCTGCGGCAATGGCGATCGGAGCGATCCCCTGCTATGCCATGATCGTGACCGGCAACGTCGGCCTCGCCGTTCTCGGTGCCTGCCTCATGGCAGTGATCTTCGCCGGGCACACAGCCGTCATCCACATCCTGATCGTCGAACTGTTCCCCACGCGGGTTCGCTACTCCGCCTACGGTTTGGGTTACAACATCTCGTCCGCACTCTTCGGTGGTACCGCACCGTTGTTGATGACCTGGTTGATCCCCGAATTCGGTATCTACGTTCCCGCCTTCTACGCGGTCATCACTGCAATCGGCACGCTGATCGCGGTCAGCACCATCACCGATCGCGCCCACGTTCCGCTACGCGACACTCTGTGACTTCTCGCGTGAGTCACTCCTGATCCGGCCCGGTGGCCGCCTGCAGTCCGCGGCGGCCGCCGGGTCATACCAATTTCTTCCTGTAGGAGCACACAATGCCTTTCTCCGATTACCGCACAGCTCTCGTCACCGGCGCCAACACCGGAATGGGTGCCGCCGTCACCGAGATGTTCACCAAGCGCGGACTGACGGTCTACGGCGTCGCCCGCAATGCCGACAAGCTCGGTGAGGTTGCCGATCGCACCGGAATGATCCCTCTGCCCGTGGACATCACCGACACCGCCGCGCTCGCCGAAGCTGTCGGCGGACTGGAGATCGACATCCTCGTCAACAACGCGGGGGTGTCCGCAACCGGAAACATTCTCGACGCCGAAGAAGCATCGGTCGACGCGATGGTGGACGTGAATCTTCGTGCAGTGCTGCACCTGTGCCGCATTCTGCTGCCGGGAATGGTGGAGCGCGATCTAGGTCATGTCGTCAACATCAGCTCCATCGCCGGCCTGTACAACTTCTACGGCCACACTGCCTACCACGCGACCAAGGCTGCGGTGCACCAGATTTCGCGCCAGCTGCGAAACGACTGCATCGGCAAGCGGATTCGAGTGACCGAGATCTGCCCCGGCCGGGTCGAGACCGAGATCTTCGGTCGCAACCTCGGCGGCACGCCCGAAGCCATGAAGGAAGCGTGGGAGACCTTCTACGAAGGCTACGAATCCATCACTACCAAGGACATCGCGGATACCATCGAGTTCGCGATCGACGCTCCTGGTCACGTCAATCTTGGTCTCATCGAGGTGCTCCCCACCTTCCAGGTGCCCGGTGGCCTCGACTTCATCCGTCGCAACGACTGAGAGAGCGCATCATGAGTTTTGTACTACCGGAAACGACGCTCGGAGTGGTGGCCCATGCGGCAGGTGACCTGCGGGTCGAGCATGTTGCGTTGACTGCGCCGACCGCCGAGCAGGCAGTGATCGAGATCGCTTACGGCGGTGTGTGTGGATCAGATCTGCACTACTGGACGCACGGCGCGGCGGGGGAGTCGATTCTGAAGGCACCGATGCTGCTCGGTCACGAGGTGGTCGGCACGGTCGTGACGGCCGCGGCGGACGGAACGGGGCCGGCAGTTGGAACTTCCGTGGCCGTACACCCCGCAACGCCCGGTGGGACCGCGCCTCGGTTCCCGAGCGATCGGCCCAACCTCTCGCCCTGCTGCACATACCTGGGAAGTGCAGCGCAGTACCCACACACCGAGGGCGCCTTCGTGAAATACGCAGTGCTCCCGACACGCATGCTCCGGGAACTGCCCGAGGGGTTGGACCTGCGGACTGCGTCGGTAGCCGAACCGGCAAGCGTTGCCTGGCACGCTGTTTCGCGAGCGGGAGACGTACGCGGGAAGAAGGCGCTGGTCGTCGGCTGCGGACCCATCGGCGCACTGGTCGTGGCTGTGCTCAGACGAGCAGGCGCGCAGTCGATCACCGCGGTCGACGTGCACGACGTTCCGCTGCAGATCGCGTCGACGCTCGGTGCGGATCGGGTTCTCGAGGCCACCGACGCCGAGGCAGTCGCCGCATCCGATGCCGACGTGGTCGTCGAGTGCACCGGCAATCATCGCGGGCTCGAATCCGCTATTCGCGGGGCGACGCGCGGTGGACGGGTGGTCATGCTCGGGCTTCTTCCGTCCGGACCTCAACCGGTACACATTTCGCTGGCGATCACGCGAGAGTTGGAGTTGGTGGGCTCATTCCGCTTCAACGACGAAATCGACGAGGTGCTGCTCGCCCTCGCCGACGGTTCGCTTGCTGTCGATGCTGTTCTCACACACGAATATCCGGTCGAGGAAGCTCTGGAAGCTTTCGCAGTCGCCAAGGATGCTTCGGTGTCGGGGAAGGTGCTGTTGCGGTTCTGAGTCCTTCGACCCTGTGCGCCTTTATTAACCGCGGGCGGTTAATAAAGGCGCACAGCAGGTTATTCGACCACCAGGCCCTTGGCTTCCAGCAGGGCAGTCAGATTGCTCACCTCGAGTGGGGTCTCGCCCCGCTTGTAACGCTCGATGTACCCGGCTTCGGCTTCGTCACGGGCACGCGAGAGTTCGATTGCCTCGGCAACCTCCTCGCGGCGGACCACGACAACGCCGTCGCAGTCACCCTTGACGACGTCACCGGGATAAATGACCTGTTCTCCGAAGACCAGGGGATGGTTGATCGGGCCGAGAGATTCCTTGACGGTTCCCTCGATGTACACGTGCTTGGAGAAGACGGGGAATCCGAGTTCGCGGATCTCCCGGGTATCGCGCACTCCGCCGTCGGTGACCAGTGCGGTAATGCCGCGCGCAACACAGGCATTGGCGAGGACATCGCCGAACTGGCCGGCGGCTTGATCACCTGAAGAGACGATCAGGACGTCACCCGGCTGTGCGTAGCTGATCGCAACCTGCAGCATGAGGTTGTCACGGGGATGGCACTTGACTGTGAAGGCGGAGCCGCAGAACTTCATGTCGCGGTCGATCGGTTTGATCGCCGGATGCAGCGACCCCTTACGTCCCTGTGCCTCGTGAATCGTGGCCGCGGAGAACGTCCCCAGTTCGGCAATCAGGTCCTTGTCCGCGCGATCAATTTTCGTCTTGACGTGAATCATCTTGTACTCCAGAAAGTATGAAAGATCAGGAAAGGCGTTCGACTGCCGCGGCGATCTGTGCCGCGGCCTTTTCGAGGACGGCCTCGGAGGTGGCGAAGGAGATACGGAAGTACGGCGATGCGCCGTAAGCCGAACCCTGAATGGTGGCAACCGACGCCTCGTCGAGGAGATAGAGGACGAGATCCTGGTCGGACTCGATCACGGTGCCATCCGGGGTCTGCTTGCCGATCAAGCCGGCACAGTTGACGAACAGGTAGAACGCACCCTGCGGCACGACGGGCTCGAGCCCGGGGACAACACTGAGGAGGTGAGCCGAGAGGTCGCGTCGTCGTCGGTAACTTCGTACGGATTCGGTGAGGAAACTCTGGTCGCCGGTAAGGGCTTCCACGGCTGCGGCCTGGCTGATCGAGGACGGGCAGGAAGAACTCTGACCCTGCAGTTTGTTGACGGCGCCGATCAATCCGGAATTTCCGAGTCCGTATCCGAGTCGCCACCCGGTCATGGCATGAGACTTGGAGACTCCGTTGGTGACCAGTACCTGATCACGGAGGTGCGGAGCGACCTGCAGCAGACTCGGGATCGGAGCGTCGCCGAAGTTGATCTCGTCGTAGATCTCGTCGACCAACACACTGACATGGGGATTGGCCTCGATCACTTCGGCGAGGGCCTGCAGCTGCTCGCGGGTGTACACAGATCCGGTGGGGTTGCCCGGGGCATTGAGGATGACCCACTTGGTGTTCGAAGTGATTGCAGCGGATAGTGCTTCGGCTGTGAGAAGAATGTTGTCGGACTCCTCGCACTGAACGATCACCGGAGTTCCGTCGTGAGCGAGGACCATATCCGGGTACGAAACCCAGTAAGGGGCGGGAACGATAACCTCGACGCCGGCTTCGACCGTCGCCATGAGAGCGAGGAAGATGACCTGTTTCGCGCCGCCGCCGACGGTGATCTGGTTGTCCGCGTACTGGATTCCGGTTCGCGAAGCCGCGCGTGCTGCGATTGCCTCGCGTAGAGCCGGGATGCCGTTGACTGCGGTGTACTTGGTCTGACCCGTGTTGATCGCAGTGATCGCCGCAGACTTGATGTTGTCGGGTGTGTCGAAATCGGGCTCCCCGACGGTCAGGTCGAGTATTTCACGGCCCTGGGCCTTCAGCTCGCGCACTCGTTGTGCGGCAGCCACACTCGGCGACTCCCTGATTCTGTCGACGCGCGCAGCCGGAACGAAAGTCGCCATGATGGTCTGCTCCTGGGTCCGGGGTGAGCGTGGATTCCCGTCGTCGACGAGCCACAGTTCTCACTCGGTGATCCGTTCGACCATAGGGTCCTACCAGGGCATCTGACCAAGACCGAACCGTTGTGGCCCGATAAGCAAACGTGATGGAGCGGCGACGGAATCAGACCGACAGAACGCGCAAATCCTCGAGACCGTCCACGACGGGAACGCGCCACGACGCAAGCTCTTCCGGTCCCTGCTCGTCCCACAATTCGAACAGTTCCGAATCGGTCGATGCGATGGTGCGCTCCACCATTTCGATCAACCAGGTGAGCCGTTCGCTGGTCAGGGCCGCGGTGAAAGAGTCGAGATCGAGGTCTTCGGTGGCGGGGTCGCGCTTGTGATCGGCGCGCACGATCAGCACCAATTCGAGCAAGGCGATGGCGATTTGGCCGCCGTCCACCTCGAGGTAGTCGTCCTCGAATGCCCACTCCACCGATTCGAAGGTGAAGTCACCGTGTCCGATGGACGCGATCAAATCCCCTGCACCGTCGTTCTCGAACGGTCCCGATCCCCACGCGCCCACTGTCTACTCTTTTCCGATTGCCGTGTCAGCGCGCTTCGAGCGCGATCTTCGCTCCGAATCCTAGAAGAACTGTTCCGGTTATGCGCTCGAGTGCCTGTCGCACTCGGGGCTTTTCGAAGGTGCTACGCGCTCGCGAGAGAAGGACCACGTAGCCACTGAGCCACACGATGGTGATGGCTGCGTGGATGAGCACCAGCAATGCAAGCGACGGTCCCGTCGGCCACCCGGCCGGAACCAACTGCGGCAACAGTCCGGTGTAGAAGACGGCGATCTTGGGGTTGAGCAGGTTGGTGGTGAAGCCCGTCTTCCATGTCCCGGCCTTCTGCGATCGTGGAGCGTCGGCATTGTGTTGCATCCGCGACGTCCGGCTCTCCCACAGTGCTCGCACACCGAGATAGATCAGGTAAGCCGCGCCGGCGAGCTTGACGACGGTGTACGCCTCCGCCGACGCGGCCAGGATCGCCGAAAGCCCGAGGACGGTCAACAGACCCCACACCAGAAGGCCCGAGACGATGCCGGCCGCTACCCGGAAACCGGCAGATCTGCCCGCGCCGAGAGCAGCCTGCGTCACGACGGCCATGTCGGGCCCGGGGACCAGAGTCAGTAGGGCGAGCACAGCTGTGGCGGCGAGCAGAGCGGTCAGCATGCAACAAGTATGAAGTCGGGGTGGGGAGCATTGTCGGCCGGTGGTGTCGTGCCTGTGAACAAAGAGTGGCGCGGCGGTGTGAACTGCATGGACACGCCCGGAAACCGGCGTCTCGCGAGCCCTGTTCGACAAAGTTATGCACACTGTGGGGAAACGAATCGTTGCAGGTAGGAGGAATAACTCTGTTGTAATTCATCCTTTTGTCCACAGGTTATGCACAACTGGGAAGTGGATGTGAATGAAGTTATCCACACCTGTGTGTGCATCGGTGGAGAACTGTCCAACTCCATTGGATACCCGCGAGTAATAAATCCCAACCAGTGGGTTGACCCCGGGACGTTCGTCCTGTCCAATCGAGGGTCAGCGGTAGTCGTGCGATGCTCAGGGGGCGCTTGACGGATGCGGAGATTTGGGTTTGTCGGGATTGTGTTGGTCGTGCTCGCGCTTGTCGTGGGCGGAGTGGCGTATGCCGAACCGGCACCTGAAAACCCACCAGGAGATTCGGCCGGTCAGGCCGGGGCTCACATCAATCGCATAGAGCAGTTGTCGCCCACACGCAGTGCCGTGTTCGTCGAGTCGCCGGCCATGCGACGCGAGGTACAAGTGCAGGTTCTGCATCCAGCGTCGAGCGCCGGTTCACGTCCGTCCTTCTACCTACTCGACGGAGTCAGTGCCGGTTCGGAATCCGGATACTCCGAGAGCACCTGGACCCAGAAGACCGACATCGAAACGTTTTTCGCTGACAAGAACGTCAACGTCGTTCTCCCCGTGGGCGGCACCGGCAGTTTCTACACCAACTGGAAGAACGACGATCCGAACCTCGGTGTGAACAAGTGGGAATCGTTTCTCGCAGAAGAACTTCCGACGTTGATCGATTCTGCGTTTTCCGGAAATGGGACGAACGTGGTCGGCGGGGTGTCCATGGGTGCGCTCGGCGCGGCCAACCTCATCACACATCACCCGAAGCTCTACACCGGATTGGCCTCGTACAGTGGCTGTCTCGACAACTCCGAATCGTCCTCGCAGGACTCCGTACGGCTCACCGTGGCCAGCAAGGCGGGCGACGCCACCAACATGTGGGGCCCGGCGTCGGACCCCGACTGGCAAAAGCACGACCCGTCCACCAACGCGGAAACGCTGCGTGGGAAGACGATCTACGTGTCCTCCGGTACAGGTGCGCCCGGAGAATACGACAACGTCTTCACCCCGAGTGGACTGCAGACTGCCATCGAAGGCGGACCGCTCGAGGCGCTCGCTAATACGTGCACACAACTGTTCGAAGCGAGGTTGGGGGAGTTGTCGATTCCCGCAGTGTTCGCGTATCGGGACGACGGCACCCATTCGTGGCCGTACTGGCAAGACGCGCTTCACGATTCCTGGCCGACGGTGAAGACGGCGCTGGGAATGTGAGCTGAGAACTACTCGGCCAGTGCCAGTTCGAGCAATTGGAGGGCGCCGTCACGGGTCTGCGCAGCCGCGATGAACCCGGCCTTGTGGCAGAAGACCGAACTGTCGACGCCCGTCTGGGCGGCAAGATCCGAGCCGTTCAGGCCGCGCCACGGCTCCGGCAACAGCTTTCGTGAACCGAACTTGGAGTCAGCAGGCTTGACCGTCTGAATCGACCAGCCGCCGTTGGTGTTCGGGAAGATGGTGAACAGCAGCTCTGGCTGGGCCGACGCGGCGCGGCCGTGGGGAACGAAGCGTTCCAGCACGACGAAGCGCGGATCCGTTGCTTTTTCGTAGGTCTCGGTGAACTCGCGCTCGGCCGCCGCGTCGCCGGCATACTTGGCGCGCAGGCGAATCAAGACCTGGGTTGCGAGAACGACGGCCAGCTCGAACTGGGTGTCGAACTCCTCGTCGGTGGACGAGATCGGATTGAAAAGGTCCAGCACGGACGACAGATCAAAAGGCTTGGTGCCGTAGTCGTTGAGGGTGTAGATCTCTTGGCCGTTGTCGACGGCGTCGATGCCCTCGACCAGTCGGCTGTCGATACGGCGGAACACGGAGGCGTCGCCTTCACAGAACTGCAGGCCGTATTCCTGCCAGAGCAGACCGAAGGCGGAGTACAGGATGCCGTTGCTGCGCTCGCCGGCATCACGCTGGTGATGGTCGAAGCGCCCCTCGGCCGGGTTGTAGCGACCGCCGACGTCGAGCACGATGTCCGCGCTGTCGAGGACGGACTCGTCACGGCTGCGAACGACGGTGGCGTCGGGGTACAGCTGCTTGAGCAGCGATACGCCGAAGACGTCGTCTGCATGGAACTTGCCGTTATGGGTCGCGATGATCACCCGTCGAGACTAGGCAATCGAGCGCGGGGATGCCTAGTCAGCCGATGGTGCGGATGCGGTCGGTGGCAGGTGGCGAGACCGGCGACCCGGCTGCGAACAGGGCGGTCAAGGCGTCGAGGTCGTTGCCGGCACCGGTCATCTGGGTGGAGTTCTTCAGTGCGGTGAAGCCGTCCCCGCCCTCGGCGAGGAACTTGTTCACCACGACGCTGTAGACGGCGTCGGGCGCGATGTCCTGCCCGTTCAGACGCATTTCCGAGATTCGCGCGCCTGGTGCCGCCCGCCGGTCCAGGGCGTAGGTGAAGCCCGCGGACGGGGAGAGGATGCGCTCGGTAGCGGTGCCGTCGAGGTCGATCTGGAATTGCTGTTCGAGAGCGTCCTTCAACACCGCTCCTGTGACGGAGAGCACCTCGAGGCTGTTACCGAATGGCTGAACACCGTAGGCCTGGCGGTAGGTGACCTGGCCGGAAGTGCCGAAGTCCAAGTCCTCGCGCATTCCGCCGGGGTTCGTCAACGCTAGTTGGGCGCCTCGTGTCGATCCGGCGGCGAGTTGAGCGTCGGCGACCAGGTTGCCGAGTGTCGATTCGCCGCTGGGGACGCGGTCGCGTGTCAGATCGGCGGTAATGGTCCCCACCGGCCGCTGAGCGCTGTCCGACGCCTCCGACCAGGCCCGGTCGGCGAGAGCCTGAATATCGGGATCCGGCGAAATATCGTGTGTCACTATCTGATTGAACGCGGACGTCTGATCGCGAACGACCTCGCGTGTGTTGCGATCGATGGTGACGTCTGCGACGGACACGATCCGGCCGTGCGAAGCGCCCTGCATCACGACTCTGGGATTGCCTGCGGGATCAGGGAATTCGCAGTTGTACTGCTGGTGGCTGTCGGCGGTGAAGATGACGTCCACCTTCGGTGACGCACGAAGGGCGATGTCGCGGGCCGGCCCGGACTCGACGTTGCAGTCGTTGGGCCCACCTTCGACGGCCGGTTCGTCCCCACGGTGCAGGAGGACGGTGATGGCTTTGACGCCGAAGAAGTCGAGGACGTCGGCGGTGCGGTTGATCGCTTCGACCTCGTCGCCGAACTGCAGATCGGCGATCCCGCCTGGTGTCACGATCTGCGACGTGTTGGCGGGGGAAATCGCGATGACTCCGAGCGGAATGCCGTCGACCATGTTCACGGTGAAGGGCAGCGTGGCCGGGGTGCCGTTGGTGTACGTCATGTTCGCGGCCATCAGTGGGAAGTTGGCGCCGTCGAAGGACGGACTGAACGTGCACGCATCGACGGCGGAGCAACCGCCGGACTGCATGCGTCGGAACTCGGCGAGTCCCTTGTCCAGTTCGTGGTTGCCGATCGCGGAAGCGTCGATCTTCATCCGGTTCAGGAGTTCGACCGTCGGTTCGTCGTTGAACATCGCCGACTCGAGCGCCGACGATCCCCAGTTGTCACCGACCGAATACAGCAGCGAGTTGGTGGCCTGGCTGCGAAGTTGCGTCACGTAGGCCGCGAGATACGCCGCGCCACCTGCGGGAGTGAGCGAGCCGTCGGCCTGCCTGATCTCGCTGCGAACACCTTCCGGCGGGCGGAGACTGCCGTGCAGATCGTTGAACGCCAACAGACGTACCGACACCGTGTCCTGGGACTCTGCGTTGGCGACGCCGCTCAGGGAGGTCGCGGTGGTGGCGAGAAGGGTCGTTGCGAGCACGGCACACGTTCGTGTCATGCGTCGCGTCATGCGTCGTGCTCCCTCGCTCGGACCGGCCTCGAACCTCCCTGAGTGTGCCCGTCTGCCGAAACGAATTCCAGTCCTCGGCGTAACAGTTATGTATCGAGTGTCACGCGGTGACGCCGATGCCCGCGGCCTGCTTCGCGACGTCGGTGTTCGCGAAAGCGAGGAATGCGTCGTTCTCGTGTGGATCGCCGATGGTCATCCGGACGCCCTCGACGCCGTACTGGCGGATCAGAATGCCCGCTTCGGTACTCGCCTCGGCAAAAGCGGGAGAGAGCTCTCCGAGGGGGAGATAGACGAAGTTCGCCGACGACTCGGGGACGGTGTACCCGGCTTCGATCAGAGCGGTTCGAACTCGTGTCCGCTCGGCGATGACACCTTCGGTGCGGGCAAGCAGTTCGTCTGCTGCAGCCAGGGAAGCGATTGCGGCGGCCTGCGCGACAGCGCTCACGGTGAACGGGGTGTGCACCTTGCCGAGGGCCACGATGATCTCCGGATCCGCGACCGCGTAACCCACGCGGATTCCCGCGAGGCCGTACGCCTTCGAGAAGGTGCGCAGAACAACCACGTTGGGGCGGCTGCGGAACAGCTCGATGCCGTCGGCGTCCGAGCGTGAGTATTCGAAGTACGCCTCGTCGAGTGCGACGACGACGTGCGCCGGGACCGCGTCGAGGAAGCTCTCGAGCTCTGCCTTCGACAGTGCATTGCCGGTCGGGTTGTTGGGGTTGCATACGAAGATCAACCGCGTGCGATCCGTGATCGCGGCCAGCATCGCGTCGAGGTCGTGGCCGAAGTCCTCGGTCAGCGGAACCTTGACCGAGACGGCATGGCCGACCTGGGTGACCACGGGGTACGCCTCGAACGAACGCCACGCGTAGATGACCTCGTCACCCTGATCGCACGTGATCTGCACGAGTTCCTGGCACAGTGTCACGGAGCCGCAACCAGCGGCGACGTTGGCCGGCTCGACTTTCAGGAAGCTGGCCAGCGCCTCGATGAGTGCAACCGCAGCATTGTCCGGGTAGCGGTTGGCATTGGCGACCGCGTCGGCGACGGCGTCACGCACACCGGGCAACGGCCCTACTGTCGTTTCGTTGCTCGCCAGCTTGATCGCACCCGGAAAATTGCGTCCGGGAACGTAGGCGGGGATGGAGGCGAGGTCAGGGCGAATGTGTGCGGTCACGAGTCGATTATGCGCGCACCGATTTGGTGCGTAGCGGCCGTCTGCGTGTCAGAGTTAGAAGATGTCGGAAATCTTCCGAGCCACCGCGTATCTGCGCGGAGCCGAAGGGGAGGTCGCCACGGCTGTTCCGCTGACCGTGGTGGAGCCGGACGGCCCGACGCGGGGCGGGATCGTCGTCCTGCATGAAGCCCGGAAGTTCAGCCCGGCTCTGCTGAATCTGATGTGCGCGCTTGCCGGCGAAGGGTGGGTGAGCGTCGCACCTCACCTGTTTCACCGCGAACCCGAACACATGCAGGGTGAGGTGTTCGGTGACAACCTCTTCGCCGACTTCGACGCGACCCTCGATTGGCTCGTCGGACGCGAAGTTCTCGCAGACACCATCGGGGTGCTCGGATTCGACGACGCCGGTACCGCCGCGATGCTCGTGGCCACCAGCCGTCCCGTCGGCGCCGCGGTGAGCGTCGCCGCCCGGGGAATCGTCGAAGCCTTGTCGGTGGATGCTCAGGCGCTTGTCGACGCGGCCACTTCCCTGCAGGCGCCGTGGCTGGCGCTGTACGGCGAGGACGATCCCAGCACGCCTCGCGAACACGTGACTCTGCTCCGGGAAGCGACCGCGAAGGCCGACGTCGCGACACTGGTGGTCAGCTACGCCGGACTGGCTCACCGGGCGGACGAGCCGCCACAGCTGTCCGAGGACGCTGACCTCGACGACCCTGATTCGGCCTCGATCATCGAAGCTCAGACCCGGATCTTCGACTGGTTCGACAGCCACCTGCGGTAAGTCCACAAAACAGTCCGCTGACCACACGTTTTGCCTTTGGTGGCGAAGGGTGTGTAATCTTTCGATCCGGCGGTCCGAAAGGATCGGAACCCCCAGGGAGGCGTGCCAGAGCGGCCGAATGGGACTCACTGCTAATGAGTTGTCCCTTTTACGAGGGACCGGAGGTTCAAATCCTCTCGCCTCCGCCAAGCCGGTGATTTTGACCGGCGGGTTAGAAATGATAGAAATTACGACGGTAAGACACGCAAGACCAGCAAGACAACAGAACATGCGCCCGTAGCTCAACGGATAGAGCACTTGACTACGGATCAAGAGGTTAGGGGTTCGAATCCCTTCGGGCGCACAAGAAAGAAGGTCACAGACTTCAGGTCTGTGACCTTCTTTTTGTTGTGGTGCATACGCAATTCTTGAATGTGTGTGAGGTCACCTCGGCGATTTCGGGCGGTGATCCTCGCGATCGTGGGAACCGACAACCGATCCCCGCGACCTATGCTTTCTGCGGAGCAGCCACGCGAACCGAGGAGAACCCGTTGGAGACCGTCGACAGTCGGACGCTCCCGGTCTACTCGGCCGGGGCGGTCGAGGTGCCCTTTGTCATTGCGGGCATGGACGAACTTGTCTCCCGCGAGACCCGGTGGGATGCGCACTCGCACCCGACTCACGAATTGTTGTGGAACGAGCGGGGAGCGTCGAGCGCCACGGTGGGATCGCGCACGTGGACCATTACGCCGACCGTCGGTCTGTGGATGCCCGCCGGCGTCCTGCACTCGGCGATCGCGCCGGCCGGCACCTGGTATCGCGCCGCTCAGCTCGACATCGCATCGGTTCCTTCTCTGTCCGACGTGCCGGTGGCGATCGAGGTCACTCCGCTGCTGCGGAACCTCCTCGAGCGACTGGCAGACGAGTCACTCGGAGCTCCTTCGCGCTCGCTCACGGAGCAGATGGTGATCGACGTGCTGGCACCGTCGCCGAACGAGTTGCTGGTGCTGGTGCCGGACTCGCCACTTCTGCAACCCATCGTCGATGCGATCGGTGACGATCCGAGTGACATGCGAACGCTGTCCGACTGGGCAAGGCTCCTCGGTGTCAGCCCGCGAACCATCACCCGGGTATTTCGGTCGGAGACCGGGATGAGTTTCGGGCAGTGGGTCTCGGCTGTGCGCGCCCAACGAGCGGTGACCCTTCTTGCCCACGGCTTGGATCTACAAGAGGTTGCCGAGCGTGTGGGCTACCACTCGACCAGCGCATTCGGGGCGGCATTCCGGCGCACTACAGGCGCTACACCAGGGATGTTCCGGGCTAGCTGATCGGCCATCACACCTTGTCTCGATCGCTACATGGGGTGTCCCAAACACGCGATTGCGCCACATTACCCTCCCGTATACGGTTTAGGCAAACCTCACCTAAGTGCCTGATTGAGCCGGGTTGAGGGCCGTACCCCTTCTCGAGAGAGTTCTGTTTTCATGCGTTCAAAACGCTTCTTGGCGGTGGCCGCAGCAGCGGTCGCAGTCGCCCTCGGCGTGACAGCTTGCAGTTCCGACTCCTCGGAGACCGCCGACGGCGGCAACGCCGGAAGCGGATCCAGCTCCTTCCCCGTCACGATCGAGCACGCTTTCGGAACTACGACGATCGACACCAAGCCGGAGCGAGTTGCCACCGTCGCCTGGGCCAATCACGAAGTGCCCCTTGCTCTCGGCGTGGTTCCCGTCGGAATGGCAGCGGCGACTTTCGGTGACGACAACGGCAACGGAATGCTGCCGTGGGTCGAGGAAAAGCTCGATGACCTTGGCGCGAAGCCGCCGGTGCTCTTCGACGAGACCGACGGCATCGACTTCGAAGCCGTCTCCGATACGAACCCTGACGTCATTCTTGCCGCGTACTCCGGATTGACGCAGGAGGACTACGACACTCTCAGTGAGATCGCTCCGGTTGTGGCGTATCCCGAGGGGCCGTGGGCGACGTCGTGGCGCGACGTCATCAAGTTCAACAGCATGGGCCTCGGCATGGAATCCGAAGGGCAGGAACTGATCTCCACCATCGAAAAGGAGATCGCCGACGAGGTTGCCTCGCATCCGCAGCTTGCCGGCAAGGCAACCATGTTCCTGACGCACGTCGACACCGCTGATCTGAGCCAGGTCAGCTTCTACACGGCGAACGACACGCGCGCCGCGTTCTTCGAGGACCTCGGACTTTCGACGCCGAAGAGCGTTGCCGACGCCTCGACGGGTGGTGAGTTCTCGAAGAAGGTCAGTGCCGAGCGTGTGGACGTCTTCGACGACGTTGAACTGATCGTCACCTACGGTGACCAGGCGCTTGTCGACGCACTCAAGGCTGACCCGCTGCTCTCGCAGATGCCTGCCGTCGCCAACAGCGCGATCGTGTTCCTCAATGGAACCGGGCCGATGGGAACGGCGGCCAACCCGACTCCACTCGCAATTTCGTGGGTACTCGGCGACTACGTCGATCTGCTCGCCGGGGCCGCTGGAAAGTCGGAGTGACTGTAACCTCGCAGGATTCGACGTCGGGCGCTCGCGATACGCGGCGCCCGACGTTCGGCAATTCGCTGTGGTTGATCGCCCTTCTCGTTGTCCTCGCGGTGCTCATGTGCGCCTCGATCGTCATCGGCTCTCGTGAGGTCGATTGGTCCGACATCGTTGCCGCACTTGGCGGTTCCACCGACAATATCGGTCAGGGTGCGATTGCCAAGCGCATTCCGCGGACGGTGCTCGCGATCGTCGTGGGTGCTGCGCTCGGTCTTGCCGGCGCGGTGATGCAGGGGATCACCCGAAACCCTTTGGCGGATCCCGGAATCCTGGGCGTCAACATGGGCGCTTCGCTCGCCGTGGTGATCGGAATGGCGTGGTTCGGATTGTGGACCCAGACCAGCATGATCTGGGTGGCCGTACTCGGTGCAGCCGGGGCGGCATTGTTCGTCTACGTAGTCGGGTCACTCGGGCGAGGTGGAGCCACGCCACTCAAGTTGGCTCTTGCCGGGGCCGCAACATCGGCTGCGTTTGCTTCGTTCATCACTGCGATCATGCTGCCGCGAAACGATATTGCGGGCAACATTCGTTCGTGGCAGATCGGCGGCGTCGGTGGCGCGAGTTTCGAGGTGATCCGGCAGGGTCTGCCTTTCCTCATTGTCGGCTTCGTGATCTGTCTGCTGTCAGCGCGCAGTCTCAACTCTCTTGCGCTCGGCGACGAGGTTGCATCAGGTCTCGGCGAACGCGTCGCGGTGGTTCGTGCAGTGGCAGCGCTCGGTGCAGTGTTGCTCTGCGGTGCGGCCACTGCCATCGCGGGACCGATCGGCTTCGTCGGTTTGGTCGTCCCGCACCTGTGCCGGTTGTTGATCGGGATTGACAACCGTTGGCTACTACCGTTTTCTGCGCTGACAGGTGCCGCCCTTCTGGTCGCCGCCGACATTCTCGGACGAATTGTCGCCCGGCCGAGCGAAATCGACGTCGGCATCATCACCGCGCTCATCGGAGCGCCCTTCTTCATTTACATAGTCCGCCGTCAGAAAATACGTGAGCTGTGACCACTACATTCGTTACTCCCGAAGTCGAGGTCGACGCAGTCGGAGCAAGCCGTATCCGACGAGGTAGACGCCGCCGCATCGTGATTGCCGTGCTGATGGTCCTCGTCGTCGCCTCCTTCGCGGTCACTCTGATGGTGGGAAAAACCTTCTACTCGCCGTCAGATGTGCTTCGGGTCGTGCTGGGGGAGAACGTGCCTGGTGCCTCGTTCACCGTCGGCCGCCTCCGGCTGCCTCGCGCTGTCCTCGCTGTGGTCGCCGGAATCTGTTTCGGCTTGGGTGGCATCACGTTCCAGACGATGCTGCGCAACCCGCTCGCGAGCCCCGACATCATCGGAATCAGCTCCGGCGCAAGCGCTGCAGCGGCTTTCGCGATCATCTCGCTTTCACTCGGCGGTTCACAGGTATCGGTTTTTGCTATCGCCGTCGGTCTGGGCGTCGCAGTCTTGATCTACGTTCTGTCTTTCCGGGACGGTGTGGCGGGCACTCGGCTCATACTGATCGGTATCGGCATCGCCGCGATGCTCGACAGCGTCACCGCCTACCTTCTCAGTACCGCCGCCGCGTGGGATCTGCAGGAGACGATGCGTTGGCTCACCGGCAGTCTCAACGGTGCCAACTGGGGTTCGACGGTTCCCGTACTCCTGGCGCTGGTTGTCCTCGGACCGGTGCTGCTGAGCCAATCGCGCAACCTTTCGACCAGCCAGCTCGGTGACGACGCAGCACAAGCGCTCGGCGTCAGAGTGGAACGAACGCGCATTCTGACGATCATTGCGGCCGTCGGACTCATCGCCTTTGCCACTGCCGCTGCGGGGCCCATCGCCTTCGTCGCATTTCTGTCAGGGCCCATCGCCGCCCGCATCGTCGGTCCGGGAACACCACTTTTGATTCCGTCGGCGCTGGTCGGAGCGCTGCTGGTGCTCGTCGCCGATTTCTGCGGACAGTACGCCTTCGGCACCCGCTACCCCGTTGGCGTGGTGACCGGTGCGCTGGGAGCGCCGTATCTTGTCTACCTCATCATTCGCTCCAACCGAACGGGAGGTTCGCTGTGACCGAATCCCACTCTCTGACTGCCGAAAACCTCGAACTCGGTTACGGAGGACGGACCGTCGTCGAATCGCTCGACCTCGCGGTGCCGCCGGGAAAGATCACGACCATCGTGGGCGCCAACGCGTGCGGCAAATCGACACTGCTGCGGTCGATGTCGCGGCTACTCAGTCCCCGAAGCGGTCATGTTCTGTTGGACGGCAAGGATGTTCATCGCCTGCCTGCGAAGAAGCTCGCTCGCACGCTCGGTCTGCTGCCGCAGTCACCGATCGCACCGGAAGGGATAGTTGTCGCCGATCTCGTCGGCCGTGGTCGTCATCCACATCAGCGGGTGCTGTCGAGGTGGAGCCGCGAGGATGACGCAGCCGTCGCCGAGGCGCTTGCGGCCACGGACACAACCGGATTGGCCGAGCGATCGGTGGACGAGCTTTCCGGTGGTCAGCGCCAACGTGTGTGGATTGCGATGGCGCTCGCCCAACAAACCGATCTGCTTCTACTCGACGAGCCGACCACCTTCTTGGACGTGAGCCACCAGGTTGAGGTCTTGGACCTGCTCACCGACCTGAACCGGACTCGGGGTACAACGATTGTCATGGTTCTGCACGATCTCAATCTCGCCGCCCGCTACGCCGACTACCTCGTCGCCATGGCCGATCGCCGGGTCTACGCGGCGGGTGATCCTGCCGAGGTGCTCACGAGCGACAACGTCCGCACCGTGTTCGGTCTCGAGAGCCGAATCATCCCCGACCCCATGTCGGGTAAGCCGTTGGTGTTGCCGCTCGGGCGCCACCACGTGCTCGACGACGTGTCGACGTGACGGCGTCGAACGCCCCGGGCGGGCGGATCGAATCCGTGGAACAACTCAATGCGATTCTCGGACAGCCCCATCCGACGATCATGGAGAAGCAGACCGCTCACACGACTCCGTTGATCCGTGAATTCATCGAGCAGGCACGGTTTTTTGTGCTCGCGACATCCGATGCGGCCGGAAATTGCGACTGCTCGCCGCGTGGAGACCTGGTCAGTCAGGTTCTGTTTCCCGACGAGAAGACGCTCGTGCTCCCGGATCGTCCGGGCAACCGGCGCGCTGACTCGTACCGGAACATGATCGAGAATCCTCACGTGGGGATCCTCTTTCTCGCGCCCGGGCACGACGAGATCGTGCGCGTCAACGGCACGGCGACTCTGTCCACCGATCCTGATCTGTTGGATTCGATGGCGATGAACGGCAAGCCTGCACAGCTTGCGGTGATCGTGCAGATCGACGAGGCGTATCTGCATTGCGCGAGAGCAATTCTGCGGGCGAAGCTGTGGGATCCGTCGACGTGGCCCGCATCCGATGAGGTGCCGAGTCTGCGCGACATGATGGCGGAGCAACACAGCCTGCGCGTCGAGGACCTCGAACCCGCCAGACAAGAGGCGTACCGCAAGTACCTGTACTGAGCGCAGATCCGTCACCTATGTCCGATAATGATCCGTGCCTTCAATTGCCTCATCGCTGTTCTGGATCGCGCTGATCGCGGCCATCGCGCCGATAGTCGCGGGCCTGATCCCGCGTCGACTGGTTCCCGAAGTGGTGTTGCTACTGGTCGCGGGCGCAGTGGTCGGGCCGTTCGCCCTCAACATCGCAGCTGACAGCGAAGCGATCGGCATCCTGCGCGAACTCGGCCTCGGCATGCTGTTCCTGCTCGCCGGCTACGAGATCGACCGACAGGAACTCAGTGGGCGCGGCGGACGTCGAGCGCTCTACACGTGGCTGTTCTGCCTCGCGCTGGCGTTCACGGTGGTCGCGCTGCTTGGCATGAGGAACGTGATCTCCGCCGAAGCCGCTGTTGCCATCGCGATGACGTCGACCGCTCTGGGCACGCTGCTGCCGATCCTCAAGGACAACAAACTCCTCGACACACGCTTGGGTAAGACCGTCCTCAACCACGGGGCCGTCGGCGAGCTCGGGCCGGTCGTCGCGATGGCGGTGCTGCTGAGTGCCCGTGGTGCCGTGCTGTCGCTGATCGTTCTTGCCGTCTTCGCCTTGATCGCTGTCATCGTTGCGGTGCTGCCCGGCAAGCTGATTCACGAAGGCTCGTGGACACATCGCCTGGTGCGGGCAGGGGCGGACACGACGGCGCAGACGACGGTCCGCCTCACCGTTCTGTTGTTGGTCAGCCTCGGAGTGCTGTCGGCTGTGTTCTCACTCGACGTCATTCTCGGTGCATTTGCCGCCGGCTTCATCCTGCGGCGACTGATGCCAGAGGGCGACGAGCGCCTCGAGATCAAGCTCGACGGGACCGCCTTCGGGTTCCTCATCCCGATTTTCTTCATCACTTCAGGCATGGCGATCGACGTCTCGGCGGTCGCCGCCAGTCCCGGCATACTGATTGCGTTTTTGATCCTGATCGTTGTAGTCCGGGGCGTGCCGGTGTTCTTCGTGACCAAGTTCGAGAAGGTGGAGCCGCCCTTCACCACGCGCGAAAGTGCGCAAGTCGCGTTGTACGGGGCTACCGGCCTGCCCATGATCGTGGCGGTCACGGGCGCGGCCGTCGACGCGCATCAGATGTCCTCGGACAACGCGTCGATTCTTGTCGCGGCCGGGGCGATCACGGTTCTGCTGTTGCCGATGCTCGCCACTCTCTTGACGAAAAAGGAGAAAGTGTCCTGATTCAGAGATCCACCTGCTCGTCGAGCCAGTCGAACATCCGCTGATCCGTCAGACGCCTCGCTTGCTTCGATTATCAGGGGCCGGAGAAAAAGCCGTCGTCGACGTCGATACCGGTTTCCAGCGCCGATATCTCATGGCTGCCCGTTCGGTCCGCCCACCGCAAAGGGATCCCGGTTTCCGCGTCGAACGCCACCGTGGCATCACGGCCGGCCCAATCCGGTGGCATCGCGAATTCCCACGCTCTCCGCCCGTCGACCTCTACTTCCCGCCCTGTCGTGTCGGGTGGGCGTAGGTCGGCGAAAGGTGTGTACGGCCAGGTTCTGTGTATCTGGAGAAGTTGTTCGATATGGATGTCGAGACTGTATCCGCCGTTTCGTCGTTCGAGGACCCCGTCGGTGCGGAACCACGTCTGCTTCTGTCGGTTCTGCAGAAACAGCACTCCCTGCTCGTCTTCGAGACGGATGCAGGTGCGCGGCTTGAACCAGAATTCGAGTCGCACGGAGGGACGACCGCCGGGGGGTCGCCCGCGGAACATCACCCCATGTAGCGGAATCCGTTCCGCCGCTTTGTAACGTCGCGCTACCTCGCTCCACGCAGCGGGCGACTTTCGCGGAGAAGCCTCAGATGGCACATCTGCCGAGGGGGACTGTCCTGACTTGGGGACAACGGCCACCATAAATTGGCCTTCCACGAATAGCGAGGCGGGGACTGCGACGCCGGTGATCTGCTCGGCGAGAGCAAAGGCGCCCTCCAACGCATGCTCACCTGCATAGCCTTGGGCGTCATCGTCGATTCCGATTCCGCCGACATCGAGAATCAAATCCACCATCCGATCGTCCCCGACCACCGGGCTGGATCCGAAGAGTTCGAATTCAGCCACGCGTGTGCCGTTCGACCACCAGATGAACTGGCTGTCGGCATTGACGCTGAGATAGTGCGAAGCCACCTCGCGATCGGATAGAAGGGGCCGCATCAATTCTTCGGAGATAGCGAAGGAACCGCCGTTGATCTGCATCAACAGTGTGCTGTCGTCGCCCACCGCCGCGACTGCGACTACCTGCCCAGCCCCGGCTGTCTCGGGCTGTTCAGTGAGATCGGACATCACCTCGCCGAGTTCGGCGATCCCGATTGCATCCGATTGTGTGTTCTCGTCGGCGCCGAGGGCACTCAACACCTGTGCGGGAGTGGACCGAGGGATGAGTGCAGCGCAGTACCCGAGAGACAGGCTCGTGTTGAGGTACTGCTGAATCCACACATAGTCGTGATAGGTAGGCACACTCGCACGCTTCCACAGATCGATACCCGACGAATGCCGAACTCCATCGAGCGCACAGCAAATACGCCATCATTCGATCGTTGATTCGAGGGCCTGATTCAGAGATCCAACTGCTCGTCGAGCCAGTCGAACATCCGCTGATCAGTCAGACGCCTCGCCATGGGCTGGCAGTGGAAGTTCGCGCCCTCGGCAGCGGTGAAGGGAACCACCGTCGTCGGTCCGCCGGCGAGGGCGGCAAGCCGCTTGGATTGACCAGGCCAGAATTGCTCGTCTTCCGGATCGGTGATGAGCAGGGGAGTGGAGATCGAGCCGGCGACGTGTTCGAGGTGGTACTTCCGAACCTCGGCGAGAGTGTTGTAGTAGCCGTCGGCGAGGTACGGACGCGCTCGGAAACGCCAGATTCGGGCGCTGTCCTTGGAGAATTTCATTCCCAGCCCTATCGCCATGTCGCGGTCGAAGGCCTCCGACTTTCCCTCGTCGAGTAGCTTCTGCATGTTCTTGGGGATATGGGCGAGCCACGACGCGGCCACGTCCACGACCCCCGGATCGGCGATCGCTGCCGCGATCCGATGCTCGAACGCCAACGACTGCGGCACCCAGTACCCGCCCTGACTGATCCCGTACATCGCCAGCTTCGACGCATCGACGTCCGGCCGGTCCACGAGATAGTCGACGACGGGGGTGATGACGGCTTCCCAGTCGTGACGGAACGGGATGTTGCGCTCGAAGAGCATCGACTGCTGACCGGGACCGTCGAACATCAACACGTTGTAGCCCCGCTCGAGCGCCCCGGCACCGCCGCTGCCCCACAGCCCGCTGATCGGGCCGTCGCTACCGTTCACCATGATCAACGTCGGCCGTCGCACGTCCCCGGGCGGCCGGAAGAAGTACCCGGGCAGGTAGGTGTCCTCGTAAGGGATCCGGACGCGTTCGACGGGCTGGGAGGTGGTGTCGACGAAGCGGTCCCACGCCTGTCGGTGACGTTTGAAAGTGGGGACCAGAACCGAATCGTCGCTGAGACCGTCGACTGCGTTGATCGCCACACCGAAGTACGACGCCGCCCGCAGGTACGCGTTGGACGCGCTTCGCGAATGCCCGGCCTCGGCTGCCTCATCGGCCTGCCCGAATACCCGTGTGCCGAGGTCGAACCAGGCCTCGTACCAGCCTTCGAGGTCCTTCTCGCCGACGTGAGCGATGGCCGAGAGCACTTCGCCGGTATCTGCCGCGCCGAAGGTGGCTTGCCCGAGAACGACTCGTAGCTCGAAGTCGAAGGACTCGTTGCGATAGAAACCAGCAGTGAACGCCTGGTGCGGATGGGCGAAGAACGACGACGCGAGAGACATGGGCACACCTTCGCTAGTTCGGGGCAGCCATTTTCAGTTGTAGTTCCAGGATCGCCCGAATCGCTTGCCGGAAAACCTGTCAGCGCGGCGACGCCGGGAGCCCGGTGGATGGCGGCCTCGACATCGCAAATGCCAGGGTGCACAACCACAACGACATTCCCAGCACCTGCGCACGTTGAGCGATACCCAGTCCGAGATTACCGCCGCCGGAGACTTCGATGCTGTTGGTCGTCAACATCCACACCGTCGCAAGGGAAGTCAGGATCAGAATGGTCAGACCCGTCGTCCGCAAAGAATGGTGCTCGCGATACCTGAACGCTCCCACGGTGAATGCGATCATCGCGGTGAAGATCGCGAAGACCGCCACGCTGCTCGTCAACGCGTGAACATGGTGGAGCTGCGGAAGTAGACCGTCGGGTGCGCTCGACGGGCAACCCTCGCCCGAGCATTCGAGGGGGAACGACGCGTCGGCGATGGTCGCGATGCCGAACACCGCCAGCGCAATCCAGCCCGTGACGTAGAGCCTTCGCCGGGGCGTGATCAGCAGACCCAGCGCTCCGGAGATCAACATCAAGATTGCGGACAGGACATCGGCGTTACCGAAGACATCGCGGTATTTCTGGTTCTCGGCATCGAGTTCGCTGAGGAACGATGTCACCGGGTCGAGGCCGGTGTCCAGGAAGAATTCGAGAATCCACGACGAGTAGACGATTCCGCCCAGAGCCAGCGCAGCCACCAAACCCCACCGCGCAACGTTGCGTTCCTTCACGAAATCGAGCTTACGGACCGAGCAGGGCTTTCTGGACGCGTTCGGCCGCTACCAGCGGATCTTCGTGCTCCCAGACGCGGATGACGGTCCAACCCTGCTCTGCCAGACGTGCATCGGTGTCGCGGTCTCGAACCACGTTGGCGGCCAACTTGTCCGTCCACCACTGCGCGTTGTTCTTGGGAAACGTCGCATGCTGCGGGCAGCTGTGCCAGAAGCATCCGTCCACGAACACCGCGACTTTGCGGCGTGGGAATACCAGATCGGCCCGTCGGCGAACACCTTTGACAGGCGCCCGATCCACGAAGTACCGGAGTCCGCGTCGATGCAGCTCGCGTCGAAGTGCGATTTCGGGTTTGGTGTCGCGCCGACGCTGAGCGCTCATCCGAGCGCTGGTGGCAGGATCCGTCGCAGGCACCGTGGTTCTCTCAGCCGTCGGAATCGTCGCTGTCTTCGGGATCGGACCAGGTAGGCGCAAACCTGTTGCGACGCTCCACTTCACCGTGCACGACGGTCACGAAGTCGGTGAACGAGAGCGTCTGAGCTTCGGTGGGGCGGCCGTTGCGCGGCGGCGGTTCGTCGACGTCGAAGAACCGGACTGCACCATCGGGTTCGTAGAGTCCGATGTAGACCTTCTCGAAGAGGTCGTAGCGGGTGTCCTCGGCGCCGAGATCCACCCAGGCCTTTCCGGGAACGCCGACCACCGCGCGCTTGCCCCGGCCCGAGCGCTTCGAGAGCGTCGTGACGTGGTGTGCAAAAGAGGATTTGCCGGTGTCGCTGGTCTTGGTCGGGTCGCCGTCGTCGCACGTGGCGTACGGCTCGAACATGACGGCGACCAACACGCTGTACGGCTGACGCTGATGCAGAACCATTGCCTCGCCACGCAATTCGTGGTCGTTGCGGACTATGTTCTTGGTCCACCGTCCCAGCTTGCCGCTGCGGGGACTGTAGTCCTGGAAGTTGTACGTCTTGATGGAGACGCAGAGGATCAGGCCGAGAGTGGGGTCGAGTGCCTTGACGTCCAAGCGCTTTCGGCCCTTGGCGACATCGACTGTTGCCTCCTGGCCTTCACCGGACGCCGTCGGGGTGATGTTGGGATACAGCGGACGCAGAGCGTCGGCCACCGTCTGTGCCAGTTGATTGGACAGTCGCTGGGCGTAGTTCTTCTTCTCGCCGCGATCGGCGTCGGCCGGGGGCTTGTCGCCCGCGAGTTGCAGTGCACTCCACAGTGGTTCGTGTTCCGGTTCGGAAAACAGCGTTTCAGGTTCGGGGAACAGCGAGTCCGTCATGCTGCGGCCTCGGGGTATCCGCCCATCCGCTCGAGATGGCTTTCGACGTCCTCGATGAAACCGGGGATGAACCGAAGATTACCCATGCGTGCGCGCTTGAGGAAGCCGGCGGTGGCCCGAGCCGACAGCAACCGCGTGTCTTCGAGGAAGCCGCTCAGATCCTCGTAGTCGTACTGGACCGGCCAGGTCGAGGTATGGACGCGGAAGGCCTGGCGGTTACGGCCCCAGGCCGCACTCGGCCAGGCGTCGCCCGGTTCGAGTGGCGTCTCGCCCGCGGCGTCGTATTCGATGGGATCGCTCAACCGGCCACCGACCCACGACGCCATCCGCACGCTCACGGCATTGCCGACGAGCTTCCAGCGATGGCTGTGGCGTAGGCCGGGAACCTCGACGGACGGCAGCGTCCAGTCGGGATCGAAACCCTGCAGTCGCTCGGCATCGACTAGACCGGGAGTGACGATCTCACCTGACGGCAACCGGACTGCCGGCTGACTGGGGATGCCGACGGACGAGCCGCCCTTGAGCGTCGGCACGGCATTGACGGCCCATCCGAGACCGCGAGTGCCTTCGGTCCAGTAGAAGCCGCAGGGGTAGTCCGCGGGATCGCCACCCAGGCGCTCGCCGGCGTCCTGGCCGAACAGGATTTCGCGGGGATCGTCTGTGCGCGAGGCAAGCATGATGACTCGCTGGCGACGCTGGGGGAGTCCGAAGGCGCGGGCGTCGACCACCCGGTACGCCCAGGTGTATCCGAGGTCTTCGAGGGCGTCGGTGATGTGCCGCATGGCGGCGCCCTTGCCGAGCTGGAGCATGAACGGAACGTTCTCGATCAACAGCCAGCGCGGGCCCTTCTTACGCTTGACCAGACGGAACACCTCGTCCACCAGGCCTGAGCGTGCGCCGGTGATGCCTGCCGTTTTGCCGGCCTGAGAGAGGTCCTGGCAGGGGAAACCGGCGGCCACCAATTCGATGTCACTGGGCAGCGCGCGAAGTTTGGTGACGTCACCGTGCAACGGCACGTCGGCGAAACGCGAACGGAGAACTGCCTGCGCGCCCGGATCGATTTCACACAGCAGTTCGGTGTTCCACCCATGTTCCGAGAGCCCCAACTCGAGACCACCGATACCGGCAAACAAACCCACCATGCTCCGCGACGACGTCACAGCACCCTTCCTCACGAACCGACCTAGAAGCACGGTACTCGAGAACTCCGACACCGTTTGCCAACTATTCGGTCCGCGGCGTGCTCCTTACGGAAGAACCGTTGTGAAACGCCTTACATCGAGATCTTCGGGGCCGATCGAAGTCCCTAAAAGGTCCCTGATCGAAGCAATAACCCGAACCAGCGGTGCTCCGTGCCCGTTCGTCCATTACCGTGGTCGGGTGAGCATCCAACCTTCCGGTGACGCGTCCTGGCCCGCGGTATTGACCTGGCAGGCCCACAACGCTCCTCGTATGGAGTCTGTTCGTGTGCAGCTGAACGGAAATCGCATCAAGGCTTCCGGCCGGATCATCGGTGGAGCCTGCAGTGAGCACCCGGCATTCAGCGCGTCGTACGACCTGGTCACCGACGAGGCCGGCATCACCCGCCGGTTGTCCGTGCGGACCGCCCTGGCCGCCGGTGAGCGTCAGATGTCGATCAGCCGGGACGAAGAAGGCACCTGGATGGTCGAGAACGGCGCCAGTCACCAGCGCTCTGCGTTCGATGGCGCACTCGATGTCGACGTGATCCTCAGCCCGTTCTTCAACACGCTGCCCATCCGCCGCGTCGGCTTGCAGAACGACATCGAAGACGCCGAGGTGCCGGTCGTCTACGTAAACCTTCTCGACCTGCGCGTCGAGGGTGCGACCATCACCTACAGCTCCGGCGCCGACGGAATCAGTGTGCTGTCCCCGGTGTCCAGCTCGACGTTGTCCGTCGATACCGAAGGCTTTGTCCTCGACTACCCGGGTCTGGCAACTCGTATCTAGGTTTCGTATCTCTAGGTTGCGTAGTTCTAGGTTGCGGATCGCCGGATGACGCCGCCGCGTCGACCGGCGTCTCGCATCCGGTTGATCCAGTCGGGTTCTCCGGCCTGAACGTCTTCGATGTCCCACCGCTCGTGCGACTCGTAGGCGCCGCGCGCCGCGAACCCTGCGTCCACCAATCGTGCCGTCGAGCCGTTGTCGAGCAGATCGGTACGTGCGCCCTGCAAAAGGTCGAGCGCCTCGTCCAGCGCGACCAGCAGGGCGTCGCGGTTGCCCTCGCACATCGCCCGCACCAGGCCAGGAGCGCTCCCGGCCACGCGGGTGCCGTCGCGAAATGACCCAGCAGCCAGCCCGAGAGCCAGTTCGCCGCCGGCAGCTCCGGTGATCGCAAGCGTTTCCGCGAGCAGGTGAGGCAGATGCGAGATTCGCGCGACTGCTCGATCGTGCTCGAGGGATTCGGCCGGCACTACCACCGAGCCGCAGTCGAGCGCGAGGTCGGCGACCTGCGACCACACATCTGCGTCGACGCCGTTGTCGGTGGCAACAACCCATACCGCGTCGACGAACAGATCGGCATCCCCGACCGCCCAACCCGAAGCTGACGTCCCCGCCATCGGATGACCGCCCACGAACTTGGCGCTCAAGCCCGCTCGTTCGACCGCGGCCTTCACTTCACCCTTGACGCTGACGACGTCCGTGATCGGATTGTCGGGCGCATGCGCGGCGATTGCCTCCAAGGTGGCGTCGACGGCAGGCATCGGCACGGCGATCACAATGATCGCGCCGCTGTCGTTCGCTCTCTGCAGCACTGAAACCAGATCGGTGTCGGCGTCGAAACCGTCGGCTCGGGCCGCGTCGGCGGACTCGCTGGAACGGTTGTAACCCCACGCCCGGCGGCCGGATCGGACGGCGGCGCGAAGTAGCGAACCGCCGATCAATCCGAGGCCGAGAACGCAGACTGGTGGGGCGGAATCGATCGCAGACACGAGTTCAGGTTGGCACATCGATGCTCGGACTTCACTCACTGGCACCAGGCGGGCTACCGTTGCGCCATGGGTGCACAGCGCGCGGGTAACAAGAGCGCCTCTTCGAACCAGTCGGAGGAGCTTGAAGGCTTCGGTGTCGCGGTGGTCCGTGAAGAGGGGCGTTGGACGGTCAAGGCACTGACGCCCGACGCGTTGACCTCGCTCTCGGCCGCCGAAACGCAGCTGCGTGAGCTGCGAAGTTCGGGTGCCGTCTTCGGTCTTCTCGACGTCGACGACGAGTTCTTCATCGTGTTGCGTCCGGCGCCGTCGGGCACGCAGTTGCTGATTTCCGACGCGACCGCCGCCATCGACTACGACATCGCAGCCGACGTCCTCGACGCCTTGCACATCGAGATCCCCGACATCGACCCGGACGACCTCGACGATGTCGAACCCTGGGAAGAGGGCGATCTGTCCGTGCTGGCCGATCTGGGCCTGCCGGAACCCGTGCTCGCCGTCATCGCGGCCGAGACCGATCTCTATCCGGACGAGCAGTTGGGGATGATCGCGCAGCGACTCGGGTTCGCATCCGAGTTCGGCGCAGCGCTCGACAAGCTCCCGCGCTAGATGACTCTCGCTGACGACCAGCGCATGATCCGTGCGGCCATCGTGGCCGCACGTTCCGCCTCCGACGCCGACGTCCCGGTCGGGGCAGTGGTGTTCGACGCAGACGGCGTCGAAGTTGCTCGGGCCTCCAATGCCAGGGAAGACTCGTCCGATCCGACCGCGCACGCCGAAATCCTCGCGTTGCGTGCTGCCGCAAAAACCTACGGTGACGGCTGGCGCCTGGAAGGTGCGACGCTTGCCGTGACCCTCGAGCCATGCACGATGTGTGCGGGCGCTCTGGTCCTCGCCCGGGTTTCTCGGGTCGTTTTCGGGGCGTGGGAGCCGAAAACCGGAGCCGTCGGATCATTATGGGACGTAGTTCGAGATAAAAGATTGACCTATCGGCCGCAGGTGCGCGGCGGGGTCCTCGAGGACGAATGCGCTGGGCTTTTGGAAGATTTCTTCCGCGAGCAGCGGGCCTGAATTCGGTATTCCCCATCGAGAGTGATCGCACACTCGGGTAGCCGGATCCATCAATCGAGGGCATGGTGGAGGCAGATGCCGTCAGGGCATCGGCGGATCGTCGGAAGGCGATTCGTTCGCGTTCACAGAGGAGTACTCATGGGAATCGCAGACAAGGCTCAGAACAAGGCCGAAGACCTCGGGGGCAAGGCCAAGGAAGCTGCTGGCAGCGCTACCGGTGACCGGGACCTCGAAAACGAAGGCAAGGGCGACCAGGTGAAATCGGCCGTCAAGGATGCAGGCGAGAAGGTCAAGGACGCCGCTTCCAGCATCAAGGACAAGCTCACGTAATACCGCTCCACCTGGCGATTTCAGCCACGGGCACTCCATCCGGTAAAGTCACCAACGGTGGCGTGTCCGAGCGGCCTAAGGAGCACGCCTCGAAAGCGTGTGACGGGTAACCCCCGTCCGAGGGTTCAAATCCCTCCGCCACCGCCAAAGCTCCCCACCTGTTCACGCAGGTGGGGAGCTTTTTTGTGCTTGGTGGCGCCCTATAGTCCCGTTGCTCGGACGACGTCAGGGAATCGGTAGGTTTCATCGAGGACTGATTTGTCGGGGACATAGCTGCGAATGATCAGTCGAAATTCGTCGTGCGGAGCGGGTAGCCAGTTGGCACGAGCATCCGGATCGGTCGGCTCGTCGTGAGACAGGTGCAAGGTGAGCTTCCCGTCACGAAAGACGAGATCGCCCGCGTCGAGATTGACGGTGCCGAGGTTGACGCGGTTACCCGGTGCGTCGGCGAGCATAAATGCGTCCTTGTCGTACATGGTCAGAGACCAGAAGCCGCCGCGACTGCGGTCGACGGGTGGGAGTGCGTCTTCTGTGAAGGTCATGGTGTACCGCTCGCGGCCGTGGAGCAACGCTCCGTCGTGGTCGGTACCCCGGATGAGGTAGACAGCCTCGTGAAAGTCGTTGACGTAAATGTAGATGACGGCCGCGAGCGCCCGTCCGAACCAGTCGGTGCCCCACAGGCCACTGTTGCGTTGCCGTTGCCATCCGTTGCCTGCGTCGACCCCGGTTTGGACGTAGCTCGCCGATTGATGGAGGGCGACGTCGGCGCGGAGCGCGGCGCGGTCGAGCAGCGCTCGGTACGACTTGTCCGAACGATGCAGTGCGACAAGCGTCTTGGCTTGATCAGCCATCGGGGTGTCTGCTGCGCCCATGGTCGGGTTGAAATCGAGCATTGCTGCAAGATCGGTCCAGAAAGATTCCGGCTTCACCCATTGAGGTCGACTGGCGTCGGGATCGGCCGCCAACATTTCGGCGGTGACGCCCTGAGGGTAGATCGAGTTCGCGGCGTGGGCCTCGTAGCCGAAGGACCGCGGGCCGGGTCGATCCTCGCTGAACGGGTACATGCCGATCTGGTCGAGCACCGACCGCGCCTGCTGCTTGGACGCCTCGGAACGTGCTGCGAAACTGCGAGGGAAGACACCAGCCACGTTCGTCGGTGATCGAAGCACATCGAGGAAGTCTTCCGGCAACTCGCCATCCCAATCAGGTCCGACCAGAAGGAACTTTCCGCCGGGAGTGCCTGTCGCCGAACCAAGTTGGTGAGTCACATTGGTCAGCACGTCGACGATCTGGATAGTCCAGTAATGGCCGTCGGATACCTCGGTCGGGGTCTGTATCACTGCGGTTTCGTCGGTGAGATCGGCGAATCCTGCGCCGTAGACCGTGTCGTTGTTGGGTGAGACGACCCACCGCTGCGCCGGGCTCATGTAGTCGGTGAGGGCACCGGTGTAATTCTTGGCGGCGCCTGGCAGAAGGCCGAGTTGGAGTCCGGTCTTGCCATCCATGATCTCCCACATGTTTGTACGGCCGAAGGTGTCCACAGCTGGATAGCCCCAGTAATAGACGATCCGGGCGAGGGCTTCCACGTAACTCTCAGCGGCCAGCGTTGCTGGAACTCCGGCCGATCTCGCCAGTTGAGCGTGTGCCGGCGTGAAACCTTGTGCGATTGAGTCGGTCGGGGAGTCCATGAAGTCATGGTGCCGGTGACCGTCCGCTGCATCATCACCCTTGCGGGGTGAACCGGTGAGGAAATCGAAAACCGGTTCTGTGTGCGCAATTCGAACGTTCAGGAGCGGCGGGCGATCCACTCTGCAGCGGCGGCATCGATGTCCTGCTTCAGCTTCTCGAAGAACGAAGGTGGCGGGGTGGGGATCAAATCTGCTGCGGTAGTGAGGGATCGACTGAGGGCGATCCGACGCTCGCGTAACTCGTCGTCGGTCAGGAGCGTCAGGTCCGCCATCGCGAGCTCCCTCGATCGGTGTGATTCGTGTTTCGGGCAGACCGTGCGCATCGGGATCGATGCATGATTCGATGCGCACGGCCCAGGCATTCCAGGCTGGGGGCCGGAATGCACAGTCGACTTTACCAAATGATTACTAATGGCTGTAGACGCGGCTCACCCTTCGGTGGTCGTGGAGCACTTTCACAGGGTTCTCCCAGGTCGTAAGTCCTGACAACTGTTGAAGCTGCAACTATCGTCGAGCCCATGAAAAAGATCTGGTGGATCGGCGGAGCAGTAGTTGTGGTCGTACTCGCCCTGCTCGTGGGGCCGTGGGCGTACGGGAAGTTCATCGCTGAAGACGATGCACCGGCGGCCGTGGTGTCCACTGAGGGCGCGGAGGCGGCGTCCGGATCGATCGACGGGCAGTGGACCGTCGTCGCCGGGCAGGGGGACAACCAGACGGCAGCTGGGTACACCGTGCACGAGATTCTCAACGGATCGAGTGTGACCGTCGTCGGAACCACTGGCGAGGTGAGCGGAAACGCGGTTGTCGAGGGTGAAAAGCTCACTTCCGGCGAGGTAACGGTGCAGGTGGCAAGCATCAAGACCGACTCGGATCGGCGCGACGGCCAGTTCACGGGCAATGTGATGGATACCAGCACGTATCCGACGGCGACGTTCACGATCGACTCGCCGGTGGACTTGTCTGCTGTACCGACGGACGGAACAACGGCGACGGTCACGGTGTCAGGAACGCTGACGCTCAAGGGTCAGTCCAAGCCGGTGTCGGTCGACATGACCGTGCTGCATTCGGGTGATTCGCTGATCGCATCGGGCTCGATTCCGGTCACCTGGACCGATTTCGGAGTCGAGCCTCCGTCCCTCGGTTTCGTCACCGTCGACGGCAGCGGTTCGGTGGACTTCCTGGTTTCACTCGCCGCGAGCTGAATTACGTCCACCCGATTCGCACTGCTTCGGGGCGGGCAGGGAAGATTAAGGACATGACCTTCCTTTCTTCTTGTCCGTTCCGAAGGCAGTGTGCGATCTCTGCCCGGACGGAATGAACAGGTGATGCCCCGGTGGAGACCGTTCCGAACGGGCGAAGACCCCGATCCACGGTTCACGCTCGCCAATGAGCGGACATATCTGGCTTGGATCCGCACTGCAACGGCCTTCGTCGCGTCGGGCGTCGGACTCGAAGCGTTCGGCGGCGACATTCTCGACCCGACGGTTCGATCCGGCTTGGCCGCGTTGTTGCTCGTCGGCGGTGCTCTGATCGCCATCACTTCCTTTGTCCACTGGATCAGCGCCGAGCGTGCACTGCGAACTGAGCGCTCGTTGCCGGTGCCGCTCATGGCGCCGGTCGTCGGCATCGTGCTGGTGATCTGCGCGACCGTCCTGGTGGTCGAGGTCGTGAACTGATTGACCGCGCTGGAACCGTCGGAAGGTGTCAAGCCTCCGGACAAGGGCTTGCAGTCCGAGCGCACATCGCTCTCGTTCGTGCGTACGAGTCTGTCGATCCTCGGCTTGTCTGCCGCCTGTCTGAGATGGTTGCCGCCGTTCGGGTCGGTGGCCCTGATCGGCCCGTCCGTCGCTGCCGTGCTCGTCGTCGCGGTGACGGTCTACGAACGTCGGTCGCGGCCCAGGCGGTTGGCCCAGTTTTCGGCCGAAAAGGCAACGCCCGCTTTGGGTATGGGAGCAACTCTCGCGGTCGCTCTGCTCCTGCTCAGTGCGACGGGGCTGTGGATTCTGCTGAAGTGACCTCGGCTTTCGGCGCCCAGCCGGGCGGGCCGAACACGTAGCCGGCTCGCTGCCGCCACGATGTCGACGCCTTCCAATCACGAGCAATGGCAGCATATTCGCGCGTTTGGAGCTTCCAGATGTTGTACGTTCCGACCGGCGTCGTGAGTCCGTAGGTGGGCCGGTGGGTTTCGGCTGCGAAGGTTCCGAACATCCGGTCCCAGATGATGAGGATTCCGGCGTAGTTGCGGTCGAGGTACTCGGCGTCGGAGCCGTGGTGGACGCGATGGTGTGACGGCGTGTTGAAGATGAATTCGATGGGCCGCCAGAGTTTTCCGACACGTTCGGTGTGGACGAAGAACTGGTAGACGAGGCTGACGGAGAAGCCGACGAACACCATCCACGGCGGGATCCCGAGGAACGGCAACGGCAACCACATGATGATCTCACCGCTGTTGTTCCACTTCTGCCGCAGTGCGGTGCTGAAATTGAAGTACTCGCTCGAATGGTGAGCCTGGTGTGTGGCCCAGATGACTCGAACTCGGTGTGCGATGCGGTGATACGCGTAATAGAGGACGTCGATTCCGAGCAGCAGGATCACCCAGGTGTACCAGGCAGTCGGCGAGAGGTGCCACGGAGCGAGATACACCCAGATTGCGGAATAGCCGATCAGCGCCAGCACTTTCCAGAAGGTGCTCGTTGCGATCGACACGAGTCCGAGTAGAACGCTGGTTCTGGCGTCGGCGCTTCGGTAGCCGCCCTGTGCCGGCCGTGCGCGTCCGTCGGCGTCGTCGGGATGATCTTCGAGCGCACGGGCCGCGAACCATTCGATTGCGAGGAAGATGACAAACGCGGGGATTGCGAGCGTAACGGGATCATGGAGCGGTTCGAGCAGTGACTTCCATGATTCGAGAAGGGTTTCCCACACGCGATTTGTCCTGTTCTCTAGCTCTGATCGTTACATCATGCATCAAAATGTAACGTCAGGGAACCCTTTGCGGCGAAGAACTCGCAGGTTTGTTGCGACTATTCATAGAACGATGGTAGGAATTGCCGGTGCATATCACCGCGAAGGTGGACTACGCCGTGCGGACTCTGGTCGAGCTCGCGGCAGTTGGTCCTGACCCGGCCAAGGCCGAGTTTCTCGCCAAATCCCAGGTAATACCCCACAAGTTCCTGGAAGCGGTGCTCTCGGACCTGCGGCGCGGCGGCTTGGTCAACAGCCGTCGAGGCCCGGACGGGGGATACTGGCTCGCTCGGTCCGCGGACGAGATCACGATTGCCGACGTCATACGAGCTGTCGAGGGACCGCTGGCTTCGATTCGGGGTCAGCGACCGGAAGACGTCGACTACGGGGGACCGGCAACGCCCCTCAAGGAGGTGTGGATTGCAGTGCGAGTCAACCTCCGTGCTGTGCTCGAAAATGTCACACTCACCGATGTTGCAGGTGGAGAGTTGCCCGAGTTCATTCACGAACTGACGGCAGATCCCGAGGCGTGGAATCGGCGCTGATACAGCCCGGTTTCAGTGTGCCCGTCGACGCGGAACTGCCATAGGAGCAGTGTTCGCGGTGTTGCCTCCCGCGGATTTTGCGTCGTACATCAGATGATCGGCCGCAACGATTGCTCGGGAGAACTCGTTGTAGTCGAACTCTTCCTGATGTGGGATGAAAGGTAGCGTCGCTGCGCCGACGCTGACCGTGGCCAGGGGGTCGTCGGAGGCGTTCACCACGGCTTTGGGGAGCGTCGCGATTCGTTTGCGAAGTCCGTACGGAGTACCGATCATCACAACGGTGAACTCCTCGCCGCCGGTGCGCGCGGCGTAACCGAAACCGTTCACATGCGCCTGCAGGCGCGTTCCGGTCCGGATGATGACGGCGTCACCGACTTCGTGGCCGAACGTGTCGTTCACCGCCTTGAACTTGTCGATGTCGACGACGGCAACAGCAATGTCGGCACGATTTGCCGACGCGACCGACCAGATGCGCTCCGACATGTCCCACAGTCCTCGTCGGTTCAACAGGCCGGTAAGCGCATCCACTTTGGATCCCGTTGCGCGCGCGAGTAATTGCCGCCAGGTGAACTGAATCGTGGCCGGAATGAAGATCACGGCACACAGGACGACGTCCGTGCGTGCGATCACGCTGGTTGTCGAGTAGTCGCCGTTCGTCAGGCCGAGCACCGTCAGGGCGATGACAAATGTCGTGGCAAAGGCGAGATGGAAGGCCAACCAGCGGTAATCGAGAAAATAGGTGAAGTAGGCGCCGGTGGCGACAAAGAGTGCCGCGCCGAAGAGGGCGGCGTTATGGCTGGTGAAGGTGATGAGAACCGAGGCAGTTCCGAGATCCGCCCACAGTCCGTAGAGCTTGAGCATGCGTGAACCTCTGATTCGGCCGACAAACCAGAGAATCGTAGGGATCAGGTTGACGGCCGCAATGCCGACGAGCCAACTGCGCGCAAACGGTCCGTCCGGGCCCTCTCCGCTGAGGAGAAACAGGAACGCCACGATCGAGAAATTGAGTGAGCAGAACCCGATGGTGAGACGGACGAGACGTAGTACGGAGCCTCGTCCGGACTTCGATCCCCACAGCATCACCGTGGACGAAACCGGCCAGGTGTGCAGGAGCGGGTCCATCAGATTCCTTCGCCGAGCAAATTACGGTTAATTCACCGCAAAGTATGTCAGGCCATGTTGATTCACGCGTCAACTTGGCAGGCGGCGTCAGGCTGCGGAGTTGCTCGCAACTCTCTCCGTCGCGCTGTTCAGGCATTTGCCGTGCGTGAGTGTGAGGTACGCCTCGAGTTTCCGTGCCGTGTGTTCGATCGCACAATATTGCAGACCTCTGCAAAGTTGCAGAGCTCTGCAAGTTCGGTACCGTGTTGGGGTGATCATCGAACAAGGCCTTCGTGACCGCAAGAAGGCAGCAACCCGTGCCGCACTCAGCGGCGCGGCAGCACGGCTCGCTCGTGCGCTGGGGATCGAATGCGTCACCGCTGACGCAATCGCCTCCGAGGCCGGAGTGTCGACGAGGACGTTCCACAACTACTTCTCCAGCAAGGAGGAGGCAGTGCTCGCCAGTTTCGAGGAATCGGTGAACCTGTGGATCGAGGCGCTTGCGTCGCGGCCCGCGGACGAACCTATTCTCGACGTCCTCGAAGAACTTGTGGTCGAAATCGTGAACGACTCAGGTCCGAGTGGGAGTGAGAAGGCAAGTATCTGGCTGCTGTCGGATTCGAGTCCCGCGCTCTACCGGGATGCCGCAGACATGCATCAGCGGATCAACCGTGCAGTAGTTCAGGCATTGGCGGAACGCACCGGTACCGACGCCGAGAAGGACCTGTACCCGACGCTCCTCCTGGGAGCGGTGGGCGGAGCCGCTAAATCGGTGATCGACGTCTGGACTGGCGGAAAGTCGGAGGCTTCCAGTCCGGAAGAGTTGGTTCACGACGCTTTTAGGCAGATTCGTGCCGGGTTGCCCGCGCCGCCGCCTGCCCCTGAGATGTCGCGTCCCTGAGATGTCTCGTCTCTGAGCCCCACACGTAATACCTGTCCACGTACACGCACCGAAACAGCAAGGAGCCCGTCGTGGCCACCTATCTTTATCGGATCGGCAAGTTCGCCTACCGGCGAAAAGGCGCGGTCCTCAGCGTTTGGCTGATAATCCTGGTCCTGATGGGCGTCGGGGCAGCGACTCTGTCCGGCCCCACCAAGGATTCGTTCTCCATTCCGGGAACCCCGGCGCAGCAGGCGCAAGACCTGATGGCGGAGCGTTTTCCAGACGCGCCCAATCCTATGGATTCGCTGAGCGCGCGATACGTAGTGCAAGCTCCGGCAGGCACGACGCTGGCCGATCCGGCGAACGTCAAGGCCATGGACGACATGCTCGCGAGTATTCGTGGCATCGACAAGGTCGCCGACTCTGCCAAGGTGGACCCGGCGACTGCCACTCCGGAACAGGCCGCGAAGGCGTTGGTCAATCCGGTTACCGGCAACGACTCCATGGTTGCGATGTTCAAGGAAAAGGCTGCTGCGGCTGGATCTTCCGAGACACAGGCCGTGGACGACGCGCGTGCGTTGTCGCCGCTCAGTGCCGACGGCACAGTCGGGTACGTCGAGGTTCCGTTCAGCGGTGACTTCGCCGATCTCGATCAGGCGTTGCGTGATTCGATCAACTCCGCAGCCGATGTCGGTCGGGCCGAGGGACTCAACGTCCAGGTCAGTGGTTCTGCTGCTCAGGAAGCGGAGATGCCCGGTGGTGTCACCGAGCTGATCGGTATCGCCGTTGCCGCAGTCGTTCTGGCCATCACGTTCGGTTCGCTTGTGGCCGCGGGGCTTCCGCTCCTCACCGCGATCATCGGTATCGCTATCGGCAGCCTCGGAATCACGGTTGCCACCGGATTCATGGATCTCAGTTCGATGACTCCGACGCTGGCGATCATGATCGGTCTGGCTGTGGCGATCGACTACTCGCTGTTCATCATGTCTAGGTTCAGGCATGAGCTCACCCTTACCGACAACCGTGCCGAAGCAGCAGGTCGCGCCGTCGGAACCGCCGGTTCCGCAGTGGTATTCGCTGGTTTGACGGTCATCATCGCTCTGGTTGCATTGCGCGTCGTCGGCATCCCGTTCCTCTCCGATATGGGTGCGGCAGCGGCCTTTACCGTGCTGATCGCGGTTCTGATCGCCTTGACCTTGCTGCCTGCGATCCTGGGTATGTTCGGACGCAAGGCTTTTGCCGGCAAGATTCCCTTCCTCAGCAAGCGCGCTGAGGAGTCCGAAGACGAAGATTCGGGCAAGCCGAAGTTGGCTCTGCGCTTCATCAGTGCCGTCGTCCGTCGTCCGCTCGTGCCGCTGATCGGTGGAGTAGTGCTTCTGGGCGCATTGGCTCTGCCCGCAACGGGATTGAGCCTGGCACTGCCGTCGGAGGCCACCGGTGACCCGGCGACCAGTGCGCGTCAGGCATACGACCTGATCGACGAGGGCTTCGGTGACGGTCGCAACGGACCGCTCATCGCCGTTGTCGACGCCAAGGATGCCAGCGTTCCCGCCGGGGAGGCCTTTGCGGAGGTCGTCTCGACCATCTCGGGCTTCGATGACGTCCAGAACGCACAGGTCGTCGGGGTCAACGAGGCCGGTGACACCGCGCAGGTACTGATCACTCCGAAGAGTGGTCCGACCGACCCCGCCACGATGGATCTGGTGTCCAGCCTTCGTGGAGCCGAAGGCGGACTCAACGATTCGATCGGCGTCAGCTACGGCATCACCGGTCAGACCGCACTCGAAGGCGACGTCTCGGACACGCTGAAGGATGCATTGGTGCCCTACCTGGCCGTCGTCGTCGGCCTTGCATTCATCTTGTTGCTCTTGGTGTTCCGTTCGATCCTGGTTCCGCTGACGGCGACGCTCGGCTTCCTGCTCAGCGTGCTCGCGACCTTCGGTGCGACGGTGGCGATCTTCCAGCACGGTTGGTTGGGCATCATCTCGAACCCGCAACCACTCGTGAGTTTCATGCCGATCTTCCTGATCGGTGTGGTGTTCGGACTCGCGATGGACTACCAGGTGTTCCTCGTGACGCGTATGCGTGAGGAGTACGTCCACGGCGCGAGCGCGAAGGAGGCCGTGACCATCGGCTTCAACCATGGCGCCCGGGTCGTCAGTGCGGCCGCGGTCATCATGATCTCCGTGTTCGGTGCCTTCATCGCGGAACCGAACTCGTTCATCAAGTCGATCGGCTTCGCGCTTGCCGCGGCGGTGTTCTTCGACGCCTTCATCGTGCGCATGGTGATCATCCCGTCCGTCATGGCACTGCTCGGCGACAAGGCGTGGTGGTTGCCGAAGTGGCTGGACAAGATTCTGCCGAACGTCGACATCGAGGGCGAGAAGCTCAGCAAGGCCCTCCGTGAAGAAAAGGAAGCGGAGCTTCAGTCCGCATCTGCTTGATCTCTGCTGTGCGCCTTTATTAACCCCCGCGGTTAATAAAGGCGCACAGCAGTTTTTGTGTATCGAAATATCCAGCGGCACATGTCGGCCAGGATTGGTAACCTTCGCTCACTATGCTGATCAGGCTGCTGCGCACTTATCTGACGCCGTACCGGGGTGAACTCACGGGCGTTGTCGTCCTGCAGTTTATTTCGACTATGGCGGCCCTTTACCTTCCGAGTCTCAATGCCGACATCATCGACAACGGCGTGACGAAAGGCGACACCGGCTACATCCTCTCCACCGGCGGGATGATGCTGATGGTCACGCTCACGCAGATCCTGTGCTCGGTGGGGGCCGTCTTCTTCGGTGCGCGAGTCGCCATGGGCGTCGGACGCGATCTCCGAGCGTCGGTGCTGCATCAGGTCGGGACGTTCTCGGCCCGAGAGGTCGGGCACTTCGGTGCGCCTTCGCTGATCACCCGCAACACCAACGACGTCCAGCAAGTGCAGATGATGGTCGTGATGAGTTGCACCATCCTCGTCATGGCGCCGATCATGTGCGTCGGCGGCATCATCATGGCTCTGCGCCAGGACCTGAATCTGTCCTGGATCCTGGGGATCAGCGTCCCGCTTCTCGTAGTCTCGATGGGTTTCCTGATTGCCCGGATGGTCCCCGGATTCAGGGTCATGCAGGGCCGCCTCGACGCCGTCAACCGTGTTCTTCGCGAACAGATCACGGGCATCCGTGTCGTCCGAGCGTTTGTACGGGAACCGTACGAGGTAGAGCGTTTCGGCGATGCCAACCGTGAGCTGACGGAGACTGCACTCGGCGTCGGCCGCCTCATGGCACTGATGTTCCCGCTCGTGATGCTGATCAGCAATGTCACCAGCGTCGCGGTCATCTGGTTCGGTGGCCATCAGATCAACGAGGGCTCGATGCAGATCGGCTCGCTCACCGCGATGCTCAGCTACATCATGCAGATCCTGATGGCCGTCATGATGGCCACTTTCATGGCGGTGATGCTGCCGCGTGCGTCGGTGTGCGCCGAACGTATCTCCGAGGTGCTCGACACGGATTCGTCGGTGATTCCGCCCGAGAACCCGGTCCGAGAACTGAAGGACCCGGGAGTCGTCGAACTTCGTGGCGCTCAGTTCCAGTTCCCCGGAGCCGAGGAACCTGTATTGCGCGACATCACCTTCCGCGCCGAACCAGGCAAGACGACGGCGATCATCGGCGGCACCGGATCGGGAAAGACCACTCTGCTCAACCTGATTCCGCGATTGATCGACTCCACCTCCGGATCGGTATCGGTGGGAGGAGTCGACGTCCGCGACATCGACACGGAGTTGCTCTGCTCGGTGATCGGTCTGGTCCCGCAGAAGCCGTATCTGTTCTCGGGCACTGTCGCCACCAATCTCCGCTACGGAAACCCCGAAGCTACCGACGAATGGCTGTGGGAGTGCCTCGAGATCGCCCAAGCTGCCGACTTCGTTCGCGCCATGCCCGAAGGCCTGGACACACCGGTGGCACAAGGCGGTACGACGGTATCGGGCGGCCAGCGTCAGAGACTCGCCATCGCCAGAGCGTTGGTGCGTAAGCCACAGATCTATCTGTTCGACGATTCCTTCTCGGCACTCGACCTCACTACTGATGCGAGGCTGCGTGCGGCGCTCCGGCCGGTCACGCAAGACGCCTGCATCGTCGTTGTCGCGCAGCGTATTTCCACCATCGTGGAAGCCGATCAGATCATCGTGCTCGACGACGGCGCCATCGTGGGGATCGGCACGCACGACGAACTCGTGGTCAGTTGTCCCACCTACGGCGAAATCGTCGCCTCTCAGCTAGCCGTACAGGACGCATCATGAGCAATCGACCGACTTCCTCGCCTCCCATCGGCCCGCCCGGCGGCGGCGATCCCACAAAGAAGGCCATGAACTTCGGCCCTTCGCTCAAACGTCTCCTCGGTCGCTTGAGCCCCGACAAGCCGATCGTCGTCCTGATCTTCGCTTTGGTGACGGCAAGCGTCGTACTTTCCTCGATCGCGCCGAAGATCCTGGGAAACGCCACCAACCTGATCTTCGACGGCATCGTCAGCAAGCAACTCCAGCCGGGCACTACAAAGGAACAGGCTGTCGAGGGATTGCGTGCCTCGGGGCAAGGTCAGCTCGCGGACATGGTGTCCGGCATGGCCGTTGTGCCCGGAACCGGAATCGATTTCGACGCCGTCGGCAAGGTCTTGATGATCGTGCTGCTGCTGTTCGTCTGTGCGTCGCTGTTCAGTTGGTTGCAGGCGTATCTGCTCAACATCGTGGTGCAGCGGACCGTTCGCCGGTTGCGTGAGGATGTCGAGCAGAAGATTCACCGACTTCCCTTGCGGTACTTCGATACCCATGCCCGCGGTGATGTTCTCTCGCGTGTGACCAATGACATCGACAACGTCGCGCAGAGCTTGCAGCAGACGCTCAGCCAGTTGGTCATGTCGGTGATGACCGTCCTGGGCATTCTGGTGATGATGCTGTGGATCTCACCGTTGCTCGCCTTGATCGCGGTGGCAACTGTTCCGCTGTCGATCATGGTCACAGCGTTCATCGCGAAGCGTTCACAGAAGCACTTCGTGGCGCAGTGGAAGAGCACCGGCGGAATCAACGCACAGGTCGAGGAAGCGTTCAGCGGCCACGAGTTGGTCAAGGTGTTCGGCCGCCAGCAGGAGGTCGAGGAGCGCTTCCGCAAGCAGAACGAGGATCTGTACGAGTCCAGCTTCAAGGCGCAGTTCATTTCCGGTCTGGTCATGCCGGCCGTGATGTTCCTGGGCAACCTCAACTACGTCGCCATCGCAGTGGTGGGTGGCATGCGCGTCGCATCCGGAACGATGACGCTCGGCGATGTGCAAGCGTTCATCCAGTACTCGCGGCAGTTCACCCAGCCGCTCACGCAGATAGCGTCGATGACCAATCTGCTGCAGTCCGGCGTCGCTTCGGCCGAGCGGGTCTTCGCGCTGCTCGACCAAGACGAGCAGTCGGAGGACCCGAAGAGCGCGAAGTCGCCCACGGTCGACAAGGGTCGCGTCAAGTTCGAGAACGTCACCTTCAGTTACAAGCCGGAACAGCCGCTGATCGAGGACCTGTCCCTGACTGCCGAGCCGGGCCAGATGGTTGCGATCGTCGGACCCACCGGCGCAGGCAAGACCACCCTCGTCAACCTCATCCTGCGGTTCTACGAACTCAATTCGGGCCGAATCACTTTGGACGGCATCGACATCGCCGACATGACGCGAGACGATCTGCGCTCACGGATCGGCATGGTTCTGCAGGACGCATGGCTGTTCGGTGGAACCATCCGCGAGAACATCGCCTACGGCAAGCCTGGTGCCACCGACGAGGAGATTCGTCGTGCGGCCGAGATGAGCTACGTCGACAAGTTCGTGCACTCTCTGCCTGAGGGTTACGACACGGTCATCGACGAGGAAGGCAGCAACGTCAGTGCGGGCGAGAAGCAGCTCATCACCATCGCCCGCGCCTTCATCTCGCAGCCGTCCATCCTGATCCTCGACGAGGCGACCAGTTCGGTGGACACGCGCACCGAACTGCTGGTCCAGAGCGCCACCGCGGTTCTGCGCAACGACCGCACCAGCTTTGTCATCGCGCACCGTCTTTCGACAATTCGTGATGCGAACCTGATCGTGGTGATGGAGGAAGGCCGGATCGTGGAGCAGGGGAGCCATGAGGCTCTGCTCGAATCCCGCGGCGCGTACTTCCGTCTGTACAACAGCCAATTCGTGGGCGCGGAGATCTGATGCCTCAGTAGACTGGAGCAGACTTGGTCCGCTGGGTGGACCACATTCTGTGTACTGGAGGCGCTCGGCGATGCATTCGTTGCTGGGGAAAGCGCGCCTGATACTCGATTCCTTCGATGCGGATTCGGGTGCGCTGTCGCTGACCGAACTTGCGAATCGGAGTGGTGTTGCGAAGGCGACGGTGCATCGAATAGCCGGTGAACTGGTGTCTCTTGGTCTACTGGAACGGGTCGGAACCAAGTACAGGTTGGGGTTACGGCTCTTCGAACTGGGGCAGTTGGTTCCTCGTCAACGTATTCTGCGCGAGGTGTCCTTGACGTATGTGCAGGATCTTCACGCGGCGACCCGGGAGACGGTTCACCTCGCGATTCGCGACGGCCTCGATGTTCTGTACATCGACAAGATCTCCGGTCATCACGGGGTGGACCTGCCGTCGCGGGTGGCTGGCCGGCTGCCGATGTATGCCACGGCAACCGGCAAAGCGATACTCGCGTACTCACCGGATTCCGTTTTTCGAGCGGTGACAGGCAACGGATTTGTCGAGTTCACCGATCGGACGGTGAACTCGGAAGACGGGTTACGTAGGCAACTCGACGCTGTTCGTTCGCAGCAGTTGGCGGTCGAGACCGAAGAGGTTCGCCTGGGAACATCGAGTATCGCTGCCCCGATCTTCGGTGGACTTGGTGAAGCAGTTGCCGCGATCGGTGTGTCGAGTCCGCGGTATCGAATGGACACCGAGCGTTTTGCCGAACCGTTGCGCGCGGCGGCCGAAGGGATCAGCCGGAAGGTATCGGTTCTCGAACGCTCGGCATAACCGTTTTATCGACGCACGCAGAGCAGCGCGATCACGCCGAGAACCGAAGCCCCGGTCATGGAGATGGCCACGGCAAGACTGGTGTTGCCGAGAAGGCCGACGATGGGCGCAACCACAGCGGCAGCGCCGAACTGCGCAAATCCGATCAGCGCGGCTGCTGAGCCTGCGGCTTCTCCGTGACGGGACAGTGCAACCGCCGGTGCGTTGGGCATGACAAAACCCGTTGCGCAGAGCATCAGCAGGATGGGGACGGCAAACCCGACGAATCCCCACGAGTTGGTGGCGGCAACAACAACAAATGCAGCGCCGACGGCACTACTGCCCCACATTGCCCAGATCGTGATGGAATTCGGCGACCACCGGCCGAGAAGCACGACGTTGAGCTGGGACGAACCGATCAGAACGACGGCGCCGCCGGCAAAGGCAAATCCGTATGCGGTGGCGCTCAGTCCGAACTGTTCCTGCATCACGTAGGACGACGCGGCGATGTACGACCACAAAACGCCGCGGCCGAGACCGCACACGAGCACCAACACCATGAAGTGGGCATCCTTGCCGAGCGCAATGTAGTTTCGCGCGATGGCGCCGATGCCCTTGCCCGACCGATTCTCGGGTGGAAGTGTTTCCGGCAGCGATACTGCCGCGAGTGCGATCATCGCGATGCCCAGGATGAAGAGAGCGAGAAAGACTCCGCGCCACTGTGTTACGGACATCAGTGCCCCGCCGATGGAGGGGGCCAGGATGGGCGCTACGCCCATGACCAACATCAGCCGCGAAAGTACAACTGCCGCATCGTGTCCGGTGAATAGATCACGAACGATTGCCATCGCGATCACGCCTGTCGCGGCGGCGCCGAAACCTTGAAGGGTTCGCAGCGCAGTGAGGACTTCGATGGACGGAGCAAAGAAGCAGGCCAACGACGCGCCGACGTGAATTACTGTGCCCACGAGCAGGGGACGTCGACGTCCGTAGATGTCGGACAGTGGGCCGATGAGCAACTGGCCGAAAGCCAGACCCAGCAGTGTGCCCGTCAGGGTCAGCTGAACCATCGTGTCCGACGTGCCGAATTCCTGCGTGATCTGTGGCAGCGCAGGAAGATACATGTCGACGGTGAACGGCCCGAGGGCGGTGAGAATTCCGAGAAGCAGTACCAATCGGATCCGTGCACCGCCCGTCGGGGCGATCACCGTTCGTTCAGTTGTGCTGTTGGTCAAGGAAACCCGAAACTACACTGTAGTAGTCGTATGGTCGTTCTTCCTGAAGATGATGCGACGCCTTGTCCATGATGTAGAGATGGCCATGGGGAATCATCCGCGCAAGCATGAGCGGGTAGTCCGGGGTGAGGAATGCGTCGTGCATGCCCCAGGCGAAGAGCGTCGGCGCCTGGATCTGACCGAGTTCAGCTGTGAGATCCTGCCAATCGCCACGAGGTGAGTCCGCCGAGGCAGCCAGGGCCATTTCTTCGGGGTCGAGACTTTGCTCGTATCGCATCTGGAGGGTTTCGGCGGGCAACTTCGATCCGTCGAACCATTCGAGACTGGTGATCAAGGTGCGGAGTTTTTCGAGGGTGGGGCCGGTGCCGCCGTAGTAGACGTCGCGGGCGTTGCGGCCACGACGGCCATCCTCGGGGAGCGGCGCGAGTGGACCGTAGAAGACGGGCATGCTGCCCGTGATCACCAGGGAGCGAACGCGCTCCGGGTACTTTGCCGCAAGATTGAGCGCTATGGTGCCGCCCCACGAGTTGCAGACGAAGTCTGCGCGTTCGATTCCGAGTTCGTCGAGCAGGGCAACCACCTTGGCGGCGTGGAAGTCCCACATTGGGCCGGCGATGGTGCACTTGTCGGACCGACCGTATTGCAGCAGATCAACGAGAATCGCTCGTCGATCCGAGGCGAAGAGCGGTGCCACCGGCCCGAAGTCGGACCACGCAGTGCAGCCGGGGCCGCCTCCGTGCAGGAAAATCGTGGGGTCGCCCTCGCCGAGGTCGTAGTAATGGAATGTGACGCCATCTGCTTTGGCGTACAAGCTCTTCGGTTGATCAGCCATGGCTATACCTGACCTCGAGGTGAGCGGTATGGGAAGTATCGCGGTCCGGCAGGCGAACCCGGTTCGTGGCTGTGAGACTTCCGAATGCCTAGCGTGCTGGCATGAGAACAGAACTCGAGCACGCGCGTGATCGCGCGGAGGCGATGATCGGTACGCGGGAAACGCGAGAGTTGGGAACGGTGCGTCCGGCGGAGTCGGTTGCGTTTGCGGTTGCCACCGCCGAGACGGACCCCCGGTTTCTCGACCCGGAGCACCCGGCATTTGCCGTCCATCCGATGTATCTGCCTTCGCTTTTGCGAGGACCGCAAGGTGGCTCCGATCGAGAGTACCGAGCAGACGGCATGTTCCGTGACGAAGTGCCGGGCACAGACGGTATCGACGTGCGCTTGATGGCCGGCGGGCAGAGTGTGACTTTCTTGCGACCTGCCCCGCTGGGTGAGGCTGTCGTCGTAGGGCGAGTACTCGATACCGTGACGACCAAGGGCCGGGCTCCGGACGAGTTTCTGCTGCTCTCGGTCACCAAGACTTACCGGGGTGCGCAGTCCGGCGCATTCGCCGAGGTCGTCGAGAAGTTCATCGTCCGATGACCGAAACAGTAGTCGTGGGCACGCCGATCGAATCGGTGACCTTGGTCTGCGATCCGGTTCGGATCCTTCGATTCGGGGCGTCGACGCACAATTCGCACCGTATTCACTACGACGCCTCCTATGCGCAGACGGAGGGGTTGTCCGCACCGGTGGTCATGGCCCAGTTGCAGGGCACGCTGTTCTTTCGTGCCGCGTCACACTTTGCCGGTGGATACGAAGGAGTTGTGTCCGTCTCCTGGCAGAATCGTGCGCCCGCGCCCGTCGGAACCACACTCGAGGTGTCGGGTGAAGTGTCCCAAATCAACAGTGACCAACTAACTTTGGCATTGCGGGAGCATTCGGACAATGGCGTGCTGTGTGCCGTCGGAACCGCTGTGGTGGTCCGGGTCTGCTGAGCGAACCGAATCCATTGGCGTAGACCGCAATCTCACCCAAGATCTGTTTCATTCAAACGTTCAGTGTCGAGAGGACTTCACATGACTGGTGTCGAGGCGTCGGAAGCCACGTTCGCGCTGCCCGAGCGGCCACGAGCGGCCGGTCGGCAGGATTGGACGGCATGGCCGGGTTACAACGCAGCCGGCAGCGGATACCGCGGTTACTGGTACCCGGTCACGTGGTCGAACCACATCACCAAAGACCCCAAGAGCTTCACCATCTGTGGTGAAAAGCTGGCGATCATCCGCGACGCAGGCAAGGCATATGCCCTGCACGATCGGTGCCCGCACCGCGGCGTTCCGTTGTCCGAGGGCGATCAGCAGTTCCCGGGAACTGTCAGCTGCCCGTACCACGGCTGGACGTACCGGCTCACTGACGGCAAGCTGGCCGCGGTCATCACCGACGGTCCGGATTCCAAGATCTGCGGCAAGCTGAACGTCCAGACCTATGCGATCGAGGAGCGACTCGGTCTGGTGTGGGTGTACATCCCGATCGCCAACGAGCCGGCGCCGTCCATCGACGACCAGTTGCCGCGTGAGCTGGTGGAGAACAAGGGTATCGTCGGTGGTCGGATTCAGCCCCGAGAAGGCAACTGGCGCTTCGCATGTGAGAACGGTTTCGACGAGGGACATGCGAAGTACCTGCACCGCACCGCATTGTGGCGTCTGTTCAAGCCGATGCCGACGTGGAACATCACGAGCATCGTTCCGGAGGGACGCTGGATCTACCGCGTGCAGGAAGAGGTGTACTGGGAGGCGGAATTCCCGGGCGTGGGAACCTGGACGAACAAGCGGTGGTGGAAGAAGAAGCCGGACGAGACCCAGATTTCGCAGATCGGAAACGTCGGCGCCGGTCTGGACGTCAATCCTGTGATCGCAGCTCAGAACTTCCCCGGTTTTGCTTCACTGTCCATGCCGGGTGTCCTGCGCATCGCGTACCCCAAGTTCATTCACTACGAGTTCTACGTCCCGGTGGACGAAGACAACCACAAGTACGTCGGCCTCATGGTCAACTTCGTCTCCGGCGCAGCAAAATTGGGCTTCTACGCCAAGTACCTCGGCGCGATCCGCTGGCTGTTCCACGGTCAGTTCTCGGGTCAGGATGCGTGGATGGTCGAGGTCACCGACGCACCGCCGGAGAAGCTGTACCGACCGGACGTGTCGCTGACGACGTGGCGAAATCTGGCAGAGGAAGAGTACGCCGAGAAGATCGCCGACGCGGCCAAGCACACCCCCAAGGCGCCGGTCAGGCCCACCCGAGAGCGCCGGACGCCAACGCCCCGCTCGGCCCCTGTCGCCGACGCTCAGATTCCCACCGGCACCAGCGAATAGGAGAGATACATGTTCAAGATTCTGACGGCTGTCGCTATCGGTGCCGCTGTTGCAGTGGCAGTTCCCAAGCTGTGGCAGCTGGCCGGCGAGCGCAGCAATACTCAGGTACATCAGGTCAATCCATGACCACTGCGAGGGCCGATGCTCTCGCAGGCCTAGGCGACGAGCGCCGGGAATGGGTCGAGCGAGCCTACGCCCATGTCGATCGTGCGCGATTGCGGGATCTCGCCACTTCGGTGGTCAACATTCCCAGTCCGACGGGTGACGAAGCACCGCTGGCCCGCCACATCACGGCGGTCCTGGCAGCGTCGGGCATCGAGGCCCACACAATGGATCTCGATGATCGGCAGGCGAACTCGTGGGGAAGGCTCCGCGGTGACGGGTCCGGACCGGACCTGTTGCTGTATGCGCCGATCGACACCGTCACGACCGGCGATCCGGCGGAAGACCTGCCGTGGGTGGGAAATGAGCTGCGAGCGGATCTGACGCCGCACGCCCAGTTCGACGAGAACTACGTGATCGGATTGGGTGCGTCGAACCCCAAAGGCCACGCCGTCTGCATTGTCGCGGCGGCCGAAGCAATTGCCGCAGCCGGTATTCCGCTCCGCGGTGACCTGGTGCTCGGATTCGGCGCCGGTGGTATGCCGACCAATGCCCGCCCCGGTGTCGGAAACCCCCGACGCAACACCGGCCAGGGCGTCGGCTGCTCGTTCCTCCTGGAACAGGGAGTGTGGGCGGACTGCGCGTTGATCGCCAAGCCCGGCTGGACGGTTTCCTGGGAAGAAGTGGGACTGGCCTGGTTCGAGATCACGGTGCACGGTCTGCACACCTACGTCGGCTCGCGCCACCGGTTGCCGTACCGCAACGCGATTACCGCAGCCGGCGAGGTGGTCGCCAAGTTGGAGGAATGGTTCCCGAAGTACTCGGCGGCGCATCAGGACGGTTTGGTTGCGCCTCAGGGGATCGTTGCCAACATCCGCGGCGGGTGGGAGCGAACAGCGTCGTTCACCCCCGAGCAGGTGCGCCTTACCGTTGATCTACGGCTCAGCCCGCGGACGACGCCCACCGCGGCCAAGCGCGAACTCAAAGCCGTCGTTGCGGAGATCGCACAATCGCTGGATCTGCAGATCGACGTCGAACAGGTTCTTGCCATCCCCGGTGAGGGTTCCGACCCTCGAATGTGGTTGCGCCGCGCCGCAGTCCACGCGTGGGAAGCTGCCGAAGGAGAGCCGCATCAGGACTTCTTCGACGCGAGTGGAGCCACCGACGCAAACATCCTGCGCAGCCGCGGCATCCCGACGATTCGGGTGGGTATGCCCAAGGTGGTCGACGCACCGTTCGAGGTGGACTTCGCGATGGGGATGAACACTGTGGACCTGGCTGCGGCGGAGAGATTTACGAAGTATCTGATCCGAGTGGCCCTCGACACCGTCACCCGCTCGCTCGAGGAAGTAGGAATCGACTGATGGCGAAGATAGTTCTGGGTATCGGTGCCTCCCACAGCACCTTGATGAACACCCATTGGGAAGAGACGACGCACAAGGCGGAGGCCGAACGCTTCCGGGACGCGCTGTATCTGAGCCGGGAGAAGATCGCGGCGTCGAAACCCGATGTTGTCTTGATTCTCGGCTCCAACCACTTTCGCGGTTTCTGGCTGGATCTGATTCCGGCGTTCACTCTCGGCGTCGGAGAGTGCATTTCCAGTGGCGAGTCAGGAACACCCAAGGGGCCGCAACGGGTCGACGTGGAGTTCGCCAGGCACCTTGCAAACGAGCTGATCGAAGGTGGCCGGTTCGATCTTGCCTACTCGGCGCGATTGCAGATCGATCATGGTCAGTCTCACGCGATTCAGTACCTTCTCGACGGAATCGATGTTCCGATAGTTCCGTTGGTGGTCAACGTATTCGCGCCGCCCCTCCCGACGTTCAAGCGATGTGAGGAAGTGGCGAAGGCCCTGCGGGATGCCGTTGCGTCGTATCCGGCGGATACCCGGGTCGTGGTGATCGCGTCCGGTGGATTGTCTCATCGTCTGCCCTGGCCGGACTGGCGGGATCCGCACGGTGAGGACGAGGATTTCATGGTTCAAGCCTGGCTGGACGGCCGGGAGAACTGGTCCGACTACGACGTCCGGCGACGCCAGATCATCCGCGCAGCCGATGCCGCGATCACTCCGGAGTTCGATGACCGAATTCTTGATCTGTTTGCCAGCGGCAAGGCAAGTGAGCTTGCCGAGTTCACGACGCAGCAGATCGAAGACGAGGCGGGCAACGGTGCGCAGGAGTTGCGGACCTGGCTCATGATGGCCGCGATGCTCGACTACGTTCCGGGTGAACGCCTTGCCTACGAAGCGATTCCCGAGTGGCTCACCGGTATGGGTGTCACGATTCTCGATCCAGCTGGAACAGACAGCGCAACAACATAATCTGCACCTTCAGTAAAGGAAGTTTCTCTGATGACAATCTGGAACGAACTTGCCGGGCTCGATTTCGAGTTGACGACCGTCGACGCCGGCGGTGTGCCCACGCGCTCTCTGCAGGCAGGATCCGGTGACGAGGCCGTGATCTTCCTGCACGGCACCAGCGGACACCTCGAGGCATTTGCACGCAATATTGCACCGCACGCCGAGTCTTACCGGGTTCACGCGATCGACATGCTCGGCCATGGTTACACCGGCAAGCCTGACTACCCGTACGAGATTCCGCGCTACGTCGAGCATTTGGTGAACTACCTCGACGCGGTCGGACTGGACCGTGTGCACTTGGTGGGTGAAAGCCTCGGTGGTTGGGTCGCTGCCTACCTGGCCAGCGAGCAGCCCGAACGTGTTCTGTCGCTGCAGTTGCTGGCAGCAGGCGGAACAGTCGCGAACCCGGTAGTCATGGAGCGCATCAAGACGTCGACCGCGAAGGCCGTCCAGAGTGACGACATCGAATTGACCCGCGCACGTATGCAGTTGCTCATGCATGATCCCGCCGATGCAACCGAGGAATTGGTTCAGGCTCGTCACCGGATCTACCATCAGCCTGACTTTGTCGCCAACATCCACAACCTCCTTTCCTTGCAGGAGATGGAGGTTCGCCAGCGGAACCTGCTGCGCCCGGATCGAATGGCACTCATCAAGGCGCCGACTCTTGTGGTCTGGGGTCAGGAAAATCCGTTCGGTGATGTTCCGGAAGCGAAGAAGATGGCCGAGGATATTCCGGGCGCTCAGCTCGAACTCTACTCGGAGTGCGGTCACTGGCCGCAGCACGAGCAGGCAGCGAAGTACAACCCGCTGAGCCTCGAGTTCTTGGCAAAGGCATCAGCCAGCGCGAAGGCAGCTATCTGAGAAGTTCCTGCCAAATATGCTGCTGCGTAATGGAGCCGGTCTCTCGATTGGGAGGCCGGCTTCCGCGTTTTCGAAGGTACAGTCATCGTCTTACAGCGAAGGAGTTCTCGTGAAGAAAGTACTTCTGCTGACGGCCGACGCCGACAACGGACTCGGTACCGCAATCCGTGACGCCGTCAGGGGTGAGGCGGAGGTAGTTCGATTACCTGAGCGCACCACGGGGGCGCTCCGTGCGGAGTTGCCGACATGCGACGTCGTGGTGGGGGACTGGAGTGGTGATCTGCCACTGGGCAAGGAGGAAGCAGAGCTCGGCCGGAATGTGCTCCTCGTCCAACAGCCTGGTGCCGGAACCAATTTCATCGATGCCGAAGCCTGGCGCGCCGCCGGAGTTCCGGTGGCGAATACTCCCGGTGCAAACGCGAACTCGGTTGCGGAGTGGGCAGTGCTCGCGGCAGGTGTGTTGTGCCGCTCCATGTTCTGGGCGCACAACGAGGTTACCGATGGTCGATGGCCACAGGAATCCATCCTGACGCGCGATTGCCGCGATCTGGCGCAGCGCCGGGTCGGCGTCGTAGGTGTCGGTTCGATCGGCCGCCGGTGTGCAGAATTGTTTGCCGCCTTCGGTTGCGACGTCTACGTCACCGCGCGTTCGAGACCGCGTGACACTGTGGCTGCGACGTTTGTGTCACTCGACGAGTTACTGCCTCTCGCGGATGTCCTGGTGCTGGCCGTCCCGCTTACGGAATCAACTCGGGGACTGATCAATTCCCATCGAGTTGCGCAGTTGCCCACCGGAGCGATCGTGGTCAATGTGGCGCGCGGCGCTGTCGTCGACGACGCGGCATTGGCGCGTGCCTTGCGTTCCAGGCATGTCGGCGGCGCTGCCCTCGATGTGTTCGACGTTGAACCACTACCGATTTCGAGCGCGCTCCGTGGATTCGATTCGACCCTCCTGAGCCCGCACGTCGCCGGCGGCAGCGCCGGAGCGCGTGCGTCGATCTATTCGATGACGGCGCAGAATGTCGCCAGTGCGCTGCGCTCGCAGACAATTCGGTGGACATTGTGATTCGGTGGACATTGTGATCGAGGGCCGTGTTACCGAAGTATTTCGGTCCGCACGTTCCTCCAGGTGCAGTGTTTCGCCGAGGTAAGTTCCTGTCCCCGGTCCGCACGGTGGACCCGGTTGGTTCTCGGGTGTAGGTACACACAGCTAGGTTTGCTCTCCACGACCCGCAACTGCGGCACAGATCACAAACAAAGGTGTGAGTAGATGGCCTCGCTGTCAAAGTTTGGAAGGACTGCTCTTGTTTCGGCTGCGCTGCTGCTGACCGTTGCAACCGGCGCATGCAGCCGCCCGGCGACGCAAAGCACAGCTGATTCCGCCGGAAGTGGACCACTGCGTATCGCAGTCGGAATCGATGCTTCCTACGCTCCGTTCTTCGTAGCGGATCAGGAAGGCATGTTCGACGCTGCCGGTTTGGACGTCGAACTCGTCCAGTTCGGTCGTGGTGGCGAGGCCGTCGACGCACTCTCGACCGGGCAGGTCCAGATCGCCGGTAGCTCCGATACGACAACGATCGCCCAGTTGCGTCAGAATCCGTCGTTGCGCGCGATGTACTCGTACGAGGCGTCGGGTGACTACATCAAGGTCGTGCTGCGTAACGGTGTCGACTCACCGGCTGCGATCAAGAAGATGGGCATCGTCCCGGGTCTCAGCCAGATTTCGACGGACAAGTACCTCGCTGCCAACTCCATTGCCCCCGGTTCGGTCGAGATGATCTCGGCGACCCCGACGGACATGCCCGCACTGCTCAGTCGCGGCGACATCGACGGGTTTGTCCTGTGGGAGCCGTGGCCGGCCACCACCCTGGATCAGGGAACCGGCCACGTGGTGGCAGTAACCGGAGACTACGGCTGGTTCTATCATCATTGGGCGATCACGACGGCTCCGTGGTTGTCGGCCAACGAAGAGACAGCGCGAACCGTCGCGAAGGTGCTCGACGAGGCAACGCGCAAGGTCGAGTCGGATCCGGGCGTGGCAGCGTCCGCGACCAAGGCGGCTGTGAACGTCAGCGAGGATCAGACTATTGCCGCGGTGGACGAGATCGACTTCGCCGTGGTGAATCTCGAAGCTGCGGATGTCGAGTCGGCTCAGTCGATCGTAGATTTCTACAAGTCGATCGGTGTTCTCAGCGACCAGCCGGATCTCGAATCGGCAATGCTTCTGGATTGGTACAAGGATGGTGCACAGTGAGTATCGCAACAAGTGGTTCAACGACCAGCTCGACGAATAGCGCGGGGACAGCCGGCCCCGGCAAGAAGAACACCGGTGTTGCCATCGACGTGGTCGACCTCGGAATCAGCTTCGGCGCGGCGGAGATCGTCGCCGGAATCGACATGCACGTGCAGCCAGGTGAATTCGTCTGTCTGCTCGGTCCGAGTGGCTGCGGCAAGTCGACGCTGCTGTCGTCCATGGCCGGCTTCGTGGAACCCAGCGCCGGCGAGATCGTGTGCGACGGAGATGTCGTCGCCGGCAGTAACCGCCACGCCGGCATGGTGTTTCAGAGCTCCGAAGCGTTGTTCGAATGGATGACCGTGAGCCAGAACGTGGCCTACGGCCCCAGGATGCGTGGAGCGAACCGCAGCGAGCAGGCGAGTATCGCGGCCGAGTACCTCGCGATGGTCGGCTTGCCCCACGCGGGTGCGAAGTTCCCCTCGCAGCTGTCCGGCGGTATGCGGCAACGTGTTCAGATCGCACGAGTTCTTGCCAACCAGCCGTCGTTGGTTCTCATGGACGAGCCGTTCGGTGCGTTGGACGCTCAGACTCGTCAGGTTCTGCAGACCGAACTCGACCGTATCTGGCGGCACACCCGCTGCACCGTGGTATTCGTGACTCACGATATCGACGAGGCACTGACGTTGGCTGACCGTGTGATCGTGATGTCGGCCGGCCCGCGGGCCCGGATCAAGAGCGTCTACGAGGTCAATGCGGCTCGTCCGCGAGACCGCAACGATCCCGAGGTGATCGAGCTCTACGAGAAGCTGCGGGACGACATTCGGGCAGAAGTGGTTGCGTCGCTGCGGAACCAAGGCATTGAGGAGGACGAGCTGTGACGGCTGTAGTGACCGGTGGTTCAGCCGGTGTGAGAACAGCGAAGGTGGCGGAGACAAAAAAGCGTTCATCGGCGCGGCGATCCAAGATTGTCAAAGCGACGCTGATGTATGCAGCCTCAGCGGCAATCGGTTTGGGCATCTGGTCGTTCCTGGCGTGGTGGTACGGGCCGACCACCATTGCATCACCGGCCGAAGTATGGTCGGCGGCACAGGAACTGTGGGAGAGCGGCGTTCTGTGGTCGTCGATCACCGCATCGGGTCAGCGAATTCTCATCGGCTGGTTCCTGGGTGTCGTGATCGGTGCTCCCGTCGGAATTCTGATGGGCCGCATTTCCATCGTGCGACAGCTCCTCGATCCGTACATCGAGTTCTTCCGGTTCATTCCGCCTATTGCGTTTGTCACTCTCGCCGTCGTCTGGTTCGGCATCGGTGAGACGTCGAAGGTTGTTCTGATCTTCTACACCTCGGTATTCATCGTCACGGTCAGCACGATTGCCGCGACTGTAGCGATCAGCGAGAACAAACTGCAGGCAGCGGCAAATCTTGGTGCCAGCAAACTTCAGATCATGAAGACGGTGGTCTTGCCGTCGTCGATCCCCGGCATCGTCACGGGCGCTCGCCTGGCGATGGGCAACAGCTTCCTCACCATCGTGTCGGCGGAGATCGTCGCCGCCGACCAGGGTATCGGTTCGATGATCTGGCAGGCTCGAAACTACGGCCGGATCGACTGGACGTTCGTCGGCATCATCGTCCTGGGCATCATGGGCTTCATCTTCGACCGGATTCTCCGCATTCTGTCCTCGCGGTACCTCGCCCGTTACGGCGTCAAATAGTCAGGAGCGCAGCATGAATCACCCGCTGAGCATTGCCGAGCAGGCCGGAATTCCGGGACCGCCCGAGTTCACCGATATCGAGAGTGAGCGGCGTCGTCGCAAGACCGCTGTCATCGGCGGGTATCGGATTTTGTCGAAATTCGGTTTGGACGAGGGAATCTCGGGACATATCACCGCCCGAGACCCAGAAGATCCGGAGACTTTCTGGACTGCGCCGTTCGGGCGGCACTTCTCCCAGGTTCAGCCGGAGGAATTGCTGCATGTGGCGTCGGACGGCGCGGTCATTTCCGGAGACGGACCGCTCAACCGAGCAGCGTTTGTCATCCACAGCAAGGTTCACGAGGCTCGTCCCGACGTCATCGGAGCTGTTCACGCTCACGGTTTGAACGGTAAGGCGTTCTCCTCGCTGCACACCCGCCTCACGCCGATCACTCAGGACGCGTGCGCCTTTCACGAGGATCACTCGATCTACGAGGAGTATCACGGGGTGGCGCTGGACGAAGAGGAGGGGATTCGCATCGCGGATGCCCTCGGATCGAACAAGGCCGTGATCCTCACCAACCACGGTCATCTGACCGTCGGAACTTCCGTGGAGAGCGCAGTGTGGTGGTATGTGTCGATGGAGCGGTCGATGCAGGCGGAGTTGACGGCGCGAGCCGCCGGTGATCCGGTTGTCCTGCACGAGAAGATCGCGGCGCAGACCTACGAAGCAGTCGGCACCGAGAAGGTGGGGTGGTTTGCGTACTCGACCATCATCCAGAAGATCGCAGCAGACGAACCCGAGGTATTCGCGCACTGAATTCTTCGCGCACTGAATTCCTGCGAGCATTGGGCCCGTCGACCGAGAGGTCGGCGGGCCCTTTTCGTGGTGTCCCGCAACTGTTACCGAGGTCTGTTGAGCGGACCGGTTTCATTTGCGTGAGTCCGTCGGCGCAATACCGTATCGAGTGTGAACAAAACGTCTTCCACGGCGACCGACAACGAGATCGGCGTCGATATTCTGATCATTGGTGCCGGCCCCGCCGGGCTGTACGGCGCGTACTACGCAGGCTTCCGCGGCCTCTCGGTTGCCGTGATCGATGCCCTTGCGGAACCGGGGGGACAGGTCAGTGCGATGTACCCGGAGAAGGCGATCCTCGACATCGCGGGATTCCCTTCGGTCAAGGGACGCAACCTCATCGAGGGTTTGATGGCGCAGGCTGCCCCGTTCGATCCGGTGTACCTTCTGGGCATGCAGGCTCGTGAGCTGTCGCATGACGACGACGGCCGGGTGCGGATCACCACCAGCACGGGCCAGGTCGTGGTGGCCGGCGCGGTTGTCATCACCGGCGGCATCGGAACCTTCACCCCGCGTCCGTTGGCGAAGGGTTCGGAGTTCATGGATCGGGGGCTGAGTTACTTCGTCCCGGATTTGTCGGCGCACACCGGGAAAGACGTTGTCATCGTCGGTGGCGGCGACAGCGCGTTCGACTGGGCCGTTCACCTGGAACCGATTGCCAAGTCCGTCACCCTGGTTCACCGGCGAGATCGTTTCCGCGCGCACAAATCCACAGTCGCCAAGGTGCAGGAAAGCAGTGTCCAGGTTCTCGTCAACGCCGATGTCTCGGCGGTACGTGGAAACGGGTGGATCGGCGAGGTCGACATCACCCACAAACAAGACAAGAGCACGTCCACGCTGCCCGCTCAATCCGTCATCGCTGCATTGGGATTCACGGCCGACCTCGGTCCGATGATGGAGTGGGGAATCGAGATCGACAATCGCCACATCGCGGTGAACACACGGATGGAGACGAATGTTCCGCGTGTGTATGCCGCCGGGGACATCACGGACTATCCCGGCAAGGTCCGCTTGATCGCCGTCGGTTTCGGCGAGGCCGCGACTGCGGTGAACAACGCTGCGGCAGTGCTGGATCCGGAAGCAGAAATCTTCCCTGGACACTCCACCGAACAGGAGAGCTAGGCAATGGCATTTGTCATCGGTGAAGCATGCATCGACTACACGGACCGATCGTGCATGGAAGAATGCCCCGTGGATTGCATCTACGAGGGTGATCGCAAGCTCTACATCAACCCGAACGAATGCATCGATTGCGGCGCTTGCGAATTGGCCTGCCCGGTGGAGGCGATCACCGTCGACCGGAAAGCAGACCCGGATTTCAAGGAAGACAACAAGCGCTTCTTCCTCGAGGTCTTGCCTACCCGTAGCGAGCCCGTCGGAAATCCGGGTGGTTCGGCAAAGATCGACATCGTCGGCGTCGATACCCCGATGATTGCGGCGTTCTGATGGCTGGCGGCCTGCAACTCGGATACGTTGATTCGTCTTTCGGGCAATTGCATTACGCGCAGCAAGGTTCGGGTGAGGCGATTCTCCTGCTTCATCAGGCGCCCCGGTCGTGGGACGAGTTCCGCGAGTTCATTCCACTCCTTGCCGACGACTTCCGCGTTGTCGCGATGGACATGCCGGGGTACGGCAACAGTGCTCCGGTGCCCGGCCCGCAGACCATCGAGACCTATGCGCGAGGCGCGTGGGAATTGCTCGACACCCTGGGCGTCGATCGGGTCACGGTCATCGGTCACCACACCGGTGCGGCAGTGGCGCTCGAGATGGCGGCATCACGCCCCGAGAGGGTGCACGCTGCCGTGCTCTCGTCGTGCCCGTGGACCGACCGCAACTACCGCGAGGGGCACTCGGGACCCGGTGGGATCGACTGCGTCGACCGGGCCGCAGACGGTAGCCATCTCACCAGGCTGTGGGAGATGCGTCGCCCCTACTACCCCGAACCAGGCACCGCACTGCTCGACAGGTTCATCCGAGACGCGCTTGCCTACCGGGTAGATCCGGCGGAGGGGCACAAAGCCTGCGCCCGCTACGTCATGGAGGCGAGAGTCGGTTCGGTGACTGCGCCGGTTTTGCTGATCGGCGCGCAGAAGGATCCCTTCTCGATGCCTAACATTGCGCCGTTGCGTGCACACCTGACGGGTGCGGCAGTGGTGGAAACGGAGATCGTCGAATCGGGGACCGTCGCACTCGTCGAGGAGCACGCTCCGCAGATTGCATCCGCCGTCCGCATGTTTCTGGAGAATTACGCAGGTAGGCGCCCCGTGTAAACTCTGCGGGACGGGTTCACTGAGCGGACCGTGTGGCGTGCGTCTCATCGTGTCGTCACCATAGTGTCAGTCTCGAAGCACCTGCACCTAACGAGGACCCCGACCGATCTCGGTCGTTGTGGCACTCGGTCTCGGCAGGCTGTCACAGATCGTTCAGGAGGACACTCATGGCCGCTCCACAACAATCCGTCGGGTTCGGATCCGTACTACCCATCGCGTCGGAAACGACCGCTGCATCGCAGCCTGCAGGTGAACTGTCCTCGGTCCTGGGCAAGGCTCGAATGATCTTGGACGCTTTCGATACCGACCACAGTGACCTGTCTCTGACGGAGCTCACCCGGCGCAGTGGGGTCGCGAAAGCGACGGTTCACCGGTTGGCCGGCGAGCTGGTCGAATGGGGATTGCTCGAGCGCGCGGGTACCAAGTACCGGCTCGGCCTGCGATTGTTCGAGCTGGGCCAATTGGTGCCGCGTCAGCGGATTCTGCGCGACGCGGCGCTGCCGTACATGGAGGACCTACTGCTGGCGACGCAGGAGACGGTTCACTTTGCGGTTCGTGACGGCATCGACGTCCTCTACATCGAGAAGATCATCGGACACCGCGGGCTCAATCAGCAGTCGCGGGTGGCCGGTCGGCTCCCGCTGTACTGCACCGCCACCGGCAAGATCATCCTTGCCTTCTCCCCGCAATCGGTCTTCGACGAGGTAGTCGAGCAGGGTTTCACCGCCTTGACCAGTCGAACGACGATGTCCGTCAGCGTGCTGCGCCAGCAAACCGAGCGGATGCGTAAGGAACAACTCGCGGTGGAGGTCGAGGAGACACGGCTCGGGTACATGAGCGTCGCAGTGCCGGTGTTCAGCGGCCCGCGCACTCTGGCCGGCGCGTTGTCTGTGACAGCGCCGACGGCTCGCCTCAACGTCAGCCGCATCACCGGGGCCCTGCGCACTGCCGGCGCCGGAATCACCCGAAAACTTCATGCCATGAAGTGCACACATTCGCCGAGCGACCCGCTGGCTCTGCGCACGATCTGCAGTCCGGTGATGTGTTCGTTCAACGGTTGCGGCAAGTAGCGAGGCGCGGTCTATCGCCGGGCGCGGAACACGCTCTTCTCGCAGTCCCAGGTGTGTGGGCCGACGCCCCTCTCACGTAGCACTGCTTTCTGTACCTTGCCGGTTTCGGTGAGTGGCAACGTGTCCACGACGTCGATGTACCGGGGAAGTGCAAAGTACGGCAGCTGTTGCTGGGAGAACTCCAGAATCGAAATGGGGTCGAAAGATACTCCGGGGCGCAGTATTACAGTTGCCATGACGTCGTCCTCGGCCAGATCCGACGGTACCGGGAAGACGGCAACCTGACCGACCGACGGATGCAACGCCAGAACGGTTTCCACTTCGGCCCCGGAAATATTTTCACCGCGGCGCCGAATCACGTCTTTGATGCGATCGACAAATCGGAACCAGCCGTCTGCTTCCCGAATCACCCTGTCACCGGTCTGTATCCAACTCTCCGTCGCTGGAATCTCCTCGCCCAGATAGCCCAGTGAACAGGCGCCGGGGATCGTGCTGCGGACCACCAGTTCGCCGGGCTCCCCGTCTGCGGCCGCAGTACCGTCGTTGACGACTGCGGCGTCGTAGCCACTCATCACCCGCCCCATGTACCCGGCCCGCCGATCTCCCGGAAGTGTGCCGATCACGAGATTGGTTTCGGTACTTCCGAATCCGTCCACGAGTTCTACACCGAATCTCTGGGCAAACGGTTCGATCAGATGAGCCGGCGTTGCGGGGGCAAGTGCCACGTGGACGCTGTGCTGTCGGTCTTGCGGCGATGGGTCCGCGTTCATCAACATGGCCACCATCGCACCCAGCAGGTAGTCGACAGTTGCGCCGATCTCGCGAACTTCGCGCCAATGATTGCGGACCGAAAAGCGTTGTCCCAGGAAAAAAGTAGACCCGGCCCAAAGGGACTGAACAAAGGCATTGAGAGCATTGGTGTGAAACAGCGGCAGGCAGTTGTACAGCACATCGTCCCCGGTGAGCCCGAGTGAGGCGCCGACGCCTTTGCCCCACTGCAGGAACTGCGCGTGCGGGCATCGGACGCCTCGGGGCAGACCGGTGGTGCCGGAGGTGAAGAGTATCGCGGCCAGGTCGAGCGGATCGAGGGTCTCGGGCTCACAGCCCGGATGCGAACCGGCAGTGGGGACGCACTGTTCACCCATGACCCACACGGTGCCGTCGAATCCGGCTACAGCGCCTGAGTATTCGGGTGAAACCAGGATCCGTTGTACACCAGCCTGTTCGAGTGCGCTGGCAACACTGTCGGCTCGGAGGGCCGTATTGAGTGGGACGACAACCGCACCGATCCACGCGCATCCGAGAACAAGGTCTGCCAGTTCGATCCTGTTGCCGGACAGTGCCGCCACGCGCTCCCCACGGCCGACACCGTGATTACGGAGATCCGCCCCCATCGACGCTGCACGATCCCGCAATTCGCGGTAGGTGACCGTGACCCCGTCGACGACGAGCGCCGGGTGCTCCGGACGCTCCAAAGCTCGCCTCCGGATCAAATCCGGAAGCGAGCGCGGAATGGCATGTGCGTCGTGGTGCATGGGTAATTGTATCCCTCAGGGTACGACGACGGCCCGGCCGGCAACCTTGCCCTCACCCATCAACTGCAGTGCCGTTGCGATGTCATCCAGCGGAAACTCCTGCACTGCAACGGAAATCTTGCCTTCGATGAGCAGCCGGATCATTTCAGGTGCCAGTTCGGCTTGCCGGGCAGTCTTGCGAATCATGTTGACGGGCAGGATCCGGACATCGCTGAGCAACCAGTTCGGCAAGTCCAGGGTGAGGCTCTTACCCAAGGTATATCCGATCAGGGCAGCCCGGCCACCGGGGACAACACTCGCCAGAAGGTGCGGCAAGCCGTCGCCGCCAAGCGTGTCGATCACGGCGTCGACGGAAGGCTCGGATCCCACCACTCCGGCAAGTTCGTCGCCTTGCCCGACGACGGGACGCACACCCTCCGGAAGCAAGGCAGCCTGATCTTCGCGCGGTACAACACCGATTACCTCGGACGCTCCGGCAAGCAGAGCGAACTGTGCTGCCATCGATCCGACAGCGCCGGATGCTCCGGCGACAACAACTCGTTCGCCGGGAGCGACGGCTGCAATGTCGTTGACGGCAACATAGCCGGTTGTGCTGGGCAGGAAGAAGGTTGCGGCGACGGCCGGCGACAGTGCGGGATCAAAGGGTGTGAACGCCTTGTCTGCCGCTACCAGATACTCAGCCCAGCAACCGTTCTTGAACAGGCCGACTCCGCCGCCTCGGACCAGAAGGCGGGTGCCAGGCTCATAGGTGTCGGATTCGATTACCGTCGCCGCTCCGTCTGTTCCACCGATATGTGGCAGGTTCGGCTTGACTCCGAAGTTTCCGCTCGCGACGGTGATGTCGAGATGGCCGAGCGCGGCAGCGTCGATGCGCACGAGCGTCTGACCGGATTCACGTGTGGGAATGTCGATGTCGTCGATGACCGGTGAAGTGCCGAACTGATGGAGTCGGGCCGCGCGCATTGTGTCTCCTAGTAGCGATCTGTGAATGGATGTACTGAATATGAGTGCGGTCAGGACAGGATCGACTGGTCGCGAAGTCCGGCGATCAGTTCGTCGCTGTATCCGAGCACCGACTCGAGGACGTCGTCGGTGTCCGCGCCCAGCACCGGCGCAGCGCGTCGGATCGAGCCGGGTTCGGAGTTCCGGCGAACGGGGATGCCTTCGTGGAGGAATGTTCCGGCGAGGGGATGTTCCTGTGCCGAATAGAAACTGCGTGCCCGAAGATGTGGATCGCTCTCGACCAGGTCGCGTCCGTCCTGGACGGTGCCGGCCGCGATACCCGCCGATTGCAAGCGTTCCATGACGGTTTCGGGTGACAGAGTCCTGGTCCAGTCGGCGATGGCGTCGTCGATACGTTCGTGATCGGCTTGGCGGCTTTCTGCACTCGCGAAGTCAGGATTGCCGATCCATTTCTCTGCTTCGATGATGCGGCACAATGCATTCCATTCCGTGGTATCGCGAACGGCAATCGAGCACCACCGGTCGCTGCCGAGGCACGGGTACACGCCGTGTGGTGCCAGTTCGTGATGGCTGTTGCCGATCGGATCGGGGGACTGTGACCGGGCGGCTCGGAGAACGCTGGTACCCATGTGCGCTGCCATGGCTTCGAGTTGTGACAGGTCTACGTGCTGTCCCCGGCCGGTCCGGTCGCGGTAGTCGAGGGCTGCCAGCATCGCGACGCCGGCTTGCAGTCCGGCGACGATGTCGCCATGGCCGTAGATGACTCCGACAACATCATCGGCGTTCCAGCCGGTCAGTGCGGTCAAACCGGTACTTGCCGAAACGATGTCGGCATACGACACCCAGTCCTTGCGAGGACCGGTGTGACCCATCCCGGACATCGACACGTAGATGATGTCCGGGTTGAGCTCCCGGAGTTGTTCGTAGCCGAGCCCCATCTTGTCCATGACCGACGAGCTGAAATTCTCGACCACGACGTCGGAGTTCCTGATCAGGTCGCGCAGTACCGAAAGGCCCTCTGCGGATCGGGTATCGAGTGTGATGCTGCGCTTGTTGCGGTTGACGTCGTTGAAGTACCCGCTGGTGTTCGGATTGTCGTGCGGTCCTCGCGAGAGATGCATGAACGGTGCAAAGCGAGTCGGGTCCGGGCGTCCGATCGATTCGACCTTGATGACATCGGCACCGTGGTCGGCAAGGATTCTGGTGCCGTACGGGCCCGCCAACACCCACGTGAGATCCAGGACGCGGACACCTTCGAGGCTGGGCGTGCTGCCACCGCTGAACTCGTGGGTTTCGTTCACTGCCACAGGCGAGGTGGCCTTCAAGAGTTCCTGATGCTGGCCCAACCGGGCAGCCTCGAGCGTTCCGATGCGCCGGCCTTCGGGGAAAGCGAAGCCGAACCCGAGATCGCGGTAGGTACCGTGATCTCCGGTCACGTCGGTGAAGAAGTCCCGGTCGTTGAGTTGCGGGTTACGCAGCAGTTCTTCGGGCCGGTCGACAGCTGCCCACGGCAACTTGCGTGACTGCGCGCTGACCGCGAATTCTTCCTTCGGCCACTTCGCGATGAAGGCGGACAGAACGTCGAAAATGTGTTCCTGATGCGTCTTTCGGTAGACCGCGTCGGACCACTCCGGTTGATCGAGATCGTCCTGAGCATCGTTGTCGATCAGCCAGGCCAACATGCCGTCCCACATGCGGGGGCTACCGCCGAGGCCGCCACCGACATAACCGTCGGCGGCCTGGAACAGTCCGTGCGGAACGAGCGGATGTACCCGGCCCGGACGCGGTGGTACGCGGTCCTCGTGAATGTAGGCAAGAGTGCCCGCTTCCAGCGCGGCGGCAACACATTCCTGAGCGCTGATCTCCAGCAACGGGTTGTGGCCCTTGGATCGCGAACGCAGTCCGAGAAGCACGCCGATTGCGGCATTGATTCCGGCGAGCTGCTCAGCCTGGAGTTCGGGGAGCAGCAGTGGAGGGTGCTCGGGATCGCCGACCTGGGCCATCATCCCGCCGAGTGCCGCGACGGTCAGATTTGTTGCCTTCCAGTCACTTCGCGGTCCGGTTGTGCCGAAGGGGGTCACTCGTACGTGAACGAGAGATCCTCGGTTGTCGCGTAGAGCGCCGGTCGCGCTGCCGTCGAGCAGGACGTCGGCACTGCGCAGCAGTGCTTCGAAAGCGAGGCGATCGTTGCTGTCGTCGATATCGAGGACAACGGACTTCTTGCCCGCATGCCAATGCAAGTACGAATCACCCTGGGACTCGGTGCGACTGGGGTCACCGGTGGGTGGTTCTACCAGAATGACCTCGAAACCCAGCCCGACCAGGATGCGCCCGGCGAATCGCGCAAACGGACTGGAAATCTCTACGACCCGTACCGGGGGATGCACCACAACTACTCCGTTTCAATCGAAAGATATCGCCGAACCGACTGGTGTCGAACGTAGTTCTGCGGGCCGGTGGGCGACATGATTTCGGTCTGCCCACCGGACCCGTTCTCACTCTCCGCTCAGGCGGCGTTCTGCTCGAACCATCCCGAGAGGAGGACAGCGGACGGATCGATGTCCGCGGAGATCTTGCCCTGCTCGCGGAAGAATGCAACAAGTTCGTTTGCGCGCTCCACGTCGTCCTCGGTGAATCCGCGTCCACCGAAATCGATTTGGGTCACCCGGTCTGCGGCCTCGGCCGGGTCCATCTGGATAGACGCGGCAATTGCGGTTGCAGCCCGATCCGGATCCGAGTTCACGATTGCCGACGCTTCCGAGATCACCTTGAACACCTTGCCTGCGGTTTCTTCGTTCGCGGACAACCAGTTGTCCGAAGCGATGATCCATTGGGCGTACTTGGCGCCGAAGTCGCCGGTCGTGGCAACAACGCGCCCGCCGGTATTGACACTCTGCGTCACCCAGGGGTCGAAGGACAGGAAGCCGTCGATGTCACCGCGCGCCAGCAAAGCAGGCTGTTCGGGCGGGCTTGTGCTCACGAGTGTGACCGTCGTGGGGTCGATGCCGAGACTGGCCAGGTACTGGTTCGTGAAGTAGAGGCCGATGCCGGGGAAGACGCCCATGGTCTTGATCGACTTCGGCTCGACGCCATTCCTCAGTACAACCTGGAAGTATCGGTCGGATTCCTGAAATACGCCCAGCGCCCGCAGGCTCGGATTGGCGGCCATGACGGACAGTGCCGTCGAGTCGGCATTGCCGGAGAGTTCCGAAGTTCCGGCTACGACGTTCTGGGCGCCTGCTGCCCCGCCTTCGGTCTGGATGACCTGGACGTCGAGGCCGGCGGCCTCGAACATACCCTCGTGGTCGGCGAGGAAAATCGGGGCGTACGACGGGTCTACACCTACCGCGATCCGTACCAGGCCACCACTTTCGGCGGAGTTGTCGGTAGCGGGGCGGGTGCATCCGCTGACGGCGATCGTCAGGGCGGCGAGAGAAGCGACTGCGCCCACCCATTTCTTCTGAAATTTGTTGAGCATGATGGCCTCTCGGTAAATGGGAGCTGTCAGCGTCCCGTGAAGGTGGGGGACCGCTTGTCGAGGAATGACTGAAGTCCCTCAGCAGCGTCGTCCGTCTTGATCAGGTCGAGCACTGCCTCGAATTCGAGATCCAGCGCTTGATCGAGCGGCAACGACATGCCCTCGTCGACAATGCGTTTGATCATTCCGATGGTGGCAGTGGGTTTCGTCGCGAGTTCGCGTGCGAGGTCAGCGCAATGCGCATCGAGGTCGGCGTCCGCAACGACGGTGTCGACCAGGCCGATATCGAGTGCATGCTCGGCGCTGAGGCGCTTGCCTTCGATCATGAGCACTTTGGCTCGGTGAGCCCCGATGAGGCGTGGAAGTCGCTGGCTGCCACCGGCACCCGGAAAAAGCCCAAGTCCGATCTCGGGGAAGCCGATGGTCGCCGACTGCGCCATGATGCGGAAGTCGCAGGCCAACGTCAGTTCTGCTCCGCCGCCGAGTGCGTGCCCGTTGATCTTCGCGACGACAGGTTTGGGAGCCGACTCGAGGATCCGCTGTACGTCGACCCACGGGCGCATCGCGCGCTGAGTTTCTTCCGTCAGCTCGCGCATCACGGTGATGTCCGCACCGGCGACGAAGAACCGTCCAGTGCCCGTCACGACAATGACGCGGACGGTCTGGTCCGACGCGAGTACCGGCAGTATCTCCAGAAGCTCGGCGATCATGCTGGGGTTGAATGCGTTGGCTGGAGGTTTGTCGATAGTCACGGTGGCAATCGAGTCTGTGACGTCGACGGTGACGAAGTTGTAGGTCTGGCCGGTCTGTCTCGTCAAGTGAGCTCCTGTCAGCGGGTTGGCGGGGTAAACCGGTCGAGCCGGGGGATGTGTAGTGGGAAGTATGGTGGGGACCCTCACGCGGCGGTACCGCTCGGGTTCGGTCAGTAGACCAATGCGGATGCTGATCGCGTAGGAACTTTCTTCGCTGTGATCACGGCGATATTTGCTCCTGTGACAGGATTGAGCCCGTGACTTCTGCAGTACCGACACCGCCCGCGCCCTCCGTCGACAAGCGTCCCGAGTCGATTTTCACGATAGGGACCAGGCTCGAGGACCGACTCGGACGAACCGGAACCATCCACACACCGCACGGCGATATCGCGACGCCGTCGTTCGTGGCCGTCGGAACCAAGGCCACGGTCAAGGCCGTGCTGCCCGAGTCCATGAAGGAACTCGGTGCGCAGTCGTTGCTCGCCAATGCGTACCACCTGTACCTGCAGCCGGGCCCCGACATCGTCGACGAGGCCGGCGGGCTGGGCAAGTTCATGAACTGGGACGGGCCCACCTTCACCGACAGCGGTGGCTTCCAAGTCATGTCGCTTGGTGTCGGGTTCAAGAAGGTGCTCGCGATGGAGGCCGTCGGTGTGCAGTCCGACGACGTCATCGCGAAGGGCAAGGAGCGTCTCGCGACAGTCGACGACGAGGGCGTGACGTTCAAATCGCACCTCGACGGCAGTAAGCATCGCTTCACCCCCGAGGTGTCGATGCAGATCCAGCATCAGCTCGGCGCCGACATCATGTTCGCGTTCGACGAGCTCACAACGCTGCTCAACACCCGCGGCTACCAGGAGCGATCGGTCGAGCGCACGCAGGCGTGGGCGATCCGCTGTATCAATGAACACGAGAAGCTCACCGCCGAACGCGCTGACAAGCCCTATCAGGCTCTCTTCGGCGTGATCCAAGGCGCGCAGTACGAAGATCTGCGACGACAAGCCTGCCGCGGACTCGAGTCGATCGAAGGCGAGAACGGATACGGCTTCGACGGCTACGGCATCGGCGGCGCCCTCGAGAAGCAGAACCTCGGAACGATCGTGCGTTGGTGTAACGAGGAACTACCCGAGAACAAGCCGCGTCATATGCTCGGCATCAGTGAACCGGACGACTTCTTCGTCGCAATCGAGAACGGCGCGGACACTTTCGACTGCGTCAACCCGTCGCGTGTTGCTCGCAATGCTGCGATTTACGTCCGCTCCGGCAGGTTCAACATCAACACCAGCCGATTCCGTCGTGACTTCACGCCTATCGACGACGAGTGCGACTGCTACACGTGCGCCAATTACACCCGCGCGTACATCCATCACCTCTTCAAGGCGAAGGAAATGCTCGCGTCGACGCTTTGCACCATCCACAACGAGCGATTCACCGTGAAGTTGGCCGACGACATCCGAGCCAGCATCGAAGGTGGGTATTTCCACGACTTCAAGGCAGACATGCTCGGAAAGTTCTACGCGGCGAAGACGCCTGCACCTCAGGCGTAGGTCGGTTCGCGCTTCTTCACGTATGCGATGACGCGGTAGGTGATCGGCATGACCAGAACCTCGACAAGCGTCTTCCACAGGAAGCCGACCAGCACGTAGTTGATGAAGTCTTCCCATGTGCTGATGCCGATGACACCGGCCGCGATGGAACAGAAGATGAGGGTATCGGCGAATTCGCCGACGACGGTCGAGCCGATCAGTCGCGCCCACAGATGCTTCTCCTGCATGCGCTTTTTCATCATGACCAGAACCAGTGAGTTCAGTAGCTGTCCGACGAGGTAGGCGGCCAAGCCCGCGACCAGTAGCCGGGGAATGACACCGACCACGGTTTCGAGGGCGGCCTGGTTCTCGTAGAACTCTGCCGACGGGAGTTGCACTGCAATCCAGAAGCACGCAGCGGCGAGAATCAGTGCGCCGAAGCCCAGGTAGATCGCGCGTCGGGTCGCTTTGAAGCCGTAGACCTCGCTGAGCACGTCACCGAGGACGTAGGCGAGCGGGAACAAGAAGAATCCACCATCGGTGATGATGGGCAGAATCTGCAAGGGACCGAGCGAGAAGTCGGAATCCGCAAAGAAGGCGACCCCCTTGGTCGCCGCCACGTTCGAGATCAGCAGCGTTGCGGTGAAGAGCGCGACGATCGTCGGGTAATAACCCCGGCTGACGTGCGCAAATTTGGTTTCGTGGGTCGATTCGTCTTGCTGATCCTGAGCTGTCACGTCCGTCATCCAAGCACCACAAGGCGCTCGGATGCGAGTTGGCGACCGTCCAGTTGCGCAGAACACACCGAAGGCCCTGCGGTTTCACGTGGAACCGCAGGGCCTTCGGTGATGCAAACGAACTGATCAGGCAGCTACATGACCGCCGGTCAGCACGCGGTATGCGTAGGTGCTGGCGATCAGTGCGACGGGCGCCGTCACCAGAAGACCGATTCCACACAGCAGCGCGCCGATGATGTTGATACCGATCAGAGCGAGCGCCAGCAGGACCAATGTTCCGACGTTCGACGAGGTCAACGCGTAACTCGATTTGATGCCCGAAATCGCATCCTGATTCTTGTCCACGATGAAGGTCAGCGTGTAGTAGAGCAGGAACGCCGCGATGATGCCCGGAATGATGCAGAGAGCCAAACCGACGTAAGTTGCCACTGCTACCAGGAAACCGCCGAGAACAACTGCGCCGATGTTGGTGAATTGGAAGAAGGTGCCGAAAGCCGGCTTGATTCCATCCAATTCGCTCAACGCTCCACGAAGGAATGCGGCTTGGATGATGTAGCCGACGATAGCGGTGACCAATCCACCCACAATGGACAGCGCGCTGAACTCTGTGTTGGTGTAGTCGAAGCCGTTGAAAGCGCCCTGGATCAGTCCGGCGATCAAGAACGCGATGATCGAGATTCCGATCCAAACCAATGCGTTGTCTTTGAACTTGTTCCAGCCGTAGGTAATTGCCGCACCCACAGAAAGCTGCGGTCCACCGAATCCTGCGCCGTAGTCGTTGGCGGGCGGCGGTGGGAAGTTACCGCCTCCGGGAGGTGGCGGGTATCCACCGGGCGGTGGGTAGTTGCCTCCGGGAGGGGGATAGCTTCCACCCTGCGGAGGCGGCGGATATCCACCTGGCGGCGGGTAATTGCCACCTTGAGGAGGTGGGGGGTATCCACCAGGCGGCGGGTAGCTTCCGCCCTGCGGAGGCCCCGCCGGCGGGGGATAGCTCCCAGGAGGAGGCGTTCCCTGCTGGCCGTAGGGATCCTGGGGCGGGAATTGCTTTCCGTCCTCGGGATTCTGGTTGGGGTCGTGCCCACCGGTTGTCATATGCGCACCTAACCCTTGACTACCTGAGTTCCACCAGCGAGCTCGTCATGCTTGCCCTGCTTGGTGGGGCTGTTGTTGATCGTGACCGCGATGACGATGTAGGCGACCAACGCGAGGATTCCGCCGATGATCGGAATGATCGAGAGCAACGTGAAGGCGTTGCGAATCGCAGACTGCTGGACGGAGGGGCGAGGTGCGCCACCCGGACCGTGTACTGAAAGGCCCAGAATCATCTTTCCCAAAGTCCGACCCTGCGTTACTTCCATTGCGATGAAGTAAGCGAAGGTCAGAATTCCCGAGAACAGTCCCGAGACCAGAATCAAGCTGTCGGAGTCACTGACCAATAGAGCCAGAATCGCGGCGATGACGCCGACGATGATGCCGTCGATGATGCGGGCACCGAGTCGAATCCACAGATCGCCCGGCTGAGCACCCGAAGGCAGCCGGTTTCCTCCGCCGTACGCACCTTGGTCGTTGAACTGCGGAGGCGGCGGGAAGTTTCCGCCCTGGGGCGGCGGCGGGTATCCACCGGGAGGCGGGTAGTTGCCACCCTGAGGGGCGGGAAGTTTCCGCCCTGTGGAGGCGGCGGGTAGCTACCGCCCTGCGGGGGGCCTGCGGGTGGTGGGTAACTTCCGGGAGGAGGTGTTCCCTGCTGGCCATATGGATCCTGGGGTGGGAATTGCTTCCCGCCTTCTGGATTCTGGTTGGGGTCGTACCCACCGGTTGTCATGTGTTCCCCTCAGTCGTAAATATCGCGCTCGAGTGTGACAGTGGATATGACCCTACTGGGATCAAAGAGCGATGTGGATGACATCTGCTCACTTGGATTCGGAGGTCACCTGTGGTTTAGGCTGCGTTGTATGACGAGTTCCGGGGGCAACAACGACGATTCTTCGAGCGATTACCAGGCAAAACCTGGGTACGGAGAATTTCCGAGCCTGCCTCCTGAGGGGTACGGCGTGTCCCCGTCCGAAACGCAGTCTTCACCTGAAGTTCCCGGATATACCACTCCCAACGAGCAGTACCCGGGTTATCCACCGCCGTCGTACAACCCGCCCGGTAATAACCCCCAGCCGGGCGGAATCGGTGAACCGAACCCGTACCTGCCGCCGCAGAATTTCGGACCGCAGAATCAATATCAGCAGAATCAATATCAGCAACCCGGACAATACGGACAGGCTCAATACGGACAGCCTCAGTACGGCCAACCTCCGAACCCGTACGGTCAACCGAATCAATTCGCGGGTGGGTACGCACCGCCGATGCAGCCGGTCGGCACCAATGGTCTCGCAATTGCATCGCTGGTTGTATCGCTTGCGGGTGGTTGCTTCTACAGTCTCGGCGGAATCGTCGGAATCATTCTGGGAATTGTCGCGCTCAATCAGATCAAGCAGACAGGTCAACAGGGGCGCGGGCTTGCGATAGCCGGAATTGCGGTCGGCGCGGCCTTCTTGGCAATTTTTGCCGTGATTCTCGTAGTCGCACTCATAGCGAGTGCATCGTCGTCGTACTGAAGTGCCGTCGTGCTGAAGTGGCGAGCGCTCACACGGGAGTGACGACGGACGACGCAGGAAGTGGCTTGCCGAAGTAATAGCCCTGGCCCATGTCGCAGCCGGCCCGCAAGACGTTGGCTGCGTGTTCCGCGGTTTCGACGCCCTCTGCGATCGAATCAAGCCCTAGCTTCCGAGCGATGTCGGCGATGGACTCCATGACCATGAAGGCGCGGTCTCCAGCACGACCCGCTGCGCTGACGGCCCAGGTCAAGGATTGGTCGATCTTGAGAATGTCGAGCGGCAATTCCGACAATGCGGAGAAGGACGCGAAGCCCGCCCCGAAATCATCCAGCGCGATTCGAATTCCCTCGTTGTGCAAGACATGAAGAGTCTCGGCGGCATGCCGGCCTACGACGCCGAGTTCGGTGACTTCCACGATTATTCTGCTCAGTGGTGTTTGTGAACTGTCGAGCGCTCCGAGGATCTCGTGAGCGGCGTGCGGGGTAGCGAGTTGGCGAGGCGAAAAGTTGACCGCGACCATCATGTGCTCAGGCCACGACGCTGTTTGGGCACAAATCATTTCCAGAGCTTGTAGCCCGATGGGAATGATGAGCCCAGAGGATTCGGCGGAGCGCATGAAATCTTGAGGTTCGATCAACCCTCGCAGCGGATGGCGCCAACGCAAAAGAGCTTCATAGCTGATAATTGCTGACGAGTTCAGATTGACCTGGGGTTGATACAACACCTCGAATTGATGGTCGTCGAGTGCCTCGCGAAGCTCGCGGACCATGCGTATTCCTTTTCGTCCTGAGTCGCCCGTGCCGCACGTGCGTGTCAGCGTGGATGCTGCAAGTGGGTACTGTGGTCGGATTCCAGGTTCAGATCCCGGGCGTGGTTTTGCAGGAACAACTCGCCCTGAATTTCCTTCGCCAGTCTCGACCGTACTTCACTATTCGAGAATTGCCAACGAATAGCTATTGCGGACGGCTTTGTCATATCGGACAATCGTAGTTTTGTTCCGACGAGGCACCGATTGATACGTCACTTACTTCGCCGGGAAAATCCACGGGGTCCGGGGGATCTTGCGAGAGTCGAATCGATCCGCCAATTGGGGTGGTGTGACAACCTCGCCGGGTTCGGCGAGACCGATGCTCGACGCGATCATCGTCAGAACCTGCTCGGTACTGCGTCCGGCCTCGAGTTGATCTGCCAGAGTCACTGCGCCGTCGCGCTTCGCGAGTCGCTTGCCTTCACTGTTCAAGGCAAGAGGAACGTGGGCGTACGACGGTGGTTCGATGTCGAGCAGCTGGGCAAGGTATGCCTGACGTGGAGCCGAGGTCAGGAGGTCGTCGCCGCGAACCACCTGGTCGATGTTCTGTGCACCGTCGTCGACGACAACGGCAAGGTTGTAAGCGGGCACCCCGTCTCCGCGGAGCAGGACGACGTCGTCGACTGGTCCCGTCACCTCGCCGAACAGTTCGTCATGGACGGTGAACGAGTCGATGCCGGCCCGTAGCCTCAGCGCGGGAGATCGGCCACTTGCCGATTTCTCGGCGCGTTCGGCCTCCGAAAGGTTCCGACACGTGCCGGGGTAGGCGCCGTCTGGAGCATGGGGCGCTGACGGTGCCTGCAGGATCTCCTTGCGTGTGCAGAAGCAGGGATAGGTCAGGTCACGCTCGCGCAATTGGTCGATAGCCTTGTGGTACAAGGGAAGACGGTGTGACTGCAATACGACTGGGCCGTCCCACGTGAGGCCGAGCCTGCGCAGATCGTCGAGTTGTCGTTCCATCGCGCCGGGGCGGACACGGTCGAGATCCTCTACCCGAATGAGGAAGTCGCGCCCGCTGGTGCGGGCGAAAAGCCAAGCCAAGAGGGCGGTTCGGAGGTTTCCCAGATGGAGATCGCCAGACGGGCTCGGCGCGAAGCGTCCTGCTCCTTCCACGTCAGCTGGCGAGCCCGACGGAGGCGAGCGGGTTCTCGGCGTCGTGCAGGGTGAGGCGGATCTGGGTTTCCAAAGCGTGATCGAGGTACTGCGGCGGATACATGGCGGGGCTTCCGAGTGCGTCGAGTGCCAATCCATTGACGGTTGAAAGCAGAAGTGCCGCTCTGGTTTCCGCTTCGGGAGTTCCGATGCCGATCAGAACTGTCGAGATGCCGGTGCGGATTGTGAACAGGGTTGTCCGGCGGATTTCGGAGAGTGACTCACTGGTTGCGGCACGCACGGCAAACGCGGCGAGCACATGTGCCTCGCGCGTGCGTTGCTCGTCGAGGGGCAGGAGTTGCGAGAGTGCCTGGAACAGGGCGGTATGCGGGTCTGCGTCGGCGGACGATTCGGCCAGTCGCGTCAACAATCGATCGACGAGTGTTCGCAGTGCGAATGCGAACATCTCGTCCTTGGTCGAGAAATGATGTTGCACTGCGCCGATCGAGACACCCGCCCGTTTTGCGACCTCGCGAACGCTGGCATTTTCCAGTCCGGATTCCGCGGCGACATCGAACAATGCCGCCGCAAGCAGGTCTGGACTCGTGGAGGATTTTCGGCGTTCCGGCATACCGCGACATTACATGCGTATGGAAGTAATGCCCACGTCAGGGGTGCTTTTTCACGCCTTCCGGCCGAGGAAGGCAAGGAGTTTCGTCGCTTTGTCAGCGTTGTCCGGAACCTGCATTTCCGGGCCGCACACACCGCTCATGCGGATCGACTCGCCCAGGCCCGCGGCGATCTCCGACACCCACTCCACGTCCGCGTCTCGCATCGTCGTATCGGTGCCGGTTGCGGCCGCGAGGTCCCAACCGTGGATGACCAGATCGAAACACAAAAACCCTTCGACCGTGGCCCCGAGGTTGGTCCTGCCGAAGTGTCCGTCGTATTCCAGGGTGGACTTTGCCGGATCGTCCAGAATTTCCTGCATCGAATCGCGGACGGCCGCCCAGGCTGCCGACGGGTCGTCGTCGGCCGACGGACCGGGTGCCAATTCCAGGCCGACTACCTTGACCATGTCTCGTTCGCTGTCGAGCACGTGTCTCACCACGTCGCGGGCGGTCCAGCCCTCGCAGGGGGAATCGTCGTCCCAGCGGTCGGCGGGTACGGCGTCGATCCGGGCCGTGAATCCGGCAGCCAGATCCCGATAACGCTGGGCGGGGGAGATCTCTGTTGAAGTCATGACAACAATCCTTCACCGCCACAGCGCATCGTGATTGATTATTTCGGACATTCACTCGATCTCCGGGGCTTCCGCCCAGATGTCCATCGGTACGACCCCGGCACTCTTGCCCTCGTCGTCGAGAAGTCGGCCCACCCTCTTCATCGATCGCAGCACCACTGACCTGTTCAGCACCACCAGGCCCGGTGCCTCTTGTGCGAGTTGTACTTCGGTAATGGGAGTTTCGCGAAGGGAGTGTGCGGCGATCGCGAGCAGTGTGTTGGCGCGTCCACCGGATATCCGCATGCACACCCGCGTTCCCGGCACTCGCTCCACCAGGGCACGAATCGTCGACCGGTCCGTGGGATCGACATATCCCCACACCCAGGTCACGAGGGGCCAGCCGGACAGTGGCAGAGACACGTCGCAGCGGAACACGATCTGGTTGCGCGACGTCAGTTCGGCAAGTCGCCGCCTGACCGTACTTTCGCTGAGGCCGGTACCGACCGTGAGCTCGGCAATCGAGGATCGACCGTCCTCGCCCAGCTTCAATATCAATTGGCGGTCGACCGCGTCGAAGGTCTTCCCGTGATGGCGCTGATCCGTCGGAGCATATTTGTAGCGCACAGGCCGGTCTGTCATCGTCGCTCGCTGCGCGGCATCGAGTACCTGCAATTTCCAGTCGTCTCCGATCGCGAAGACCTCGGTGACGAGGTGTGCACGCGAACTGACGATCCCGGGTACCGACGCGAGCGACCGAAGCAGGAAGCGCGACAGGAAAGCCATGTCTCTGACCTCGACGAGAAGTGTCAAGTCGCCTGGGCCGCTTGTGTGTTCGACGCTCAGTACGTGCGGCCAGCGGGCAAGTCGTTCTGCAATCGTCAACGCGTTCGAAGTCGTGCAGTCGACTTCGACAAAAGCCAGACACGATTCCGGACGGCCATGGCCGGTTGCCCTGGCAGAGACCCAAGCGGTGCCGGAATCCTGTAACCGCTGCCAGCGGCGAGCCACGGTAACCGGATCCACTTTGAGCGCGTCGCCAACCGTGCGCCACGACGCTCGCGGGTCGAGTTGCAGGCAATTGATCAGGGCGAGGTCGACGTCGTCCAGTACGGCGGAATCCTGCGTTTCTTCGATCATGGTGCAAGTATCGTGCATCTTCATTGTGTCTGGGATCACTTCATTCATGCTCGAAGGGCAGAACGCGGTGGCGAGTGCCCACCGCGTTCACGCTGTGAAAGGAGAAACCAGATGTCATCGACCACGTTGCCCGCTGTTCCGACCGAGAGAAGCCTCGAGTGGGTGCAACGCCTCATCGGAATCGATACGACGAGTGCCGTGAGCAATCGACCGTTGATCGATCTCATTGCGGCGGAACTACGTCGCCATGGGGTCGAGCCGGTACTTGTTGCCGATGACGAGGGAACGAAGCTCAACTTGTTGGCAACGTTCACTCCTCCTGACGGAAGTACTGCCGGCGGCGTGATGTTCTCCGGCCATACAGACGTAGTGCCGGTCGACGATCAAGACTGGAGTAGCGAGCCTTTCACGCCCGACGTTCGCGACGGAAGCCTGTACGGACGTGGCACGTGCGACATGAAGTCGTTCATCGGGATCGTCGTCGCTGCGATCCCCGACATCGTTGCTCGGCCGCTGGCGAAGCCGATTCACTTTGCATTCTCCTACGACGAGGAAGTCGGCTGCATCGGTGCGGCCGGGTTGGTCGAGGAGGTTGTTTCCCGGAACCTGCGCCCTGATGTGTGCGTCGTCGGAGAGCCGTCGGAGATGCGGGTCATTCGCGCACACAAGTCGATGAACGTCATACGTGTTGATCTGCATGGTGTTTCGGCGCACTCGTCGCTTACTCCGCAAGGAGTCAACGCGATCGAATACGGCGCGGAGTTGATTCGATTCGTCAGAAGCGCGGCCGACGAGCTCCGTGCGTCCGGCCCGTACGACGACGCATTCGACGTGGCCTGGACGACGTGTTCGGTCAATCTCGTATCCGGCGGGATCGCAGTGAACACTGTCCCCGAGGATTGCTCCATCACTTTCGAATTCAGGAGCATCAGCTCAGCTGGCGCCGCAGATTTGCTCGAACGCTTTGCCGCCGAGGCGAATCGGATCGAAAACCTGATGCAGGAAGAAAACCCGTCAGCCTCCGTGACGATGCACGTGTCGGCCTCGGTTCCTCCCCTGGAGACGGATGCGAATGCTTCGGCGGCCGCACTGGTCGAACAATGGGGTGGTCGGGCCTCGGACGAAAAGGTCGCGTACGCCACCGAGGCCGGGATGTTCGCGACTATCGGTATCCCCACTGTCGTGTGTGGGCCGGGAAGCATCACTCAGGCGCATGCACCTGACGAGTACGTGACACTTGACCAATTGGCACAGTGCGAGCAGTTCGTTCGGAACGTCATCGCTCACGCCCGCGCCTGACCCACCCTGACCCCCTAAGGAAAACCATGTCCACGGCAACTACGCCAACCTCCGGAACAGTCACCCCGGAACGCCTGGCCGCTGCTCGCAAGGCGGTGATCAGCAGTTCGCTCGGCGCTGCGCTCGAATGGTTCGACGTCATCGTCTACGCATCATTCGCAGTGGTGATCGCCCATAATTTCTTTCCCGGCGGCGACAACACGCTCGGTTTGATACTGACGTTCGCGACGTTTGCGATCTCGTACGTCATCCGGCCGCTTGGCGGGATGGTTCTCGGTAGCTACGCCGATCGTCGCGGGCGCAAGAACGCCTTGACGTTGACGATGATGCTGATGATGATCGGCACGCTCATCATGGCCGTGGCGCCGACGACCTCGATGATCGGACCGTGGGCCGGCGTCGTCATCCTTGTTTCGCGTCTCATTCAAGGATTCTCCGCCGGCGGTGAATTCGGTACTGCTACAACCTTCCTCGTGGAGACTGAGCCACACAAGAAGGCGTTCTACTCTTCCTGGCAAGTTGCCAGCCAGGGTGCCTCGGTTTTCCTGGCATCGCTGTTCGGATACGTGCTCAACACCCACCTTTCGCATGAAGCGCTCTACTCGTGGGGCTGGCGCGTTCCGTTCTTCTTCGGCATCATCGTCGGGCCGGTCGGACTCTACATCCGTGCCAAGCTTGACGAAACGGACGATTTCAAGACGAGCGTCCCGGAAAGGGCTCCGCTGAAGACGACGCTGACCAGGCATCTCGGCCGGGTGCTGACTGGTGCCGCAGTAGTGGGCGTCGCGACTATCTCGATCTACCTCATCTTGTACATGCCGACGTTTGCCGTGAAGAACCTCGGAGTTTCCGCCTCGGCCGGCTATCTCGGCGGCATCGTCGCCGGACTGGTCACCTTGATCACCGTGCCGTTGATCGGGCATCTTGCAGACCGGGTCGGACCGGCGAGAGTTATGACCTGGGCCGCCGTTGCGGCAATCGTCTTGGCCTGGCCGCTCTTCAAATTGATGGTCGATCACCCGTCGACTCTGACCCTCGTCCTGGTTGTTTCGGTCCTGGGTGTCATCATGGCGTTTGCCTTCGGTCCCTTGCCCGCCCTGATGAGTTCGCTGTTCCCGGCAGAGATCCGGGCTACCGGAATGTCATTGTCGTACAACCTCGGAGTGACTTTGCTCGGCGGAATCGCGCCGTTGGTCTTGACCTGGTTGATCAGTACAACAGGCTCGCTCGACGCCCCGAGTTACTACTACATGACCGTCGCAGTTCTTTCCCTCGGTGGGCTGTGGTCGGCAAGGACGCTTTTCAGGCAGAAGTGACGGCGGGGGAGCGCGGTCGGGATTACGCGACCGCGTCTCCCTCTGCTAGCGCGACGACGGTATCCGACCCGTGCCAGTCGGGGGCTTGGGTGCGGAGTAGAGCCGCCGGGGTCAGCGACGAGATTCGGCGGCATTCACGGGTCAAGTGGGCCTGATCGCTGAATCCGCAGTGCGCTGCGGATTCAGCGAGTCCCAGCGCGGGTCGACTGCGAGCGAGCGCCATGAAGCGCTGGAGGCGCAGGATCGAGCGCAGCGTTGCCGGGCCGTATCCGAAGGCGTCGTTGCATCGACGTTGGAGTTGGCGCGAAGTCAGTGCCGCCGCGTCGGCGAGAGAGCTGACATTCCACGAATGTTCGGACAGTGCGGTGCGAACGTGGTTGATCACCGGATCGTGACGGAAACTCGAACTTACCCAACTCCGAACAGCGCTTTCGAGGATGGAGACCTGTTCGTGGTCTTCGGAATTTTCCAAGCGGTTCAACAGTATTCGTTCCGTGCGTGCGTCGGTTACATCGCTGAGATCGGCGCGAGAATCCCGAAGCTCGGACGCCGAGGTTCGCAACATCGGCGATGCCGATCCAGGGCGGAATCGAACACCCACGGAGCGTGTTCCGGGCGGAAGAGTGAATGACCATGCAGCGGTTTCGGGGCCACAGACGCGTATGCCGACGCCGCGTATCCACAGCACGTCCATGCAAGCATCGGGCACGAGGAGGTGTTCTCCTTCTGCGCACGCCGTCCAGCCACACACCAGGATGTCGGAGAGATCCGGGGCGACCGATTGTGGTGTGTACCAACCCATGACAAGAGCTTATCGAGCGGCACCGACACGAAGGCGACTTCAGTCGACCGGGCCGAAGCGGTATCCGAATCCCCTGATGGTTTTGATGTACTTCGGTTTCGCGGGATCGGATTCGAGTTTGGACCGCAGGCTGAGAATGGTTGCGTCGACTACACGCGTTCTTTCGTGGTCGGAACCCCACACGTTTCGGATCAGGTGATCACGTGAGTACACGCGCCCAGGCTCGGTCGACAGCTCCAGGAGTACCCGCCATTCGGTCCGACTGAGGACCAGCAGCTTTCCGCCCATCGTCGCCGTCATCGCACGTCGATCGAGGAGCAGGTCACCGTGACGTTGGTGTTTGCCGGGGGCGGGATGTGCGGTTTCACGAAGGATTTCGGTGACCCGAAGATCGAGCGCGTGAGAATCGATCGGGTTCAGCACAAAGTCCGAGACAGCGCGATGTGGTGCTTCGTCGATGTCCTCGTAGGTATCCACCAGCATCATGATCGGCATCGAACTGCGCAAGCGGATCTGCCGTGCGATCTCGTAGCCGTCGATGTCCGGCAGAAGGAGATCGATCACGGCGATATCGAAACTGTCGGTGTCCAGGTCGTCGAGTAGTCGACGCCCGGTGCGGACGAGCTGTATCTGGTGCCCGAAATGTATTAATTCGGTACCAAGCGTCTGGACAAGCTCCGAACGATCGGTAGCTGCAAGTATCAAGCTCACGTGAAATCCTCCCCCCGAAGGTGTTACTAGTCGTAACAGCTTGCATTGTGGCAGATCATCGACCGCGGGACCAGACATAGGGCGGCCGATCGGAAGTCGAGGGGACCGGGGGCGTTCGTCGCTAGATGTTGTGGGTATGGACGTTGCTGACGCTGGATTGAAGTAGACGGGCTGGCCCTTCGCGGCAGGATGGAAGTTGCGAAACAGACCATCAACAGCAAAGGGACCAGCCCTGTGACACACCGTAATGCTCCGCTGACTGTGGAGGGAAGACGACGACTCATCGAGCGGTGCCGCACTCGTCCGATCGCCCACGTCGCCGCCGAAATGGGCATCTCCCGACAATGCGCCTCCACGTGGGTCAACCGGTACCGCAAATACGGTGAACTGGGATTACAAGACAGATCCAGCGCACCGAACCATCAACCCACCGCCACCGCCGCAGAGATCGTGGCCGAGATCGAAGCGATGCGCCGGACCCGGAAATGGTCGGCCGCGCGCATCACGTTCGAACTCCGAATGGACGGAACGGTCATCGCTCGCCGGACGGTCACGAAACTCCTGCGGGATCTTGGTCTCAATCGCCGCCGGTTCATCGACCCGAACGGCGAAACGAACCGCAAACCCCAGGTCATCGCCGCGAAACGGCCTGGTCAGATGGTGCACGTCGACGTGAAGAAGGTCGGCCGCATCCCTGACGGCGGAGGTTGGCGCGTCCACGGGCGAGGTTCCGAGCAGGCCAAACGATCACAACGTCGGAAAACGAAGAACAAGCAGGGCCGCGTCGGCTACACCTATTTGCATTCCGCGATCGATGGCAACACCCGTTTGGCGTACACCGAGGCCAGAGACAACGAAACTGCCGCGACAGCCATCGATTTCATGAACAACGCCCGACTCTTCTTCGCGGCGCACGGCATCACCCGGATCGAGCGCGTGATCACCGACAACGGATCATGCTATCGGGCAGCAGATTTCACTGCTTCACTGCGGGAAGCGCGGCACTACCGGATCAAGCCGTACACGCCGAAACACAATGGGAAAGTGGAGCGCTACAACCGCATCCTCGCCGAAGAACTGCTGTACTCCCGCGAATACATCAGCGAAGCCGAGCGGCGCACTGCCGTCGAGGTGTGGAACATTCACTATAATTATCACCGACCGCATTCAGCACGCGGAGGACGACCGCCTGCCGCTTACCGCCGGCACCGCGTAACTAACGTCCGTGCCTCATACAGCTAGACTTCTTTCATGGGCACTCTGTTCGCGTTGACGCTGCCAGGCTTGCTCGTGCTGCTGGTCCTGTTCGCTTTCGCCGAGACTCTCTGGAACCGGCTCACCGGCGGCCGGGCACTGCCGTGGACTCGGGGACGTACGACTCGTCCGGTCTCGGCCGCGGGCTTCGAAGAGGTTGCTGCCCTGTTTCAGGGGTCCAAGCATCATGAATTCGAACAGCGTCAGAGCGCATTGATGCATCGTGAGGACGGAACGGACGGTGACCCGCCGTGGGTGTCTGTCGATCCGGAAGCTAACAAGGTCGTTCTCCGTCGACGGAGTTGACAGTCGTCAACAGTCGACGGAGTTGACAGTCGCCGACAGTCGACGGAGTTGACAGTCGGGTTCAGGCCCAGTGGCCGGGGCGGGTCAGTGAATCGGGCAGCGTGGTAGCCGAATCGCCGATCGCCCCGTTGATCTGGAACTGAGTGAGAAAGATACTGCCGCGGAGTTTTGTGCCGCGAATGTCGGTGCCGCGTAAGTCTGCACCGATCAGATCGGCTCGATCGAGTTCGCAGTCGCGGAGGTCTGCACCGATCAGGTAACTCCCGCGAAAGTTGGCCCCACGTAGATCGGAACCACGAAATTTGGCGCCGATGAGGTCTGCGCCGCGGTGGTCGAGTTTTCGACCCTTCTTGGTTGAGATCGGTGAGCGCACAAGGTTACTCGTCTGCAAGAGCAGTGTGTTGACTGCCGCTCGGTGTGCTGAGACGTCGACGGCTCGAATCTGCGAAGGTGTGCCGTTGGTCAGGCTTTCCGTCTCCGCGAGTGCAGCGTCGAGTTCCTTTCGTATCGAGTGGGTTTGCTTCAGCGAGCGGGCTTCGGCGAGATACCAGAGCAGTTCGTGCAACTGGCGTATGACAGGGAAGGTTTCGAACATGTCCGACGCGGTCTCCGGGGCATCACGCCAGCTGACGCCGTCGTAGGTCTGCTGTGAAACCTTCTGTCCCGCACCGAAACAGTCGTAGACGGTGCAACCGGTGAAGCCCTTCTTTCGCAATCCGGTGTGAATGCCGCAACGGAAATCCTGCTGCAGGTTCTTGCAGGGGTCGCCGGCATTCTTGTTGGTCGCGAAGTCGGAGGACTTGGAAAAGGGGAGTGCGACGCAGCACAGACCGAAGCAACTGCTGCAATCTGCGAGCAGATTGGTCTGGCCGGCAATCACGCGTACTCCCGATGGTTGGGTTGGACGGAAAGTCTGTCCTCGGGTTTGTGAGTCTGTCAAACGAAATTGCGTGGTTCGGCAGCAAGAAGTCCAGCGGTTCCGAGGTCGTATCCCGCGCAAATTGCGGGGTACCAATCCGGCAGACGTGATTCTGGACCACGCTCGTGAAGTAGGTCGAAAATCGGGTGGACGGCCCAGCTCGCCTAGCCCATCTGCGACCTGGCGAAAATCACTCCCCATCCAGATCGAGGAGCGATACCCCCCGTGCCGTGAGCCGGAAGCGCAGCGGTCTCTTCGTAACCGTCTCAATGATCCCGGCATCGTCCAGGCGCTGAAGTCGCGGGCGGGCGAACTGGCTGGATCGACCCACCACCTCGACCAGGGTGTTCAACTTGATGGCGCGGTTCGCCTCGAAGCAGTGGGTCTGACCCAGGGTGAACAGGACTGCGCCGATGTGGTTGCTATCAACCGGCGGCGTCGACTCGCGATCGAGTCCCAAGTTCAGCGGAAATTCCTCATCCTCCACCAGAACGCGGATACGCGCCTCGAGTGTGTCGATCTTATGCCGCCTCTCGGAGAGGTCGAGCAGCAGTCGATGTTGCGCCTCGGCGATGATCTCCAGCATATCGATCAGGTAGGGCGTCAGATCTCCGCGGTTCAATGGATTCTCCGCGTCAGAGAATGCTTTGTAGTAACGATCCTTGTTGTCGGCGACGGTCGCCGACAATGCCAGGCTCGCATACGGAGCCAACACCTGTCGAAGGTCCAGCGCGAGAAGGTAGCGTCCGGTTCGGCCGTTGCCGTCGTAGAACGGGTGCGTGTACTCGAAGATGAAGTGCGCGACCACTGCCCTGATCAGTCGTGGAATCGAGTCGTCGCCCCCCTGGCTCAGCATGAGGGTCAGCGCGTCGTCGATCGCTGACTCGGGTACCACACCGGTGTGCACGACCTTGATTCCTGACGTGATCGATACTGGCCCTTGCCGGAACCGCTTCCCATCGGGGGCGTCCTCGTCGCGAATCTCGCCCCGAGTTACCGCGTCGTAGACGTCTCGGATGTCGTCGAGCGTCTGCGGACTCTCGGCCTGGTCGTTGCCGATATTGAGATAGAGCCGCGCCATCTCGGCGAACCGCTTGTTCGCGAGGGGTTGCTCCGCCCACACCATCTCGATTGCCTCGCTGATCTCCTTCCGGGTTGAGCGGACCTGTTCGATCTCGTTCGTTGCCTGGATCTCGTCGATCACCATGCGATGCAGGTAGTGGGTGCGCGCGAGGGCCGGCAGCCCGTTCCACTCAGCCCGGATCTTCGGCTCGAAGCTCATGATCCGTTCGATCAGCGCTGCGACTTCGGGTGTCATCAGTGCGAACGTCGAGTGTTCGCCGATCAGTAGGTCCCAGTGGACGGCGGCGGGAGAATCGCGTCGCGCTCGCTCCTCAGCATCGGCACCAGCACGATCTCGTTGGTGAAAGATCGATTTCAACGTCCTGTACGCCATCTGGTCTCTCCCTGTATCCACGCTATATTGCCGCCTTGCTTTCCATGCCTATCTTATCCAGAATGGGATCTGGATAAATAAGACTTGCGGCGCGGGTGTCATTTCATGACCAACGCGGGCTGCAGGAGCAGATGTGGCCATAGCTTCCCGAATCGGGTTCGGGCCATCGGCGGGCCACTCGAAATCACGCAGCAGCATTCCGATTCGGCGCGCTGCGGGATCGAAACCACCACGAGTCGGCAGACCGTCTGAGCTCGCAGAACATCGAGCTGAACCGAGACCCTGTTGCATTACTCGTTGCATGAGGACAGAAAAGAACCCCTGTGAACCGCTTCTCAGCAGTTCACAGGGGTTCCTTTGGCGGAGGATAGGGGATTTGAACCCCTGAGGGCGTTAACCCAACCCGCGTTCCAGGCGAGCGCCATAGGCCACTAGGCGAATCCTCCGTGGAGCAGCATACCCAATTGCGGGCGCGAAGCGTTAAACGGGTACCTGACCTGCGAAGAACCGGTGGAACTCGAGGTTTGCATCTCGGCCCCGGTAGGTGGTGTGCAGCGGCCGGAGAAAGCCGTCTACACTGTTCATTGGATCCCGCGCGGCGCGCATCCTGTGAACTCCCCCAGGGCCGGAAGGCAGCAAGGGTCAACGGGCTCTGCCGGGTGCGCGGGGTCCTCTATTTTTTCACATACCCGACCCCGCCTCGTCGGTGAAAGGCCGCTCCGGATGCCTATCCAAACCCAGATCGGGTTGATGAGCCATGAAGAACTCACCTCCGAGCATGAGAGCCAGAGCGCGAAGTACACGCAGCTCCAGGCGCAGAAGCTCGCACTCGATCTGACCCGCGGTAAGCCTTCCCCGGAACAACTCGACCTTTCCGCAGAGCTGCTGACGCTGCCCGGCGACGGTGATTTCCGTGACGGAAGCGGCACCGACTGCCGTAACTACGGCGGACTCACCGGTCTGCCGGAACTGCGCGCCATCTTCGGCGAGCTGCTGGGTATCCCCGTTGCGAACCTTCTCGCCGGAAACAACGCGAGCCTCGAGATCATGCACGACAACGTCGTGTTCTCACTGCTTCATGGCACACCGGATTCGGCCCGGCCGTGGGCACAGGAAGAGAAGATCAAGTTTCTCTGCCCGGCACCGGGCTACGACCGCCACTTCGCGATCACCGAGTCCCTCGGCATCGAGATGATCGCGGTGCCGATGAACCACGACGGCCCGGATGTCGTCAAGATCGCCGAACTTGTTGCGTCAGATCCGCAGATCAAGGGCATGTGGGCGGTTCCGGTTTACGCGAACCCCACCGGTGCCGTGTACTCCGAAGAAATTGTCCGTACGCTCGCGTCGATGCCGACGGCCGCGCCCGACTTCCGCCTGTACTGGGACAACGCGTACGCCGTACATCCGCTTGTCGGCGAGACTGCGCCTTCCTACGACATTCTCTCGATGGCAGCGGAGGCCGGACACCCCAACCGTCCGCTCGTGTTCGCGTCGACGTCCAAGATCACTTTCGCCGGCGCTGGTGTGAGCTTCTTCGGTAGCTCGGCGGAAAACCTTGCCTGGTACCAGAAGTTCCTGGGCAAGAAGAGCATCGGACCGGACAAGGTCAATCAGCTTCGCCACCTGCGTTTCTTCGGCAATGCCGACGGCGTTCGTGCGCACATGGAGAAGCATCGCGCGTTCCTCGCGCCCAAGTTCGAGCTCGTACTGCGGATCCTCGAGGATCGTCTCGGTGCATCGAAGGTCGCGTCTTGGACCGAGCCGAAGGGCGGATACTTCATCAGCCTCGACGTGGTCGACGGCACGGCCAAGCGGGTCATCGAACTGGCGAAGAACGCGGGTATCGCGCTCACCGCTGCCGGGTCGGCTTTCCCGTACAGCACGGATCCGGATGACCGGAACATCCGGTTGGCCCCGAGCTTCCCGTCCAAGGCTGAACTCGAAGTTGCCATGGACGGCGTGGCTACGTGTGTTCTGCTCGCAGCTACCGAATCGCGTCTCTCCGAGATCTGAGTTCTCGAAGCGGCGTGCCCGGTCGGTACTTTTCGGTCTTGTCTTGTACCGTTCGGAGCATCAATTCCCGACATAGGGTGTGAATCCCGGAGGTTGTAGTGACGGGCGCGATCAACGCTTCGGATGGGCCTTCTTTCGAGGCGCACACCGCGAAATCAGAGTCGGTCATCGAAGCTGACATACCGCGACGCACCCTCCGTGTCGGTGTTCTCGGATTCTCTGTACTCGGTGTTCTGGCAGTCGCGTCCGTGCTGATGGTTCTTTTCGCCGTGCCGATGAATACGCGGTACTGGGGGATCTTCGAAAATTTCCTCGATCTCGACGTCTACCGCCACGGCGGCAGCGTTGTGGTTCAGGGCCTTCCGTTGTACGACGGGCCAGTCCTGGACGGAATGATGTTCACGTACACCCCGTTTGCGGCTTTGCTGTTCACGGTGTGGGCGGTGCTCTCGTTCAAACAGGCGATTGTTGTGTGGACGGGTTTGAACATCGCTGCGTTGTTCGCAGTGATCGTGTTGTGCTGGAAGTACCTCGGTTATCGGCTCGACGTGAAGGCGTACGCCGTGAGTGCGTTGGCGACGACGATCTTTCTGTTCATGGAACCGATACGTACGACGCTCTGGCTCGGGCAGATCAACATCTTCCTGCTGCTCTTGATCGTATGGGACCTCGGTCGGGACGAGAAGAGTCGGCTCCGAGGAATCGGGGCAGGCATCGCCGCCGGCGTGAAGCTCACTCCGGCCTTCTTCTGGGCGTACCTCTTCATCACTCGTCAATGGCGTGCGTTGGTGACGGCCGTCGTGACGTTCGCTGCGACCGTTGCGATCGGCTTCGTCGTGATCTACAACGATGCGTACAAGTACTGGACCGGCACTCTTGTCGACAGCGAACGCGTCGGACCGACGGATGCTCCGAGCAACCAGTCCGTGTCCGGTCTGATCGCTCAGCTCACTCACACTCCGACGCCGTCGCGGGTCCTGGTTCTAGTCTTCAGTGCGCTGGCGGTATGCCTCGGACTCGGTGCCGCGTGGATTGCTCACCGGCACGGCCAGAAATTGCTCGGCCTCACCATGACGGGGTTGACTGCGACCACTGTCTCGCCGTTCTCGTGGGGCCATCACTGGGTGTGGTTCGTCCCGCTGGTCGTCCTCGCCGCGCACTACGCGATGGTGTCGAAGAAGCGCTGGGCGTGGGTGGCGCCGTTCGTTTTCCTGCTCCCGGTCTTGAACTGGTCTCACACCTGGTGGGACCCGTCGGTCATTCCGGGTACGGATCGCTTCATCGGAATGGGCCTGTTCATGTTCGTGCCGCCCGAGTATCTGCGGATTCCGACCGTCGGCGTCTACCTCTGGGTCTTCACGCTTGCCGCGGTCTCGACGGTGGTTCTGTTCGGCTGGAAGAAGTGGAAGATTCCGGCCCCGGATGCGTCGGCGCCGGTCACAACTGCCGCCTGACGTGGCAGTATCGGACTCATGGCACTTCAACTGAACCTTGTCGGTGACCCCGAAGCTGATGCTCTCCTCGCCGAGGACCCGTTGGCGTTGTTGATCGGAATGCTTCTCGATCAACAGGTTCCGATGGAAACGGCCTTCCTCGGTCCGAAGAAGCTGGCGGATCGGCTCAGCGGTATCGACGTCAGGCGTATCGCCGACATGGACACCGACGAGTTCATCGCCGTCTGTGCCGAGCCTCCGGCTGTGCACCGATTCCCCAAGTCGATGGGCGAGCGTATCCAGCTCATGTGCCAGTTCATCGTCGAGAACTACGACGGCGACACCGCGGCGATCTGGACTTCGGGAAATCCCGACGGCAAGGAAGTGCTGAAGCGGCTCAAAGCCCTACCCGGTTACGGGGATCAGAAAGCCCGGATCTTCCTGGCGTTGCTCGGAAAACAGATCGGCGTCGAGCCGAAAGGTTGGCGCCAAGCGGCCGGCGACTACGGGCTCGAAGGTTCGAGGCGCTCGATTGCAGACGTGGTCGACGAACAGTCTTTGCTCGAGGTCCGCGAGTTCAAGAAGGCCGCAAAGGCAGCAGCGAAGGCCGACAAGAAGTAAGCCGCTTTCAGGATTTCCGGGACCCGCTCGCACGCACTACTTTCATCAGGTCTCCTGCGGGACCCTCGAGCTGACGCGGGGGACGCCACACTGCGCGCAGGGATCGGTCGAGTTCCAAGCCTTCGACGGCTACGACCCGAAGTTCTCCCTGCTTCACCTGGTCCTCGACGGCCAGCGTGCTCAGTACCGCCGGGCCGACGCCACCGAGCACGCTGGTTCGAATCGCGGCCGAACTACCCAGTTCCAACAACGGTGCACCGCGCTCGTATTCGTGTAACGCCAGGTCGAGAGTCGTTCTGGTTCCCGATCCGGGCTCGCGCACCAGCAGCGGCGTCGCTGCCAGTTCGGCGACGGTCAGCGGCTTTCGTCGACGCGCCCATGGATGATCCGGATGAACGACCACGACCAGCGAGTCACGCGCGACGGTGACGCTGGACAGGCTCTTCGGAACGGTCGGTGACTCGACGAATCCGAGGTCGCACATTCCCACCTCGACAGCCTCGAGGACGCGGGTCGAGTTGTAGACCTGAAGGTGGACGGTGACACCAGGATGTAGTGACCGAAAGATACCGAGCCAGGCCGGAATCAGATGTTCGGCGACGGTCATGCTGGCACACACGGTCAATTCCGCGGATCGTTCGGTCCGCATCCCTTCGGCGACGTCGAGAAGCTGCCTCGAGTTGGCGAGGACGCGGCGCGCCCAGTGGACGATGACGGTCCCCTGCGGAGTCAAAGTCGCCCCCGTCGACCTTCGGTGTATGAGTGGCATCCCGAGCTGCCGCTCGAGGGCTTTGACGGCGCGGCTGGCATTCGGCTGCGCAATGTTTGCTGAACGGCTTGCCGCACTGAGACTTCCGTGATCATCGATGCCGATGAGTAGCTCGAGAGTGGTGAGGTCGGGCCACCGTCTGGTCATGCAAACAGGCTATACCGAACTTCCCGTTCATATCGATTTGATATGCCGTGATGGTAGAAATCGCCCTACCGGAGCGATGGTGGCTCAAGGACGCTGGATGAGTGAACCGTGATGTGAAGTCCGTGGCCGAGAAACCCGCAGTCGCCCCTTCGTCAGAAGTACGACGGTGGTCCAGTGTGGCTGCATTGGTGCCCGGAGTTGCGTTGTGCGCCTTGGGGGCCACGGTCGCGCTGATAGCCGGTCAGTTCACCTCCGCCGTGAGTCCGTTGCTGATTGCGATCGTGGCGGGTGCGGTGTTGGCGAATACCGTCTCTTTGCCGGCGAAATTCCAACCTGGCCTGGCATTCTCGGCGAAACGGCTACTTCGGGTGGGTATCGCTCTGCTCGGGCTGCAATTGATGTTCTCCGACATCGTCGGTTTGGGCTGGGGAGTGATCGCCGTTGTGGTGGCGATTGTATTCCTCGGTATCGCCGGGACCATGTATGCCGGAAAACTTCTCGGATTGAGTTGGTCGCAGAGAATTCTGATTGCCTGCGGCTTCTCGATCTGTGGCGCTGCCGCCGTGGCTGCTGCGGACGGTGTGGTGAATGCGCGAGAGGAAGAGTTGCTCACCGCTGTTGCGTTGGTGGTGATCTTCGGAACTCTGATGATTCCGACAATCCCACTGTTGGCCAACGCTTTCGGTATGAACGAGGTCGGTGCAGGCATGTGGGCCGGTGGGTCGATCCACGAAGTGGCGCAAGTGGTGGCTGCCGGCAGCGCTCTCGGCGCCACCGCGTTGGGTGTCGCGACCGTGGTGAAACTTGCGCGCGTGTTGATGTTGGCGCCGGTCATGGCGTTTCTGAGTATCCGGCAACGCAGGATGGTCGACAGCACTGCCGCCAAGCGTCCCCCGCTGATTCCGTTGTTCGTCGTGGCATTCATCGGCTGCATGGGCTTGCGCTCCACGGGCATCTTGCCGGATGAGCTTCTGGGGCTGGCGAAGACGGTGCAGACGGCGCTGTTGGCGGCCGCGATGTTCGCACTCGGGCTGGGGGTGCGGTTGAGCGTCATTCGTGGAGTTGGCGCCCGGCCATTCGTGCTGGCCGCGATTTCCACTGTGTGGGTGGCAACGATCGCCTACGTCGGAGTCGTGCTGGTCAGCTGATCGAGCGCTGAGTCCGCCACGCGCTCGGGCTCATCGAGAACTGAGTGCGAAACCAGCGCGAGAAACTACCCTGCGTCGAAAACCCGAGGTGCACAGCCACTTCGGTCAACGAATAGCGAGGGTTGGAGACAAATCGTTCCGCGAGGGAGCTTCGAACCGAATTGAGAACGGCCGTGAACGTATCTCCGGATTCGGCGAGATGACGGTGCAGTGTCCGCCGGTCGAATCCGAGACTGCGTGCCACCTGCTCGACAGAGCAGCGGCCGGTCGGAAGCAGAACTTCGATCAATTCCTTGGTGCGGCTGAGGGTATCGGAGGTTTCCGAGGCGGGAAGCGAGTCGAGGAACTGGCGAGCGTACGGCCGGAGTAACTCGTCGGAAAGTTGGTTAGCCGCATCCAGGTCGGCGGCGAAGAAAACGATACCGGTGAACTCGTGATCGAATTCCACCGTCTCGCCGAGGATTCGCCGATGCGTGCTCGTGTCTTTCGGGGCATTGTGAGTGAATCCCACGCTGACCGGTTGCCATCGAGAACCCAGGAAACTCCGCAGGATCTGCAGTGTCGCGCCGACTGCGAGTTCGACGCTCTGTCTGGTGTCGACCGGTTCGCCGACCTCGAGCGAGATTCGCAGGGTGGCGAGTCCGTTGACCTCGTTCAATCGAATGCGTAATGACTCGTTGTACGTGTGCTCGTATCGCATCAATACGTCGAGCGCGCTCCTGACGTCTGGTTCTTCCCTGATGACCAAGCTGAGGGGACCGAGATTGGACAGTCGACGCAGGCCGGCGAGTAGAAGCCCGAAGTCTTCGTGTCCGGACTCCGCTGCCGATCGCTCCAGGAGCGATGCGATGGAGGCGGCCGGTACCCATTGGTCGGGGTTCGCCAGGCTTGCCGGGCTCAGGCCGACACTTCTCATGAGGGCCACAGCGTCCACGTCCACTGTTCGGCACAGGTCGACGTATCGGTTCAGTGACGCGTAGCGGGCGAGTGGCTTCATAGGGCCCCCTTTACTCGATGTCCCGAAATGTTGTGTTGTGTGTCTCGTCAAGTTAAGCATGTGAGCCGGATCTCACATAGTTTTGTTCACATCAGTTCGGCACGACCACGAAGCCGAGCACCGACTTCTGGAAGTTGTTGCGTACGAATACAGCTCGACCGTAATCGAGTCGAGCCCGCCCACAGAATTGGAGAGCATTGATGGCAAACGCCATTCGGTTCCACGAGATCGGCACACCGTCCGTCATGCGTTGGGAAGAGATCGAGGTAGGACGACCGGGCGCCGGAGAGGTTCGGGTTCGTCATGAAGCGGTGGGGTTGAACTTCGCCGACACCTACTTTCGAAGTGGCCTCTATCCTGCGCAATTGCCTGCCGGGATGGGCGTCGAGGGCGCCGGTGTGGTCGAAGAGATCGGCGAGGGAGTAGTCGATTTTGCGGTGGGGGACCGTGTGACCTACACCGGTAGTCCGCTGGGTGCGTACGCCACCGAGCGGATCATGGCGTCGTCCGACCTGATCGCGCTACCCGACGGCATCGCCTTCGACACCGCGGCCGCCATGACCATGCGAGGACTGACTGCCGCCTACCTTCTGCGTCGCATCTACCCGTTGAAAGCGGGAGACACCGTGTTGCTACATGCTGCGGCGGGCGGGGTTGGACTGATCTTCACCCAGTGGGCAAAACTGTTGGGAATCAAAGTGATCGGAACGGTGTCGAGCGACGAGAAGGCGAGCGTTGCCCGAGCTCACGGTTGCGATGAAGTCGTCATCTACACCCGCGAGGACGTCGTCGCGCGTGTCAAGGAGATCACCGGGGGCGTCGGCGTGCCGGTTGTCTACGACAGTATCGGGCAATCCACGTTCGACATCTCTCTCGATTGCCTTGCCAGGCGGGGGCTGCTGGTGTGCTTCGGAACGGCGTCCGGACCGACTCCGCCGATTCAGGCAATGCAGTTGGCAGTCAAGGGATCACTCTTCCTCACACGTCCGGCTCTCGCCGATTACATCGCGGATCCCGAAGAACGTGCCGAACTGGCGGGCGAACTGTTCTCACACGTCGAGTCCGGGCGAATCAAGATCGAGATCAACCAGCGATACCCCCTCGAAGATGCGGTGCGTGCGCACCACGACATGGAGTCCGGTCGCAGTATCGGTTCCTCCGTCTTCTCCGTCTGAACCGAAACAGCACTTCCCAGAGGAATTGTCATGACCAACACCGCAACGCTCACAGAAAACCTTCCCTCGTCGAGGAATACGATCCGCGTCGAGAAATTGACCTGTTCGATCGGGGCAGAGTTGTCCGGGGTGGATCTCGGCGAGGTCGCGCGAGATGATGCACTCTTCGCCGAAATCAAGGCATTGTTGCTCGAACACAAGGTTCTGTTCTTTCGCGACCAGACCTTCTCCAAAGCCGAGCACGTAGAACTTGCCCAGCGATTCGGTGAACTCGAGGATCATCCGGCTCTGGGCAGCGACCCCGACCACCCGGGCCTGGTCCGCATCTACAAGGATCTGGACAGCCCGCCGGAGCATTTCGAGAATGCATATCACTGCGACGCCACCTGGCGCGTTAACCCGCCCATGGGATGTGTATTGCGTTGTGTGGAAACACCTCCTGTCGGCGGCGACACGATTTGGGTGAACATGGCACTCGCCTACGAAAATCTGCCGGCGCGGGTCAAGGAGCAGATCAAGGATCTGCGTGCCAGGCACAGTATCGAGTCGACCTTCGGCGCTCGGATGCCGATCGAACAGCGGCACCAGCTGAAGGAACGCTTTCCCGACGCCGAACATCCCGTGGTACGAACACATCCGGAGACCGGCGAGAAGATTCTCTTCGTCAATTCGTTCGCCACACACCTCGTGAACTATCACACGCCCGAGAACGTCCGCTATGGAATCGATTACGCCCCCGGCGCCGGGAATCTGCTCACTTACCTGGCGAGCCAGGCTCAGATTCCCGAGTACCAGGTTCGGTGGCGTTGGACCGAAAACAGCGTCGCGATCTGGGACAACCGATCGACACAGCATTACGCGGTGCAGGACTACTGGCCCGCGGTTCGAAAGATGGAGCGCGCCGGAATCATCGGCGACGCACCGTTCTGATCTCTCTTCCCAGCCCCGAAGATAAATTCATTCACTCGATCGGAGTCACGCTATGCATTTCCACGACGATTCACTGTTCCCCGAAACCCAGGACAAGCTTGTCATCACCGTTGCTCCCTACGGACCGGAGTGGGAGCCGGACGATTTTGCAGAAGACCTCCCTCTGTCGATGGACGAGCACGTCCAGCAAGCCGTCGACTGTTTCAACGCCGGTGCCACAGTTCTCCACATCCACGTGCGTGAACTCGACGGCAAGGGCTCGAAGCGTCTGTCGAAGTTCAACGAGCTTCTCGGTCGCTTGCGTGAGGCCGTTCCCGAGATGATTCTGCAGGTCGGCGGGTCGATTTCGTTTGCCCCGGAGGGGGAAGGTGCCGATGCGAAGTGGTTGTCCGACGACGTGCGTCACATGCTGGCGGAATTGGAGCCGGCTCCCGATCAGGTGACGATCGCGATCAATACCAGCCAGATGAACATCATGGAACTGATGACCGACGACGACATCGCGGGTACGTCGATGCAGCGTCCGGAATTGGCCGATACGTATCGGGAAATGACTGTGCCCGCCGGTCCGGAGTGGGTGGCAGAGCACCTGCGCCGGTTGCAGGCCGCCGGAATCCAGCCGCATTTCCAGTTGTCCAGTATTCCGCAGCTCGAAACGGTGGAGCGGTTGATCCGACGCGGCATCTACACGGGTCCGGTCAACCTCACGTGGGTCGCAATCGGCGGCGGCTTCGACGGACCCAACCCGTACAACATGATGAACTTCGTCCAGCGTGTTCCCGACGGTGCGTGCCTGACGCTGGAAACGCTGATGCGTAGCGTCCTGCCGGTGAACACGATGGCCATCGCGATGGGCTTGCACGCTCGCTGCGGCAACGAGGACACCATCTGGGGCCGCAAGGGCGAGAAGATGACGTCGGTGCAGCAGATCGAGCAGTTGGTGCGCATTGCAGGCGAATTGGGCCGCGAGGTGGCTACCGCGAAGGAAGCTCGGGACATCTACCGGATCGGCGAGACGTATGCCGACACCGACGAGACGTTGGCGAAGCTGGGTTACGCGCCCAACCGCCGTATCGGCCAGCTGGGATTCACGCAGCACGCCTGAGTTCACACCCTCTCGTACAACAGTTCCGGGGGTACGAACCGCGACGGTTCGTACCCCCGAATCCCCCCGTCTACCTCGAGTACTTCCTAGGAGAGTCATGGGACTGCAAGCTCCCGCCACGCCACGTGTGGACACCGCGCTCGGAATCGGCGGACGACGAAAGTTATACCCGTGGATCGTTTTCGCCCTGGCTTTCGGTCTTCTGCTCTCGGACTACATGTCGAGGCAGGTGCTCAGTGCAGTCTTCCCGATCCTGAAAGCGGACTGGGATCTCTCCGATTCGCACCTCGCCTCCCTGAGCAGCGTGGTGGCATTGATGGTCGGGCTGTTGACGTTCCCGTTGTCGCTGCTCGCGGACCGCTGGGGCCGCGTCAAGAGCTTGATCTTGATGGCGGTGTTGTGGAGTGTCGCGACGTTGCTGTGCGCAATCGCTCAGACCTACGAACAGATGTTGGGCGCCCGGTTCCTGGTCGGTGTCGGTGAAGCGGCGTACGGCAGCGTGGGTATCGCCGTGGTCCTCAGTGTGTTTGCGCCCCGCGTGCACGCAGCTCTTGCAGGTGCCTTCATGGCCGGTGGATCGTTCGGTTCGGTCATCGGTGTGGCAATCGGTGGGTTCATCGCAGTCCAGTTCAGTTGGCGGTGGTCTTTTGCCGCCATGGCAATCTTCGGTCTGATTCTGGTCGCGCTCTTCCGTGCCCTCGTCACCGAGAAGAAGCTCACCGCTTACGCCGTCGAGGCCGCGCCGGATGCCGCCGGGGAAGCGGTGAGACACGACGGTTTTCGTGCGCCGGTGTCCTCGCTGTTCACCAATCCAGCCGTGTTGTTCGCCTACATCGGTGGTGGTCTCCAGATGTTCACCGCCGCAGTACTTCTGGCGTGGTTGCCGAGCTTCTTCAATCGTTACTACGATCTGGCCCCGGACAAGGCCGGCGTCACGGCTTCCGTGTTCGTCCTCCTGGTCGGAAGCGGGATGGTGGTCTGCGGTTTCATCACAGATAGATTCAGCCGCGACGATTCGGCGCGAAAATGGACCACCGCCATCGTCTACTGCGCCATCTCGTTGGTGACGCTGAGCATCGGGCTCCGGTTGGGCACGGGGACAGCACAACTCGTGTTGCTCGGTATCGGTGCATTCTTCTCCGCCGGTTCGTCGGGGCCGACGGCAGCTATGGTCGCGAACCTTACCCATCACTCGATTCGAGCGTCGGCCATGGGAACGCTCACCGTCGCCAACAACCTTCTCGGGCTGGCGCTCGGTCCCTTCGTTGTCGGCATCCTCGCCGATCACCTGGGTCTTCTCGGCGCTCTACAGCTTTCGCCCTTCGTCTATGTCGTCGCGGCCCTCGCGTTGGTAGCCGGCAAGCGTGCCTATCCCGCCGGGATGAGGCGGCTGGCGACGTTGCAGAATCGGCCCGAGATCCCCGGCGCCACTGAAGTAACAGACGTTCGGAGCTCATGATGAATGAATCAACTACGGTAGTAATGGTTCCCGGTCTGCGGGATCATGTCGAAGATCATTGGCAGACTCACCTCGCGCGCAGGCTCGACAACGTTCTGACGGTTCCTCCCCTCGAGACCGACAAGCTCAGCCGCGATGCGCGGGTTGCGGCATTGAACGAGGTGCTGACAAGTGTCTGCGGGCCGGTGGTCCTGGTCGGGCACAGCGCCGGAGTCATGACAGTTGCTCACTGGGCGAGGGCGCATCATCGAGAGGTTGCGGGCGCACTTCTGGTCACGCCGGCGGATCTCGAACTTCCGCTGCCCGAGTCCTATCCGTCTCTCGAAGATCTCGACCGTCACGGGTGGCTACCGATACCGCGTCAGCGTCTGCCGTTTCCAAGCACGGTCGCGGCGAGTCGGAACGATCCGCTCGCCGGGTATCGCCGAGTTGTGGGTCTGGCTGAAGGATGGGGGAGTCGGTTGCTGGATCTGGGTGAGGTCGGACATCTCAATCCGGCGTCCGGATACGGGTATTGGCCGCGGGCGGAATCGTTGGTGCGGGAACTGCTCGAGTCGGTGTCGCGCGCCGCCTCGTCTCATGCCACGGATTCCGAGGCGCAGGAGGAACACAGTCGTGCTTGATCTTGCTGCTCTGCTGGAAGATTCGGCCCGGCGATACCCGGAACGGGATGCGCTGGTTCTCGGGGAAGCGAGGCTGACGTATGCGCAGTTCGACGCCTACGCGAATCGCATCGCCCATCTGCTCGTCTCGCGGGGTGTCGAGCCAGGTGACAAGGTGGCGTTGTCCTGCCCGAACGTTCTCGAGTTCCCGATCGTCTACTACGGGATTCTCAAGGCCGGTGGCGTCGTCGTTCCTCTGAACATCCTGCTCAAGGGGCGCGAAATTGCCTATCACCTGGCTGATTCGGAAGCGAAGCTGTACTTCTGTTTCGAGGGAAGTCCCGAATTGCCGATCGCCGAGTACGCCATCGCCGGGTTCGAGCAGAGCGAGACCTGTTCGGCCCTGATCGTGATCAGCGCCGAACCGGGTGCACCGTCGTCGATCCTCGGAGTCGAGACTCTAGGCGAAGCACTGGCATCCGTGTCCGGCACGGAAACGCCTGCAGCCGCGGTTGTTCGTGAACCGACGGACACCGCGGTCATTCTCTACACCAGCGGCACTACCGGAAAGCCCAAGGGCGCCGAACTCACTCACTGCAACATGGTCTTGAATGCACTGTCGACCAACCGGTTGTTCGAGAGCGTTCCGTCCATGCATGAGCGTTATCTCCTGACTTTGCCGTTGTTCCACTCGTTCGGCCAGACAGTGACCATGAATGCGGGAATCTGCGTCGGTGCCACTTTGGTGTTGATGCCGCGCTTCGATGCGACCGCGGCACTCGAGATCATGGAACGCGAAAAGATCTCGGTCTTCGCGGGCGTCCCGACCATGTATTGGGGACTGCTCGGCGTGCTGGACGAGGTAGTGAAATCCGGGGTGGATATCGAGACCGTTGCACAGAACATGCGGTGCGCGATCTCGGGTGGCGCAGCGCTTCCCGTGGAAATATTGACACAGTTCCGGGAACGCTTCGGTGTTCAGATCCTCGAAGGGTACGGGTTGTCCGAGACCTCTCCGCTGGCCTTGTTCAGTGCCCCGGAGAGTGACCCCCGGCCCGGTTCGATCGGCGTGCCGATCTGGGGCGTCGAAGCGCGGCTTGTCGACGACTCTTGGCACACGATCGCCGGCCCCGATGAAGTGGGAGAGTTGGCCATTCGCGGGCACAACGTCATGAAGGGCTATTTCAACCGACCAGAGGCGACGGCGGAAGTCATGTGCGACGGATGGTTTCGCACCGGGGATTTGGCACGGGTCGATACCGACGGAAATTACTACATCGTCGATCGCGCGAAGGACATGATCGTGCGGGGCGGATTCAACGTCTACCCACGCGAAATCGAAGAGGTTCTGCTCACTCACCCAGCCGTCTCACTCGTCGCCGTCGTCGGGGTGCCGGACACGAGCCTCGGCGAAGAAGTTGTCGCCTACGTGATCCGAGAGCCGAGTGAAGAGATCTCCGAATCGGATCTCGTGGAATGGTCGCGGGAACAGATTGCCGCCTACAAATATCCGCGCCGCATCGAGTTCGTGCCGTCGCTGCCGATGACGGCAACCGGAAAGATTCTCAAACGTGAACTGAATCAAGCATTTTCGATGGTCTGAGGAGATCGATGACTGACGTTCGAGCAAGTGAAGCTTTTCCCGTGACCCAGGCCATGAAGGATTCGGGTGGCTGGAATCCGTTGTGGGACGGACTTTCGGAGCTGGATCCCGAGTGGACCGAGCTGTACATGAAGACAGCGATGCAGCCCTGGAACAGCGGGGTGCTGTCACCTCAGGTGATCCAGTTGCTGTGCATAGCCGTCGATGCGGCGAGCACACACATGTACGCACCCGGCGTACGACGCCATATTCGCGCCGCGCTCGACATGGGAGTGACCCCGAAGGAGATTCTCGAGGTGCTGAAACTGACCACCGTCGTCGGGATTCATTCCTGCAATGTCGGCGTTCCGATCCTGATGGAGGAAATCGCGAACCGGTGAGGGCGGTCAGTCCCGCTCGCGGTTCTCCCGTTCCTCCCGCTGACGCTGGAGGAACGGGCTCGGGTTCTGTCCGCCGATCGGACCGTGGCCGAGGACTCCGTGCTCGTAGGCCGACTCCGCGTGCAGGGCAACGTCGATTCCGCGGGCCTCGTCTTCACGCGAAATGCGGAAGCCGAAGGTCTTGTCGATGAGCTTTCCGAGACCGTAGGTCACACCGAAGGCATAGAGCGCGACCACGACGACGCCGACGAACTGCTTGCCCAACTGCGCGAATCCACCGCCGAAGAACAAACCTTCCGGACCGCCCGTCATCACGGCCGTCGCGAGGAGTCCGATCAGCAACGAGCCGACGATTCCACCGACGAGGTGCACGCCGACGACGTCGAGGGAGTCGTCGTAGCCGAGCTTGTGCTTCCATCCCACGGCGTACGAGCAGACGATGCCGGCGATCAGACCGATGACGAGCGCACCGAACATGTTCACCGTTCCGCACGACGGGGTGATCGCGACCAGACCGGCGACGACGCCCGAAGCTGCGCCGAACGTCGTGGGGTGTCCGTCACGATTCTGCTCGACGAACAGCCAGCCGAGTAGTCCGGTGCAACCGGCGACGAGTGTGTTGAGGAAGATCTGCGAGGCCATACCGTCGGCCGCAAGGGCCGAGCCGGCGTTGAATCCGAACCAACCGAACCAGAGCAGGCCGACGCCGAGCAGGACGAACGGCAGATTGTGCGGACGCATCGACTCGGCCTTGAAACCCATCCGCTGGCCGAGGACCAGTGCCAATGCCAGACCCGACGCTCCGGACACGATTTCGACCACGAGGCCACCGGCGTAGTCGAGTGCGCCCATCTGGGCGAGCCATCCCTGCGGATTCCACACCCAGTGAGCGACGGGGACATAGACGAGCAAGGACCAGATGGGGACGAAGATCATCCAGGCGGAGAACTTCGCGCGGTCGGCGATCGCACCACTGATGAGCGCTGCAGTAAGGATTGCGAACGTCAATTGGAAGGTTGCGAACAACACTTCCGGGACATTCCCGTGCACCGTCGACGGGTCGATGCCCGCCATGCCGATGTGCTCGAGTCCGCCGATGATGCCACCGTGATCGTCGCCGAACACGAGGCTGTAGCCCACGAACAACCACGCAACCGTGACGAGTGCGATCGAGACGAAACTCATCATGATCATGTTGAGTACGCCCGTCGAGCGGACCATGCCGCCGTAGAACAGTGCGAGTCCTGGCGTCATCAGAAGTACGAGTGCAGTACTGACGAGCAACCAGGCAGTCGCTCCGGCATCGATGGTGGCGGGCACAGTTTTCTCCTCACGCACGCGGACCAGCCCGCGTGCACGGAACCCACGATGAGTGCGTGCGGTTTCCTCCGCACTGCGATTGTGTTGCGAACATGTTTCGGGAGAAGTCGGCGTTGCACCCGCACCGGACCACCTGTCGTGGGTCGCCGGTAGTCTTTGCGCGTGGCCCTGTACCGGAAGTATCGACCCGCGTCCTTCGCCGAGGTGGTGGGGCAGGAGCATGTCACCGCACCGCTCAGCACGGCCCTCGACACCGGACGCATCAACCATGCCTACCTGTTTTCCGGCCCGCGCGGCTGCGGAAAGACGTCGTCGGCGCGAATCCTGGCGCGTTCGCTGAACTGTGAGCAGGGACCGACGTCGACGCCGTGCAACGTGTGCGACTCGTGCGTTTCGCTGGGCCCGGGCGGCACAGGCAACCTGGATGTGACGGAACTCGACGCCGCAAGTCACGGTGGCGTCGACGACACCCGAGAACTCCGAGACAAGGCGTTCCACGCACCCGCTGCTTCTCGCTACCGCGTCTTCATCATCGACGAGGCACATATGGTGACGGCGGCGGGTTTCAATGCGTTGCTCAAGATCGTCGAAGAGCCGCCGGAACACCTCATCTTCATCTTTGCGACGACGGAACCGGAAAAGGTTCTCCCGACCATCCGTTCGCGTACACACCATTACCCGTTCCGCCTGTTGGCGCCGTCGACCATGCGCGGACTCCTGGAAAAGATCTGCGCCCAGGAGGGCGTACCGGTCGAGCCTGCGGTGTATCCACTGGTCATCAAGGCCGGCGGCGGTTCCCCTCGTGACTCGTTGAGTGTCCTCGATCAGCTGCTCGCGGGCGCAGGAGAAGAAGGTGTCACGTATCCGCGCGCGCTCTCTCTTCTCGGAGTCACCGACGTCGCGCTCATCGACGAAGCAGTAGACGCCCTGTCTGCCAGTGACGGGGCCGCGTTGTTCGGCACTGTCGATCGCGTGATGGACGCCGGTCACGATCCACGCCGATTCGCGCTCGATCTTCTCGAGCGCCTGCGTGATCTCATCTTGATGCAGGCTGTTTCCGACGCCAGCGAACGAGGATTGGTCGACGCTCCGGAAGCGGAGCTGGTCACGATGCGTGAGCAGATTCAACGAGTCGGCCCGGCCACGCTCACCCGCTTCGCCGAGACTGTCCATGCCGGACTCAGCGAAATGCGTGGTGCGACGGCGCCGCGGCTACTGCTCGAAGTGATGTGCGCGCGAATGCTGCTGCCGTCGGCCTCCGACACCGAGTCAGCTGTATTGCAGCGGCTGGAGCGCCTGGAACAAGGTATTCCGGCTGCCGGAGTCGCGGCTGCTCCTCGCGCGGCAGCAACGCCGGCACCCACCGTGCCGCCGCTCGAACCGGAGATTGCTTCCAAGTTCCAACGGCCCTCTCAACGCAAGGCCGAGCCTGAGGCACGGCCGGAACCAGCCGCGCCTGCTCCAGCTGCGGCGCCGCCGGTTGTGGAGGCTCCTGTCGTCGAACCTCCGGTAGCGGCAGTTCCCGTCGTCGAGACTCCCACTGTCGAGATCGTGGAACCGCCGGTTGCCGAAGCTCCGGTGGTTGAAGCTCCGGTTGCCGAAGCTCCAATAGTTGAAGCTCCTGTGGTTGAACCACCGGTTACTGCTCCTGTCGAGGCGGAAGAGCTGATCGGGCTTGCCGAGCCGGAACCCGACTACGAGCCCGAGCCCGAGTTCGACGAGCCGGCGGTTGCCGAAGCTGCGCCGGTCTCGGCAGGCCCCACAGTCGAGACTCTCCGTGAATCGTGGAACACCTTGCGCAACAAGGTCGGTGAACGAAACAAGGTTCTTCCGGCCATGCTGTCCGCTGCGACGGTTCACGACGTGCGTGGACATGTCGTTGTCATCGCTCACGGCTCACCGGTCCTGGGTGCTCGTGTGACGCAACCGCACAACGCGGCGGTCATTTGCGAGGTCCTTGCCGAAATGTTCGGTGGCACTTGGCAGGTCGAGTATCAAGAAGGTGCGCCTACAGCGCCGACAGTATCGAGCGCAACCAAGGCGACGGAAGCTCCGAGCCGCCCTGCCGCTGCGCCCCGCTTCTCTCGCCCCAGTCAGGAGCGCGCAGCGCAGCAGCCCAAGGCCCCGCAGCCCCAGCGCGGAGATTCGGACGACATTCCGCCGCCCGAGGCCCCCGACTATCCGGAAGACCCTGGACCGGCCCCTGCTCCTGAGGTCGACTACGAGGCAACTCCTCCGCCTGCAACGCCGGAGGACGAGGACGAGATGTTTGCGGAGGCGGCGGAGCCCGCTGATCCGACTGCCAGACGTGATCCCGAGGATGTTGCAAAGGAACTCCTCAAGGACGTCCTCGGAGCTCGCCGCCTCGAAAGCTGAGTTGCCGAGTCGGTCCGTGTGCGTGAAACAGCGGTCGGAATCCAGCTGCACCACTGTGTGATCGAATTGTTATAAGTGCCGTTCCCTTTGTGCGCGCGCGTCTCGAAAGCGCGCCGGCTCGGCCTCGCAAAGCTGAATTGTATGTGGCTGGTTTGCTGGCACATTCGTTCGCTCAGTTCCGGTGTAACGAAACGTCGATTCGGACGATGGTCGCCGAAGAATATCTGGAATTTCTCGTTGTCTGATGGGCATTCGAGTGCTGCTGTTAAATTTCGGTGTGTCACGAATGTTCAGATTGATAGTTGTCGGATGTTTGATTTGCGGGGATCGACCAATTTGGGACATTCGGCGAATTGGCCACATATTCGGCATTGCGGCATTTCGGTGCATATTCAACTGAATATTTGCCGATCGCGAGAAAATGGCGGCCGTGAAACCGGGATCCGGTACGGATGTTCAAGCAGGAGCATGACCGGTTGCGAAGCAAATAAGTAACTCCGAGTTACAGCTAACTCTCGATTGCTGTCAAATTGCTGAAACACGTTCATTGCGCCGAACAACCCTTGTTATTTGTTTATGCCTTGAGGTGAATCTGCGTTTTACACACCGATGAGGGCGTGGTTAGTCTTCGGTCGATTGAGTCTCCCGTGGATGCGCGCGAAAATAGGAAGTGTAAGATGACTGAAGATTCAACTAATCCTGCGATTGCGATAGTCGGGATGAGCATGTGGTCCCCCGGTGCACATGATCTGCAAGGATTTTGGGAGAACGTCCTCGCGCGTCGGATGCAATTCCGAAAGTTTCCGGAGTCACGGATGTCCCTCGACGACTACTGGAGCGCGAGCCCTGACGACGTCGACAAGACATACGCCGATCGCGGCGCGTTCATGGATGGTTTCGAATTCGACTGGGTCGGTCGCCGGATACCGGAGCGGACCTTCAAGTCGACAGATCTCACACACTGGTTGGCTCTGGAAACAGCACTCGGGGCTTTGACCGACGCGGGCTACAGCCGAGGATCGGTACCCACTGGACGCAGCGCCGCAATCGTCGGCAACTCCCTCACCGGTGAAGAATCCCGGATGTGGTCGATGCGTTTGCGTTGGCCCTACGTCAAGCGCGCACTCGCTGTCGCAGCCGAAGCGCGCCAGTTGGACAGTTCCGTCGCCGATGCTCTCGCCGAGACGATGGAAGAGGTCTACAAGGGCCCATTGGTGGAGCCGAGTGAAGACACTCTCGCCGGCATGTTGTCGAATACGATTGCCGGCCGGATCTGCAATTATCTCGACTTCAACGGCGGCGGGTACGTCGTGGACGGTGCGTGCGCGTCCGGAATGCTCGCGGTGGCGACTGCAGCCGAAAAGCTGGCGTCCGGCGCGGCCGACTTCGTCTTGGCAGGGGGAGTCGACGTCAGCTTGGATCCTTTGGAACTGGTGGGATTCGCCCGTTTGGGTGCACTGACCCGTGGCGACATGAACGTGTACGACGCAAGCCGAAGCGGATTCATCCCGGGTGAAGGTTGCGGATTCGTGGCCTTGAAACGACTCGAGGACGCCAGGGCGGACGGCGACTACGTGTACGCGACGATTCGCGGCTGGGGCATCTCCACCGATGGCAAGGGTGGAATCACCAAGCCCCGCGCCGAAACTCAGGCCGAGATGATCCGTCGCGCATACTCGCGAGCGGGATTCGCGGCCAGCGAGGTTGCCTTCGTCGAAGGACACGGAACTGGTACTCCCGTCGGAGACCCCGTCGAACTGGCCGGCGTCCAGCAGGCCGCTCAGACGGACGGGCCCGTCGAGGCTCGTAGCATCGGCATGACGTCACTGAAGTCGTTGATCGGGCACACGAAGGCGGCGTCGGGCATCCTTGCGCTGATCAAGGCGACCATGGCCGTCAATCAACGAATCCTTCCGCCGCTCGCCGGTTGCACCGACCCGAACCCGGCGTTCGGAACCGAAGCGCCGGCACTCTTTCCGCTCGTCAACGGTGAGATCAGAGATCCGTCCGAGAAGATGCGTGCCGGTGCGCAAGCCATGGGTTTCGGCGGTATCAACTGCCACGTCGCGATCGAATCGGCTGATGCACCATCCAGCAAGCTGACACCCTCGCAAGACGTCCGCACGATGATGGCGTCGTATCAGGACACCGAGGTTTTCGTACTTTCTGCAGATTCTGCGATGGACTTGGCGACCCGAGCGCGGGATGTTGCAGATCTGGCGGTTCCGTTGAGTGTTGCCGAGCTGCTGGACTTTTCGGCGAAGCTCTCTCGCGTGATCTCGCCGACCGCGCCCTTCCGTGCTGCAGTGGTGGCCGGACGTCCCGCGCAGTTGGCCGAACGCATGCGTCAGCTTGCCGTGATCTGCGAGAACTCCGCTCCTGCATCCGGCCAGGTGAAGGTCGTGAGCAACGAGATCTCGATCTCGAACGCCGTCCACCATGACATCGGATTCCTGTTCCCGGGACAGGGATCCCAACAACTCGAGATGGCGCGCGTGCTGATCGAGCGCTTCGAGTGGGCACGCGAACTGGCGACCCAGGCGGACGGCTGGTTGGAGGGAGTTGGAGCGGAGGCGATCACGCCTCGAATTCTGCGGAACCCGGTCAAGAGCGCTGACGCTGCGGAATTGGCGAAGTGGAAGCGGGATCTCACCCAGACGCAGTTCACCCAGCCTGCCGTCGCTTTGGCTTCGCTGCTCTGGTTCGAGTACCTCCGCCGATTGGGTGTCACACCCAGTGCTGTCGCCGGCCACAGTCTCGGCGAGTTGACCGCGCTCTACGCGGCAGGAGCTTACGACCAGAAGACGCTGATCACCTTGGCTGCGGCGAAGGGTGCGGCCATGGCTGTCAGTGGTGGTGGAAACGGCGCGATGGCGAGCCTGACCTGCGACCGATCGACGGCTGAGGCGATCATCGCGGAAACAAAGGGTTACGCGACCGTCGCGAATCTGAATACGCCTACACAGACCGTGGTTTCGGGCACCAAAGACGCGGTCGACGATGTGGTTGCCATCGCGAAGACGCGCGGAGTGTCGGCTCAGGCGCTTGCCGTGTCGAATGCTTTCCACTCCGAGATGATGAACGAGGCCGAGCGGGAGCTGAAGTCCACTGCGCCCGTTGACGAGCAAGTCGATTCGCTGACTTGCCCCGTGTATTCCTGCGTCGAAGGGAAACGCGTACAGACGCCACTGGCACTTCGCGAATTGGTCACCAAACAGGTTGTCTCACCGGTCGACTGGGTCAAGACGGTAAGTGGAATCTCGCAGGACGTGGACCTGCTCGTCGAGGTCGGACCCGGCCGTGTGCTGACCGGGCTCACCAAGGCGATCAATGGGACCGACGGCGTGCGCTGCTTCCCCGTTGCGTCCAAGTCCGGACGCGACGAGGACTTCAATGTCGCACTGGCCGCGATGTACGTCCACGGCGCTCAGGTCCGATGGAACGAACTTTTCGACGGCCGGTTCGTGCGCGAATTCGTTCCTGCCGATCAGAAGGTGTTCATCGAGAACCTGGCCGAGGCGAAGCTGACGGTTACCTCTGCTCCCGAACCGCTCGCACTTGGTACGTCCGGCGGGGATCCGGCTGCGGCGCTGGCCGATTACCTGAGCCGACGCGGGACCTTCCTCGTCGACGTGATTCGTGCTGATGTAGGCAGTGGAGCGACTTCTCCGTCTTCTCCATCTGCTCCGACTTCGCGGGCAGTCACCAACGGCCACGAATCCGTGGCAGCGAAAGCTCCTTCGCCGGTTTCGGCTCCGGTAGTCGAAGAGCCGGCTGACGCGGGCGCTGGGTCCGTGGAAAGTGAGCTGATCAGGATCCTCGCCGATACGACGGGATTCCCCGCCGAGTCGATCACGACGGATCTGCGTCTGCTCGATGATCTGAATCTCGACTCGATCAGTGCGGCAGAGGCTATTTCGAAGGTTGCGCATCAGTTCGAGGTTGTCGACCTCGACCCTGCCGAGTTGGCCAATGCCACGATCGGAGAAGCAGCATCGCTGATCCTTGCGGCATCACCGAATCCCGGTTCTGCCGTTCCAGCAGCGAGTTCGGTGCAGTCGGACGTGTCGCGAATACTGCTCGAGGTAATCGCGGAGGACACCGGATTTCCGGTGGAGTCTCTCGATGTGGATCTCCACCTGCTCGACGACCTGAACATGGACTCGATCAAGGCTGCCGATGCGATAGCAACTGTGGCAACGCGATTGGGTGTTCAGGGTGATCTGGATCCGGCCGAACTCGTCAACGTCAGCCTGGGTGAACTCATCGAAGTGCTCGATCGATCCGCGAAAGAGAAGTCGGGGCAGCAGCAGCCGGTTGCGCGGGCGCTGCCGGTGAAGGCAAAGGGTCTATCAGCCGACAGCTTCACCTGGGTTCGCGATTACACCCTGGAAAAGGTTCGGAGCGAGACAGCGTTGCACGGAGTCCGAGACCTCACGGACACGACGTTTGTCGTCATCGGTGACGACGCCGGTTTGGTCGGAAGGTTGGAATCCGAACTGCGAGGGCGTGGTGCTCAGGTCGACATTCGCACATTCTCCGACGGCGCTCCTGCGAATGCACAGCACGTGGTTGCCGTAATGCCGCGTGTGACCGATGATTCCGTCACCGAAATCGGCTTGCGCCGTGGGATCGAACACATGTACAAGATGGTTCCGGCGCAGCAAAGCGGAGGCGCACGAACCACATTGGCAGTGATTCAGTTCACCGATGTCGAGTTGGGCAATCCGGCGCCGGTATCGAGTGCGGCGGCTTTTGCCGCTTCGGTGCATCACGAGCGCCCCGAACTGGATGTCCGCGTCATAGGATTCGACGGCTCGACTGCGGACGCGGTGGTGGCAACCACCGTCGTCTCCGAGTTGGATTCGGTTGCATCCTATGTGTTCGCGACTTACGACACCGAGATGGGACGCACGGCACTGCAACCGCGGGTTCTCGCCTCGAGCGACTACACCGTCCGCGAGAGCGGGTTGGGGAGTTCGGATGTAGTGGTCGTGACCGGTGGCGCGAAAGGCATCATGGCGCAATGCGCTCTGGCTCTCGGCCGAAAGACAGGCGCCGAACTAGTGCTGATCGGAAGCTCTCAGCGACAAGCGGGTGACGAAATCGCTTCCACTCTTGCGGACTTCACGTCTGCCGGATTGAGCGCTCACTACTATCGCTGCAACGTCACGGATGCTGCGGCGGTGGCCGGCGTCGTCGCCCAGATCGAGGTCGAGGTTGGGCCGATCACCGGGTTTGTCCACGGTGCGGGGGCGAATGTCCCGCGGCGGTTCGAGAGAGTCGACAGCGCTGCGGCTTTCAAGGAGGTCGCACCTAAGGTCCTGGGCGCAGCCAACTTTGTCGAAGCGCTCGCTGATCGTGACCTGAAGCTGTTCGTGGGCTTCTCTTCCATCATCGGATTCACAGGTATGCCCGGAAACAGTTGGTATGCATACGGAAACGAGCTTCTCGACGAAATGGTGGTGCGGTATGCCGCCGGGCACCCGAAGACTCGGACGTTCTCGCTCGCGTACAGCGTGTGGGGGGAGACCGGCATGGGCGCCCGCATGGGCAGTGTCAACCACCTCGCGAAGATGGGTGTCATGCCGATTTCCACGGCTGCGGGAGTGGATCATTTCCTTCGCCTGGTCGACAGCGGACCCGAGGCGAGTCGTATCGTCGTGACCAGTCGACTCGGCGGTCTCGACACCTGGGCACCGGCAGCACCGGCTCTGCCGGCGGTGTCGCGCTACATCGACCAAGTGGTGACCTTCGAGCCGCAGGTAGAACTGGTTACCCGGACGACGTTGTCCACCTCGGCAGATCCTTTTGTCCTCGACCATGTCTGGAAGGGATCGGCGCTGCTTCCGACGGTGTTCGGGCTCGAGGCGATGTCGCAGGCGGCGGCCTATGTCACCGGACGCGTGACTCTGGGCCGCGTCCGCATCGACGACATCAAACTGGATCGACCGATCGTCGTCGACACCGTCGAGGGCACCAGAGTCGAGATCAAGGCAAGCGTCGTGGAGCAGGATCGTGATGCCGCAGGAACGCGGGTGCATGTCACGATCGGCACCGAACGGACCGGGTACGGGCGGCCCCATTTCTCGGCCGACTTCATCTTCGGACTGGACGAAACACTGCCGGAGTTCGAGAAGGAGTTGCCGCGACCGGTGCTCGACATCGATCCGTTGGACGATCTCTACTCGTGGTTGCTGTTCCAGGAGGGAGATTTCCGCCGACTCGAAGAGATCTCGAGCCTCGATTCCGAGCACATTCTCTTCAGCGCTATTTCGCGAGCCGACCGTAAGCAGCACCTCCTCGGTGATCCCTACTTCCTCGATTCCCTGCTCCAATCGGGTCAGATCATGGTTCCGCGGGAGATCTGCCTTCCGGTCAACATTGCGCGAATCGACATGTACGACGGACGATTCGAGGCTCGTTCGTTCACCGCGTACGCCTACGACAAGGTGCAGACAGAGACCCACATGCAAGCCGACGTGGCGGTGGTGAAGGACGGACGAGTGGTGATGCAGCTCGAGGGATATCGCTCCCAGATTCTCTCCCACGACGAAAGCCGTCCTACGGCTGAGGAAATCGCGGATCCGACTGCGCGCGACGCACAGATCATTCTCGACAAGCTCGCGCAACACAGCCGGGCGTTGGGAGTGAAGAGCCCGCGGGTTGTGGTCGCGCATACCCCGGGGATTCACGAGTTGACCAAGTCGGAACGCCACGAGCAGGAGAAACCGATCGCCGAGGCGGCCGTGAACATTCATCTCGATGAGGATGTGGTGATCAAATGAGTAATGCCTTTGCCATCGAATGGCAGGAAACCGGAAAGCCCGTCGTCGTCGGTGATATTCCGCCCTCTGTGGATGTCTCGCTCTCGCACGACGGCAGCAAGTCACTCAGTTCGGCCGGCGACTGGCCTCAGGGGTGTGACATCGAACCGATTCGCTCCCGAACCGCCGTGCAGTGGAAGGCGCTTCTGGGTTCGGCGCGGATTCCGCTGCTGGACGAGTTGATCGCAGGCGGCGAATCACTCGATCGTGCGGGAACCAGGCTGTGGGCGGCGGCCGAGGCGATCCGAAAGGCCACGGGGCAGATGTCGGTTTCTCTGGCGATGGGCGCCAGGGAGGACGACGCAGTGACCTTCCGCGGCGGCGCAGAGGGAAGCGTGGTGGTTCTGACTTTTCCAGCTCTGTTGACGGACAACGAGGAGCGGATTCTCGCGTTTGTGACTCATGAGGAGGATGCGGAGGAACCGGCGCAGGACCCGGCACCGCAGTTCGACTCCGGACCGTTGTCGGCGAAGTCTCTCGCGCAGTTCGATCCGATGGCCTACGGCTCCGACGTGCATGTGGTGGCCCGGAGTGGCTATCCGGCGGTGTCGATCCGGTTCCCCGTCGGGTTCCGGGACGCGTGCAACGTCGGTGGATCAGTGGGGTTCGCGAGCTTCGCGCTGTGGTTGGGCGCTTTGCGAGAGAGGGGAACCGGACCGATCTCGAAGCAGATCGTGGAGGACATGGCGACGGGTCGTTGGGGCATGGTGACCAACAACTCCGAGGTGTTCATCGATGCGAACCTGTACACCGACGACATTGTCGAGGGGACGATCTGGATCACCGAGCTCACCGGTCCGGATCGGGCAACCACCAATCTGCATGTCGAATGGTGCCGGGTCGACGGCGAGACGCGCACTCACATCGGGTGGAGTGCGATGCAGACGACGTGGGTGGAAATCCTCTCCCACGGTGTGGTGGCGGCACGGCCGATGCCGCAGTACTTCCACGATTTCATCGAGCCGATGACGATTCCGACGGGGACGAAGAACATCGCTGTTCCCACCGAACCGAAGAACGTCGATCGTGGTTCCGTGATCCGCTCGGCTCCGATGGTGCCGCGCAATCCGTACCTGCTCGAATCCGAGGTGTTCTCGACGACGTTGCAGGACGGAAACGTCGTGGGCAACATCTACTTCGGCAACTATTACATCTGGCAGTCGAGGGTTCGGGACAAGTTCCTGGTCCGTTCTCAGCGTGAGGCCATGGCGGCCAGAGGCGCTCTCGGGGAACTTCGTTGTGTGCACACCAGGGTTGAGCATCTGCGCGAGGTCATGCCGTTCGACGACGTCCTGGTCACGATGTCCTTGTCTGCCCTCTACGAGAGGGGGATCGACCTCGAGTTCGAGTACTTCAAGGTCAATGAGGACGGATCACGGGAGAAGCTCGCGATCGCTCGGCACAGAACTGTCTGGACGATGCCGGGCGCTCCGGGAGAACTGGAAATCTCTCCGCCGTCGAAACTTCCACAGTCGCTGATCGATTCGGTGCTGGAGGCGATCGACGGAAAGTAGGCGGGGGATTTTCCGAGATCGAAGTGGAGAGACGGGTTGCGTTTTCCTTGCGGGAGAACGCAACCCGTTTCGATGGGGAGGGGAATGTATGGGTATCGGGGTTTCCAGAAGATCGGTTCTGAAAGGGTCGGTAGTCGGCACAGCGGCTGTTGCTTTGGGTGCAAAGGCAGGTGCTGCTCCGGCGGGGAGTGTGGATATCGAGTCTCCGTTGATTTTTCATTCGCCGGAGTTCGAGCCGTTCTGTGACGAACTACATTCGTTGTCAACGCTTTCCGGAAACGAGATCACACTGACAGCGCAAGTGGGGCAACATGCCTTTCATCGGGATTTTCCCTCGTCCCCAGCACTGTCGTACCGCAGCGGAGAGATCGGTGGCGGTTATCTGGGCCCTACCGTCGAGGCGCATTCCGGCGAGCCGATCATGTTGACGTTCGAGAACGATCTGACCGGACATCCGTTGGCAGCGGACATGGATATGACGCTGCATGGAATGCAGGCAGACTTTCGCGCTAACCCGCCGACGTCGTTGCACTTGCACGGAGGAGTCACTTCACCTGAGAGCGACGGCCATCCGGAGCTGCTGGTGATGCCGGGACAGGCTGCGATGCATCACTTTTTGCACGGTCAGGAAGCCGCCCACCTCTGGTATCACGATCACGCGATGGGCATCACCCGGCTCAACGTCTACGCCGGTCTGATCGGCAACTATCTGATCAGGGATGAATTCGACACCGGCAAACTGGGAAATCCGTTGGGGTTGCCGGCCGAGGAATTCGAGATCCCGTTGATCCTGCAGGAGAAGATCTTCACGCCGACAGGCGCCCAGAACGGCCGATCCACCATCTTGATCCCGGAAGGATCGTGGGAAGGCGGCGCGGTGGGCGACGTCGGCTTGGTCAACGGCAAGGTGTGGCCGGAACTGGCTGTGGCTCGGGGCCTTTACCGCTTCCGCATCGTCAATGCGTCGTCGGCAAGTGTGTGGAATCTTCACTTCTCGAACATGATGACGTTCTGGGTCATCGGCAACGACGCCGGAATGCTCGACGCGCCCGTCGCGGTCAATGCCTTCCGCTGCGCACCGGGGGAGCGGTACGACCTCCTCGTCGATTTCACCGGACTGTCGGAGGGTTCGACGGTGGAGCTTCGCAACGACGAGGCGCCCCCGCTACCCGCCGCTGTCATCGGTGAAGTGACGATGCCGCTGTTCTGCCGGTTCCGCGGTGACGCCAGGCGCGGATTCACCGGTGGTGTTCCGTCGCAACTGCGCGGTGGGCGCCGGCAACGTGACGTTCTCGCCCCGTTGGAGCAGCCGACGGTAATTCGCACGGTGACGGTGAGCCAGCAACTGGAACTGCGGAATCCACCGGCTCAGATGACGCTGAACAACCTGACGTTCAGCACCACGGACGTCGAGAGGCCGCGGCAAGGCACCGTCGAGCAGTGGAACATCGTCAACACCACGCCGGACCCGCATCCGATACACCTGCACCTGGTGAATTTCCGGATTCTCGGCAGAACACCGATGCGGACGCTGGAGTACTTGATCCGACATCCGCAGCCGGTGATCGGCAACAAGTGGACTCCGTCGCCCGAAGGGTTCGAGGCGGGGCCGATGATCGCGCCGGCGCCGTGGGAAGCGGGAATGAAGGACACCGTCAGGGTGGACGGCGGCACCGTCACCCGGATCATCGTGCGATTCCCCACCGCGGATGAGCTGGGTTTCGATCCCGACGCGATGTTCGATCGTCTTCCGAGCGGTGGGATGACGGGCAGTGGGATGACGGGCGGTGGGATGACGGGCGGCGGGCGCCACGATATGGCTGATTCTGGTCGACTCCAGGGATATGTGTGGCATTGCCATCTACTCGATCACGAAGATCACGACATGATGTTGCCGTATCGCATCGTGCCGTGAGTGCTTCCGGGGGCGCACCCGAAATGAACCGAAGCGGGCAGGCGTTCGCGCACCTGATCACCTCGGTCACCTAGCAGGATCGCTTCGGTCCTTCCCATGAATTTGGAACACGTTCTACAGTGAAAGGGCTGAGGTCTGTACCTCGGCCATGCGCCACCACCGAAGGTGGCGCGGACGATCTGCAGACCGGTTCGACGAATTACACGGAAGGAACACCTCACAGTGACCACAGAGGCATTCATTTATGAAGCCATCCGTACCCCGCGAGGCCGCGGCAAGAAGACCGGGTCGTTGCACTCGGTCAAGCCGATCTCGCTGGTCACGGGTCTGATCCAGGAACTGCGCGTGCGCTTTCCCGACCTCGACGAGGACCGGATCTCCGACCTCATCCTGGGCGTCGTCACCCCCGTTGGCGATCAGGGAATGGACATCGCCCGCGTTGCAGTCAACGATGCGGGACTGCCCGACACCGTCGGCGGCGTTCAGCTCAACCGTTTCTGCGCTTCCGGCCTCGAGGCCGTGAACATGGCTGCTCAGAAGGTTCGGTCCGGCTGGGACGAACTGGTGATCGCCGGTGGCGTCGAGTCGATGTCCCGCGTTCCGATGGGATCCGACGGTGGACCGTGGGCACTCGACCCCGCCACCAACTACGACAACTACTTCGTGCCGCAGGGCGTCGGCGCAGACCTCATCGCCACCATCGAGGGCTTCTCGCGTGACGACGTCGACGCATACGCCGTGCGCTCGCAGGACCTCGCCGCCAAGGCGTGGACCGGCGGATACTTCGCCAAGTCGGTAGTGCCGGTCAAGGACATCAACGGCATCACCATCCTCGACAACGACGAGCACATGCGTCCGGGCACCACGGCAGAGAACCTCGCCGGCTTGGCTCCCGCGTTCGGTGTGATCGGTGAAATCGGCGGATTCGACGCCGTGTCGCTGCAGAAGTACCACTGGGTCGAGAAGATCAACCACGTTCACCACGGCGGCAACAGCTCGGGAATCGTCGACGGCGCTGCCCTCGTGCTCGTCGGTAGCGAGCAGGCCGGCAAGGACATGGGTCTGACGCCGCGCGCTCGCGTCGTCGCCACCGCCACCAGCGGCGCCGACTCCACCATCATGCTCACCGGCCCGACGCCGGCGTCGAAGAAGGTTCTGGCAGCTGCCGGCCTGACGGTCGACGACATCGACCTCTTCGAGATCAACGAGGCATTCGCTTCCGTCGTCCTGAAGTTCCAGAAGGACCTGAACATCCCGGACGAGAAGCTCAACGTCAACGGTGGCGCGATCGCCATGGGTCACCCGCTCGGTGCAACCGGCGCGATGATCACCGGAACGATGGTCGACGAGCTCGAGCGTCGTGGCGGCAAGCGCGCCCTCATCACCCTGTGCATCGGCGGCGGTATGGGCGTTGCCACCATCATCGAGCGCGTCTGACGCGGCGTCCGTCCTTCCAACGAGGCTTACCAGGAGTCAAGCAAAGTGACTGATCAGAACATCATCAACTGGGACCAGGACGCCGACGGCATCGTCGTGCTCACCATCAACGATCCCAACCAGGGCGCAAACACCATGAACGACGCGTACATCGCGTCGATGAAGGCCACCGTCGACCGTCTGGTCGCCGAGAAGGACTCCATCACCGGTGCCGTCATCACTTCCGGCAAGAAGACCTTCTTCGCCGGTGGCGACCTCAAGAACATGATCAAGGTCGGCCCCGAGCAGGCCGAGGAGATCTACAACCACAGCGTCGAGATCAAGGCAGACCTGCGTCGTCTCGAAACTCTCGGCAAGCCGGTCGTCGCCGCCATCAACGGTGCGGCGCTCGGCGGTGGCCTCGAGATCGCTCTCGCGACCCACCACCGCATCGCGGCAGACGTCAAGGGCGTCAAGATCGGCCTGCCCGAGGTCACCCTCGGCCTGCTGCCCGGCGGCGGCGGCGTCGTGCGTACCGTGCGGATGCTCGGCCTGCAGAACGCGCTCATGGGCGTCCTGCTCCAGGGGCAGCAGCGTGGACCCGTTCAGGCCAAGGAAGTCGGCCTCATCGACGAGGTCGTCGGCTCGGTAGAAGAACTGGTTCCGGCTGCGAAGGCATGGATCAAGGCCAACCCCGAAGGCGGCGTTCAGCCGTGGGATGTCAAGGGCTACAAGATCCCTGGCGGAACTCCGTCCACTCCGGCATTCGCTGCCAACCTTCCGGCGTTCCCCGCGAACCTGCGTAAGCAGCTCAAGGGCGCTCCGATGCCGGCTCCGCGCGCCATCATGGCCGCAGCCGTCGAGGGTTCGCAGGTCGACATCGACAACGCGCTGCTCATCGAGGCTCGCTACTTCACCTCGCTGGTGACCGGCCGCGTCGCGAAGAACATGATCCAGGCGTTCTTCTTCGACCTGCAGTCGATCAACGGCGGCGGTTCACGTCCGGCAGGCATCGAGAAGTCCACCATCAAGAAGGTCGGCGTCCTCGGCGCAGGCATGATGGGCGCGGGCATCGCGTACGTCTCCGCGAAGGCCGGCTTCGACGTCGTCCTCAAGGACGTCAGCATCGAGGCTGCCAACAAGGGCAAGGCGTACGCCGAAGGCATTGAGGCCAAGGCGCTCTCGCGCGGCAAGACCACGCAGGAGAAGTCCGACGCACTCCTCGCCAAGATCACCCCGACGGCTGACCCGGCAGATTTCGCCGGCGTCGACTTCGTCATCGAAGCAGTCTTCGAGAGCCAGGAACTCAAGCACAAGGTGTTCCAGGAGATCGAGGACATCGTCGATCCCAAGGCGCTGCTGGGCTCGAACACCTCGACGCTGCCCATCACGGGTCTCGCCACCGGCGTGAAGCGTCAGGAAGACTTCATCGGCATCCACTTCTTCTCGCCCGTCGACAAGATGCCGCTGGTGGAGATCATCCGCGGTGAGAAGACCTCCGACGAGACTCTGGCTCGCGTGTTCGACTACGTCCAGGCGATCCGCAAGACGCCGATCGTGGTCAACGACTCGCGTGGCTTCTTCACCTCGCGTGTCATCGGAACCTTCATCAACGAGGCCATCGGCATGCTCGCCGAGGGTGTCGAGCCCGCCACCATCGAGCAGGCCGGTATGCAGGCCGGTTACCCGGCTGCGCCGCTTCAGCTTTCGGATGAGCTCAACCTCACCCTCATGCAGAAGATCCGCAAGGAATCTGCCGACGCCGCCAAGGCCGAGGGCAAGGAACTGCCGGCAGATCCGGCCGGCGAGGTCATCAACACCCTCGTCGAGAAGTTCGATCGTAAGGGCAAGCTCGGTGGAGCCGGCTTCTACGATTACGCCGAGGGCAAGCGCACCGGCCTGTGGTCCGGACTCCGCGAGAACTTCAACTCCGGAACCTCCGATGCTCCGATCCAGGACCTCATCGACCGCATGCTGTTCATCGAGGCGATCGAGACGCAGAAGTGCTTCGACGAGAACGTCCTGATCACCACGGCGGACGCCAACATCGGCTCCATCATGGGTATCGGATTCCCGGCCTGGACCGGTGGCGTTCACCAGTTCATCGTCGGTTACGAGGGCGGCACGGCCGGCTTCGTCGCTCGCGCAAAGGAACTCGCTGCGCAGTACGGCCCGCGGTTCACCCCGCCGGCTTCGCTAGGGGCATAGCCCCCGTGCGCCTTTTTGGTAGTTACGGCTACCAAAAAGGCGCACAGGGGTTCATCCCCAGCCTGTGAGTTATCCACAGACGAACTCCGACAGCGAATTTCGCGTCAGTCCTGTCGGAGTTCGGCCTGACGCTTGGTGCCATGACTACGTCTCATGGTGGAAGCGAGTTTCTCCGGATTCTCGATGCGCAATCCGGTCTGGTACGGCAACAGCAACTCTCGTCATTCGGATACAACCGAGGGATGCTGCGGAACTTTCTGGACCGCGGCGAATGGCAGCGCGTTCTACAAGGCGTGTATGCAGTGACCGCTGGCCCGCTCACCAGAGAAATGATCTTGAACGCCGCTTGGCTTTATGGTGGCCCGCAAGCGATTCTGAGCCACGACACTGCAGCTGAGGAATGGGGAATGCGTCGCATCGACGCAGACAAGCCAGTCCATGTCACCGTGCCCTACGGCAAGTCGGCTCGCTGTCAGTCCGCGACAATCCGCCGAGTTCCAGCGCGAACGTCGGGTGCACTTGTCAGAGTGGGTGGCGTGGTTCACCCCGGGGTAGTCGTCCACCGATCCCGAGCCCACCGATACATCGGCGTGCCGTCAGTCATACCTCGAACGTCGCGGGCGGATACCGCGATTGATCTTGCGACCGCCGAATCCACAGCGCGAAGCGCCTACGTTTCACTCATCACCACAGTGACAAATGCGCGAATTCCGTTGAACGATGTGCGTCGTCGGATTGACGAACGAACACCACATCGATTCAAGGGTGCGCTTTCCGATGCGGTACGCCTCCTGGCAGACGGGGTGCAGTCAACGCTCGAATACCACTATGCGGTCGACGTGGAGCAGGCGCACGGGTTGCCGTCGGCCAGACGCCAGTCTCCGGTCCGCGTCGACGGCCGCACGCTGTACGAGGATTGCGACTACAGCGAATTCGGTGTGCCGCTGATCGTGCGTCTCGACGGTCGGTGGGCGCATTCCATGGCCGAGGTGGCATTTCGTGATCGCCGCCGTGACAATGCGGCAGAGCTGGCAGGTCGTCCGCGGTTGGTCTACGGATTCGACGAGGTGGTGAAGACCCCGTGCCAGGTTGCGCACGAGGTGGAGACGGTCTTGCGGCGGGGAGGTTGGGTGAGGACGCAGTCGGGTGCCTGCGGCACCTGTGCGCCTTTTTGGTAGTGCCGACTACCAAAAAGGCGCACAGGGGCTTTGCCCCTAGGCCTTCCACCACGGGCGAAGCGGCACATGCGCCTCACCCTTGGGGCCTAGCTTGACGGCCAGAACCTGGTGCAGCTGAACGACATTGCGCTCGAACCCGAGTCGTGAGCCGGCCATGTACAGGCCCCAGACGCGGGCGGTTCCTTCGCCGACCTCGGCGACGCACGCGTCCCAGTTGTCGACGAGATTCTGGCACCATCCGGCGAGCGTCAGTGCGTAATGCTCGCGAAGGTTCTCTTCGTGACGCACCTCGAGGCCGACGTTCTGGATTTCGGAGATGATGCGACCCGAACCGGTGAGCTCCCCGTCGGGGAAGACGTACCGGTCGATGAATCCGCCTGCCTTGGCGCTGCTTCGGTTGTCCGGACGGGTGATGCAGTGGTTGAGCAGACGCCCACCCTCACGCAGCTTGCCCTTGAGGAACTCGAAGTACGCCGGGTAGTTTCCGACGCCGATGTGCTCGGTCAGGCCGATGGAGGACACTGCGTCGAATCCGGTCTCGGCCACGTCGCGGTAGTCGGAGAAACGGACCTGGGCGAGATCGGCGAGGCCCTCGTCCTCGATGGCCTTCTGTGCCCAATCCGCTTGCTCGCGTGAGAGAGTCACGCCGATCACCTTGACGCCGCGCCTGGCCGCGTAGCGGACCATCGAGCCCCAGCCACAGCCGATGTCGAGAAGTCGATCACCCTTCTGGAGTCCGAGCTTCTCGAACACCAGGCGGTACTTGTTCTCCTGGGCTTCTTCGAGCGTCTGTTCCGCATTGTCGTAAGCGGCACAGGTGTACGTCATGGACGGGCCGAGGACGTACTCGTAGAAGGTGTTGGAGACGTCGTAGTGGTGATGGATGACTTCGGCGTCACGAGTCTTGGAGTGACGCAGTCCTTCTGCGACGCGACGCCAGCGAGGGAGATGTTCCTGGGGCGGCGGGGCGATGGGCCGCAACAGATCCCAGCCCAGGGAGCGCGTGATGCTGGCGAGCGTCAGTGCGGACGGGCGCTTGAGGTGGAGTTCGTCACCCATGATGCGCAGGATCTCGTACGGATCACCGGGGTGGACGCCCTCGGCTTCGAGATCGCCGGAGACGTACGCGCGGGCCATGCCGAGGTCACCGGGAGCTGTTGCGAGATAAGTGGTTCCGCGAGTCGACTTGAGGTGCAGTCCGTAGTCGGCATCTTCGGGGCCGGCGGTGCTGCCGTCGTACGCGGTGAATCGAAGCGGCAGCATGCCGTCGGAAAGCGTCTCGAGAATCTCGGCAATAGAGAGCTTGTCCTGGCTTTTGGAGTCTTTGAACGTGGTCATTTACGTTGCACCGCCTTAGAGAATAGATCCAATAAACGGGATTTCGGGTCGTAGCGTTCCTTGAGTCCGATGTACCGGTCGCCGCCGTAGTACAGCTCCTCGAAGTCTTCCTTCGAGTAGTAGGAGTCGGAGTAGAGCGATTTGTGTCCGTCGAAATCGCTGACCTTTTCTTCGATCAGTCGATTTGCTGCCCCCTCGCGCTCACCGGGAACGATCGGCACCGAAGACCAGAAGCCGATGTTGACGTAGGTGCGCTTGGGTTCGAGGGGTAGAGGGGCCACGGCCGTGATGCAGAAGCGGCGGCAGGGCTTGGCTCGCGAAGACGCAACGGGCACAACCACAGTGGTTCGATCGGGATTTCCTCGAGGAACCACGAGACGAAGTCCGCGGTTCGTTCGATGGGTACCTCGACGTCCTGGACGACGCGTTCGCGCGGGGGCTTGCCCTTGCGCTTTTCGAGGCGATCTCCGATGTCGTACTTGTGGTCGAGGGCGATCAGCTTCCAGTAGAAGCTGCTGCGCAGGTACTGCTTGGGCCAGAAGCGCCGGATCTTCGGGTTCTGTGCACCGAAAGCTCGTGAGCACCAGAACCAGTCGGTGTCCCAGCGCCACAGGTAGTCGCGAATGGTCAAGCGATCCGTCTTGGGCTGGGTGAGTGACGAATGCTGGATCGACCGGTAGAAGATGTCTTGGTCGGTGTAATCGCTGACTGGGCCTTCCTCGTCGGTTTGCACGCCGAGTGTGAGGTAGCTCTCGGAATCGGTGAAGACCACCCCGTCGAGATAGTCGACGGCGATCCCGTCGTACTCGCGTTCGGTGACGATGCGATCCATCGTTTCTTCGAGTTTCTTCAACGAATCGAAGCGCACGTGGCGCAAGGCGACGTACTTCTTGACGGGTTCGAGTGCGATCTTCAATCGCGTCGAATAGCCAAGGGTGCCGTAGGAATTGGGGAAACCGAAGAACAGTTCGGCGTGTTCGCCGTCCGGTGTTGCGGTGATGATCTCGCCGCTTCCGGTCAGTACGTCGATTTCGAGTACCGACTCGTGCGGCAGGCCGTTGCGGAACGAGGTGGACTCGATGCCCAGGCCGGTCACCGCACCGCCCAGGGTGATGGTCTTGAGTTGAGGCACGACCAGGGGCGCCAGCCCGTAGGGCAGCGTCGCGTCGACGAGGTCCTCGTACGTGCACATGCCGGCGACGTCGGCTGTGCGCGCCTGCGCATCGACGGCGATGACACCTGCCAGACCGCTGACGTCGAGGCCGGGGGCCGACGTCTTGGCGCGAGCGCGGAACAGATTGGATGTCTTCTTTGCCAGGCGTACAGAAGCATCGGCGGGAATGGCGCGGTATGACGCGAGTAGGCGTTCGACGCCTTCTCTGTGCTGCTCGAACCCCATTTCACGCGCAGCATCGGAACCCGGGCCTTGCTTTGTCCGGATTCGATCTAACTTCTGAACTACCCCATTGAACGAGAGAGTCACACCCTGACGCTATCGGTAGTTGCGTGTGCAAGCTATCCGGAGGGGTATTAATGCCCGAATTTGATCGAGTTGTTGCAATCGAACTCGGTAAATGCTCCGAGTGGTGAACCAGCTCACACGGAATGGGTAGATGGTCGAGATACCCGGGCGCAGCAGGCAGTATGGAAAGGAATATCTGCGCAGTTCGAGGTGCGGATTCGGGTAGTCATTCGCGGTATCGAGCCGCGTTGGTCGAGCAAGGAGACGTAGGGCATATGGGTCAGGTCAATGCAATGAGTTCGACAGTCGTCACAGCAGCACCCGACAAGGTGCTCGCGGCGCTCTCGGACTACGAGACGGTTCGCCCGCGAATCCTGTCCGAGCAGTACCTCGACTACAAGGTCGTCGAAGGTGGCCAGGGTGACGGAACCGTCGCGCAGTGGACGCTCAAGGCGACGGAAAAGCGCTCGCGCAACGTCAAGGCGACAGTGACGGTCGACGGCAACGTCATCACCGAGAAGGACGCGAACTCCAGCCTCGTCACCACCTGGACCGTTGCCCCCAACGGCACCGGAACGACGGTGACGACGCTCACCCAGTGGCAGGGTGCCACCGGTATCGGCGGCTTCTTCGAGCGCACGTTCGCTCCGAAGGGTCTGCAGCGCATCCAGGCCCAGGTCCTGGACAACCTCAAGCGCGAACTCGTCTAACCGATCCTGCATCACCGAGATGGCGTCGTACCTTCACCGGTACGGCGCCTTCTTTCACGGGCCGGTAATGATCCGTCCGAATTCGGTGAGTGCGGGGTTTCCGCTTTCCCAGTAATCGCTGTGAACTCCGAACCCAGGCTCCCCGGGAGATCCGGTGAATACCTGCGCGCCGAATTCCGGATCCGACGGGTCGAACCCGTGGACTCCGAGGATCTTGGGGATCAATTGGACCGGATCCCAGAAGGCCGTCGTCGAATGAACATGGTGAGCCACCTCGTCCGAGTCGACGCCGTCCAGGCTCAGTTCGTTCACGCGCTCGGCATCGACGCCGGGGCTTGCGACAAAAACCAGTTCATCGACGTCGAGAGAAGCGCCACGGGTAGTCGCGGCACCGACGACGGTGCTGCCGTAGGAATGACCGATCACCACGTTGTGCGAAGGCGGGCCGTCATGCGAGGCTCGTAACCCGTCCTGGAAGCTGTCGAGCCTCGGCGCTGCGGAGTTGGCGTACCGATCCGAGGCTGCGTCGGGAATGCCTGGGGGAGCGTCGTATCCGGACCACAGGATCACTGATGTGGCTTCCGTTGGCGCCGCCCTGACCGCCGCGTCGTACATGGCCTTGGTTCGTTGCAGGTCTCCGCCGACGCCCGACAGCCCGGAGCCGGTTCCGGGAACCAGTGTTGCGACGTTGCCGGCGGCATCGGGATTACCGACTGCCACGACGGCATGCCCATCCGTGACCGAGAGAAGGAACGTGTCCGGTCGAAGTTCGCCGCGCACGGCCGTGTATCCGGCAGCTACCGTTCGATCCGGTAACTGCTCGAGCGCAGAGAGGTACCGCCGGTTGTAGTAGTCCCGGTCCAGAGCGGGAAGGCCGTCCCGGCTACCGATGGACGGATCCCACCTCGCCAACGCGTCTTTCTCGTTGGGCGTGAGCGATTCCCAGAGTCGGTGTAGCTCCGTTGGTGTCCCGGGGAGTGTCGACCTCCCGTCGAGGATGTCGAGGACAGTGCGGTCGAGGCGATCAGGCTGATTGCCAAGGAGTGATCCGATCTCTCGGAATGCCGCACCCAGAGCAGTCGCGGCCCGGTTGTCTTCGTCGTCGAGTGCCGTCAATGCAGTGGAGATCTTCTGCTGAAAAACCTGTGCAGCCGTGTCGTTTTCGGAATCTTGCATGGCGTCGGCCAGATTCCACGGCTGCTTCGTCTCAGGTGCCGATACCGCTCCACTGTCTGACACCGTCAAGCCGTGTTCGAGAGTCGCCTCCTCGACCAGGTCCAGAACTGATTTTCGCGCCGCACCGATCGTATTGGACGCTCCGGCATACAGATCCGCAACTACGCGAACTGCAATCGACAGCCGCGACGAGGAAAGCGAGATGCCAGACCACTGCACTGCGGCTGCGCTCGACGCTTGTCCCTGCCAGAATTCGCGGACGGCGTCGATGCTGCGTCCGGCGTCATTGCCGAGGACTTCGATCTGCCGGTCGATGTCGATCAGTTCCGAAGCGCTTGTGCGCAATTTCTCCGGTGACCACGTTCGAAGCTGAGAGACGGTGGGCCGCATCAGTAGGCTCCGCGCAGTTCGGACACCACTTCGCCCTCGGCAGCGTCGTACAGACGTGCTGCGGCAGCGGTTCCCGACGCCATGAGTCCCAACTGCGTAGCCAGGTGCCGGTACGCGTCGGCGATGACGCCTGCATTCCCAGTCGACACAGCCGTGACAGCGGACGAATTCAGGGCCGCCGCGGCTTCGAAAATCGGTCCGGCGGAACCGATCCCCGAGATCTGATCCGCAATTCGAGACAGATCAGCTGAAAGTTGCTGCAGAGCAGCGAAATCTACCTGAAGTATCGGCCCCATGGCAGAACCGTATCCAGGTGAGCGGGCTACCTCGGCGGTGCCGACATACCTGTGGACAAGTGGAATTTCTCCACAGAAGACAGGTCAGGGGGTTGTGAGGAAGGCGGTGACTCCGCTGGTGACGGCGGACGCATATTCCTGCTGACCGTCCGGGCTCGTCATGCGCGCTGCCTCGTCGGCATTTCGCATGTTGCCGAGTTCGACCAGAATCGACGGCCGCTGCGACAGATTGAGTCCCGTCAGATCGGCGCGTGGTGCCAGCCCGTCGTCACCGATGTAGGTCGACGGGGTGAGTCCGGCTGTGACGAGTGAGTCGCGCATGGTTTCGGCAAAGGTGACGGACGGGCCGGCCTGCACCGCGTTCAGCGGGGGCGCGGAGTAGCAGACGTGGAAGCCCTCGGCTCCGGCTGCTGCGCCGTCCGCGTGAATGCTCACCACTACGTCGGCGCCGGAGGAATTGGCAGCTTCGGCGCGTGCGTCGACGCAAGATCCGACGCTGATGTCGTCCGGTCGACTCAGGACCACTGTGGCGCCTTGGCCTTCGAGTTCGCTCTTGACCAGGCTCGCGACTTCCCAGTTGAAGGTGTGCTCGGGGAACCCGGCATCGGTGTCGGTGCCGGTGGTCTGGCAGTTCTTGGTGCCGCCGCGGCCCGTGGGGACCTGGGTGTTGATGCTGTCGTCGTTCGCCCCGCTGTGCCCGGGATCGAGGAAGACGACCTTGCCGGTGAGCGCAGCGGGGACGTCAGCGGCGACAGTGCTCAGCGGAGACACCTCGACCGAAGTCGTGGCCTCGGCAGTCTCGGTCGGAATCGTGCACGCAGCGCTCAGAAGCCCGGCCCCGACCACGGCGATCAGGGCAGTGGAGCGGAACACACGTGATGCCATGTTTGACCCTCTTGACGGTTTTACGGTGTCTGACTGGTTCCGGCGCACCCGCTCACGGTAGCGCGCACCGACTACGCTGGTGGGGATAACTCTGTAGAAAGGACCGCTCGTGCAACCAGGTGGAGCACCCGACATGTCTGCTCTGTTGGCTCAGGCTCAGCAGATGCAGCAGCAATTGATGGAGGCGCAGCAGGAAATGGCTCAGGCCGAAGTGACCGGTCAGGCCGGTGGCGGACTGGTTGTCGCCACGGTCAAGGGCACCGGCGAGGTTGTCGGTCTGCAGATCGATCCCAAGGTCGTCGACCCCGAAGATGTCGAGACGCTGCAGGATCTGGTGATCGGCGCGATCGAGGACGCTTCGCGCAAGGCACAGGAAGTCGCTGCTGAGAAGCTCGGCCCGTTGGCCGGCGGACTCGGCGGAGGCCTTCCCGGTCTCCCCGGCTTCTAGAAACGAGAACGCGTGTACGAAGGTCCGGTTCAGGATCTGATCGACGAACTCGGGAAGCTTCCCGGAGTCGGGCCGAAGAGCGCTCAACGCATCGCTTTTCACCTGCTCTCCGTGGAGCCTCCCGAGATCGACCGTTTGAAAAATGCATTGCAGCGCATCCGTGACGGCGTTCAGTTCTGCACGGTGTGCGGAACTGTCTCCGATCAGGAGAAGTGCCGCATCTGCGCCGACGCACGTCGCGATCGCACGGTGATCTGCGTCGTGGAGGAACCGAAGGACGTTCAGGCCGTCGAGCGCACCCGTGAGTTCAAGGGTCGCTATCACGTGCTCGGCGGTGCGCTCAATCCGCTCTCGGGGATCGGGCCTGACCAGTTGCGTATCCGGGAGTTGTTGGCTCGCATCGCAAATCAGGAGGACGGCGTCGACGTGTCCGAGGTCATCATCGCCACTGACCCCAACACCGAGGGTGAGGCGACAGCTACCTATCTCGTTCGCATGATGCGAGACATTCCGGGGCTCACGGTGTCTCGGTTGGCTTCGGGTCTTCCGATGGGTGGCGATCTCGAATTCGCAGACGAGTTGACGCTGGGTCGCGCATTGTCCGGCCGTCGTGAATTGTCGCGGAACGCCTGATGAGCGGCACGGAGCAAGGTCAGCAGGTGCGTCGTACGTCCGAGCAGACGCGTGCGCAGATCATCGCGTCGGCCGGGAAAGCATTCGCGACTCGGCCCTACCGCGAAATCACGCTCAAGGACATCGCCGAAGACGCAGGCGTCAGCGCACCGCTGATCATCAAGTACTTCGGTTCCAAAGAGCAGTTGTACGACGAGTTGGTCGACTTCCGGGCAGCGGCGGTCACGGTCTTCGATGCCCCGAACGACTCGCTCGGCGAGCGCATGGTCTCGCTGTTCACCAAGCCGTTGGAGTCGTACAAGCCGCTGTCCATGAGCTTGTTGTTCATGAGCGGCGTCAGTGAAGAGAGCAACCGCAAGCTGCGCGAGAACTATTCGACGCAGATGATCGACACCCTCGCCGCTCGCCTGTCCGGCCCCGACGCGAGATTGCGCGCGGAACTGGCGATGTCGATGGTGGTCGGAGTGGCGATCATGCGCCGACGGATGATGGCCGGCCATGCCACCGGCACCCAGGACGAGGTGGTTGCGCTGTATGCACCGCTGGTGCAAAAGCTGCTCGACGGGTGAGCGGCGTCACAATTCTTGCTAGGTAAATATCCGTTCACCTAATGTAGGTGAACGGATATTTACCTAGTGAGAACAGGCGGTGTGGGGTGACGACGCTCGACCGTCCGCCGGGCACGCCTGCAGTCACCACCTCCGACGCGGGACTCGCGCAGCCGCGCTCCCGCTTCCTGTTCCCCATCGTTGTCGCCGCCGCAGTGTTCCAGGCTGTTCTGCAGACGGTCATCGTTCCACTGCTGCCGGAGTTGCCGCACTTCACAGGCGCTGGACGCACGGCCGTGTCCTGGCTGGTGACCGTCACGCTGCTGGTCGGCGCTGTCGTCACTCCCATCTTCGGTCGACTCGCCGACATGTTCGGCAAGAAGAAGATGCTTCTGGTTGCTTTCTCGATGATGACTCTCGGCTCGATGTTGTGTGCGCTGTCGTCGGACATCGCTGTCCTCATCTTCGCGAGAGCGTTGCAGGGGGCCGGGTCGGCAGTCATCCCCATCGGAATCTCCATGCTCCGTGACGAATTGCCACGCAACAAGGTCAACGGCGCAGTGGCCATGATGAGTTCGACGCTCGGCGTCGGAACCGCTTTGGGCATACCGTTTTCCGCGATGATCGCGCAGTACTCGAACTGGCACGTCCTGTTCTGGGTAACCACCGCCATCGGGCTGTCCGTGACTCTTGCTGCGGTGCTGTTCATTCGAGAGTCCGAGCCGAATCCGTCGGGAAGATTCGACGGCGTCGGGGCGGTTGGTCTGAGCGCCGCGATGATTGCTCTGCTTGTGCCGATCACTCAGGGGTCGAGTTGGGGGTGGACCAGTGGAGCGGTGATCTCCATGCTGGCCGCGTCGGCGGTGCTGTTCACGCTCTGGGTAATTCAACAGCGGCGCAACGTCAATCCGCTGGTCGACGTCCGTGCTCTCGTGAAACGTGCGGTGTTGATCCCGCATCTGGCGGCTCTGCTGGTCGGGTTCGCGTTTTTCGGGAACACGCTGATCACGACACAACTGCTGCAGGGGATGAAGGGGCCGGGTGCCGGGTACGGCCTGTCGATCATCGCGGCAGCGCTCTGCCAGATTCCGGCGAGTATCGCGATGGTGCTGTTCTCACCGGTTGCGGTGCGTATCACCGACCGCTTCGGTTCACGGACCGCGATGTTGACCGGCGCCGTGTTCCTCGCCGGCGGGTACGGGATTCACGCCGTTGCCGGTAAGCCGCTGTGGGGAGTGGTTGCAGCACTGGGTATCACAGCGGTCGGGACTGCCATCGTGTACAGCACGCTCTCGCTGCTGATTCTGGTTGCCGTACCTCGTCAGCGACTGGCGGCTGCCAACGGGGTGAACTCACTTCTGCGGACGTCCGGAAGCACGATCTGCAGTGCGACGGTGGCAACCATTCTCGCTGCATTCGTGATCAGCGGTTCGGAACATTCCACGTCGTGGACCGGATTCTCCGTCGCCTACCTGGTGTGCGCGGGCTGCGCGGTGGTCGTGTTCGCGGTGTCGATCCTGTTGCCGCAGGGACGAACCCCGAAACATCTGGATTTGCCGGATCTGGTCAGGCGACCCTGAATCCCGAGAGGAAGAGCGTGATCATCAGATCCGCGAACTCGTCGGTGGTGTACTTCTGGCGATCCGGCCAATGCGTTGTCGACCACAAGGTGTCTCGTACCGATCGATAGAAAATTTCCGGTGCCACGTCTTTGCGGAAGATTCCCTGATCGACGCCTTCGGCAATCGCTTTCATCCAATGCTCGCGGACTTGGCGGGAAGGCCCGTCGACGGATTGCAGGAGATCGTTGTCGCGAAGATAAGCCCGATCGTTCTGGTAGATCGCCGTCGGGTGCGGGTGTAGTTCGATGACGACCAGCGTCTCGCGGATCAAGCCGCGCAGGACTTCCTCGGGGTCGTTTGCCGTCTTCTCCACCTGATCGAAGCGGAGCTGAATGTCGGTGATGAAGCCGCGCATGAGCTCGGCAACTATCGCATTCTTCGACTTGAAGTAGTGGTAGAGGCTGCCCGAGAACACACCGGCGGCGTCGCCGATCTCGCGAACGGTCGTGGTGGCGACACCCTTCCTGGCAAACAGCTCGGCTGAGCTCTCCAGGATCTTCTCCCGACGATCTGGTGATGCCACTGAAATCTCCACTGGTTGTCGGTCCTGCTCAGGGCAGGGTTTCGGGGGTGCCGGGCTGCCGGCGTCGAACGTAGCGCAATCCTGCCTGATAGCTCCGGCTCGAACCAATTCGTCGGTGAGATCGCGTGTTTCCACTTCCGGATTCCTATGCTAGCTTCAAAATCAAGCGCTTGCTCAACTTTCGTTCACGGAGGATTTCAGTGCAGAGCCTGCAGACGCAGTTTCCGAATTTCATCGGCGCAGAGGCCGAACCACCCCGCGTCGCCCGCTACGCCGTCAACGAGGCGATGATCCGCAACTGGGTCGAGGCGCACGACGACCGCAACCCGATCTACGTCGACGCCGAGGCCGCCCGCAGTACCGGCCGTCGAGACGTCGTCTGTCCGCCCGCCATGATCTCGACCTGGGTGATGGCGGGTTACCGACGTTATCGGCAGGTCCAGCAACTTCGTGCCGACGGAGTCTCCGAGGACTTCGCCTATTCACGACTGCTGGCGCTGTTGGACGAGGCCGGATACACCTCCGTAGTCGCGACCAACGTCGAGCAGGAGTATTTCGCGGAGTTGAGTCCCGGAGACCACGTCACCGCATATTTCACCATCGAAGCGATCTCACCGTTCAAACAGACGGCTCTCGGTCACGGGTGCTTCATCACCCTGTTCAAGAAGTACGTGGACCAGGACGGAAAGACGCTGGTCGAAGAGCGCTTTCGATTGCTCAGATTCAAACCAGATGCCCAGACAGATACCAAGCCCGAAGCCCAGGAGGTAATCGCATGAGCGAGACTGGCTCCCGCAACACCGCGGTGCCGAGACTCACCGTCACCGATGACAACGATTTCTTCTTCTCCGCGGCCAAAGAGGGTCGCCTCGAAATCCAACGGTGTGCGGATTGCAAGACACTGCGCCACCCGCCAGCGCCCGCCTGCCCGGAATGCCGCTCGTTCAGTTGGGACACAGTCGAATCCACGCGTCGATGCACGTTGCACAGCTTCACAGTCATCCATCACCCGAAGGATCCTGCCTTCGAGTACCCGCTCGCCGTCGGACTCGTCGATCTCGAAGAAGGCACGCGACTGGTTGCCGACATCGCGGGGATCGATCACGAGGAACTCGACTTCGGCTTGGAACTCGAAGTGACCTTCTCCGAGCACGCTCACGGCGAGATGCTGCCGCAACTGAGGCGACGGGGTTCGGTGCAATGACGAAACTGATTGACTGCGAAGTGGGTTCGGTCCTCCCCAGCCTCGAATTGCCGTTGGATCGAACGCTGATCGTCGCCACTGCGATCTCTTCTCAGGATTTCGAGGACGTGCATCACGATCCGGGCAAGGCCCAGGATCGCGGAACTCCCGACGTCTTCATGAGCATCAACACCACCAACGGGCTCATCGACCGCTATATCACCGACTGGTCCGGCCCGGCATCACGGATCGTCAAAACATCACTACGGCTTGGTGTTCCGAACTTTCCCGGAGACACCATGACATTCACCGGCGAGGTCACCGCCACAGACGGCCGGGCGCTCACCGTGACGGTTCTCGGGAAAAACGCCCGTGGAACACACGTGACGGCCGACGTGACTCTCGAACCGGTGGAAAGGGTAATCGCATGACACGAGGATTTTCGAGGCAAGCAGCCATCGCCGGAATCGGCGCAACCGAGTTCTCCAAGAACTCCGGCCGTAGCGAATGGCAGTTGGCGTGCGAATCCGTGATCGCCGCACTCGACGACGCTCACATCGAGGCAGAAGAGGTGAACGGATTTGCGCTGTTCACCATGGAGAACAATCCCGAGATTGCGGTCGCACGCGCCCTCGGGATCCCGGAATTGACGTTCTTCAGTCGAATTCCACACGGCGGCGGCGGTGCCTGCGCACCGGTTCAACAAGCAGCGCTTGCCGTCTCCAGCGGAGTTGCCGACGTTGTGGTCGTCTACCGTGCCTTCAACGAAAGATCAGGTCACCGATTCGGCGCCGGCCCGCCACCTTTTGCGTACAACGCGTCGACGGACCAGGAGTATCGGAACTGGATCAACCCGTACGGGCTTCTGACCCCGGCGCAGCAGGAAGCCTTCCTCGCCAAGCTGTACATGCACAAGTACGGGGCAACAAGTGCCGACTTCGGCCAGATCTCGGTCCTCTCACGCAAGCATGCGGCGAACAACCCCAAGGCCTGGTTCTACGAACGCCCGATCACTATCGAGGACCATCAGAACTCACGCATGATCGCCGATCCCATCCGCCTGCTCGACTGCTGCCAGGAAAGTGACGGCGGACAGGCGCTGGTCATCGTCAGTGCGGAGCGCGCCCGCGACCTGCCGCACAAACCTGCGGTCATCAGTGGCGCTGCGCAAGGTGTAGGTCCGCAACAGATTTCGATGAGCAGCTACTACCGCGACGACATCGACAGCATGCCGGAAGTCGAACTCGTGGCGCGCCAACTGTGGGACCAGGCCGGTATCGGGCCGGACGACATCGATGCCGCAATTCTCTACGACGCTTTCACCCCGATGGTTCTGCTTCAACTCGAGGAGTACGGATTCTGCGGTCGGGGCGAGGCAAAAGACTTCATCGCCGACGGCAATCTCGAGCTGGACGGTCGCCTGCCGATCAACACCCACGGCGGTCAACTCGGTGAGGGATACATCCACGGCGTCAACGGTATTGCCGAAGGTGTTCGCCTGATCCGCGGCACCTCCACCAATCAACCGACCAAAACTCTGGACAACGTGCTCGTGACCGGCGGCTCTCCCGTCCCGCACAGTGCGCTCGTCCTCTCGGCAGATCGCTGAATCTGCCGCCTATTCGAGAAAGCAGGAACAAGATGAGCGAGCGGATCACCTACGCCAGGGCCACCCACGGCGAGGAAGAAATACAGGCTGTTGTCGACGTCTTGCGCAGCGGGCATCAAGGATTGCGCATCGGCAAGAACGTCTTCGAGATGGAAGAACGTATCGCGGCCTTGGCCGGCAAGAAGTTCGGCGTCATGTGCAACTCGGGATCCTCGGGTTTGTACTTGGCAGTCGAGCTGCTTGGACTGCCTGCGGGAAGCGAGATCATCACGTCGCCGTTGACGTTCTCCACCGATATCGCACCGATCGTGCGTGCCGGTCTGGTGCCGGTGTTCGTGGACGTGGAACCCAACACGTTCAACGTCGACGTCACCAAGATCGAGGCAATGGTCACCGAGAAGACCGGTGCCATCCTGATGCCGAACCTCGCCGGCAACTGCCCGGACTGGGACGTCATTCGTGATATCGCTGATCGCCATGGACTCAAGGTGATCGAGGATTCGTGTGACGCGATCGGCGCCACGCTCCGCGGTACTCCCACCGGGTCTCGGGCGGACATCGTCGTCACCAGTTTCTCGATGGCACACATCATCACGTGCGCGGGAACCGGTGGAATGGTGTGCGTCGACGACGAAGCCAGCCGTGACAAGGCTTTGCTGCTTCGCCGCTGGGGCCGTCGTAGCGAGCCGAACCTGTTCGGTAGTACCAAGTCCGGCCGAGTCTTCCGTGAAGAACTCGACGGCGTCGACTACGACAACGACTTCATCTTCGAGCTCATGTCGTGGAACTTCGAGCCCTCCGAACTCGGCGCAGCATACGGCGTCGTGCAGCTCGACAAGCTGGAACAGAACTACAAGACGCGTAAGGCAACATTTGCGGCCTTCTCGGCGGCATACGGCGCCCATCCTGAATTCTTCACGACGCCGGTAGAACTCGACGGTCTCGACACGGCGTGGCTGTGTTACCCGGTGATGATCAACGAGAACGCCCCCTTCACGCGCAGCGACCTGCAGGAAGCCATCGAGGCCGACGGCATCGACACCCGAACTGTGTGGAGCGGCAACGTCACTCGTCACCCCATGATGAACAACATCGAATTTCGCCAGCCGGCCGAAGGTTTGCCGGAAGCGGACGCAGTTTTTGCCCGCGGCATGACACTCGGCATGAGCCACGGTTTGCGTGACGACGAAGTTGCTCGGATTGCGGAGAGCATCAATCGCTTCGCTGCGAAGTGGAAGTAGCATGACCGATCGCTTCGAAGGACGCCGAGCGCTTGTCACCGGTTCCAGCCGCGGAATCGGTGCAGGCGTCGCAGAGAGGCTGGCAGCGGAAGGCGCTGACGTCGCTCTCGTGGCCCGGACGCTCGGCACGCATGCAACCCTGCCGGGCAGTCTCGAAGAGACTGCGGCTCGAATTGCCAAGTACGGAAACAAAGTCGAGATAGTTGTCGCAGATCTGACGGACGAGCAGCAGCGCGACACCGTTGTGCCGCTGGCGATCGAGAAGCTTGGCGGGACTATAGACATCCTGGTGAACAACGCGGCAGCGGCGATCTATCAGCCGCTCTCGGATTACCCACTGCGGCGGCGACGGTTGATGTTCGAGGCAAATGTCCATGCACCGCTCGATCTGATGCAAGCCGTGGTGCCGGGGATGGTGGCAAACGGACACGGCTGGATCGTGAACGTGTCCAGTGGCACCGTCAAACCGTGGCATGGCCCGCCGTTCACGTGGGTCGAACCGGGAACTGCCATGACCGTGTACGGCGCCTCCAAAGCAGCGCTCAACAGGATGAGCAACGGCATGGGCGTGGAACTCTACGGCCAGGGGGTTCGCGTCAACACGGTTCAACCGCGGGCAGCGGTGCTCAGTGAGGGCGCCAGAGTCCTGGTCGGTGAGACTATCCGGCCGGATCAGGTCGAATCTATGGAAGAAATGGTGGAAGCGGTCACAGCGCTGTGTGATTGCGACACCGAGTTCACCGCGCGCTCGAGCGTCAGCTTGGACCTGATCGACGAGTGGTCCCTGACCGTGCGTGGTCTGGACGGCGCAGCATTACCGGAGAACCCAGCATTACGAACCGAGGAGTTGGCATGAAGCCCGTCATCGTGGACGCAGCACGAACGCCGTTCGGCAAGCGTGAGGGTTGGCTGTCCGGAGTCCACGCGGCGGAACTGTTGGGTTATGCGCAGAAAGGCGTGCTGGATCGGGTGGGCGTGGATCCTGACGCGGTCGACCAGGTCATCGGCGGCTGTGTGACGCCTCTCGGTGAGCAGTTCGGAAACATCGTGCGTACGTCCTGGATGCATGCGGGCCTTCCGTTGGAGGCGGGCTGCACCACGATCGACGCGCAGTGCGGAACCGCGCAGCAATCGGTGCAGTTGATTGCCGGGCAGATTGCCATCGGTGCAGTCGACGTGGGTGTGGCGTGTGGTGTCGAGTTGATGTCGCGGGCACCACTCACCTACAAGGTGGGTACCGGCCTCGGAACACCGCGTCCGGAGTCGTGGTCACTCGATACCGTCGACCAGTACACCGCGGCCGATCGGATTGCTGTCAAGCGCGGTTTCAGCCGCGAGGATCTCGACTCCTTCGGGCTGCGCTCGCAGCAGCGAGCCGCAGCAGCATGGGAGGCAGGACGCTTCGACTCGCACATCATCGATGTGGTCGCTCCGGGCTCTGACGCTCCGGTTCATCGGGATCAGGGTCTGCGCGAATCGAGTCTCGAAGGACTCGCGAAACTGCGGACCGTTCAAGAGGGCGGATTGCACACCGCTGGAACGTCTTCGCAGGTCTCGGACGGTGCGAGTGCCGCTCTGCTGATGTCCGAGGATCGAGCCAGGATGCTCGGCGTGCGGCCGCGGGCAAAGATATTGGCGCAGTGCGTCATCGGCGGAGACATCGAGTTCATGCTCGACGGTCCCGTGGACGCGGCAAACATCGTGCTCGGCCGCACCGGTCTGACGATCGACGACATCGACCTGTTCGAGGTCAACGAGGCATTTGCTTCGGTACCGATGTCGTTCGCGCAGGTTCACGGCGTCGATCCCGAATTGCTGAACGTCAACGGTGGTGCAATCGCACTGGGCCATCCGGCCGGTGCAACCGGAATCAGACTGTTGGCCAATGTCATCGACGAACTGGAGCGCCGGGACAAGTCCATCGCACTGATCGCGATCTGCGCGTCCGCCGCAACCACCTGCCTGATTCTCGAACGCATCTGACAAGAACCGAAGATTGAGGAACCTGCCATGGCACTGCCCCTGCTCGAAGATCACCGTGACCTGGCGGAAGCGGTAGCCGCATTCGCGAACCGCTTCGGTGGAATCGCCGACACGCGCAGCAACGTCAAGCGGTACGCCGCCGGTGATCGGCCGGACTCGTGGAATGGATTGGTCCGTCAGGGACTGCACGCAGTGCACCTGCCGGAGCAGTACGGCGGTGACGGGGCAGGGCTTGCCGAACTGGCGGTGGTAGTCGAGCAATTGGGTGATGCGCTTTACCCGGGACCGTACGTTCCGACGGTCATCGCCAGTGGGATCCTCGCAAAAGCTGCCGGCCCGGCTGCGGAATCAATGCTGACCGAATTGGCTGCCGGTGCAACCGGAGCAGTCTGCACCGGCGTGGGATTGCGCGCGGCTAGCAGCGATGCAGGGTGGACCGTGAGCGGTTCTGCCGACCCGGCTCTAGGTCTGCCCGGAGCCGATGTCGTTCTCGTGCAAGCGAACAGCGACGACGGCGAGTTGTGGTTCCGGCTCGAGCAGTCGTCTTCCGCTGCGGTGGAGGTCGAAGACGGAGTGGATCTGACACGCTCGATCGGGACACTGACGTTGACCGATCACAAGGTCGACGCTGGGCTGATCGTCGAGGGTCTCCAGGCGCACCGAGTCGAACTGATCGTCAACACGGTGTTGGCTGCGGAGGCGAGCGGTATCGCCGGGTGGGCGCTACGCACCGCGGTCGACTATGTGAAGTCCCGGCAGCAGTTCGGCCGTCCGGTCGGAAGCTTCCAGGCAGTTCAGCACAAGGCGGCCATGATGCTGGTCCGCTCCGAGATTGCCTGTGCCGCAGCGTGGGACGCCGCTCGGTCCGAAGAGCACGACGAGGATCAACAGAGACTTGTCTCGGCTCAAGCTGCGTTGGCCGCTTTGCCCGTCGGCATCGAGAACGCCCTCGAATGTGTCACGTTGCTCGGCGGAATCGGATTCACCTGGGAGCATGACGCGCATCTGTACTGGCGCCGGGCAATCAGTATCGCTGCGGTGGCGGGTTCCGAGGTGAAGTGGGCACACACGTTGGGAGACCGGTCTGCCGATTCGGAACGGGATTTCTCCTTTGTCGACCCGGACATGCTGCCGGAACTACGAGAGCAGGTTCGCAGGGTTCTGGACGAGGTTGCGCTGCTGCCCGACGACGGAACCACCAGCGCCAGTTGGTCGCCGGCCAAGGGGAGCGCTCGACGCGCCCGATTTGCCGACGCCAAACTGGTTGCCCCGCACTATCGGGCGCCGTACGGGCTGGGAGCAGGACCGAGAGAACAGGCCGTCATCGCACACGAATTCGCGATGCGAGGTTGGGCTCAACCGTCCACGGTGATCGGGGAATGGGTGCTGCCCACGATTCTCGAACACGGCAACGCCGAGCAGCAGGACAGGTTCGTCGAGCCTTCGCTGCGCGCCGACATCATCTGGTGCCAGCTGTTCAGTGAGCCGGGCGCGGGATCAGACCTGGCCGGTCTGAGCACGAAAGCGCGCAAGGTCGACGGTGGCTGGGTCCTGTCGGGTCAGAAAGTGTGGAACTCGGGCGCGCACGAGGCCGATTGGGGAGTATGCCTGGCGCGTTCGGACGCCGACGCTCCGAAACATCGTGGGCTGTCGTACTTCCTGGTCGACATGACCTCGAAAGGCATCGACGTACGTCCGCTGAAACAAGCCACCGGTAAGTCGGAGTTCAACGAGGTATTCCTCGACGACGTCTTCGTCCCGGACGACTGCCTGGTGGCGGAGCCGGGGCAAGGGTGGAAGCTTGCTGCGACAACGCTGTCCAACGAACGCCTGAGTATGGGCAGCACGCTGCACCACGGTTCGAGTCGGCTGTTCCGTCAGGTTATTGCCGACGCGAGCCACGACTGCCCTCGCGAAGACGCAGTGGAGGGCCTCGGCCGCAGTATCTCTCGTGAGTTGGCACTGTCCGCGATGAATCTACGCGGGGTGTCGGCGCGACTGGCGGGTCAGGAACCGGGCTCCGAGATCAGCGTGTCGAAGGTGTACAACGCCCTGGCGCAGCGTGAGGGCTCGCGGGATCTGTTGCGACTGCTCGGACCTCGTGCCGCCGTTGTCGACCCGTCGGCGAATTACGCGATAGACCACATCGGACTTCCCTCGATTCTGTTCGGCGGCGGAACCGTCGAAATTCAACTCAACGTCATCGCGCAGCGCGTACTCGGCCTGCCGCGTTCGTAGATCTTAGGAGTTTCACCATGTACTTGGATTTGTCGGAGGAGTCGAAGACTCTGCGCAAGGAATTGCGGGCGTATTTCGCGGAGATCATCAACGACGAAGACCGCCGTGCTCTCGTGGATCAGACCGAAGGCGGCCCCGTCTTCGATCGCATTCTGCGCCGAATGGGTAAAGACGGTTGGCTGGGCTTGGGGTGGCCGGAGGAATTCGGCGGTCGGGGCGAGAACCCCGAAGCTCTGTACGTGTTCTACGACGAGGTGATTCGCGCCAATGCGCCGCTGTCGCTGGTCACGCTGAACACCGTCGGACCCGCTCTGATCAAGCACGGGACGCAAGCTCAGAAGGACTTCTTCCTGCGTCCGATCCTGGCGGGTGAGTTGATCTTTGCCATCGGCTACACCGAACCCAATGCGGGCACCGATCTCGCGGCCCTCGAAACACGCGCCCGCATCGAGGGTGACGAGCTTGTCATCAACGGCAACAAGATCTTCACCAGCGCCGGTGTGTTTGCCGACTGGGTCTGGCTTGCCGTTCGTACTGATCCTGACGCGCCGACGCATCAGGGCATTTCCGTGGTCCTGGTACCGACCAGCTCGCCGGGGTTCTCGGTCACCGAAATTCACACCGTGGGTGGAATCAGCACTTCGGCAACCTATTACGAAGATGTTCGGGTGCCGATCACCAATGTCGTCGGTGAGCTCAATCAAGGGTGGAAGCTCATCACCAACCAGCTCAACCACGAACGTGTTGCCCTGGCGGCACGCGGTGGTATAGCCAACGAGCTCTTTGCCGAGGTGGTCGAATGGGCAAAGACCGAACCAGCCGGTGACGGCCACGTCTACGACATCGGCTGGGTACGTGAGAAATTGGCGGAAGTCTACGCGCTGCTCAGTGCTGCCGACCTGATGAACCTACGACTGGTGGCGGACGTCGCCGCCAACACCTTGGGCGGCGGGGATTCGGCCGCGGCCAAGATCTTCGGTACCGAAGCCGTCGTCAGTGCGTACGGCATGCTGCAGGAAGTGCTGGGCGCCAAGGGCTTACTGCGCCCCGGCACACCCGGAGCGGTACTGGAAGGGCGGGTCGAGAACCTGGGTCGACGCGCCCAGAACAACACCTTCGGCGGTGGTACCAACGAAGTGATGCGTGAAATCGTCGCCGCAAAATGTCTGGGCATGGCGCTTGCTGCGCGTCGCCGACCCGCTGCACAGAACGAAAAGAGCTGACATGGAATTCGAATTCGACGACAACTTGTCCGCGGTGCGGGATCTGAGTGAATCGATCTTCTCGGCGAAGTCCGGAGTGGACCGACTGCGGGAAGTGGAGGGCGCCGGCGGTTTCGACGCCGAACTGTGGAAGCTCCTCGCCGATTCCGACGTTCTGGGGATTGCTCTGCCAGAAGAGGTCGGGGGAGCGGGCCTCGGAATGCTCGGTCTGGCGGCGGTGCTGGAACAACAGGGCCGCCGGGTCGCCCAGGTGCCGCTCTGGTCGGTGATTTCGACGGCAGCGCTGCCGATTGCCGAGTTCGGCAGTACGGAGCAGAAAGCGTCGTGGCTTCCGGGACTGCTCGACGGCTCGGTGATCGTCACCGGCGCCTTCGACACCGGCTACAACGCCGAGACGGCAGTTCGCGCCGAGCCGGCTCCTGACGGCTGGGTTCTGTCGGGCCACGTCGACTCCGTACCGGCCGCCGAGTTCGCTGCCGCACTGGTGGTTCCGGTGACGATGCCGGACGGCAGTGTCACCGTGATGATCGTGCCGACGGACCGGGACGCGCTGGTGCGTACACCGCTTGCGGTGACGAACCGCGAGAGCAACAGCGCTGTGCAGTTCGACGGGGTTGCCGTTACTGCAGCTGACGCACTTCCCGCGGACGGCGCGGTGGTTCGAGATTGGACGTTGCGGCGTGCACGGGTGGCTCTTGCGGCCCTGGCTACCGGCGTCTGCGAGGAAGCGCTGGCGATGACGGCGAAATACACCTCCGAGCGAGTGCAATTCGGTCGTCCACTCTCGACCAACCAGGCAGTTGCCGTCCGGGCCGCCGACGCGTATCTCGACACCGAGAGCACAAGATTGACCACCCACCGCGCTGCCTGGCTGATGGACAGCGGAGTCGAGAGTGAAGCGGAAGCGGCGGCGCTGGTCGCCAAATGGTGGGCGTCGCGCGGCGGTTTGCGCGTGGTGCACGCGACCCAGCACATGCACGGCGGAATCGGCGCGGATGTCGACTATCCGATTCACCGCTATTTCCTGTGGGGACGGCAGATCGCCTTCACTTTGGGGAGCGCGGGGGCGATAGGCGCCGAACTCGCCGATCAGTTGGAGATCCGAGCCCAGATCGGGGCGTCGGCGTGAATATCTGAGACGACAGGTTCCAGTCACGGGCAGCGCGTCGGCAATCATCGCGCTACTCTGCCCTTCGTGAATCGCACCAGTTCGTTCATCAGGCCGTTGGTTCCGCGGGACCCGCACGAGCCGCACCGGGTGGCGACGCCGCTCGAACTGCTCACCGACCTCTGCTTCGTCGTGGCGGTCGCTCAAGCGGCCACCGGCCTGCACCACGCGATCAGCGAAGGGCACGTGGCTTCGGGCGTCGGGCACTTCGCGATGGCGTTTTTCGCGATCTGGTGGACGTGGCTGAATTTCACGTGGTTCACCTCGGCGTACGACAACGACGACGGAATCGCCCGGCTGCTGACCATATTCCAGATCCTCGGATCGCTGGTCCTTGCAGCCGGCATCGTCCGCTTCTTCAACGACGACGCCCTGCTGATCATCGTCGGCTACGTCATCATGCGAATAGCCCTGGTCATCCAATGGCTCAGGGTCTCGCGGAACGACCCCGAACATGCGCTCACGGCGCGTCGATACGCTCTCGGAATAGTGTTGGTCCAGATCGGTTGGATCGGTTTCTACTTCGTGCCGTCCGCCGTTTACGTCCCGACGTTCCTGGTGTTGGTTCTGTGCGAATTCGCGGTACCGATCTGGTCGGAGAAGCCGGGCATGACGCCGTGGCACCCGCATCACATCGCGGAGCGGTACTCGTTGTTCTTCATCATCGTTCTGGGCGAGACGATCCTTTCGACCACCATCGCGATTCAGGACGCGGTCGACGGTGAGCATCCGGCAGCGCAGGTCACCTACGTCGTGATCGGCGGCATTCTGATTGTCTTCAGCCTGTGGTGGTTGTACTTCCAACGCAATGCAGGCGAAGTGATCGGCGGTGACAACGTCTCACCCTTCGTCTGGGGGTTCGGTCACTACTTCATCTTCGCCGCCGCTGCCGCCATCGGTGCGGGGTTGGCCTCGCGCGTCGACTTCTGGACTCATCACGGTGACGGCAGCGCGTTGGTGACGGGTGCTGCCGTCACCGTTCCGGTCGCGGTCATCCTTGCCGCCTTGTGGTTCATCCACATTCGACTACACGACTCCTCGGTACGCACCCTCGTGCCGTTCTCGGTCGCGATAGTCGTCGTGCTCGGTGGTACCTACACCGCGGTGCCCGAACTGGTCGCGGGACTGGCCTGCGCCGCGCTGTTGGCCGTGGAACTGATTCTGACCGAGGGCAAATCCGAAACCGTCTGAGCGCTCATTCGGCGGCAAGGAATATCGCCTTGGTGACGGCGACGGTTTCCAACGGTCCCTTCGACGGTCCGACCAGCACGGTCCACCGATCTTCGGAACGATCGATCGGATAGGTGTTTTCGGCCCACACGATGGGGGTATCCGCCCCTTGCCCTCGGCAGGAGTAGGCGCCCGCCAGACGGGGGTCGGATTCGGTAGAGGGCCACGAACCGCCGTGTCGGACGCGGCAGAGAAGACCGTTCTCGAGTTCGAGCCCGAAGGGAGTCGGGTCGGCGGGCGGCGGATAGGCCTCGACGCCGTCGACTCCCCGAGCGGTGATCAGTTCTGTTCCCCAGGGAAATTGCAGGCAGAGAATCGAATCGGGCTCCGGACCGGGCCAACACGCGTCCGCCCCGTCTGCGGTGCTTCCGCAGGTGATGACTCCCGGCGTGACAGCCGACTGTGATGCTGCGTAGCACTCGCTGATCTTCATGGCCGGCGTTTGGACGCTCCAACCGGATTTGGGTTTGCCGGAACCGTCGACGGCAACAAGATTCACGATCTCGGTCGGGGTACCGCCTGCCGATGATCCCGCAGTCGCAGGCAAGCATCGGCAGAGGACTATGCGGGTGATCGTTCCCTCATCCGCCTTCTTGCCTTCGGGTGTGAAGGTGATGCGATAGCCGGTTCCCGCTTCGGTGTCGGCCGGAAAGACTGCGACGGATTCCCCGTCGGAATTGGTTGTGGCAGTGAAGGGACCGTAAAGTTCGGCGGCACGCTGCATCTTCTGGCCGACGGTCAGTCCGTCCAGTGTGGCAGCGCCGGTCCGGGGCGCGATTTCGACGAGAACGCCGTCGGTGAAGGTCAATTCGCAGTCCTGCCACTGGACGACCACTGTTCCGGTCTTCGATACCGGCGCAAGGTCGCCGGCGGCTTTCCGCGTTTCCTCCTCCGTCATGCCGATCCGAAGGTTGCGGAAGCCGCTGGTGGAGAGTCGCTCCCGTGCGGATTCGGGATCCGAGGCAACCGCCAGTCGTGCGGTGAGTTGCGCCGCGTTGGCAGCGTCGATCGCCATGCCCCCGGTTGCGTCGGCGATGCACTTCAGCTGGGCGGACGCAGCGGCGTCGAGCTTGAATCCGATGGTGTGGATGGTCAGGTCAGGATCGTGGGGCATCGCTTGGGTGGACTCACACGGAGGTTCGGTCGAGCAGGTGTCCTCCCCGTCGGAGACGAGGATGATCGTGCGCTCACCATCGGCGGGGAGTGCGGCGGCGGCTTGTTGAAGCGCAGCCATGATCGGCGTGTATCCCGACGCGGACAGCCCGTCGATTCCCGCTGCGAATGCATTTCGATCGAGTGGTCCGAGTGGCACGACGGTCTTGATGTCGCGGCAACCCGCGACCTTCTCGGCGTCGCTGCTACCCGTGGCGGTGCCGTACGCGATCAGACCGAGCGCAGCATCGTCTGGGAGGCCACTGACGAGAGTGTGAATCGCGTTCTTGGCGGCATCGATTCGAGGACCGGGAGCGTCGTCCTGCTTCATCGACCCCGAGGCGTCCAGCACGATGACGGTAGGCGCCGTTGCGCTCGCTTCTGAAGCCGGATCAGCAGTGACACTTACCTGCTGGGTCCCGCCTGCTTCTTTGGGCCCGCCACTGCCCTGCGTCGAACACCCGACGGCAATGATCGCAGTCGCCGCAATACAGATCGCCACACGAAGACGCATGGAACGAGGCTACGAGCTGACGTGGCCGGTCAACAGTCGTCCGAACGGACGACACTGGCTCAGCGAATCGCGAGTCGCTCCTTGCGGAGCTTGTCGACCTCGGGCAGATGCAGGGGTTCAAGCTCGTTCACACCCAAGGCGCGCATGAGCAGGAGGTCCGCGAGTTCGGGGTTGCGAGCCAAAGCGGGTCCGTGCATGTACGTCCCGATCACCGAACCCTGCACGACGCCTTCGAATCCGTCGCCGACGCCGTTTCCGACACCATGGGTGACACGTGCGAATCCAGAGGCTGAGCTACCCAGAGTTGTTCCGCCGCGATGGTTCTCGAAACCTGAGAGGGGCGCGGTGAGTCCGTCGATCAACGGCTTCGTGATGACTTCGCCGATGGAACGCTTCTCCTGCGGCGAGGTCGTGACGTCGAGCATCGAGACACCGTCGACGCGTTCGCCGCTGGAGGTTTCGTACCAGTTGCCGAGCACCTGAATGGCAGCGCAGATCGCCAGAACCGGTGCGCCGCGCTCGGCGGCACGTTGCAGGCCAGGGTATTTCGCGAGGTGACGCGTGGCGAGGCGCTGAGCGGAATCCTCGGCGCCACCCAACGTGTACACGTCGAGCGAATCGGGGACCGGATCGCTGAGGGTGATGTCTACGATTTCGGCGTCGTAGCCGCGCATCCGCAGACGCTGACGCAGGATCAGGGCATTGCCGCCGTCGCCGTAGGTGCCCATGACGTCGGGGAGTACCAGACCGATGCGAACTGTCGAGTCAGACATTGCGAGACTCCTTCGCGATGGCAGTGTTGAGGTCACGGAAGGCCGTGTAGTTCGCCAGTACCTCCACACGTCCGGGAGGGCAGGAAGCGATGGCGCGCAACGGGTCCGGGTCGAGAGTGTGCTCGACGCCCGCGTACGTGAGGCGAACTGCCAGATCGGTTCCGCGTTCACCGGCGGCCACTACCTTGACACCTTCGAAGTGCTCAAACCTCACGTCCCACAGCCAGGAGAGGTCCTCGCCGTCCGGCACCTGACCGTTCACCGCGATGACCAGACCGTCCACCGTGGGATCGATCATCGACAGCGCTTCCTGCCAGCCGGCGGGATTCTTCGCGAGCAGCATGTGAACGGAGTGCGGTCCGACCTCGACGGTGCTGTATCGACCTGCGACTTCTTGAACCGTCGATGCGGCGGCAACTGCCCCGACCGGATCTGCACCCAAAGCCGCTGCAGCCGCTACGGCCTGAGCTGCGTTGCCGCGGTTGGCTTTTCCGGGGAGGGTCAACGTCATCGGAATCTTCAGGTCGTCGGGGCCGTAGAGATTGTCGTCGTCGAGCCACCAGGTCGGCTCGGGCCGCGCGAAGTCGGAACCGGTACTGCGCCAGTGCTTTCCCTCCCACGCGATGGGTTCGCCGGTGCGCGGGCAGCTGACGGAATCGCCGGCCCAACCGCCGCCGGCAGCAACCCACACGACGTTGGTGGCGTCGTATGCCACGGAGGTGACCAGTACGTCGTCGCAGTTGGCGACGATCACCGCATTCGGATGCGCGTTGACGCACGCGCGCAGTTTCCGTTCGATCATGTTGATCTCGCCGACCCGGTCGAGCTGATCGCGGCTGAGATTCAGCAGCACGATCACTTCCGGGTTCACGGCGTCGGCTACGTGGGGGACGTGCAGTTCGTCGACCTCGAGTGCCGCCAGCGTCGCATCGGTACGCGCGGCCAGGGCGGCCACGATCCCGGCATCCATGTTGGCGCCGTCGGCCTGCGTGGCGACGTCACCGAGTGTCGCGAGCGCTGCGGCGGTCATACGCGTGGTCGTCGACTTGCCGTTGGTGCCGGTGACCACGACGGTGCGCTTGCCGCGTCCGAGCTGAGTCATGAGCGTCGGGTCGATCTTGAGGGCGATCAGCCCGCCGATCATCGAACCCTTGCCGCGACCGGCCTTCTGCGATGCCCAAGATGCTGCTGCGGCAGCTCGCATGGCGAGCTTTCCGCGCGCTGTGATCGATAGTCCAGTTCCCACGGCCCGAGTTTGGCACAGGGCGTCGTCAGACGCCGAGTCGCGCCGGTGGTGAGGCTGCAGGTGTGTCCGAGAAAACAGTGTTCGCGGGCTTACGTCTCATCTGTGCGGCGCTCGCTCCGGCGATCACGATGACCGCCCCGACCAGTGACAACGGGCTCGGATCCTCGTGCAGGAACAGCCAGGACGCGCCGATTCCCACGACTGGCACCAGCAAGGAGAGCGGCGCCACCATGCCGGCGGGATAGCGGCCCATGAGCATCGTCCAGAGCCCGGATCCGGCGATGGTGCCGAGCAGAATGATGTAGGCCAGCCCGACCAGCGACGGCCAGGCGTCGGCGCTGAATGCGGTGCCGAGTGCGTGCCAGCCGACTGTGGGGCCTTCGACCACGGCTGACAGAGCGAGCATCGGTAACGGCGGGATGACACACATCCACAACATCAAGCGCATCGGTGCAGGCTCGCCGACGGTGTTTGCCGCAGCCAAGCGGCTGCCGAGATTGCCGAACGCCCAGGACAGGCCGCCGAGGAGTGTGAGGACGACGGGCAGCAGTGCCGCGTGGTGCGAGCGGTCCCAGCCGATCAAGGACATCCCGCCAACGGCGACGGCGATACCGGAGACCTGCCAGACGCTGAGCTTCTCGCGGAGCAGGAAAGCGCCGAGTAGGACGGTGAACGGTGCTGACGACTGCAGGACAAGTGATGCAAGGCCCGTCGGCATCCCCGAATGCATCGCCCAGAAGAGGAAGACGAACTGGCCGAATCCGAAACCGAATCCGTAGAGCAGCAGCCAGCGGAGCGGCACCTGTGGACGCGGCACGAAGATGACCACCGGAATCGCGATGATCAGAAACCGCAGCGCTGCGAAGAAGAACGGCGGGAAATGATCCAGGCCGACGCGAATGGCCAGGAAGTTCAGACCCCACAAGACGATCACGGTCAGGCCGAGGAGACGGTCGCGGGGAGTCATGCGTTAATCGTGAGCCTTACGAAGCATCAGAACAAGCGAATATAGATGCATTATCCATGTAGTTTTGCTACATGGATATTCGTCACCGTATGGATGCCACGCGCTTGCGAATCCTCCGCGAGCTCGCCGACCGAGGAACCGTCGGCGCTACTGCTCTCGCCCTCTCGATGACGCCTTCCGCCGTCTCGCAACAACTCAAGATCCTCGGACGAGAAGCGGGGGTCTCGCTCCTCGAACCGGACGGGCGCACGCTGCGCCTCACCGACGCGGGTCGAGCGCTGGTGCTTCGCGCCGACGACGTGGTGGCGGCGCTAGACCGGGCGGCGGACGAGATGGCGTCGTACCGAGGCTCGCCGCGGGGAAAGGTGCGAGTCGCGTTCTTTCCCTCCGGCGCGGCGCTCCTGCTGCCCGGTGTCCTGACGGCGCTGAAGAACTCGGACGTGGACATCGACGCCTACGACGCCGACAAACCGGCGTCCGCCGTCCCTGGGCTGTTGGCCGATCACGATGTGATCCTCACTCACCGTGACGAACGCGGAGCCGAGACGTCGTTTCCCCGGGTCAGCGTGCAACCGCTGATGCGTGAACCGATCGATCTGGTGCTGCGGCCTGATCATCCACTCGCCGAGCAGGATTCGGTCCGGCTGGAACAATTGGCCGACGAGAACTGGATAAGCGTGCGCGGCGGGTTTCCGGTCGACGACGTTCTGCTGTCGGTTGCGTCGGTAACCGGCGTCCAGCCTCGCGTCGCTCATCGGATCAACGATTTCCGCGTCATCGAAGAGCTGGTGGCGGCGGGCCACGGCGTGGCTTTGATGCCGCGATACGCGATCACGCATCCCGGAGTGTCGAGGAAACCGGTGGCGGGAGTGCGCGCTGCACGAGTTTATGAATTGGCAACTCGGTTACACGCCAACCGCAGTCCGGCTATCGGAGTCGTGCTCGACGCCTTTCGTGACGTCGCGCGTGCTGTCGGTGAATGAAGGCCGTTGGTGAATGAACGGCTGTCGGTGAATGGGCAGCTGTTGGTGAATGAACACAAAACGGGAGCGACACGATTAGTGTCGCTCCCGTTTCGGTAGTGCAATCCTCACGGTTTAGTGAGGGTCGCTTAGTGAGGGCCGGTATCAGGCGAGAGCCTTGGCCTTCAGTGCTGCGAATTCTTCTTCACTGATGGTGCCGGCGTCGAGAAGTGCCTTTGCATCTGCGATGGATTCGGCCGGGGACTTTCCGGCAACCTCACGAATGTAGCTGTCCTGCGCGTTCTTGACCTGCTGCGCAGCCTCGAGGGACCGCTGTGCCATTCCGTCACTGCGAACGATCAGGTAGACGAGCGAGGTGAGCAGCGGAATGAAGAACAGGAAGACGATCCAGATTGCCTTCACCCAGCCAGAGGTCTTGTGATCGCGGAACAGGTCGGTGATGATCGAGAAGAGCAGGATCAAGTACGCGATGAACGCGAAGCTGATGATGATCAGCCAGAGGAAGTCCCAAAAGGAATCCATTGTCGAGCTCCATTTCACAAGTCGGATTTGTCTGAGCTGACTATCTCACGCGCACGGGGCGTCTGCATCATCCTCGATGGGTGAATTCTTTTTGTTAACTTCGCTAACCGACTCTTTCGGGACCAATGTCATGCCGAATCGAAAACATCGACCGAAAATCTTCAGTGCTCTGAAAACAATCCCTGGCCCACCCGAAAATCGGGTGAGGCCAGGGATTGTTCACGAGTCGGGAGCTGAGTGTCAGCTGGCGCGGTTCACTGCCGAGACCACAGCGCGCAGCGAGGCCGTCGTGATCGACGTGGCGATACCCACACCCCAGACGACGGTGCTCTGACCCTCCGGGCCCGTCACGGCGCACTCGACGTAGGCCGCGGCCTGGGCGTCGTCACCGGCGGACATCGCGTGCTCGGAGTAGTCGAGGACACGAACGTCGAAGTTGATGCTTCCCAGCGCGTCGACGAAGGCAGCGAGCGGGCCGTTGCCGGTACCCGAGATCTCCTGCTCCTTGCCGTTCACCTTGACGATCGCGGTGATCGCATCGGTGCCGCCGTCCTCCTCGGACGCGGTGACCTTCTGCTTCATGCGCTCGAGCGGGGTGATGGGAGCGAGGTACTCCTCGTGGAAGACGTCCCACATTTCCTTCGGCGAGACCTCGCCGCCCTCGCCGTCGGTGATCTTCTGGACCGACTGCGAGAACTCGACCTGCAGGCGACGCGGCAGCACCAGACCGTGATCGGCCTTCATGATGTATGCGACGCCGCCCTTGCCGGACTGCGAGTTCACACGGATGACGGCCTCGTAGCTGCGGCCGACGTCCTTCGGGTCGATCGGCAGGTAGGGGACCTGCCAGAGAATGTCGTCGACGTCGGAGTTCTGGCTGTCGGCGTCGACCTTCATGGCGTCGAGGCCCTTGTTGATCGCGTCCTGGTGGCTGCCGGAGAACGCGGTGTAGACCAGGTCGCCGCCGTACGGATGACGCTCGTGGACGGGCAGCTGGTTGCAGTACTCGACCGTGCGACGGATCTCGTCGATGTTCGAGAAATCGATCTGCGGGTCGACGCCGCGCGTGAACATGTTCAGAGCGAGAGTGACCAGGCAGACGTTGCCGGTGCGCTCACCGTTGCCGAACAGGCAGCCTTCGATGCGGTCCGCGCCGGCCTGGTAGCCCAGCTCGGCTGCAGCGACACCCGTGCCGCGGTCGTTGTGGGGGTGCAGCGACAGGATGACCGAATCGCGGCGGGCCAGGTTGCGGTGCATCCACTCGATGGAGTCGGCATACACGTTGGGTGTAGCCATCTCGACGGTGGCGGGCAGGTTCAGGATGACCGGGTTGGCCGGCGTCGCACCCAGGGTTTCGGTGACGGCGTCACATACTTCCTTGGCGTACTCGAGCTCGGTGCCGGTGTAGGACTCGGGCGAGTATTCCCAGCGCCAGTTCGTGTCCGGGTACTTCTTCGACTCGGCGAGGACCAGTTCGGCGGCGTCGGTGGCGATCTTCTTGATCGTGTCCTTGTCGGCGCGGAACACGACGCGGCGCTGCAGAATCGAGGTGGAGTTGTAGAAGTGCACGATCGCGTTCTCGGCACCTTCACAGGCCTCGAACGTGCGCTTGATCAGCTCGGGACGCGACTGCGTCAGCACCTGGATGGTGACGTCGGACGGGATGGCGCCGTCCTCGATGATCTCGCGAACGAAATCGAAGTCCGTCTGGCTCGCGGACGGGAAGCCGACCTCGATCTCCTTGTAGCCCATACGAACCAGGAGATCGAACATACGACGCTTGCGCGCCGGGCTCATCGGATCGATCAGCGCCTGGTTGCCGTCGCGCAGGTCAACGGCACACCACTGGGGTGCTCGGTCGATGATCTTGTCCGGCCAGGTGCGGTCGGGCAGCGTGACCGTCTCGACCTCTTCGGCGAACGGGCGGTAGCGGAACGTCGGCATCGACGAGTTCTTCTGCGTGTTCCACGCAGGCTGGTCGGACGGTGCCGGCTTCGTGGGCGGGGTGATGGTGCGAGTGCCGGTGGTGAATGCGTCAGCGGGGGACATGGGTGTGATCTCCAGGATTGTGGACCCGGCCTGTTGACCTGTTGGTCAAGACCATGAGTCCGGAAGGCTTGGTCGACCGGCGCACAAAAACCCCGCGGCGGGAGGCCAGTCTGGATCAGACCCCGTCGCGGCAACCAAGAAGGAGTGCGCGCTGCATGCACAGCACTCTACTCCTGGATTTCGCGAGAAATCGGTGGGGTTCGCCCTCATGTCCAATTTGTCGCCGAATTGTGCTGCCGTTTCGGCCCCGAAAATGGTGGACTGTCGTCCATGGATCCCCGAATCGCCGTGGCGAGCACGTACCTCGACGCGCTCCGCAGTCACGATGGCAGTTCCGTACCGCTGGCTCCGGACGCGGTACGCCACGAGGTCGGGCTCAAGACCGGATTTTCGGGGAATCATTTGCGGCGCAGCCTTTCCGGAGGTCCTCAGTATCGCGTGATCCGCGACATTCGTGAGGTGGAGTGGACGGTCGACGGGGACGACCTGACGGCTGACTACCTCCTCGACGCCGGGTTGTTCGGGCGGAACCTGATGACCGTTCGGGTTACCGAGACCTTCCGGATACCCGCTGACGATCACCGCATTCACCACATCACCGCGAAGATTCGACCGGCGCGCGCCAAGCACACGTGATGCGCTCGATCCGCTGGATCGTCTGTTCACTGCTGATCGTTCTCGCTGGTCTCGGTGCTGCCGGCTCGGTGCTCGCGCTGTTCGTCCACACCCAGGTGAACGACACCGACAGCTACGTCGAGACGGTTGCCCCGTTGGCTTCCGAACCTGCTGTCCAAGCGGCTGTCGTTGATCGGCTGACCGAGGAACTGACGCAGCGGTTGGACCGGTTTCCGCAGGTGGTGACGAGACAAGCCGAGAAACTTGTTCGGGAGGCGGCTCAGTCGTTGGTCTCCAGCGACCAGTTCGCGACGCTCTGGACCGCGGCCAACCGTCAGGCGCACGCGCAACTTGCTGCGATGGTGACCGGCAGAGCCACCGACGGCATCGTTCGGTCCGACGACAGCGGAACAGTCACCTTGTCCCTCGAGCCGATCATGACAGAACTGCGGACGGACCTCCGCGATCGCGGATTCACCGTCGTCGATCGTCTTCCGACGTTCGATCCGCAGTTCGAGATCCTGCAATCCGACGAGCTGGTGCGGGCCCAGGACCTCTCGAACACTCTCGACCGGGCAGCGGCCTGGCTGCCGTGGGTGTCGCTGGCCTGTGCGATCGCGGCCGTCGCAGTTGCGCCGAGGAGAATGCGCACACTGTCCCTGGTCGGGCTGGCGACGGCGGTGGCGATGATCGCCCTGTTGGTGGCGCTGGCCGTCGTGCGGCGGGTCTATTTACAGAATTCAGACATACCGTCATCTGAGGCGGCAGTCGCGGTGTACGACGCGCTGGCAGTTTCGCTGGTCAGCAGTATCCGCGTGCTTCTCGCCTGCGGAGTTGCCGTCACGGTGGTCGGTTACGTTGCCGGTGGCTCGCGTTCTGCGACGTTGATGCGATCGCGGATCTCGCAACTGATCCCGCGCGGATCTGAGGCGAACAGCAGTACGCATCGGGAAGTCCCAGGACCACCTCGGTAAGCTCGACCTCTGGTATCTGTAAACAATTTCGACCTGGAGGTAGAAACGCGTGGCTCTCGTCGTCCAGAAGTACGGCGGATCCTCGGTGGCAACCGCCGAGCGCATCCGACGAGTCGCTGAACGGATCGTCGAGACCAAGAAGGCCGGCAATGATGTCGTCGTCGTGGTGTCAGCGATGGGCGATACCACCGATGAGCTGCTCGATCTGGCTCAGCAGGTGTGCCCTTCCCCGCCGGCCCGTGAAATGGACATGCTGCTGACCTCGGGTGAGCGCATCTCCAACTCCTTGGTAGCGATGGCAATTCACTCCCTCGGCGCCGAAGCTCGTTCGTTCTCGGGCTCACAAGCCGGAGTCATCACGACCGGCAGCCACGGAAACGCCAAGATCATCGACGTCACGCCGGGCCGTGTTCGCACTGCGCTGGACGAAGGCTCGATCGTTCTGGTCGCCGGATTCCAAGGCGTCAGCCAGGACAGCAAGGACATCACGACGCTCGGACGCGGTGGCTCGGACACCACTGCCGTGGCGTTGGCAGCTGCACTCAACGCCGACGTCTGCGAGATCTACACCGACGTCGACGGCGTTTTCTCCGCCGATCCGCGCATCGTCCCCGACGCTCACCGCCTCGAGACGGTTTCCTTCGAGGAAATGCTCGAACTCGCAGCGTGTGGTGCCAAGGTGCTCATGCTCCGGTGCGTCGAGTACGCCCGTCGTTACAACGTGCCTGTGCACGTCCGTTCGTCATACACCACCAAGCCCGGAACAATCGTGTCCGGATCGATGGAGGACATTCCTGTGGAAGAGGCCCTGATCACCGGAGTCGCGCACGATCGCGGCGAAGCCAAGATCACCGTTGTCGGATTGCCGGACACACCGGGACACGCTGCCAAGGTGTTCCGCGCAGTCTCCGATGCCGAGATCAACATCGACATGGTGCTGCAGAACATCTCCAAGGTGGAGACCAACAAGACGGACATCACCTTCACGCTTCCGACGGCCGACGGCCCCCGCGCCGTCGAGATCCTGACCAAGCGTCAGGAAGACATCGGCTTCACGCAGATCTTGTTCGACGACCACATCGGCAAGGTTTCCCTGGTCGGCGCCGGAATGCGGAGCCACCCGGGCGTCACCGCCACGTTCTGCGAGGCGCTGGCCAAGGCAGACATCAACATCGACCTCATCTCGACCTCTGAGATCCGCATCTCAGTGCTGGTCAAGGACACCGAATTGGACGACGCTGTACGTGTCATCCACGACGCTTTCGGGCTCGGTGGCGAAGAAGAAGCAGTAGTACACGCTGGAACGGGACGGTAATTTCTCATGACGACTATCGCTGTTGTCGGTGCGACCGGTCAGGTCGGCATCGTCATGCGCACTTTGCTCGAAGAGCGGAACTTCCCCGCGGACAAGGTGCGGTTCTTCGCATCTGCACGCTCCGCCGGTAAGAAGCTGCCCTTCCGCGGCGAAGAGATCATCGTCGAGGATGCGGCCGCCACATCGGATGAGGACCTGAAGGGCATCGACATCGCCCTGTTCTCAGCCGGTGCGACGCTTTCGCGCGCCCAGGCTCCGCGCTTCGCTGCTGCCGGCGCGACCGTTGTCGACAACTCTTCGGCATGGCGCAAGGATCCCGAGGTTCCCCTCGTGGTCAGCGAGGTCAACCCGCAGGACACGAAGAACCTGGTCAAGGGCATTATCGCGAACCCCAACTGCACCACCATGGCAGCGATGCCGGTGCTGAAGGCTCTGCACGACGAAGCGGGTCTGCAGCGTCTGATCGTCTCCAGCTACCAGGCCGTGTCCGGTAGCGGCATCGCCGGCGTCGAGGAACTCCTCGGCCAGGTGCGCGCCGTAGTCGGAGACGCGGAGAAGCTGGTTCACGACGGCAGTGCTGTCGACTTCCCGGCCCCGAACAACTACGTCGCCCCCATCGCGTTCAACGTCCTGCCGCTGGCAGGTTCGCTGGTCGACGACGGAAGCGGCGAGACCGACGAGGATCAGAAGCTCCGCAACGAGAGCCGCAAGATCCTCGGACTTCCCGATCTGTTGGTTTCGGGTACGTGCGTGCGCGTTCCCGTCGTGACCGGGCACTCGCTCGCGATCAACGCAGAGTTCGCCAACCCGCTCTCGGTTGCTCGCGCCAAGGAGATCCTCGCCGACGCTCCGGGCGTCGAGCTGGTCGAGGTTCCGACGCCGCTGGCCGCTGCCGGTGGCAACGCGTCGCTGGTCGGTCGTATCCGTCAGGATCCGGGTGTCCCGGAGGGACGCGGACTCGCGCTCTTCGTTTCGGGCGACAACCTGCGTAAGGGTGCCGCGCTCAACACGATTCAGATTGCCGAGCTGTTGGTCGGCTAGATCTTTCGTTCGGTACCGGCCCCGCACCTAGGTGTGGGGCCGGTGTCGTTTCGACAGGCGCTCTAGTCGAGTTCGGAAATGGCGACCAGGCCACCGAGGTACTCGGCATCCGAATACGCTTTGGCGAGTAGCGCTCCGAGCTCACCGAGAGCTCCGTTGTCGCTGCCGTACGCAACAAACATGCCCGCTTCGGGATCGGTGCCGAAGCGGCCCTCCAGATGCGGTGCATCGCGGCCTACCACTGCGTGGGCGACCGACGCCCAGTCGTAACCGGAGCCTTCGAAACCCTCTACCTGCTCGAATATCGATGCCACCTTGCCGAAATGCTGGTCGGTGAGCATCAGTGACCAGTTGCCCGGAGACGTTTCGAAAAGCTGTAGCGGTTCGATCGATGGTGATGTCATGCGTGTATTGAAGCAGATCCGACCGACAGGTTTCAGTCGGCCGCTAACGCCCGACCGATTGTGCGAGAGCCACGGCAAAACTGGAAAGTCGTTCTCGGGTATAGGTTTCGGGATCACTGACGGCCAGTCGTCCGAGCATTTCGGCGAACGACATCATGGTGTGTGCGAGGAGAACCGGATCAAGGCCTTCGAGCTTCGACTCGAGGGCAATCCCGGCGCGGGCCAGTTCTTCGGCGCGGGCGAAGACAGCTCCGCGAGAGAGCTTCAACAAGCCGTGATACTCGCTGGGGGCGTTCTCGACAGACGTCAGAATCAGGCGCCAGCGCGTCGGGTTCTCCAGTACGGCGTCGACGAAGGCGCCGACGGTCCCGGTGTACGACGCCGCTGGGCCGAGTTCGCTCAGATCTGTCGGCATGGTTTCGAGCACCTGAGCGATGGCTCGCTCGTGCTCGCGGCGCAGCAGTGCAGCGACGAGATCGGTCCTGGTATCGAAAATCGTGTAGAGGACGGGCTTGCCGACACCGGCTTCGGCAGCGACGGATTCCATGCTGAGGTTGTGCAGGCCAACGCGGCCGGTGACCTCGAATGCTGCGTCGAGGAGCTGCTCGCGACGTTGCTCGGGCGCCATGCGAGGGGCGTACTTGCGCCGCGGTGTATCCGTTGCGTCAGCTTGTGACCTGGTCATCGTGTGCATCACCTCCGCTCTCACCCTAATCTGCCTGCCACTTCTTCGTGAATAATACGCAACCGTTGTATTCATCGTCTGCAATTGTTACGGTGGCGTTGTATTCGAATGGTGCTCAGTGAGGCGCCTCTGCCGAGATCTCGAGGAGAACAACCGCTATGACAGCGTCGACCTCTTTAGTGCCGAATGATCTGCTGCTCCATCCCTCCACGTACGATCGGCCGGAGTTCGACGCGACCACGCGGAGACTGCTGGGCGCGACCGTCGACTGGTTCGAGGCGCGTGGAAAGAACCGACTCCTGGCCGACTATCACGACAAGATCTTCTACTCCGATTTCCTCGATTTCGCGGCGAAGGAAGGTCTGTTCGCCACATTTCTGACGCCCGCCCGCGACAGCGGCGGTGACTCCGACAAGCGCTGGGATACCAGCCGTATCGCCGCGCTGTCCGAGATCCTCGGCTTCTACGGACTCAACTACTGGTACCCGTGGCAGGTGACCATCCTCGGTCTCGGGCCGGTGTGGCAGAGCGACAACGAGACGGCAAGGGCGCGAGCAGCTTCCGCTTTGGCTTCCGGAGGCGTTGCGGCATTCGGACTGTCCGAGAAAGAGCATGGCGCGGACGTCTACTCCACCGACATGGTCTTGACGCCCAACGGCAGCGGCGGGTACCTGGCCAGCGGTTCGAAGTACTACATCGGAAATGGCAACTGCGCCAACACGGTCTCTGTCTTCGGCCGTGTCGACGGAGTGGAGGGCACTGATCAGTACGTCTTCTTTTACGCCGACTCGGACCATCCGGCATTCGCCGTGGTGAAGAACATCGTTCCGGCCCAGATGTACGTAGCGGAGTTCTCACTCGTCGACTATCCCGTTGCGGCAGAGGATATCCTGCATACCGGCGAGGCAGCATTCAGTGCCGCACTCAACACCGTGAACATCGGAAAATTCAACCTGTGCTTCGGCGGAATCGGTATGTCGACTCATGCCTTGTACGAGACGATTACCCACGCGCACAATCGAATCCTGTTCGGCAATCCCGTCACGGCGTTCCCACACGTACGACGTGAATTCGTCGACGCGTACGCGCGCCTGCTGGCGATGAGGCTCTTCTCGGATCGTGCGGTGGACTATTTCCGCACCGCATCGCCCGAGGACCGCCGCTACCTCTTGTTCAATCCTGTCACCAAGATGAAGGTGACAACCGAGGCACAGAAGGTGATCGGACTGCTCTCCGACATCGCTGCGGCAAAGGGCTTCGAGAAGGACAGCTACCTCGCGGTGGCCAAGATGGATGTCGACGGGCTGCCCAAGCTCGAGGGGACCGTCGCCGTCAATCTCGCCCTGATCGCCAAGTTCATGCCGGCGTACCTCTTTGCCCCCGAGTCGTTTCCGGCGATTCCGACGCGCAACGACGCACCCGACGACGAGTTCCTGTTCCGTCAGGGTCCGGCACGGGGGTTGTCGAAAGTTCGATTCGACGACTGGCGAGCGGTGTACGCGAAGTTTGCGGATGTTCCCAACGTTGCACTGTTCGTGGAGCAGGCAGAAGCGCTCGTGACCCTTCTAGCCGAAGCTGCACCGGATGCGGCGCAGCAGGTCGACTTGGACTTCGGCCTTGCGATCACCGAACTCTTCACCCTCGTCGTCTACGGCCAGTTGATCCTCGAACAAGCCGAGATCTTGGGATTGGACGAGGAGCAGCGGAACGGTGGGGTGCTGGATCAGATCTTCGATGTCCTGGTCCGCGACTTCAGTGCTGCAGCGGTGGAGTTGTACGGAAAACCCAGCGCCAGTGAAGATCAGCAACGGTTGGCACTGGCATCTATCCGGCGCCCCACGTTCGCGGCGGAGCGATTCGAGTACGTCTGGCAGCAAGTAGTCGCCTTGTCTGGTGCCTACGAAATGAACGGTGCAGGCTCAACGAACGGGGAGGAATGAAATGTCTGAACTGACGATGAATCGACCGCGTGAGGATTACGGCTTCTTCGGCCCAGGATCACCCAGTTGGAAGATCTGGGCCGCGCCGACAGCGCTGATCGGGTTCCAGCGGTCGGTGGTGCTCGAGCACTTCGACCCCTTCTTGGCTGCCGCAGTGGCAGACATGAGCGGGATTTACAGCGATCCGGCCGGGCGACTCGACCGAACCTTGGCGTACTTCCTGACCGTCGCCACTGCCGACGGGCGGACGGCATTGGCCTTGTCCGACCACCTCATGACAGTTCATGCTCAGGCCACGGGCATTGAACCGATCACCGGAACTCGTTACAGCGCAAACAATCCGGCGTCACAACTCTGGATCCACGTGACGGGTTGGCATTCGGTGCTCAAGTGCTACGAGATGTATGGGCCGGGCCCGCTTTCAGCTGTCGAAGAGCAGCGGTACTGGGAAGAATGCGTGATCGCTGCCGAACTACAGACATGCAAGACCTCCGACGTTCCACGCTCCCGAGAAGAGGTACGTGAGTACTTCGCTGAAGTCAGGCCCAGATTGTGTACCTCCGAGCGTGCCAACCGGGCGATGCACTACTTGTTGAGAACACCGAGAGCGCAGGGGAAGACGAAGTTCGCGACATTCAGCCGATTGGTCGCGCCGGCCACTATCGCGACTTTGCCCGGCTGGATGCGAACGATGGGTGGGTTCGATCAGCCAGCGTTGTTGGACAGAGCAATTGCGCCCGCGGTGCGAACGGCAGTCCGGTTGGGTAGTTCACCGAAGAACATGACCACTGCTCTGAAAGTCATTGCGCCGATGACGGGCAAGGTGTTGGAGCGCCACCTGCGTGACGAGCAACCCCTGGACCCGAGAGTTGTCACGCCAGCGGAGATTCGGGAGCGATTCCCGCGAGCCGCCAAGGTTGCGCAGGCCGTCTGACGGGTTCGCCACGGCCTGTTGGCACCGCATCGGGGGGATCCCTTCGATGCGGTGCTCGGCCGTGTTCTGTTGTGCCTGAGGTTCGTTCTCAGGTTTTGAATGTGGTGTTCGCCGGGCGCGGTTGCTGCCCGGGGTCGATCGAGGGCGGCGGAATGAACCAGGGTTTGTTGTCGACTCCTATTCGGATTTCCCATTTCCCGACGAACCCTGATTTTCGGTGCATCAGTCGGTGGTGTGAACGGCACAGCAGGACCAGGTTGTTCATCACCGTCGGGCCACCGTTGGCCCAGTGCCGGATATGGTGCGCATCAGTCCACGCGGGCACGCATGTGCAGCCCGGGAAGGCGCAGCCTTTGTCTCGGGCGATGAGGGCGACGCGTTGTTCGGCGGTGACCAACCTCTTCCCTGGTTGCGCATCCAAGGGCGCGCCGTGATCGTCGAGCAGAACGGTCGAGAGGAAACAATCACACCCGAGAAGTCGGGTCTGCGACACCGACAGCGGTCCGAGCCAGGGCATGTGCCCGACATCGAGATCCGATACAGCCATTCCGTCATCAGCAGTGGAGGGTGTTGCGGCGCAGTCCCGGTGCTCGGCCAGATCCCGAGCGTTGATGTGCACGTTCACGTGCGGGCGTTGACCACCGTCTGTGCCTGTTTTGGCGCAGTCGAGATAGCGGCGGATCAGTTCGGTGAACCCGTCGGCAGTGCGTTTCGCCGCCGACCTAGAATCCGGGGTTCCATCCGGCGCCGGGGTGGGCATCGTCAGGTTCGACAGGGCCGAGAGCAGCATTTCGCCGGTGAGGGCGTCGAAATCCCCGCGCACCACCACGCGACCATTGAGCGTCGAGGCGATGCGGAGCTCGTTCCGGTCGACGTCTTCGGCGGGTGGAATTTCATCGGATTCGAAGATTCGCTCCAAGGTCGCGATCACGTTCCGCACCTTCGTCGTTGTCGCTTCCACCCCCGACGCGGCAGCCAACAACAGATCGATGCACTTCGGTAGTGCTTCCTCCGGCATGCCTTTAGGTGGCGATTCGCAGAACGCCACGATCAACACGGCATGATCGAACGAGCAATCCCCGCAATCGAACCGAGCTCCCACCGCCGGAAACGGCCGCAAAGCTGCACCCAGGGCGGCGATCTTCTTCCCGTCCCGAACCTGCAGCATCGTGTTGGCCGCCAACCACGAACCGACCCCGCGGCTGGCGATCACCTGATCATCCGGGCGCAACGACAGTTCGTCGACCACTGCCACCCGCACAGCTTCGAGACGAAGAATCTCCGCACTCGCCTCGACAGCAGCAGCGCGCAACTCGGCAGCAGTCAACTGCCACAACCGTCCGCGTAACCCCACCGCAGAACCCGACACCACTTCCGACAGACAAACACTCATTGAACCCCCCGATCCCCTCCCCAAATCATACTCGAACATGCGTTCGAGTCAAGAGCGTTTTCGAATCCTCGATTCGATACCGTCAAGGAGGATCTGTAGGCCCTGAGTAAATGACTCTTCGGTTTCTCGTTCGAGATAGAAGTCGCCGCCCGGTACCGGTGGGGCCTCCCGACCCAACTGCGTCGTGTGGGGGAAGTCGTCCACGAAATCCGGTGCAGCATCGGCCAGTGCAGCAGAAGACTCTGCCCACCAATGAGATTCGGAATCTCCGATGGTCGAGGCGCTTCGGATCTCAGCTAAGGTCCGCGCGGACCCCCGGATGAAATGGAAAAGCATGCTCACCGATCTGCGGATGGTCGGAGCATCGAGACCTGTGGAGTAGAGAATGGACAGGAGTGATTCGAGTCCTGCCTGCTCGTGCGGACCCAGGACGGGGCGCGCCAACGAGACATCCAATGTCCACGGATGGCGTGTATGTAGGGCGAAGAGTGCGGCGGCCCAGTCGGAGAGTGCCATGCGCCAGTCGCCGGTGTCTGCGATCGGCGGTAGCTCGGCATGCGCCCGGTCGTACATCAGGTCCAGCAGTTCGTCCTTTCCCGGTATGTAGGTGTACAACGACATCGCAGTGCGGCCGAGGTGGTCGCCAATCATGCGCATCGACAACGGTGTCGTGGGGTTGGCGTCGGCGACTTCGATCGCGGCGTCAACGACTGTGTCCGTGGACAGCGCGGGCTTCGGTCCTCGGCGGCCGGAAGGCGTCTCGGGTTGACGCCACAGAAGTGAAATCGTGCGTGCGATATCGCGTCGGCCTGCCTGTTTGTTCATCTTGTCGCTTTCGTGGAGTCGCGCTATTCTTAATTACTTTACAGTGTAAAGATTTGGGAGTGGACATGGTTGAGGCAAGACTTCACGACGGGACATCTATCGAGGTCGAGGTTCTCGGACATGGCCCCGCCGTGCTGATACCTGTGAATCCGATTTCGGCTACCGGCATCAAGGCGGACGAACTTCGCGCCTGGGGCGTTGACCCCTCGCTCGGTCGAACATTCATGGAAGGGTTGGCGTCGAACTTCACTGTGGTTGCCTTCGACTACGAAGGGCACCGGATGGCGTCGCCCGCGCCGGACACGCTCACTCCCGACAACATCGCGTCCGACATTCTGGCTGTGGCGAATTCGGCTGGGATCGACCAGTTCGCCTACTACGGATACTCCTGGCTGGCACTGTGCGGATTGCAGTTGGCGCTGCGCACCGATCGTCTGACCGCACTGGTCATGGGTGGTTTCCCGCCGGTGGATGGGCCGTACAAGGCGATGCTCCAGGTTACCGAAGCTACACACCGCATGGCGAGTGAACCGCCCCAGCGCACATCACAGCCCACGGCATCATCAGACGAATTCGATTGGAACTCCATCGACATTGCGTTGACCGGAGCGCAGACCCGGCAGTTCGTGACGCTGTACCGCGCACTTGGTGAATTCGACGATCGAACGATTCAAGGGCGCATCCTTTGTCCGCGAATGTGTTTCGTCGGTTCGCGAGACGTCATCGAATACGGTGACCGATGGGGTGGGGTACGGGTCGCGCCGGCCGATCTCGACCTCGACGCCGTTCGGTCGGCAGGGTGGGATATCGAGGTACTCGACGGTCTGGATCACACGCAGGCAATGCAACCGACTCATGTTCTACCCATTCTCAAACCCTGGTTGGAGAAGGTGGTCGGTGTTTGACCGTGCGAGCACGCGGGTAACCCGCTCCGGATGCCGTCAGCGTGAGGGGGCCGTGAGTGGACGAGTCACACAAGATCCGTCGCCGATCGTTTGTTCAAGGGCTTGGCCTGCTGGCCGGTCTGAGCGCGTTGTCCGCTGGATCAGCGACGGCTCGACCACCTGATGTCGATCCACTGCGCCCGTTCCAACTTCCGTCGCCCCGTCTGGAACCGTTTCGGGAGACCCTTCCTGTCCTGCCGGGCATTTCGGGTGGCAACCTGGAGCTTCGTGCGGCATCGTCGATGCACCGATTCCATCCGGACCTACCGTCGTCGCCGTCGCTGGGTTACGGCGGAATGGATTATCTGGGCCCCACCATCGAAGCTCACGTCGATCAGCTCGTCACAGTCCGATATGCCAATGACATTTCTGCGTATCCGCTTGCCGCGGATGTCGATCCGGGTCTGCACGGCGTCAGCGACCTCGACCGCACACAGGTCCCCACCTCGCTTCACCTGCACGGAGGAGTTACTGCACCGCAGTTCGACGGGCATCCGGAGCTGATTCAGCGTCCGGGCGAAGGTTTGGTTCACGAGTACACGAATGGTCGTGCCGCCGGCAATCTTTGGTATCACGATCACGCCATGGGAATGACGCGCCTCAACGTCTACGCCGGGCTGGTCGGGATGTATTTTCTCCGTGACGACGCAGATACAGGCACCACCGGGAATTCTCTCGGCTTGCCGTCCGGCGAATTCGAGCTTCCGATGATTCTGCAGGACAAGGTCTTCACCTCCGACGGTCAACAGAGTGTCCGTTCCACGTGGCTCACTCCGCAAGGTTCATGGGATCCGGCGACCCCCGGTGACGTTGGCGTGGTGAACGGCGTCGTGTGGCCGAAAGTGGAGGTTGCCCGCGGCCTGTATCGATTGCGACTGCTCAACGCCGCAACCTATTCGGTGTGGAATCTGCATTTCGCAAATCGTATGCGGTTCTGGGTGATCGGGTCCGAAGGCGGTTTACTGGCCGCCCCGGCGCCGACGGATCACGTTCGGTTGAGTCCGGGTGAGCGCGCTGATCTGCTTGTCGACTTCAGTATGCTCGAGCCGGGCACGACGGTGGAATTGCGCAACGACGAACCGGTACCCCTTGCGGTGGCGCAACGCGGCACGCAGGTGATGCCGGTCTTCTGTCGGTTCGACGTGGGCAACGCAAAGGGATTCACCGGCTCGATCCCGCAGCAGCTGAATTCCGTTGCTGCCGAACCGGCGTCCCCGGATGTGGTGCGAAATCTCACGATCATGCAGCTGTCGCGTCCCTCGGATTACCCGTCGATCACTATGTCGCTCAACAATTTGAGGTTCACCGATTCGGATATCGAACTGCCACGTCAGGGAGCCGTCGAGCAATGGAATCTGATCAACATCACCACGGAACCACATCCGATTCATCTGCACCTGGTGGCGTTCCGCGTTGTGGGGCGCCAGAACATCGACACTGCAGCGCTCATGCAGCGGTACCCGGTACCTGATCTGGGGGTCCGGTGGACGCCGTCGGCAGAGGAATTCGTGACCTCCCCGCTGCGGCCTCCCGAAGTTTGGGAAACGGGGGAGAAAGACACTGTCATCGTGGATGCCAACTCGATTACCCGCGTGATCGTGCGCTTTCCGACGGCCGACGAGTTGGGCTTCGATCCGGATGCAACTTTCGCGAGAGGTTCCATGGCAGACCACTCGGCACACGGAGAAGTCGGCATGGGGGACCTGCAGGGGTACGTCTGGCACTGCCACATGCTCGATCACGAAGACCACGACATGATGTTGCGATATCGGGTGGTGACGTAGCCTTCAAGGGGAGAAAAGTTCCCAGAGGAGGCAGCTGTGTCGGAAGGTGCGCCCACCGGGCCCCTGGACGGATATCGGGTGATTGAACTCGGAACCTTGATCGCCGGGCCCTTCGCCGGGAAACTGCTCGGCGACATGGGCGCCGACGTGATCAAGATCGAATCGCCGGACCGCCCGGACCCGCTTCGTACCTGGGGTCAGGCCGAGCAGGACGGTCATCGATTCTTCTGGACGGTTCACGCCCGCAACAAGCGGTGTGTGACGTTGGACCTTCGCGTCGACGCGGGACGAGACCTGTTTCTGAATCTGATCGAACATGCCGATGTGGTGGTCGAGAACTTCCGGCCGGGCACCCTCGAGAAGTGGGGCCTGGGATTCGACGTTCTCAGTGCGCGCAATCCGAAGTTGGTGTTGGCCAGGGTATCCGGTTACGGGCAGAGCGGACCGCAAGCCAAGAGCGCCGGCTACGCCTCGGTTGCCGAAGCGGTCAGCGGATTTCGGCATCTGAACGGTTATCCAGGGCAGGCGCCTCCGCGTATTGCCCTTTCGCTCGGAGATTCTCTTGGCGGGATGTTCGCCGTTCAGGGAGTGCTGGCGGCGTTGCTCTCACGAGAGCGGACCGGCCATGGTCAGGTGGTCGACGTTGCCCTCACGGAATCCTGTCTGGCGGTGCAGGAATCCACGATCCCGGATTACGATCGGGGCGGGATCATCCGGCAGCCCTCGGGAACGAGATTGGAGGGTATTGCGCCGTCCAACATCTATCAGACCTCTGAAGGAAACTGGGTGGTGATCGCAGCCAATCAGGACACGCTCTTCGTGCGTCTGTGCACCATCATGGGGCGACCGGAACTAGCGCATGACGACCGCTTCTCCAATCATGTTGCGCGTGGCAAACATCAGGACGAGCTCGACGAACTGATCAGTGCCTGGGTCGCGCTCCAAGATCCCACCAGCCTGGTGGAACGCCTCACCGAAGTGGGAGTTGTTGCCGGGCCGATCAATACGGTTGAAGATGTCGTCAAGGATCCGCAGCTGATCGAGCGGGGGATGCTCGTCGACCACTACGACGAGCGGATCGGTGAAAACGTCCTCGGCCTGGGCGTCGTGCCTACCTTCAGTGAGACACCCGGATCCGTGCGCAACGCGGGAGCGTCGGCGCCGGGTCACGACAACTCCTCGGTGTGGGGCGGGCTCCTCGGACTCTCGGACGGCGAGCAGGCAGAACTGAAGATGAAGGGCGTGATCTGACATGTCGGTACCTGGCGTGGGTATTCCAGCAGTCAGTATTCGTGAAGTCGGACCACGGGACGGGTTGCAGATCGAAGACCCGGTGTCGCTGGCGGAGAAACTTCGTCTTGTCGACGCTCTGGCTGCGACGGGTGTTTCGCGTATCGAGGCGACGTCGTTCGTCTCACCGCGCGCTGTGCCGGCGTTGGCCGACGCGGAATTGTTGGCAGCAGAACTGCACCAGTGGCCCGGCATCGAGTTCTCGGCATTGGTCGCCGGAATCGGTGGAGCGAAACGGGCCGTCGCCGCAGGAATGAAAACCGTCGAATATGTTGTGTCGGCATCGAATGGCCACAGCGAGGCCAACACTCGGTCGACGACGGAGCAAGCGACCGAACGTATCGGAGAGGTCGTCAGGATCGTCCACGACGCCGGAGGACGGGTGGAGGTCATCGTGGCCACAGCCTGGGACTGTCCGTTCGACGGTCCAACCGACCCGGATCGTGTTCTGCGGATTGCGGAGGAGGCCAAGGAGTTCGGTGCTGATCAGTTCTCGATCGCAGATACCATCGGCACTGCCACGCCGGGACGTGTCGGACGATTGATCGACGCTGTGGGCGAAAGAGTAGGTGACTTCGGCTTGGGTGCGCACTTCCACAACACGCGTGGCGCTGGTCTTGCTTGCGCGTTTGCGGCTGTGCAGCACGGTGTTCGAAACCTCGACGCGTCCACCGGAGGTCTCGGTGGTTGTCCGTTCGCTCCCGGTGCCAGTGGCAATATCGCGACGGAGGAACTGGTCTACATGCTCGAAGACATGGGCATCGCGACAGGTATCGACCTGGATGCGAGCATTCGTGCCGCTGCCGTTGCAGAGGAGATAGTGGGCCATACGGTTCCCAGTAATCTTCTCCGCGCCGGCGATCGGAAGCGGTAGGGACCTTTACTCTTCTCGGTTGGGTGATGCCAGCTGCAGTTTGACCAGCTGCTCGTGCGCCGCGGCCGGCCAACCGATGCGCTGCTTCTCCAGATACCATGCACCGGCGGCAAATGCGATCGCGAGGACGATCCAGATCGCGACGCTTCCGATCTGAGAGCCCAGGTCGCTCGACGAGGACACTTCGCCCGTGCTGTAGTCGTATTCCGTTGTCGTGGTGATTCCCTCTACTGCGAAGGTCCACAGAATCGGAAGGGCACACAGTGCGGCGAGGGCACGCGCGACATGCGCTGGACGAAGTTCGAAGATCATTCATTTCTCCTGGTGATCGACCCGGTGAATCTCACTCTCCTCGAAAGCTATTCGGGTTCGGCGGCGCTGTCTGTAGTCGAATCGACGGACATGGACGAGGTGCCGAGCTCTCCCCGGTCCCCCTGCCGTAGCAGCTGCATTCCGTTGTGATCGAACTCGATTCGTCGAACGTCTTCAGTGTCGACCAGCATCGTGGCCATAGCGGTACGCCGAGGTGGAAGGATCCGTATGGTCACTTTTCCTCGCGTGATCGCGGTGAGTTCCCGGACGATGCTCGAGTGGATTCGGTCGCGCACGTCGGGGTTCGCGCCATCCATTCCATGGTCGTCGAGCAGGACCACTTCGACGCCGCGGTTTCGAGCGGCACGCACAGCATCGATGACATCTGTTTGTTGTAAGCCTGTCGCCCTCAGCGAATCTCGGAGTTGCGCCTCGAGGAGTTCGCATTCTTGCCGCTCGGTGGTTGTCAGTGGAACCCCGGAAGCGACCCGTTCGAGGAGCGGGCGTGCAAGGACATCGAGCCTGTCGAGTTGCGCGTCGCGTTCCTCGAGAATCGCAGCACTGGCGGATGCGGAGGCAATTCGTTGGGTGGACTGCTCACGAAGTTCGTAGATAACCCTGGCTTGAGGACGGATGGTGTATGCGAAGAAGGTCGACATCAGAACAGGGCCCGCGTTGATGACCGTCAACGACACTCCGTACATGGCCCCCTGGCCGGTGGTGGAGGACCAGATGGCGGTCACCAACACCATGAGTCCAAGCCCGAGCCACGCGAGTGCTGTACGCCCACGAACGCACATGAAGGTGAAGACTGCCGTCGACATCCCGAACATCCAGAGTTGAGTCATGTCGTTGACGGGGACTGGAACCACTGACAACACCAGGCCGCTCGTGACGGCGCCGGTCAGAGACACCAGAACGCTCTGCCCCAGCGGCATCGGGTCGCCTCTGCTCAGTACGAGTGTGAAAGCCGCAGTCGAGCACACGATAATTGCCAAGATCATCGGCCAGACTGCGCGGACGTCGGAGGATGTGTAGGCGACCGAGATCACGCAGGTGAGCGCGAAGCATGCAGCCATGAATCGAGCAGCACGGCTGTGCATGCCGAGAAGATCGCGGACATCTCGTCCGTCCGGCCTGGTCATGTCATCACCGCTACGGGCAAGCTCAACGTCAGAGTCACCGAAGTGCCGCGGCCGGGTGACGATCGAATGGTTGCCGATCCGCCGTCGAGTTGACGCATTCTGCCGCGGATGCTGACAGTGATTCCGAGGCGATGCGTCTCGACGGAGCTCGGATCGAAGCCGACGCCGTCGTCGGTGACGACTACTTCGAGGTGGGTGGCGGTTGCCGTGACCGTGAGCGAACGCCGTGCACTGCTTCCGGCGTGTTTGACGCTGTTGCGCAGTGCCTCGGCCATCGCACCGGCCATCGCACGAATCGAGTCGGGTGCGTATCCGCTCGGATCAGACCCGTCGGAGAGGGCGGTCTCGAACGTGATGTTTTCGTCCACTTCCGAAGCGGCTGAACGTAACTGAGCGAGGATTCCGTCGAAGTCGAAACTCGTCTCGTGGTCGGTTCCGGAGCGCAGTTCGTCGAGTCTTGCCACCGTCCTTCGCGCCTGAGCGACGACCGAGGGATCGGCATCGTTTCTCGAAGCAGCGAGCAGAGTCGACATCACGGTGTCGTGGATGAGTGCGTCGAATCTCTCGCGTTCGACGGATTTGGCGTCGGCCGCGGCGGCGCCGGCGGCAGCGGCATGAGTGGTGGCGATGGTCGCATCCAGTACTCGTCCGGTTCGCAAGGCCATGACGGCCGCTGCTACGAAAACCGCGCAGAATGTCCAGGCGAAGGCGAGGTCGGGAACCAACAGGTGCGTCGTGGGACTCGTCCGGATTATGTGATTGGTCAACTGTGCGAGTGCTGCCACTACGAAAAGGTGCACGACGGCAGCGGCCGGTCGCCAAGCTGCAGCGGCAGCAAGGCTGGCGACGCCGGGGAAATTGGAAATCCACAAGGTGAAATCTGTGACGTGGTCACCATTCCACGCCGGCCACCACAGGAGGATGACCACGACGTAGAGAACCGCATTTGCGCTCGCAGTTCGTTTCACCCATCGGGTGTCGGCGTGGAACGTCGATGCTCCCAGCGCCAGCCCACTACCGAAAGTCGCGACCACCGCCAGTGGAGTCCACCACGACGCAGACATCGTGGTGGCTTCTGCAATCGCAGGGGCAAGCAATATCAGATAGCAGACATAGCCGGCGCCGATGAAACGGCCGAAGAGCCTCAGAATTTCGTCAGAAGCACTGGCTGTTTTGTCGAAAGCAACTCTGTCGATCAGAGTTCGTCGATCGTCACTATCTGATCTTGTATCGCTCGCACGAGTAATTCGCATTTCGTCGGTGCGTTCCTTCCAACGTCGGCATACTTCTCGCGAATCCGCGACAGGTGGGTCCCCACCGTTCCCACGCTGATGTAGAGGTTTTGAGCAACGCGTGACTTCGAATCACTCAGTAGCCATTCCCTGAGAACCTCGATTTCGCGCTCCGAAAGGTGCGGTCCGACGGGATCCTGTGCCATGCAGTTTTCCACAGTGACTGTCATGAGTTTCGTCCTTACTTCTCTGTAGCGGAATGACAGACCCCCGACAGTGCCGTCTTCTTGTCAGATGAATGTAATTCGAAGAGGGAAATTTTTCCCAGACATCAATTCCTCTGCCCATATTTTCAGGGGCAGCGCTGTGAGAGTTATTGTTGCCGAACCTCATTGTTAGTCAAAGTCAGCTTTTTTCCGGAAGTAGGCCGTTCAGGAATTGGTAACACCCCGTCTTCGACCGCGCGTTTGTACAAATCCGTTTTTGTCGGTGCGGGTCGTCCGACAGCCGCATATTTCTGCCTGATGCGCTGGAGGTAGTCGTTAACCGTCTGCGGCGCCAAACCGGTGAGTCGCGCAACTCGATCCGCCTTCTCTCCGGATGCGTAAAGTTCGAGGACCTCGAGTTGTCGAGGGCTCAGACCCACTTCGTCGAGACCTGGATCCCCGTCGATTGCGGCAGCCCACTCTGTCGTCACCACCTGCCTTCCCGACGCGGCGGCGCGTATCGCATCAACCACGACGGCAGTCGGTTCGGACTTGCGTACAACACCCAGTACGCCGGCACGGGCGGCCGAGCGAACGAGGTACGGGTTTTCCGCCCCGGTGAAGATCAATGTCTCGAGCCCGGCGGACCGCAGTTGCTCGACATTGCTCTTGGGCGATGACCCGTCGGCCAGTCGGAGGTCGAGGATTGCCAGATCCAAGGCGACGTTCTGAGCGAGCATCTCGGACACAGTGGTCGCGATGCACACCAATTCGAGGTCCGGCTCGTCCTCGAGCATCACGGACACGCCGATTGCTACCGACTCGTGGTCTTCCACCAACCCGACACGGCGGTGTGGAAATGCTGTTTGCTCTGGCATAGCGATTGTTTCCCTCCGCTCGATGCGAGGACGTTATCAGGCAGAGCTGACTGACCGGTATGTTACGTGTCAAGATTTGAAGTCAGCCTGGACTGTTTTACGTTTCGGCTCTACAGTTGTCTTGTGACCGAGACCACTTCCGATGCGAAAGTAAGCCGTACCCAGGCCGAACGTACAGCGGCGATGCGTGGGCGCCTCCTCGACGCCGCCGTCGAATCGTTGGTCGAGCTGGGCTACGCACGGACCAGCACGCAAGAGATCGCCCGCCGCGCAGGCGTCTCGCGGGGTACGCAACTGCATCATTTTCCGACCAAGGAATCGCTGGTCGTCGCGGCCGTCGAGTATCTGGTCGACAAGCGGCTGGAAGAAATCCTCACCGCTGAAGTGGATCGTGGTCGAGGCCTCGAGGTCCTGTCGGACGCGTTCTCCGGGCCGCTGTTCTATGCCGCCCTCGAATTGTGGGTCGCGGCGCGGACCGATCCCGTTCTGCATGCGGCGACGGTGCCCCTCGAACGCAAGGTGAGTGAGGCGCTCGAGTTCGGCAGCGCCGAGTTGTTCGGTGATCGGTTCGACTCCGAGTCGGTCGAACTCACCATCGAACTCGTTCGTGGGCTTGCCGTCTCAGCCCTGTTTCGTACATCCGAAGCCGACGACGCGCTCAGAGCGCGACTGTTGCCGGCCTGGCAATCCCGAGTGGAGAAGAAGTGAAGCTTCCCGAACATGTCGAAACGCTGATCGTCGGTGCCGGATTTGCCGGTATGGGCTTGGCCGCCAGAATGCTTCGCGACAATCGCGCTGCAGACGTCGTGTTGATCGAGCGTGGAGCTGACATCGGCGGCACTTGGCGCGACAACACCTATCCAGGCTGTGCCTGTGACGTGCCGACGGCGTTGTACTCGTATTCTTTTGCACCGAGCGCCGATTGGAGTCATACCTTTGCTCGTCAACCCGAGATCTACAACTATCTGAAGAAGGTGGCCGCAGACACCGGCATCGTGGAACGCGTAGTCCTGAACTGCGAACTCGAAGCTGCTGTGTGGGACGAGGATGCGGCGCTGTGGCGTATTCGGACATCTCGAGGGTCGTTGACGGCCAAAGCTCTGGTCGCCGCGACCGGAGCGTTGTCGACGCCCAAGATCCCGGATTTTCCCGGTCTCGACCAATTCTCCGGGACCACTTTCCATTCGGCGACGTGGAACCACGAACACGAACTGCGCGGTGAGCGCGTAGCCGTGATCGGAACGGGAGCGTCGGCGGTTCAGTTCGTTCCCGAAATTGCCGACCCTGCTGCCCATGTCACCGTGTTCCAGCGAACTCCGGCCTGGGTGATTCCGCGGATGGATCGCACCCTGCCTGCCGCACAGAAGGCCGTGTACTCGCGGATTCCCGTTACACAGAAGGTGATTCGAGGGTGGGTTTACGGCTTCCGCGAGCTACTCGGTGCCGCGATGTCGCACGCGACGTGGGTGCTGCCTGCCTTCGAGGCGGCCGCGCGCCTTCATCTGCGCAGACAGGTGAAAGATCCGGAGTTGCGCCGGAAACTGACTCCCGATTTCACGATCGGTTGCAAGCGCATGCTTCTGTCCAACGACTGGTTGCGCACCCTTGACCGCGCGGACGTGAGTCTGGTCGACAGTGGGCTCGTCTCGGTCACCGAAAACGGAGTGGTCGACGGACGCGGAGTCGAGCACAAGGTCGACACCATCATCTTCGCCACGGGGTTCACGCCGACGGAACCGCCTGTTGCGCATCTGATCACCGGAAAACGTGGCGAGACGCTGGCCGCACATTGGAACGGTAGTCCCAACGCGTACAAGGGTACTGCGGTCAGCGGGTTCCCGAATCTGTTCCTCATGTACGGTCCGAACACCAACCTCGGACACAGTTCGATCGTGTACATGCTCGAGTCCCAGGCCGAGTACGTCAACGACGCCTTGAACACCATGAAGCGAGAGCGGATCGATGCCCTCGACGTGAACGAGACGGTGCAGGTGCACTACAACAAGGGAATTCAGCACGAGTTGCAGCACACGGTGTGGAACAAGGGCGGATGCTCGAGTTGGTACATCGATCCGGAGGGGCGCAACTCGGTGCAGTGGCCGACGTTCACTTTCAAATTCCGTTCGCTGCTGGAGCATTTCGATCGGGAGAACTACTCCGCTCGCAAGATCGAAAGCGTCGAGGCATGACCGCGACGCACTACGACGTGGTGGTTATCGGTTCGGGATTCGGTGGCAGTGTCGCCGCTCTTCGCCTGACGGAGAAGGGCTACCGCGTCGGGGTGCTCGAAGCCGGTCGACGGTTTGCCGACGACGAGTTGCCTGAAACCAGTTGGAGACTTCGAAAGTACCTGTGGGCGCCGTGGATCGGATGTTATGGGGTTCAGCGCATCCATCTTCTTCCGGATGTGCTCGTGATGGCGGGGGCCGGCGTCGGAGGTGGGTCGTTGAACTACGCCAACACGTTGTATCAGCCACCCAATCGGTTCTTCGAAGACCGTCAGTGGGCGCACATCACTGACTGGCACGACGAACTGGCGCCGTACTACGACCAGGCCAAACGGATGTTGGGTGTTCGCACCAATCCGTCCTTCACTCCTGCCGATGCGGTGATGAAGGACGTAGCCGAAGAGATGGGCGTGGGGGAGACCTTCACGTCCACCCCCGTCGGGGTTTTCTTCGGGGAGGCAGGAGTTTCCGTGCCGGACCCGTTCTTCGGCGGAAAAGGACCCGAACGCACAGGTTGCACGGAATGCGGGGGATGTATGACCGGTTGCCGAGTCGGTGCGAAGAACACGCTGGTCAAGAACTACCTCCATCTCGCCGAGCAAGCGGGCGCCAGGGTTCATCCGCTCACGACCGTCACCGACCTTCGGCCGGCGGCAAGCGGTGGTTACAGCCTGCTCGCGAGGCGAACGGACGGCGTCCGCCGGCGAGAAGTTCGGTTCACCGCCGATCAGGTGGTGGTTGCCGCCGGAACGTACGGAACGGCGAGGCTGCTGCTCGGTATGAAGGAATCCGGTGCCCTGCCGGGCCTGTCGGATACTCTCGGCACCGTCGTACGTACCAATTCCGAGGCCGTACTGGCCGCAACGTCGAAGTCGCGTCGACGGAACTTCACGCAGGGCGTAGCCATCACGTCGTCCTTTCACCCGGATGATCACACGCACATCGAGCCGGTGCGATACGGCAAGGGCAGCAATGCAATAGGACTTCTGCAGACCGTCCTGAGTGACGGCGGTGGGCGAACTCCCCGGGTGCTGAAGACTCTGGCAGTCGCGGCCCGACACCCAGGAGCGTTCTTGCGGTCGTTGTCGGTACGGAACTGGTCCGAGCGAACCGTCATCGCGCTGGTGATGCAGACCGACGACAACTCCCTCGAACTTTCCAAGAACACCAAACGATTCGGGCGCTCCCTCACCAGTAGACCGGGACCGGGCGATCCACCTCCTCAGTGGATTCCGCAGGGTCATACAGCCATTCGCAAGGTCGCCGAGAAGATCGACGGCGACCCGGGTGGTTCCATCGCCGAGATCGTGAACATCCCGATGACGGCACACTTTCTGGGTGGCTGCGCGATCGGTGACAGCGCGTCGAGTGGCGTCGTCGATCCGTATCTGCGTGCATACGGTCATGAGGGACTGCACGTCATGGACGGTTCGGTGGTGAGCGCAAATCTCGGAGTGAATCCTTCCCTGACCATCACTGCGCAGGCGGAACGAGCGTGCGCGATGTGGCCGAACAAGGGTGGCGCGGACGCCCGCCCGAAGACCGGCGAGCCATACGTACGTATCGATCCGACTTTGCCGTCCGATCCGGTGGTGCCGACGCATGCACCAGGCGCTTTGCGGCTTCCCCTGACCATTCGAGCTGAGAAGGTGTCCGATGTGGAGCGTGCCTGAATCGACAAGTGACCGCGTCGACTGGCCGGTGAGTGATCCGCCGCCGTGGCCGGCTCGCGTTCGCGCGACACTGTGGTGGCACCGCAGTACGTCGGCGGCGCGGGAGCTCGGCCCGGATGGTCGAACGATTCCGATGACGGTGGCCATGATGGTGGACTACCTCGATTCGCCGGTCGGCCCGTATCGCGAGATCCTCGCCAGTCCGGTCTTGCATGCGCCAGGGAAACGGATCGGGCCTATGCCGCGGATGGCGGTCCCTTTCATCGCGGTGGATTCGGAACCGTCGGTGCACGGTGGGCGAGTCCACTGGCAACTACCCAAGGTTCTGGCCGAGTTCGACGGAGACGTGCAGCAGAAATTCACTGCAACCGGCGACGGATGGCGGGTGCGTTCGGATACGCGGATGCTCGGGCCGCGTCTGCCGATTGCCGGGGCGTTGGGATTTGCGCAGCCGGAGTCCGGTGGAAGTCTGGCGATCGCGTCGGCAAGGCTGACGGGATCGTTCCGATACGCGCGCGTGAGCGTCGAGGCAGAGGGGCAGACCCTGCCGGACTGGTTGGCTGCGGGCACCCATCACGGCGTCGTGATTCTGGGCGGAAAAATGACTACGGGAGCGGCCAGGCGTCGGTAACGGGGGTTTGACCTGCGAAAAGCGACCAAGGCCGCCCGTCAGTGACCGGGCGGCCTTGGTCGTGTGGTGTGAAAGTCAGGTGTCGACGTCCCACAGGCGCCTCTCGGCGGGTGGTCGCTCGCAGCGACAAAAGGGGTGGGGCCCGGGGCTTGTTCGGACGCCGACAGGGTGTTCAACGGCGGTCTCCCCGGATTTGTTCCCGTCCTTGATATGTGACACCGGTCTCGATTCAACTTAGGCAATCCTTTTCTTGACTAATTCCAGAAAAGCGGCATACTGGGAAACATGCGAGACGGAGAGCATGACTTCGACCCCCGAGCGCAACTGCGCGCCGTCGGGTTGAGGGTCACTGCTCCGCGCCTCGCCGTGCTGGATGCGGTTACAGCCCAACCGCATTCAGACGCCGATTCTGTTGCAGCACTCGTGCGGCAGCAGCTCGGATCGGTATCCACACAGGCCGTTTACGACGTGCTCAAGGCATGCGTGAACGCAGGATTGCTGCGACGCATCGAGCCGGCGGGTTCGCCCGCACGGTTCGAGACGAGGACTGGTGACAACCACCATCACCTCGTCTGTCGCGGCTGCGGCAAGGTCGTCGACGTCGATTGTGTTGTCGGCCAAGCTCCCTGCCTCGAACCTTCCGATAATCACGGCTTCGAAATCGACGAAGCCGAGGTCGTGTTCTGGGGCCGTTGCGAAGATTGCCTGAAGAATTCTGCCGAATCCGACACCGAGTCGGACGCGGTCTCGCAGAATCGAATTGATGCGTCCAGAACCTCCGAGTCAGCCACCTCGCATGCAGCCCATGCGTTCGACTCGGATGCAGCCCCGCTCCTCTGACGCCCAGCCCACAACGCTAGGAGGCTTCGCCATGACCAAGCCCACCACCAACAATTTCGGTATCGCGGTCGCAAGTGATGACGAATCGCTGACCGCGGGTATTCAGGGGCCGGTGCTCCTTCACGACCACTACCTGATCGAGAAGCTCGCGCAGTTCAACCGCGAGCGTGTCCCGGAGCGCATCGTCCACGCCAAGGGCGGCGGCGCTTTCGGTGAACTCGTCATCACACACGACGTCAGCAAGTACACCAAGGCCGCGTTCCTGCAGCCGGGTAAGAAGACCGAGTCCCTCGTCCGCTTCTCCACCGTCGCCGGTGAGCAGGGCAGCCCGGACACCTGGCGCGATCCGCGCGGTTTTGCGATGAAGTTCTACACCGAAGAGGGAAACTACGACCTCGTCGGCAACAACACCCCGGTGTTCTTCATCAAGGACGCCATCAAGTTCCCCGACTTCATTCGTTCGCAGAAGCGACTGCCCGGCTCCGGTCTTCGTGACCACGACATGCAGTGGGACTTCTGGACTCTGCGTCCCGAGACCGCTCACCAGGTGACCTGGCTGATGGGTGACCGCGGTATCCCGAAGACCTGGCGCAACATGGACGGCTTCGGATCGCACACCTACCAGTGGGTCAACGCTGCGGGTGAACGCTTCTGGGTGAAGTACCACTTCAAGACCGATCAGGGCATCGAGTTCCTGACGCAGGCCGAAGCAGACAGCCTCGCCGGTAGCGATCCCGACTACCACCGCGCGGATCTGTACAACGCCATCGAGGCCGGTAATTTCCCGAGCTGGACACTCAAGGTTCAGATCATGCCGGTCGACGAGGCCGAAGGCTACCGCTTCAACCCGTTCGACCTCACCAAGGTCTGGTCCCAGAAGGACTACCCACTGATCGAGGTCGGCAAGTGGACGCTGAACCGCAACCCGGAGAACTTCTTCGCGCAGATCGAGCAGGCTTCGTTCGAGCCGTCGAACGTGGTGCCCGGCATCGGATTCAGCCCGGACAAGATGCTTCTCGGCCGCGTCTTCTCCTACGCCGACGCACATCGTTACCGCATCGGCACCAACTACGCCGACCTGCCGGTCAATGCCCCGAAGAACGAGGTGAACTCCTACTCCAAGGAGGGCGCCATGCGTTACAGCTTCAATTCCCCGTCGACGCCGGTGTACGCACCGAACTCGTACGGCGGACCGCATGCCGATCCGTCGGTTGCCGGTGACGAAGGACTGTGGGCGTTCGACGGCAAGGCAGTGCGCGCCGGATACATCGAGCACGCCGAGGACGGCGACTTCACGCAGGCCGGAACGCTGGTCCGTGAAGTTCTCGACGACGCAGCTCGTGAGCGCCTGGTGAGCAACATCGTCGGCCACGCCCTTGCCGGCGTCAGTGAGGAAGTTCTGTTGCGTGTCTTCGAGTACTGGAAGAACGTCGACGCAGATTTGGGCAAGCGCGTCGAAGAAGGTGTACGCGCAGGTCAGTGACCCGCTGACATGAGCATCGCCTAGGTCTACCGAATGCGGACCGCTGCAAGGGAAATCACTTCCCGGCAGCGGTCCGTTTCCGTCTACCCAACTACAGAAGCGCAAACCAATAGACGAAGCATGCGAGAAGGAATACAACGACTGACTCCATGACGACACCCCTGTTCGACGTGCACTTCTGCTGTTCGCACTCTCCATGATCCGCTTCTCGAGCTGAGAATGCTCGGGGCACAAGTTTCGCGAACCGAGGTGTTGGGCAGTCAATTCCCATGGCAATAGGTGCGGTTCTCTTCGACATCGACGGAACGCTCGTCGATTCCAACTATCTGCACGTAGAAGCGTGGTCGCGAGCTTTCTTCGAGGTAGGTCGCCCGGTCGACGCGTGGCGGGTACACCGCAGCATCGGCATGGACGGAGACCAACTACTGGAGTCCTTGCTCGGCGAAGACATCGACGGGTGCGGACCGCGAGCCAAAGAACTTCACACCACGTACTACCGGCAGTCGGCCGACCGTCTCCGAGTACTGCCGGGAGCGCGCGAGTTGATCCGCCGAGTTCACTCGCTCGGACTGCACGTGGTGCTCGCTACCTCGGCGCCGGACGACGAACTGAAGCTGCTACGCCGGACGCTCGACATCGACGAAATGATCTACGCCGCCACCTCTTCGGAATCCGTCGACGAGGCCAAACCTGATCCGGACCTGATCGAGGTCGCGCTCGCGAAGGCAGGTGTCGACGCGGGCAATGCGGTCATGGTCGGGGATGCCGTCTGGGACATGAAGGCGGCGACATGGGCGGGCGTTGTGGCTGTGGGAGTGCGCAGCGGCGGCATGTCGACCGACGAACTCGAAGGTGCGGGTGCGGCTGCCGTGTACGACGACGCCCGCGACCTCCTCGACCACCTCGACGGCAGTGTGATTTCCGAACTCGTTTCAGGCCTAGATACCGGGAGTTGATCAGTGATGGCACGATTCGGCTACACCTTGATGACGGAGCAGGCAGGTCCGAAAGAACTGGTTCGCCATGCAGTTCGGGCCGAAGAAGTCGGCTTCGACTTCGAAGTGATGAGTGATCACTACTCGCCGTGGCTGACCGAGCAGGGGCATGCACCCTACGCCTGGTCGGTGCTGGGGGCAGTCGCCCACGCCACCGAGCGAGTCGGTTTGATGACGTACGTGACTTGTCCGACCGTGAGGTACCACCCCGCCGTCGTCGCTCAGAAAGCTGCGACGATCCAGATCCTCGCGGACGGACGCTTCACCCTGGGATTGGGAAGTGGCGAGAGCCTGAACGAGCATGTGGTCGGCGAGGGTTGGCCGTCCATCGACACCCGCCAGGACATGCTGCAGGAGGCGGTGAGCATCATTCGCGCACTGCTCGCCGGAGATCTGGTGAGCTGGAAGGGGGAGTACTTCGACGTCCAGTCCGCCAGGATCTGGGATCTCCCCGAGAACCCGGTTCCGCTGGCGCTGGCCATGTCCGGAGACAAGTCCGTCGAGCGTTTCGGTCCGATGGCCGACGATCTGATTGCCGTGCAACCGGATTCGGAGCTAGTGCACTTGTGGAAGCACGTGCACGGCCGAGCATACGGATTGGCTCCCGCAGGCCGGACCATCGGTCAGATTCCGATCTCGTGGGACCCTGATCGCGACACGGCAATTGCACGAGCTCATCAGCAGTTCCGGTGGTTCGGCGGAGGGTGGTCCGTGAACTCCGAACTGCCGACGCCGGCGAGCTTCTCGGGTGCGACTCAGTTCGTGCGCAAAGAGGATGTAGCTGAAAGCATTCCGTGTGGTCCCGATCTCGATGTGATCGTCGAAGCGGTCAAGGCATACACGGACGCCGGATTCACCGATGTGGCACTGGTACAGATCGGTGGAGATACCCAAGACCGATTCTTCGACGAGGCGGCCAAGCCGCTGCTCGAGGCTCTGCACGTCGAATTGGGTTGATCGAGAAGATCAATCGAGTTCCGCCGAGTGGGCTCTTGTCGAGTCGCGCGCTACCGCCGTGCAGCCTCGCCTGCTGCGCGACGAGGGCCAGTCCCAAACCGCTTCCGGCGTCGCCCGCACCGGTACCACGAACGAATCTCTCGAACATCGCTTCGCGTTCCGAAGGCGCGATCACGGTGCCGTTGTCGTCGACGAATACCGTCGCCGAACCCGTCGCAGCCCCTGATCGGACGGTGATCTCGACTTCGTCGGCATTGCCGTGCCGAACGGAATTGGTGACGGCGTTGGTCAGCACCAGACGGATACCCGCGGGAAAGGCCTGAACCGAAAGTTCTTCCGGTGCTTTCAAACGAACGTCGACCTGCGGGTGCAGACGGCCTGCGTCAGCAACGGCGCGATCGGCAACCTCCACGAGATCGACGTCGGCACAATCCTCGGGATCGGCCACGTCACCCAGGGCTAGAGTCTCGAGGTCGGTCAGGGTGCGCTCGATCTGGCGCTGCGCTTCCAACAATTCGCCGGACAGTTCGCGCCGTTGGCTTTCCGTGAGATCGAGTGTTGCGAGAACTTCGAGATCGGTACGCATCGACGTGAGAGGTGTGCGCAGTTCGTGGGCGGAGACGCGAGCGAAATCGCGTGCCGACTCCAACGCCTCCTCGGTGCGGCTTCGATCGCTTTCGATGCGACTGAGCATGCTGTGGATTGCCTCCGACAGTTCTTCGGCTTCTCGCGTTCCACGTACCGACGGTGCCCGGCGCGAGAGTCCGTCGACGTCGAGGTTGTTGCCGATCGAACTGGTGGTCTCGGTCAATTGCTGTAGTGGCCGGACGGCTCGGCCGGTGAGGAACCAACCGAGCCCGGCCGCGGCAAGGATGGCGACCACTGCTGCAGCGGCCACTTGGAACTGCTGCTCACGGATTGCCTGGGTCAGTGGGTCTTCGGGGATGCTGACGGCCAGTGCGGCGCCGCTGTCGCCGGGCACCAGAACATCACGACTGCGAACATCGGTGGTAGCCAAGGCGCTGACGGTCGCGGCGTTGAATCCGGGGCTGACCACGGATGGTTCTGTTGTTGCAGTTGGTGTTTCGATGAATAGCGGGCTCGGCGCACTCGCCGCGACGCCCAGGGTGACGGAATCGAGAGTGCGTTCGAGTTGTTCGGATCCGTTGACACGCAGAAAGACCGCGAACGCAATTCCGATCGCGGCAATCACGATTCCGGCGGCCAGGCCCGAGGCGATGGCTACGCGAGTCTGAAGTGACAGCGGCCGCTTCATCGTTCGGCCCTCAGGACGAAGCCCACCCCACGCACTGTGTGGATCACGCGGGGAGTCCCGTCGACTTCGAGTTTCTTGCGTAGATAGGTGACAAAGACGTCGACGACATTGGTGTCGGCAGCGAAGTCGTAACCCCAGACGAGTCGCAGGAGTTGTGCGCGACTGAGTACGACACCGGCGTGCTCGGCGAGTACCGACAACAGGTCGAATTCTCTTTTGGTGAGTTCGATTCGTCTACCGTCGATGTGCGCTCGATGGCCACGGAGATCGACCGTCAGCGGTCCCACCGTGATCGGATGGTCGACCGACGGGGTGGCTCGCGTCGTGCGTCGAAGTAATGCGCGGAGTCTGGCGACGAGCTCGGCCAACTCGAAGGGCTTGGTGAGGTAGTCGTCGGCGCCCGCCTCCAGCCCCGCGATGCGATCACCCACGGAACTTCGGGCGCTGAGTACGCAGATCGGAACCTCGTTGCCGATCGCGCGCAGGGCGGTCACCACCCCGACGCCGTCGAGGCCGGGCATGTTGACGTCGAGAACGAGCGCGGCCGGGCATTGCTTGTTCACCGATGACAAGGCCGATCGTCCGTCGACGGCAGTTGCCGTGTCGAAGCCCGACAATCGGAGTCCACGTTCGAGCGAATTCAGAACCTTCGCGTCGTCGTCAACGATCAGGATGCGCTCGCGTGTACTCACCCCAGCCATGGTGCCATCGGATCAAGGCCTGGGGCCTCGCTCGGAGCGAGGGCCGTCGCATTCTCATCAACTCCTAAGAAACCGACAACAGATCTGCAGTGTTGGCTTCATAACCTCGGGTTTCTCGGATGCGACCGCGCCGAGAACTCGAGAACGTTCGATCAAGGAGAACTACGATGACGCGATTGAAAGTGAACGGCAAGCGGGCCCGCCGGACCGGTGTGGTGGTGGCGTCCGTGGCGGTCCTCGGTATGGCAGTGGCGCCGGGAATCGCCTGGGCTTCCAATCCGATTTCCGACGGGTCGCCGGTGGCGGTGCGGTCGATCGCGACCGCTCCGTCCGAGTTGGGTGTGGCTCCCGAAGTAGCGTGTGGTGTCGCGGCGCCGATTTCCGACGAGGAGCTGCAGAAGCTCATCGACGAGGGGAAGGTCGTGCGCGCGGAGGAGGCCGGTACGGCCGCAGTCACTATCGAAGTGCCGAGCGAAGCTGCGACATTCGTTGCGCGTGAAGGGGTGCCGGCGTTGCCGACCGTCGAGTGGGCTCCGACCACCGAAGGTGTTCCGGCAGAGGTGCTCGACATGGCCGGTGTCGCTCCGCTGGAGGAAGGCGTTGCCCTGTCATGCACGGTTGCCGCGGGCTGACGAGCGAAAAAAGCTCCGCATGAACCGCTTTGACCTGGAACGGTACGGCCGTACTCAACTGGGTCTGGAGGTTGGTCAAGCCTGTCGGTAGCACTTGCTACGTTCGGGGCGGTCTCGGCGAGCATGCCGGGGCCGTCGCCGACGGCGTCATGTGTGTGGTGTCTTGCAGAGGGTGCGGTACGGCCTGATGCGGGGCGCGTTTCGAAAGGTGTTGTGTTTCATGGTCATGGGCCCCACCCACGCGATGTCCGGTGCTGCTGTGGGGTTGGTGGTTGCGGAGTTGTTGCCTCTCGACTGGGGAGGGCCCACATCCACTGCGGAAACTTTGACCTTTGCCGGAGTGTGTGCCGGAGCCGCCTTGCTTCCCGACCTCGATACCGGTCAGTCGACGGTTTCGCGATCATTCGGTCCGCTCAGCAAGGCTCTGGCCAAAGGCATCGACGCAATTTCGGTGACCTTCTACCGCATCACCAAAGGCAAGAAGGACGGCAAGCGTCGTGGTGGGCATCGGACGCTCACGCACACCGCGCTGTTCGCCGCCGGGTTGGGTGCCGGGGTCTCGGCGCTGGTTGTTCAGTTCGGGAAGCCAGCCATCATCATCACCCTGTTCTTCTGCCTCGGGTTGGCCATCCGTGGATTGGCGGGTGAATTGGCCAAGGAGAAGGGTTGGCTCGCGGTCTCCGCCGTTGCGTTGGTGCTCTCTGCCCTCACCTGGCAGTGGTATCCGAGTGAGGCTGGATCCACGGGGCTAGGTGTTGCGGTGGCACTGGGTTGCGCCACGCACTGTCTCGGCGATGCGATCACTAAGGAAGGGGTGCCGTTTCTCGCGCCCCTGATTCCGCTCGGCGGCAAACGATGGTGGGAACAACGGCTGCCGTCATTCCTGTCCATCCGTGCAGGTGGGAACCTCGAGAAGATCCTGATCGGGCCGGCGTTGACGGTTCTGACTGCCTGGTTGATCATCAGTGCGTTCGACGGTGCCCCGGAAGCGATCTACGCGGTCTTCGCTCCGATGGTGCAGTGAGCTTCGGAAAACTTTTATTACGGAACCACTGGCATCGTAATCATATTTGTTCTACGTTCGTCCCTGACATGAACCGAGTCGGCTGACGGAGTGAGCAGTGGTGCATCAAGCAGAGCGCATGGCAGAGCACAGCTCGAGCGAAGACGGTGTGAGCCGGCGCGGATTTCTCGCAGCGAGTGCCGGCGCAGCTGCTCTCGCGGGCATTTCCTGGGCGCCGGCTGGAGCAGTTCCCTGGGGTTCGGCATCGACCATCGCGCCACCGCCCGGATTTCCGTCGGACATTCCGTTGTCACAGCAGGCGTACGCGAACTGGTCGCGAGAAATCATGCTCGACAGCGTGTGGACGGCCACGGCACGTCACAGCGATGACGTCGTCACCCTCGCCAACTGGGCGTTCGACAACGGGTACACAGTGCGTGCGAAGGGAACGATGCACGGGTGGAGTCCGTTGACGGTGGTGCCCGGCGCGCCTTCGGATCGAGTTCTGCTGGTCGATACGATGGCCAAACTGAATTCGGTTGTGGTGCAGCACGGCACGCCCGCAACGGTCACGGCGGGCGCCGGCGCCAGTATCGAAGCGATTCTGACAGCGCTCGAGCGAGAAGGGCTCGGCTGGGCCAACTCTCCGGCGATCGGTGAGCTGTCCATCGCCGGCGCGCTGGCGATCGGTGCTCACGGGGCAACCTATCCGGCTGTGGGGGAGACGATCACCCCTGGTCAATCGTATGGTTCGCTGAGCAACCTGATCACCGAGATCACGGTGGTGGCGTGGGAGGAAGGCATCAATCGGTACGCACTGAAGACATTTCACCGATCGGACGTCGAGAGCACCGCCTTCCTGGCCCATCTGGGTCGAACCTTCGTCACCTCCGTGACGCTGCAAGCCGGGGAGAATTATCGGCTGCGGTGCCAGAGTTTCACCGACATTCCGTGGCAAGAACTCTTTGCTGCTCCCGGGTCGCCAGGGCGTACCTACGAGAGTTTCGTCGAGAAATCCGGACGGGTGGAAGCGATCTGGTTCCCGTTCACGCAAACACCGTGGCTCAAGGTCTGGACACCGACCCCGGTCAAACCGCCGGAGTCCCGAGAGGTGAGCGGGCCGTACAACTACTTCTTCTCCGACGCGATTCCCGAAGAAGTCACCACCCCGTTGGGGATGGTGGCACAGGGTCTCCAAGCTGCGACACCGCTGTTCGGCGCCTCTCAGTTCGGCGCTGTAGCAGCAGGATTGGTGCTGACCGACACCGACGATCTCTGGGGCTGGTCGAAAGACGTTCTGTTCTACCTCCGGCACACGACCTTGCGCGTCGTAGCCGGGGGCGGGGCGGTGATCACCAAGCGGTCCAACATCGGCCGAGTCGTCCACGAGATGACGAGTTGGCTGAACGAACGAATGACGCACTACGCGTCGTTGGGGCAGTATCCCGTCAACATGCCGTTCGAAGTGCGTCTCTGCGGTGTCGACGATGACGGCGAGGTGTTGGTCGACAGCGCCGGAGTGCCGGACCTGTCAGCGGTGCGGCCGCGGGCGGATCGTCAGGACTGGGACACAGCGATCTGGATGAACGTGGTCTCGATTCCCGGCACCGCGGGATTGCCTGCCTTCCTTCGCGAAATGGAACGGTGGATGGTCGCGAACTACTCCGGCGATTACGCGACCTTCCGTCCGGAGTGGTCCAAGGGGTGGGCATTCACCGATCAGGCGGCGTACCAGGACGACGAATTTCTCACCAGCACAGTGCCTGCCACCTTTCGTGCCGGTGGCGACGGGAATTGGGACTTCGCTCTCGCCACTCTCGACGAACACGACCCGCACCGCGTATTCAGCAATACGTTCCTCGACCGCGTATTGCCACCCAGCTGAATCTCCTACTGCGGAAGCGGTTTACGCCAACATACGTCGGTGACACGGATACGCTGATTGTTGTCACCGTTCCAATCGACGCTCAGCCCCTGAGTTCGGAGTGCGTCGGCTACCTGACGCCCGACGGTCTGATCGGTGTGCGCAATCATATGTGCCTTGGCGGTTTCGTCGCCGCCGAAGGCAGCGGCGACCAGCGCGGGATCGAGATCGTGGGCCGGACGAAACGCACTGTAGGACAAGTAGAGATCGGACGGCTCGTCGCCGAGACGCTCCGCATCTTGCATGTGGAAGAACGTGTACGCCCACTGAGCAAAGGGATACCCGTTCTCGTCGGGTTCGGACGGCGTGCGTTCGTCGTCGATTTCGGTAGTGCCGCACTGCATGCAGCAGGTGAAGTTCATCCGGGCCACGATGCCGTTGCGTTCGAGTTCGGCGAAGGCTGCGGAGAGGCGCTCGAAGTCTCCGGGAGCCGTCCACTGGGTCTGCTCCTCGACTCTTCGGTCCCAGACCTCACGCACTACTGCGTCGATCTGTCTGCCGAGTTCGTCGTTCTCGAAGCCGCCCTCGACACAGTCTCGGGCGGCTTCGCAGATTTCGTCGAACGTAGCGAAACCTGGGACTACCAGTTCGCGTGCTTGCTCACGTACGGCGACGATGTCGGCCTCACTGAGCACCGGTGCTGACCGTGACTGTGCAGACCGTGACTGTGCTGACCGTGACTGTGCTGACCGTGACCAGGGCAATCGCATACCGGCACCGTACTGCACCGATCCGACCGTCAGGCGACGTCGGCTGCTGCTTTCGTTTCCTCCTCGTTTGACGGGGCCGGCTTGTTCGGGATGAGCGCCGTGGCGATCAGGCCCACCACGACAAATCCGGCCGCAAGGTATCCGCCGAGTGTGATGCCGTGAGTCATCGCAGATTGGGCAGCGTCGGCGACGAAGGCAGTGTTCGGTGAACCGGCCAGCGAGTCGATGGCGGCGCCTGCGCTGTCGGTGACTGCCCGCGTCAACTGATCAGCCTGAGCTTGGTCGATACCGGATCCGGTGAGGTCGTTGTTCAGCGTCGAATTGAGACTGCTGAAGAAGACCGTGGTGAGGACAGCGATGCCCAGTGCGGATCCGAGTTGGCGGAACGCGCTCTGAATGCCGGAGCCTTGACCGGCGCTCTGCTCGGGAATCTCCTCGAGCACGACGTTGGTCACCTGGGCAGTCGCAAAACCGACGCCGATTCCGTAGAAGAACAGCACTGCGGCGATAGTCCACCAGGGGCTGTCTGTCGCAGCGATGAATCCGAGACCGGCGAGACCGAGCGCTTCGAGAGCCAGGCCGATACGGACCAAGCCCAACGGCGAGACCTTCGATGCCAGCCCGAAGCTCGCACCACTGGCGACAAAGCTGCCGATGGCAATGGGAACCAGCGCGAGCCCTGCCTGGAGGGCGCTGTATCCGAGCGTGAACTGGAGCCAGAGAGGAAGCACCGCAACGATTCCGAACTCGCCGAGTCCGATGATCAGCGTCGCGATGTTGCCGTTGCGGAACGACGAGATGGAGAACAACCGTACGTCCATCAGTGCCCGCGACGGATCGGCGCTGCGGGTGAGCATGGTTTGACGGTAGGCGAACGCACCGAGCGACAGAACGGCGAGAACCAGCGCCACCAGAACCGGCGACGGGCCGCTGGACCATGACAGACCGAATAGATCGAAGGGTTCCTTCGTGGTCAGCCACCCGTACGTTCGTCCCTCGACGAGTCCGAAGGCCAGCAGGCCCAGGCCGGCGATGGACAGTGCCGCTCCGGTGGCGTCGACGCGCCCTGCGGTGCGCGTCGAGGGTGCGATGAACAGCACTGCGCCGATGAGAATGAGCGCAGCAAGCGGAATGTTGATCCCGAATGCCCAACGCCATGAGGCATGTTCGGCAAGCCAGCCGCCGAGCAATGGGCCGAGGGCGGATGCAGCGCCGATGGTGGAGCCCCAGACCGCGAAGGCCTGGCCGCGCGCCTTTCCGGTGAACATCGCGTTCAGAAGCGACAGTGACGTGGGCAGGATCATGGCCGCGCCGGCGCCCTGCAGGAATCGCGCCAGGATGAGCAGACCGCCGTTCGGCGCCAGTCCGGCCAGCAGGCTCGTTGCGCCGAACACGACGACACCGGCGATGAAGATGCGACGGGCGCCGACCAGGTCGGCAACTCTGCCGACCAGAAGCAGGAGTGCTGCGAACACGATTGCGTAGGACTCTTGGATCCATTGAGCCTGAACGGAATTGATCCCGAGATCTTCGATGATCGAGGGAACTATGACGTTGACGATCGTGGTGTCGACGACGATCAGTGCCACGCCGAGTGCAATGGCGATCAGGCCCAACCACTTGCGGGTGGTGGGTGAGATGTTCACGAATAAACCTCCATTGTGAAGTAACTTTACAATGAAGGTATATTTGAGGCGGTAAGTTGTCAACGTGCGCGCTGGGCTCGACCGGCCGCCGTCTGGCACAGGAAAGGTGGGATCACCGAGGTGGAGGCACCGCGCGACATCTCCGTGGAGCGGGAGCGGCTGATGGACGAATTCCGCGCGTACGGTGGCACGTTCACCGAATTCAGCCATCGATTCGCGTCGTGGCTCGGCCTGCATTCCACCGACGCGACTGCCTTGATGGAAATCACCGCTGCCGAGGAGAAGGGGACGCCGCTCTCACCCGCCCGCCTCGGAGAGCGGATCTCGCTGACGTCGGGTGCAACCACCGCGTTGCTCAACCGCCTGGAGAAGGCGGGACATATCGTCCGGACCCGAGAGAATGCCGACCGGCGAGTGGTCACGCTGCACAGCAGTGCGCATGTGCAGGACCTGGCGGACGAGTTCTTCGGGCCCCTTGCCGTGCGACTCGACGCCATGATGGCGAAGTACCCGCCCGAACTGCTCAGTCGATTCGAGGAATTTCTCGTCGACCTTCACTCGACGATGAACGAACACCTCGAGCAGGACAACCGCTGAACAAAAAACGCCGCTCGACTCCGGAGAGTCGGGCGGCGTTCTTTGTGCCGGTGACGGCTACTTGCCGAGCTTGGCTTGCAGGTCGTCGAGAACCAGGCCGGCACCTGTCGGGCCGAGGCCCAGGAACCAGGTCTCGTCGCTCACCTCGGTGGCGCGTCCTTCCTTGACTGCGTCCATGCTGGCCCACAGCGGTCCGGCAACAACCGTGGTCTGGCCCGTGTCGGCGGGATTTCCGTAGCTGGAGTAGAAGATTCGGTCACCCTCCGCCTCGGTGATCGTTTCCGGGCTGACCTCGACGGCCAGTTCGTCGATGTCCTGGATCGCCGGGCGGGGCAGGCCGACGTCCTTCAAGATGACGCCGATGAACGACAGATTGCCGTACAGGCGCAGCTTCCCGGACATGAAACGAACCAGTGAAACGGTCGGGGAGCCGTCGATCGACTCACGTACCTTATCGGCGTGCTCTTGGTAGTCGTTGAGAACCTGCTCAGCCTTGGTCTCCTCGCCGAGTGCGTCACCGGCAAGGAGGAAGTTCTCCTTCCACGGAAAGCCGGGGCGGATGCTGAAGACCGTCGGAGCGATTGCCGCGAGTTGCGGGTAAAGCTTGTCCTGGCGCAGCTTGCTGCCGAGGATCAGATCGGGCTGCAGTGCGGTGATCGCCTCGAGGTTGAGGTTGTTGGTCGTGCCGACATCGGGGACACCGACCAACTTGTCCGCCAGGTACGACGGCTGACCGGCGGCGCTTTCCGGGCTGGCGATGCCGACCGGGGTGATCCCGAGCGAGAGAACCTCGTCGAGTTCACCGCTGTCGAGGACGACGACGCGGGTCGGCTTGGCCTCGAGGGTGGTCTCGCCCAGGGCATGGGTGATGGTGCGAGGGAACTCGCCTGGCGCGGCATCGCTGCCGAGCTTCGCGGTTTCCGTGTCGGCGGTGCTGAACAGCTTGCCGCCGGTCGCGACATCGGTGTTGCCGTTCGCGTTGCCGCCGGCGTCGGAAGAGCCGCAGGCCGTAGCGGCAAAAACAGTCGCCAAGGCAACCATGGCGACCCGGACCGACGTGCGGCTCCGGAGAGTGGTGCGTGAGTGCATTAGGCTACCCTACCTTTCGGCTATCGGGCTTGGTCAGGGAGGTATCCGCACCGTTGACGCCAGGTGAGCGGCGCGTCAGGTCTCGCTCAGCGGGACCGCTACGCAATTCGGACTACAGGGTGCGACCAACGTGTTAGCTTCGCGAAAGACCTGTACTGGTAAGCGAAGACGCGTGTAGTGAGGATTTCGATGACCCTGAACATTGCCGATCTGTTCGAGGCCGTTGCCGATGCGATCCCCGATCGAGTTCCCTTGATTCTGGAAGACGTGCGATTGAGCTACGCCGAACTCGAACTGCGATCGAACCGACTCGCTCATCACCTGCAGTCGGTGGGCGTCGAGCCTGGGCAGCACGTCGGTATTCACATGCGTAACTGCGTCGAGTACGTCGAAGCGCTCCTGGCTTGCTTGAAGATCAGAGCGGTACCGATCAACGTCAACTTCCGCTATACCGATGCAGAACTCCTGTACATCTACACCAACTCTCAAATGGTGGCACTGCTGGTCGAAGAGGAATTCGCGCCGACGGCATTGGCCGTGGTTCCGCAGTGTCCGGAGATCACCCACGTGTTGATCGTCGGCGAAGACTACGAGAACGCCCTTGCCGCGCAGACTGATACCCGCGACTTCGGCCCTCGCAGCAACGACGACCATTTCATCATCTACACCGGCGGCACAACCGGAATGCCCAAGGGTGTGGTGTGGCGGCACGAGGACTTCTTCTTTGCCGCCCTGTCCGGAGCGAACCTCAGCGGGCCGCCGCGTCGTAGCCTCGAAGAGGTTGTGGATGCAGCTGTAGCGAACACCAATCCAACTGTGCTGCTACTCATCCCGCCGCTCATGCATGGAGCCGCAATCTATTCACTGCTCACGGCATTCCTCATGGGAGCGCCCCGAGTGCTGACCCGCAGCTTCGATCCGATGGAAGTGTTGCGACTGGTCGAGGCCGAGAAGATCACCGGAATCACCGTCGTCGGCGACGCAATTGCTCGGCCGATCGCCGACGCCATCACCGCAAGCGAAGGGCGCTACGACCTTTCGACTCTCCAACTGATCGGGTCGGGTGGCGCGTTGTTCTCCCCGAACCTGAAAGCAGAACTGACAACCCGACTACCGGGGTTGGTGATCAAGGATGCATTCGGTGCTTCGGAATCCGGCAACGACGGCGTCGTCGAATTCGGTGAGGACGGTTCCAAGCGAATTCGATCCAACCCCAACATGATTCTTGTCGACGACGAATTCCGTCGCATCGAACCAGGCTCGGACACAGTCGGTTTCATCGCCCGGGCCGGCCATGTTCCCGTTGCCTACTTCGGCGACCCGGCCAAGACTGCTGCAACTTTTCCCGTCGTCGACGGGGTTCGTCTGGCGGTGCTCGGGGACATGGGCACGATGGAAGCCGACGGAACCATCGTGCTGCTCGGGCGCGGTTCGATGTGCATCAACTCCGGCGGCGAGAAGGTCTACCCCGAAGAAGTGGAGCAGGCACTCAAAACTCACCCGGCAGTTTTCGACGCTTTGGTGGCGGGTGCGCCCGACACTCGATTCGGTGAGAAGGTCGCCGCGGTGGTGCAGGTTCGACCGGGATTCGAAGATGTTGCGACGGAATCATTGTCGGAGCATTGCCGCACCCACGTCGCCGGGTACAAGATCCCCCGCTCGATCGTGCTCGTACCAACCATCCTCCGCTCGCCCAGCGGTAAGGCCGACTACCGTTGGGCTCGCGAAACCGTAGCGGGAGCGTAAATCACCTTCCGGCACTTCGGACGACGCACCACTCGTTTCCCTCGGGATCCAGCAGCACCTGAAAGGTGCCGGCCGGGTCCTCCTGGACAGTGCCGACCCGAGTTGCGCCGAGGCGCTCGGCAGCTTCGGTCGCAGCGACGACGTCATCCACACTGACGTCGATGTGTAGACGATTCTTCGTCAGCTTGGATTCCGGTACACGTTGGAAGGCGAGGCGAGTCCATCCTGGAGGGTCGACAAACGCCCACTCCGCGCTCCGCTCCACCGGCTGCCCACCGAGGATTCCGGCCCAGAAGATCGCCAACTGGGCTGGTGCGGAGCAATCCACAACTACTTCATCGACCTGCCCGATCACCGGTTCACAGCTCCGCTGAATTCGGCTGTCACAGCTGCACTCAATTCGGCTGTCACAGCCAGGGCTCGATCGGCTTCTTCACCCACATGATCTTCTCGTCCGGATGCTCACGCCGAGCTTCGGGACGGTCTGGGTTGGCTGCTGCCCACACGGCTTTCTCGTCGAGCAGTCCGGCCGCGATCGTCCAGGTCTCCCGCGTGCTCGGCGGATTGGCGCCCGCCGCCCGCGCAAGCTTGCGCAGCCGATCGTCGGGCATGTCGAGCAACTCTGCACTACTGATATCGCGATCCCAGGCGAACTTGGCAAGACCGACAGCTTTCTCACGTCGGCTACGGCTCGCCATGTCGTTGTGCGCGAAGTCTGGTTCGGATGCCACGGCTTCACCTTATCGTCAACGAAATCGAGGCCCTCCCGCGTAAGCGGAAGGGCCTCGATTTCTGTTCTTCACTGTCGGGGTGGCGGGATTTGAACCCACGACCTCTTCGTCCCGAACGAAGCGCGCTACCAAGCTGCGCCACACCCCGTGTCGAACCTCGGTTAGCTTACATTACCGAGTCGACTGACATTAAATCCGCAGGTCAGTTGCGTAGAACCGACGCTGGAGACTCTGCGGAACTGTGTGCGGAGACATGCTCCGGTTCGCGCCTGGTCGCCGGAACCAAAGTCAGCAGAGTTGCCTCGGGGCGGCAGCAGAAGCGTGCCGGAGCCCACGGCGAAGTGCCGATGCCTGCTGAGACGTGCAGCTGGGTGTGTGCGCCCCACTTCGACGGTCCCTTGACCCGGGATCGGTCGATCTGGCAGTTGGTGACCAGCGCGCCGTAGAACGGAAGGCACAGCTGACCACCGTGCGTGTGGCCGGCGAGCACCAGGTCGTAGCCGTCGTCGGCGAACCGGTCGAGAACTCGAGGTTCGGGTGAGTGCGTCAGGCCGAGCTTGAGCTGGGCGACGGGATTGGGTGTTCCGGCGACGGTGTCGTAGCGATCGCGCTTCAGGTGCGGATCATCGACGCCGGCGGCAGCAATGCGAATACCGGCCACTTCGAGTTCGCGGCGCACGTGGGTCATGTCCAGCCATCCACGTTCGGTGAACGCGGCCCGCAGATCGCCCCAGGGGAGGGGATCCCCGGTGATGCGCTTGTCCTTGTTGAAGATGTAGCTCAGTGGATTCTTCGGTTTCGGAGCGAAGTAGTCGTTGCTGCCGAAGACGAACAGACCCGGCCGAGCCAACAGATCGCCGAGCGCCTGGACCACTGCCGGGACGCTGCGCTGATGCGACAAGTTGTCGCCGGTGTTGACCACGAGGTCGGGGTCGAGGCCTTCGAGCTCACGCAACCAATTCTGTTTCAACCGTTGGTTCGGCATCATGTGCAGGTCGCTGAGATGGAGGACCCGCAGCGACGACGAACCGGGCGCCAGGACTGGCATCGTCACCTCACGCAGTGCAAATGCATTGCGTTCGATGCCGGATGCGTACCCGATCCCTAGTGCAGCGGCGCCCGCGGCACCAAGTGCGGTGCGGGTCAGATTGGTGCGGAACTGGGAAGACACCTCTCAAGGATACGGGTGTGGCGTTCTTCTGCGTCGCTCTCGCTGTCTTTTGCAGCTATTCCACAGAGAATTGTGTCCGGGCGGAGGTAACTATCGGCACGCTCGAAACGCCGAGCGCGTAGCGTTTCCACCATGTCCGACACGACACCATCGCTCAAAGCCACCCTCCGAACCGACATGGTTGCATCCATGAAGGCGAAGGATCCGCTACGTACAGCCACCCTTCGGATGCTCATGGCAGCCATCCAGACCGAAGAGGTTGCCGGTAAGGAAGCACGGGTCCTCACCGACGAAGAAATCATCAAAGTCCTTGCAAAGGAATCGAAGAAGCGCGGCGAATCGGCCGAGATCTACACCGAGAACGGCCGCGGTGAACTTGCCGCGAAAGAGCGCGCCGAAGCTCAGATCATCGACGAGTACCTGCCGACGCCGTTGACCGACGCCGAACTCGTCGACGTCGTCGACACCGCCCTCGCTCAGGTGTCCGAGGAGCTCGGTGAGCGTCCGGGTATGCGTCAGATGGGCCAGGTCATCAAGGCCGCCAGCGCGCTGGCCAAGGGCAAGGCCGATGGCGCACGTATCTCTGCAGCAGTGAAGTCCCGCCTGTAGAAGCGCGCCACCGGAAACCGAAAACGGCCGCGAACTCCGAGTCACTCGGAAATCGCGGCCGTTCTTGTTTTCAGAGCCGTCAGTTTTCAGGGCCGTCAGTTCGGTGGGGTCCCCGCAGGCGGTGCGGGTTCGCCTCCCGGCGGAGTCGCATCCGGGGGAGTCGCGCCCGGTGCCGGAGCCGCGGGGGATGCGGGTGCTGCCGGAGCCCTCACGGAGCCGTCACTGATGTAGATCGTGACGGTCGAACCCGGGATCGCGGACCCGGACGGCGAAACTCCGGTGACCGTTCCCGCCCGTGCTCCGGACGCCGTGGTCACGGAATTGACCGTGAAGCCGGACGCCTGCAACCTCGACGTCGCCGCCGACTGGCTCAGGCCGACAACCTCGGGAACCTGGCCGTTCTGCGATCCCCGTGCGTACTTCTCGTCGATCGGGGGCAGCGAAGTGGGCCCGAAGTTGTTGGCGACCGGGTTCATTGCCGCGAACCAGGATCTCGCCGGTTCGGTACCGCCGTACAGGTTGCCGCTGTAGCAGGGGCGTAGCGGGCTCGAGCAGATCTCGCCGGGCGTCGGGGAGTCGCCGAAGATGTAGACGGCCGCAGCGAGGTTGTTGGTGAAGCCGAGGAACGCCGAGGACTTGTGGGTCTCGGTGGTACCCGTCTTGCCCGACATCGGCAGGCTCCATCCGGCGCTGCTCGCGGCACCGGCAGACGTACCGGCGCCGACGTCGTCACGGCTCATGGCGTTGGCCAGTGTGTCTGCCAAGCCGGGCTCGACGACCTGCTCACAGCCCTGCTCGGTGACGGCCACCGGCTTGCCGTAGCGGTCGAAGACCGAATCGATGGGACTCGGCGGGCACCACTTGCCGTGCGAGGCGAGAGTGGCCGCGACGTTGGAGAGTTCGAGCGGGTTGATCCAGGTGGGGCCGAGGGTGAACGAACCGAGGTTTTGTTCCTTCTGGAAGTCGGCCATGCTGCGCTCGTCGAAGCCCGAGGTGTTGGGATCGGCGTACGAGCGCATGCCGAGACGGACAGCCATGTCGACGGTCGGCGTGACGCCGGTCGCCTCGATGAGCTTGACGAAAGCGGTGTTTGGGGACTGTGCCAGGGCGTCGGTCACGGACAGCGTCGGCGGATAGTTACCGGCGTTCTCCACGCAGTACGTCGAGACCGGGCAGCCTGCCGCACCACCGCTACCCATGCCCTTGGCTTCGAAGCGCTTGGGCACGTCGAGGGTCGCGTTGATGCCGAGGCCCTTCTCCATCGCCGCAGCGGTCGTGAAGATCTTGAAGACGGAACCCGCACCGTCACCGGCAAGGGAGTACGGCTGCGCCTGGACGGTTTCGTCGGCGTCGGCATTGAGTCCGTACGTGCGACTGCTGGCCATCGCGATGACCTTGTGTGAATCCTGGCCCGGCCTGATCACGTTCATCACGTTCGCGATGCCGTCGAGGTTGGCGCTCGCGTTCGCGTTCAGTCCGGCCTTGGTGGACGCCTGGACCTGCGGATCGAGAGTGGTCTTGATGAGGTAACCACCCTCGTTGATCTGGTCGCGGGTGATTCCGGCATCCGAGAGGTACTTCAGTGCGTAATCACAGAAGAATCCGCGATCGCCTGCAGCGATGCAGCCGCGCGGCAAGTTGTTGGGGGTTTCGAGGACGCCGAGGGGCTCTTCCTTGGCTGCACGGAACTCGTCGGCACGATCCGGAATGTTCGTGATCATGGTGTCGAGCACGGTGTTACGACGCTCGGTCACGCCCTCGACGTTCGTGTACGGGTTCAGCGCGGAGCTGGACTGAACCATGCCGGCCAGCATCGCGGACTGCGGAACGGTCAGATCTGCGGCGTCGACGCCAAAGTAGGTCTGAGCCGCGTCCTGAATGCCGAAGGATCCGTTGCCGAAAGGTACGAGGTTGAGGTACCGGGTGAGGATCTCGTCTTTCGTGAGTTCCTTGTCCAGCGTCAGCGCCATCCGGATCTCGCGGATCTTTCGGGCCGGGGTGGTCTCGATGGCAGCGCGGCGCTCGGCATCCGTCTTGGCCACGACCAACAGTTGGTAGTTCTTCACATACTGCTGATCGAGTGTCGACGCGCCCTGCTGCACTTCACCGGTCGTCGTGTTGGTGAGGAAGGCGCGCAGCGTTCCCTGCCAGTCGACGCCCTTGTGGTCGGGGAACCGGCGGTCCTCGATGGAGACGATCGCCAACTTCATGTTGTTGGAGATCTTCTCGCTCGGGACTTCGAAGCGTCGTTGGTCGTACAGCCAGGCAATGGGATTGCCTGCCGCATCGACCATGGTGGACACCGCGGGGACCGTGCCTTCGACCAGTTCGGCCGAGACGTTGTCGACGGTATCGGCAGCGCGATTGGACGCGAATCCGAATCCGCCGGCCACCGGGAACATCACCCCTGCGACCAGGACACCCGCCAATGCGGAGCTTCCGGCGAGCTTCGCCACTGTTTTTGCAATCGACACGATCTACAGAGTACGTGTGCCCACCCATTGGAACCGGTTTCAGTGTTTTGCGGGTGTTCAAAACCTCCTGAACACGCGCTTTGTACTGCCGTACCAAAAAATGCTCCCGACCGTCTTGCGTTAGGGGCGTTCTTTACCTAAATTGTGATCAGTGTGATCGACGTAACACTCGATCACGAATGTGTCTCAGCTTTCACGTGCTACCGCGAGACGGCTGAGATGGTGCGCTGCTCGCCTCATGGCGACGGTCAGACTTTGTAGAGGGGACCCAGAATGTACACAGCCACCCCGAGTAGCCGTTTGGACATCGAGCAGGCCGAGGCACGAATTGCCTGGGTAACTCAGGCGCGATGCCGCGAGGTCGATCCCGACCAACTTTTTGTTCGTGGCGCCGCACAGCGCAAGGCAGCCACCATCTGCCGTCACTGCCCGGTCCTCATGCAGTGCGGAGCAGATGCTCTCGACAACCGTGTCGAGTTCGGTGTGTGGGGCGGAATGACCGAACGTCAGCGCCGTGCACTGCTCAAGCAGCACCCCGACGTCGACTCCTGGTCCGAGTTCTTCGAAGACCAGCGCCAGCATCACTCAGCAGTCTGATCCAGGTCGATCGGGGGATCAGCCCTTACGAGTGAGCTGATCTCCCACCGCGCGCAGCGCCTCGAGGTCCGAGACCTCGAACGGTAGCGACGGAACACCGATCAGCGGCACCCTCGGGTGAGCTGCGGTGAATCGACTCAGCAAGGCGATTTCTCGCTTCGCGATCACTGCCCGATGGGCATGGATGCGGAGAACGGCTGCGGTGAGGGCCTCGGCCTCGGTCGCATTTTCCTTCGCTTCCAGTTTGTCGGCGGCGGTTACCGCATGATCGGCAGGCAGAGCCGTCAACGTCGGGTGAGTGCGGTTGAGAACCAGACCGGCCAACGGCATCGAGTCACCCGCAAGGCGATCGACGAAGAACGCCGCCTCACGGAGAGCGTCGGGCTCGGCCGCTGCGATCACCAGGAAATGAGTCCCCGGCTGACGCAGCAACTCGTAGGTCTTCGTGGCGCGTTCACGGAAACCGCCGAACATCGAGTCGAGCGACTGCACGAATGCCGATGCATCCGAAAGCATTTGGCTTCCCACGATGGTCGAGACACCCTTCAGAGCCAATCCCATCGCGCCGGCCACGAGCCTGGTCAGGCCACGGCCGGGTGCCGAGAGCAGCCGGATCATCCGTCCGTCGAGGAATGTTCCGAGCCTCTGTGGAGCGTCGAGGAAGTCGAGCGCATTGCGCGACGGCGGGGTATCGACGATCACCAGATCCCACGCGTCGTTCGACGCCAGCTGCCCCAACTTCTCCATCGCCATGTACTCCTGCGTTCCGGAGAACGATGTGGCAACGGTTTGGTAAAAGGGATTCGCCAGGATCTGCTCGGCCTTCTCAGGGCTCGAATGCTCGATGACCATCTCGTCGAAAGTCCGACGCATGTTCAGCATCATCGCGTGGAGTTCGCCCGTGGCCTCGGGACCCAGCTTCACCGGCTGCGGAGTGTTGTCGAGTTCGGCCACACCCAAGGCCTGTGCGAGGCGACGGGCCGGATCGATGGTGAGGACGACTACGCGTCGGCCCTCTTCGGCTGCCCGCAACGCCAGCGACGCAGCCGTCGTGGTCTTGCCGACGCCACCTGCGCCGCAACACACCACGATCCGGGCCGTCGGGTCCTTGATGATCGCCGAAATATCGAGGGCAGGAGCTGCGCGTCGGCCGGTCCTGGAACTGCCGACCGTCACGTTCTCGGTGGTCTCGGTCATCACACGCCCTGTTCCGTGAGGTATTCGGCCAGCTCGTAGAGCCCACCGAGATCGACGCCGTCGGCGAGTGCGGGAAGTTGCACCCGCGCGCCGTCGATCTCGCGGAGCTTCTCCGCACTGGATTCTTGAGCTTCGAGCACCGACGCGTGCTCGATCGTCTCGGTGAGCAGGCCGGCGAAGTCGTCGTCGGACAGATCGATGCCGACATCGGAGAGCGTCGACCGGATCGAAGCTGCATCGATGTTGCCGGCTGCAGCACCGGAGAGTTGGTCTTCGGGCAAGAACCTCGGGCTGGCGCGGTTGACGATGATGGCACCGAGGTTGAGGTCGTCACGCGCCAGTTCTGCGGCGGCGTCGGCGGTTTCCTGAACGGGCAGCGCTTCGAGAAGCGCAACAAGATGTACGACGGTCTCCGGCGAGTGCAGCAGCCGAACGACGCCTTCACTCTGCGAATGCACCGGGCCGCCCTTGGCGAGGTCGGCCATCGCCTTGGTGACGTCGAGGAAGCTGCCGATCCGCCCGGTCGGGGGAGCATCGACGACAACGGCGTCGTACACGCGTTTGCCGGTTCGATCGGTGCGGATGACGCACTCCTTGATCTTGCCGGTGAGCAGAACGTCGCGAAGGCCTGGAGCGATTGTGGTGGCGAATTCGATGGCGCCGAACTTACGCATCGCCCGGCCGGCGAAGCCGAGGTTGTAGAACATTTCGAGGTATTCGAGGAACGCGGTCTCGATGTCGACGGCCAGAGCCATCACTTCACCGCCACCTTCGGCGGCCGCGACCTTGGTCTCCTGCGGTGGAAGCGGTGGTACGTCGAAGAGCTGCGCGATTCCCTGGCGGCCCTCGACCTCCACGAGGAGAACGCGCTTGCCGCCTTCGGCCAACGCGAGCGCCAACGCGGCGGCAACCGTGGACTTACCGGTTCCGCCTTTACCTGACACAAAGTGCAGGCGGGCCTTCGTCGCAGACTCGGGCCAGGTCCTGCTCAGCTCATCTTGGGATGCAACCACACCGCGAGCCTATAAGTCTGGGGCCGAAGATGTACGCGGGATAGGCTCACCGCATGAGCGAAATAACTTCCTGGGAATACACCGTGACTCCGTTGCTGGTCCACAATCCGAAGGCAATTCTCGACAACTGGGGTGTCGACGGCTGGGAACTCGTCGCCGTCCTGCCGAGCGCGTCGGGCGAGCAGCACGTCGCGTACATGAAGCGTCCGAAGGGCTGAATCACATGGCAGAGGCAACACAGACCTGGTCGGAGCGTCTCGCCGAACTGGGCATTGCACTTCCCGCCGTCGCGGCACCCGTCGCTGCTTACGTTCCCGCGGTTCGCAGCGGCAACCACGTGTACACGTCGGGTCAGCTCCCGTTCGTCGACGGAAAACTGGCGCTGACCGGCAAGCTCGGCGCGGGCGTGTCGGATGAGGACGCCAAGGCCGCGGCTCGCACCTGCGCGCTCAACGCTCTTGCTGCCATCGACGCCCTGGTCGGCATCGACAACGTCGTTCGCGTCGTCAAGGTTGTCGGCTTCGTGGCATCCGCCGAAGGATTCACCGGCCAGCCCGGCGTGATCAACGGCGCATCCGAGTTCCTCGGCGAGGTGCTCGGCGACGCCGGTATCCACGCCCGTTCGGCAGTCGGCGTGGCAGAACTTCCCCTCGGCTCACCCGTCGAGGTGGAACTGATCGTCGAAGTTCGCTGATGTCGACGGTCCATCCCGCCTACGCGCAGCTACGCCGCGTCACCGACATCGCTTCGGTCTTGCTCGAGAACAACCCGGGCATGATGACGCTGGACGGTACGAACACTTGGATTCTGCATGCTCCGGGCAGCGTCGAGTGTGTTGTCGTCGATCCAGGCGACAACGACGAGGAACACCTGCAACGTGTCGCTGGTATCGGTCCGGTAGCGCTGACCTTGATCACGCACCGGCACTACGACCACACCGGCGGGGTGGACCGTTTCCACGAATTGACTTCGGCTCCAGTGCGTTCCGTCGACCCTACTTTTCTTCGCGGGGGCGCTTCGGCGCTTGTCGACGGTGAAGTGATCGAGGTAGCGGGCCTGAAGTTGCGGATCCTCGCGACGCCGGGCCATACCGCGGATTCGGTATCGATAGTCATCGAGAACGATGCGAGCGTGCTGACGGGCGACACCATTCTCGGCCGCGGCACGGCAGTTCTCGACGACTCCGACGGCGATCTGGGGGACTACCTCACCTCGCTGCGATCGCTGGCCGCACTCGGCGAAGGACTGACGGTTCTTCCCGGGCACGGTCCGGACCTGCCCGATCTGCAGGCGATTTCGCAGCAGTACCTCGCCCACCGCGAGGAGCGTCTGGATCAGGTGCGGGCCGCTCTGTCGACGTTGGGGGAGTCGGCCTCGGTGCGCGACGTAGTCGAACACGTCTACTCAGACGTGGACCCGAAGTTGTGGCCGGTCGCGGAGAAATCCGTCAACGTGCAGTTGGCGTATCTGCGACGCTGAGGCGCTCGGCGCCGACATGAAGAGCTGAGTTGTGTAGCCGAACTGCCGCCATCTATGCCGATCGAGGTATAGCTGGCGGCAGTTTTTGCATTTGTTTGATATGGGTCACGGGCCAATAGTTAGTCCATGACCTCACAATGCGACGGATGGATCCGCAATTACGTGGATGGCTCCTATGTCGAACCCGACGAGTCGTCGAGCTTCGATCAGGTCGACCCAGCAACGGGCCGTGTTCTCGCCCGGGTCCACGAGGCCGACAAGGCCCTGGTCGATCGGGCCGTGACCTCTGCCAGACGTGCTCTGGACAACGGTTGGGCCGATACGCCGGTTCGAGAGCGGACGGCTCTGCTGCGACGCGCTGCCGACCGGATCGAGGAGCGATTCGAAGAGTTCGTCGCCGCAGAGATGGCCGACACCGGCAAGCCGATCACGCAGGCGCGCGAACTCGACGTCGCGCGCGCCCTGACGAACTTCCGCACCTTCGCCGACATCGTCGCCGCGGCGGGACAGGAATCGTTTGTCACGGACCTCGCGGGCGGCAAGCAGGCGCTGAACTACGCGATCCGCAAGCCGCTCGGCGTCGTCGCCGTGATCGTTCCGTGGAACCTGCCGCTGCTTCTCCTGACCTGGAAGGTTGCGCCCGCGCTCGCGTGCGGAAACTCCGTGGTGGTCAAGCCCTCCGAGGAAACCCCGGCGACTGCGTCGTTGCTGGCCGAGGTGCTCGAAGAGGTCGGCCTGCCTGCCGGCGTCTACAACGTCGTCCATGGATTCGGTGCGAACTCGGCCGGCGAGTTCCTCACCACGCACCCCGGTATCGACGGCGTCACCTTCACCGGATCTTCGGCAACGGGTTCGCATGTCATGAAAACCGTTGCCCCGCGGGTCCGTCCGGTCTCGTTCGAGCTCGGCGGCAAGAACGCCGCGATCGTGTTCGACGACGTCGACATCGACGAGGCTCTGACGGGTCTGACCAAGTCGGTGTTCACCAACACCGGCCAGGTCTGCCTGTGCACCGAGCGGGTGTACGTGCACCGCAGCATTTTCGACGACATCGCCGGTGGACTCGTCGAGCGGGCAGCAGGACTGCGTCTGGGCGACCCGACGCTCGATGCAACGACGACCGGACCGCTCATTTCGCAAGCACACCGGAAGAAGGTACTCGACTACTTCGAGATCGCCGAGCGGGAAGGCGCGAAAGTGCTGACCGGCGGCGGTATTCCGGACCTCGGACAGGAACTGTCGGGCGGATCCTGGATCGAACCCACCCTGTGGACAGGCTTGACCAACAAGGATCGCGCCGTGCGTGAGGAGATCTTCGGACCCGTCGCAGCACTCATTCCGTTCGAGACCGAAGCCGAAGCGATCGCCCTCGCAAACGACACCGAGTACGGCCTTGCTGCCTCCGTGTGGACCAACGACCTGCGCCGCGGACACCGCGTCGCGCAGAAGATGAACGTCGGAATCTCCTGGGTCAACACGTGGTTCACCCGCGAACTGCGATCTCCCTTCGGCGGCATGGGCCTGTCCGGCATCGGACGTGAGGGCGGCGAGTCCTCGCTGCACTTCTACACCGAACCGACGAATGTATGTGTGCAACTGTGAACATCGAAACCGCAAAAGTTTTCCAGAAATGAGCGAGGCGTGATGACAGCCCCCGAAGACACCGTATCCGCGCTCGCGCGTCGCCTCGACGACGCTGCGCAGACGCGCACCGACACCCCGAGCCTCGCCGACGAACACACCATCGACATCGACCAGGCCTACCGGATCCAGAACGAACTCCTCGAACGGCGCACCAGCCGTGGTGAATCGATTGTGGGCATCAAGCTCGGCTTCACGAGCAAAGCGAAGATGGCGCAGATGGGTGTCTCCGAAGTGATCGTCGGTCAGTTGACCGACGCGATGTGCGTGAGCAACGGCGGCGAAGTCGACCTGAGGACGTTCATTCATCCCAAGATCGAACCCGAAGTGGCATACCGCTTGTCGAAGGACGTCGATCTCGACGATCCGAACGTCGACATCGAAACCTGCGTCGACGCACTGGCTCCCGCAATGGAGATCATCGACTCGCGGTACCGCGACTTCCGCTTCACCTACACCGACGTCGTCGCTGACAACACCAGCGCTGCCGGGTACGTGATCGGGAGGTGGCTGCCGCTACAGAACGTCGAAGACCGTTCCGTACGTATGGAAGTCGGCGGCGAGACGGTAGTCGGTTCCACGTCGGCCATTCTCGGCGATCCGGTGCGAGCTCTGCACGCACTGCTCGATATCGCTCGTCGACGCCGAATTCCGTTGCGCGCCGGTCAGGTAATTCTGGCCGGTGCCGCCACAGCAGCTGTGCGACTCGACGAGGGCGTCGCACAGTGCACGATCGACGGACTCGGAACCGTCACGGTGAAAGGTGTGAAGCGATGAGTGGGGCGCAGGTCATCGAGAAGCTGGCGAAGCCGCGCGGAAAGTTCCCCCACGTCAAGGTGGTCGGCGATTTCGTCTATGTCTCCGGGACCAGTTCGCGTCGACCCGACAACACGTTTGTCGGCGTCGAGGTCGACGAGATGGGGACCACGGCGCTCGACATTCGGGCGCAGACGCGTGCCGTCATCGAGAACATCGCGGCGATTCTCGCCGAAGTGGGTGGAGAACTGAGTGATCTGGTTCAGGTCACCTCCTACCTGGTGTCGATGAACGACTTCGGCGGATACAACGAGGTGTACGCCGAACTGTTCGACGAAAACGGTCCGACGAGAACGACTGTGGCTGTTCACCAGCTGCCCCACCCTCACCTGCTCATCGAAATTTCCGGCGTGGCGTACGTGCCCGCCTCCCGACGCTCGGCGTCCGAAGATACGGAGAATGCATCATGACCACGATTCCTCCCGTCATCGACTTCAAGAAGTGGATCGACGACAACCGCCACCTCCTGCAGCCGCCCGTCAACAATCAGACGATGGCGCTCGGAGACGATTTCATCGTGCAGGTCGTCGGCGGCCCCAACCAGCGGACCGACTACCACCTCGATCCGTACGAGGAGTGGTTCTACCAGCTCGAAGGCGACATCCACGTCAATGTCATGACCGAAGACGGTCCTCAGCGCGTCGACATTCGCGAGGGTGAAACTTGGTTGCTGCCAGGAGACATTCCGCATTCGCCGCAGCGTCCCACCGCGGGCTCGATCGGCCTGGTCATCGAACGCGTCCGCAAGGAAGGCACGCTCGAGAAGTTCCAGTGGTACTGCCTCGAATGCGATCACAAGATTCACGAGGTCGAACTTCAGGTGCGCGACATCGTGGCCGACCTTCCGCCGGTGTTCGTCAAGTTCTACGAGAGCGAAGAAGCCCGCACGTGTGACAAGTGCGGCACGCTCCATCCCGGCAAGGGCTGAGTGATGAGCAACCTGATCGACATCCACACCCACTACGTGCCCAACGGGTGGCCGGATCTGACCGAAGACGCGGGGCCGCAAGCGCCGTGGCTGAAGGTCGAGTCGGAAACCGAAGCAATGATCATGATGGGCACCAAGGAGTTCCGTCGCATCCAGTCCGATGCCTGGGACGCCGAGGTGCGGCTTCGGGACATGGATGCCGACGGAGTGCAGACTCAGGTCGTCTCACCTACTCCGGCGTTCTTCAACTACGGCCGGAGCGGTGAGCAGGCAAGTCGCATTGCACGGATCTTCAACGACCTCGCACTCGAGATCGTGGAGCCGGCGAAGGATCGTTTGATTCCCTTCTGCCAGGTGCCTCTGCAAGACACCGACGCAGCGTGCCGTGAGTTGGAGCGGTGCATCGCGAACGGGCACCGCGGTGTCGAGATCGGCAATCATGTCGGCGATCTGGACCTCGACAGCGAGGGCGTGGTGACGTTCCTGCAGCACTGCGCGTCGCTGGACGTGCCGGTATTCGTGCACCCGTGGGACATGGCCAACTCTCCGCGCCTCGATCGCTGGATGGCGCAGTGGCTCACTGCGATGCCGGCCGAAACGCACCTGTCGATACTCGCACTGATTCTCGGTGGTGTGTTCGACAAGATCGACGATCGTCTCAAGATCGGATTTGCGCACGGTGGTGGATCTTTCGCGTTCTGGTTGGGCCGGATGGAAAACGCCTGGCACGGCCGCAACGACATCATCGGTACGTCGCAGTTCCCGCCTTCGCACTACCTGGGAAGGTTCTACGTGGATTCCGTCGTCTTCGACGAGCGTGCGCTGCGACTGTTGGTGGACACGGTGGGGGTGGACCGTGTGATGGTGGGTAGTGATTACCCGTACCCCTTGGGGGAGCGTCCGGTCGGTGAGGTGGTTCGCAAGAGTGAGTTCTTGGACGATACTGCGCGCCAACTGATTTCGCGGGGGAATGCCGAACGCTTCCTGGGTCTCGTCTGAGGCCCCGGCTATACCTTTTCCGGTATGGCGGACGGTGAATTCGGCATTTGTGAGTCATGTCTCGAGCGAGCACAATTCCACACACAACGATCGACGACGCTCGTGATACCGACAATCCCGAAGACGGGGTCGGTGACTACAGACTTCATCGTCCGCCTGCCCCATCCAATCGATAGGTTCCGCGATGTCAGACAAGATATCCAACAGCACTACGAGCGACGGAAAGCCGTTGCCGGAGAAAGCGGCCCGTAGCCGCGTTGCCATGGCAACCCTGGCCGGCACAACTCTCGAATGGTACGACTTCTTCCTCTACGGCACAGCTGCCGCGTTGATCTTCAACAAACAATTCTTCCCGAGCCTGAGCCCCACGGCCGGCACGCTGGCTGCCTTCAGCACCTTCGCCGTCGGGTTCATTGCACGGCCGGTGGGTGGACTCGTGTTCGGGCACTTCGGTGACCGGATCGGGCGCAAGGCCACGCTCGTGGTCTCATTGGTGATGATGGGCATCGGGTCCACACTCATCGGCCTCATCCCGAACTACGACTCCATCGGTTTCTGGGCGCCCGTCCTCCTGGTGGCAATGCGCGTCGTTCAGGGCATCGGTCTGGGCGGTGAAGGCGCCGGCGCGACACTCATGTCGATGGAGCACGCGCCGGCGGGGCAGAAGAATCTCTATGCAGGTTTCCCTCAGATGGGCACACCCGCCGGACTGGTTCTCGCCAACGGCATCTTCCTGACGACCAACGCCGTGATGTCGGACTCGGCATTCGCTTCGTGGGGTTGGCGAATCCCGTTCCTGCTCAGCTTCGTTCTGGTGGCGATCGGTCTGGTGATTCGCCTGCGCGTCACCGAGTCGCCGTCATTCGCCGGGATCATGGAGAAGGGCGAAATAGTCCGCTTCCCGCTGCGTGAGTCGCTCAAGGTCGGCTTCCCCCGTTTGTCTCTCACGCTTGCCGCGTGCTTGGCGAACTCCGCCGTGGCGTACGCCTTCATGGTGTTCACCCTGTCGTACGGAACTCAACATCTGGGCTACGACAAGCAATTCCTGGTGCTCAGCGTGACCGCGGCAGCAGTCCTGTGGTTCCTTTCCATCCCGTTCTGGACAAAGATCGCCGACAAGTACGGGCGTCGGCACATGTTCATCGGCGGATCTGCCGCAATCCTGTTGTGGTGCATCGTGTTCTTCCCGCTCCTCAACACCGAGAACAAAATGGTCGCCGTCATCGCGTTCCTGGGCATGGGCCTGATCGTTCCGGTCACACATTGTGTCCAGGGCAGCATCATCGCCGATACCTTCCCGGCCAAGGTCCGCTATTCCGGCTCGTCTCTGATCCTCCAGAGCGGCGCGATTCTCGGCGGTGGACTGGCACCGATGATCGCCACGGCTCTGCTCGACGCCACCGGATCTTCGGTCGGTGTGACCTGGTATCTCGCCGGGGTGTGCACGATCAGCCTGGTCGGTGCCATCGCACTGTTCAAGATTGTCCCCGATTCGTCGCGGGGCTTGGAGCACGAGGAGATTCGCGTCTCCGAAAACGCCTGAGTACTGGATTGATCCGACATCGGCCCGTTCCCTCTGGAGGGAACGGGCCGATCGGCGTTTCACGGTCGCATGAGCTCAGTTGCAAAGGACTCCAGCGTCGCGATCAGGGCCTGCGCGGACGGACTCGACGTGCGAGTCGCCGACGAGGTGATGCCGACGCTGTGCCCGATCGGATCGAGTGTGATGGACAGGGTGGTCAAGCGCGCGTCGTCGCGGGGGATGAGGCTCGGTAGTACCGCGATCATGTCGGTCTCGACCAGTAGCTGACGCACGGTGAGGAAAGAGGTTGCCTCGACCCGATTTTCGGGCAACGGCAAGCCGTTGCGGGCGAAGAACTCCTCGAGTTCGCGGCGGAGCACTGTCTCGACCCCGGGAAGGATCCAGGGGAAGCCGCGTAGTTCTTCGAGTTGGACGTCCTCGCGGTGAGCGAGCGGGTGATCTACGCGGGTGACGAGTTCGACGGATTCGGCGTAGAGGTTCCGTCTTGTCGCGGTGTCATCGGTAGGTGAGGTGAGCCGGCCGACGATCAGGTCGATTCGGCCCGCTTCCAGATCGGTGAGCAACTGCTCTGGCGTACCTTCGCGCACGACGACGGTGAGCAACGGGTGGTGAACCTTCAGGCGCGCGATAGCGCCGGGAAGCAGCACGTTGGATCCGGCGAGATGTGTTCCCACGATGACGGTTCCGCGATTGGCGTCGGCAAGTTCGACGACGTGTCGCCCGGCTTCGGTCAGCTGCGCGATCACGGCCCGTGCATGAGTTGTGAAGGCCTCGCCGAAAATGGTCGGGGTGATTCCGCGTGGCCCGCGGTCGAAGAGCGAGACGCCGAGAATGGACTCGATGTCGTGCAGACTGCGGGTCGCGACGGGTTGTGTGATGTGAAGTGCGGCAGCGGCGCCGACCACACTGCCCTGACGGCTCAATGCGTCGACGAGCAGGAGATGGCGGAGTTTGAGTCGCCCGTCGAGGAGCTTGGGCATGTCCATGGAGCAATCCTAGACGGGATTTCTCCGGGTGGGTAGGCGCCCGAAGTTGCTCAGGAGAAGGTGATTCCGATCGATTGGGACGAGGTGTACTTCTCCCAGGTTTCGCTGCTGTCCGGACTTCCCGTGTGCGCAAACGACGTCCAGTGCCGGCGTATCCGACGGCCCAGTGCGTCGATGCTCTGCCAGTCGCTGCTGCCCAGCATCGGTGAGCCCTGCCAGGACTGCTCGGTTCCCAACACGAAGGGTAGTTCGATGCAGTGAGTGGCCCCGAAGACGTCGTCCGTCGGTGCCCAGTCGAAGCGATACGTGTACACCGACGCGCCGGCCGCTGTGAAGGTCTCGGCCAGCTCCATTGCCGGTTCGGCAAACATGTTCTGTGTCAGTGCCTTTTCGGCGACGTGTTCGGGATCGGGTACTCCCGCTACGTCGCGCACGAAAGCAGATCCCTCGTCTCGGGTGTATCCCACGATGACGTCAAGCGCTGTATCGAAAGTTCGGATCACCGGTTCCAGTTCGGAGATCGGCGCGAAGGGCGGTTGCACGACATTGGGGGACCGCCGGCTGAACTCGACAGCCGTGCCGCGGAATGCGTCGAGAATGTGGGAGAGCGGCGCGGTCCGAGGATTTCCGTCGAGCAGTCGGGCAAACGTCTCCCCGTTCTCGATCGCGGCAGCCTGCGTGAAGTTGAGGTCCGGCCGTGGGGTGCTCTGCAGAATTGCTCGATGGAACAGGGTTCGAGAGTTGTTACTGCTCAACAGATTCACAATGGAATGAGCGCCGGCCGACTGCCCGAATACGGTGACCGAGTCTGGGTCGCCGCCGAATGCCTCGATGTTCTCGCGCACCCACTCGAGCGCCGCGATCTGATCGTGTACCCCGAGATTGCCTTCGCTGACGCCGTCGAGGAGGAGGTATCCGAGCACGCCGACGCGATAGTTGACCGACACCACGACGACGTCGCCCTCGGCTGACAAAGCGCCGCCGTCGTACCAGGGGAGTGAGCCGCCGCCACTGGAGTACCCGCCACCGTGAAGCCACACCATCACCGGGCGATGACCGGTCAGCGACGGGGTTGTGACGGTGACGGTGAAGCTGTCCTCGCTGTGCCCCGGTTCGGGGAGCGGTGGCCCCATGATGCGTTCGAGTCGTGAAGGTGGTTGGGGGAAGACCGTTCCAAGCGCTGTGGCGTCGAAGACGTCGGAGAACGGTTCCACCGGTCGCGGCTTCTCGAAGCGCGGTGCGTTGGCGTAGGGGATCGCACCGAAGTAGTAGGAACCGTCACGCTTTCGGCCGCGGACCTTCCCCGAAGGGGTGGATGCGATCACCGTCTCGAACGAGGGCATGGGTTCCTTTCTTCTTGTGCATGCTTTTTCGAGCATGCCAGGTGGATGCCGCGGCACAAATGCCTTTGTGGTCGTGCGGTATGCGTTACGGCGTGAGTGCCTGTACCAGTCGATCTTCGAGTCGCGTCGTCACTCGGCTGTATACGGAACCGTCGTCCAGTGCCCGGGACATCACGATCGCCCCTTGGATCCCGGCCACGGCTTCTTCGGCGAGTCCGATGGAATCTTCGGCACCGACGAGTGCCGCCTCGAGAGCCGCTGTCCATTCGTCGAAGTATGTTCGGACCCTGGCGCCGAAGCGGTTTCGCTCTTCACCGAGTGCAAATGCGCCGAACAGGCAAATGCGTTGCCCTGACCGAAAGTAGTCGCCCGCGGTAGCGAACATGCTCTGGATGCGCTGCCTCGGTGGAACCGATTCTGCTCGAAGAGGTTCGAAGACTTCGGCGCGAAACCATCTGTCGACCTCGTCGAGCACCGCCTCGGCCATCTCTTCCTTCCCGCGCGGAAAGAAGTTGTAGAGACTGCCTTTGCCCAAACCGGTGTGTTCGGTGATCACGGCCAGGCTTGCTCCGTCGAACCCGTAGGTTCGAAACACGTTCGCGAGAGCGGGAATCGTGTCCGAGCGTTCAGCTACCTGTCTGGCCATGGATTCATCCTTTCATCACAGACCCAACTCGCTCAGGCCCGGATGATCGTGCGGGCGTGGTCCGGTCGGATCCCAGAAGAACTTTCGCTCGGACTCCTCGATGGGAACGTCGTTGATGCTGGCATGACGGTGGTGCATGAGTCCGTCGGCGTCGAATTCCCAGTTCTCGTTGCCGTAGGAGCGGAACCACTGCCCGTCGTGATCGTGCCACTCGTACGCGAATCGCACTGCGATGCGGTCGTCGCTGTGTGCCCACAACTCTTTGATCAACCGGTAGTCCAGTTCGCGGGTCCACTTCTCGGTCAGAAGTTCGACGATCTCGGATCGGCCGGTGACGAACGTCGACCGATTACGCCACCAACTGTCCGGCGTGTAGGCCAGCGACACCTTGTGTGGATCGCGTGAGTTCCATCCGTCCTCGGCGAGGCGGACCTTCTGGACGGCAGCTTCGTGAGTGAAGGGCGGAATCGGTGCTCGGACGGTCATTGCGGGGCCTCTCGATCAGATGTGTACCTATCGGTACAGACTTACCGATAGGTACAACAAGAGTCCAGTGAACGACTTCGGCCGCCCCCACCGAAGCGGGAGCGGCCGAAAGAGTCGAACCGGAAGAAACTAGCGCGCGCGACGAGCGAGACGCTCGGAATCCGAGATCAGGACGCTCTTGCCTTCGAGGCGAAGCCATCCGCGGTGTGCGAAATCAGCGAGCGCCTTGTTGACGGTCTCGCGGGAAGCGCCGACGAGCTGGGCGATCTCTTCCTGCGTGAGGTCGTGAGTGACGCGCAGGGCGCCACCTTCCTGAGTGCCGAAGCGCTGCGCGAGCTGCAGGAGCGCCTTGGCGACACGGCCGGGAACGTCCGTGAAGATCAGGTCGGCCAGGGTGTTGTTGGTACGACGCAGACGGCGGGCGAGAACGCGCAGAAGCTGCTCGGCGATCTCGGGGCGCTGCTGGATCCATGCCTTGAGAGCGTCGCGGTCCATGCTCACGGCGCGAACCTCGGTGACGGTCGTAGCCGTCGAGGTGCGGGGGCCGGGGTCGAAGATGGACAGTTCGCCGAACATGTCGGACGGGCCCATGATCGTCAGCAGGTTCTCGCGACCGTCGGGTGAGCGTCGACCGATCTTCACCTTGCCGGACACGATGATGTACAGGCGGTCACCGGGTTCACCTTCGTTGAAGATGACATGTCCACGGGGGAAGTCGACGGGCTGCAGCTGCTTTGTCAGCGCCGCTACCGCTGAGGGCTCGACTCCTTGGAAGATGCCGGCTCTTGCCAGGACGTCGTCCACGTGCGCTCCTTGTTGGGATTTGTTCGTTTGTGGTGTCATTTTTGCGCTATCTATCTTTGTACCCGCGCTGCGCACAAACCGTCGTACACAGGCTCAGCCCTCATGAGTGAGACACTGTGTCCAATGCAATCTGTGTTCAATGCAACAGGTACGGCATCGAAGTCTACGTCCCGTTAGCTCGCGACGAGTGATTGATGCCACGTAAGAGCCGAAAATTCTTCCGGAATCCGCTGCGGTGACTACTTTGTATGGCCGTCAACTTGCCCGTTGTGTCCGGATTTCGCCCAGGCTGGCGCTCTCGGGAGCCTCCGACTGACGGCCCTTACGCTTCCGGTGGAAGCGGGCGAACGCATGGGGAAACCCATCGCTTGCCAGGCGTGCGACGTCGTCGTGACTTGCCTGGTCGAGGAAGTCTTCTACTTCATGCTCTTGGACCGAGAGCCGACGCAATCGCCCTTCGACTCGTTCCATCGCCAGGGCAAAGAGCATAAGCAGTAGCGGAAAGAGAATTACTGCGAGTCCTTGCATAGGGGGAAGTAAACACGTCGAAGGTCTCAGAATCGACACGACGGAGTCTCCACTCATGTCGTATCCGTACAGTTGTCTGAGTGCAGACCACCCCGACAGGCAGTTCAGAGCAGCGGAAGAAACCGCGTTCGGGGGGTGCGCGGAAGGAAGAATCACACCTCGGATTGGTACGCCGGGCGCGTCGGATGAATCGTGAGCTCGCTGTGGCTTTCCCACACGTGTACTGCGAACTCGACTTCACGACTCCGTTGGAACTGGCAGTGGCGACAATCCTGTCGGCGCAATGCACCGACGTCCGCGTCAACATGGTCACGCCGGCACTCTTCGCCCGTTATCCCGACGCAAAGGCATACGCGGAAGCCGATCGGACCGAACTCGAGGAGTACATCCGCTCCACCGGCTTCTACCGGAACAAGACGACGTCGCTGATCGGACTCGGTCAGGCGCTACTCGAACGCCACGACGGGCAGGTCCCGAACAAGCTCGAAGATCTGGTGAAACTCCCAGGCATCGGACGCAAGACCGCGAACGTCGTGCTGGGCAATGCCTTCGACATTCCGGGAATCACCGTCGACACCCACTTCGGTCGGCTCGTGCGTCGGTGGAAGTGGACCGAGGAAGAAGATGCCGTCAAGGTGGAACACGCCGTCGGGGCACTGATCGAACGTAAGGAATGGACTCTGCTCTCGCATCGCGTGATCTTTCACGGCCGACGGGTCTGCCACGCGCGCAAGCCCGCATGCGGTGTGTGTGTTCTGGCCAAGGACTGCCCGTCGTACGGGCTCGGCCCGACCGACAAAACCGAGGCCGCGGCCCTGGTGAAAGGCCCCGAGACCGATCATCTGCTCGCCCTGGCAGGGTTGTGATCGCCGATGACAAGTGCCGGAAGATGGTCTCTCGCTGCGCTCGTGGTCGTCGCGGCTCTCGTCGTGGCGATCTGGCCGCGCGGAGGAGACGACACGACGCCCACCTCGACGGGCCCGTCCTCGTCCGCGTATCAGCCGCCGACGTTCACTCCGTCGTCGGAATCGCTCGATCAACTCCGTAGCCAGGCGGCTCTGGCCTCCTGCCCGACTCCGACCGGCGAAGCGCCTGCCGGCTCGGCTCTCGCCGGAATCACCCTCGACTGCGTCTCCGACGGAGCGCCCGTCGACCTTGCCGCAGCGGTGAGCGGAAAGCCGACTCTGCTCAATCTGTGGGCGTACTGGTGCGCGCCATGCGCCGAAGAGCTTCCGTACCTTCAGGAATTCGCGGAGCGCGCCGACGGCAGCATCAACGTGCTGACCGTGCATTCGGATCCGAATCAGGAGAACGCTTTGACGCGACTCATCGACTACTCGGTGCGTTTGCCCGGCGTCCAGGACGGTGACGGCAAGGTACGGATCGCAGTGGGCGCACCGCCGGTGCTGCCGGTGTCGGTGCTCGTGCGCGCGGATGGAACAGTCGCCAAGGTCTTGCCCCAACCCTTCCGCAGTGCGGACGAGATCGCCGCCGCTGCGGCGCAATATCTGGGAGTCGTCGTATGAGTACACCGGTTCCCGAGTGGTTGCGCGCTGTCGCCAGCACCCAGCCCACCGATCCCCATCGGATCAACCCCGTCCTCGAGCGTCGCGCGCCGCGCGGCACCGTGACGCGTCCGGCCGCGGTGCTCGTGCTCTTCGGCGGACCGCGTGAGGCCGACCCTCTCGCCGTCGGCGGCTTGCCGGAGGGCGCAGACGTCCTGCTGACCCAACGGGCGTCGACGATGCGTCAGCACAGCGGACAGGTCGCATTCCCGGGCGGTGCCGCCGATCCGGGCGACGACGGCCCCGTCGGCACCGCGCTGCGTGAAGCTCAGGAAGAGACCGGGCTCGATCCGAGCGGAGTTCAGCCGCTCACCGTGCTGCCGGAGATCTTCATCCCGCCGTCGGGTTTCGACGTGACGCCGGTGCTCGGCTACTGGGAGCAGCCGACGACGGTGGGCATTCAGGACGAGGGCGAGGTCGGACGGGTGGCCCGGGTGCCGCTGCGCACGTTGCTCGACCCAGACAACCGGTTTCAGGTTCGACATCCCCTCGGGTACCAGGGCCCGGCGTTCCGCGCCGACGGCATGCTGGTCTGGGGGTTCACAGCAGGAATCCTCGCGGCGCTGTTCACGGTGTCGGGCTGGGAGATTCCGTGGAACTACGAGGACGTGAGAGACCTGGACACAGCGCTGTCCGAGTTCGGTGAAGGTGTCGAGGATTCGGCGGTGCCGCGATGACAGGTTCTCGTTGGGTGGACATCGCCATCGTTCTGGTCGCCCTCATCGCGGCCACGTCCGGATGGCGTCAGGGAGCGGTGGCGTCGGCGCTGGCGTTCGTCGGCGTGATCCTCGGTGCCGTCGCCGGGATTCTGTTGGCGCCGCACCTGCTCGTGCACGTCACCGAAGGCAAGCTGCGCATCCTCGCGGGCATCTCGCTGATCGTCGTGTTGGTCATCATCGGCGAGGTCGCCGGCATGGTGCTCGGACGCGCGGCGCGCAGCGGAATGCACAGTCCGACGGCGCGATCTGTCGACAGCGTCATCGGTGCGGGTCTACAGGCGGTGGCTGTCGTGGTCGCGGCGTGGTTGCTCGCGATTCCGCTCACTTCCTCGTCGCAGCCGAATATTGCCGCCGCTGTTCGTGGTTCGGACGTTCTCGCCAGCGTGGACGAAGTGGCGCCGCAGTGGCTGCGCCGCATCCCGACCGAGTTCTCGGCGCTGCTCGACACCTCCGGCCTGCCTGACGTCATCGGCCCGTTCGGGCGCACGCCCATCACCGAGGTCGAAGCACCCGACGCGAGCGTTCTCGCCAGTCCGTTGGCGGCGCAGTTGCGTCCGAGTGTTCTCCGCATCAACGGCGTCGCACCGAGTTGCCAGCGCGCGCTCGAGGGATCCGGATTCATCGTCGCCCCCGAACGCGTCATGACCAACGCCCACGTGGTTGCCGGAACCGAGAGCATCACCGTGGACACCATGGAGGGCGCACTGCCCGCGCAGGTGGTTCTCTTCGACTCCGCCGTGGACATCGCGATTCTGGCGGTTCCCGGATTGGACGCGCCGGTGCTGCCGTTCGCTCCGGAGCAGGCTCGGACCGGTGACAACGCGTTGGTGCTCGGCTACCCCGGCGGTGGTCCGTACACGGCCAGCGCAGCCCGCGTTCGTGAGGTCCTCAACCTGAACGGGCCGGACATCTACAAGGCCGGAACCACCCAGCGTGAGGTCTACACCGTCCGCGGATCCATCCGGCAGGGCAACTCGGGTGGACCGATGGTCGATGATCAGGGGCGGGTCCTCGGCGTCGTGTTCGGTGCTGCCGTCGACGACAGTGACACCGGATTCGTCCTCACCGCGCAGGAAGTCTCGCGCCAGTTGAACGCGGCTGCCTCGGCATCGACGCCCGTACCGACGGGCGCGTGCATCCTGTAGCGGTCACTTCTCCGTAAGGAGGAAGTCCCCGAGTTCGCGATTGACGCGCTCGGGGGCTTCCTGATGCGCGTAATGACCGACTCCGGCAATGGTGCGCAGTTTTTCGCCGGGAGCCCAGTGCTTGTCGCGACGCACGGTACGGGTGAGCACGTACGGGTCGAGTTCGCCGTGAATCTGGACGATCGGAATGCGAAGAACCTGATCCATCAAACGCATGAAACGTCGGCCCTCGGGGCGGAGCTGGCTGCGGAAGGCCCAACGCTGGTACTCCAACGTGGAATGCGCGACGCCCGGGATCCGGATCGCGGACCGCATCTTGCTCATGACGTCTGCGAATTCGGGTTGCTGCGGCCAGGTGGGGCCCGACCGCGAGCGAACCAGACGCTCCACTTCGGCGCCGTTGTCGGCCGTCAACCGACGTTCCGGGCGTAGCGGTACCTGATAGGCCAGGAACGAGGGCAAAAGCGCGCGGCGCTGATAGGGGTCGCGGACGACTGCTTTCTTGAGCGCCATCGGGTGTGGAGACGAGATCAGCGCGATCGACCGCACCAGGCGTGGATGCAGGAGCGCGGTCGCCCAGCACACCAACCCGCCGTCGGCATGACCGATCAGCGTGGCCTTGCCGTAACCCATCGCACGAATGAGGCCGGCTACGTCACCGGCGAGCGTCCAACCGTCGTAGCCGCGAGGGGGCTTGTCGGAATCGCCGTACCCACGAAGATCCATGGCGACGACGCGGAATCCCTGCTCCGACAGTGCCGTCAACTGATGGCGCCAGGACCACCAGAAATCGGCGAATCCGTGCAACAGGACCACCAACGGAGCATCCGGCTCCGCGTCGCCTACCTCGACGACGTGAAACCGGATGCCGTTGGCGTGAATGTCCCGGTGAATCCAGGGGCCGTCGAACCTGACGGTAGATGGATCTGGGGCTGCCACTTTCGATCAGACTCGCTACCGGCGCGCGTTGAAATCGACCGACGGCTTTGCGTCGTCATGGCTGCCGGGGATGACGTTCTTGGCCTGCTTGAGCGATTCGATCGTCTTCTCCGGAGCCCTCAGCTTGCGCACGCGCAGATAACCGAGCAGCGCCAGAATCGCGGTGGTCACCACCATGATCAGGAAGACGATGAGGAACGCCAGCCAGCGCGGCACCCAGGTGTCGAGCATCTCGGCCAGGAAGAAAAAGAAGAAGAACGAGCTGAACAGCAGAACCGTGAAGGCCAGGATGAAGAAGACGCTGCCCTGCAGACCCTTCTTGACCTCGCCCGTCACCTCGGCCTTGGCAAGTTCGACCTCGGCGCGCACGAGGGTGGAGACCTGTGCGGTCGCGTCCTTGACGAGGGCCCCGATGGTGGCCTCGCCCGGCGTGCGGGCGTCCACATCGGTGAGAGGGATGGAAGAGACCGTGTTCGGTACTCCATCTCCGGTGAAGCGCTGGCTCTCTCCGTTGGTCAAGCTCACTTGTCGACCTCTCCAGGTAGTTCTCTCGCGTCCGTGGCAATGGCGGAAGCGTCGTCTCGAGCCGCATGAACTCGTCCACGTCGCCACAGCAGCGCTGATCCGATCAGCGATGCCACCAACGATGTCACGAGAACTGCGGCCTTCGCTATCTCGGCCTCGCTGCCATCGCCGACCCCGTCCAATGCGAGGTCTGCTACAAGCAGGCTAACGGTGAACCCGATGCCACCGAGAACTGAGAGGGCAAACATGTCTCTCAATTCCAGTGTCTTGGGTTTGGTTGCTATCCCCAATTTGATCGCGAGCAGGGAAATTCCGAAGATTCCGACGGTTTTGCCGACCAGAAGGCCGACGACAACCGATTGCCCGACGGGGTCGGTGAAAATGTCGCCGAGCACCGCCGCGTTGATCGGAACACCGGAGGCGAACAGTGCGAAGACGGGGACACAGAAGCCTGCAGAGTAGGGCTGAATACGGTGCTCGAGACGGCTACCGGGCGCGTACTCCTCGTCCGGATCGCGCCTCACCCGGGTGAGTAAGCCGAGCGCGACGCCCGCGAGTGTGGCGTGTATCCCCGCTTCGTGCATCGCGTACCAGGTCAGTAGTGCCAGCGGGACGTAGAGGAACGGCGTCGTGATGCGTTTGTGTTGGGCGTAGGCGTAGGCAGCCAGGGCTGCGGCCGCGGTCAGCAGCCACAACATCGCGAGGGAACCGGTGAACAGTACGGCGATGAGGATGATCGCGAGCAGATCGTCGACGACGGCCAGGCTGAGCAGGAAAACTCGGGCGCTCGCCGGGATCTTCGAGCCGGTCAGCGCGAGCACGCCGAGGGCAAAAGCGATGTCCGTCGCGACGGGAATGGCCCAGCCCTTGTCCATGCCGGGCGTGCCGAAACCGATGGACGCCGCGATGATCGCGGGGACCAGGACGCCGCCGCACGCCGCGATGATCGGGAGCATCGCGGCTTTGCGGTCCGCGAGTTCGCCGACCACCAGTTCACGTTTGAGTTCGAGGCCGGCGACGAAGAAGAAGACGGCAAGCAGTCCGTCCTGCGCCCACGTGCCCAAGCTGAGGTCGAGATGGAGTGCGGACGGACCGATCTGGAAGTCACGTAATGCGATGTAGCTCTCACCGAAAGGAGAGTTCACCCAGATCAGAGCGAGGGCGGCAGCGATCAGGAGGATCGATCCGCCCACCGTTTCGGTGCGGAGGTAGCGGGACAGTTCGGAACGCAGGGTGGAGATCACGCGTGGGGACGACCTTTGTTCGTGCAACCGAATTCGGATGCAACAGACATGAACGTGATCGACGTTGTGACGCATCGAATGCACGTGCCGACCAGACTTCCCGGCTCACCTTTACGGAATTTTATCGCGGATTGCCCGCTGAGCCGAATTCGCGAACCGAATTTGCGTCGGAAAACCCCGCGGGTGTTCAATTCCTACTGATTGGGACACTATCCCACCAATTGGACATCTTTCGTATAACGGCGCAGGAGCATGTTTTGAGCACGTCAGTCAGTGAGAATCCACCCAAGCCGGAGGGCGGCGACGCAGATACCGTCGCCGGAGTGCCGCGCAGCCGAATCGTGGTTGCCAGCATGGTGGGTACGTCCATCGAGTTCTACGACTTCTACATCTATGCAACAGCGGCAGTATCGGTGTTCCCGCACCTGTTCTTCCCGAAGGGCAACGACACCACCGCGCTTCTCGCGTCGTTGGCGACGTTCGGACTCGCGTTCGTCGCCCGTCCCCTCGGTTCGATTCTCTTCGGGCACTTCGGTGACCGCGTCGGACGCAAGGCAACTCTGGTCGGCTCGCTACTGACGATGGGCATCGCGACCTTCCTCATCGGACTGCTGCCCACTTATCACCAGATCGGACTGCTGGCCCCGGCGCTGTTGGCGCTCATGCGTTTCTGCCAGGGCCTCGGACTCGGCGGCGAATGGTCGGGCGCGGCTCTGCTCGCGACCGAGACGGCCAAGGAAGGCAAGCGGGCCTGGGCGGCGATGTGGCCGCAACTCGGTGCGCCCATCGGCTTCTTCATGGCCAACGGACTGTTCCTGATCATCACGTTGTTCATGAACCACGACAATTCCAGCCCGGACCTCGAGGGTGCCTTCCTGAGTTGGGGATGGCGAATTCCGTTCCTGCTCAGCGCAATCATGGTGATGATCGGCCTGTACGTCCGGCTCAAGCTCGAGGAAACCCCGGTGTTCGCGCGCGCAGTCGAGCGCGGCGAGAAGGTCAAGACTCCGGTGGCCGAGGTATTCAAGACCAGTTGGCGTCAGCTGATCATCGGTACGTTCGTGATGCTCGCGACGTACACGCTGTTCTACATCATGACCACTTGGGTTCTCAGCCACGGAACCGGCAAGACGCCGGCCGACGGTGGAACCGGTGCGGGCTTCAAGTACACCGATTTCCTTGTCCTGCAGTTGATCGCAGTCGTGTTCTTCGCTGCCGCCGTGCCGGTCTCGGGTTGGCTCGCCGACCGTTACGGGCGTCGTATCACCTTGCTGATCATCACCGGTCTGATCATGGTGTTCGGCTTGACCTTCGGTGTCTTCCTCGAACCGGAAGGAATGAACGACGGTCGCATGTTGGCGTTCCTCATCGTGGGCATGCTGCTCATGGGCCTGACCTTCGGCCCGATGAGTGCCGTTCTCCCGGAACTCTTCCCGACCAACGTCCGCTACACGGGCTCGGGAATCGCGTACAACACGGCCAGTATTCTGGGCGCAGCGGTGGCGCCGTTCATCGCCGTCTACCTCGCGAAGAACTACGGCGTCGGTTGGGTCGGCATCTATCTTCTCGTAGCGGCGACGCTGACTTTCGTCGCGCTGCTGGTCATGCGTGAGACGAAGGGTGAGTCGCTCGACGATGTAGGGGCATAACCCTGCTGTGCGCCTTTATTAACCCCCGGCGGTTAATAAAGGCGCACAGCAGTTGTCAGGGAAGCTGAGCCGGCAGGACGTGCTCACCGGTCTTGTCGGTGCTCAAGGCCAGGGAGCTGATGTACTGCTTCTCGCCGTTCGGACCGGGAACGTTCGACGCGAGCATGTCGGGACGCTCGAATTCGATTCCGCTGACGCAGCACAGAAGCGTTTCACCGGAGGGGTTCCCGTACTCGTCGAACATCGGCAGGTCGATGCCGTCGTCGGTGCGCCGCAGGTAGTACTTGCCCTTGGTGGCGACGGCCAGGACCGGCGGCATCACCAGCGCGATGACGATTGCGACGATCGGGGAGAAGGGCTTGATCGCCGAACCGAAAGCACCGAAGAACACCAGGATCGAAATGCCCGCGGCCAGCAGCATCGACACGAAGCCGACGGGGTTGACGTCGTAGAGCATCCCGCGTCGGAACTCGGGGACTTTCGGGGAGAGCTTCAACCAGTACTTGTTGATCGCGATGTCCGAGGCGACGACCACGACCCAGGCGATACCGCAGTTGGCGTAGAAGCCCAGGATCGTGTTGAGGAAGTCGAACATGTTGGCTTCCATCAAGATCAGTGCGATCGCCAGGTTGACCAGAACGAAGACCATGCGTCCGGGGTAGGTCTTGGTGACGCGGGTGTACGAGTTGGTCCAGGCCAGTGAGCCGGAGTACGCGTTGGTGACGTTGATCTTGATCTGGCTGATGACCACGAGGATCACGGCCAGCGTCATGGCCAGCCAGTGAGGCATCATGTCCTGGTAGATCTCGAGGAACTGGTGCACGGGCTGGTTGGCGATCGAGGATCCGTCGACGACGTTCGCGATGATGTACACGGCGAGGAACAGTCCGACGATCTGCTTGAACGCGCCGAAGATCACCCAGCCGGGGCCGGCGAGAATTACTGCAGCCCACCAACGACGGGTGTTCTCCGGCGTCTTGGGCGGCATGAAGCGTAGGTAGTCGATCTGCTCGGCGATCTGTGCGATCAGCGACAAGCAGACACCCGCGGCCAGCATCACCGATCCGAAGTTGACGCCCTTGCCGTTTGCGCCGTCCTCACCGCCGAAGGCGAAGAACGCGCTCACCGAATCAGGGTGCTTGAACAGCAGATACAGGAACGGCAGCACCATCATGACGAGCCACAGAGGCGTCGTCCACACTTGGAGCTTTGCCAGAGCCTTCATTCCGTAGATGACCAGTGGAATGACCATCAGGGTCGAGACCGCGTAGCCGATCGAGAGTGGGATCCCGAGCCCCAGTTTCAAACCCTGGGCCATGATGGAACCTTCGAGCGCGAAGAAGATGAAGGTGAACGTCGCGAAGATGACGTTGGTGACCACCGAGCCGTAGTAGCCGAAACCGCTTCCGCGAGTGATCAAATCGAGGTCGATATTGTATCGCGCGGCATAGTAGGCGAGTGGGAAGCCGGTCGCCATGATGACGACGGCAAACACGGCGATGCCCAGCAATGCGTTACCGGTGCCGTACGAGATGCCGATGTTGGCGCCGATCGAGAAGTCTGCGAGATACGCGATTCCGCCGAGCGCGGAGGTCGCGACGACGCCGGTTCCCCATTTGCGGTAGCTGCGTGGCGCAAATCGGAGGGTGTAGTCCTCCAGAGTCTCCTTCAGTGCGGCGTTCTCACCGAGATCTGCCCTGTCCGGTGCGCCGGCGGACACCTGCTCGTTCACTGCTGTCATGACGTCACTTCCCCTGGGTGCCTGTGCATGTGCACTTTGTGGTGCAGGCACCCAACCTAGGGAGGTGGCGTTACGCGGACATGTTTGAAATGTGTCGCCCACGTTGCGGATTCGATCCGCAACGTGAGCGAGCACTCATGGGACTTTCTTTACCTGTATCTGATCACCAACTGCCCGCGCCTGCAAGGCGAGTGGTTGCGTCCCGACCGGCCGAAGGTCGAGAACGGCGGCGGCCACCGGGTCGGCCAAGACGTTCCGGATGGTCCGGCGCAGGCCACGTGCTCCGTACACCGGGTCGAACCCGCGCCGTTGCAACAGGGCGACGGCGCTGTCCTCCACCTCGACGTCGATGCCTCTCCTGGCCAACCGAGTCGTGATCAGTTCGATCTCGAGACGGGTCACTTGTTCCGCGGTCTGTTCGTCGAACTCGTCGAGGATCACGGTTTCGTCGATGCGGTTGAAGAATTCGGGGTCGAAGAACTTCTCCAACGCGCGTTGCACCAGATGATGACCATGGCGCGGTCGATCGATCCGGACGCGATCGGCGAGCTGCCGCAGGTGAGATCGCCGACGTTCTGCCACCGCAGCAGAGCCGAGATTCGAGGTCAGGAACACGTAGCTGTTGCGGAACGAGATCTTCTGCTGACCGTTCGCCAACCGGAGTTCGCCGTTGTCGAGGACCTGCAGGAGCGCACGCAGCACGGTGGGGTCGGCCTTCTCCACTTCGTCGAACAGGACGATTCCGGGGGTGTACGGATCGCCCTCGACGGTGTTCTTGTCGAACAGCGTGAAGGACTCCTTGCTACCGGCATATCCAGGTGGAGCCCCGGAGAATGACGCCGCATAATGCTCTTGCGCAAGAGCATTCATGTCGATGCGGCACAGATCATCGGGTCCTGACCGTAGTTCTGCGGCCACGCGCCGCACCAATTCCGTCTTGCCGACGCCGGTCGGGCCAACGAGAAGGATGTTTGCGAGCGGACGCGTCGGATCCGTGGCACCGACATGCGCGATCGAAATCGCACGAACCACTGCGTCGACGGCGGCCTGTTGTCCGACGATCTTGGAACTCAGGGCTTTCGAGAGCTTGCGAGCGTCGAAGGCCCCGACCGGTACGGGTTCGGTTCGTTCCTCGGCCGGTGGTGCTGCACTGTTCCGGTCATGGAGCATGTCGGTGATATAAGGCACAGTGAGATCCTTACGCTTCGATTGTCTTCTCGACCGGCAGGTTTCCGACGCGACAATCCGCTACACCCACTGTGTCTCGGGTGATGGCCTCGACGCGTTCCTGAGCCTTCTGGGCGTCGGTGACCCACAGCTTGTAGAACTCGAACGGGCAGTCCGCGACGCCCTTGTCTCCGTCACCTGCTGCGTGGACACCGGAATAGCCGCGATGGAGGAGTTTGAAGATGTGGTTCTGGGACTGATCGTTCTCGCGTGCGTCGCGAATGGCTGAGACGGAAAGCTGCGCGTACTGGATTCCGTATTCTTCTTCGCCGGTTTCACCCAGCGTCCGGCCGTCGAATCCGATGATCGCGGAGTGTCCGAAGTAGGAGTAGACGCCGTCGAATCCGGCCGCATTGGCAACTGCCACATAACAATTGTTGGCCCAGGCCATTGCCTTGGACATCATCACCTGCTGGTCCTTGGCGGGGTACATGTATCCCTGGCAACGGACGATCAGTTCTGCACCCTTCATCGCGCAGTCGCGCCAGATCTCCGGGTAGTTGCCGTCGTCGCAGATGATGAGCGAGATCTTCAGCCCCTTCGGGCCTTCGGTGACATACGTCGTGTCTCCCGGGTACCACCCTTCGATGGGGCACCAGGGCAGGATCTTTCGGTACCTCTGAACGATCTCGCCCTTGTTGTCGATGAGGATCAACGTGTTGTACGGGGGCTTGTTCGGGTGGTCTTCGTGCTGTTCGCCGGTGATGGAGAAGATTCCCCACGTGTCGGCTTCGCGGCACGCTGCGGAGAAGATCGCGGTCTCGTCGCCCGGGATGGTGGCTGCTGTCGCGTACATCTCCTCCTCGTTGTACATGATTCCCTGCGTGGAGTATTCGGGGAAGACCACCAGATCCATTCCGGGGAGGCCGGTCTTCATGCCGATCATCATGTCGGCGATCTTGCGCGCGTTCTCGAGGACGCCGGCGCGATCGTGCAGGCGGGGCATCTTGTAGTTGACCACTGCTACGCCGACCGTGTCGTTGCTCGAGGAGATGTCACCGTGTCGCATTGTCTTTCACTCCTTGGTTGTGTCGATCAGTTGAAGACTGGACGGGATTGGGGTACTGCGGTTTTGGGTGCAGCGAGGATCTTGGCCAGGCCCAGGAGAACCAGAAGCGCTCCGGCCCAACCGGCCGCGACGGCGGGTGTGGTGTGGAAGTTGTCGGTCAGGATCAGAAATGCGGGGACCGTGCACGTGGGCTGGCTCAGAAGGACCGCTGCCCAGCCGGTGAAGCGACTGAGATTCTCGCGGCCGAGCCCGAGTACCAGGAAGAACAGCGTCCACAGCGCTGCCCATGCGAGCCAGATGACCCCGAAGACGGGGTCGTTGCTCACTGTGAAAGAGAGGAAGGAGTACACGAGCGCGGCGCACGCGACGAACAGCGAGAACCACCCGATTCCTTCCGGCTCGAAGCCGGCGAGATTGCTGATGCCCACGTAGAGATAGGTGAATCCGAACAGGTAGAGCCCTGAGGCCGCCAGGACGGCACTCGAATCTCGCTGAGCCTGAATCAACATGACGGTGGGGACGACGCATTGAAGTGCGCCGACGAAGAGGTTGAGGACCGAGGCGGATCGAACGGGAACTGTGCCGAGCAGCATCAGTCCGTTGACGAAGAGGACGGCTCCCACGTAAAGCAAACCAACACTGCCCATCGGGCACCTCCGGTTACTTCGGGACGGTTACTTCGGGACGGGTTACTTTCAAATGAAATGATTCCAAATGAAACTAAGTGATGCGCGCCACAGAAGTCAAGAGGGAGATCTCAGGGAAAACCTCAGAGCGTTGCGATGATCGAGAAGTCGAGTCCGTCGGCGACGGCGAGCTGAATCTTCTGCCGTGCAACACGATCACGAAACTCGACGGTTCCGCGAGGCCCGTCGTACGCGGCACCCTCGACGACGGCGTCCAGGTCACGCGGATGTGTGCTGTCGGCGCGTCGAACCAGGGCCGAAAGGGTATGTATCCCTTCGTAACACGATTCGGCGGCATTGTTCAGCGCCGGAGCGTGCGCGCCGTGCAGTGCAACGTAGCGCCCGAGAAGATCCATGGAGTTGCCGTCGACCATCGAACGGAAGTACGCGGCGGAGGCAAACAGGTTGCGGGTTGCCCTCGGCCCGCTCGCGAGCAGCATGTTCTCTTCCATCAACGGGCTGAACCGGATCATCGACTCGTCGAGGCCGCGGCGGGCGAAGGCGCGGTTGAAATCGACGGCGTCCTGGCCGACGAGGAGCATGATCACGCCGTCGCAACCGGAGTTCGAGACGGTCTCGACCAACTGCTTCATGTTTCCGCGCCCGAGGTCGACAAACGAACCGCCGACAAGGCTGAGATCGAGTTCGGTGGCGAATTGCCTCACGGCTCCGAGAGAGCTGTGCGGCCAGATGTAGTCGTCCCCGACGACAAACCACTTACGCGCTCCGACGTTGTCGCGCAGCCACTTCAGCGCCGGCGCGATCTGCTGACGTGGTGTCTCACCCGAGCAGTAGATGCCGGGCCTGACCTCGCCGCCCTCGTAGAGCGAGGTGTACGAGTACGGAATGCGGTCCGCGACCACGGGCGCAAGCGCATGGCGCACCGAGGAGATGTGCCAGCCGCTGACCGCGTCGATGTCGCCTGCGTCGAGTAGTTGTCCCACGCGGGCGGCGACGGCACTCGGCGTCGCGCCGCCGTCGATCACTTCGATCTGGACTTCGCGTCCCAGTACGCCACCGGATTTGTTGAGGTCGCGGGCGGCCAATTCGCTGATTGCTTCGCAGGAGGGGCCGAACAGTCCGGCAGGTCCCTGGAGGGGAAGCACCATGCCCAGGCGCCACACGGCGCCGCGCGCGCGTTCGAGCGCGCCGGTAGCGCTCATGCGTCGCCGCCGGAATCGGAAGTCAGCGGCCTGGCCTGGGTTACTATCATTTCATTTGAAAGTATTGCCCGAGAAGTGTGAAGTACGCAACAGCGGGGGAGCGATCAGTGGGAAAAAGTGACTCCGGAATTCTTGATGCTTCGCTGACGACCGCGCTGGTCCGAGCGGCTCGAATGGCCGCGGCAGCAGCGGAGAAAGCGCTGGCGGCTGAGAATCTCACTCTCGATCACTGGATGACGCTCGAAGCCCTGGCGTCGACCGAGGGGCTGACGATGGCTGAGCTGCGCGATCGGACGGGAACACCGGCTCCGACGCTGACGCGAGTTGCGGACAAGTTGGTCTCGCTTGCGCTGATCTATCGCGAGGTCGGTGAGGACGATCGCCGAAAGGTACGCGTGTTTCTCTCCTCGCGCGGAAAGTCCTTGCACAAGCGGGTTGCCGCAGACATTCGCGTAGCCGAGGAGTCCTGGCTGACGCCGAAAGAGGAAGTGAAGTTGCGAGAGGGGCTCCGCCCCTGTGCGCCTTTCCGGTAGTGGGGACTACCAAAAAGGCGCACGGGGCCGAAGGCCCTACTTGCCGCGGATTGCGTCGAATACCTTGGGGTCGACCAGGGTCGAGGTGTCTCCGAGGTCGCGGCCTTCGGCGACGTCGCGCAGGAGGCGGCGCATGATCTTGCCGGACCGGGTCTTCGGCAGTTCCGGCACGATCGTGATCTGACGCGGTTTGGCGATGGGGCTGATGTCGGTGGAGACCTGAGCCTTGAGTTCGGCGATGAGGACGTCGCCGGTGTTCTCGACGCCTTCACGGAGGATGACGAACGCGACGATGCCCTGTCCGGTGGTCTCGTCGGCGGCACCGACGACGGCGGCTTCGGCGACTCCGTGATGGTTCACCAGTGCTGATTCCACTTCGGAGGTGGAGATGCGGTGACCGGAGACGTTCATGACGTCGTCGACGCGGCCGAGGACCCAGAGTGCGCCGTCGTCGTCGTACTTGGCGCCGTCACCGGCGAAGTACCAGCCTTCTTCGGCGTAGCGGGACCAGTAGGTGTCGCGGTAGCGGTCCATGTCGCCCCAGATGCCGCGGAGCATCGCCGGCCACGGCTCGTCGAGGACGAGGTAGCCGTTGCCGCCGGGGCCGAGGGGCTTGGCGTCGTCGTCGACGATCTTGGCGGAGATACCGGGCAGCGGTGCCATCGCGGATCCGGGCTTGGTGGCGGTGATACCGGGCAGCGGGGAAATCATGATCGCGCCGGTCTCGGTCTGCCACCAGGTGTCGACGATGGGGGCCTTGTTGCCGCCGATGACGTCGCGGAACCAGCGCCACGCTTCGGGGTTGATGGGCTCGCCCACAGATCCGAGCAAACGGATCGAAGACAAGTCGTGGGCGTCGGGGATTTCCCGGCCCCACTTCATGAACGTCCGCACGAGGGTGGGGGCGGTGTAGTAGATGGAGACGCCGTACTTCTCGATGATGTCGAAGTGGCGGTGCTCGTTCGGGGAGTTGGGGGTGCCTTCGTAGACGACCTGGGTGACACCGTTCGAGAGGGGTCCGTAGACGATGTAGGAGTGCCCGGTGACCCAGCCGATGTCGGCGGTGCACCAGTAGACGTCTTGTCCCGCTTTGTGATCGAAGACGTTGTGGTGGGTGTACGACGCCTGGGTGAGGTAGCCGCCGGAGGTGTGGATGATGCCCTTGGGCTTTCCGGTGGTGCCGGAGGTGTAGAGGATGAACAGGGGATGTTCGGCGTCGAAGGCCTGCGCCTCGTGCTCGGGCGAGGCCGCCGCGACGGTCTCGTGCCACCACAGGTCGCGGCCGTCGGTCCACTCGACGTCGATGCCGGTCCGGTTGACCACCAACACGTTCTGGACGGAGTCGGCGCCGGCGACGGATTCGTCGACCGCTGTTTTGATGGGTGCTGCGGCGCCGCGTCGCCACTGGCCGTCGACGGTGACGACGAGCTTGGCTTGGGCGTCGTCGATGCGCGAGCGTAGGGCGGTGGCGGAGAATCCGGCGAAGACGACCGAGTGGGTCAGGCCGAGGCGGGCGCAGGCGAGCATGGTGACGATCGCTTCGGGGATCATCGGCATGTAGATCGCTACGCGGTCACCGGCGACGAGGCCGAGGTCGGTGAAAGTGTTTGCGGCGCGGCTGACTTCGGCGAGGAGGTCGTTGTAGGTCAGATCCCGGGAATCGCCTGGTTCGCCTTCGAAGTGAATGGCGACGCGGTCGCCGTTGCCGGCGAGGACGTGGCGGTCGACGCAGTTGTAGGCGACGTTGAGTTTTCCGCCGACGAACCACTTGGCGACGGGGGCGTCGGTCCAGTCGAGGACGTCGGTCCATTTCTCGTGCCAGTGAAGGCGCTCAGCCTGATTCGCCCAGAAAGCGAGGCGGTCGGTATCTGCGGCAGCCTGCAACTCCGGTCCCGCATTGGCGGCCGCAGCGAACTCTGCGCTCGGCGGATATGCCTGGGGGACGTCTGTTTCGGCTGCGCTTGTCATGGCTGACGGCCTTCTTTCCACTTTGATCGACACTTTTCTGACTCCGTGTGAGGGTAGTCACAAGCTCGCGTAAACGCACCGTTGCATCACGTTGCAACCCGTTGTCCTGCGACGATCGGTCGAATTGATGCGACGGGTGGTCGCTTCCGCCGACGAGTGAATGGGCGCGGACAGATTTCCCTCGGAATTGCGGACAATGGGTGCGATGCGCGCCCCGCGTCGGATGTGTCTATTGTCAAACCATTATTCGACCACAACTCGAAGTCACGTTCACTTTCAGTTGTAGGCGACACGACGCCGGCAGTTACGGCTGTCGGCAGGCCGCGAGCATGCTCGGGGTCACTTAGATGTGGAAGGAATTCCTTTGCGTATCTCACGCATAGCGACCGGCGCGGTCGCGCTCGGAATGACGGCAGTGCTGATCACGGCATGTTCGTCCGGCGATTCGTCGGGCGGATCGTCCAGCGGTGTCGTCAACGCCTGGGCGGGCGAGCCCCAGAACCCGTTGATTCCCACGAACACGAGTGAGAACCAGGGCGGCCGCGTCCTCGACTCCCTGTTCGCCGGTCTCGTTTCGTACACCGCCGACGGTGGCACGGAGAACGAGGTTGCCGAGTCCATCGAGAGCACCGACGGTCAGAACTTCACCGTCAAGCTCAAGGACGGTTGGACCTTCACGGACGGCACCCCCGTCACCGCGAAGTCGTTCGTCGACGCGTGGAACTTCGGAGCCCTCTCCACCAACGCTCAGATCCAGGCATCGTTCTTCGATCCGATCAAGGGCTACGACGAAGTTGCCGCCGAGGTTCCGACGGCTCAGACGATGTCGGGTCTGAAGGTTGTGGACGACTCCACCTTCACCATCGAACTCAAGCAGCCCGAGTCGGCGTTCCCCGATCGCCTCGGTTTCACGGCGTACTACCCGCTGCCCGAGGTCGCGTTCAAGGACATGACCGCATTCGGCGAGAACCCGGTCGGCAACGGCCCGTACAAGCTCGACGGCGCCGGCGCGTGGCAGCACAACGTCCGCATCGACACGGTCGTGAACCCGGACTACAACGGCAACCGCAAGCCGAAGAACGCCGGCGTCGACTTCATCATGTACAACAGCCTCGACACGGCGTACACGGATCTCCTCGCCAACAACGTCGACGTTCTCGACCAGGTCCCGCCGAGCGCGGTCACGACCTTCGAGTCGGATCTTGCCGGTCGCACGGTCAACCAGCCGTCGGCAACCATCGAGACGTTCACGATCCCGGGGCGCCTGGCGCACTTCAGTGGTGAAGAGGGCATGCTCCGCCGTCAGGCGATCTCGATGGCGATCAACCGCGATCAGATCACGCAGCAGATCTTCAACAAGACCAGGACGCCTGCACTCGACTTCACCAGCCCCGCAATCGAGGGTTGGAACGACTCGCTGACCGGTAACGGCAACCTGAAGTTCGACCCCGAGGCAGCCAAGGCCGCTTGGGCCAAGGCCGACGCCATCGCTCCGTGGTCCGGCAGCTTCGAGATCGGATACAACTCCGACGGCGGACACCAGGAATGGGTCGACGCCACGGCGAACAGCATCCGCAACACGCTCGGCATCGACGCAAAGGGCAAGCAGTACGCCACCTTTGCGCAGATCCGCACCGAAGCCACCGACCGCACCATCCAGAGCGCGTTCCGCTCCGGCTGGCAGGGTGACTACCCGCAGCAGTACGGCTTCCTGGCGCAGAACTACCAGACCGGCGGCAGCTCCAACGACGGTGAGTACTCCAACCCCGAGTTCGACCGCCTCCTGCGCGAATCGGCCGGCCAGACGGACAAGGCGAAGGCTCAGGAACTGCTCGATCAGGCTCAGGAAGTGCTGCTCAAGGACCTGCCTGCAATTCCGACGTGGTACCGCAACGCAGCCAGTGGATGGTCGGAGAACGTTTCCAACGTGACCATCAGCTGGAACGGCATTCCGGTCTACGAAGACATCGAAAAGAACTGACGCGTAGAACGATCCGCATCTGAAACGTGAGTTCGGGGCGGCAGGCGCCCTGCCTGCCGTCCCGAACTCGTGTTCACACCGGACTGTCCGCTGACGTACACGATCATCGACAAGGAGGTGATCCGATGCTCTGGTACATCGGTCGCCGAGTGCTTCAAATGATCCCGGTTTTTCTCGGGGCCACTCTTCTGATCTACGCCATGGTCTTCCTGCTTCCCGGTGATCCGATTGCCGCGTTGGCGGGCGACAAGGCGCTCAGTCCGGCTGTGGCAGCACAGCTTCGGGAGCGCTACCACCTCGATCTCCCCTTCTATCAGCAGTACCTGCTGTACCTGAAGGGCATCTTCACGCTGGACTTCGGCACGTCGTTCTCCGGACGACCTGTCAGTGAAGTTCTGGCACAGGCATTTCCGATCACGATGAAACTTGCCTTCATGGCACTGATCGTCGAGACCGTCTTCGGTGTCGGCTTCGGCCTCATCGCCGGCCTGCGTAAGGGCGGATTCTTCGACAGCACCGTCCTGCTGTTCAGCCTCGTTCTCATCGCCATCCCGATCTTCGTGATCGGCTTCCTGGCTCAGTTCTTCATCGGCGTCAAATGGGGCATCGTCCCGCCGACGGTCGGTGGCAACACCAGCTTCAAGAATCTCCTGCTCCCCGCCCTGGTTCTGGGTTCGGTCTCGTTCGCCTACGTCCTGCGACTGACCCGAACGTCCGTGGCGGAGAACCTGAGTGCCGACTATGTGCGCACTGCCACCGCCAAGGGACTTTCCCGTGGACGAGTGGTTCGCGTGCACGTGTTGCGCAACTCGCTGATCCCCGTGGTCACGTTCCTGGGCGCCGACCTCGCAACGTTGATGGGCGGCGCCATCGTCACCGAGGGCATCTTCAACATCAACGGCGTCGGCGGCACGATCTACCAGGCCGTGACCAGAGGTGAAGCGCCGACGGTGGTTTCGTTCGTCACCATTCTCATCGTGATCTACCTGATCGCAAATCTGCTCGTCGACCTCTTGTACGCCGCGCTCGATCCGAGGATCCGCTATGTCTGAGACCGTGAAGACCGGACGCGCCGTCCGGCAAAGTCATTTCGTGGCACCGCCCGAAGTTGCGGCACCGGGGGAGACGGACGCCGTCAAACTCGATCAGGCGCCGACGAGCATGTGGACCGACGCGTGGCGCGATCTGCGCAAGCGCCCCCTGTTCATCATCTCGACGATCATCATCCTCGCGGTCATCGTCATCGCAGCGTTTCCGGGCTTGTTCACGAGTACCGATCCGCGGTTCTGCGACCTCACCTACAGCATGCAGGGACCGACCTCCGGCCACTGGTTCGGTTTCGACCGCCAGGGCTGTGACGTGTACTCGCGCACCATCTACGGTGCTCGCGCATCCGTACTCGTGGGCGTCGGCGTCACGGCGTCGGTGCTGGTGATCGGAGTGATCTTCGGTGCACTGTCCGGGTTCTACGGCGGCTGGACCGATTCGATTCTCTCCCGCGTCGCCGACATCTTCTTCGGTATCCCGCTGATCCTCGCTGCCATCGTTCTGATGCAGCTGTTCACCGATCGCACCATCTGGACCGTCGTCGGCGTCCTGGCACTCTTCGGTTGGCCGCAGATGGCACGAATTGCTCGAGGCGCGGTGATCTCGGCGAAGAACAACGACTACGTCATGGCTTCGGAAGCGTTGGGTGTCTCGAAGCTCAAGACACTGATCCGCCACGTCATCCCGAACTCGTTGGCGCCCATCATCGTGGTGGCCACCATCTCGCTCGGCACGTACATCGTCGCCGAGGCGACGCTGTCCTTCCTCGGTATCGGACTTCCGTCCACCGAGGTTTCGTGGGGCGGCGACATCAGCAACGCTCAGGTGACGCTGCGTCAGGGATCGACCATTCTGTTCTACCCGGCAACGGCTTTGGCGATCACCGTCCTCGGATTCATCATGATGGGTGACGCTCTGCGCGACGCCCTCGATCCCAAGTCGCGGAAGCGGTGAGCACGATGACCACCAAGGAAACTCTCACCTCGGAGGAAACTCCGTTGCTCGAGATTCGTGATCTCGAGGTGTCGTTCCAGTCCAATTCCGGTCCGGTTCCGGCAGTTCGAGGCGTCAGCCTGACCGTGTATCCGGGTCAGACGGTCGCCATCGTGGGCGAATCGGGCTCCGGTAAATCCACCACCGCGCACTCGATCATCAATCTGCTTCCCGGCACCGGCAAGGTGACGGCAGGCGAGATCATCTTCGACGGCAAGGACATCTCGAAACTTTCGGAGAAGGACTTCGTCCACATCCAAGGCAGCCAGATCGGTTTGGTTCCGCAGGACCCGATGTCGAATCTGAATCCCGTGTGGAAAGTGGGCTTCCAGATCGAGGAAGCTCTGGCCGCCAACGGAATTGCCAAGGGCAAGGCAGCCAAGGTTAGGGCCGCCGAACTGCTCGAGGAGGCCGGCCTCGCCGAAGCCGAGAGCCGGTTGGGACAGTACCCGCACGAGTTCTCGGGCGGTATGCGTCAGCGCGCACTCATCGCGATCGGGTTGTCCGCTCGTCCGAAACTCCTGATCGCGGACGAGCCGACGTCGGCGCTCGACGTCACCGTCCAGCGTCAGATCCTCGACCACCTCGACGGTCTGACTACGGAACTCGGCACCGCCGTTCTTCTCATCACTCACGATCTGGGCCTGGCCGCCGAGCGCGCCGAGCATCTGATCGTGATGAGCAAGGGTCGTATCGTCGAATCCGGTCCGGCACTGGAGATTCTGAAGCGTCCACAGCATCCGTACACGCAGAAGCTGGTCGCTGCTGCGCCGTCGTTGGCGTCGAAGCGACTCAGCTCGTCGGTGGTGCGCGCCGAGATTCGAGAACAGGCGGAAGAGGTCGCCGAAGCAGTCAAGGCCGAGGAAACTGCGGCAGAGTCCTTCGGCAAGGCGACCGACGACGTTCTTGTCGTCGATCATCTGACCAAGGTGTTCAAGCTGCGCAAGGGTTTCCGCAAGACCACCGACTTCACAGCCGTGAACGACGTGTCCTTCAAGGTCCGCCGCGGAACCACGACGGCGATCGTCGGTGAATCGGGTTCCGGTAAGTCGACGGTCGCACAGATGGTCCTCGGTCTGCTCGAGCCCACTGCAGGCAACGTGGTCTTCGACGGTCAGGACGTGTCGAAGCTCGGTGCGAAGGAAACATTTGCGTTCCGTCGACGAGTGCAGCCGATCTTCCAGAACCCCTACGGCACACTCGACCCGATGTACTCGATCTACCGCACGATCGAGGAGCCGCTGCGTACCCACAAGGTCGGGACCAAAGCCGAGCGTGAGGCTCGCGTCCGCGAACTTCTCGACAAGGTGGGTCTACCGCAGTCGGTCATGCGTCGGTTCCCGAACGAACTCTCCGGTGGACAACGTCAGCGCGTCGCCATCGCGCGAGCACTGGCCTTGCAACCGGAGGTCGTGATCTGCGACGAGGCGGTCTCCGCTCTCGACGTGCTCGTGCAGGATCAGATCTTGACCCTGCTCAACGACCTGCAGGCAGAGTTCGGGTTGACGTACCTCTTCATCACGCACGACCTGGCCGTGGTTCGTCAGATCGCGGACAACGTGTTGGTGATGTCGCGTGGCTCGATCGTCGAATCGGCACCGATCGACGACGTGTTCGGTAATCCGCAACAGGACTACACCCGCAAGTTGCTCGACGCGATTCCCGGTGGGTCCATCAAGCTGGGAAGCTGACGCAACAGGTAGGTAGGCAAGTCCGCAGAGGGGCTGCAAGGGTACCGTCGTTGATCGTGACGGACCCCTTGCAGCCCCTCGTCGATCTTCCAGGCGTACGCGCCGCCGCCGACCATGCGCGCGACGCTCTGGGTGAGGTTCATCGGCACAAGACCAACCGTCGCGGTTGGCCCACGACTGCCGCCGAAGCCGCGGTTCGCGCTGCGCGAGCCTCCGCATCGCTCGCCGGAGGCACCACCGAATTGCCGGCCGAGGGCATGGCCGGTGACCCGATTCTCGCGGGTGCTCTGCGCGTGGCTCAGGCTCTCGACGGCGACAGCCTTCCGCTCATGGAGTCGACGTGGAAGCGCGCCCCACTTCAGGCTTTGGCCCGGCTGCACCTGTTGGCCGCGGCGGATCTCGTCGAGGACGCAGATCAACTGGGGCGGCCACGGTCGGATCGCGGAGTGGGGGAGCGGTTGGACGCTCTCGCCCAACTCGTTACAGGCGGAACCAGTGCACCGGCACCTGTTCTGGCGGCCGTCGTACACGGAGAACTCTTGGCGCTGAGCCCGTTCGGCACCGCTGACGGCATCGTCGCCCGCGCGGCCTCGCGTCTGGTTGCGGTCTCGTCGGGGCTGGATCCGCACAATCTCGGGGTCCCCGAGGTCAGTTGGCTTCGGCGGCCACAGGCGTACACGGACGGCGCGGCAGGATTCGCTTCGGGAAATCCGTCGGGCGTCGGCAGCTGGGTGATTCTGTGCTGTGGTGCTCTCGAAGCCGGTGCGCGAGAGGCGACTTCGATTGCCGACGCCGCTACCGGATAGTCCGGCAAATTGCCCCTGCCGGAACATAACGAACGGGCGGCGCTGCCGATAAATCGACTTCGCCGCCCGTCAGCACGGACTACTCGTTACCAAGCGTGCTCGGTGGGTTGTGTGGGTGGCCTCGGCGAGGGATCGCACTTTCTGAGGTCGTCCCCTCAACCTGTGCGGGGTCCTCGCTCAAATTGAACGAATCTCGCAGGCCCACAACGCTTCTGCCCTTATAGTGGCTTGTGCTCCGCGTGGGTGCCCTAGTGCCCGTGCTAGGAATTTCGGTTGGGGAAACGGTCCTTCTCTTCCGAGCCGTTCCTGGCCTTCCGTTCTTCCGTAACTCCTTTGTACCCTGTGTCCGGGCTCACAGCAAGTACCAATTTTTGTTTGTGGGCCTTGGATTTCAGCGTTTCCGGCGCAGTAGCCCGAAGGTCATGGCGCCGGCCACCAGAGCTGCGATTCCCACCGCAGCGGTAGTAGCCACCGTGGTCGTGGACTGGGCCGACAATCGGGCACGAAGTGAGACCGGATTCGAGAAAGTCAGTATGGGCCAACCGTTTACGGCCGCTTCCTTGCGCAACGCTCGATCGGGGTTGACTGCGGTCGGATGTCCGACAGCCTCGAGCATGGGTAAATCCGTCACCGAGTCGGAGTAGGCGTAACTGGCGGCGAGGTCGTAACCGTACTCCGCGGCGAGTTTTTCCATGGCTTCGACCTTGCCGGGGCCGTAGCAGTAGAAGTCCACCTCGCCGGTGTAGTGGCCGTCTTCCTCCCTCATCGACGTCGCGACGGAATGGGTGGCGCCGAGGGCGCGGGCGATCGGTGCGACGATCTCTTCACCCGAAGCAGACACGACGATGACGTCGTGTCCACGCAGCTTGTGATCTGCGATCAGATCGGCCGCCTCGGCGAAGACGAGTGGATCGACGATGTCGTGCAGAGTCTCCGCGACGACGGCCTTCACCTGTTCCACGTCCCAGCCCGCACACATCGCCGTCAGATGCTCGCGCATGCGCTCCATCTGATCGTGATCGGCGCCGGACAGTAGAAACAGGAATTGCGCATAGCTGCTCTTGAGAACCGAGCGTCGATTGATCAGACCCTGTGCGAAGAATGGCTTGCTGAACGCCAGGGTGCTCGACTTCGCGATGATCGTTTTGTCCAAATCGAAGAAAGCGGCTGTCCGCCCGGTATTCAGTCCGTTCGCAGGCTTGTCGGTCACAGGATTGAGGATAGTCCGACAGGCGGTTCGTGTGCTCTTCGGCAAGCGTCCTCTTTCGGCGAAAAACAGCAGTTCAGTGCAGCTCAGGCTTGCATTTCTCGCCGATGGCGGGTGTAAGATCGTTGCTGTTCGATTCGTTCGAACTAGTTCAGCCCGACCCCCCGGGGCTGAACTCAGACGGCCCCCGCCTCCTCCCCCCATTGGCGGGGGTCGTCCTCTGTCTCAGGCCTGTTTCTCCACAACCTCCCAGTTGTCCACAGGGTTGTTCGGCCCACTGTTTTCGGTGACGGAGCTCGTTCAGGCTCTGCAGACATGAACACGACGATCAACTCTCGGGAATCCGGCGCTCCCATTCTGGTTCTCGTCGACGACGCGAAAATCCTCGCGAGCGTGCGACGCGTCGCTGCCGCGGTGGACCGCCGGCTGGACGAGGCCGAACATCCCGTGTCCCGGCAACAGTGGAACCGGGCCTCGGCGGTGGTACTGGACGCGTCGGCGGCGCGAGATGCTCTGGCTCGTTCCCCCAAGCGAACGCGAGTGTTCCTCGTATGCGACGGCACACCGACCGTCGACGATTGGAAGAGCGCCACCGCGATCGGAGCTGACAGCGTTCTGTCCTTGCCCGAGGAAGAGAACGCGCTGGTCGCAGTTCTGGCCGACCACGTAGACGTCAGTGGTGACGGCACCGTCGTGAGCGTGGTGGGTGGTTGTGGCGGCGGCGGAGCCTCGGCAACTGCTGCGGCAGTCGCGTTGACGTCGGCGGCACGTCACGTCCCGACGCTGTTGGTGGACGTCGACGCACTCGGTTCCGGCGCCGACGTGCTGTTAGGTATCGAGACTGCTCCCGGATTACGTTGGGGTGCACTGACCGTCGAGGGCGGGCGGTTGTCCCCGGAGGCGCTGCGCGATGCACTGCCGGCGAAGGGGAAGTTTCTGAGGGTTCTGGCGAGCAGTCGCCGGGAGATCGACGGTCCGACAGTGACCGCCGTTCGCGCCGTGCTTGACGCAGGTCGCAGTTCCGGCGGGCTCGTGGTCTGCGACGTGCCACGGCATCCCAGCGAGGTAGGTCAGGCCGTGTTGGAGATGTCGGATTCGGTGCTCGTGGTGGTTCCGGCCACCGTGGCCGCATGCGTCGCGGCCGAGAAGGTCGGAGCCTGGGTGGTGCGACACAACTCCAACGTCGGTCTCGTCGTGCGTGGGCCGGCACCGGGAGGCCTACGCGGCGCCGATGTGGCAGACATGCTCGGCCTGCCCCTGACGGCCGTGATGCGCGGCCACCGATCGCTGGCGCCGATGCTCGAGCGTGGTGGCCTCGAATTGACCCGCGGTTGTCCGTTGAGTGTGGCGGCAACAGCGGTACTCGACGCCGTCGAATCCGGCGCACGCCCGCGCGGGGCTGCGGCATGAGTGCGTTGGTCACGGCCGAACTGCTCGACCGAGTTCGCGAGCGATTGACGGCGTCGTCGGTCGCCGAGCCGACGGCGGCCACCGTTGCCGATGCCGTGCGAGCCGAGTCCTCCGGCGTTCTGGCGGACACGGATCTGTTGGAGGTCGTCAGGGTGCTCCAGACGGAACTGACAGGCGCGGGGCCGCTCGAACCTCTACTGCACGAACCCGGGGTCGCCGACGTACTGGTGACCGCGCCGGATCAGGTCTGGGTGGACCGCGGGGTCGGCCTCGAAAGGTCGGGGGTCCGGTTCACCGACGAGGCAGCCGTGCGTCGACTGGCGCAGCGGTTGGCACTGTCGGCAGGTCGACGCCTCGACGACGCCCAACCGTGGGTCGACGGCCGCCTGCGGGGCGTCGGCGACGGGCACTTCGGGGTACGACTTCATGCCGTACTCGCACCCGCGGCCCAGGGTGGAACCTGCGTGTCACTGCGAGTGTTGCGGCCCGCGACCCAGGGTCTCGACGCCCTGTCCGCCCACGGCGCCGTAGAACCGGACGCGCGGGAGCTCCTAAATCGCATCATTTCTTGTCGCTTGGCTTTTCTGGTGATCGGCGGGACCGGTGCGGGAAAGACCACGTTGTTGTCCGCCATGCTCGGCGCGGTCGACCCGCGCGAGCGAATCGTCTGTGTCGAGGACGCGGCCGAACTGGCGCCGCCGCATCCGCACGTCGTCCGGCTCGTCGCCAGAGCTCCCAACGTCGAGGGCGTCGGAGAGGTGACGGTGCGCGATCTGGTTCGGCAGGCACTACGAATGCGTCCCGATCGCATCGTCGTCGGTGAGGTCCGCGGCGCAGAGGTGACTGATCTGCTCACGGCGATGAACACCGGCCACGACGGCGGCGCCGGCACCGTTCACGCCAATTCGCCAGAAGAGGTGCCGGCCAGACTCGAGGCGTTGGCGGCGCTCGGCGGTATGGATCGCCACGCGTTGCACAGTCAACTTGCCGCGGCAGTTCAAGTGATCCTGCACGTGCACAGATTGGCTGACGGATCGAGGCGTCTCGAACAGATCGGTGTCATCGACCGCGGTGCGGACGGGTATGTACGAATCATGCAGGCGTGGCCGGACGGCGGTTCGGGTCGTGAGCGGCTCGAGCGGATGTTCCGGCTTCGCAATCGAGAGGTCGGGACGTGACGGTTTCCCTCTTGGCCTTCGCGTTGGCGGTCTCGATTGCGCCGGTGCGGGATTCACGTGCTCGGCTCGCCACGTACACCCCGAGCGTCCGCAAGCCCTCCCGGCAGATTCCGTGGCAGTTCGTCGCCGCATTTCTCGCGATTTCGGCCGCGTGGATCCTCGGAGGTCTTCCGGCAGGGTGTGCGGCTGTCGTCCTCGCCGGGACCCTGATCCTCCGTGGCCGACGCGCGAATGCAGCCGAAACCCGGGATCTCTCACAGAAGATGCTGCTCTCCGGTCTGGAGGTGCTGATCGCCGAGCTGAGCGTCGGCGCGCATCCTGCAGCGGCCAGTTCTGTTGCAGGCGAGGAATGTACCGGAGAAGTGAGTGCCGTATTCCGTTCCGCTGGGGCCAGGGCGCGTCTCGGTGGTTCTGCCGCAGCGGCCTTCGCGGTACCGGATTCGTGCATCGAGCGTGAGTTCTCCCGCATCGGATCCGTCTGGCGGGTCGCCGACCAACACGGGCTGGCACTGGCGGAACTACTCGGCGCCGTCCGGACGGATATGTTGGGACGTAGACGCTTTCGTCAGCGTACCGAGGCCGGGTTGGCGGGCGCTCGGGCGACCGCTGCGGTGTTGGCCTTTCTCCCGCTGTTGGGGATCGGTCTCGGGCAATTGATGGGTGCTTCGCCGCTGCGCGTGCTGTTCGGAGGTGGGCTCGGCGGCGTGCTCCTGGTGATCGGAACCGCTTGTGTCTCAGCTGGTCTGCTCTGGACCGACCGGATAACTGCGAAGGTCACGTCGTGAGTTGGGCATCCGTGGCGATGATGGCGTTGGCGTTCGCGATCATTCCCGCTCGTCGCGGTGCTTCGGCCAGGGCGGCAGAAATTCTCTTCGCGGACACAACAACAGAAGATTCGGTTCCAGTCCCGGACAAGCCGGATCCACTCGCAGTTGCCGCAAGTCTCGACCTTCTCGGGGCCTGCCTACGAGCGGGGCTTCCCGTCTCCGCCGCGATCACAGCGATGGCGTCGACGGCACCGAAACCGATGGCCGACTCGCTTCGTCGCGTCGCCGACCTTCTGGCGCTCGGTGCCGATCCCGACGCCGCGTGGAGCGAAGCCGCTCTCGATCCCGATACCGAGGCGCTCGCCAGAATGGCTCGGCGTTCCGCCCGTTCGGGTTCGTCGCTGTCCTCGTCCATGGCCGAACTCGCCGAGCGCAGTCGAGGTGACGCCGAGGATCTTGCTGCTGCCGCAGCCGAACGCGCGGGAGTGCTGATCAGCGGTCCACTCGGGCTGTGTTTCCTGCCGGCGTTCATCGCCTTGGGCATCGTCCCGGTGGTGATCGGGCTTGCCACGACTGTGCTCGGTAACGGCCTGCTGTGAGCCGGATCCGAGTGAAAGCTCCTGCGGCAGAAGTGCTGCCACAGGTTTCGATTGAAGGGGGAGAAATGATTTCGAAGACGTTGAGGACGGTGTCGGCCAGATTTGCGCTGTTGGTTGCCGAGGACGACGGCATGTCCACCGCGGAGTATGCGATCGGCACGATTGCGGCTGCCGCATTCGGTGCCGTCCTGTACACGGTTGTCACTGGCGACTCCATTGTCTCGGCGCTGACAGGCATCATCGACAAGGCGCTCAAGACAGCTGTGTGATGTTGTCCACGAGAGGTATTCGGCAAGCCGACGACGGCGCCGTGACGGTGGAGGCCGCGATTGCTCTGGCTTCGATCGTCACGGTGGTCGTGCTGTGTGTCGGTGGAGTCCTGGCGGTGTCGATGCAGGTTCGGTGTGTCGACGCCGCTCGTGAGGCCGCGCGGTTGGTGGCACGTGGTGATCGTGAGTCTGCGGTCACCACGGCCCGCCGGATCGCACCCGAAGATGCGTCGATCTCGGTGGAGATCGTCGACGGCTTTGCGGTGGCCGTTGTCAGCGCCGAGAGTGCGTTGCTGCCGTTGGTCGACATTTCTTCCGAGGCGGTGGCAGCTGTGGAGTCGGGAGTGGAGGAGGAGTGAACCTACGTGACGACGAAGGTGTTGCCACGGTTCTGGCGTGCTGCGTTCTGGCGGCGATCGTGATGTTGACCGGTGGGATGCTGCATGTCGGTTCCGCAGTGGTGGCTCGGCACACGGCTCAGTCGGCCGCTGATCTTTCGGCTCTCGGCGGTGCGGGCGCCTTGGACGGCGGTGACGAGTCGGCGTGTGAGATGTCCGCGGTGATCGCGGAGCGGATGCGTACGGTGCTCGCGGAGTGCGAGGTGCAGGGGTGGGATGTATTGGTCGAGATACGCGCACCGGTGTTGTTGTCGGGCTTCGGGATCGGGGATGCGCAGGCTTACGCGCGTGCGGGTCCGGTCAGCTGATGGTGTCGATGACGGCGGTCAGAACCTTGACCGCGCCGTCTTTGTCGAGTGGGTCGTTTCCGTTGCCGCACTTGGGTGAATAGACGCAGGACGGGCAACCGTGAGCGCATTCGCAGGACAGTATGGCGTCGCGCGTCGCGGTGAGCCATCGGGACAGTTCGCTGTGCCCTCGGTCGGCGAACCCGGCGCCGCCGGCATGACCGTCGTAGACGAAGACGGTCGGGAGTCCGGTGTCCGCGTGCATCGCGGTGGACACTCCGCCGATGTCTCCGCGGTCGCAGATCGCCACCAGTGGCAGCAGGCCGATTGCGGCATGTTCGGCGGCATGCAGTGATCCGGGGAACCGTTCGGGCGGGACCCCGATGGATTCGAGGAGTTCCGGCGTGACCGTGTACATCACTGCCCTGGTGGGCAAAGTGTGTGCGGGCATGTCGAGTTCGATCGAGTCGAGGACTTCACCCGAAGTCAACCGTCGTAGGTATCCGACGACTTGATGTGTCACCTCGACCTGGACGAGAGCGACGGCGATGTCGCCGTAGTTCTTGTGCTCGAGTTGTTCGGTGATCGTGATTTCGGTGGTCTCGCGGGCCGAGGTGGTCCAGTCCGGATTCTCGGTGTGTACCAATGCGAGTCCGACGTCGAGGTCCAGTTCGTCGACGACGTAGGTCTCGCCTTGATGGATGTGCACGGCGCCGGGATGAACTGTGGCCGGAGCGCGGCCCGCGTCGACAGTGCCCAGCATCCGGCCGGATTCCCCGTCGACAATGGCCACCTGAGTTCCGATGCCGCCGCGAATGTCCAAAGAGCCGTGGGGGTTCGAATCGGCGGTGACGAACCATCCGTGCTTTCGGCGCCGGATCCTGCCTTCCTCGGACAGTCTCGTCAGAACCTCGCGAGCCCCGAACGCGTCCACCTCGGCATCGGAAAGTGGGAGTTCCATTGCAGCGCAGAGAAGTTGTGGTCCCAGGACGTACGGATTTCCGGGATCTGTCACCGTCGCCTCGACGGGTTTGTCGAGTACCGCTGACGGATGGTGAACGAGGTAGGTGTCGAGTGGATCGTCGCGGGCGATCAACACGACGAGTGAACCCTCGCCGCGTCGCCCGGAGCGACCGGCCTGCTGCCAGAACGAGGCAACGGTCCCCGGGAAGCCTGCCACGACAACGGCGTCGAGGCCTGCGATGTCGACGCCGAGCTCCAGCGCGTTGGTGGTGGCTGCGCCCAGCAGCGTGCCGTCGGCGAGCGCAGCTTCCAGTTCGCGACGGTCCTCGGCCAGATATCCGGCGCGATACGACGCGACTCGCTCGGCGAGGTCCGGGTCCACCTCGGCGAGTAGACGTTTGGTGGCCATCGCGGTCAGCTCGGCGCCGCGGCGGGAGCGGACGAAGGTGAGAGTGCGGGCGCCTTCGATCATGAGGTCGGCCATGATCCGCGCGGCTTCCGCGCCCGCGGGACGTCGTACCGGGCTACCGTTTTCGCCGGTCAATGCCTCCAGTAGCGGTGGTTCCCACAGGGCGACGGTGCGTGGGCCGTGCGGCGATCCGTCTTCCGTGACCTCGGTGCAGTGTGCGCCTATGAGCCGCGAGGCCGCCGCGCCGGGATCTGCTGTGGTCGCGCTGGCCAGGATGAAGGTGGGTTCGGCGCCGTAACGGGCTGCAATTCTGCGTAATCGCCGGATCACGAGCGCGACGTTGGATCCGAAGACTCCCCTGTAGGAGTGGCATTCGTCGATGATCACGTATTTCAGGTTGCGGAAGAAGTGTGCCCATCGCTGATGGGTTCTGAGCAGAGAAATGTGGATCATGTCGGGGTTGGTGAAGAGCCAGCGTGAGTTCTCACGTGCCCAAGTGCGGAGTTCCTGCGAGGTGTCGCCGTCGTACGCACTGGCGTTCGTGCTGCGAAGTTCGACGTCGAAGTCGGTGAGGGACAGCACTGCTCGCAGTTGATCCGAGCCCAGCGCTTTGGTGGGGGAGAGGTACAGGGCAGTTGCGAGCGGATCGGTCGCCATGGCCGTCAGCACCGGGAGTTGGTACGCCAGTGACTTACCCGACGCCGTACCGGTGGCCACGACCACGTGTTTTCCCTCGTGAGCGAGGTCGGCGGCCTCACTCTGGTGGATCCACGGGGACCGCACGCTGTGCTCGGCGAGCGCACGTACGACGCTGGGGTGCACCCACTCCGGCCATTCGGTGAACTCGGCTACGCGAGCAGGTAACTGCGCGGTGAACATCAGTGGTTTTTCGCTTCCACTGACCCCGGCGACGACCCGATCGAGCAGCATCTGCCCGTAGGTCTCGCCAGGCTTCCCTCCCGGGGCGGGGATCGGGGAAGGTGCGTTCACGTGACTCTCCGGGCTCGGCGTTGGGGTGTGGCGGCAATCGGAAACTGTCGCTACCTGCAGTTTTGATGATACGCAACGGTCGGCGGTCTTGGTGGAACCGGGTGCTCGGCGCGCGCGCGGGAAACCACGATCGTGGGCTGTTTTTCTCGTAGCGAACTTTTAACGTTTTTAGTTCCCTTTTCGACTGTTGTGCACGCGGAGAACATGGTTGACTGACAATCGGTCGCAGCTTCTGTGTTCGTAGGCTTGAGAAAGTGCACGCTCGCAGGATCGTTGTTGCGGGCGCGGTGCTCTGCCTTTCCTGAGGGGGAAATAAAGACGTACAGCGGTCGGAACCGGCCCGGTGGACTGTAAGGGCTGTTCACCGAATCCGGTGTTAGAAAGAGAAGGAAAAGCATGGCACAGGGCACTGTGAAGTGGTTCAACGCTGAAAAGGGCTTCGGCTTCATCGCTCCCGAAGACGGTTCCGCAGACGTCTTCGTTCACTACTCCGAAATTCAGGGCAACGGCTTCCGTACCCTCGAGGAGAACCAGCGTGTGGAGTTCGAGGTCGGCCAAGGCACCAAGGGTCCCCAGGCTACCGGCGTTCGCGCGGTCTGATTTTTCCGCTCACTCGCTGAGCGATTAGTTCGGACAGTATTTGTCCCCCATCGCATCCGTGCGGTGGGGGACAAATCTTTTCGGGCTGGGTTAGTACTTTCCCTGTCCGAGGTGAATGCACGCAGCTGTTCGGCCACGGCCGGTCGTCTATGCCGTCGATACCTTCGTGGCTTACGTTTCACTCTGTGAGCCAACTGTCCTTTTTCTCTGCCGAGTCGATTCCACCTGCCGTGACGGACCTTGCCGGAATGCTGGCCGGACCGGGGCAGGTCGTGACCTCGGAGGATCGCGCGCGGATCTCGATCGTCGTGGATCGAGACTGGAGAGCGCAGGCCGTTGCCGAGTTGATCGCGCAGTGCGGACTCGGGGCCGAGGTGACGCGTAGCGAAGAAGGCAGCCCACTCGTCCGAACTCAGTCGACGCCCGCACTCCTTCCGCTGTCCGTGCAATGGACCAAGGGAGCAGTGAAGGCGGTGCCGGTCGGGTGGGTTCCTAATTCTCGCCAACTCCGAGTGTGGGCCGTCGCCGCCGGCCGCCTCGAAGAAGGCGGTGAACGATTCGTGTTCGGCCTCGACCCCCATGCGAAGGAGACACACGCACCGCTGGCTCAGGCCTTGATGAGGGTTGGTATCGCGCCGACTCAACTGGGTAACCGGACACCGGGTCCGGGGCTCCGTGTGTCGGGAAAGAAGAGACTGACAAAGCTCGTCGAATACCTCGGTGAGGCGCCGAAACACGTCGACACCTCTGTCGCCTGGCCACACGTCTGACAGCGCTGATGCCGCGTGTCCGACGGAGCCCATACTGTACTGATCTGCACGAATGTCTTGCGGGTATGTCACTCTGTAAAGAGAGACACGGGGTATAACTTGCTCCACACGTCTAGTTCTGAAGATCTGCCGACGGCAGTGAACGTCCAAAGGAAGGCTCGGGCAGCAGGTGGCTAAAGCGGACAACGGCAGCGGTCAGGGAGCGTCCGGTAACCCTCGTCGCCTCGTGATCGTCGAGTCACCGACCAAGGCGCGCAAAATCGCTCCCTACCTCGGTAAGGACTACGTCGTAGAGGCATCGGTCGGTCACATTCGCGACCTCCCGCGCGGCGCAGCGGACGTTCCGGCCAAGTACAAGGGCGAGTCGTGGGCCCGTCTCGGCGTCAACGTCGATCACGACTTCGAGCCGCTCTATGTCGTGAGCCCGGAAAAGAAGGGCAAGGTCGCCGAACTCAAGTCTCTGTTGAAGGACGCCGACGAGCTCTTCCTCGCAACTGACCCCGACCGCGAGGGCGAGGCAATCGCCTGGCATCTCCTCGAGACCCTCAAGCCCAAGATTCCGGTTCGTCGAATGGTCTTCCACGAGATCACCGAGCCGGCAATCCGTGCTGCTGCCGAAGACACCCGCGAACTCGACACCGACCTCGTCGATGCTCAGGAAACCCGCCGCATCCTCGACCGTCTCTACGGTTACGAGGTCAGCCCGGTTCTCTGGAAGAAGGTCATGCCGAAGCTCTCGGCCGGCCGCGTCCAGTCGGTGGCCACGCGCGTCATCGTCCAGCGTGAACGCGAGCGGATGGCGTTCAAGTCGGCGTCGTACTGGGATATTTCCGCGACGCTCGACGCCGGTGCAGAGGCGAGCCCGCGTAGTTTCGGTGCGCGCCTGGTCTCCGTCGACGGTTCGCGTGTCGCCTCCGGTCGCGATTTCGGAGCTGACGGAAAGCTCAAGGGCAGCGCGGTCACCGTGCTCGACGAGGCATACGCGCGTCGTCTCGCGGAGGCGTTGCAGGGGGTCGACCTCACGGTTTCCTCCGCCGAGGACAAGCCGTACACCCGCAAGCCTTACCCGCCGTTCATGACGTCGACGCTCCAGCAGGAAGCCGGACGCAAACTTCGTTTCACGTCCGAGCGCGCCATGCGTATCGCGCAGCGTCTGTACGAAAACGGCTACATCACCTACATGCGTACCGACTCGACGACGCTCTCGGAGTCGGCGATCGCAGCCGCTCGTGCGCAGGCCACCGAGTTGTACGGTCCGGAATACGTGCATCCGACGCCGCGTCAGTACACCCGCAAGGTCAAGAACGCGCAGGAAGCGCACGAGGCGATCCGCCCCGCCGGCGACGTGTTCCAGACCCCGGGTCAGCTGCACTCCAAGCTCGATTCCGACGAGTTCAAGCTGTACGAACTGATCTGGCAGCGGACCGTCGCTTCGCAGATGGCCGACGCCCGCGGTACGACGCTGACGCTCCGCATCTCCGGCACGGCAGGCACCGGCGAGGACTGCACGTTCTCCGCTTCGGGTCGCACCATCGTGTTCGCCGGCTTCCTCAAGGCTTACGTCGAAAGTGTCGACGAAGAAGCCGGCGGTCAGTCCGACGACGCCGAATCCAGGCTTCCGGTGCTGGTCAAGGGTCAGGAAGTCACGGCCACCAAGCTCGATCCGGACGGACACAGCACCAACCCGCCCGCTCGCTACACAGAAGCCAGCCTGATCAAGACGCTCGAAGAACTCGGCATCGGCCGTCCTTCGACCTACTCGTCGATCATCAAGACCATCCTCGATCGCGGATACGTCTACAAACGTGGCAGCGCGCTGGTTCCGTCCTGGGTGGCGTTTGCCGTCATCGGGCTGCTCGAGGTGCACTTCGGCCGGCTGGTCGACTTCGATTTCACGGCAGGAATGGAAGACGATCTCGACGCGATCGCCGGTGGCCGTGAGCAGCGTGGCAACTGGCTGAGCAGCTTCTACTTCGGCGGCGAGACAGGCGCTGAAGGTTCGGTCGCCCGCGAGGGCGGGCTGAAGAAGATGGTCGGTGTCAATCTCGAGGAGATCGACGCTCGCGAGGTCAACTCCATCCGACTGTTCGACGACGCCGAGGGCCGCGAGGTTCACGTGCGCGTCGGCCGGTTCGGCCCGTATCTCGAGCGCATGGTTCAGAACCCGGACGATCCCGAAGGCGATTTGATCTCGCAGCGGGCAAATCTTCCCGATGACCTGCCACCGGACGAGCTCACTCCCGAGTACGCCGAGAAGTTGTTCTCGACGCCTCAAGAGGGCCGCAAGCTGGGCGTCGACCCGCTGACGGGCCACGAGATCGTCGCGAAGGAAGGCCGCTTCGGTCCCTACGTGACCGAGATCCTGCCCGAACCGCCGGCCGAGCCGGAACCGGACATCGTTCCCGTCACCGCTCCCGAGCCGGAAGAAATCAGCTCGGGCAGCACCAAGACTGCGGTGAAGAAGGCCGCGGCCAAGAAGGCGCCTGCGAAGAAGGCTGCCAAGAAGGTCGCAGGCCCCAAGCCGCGGACCGGATCGCTGCTCAAGTCCATGGACTTGGCGACGATCACCTTGGAAGATGCGCTGCGTCTGCTGTCGCTTCCGCGCGTCGTGGGTGTCGACCCCGAATCGAAGGAAGAGATCACCGCGCAGAACGGCCGTTACGGTCCGTACCTGAAGAAGGGCACGGACTCACGCTCGCTCGCCAACGAAGAGCAGATGTTCACCGTCACGCTCGACGAGGCCCTCAAGATCTACGCCGAGCCGAAGCGTCGTGGGCGTCAGGCGTCGGCAACGCCTCCGCTGCGTGAGTTGGGCGTCGATCCGGTCAGCGAGAAGCCGATGGTGATCAAGGACGGCCGTTTCGGTCCGTACGTCACCGACGGCGAGACCAACGCCAGCCTTCGCAAGGACGACGACGTCGAATCCATTTCCGATGCTCGGGCGTCGGAGTTGCTGGCTGATCGTCGTGCGCGCGGCCCGGTCAAGAAGAAGGCAGCAGCCAAGAAGGCTCCGGCCAAGAAGGCTCCGGCCAAGAAGGCCGCTGCCAAGAAAACAGCCGCAAAGAAGGCCCCGGCAAAGAAGGCCGCCGCCAAGAAGGCTCCGGCGAAGAAAGACTCGTAAGGCTTCGTCGGTGCCGACGGTTAGGGTTTTTGCATGAGTACTGAAGTGGCCGAACGAGGTGTGTTCGGTCGGCTGGTGGGTCAGCACGACGTCGAGCAGAGCCTGCGTGATGCTGCACTGTCGGCTCGTGGCGATTCCAGCGGCTCGGAGATGACCCACGCGTGGCTCTTCACCGGGCCACCCGGCTCTGGTCGTTCGGTGGCTGCTCTCTGCTTCGCCGCTGCCCTGCAATGCACCTCCGACGGTGCACCAGGGTGCGGTGAGTGTCATGCGTGTACGACGACGATGGGTGGAACCCATGGTGACGTACGACGGATCATCCCCGACGGCCTGAGCATCAGCGTCAAAGGCATGCGCGAGATAGTCAACATCGCTTCGCGTCGACCGACGACGGGGCGGTGGCAGGTGATCGTGGTCGAGGATGCCGATCGTTTGACCGAAGGCGCAGCCAACGCCCTCCTGAAGGTTGTCGAGGAGCCGCCGGACCGCACGGTCATCCTGCTCTGCGCGCCGACGACCGATCCGGAAGACATGTCTGTCACCCTCCGATCGCGGTGTAGGCACATGCCGTTGGTGACGCCGTCCGTCGAATCGATCGCTCAGGTACTGATCGACCGCGACGGGCTGGATCCGGAACGGGCGAGAATCGCCGCATCGATCAGCGGCGGACATGTCGGTCGGGCGCGGCGCCTCGCCACCGACGAGAGCGCGCGCGACGAGCGTCAGCGTTCGCTTCGGCTGGCCGCCGACGCGATCGGTGCTTCGACGGCGTACAAGGCCGCAGAGAACTTGGTGAAGTCGATCGAGGCTGACACCAAGGCGTTCTACGCCGAACTCAAGGAACAGGAACTCGAGGAGCTCAAGGTCTCCTTGGGTGGCGGTGGAACCGGCAAGGGAACAGCCGGGACTCTGCGCGGATCGGCTGGTCTGATCAAGGACCTCGAAGCGCGCCAGAAATCGCGCGACACCCGGGCCCGCCGCGATCTTCTCGACCGGACGCTGATCGACCTGGCCGGCATGTACCGGGACGCGCTTTCCTATTCGCTGGGGTCGACGTCGACGGCGACCCATCCCGACATGGCTCGGCAGGCCGCCGAGTTGGCTGCACGAACGTCCCCGGAGGGGTTGCTCAAATGCATCGAAGCGGTGCTCGAATGCCGCGAGGCCGTCGACTTCAACGTCAAGTTGCAGTGGGCGCTCGATGCGATGGTTGCCTCCATCGGAGCCGCTTTCCGACCCCCGTTTTCGCGATCCGGGGGTTGACCAGATAGACTCGCCACCGCCGAAAGGCACGCTGCCTTAGCTCAGTCGGTAGAGCATTTCACTCGTAATGAAAAGGTCGAGAGTTCGATTCTCTCAGGCAGCTCAGCCAAGAGCCCCACACCCGGAAATCCGGATGTGGGGCTCTTCTCGTTAGTTCCCAATTCTTGCGTATGTGCGGTTTATCCTGAGTTCGGCGAACACGTGCCTGAACAGGGGAGACCTCGATGTCGGATCAGAACTGGGGACCAGGCCAACCATCGCAGAATCAGCCGCCGTACGGGCAGATGCCGCCGATGCCGCCGCAGGGTTATCAGCCGCCGACGCCCGCCTATCCGTACGCAAGCTGGATCTCGCGGGTGTTCGCGTCAATCCTCGACGGCTTTGTCGTTCCGCTCCCGGGCGTCATCCTCGCGATCATCGGGGCGGTGATCGCGTTCTCCGGATCCGAAGTGACCACATACGACGACGGCAGCGTGAGCGCTGAAGGCGGCAATCCGGTCGGCGTGATCCTCATGGTCGTCGGCATACTGGCGATCTTCTTGATCGAGGTATGGAACCTCGTCTTCAGACAAGGGAACACCGGACAGACGCTCGGCAAGAAGTGGCTGGGAATTTCGGTGATTCGGGAGTCCGACGGTGTACCGCTCGGCCCGGTGATGGCGCTGCTTCGTTGGATCATGATGGCGATCCTGGGTGGGGCATGCTTCCTCAACTATCTCTGGCCGCTCTGGGACTCGAAGCACCAGTGCTGGCACGACATGGTGGTCCGGTCGGTAGTCGTTCGCGCCCGCTAGTCGCGGCCGGGGTCTCTTACAGTGGGTGCCATGGAGTTGGAAGCGGTCACAAGTCGACGACGCTCGCTGGCCGCACCCGTCGGTGTTGCTGCAGTGGCCGTGACGGCCGCCGCGGTACTCCACTTCCGTGATCCCCACAGCGCGGGTAGTTACGGCGTTTGTCCGATGTACGCGTTGACGGGATTGTGGTGTCCGGCGTGTGGTGGCCTTCGTGCGGTCAATGACCTGACTAATCTGGATATTGGCGCCGCAGTGTCCAGCAATGCCTTGATCGTGCCGTTTATCGCGGTGTTGGTGATCGCGTGGATCGGTTGGACAGTGCGCCGTTGGAAAGGCACGCGGGATCGCATGATCGTGCTTCGGCCGACTGTGACGATCGTGGTGCTCGGAGTTCTCGTTGCATTTACGGTTGTTCGAAACACCCCGTGGGGGAGCTGGCTCGCGCCGGCGTGACGGTAAGAGGTCGACATGGCACTGCAGGTTTTTTCGCTCATCGTTCTGCTCGGCGCGCTGATCATCTTGATTCCGACGGCACGACGTGTCTTCGGAAAGAAGGACGACGAGTAGGCCTCGACAACTGGGCCCGCGCGGCACATGCTGGCGGTATGGCTGATTCGTTGAAAGCCCGCGTCAAGGAAAAGTTGCTGAGGCAACTCGCCGAGGACGGTCGGCACCCGATTCAGGAAGCTGAGGGTGACGATCCGCGGTTGGTGTCGATCAACGACGATCTCGAAGCGTTGGAGCAGGCAGAGGAAGGCGATCCGATCGTCGAAGAACTGGCCGAGAGGTACTGGGTTCCGTGAAGTTAACCGACCGCAGTGCTCTGACCTGGCGATTTGGTGTTGTGTTGATCTTCGCGTAACTTTGTCCAGGTCAGAGCGACACGGACACCGACTCCCACCTGCGAGGGTGAGTGACACGAGGTTGTACGAAGTGCCTGGCGAACACAATCCAGTTTTTCTTCACGGGGTTCCGGTTTGCGCCGGTGGCCAGGTTGGGATAGGCTGGGAAAGTTGCCCCGGAGCGGCGGCCATAGGGTCGTGGTGATGGTGTGTGCGTGTTCTTTGAGAACTCAACAGTGTGTCGATGAATGTCAGTGCCAAATATTTTTTGGTACTTCACATCCGCGAATGATCAACCGCCTCTTGGGGTTTGGTTGGTTTGTGTGTGGTGTGAGTATTTTTCGTCGGTGATTGTTCATTCTTCCGTCTGAATGGTTGCCGACACATTTTTTGCTAGTTGAGTTTTTTTGCTAGTGATTTGACTCTTTTTGTCTATGACTGATTAGTGGGCTTGCCCGCGAAATCTAGAGTCTTCAACGGAGAGTTTGATCCTGGCTCAGGACGAACGCTGGCGGCGTGCTTAACACATGCAAGTCGAGCGGTAAGGCCTTTCGGGGTACACGAGCGGCGAACGGGTGAGTAACACGTGGGTGATCTGCCCTGCACTTCGGGATAAGCCTGGGAAACTGGGTCTAATACCGGATATGACCTCCTATCGCATGGTGGGTGGTGGAAAGATTTATCGGTGCAGGATGGGCCCGCGGCCTATCAGCTTGTTGGTGGGGTAATGGCCTACCAAGGCGACGACGGGTAGCCGACCTGAGAGGGTGACCGGCCACACTGGGACTGAGACACGGCCCAGACTCCTACGGGAGGCAGCAGTGGGGAATATTGCACAATGGGCGAAAGCCTGATGCAGCGACGCCGCGTGAGGGATGACGGCCTTCGGGTTGTAAACCTCTTTCAGCAGGGACGAAGCGCAAGTGACGGTACCTGCAGAAGAAGCACCGGCTAACTACGTGCCAGCAGCCGCGGTAATACGTAGGGTGCAAGCGTTGTCCGGAATTACTGGGCGTAAAGAGTTCGTAGGCGGTTTGTCGCGTCGTTTGTGAAAACCAGCAGCTCAACTGCTGGCTTGCAGGCGATACGGGCAGACTTGAGTACTGCAGGGGAGACTGGAATTCCTGGTGTAGCGGTGAAATGCGCAGATATCAGGAGGAACACCGGTGGCGAAGGCGGGTCTCTGGGCAGTAACTGACGCTGAGGAACGAAAGCGTGGGTAGCGAACAGGATTAGATACCCTGGTAGTCCACGCCGTAAACGGTGGGCGCTAGGTGTGGGTTCCTTCCACGGAATCCGTGCCGTAGCTAACGCATTAAGCGCCCCGCCTGGGGAGTACGGCCGCAAGGCTAAAACTCAAAGGAATTGACGGGGGCCCGCACAAGCGGCGGAGCATGTGGATTAATTCGATGCAACGCGAAGAACCTTACCTGGGTTTGACATATACCGGAAAGCTGCAGAGATGTGGCCCCCTTGTGGTCGGTATACAGGTGGTGCATGGCTGTCGTCAGCTCGTGTCGTGAGATGTTGGGTTAAGTCCCGCAACGAGCGCAACCCCTATCTTATGTTGCCAGCACGTTATGGTGGGGACTCGTAAGAGACTGCCGGGGTCAACTCGGAGGAAGGTGGGGACGACGTCAAGTCATCATGCCCCTTATGTCCAGGGCTTCACACATGCTACAATGGCCAGTACAGAGGGCTGCGAGACCGTGAGGTGGAGCGAATCCCTTAAAGCTGGTCTCAGTTCGGATCGGGGTCTGCAACTCGACCCCGTGAAGTCGGAGTCGCTAGTAATCGCAGATCAGCAACGCTGCGGTGAATACGTTCCCGGGCCTTGTACACACCGCCCGTCACGTCATGAAAGTCGGTAACACCCGAAGCCGGTGGCTTAACCCCTTGTGGGAGGGAGCCGTCGAAGGTGGGATCGGCGATTGGGACGAAGTCGTAACAAGGTAGCCGTACCGGAAGGTGCGGCTGGATCACCTCCTTTCTAAGGAGCTTCTCCAATGTCAGGGTTCACACAGGTGAATTACTGGTTGGCAGAGACCGTTTCGGACACGATGTTGTCCGGCGGTTGCTCATGGGTGGATCGCTGACAAACTTGATCGTCGTACGGTTTCTCCTCTGTGGGAAACCGACGAACAATATATCGACATACTGTTGGGTCCTGAGAGAACACGCGAGTGTTTCCTCGAAGGAAGTAACGACAAATGACTGCAGTTGTCATACCGGTCCACTTTGGTGGGTGTTGGTGTCAACGTGTATGTGGTTGTTTGTGTGTTGTTTGAGAACTGCACAGTGGACGCGAGCATCTTTGTTGTAAGTAATGAAGAGCGTACGGTGGATGCCTTGGCACCAGGAGCCGATGAAGGACGTAGGAGGCTGCGATAAGCCTCGGGGAGCTGTCAACCGAGCTGTGATCCGAGGATGTCCGAATGGGGAAACCCAGCACGAGTGATGTCGTGTTACCCGCGCCTGAATATATAGGGCGTGTGGAGGGAACGTGGGGAAGTGAAACATCTCAGTACCCACAGGAAGAGAAAACAACCGTGATTCCGTGAGTAGTGGCGAGCGAAAGCGGAAGAGGCTAAACCATGGGTGTGTGATAGCCGGCAGGTGTTGCATTCGTGGGGTTGTGGGGTTCATTTTGTCAATACTGCCGTGTTGGCCAACAGTAAGAAATCACAGGGTTAGTGGAAGTGGTCTGGAACGGCCTGTCGTAGAGGGTGAGAATCCCGTACACGAAAACTTTGTGACTGTTGTAATGGAAACCCAAGTAGCACCGGGCCCGTGAAATCTGGTGTGAATCTGTCGGGACCACCCGATAAGCCTGAATACTCCCTGGTGACCGATAGCGGACTAGTACCGTGAGGGAAAGGTGAAAAGTACCCCGGGAGGGGAGTGAAATAGTACCTGAAACCGTGCGCTTACAATCCGTCAGAGCCTTCGAGCAGTTTACTGCTGGGGGTGATGGCGTGCCTTTTGAAGAATGAGCCTGCGAGTTAGTGGCATGTCGCGAGGTTAACCCGTGTGGGGTAGCCGTAGCGAAAGCGAGTCCGAATAGGGCGAGTCAGTGGCATGCTCTAGACCCGAAGCGGAGTGATCTACCCATGGCCAGGTTGAAGCGACGGTAAGACGTCGTGGAGGACCGAACCCACTTAGGTTGAAAACTGAGGGGATGAGTTGTGGGTAGGGGTGAAAGGCCAATCAAACTCCGTGATAGCTGGTTCTCCCCGAAATGCATTTAGGTGCAGCGTCGCGTGTTTCTCACCGGAGGTAGAGCTACTGGATGGTCTAGGGGGCCCACAAGCTTACCGAAATCAGCCAAACTCCGAATGCCGGTGAGTGAGAGCGCGGCAGTGAGACTGCGGGCGATAAGGTTCGTAGTCGAGAGGGAAACAGCCCAGATCGCCAGCTAAGGTCCCTAAGCGTGTACTAAGTGGAAAAGGATGTGGGGTCGCGAAGACAACCAGGAGGTTGGCTTAGAAGCAGCCACCCTTGAAAGAGTGCGTAATAGCTCACTGGTCAAGTGATCCTGCGCCGACAATGTAGCGGGGCTCAAGTACACCACCGAAGCTGCGGCATTCACGCAATAGCCCCCAGTTGATCCAAGGATTTTCTGGCAGGTGTGTGGATGGGTAGGGGAGCGTCGTGTGGCCATGGAAGCGGCAGGGTGACCTAGCCGTGGAGGCCACACGAGTGAGAATGCAGGCATGAGTAGCGAAAGACGAGTGAGAAACTCGTCCGCCGAATGACCAAGGGTTCCTGGGCCAGGTTAATCCGCCCAGGGTGAGTCGGGACCTAAGACGAGGCCGACAGGCGTAGCCGATGGACAACGGGTTGATATTCCCGTACCCGTGTGAACGCGCCCATGGTGAATCAGTGATACTAACCATCCTGAAGCCACGAGAAGACCTTCGGGTCTCGAGTTGGTGGATGCATGGGACCTGATCTGGTAGTAGCCAAGCGATGGGGTGACGCAGGAAGGTAGCTGAGCCAGTCAGTGGTAATACTGGTGTAAGCGTGTAGGGCGTGACCTAGGCAAATCCGGGTCGCACATAGCCTGAGACGTGATGCGTAGCCGATTGAGGCGAATTCAGTGATCCTATGCTGCCGAGAAAAGCCTCTAGCGAGCTTTCACACGGCCCGTACCCCAAACCGACACAGGTGGTCAGGTAGAGAATACTAAGGCGATCGAGATAACTATGGTTAAGGAACTCGGCAAAATGCCCCCGTAACTTCGGGAGAAGGGGGCCCTGTCTGGTGACGACATTTACTGTCTGAGCTGGGTGGGGCCGCAGAGACCAGTGAGAAGCGACTGTTTACTAAAAACACAGGTCCGTGCGAAGTCGTAAGACGATGTATACGGACTGACGCCTGCCCGGTGCTGGAAGGTTAAGAGGACCGGTTAGTTCCTTCGGGAGCGAAGCTGAGAATTTAAGCCCCAGTAAACGGCGGTGGTAACTATAACCATCCTAAGGTAGCGAAATTCCTTGTCGGGTAAGTTCCGACCTGCACGAATGGCGTAACGACTTCTCAGCTGTCTCAACCGTAGACTCGGCGAAATTGCATTACGAGTAAAGATGCTCGTTACGCGCGGCAGGACGAAAAGACCCCGGGACCTTCACTACAGCTTGGTATTGGTGTTCGGTTCGGTTTGTGTAGGATAGGTGGGAGACTGTGAAGCGGTGACGCCAGTTATCGTGGAGTCGTTGTTGAAATACCACTCTGATCGAATTGGACCTCTAACCTCGGACCATGATCTGGTTCAGGGACAGTGCCTGGTGGGTAGTTTAACTGGGGCGGTTGCCTCCCAAAATGTAACGGAGGCGCCCAAAGGTTCCCTCAGCCTGGTTGGCAATCAGGTGTCGAGTGCAAGTGCACAAGGGAGCTTGACTGTGAGACTGACAGGTCGAGCAGGGACGAAAGTCGGGACTAGTGATCCGGCACCGGCAAGTGGAAGCGGTGTCGCTCAACGGATAAAAGGTACCCCGGGGATAACAGGCTGATCTTCCCCAAGAGTCCATATCGACGGGATGGTTTGGCACCTCGATGTCGGCTCGTCGCATCCTGGGGCTGGAGTAGGTCCCAAGGGTTGGGCTGTTCGCCCATTAAAGCGGCACGCGAGCTGGGTTTAGAACGTCGTGAGACAGTTCGGTCTCTATCCGCCGCGCGCGTTAGAAACTTGAGGAAGGCTGTCCCTAGTACGAGAGGACCGGGACGGACGAACCTCTGGTGTGCCAGTTGTTCCGCCAGGAGCACCGCTGGTTAGCTACGTTCGGAAGGGATAACCGCTGAAAGCATCTAAGCGGGAAGCCTGTTCCAAGATGAGGTTTCTCACCCCCTCGAGGGGGTAAGGCCCCGGCAGACCACCGGGTTGATAGGCCAGAACTGGAAGTGCAGTAATGCATGCAGGTGACTGGTACTAATAGGCCGAGGACTTACCACAAAGAAGCTACGCGTCCACTGTGCGGTATCTGAAACAACACACAGATACTGATGAGAACATGTTTTCTCCATCCCCCAACACCAGAAACTGGTGTTGACGGGTGGTGAAACCAGGTGATCAGAAGAAGGTTACTGTGACAGTTTCATAGAGTTACGGCGGTCATAGCGAAGGGGAAACGCCCGGTCCCATTCCGAACCCGGAAGCTAAGCCCTTCAGCGCCGATGGTACTGCACTCGACAGGGTGTGGGAGAGTAGGACACCGCCGAACACACATTAGAGAAGCCCCCCAACCAGTACTGGTTGGGGGCTTTCTCGTACCCAAAACACCCCACCCCCGCCAACACCCGAAAGCACCGCCGCCGGCACCCCCGACTTCGAGCGAACGGTACGTTCGTCGCCTCAGATCGACCGAACGTACCGTTCACACCATCAGGGGCGCGAGCACAGTGGGCTCACCACCGCGTCCGGGATCGAGTGAACGGCACGCTCACCCTCTTAGGCGAGGGGAACGGTACGTTCACTCCATCACTGAAAAGTGTGCGCGCACCACAGGTCTCGTCAGTCGAAGGTCAATCTCGACACCAACCTGCCACGGAACCCGTCGAGCGTGGCTAGGCTCGGAAGAGGTGCCCCGTGTGATCGGGCCCACCTCACCTGTGCACGCGTGATGACTACGGAGGCTTCGATGACCGATATTCTCGACCGCACCAAAATCTATGTTGATGGCGCCTGGATCGAATCCACTGGCAGCGGTCGGATCGACGTTCTCAATCCGGCTACCGAAGAGCTGATAGGAACTGTCGCCGAAGGCACTGTCGAAGATGTCGATGCGGCCGCGAAGGCAGCACGAAAGGCTTTCCCCGCTTGGTCTGCACTATCCGGCGGCGAGCGAGCCGAATATCTTTCCAAAGCCGCGGCGATTATTGCCGAACGTACCGATGATCTTGCGGCGCTGGTTTCGCAGGATATGGGCATGCCGATCGGATTCGCGAAGCCCGTGCAAATCGGAATGCCGCTCGCGAATTTGAATGCATTTGCCGAATTGGCTCGCACTTATGATTTCGACGCTCACGAGGTCGGGAATTCGCTGATTGTTCGCGAACCTGCGGGTGTTGTCGGCGCTATCACTCCCTGGAACTTCCCGCTCCACCAAGTTGTCTTGAAGGTTGGCGGTGCGCTCGCGGCGGGCTGCACCGTGGTTCTCAAGCCCACCGAGGTTGCGCCACTCATCACGTACGCTCTCGCTGACATCTTCGACGAAATTGGTTTGCCTGCAGGTGTATTCAACCTGGTAAGTGGCTACGGCCCGGTAGTGGGTGAAGCCATCGCCGGCCACCCGGAAGTCGACATGGTCTCCTTCACCGGGTCGACTCGGGCAGGCAAGCGAGTGGCCATCGTCGCCGCGGACACCATCAAGAAGGTCTCGCTCGAGCTGGGTGGCAAGTCGGCGAACGTCATTCTCGACGACGCCGATCTCGAAAAGGCTGTCACGGACGGCGTCGCAAAGTGCTTCATCAACTCGGGCCAGACCTGTTCGGCGCTGACGCGTATGTTGGTTCCCGCGGAGAAGGTGGATGAGGCAGCGGCAATTGCTGCTGCGGTCGCCGCTCATTTCCCGGTAGGTGATCCGACTCAGCCGACTTCGGTGCTTGGTCCTCTGGTGAACGCGAATCAGCTGGGACGCGTTCGCGGATACATCGAGAAGGGTGTGTCGGAAGGTGCCACCGCGGTTGTCGACGGTCGCGAAACCGGTCTGGCCAGTGGATATTTCGTCGGTCCGACGGTGTTCGCGAACGTGACCGAAGACATGACCATTGCGCGCGAGGAGATCTTCGGACCGGTCCTCTCGATCATGGGCTACAAAGACGAGGCCGACGCAGTGCGGATCGCCAACGGCACCGAGTACGGACTGGCCGGTGGCGTTTGGTCAGGTGACCCCGATCGCGCGGATCGCGTCGCACGGCAACTGCGTGCCGGGCAGGTCGAGGTGAACGGCGGCGCCTTCAACACGAATGCTCCGTTCGGTGGGTACAAGCAGTCGGGCGTCGGGCGCGAGGCCGGCACGTTCGGGCTCGAAGAGTTCCTCGAGATCAAGGCGATTCAGAGATAGTTTGTTCGAGAATGGCGATGCTCCCGTACCAAGTGCGGGAGCATCGCCATTTTTGTACCCGGATCAGGACTTGGCGGCATCCAAATGCTGAGCCGAGATGTTCGCCAGATGTGTCAGGTCCGAGGCCACGGTCGCGAACGTGTAGCCCTCCCCGAGCCGTTGTGCCGCAACCTGACCGGAAGGTGTGTGGATTCCCGCAGCGACTCCGCTGACGGCGGCAGCTTCGCGCACCCTGGTGAGCGCTGATTCGAATTCCTCGGCGACGTCCGGATCGTTGGAGTGCTTACCTCCGACGGCGATTCGTAGGTCGGACGGCCCGACGTACACGCCGTCCAATCCGGGCACTGCGCAGATCTCTTCGACGTTCGCCAGACCCTGTGGGGTCTCGATCATCGCAAATACAACGGTGTCGCGGTTCGCGTCGGCGGGAACGGGGCCGATACGGAGTTGCGAGCGCATGGGTCCGTAGGAGCGGATGCCGAAAGGCGGATACTTGGCGGCTGCCACGGCGGCCGCTGCCTCTTCGGCGTTGTTGATCAGCGGAACGATGACGCCCACAGCGCCCGCGTCGAGTGCACGGCCGATGGGTGTCGGATTGTTTGCCTCGACGCGCACCATCCCGACGGTGGACGGTGACGAGTCGATGGCGGTGAGCCCGGCGACCATCCCCGAATAGCCGATCAGGCCGTGCTGCATGTCGAGGGCAATGTAGTCCCAGCCGACGTGCGCGATCCATTCGGTCGAGATCGGGCTGTCGATGACGGACCAATATCCGAGTATGCGTTCGCGTCCTCGGATGCGTGCGGCGAATTCCTGTGCTGACATAGTGAAGAACTCTTCCTGATGAAGGTCGGGTGTTTCAGCGGTTGTAGTTGGGCATGGGGCCTCGTAGGGCAGCACCGACGAGATCACACTCTTCGACGGTCGAGGCGTCGAGTGGACCTCGCCCGATGGCCGCGATATTGGATTCGAGGTGCGTTACTTTGGATCCTCCGAGGAGCAGCGATCCGGCGACGGGCTTGCTGACCAGCCAGCGCAACGCAAGCTCGGTCAGGGAGATGCCCGACTGCTCTGCGATTGCCGTCAGTTGAGCGATCGCGTCGAATATCTGTGTGTTCCAGTATCGCTCCTTGTACATCGACGCAAGACGTGAGTCGCCGAATCGGCCGTCGGCGGGACTTTCCTCGAAGGTGTGGCGCCCCGTGAGCAGGCCCCCACCGAGTGGGTTGTAGACCATGGTGGTCAGTCCGGTCACGTCCGCGAATTCTGCGTATTCTTCTTCGATGCGACGCGCGAGCAAGTTGTAGAGCTGCTGTGCGACGATCGGTCGGGGAGCTCCGACTGTGTCTGCGGTGTAGTTGATTTCACTGATTTGCCACGCTGCGAAGTTGGATACGCCGAGTGTGCGGATCTTGCCCTCGGCAACCAGTTCCGCGACGGTGGTGAGAGTTTCGGTCAGCGTGACGGTTCGGTCCGGCTGATGGAGATAGAACAGGTCGACGTAGTCCGTGTCGAGTCTGCGCAGGCTTCCTTCGACGCTTGCTCGGAGCCCCTCTGTCGAGAGTGGGCTGTTGTCGCCGGCATCGGGATGCGGCATTCCCGCTTTGGTGGCCAGAGTGACGGAATCGCGTCGGCCGTGGAGCAGCTTTGCCAGCATGCGCTCGGACTCGCCGCCCGCATAGCCGTTGGCCGTGTCGATGTGAGAGATACCGGCGCCTAGTGCTGCGTCGAGCATCGATCCGGCGCCCGATATGTCGACCGTGTCTCCGAATGTCATGGTGCCGAGCACCAGTTTCGGAAGCTCGAGTGGGGCGGTCATCAGGCAACTCCTCGTGATTCGGTCTGCTTGGCTAGCAAGTTCTTGGACAGGGCTGCCACCACGTGGCGTGGTTTGATGCCGACCATGGTGGTGGGATCGAGAGCAGCGCCTCGTAGTGCGCGGGTGTACGGCTCGCGCGGACTGGCGAGAACTGTGTCTGTGGAACCGGATTCGACGATGGTTCCTTTCGACATCACGACTACGGTCTCGCTGATTTCTCGGACGACGCCCAAGTTGTGTGAGATGAAAACGTACGTCAGACCGGTATCGGCCTGAATTTCACGTAGGAGCTCGAGTACCTGCGCTTGCACCGACACGTCGAGAGCGCTGGTCGCTTCGTCGCAGACCAGGATCTCGGGTCCGCTGGCAAGTGCACGAGCAATTCCGATGCGCTGACGTTGGCCTCCTGAGAACTCCGCCGGACGCCGGTGTAGTGCCGAGCTGGGCAAGCCAACGCGATCGACGAGTTCTGCTGCTGCCTTTGCACGTTCAGACTTGCTCCGAACACCTTTGAGGCGCAGTGGTTCTCCGATGATGTCCTCGGCAGTCAGATGAGGGTCGAGCGATCCGTACGGATCTTGGAACACCATTTGAACGCGAGAGCGGTAGGGGCGCAGCGACTTCTCCGACATCTGCGCGATGTCATTGCCGTCGACGAGAATGCGTCCACTGGTCGGTGTGAGGAGTCGGACGATCGATCGAGCGATGGTCGACTTGCCACATCCGGATTCGCCGACGATGGCCAAGGTCTTGCCCTTTTCCACCGAGAAGCTCACAGCATCCACGGCTCGGAAAACTCCGTCGGGAACCGGATACTCGACCACGAGATCTTCGACGGCGAGAAGTGGCGTTTCGTGGCGGGTCATGCCGAGGCTCCGATCTGTGTTGAACGGGCGGGGTCACCGTCCCAAGGCCCCAGTTGAGGTATGGCGTCGAGAAGCTTTTGTGTGTAGGCGCTTTGCGGTGAGTCGACGAGAACGTCGGCACTACCGGTCTCGACAAAACGTCCGTCCTTCATCACGTAGATGCGATCGGAGACCAACCGCGCAACTCCGAGATCGTGAGTGATGACCAGCATTCCGATGCCGGTGCGCTCCTGCAACTCGAGCAATAGATCCAGAATCCCGGCCTGAACGGTTACGTCCAGTGCGCTGGTGGGTTCGTCGGCCACGATCAGTTCGGGGCCGGCAGCAAGAGCGCCGGCGATCAGGACGCGCTGCAACATTCCACCCGACAGTTGATGCGGGTACTTGTCGAGTTGCTGATCCGGATACGGAATGCGTACCTGCTCGAGCAGTTGCACTGCCCGCTCGATTTGTTGCTTCTTCGCGGTCACACCGCTGTGGCGCACTGCTTCTCGAAGTTGGCTACCGATGGTGTGGACGGGACTCAGAGCCGTCATCGGGTCCTGGGGGATGAGCGCGATGTGTTTTCCGCGAATATCGTTCAGGATCTTCGTGTTTCCGAGAATGTCCTGACCCTTGAACACGGCTTTCCCGGAAAGAACCGCAAGATCGTCCGGAAGCAGTCCGAGAATCCCCATGGCTGTCGTCGACTTTCCGGAGCCGGATTCACCGATGATGGTGACGGTTTCACCGGCGTCGATGCAGAAGGACACGCCGTCGACGGCTCGGATGACGCCGTTCGCCGTGACAAGTTCGATCTGGAGATCGTCGACCCGTAGTAGATTTCCCATGTCTCACGCCTTCGCCTTCTGGGCGCTGCCACGCCCGAACAGGCTTGCGCCCAGTCGTTTCGAACCTGCAGGACGATCGCGCAGACCATCGCCGAGTAGGTTCACTCCGACGACCAGCAGCACGATCATCAGACCGGTCAACGTGACGATCCACCATGACGTGGTGATGTAGTCCTGGCCGTCGGCGATGATTCGTCCCCAGGTAGCGAATGGACGTTGCGGTCCGGCGCCGAGGTAGCTCAACGAACTTTCCAGCAGTACGGCCTGCGCGAGCAGCAGCAGGACGACGAGCGATGCCTGCTTGACGATGTTGGGAATGACGTGACGAAGCAGGATGGCCATGCGGGTAAGTCCGAGGACTCGAGCTGCAGCTACGTAAGGCTTTTCGCGTTCGACGAGTACCAATGAGCGAGTCAACCGTGCGACTTCGGGCCACTGTGCGATCGCGATGACAAACGTGATGACGGGAATGGACGGGCCGAACAGCGCAACAACGAGAAGCAGCATCATCAGCAAAGGCAGAGAAAGCTGTGCTTCGAGTAGGCGGGAGATCACGGTGTCGACCCAACCACCGAAGTACCCCGCGGCGGATCCGGCGACGATGCCGATGACGCCGGAGACGATCACGGCGAGAATACCGATCGTCAGAGACACCTGGCCGCCGTGCAGGATCCGTGAGAGCAGATCTCGTCCCAACTGATCGGTGCCGAACAGATGGCCGTCGGTGAGGGGCGGTAGCCGTCGACTGCTCAGGTTGGTCTGGTTCGGATCTGCAAGGGGGAGTAGTCCCGCCAATGCAACAGGAAGAATCACCAGGAGCGCGCAGATCGAGCCGGTCCAGATCTTGACTCGGCTGTCTCGCTTACGGCGCGTGGCTCCGGCGCGTGCGAAGTCTGCCTCGGTGACCGCGCTGGCGCGTGGAGTTGTTGGAGGTTCCAAGACGGTAGTCATCAGTTGGCGCCCTTTCCGAGTCGCACGCGTGGATCCAGGAGGGGGTAGAGGAGGTCCACTGCCAGTTGCACGAGCACGGCGAGAACCGCGGTGACAAGCACGGTGGCCTGGATGAGCGGGTAGTCGCGAGTCTCGAGTGCGCGGACCACCAGCGAGCCGACACCAGGCCAGGCGAACACGACCTCGACCACCACGACGCCGTTCAGCATTCCGGCGAATCTGGTGCCCAGCGCGGTGACGATCGGAATCGCCGAATTACGCATCGCATATCGCCAGGTGAGTTCGCGTTCCGATACTCCGCGAGAGCGTGCGACCGTGATGTACGGAGAAGCGAAGGCCGAGACCATTTCGCGTCGAACCATCCGGGAGATCAACGCGATCTGAAGGATGGCGATGGTGACGGTAGGCAGGATCAACGACGGCCATGTGGTGAAACCGGCTGCCGGGAGTACTGGGATCAAGACCGCGAAGATCGTCACCAGCATCAGGCCGCTCCAGAACTCCGGCATGGACTGCCCGCCGACGGCTACGACGTTCGCACCGAGTTCACGTCTGGTGTCCGCGTGACGGGCCATCCACACGCCCAGCGGAATCGAGAGCACGGCGGTCAACAGAATGGAGCTGACGGCAAGGGTGATGGTGTACGGGAGACGGCCGAGGACAACGTCCATGGCCGGCGCCTGGAACGAGTACGACGTGCCGAGATTCAGGTGGACGAGGTCCCACAGGTAGATCAGGTATTGGGAGAACACCGACTTGTCCAAGCCCATGTCAGCACGGATCTGTGCGAGATCCTCGGTGCTGGCCAGCGGTCCGGCCAAGGCGTAGGCAGGATCGCCGGGTGCCATTCGGATCAGGACGAACACTGTTGTGAGCGTGAGGAAGATCGTCAAGGCACTCTGTGCCAGACGTTTGAGCACGTATTTGACGGTCGGGTTGATCCTTGTGCGTCGACGCGGAGAGATTCCGAGAGCGGTTTGCGGTTTCGGAGCGGTGAGAGTCATCGCCTCAGGCCTCCAATCGGACGGCGCCGAGGTCGTAGGAGTTGATCGGGGTCAGTGAAACATTTTGTACACGAGTGCGTTTCGCAAGGAGTGCGTTGGGTACGAAGCTCCACAGGCAAGGCCAGGTGTTCCAGATGTCTTGTTGTGCGGCGTCGAGTAGAGCGGCGCGCTTGGTCGGGTCTGGTTCACTGGATGCGGCTTGGATCTTCGCGGTGATTTCGGGGAAGACGTACCCGTGATAGGTGTCGCGAGTTGCTTCCTTCTCCGCTGTGCCGGCGTACATCCCCTGCAACGTGGTCAGTGCAAGTCCGGTCTGGTTGCCGTAGCCGTTGCCCAGCACATCCCAGTCGCCGGTCTTGCCCTGGCGCCAGGACGAGATGTCACCGCCCGGTTCGAACTGCTGGAGTTTGACGCGTACTCCCACGGCCTTCATCATTTCGAGTACCGATTCCATCACCGAGACGTCGTTGGTGAACTCTCCGGTTTCCCAGATGAAGGTGAGTTCGAGGTCGTCGGCGCCTTCGGCCTCGAGCATTTGCCGCGCTTTCCGTGGATCATATTGGTAAGTGCCAGTTTTCACGGCTCCGTCCAAGGTCGACGGTGCGGGGCCGGTGGCCGGGACTGCGGAACCGATCAGCACGTCCCGAGCGAGTGACTCACCGTCAATGGCATACGTGAGAGCTTCTCGGACACGCGGATTGGACAGTGGGTGATCGGCGGGCTTGCGGAAGTTGAAGAACAGTTGGTTGATGCGTGTGCTCGGTACTGTGTCCACCTGGACACCAGGCAGATCGGCGAGTTGTTCGGCGGAATCGGGACTGATCGAGTCGATGACGTCGACCTCGCCGCTCCGAAGCGCGACGACGCGGCCGGCCTCTTCGGGAATGAAGCGGACCTGAACACGACGAACGCCGGGGGCCGGGCCCCAGTAGTTGTCATTGGCGACAAGTGTGTAATCGCCGGTGCCCCGGTTCGATTCGCTGACGACGAACGGTCCCGACCCGATTCCGCTCTGCAGTTCGTTGGGTTCGTTGGCAGCGGCCGGGGTGATCAAGATGTTGGACATGAGCGAGTCCAGAACCGGCACCGGGGAATTCGTCCGAAGGATGAAGGTGCGATCGTCGATGGGGACGACCGTCGGCCACTCGGGGAACTGCGGTGCGACAAACGATCCGCTGACCTGCTGGTACATCTGCATTGCCGTCGTGACGTCGTCGATCAGCACAGGTGTGCCGTCGGAGTAACGGATGCCCTCGCGGAGTCGAACCGTCCACTCGGTCGGGCCGGTCGATTCGAACCTGTCAGCGAGAACGAGTTGCGGTGTCAGATTGTCGCCGATCCGGGTGAGACCTTGTCTGACGCCACGTTGAGCCGTGACTGCTGCGTCGAATTGATTGAGTTTGTTGTCGAGGCTGACGAGCGAGCGGTTGAGCCCGAGCACCAGGGTGTCCTGTGTCGGTTTCCCGGTAGGGCCGGCGCACGCGGCAGTCGTGCCCAGAAGCGTTGCGCCACCGATCAGCCCGGTGAACTGCAGAAAGGATCGCCGGGAGAGCTGTGGTGTTCGCAAACGAGTATTGGTCATCGGTGACCTTTCGATCCTGACGGGGCAGCGTGGGGGCGACGCTCCGAGCGGACTGTTGGTGAACAATCGCGTCGGGCTCTCGCTTGTAACTCAGCTCACAATGGCACTGTTGCGCACTTCGCGCAAGTCCCGTAACTTCGATTGCGTACTTCGCGCATCGGTTGCGATGCTGTGCATACTCGATTCAGACCGAAAGGGGGTCGAGGAATTCGATGAAACCACTGGTAATCATCGCTGATGATCTTTCCGGAGCAGCGGAGTCGGCCGCAGGATTTCTGCTCCGCAGTTCGGGCATATCGCTTCGGCTCGGCCCAGATGCGCCCGACGGATCAGGAGTGACGGTTTTCGATCTGCACTCACGGCGATCCGACCCCGCCAGAGCCTCTCGGGACGTGAGATCAGTTCTGCAATCGTCTGACGGCTCCGAGATCGTCAAGAAGATCGATTCCCTGCTCAGGGGCAACATAGCAGCGGAGGTTGGAGAACTCTCCCGCGACGGATCTCCGGTCATCGTCGCCGCCGGACTGCCCAGACAAGGGCGCACGGTGCAAGACGGCGTGGTGTTGGTCGATGGGGTTGCGTTGCACTCCACTGACCTGTGGCGCGCGGAGTCGAAGCCGACTCCTCGGTCGATTGCAGAGGCGCTCGGCCCGTCGGCAATCACTTCTGGCGTATCGCTGGATGACATTCGCTCCGGGCGTTTGAGCCAGGTTCTTGCGTCGATCTCAGAAGCCGGGTCGGTGGCGATCTGCGACGTCGAGACCGAGAGTGATCTGGAACTGATTGTGGCTGCAGCACAGGAGGTTCGGGGTTCTCGATTGGTAGGAACCTCGGCGCTCGCGATGGCAGTGGCACGACGAAGAACCGTGCAGTCACCCGTCGCGTGCCCATCTCTTCGTGTTTCTCGATTTACCTTGGTCGTCGTGGGGACGGCGGATGCGTCTGCCGGGGACCAAGTGGCATTGCTTCGGGATTCAGGGGCGCACCATATCGAAGTGAACAGTGCTGAGCTGCTGGCGCATTCGGTCGATCCGCTTCCGATTCTGAACGCACTGGATCGCGGAAACGTCGTGGTTTCGGTAAGTGGACCTGTCGTGCCTGCAGAATCCGTCCACCTCGTTTCGGCTCTCGCCGATCTGATCGCTGCCGTCGATGCAGGATTCTCCCACGACGATTACCCGATCGACCTGGTACTTACCGGTGGCGAAACCGCGCGCAGCGTTCTCGACCGCCTGCGGGTCGACACGCTGTCACCGATTTACGAAATCGAACACGGCGCCGTACTTTCCGTCGATCGAACCGGACGGTACATCGTCACGCGGCCAGGCAGTTTCGGGAATGCACACAGTCTTCTCTCCATAACGAAGTTTCTCGCGCAACCCACCCCGGTCGCCGCTCCGGACAGTCCGCCTTCAGTTACTCCTTCAGACAACGAGGTCAATCCCATGTCAATCGAATCCACTCCACTGCCGCTGATTGCTGTCACGATGGGCGACGGCGCCGGCGTCGGACCGGAAGTGATCGTCCCCGCACTCCTCGACGGTGAAACGAGAAAGCGTTGCCGCCCTGTTGTTGTCGGCGACGCGAAGCGTTTGCGATTGGCTGCCACGGTGCTCGGAATCGACGTCGACGTGGTCGCGATCGAGGAGATCAAGGATGCTGAATTCATCGATGGACGGATCAACGTCATCGACCTGGACTTGCTACCCGAGGATCTCGCCTGGGGTGAACTGTCGGCAGTCGCGGGGGATGCGGCCTATCAATATATCCGCGTCGCAAGCGAACTCGCCGTACGCGGTGAAGTCCAGTCGATCTGCACGGCGCCGCTGAACAAGGAAGCGCTGCATGCGGCAGGACACATCTATCCCGGACACACGGAATTGCTTGCGCACCTGACCGGTACCGAGGAGGTGTCGATGATGTTGTCGACCCCCAAGCTCAAGGTGATTCACGTGACCACTCACATCGGACTGCTCGATGCAGTTGCCAGGATCGAGCCCGGCCTGGTCGAGAGGACCATTCGTCGAGGTCACGAAGCTTTGGTGCGCACGGGCAATCCATCTCCGAAAATCGGCGTGTGCGGGATCAACCCGCATGCGGGGGAGAACGGGCTTTTCGGGTACGGAGAGGAAGAGCAGAAGATCATTCCCGCCGTCGAACTCTTGAAGGCAGAAGGAATCGACGTCCACGGCCCACTGCCGGCGGACACGGCATTCTTCCTCGCTGGACGTGGGGACTACGACTTGATCGTTGCGATGTACCACGATCAGGGGCACGGCCCGGTCAAGGTTCTCGGGATCGAGGCCGGCGTCA
>NZ_CP034152.1:590000-3407500 GCF_003860625.1 Rhodococcus sp. NJ-530
CCCATGGTGAATCAGTGATACTAACCATCCTGAAGCCACGAGAAGACCTTCGGGTCTCGAGTTGGTGGATGCATGGGACCTGATCTGGTAGTAGCCAAGCGATGGGGTGACGCAGGAAGGTAGCTGAGCCAGTCAGTGGTAATACTGGTGTAAGCGTGTAGGGCGTGACCTAGGCAAATCCGGGTCGCACATAGCCTGAGACGTGATGCGTAGCCGATTGAGGCGAATTCAGTGATCCTATGCTGCCGAGAAAAGCCTCTAGCGAGCTTTCACACGGCCCGTACCCCAAACCGACACAGGTGGTCAGGTAGAGAATACTAAGGCGATCGAGATAACTATGGTTAAGGAACTCGGCAAAATGCCCCGTAACTTCGGGAGAAGGGGGCCCTGTCTGGTGACGACATTTACTGTCTGAGCTGGGTGGGGCCGCAGAGACCAGTGAGAAGCGACTGTTTACTAAAAACACAGGTCCGTGCGAAGTCGTAAGACGATGTATACGGACTGACGCCTGCCCGGTGCTGGAAGGTTAAGAGGACCGGTTAGTTCCTTCGGGAGCGAAGCTGAGAATTTAAGCCCCAGTAAACGGCGGTGGTAACTATAACCATCCTAAGGTAGCGAAATTCCTTGTCGGGTAAGTTCCGACCTGCACGAATGGCGTAACGACTTCTCAGCTGTCTCAACCGTAGACTCGGCGAAATTGCATTACGAGTAAAGATGCTCGTTACGCGCGGCAGGACGAAAAGACCCCGGGACCTTCACTACAGCTTGGTATTGGTGTTCGGTTCGGTTTGTGTAGGATAGGTGGGAGACTGTGAAGCGGTGACGCCAGTTATCGTGGAGTCGTTGTTGAAATACCACTCTGATCGAATTGGACCTCTAACCTCGGACCATGATCTGGTTCAGGGACAGTGCCTGGTGGGTAGTTTAACTGGGGCGGTTGCCTCCCAAAATGTAACGGAGGCGCCCAAAGGTTCCCTCAGCCTGGTTGGCAATCAGGTGTCGAGTGCAAGTGCACAAGGGAGCTTGACTGTGAGACTGACAGGTCGAGCAGGGACGAAAGTCGGGACTAGTGATCCGGCACCGGCAAGTGGAAGCGGTGTCGCTCAACGGATAAAAGGTACCCCGGGGATAACAGGCTGATCTTCCCCAAGAGTCCATATCGACGGGATGGTTTGGCACCTCGATGTCGGCTCGTCGCATCCTGGGGCTGGAGTAGGTCCCAAGGGTTGGGCTGTTCGCCCATTAAAGCGGCACGCGAGCTGGGTTTAGAACGTCGTGAGACAGTTCGGTCTCTATCCGCCGCGCGCGTTAGAAACTTGAGGAAGGCTGTCCCTAGTACGAGAGGACCGGGACGGACGAACCTCTGGTGTGCCAGTTGTTCCGCCAGGAGCACCGCTGGTTAGCTACGTTCGGAAGGGATAACCGCTGAAAGCATCTAAGCGGGAAGCCTGTTCCAAGATGAGGTTTCTCACCCCCTCGAGGGGGTAAGGCCCCGGCAGACCACCGGGTTGATAGGCCAGAACTGGAAGTGCAGTAATGCATGCAGGTGACTGGTACTAATAGGCCGAGGACTTACCACAAAGAAGCTACGCGTCCACTGTGCGGTATCTGAAACAACACACAGATACTGATGAGAACATGTTTTCTCCATCCCCCAACACCAGAAACTGGTGTTGACGGGTGGTGAAACCAGGTGATCAGAAGAAGGTTACTGTGACAGTTTCATAGAGTTACGGCGGTCATAGCGAAGGGGAAACGCCCGGTCCCATTCCGAACCCGGAAGCTAAGCCCTTCAGCGCCGATGGTACTGCACTCGACAGGGTGTGGGAGAGTAGGACACCGCCGAACACACATTAGAGAAGCCCCCCAACCAGTACTGGTTGGGGGGCTTTCTCGTACCCAAAACACCCCACCCCCGCCAACACCCGAAAGCACCGCCGCCGGCACCCCCGACTTCGAGCGAACGGTACGTTCGTCGCCTCAGATCGACCGAACGTACCGTTCGCACCATCAGGGGCGGGAGCACAGCCGACTCACCACCCCGTCCGGGATCGAGTGAACGACACGCTCACCCTCTTAGGCGAGGGGAACGGTACGTTCACTCCATCAGGGCAGGGCAGGGCAGGGCAGGGCAGGGCAGGTGAGCGGATGGGCAGATCCGACAGGCGTTATCGCAGAGCTGCCTGTAGCACCTCGCAGAGCACGTCCAGCGTCCTCGAGTACTGCGACTGCGTCGGCGTGCTGTAGCCGACGACGATGCCGTCACCGCCGACTGACGACACGTCGGGATGTCGGAAGACCGAAAGCCCTTCGAGCCCGAGATCGCGCGCCCGGGCCGCTGCAAGAACAGATTGTTCGGTGCCGGAGGGCAGACGGATCACAGCGTGAAGTCCCGCGGAGATCCCCTCGACCCTGACCTGGGGTACTTGCTGCGCAAGTGTCGCAACCAGTTGATCGCGTCGTCGTCGGTACGAGGTGCGCATCTTTCGAATATGGCTGTCGAATCTTCCGGATTCGATGAAGTCCGCCAAGGTCAATTGATCCGTTGAACTTACCCAGCGTTCGTAGGGTCCCTTTGTTGCGAGGACAGGTTCGATCAGCCTGTCCGGCAACACCATCCATCCGATGCGAATTGCCGGCGACAGTGTCTTGCTGACAGTGCCCAGGTACGCAACGTGCTGCGGTGCGATTCCTTGGAGTGCACCGACAGGTTTTCTGTCGTAACGGAATTCGCCGTCGTAGTCGTCCTCGATGATGACGCCGCCCGTAGTCGTGGCCCATTCGAGAGCGGTCGCGCGCCTCGCCGGTGTGAGGGGACCGCCGAGAGGGAACTGATGGGTCGGCGTCAGCAGAACACTTTCAGCAGATGTAGACGCCAATTCGTCTGTGCAAGTGCCTGATTCGTCAACCGATATGGGAACTGTCAGCAGCCCTTCGTCGGCGAGCAACTGCCGGTGCAGGTGAAGGCAGAAAGCGTCGACCGCAATCGTTCCTCCGAGTGCGCGGGCAAGGAGGGAGATCCCGTGACCCGAGCTGGCACTGATCACAATGCAGTTCGGATCGACGCGAACGCCTCTGGTGCGGCTCAGGTATGTGGTGAGGGCGTTTCGGAGTTCGACTCGGCCTCTGGGATCAGTAGTCGCGAACGCGTCGGTCGGCGCGGTGGTCAAAGCACGTCTGGCGGACGAAATCCATGCAGCGCGGGGAAACGCCGACGCGTCGGGCGATCCAGGGAGAAGGCTGTAGGTCCAGCGTCGTCGAGTCGGTGATGGCTCGACCTCGCGGGTGTGTGTGCTGGCGAGCGTGGCGACCAGGGTCCCGGAACCAGGCCGTGTGACAAGCCACCCAGCTGCGGCGAGTTCGGCATAGCAGTCCGCAACGGTGTTTCGGGCAACTCCGAGGTCGAGCGCGAGGGTGCGGGAAGGTGGGAGTCTGGTGCCGGGCTTCAACAGTCCACTGTCGATCGCGTCGCGAAGGGTCTGAAGCAGTGCAGCGCGAACCCCGATTCCCTGTGGCAGCTCGATATGTAGATCGAACCCAAGATTGGCCCACGAATTCACCACCGGATTGAACCATGTTTCCGGGTCTTTCCGGGATTACCGTTTGAGTTATGACTACAGCAACAGGACAAAGACTGGATATCGCAAAGCTGGCGCCCGAGGTCTACAAGGCGATGATTGCGTTGGATGCCGCTGCACGCAAGGGGCTGGAGCCGACGCTCGTCGAGCTGGTCCTCACGCGTGCGTCGCAGCTGAATCATTGCGCATGGTGCCTGGACATGCACACTCGCGACGCACGAAAGGTCGGCGTGACGGAGCAGAAGCTCTACCTACTGAACGCGTGGGAAGAAGCGCGAGGGATGTACTCCGATCGTGAACGTGCCGCGCTCGCCTTGACCGAGGCCGTGACAGTCCTCACCGACGGTTTCGTTCCGGACGAGGTGTACAGCGAGGCTGCCGGCGAATTCTCGGACGTGGAACTGGCTCAGCTCATCAGCGTCATTTTGACGATCAATGCGTGGAATCGCATTGCGGTTACCACGAGGAAGGCGCCTCCGGTCCGAGACTGATCCGAGGCCGTGCTCCGCTCTCCGGCAGGGCAGGGTTCCGCCGTCGGAGATCTGGATAATCGACGCAAAGAGGACCAAAAGATTGGTTCAGGGTGTGAACAAAACCAACAGATTCTTTGAATGTGAGGCAAATCACACAATGTGAGTGGAGATTGTTCTGGGGCATCTACAAGTTGCCCGAATCCCGACAAAGCAGTCTCGGTTGGAAGTTTCCGGCGAAGGGGTCCGCATAGCGGGCCCCTTCTTTTGCGCGCGAGCTGAAAACGCCCCTTCCTGTGAGTTTCCCCAGAATGTCCAAGTTACCGACTGGCTAGCGTTGGCGAAATGTCGGGAACGTCGCGGTTGGATGAGCAGATTTTGGGGGGATCGCGATTGTTGTGCGGTTGGACAAAGGTTCAGTCACCTTCATGGCTAACTCGTCATCCGAATGTCCAAGCTGCGCCCTGGGTGCTCGACGATTGGGTGATCTTTCTTGAAACATGCACTACATTGCCATTCAGTAACTGGCTGATTGCCAAAAGTGATCGGCTGATCCTCTCGGAAGTGAGCGCTGGGTGGCGTGGTATTGGGAATCCAGGCAACCGTCCCGCTACCGAAATGTCTTGAAAGGGAAGCTTTGATGACTGTGTCTGGTTCACGGCGTAGGCCGCTTGTTCTCCGGCTCTCGCTAACTGCAGCTATTGCCGTAGCGGTCGCCGGTAGTAGCGTTGCTTTTGCTTCGCCAGCTGTGTCCGCGCCGATGCCGGTGCGAACCGCGGCCGCTCCGGCGTTCACCGCCGGGTTGTGTGAGGGCACCGAGTACACGCCCTCGGAGCAGATGCTCGACATCTCCGGCATTCGGCTGGATCACTACAACGACGGCAACATCGTGCCGATGTACGGCACCACCGATCGGGGTACCTCGGCCGCGGTGGATGCTCCGGTCTGCGGTGTCCGCGACGTCGACGGAATTGCGAAGTCGGAATGGATGTACTGCACGGACTTCGATCTCGATCCGTGTGCCGGTGTCGACGAGAACGGTTTGCCGGTTGACAAGCACAACGACGAGATGGGTGCGACGGTGCCGTCTTCGGGCAATCCCGATCTGTCAGCCGACGATCTCGCTGTCATCAGTTGGTTGCTGCAGAATCCCGCCAAACTCGACGGTGTCGTTTCGGGAAATAGCAGCGAGGATGCACGTTCGGCGCGGCAGACGCTTGTGTGGTGTGTCTCGGACTACGACAATCCGCTGATGGCCGATTTCAAAAGCCTGTGCGACAGGAACATCGGAGACGACGAGCGAGCTCGCATCGTCGAGATCATGAACGTCACGCAGACGCTCGACCTCGTTCGCAAGACACCCGCGACGGGGACTCTGAAGGCCGGCGAGACTGCCGTTTTCACCCTGAATACGAATATGTACCGGAAGCCGATCACTGTTCAGTCCTCGGCGGGCACCGAACTGACCGTCTGTGGTGACAACGCCAAGGCGACGTTGACTGCAAATCAACTGACGGTCGACGGCCGCGGCGACGCACCGACTGCTGTTGATCTTTGCCTCACCGCTGCGGCCGGCGGGGACTACTCGGTGACTGCAAGCGTCATTCCGGATTCGGTCGAGAACCTGCACTGGAACACGGCAGGCGCACAGTGCCAGATCTTCGCGTCGTTCGACACCGTTCGGCCGGCTTCGATGAATGCATCTGCCAGCGTCGGATATGCAGCAGCACCCACGACGACACCGGCAACGAGCACACCGGCAACAACCACACCGGCAACGACCACACCGGCCACCACGACGCCTGCAACCCCGGTCGTTCCGATCGTGCCGATTGTTCCGATCGTGCCCATCGTGCCGGTTGTGCCGATCGTGCCTGTAGTTCCGGGTGCACCTGTTCCGTCGCAGCCGGTTGCAACTCCCGCAACTCCGGCGCCGTCGGCTCCGAAGCCGGCCACTGGCCCCCGCCCGGTTGCCATCGACGGTGGTGCTGCTGAACAGAATTCAGGCCGCAACGTCGCCGTCGCAGTGACGGGCCTCGGGCTTGTCGGAATGGCTGCTGCCGGAGCAGTTGCTCTCCGCCGCAAGCGATCCTGACACCAGGCACGTGTAGTAGACGTCGGCACCGATCACGCTTCGTGTGATCGGTGCCGACATTGATCAGACGCAGGGGGCGTCAATTCGCACGAGGTGCCGGGGGCGCCTCATCCCGCAGGAGACAGTTCGATGACCATGTACGAGTCGGATCCCAATCCATCCAATCCATACGACGATCCCAACCACGATCAGCCCGCGAGTCCAGGCAAAGGGCGTCGTGTCGCGTTCATTCTGGCTCTCATCGCGGTGTTGGTCGCCGGTGCTTCCATGGCCTTCGTCGGCCTGCGATCCTCCGATGACGATGCTGCGATCCCGCCGAGTCCGGGAGTTGTCATGTCGCACTCCGCGAATCCGGCAACGCCTACGGATGCGTTGATGACTCCCAACACCCTTTCGCTCGACCCGGTCGGTGTTCAGGCGCCGATCGTGGACGCCACCGTGCCGGAAGGAGTTCTCACTCCGCCGGAGAACGTCAAGAACGTCGGAATCTGGCTCGACGGTGCATCTCTCGATTCCGCCACCGGCACGACCTTGATTGCCGGACACGTCAATCTGACCGGCCAGGGTAACGGCGCGCTGTTCGACCTGGGCACGATCGAGCCGGGTGAAGTGATCCGTACATCCGACGCGACGGGTAAGAGCACGTCGTGGAAGGTGACTGCGGTGACGACGCGCCCGAAGGCCGATGGTGTGGAGGAAAGCGTGCTGGCCGGCCCGGAGGGCCCTCGTAAGTTGGCAGTCGTAACCTGCGGCGGCGAACTGCAATTCGAGGACGGTGTGGGCAACTACGCCGACAACGTCTACCTGTACGCGGATCTGATGGTCTGAGACACAGGAATGATTCCGACGGTCCCCGATCCCTCTTCGTAGAGATCGGGGACCGCCTGTTGGATAGTGTCGCAGGTATGGATCTTCACTTGTCTGGAAAGCGTGCGATCGTTGCCGGTGGTAGCAAGGGGATCGGTCTGGCAATCGCCAGAGGTCTGGCCGCTGAAGGGGTCGACATCGCGATACTCGCGCGCACTGAGCGAACCGTCGTAAGCGTTGCACGAGATTTGGTTTCGGAGTTCGGAATTCGTGCGATCGGAGTCGTGACGGATACGCGAGACGACGACGCGGTTCAGGCGTCGGTGCGGCAAGTGGTAATGGAGTTCGGCGGTGTCGACATTCTGGTCAATTCGGCAGCGACGCCGTTCAGCGCCGGAAAGCCGACGGATTTCGAGGCGACCACCGACGACGTCGTGCGAGACGAAGTCGAAGTGAAAGTGCTGGGGTACCTGCGAACTGCGCGCGCTGTGGCGCCGTATCTGATTGATCAGGGTTGGGGTCGGATCATCAACATCAGCGGTTTGGGTGCCAGACAGGCCACTTCGATCGCCCACACGATCCGCAACGTCAGTGTGTCTGCACTGACCAAGAATCTTGCGGACGAGCTGGGCCCCAAGGGAATCAACGTCACCGTCGTCCATCCGGGCGTGACGAGGACCGAGAGGTTGACCGCACGGATTACGCGCGAGTCGGAAGAATCCGGCCGCTCGCAGGCAGAGGTGGAGCGTGGTATCGCGACGAACTCGATACATCGGATCATCGATGCCGAAGAAGTAGCCGACGTCGTGACCTTCCTGGCATCGCCGCGAAGCATCGCGATCACCGGTGACGCAGTGGCAGCGGGTGGAGGAGTGCCAGGGCCGGTCTACTACTGAAATTGTGCGTACTGCTACCTGCCGGCGGTGGTGACGATCGTGTGAACGCGTCCGCCGCCGAGTCTCTTGCTTTCGTACATCGCCGAATCGGCGACTTTCTGCATGTCCGTGAACGCTGCTGCGCGGTCTTCTCCGGCGACGAATTTGTGGGTACGCACGGCGATTCCGATGCTCGAAGTCGACGGTATCTCGTCGGAATTCGAGTGCATTGCCGGTCCGATCGAGTTGAGCATCGGTCCGATGGCTGGCACGGAAAGTCTTTGAACGAGGATGAATTCGTCGCCGCCGACCCGCGCGACGACAGCATCAGCGTGTGCCCAGGCGGATAACCGCTGCGATACCCGGAGAATGATGCGATCGCCGACGTCGTGGCCGTGCACGTCGTTGATCGTCTTGAACCGGTCGATGTCGATCGCGATCACGAGTAGTGCCGCAGATTCTTGACGCTGGAACCCCTCGAGTACCTTCTCGACGTGGCGGTCGAGGCCACGACGGTTCAAGAGGCCGGTGAGAGGATCGAGGTCGGAACTGGAAGCATCCATGCTGAGCATCGTCAGCACGATCTGCGAGATGAATGCGCAGACCACCAACGCGGTGATGACGACCAGTACTTTCGAAACACCAAGGGCTGGATCGCGATCCGGCCCGAACAGAATTGGCTGCGCAGCCACCGCGATCACAAGAAGCGAGAAAGCTATGTGCGCGATCTGCAACTTCGGGTTGTGGAAGTAGGCGATGTAGATGCCGACCAGAGCAAAAATGACACAGGTGAGCAATCGTGCGAGCTGGGAGGAATCTCCAACGACGGAGATCGTGACCGCGATGTCGCAGAAGACCACGAAACCGAACGAGCGACGCTTTGTGGGGCCGAAGACCCACCATGAGACTCCGACTACGAAGCACGAGATCACGACAGCAGTATTGAAGAACAGCGCAATCGTGCTTGTCGGACCGGCAGGGCTGAATCTGTTCAGTAGTGCGCACACTCCCAGTCCGATGACAATGATGCCAAGTAATAGCCGGGTGGCGGTCGTGAGGCCGTTGTCGCGGAGATAGCGAGTGAAGCGGTCGTATTGATCGGGAAGAATCAACCACTCGCGGGTCAGCGTCCTCATCGACTTCATCTGCGATGTCATGAGTGCATCAGTCCTCGAAGGCTGGAGCGTGCGCCATTCATCGCGAACTGATTCCTCTTCTGTCTGGCACCTTGCAATGCTAACTGGATCGATGCCGCATCGGACCGAGATGTTCGGATCGGCGACCCGGATGTCTGCGTTGCGCCAGCGTGGAGTATAAATACATCTTGTGTCTATGTTGTATTCCGCTTCCGAAACCGTCTTCCGCGAAGTCAAGGAGCTGATCCTTTCCGGCGAGCTCGCCGGCGGGGAGCTGATCAGTGAGGGTGACATCGCTGCACGGACCAATGTGAGCCGAACGCCGGTGCGTGAGGCGTTTCTGCGTCTCGAGTCGGAAGGTTGGATGCGCCTCTATCCGAAGAAGGGGGCGCTGATCGTCCCGGTCGCGGATGGGGAAGCGGAACACGTAGTCAGTGCCAGACAGCTCGTCGAGACTCAGAGCGTTCGAGTGGTGTCGGTCCGACCGCACGCACGGGAAGCGCTTGTCGCAGCGTTGCGCGCGAATCTGATCGAGCAACGTGAGATTGCTGATCGCGGGGACGTGGCCGCGTTCAGCGCAATCGATGCCGACTTCCACAAGATGATCGTTGCCGCCGGTGGGAACCCTTTGCTCGACTCGTTCTACGCGAGTCTGCGCGACAGGCAACGACGGATGACAGCCCGGTCGATCTCACGCGACCCCGGCCAACTCTCGCGCATCCTTGCCGATCACACCGCGCTTACCGACCTCGTCGACACAGGCGATGCCGACGGATACAACACTGCCGTCCTCACACACATGCGCCAGGTCCACGGCCTCGGCTTCGAAGGAACTCTGTGATGAGCACCCAAACGATCGGCGCTGGGACCGCGGCCGAAACTCGTCTCGAGGGTGAACGCATCTCCGGCGGAAAGTGGCTGTGGCTGACCGTTGCCGCCAGTATGTTCGCCGCTGCCTGGGGCGGAAACGAATTCACCCCACTGCTGGTGATGTACCGACTCGACCACGGCTATTCGCCGGTGATGGTCGATTTCTTCCTCTTCGCCTACGTCGTCGGAATTGTGCCGGCCCTGCTGCTCGGCGGCCCGCTGTCCGATCGATTGGGTCGACGCCCGATCATGCTCCCCTCGCCGATCATCGCGATCGCCGGTTCGACGCTGCTCGCTTTCGGGGCGGACTCCGCCGCTGCTCTCATCCTGGGAAGAATCCTCTGTGGCATCGCCTTGGGGATCGGTATGGCCGTCGGCGGCTCCTGGGTCAAGGAGTTGTCCACGCAACCTTGGGATCCGACGGCGTCGGAAGGCGCAGGTGCTCGGCGAGCAGCGATGAGTCTGACCGCGGGCTTCGCCTTGGGAGCGGGTGCTGCGGGAATCTTGGCGCAGTGGGCGCCCATGCCGAGTGTGTTGGCGTACGTGCTGCACATCGCGATCACCGTCCTCGCCGCCATGGCGCTGTGGCGTGCGCCCGAAACACGACCGGCACAGGCGAAATCCGACCGCCGCAGGTTGATCGACGACCTCAAGATCCCCTCGGCAGGTCACCGCAGATTCCTCTACGTCGTTGTTCCGTTGGCGCCGTGGGTGTTCGGTGCCGCCAGTGTCGCGTATGCAGTTATTCCGGCGCTCATGACCGGGCACAGTGGCGATGCGCCCGTGGCCTTTTCGGCTCTGCTGTGCATGGTCGCGCTGACATGCGGATTCGCGATTCAGTCGTTGGGGCGCAAAATCGACACCGACCGCAGTGCTCGTGGCGCCGTTGTGGCTCTGGTGTTTCTGGTGGTCGGTATGGCCGGTGCTGCTCTGGTTGCGTCGACGCTGACCGTGGCGATCGCGATCGTGGCTGCAGCGATCCTCGGTTGCGGGTACGGCATGGCACTGGTGTCCGGGTTGCTGGAGATCCAGCGAATCGCGGGGCCGGACGATCTGGCAGGATTGACCGCGGTGTTCTACTCGATCACCTACATCGGGTTCGCGGTGCCTGCGTTGCTGGCGATGCTGTCGGAAAGCATTCCGGCACTGAGCTACACGGTGACTCTGCTGTTCGGATCAGCCGCCGCCGCTGCCTGCTTGATTCTGATTCTCTTCAAGTCGCGTTCACACCTGCCGAGCGCGTGAAGCCGGTCCGCCGACCCCTGCGAGAGTCGGCGGACCGGGGCGAAATCACGCGTCTACAGTTGCGGAACCGTTTTCCGAACTGTGGACCGAATTGTGTACCGAACCGGCCGGAACCGATGCGGTCTTGTTCAGGCCGTTGAGCAAACCGGTGATATCGACGCCTGAGCTTTCGAGAGTTTCGATGACACCGGCAATCACCTGGGGACTGATGCCCAGGATCGAGCCGATCGAACCCTGCGCCCCGTCGCTGCCGCCGACGATGGAGATCCGATCGATGTCGCCGACCGGCTTCGCTGCTGCTGCGGTGGCGTCGACCAGTGCTGCCAGAACGTCAGGCAGAGTGAGCAACTGCGCGGCCTGCGGGGTGTAGGAATTGAGCGCCTCGGCGATCTGACGCTTACCGGCAGCCTCGGCTTCGAGCTTGGCGCGCAAACCATCCGCTTCGGCCTGCTGTTCGGCGCGAACGGCGTCGGCCGCTACCTTGCGGCCGTCAGCTTCGGCTTCCAGACGTGCTCGAAGGCCGTCGGCATCAGCCTGCTGCTCGGAGCGAACAGCGTCGGCGACGAGCTTTCGTGCATCGGCCTGAGCCCCGCCGGCCTGCCTTGCTGACTCGGCCTGTGCCTGGGCGCGGAGGATCGCGGCCTGTCGCTCACCCTCTGCGCGTGCGATGGAGGCTTGGCGTTCGGCCTCGGCCGGTGCAATGACATCTGCCTGCAATGCCGCTTCCGATTGCTGGGCGCGACGACGCTCGACCTCGGTGCGAGCTTCGACGCGGGCCGCCTCGGCCTGCTCACGTGCGATGCCGACGGCCTTCTCGGCCGTTGCCTGCGCGAGTGGTCCGGCCTGGTCGGCTTCGGCGTTCTCGGCTTCGGTCTGTGCTCGAAGGCGAGCGAGTTCGACGTCGCGCTTCTGATTTGCACTCGCGATCGCAGTGTCGGCCTCGGCCTGTGCGACGGAGCCTGCCTGTCGCGCCTTTGCCGACTGGATCTGCGAATCACGCTCTGCTTCAGCAGTTCCGATCGCGGCATCACGTTTGACCTCGGCGATGCGGCGCTGACCGAGCGATTCGAGGTAGCCGTTGAAGTCGGAGATTCCCGCGATCTTGATGACATCGACTTCCATGCCGATGCGTGCGAGGTCGCCGCCTGCCTCCTCGACCACGCTGCGTGCGAGCGAATCGCGGTTGGAGTTCAGATCCTCGACCGTCATGGTTGCGGTGATTCCGCGCAGGCTGCCGGCGAGGATTTCGTTGATCTGCTGCTGGAGTTCGTCCAGGTCGGAGGTCAGGAATCGTTGCACCGCTGTCTGAACCGCTTCGTCGGCGGAACCGATTCGTACCAGGCCGACTGCCTCGACGTTGACCGGAACACCGTCGTTGGAGAGCGCATTCTTGAGATTGATGCTGACGTTGAACGGCTCGAGCGACATGATGTCGACGCGTTCGATTCCCGGAATCTTGAACCGGGCTCCGCCGCGGACGACTTTCGGCTTGCCTCGTCCGGTGAAGACCGCCACTTCGTTCGGCGGGACCTTGACGTAGTTCTTCACGTAGATCGCGGGGAGAACGATGAAGATGATTACTGCGACTACAACCGCAATGATGATGATTGGCAGCATGTATCGAGTCCTTAGATCGCGTCGTCAACCGTGACGACGTGAAGGTATTGATCGTCTACATCGGCGATGTAGACGGTGGTGCCGGTGGTGAGCGCCATCGGCTGTGCACTGACGGCCTTGGCCTGCACGCGATTGCCTTCGGCGTCGACGAACGAGACTTCTCCCCAACCTTCGGCTGCAATGGTGAGGGTGACCGTGCCCAACAGCCCGGAGTACGAAGCTCGTCCGATGTGCGAATTATCTTGTTGCTTAATGAGATAGGGGAGAAGTAGGCCGCGCGTGACGACAACGAGAACGGCGGCGAGTGCGAGTGCTGCAATCGCCGCTACCAATGTCGGAGCGTCCGCGAGAGTGGCAGCTACGCCGCCGGCGCCGAAGCCGAAAAGTGCTGTGGCCAAGGTTGTCAGGCTCAGAAATGGCAGCCCGTCTGCGTGGCCGCCGCCCAGATCTGCAACCTCGCCGACGGCAAAGGCTCCGATCAGGGCGACGACCCCGATTACGAAACATATTGTGAATACAACGAACATCGATCCCCCGATCTACCTGTCGAGGAAGCGTGCCCTGAGAATTGTGTTGTCGGGGTCGTCCCTCGGCCCACCTCTATAGTAAAGGTAAGACAAAGCTAATCGGCGCATTCGGAATGTTTCGGCGTGGTGATATCGCGGTGAGAGAGCGTCAGAGACGAGGCAGAGAGCGCTGATTCAGCCATGCATCCCACAGTGGGCGCAATGGAGTGTCGGTGAAACGTGAAGCGAGATCGGTGAATTGCTCGGTACTGACCGTGCTGTGCCGATGCTTCGTGGTCCACTGACGGATCAGTTCGAAGAACTTCTCGTCTCCGAGAACGCCGCGCAGGGCGTGCAGAGTCAATGCGCCCCGCTTGTAGATTCGATCGTCGAACATCAGGGCAGGACCGGGATTGGCGACGATCAAGTCCTGAGATTTACGCCCGAGCCCTTGATAGGCGTTTGTCGCGAGTTGGTTCGAGGACGGACCACCGGAATTCTCGGACCAGATCCACTCCGCGTAACAGGCAAAGCCTTCGTGCAGCCAGATGTCGCACCACTGCCCGAGAGTGAGGCTGTTGCCGAACCATTGATGGGCAAGCTCGTGTGCGACAAGACGTTCGGAACCGCGCCTGCCTGTGCAATGGTTGGCTCCGAAGATCGAGAGTCCCTGCGCTTCGATGGGGATTTCGAGTTCGTCGTCGGTGACCACAGCGGTGTAGTCGGCAAAGGGATACGGGCCGAACAGCTTTCCGAAGACCTCCAGCATCTGGGGTTGGCGCCCGAAGTCGACGTCGAACGCTGCGCGCAGCCGAGGTGGGTGAACGGCGAAGACCGGTACCGGCCCGGCGCTCACTTGTCGGTGCTCGTACTGACCGATCTGAATGGTTGCCAGGTAGGTTGCCATCGGTTCGGTCTGCTCGTAGACCCACGTCGTCTGACTCGCACGGGTCTGCTTGCGGATCAGCTTGCCGTTGGCGAGGGCATAGAACGGGGAATCGGTGGTGATCGAGATTCGGTACGACGCTTTGGAAATCGGATGGTCGTCGCACGGGAACCAGGACGCCGCGCCGTTGGGCTGACTTGCGACCAAAGTTCCTTCGTCGAGTTCCTCCCAGCCGACTTCGCCCCACAGGCTCTTGATCGGCTCGGGGTTGCCGCTGTACGCGATGGTGACCGACAGGGCACCGCCCGCGGGGATCTTGGTAGACGGCGTGAGGATCAGCTTGTTGTTCAAGTGCGCGTACTTGGTGCCGCGGGCACCGTTGACGGACACCTTGGACACCTGCAGGTTCTGTGCGAGGTCGAAGCTGAACTTGGATCGGCTCTCGGTGGTGACAGCGGTGATGACAGCTTTGCCGGCGAGACGGTTGCTGAAGACCTTGTACGTCAGTTCCAGTTCGTACCGGGACACGCGGTACCCGCGGTTGCCGTTGAGCGGCAGGTACGGATCGATCGGCTCCTCGAGCATTCGGTTCGGCTTCACGACGCCACCCACGGTGCAATCGGGTTGCCCTGCCAGCGGGTGGAGGGCGGAACGGTGTCACCTCGCATCACCAGAGATGCAGGCCCTACCGTCGCTCCCGCGCCGATGCCGGCTGCGGGTAGCGCGACACAGTGCGGTCCCAGCGTTGCTCCTGCTCCCAAAGTGACGGTGTCCATGGACATGATCCGATCATGGAAGAGATGAGTTTGCACGACGCACCCCCGTTCCACTGTCGCTCCGTCGCCCAAAGTCACAAGATCTGCCTCGGGTAGCCAGTACGACTCACACCAAACGCCCTTACCGATCTTGGCCCCGAGTCCACGCAAGAAGATGTTCAGTACGGCCGTACCAGTCGCCGCGCGAGCGAACCACGGCGCCGCGACGGTCTCGACGAAGGCGTCGGCTACCTCGTTTCGCCAGACGAACGAACTCCACAGCGGATGCTCGACCTTGGCGATGCGTCCGACGACGATCCACTTGGCGGCGATGGTGATCGCGCCCGCCACTGCTCCGGCGACGAGCAGAATTACGCCGCTCAGCAGAGCCGCGAACCAGAATCCGACTGCGCCGACCAGTGCTTCGAGTGCAAACAGAACACCGAGACCAATGCCGAACGTGACCATGACGGGGATCAGTCGGCAGGTTTCGACCACTCCGCGGGCGATCTTGAGGCGCATGGGCGGATTGAACGTGCGGGCGGCGTCGGTGTCTCCGGCAGCCCTTCTCAGACGTACCGGTGGACTACCCAGCCACGATGATCCGGACTTGGCCTTGGACGGGGTAGCCGACAGAACCGCCACCAGACCGTTCTTGGGGACGCGTCGACCGGGGGCGGTCATACCGGAGTTGCCGAGGAACGCGCGCTTGCCGATCTTCGCCTGTTCGATGTGCATCCAGCCGCCGCCGAGGCCGTAGCTCGCAACCATGGTGTCGTCAGCGAGGAATGCGCCGTCGGCGACCGTCGTGAACTTGGGAAGGAGGAGCACGGTGGAGGCTTCGACGTTCTTGCCGATCTTGGCGCCGAGAAGGCGGAGCCATCCCGGTGTCAGCAGGCTCGCGTAGAGCGGGAAGAGGAAGGTTCTGGCCGAGTCGAGCAGGCGTTCGGTCGCCCACACCTGCCAGCCGATGCGGCTGCGGACAGGGTGGTAACCGGGGGTCAGCCCGATCGAGAGAAGACGAACGGCCACAAGGGTGACGACTGCGAAGACGAGCAAACTCAGGATGGTCGCGACGGGAAGCATGATCAGCGATTGGAGCACTGCACTCGCGAGCGTGTCGGTGTCGCGAATCCACCAACCGATCAATGCGATCCCGGCCATCAGCGCGAAGATCGGCATACCGGCCAGGAAGACCGAGGTGACGCCGTATACCGGCACCCAGCCGGGTGCGCGCTTCGGATGTTCGGCCGGCCAAGGATGATTCGCTTTCCCGACCTTGGTGGCGGGGGAGCCGGCCCACTGCTGGTTTGCCTTCACTCGGCCGAACACCGCAGATCCGGGTTCGACGACGGCGTCGCGACCGATACGCGCGCCGGGCAGAAGCGTCGAGCGTGAACCGACGGAGGCGCCGTCGCCGATCTTGATCTCGCCGATGTGAATGACGTCGCCGTCGATCCAGTGGCCGGAGAGGTCGACTTCGGGTTCGACGGAGCAGCCGTCACCGAGTTCGAGCATGCCGGTGATGGGAGGAAGTGTGTGGAGATCGACGCCGCTGCCGATGTCGGCGCCGAGGGCGCGGGCGTAGTAGAGCATCCACGGTGCGCCCGAAAGGTTTGCTGCGCCACTGGCTTCGGTGAGTCGGAGCGCTATCCACAGACGCAGGTGTTCACTACCACCTCGCGGGTACGTTCCTGGCTCCAACTTGCGTAGGAGCAGGCGCGCCCCGACGACGGCGATGGTCATACGGCCGATCGGCGTGATGAACACGATGAACGCCAACAGGATCCACCACCACGAGACCGTGGGCGCCCAGCTGACGTCGACGAACCAGCCGAGGACGTTGTTCGCGATCGCCAGCCACGTCACCCACTGCAGTCCGGTGAGCGTCGTGAGCGGAACGGTGACGGCGATCTGCGCGAGCTGAGTCTTCAAGGGTGTCGGAGCGACGATGCGCGGCTCCACAGTTTCGGTGGGTGCCAATTCGTCGAGATATTCGGCGAGCGATCCCAACCGTGGGTGGTCGTAGAGCTGTGCGACGGTCACTTCGGGGAACCGCTCGCGCAGGGCGGTTACCAGCTGAGCCGCAGAGAGGGATCCGCCGCCCACTTCGAAGAAGTCGTCGTCGAGTCCGGTGATCTGCGCGCCCAGGATCGATCCCCACAGGCCGGCAACCCAGGCAGCGGTGCCGTCGAGGCCCAACGCGGCCCCCGCATCTTCACCGGCGCCGGGCAAGGGCCACGGCAGCGCATTGCGGTCGACCTTGCCTGACGTACGCGTCGGAAGTTCGTCCATCAACGCCAGACGCGGCACGAGGGCTGCTGGTAGCTGCTCGCTGAGCAGTGCATGAGCGGCCTTGAGATCGAAGTCGGGATCCGTGCTGGCGATGTATCCGACGAGGAGCTGGTTGCCGGCTGCCGTCTTCTTCACGGCTGCGGCAGCGCCGCTCACACCCGGCAGGTTCTGCAAGGCGTTGTCGACCTCACCGAGTTCGATGCGCCTGCCGCCGAGCTTGACCTGATCGTCTGCGCGGCCCTGGAACATCAGGCCGGTGGTTTCGAGCCGGACCAGGTCGCCGCTTCGGTAGGCGCGTTCCCACCCGAGAGAGGGCATCGACGCGTACTTCTCGGCGTCCTTCGCGGGGTCGAGGTAACGGGCGAGGCCGACGCCGCCGATCACCAGCTCGCCCACCTCACCGACCGCGACGGGATTGCTCTGGGCGTCGACGACGGCAAGGTCCCAGCCGTCGAGGGGGAGGCCGATGCTGACGGGACTCTTGCCGTCCATCAGTGCGCCGCAGGCGACGACGGTTGCCTCGGTGGGGCCGTAAGTGTTCCAGACCTCGCGGCCCTCGACGGCCAGGCGCTCTGCCAGTTCGGGTGGGCAGGCTTCGCCGCCGAAGATCAGGAGTCGAACGGCTTCGAGGGCCTCGGCCGGCCACAGAGACGCAAGCGTCGGCACAGTGGAGACGATGCTGACGTCACGCGAGACCAGCCACGGGCCGAGGTCCATGCCGCTGCGAACCAGCGAACGAGGAGCCGGGACGAGGCAGGCGCCGTGGCGCCACGCGAGCCACATCTCCTCGCAGGACGCGTCGAATGCCACGGAGAGTCCCGCGAGGACGCGGTCACCAGGCCCGATGGGCTCGTCCTGGAGGAACATGCGCGCCTCGGCGTCGACGAAGGCAGCGGCATTGAGGTGAGTGACCGCGACGCCCTTGGGGGTGCCCGTGGATCCTGAGGTGAAGATGATCCAGGCGTCGTCCTCGGGTTCGGGTTCGCGAACCGGTGGATGTTCGAGCCGCTTCGGCGCCGTCCCCGGCTGGATTCCGTCGCCGGTGATGATCGCCGCTACCTGCGCCTCGCCGAACACCAACTCGGCGCGCTCTTCCGGATCGTCGGCGTCGACGGGAACGTAGGCGGCGCCCGCCGCGAGGATCGACAGGATCGCGACGTACAGCGAACGCGAACCTGACGGCATCCTGATTCCGACGCGGTCACCTGCGCCGACGCCGGCATCACCGAGCCAGCGCGCACCGAGCTCGATCTCGTCGAGCAACTCCGAGTACGACAGTGTGGTGTCGCCGTCGTCGATGGCGGGTGCTTCCGGGTTGGCCTCGGCTGAGGCCCGCACGATGTCGATGAGCGTGCGCGGCGCAGGTGCATGCGCCGACCGTAGGAATACGGACGGAATCCCGAAAGATTGTTCCGTCTCCGACTGCGACTGGAGTGGCAAACCCGTTGGTCCTGTTCTACTCACGAAACTTAGAGTCCTGCGAACTGTCGAGTTGAAAGTCTCATGACAAGTTTGCGAGTTGGTGAACAGATATGCCTAATGCAACATGCCGAACGTGCCGGTCAGTCCGTACTGGCAGCTTGCGCGTGGCCTTCTGCCGAGTCGGCGAACTCGGGTGTGTCGAACACCTCTCCGCCCAGCGGATCGACGACCTTCGATTCCTCGGAGAAGTCGACGGCGCCGGTATCCGGGTCGATGTTGACCGCATGGGCGGGAACTTCGTGGACCGCGACGAGCATGTGGGCGTCGGAGGGATCCGTCATGATTCCGCTTTGTGACGGGGTCAGCCCGGCGAAGGTCGACGAGATCTTCAGATCGCGGAGCCGCTTTTCGGTGGGTTGCGGAACGTCGGTCGATGCCGAGGCATTTGTAGAAACCCGCAGGTAGCGTGGTGCTGAAGCGACCTCGTATCGGAACGCCTTCAGCATCGACAGACATGCCAGCACCATGATGACCGAGAACGGTACCGCCGTGGCGATGGCAACGGTTTGCAGCGCCGTGAGCGATCCACTGCCACCCACGATGAGGAGAACTGCGGCCGCGGCACCGGAGAGGAACGTCCAGTAGACACGCGTGATCTTGGAGGTCTCCAAGCTGCCACCGGTCGCGAGGATGTCGATGACGATCGAGCCGGAGTCCGCGGACGTGACGAAGAAGAACACGATCACGACGATCGCGAGAACACTCGAAATCGTTCCGAGCGGAAGTCCGTCGAGAAGCGTGAACAATGACGTGTTGGTGTCCACTGCGCCGGATGCGTCGAGCATCGTGCCCTCGTTGCGCTGACGCAGAATGCCGGAGTTACCGAAGATCGTGAACCACAACGAACCGACCAGCGTCGGGGCCAGCAGCACACCGAAGACGAATTCGCGGATGGTGCGGCCGCGTGAGATGCGCGCGATGAACATGCCGACGAACGGTGCCCAACTCATCCACCAACCCCAGTAGAAGATGGTCCATGCACCCTGCCAGCCGTCTTCGGCGAACGGGGACGTACGCAGCATCAGTTCGGGCAAGGCCTGGACGTATCCGCCGAGGTTCTGCACCCACGACTGCATGAGGAACAGCGTCGGTCCCAGAATCAGGACGAACAGTGCCAGCGCGGCAGCGAGCATCATGTTGATGTTGGAGAGCCACTTGAGGCCCTTCGTGACACCGGAGACGACCGAGAAGGTCGCCATGCCCGTCACGATGACGATGATGGTGATGACCAACCAGTTGTCGGTCTCCACCCAGCCGAGGTAGTCGAGGCCGGCCGAGATCTGCTGGACACCGAAGCCCAGCGACGTCGCGACACCGAACAGCGTGCCGACGATGGCGACGACGTCGATGGCGTGGCCGATCTTTCCTTCGATGCGAGCCCGTCCGAGGAGCGGCTCGAGCAACCAACGGATCGAGAGCGGACGACCCTTGCGGTAGGTCATGTACGCCAGACCGAGGCCGACGACGACGTAGATCGCCCATGCATGAAGGCCCCAGTGGAACAGCGTCAGTTCCATTGCTTGATTGGCTGCGGCGTCCGTGGATCCGGCGATCTGCCCGGCGACGGGTGGGGTCACGTAGTGCGAAAGTGGTTCGGCTACTCCGTAGAACACGAGCCCGATGCCCATGCCGGCGCTGAAGAGCATCGCGAACCACGAGAGCATCCCGAACTCGGGCTGCTCGTCGTCACGTCCCAATCGGATGTTGCCGATGCGGCTGATTCCACAGTACAGCGCAAAGATCACGAAACCGGTGGCCGAGAGGATGTACCACCAGCCGACGCCGTCGCTGATCACGTTGTTGAGTGTTTCGAAAGCGTCCGCGGCTGTTCCCGCGTAGATCACGGCAAAGGCGATCAGGGCAAAGATCACTATCGACGCGGGGATGAACACGGGTTTCCGTAGTTCACGCCACGCAGTTTTGACCGCAGTCATTCCACTCCTCGAACGTTCAGGCATTCACAGCGCCCATCAGTGCGGCCACGTGTCACGCGTAGGTGGGCGTTTCGCTCACACCATCGCAGGTCAAGACCGGGCTATTGTTTTGAAATTCAACGTAACGTCAAGTTTCGGTCAACTCAACTGGACGAAAGATGCTGCACTGTCGCGAAAGTTCTCACTGGATGCCGTAGTTCCGGTTGTAAATCGTTGGGTAATAGTGGCATTGGGTCATGAGTGGAATGCTGAACGGCGAATTCGATTGGTACGGTGAGTTGAATCGGTCGAGTCGACGCTCACCGATTGACCACATTTGTCAAACTAGGCGAAACAGCCTGTCTGTCAGGTGGTTAACTCCTGGCGTGCTTGCCCGATCGTGGCGGTCAGGTGTCGATACCTAACTGTGATTGTGATGGTCGCAACTATCGGTGTTGCGGGCCCTGTTCGCCCCGCTGGGCGTCGATCAGATCCATCGCATCCTTCAGGCCCAAGCCCGGATGTAGTTCGCGTAGTGCCTTGATTGCGGGAATGCGGTCGTCTGTCGACGCGAGTGCGCTACGGACGTCGTCGGCAGGGATTTCGGTGGGGGCAGTTGTCCCTTCCCACCACACCGACTGAGGTTTGTTCCTGCTTCGCCAGGCTTGGACTGCGTAGTAAGCAGACCCGACCGTCGCGAAAAGCCAGATTGCGAGGAATGTCCAATTCCAAGCTGTGGGTTCTGTGATGACCTTGTCGATGGTGCTTGGGCCGAAGAAAACGAGTAGCCAAACCAGCACGATCGTCTGCCACCATCGCTCGACGCGCCTGCTCGGATTCCACCACTCTGCCATCGACCGATACTCGCACAGGGCTGCTGTTTCGGTGCGACGATGGAGATCATGGAGATTCGTGATGCGGTGGAGCGACTTCGGGCGGATTCCGGGACCTCGATGATCTTCGGAGAACCGCACCAGACCAGCGACGGATCGACGATCATCACGGTTTCGCGTCTACACCGGCGGTGGCGCCGCGACCCGATACCGGTGCCAGTGGGAGTGTTCTCGATCCACGAGGGTGAGCCGTCGTGGTCACCGGCCGTCGATCACACCAGGGCGGCTTTGATGGGGGAGTTCATCGGGTTGGCGGCCGCAGTGATCGCAACTCTGGCCGTTCTACGTCGTCCGCCCTGGCCTGATGTGACGATTCAGAAGGGGTGACCCAGAATTACGCCGATTAGTTGGAACGGCATCGCGAGGAACATCGATCCGACGTAGAGCGGATAGCGAATCGGATCGCCGGCGAGGTAACCCTCGGCGAGCCAGGCCATGACGTCTGCTGATCCCATAGTCGTTACTTCCCTTCGCTGTTGTGGTTCACCGACATTTTCGGTCGTGGGAGTTGTTTTGTTACAAGCGAACTCGAAGGAGGAGTACATGTGAAGGCAGTTTCGACGCAGCAAACGTCGTCAAGCGAGATCCCCGGGGGCGGTGTCCTCTACCAGCTAAGTCTCGATACTTAGCACTGTTCCGTAGTGAAATCTGTGCGTTCTGCACATGTCGGGACAATTCGGTGAGCCCTACAGTCGCTGCATGACAACGACACCTTCTCCTCTCTCAGGCAAGACCGTCGTACTGATCGGCGGCGGAACAGGCATCGGGCTGCGAGTGGCGCAGCTTGCCGTCGACGCCGGCGCGCAGGTAGTTCTCGGTGGCCGAACCGCATCCAAGCTCGAAGCAGCGGCCGCGCAGCTGGGTGAGGCTGCGCACTGGTTCACCGTCGACACCTCCGACGACGACTCGGTGAAAGCGTTCTTCACCAACATCCCCAGCGTCGACGCTCTCTTCACGACGGCTGCCGATTACCGGGTCGGCTCGTTCCGTGAACAGAGCGTCGAGGAAGCGGCGTCGCCGTTCACCTCCAAGTTCTGGGGGCAGTACCGCGTCGTGCACGCTGCGCTCGACAAGCTGGCACCCACCGCATCGGTGGTCCTCATGTCCGGCGCTGCCAGTGTGCGGCCACCCGCAGCTGCCGCGGCATACGTTGCAGCCAACGCGGCAATCGAGGGGCTCGGGCGGGGGCTGGCGGTCGAACTGTCGCCGATCCGCGTCAACACTGTCGCTCCCGGAACCATCGACGGGCATCTGTGGGCTCAGCGCCCGGCGGAGGTTCGGGAGGCCGCGTTCACCTGGAGTGCCGAGAACAACGTGCTCGGCCGCGTCGGGAACGAAGACGAGATTGCACAAGCGGTGTTCTATCTCTTCACCAACACGTACACAACGGGTTCCACGCTGTACCCCGACGGCGGGTACGCGTTGCGTTAGACCCGTGCCATTTGGCGACTGTGTGAAATGACGACTGTGCGAAATGCATTGTCGTAACACGAAGAAACGCCAATTCGCCCATAGGCGTGACCCTGGCCACATTCGTACCGTCTTCTCCGAGAACACTTCCCAACTATTCGAGGAGTCCGTCATGAAAAACACGTCAGCGACCGCCGCCGGCGGTGAAGTGTCCGACGGTGACGACTACGCGCTCACCCGCGTTCCCGACGAAGCACGATATTCGTGGTTCTCGGTGGCAGTACAGCGATTCGGTCAGGTATCGGCACTCGCACAGTTCTTGCTCGGTGCGACGCTCGGCTACGGTATGACGTTCTGGAATGCCTTCTGGGCATTGACAGTCGGGGCGGTGATTCTCGAGGTCGTCTGTATTTTCATCGGCATCATCGGGGTTCGTGAAGGGCTCAACACATCGGTGGTCGCACGCTGGTGTGGATTCGGGCACGCAGGTTCCGCGGTGATCGGTTTGGTGATCGGGGTCAGCCTGATCGGTTGGTTCGGCATTCAATCTGCTGTCTCTGCATCAGGTTTGCACGGAGTCATGCCGTTTCTGCCGCAGTGGGCGTGGGCTTTGGCCTTCGGTCTCCTGATTACCGCGATAGTCCTTCGCGGGTTCGGATCCATGCAACTGATCGCCAACATCACCGTTCCGCTGTTCCTGATCCTGGTCGGTTGGGCCGTCGTCGCCGAACTGCGTAATCACTCGCTGTCAGATCTGATGGCATCTGCTCCAGCCGGGCCGGAGCTCAGCTTCCTCGCCGGAACTACCATCGTCGCAGGCGGTTTCATTGCCGGAGCAGTGATCACACCTGACATGACGCGCTTCAACCGCACGGCAGGCGATGTCGTGAAGCAGACGCTCGTCGGAATAACGTTGGGCGAATACGTGATCGGGCTGACCGGTGTTCTTCTTGCCCATGCCGTTCGCAGTTCCGACATCGCCACGATCATTCTCTCGTCGGTCGGTTGGGTCGGCGTTCTGATCATCGTTCTCGGCACCTTCAAGATCAACGACTGGAACCTGTACAGCTCGGGGCTCGGCGTCGTGAACTTCATCGACGTCGTGTTCGGTCGACGGATCAATCGCGCCGTTGTCACAGCAGTTGTCGGCATCACCGGTTCGGTCCTCGCGGCTGCCGGAATCCTCAACTCGTTCACCGACTTCCTGATCCTGTTGGGCGTCGGATTCCCGCCGATCGCCGGGATCATGGTGGCGGAATACTTCATCGTCAAGACATGGCGCAAGGATCTGGAGGAGAGTCGAGCTGCGGGTACCCTCCCGAACTCGGCACCCACTTGGGTACCGGCCACGCTGGTGATCTGGATCGTCTCGGCGCTGATCGGTCATTACAGCACCTTCGGCCTGCCGTCGATCAACGCGGTGGCCTCGGCCTTCGTTCTCTACGTCGTCGCGGGTCGACTCGGCCTGATTCGCGGAGTCGGACGCACCGCCACCGAAGCGCCGCAAGAGACTTCGGGGAAATCTGCGCTCACGCACTAGCACGGCACACACTGTAGAAGGGAGTTCGCGATGCGAATCGGAATCGACGTCGGTGGTACGAACACCGATGCGGTCCTGATGGACGGGACCACCGTCATCGGGCATGTCAAACACTCGACCAGCAAGGACATCACCGGCGGAATCGGCGGAGCTCTGACGGCGCTGCAGCAGCAGTACTCGTTCTCTCCCAGCGCTGTTCAAGCAGTGATGATCGGCACGACGCACTTTCTCAACGCTCTCATCGAGCAACGCGGACTTGCACCGACAGCGGCTCTGCGATTGGGGCTTCCGGCGACCGCGGCGCTTCCGCCGATGGTGGGGTGGCCGCGAGACCTGGTCTCCGCTGTGCAAGGAAGGCGCTACCTCGCTCACGGTGGGCACGAGTTCGACGGTCGTCGTATTTCGTCGCTGGACCCCAACGAGATTCGCCGCCATGCCGCCGATATGGCTCGCAGCGGTACTCGTTCGGTCGCAATATCTTCGGTGTTCTCTCCGGTCAATCTCGAATGCGAAGCGGCCGCCGCGGAGATCGTGCGTGAGGAACTCGGCCCGGACGTCGCAATTTCGCTCTCGCACGAGATCGGTCGAGTGGGTCTACTTCAGCGGGAGAACGCGACCATCATCAATGCTGCGCTGCGCGAGCTCGCCGATCACATCGTCGACGGTCTTGCCCGATCTTTGGTCGAGCACGGCATTGTCGCGCCGCTGTACCTGAGCCAGAACGACGGAACCTTGATGGACATCGAGTACGCGAGGCGTTATCCGGTGGCGACTTTCGCTTCGGGGCCGACCAACTCCATGCGAGGCGCCGCTGTGCTGTCCGGTCTGGCCAGCTGTGCGGTGATCGACATCGGAGGTACCACTACCGACGTGGGCGTATTGACCAACGGTTTCCCGCGAGAAGCCACCACGGAGGTGACGGTCGCCGGGGTACGGACCAATTTCCGTATGCCGGACGTCTTCTCGATCGGTATCGGTGGTGGTTCGCTGGTGGATGCAGACGGACTCACAGTCGGACCCGAATCTGTGGGATACGAATTGGGTTCACGGGCACTCGTATTCGGCGGTGACACGTTGACGGCCACCGACATAGCCGTCGCGGCAGGCTTGGCCGACGTCGGAGATCGCAGTGCGGTGGCGCACCTCGACCGCGGCCTGGTGTCGACGGCACTCGACCGGATCTCGCGCCGAGTCGCCGACGCCGTGGAACAGATGCGGACCACGTCGGATCCACTTCCCGTTGTGGCGGTTGGCGGGGGATCGGTACTGCTGGAGCGTGAACTCCCGGGCCTGGGAACGGTGATTCGTCCTGAGCGCTTCGATGTTGCCAATGCGATCGGCGCTGCGATCGCGCAGGTCAGTGGTGAGGTAGATCGAGTCGAAGCGGTGCGGGACGGGCACCGGCAGGTTTTTGCCGACGATGCTCGCCAGGAGGCGATCGATCGGGCAGTCGCCGCAGGCGCACGGCCCGAGTCGGTGCAGATCGTGGAGTTCGACGAGGTCCCGATTCCGTATCTGCCGGGCAACGCAACACGTATTCGAGTGAAGGCAGTCGGTGACTTGGCACTGCACAGTGGTTTGGTCTCCACCGGTCAGGAGGGCTCACGATGAGTTGGACACTACGAACGGCGGATCTCGACGACCTCGCCAGGGGCGCAGCCTTGTTGGGCACCGGCGGCGGGGGAGATCCGTTCGTCGGCAAGATGTTGGTCACGCAGGCGCTCGGTGAGGCCGGTGAAATCACAATTCTCGATCCGGAGGAGCTTGACGACGACGCGTGGGTGATTCCCGTCGCGCAGATGGGTGCCCCGACCGTCGTGGTCGAAAAGATGCCGCGCGGAACCGAACCCGAGCTGGCGCTGATCACGTTGGAGAAGCACACGGGTCGAACTGCAGATGCCACGATGCCGATGGAGTGCGGCGGAATCAATTCGATGATTCCGTTGCTGGTGGCCGCACGGCGCGGCCTGCCGGTTGTCGACGCCGACGGGATGGGGCGAGCCTTTCCTCAGCTCGAGATGGAAACCTTCTCGGTGTACGGGATTTCGGCGAGTCCGCTCGCCATGGCGAACGAGCACGACGAGGTGGCGATCTTCGACACCGGAAGTGACAACAGCAGATTGGAGGGCCTCGCCCGCGGGGTGACGTCGAGGTTCGGTGGGATGGCGCACATCGCGCAGTACTCGATGACGGGTGCAGATGTGAAGCGGACGGCGATCCCACGGACTCTGTCGTTGGCCATGACCATCGGCCGGTCCATCAGACTTTCACGTGAGCAGCGGGTGGACCCGGTGCAGGCGCTTGTCGACAGTCTCGCCGACACGCTCTACGGATACGGGCGAGTTCTCTTTGACGGCAAGGTGATCGATGTCGACCGGCGAACCGATGAGGGGTTCGCTCGGGGTTCGGTGCGGATCGCCGGCGTCGGAGACGAAGAGCTGGAAGTTCAGTTCCAGAACGAAAATCTGATCGCCGTCCAATCCGGAGTGATGGTGGCGATCGTGCCAGACCTGATCTGCATCGTCGAGGCCGATACCGCCGAACCCGTCACCACCGAGGGCTTGCGGTACGGGCAGCGCGTTGCGGTCATCGGGATCGCGACCCCACCCATCATGAGAACCCCGGAGGCACTGGCGGTCTTCGGCCCGGCTAGCTTCGGGCTCGATCGCCCGTTCCTGCCGGTGGAGACACTCGAGCAACCTGTACTGGCAGAATAGCGAGCCGTGAGCAGGCTGCACGCGGTCCGGGAGGCCGACCTCGACGCGATCGCAGCGGGGGCGGTGGTCCTGGGCTGCGGCGGGGGCGGCGATCCACGCTTGTTCGTGGAATTGCTGCGTCCACTGATGACGTCTACTTCGGTGGAGGTCATCGCGCCGGACCAGTTGCCGGAGGAGGCATTGGTGATGCCGGTGGGAATCGTCGGATCGGCCCTGGCCTTGGAGGAGCAATTGCCCTCCGGGCGTGAGTTTGCAGATACTGCAGCAGCTTTGACGCGCTGGACCGGGAAGCGTCCGACCGCGGTGATGACTTTCGAAGGCGGTGGACTCAACGCTCTCTCCGGCATTGCGGCGGCGTTGGCGTTGGGAATTCCCGTGGTCGACGCGGACCTGCTGGGTCGAGCGATGCCGCGGCTCGATCACTTCTCTCTCGCCGCAGCCGGGTTGGAATTGTGCCCGGTCACACTCGCCCAGCCCGGCGGCCTCATTACCGTCGTCGACGGAGTGGATGTGCTCGGCGCCGAGGTAGCAGTGCGGTCGTTGATCGGGAGAACCAGCGGTTGGGGTGCTCTGGCGATCGCGTCGATCGATGCGCGGACGGTGCAGGAGGCGTGCATTCCGGGAACTCTGTCTCGGGCGCACGAACTGGGTCAGCACATCGGGGCACTGGGCAGTTGGCGGCAGATCGCGGAAAGCTCCGGGGCTCGAGTACTGGGGGCAGGCCGGGTGCGTGCGGTGCGTCGTAGTCGTCCGGACACCGGAGATCGTCGGGGCAGCGTGATTCTCGAGCACGGTTCTGCGGTGATACGAGTCGAATTCGAGAGTGAGTTCCTGACCGTCGCGTTGGACGGCGAGATGATTGCAACGTGCCCGGACATCGTGACGTTGCTCGACGTGCGGACCGGCGCCTTCGTCTCGTGTGAATCCGTGCACCAGGGGCACGATGTGGCCGTGTTGGTTCTTCCCGGTCCACAGTGGTGGGCGGAAGAAGTGGGCAGATTGAAAGTTGTCGGCCCGCGGGCATTCGGGATCGACCACGACGCAGTGCTGATGGAGGCGCGATGAGCGCGAGTGTTTCGGCGTTGCTGAACAACCCGGCCTTTGTCGGGCTGTATCGACTGGCCGGGGAGGGTGATCCCGTCGTGACGACAGTGGGAGCACTCACCGGGGAATCGGCACAGTCGGCCGAGGCCGTGTCGGGTGCGGCGAGTTCAGGATCAGTTCTGGTGATTCTCGATCGAATCGACATCGGGGAGTGGAGATTCGACGCTCTCCTTCGGCGCACAGCGGCGACCGGCTGCCAGGTGGTCGCTGTGCACAGCGCTGCGGCGGAGGATGCGAATCTCTCGTTGCTTGCCGATCGGCTCGGACTGGTGGTGCTCGGAGTATCCGACCCGTGGCAGTTCAGCGTGGATCTTCGTGATCTTCTCTCGAATTCGCGGGCGGTGATGGCCGACGCAGTACTGCGGGCGACACACGCGGGCCAACGAGCCGGAGGAAGCGTCGAGAATCTTCTGTCGGTGCTACTGAACACCTTTCAGCGTTCATTCTTTCTCCTGGACACGTCCGGACGTCCGATGACCGGCGCCGACCTGTTGTCGGACGCTGATCGAGCAGCTGCCGGTATGTTGTCGGGTCGCGGGGCGCCCACCACGGTCGAATTGGACTCCGGCGGGGTCCTGATTGCGTGCCCGGTGATGTCCGGCGCAGCCCGAGAGCCCTGGCTGGCGGTGTTGCTCCCGGTGCGTCAAAGCGTCGAAGAGGCTTCTCTCTCAGTGGTTCTCGACGTGGCCTCGTTGGCTGCCGGGCACCGACTGGCCGTTGCGCGCATGGTCGACGAGCGTGAAGCGCGCCGGCGTAGCGCGTTGCTCGGTGAACTGATCGACACGTCAGCAGACGCCACACCCGGACTGCTCCGGCGCGCACTCGACGCGGGTTGGATGCTGGACGGATGGCACATCGGCATCAAAGTCCTGGCGGTCGGTGAGGTCGACCTGGTGGCAAGACGCAGCGAGGTTGCAGATGCTCTCGCCGCCGAGGGAATCGACGCCAATGTCGTGGAACAGGCTGACGGCTGGGCGGCGTGGACGACTCTGCCAGGCGAGCCGCGACCGGAGGCGATCACCAGGATCGCCGAGTGCATCCGTGCAGCTCAGGCCAGGTTGGAACCCACGATGGAGACCTGGGTAGGTGTGGGACGCGCACACGACGGTCCGGCTGGAATCGGTTCGTCCCTGTCGGAGGCCGGGGATGCCGCTCGGCTCGCCGGTTCCCGATCTCAAACAGGTCGATTCCTGCACGTGGACCGCCTCGGGCTGGCGCAGTTGCTGCTGGCGTGGACGCGAACCGACACCTTCCAGCCTGCGGCCGCAGCATTGCTCGCACCGCTACGCGATTCCAATGGAGAGTTGCTCGAGACTCTGTCGACGTACCTCGACGAAGAATCGTCTCTGGCTCACACCGCAACCCGAATGGGGTTGCACCGCAACACCGTATCGAGTCGGATCGATAGAATTCAGCGCCTTCTCTCGGTGGATCTCGCAGATCCGGAAACGAGACTCGCGCTCCACCTTGCTTGCCGGACCATCGCGCCCTGACGGAGATCTTCGCGGCTTCGTCTTGACAAGCACGGGAGGTTCCTGCCATCCTCGTTGCCAGGTCACGAGTACCAGTGTTCAGCCCCGGCTTGCTGGTCGGCAACCCTCCTCCGCGGTGGGGTGCTCCGGGTGACGACCCGGCTGCGTTCGAAAACGAATGCGGCAAGCGCGGACTCTTCCGGGGCCATCTCCCGACGAACGAGTCCTTGAACGTGAGGATTGTCTTCGATGACTGCTGTATTGAGTGCCGACACCTGCTGCACCACCGCGATTGCCAAGGTTTCGGGTTCCGACCTGCAGGTTCCATTGGTTCAGGGTGGCGAATGCTCCTACGCCAACTTCGACTACGCCGCGAGTGCGCCGGCATTGGCCCAGGTCACCGACCGTATCGCCGAGTTGCTGCCGACATACGCCAGCGTCCACCGCGGTGCCGGCTACGCGTCCCGGATCTCCACGCTCACCTACGAGAACGCTCGTGAATCCGTTGCTCGTTTCGTGAACTGTGCCGACGATCAGGTTGTCGTCTTCACCCGGAACACCACCGATTCGCTGAACCTGCTTGCACAGTGCGTCCCTGGCAGCACCGTCGTCCTCGACGTCGAGCATCACGCAAACTTGTTGCCGTGGAACGACGCTCGTATCGTCACCGCCGCAGACACCATCGAAGAAACGATCGAGCGTCTGATCGGTGAACTGTGCACCAAGCCTGCCGCGCTGCTCGCAATCACCGGGGCCTCCAACGTGACCGGTGAGATCCTGCCGATTGCACGTTTGGCTGACATCGCTCACCGTTGCGGCGCACGTATCCTCGTCGACGCTGCTCAGTTGGCTCCCCACCGTCGCATCGACCTGCAGGAATGCGGCGTCGACTACGTAGCGTTCTCGGGCCACAAGCTGTACGCGCCCTTCGGCGCCGGCGTTCTCGTCGGCCGCCGTGACTGGCTCGACGAAGCTCAGCCGTACCTCGCCGGCGGCGGCGCCGTGCGTGAGGTGACCATCGAATCCACCGAGTGGGCTTGCGCGCCCGCACGCCACGAGGCGGGTTCCCCCAACGTGCTCGGTGCGGCAGCCATCGCGACCGCCTGCGAAACCCTGCACGCCCTGGACTTCGACGTGATCGCCGAGCATGAGAAGGCGCTCACCGCCCAGCTCACTGACGGCTTGTCCGCCATCGAGGGCGTCTCACTCGTGCGACTGTGGAACGACGCTCCCGACGCCGTCGGAATCGTCACCTTCACCGTCGACGGATTCGAAGCGGGCGAGATCGCCGCATTCCTCTCCGCCGAGCACGGCATCGGAGTTCGCGACGGTCGCTTCTGCGCACATCCGGTTCTCGCGCGCCTCGGCCTCTCCGGCGGTGCAGTTCGCGCCAGCCTCGGCCTCGGTAGCAGCTCGGACGACGTGACGCGGTTGGTCGACGCCGTGAACATCCTGGTTTCGAATCAGCGTGATTGGAAGTACGCGAAGACGGCAGGTGCGTGGAACCCTGTGCCCGAGACCCGCCCCTTCCTCGGAGCCGCAGACGACAATGCCGGCGCAGCCGAGTGCGTCTGAGCTGAGCTCGGTCCCCGAAAACTCGAACGGACAACTAGCATGGCAGCCATGGCACCAGCGGATTTTCCCGCCACCCCTTCGAGAGTGAGCATCACTCTCGGTCAGTGGTGCCGTCGCCATGTCGATCTGTGCCGCACCTCTTCAGGAATGTGTTCGAGCTGACGATTCGTCTCGCTCATCCCATACTTTTCTGATTTTCGGAGGTCTCACATGTCTTCACTCGCTTCGCATTCTCTGCACGTAGCGGTCGAGTTGACCGGATCCGGTCACCATCCGGCCGCTGAGGGCGCACCCGGCAACCTGCCCATCATCGGCGGCGACTACTGGGTGGACCTCACCGAGGGTGAAAAGGCTCTCGATTTGGCTTCATTCCCTACCAATGTGGTTCGGATTCGCGCTGCGGATCTGCGTGAGGCACAGCTCGAACGCGCACGGATACGCGCTGCCGTCGCTGAAGAAGGACGCGATCCCGACAGCGTCGCAGTGCTGGTCGATCTCGAGATTCTGATCGCGCCGGAGGCTCGCTCCGCTCGTAAGGAGCTTGCGCAGTTGGACAGCGCGTTGACCTCGCCGCGGGTTCCCGTTTCGCTTCATTACGTCGGAACGCCTTCCGGTCTCGGCAGTTTGATCGCCGATATCCGAGCTGCGGAGGTCGCCGACGGCGTTACGTTGCTGCCTCTCGCATTGCCTCGCACGCTCGAGCATCTGGTGGACAGCACCATTCCGTGGCTTCAGGATCGCGGACTTGTCACACCGTCCACCGCAGTCGACGAGGTTCTCGGGCGTTTCGGACTGCCGCCCCGTCATCGCACGCTTGCGTCCTGATCGTCACCGATTGCATCTGCGTACAGGTGGAACAGCGACGGCAATTCGTCGGCACCGTCCACCTGTGCCAGAAGCGTCCAGCACTGCGCAGTGATCGACCGAGCCCTCGTGCCGATCCAGTTGGTGGGCAGTAGTTCCGGCGGCAACAGCGGATCCGGTTCCATGGCTCGCGTGAATTCCGCCGCGAGTTCGATGGTCATCGTGACAGCATCGGTACCCGGACTGTTCTGCAGTTTGTGCAGGCGTGCGGTCGCTACGTCGAGTAGCCGTTCGTATCCGTCAGCGATCTGGTCCAGTGGCCACAACTGCGCGGCAATCTTCACGGGGTCTTCGAGAGTGCCCACTTTCAGATCTCGAGTGGTGAGAGAAGACAGGTGCTGTTCGACGTCGAGTTCGGCGGCCGCATCGCGAATATACGGTTCCCAGGCGTGCGGCGAGACGTACAGACCGCCCTGGACGAGCGCGCCGCCGAGGTAAACGACCCTGGTGCGCAGCGCATCTCGCCCTTTCCGTGACGACTCCGGAATTGCGAATCCGGCCAGGTGCCAGTACCCGTCCCACGGCGTCACAGTGTCGCGGTCTTGTCGATAGGCCAGCCGAACGAATTCGACGTCGGGTTCCATCTCGCGCAGGGCTTTCGGCGTTGCTCGTAGCGTGGCCTGTCGCCCGCGACCTTCCTGAGTGAACTTCCCCTCGGTGACCAACCGCTTGATGCACAGCCGAACCTGTTGATCAGTTTTGCCGAGGGCGTCGGCGGTGGCATAAAGGGTGCGTCCGTCGACAGTTCCGTCCGTGCGCAGTAGTCCCTCGATCAAGATCCTCGTGGGTACCTCGACGTCCCTGTCGGTCATCGCCATGTCCTTTCCTCGCTTCTCGACATCTTCGCCCACAACTGTACTATCGAATGTAATACGATCGTTTCAAATTCGTACGTTAGGGCGGGAAGATGGCAGCGGAATCGATGAGCGAGGGCAAGAGTAAGCCTCGTTTACGCAGGTGGATGGTTACTTCCCTGGCGGTGGTCGTTGTTCTGATCGCGACTCTGGTGGGCTGGACGCTGTACCAGAACACCTATGACATCCGAGAGGAAAAAGTGACGATCACCGGGGGATCGGTGCCGCTCCAGGGACTCCTTGCACTGCCCGAACACGGTGACGGTCCCTTCGGGCTCGTGGTTTTCGTCCACGGAGACGGCCCGGTCGATGCAACACATGAGACGTTCTATCGACCGGTGTGGGAGGCGTTCGCAAAGGCGGGGTACGCGTCACTCTCCTGGGACAAGCCGGGGGTGAATGGGGCACCGGGCAATTGGCTCGACCAGAGCATGGACGATCGCGCGGCAGAAACGGAAGCGGCAATCGAGTGGGCGCGGGGACGTTCGGATATCGATCCGTCTCGGATCGGTCTGTGGGGTGCAAGCCAGGCAGGGTGGGTGATGCCTAAGGTGGTGAACCTCGACCCGGACGTAGCGTTCGTCATTGCCGTGGGTCCCGCGATCAACTGGCTCCAACAAGGCGAATTCAATACCCTAGCCGAACTTTCCGAGAGAAATGCGTCGGCCGACGAGTTCGAGAAAGCGCGGGTCGATCGTGCGAAGAACTTGGATCAGTTGGCCCGTGATGCATCGTTCGACGATCTCGTGGCCTCCGGCGAGGCCGACGGTCTCACCGAAGACCGGTGGAACTTCATCCGAAAGAACTACCTCTCGGATGCGCGAGCCGATCTCGAAACCGTGAAGGTTCCGGTGCTCTTGATCATCGGCGGACAAGACGTCAACGTCGACGTGGCTGATACCGAAAGGGTGTACCGCGAATTACTCGACTCGCCAGGGCAACTGGTGGTCAAGAAGTACCCCGACGCCACTCACTCGATTGTGGAGAAGGACCTCGAAGACTCGGAATTGATGTCGGCTCTGGTGGCCGTTCTTGCTCCCCGTTCGATCTTCGCTCCCGGCTATCTAGCGGATCAGACTGCATTTTTGGAGGGAATTCATGGCTGACGGAATCACGGTTGTCGCACTGGGCGGTGCCGGCGCCATGGGCTCGGCAGCAGTTCGTCTGGCCGCAACATTGCCGGGAATCGGCAAGGTAGTAGTCGCGGATCGCGATATCGATGCTGCGAAGCGTCTTTCAGTTGAACTGGCGCAGGCGTCAGCGGAAGTCGAGGCGCGCAGCATCGACGTCACGGACGGTCGCACGCTACGTGAATTGCTTGACGGCGCAGACGTGGTCGTCAATACAGTCGGACCGTTCTTCCGTTTCGGCGTCGGCATTCTCCAGGCAGCGATCGAGACCGGGACTCACTATCTCGACATCTGCGACGACTGGGAGCCGGCCGTCGACATGCTGGAATTGGACTGTGCCGCGAGGGGAGCCGGAATCTGTGCGGTAGTCGGCATGGGCGCAAGTCCCGGGATGAGTAACCTCCTGGCCGCGATGGCAGTCTCGCGATTGGACGTGGTCGACGATCTGTATACAGCCTGGCCGGTTGATGTCGAGGGCGAGGACGAGTCGGTGGACACATTGAGTGCAGCCGCCGTTCACTGGATGCAACAGATCAGCGGCCAGGTTCCGGTGGTTCGTGCGGGGCGAATCGTCAACGAAGAACCGTTGCGTTCCATCGCACTCGAACTGCCCGGCGGACGTCGGGGGAACGCTTACGTGGTCGGGCATCCGGAGCCGGTGATGTTTCATCGGACCATCAATCCGGCGGGGCATTCGGCAAATCTGATGGTCATCACACCGGAAACCGTGGCGTTTCTCGACGTTCTCCGCGCCGACATCGACAAGGGGAGAATCGATCTCGACTCGGCCGCCGAAGAATTGGGCAAGCCTTCGCTCGGACGGATGATCCGCGCTGCGCCTCGAATGCTCACGCGCGCCGGCCACGGATCCCTGCCGTTGTTCTTCGCCTCGGCGACAGGGGCGCTCGAAGGTCGAGAGATGCGCGTCGTGGCCCGGATTGCAGACGATTCACCGGTGTCGGAGTTGCTGTCGGACATGGCCGGTGCAACCGGAATCCCCTTGGCGCTCGGCCTTGCTCAGGTGGTGTCCCGGCTCGCCGACGGAACGATTTCGGATCGGATCGGTGTGCACTCACCCGAGAGCGTCGTCGACCCGGAAGTTCTGTTCACTGCGCTGGCGCGGTTGTTCGATCGAACCGACTGGAGTGAGATCGTCACCGTCGAATCCGAGTTCCGCTAGTCAGTCCGCGGCGTGCGATCCGATGCGACTGCGGATTTCGGCGTCGACTCGGTCTGCGTCTTTGGGACTGAACGAGGGTGCTCCACGGCCGGTGAGGGTGAGTACCACCGCAGTCTCCTTCCACGGACGTGAAAGATCCAGGCTGTACCACGAGCTGAAATCTGTTGTTCCCCAAATTCGTAGGCGCCCGCTCAGCCACGACATGACTCCGAGGTCGACGGATTCGATCTGCGAGTACGGGACGAACTTGCTGACAAACGGGAAGTAGTAGTGGCGGATCGTGACGCCCTGATCGTCGATCCGGACGGTCCTGTCCTCGTAGATCGTTGATGTCCCTGTACTCACAGTGATAACCCGGTCCCTGCTGTTCGACGCTCTCGGCGGATGCCGAAAACCAACCATACAGTCTCTACTGGGGCGGGTGGCCCGCCCGAGTGTCAGGCGCTGGTAGTCCTCGCGACGACGAGATCGCTCACCGCGATCTGGGCATTGCCGATTGCCGTCTGAACTGGTTCGCAACTGCTCGATGCTCGGGCGAGCGCAAGAACTGCGGTGAGCAGGGCAGCGTCGGGTTGTCCTTCGAACGGTCCGCTCTGGACATCGAACTTTCCAGCTCGCAACTGCTTTTGGGCGTTGATTCCCAGTTGTGAAATGACCTCGTCCATCGCGGTCAGGCATTGGGCGAGCGCTCCGATCGACCAGTAGAGCTCGGCTGCAACGACGGGTGTCCCCGACGCCACGGTGCCGGCGCGGCGTAATCGGTTGTGGGTGTCGAGGAGTATCTCGGGCAGTCCGTGGTCTGCGCAGTGTTCCATCCCGCCGCCTCCGTAAGGTGTAAAGTTAGGTTATTCAATTACGGTAAAGCAGGGAGGTAAGGGATGCAAGTAGTTTTAGACGATTACGTATCCGGTGCGTCGTTTGCGACGGACCTGGTCAACACCTCACCCCGAGTGTGGGTGGAGGCTGGTGACGCGTTGCCAGACTCCCAGACGCTTCGGGATCTACTGAGTGAACACGGACTCTCGCCGGACGCACTCCGCAACGGACGCGGGCCGACCAGCGGTGAACTTGCGGACGTTCAGGGGCTCAGAGAGGAAATTCGTTCGGTTCTCGATGCTCCGACTGCCGGCGAACTAGTCGATCGCACTCATCAACTTCTCCAGGCCGTCCCGCATCACGTTCGACTTACGCCAGATTCCCAGAACGGCTATCGGTGGAATGCAGTACCGGACAACACAATCGATCTCGCGGGTGAACTCAGGTTGTTGATCGGATACTCGTTGCTGGGGACTCTGCGCACATTGGGGTACGAACGATTCCGTCCATGCGCATCGCCGACGTGCAACGGGGTGTTTGTCGATACGAGCAGGGGAGGGCGACGCCGATACTGCATGCCGGCGTTGTGCGGCAACCGAATCAACGTCGCGAATCACCGTCAACGGCAGCGTCGTACTTAGCGTCTGCGCTTGTCCGGTCGATAGTGACAATCGAACAGAGTACGGCCGACTGTATGGGGAACTTCAACGAGATACAGACCACGTCAGTCCCGCACGATTGTCGCCATGGCAACTCCTAGTAGATGGCGGCTCGTATGAAAGCCCGTTCTGTCTCCGCGACAGCAGTTATCAGCGTTGGCGTTTTCACCCTGGCCGGGTGTGGCGGCGCATCCAGTCCCGAAGGTTCAGTCGGTGAGTATGCAAAGGACGGCAGTTTCACGACTGTCATCAACGCCGATCCCGGAAATCTGCACCCTCTGATCACCAACCTTACGTCGACTCAGATCGTGAACGCGTACTCGTACGATTCGTTGATCGACATCGACGCGCAAACACGCACTGTGCGTCCCTATCTGGCGGAGAGCTGGAGTGAAGAAGGGAACACGCTGAAGTTCGTGCTCAAGAAGGGCATCACTTGTGCCGACGGCACTTCCTTCACCGCACAGACCGCGGCCGATGACATCAACTGGGTCATGGATCCTGAAAACGCTTCACCGCTACGCGGATCCACTGTGCCGATGTCGACTTCGGCCTCAGCGGACGGTGACGAACTGACGGTGACTACCGCCGAGCCAGCGCCCTTCCTACTCTCTCGAATCGGCGCGTTGCGGCTTCCGTGCGCTGCGACGCTCGAAGATCCGGCCAGCATCCGTTCGAGTAGTAACGGAACGGGTCTGTTCAAGGTCACCGAAGTTGTTCCGAACGATCACATCACGATGGAACGCCGCGACGGTTACACCTGGAGTCCGAACGGCGAGACCACTTCCGACACTCTCGGAGTGCCGAAGACAGTGACGATCAAGATTGTCACCGATCCCAGTACGACGGCGAATCTTGTTCTCACCGGCGGAGTGAATGCCGCAGCGGTCACCGGTTCGGACGAGGAACGAGTCTTGGCCGCGGGTCTGGATTCGAAGACCTACACCACGTTGTCCGGCGAGTTCATCTTCAATCATTTCGCGGCCCTACCCACGGCAGACCGTGCTGTACGGCAGGCCCTCGTGCAGGCAGTAGACCTGGACGACTACACCGAGATCACCACCGGCGGTAAAGGAACCCGCGCACGCGCCCTCGCGGTTTCGGAACCCCTTGCCTGCGACTACAACAGTGTCGAAGGGACGATCCCCGATTTCGACGTCGATGCAGCAAAGAAAACGCTGTCCGACGCAGGTTGGAAGGCGGGTCCCGACGGCATCCTGACGAAGGACGGTCGACCGCTTGCCCTCAACGTGATTTTCAACAACTCACGCGATACGAACTCTGCCGCCGCGGAATACGTGGCAACACAGTGGGAAGGACTGGGCGCGAGAGTGAAACTGACCGGCGGCGACTACAGTTTTGTCATCGCCAACACATTCAGCACCACCGACCTGTCGTCGTGGGACGTTTCCATCGGTTTGACGCTGGGGAGCGATACGCCGAGTATCTTTGCGAAGTACTTCACCGGCCCACCGAAGCCTGAAGGAGTGAACTTCGCTTCCCTCGACAACAAGAAGTACATCGAATTGTCCACTGAGGCTTCGCTTCTTCCCGGTGACGAGTCCTGCAAGGTCTGGGAGGAAAGTGAGCGGGCATTGTTCAAGGACGTCGACCTGCTGCCGGTATCCACGACTCCCGCTCACATGTTCTTCAACGGGGCAACGTCGATCTATCCGCCATCGAGCGGAATCCTTCCGGGCTCGGCGATCCGTGTCCTGAAGTAGGACCCTCGGCAAACGCTCACTTTCGGGTATTGATCATCCGAAGAGCAAACCGAAATACCACCGCAGCACCCGCACCTGCAGCCAGGCCGGCGACGACATCGGCAAGAAGGACACCGACGCCTATGCCCAGGACGGCAGCGGCGGCGACAGCAAGGGCTACGTCAGCACGAGGAGCGGCGATCGCGGCATCCTTTCCCCGAGTATCGAACGAGCACCCATCTCAACGGAGCATGTCACGAAACTGTCGTCCGCAGGTGTATCAACAGCAAAATGTGTGAAACGCGTCGGCCCCGACGGAGTTGGACTCCGCCGGGGCCGGGCTGTGTGTACAGCGCAGTGTGTATTGCGCGCTGGCTCAGTGTGTCGGAACGGATTCCTTCGACGTGGTCGGGGACGTATCGGTGTGCTGGCTACCAATCTCCTTGCGGGAGTTGGAGCCCTTGAACCGAGGGAGGAAACCGGCCAGGACGAGTGCGACGACGGCGGATCCGGCAGCGAGGGCCATGACGACGCGGAAAGCGTTCTCCGACGGCAGCGTTGCCCCACCGATGGACATGGTCATCTGGGCGATGACGACACCCGCGATGGCGCTGGCGAATGATGTACCGAGGGAGCGCATCAGGGTGTTGAAGCTGTTGGCTGCACCGGTCTCGGACGGAGGAACAGCCCCCATGATGAGAGCGGGCATCGCGCCGTAAGCCATACCGGTACCGGCGCCGATGATCACGGCGATCACGATCAGTTCCCAAATCGAGTGCATGGCGAAAATGCCGATGCCGTAACCGATTGCGACGACAACGGCGCCGAGCATGAGCGTCACCTTGGGGCCGTGCGAATTGGTGATACGTGAGGACAGCGGAGAGATCAGCATCATGATGATGCCGGAGGGAGCCATGACCAGACCCGCGGTGAGCATCGAACCGCCTAGGCCGTAACCAGTGACTTCAGGCAACTGGACTACCTGGGGAAAGACCATGCTGGCGGCGAACATCGCGAACCCGAACACGATCGATGCGAGGTTGGTGAAGAGCACCTGGCGGCGGATGGATACGCGTAGATCCACCAGCGGCTTGGGGGTGCGTAGTTCCCACCAAGCCCAGAATCCGAATATCAGGATCGCGGCGCCGAACAGGGAAAGCGTGAGCGTGCTCGTCCAACCCCAGTCGCCACCCTTGGAAATGGCCAGTAGTAGAGCGATGAGGGCGGCTGAGAGCGAGATTGCCCCGCCGAAGTCGAACGTGCCACCTGTGCGAACCGTCGATTCGGGGACCAGGACGACAACAAGAACGGCCGCAAGAGCGCCGAGCACGGCTGACGCCCAGAACAGGACGTGCCAGTCGGCGTACTCGGCGATCAAAGCCGCGATCGGAAGACCTAGAGCGCCACCGACTCCCAGTGAAGCGCTCATCATCGCAACAGCGCCGGCGAGCTTCTTGGGCGGAAGCACGTCGCGCATCACGCTGATGCCCAGCGGAATGACGCCGGCAGCAAGGCCCTGCAGGATTCGGCCGGCAACGAGGGGGATAACGCTCGAACTGAGTGCTCCGACCACCGAACCGGTTACCAACAGCGCCATGCTGATCAGGAGTAGACGCCGTTTGCCGAACATGTCGCCCAAGCGGCCCATGGTTGGGACGGCGACGGCAGCTGCGAGCAGCGTGGCGGTCACAGCCCACGCGGTATCGGACGCCGGCGCGTTCAGGTACTCGGGCAGATGCGGGATGATCGGGATGACCAGCGTCTGCATGAGCGAGACGACGATGCCGGAAAACGCCAGAACAGCCACCACTGCGGTGGTGGCTGGCGACTTCGTTGTCTGTGGCGGCGTTGTCGGTGGTGGAGAAGTGGTTGACGACATTGCGGTAACTCCATCGGAGGAAGAACGAATAATGGTTTAAGTCAGTTGATTGAACTAAAGTTAAATCAAGTGACTGACTTAACGGAAGGGTGCGCCTCCGATCGTGACGAATATCTCCGGTGCCGAGCAGCTTCGGATGGTCGAGGATGATGGTGCCCATGACTACGAGGACTGAGGACGCGTCGGCCGACGTCGGCGGCGCCGCAAATTCCGCGCGCTCTGCTGCAACCCGAGACCGCATTCTCGCCGTCGCCGAGCAGTTGTTCGCCGAGCACGGTGTCTTCGCGGTTTCGAACCGCCAGGTGAGTGAAGCGGCGGGTCAGGGCAACAATGCAGCCGTCGGATACCACTTCGGGACCAAGACCGATCTGGTCCGCGCGATCGTGAACAAGCATTCCCAGCAGGTCGAGAAGAAGCGTGGCGAACTGCTGTGTGAGATCGAAGGGTCCACAAACGTTCGTGACTGGATTTCGTGTCTGGTTCGGGCGTCGACCGATCACTACGCCGAAATGGGTGGCCCGACTTGGTACGCGCGGTTCAGTGCACAGATTCTCACCGACCCGGTCCTGCGGAAAATCGTCTACGACGAGGTACTGGCCTCGCCCACCCTGCAGGAGACGCTTCGGGGACTCTCTGACTGTCTGGCCGACATGCCGATGAGTGTTCGACGCGCCCGCGCGGACATCGGACGCAATGCGATCGTGCACATGTTCGCCGAACGTGAGCGCACGCTTGCCGAAGAGGGGCCGGACGCGGTCACGTCATGGGAGGACTTCACGACCGACCTCGTCGACGCGCTGGTCGGACTTTGGACGGCTCCGATCAGCCGCTGACCGGCCGTTTGTCCGCGCTAGCCGCCCGGTCCGGGGCAACCCTGCGCAATGGATCTCGCGTCGGCGGAAGATCCAGGAGCAAGCCGACTCCGGCAAGAATGATGACAAGACCGCCAACGAGCGCGAAGGTAACAGGCTCGTTCAACCACAGCACTCCGATGGCTGATGCCGAAATCGGAACGAGAAGAGTGACGGCCGATGCCGCGACTGGACCCGCCTGACGAATTATCCAGAAGTAGACCAGGTAGCCACCGGCGGTAGCCCCCAGCCTCAGGGCTACCACGGCGATGAGTGGGCCGACGGTTATGGGCCCCGGAGGGGGAGCGACGGCGGACACCGGCACCAAGAGGGCGACCGCGGCAAGTTGTTGGCCGAGGGCCAGCGTCAGGGGTGGAGTGTCCTGGAACGACTTTCGTGCGTAGACACCTCCGACTGCGTACAGCAGCGCCGCGGTCAAAGATGCGCCAATGGCCAGCATTGCGCGACTGTCGATCGCTGACGGAATTCCGCCGACAAGCACCGAGACGCCGACGATGCCGATCGCGACCCCCGAGAGTTTTCGCCAGGTGATCTTTTGTCGAAGCCAGAAAGCGGCGACGAATACGGTGAACATCGGAGTCGTGGCATTCAGGATCGACGCCGTCGACGAGTTGAGGCCGACGATCGCAGTTGCGACAAGTGTCAGGGGCCCAGCGACGTTGAGGGCAGCCAGCAGTAGGAATGCAGGAAACCGATGACCGACCGCGCGCCAGGTCGATCTGCTGGAAGCAGTTGTCAGCGCGAGAACCAACGCTGCAACAATGAAGCGGCCGTGCGTCGTGCCGACGGCGCCGAGAGTTGGTGCTGCCACAGCAACCAGGGGGAACGAGCTTCCCCATAGCATGCCGACCAACAGCAAAGCTCCAACTACGGCGAATCGGCTGCTGCCGATTGCTTTCCAATTCTTCATTGCTCCTCTTCGCCGACGACCTCGCGGACATGGATGGTCGATGCCAGACCTACCCTATACCCCCAGTAGGTATAGGGTTGACTGTGTCATGATGCTGCAGACGAGCGGGGATCCAGCGACGGTATATTCCCTATCCTGCAACGGTTTATACGGCGAGATGTCAACTGAACGCACCCTCAGTCTCAGTAAAATATACCTATAGGGGGTATACTGGCGGTTGTATCGGGCTCGCTTGCGGGCCACATCCGTCCCGCAAAAGAACAGGAATCCCAATGAGCAGTTGTGGCTGTGGCAACACCCCGAAGTCTGACGCCAAAGGCGATGTCGGCGCTGTCGGTTCGGCGATGTCGACCGGTGGTAAAGACCTACTCACCGCTGGCAGTAGTGAACTCGTCGAATGTCGGGTCATGCCCGGCAGCGTGATCGAGAAGGTGCGTGCCGAAGCGGAAGGCCTGTTTCGTGACTTCGAAGGTAATCGGTACTGGTTCTGCTGCAGGGGATGTGGACCTCGGTTCGACGCAAATCCCAGGAAGTATGCCGACGTGAGCTGAGTGAAAAGTGGTGGTGCAGGCGATGGCTGCACCACCACTTTCGTTGTAGCCCTGTCGGGGGCAGTCGGACCGTCGACGTCAGACGGTGCGAGCGCACGCGCACTGGGCAGCCGTCAAGGTGCATTCGCCTCGCGTGGTTTCGTACGTCGCCTGTCCGGGCAATTCAGCAACTGTCTCCCGAGGCCAAAGTGCAAATCCTGCAACGGTTCCCACTGCGGCAAGCGCCGCAAGGATGCTCCAGGTGACCGCAAATCCCGCGCTCGAACCAACCCATCCGGCGATCGGATAGGTGACAAGCCAGGCGAGGTGTGACAGGGAGAACTGGGCGGCGAATACCTCCGGTATACCTGCGGGTTCGACGGAGCGCCGAAGTACTTTTCCGGTCGGAGTGACGATCATGGCCATCCCGGCGCCGACGAGTGCCCACACTGCGGCAGTGAGCATCCACGTGAATACACCGGCCACGGCGAGGGCTGCTGCCGCGCTGGCACTGACGACCAAGACAACGGAACCTGCTGTCATCACAGTGCGTTCAGCGGTTCTGTCGAGAACGCGTGGAAGAAGCAGCGCGGTCACCAACGTGCCGGTGCCTGACGCGGCAAGCATCCACGCCACGTCGGATTGGGTTCCACCGAGCTCGTCGCGGACGTAGTTGACGGTGTTGACCACCACGATCGATCCGGCTGCTGCCACCACGAGATTGAGTGCCATGATGCCGCGCAGTCGCGGCGTGGTCACGAAGATTCGCACCCCCGACGCGATCCGATCCCACGCCTTGCGGTGAGTACTTCGGCGAGCGTTGGGGATTCGGGTGGCCAGCACGAGCAGTGCCGAGACCGCAAAGCCCACGGAGGTGGCGACGAACAACAGGTTGAATGTCATGAAGGACAGTGCGACCGCGGCAAGAACAGGGCTGAGCAGGCTTTCCATCGTGTAAGCGACCTGCGATGCCGACAGTGCGCGGGTGAAATCGGCCTCGTCGGTCACGATGTCAGGGATGACCGCTTGGAACGTGGGAGTGAACGCTGCCGACGCAGCTTGGAGAACGCCCACCAGCACGTAGATGTGCCAGATCTCGCTGACGAAGGGCAATGCGATCACGACCGCTGCGCGAATGGCGTCGAGGGCAACGAGGAAAGCCCGTCTCGGCAACCGGCCTACGTACGCCGCCGCGAGTGGAGCGATCACGACGTACAGGGACATCTTGATCGTCAGCGCGGTGGCCAGCACGGCTCCGGCGCTCGGTCCGGCGAGTTCGTAGGCGAGTAGACCCAGGGCAACCGTCGCCAACCCGGTGCCGAACAGCGCGATGATCTGGGCGCTGAAGAGCAGGCGATAGTCGCGAATCAAGAACAGACGCAGGCTGTTCCGTTCCGGTGCGGAGTTAGCGATCCGGTTCATCTGGTTTCACTCCCGCGACAAGATTGAAAGCTCCGGTCAGGACATTGAGGGCGACGATTCCGACTACGTCGGCGATCTCGCGATCACCGTAGCCGTGCGCTCGAAGGCCCGTGATGTGTTCGTCTGAAATCGAGGCAGGCTCCCGATAGACGCGAAGCCCGAGGTCGATCATTGCCGCGATGGCGGGATCGGCCGAGGTGCCCGCGCGGGCACGCTCGATCTCGTCCGCCTCGACGCCGTTGGCGTGCGCGGCGGCGACGTGGGCTTCGAGGCAAACAGCGCAACCTTGCTGGACCTGCACAGCGATAGAGATTCGCTCGGTGATCTTGCGGCTCAGTTTCGCTCGCTTCATTGCCCGGCTGAGTTGCAGATAGCCGCCCAGCACAGCGGGCGAATGAGCCATCGCCGCGACCATGTCACCGACCTGTCCGTGACGGTTCACGAGTTCGGCGAGAAGGTCTTTCGATGCACCGACAGCGGTGGTGGGCGTGAGAGAAGCAAGGCGCGACATAACGAGTCCTAAGTGGTTCCGCCGGTGGTGGGTTCGGCTGGTGACAGCCGGCCGAACCCACGACCGGAGTTGGTCAAGAATTGACGGTGGATTGAACGGTTCGAGGATCGTCGACCTTGGTCGACCGCATCACGACCGCGGTGATTGCTGCGCCAACCACTGCGATGGCGGCTGCTCCGAGGAACACGGCGGAGAAACCGTTCGTCAACTCCGTCAGGTCACCGAGTTGATCAGCGCCGAACACTGCTGCGATCGCGGTCATCACCGCGAGGCCGACAGCCGAGCCGACCTGGTAGCTGACGTTGACGATGCCGGAAGCCAATCCGCCCTCTTCCGGGCGTGCAGCCGAAATCGCCGTACCGAGTGAGGGAATGAACGCCAGCGTCATACCTGCGGCAGCCACGAGCGATGCCGGCAGTACGTCGACCCAGAAGTTGCCTGTGGGCCGGATCAACGACATCCAACCCAAACCGATTCCCAGTACCAGCAATCCGGCTACGATCATTGCTTTTGCGCCGAAGCGCGCCATGGCCCGTGGTGCCACGACGACCATGCCGAGCATGACGAAGATCGTCATCGGCAGCAGCGCCGCACCGGCCGGGAAGGCGCTGTATCCGAGCACTTGCTGCAGGTACAGGTTCAGGAAGAACCACATCGGTATCCAGGCGGCGCCGAGGACGAGTTGAGCGATGTTCGCGGCACCGAGGTTGGGCGCCTTGAAGATTCCCAGACGCACCAGAGGTTCCCGACGCTTGGACTGGATCAATACGAATGCACCCAACAGAGCGGCCGAAACGGCGAGCGCCAGCCATGTCTGCCCGGATCCCCATCCGACATCAGGTGCTCTGACGATGCCGAAGACTCCGACAGCAAGACCTGCGGTGACAGCGAGTGCGCCGAGGAAGTCGATCGACCCGGTACGTGCCGGTGCGTTCGGCATCAGCAGGGGAGTAGCGATCAGCGCGATGACAGCGATGGGAATGTTGAGGTAGAACACCCAAGGCCAGCTGGTGTATTCGGTGATGACGCCGCCGAGGAACACGCCGGCCGTACCGCCGGCCGGGGCGGCAGCGCCGTAGATGGACAGCGCCTTGGTCATCTCTTTCTGCGTGCTGCCGAACAGCATCATCAGCAAGGTGAGCGCGGAGGGCGCGATGAGTGCGGCGCCTGCGCCCTGGACTGCACGGCCCGCAAGTTCGACGGCGACGTTACCGGCGGCACCGGCGACAACGGAACCGATCAGCAGGATCAGCCAACCAGCGGAGAACACTCTGCGGGCGCCGAACAGGTCGGACAGGCGGCCGCCGAGGAGGAGTAGCCCGCCGAACGCGATGACGTACGCATTGAAGACCCAGGTCAGGCCTTCTTGGGAAAAGCCGAGATCGCTCTGCATCTGGGGGAGAGCGACGCCGATGATGGAGGTGTCCATGATGACCATGAACTGAGCGGCGGCGATCAACGCCAACGCCCACCACTTACGGGTGGATTTCGGTTGTGTGGACATTCTGAGTTCCTTACCTGTACGGGGTATAGGTGATGCTTGTGTGGTCAAGGGGTGTCGTAAGCGGGCCTGGGTGACATCGGCGCAGCGCTTCGTTGGGGTGCACGGGGAAATGCTGCTCTTGGAACTCATTCGGCCGGCGCTCTGTGTAGATGCGCATCGGATCTCCTTCGAGTGAATTCAGGGTGTTCGAGTAGTTCGTTGCATACCCTAGGGGGTATGGTACAAATTGCAACAGGTTCGATGTCAAGGAGTGCAGAACCTGACGCAGACGGCAACGAAAGTGCTGCCGACCCAAACTTTGGAGGGCAAGATGTTCAGCGACAACGGCTACACACTGGAATTGGCAACGTCGGAGGCGACCGTCGGCAACCATGTCCCCTTGCAGTTCCGGATCCTGGATCCGGTTGGAACTCCCTTGATCCGGTACACGGACACCCACGACAAGCAATTGCATCTGATCGTGGTCGGTCTGGACCTGACCGGATTCCAGCACGTGCATCCCGAATTGGACGAGAACGGAAACTGGCATGTGTCAGTCGATTTCGATCATGCGGGAGACTATCGAGTAATTGCTGATTTCACTCCGGACGGTGGTGACGGAATCACGCTCAGTGCGGATGTGCGCGTCGCCGGATCCTATGATCCTCGGCCGTTGCCCGCCGCTACTGCCGCCACGACGGTCGACGGCTATACCGTCTCCCTCGAAGGCGCGGCCCATGCCGGCCAGACATCGAAGCTCACGCTCTCGGTCAGTCGTGACGGAATCCCGGTCACGGACTTGCAGCCCTACCTTGCCGCATACGGGCATCTGGTCGCGTTGCGTGCCTCCGACCTCGCCTATCTCCATGTCCATCCGGACGGCTACCCCGGTGACGGTGTCACGCCGGCTGGACCGGCAATCACCTTCTACGCCAACATGCCGAGCGCCGAGGATTACCGGTTGTTTTTGGACTTCAAGCACGGCGGAGTGGTGCGTACGGCGGAATTCACGCTGACGGCCGACAATGCGACCCCACCTGCGTCCGAACATGCGAACCACGCGCACCACGGGCACTGAGACCGAATGCGTTTCGCAGCAGCGGGAAAACGGGCATCGCTAATCGCCATGCACCCATCTGTTCGCGCAGTAGCGAAGTGCGTGGCGATGTGCACAGTGATTGCTCTGCAAGACAAGGGAAGTCGAAGAGTATCCGCACATCGCACCGGTAACGAGAATTGTTGCGAAGTCACGCGTTGACGAACAGGAGGACATCGAATGTCGGAAGCGACAGAAGTTGGCAGTGCGCCAAGCAGCGCTCCAAACAGTGTCCAAAGCAGTGATGCGACCGGCGATGTGTGCTGCACGGGAGATTCGCACGGCTACATCACCGCCAAGGGCGACTACCTGGCGCGTCTGCGTCGCATAGAAGGTCAAGCTCGCGGCCTGCAGCGCATGGTCGACGAGGACAAGTACTGTATCGACATCCTGACGCAGGTGTCGGCGATGACCAAGGGCCTCCAGGCGGTGGCCATGGGCCTGCTCGAGGACCACATCGGCCACTGCGTCGTCAAAGCCGCTGTTGCCGGTGGGCCCGAGGCGGACGCGAAGATCAAAGAAGCGAACGACGCGATTGCGCGATTGGTCCGCTCATAGAATTGTGATGAACATTGATACCTTGGTGCGCATGTTCAGTATCGAGATCCGTCGTACATTCGCTGTGAGGCAGGGGCTTCCGGCACCGGTGCGGGACGCGAAGAACTTGCCGCCGCTGATGCCTGCCGAGGGATTTCGCGTGACGATGCGAGTGGCGTTCTCGTTCGAGGACGACCAACTCGGAGAACGTGGATGGTTTGTCGACACGGACGCTCTGGACGAGTCCGTCGATCGATGTGCCGAGCAATTGGCGAGCGGTGTCTGGCCGGAGATTTTCGATTTCCGTCCGTCATTCGAGAATGTCGCGAAGTGGGCTTTCAGTGAACTTGCGTCCAGCATTCCTCAGCTGACCTACGTCGAACTCGACAACGAGACGATCGGTGTGGCAACAAGATACGTCAGATCACAATGATCTGACGTATCTCGTTGACGCACCGCGTTCGGTCGACCGGCCTACTGGTAGAGGCGCAACGCAGAACCGATGAAGGTCTTACCGAATGCGAGTCCGGCCTTGTTGAAGTAGAAGCTCAAGACCGTATCTGCAAACGGGACTGCGGACACCGTTTTGGTGATCTGTGACTCGGCGTCCGCCCACTCCGCGCACGCTGCTTCGCCGGTCAAGCCGGATGCCTTGGCAACGGCTGCTTCGTAGGCGGGGTTGTTGATCGAAGAGAAGTTCTTACCTGCTGCCGGAGCAGGACCGGAGAAGAACGGGACGAACCCGCTGGGAACCGAATTGTTGATCTGGATCCACGCGATGTCCCACTGGTTGTTGTCCTTGCCACTGAGCATGACGTCGACAACCTTGGTCTGGTCGGCTCCTGTCACCTCGACGGTCGCACCGAGGTCGGACCATGCCGACTGGGTGAGCTCGGCTGCCGCGCTGCGCGCATCTTCGCCGGCAGCGTAGAAGAGGCGGAGGGTCAGCGGCTTTCCGTCCTTGCTTCGTTTGCCGTCGGAGCCGGCGGTCCAACCTGCAGCGTCCAGTGTTGCCTTTGCTGCGCTGAGGTCGAAGTCCGGAATGTTGCCTGCGACAGAGTCGTACACACAGGCTCGGGGCTCGACGGAGACAAGACTTGTTGCACGGGTGCCCTGGCCGCCAGTGATGACTTCAGCGAGATCGGCGAGATTGACAGCCTGGACGAGAGCTTTTCGAACGGCGGGATCGCTGGTCGGATTGTCCGCAATCTGATTGAAGTACATCTGACCGGCGGGAAGTGGGCGCTGGACCGAGTCGAAATTGGCGGCATCGATGCGATCCTTGTCCGGACCGGCGATCGGAGATGCGCTCAGTTCGCCTGAGAGAAGCTGGTTTGCTGCGGTGCTGACATTGGGTGCCATGACAGCAATGACTGTCTTGGGGACACCCGGTGTGTCGGAGGTGGTGTCGTCGGGCCCCCAGCTGTAACCGTCACGACGCTCGAACGTGTAGTGGTCATTGGCCGAGACTTCGGTGACTTCGAACATGCCGGAGCCCAGCGACTTGTTGTTCGAGGCGGTCGGATCTTCGAGACCGGCATCGCACATGATCGGGAGGCGACTGATGGTGAGGAGGAGGAACGGGGTCGGCGCCGGAGTGGTTACCGTGATGGTGCGGGTGGCGAGATCGGCAGTGGCCGAAGCGCCGATGGGAACTGTGGTGCCGCGTTGTTGTGAACCCTTGGCTGGATCGGCTACGAAGTTGATGTTGTTCGCGACGGTCTGTGCAGTCAGCGTCGACCCGTCGGTACAGGTCACGCCTTCACGAATGGTGAAGGACGCGGAGGTCGGCGTTTCTTCCCACTTCTCGGCCAACCATGGTTTGAATTCACTGGTTTCAGGATCTTGGTAGACCAGGGAGTCGTACGCCAGCTTCGAAATTTCCGCGGTTGCCGCAGAGCCGGACATGATCGGGTTGAGTGCACCCGGATCGCCTTGCAACGCGTACCGGAAGGTTCCGTCAGTCAGAGGCTCACCGCCGCCGGAGCCCGAGGACGTGCCTCCCGAGCTGCAAGCCGACAATACGAGCGCGAGCCCCGCGGTCGCGGCAAGCGTCGAATAGGAGCGGTGTTTCATTGTGCCTCCGTGAAGGAGCCGGGGCCCGGGAGTGAATCGTGAGGGCGCAGTCGAGTGTGACCGCTAAATCTTGGCGTAGGACGTGACGGGCATCTCGGTCGATCCTCACGAAAATCGGGCGGATTTTTGTTCGATTTCACGAAGGTTGGAGTTCTGGTTCAGTTCACGGGGAGTCGAGGTCACTTCGTCGTGGCCACCCGGTCTCCGTGAGCACGGTTGCTGGAACTGACCTCAACGGGGAGGTGGGGCCGAGACCGTGGAGGTCTGCGTCGTCGTCGATTTCGGACCAGAATTCGTCCGCCGAAACATCAAGGCCGAGAACGATCCACGGCGGTCCGGCTTCTTGGAACGCGTACGAGACGGTTCCGGTACGCGGAACTGTCGTATCGAACAGTCGGTCTCCGACGGGATAGCCCTGCTGCTCGCCGACCAAAGTCAAGGTAGTCGGTTCGAAGGATGCATCGCGCAGAATCTTCTCGACTGCGCGGTCGAAGCTCTGCCGGACGCTGAACTCTTCGTCCGAGTTCGAACCGGTGAACTCGGGGAAATGCGCACAACACAAAACGTATGGGCCTGCTGAGTTGCAGTAGAGACGAAACACGGGAAATCCACCGGCCACGACGTGACGTTAGCAGGGCGTCGAAATGGAGAAGTTGCTGTTTCAGCAAAGATGGTTGCGTGAGTTGTGGAAGGTCGTTCATCCTGGGTGCATGAGCCACGAACACCACAATCACCACGAAAACTCCGATACCACCGAGAATCCGTACGCCAAGGCGGACGCACAGTTCTGGAACTCGCTGTACGAGGAACGCCCCGCGCGCTGGAGCGGAAATCCCAACCCACAGTTGATTGCCGAAGCCTCCGACCTGGAACCGGGCACGGCACTCGACGTCGGTTGCGGCGAAGGTGCCGACGCTTTGTGGTTGGCGCGTCGCGGGTGGAAGGTCACCGGCACCGACATCTCGTCGGTTGCGCTCGGCCGCGCCCAGGCTCACGTCGAGGGCGAGGGCGTCGACATCGAATGGCTGGAAGCCGACCTGACGAAGTGGGATCCGCAGGGGCGCTCGTTCGATCTGGTGTCCGCGCAGTTCTTCCACATGCTCGAACCCGCGCGCGGGGAATTGTTCCGTGCTCTCGGAGATCTGGTCGCGCCCGGCGGGCATTTGCTGATCGTGGGCCACTCACCTCACGAGTCGCCGACCGAGCACCATCGGGCCATGCTCCATACACCCGAATACGTGGAGTCGCTGTTCACCGATGGTTGGAAGGTGTTGGTCTCGGAGTCGCGGGAACGTGATCTTCCCGCGAACCCCGAGATGCATCACACGACGGATAGCGTTGTGCTGCTTCAGCGATTGAGTGCGAGCACCGACAGCAACTCGTAAGCGACGTGGGCCGCTGCGATACCGGTGATCTCGGCGTGGTCGTACGCCGGCGCTACCTCGACGATGTCGGCGCCGACCACGTTGAGTCCCACCAACCCACGCAGTGTGTTCAACAATTCGCGAGAGGTCATGCCGCCCGCTTCGGGTGTTCCGGTGCCCGGAGCGTGGGCGGGATCGAGTACGTCGATGTCGACGGAGACGTACACCGGGCCACCGTCGAGGCGCTTACGCATGCGCTCGACGATGCTGGCGACGCCGTCGACCTCGTAGTCGTCACTGCGGATCACCTGGAAACCGAGGACGCGGTCGTCTTCGAGGTCTTTCTCGCTGTAGAGCGGTCCACGGATGCCGATGTGCTGCGAGCGCTCCATGTCGATCAGGCCCTCTTCGCTGGCGCGGCGGAAGGGGGTGCCGTGGGTGAAAGGCTGACCGAAGTAGGTGTCCCAGGTGTCGAGATGAGCGTCGAAGTGCAGGACGGCGATCGGGCCGTGATCGCGGGCCAGTGAACGCAGGATCGGCAGTGCGATGGTGTGATCGCCGCCGAGCGTGAGCACGGAGGAACCGTCGGCGCGCAGGTCGGTAACGGCGGACTGAACCGTCGTGAGAGCTTCCTGGATGTCGAAGGGGTTGACGCCGATGTCGCCGAAATCGGCTACCTGCTGGTTGGCGAAGGGCGAGACCTTCAGCGCCGGGTTGTACGGACGCAGCAGCTTCGACGCAGCGCGGATGTGGCCCGGACCGAACCGGGCACCGGGGCGGTAGCTGACACCCGAATCGAAGGGGATGCCGAGGATCGTCACGTCGGCGCGCGAGACCTCGTCCAGGCGCGGGAGACGCGCAAAGGTGGTCGGCTCGGCGTAGCGGGGGACGCGCGTGGCGTCGACGGGTCCGATGAACGATCCGGGGTTGTTGGTAGCCATGTGCAGAGGTCCCTGCTCTCGATTCGGCGCACACCGGGCGCCCTTCAGTGATGTAGCTCTCTGAGCAAGTATGGTTTCTTCAAGAGGCTCGGTTGTCAACCCCTGTTTCCTGAAAGGGACACGGCGGTCGTGAAGGAGTGGGTTCAGTGGCCAAGGCGAAGGAAGCGGTCGAGCCGGTCGGACCGCGCATCGGGGCGAGGCTCAAGGCGGCACGTCAATCGAAGCGGTTGACCCTCGACGACCTGGCCGAGGCCTGTGGTGTGACCAAGGGGTATCTCTCGAAACTCGAGCGCGATCACGTCAACGCGTCGGTGGCGACCCTGATAAAGGTGTGCGCGGTGCTCGAGATCCCCGTCGGATCCCTGTTCGAGAATGCGTCCGCCGGTGAAGTAGTCCGCGCCGACGCCATGCCGCAAATCAGCTTCGGTGGCGAAAAGATGACGGAGTACCTGCTCACGCCTACCAACGAGCGTCGAATTCAGGTGCTGCTCGGCGAGCTGGAACCAGGCGGCGGAAGTGGTCGGGAGTTCTACAGTCTGCCGATCGACGTGAACTTCGTGCACGTGCTCGAGGGCGGCTTGCGGGTCTCGTTCGAGGGCGGTCGGACGGATCCGAACGGTGAGGCCGTCGATGCCGAAGACGTCGTACTTGCGGCGGGCGATTCCTTCACATTCACGCCGACGCACAACCATAGTTTTCAGGCCGAAGGCTCGGTTCTGGCGAAGGTTCTGTGGGTCTTGAATCCGGCATTGCCGGAAGGGCCCCGCGCGTCGTCTTCGTGAGACTCGAATCCGTGAATGTTGATTCTTAGGAAACAAGAGTTGACATGATTGGCGGCACCCGTCACGCTGGTAGTTGTCCCCGTCACACACACCGTCGAAAATTGGCGTCACGGAACTCCTGAAGGAGCGCACCATGCATGTCGATTCAGTTCGAGTTGGCCTGTTCCAAGGTCCGCTCACCACCCCGGACACCTTTGCGTCGGTGGAGTTCAACCTCGCTGCAATCGACACTGCTGCCCGCGAGGCTGCGGCATCCGGTGCGAAGATCCTGCTGACGCCGGAGATGTCCGCAACCGGCTACGACATCGGTGAACTGGTGTCGCTACGCGCGGAGCCGGCCGACGGCCCTATCTTCGATTCCGTCGCCGAGATTGCTCGAAGTGCCGGCATCGCAGTCGTCTACGGCTACCCCGAACTCGACGGGGGAGACGTCTACAACAGCGTGCAGGTGGTGGACCGCGATGGCACTTCGCTTGCGCACTACCGCAAGACGCATCTGTTCGGCACGCTCGACCGTGAGCACTTTCGGCCAGGTGAGACCTTGGTGGTCGGGTTCGATTTCGAGGGTATCCGCTGCGGATTGTTGATCTGCTACGACGTGGAGTTTCCCGAAGCGGTTCGGGCACACGCCGACGCCGGTACAGAATGGCTCATCGTGCCGACAGGCTTGATGACTCCTTACGAACACATTGCGCAGCAAGTGGTTCCGGCCCGCGCATACGAGAGTCAGATGTTTGTCACCTATGTCAATCGCTGCGGTGCCGAAACCGAGCTGACCTACTGCGGTCTCTCGTGCGCCATCGCGCCCGACGGTGCCGAGTTGGCGAGGGCCGGCGGCGACCAGGAATTGCTCTTCGCGGACATCGCCGCCGCCACCGTCGCGCAATCGCGCACTCTCAATACACATCTCGACGATCGACGCCTCGATCTGTATCCAGACCTTCCTGTCACGACTGTCTCCAAGGAGAACCGTAGATGACCATCCCAGTAGCTCCGGACAGTTCCTCGGAACCCGGCAAGCAGCCGCCCCTCACGATGTTCGGACCGGATTTTCCGTTCCCGTACGACGACTACGTTTCCAGTCCGGCGGGACTCGGCTCGGTGCCCGATCTGGCACTGGGTACCGAAGTTGCCGTGATCGGTGGCGGACTCTCCGGCATGATCGCGGCCTACGAGTTGCTCAAGATCGGTCTCAAACCGATTGTCTACGAAGCTGATCAGATCGGTGGCCGGATGCGGTCGGTCGAGTTCGACGGGCACCCCGGGGTTGTCGCCGAGATGGGCGCAATGCGTTTCCCACCGTCGTCGACAACGTTGTTCCACTACCTGAACGAACTGGGTCTGCAGACCGAAGAGTTCCCCAATCCCCTTGCCGAGGTCACGCCGAGCACCGTCATCGATCTCAAGGGCGAGAGCCACTACGCGCACACTCTCGAGGATCTGCCGCCGATCTACACCGAGGTGGCGCAGGCCTGGCAGCGCACTCTCGAAGAGCATGCCGATCTGATTCCGTTGCAGCAGGCCATTCGTGACCGCGACACCGCAGAAATCAAGCGGATCTGGAACGACCTCGTGGTGCGCTACGACGACCAGACGTTCTACGGATTCCTCGCCGCGTCGAAGCACTTCAAGTCCTTCCACATGCGGGAAGTGTTCGGACAGGTCGGATTCGGTACGGGCGGTTGGGATACCGACTACCCCAACTCGATCCTCGAAATCCTTCGTGTGGTCATCACGGCCGCCGACGACGACCACCGCGGCATCGTCGGTGGATCGCAGCAGCTGCCGATGCGGTTGTGGAACCGCGCCCCGGCGCACATGGCGCATTGGCCTGCCGGTACTACGGTCGCTTCGCTCAACGACGGTGAGACGCGTCCCCGCGTCACCGAACTCCGGCGTACCGAGCCCGGCAACATCACGGTGACGGACTCCGAAGGTTTCATTCGCACGTATGCGAGTGCCGTTGTGACAGTGCAGAGTTGGATGCTGCTGAACAACATCAGGTGTGACGACGATCTGTTCCCGATCGACCACTGGACTGCGATCGAGCGAACTCACTACATGGGTTCGACCAAGGTGTTCGTTCTCGTCGACCGCCCGTTCTGGAAGGACAAGGACCCCGTGACCGGCCGTGATTCGGTGTCGATGACACTGACCGACCGTATGAGTCGCGGCACCTACCTGCTCGATCAAGGCGAGGGCAAGCCAGGCCTGATCTGCTTGTCGTACACCTGGTCGGACGATTCGCTGAAGCTGCTGGCGCTCGACGCCACCGAGCGCATGAACATCATGCTGCGCTCTCTCGAAGAGATCTACCCCGGCGTTGACTTCCGCAGCCACATCATCTCGAGCCCGGTGACGCTGTCGTGGGAAACCGAGCGCGACTTCATGGGCGCATTCAAGGCGAACCTTCCGGGGCACTACCGCTACCAGGAGCGCCTGTTCTCCCACTTCGTGCAGAATGATCTCGAACCGCGTCATCGGGGAATCTTCCTCGCCGGTGACGACGTGTCGTGGACCGCCGGCTGGGCTGAGGGCGCGATCCAGACCGCGATCAACGCGGTATGGGGCGTCGTCAACCATCTCGGCGGCGCTGCGCCTGCCGAGAATCCCGGACCCGGCGACGTGTTCGAGGAGCTTGCTCCGATCAGGTTGGGCGACTGAGCTCACCGCAACTGCCGAAATGTCGTGCCCGATGGGGGTTGGTACTCCTATCGGGCACGACCTCTTTCCGGTGATCCACGCAACACTGGAAAGTGTTCGGATCCAATAATTTCCAGGAGGGTGTTCAATGGCGAGCACATCATCGGCGACCAAGACCGCAGCTGCAGAATCGAGACCGGCAGGCGGTGATCGATCCGGTGACCCGGCGCTCGAACTGGTCGCCGAATTGGCAGCAGCGGGCCAGCGACTCGTCTTCCGTCAGGGCGACGACTTGAACAGCGATGCCCTGAGCAGTGACGATCTGACCTGTGTGGTGCTGTGGCCGTCCGGAGAGCCCTCCCTCTCCGATCTGTGCGAGAACTTCGAGTCCCTCGGACTCCGAGTTTCGACGCACCGCCCCCTTCCGACCGTTCTGGGTTCGGCGCACTACTTCACCTTCGAGCCGAGCACCTTCGACGGCAGTGCGCTGGAGAAGATGGCGGACGCCTTCGAAGCCGTCATCGCCGGACAGACCCGGATGGACGCATTCTCCAGTCTGATCGGACGAGCAGACATCACCTGGCGCGATGCAGAGTTGCTGCGCGCTGCGTGCCGTTTCCTCGCTCAGGCTCGTATCGGGTTGTCCGAGAGCTACATCGTCGGAGTGTTGGCAGCGAAGCCACTCTTCGTACGGCAGGCAATCGAACTCTTCACTGCGCGTTTCGATCCCGCCGTAGCAGGATTGCGGGAGACAGCAGTGGCCACCGCGGCGGCGGCCATCGACGAATCAGTCGACGGTGCAGACACTCTCGACGAGGATCGCGTCTTGCGCGGCGTTCGTTCGTTCCTGCAGGCGACTCTGCGCACCAACTGGTACCTGCGTGGTGAGTCCGGCGACCCGCTGCCGTACGCGTCGTTCAAGATCGACTCGCAGTTGCTCTCCACCCCGCAGAAGACCGTTCCCTTCCGCGAGATCTACGTCAGCGCACCCAATGTCGAAGGCGTTCATCTGCGTAGTTCCTCCGTCGCCCGTGGCGGCCTGCGTTGGTCGGATCGATACGAGGACTACCGCACCGAGGCCCTGAGCCTCATGAAGACCCAGAGCGTGAAGAATTCCCCGATCGTTCCTTCGGGTGCCAAGGGCGCGTTCGTGGTTCGGGGCACGTCGTCACCAACCCCGGCGCAGGTGCAGGAGTCGTACAGCACCTTCATTCGCGGCTTGCTGGACGTGGTGGACAACATCGTCGACGGCGCTGCGGTACACCCGGCAGAAGTAATCGAGTACGACGGTGAAGACTCCTATCTCGTCGTGGCAGCAGACAAGGGGACCGCACGGTTCTCGGACGTCGCGAACGGCATCGCCGTCGAGCGTGGTTTCTGGCTCGGCGACGCCTTTGCTTCCGGCGGTTCGGCCGGATACGACCACAAGGCGATGGGCATCACCGCTCGCGGCGCCTGGGTAGCGGTACGACGCCACTTCGCCGAGCGTGACCTCGACGTCGACACCGATCCGTTCACCGTCGCGGGCATCGGTGACATGTCCGGCGACGTGTTCGGCAACGGAATGTTGCTCTCGCACAAGATCCGTTTGGTCGCGGCATTCGATCACCGCCACATCTTCATCGACCCGAACCCCGACACCGAGACGAGCTTTGCCGAACGCGCTCGCCTCTTCACCGTGCCGCGCTCGTCCTGGGACGACTTCGATCGCACCGTGATGTCGCCGGGCGGTGGCGTCTGGCCGCGGAGCGCGAAGTCGATCCGCCTTCCGCTCGAGGCGCGTGCGGCCCTCGGAATCACCGAGGAGAACTTGACCCCGCAGGAACTGATCCGAGCGGTCCTGTGTGCTCCGGTGGACCTGTTGTGGAACGGCGGCGTCGGTACCTACGTGAAAGCGTCGACCGAAAGCAACGTCGACGCGGCCGATCCGTCCAACGACGCAGTTCGCGTCAGCGCTGACGAGTTGCGTGCAACCGTGGTGGGTGAGGGCGGCAACCTGGGTTTCACCCAACGTGCCCGCATCGAATATGCCGCTGGCGGAGGACGAATCAACGCCGACTTCATCGACAACGCGGCAGGCGTGGCTACCTCGGACCGTGAGGTCAACATCAAGATCGCACTCGCAGAGTTGGACTCGACCTCGCGCAATGAACTACTTGCGGCGGCCCAGGACGAGGTAGCCGCATCGGTACTCGAGGCCAGCGAAGATCAGACCCTCGCGATCAGCCTGGCCGAGCACCGCGCGCCCGCCCTACTCGATCAGCACGAACGGTTGATCGAGAACCTCGTCTCGGCGGGCGCCATGAAGCGACTGGAAGAATCTCTGCCCGACGCCAAGGCGCTGGCGGTCAGGGCGCGTGCCGGGCAGGGCCTACTCCGTCCGGAACTTGCTGTGCTGGTGGCGCAGTCGAAGAACGTGCTGACGGCGGAATTGGGGGCGTCGACCGTCCCGGACAATCAGATCTTCGCCGATCGTCTCCCGCAGTACTTCCCGCTCTCCGTCGTCGAGGCAGCACCGGACGCGGTCCGCGCACATCGGTTGGGCCGCGACATCATCATCACCTCGGTGGTCGACGAACTGGTCAACCGCGTCGGACCCGGCGTGCTGTTCCGGCTCGAGGAACACCTCGGAGTCCACAGTCCGGAAGCGGCTCTGGCCTACGCAGTGGTCAGCGAAGTGCTCGGCACCGAGGAACTTCGGCGCGAGATCTTGAACTCGGAGCTGCGCGCCACCGAGCAGTTGCAGGCTCTCGATCGCTTGCAGCAGTTGTTGGAATCCGAAATGAGCTGGGTGTTGCGTCGTCCGGGAGCAGCCGGCCGGTTCACCGTGAACCCGCGCGCCGACATCGATCGGTGGGCAGCCCCGGTGCGGGAACTCACCGACGGTTTGTCGGCCAGCGAGCGCATCGAGGCGTCTTTCGGAGCGCTCGCCCTGGCAGACATTGCACTGCAGGAGAATACGACGGCCGCGGCCGCAGCCGCGATCTATCGGGAACTCTCCGACGCTCTCGATCTGGGCGATGTTCTCGGGGGCGTCGACGTTGCCGTCGGTGCCTCGCATTGGGAGGTCATGGGCAGCGCTGCCGTCCACGCCAGGTTGACGGCGCGTTTCGCAGACCTCGTGTCCGGAGCGCTCGGAGAAGGTATTCCGGAGGTCGTCGAGCTGTGGACCGCCGCCAATCCGCAAGCGGTGCGCCGGTTCACGGCTTTGATGTCGAGTGTGAGCCGCAGTGGAGCGCTGGACACCGCCCGTCTCTGCACGGTCGACGCCGAACTCGAACTACTCGTCCGCGGTGCGTCGAGCTTCGCTTCGGTGCATGCGGAGGAGCGTTCAGCGGCCCTCCCAGGCGAGTAGCGATAGCAGTAGTTCGGCTCTGACCCTGGCCTGCCCGAGGTCGCATTGCAGCAGTTCCTCGATGCGTGCGATGCGGCCTCGGAGGGTGTGCCGATGAACACCGAGTTCGGCTGCGGCCGATTCCCATTGGCCGTTTGCCTCGAGATAGGCGCGCAAAGACGCGGCCAGTGCGGTTCCGTGTGCCTGGTCGTGTTCCGTCAACACCGGGATGGTGTCCGCAGCCATGGCGATCAATGCCTCACGGGCAGACTCGGATGCCAGAATCGTCGAACCACTAAGAGCGTCGAACTCGAGAATACGCGCCGTAGCCGTCGTGAGGTTGGCCGCGGCGCGGGCCTGGACGAGTGCGCGGGGTGCGTCGAGAAGACGGTGAGGGGTGCTGATTCCGGCACGCACCGTCTTCGCCTCGGTGGGGGAGAGCTGCGCCAGTAGTGTTTTGGCAGTGTCGATTGTGTCGGTTCCGCGAAGGAGGACGGTCAGCGAACCGTCCTCGGATTGCGCGAACAATGGCCGGCCTGCTCGCGCGAGAGCGTTGTCGAGTTCGCGAAGAACGGGGCCGAGTCCGGATCCGCGAACGTGGACGACACGGACGTTGCCGTGCGTGTCGCTCGCTTCGTCCAAGTACGACGGCACACCGTCCTCGGGGATTCGGCCGTCGAGTAAGAGCCCGAAAGCCATGGCGTTGAGTCGAGTTCGCTCGGCCCGTAGTCGAACCGGTTTCTCGAGTTCGAGAGTGAGCAGCGAGACCGCATGCCCGAGCAACACTCTGTCGATATTGCTCAGGGGCCCGGCGCCCGCCATGGCGAGGTAGCCGTGCCAACTGTCGGTGACGCCGACGGGGGACAGTGTCAGCGTCCGTTCGGGTGTGCTCTGCGAGATCGACGCCGGAGCGTTGGGATCGCGGGTGGTGGCCGCGACCGCGCGAACCTCGGTGATCAACGACTTCTGGTTTGCCGGATGCACCGCGGTGATCCGATCACCGACAAACGCCACCGAAGTTTTTGTGGCCGTGGCTAGTTCACGCACGATCGCCGACACGCCACCGCGCAGTGCAACGCGGGTGATGCGCGTCTGTACTTCTGCCGCGCGGAGTACCGATTCGTATTCCTGCTGGCTCAGACGGGTCATCACCGCGCGCGTGACTGCCGCGAACGGGGTCGTGAACGGCACTTCCAGCAGGGGGAGTCCGCGGCTGCGGGCGGCGGCAATCAGGTCTGTGGGCACACTCTCGTGGGAAAGGCCGGTCCCGAAACCCAGAGCCGATACTTCTGCGGCGGCCAGACGGTCGATGTACTCGCTGTAGTCGGTGGCGTCCGCGCCCACCAGTGCCAGCCCGGTGGTGAGCACCAATTCGCCGCCGGAAAGCCACGGGGTGGGGTCCGTCAGCTCTGTGGCCTGCGCAAACGTGACGGGGTGGGTGGCAGCTGCTCGGTCGGTGAGCAGAGCCAGCGAGAGGTGTTTCTGGCGCAAGAGCCACGAGATCGGAACCGTCACCTGATCAAGGCTAGCTGTCGTTGCCGATATGGAGTAGCCCTGGAGCTCCGGGTATCCATTTCGGCAGTGCTTGCGATGCTTCGCGCGTCGCATACTCGAATGCAATACACAACCGAGAGGGTGGTCACATGAGTGCAATCGAATACCGGCTTCCGCAGGAGCGTCGCATCGTCACGGAGTTCCCGGGCCCGCGCTCGGCTGCGCTCGCCGAACGCCGTAAGAAGGTCGTCGGCGCCGGCGTCGCATCCACCCTCCCGGTCTACGTCGCCGACGCAGACGGCGGAGTCATCGTCGACGTCGACGGCAACTCGCTGATCGACCTCGGTGCCGGTATCGCGGTGACCAGCGTCGGCGCTTCCAACCCGGCCGTCGTGTCCGCCGTTCAGGAACAGGTCGCGCACTTCACCCACACCTGTTTCATGGTCGCTCCGTACGAGGGCTACGTCGAGGTCGCCGAGCGTCTCGCCGAGCTCACCCCCGGTGACCACGAGAAGCGTTCCGTGCTGTTCAACTCCGGCGCAGAAGCCGTCGAGAACGCCGTCAAGATCGCCCGTCACGCAACCGGTCGCGACGCAGTCGTCGTCTTCGACCACGCGTACCACGGCCGCACCAACCTCACGATGGCACTGACCTCGAAGTCCATGCCGTACAAGAGCGGCTTCGGTCCGTTCGCCCCCGAGGTCTACCGCGTCCCGATGTCCTACCCGTACCGCGAGGGCCTCAATGTCGACGGCTCCAAGATCACCGGTGAGCAGGCCGCACAGCGCGCCATCACGATGATCGAGAAGCAGGTCGGCGCTGCCAACACCGCCGCCATCCTCATCGAGCCCATTCAGGGTGAGGGTGGATTCATCGTTCCCGCAGAAGGCTTCCTCCCGACGCTCGTCGCGTGGGCCAAGGAGAACGGCGTCGTCTTCATCGCCGACGAGGTTCAGGCAGGCTTCGCTCGTACCGGCGCCTGGTTCGCCAGCGATCACGAGGGCATCGTCCCCGACCTGGTCACGCTCGCCAAGGGCATCGCAGGCGGCATGCCGCTCGCCGCTGTCACGGGCCGCGCCGAGCTCATCGACGCTGTCCACCCCGGCGGCCTCGGTGGCACCTACGGCGGTAACCCCGTCGCCTGCGCCGCTGCATTGGCGTCCATCGACCAGATGCGTGAGCTCGACCTCTGTGGCCGCGCACGCACCATCGAGTCGACCGTCGTCGGCCGAATGAACGCACTGGCAAAGGAACTCGACGTCATCGGTGACGTTCGCGGTCGCGGCGCGATGCTCGCCATCGAGTTGGTCAAGCCCGGTGGGCAGGAGCCGGACGCAGACATCACCAAGAAGATCGCCGCCGAATGCCTCGCTGCCGGCGTCGTGATCCTCACCTGCGGTACCTACGGCAACGTCATCCGTCTGCTCCCGCCGCTGGTCATCTCCGAAGAGCTGCTCGACGACGCGTTGACCGTCCTCGAGACCGCTATCCGCACTGCAGCACAGGGGAACTGACATGTCCAACGTCTCGGATCTTCTCGACTCGGTACCCAAGGGTCTCTGGCTCGGCGGCAAGCTCGTCCCGGCCGAGAAGACCTTTGCGGTCTACAACCCGGCAACGGGTGAGGAACTCGCCCAGGTAGCCGACGCCACCGCTGCCGACGGTATCCGTGCGCTCGACCTCGCCGCTGCGGCGCAGGAAGACTGGGCGGCCACTCCGGCACGTGTACGCGGCGAGATTCTGCGCACCGCCTTCGAATTGCTGCACGCCCGCGCCGAGGACTTCGCGCTGATGATGACCCTGGAAATGGGTAAGTCGTTGGCAGAGAGCCGCGGTGAGGTCAACTACGGCGGCGAATTCCTGCGCTGGTTCAGCGAGGAAGCAGTACGCATCGGCGGACGTTTCACGCAGGCTCCGGCCGGCAACGGTCGCATCCTGGTCACCAAGGAAGCCGTCGGACCGGTCCTCGCGATCACCCCGTGGAACTTCCCGCTCGCCATGGGCACACGCAAGATCGGACCGGCGCTGGCTGCCGGTTGCACCATCATCGTCAAGCCCGCCGAGGACACGCCGCTGACCATGCAGCTCCTCGGTCAGGTGTTCGCCGATGCCGGTCTGCCCGACGGTGTGCTCTCGATCCTCCCGACGTCCGACGCGGCTTCCATCAGTGGACCGCTGATGGAAGATGCGCGTCTGCGCAAGGTCACCTTCACCGGCTCCACTGGCGTCGGAAAGTTGTTGGTGCGCAATGCTGCTGACAAGCTGCTCCGCACGTCGATGGAACTCGGTGGCAATGCGCCGTTCATCGTCTTCGACGACGCCGACATCGACGCAGCTGTCGACGGCGCAATGCTCGCGAAGATGCGCAACGGCGGCGAGGCCTGCACCGCGGCCAACCGCATCTACGTCGCCAACTCGGTGCGCGAAGAGTTCACCGACAAGTTCACCGCCAAGGTTGCGGCCTTGAAGGTGGGCGCCGGTGACGCCGAGGGCACCAACATCGGACCGCTGATCAACACCAAGCAGCTCGCAACCGTCACCGGACTCGTCGACGACGCCGTGTCCAAGGGTGCTCGCGTTCGCACCGGTGGATCGGCACCCGAAGGCCCCGGCTTCTTCTTCACCCCGACGGTCCTCGACCAGGTGCCCGCCGACGCGCGCCTGCTGAAGGAAGAGATCTTCGGACCCGTTGCGGCAGTGGTCGGTTTCGACACCGAAGACGAAGCGATCGCGGCTGCGAACAACACCGAGTACGGTCTCGTGGCGTACTTCTACACTCGCGACATCGACCGTGCGATGCGCGTCTCGGCCAAGCTGGACACCGGCATGGTGGGCGTCAACCGCGGCGCGATCTCCGATGCTGCCGCGCCGTTCGGTGGGGTGAAGGAATCGGGCTTCGGCCGTGAAGGCGGAACCGAGGGTATCGACGAGTATCTCGATACAAAGTACGTAGCGCTCTAACTTGCTGTGCGCCTTTATTAACCGCGGGCGGTTAATAAAGGCGCACAGTTGTCTATTGACCCAACGGAGTCGGGCGGTAGTACTTGCCCTCGTGGTAGAGCAGCGGTGCGGCAGCGGATTCGTCGTCTTCTTCGGCGTGAACCCGCGTGACGAGTCCGATGACCAACGTGTGATCGCCGACAGGGATCAGCTGGTCGACCTTGACGCGCATCCAGCTGGGGGTGCCGTGCAGCACCGGTTCCCCGGTGTCGAGCACTGCCCACAGTGACTCGTCTGCAAAACGCTGATCGGCACTACGCGCAAAGCGCTGGGCCAGATGCTGCTGATGTTCGCCGAGAAGGTGGATCACCAAGGACTCGGCTGCCTTGAGTGCATTGATGCTCGACGACGTCTCCGCGATGTTGAACGAGACGAGCGGCGGCTCGAGGGAGACGGACGAGAACGAGGTGGCGGTGAAACCCACCGGGCCGGTACCCGAATCGAGGGTCACGACGGTGACACCGGCGGGGTGGCGGCGAAGCGCAGCGCGGTAGTCACCGGCGCAGATGCCGGTGGACAACTCGGGCGTCGCTGCTACTTCGGGGACGTCGGGGGTGGTGTGGCTGGAAACGGCATTCGGCTTGTCAGACAACGGGAACTCTCCGGCTGGAACTCGAGGTGTGCGGTGTGGTCGAGGTGACTGCGCTCGGCATACACAGACAGGCGTCGGTGCGGCACAGATCTACGTGCCGTCGACGCCAGTGGTTGCCGGCCGGGGTCCTGGTTGCAGTGCACATGGTGCGTCCAAATATAGGTGGACGCACGTCTGAGTGGTTTCGGACCGGGTTGGCTGAAGTGCTTCAGTCCATGTCGACGGCGAGGCCGGCGGTGATTCGGAGGAGTTCGGAGTACGTCGTGCGAAAGACGGTGTTGGGGTGCCCGGCGGCTGCCCACAACTCGGGGTACTGCTCGAGGGCGGTATCGATGTACGTCGGCAGGTTGGTGGGATGCCCGAGCGGAGCGACCCCACCGATCGGCTGGCCCGTCGCGGACTTCGCCATCTCCAGCGTCGCCCGCGTGAGCTTGCCTTCGAGGCGTTCGCCGGTGGCCTTCAGATTCACCTGATGTGCGCCGGAGACCAGCAGCAGGACCGGATCGTCGTCGAGAAGGAACACCAGTGACTTGGTGATCGCGCCTACCTCCACCCCGACGGCCGCCGCTGCCTCGGCCGCGGTGTGCGTGGCGTCGGGCTGCGTGACGATGACGCCGTGGTGACCCCGCGAGATCAGTGTTTCGGCGACGTGCGAGGCGTTGGGGTGGAGGAGGCTCGTCATGAGTTCAGACTAGGACTAGTCGGCGTTCGCCACAGCTGGAGTCGGCGTCGTGTCGGTGGACTTTCGGTTACGACGGATCGTGAAGCCGAACAGCATGACCGCACCGATCAGCGCGTACAGGAACAGCGTCAGAGCAGGCTGGCCGACGCCGACGTTGTTGAAGTAGACGATGCTCCGGACGCCTTCGGTGCCGGCGCCGGGTGTGATCCACCGGCCGATGGCGGCGTAGAACGAGGGAATCACGTTGGAGCCGAATGCGCCTCCCGCACTGGGATTGCCGAGGATCACGAAGACGGCGATAGCCAGCGGGACTGCCAGAACGCCGATGGCGGCGCGCAATCCGAGTGTGAACATGGCGGTGCCGAACACCACGGCTGTTCCCAGGATCCAGAGCGGGAACCAGTGGCCGGCGAAGGTTCCGAGTACGTGTGAGGTGATGAGGGCGCCGAGGGCTCCCGAGATGATCGAGTAGATCGCGATCACGCCCGTGTGTGCGCTTGCCTGGCGGAGAGTCTTCGGCGCACCGATGAACAGTCCGATGGCTGCCGCGAGGAGATAGCCGCCGACGACCCAGCCGACCGAGAGGTAGAAGCCGGAGAGGCCGCGGTTGTCGTGGGCTCCGACGGGGATCTCGTCGCGGACGACGAACTGTCGGTCCTGTGTCGCCTCGACCTTCGTGAACACCGCTTCGAGTGACGTAGCGATGGAGCTGCCGCCCGCGCTCGCGGTGATCAGGGTGTCCGGTCCGGCCGGGTTGATGACAAACGCGCCCTGGATCTCGCGGTCGTTGATCATGCGGCGAGCGGTCGCCGTGCTGTCGACCACCTGAGCGTCGAGCGGGCTGCCGTCGATGGCGTTGAGTTTGTCGGCGATCTGCTGATCCATGCCGTCGGGTGTGCCCTGATCGGCGATGACCGCGATTTCGATGTCTCGCGGAGTCGGCTGATGGAAGGCGGCGACGTAGCTGAGGATGAAGCCCATCTGCAGCAGGAGCACGCCGACGAACAACGCGGCCATCACCTTGGGTGCGCCGTACTTCACGAGCAGATTGTCGTGGTGGTGTTCGTCGTGGGTGGAGCTGTTGTCTGGTGCGGCGTGTGCCGGATGCGTAGTGGTCACGAAAGAGTCCTGATCTTGTCGAAAGTAAAGAGCTTGTCAATACCCGAGGTATTGAATACTCTAGGTATCGTGACTGAATCTCGTCAACCGGACTGGACTCCGGTAACCCGCCCCGGACGTGACGTGGTGCGGCAAAGACTGCTCGACGCTGCGGCGGAAGAGTTTGCGGAGCGCGGATTCAGTGCTGCACGTCTCACTGAAGTTGCTCGCCGAGCGGGCTTCACCAAGGGGGCTGTCTACTCCAACTTCGAGTCGAAACAGGATCTGTTCGCCGAACTGTTCGCGCAACGGTCTCTCGAACTGGCCGGCCGGGTGCTCGCCGAGATTGCCGGGATGAACCCGTCCGACGCGGCGGGCAAAGGTGGCGAGGCCATTGCCACGTGGATGGTCGACGACCCGGGGTGGTCGCTTCTCGTCCTCGAATTCGGAGTGCTCGCCGGGCGTGATCCGCAGATCGCTCAGGCGTACTTACGTGAGCGTCGCCACTTGCGCAGCCAACTCGTGGAGTTGATCGGCGAACGTGCCCGTGAATGGGGAGTGGACGATTCCTTTGACGTGCGGACAACCGCAATCTCGTTGATGGCGTTGATATCCGGGCTCGTTCTCGAACACTCCGTGGATCCGGAAGAGGTTGATCAGAGTGTCATGGGTGCCGCCGTGACGGCACTCTTCGCCGGCGCCGTCGCACGGGCAGGATTGTCCGCCGTCTGAGTTGCTCGGTTGACAGGCAACAGATTTGAGAACTACCCTCTGGGTGCAGTACCTCGTTAGGTGAGGCTTCTGCACGAACACAGGCCACTGATCTCACGACGTCGAGAGACGCCCAAGGTTAGGACAGATCTCCCCGGCTTAAGGGGTGATCCAAAGTGGCTTCCCGTTCTTGATCGGGACACGTCGTGCAGTGCCAAAACTCGGACGTGGAGGTGTTTTCGCAGCTTGATGCCGGTTTCTTCCGGCGAAGGCGAGAGTACGTCGATATTCGGTTCTCCTGGCGTGTGCTGTGCGCATGTACTTGTGTGGCGTCATCGGACGCCCCGAACTTTCAGGAGGTGACCATCGTGGACGACCCGCCGAGTCGATATTCGACCCATCCTTCTGTTCTTGCCGACGATGCTCACCCCGGTCTTTTGCTCTTCAGTCACTGACTCTTTGCATCCTCGGCTTCATCTGCGCGGCTTTGCCGCGACCGCTGACGACTTCCATTGTCGCTCAGCGCATTCTGCTGCCCTCATGCACTGGCATGGTCCGGCGTGTTCGGGCAGCCGAGGAGATTCGTCATGTCATTTTCCGTTCTCGCATTGCGGCCACGGCCCACGAGAAACAGTGCACAACAAACACATTCAACAGTCCTGGCAAAGGAAAGCGCACAGGAATTGGTCGACTTCTCGGCCTCGGACACGCGCACCGTTCTCGCGGATCTGACCACGACGGCCAACGGCCTTCGTGACGATCAGATCGACGATCTTCGTCGGCAATACGGGCGCAACGATGTCCGCCACGACCGCCCGGCGCCGGCAATCGTGCAGTTCGCGGAAGCCTTCAAGAACCCGTTCATCCTGATCCTGGTATTCCTCGCCCTGATCATGGTCGGGACCGACGTGGTCTGGGCGGACCCCGAGGACGGTCCTTCCTACGAGGGCATCATCACTCTCGGGTTGATGATCTTTGTCAGTGTCTCACTGAGGTTCTGGCAGGAATACCGTTCGAGTCGCGCCGCCGAGGCGCTCAAGGCGATGGTTACGACGACCGTCGCGGCCACCCGCAAGATCAACAACACCGTGGTCACGGCTGAGATTCCGATCGAGCAGTTACTGCCGGGGGATGTAGTCCAGCTTGCCGCCGGCGACATGATCCCGGCCGATGTCCGCATCATCCGGGCCAAGGATCTACAGGTCAATCAGTCCATGCTCAGCGGTGAATCGATGCCGGCCGAGAAGTCGGCGGACCCGTCGTCGGGGATCGACGTCGATCGGCTGCTCGAAGCCGAGAACATCGGGTTCATGGGTACTTCCGTCGTGTCGGGCAGTGGCACCGCCGTTGCGGTACACACCGGCAAGCGGACCTACTTCGGTGCCATGACAGCACAATTGGCGTCCAAGCGACCCGAAACCAGCTTCGACGTCGGGGTGCGCAGCGTCAGCTATCTGCTGATCAAGTTCATGCTGATCATGGTTCCCGCGGTGTTCATCATCAACGGACTGACCAAGGACTGGAGCCAAGCACTACTCTTCGGCGTCGCCACCGCCGTGGGGTTGACTCCGGAAATGTTGCCGCTCATCGTGACGGCGAACCTGGCCAAGGGTGCGCTCCACATGTCGCGCAAGAAGGTGATCGTCAAGCAGATCAACGCGATTCAGAACTTCGGTGCCATGGACGTTCTGTGCACGGACAAGACCGGAACTCTCACCGAGGACCGCATCGTTCTCGGTGAGCATCTCGATACTGCCGGACGTAAGTCCGAGGACGTATTGCGGCTAGCGGCGGTCAATTCCGTGAATCAGACCGGATTGCGCAGTCTTCTCGACGACGCGGTGATCGAGGCCGCCGGTCCCGAAGTGGTCGAGGAGATCTCGCGTCGGCACGGGTTGGTGGACGAGATTCCCTTCGACTTCAAGCGCCGTCGACTCTCCGTGGTGGTCGACCACGGAGACGCCGATCTGATCGTAACCAAAGGTGCAGTGGAAGAGCTCCTTTCGGTCTGTGAATCGGTGGAACTCGACGGGGTGACCCACCAATTGACACCGGGATGGCTGGCCCGAGTCGACCGTCTGGTCGCGGAGCTGAACGGTCAAGGCAAGCGAGTGCTTGCGGTGGCAACCAAGACAGTCGTCGAAGAGCAGCGCCGCGAGTACTCGACGGCCGACGAAGAGGGCATGACCCTGGTCGGTCTGCTGGCATTCCTCGACCCGCCGAAGGAATCTGCGGCCGGGGCGATCGAAGCCCTCGCGAGCCACGGAGTCGCGGTCAAGGTAGTGACGGGTGACAACGAACTGGTCGCCGAAACCGTCTGCGCCAAAGTCGGTATCGACGTGGGGACCGTTGTATCCGGCGCAGAGATCGAAGCGTTGAGCGACGACGCCCTCGACGAGTTGGTGCAGCGGACAACCGTATTCGCGAAGACGGATCCGATGCAGAAGGCACGCATTGTCGAATCGCTGCGCCGGGTCGGCCACACGGTTGGTTTCCTTGGTGACGGTGTCAACGACGCACCCGCACTGCGGGCTGCGGACGTCGGCATCTCCGTCGACACAGCGGCGGACATCGCCCGCGAATCCGCGGACATCATCTTGCTGGAGAAGGACCTCGGCGTACTCGAACAAGGAGTCATCGAAGGGCGTCGTACCTTCGGAAACATCCAGAAGTACATCAAGATGACTGCGTCGTCGAACTTCGGGAACGTCTTCTCGGTGCTCGTCGCCAGTGCCCTGCTGCCGTTCATCCCCATGATTCCCGTAGTTCTGTTGTTGCAGAACCTGATCTACGATCTCTCGATGCTCACGATCCCGTGGGACCGTGTCGACGACGACTTCCTCGCCAAGCCCCGCAAGTGGGAGACCAAGAGCCTTCGCCGGTTCATGGTGTTCATCGGCCCGATCAGTTCGATCTTCGACATCTCGACGTTCGCGCTGATGTGGTTCGTGTTCGCCGCCAACTCTCCCGAGCATGCAGCGCTGTTCCAATCGGGTTGGTTCATCGAGTCATTGATCTCGCAGACGCTGATCGTTCACATGATCCGCACCCGCAAGATCCCGTTCATCCAGTCGCGTGCATCGCTGCCGGTACTGCTCAGCACGGGCGCTGCCTGCGTCTTCGCGCTGGTGTTCCCGTTCACGTCCTGGGGTCATTCCCTCGGGTTGGTTTCACTGCCGTGGAACTACTTCCCGTGGCTGGTCCTCACCCTCGGGGCATACTGCGTCGTCACGCAGGTGGCCAAGGGAATGTTCATTCGTCGATTCGCGACCTGGCTCTAGGAGTTCACCGTGGAAATCCACGTCATCCTTGTGCGGATAGCGCTCGGGCTCGTCCTCGGCGCTGCCGTCGGGATCGAAAGGCAATGGCGCGCAAGGATGGCGGGTCTGCGAACCAACGCGTTGGTGAGCTTGGGTGCGACGCTCTTCGTCATCATGGGCGCGTACGGGTTTCAGGGCCCGGACGCCGATCCGACGCGCGTCGCAGCGCAGATCGTCTCGGGGATCGGTTTCCTCGGTGCTGGAGTGATCATGAAGCAGGGTGCGTCGGTCACCGGCCTGAACACTGCCGCCACTCTGTGGGCCACGGCCGCCGTCGGCGCACTGGCCGGAGGCGGAATGTACTGGGTCGCGGTGTTCGGGGCCGGCGCAATCATGTTGGCGAACACGCTGTTGAGGCCGTTGGGTCGGATGATGGATCACCAGCCTGCCCGAACCGGACGCGAAGAACCACCCGCGGACTACACCTTCGAGGTGACCTGTCACGGCGACGCCGAAGCTCACATCAGAGGTCTTACCGTGCAGTCCATTTCGAGGCCCGAGTTTCAGCTCCGGTCAGTGCAGTCCTTCGACATCCCGGACAGCGACCGCGTGCGGGTGGTGGCCGAACTGGCTGCCGCGGAGCGCGACGACGGACTCCTGGAATCCGCCGTCAGCCGACTTAGCCTGGAACCGTTGGTGACTCACGTTCGGTGGGAGGTGGAACCGTCGAAGTAGATTCGGGGTCGCTGTCAGTCAGCGCGCATGTTCTTGCGGCGCAAGTGAGTTCCCCGGTGCAATGTTCGCGCAGTTGGACGGTGCAGGCTTGCCGTTCAAGCGGTCGTCGACCCAGCCGAGCGCACCGGGGAGCCAGAGCATGGCGCCGAGGAAGTGGCTGATGGTGTCGTACTGGTCGTACTGAATCGCCAGGCCGGCGTCGCAGTACTTGCGTGCGAGGGTGCGGACGTCGCCCGTGATCATCACGCCGTCTCCCGCTCCGACACCGGGGCCGCCGGGTTGGGTGCCCTCGATGGTGCCGTTGGCCGCCTGCGCGATGAACATCGGAATGGTCGGTGTCGCCGCGGTGCCCATGTTGATCTTGTTCACGACATCGACGTACTCGGGAACCGTATTGGGATCGGCGTACTCGGGTTTGACCAGATCCTGCCAGGTCAGTCCGGGATACTGTGCCAGCACATTGCCGATGGACGCGTCTTCGAGTCGAGCCATGACGTCGCGTCCACGGTCGCTGAGATACTTCCCGAAATCGATGTCGTACGAACGCGCAACGCCGACGACTGCCATGCCGACAACGCCGCCCCACCCGATGCTTCCGCTTGCGTAGCGAAGGTTGTTGGCCGGATTGACCAGCACGCCGCCCTGCGCGGCGCCGATCAAGTTGTCGTTGATCTCCGGTGCATATGCGGGAGCGAGTATCGAAGCCCAGTTGGTGGCGATCGCTCCGCCGGAGTAACCCATCAGCGCGATCTCTGCGTCGTCGGTGATTCCGGTTTCCGGGACATCGCGGGCGGCACGCAGAGCGTCGAGCGTCATCATCCCGTATTCGGGTCCGGCAGCGAAGTTTGCATCCGGGCCCTCGGTGTCCGGGACGACGATCGTGTAGCCCAATGCGAAGAGCGGCCCGAACAAGGCTGCCTCGATGGACGTGAAGGTACCGCCGATGTTGAAGTTGCGTCCGCTGGGAGTCCAGTCGCCGATCGGGGTGTTACCCGCGATGGCTCGCGACGGGCTGTCGTCGGGGTTCAGCGAATCGTAAAAGGACTGGTACGAAACAACTTTGTTCGGTTGGGCGTTGGCCGGGCGCAGGATCGAGGTGACGTTGGCGGACGGCTGTCCCAGGGCGTCGGTTGATCGGTAGAGAACCTGGACTGCCTGTATCGGGGTCGGGATGTTGAGCACGGTGTACGGCACGGTGCGAGTCTCGAGTACCGCACCCGGGGCGTACGACGAGAGGGGTGCCGCGCCGTCGTAGCTGTAGAAACCGTCATCGGGGGACTTGGCAAGGACTGGCTGCGCGAGCGCTACCGGTGCGCCGACGCCTGTCAGTGCAAGCGCGAGTACTCCGACAACTGCGCGAGATAAGACCCTTGACGACATACTCGTCCTCCACATTGGTGTGCCACGCCCCACCCTGAGATCGCGGTGTGACGACCACCATATATTACTCGCGGGTAATGTGGGGATCGGTCAGATCGGGCGCAGGCTCGAGGTCTCGGCGTAGGAAGATTTCGGAGGGCTCGGCTGGGAGTAACAGAACTCCCGCGTCGGTGTATCCCATTGCGCGATAGAAGTTCTGGGCTGATTCGTCGGCGAGTGTGGAGGTGAGGACCTGCGAGTGTCCCGCGCGGCTCATGCGTTTTTCCCAATCTGTGACCAAAGCGCGCCCGATGCCTTGGCCGCGGTTCGAAGACAGGACGGTCAGCATGTTCATGAACGGAATCTCGTCCCAGAACAAGCCCCAGCGCAGCCATCCGATTGGATTACCGTTGTCCTCGGCGATGAGTATCCGGCCGCGTTGGACCACTGACGCGAGTTCCTCGGCAGCGACGTGCGAGTCGTGCTCACGTAAGAACGGCAAGTCTGTCTGCGCTGCGACGCGAATGTTCACCACAGAAGTCAGTATCGCCGTTCAGTCGGAGTTGATGGCGTTCGGCTTGGACAGGTAGACGACTCCGGGGATGTGGCTGGGGTCCGGCGGCAATTGGGAGTAGCCCGCTCGGGTGTACAGGCGAATGTTCCGCAGGCTCCTGCTTCCGGTGAACAGCTCGAAACGTGTGATGTGCTCCGGAGCGTTCTGTTCCACGTGCTGCAAGAGGCGTCGGCCGAGGCCGTTGCCCGCCAAGTCCGGTGCCACCATGAGGCGACCGATCTGCCATGCGGTTCCGTCCGCGGTTCCTCGCACGGCCCCGACGAGCCGGCCGCCGCGTCGTGCGGTCCAGACAGTCGACTCCTGAACCCAGGCTCGGACTGTGGGTAGGTCCTCGTGGAGCGGGGGTATGTCCATGCTGTTGTTGGAGATTGCTTCCGAGACCCAGCAACAGCGTTGTAGAACAAGGATTTCCGCTGCGTCCTCGTCCGTTGCGCGCTCTATGACTATCTCGTTCATGGTTTCCCTTACGAATAGGTTTTTCGCATCCGCAGGGCAATTGTTCACCCGCAGGCTGAATTTGACGCGCGGCTGAACAATTGGCTGTGAATGCAGAGAGTTTCAATTCAGGCATAACAAACAAAACGCCCGCAACCAATTGGTCGCGGGCGTTTCGTGAAAAGAACGTCAGACAGTTGCCGGAGTGTTCTCGTCCAACTTCGGATCTTCGTTCGCGATTCGCTTGTTGCGAATGAGGCTGCTGATGAAAGCAGCGCCGATCAAGAAGACACCGACCAGGCCGGTGATGATCTCGTTGATGTGAACGCCGATGGACACCATCAAGATGACGGCCAGAGCGCCGATGGCCCAGTGCGCACCGTGCTCGAGGTAGACGTAATCGGAGAGCGTGCCCTTGCGGACCAGGAAGACCGTGATGGAACGGACGAACATCGCGCCGACGAAGCCGAGGCCGAGGGCGATGATGATCGGGTCTGCTGTGATGGCGAATGCGCCGATGACGCCGTCGAAGGAGAAGGACGCGTCGAGGACCTCGAGGTAGAGGAACAGGAAGAAGCCGGCCTTACCGGTCGCTTTCGCGAGCTGCGTGGGGCCGCCGGACTTGGTGGTTTCTTCCTCTTCGCCTTCTTCCGGCAGATTGAACAGTTCACCCAATCCGTTGACCGCGATGTAGGTGATCATGCCCAGAACGCCCGAGATCATGACGGTGGAGACCTTGTCGTCAGCAGCGAGGAAAGAACCACTGAGAACCAGGACGATGCCGGCCACGACGACGGAGAGCTGATCGAGCTTGCCGATGCGAGCGAGCGGCTTCTCCAGCCAGGACAGCCAGGTGATCTCACGCTCTTCGAAGATGAATCCGAGGAAGAGCATCAGCAGGAACATGCCACCGAAGGCAGCGATCTGCGGGTGAGCGTCGGTGAGGATGGTTTCGTAGCTCGGCTCGCCGTTGGCGAAGTACGCGGCGTCGTCCGCAGGCGGGTTCAGTGCGAGGTCGAGTGCAGCTACGGGTCCGAGACCGGATGCAGCCCAGACGATCACGAGCGGGAACACCAGACGCATACCGAAGACGGCGATGATGACGCCGATGGTGAGGAAGATCTTCTGCCAGAATTCACTCATTCTTTGCAGAACAGTGGCGTTGATGACGGCGTTGTCGAAGGAAAGCGAGATTTCCAGAATCGACAGGATGATGACGAGGAACAGTGCCTCGGGTCCGCCGTAGATGAACGCAACGATCATCGCGAGGATCGAAATTGCGATGGATAAACCGAATATTCGCAGTACCACGGAGCGTGGCCCTTTCTAGTTGGTCAATGCAGAGTGGTTACTGCAAGCGGTCTCTCACCGCATCCGAACGTGAAAACGGGGAGGGTTCCACAGACTACTGCGGAACCTTCCCCGAGTCAGCTCGTCGAGAGCGAAGATCAGACGTTGACGCCGTAATCGCGCGCGATGCCCGCGAGGCCGGACGCGTAGCCCTGGCCGATTGCGCGGAACTTCCACTCTGCACCGTTGCGGTACAGCTCACCGAAGACCATGGCGGTCTCGGTGGAAGCGTCCTCGGAGAGGTCGTAACGAGCGAGCTCGTTGCCGTTCGACTTGTCGACGACGCGGATGTACGCGTTGCGGACCTGGCCGAAGGACTGCGAGCGAGCTTCTGCGTCGTAGATCGAGACGGGGAAGACAACGCTCTCGACCTCGGCGGGAACCGCTGCGAGGTTCACGTCGATCTGCTCGTCGTCGCCTTCGCCTTCGCCGTCCGTGTTGTCACCCTTGTGCTCGATCGAGCCGTCGGGCGAACGGAGGTTGTTGAAGAAGATGAAGTGCTGGTCGGAGAGGACCTTCTTGTTCGAGCCTGCGCCGATTGCGCTGGCGTCGAGGTCGAAAGCAGCTCCGGTGGTGGAACGTGCGTCCCAGCCCAGGCCGACGACCACTGCAGTCAGGTTCGGGGCCTCCTTCGTGAGAGAGACATTGCCGCCTTTGGTCAAGCTGACGCCCATTCAGGGGTCCTTTCAAGAGGAGAGACAAGGCCCACTACGACGCGAAGTCGTCTTGGGAGTGTGTTTACCTCCACCACCCTAACCGCAGTTCCGGTGTGTTCGCCGTAACAGCAGAATTACGAACCGAGAAGCGAAGTGCTGGACCCGTAGGATTCAATCGTGGTGGGAAGATGGTCGGAGCGCTTCAATCGGGGGGCAAGAGTGGGGGAGTCGGTCAGTCGTGCGCGGGAGGCGCAGACGGCCATGGTTTCGGCGTTCCTCGACATGGACAAGCGGCAGACCATCGCGTCGGCAGCAGTCGACGCTTCCGCCGAGCTGTACCCCGAGCGAGGGCTGCGCGCTGCGTGGGAACCCGTTCGGGATCGGTGCTTCCAGGCTGCGTCGGACTACCTCGACACATCCGAGCGCTATGGCAACGATCAGGTACTTCACCAGAACCCGAACGGTGCTCGGGCGGCGTTCGAAAAGTCGGTAGCCGAACTCGTCGAGGCGGCGAAGGGCGTCGACGCCTTCTACAACGGGCATCGTGCGCACCTCGAGCAGGCGACGGTCACGATGTCCGCCATTCCCGTCCTCGGCCAGCAGGCCCGAACCCTGGCGAACGCCGTCCGGGAAAAACTGGCTGCCACCGATCAGCGCTATCGCGAGTACCCGTCGGTGGTGACGGCCTCCGAACACCTCGACGACGCGGTTGCAGCGCTCGACAATGCGCGCTCATCCGGTCGCGCCGACGCAGTCCGCACGCGGGCCGAGAGTGTCCGCGAAGCGGTATCGGCGCTCGAGGAAGCATTGGCAGAAGCCCCGTCGACCCAGCACCGTGCCGAGATGACGATTTCCTCGGTCTCGACCAGGTTGTCGGCAGTGCGCACTCGAGTGGACCGCCTGGATCCGGCGTACTCCGCATTGCTGCGCGAGTTCAACGCCGCGAGTTCCGCTGACCTCGTCGACAACAGCAGTCGCAGCCGAGCGCATATCGATCAGGCCGACATCGATCTCAAGGAAGCGAAGCAGTCGCTGGCTGCGGGAAACCCCGAACATGCACTGGCTTTGATGGCCGAAGCCCGCGTGCACCTCGCCGACGCCGAAGCGTGTGCCGACGCCGTGACGGACCGTCTCGCTACTCTGCGTGCAGTCCGGGCAGATCCGAGCCAAAAGGAACGTGAGGTTCGTTTCCGGCTGAAAGACGCCCAGATGTTCGCTGTTAACCAAGGGTTGGTGGCGGAGTGGGGCTCCGTACTCGATGCTCAACTAGCAAGGATCGAGCGAGCGAGTGCGTCACTGTCGGGAACTCATCCGGACTACTGGTCGTATGTATTACAGCTGGACTCGGTATCGACGTTCATCACCGAAGTTGTCGAGAAGATGCGGGCGCGAGCCGGCAAAAACTGAATGGTCGGGCCGATCGGGGGATCGGAGTTGCTCGACGCGTTGTCACAGGGGGTCGTTTCATGGACTTGATTGCGGTTACAGAGAGAAGAGAAATGCAGCACTTTCAACATCTCGAGGATGACGTGCGGGAGCAACTGTTCCTGCATGCGCCTCGATCGTTCGCGGATTCCGACGAGAGGGATCTGCTCGCGATTGCTCTGGGTGCAACTCTCTACGTTCCTGCCACCCGGGCCGGGTTGGCCGGCATCGTGTCCAAGCGTGCGTCCGAGGGCGTCAGCTCGATGGTGCTCGATCTCGAGGATGCCGTCGCCGATCACGAGGTCGAATCGGCGCGAGCGAACGCGGTCGAAGCTCTCGACAAGATCGCGTCCACCGACGCCGTCGGCATGCTGCTGTTCGTGCGGGTTCGTGAAGTCGCGGACATCCACAAGGTCGCCGCGTCGTTGACCGAGGGGCGCGCCGCGCTCACCGGGTTCGTAATCCCCAAGTTCGGCAGCGAGTCCGGCCCCGTGTTCCTCGACGCCGTCGCGGACGCATCCGAGTTGCTGGGCAAGCATCTCTACGCGATGCCGGTACTCGAATCACCCGCGCTTGTGCACCGCGATACTCGCGATCTCGAGTTGCGCACCATCAGTGGGATTCTCGCGCAACACCGCGATCGAATCCTTGCCGTCCGCATCGGCGCCACCGACATGTGCAGCACCTTCGGCATCCGTCGTGACCGCGATCTGACCATCTACGACGTGCGCGTGGTGGTCGACGTCATCGCCGACATCGTCAACTATCTCGGGCGCGCGGACGGTTCGGGTTTTGTCATCACCGGGCCCGTGTGGGAGTACTTCGCCGATCACGAACGCATGTTCCGGCCGATGCTGCGCGCCACCCCGTTCGAGGAACACGACGCCGTCCGGTTCCGTCAGCATCTCGTCAGCCGCGACCTCGACGGTCTGCTCCGTGAGATCGCGCTGGACCGAGCCAACGGAATCCAGGGCAAGACGGTCATCCACCCGTCGCACGTCGCAGCGGTCAATGCATTGTCCGCCGTCACGCACGAGGAATATCACGATGCCCTCGACATTCTCGGTGCCGACGCCGGGGGAGTTCAGGCGTCCGGCTACCGGAACAAGATGAACGAGATGAAGCCGCACCGCAATTGGGCCCATCAGACTGCGCTCCGAGCTCACGTGTTCGGTGTGACCAACAAGGGAATCACGTTCGTCGAGTTGCTGACGGCGTTGGTCGATCGATGACAGAGGTTGTCCAGTCCCGGGACGTTCCCTGGGCTACAGCAGAATTCGGCTTGGACCTCGTTCACGGTGATTCGTCGCTCGGGCATTCGGTGCCCGATCTGGTGATCCCGGGTCTTCGGCGGAATCCGCGTCGCGCTCACCTGCTGGTGTCCACTGTGCTGGGAAAGCACGTGCCCACCGAGCCGTCCGTGGTCATCGGTGCTGCCGACGACCTCGGCGATCTGGTGCGGACAACCCTCGGTGAGGGTGTCGACGTCGTCGTGCTCGGGTTTGCCGAAACCGCAACAGGTTTGGGGCATTGCGTTGCGGCCCGTCTGCGCGCTCACTGCTACCTGCACTCGACTCGTCGCGACGTACCAGGTGCTACGACGCTCGCCGGGTTCGAGGAGGGGCACTCGCACGCCACGAGCCATCTGATGCAGCCGACGTCCGCCGAACTGTTCGAGAACGACCTGCCTCTGGTCCTCGTCGACGACGAGATCTCCACCGGCGCCACCGCGATCGATGCCATCCGGGCGCTGCACGGGCAATGCCCGCGAAGCCGCTACGTCGTGGCCTCGCTGGTGGACATGAGAACCGAGGAACACCGAGTCGCCGGCGAAGCCGCGGCGGCAGAGTTGAATGTACGAATCGACTACGTCTCTCTCGCTTCGGGTTCGACGGTCCTGCCCGACGGCCTGACCGAGCGCGTCACGGCGCTGGATGCTCCGGATCTCAATCCGATCGGTGACCGCCGTGGCACGCTGGCACGGATCGATCTGCCGTGGCCGGCACATGTCCCCGACGGTGGCAGGCACGGCTTTCTCGATGGCGACACCGCGGCATTCGAGTCAGCCGTCGAGGCAGCGGTGTCCATTCTCAAATCGTCGATCGACGCGTCGCGTGCTGTGATCGTGATCGGTCACGAGGAGTTGATGTACCTGCCACTGCGCATCGCTGCGGGCTTGGAAAGCTCTGGGCGAGCAGTTCGTTACCAGACCACAACTCGCTCACCCGCGTACGTCGTCGACGTGCCGGGATACCCGCTGCGTCGCGGGTTCACCTTTCCGGCGCCCGAACTGGGTGAGAACGACCCTCGATACGTCTACAACGCGCAGTGGCCTGATGCGGCGGTCGACGCCCTTGCGTTGCTGGTCATCGACGAGCCCGCCGACACCGATCGGTTGACGGCGATGGACGGAGTGGTCGAGGTGTTGCGGAACTCCGGCACCGACGTCCTGGTCGCCACCGTTCGCGGGGCCGATCCGTCGGCGCTGCGAGATTCCAGAGCAGGGAGCTCGTCATGAACGAACCATTGGTCGGGCCCGAATTCGGTTCGTACGCGCCGGGCGAAGTGAAGTGGCTGCTCAAGGATCTCTCGCACGTGGATCTCGAAGCGGATGTATCCGTGCGCGAGAAGCGTATTCAGTCGGGTGAGGCGCACTATGCCGAGTCTCTCCCCATCGAGTACCAACCCGATCAGGCATACCGGGATCTTTTCGAGACGGTGCTCGCCGAGAGCGCTCCACGGTTGGCGCGCGCTGTCGGGACCGTGATGGACCTGGTCTTGGCCGAGCGGGGGAGTGACATCACGCTGGTCTCACTCGCCCGGGCCGGAACACCGATCGGGATTCTGATGCGGCGCTGGGCCCAGCAGACCCGCGGGTTGACGTTGCCGCACTATGCGGTGTCCATCGTCCGTGGCAAAGGAATCGATTCCGTCGCACTCGATTATCTTGCGCACCATCACGACTCGGAGAACGTCGTCTTCGTCGACGGCTGGACGGGCAAGGGCGCCATCGCCCGCGAACTCGACGCAGCGTTGACGGAGTACCACGAGGCAGGCGGAGCGAAGTTCGACTCCGATCTGGCTGTTCTCGCCGACCCCGGACACTGCGTGCGAACGTACGGGACCCGTGACGACTTCCTGATCGCGTCGGCGTGCCTCAATTCGACGGTGTCCGGCTTGGTCTCACGAACTGTCCTCAACGACACCCTCATCGGGCCCGGCGATTTCCACGGCGCCAAGTTCTACGCCGACCTCGCCGACGTCGACGTTTCCAACAGGTTGCTCGACGTGGTCTCGGCCGAGTTCGATTCGGTTCGCGGCGACGCAGCGGATTCTCTTGCTGCAGTGCTCGATTCCGATCGGACGCCGACCTGGGCCGGTTGGGAGTCGGTGGAGAAGGTGCAGGCCGAGTACGGGATCTCGACGGTCAACTTCGTCAAACCCGGTGTCGGAGAAACAACCAGGGTGCTGCTGCGCCGGCTTCCCTGGAAGGTTCTGGTGCGCGAACTCGAAGCCCCGGAGCACGCACACATCCGGTTGTTGGCACAGGCCCGTGGGGTCCCGGTCGAGGTCGTCCCGGATCTCGCCTACTCGTGTGTCGGCCTGATCAAGGACATCACGTGAGCCGTGTGGACACCGCTGCGTCCCAGGTCCTGATCGCCACGGATCTGGACCGCACGATGATCTATTCGCAGGCCGCGATCGGCGGCGATCCCAGTGGCTCCGACCTGGATTCGGCACCGAGCCCGCTGTGCGTCGAGTACTACAACGGCGGTCCGCTCTCGCACATGAGCGTCGAATCGATCGAACTGCTGACTGCGCTCAGCTCGCGGGTTCCGGTGATTCCGACAACGACCCGGACCATCGCACAGTTTCAGCGGATCGATCTCCCCGGCGGACCGTGGAAGTACGCGATCACGAGCAACGGCGGAAACATCCTGGTGGACGGCGAAGCCGATCGCGAGTGGCGAAACGAGATCGACCGTTCGACCCGCAAGGCCGGCGCCGAGTTGCCGCAGGTTCAGGCGGAACTGGAATCGCGCATCGACTCGAGTTGGGTCAGCTCCATTCGTGTTGCCGACGATCTGTTTCCGTACCTGGTCGTCGATCTGGCCGTGATGCCGAGTGAATTCGAGACCGAATGGAATCACTGGTGTGTGGCGCGGGGCTGGAACGTCTCTCGTCAAGGCCGGAAGATCTACACGATGCCCGACGCTGTCTCGAAGTCACGCGCGCTGGCAGAGGTGCGCCGCAGACTGGTCGAGTCGGGTGATCTGGATCAGTCCGCCGTCGTGATCTCGGCTGGTGACGGCGCATTGGATGCGGACATGCTCGAATACTCCGATTTCGCGATCAGGCCCAGGCACGGTGAGCTGGAAGAACTGAATTGGCAACGGCCGACCGTTACTGTGACAGAAAGGTCCGGTATCGCAGCGAGCGCGGAGATCTTGCGGTGGTTCTCTTCCGCGCTCGGGTAATACACGCTCTCTATGAAGGGGATTTAGTTGTCTGTATCGCTTGCCAAAGGGCAGAACGGCCCGTTGGACGTCTCGGATGTAGTTGTCTCGGTTCAGCTGGCTGCGGCCGCTGACCTGTCTGCACTCCTCGTGACGAGCAACGGAAAAGTTCGTTCCGACGCCGACTTCGTCTTCTTCAACCAGCCGACCGGACCCGGCGTGCAATTGGTACCCAACCCGGGTGGCATTGCCTCACTCCGAGTCTCACTCGCCGGCGTACCCGCCGATATCGAGCAGGTTCGCGCCGTCATCACGCTCGACGACGCTTCGTCGAACTTCGGGCGCACTGCTGCACCGACCGCTCGGGTCTCCGATGCGGCCGGGAACGTGTTGTACGAGTACGTGATCGACGGCCTCACCACCGAGTCCATCGTCATCGCGCTCGAGGTGTACCGACGCCAGGGTGCATGGAAGGTGCGCGCCGTCGGCCAGGGGTACGCGGGTGGATTTGCCGCGCTGGTCACCGATCATGGTGTGTCCGTCGACGATGCACCACCGCCGCCTCCCACTCCGGTCGCGGCTCCGGCGCCGATCACCCCGCCCTCGTCCGTCGCTCCTACACCGCCGGCGTACAACCAGCCGCCGCAGCAGCAGCCTTCGTACAACGCGCCGCCGGTTCCGCCGGCCCCGCCCGCGTACAACCAGCCGCCTGCCTACAACCAGGGACCGACGCCGCCGGCCTACCCACCGGCGCAGCAGCCTGCGTACAACCAGCAGCCGACGTACAACCAGGCACCCCCGGCGCCTCCCGTGCAGAACCAGCCGCCGGCGCAGCAGCCCGAGGTGAGCCTGGTCAAGGGACGCCCCGTCAGCCTGACCAAGGGCCAGAAGGTCACACTCCGCAAGGAGGGCGGCGTCGCGCTCACCATGATCCAGATGGGTCTGGGTTGGGATCCGATCAAGAAGAGCGGCCTGTTCGGAAGCCGTACCGCCGACGTCGACCTCGACGCTTCGGCACTCCTGTACGCCGACGGCAACCTCGTCGACGTCTGCTACTACGGTCAGTTGACGTCCAAGGACGGCTCGGTCCGTCACATGGGTGACAACCTGACCGGCGACGGAGACGGCGACGACGAGGTCATGCTCGTCGATCTGCAGCGGGTCCCGGCTCACGTGACCACCGTGATCTTCACCGTGACCTCGTACCGCGGACACACGTTCGAGCAGGTCTCCAACGCTTTCTGCCGTCTCGTGGACAGCACCACCAACTCCGAGCTCGCTCGATACACGCTCCAGGGCGGCATGGCTTTCACCGGAATGGTGATGGCAAAGGTGTACCGCGTGAACGGTGAATGGAAGCTGCAGGCCATCGGTGAAGGTATCCAGGCCAAGCACGCAGGAGAAGCTGCGCCGCAGCTGGGCCGTTTCCTCACTGCTTGAGTCGAGACTGCATAGTCGAGATGAATCCGGTTCGGCGGTAGGTGATTTCGATCGCCGTCCGTCGAACCGGACATCGTTTCCCCCTCTGTGCGTTAACCTCATGCGGCATGTCGAGCCGTCAGTCGAGCGGCCGTGCGCGAGAGGACTTGGCACAGTAGATGATCATTCGAGGGAAACTTCTCGGTCGGGCGGCGGCTGTCGCAGGCGTTGTGCTGGCGCTCGTGAGCACCGGGATCGCGCAGGCTTCGGTGCCGCAGTCGGAAACGCTGTCAGGTGTATCCGGCACCGGGATCAAGTACGTCGCCCTCGGTGACTCCCGCGCCTCCGGCCCAAGGCTGGAACCGATGTACCCCGACGCCTGTTCGCGTTCGTACGAGAACTTCGCGGGCAAGATCTCTCGGGCACTCGAGGTCGCGGAGTTCGCCGACGTCTCTTGCAGCGCGGCACGCGCCGAGAACATCATCGACACTCCACAGCTGATTCCGAACTACTGGCCTGTCCAACTCGATGCCGTTCACCCGGACACCGACCTGATCACCATCTCGATCGGCGGCAACGACTCCAACAGCATCTTCCTCGGTCCCCTGTGCGTCGCTCCGGGGCCAGGAACCGATCGTGGATGCCGGTACGACCCGCTCGCGAATTCCGTCGCCCAATCCGGAATCGACCGGGCTGCCGGAGAATTGGATCGCATCCTGACCGCGGTCACGCAGCGCGCGCCTAACGCTCGCATCTACCTGATCGGTGAGGGCGGCATGATCTCCTCTCGCGGATGCTGGCCGAACATCCCGTTCTCCGACGCCGACGCAGCCTGGTTCATGGACTATTTCGCGCGCTACAACACGAAGTTCGACGAGGTCGCCCACGCCCACGGTGTGCGCACCGTCGACATTGCGGCGGCGAGCATCGCCGGCGGGCACGATGCGTGCGCGAGTGCAGATCAGCGTTGGTTCGAAGGCCTGTTCTCGGAGTCGACGGCGCAGCGCTTGCACTTCACGGACGCCGGGATGACCGCGGTGGCCGATCTAGTGGTGGCGGACCTGCAAGGCTGACCGAGAGAGCCCGGTCATGGCATAGTTCGCTGCTGTGGGTATGACTTTTGTTCCCGGACAGAACGCGCCGCTGCAGGCGCCCGTGGTGACGTTTCGAGCCGAGAGCCAGACGCCGTTCGACGTGTCGGCGCTGGTAGCGGACGCGAACCTGCGGGCATTGACGTCCGCGGACTTCGTTTTCTACAACCAACCGTCCACCGCTGGAGTGCAACTCGACGAGAGTGGCATTCGGGTGGAACTCGATCGACTTCACCCCGATGCGGCGGCCGTGTTGTGCATCGTGAGCGTGGATCCGGCAGCGACGGCCGCGGGAGCCTTTCGCACGGCCGGGCTCTCCGCCACCCTGAGCGATCAATCCGGTTCGGTCCTGGCCGAATTCGCGATCCCCACCGCAGGTACCGAGACAGCGGTCATCTGCTGGGAGCTGTACCGAAAGTCCGGTGCCTGGAAGATCCGGGCCGTCGGGCAGGGCTATGCGGGTGGTCTGGCGGAACTGATCTCGGTGCACGGCGTCGAGGTGGACGACGAGCCGGCACAACCAGCCCCGACAGCCGCGCCCGCGTGGGACTCCGCGGTGGAGCCGTTGGAGGTGGGCCGCGGCCTCGAGCGCGCGTGGATGATCTTCGAGGATGCCTCACGATCTGCCGCTTCCTTCGTCTCCAGCAGCGAGTACGCGCTTGCCCGTTTGGACGAAGATCTGACCGCTGCCGTCGCAGATCCGTCGTTGCGGAACTCGGCAGCGGGAGTGGCGGCGCGCGATGCCGCACAGAAGCGTCACGACGACCTCGTCTCACTCGCGCGGGACAATCACGCCCGCGACAGCGCTCAGCTTGCGCACGAACTCGGCGTGATCGACGGCGTGCTCCCACGGTCGATGGCGTCGTGGAAGTCGGTATCCTGGGCGGGTACAACCGATCCGGCCCAGATCACAGCCGTCAGCGACGGAATGCGTCTGGGTGAGCTGTCGGCTCCGGACCGCGGCACGCTCACCGTTCCCTACTGCGTCCCGCTCCCACTGCGTCGGCCCATCTGGGTGGACAGTACGTCGAGCAAAGCAGCGCTCGGTCTGATCAGTGCCGTCACCGTGCGCGTCATGGCAGCAGGCCCGATGCCGCTACTCGACGTCGTCGACCTGACCGGCTCGCTCACGCCACTGACCGACCGACTGGCACCGATGCTCGCGGGGCCGGTCATCACCACTCACACCGAGATCTCAGCGCGTCTGCGGGCACTCGCCGAAGCCGTCGACATGGGCGAACTCGCGCGAATGAGTGGCGTCGCAGATGGCCCGAGTTCCCTACGACTGTTGATCCTCAGCGATTTCCCGCACGGATATTCCGCCGAAGACGCACAGACCATCATGTTCCTCGCCGAACGCGGACCGGGAATCGGTTTGTCGATACTGATTGTCGGAGAGGACGAGTCGAACTTCGCGGAAGAATCCGTCGCCGCGCTGTCCGAGGGGTGCCAACATCTTTCGGCAGCAGGGCAGACGGAGGTTCACGATCCGTGGACCCGCACGCAATGGCACTTCACCCCGGACGTGCTCGACCCGATCTCCGAGTCGCGAATTCTGGCAGTGTTCGACCGCACCTAGCGGCCGATGGCGGATTGCCGAGCACACAGGCAGAGTGGTGGTACGACCACGCGCGGTGTGTGGCGGCAATACTCGAGGAGACTCATGGCATTCTGGGATCAGTTGAAGGCTAAGGCTCAGGAGATGAACGGCCAGCTCAAGACAAAGACCAGCCAGTTCCAGAACAAGGAATTCAAGAACGCGAGCATGGCAATGTGCGCGTTGATCGCCGCCGCAGACGGTTCGATCGATCCGTCGGAGCGTCAGAAGACCGCCGCGCTGATCATGAGCAACGAGTCGCTCGCGGTCTTCCCGCCGGACGAGCTTCGTGAGCAGTTCGACTGGTACTGCAGCAAGCTGTCCTCGGACTACGAGTTCGGCAAGGTCGAGGCAACCGCGACCATCGCCAAGCTCAAGTCGAAGCAGGATCAGGCCCGCGCGGTCATCCAGATCGGCATCATCATCGGCGGCGCGGACGGCAACTTCGACGAGCACGAGCGCGGCGTCGTACGCGACATGTGTTTTGCCGTCGGAATCTCTCCGGCAGAATTCGATCTCTGATCGATTCAGGGTATGAAAGCGGGTGCGGCGCGAAAGCGCTGCACCCGCTTTTCTTTTCAGTACTCGGGATAACCGTCCTCGGGCCCGAGCATGCGCTCGATCCTCGTCCGCGTGATCTTGGCGAGCTCGTCGACGCAGACCTTGCGCTCGACGGACCGTTCGTTGGACATGCGCTGGCCGATGTTCTCGAGCAGGTCGTCGGCGTCATGGCCGTGCGAACACCACAGATACCGGAAGCCGAAGTTTCGCTCGTACTCCTCGCCGGCGCGATAGATGGTAGCCATGACGGCGTCGTCCGGAACCCAGATCGAGCATTGCTCGAGGTGGGACGGCACGCTGTTCTTGCGCACGCCGATCGGTGGATGGCATTGCAGGGCGCGTTCGACGTCGACGTCCGAGAGGTTGAGAATCGCGTCCTCGGCTCGCGAGAGGATCTCCGCGTGATCGGCGAACGGGCGTCCGTCGCTGACCCACCCGGCCCACGTCAGCGAGCAGCAGCACTCGAACAGTGCGTGAACCGCCTTCTGTCGCGGTAGTTCGTTGAAGCGCTCCAACCCGATCGATTGATGTAGCAGCATGTGACCTCCCGGCCCGTTGTGCCTTCAGGCGCGCTCGCCATGCCGCGCGGTAACCAGATGCGCGGCCACTTCGATAATTCACTGCTTCACCTGGGAAAGGAAGGTTTGCTCACCGAGTTTTCAGGTTCTTAACGCGGCGTAACGAGCTGACCCACACAACGCAGAAGCCCCACCGGCGACAACCGGCGAGGCTCCAGACCGGGAATCTCTAGAAGGAAAAACCCGATCATGACTGACGCTATTCGCCGGCGGGCCTATATCCAGCCAAGGCGCTCGCGATCGCCATTGCCCTCGGCATCACCGCCTGGCGCATTCGTACATTGCTTCGGCCATCACCGGGACCGGTTCTACGAGCCGCACTCGAGGATGCGTGGAAGACGAGATTGCGGCCACCCACTGCTCCAGGAAACAAACGACGATCATCCACATTTCGCCACCATCGCTGCGGACGAGCGGCATCGCGCAGATTGTTGCCGACTGCCGCATAGACGCCGTGCTCGACGACCCACGATTCGAGCAGCCCCTACTAGGCGTAGTGGTGCCTGTAGCGTCCATGCCATGGGCTCCCGAAATTCCCGGCGATGGGGATATGCGCTGACGGCATTGGCGGTCATCGCGGCCGGTATCTCGGTCTTCGGCCCACAGAGCTTTCCGGGGCGAGAGCCGACATTCACCGGGGCCACAGCCTGGAACATCGATCCCGACGGTACCATCACTGAGATTACGGATTCGGACCTCGTTGCCGAAACCACGTTCGAGGACCCGCCGCCGCTCCGGGCAAGCGCAGTCGTCCGTGAGTTCCACGCCGAGGAAGGCTGGGGTGTACTCGACGCAGCCGAAATTCCCGGCGGTTGTTGGGTGTTCTACTCCGAGATTGTGGCGACTGGGTACCGCGTCCTGACTCCAGGCCAGCTAGTGGACCTTGAATATGAGGACCTTGTTGCGCAGTACGGTTCCGACGCGCACCAGGATGGCTACCGTTATCGTGCTACGTCCGTCCATCCGTGAGCCGCGCTGGTCTGGTAACGCGGATTTGGACCGCTTTAGGTGTGCGAAGTGGAATACCGGGAGTGCACCGACGGCGGACTCAGACATCCAGCATTCAAAGGTTTGCGCTCGACAAGTCCGCTGACGAAGTCAACCCGCCGGGTCGTCACTGATTCAGTGCAACAGCACAATTGAGGAAGGTTCGTTGTGGACAATTGGTGGTTGTACTGGAGCCCGTTTCCTCAGCCTGTCCGTGAGTGGCTGTGGATGATCGTGCAACAGATTTGGTCTGGCTGAGACCGTAGACCGGCGAGACTGGTCAGGAAGTCGGCGGTATCTGGCTGACCAGTGATTCGTACGATCGCTCTATTGCTCTTAGGACTTCGGCCGGTTCGATGTATTGGTTCTTCTCACGCAGCGCGTATTCCAGTTCTTCGCCATCGCGAACGCTTTCAGGCACCAGCACGTGCCATTTGTACCCCCGGGGTTGCAACCGGACTCCGGCCTCCGCGAGGTAGGAGTTGACGTCGTCGTTGACCATCCGCAGGTCTTCTTCGGTGTATGGCTCGAACCAGACTTCCTCGGGTTCCCTGCTCGGGTCACCGCGAGTAACCCGTACGGGCGGGTGCGCGGATGCCGGATGCGGTGTCCTGTAGCACCTGCTTGGCCCCGCAACCCACGCGGTCAGCGCTCCGTGTCCATTCGAAATGACGCTGACGTAGCGACCCACAGGCAGGGCACTGGGCACCTGACCGTCGACCTCGGACAATGGATACTCGCTCCAGTACTGCGCCATGTCGTCCATTATCGTGCGCGAGCTGTGATTTCGGCATTAAGGGAGCAGACGCAGCAAGGTGCAACGGATGCAATTGTTCTCTGCCGGAGTTGAATTCCCTAAGGAAATGCCGTTCACGTTGCATGGTAGTTTTCGTCGATGGATTCCGTCTCCTTGGTCCGCGTGACCGAAGCACTGAACGCTGCATGGGGACCCGATACGTGCGCTCCAGAAGACATCGGGGATTGGTCGGAGGAGAATCCCGCGCGCGGGCAATGTGCGACTACTGCGGTGGTGGTGCACGACTATTTCGGTGGTGACCTGGTTCGCGGCGAGGTGCACGTTCGAGGTGAACGAGTGGACTTTCACTGGTGGAACCGGTTACCGGACGGGTCGGCGATTGATCTCACGCGTGAACAATTTTCGGTGCAGGAGAGCGTGATCGGTGGTGTCTATGTTCCGCGTCCGACGGGTTGGACGCGGCTCGATTATGAATACTCACTCCTCTCAGGCCGAGTCGCCGAACACTTGAAGCGCTCACCCACAACATTTTTGGCGTCACAGGGTTGAACCTCACTGCACCAGATCGTCCGCGCGATGTCCTTGTGGATCGGCGATGGCGGTGCGCTTGGTTGGTCATGCCTCTTCGTGCGCATTCGAGCCCGAAGACACCCATCAATCGTGCACCGTGCCGCATCAATGCCCTCACTACGCATTTCCAGCCACACCTTGTGCGCGCCGTAGACCGAATAGTTCTCGGTATGCACGGCTGACCTCGGCTGTAAGTTCTTCGTCGTGCACGGTCCGCTGGCCCCTCGACTGCAGGAGCGGCACCCGAAGATGGTCGAACCGGTGTACCGGCACCCCCGGTTCGCGCAGAATGGTAGTCGGCGTACACGCGGATGAATCCGGGGAGCGGTGCAATGATCCGACGACGGCTCGGCCAAGTATTGATGGTGATCGCGCTCGCCTCCGCGGCCGTTTCGACCGCGCCCGTCCACGCGCAGGAACCGTCGTCAATCACGACGCCGGGGACAGTGACCGCGGCAACTTCCCTGCCGCACTCCTTCTGGATTCCCGGCGCTGCCAACGCATCAAAGCTCACGTACTGGTCCACGGGACCGCTGAACCAGCCCGCGTTGAGTACGGGCGCGCTCTTCCTGCCCCCCGGCGATCCACCCGACGGCGGCTGGCCGGTCATCTCGTGGGCTCACGGCACTGTAGGTATTTCCGACCAGTGCGCTCCCACCGTGACCGGGACCGTCGGCAGTCCATACCTCACGAACTGGCTCTCGCAGGGCTACGCGATCGTTGCCACCGACTACGTGGGGCTCGGCACGCCGGGAATCCACGCGTACCTGGACGGACCGTCGGCGGCGCACAGCGTGATCGACATGGTGCGTGCCGCGCGTGCGGTCGAACCGTCGCTCTCACCGCGGTGGTCGGCACTCGGACAGTCTCAGGGCGGGCAGGCCGCTATGGTCACGGCAGCGATCGCCACACGGTACGCACCCGAATTGGACTATCGGGGCGCGGTCGCGACCGGGGCGCCGTCCAATCTGGAGAACCTTGCACCACTCGTGGGGCCGGACTTTCCCCGCTTGCCACTGACCGGCAGCACCGTGTTCGTCTCGTACCTCTTGGCCGGACTCCGGGCGGCGCGACCCGATCTCGACATCGATCGCTACCTGACACCACGCGGCACGGATGCCCTGGCCCGAGCCGAAACCGACTGCTACCAGGACATGGCATCGGGCCTCGGCGACGTCACGATCGGCGATCTGGTGAACCGGCCCCTCGACGATCCCGCGGTGCTGGCTGCTGCTCGCGCCATGCTGGAGATCCCGACGACCGGGTACGACCGGCCAGTGTTCCTCGGACAGGGGCTGACGGACGAGATGGTGCCGGCACCGCTGGCTTTGAAACTCGCGGCCGAACTCGCCGCCAACCGCCAGCCAGTTACATTCCGCACATATCCGACCGGTCATATCGAGACGATGCGGGCAGCGCTCCCCGAAAGCCTCTCCTTCGTCCGGAATCTCTTCCAGCCGTAGGTGAATCATGCGTTTCGTGAGAGCCCGTCCGACCCACTTTTCATCTTCTCAGCACCGTCAGGAGTGCGCGGCTGACCGAGGATCTGCCGAAGCCGAGCGTTGCAGCTATGGCGTCGAGGCTCTTGCCCCCGCCGCAGGTTGGACCGCCACCGAACATCGGGAGCGAGGCGCGTCAATAACCATAGACCTCAACATCGCATGTCCTGGGGGGCCGCGGATCTAGACACGTACAGCGTCCAGGCGATCGACTTCGACGTTACGGATCGCTTGGGTACACAGGAAGCTGAATCCAGCGGGCTGCCAGGGGTGTGGTTCAGCGGACTGGAGGTACAGCACGGAAATATCGCTACAGCCACCCTATCCGCGCATACTTGTGCACCGCCCCACCTCGCCGGTCTTCAGGAAGAATTCGACTGTTCGGAGGCCGTCGACGGCATCGATCCATTCCAGCCGCAGTGCGATGCGACCAGGCGAACCGACTTTGACCGTTCTGCTGAAATATTCTTCCTGGCAACAAAATTCGACTGAACCTGGTCAGGAGATGACCTCGATCGCTAGTCCTCGTCCTCGTACTCCGGTTCGGGCTCATCCGCCCATGCCTGATATCCCGGACTCTTCAGATGCAGGTGGATCGCACTGACACCCCGGTTCAGTGTGATGACCGCGTTCGGCAGATCCCACCGGATAGTTGCCTCAGGTTCGGCGCTCGTGGCTGTCCCCAGGAGTGCAGTTAGTGCCACATCGAGGTTCGTGAATCCTTCGACCAGCAACGGACGCACCACGGTCATGGGCGTAGCATCATCTGCCACGTCCGTGACTAAGATCGAGATCGAATCCATTCTGTGTTGCCGCCCGAACATGTTCGCCGTCGGCCGGCTGACATGAAAGTTCGTCCGAATCGAGCCGCCAGCATGCCTGAGTTCGACGAGGTCCCATCCAGCCTGTGCGCAGAATGGTTCCAGGTCATCGACGGCCCAGGTCGAGTCGAATTCTGCGGCGAGGCGGACGATCCGGGTGGCGCCCTCGATGTCGACGTGCATGCGTGGATGCTATCTGCGAGTGTCAATATGACCTGTACCTGGAACGGACGCTCCTAGGAATTACACGCTGTCAGAGAACTCGGCCGCCGCGGAGGTAAACCTGCGCTGAACGCCGAGGTCAGAGATCCCGCGCCGAGTGTCGCAGCGGCGAGAACGCCAGTGTGCCTGCTGCGATGGCGAACACGATGGTGACGCCGATCAGGGTGGGGCGTTCGCCGATCGCACCGACCAACAGGCCTGCTGTCACGGCACCGAGGGCGGCCATGGTGCGGTTGACGGAACGCCGGGCGGCATTCACGCGCCCGAGAAGCTCATCCGGAGTGAGCGCTTGCCAATAGCCCATCTCGTTCGCGTTCTCCGCGCCTGCTGCCAAGCCCTGCAGGCCAAGAGCTGCGAAGAGAAGGAGATGGCCAACAAGTGTGTCGGTCGCGAAGGTAACGAGAAGCCAGGTGAGGGGATACAGCGAGCGGGCGAGGATGACCGTTCGTCCTGGTCCGATTCGCGTGCCGATCGCATGTGCACTGGACGCTCCGAGGAGGCTTGCGACACCGAACGTCGTCAGAAGCAGGCCGTATGTGTAGGCGCTGAACCCGAGTGAGCGGAGGGCGAAGAGAGACAGCACAGTCAACGCGGCTCCGTTGGCGAGGAACCACACGTGTGTCGATATTGCGAGCGGGTTGAGAGTGCGGTGGCGGTAGGTGAATCTCAGACCCTCACGCACTTCGTTCATCAGGTTGCGGGAGCGAGAAGCGGGTCGCGGCTCGTCTACGTCGAGACCGTAATTGAGTGCGGCATCAGCGAGATAGCTGATTGCGTCGACGGCAATCACTACGGGAGCGCCGAGCAGGCCTACGAGTGCGCCCCCGACCGTTGGCCCCAATGTCGTTGCTGCTGCGTCGGCTTGGTCGAGTCGAGCGTTTGCTTTCACCAGTTGGCTGCGTGGAACCAGCCGGGGTAACAAGGACTGCATCGCAGCGAAGCCGAACACCGAGAAGGAGCCGAACAACAGCAACGCGATGACCAGGACCCAGATGTGCAGAAGGCCGGCGAGCCACAGAAGCGGAACAGTGCCGAGTGCTACCGCTCGACCGACGCTGGCCCACACTAGGATTGGCTTGCGCCGCCACCGATCGACGTAAACCCCCGCGAACAACCCGAGCACCGCATAAGGAATCAACTGAGCCGCGTTCACCACACCGACTTCGAAGGGCGTCGCGTCTAGAAGCTGCACTACCAAAATGGGCATCGCCACCGCTGTCACCGACGAGCCGGCCGAACTGATCACCGCGGCCGTGAGGAAGCGGCGAAATGATGAACGATTGACGGCCGGAGAAACCTCACTCATCGCTTCTACTCACGATGCCGCCACATGTCCGACTCCGCAGGTCCGTCCCATGAAGGGGACTGTAGTCGAGCACGCCCGATATGGTGCTGAGCCCGGGACGGTTGTTTGGCATTGCGAAGTTGACAGAAGTACTCGACATGGCGACAGGGGAGCGACTCTGCCGATTCGAGGGAAGGCATCACCATGATCGAAACATGCTCTCCCACAAGCATTTTCGTGATATACCGCACTGAAGAACGCAACGGGTACGAGAATGAGTGCTTCACCCATTACGTCCAAGGCATGTTCCACCGCTGGATGTCAGGGCGCCACAGGATCTTCGGCCCTTTTCCTCGCACGCCAAGCCGTCGCCAGCGGCACCGTCGAATGCGCATTGGCTGTCGGCTTCGAGCAGATGAAACCCGGCGCACTCAAGCGGGTCTGGGACGACCGCCCAGCGCCGATGTTCCGTTTCGACGATCTGATGACCGAGATCCAAGGCGTCCACGACGCGCCGCGCACAGCCCAGATGTTCTATCGGAACCATGTCGACAATGCGGTGGCAAGACCGTCCTCGGTGCCTGGTGGGCAGATCTGGTCGGCTGCGGCAAGCACAGAAGCAGGTGCGTGACCCATGGCCACGCCGTGAGCGGCCCAGTCCAGCATTTCCAGGTCGTTGATGCCGTCACCGACGGCTAGGGTCCGTGTTGCGGCGACGCCCAGGTCGATGCGCAGCCTTTCCAGCATCGCAGCCTTGCTTACGCCGGCTGCGGTCAAGTCGGCCAGTGGTTCGTTTTCGTAGCACAGGCTTCGAATGCCGGGGAGATCGAGAGCAGACAAGACTTCGGTCAGCTCCTGCCCACTGCGTCCAGGCCAGTGGATCGCCAGTCGGGTGGTCGGCGTGGTCGCAAGTTCGTCGATATCGACCAGCTCGACCTCGCCATGGTGCATATCCGCGTCGTCGACACGGCCGGTTGCTCTGACCCCGATGCCCGGGTTCTCGGCTACGAAGATCGCGCCGGGTAGTTGTTCGCGTAGTGCCGCGATGGGAGTGCGTAAATCGAAGACCACTTGCTCCGCGATTTTCCCGGTTGCGGCATCGATCAGCACGGCCCCGTTGGAACAGATCGCGAACCCCGTCATGATGTCGAGCTCGAGTAGGAACGGTCGTGTGGCGGGGGCGAGTCTGCCGGTGCACAGCACGACGTGGGCTCCGGATCGAACAGCTGCCCGCACAGCCGATCTCACTGCGATGCTGATCGTTTCGTGCGCGAGCGGATTCGTGTCCTCCGCGACGTGCAGGGTGCCGTCAATGTCGAGGGCAATCATCATCGGGTGGCCGGATTCGAAAACCAAGGGTCATCCTTCGATAGTGTCAACTCGACAAAATTCATCGCTACAGGTCGTCGGACACGATCAACGGTGCCCACTGTCGGATGTTCGTCGCCCTCGGATCGCTCGGTGCTGTGATGACCATTGCGATGGCGCTGCTGTTCGTTGCGGCCGTTGTTGCCGTCGTCGATCCAGGAGAAGCTCTGCTCGGCGTGGTCGGGCTGTGACTCTATTGCCGGACCAAGATGAAGGGCGACGGCGTATCCATGACCGAATCGCGGAAGTGCTGAACGTCGCTCGCAGTACGTTGTGCCGAAACCTGTAGTAGCAAAAGTGAATTCGCTATGTCATTGGAAATGTTGCGTCTTCGCCGGCACTGATGTCGCCGGTTCGGCCTCGATGGATGTGCTTCCTACACTTCGATGGGGCGATTCGGGTGTGGGCCTGTGGTTGGCGCGCTGATTTCTGTGCGCCATTGCCTCGACCGCGGTGAGTGGGTAACGCAGCTGTCTGTCGAAGTGGGAGAGGGGCAGCTGCGTCGCGGGTTGCAGATCGTCAAGCCGCGGCCCTCGACGGCTCGTTGCGGTAACGCGACAGCCGGCCGTCGGTTCCGGTAAGCCGCCAGGACCAGAGGGTGAGCCGGGTGCGCATTCCGTTGGCGTCGGCGAGGCTCCGGACGTCTGCGCAGGACTCTGCAAGGAGTCGCCGGAAATCGGGGTTGCGCATCGAATAGGTCTCGCGCAGAACATTGCGGGGGATACCCAGCAACGTCGCGTCCTGCCGGCTCGGGACGACGATGGACCAAAACCCTATGCGCATGACTACAGGCGTGGTGAGGCCGAGTGCGAGGCGGTTGAATCGGCTCATGCGCGGAGCGTGATGGCGCAACCATGCATGGGCGAACCCGATGTGACGTGCTTCCTCGGCGAGATGGATCTGCATGATGCGGTCGGTGAGCGGGTGAATGCCACCGCCGCGCATGATGCTCTTCTGGATGTGGTCGATCGGCTCCTCTCCAGCGAGGATGATCTGAAAGAAGAAACTGGGCCACAGCGATCCCAGCGAACCGACCAGGGGAAGGCCTTGACAAGCCACGTTGGGGCACCGTGGACCTCCGGAGCCACCCGGTTGGTGAACTCCTGAAACATCTGGATGTGGTGTGTCTCTTCGGTGAGTTCGTGCATGAAGTAGCGGAATTCGGGGTTCTCGTTCGCCAGGCCCATCAAGAACTGGGTACCGCCGAGAAGGAGCAGTTGCTCGAACTGGGAGCCGGTCTTTGTTATAGATGCGAGCCGAATCCGGGCAACCCGCCGTTGTTCCTGGGGTGAGAGCGCGCGGTACCAGTCGGTGTGGGACAAGGGGTCGACCGCGGGGAGTGTCCATCTTGGGTCGTCCGCGGGGGCGGCGAACTCGGGCGAATTCCAGGCGATGTCTTTGAACGCCTCGAAGTGGAGCCCTGTCGAGGATGCCTCGGACAGTGTGCGCAGAGTGTCGTGGTAATCGCGATGTTCGTTGACGGTATTGCGCCCCGGAGTTAACCGGACAGATGGCGTGTTACGCCGCGTGCGACGAAGTGTTAGGAACTGCATTTCGGGCTCCTTTGTGGCATCTATCTCAGATGTGCCCACAGTAAACTAAGTGTGACTGCGCGTCCACAGTAACTGTATGAGTCTGCACGTCCACGGGTAAGTCCGGAAGGGCGAAAGGGGCACTCAATATCGCACCATGCACGCGGCTCTCGGCATTTGATGGTGGTGTGGGTCCTGCTGTCGAGACGACGGCGCTGGACGTGGTCGACGTTAGTCCGTTGTGTGCATCTGCCGACCTATACGGTGGGATAGGTGCAGGACGAGGTTCTCGCGATCTCGTCACGGTCGGTGTCCCGCTTGATCGGGTCGGAACTCACCTCGCCGAACTCGCGTCCCTGCACCGCGACGACATCCGAGGCGGCGCAGACAGCTGATCATGTGGATCGGCCCGCACGTCTTTCGTCATGCGACGGGGATCCGATGGCCCGTGGTTTGTTGCTCGGATGGCGATCGGTAACAGTGGAAATATCTCACCGGTAACTTTCAAGTTGTGTCAGTTCTCTTTCTTAAGTGACTGTGTAACAACTAGTTTCGATGGAAGTCGCTATCTGAATTGAAATTCTGGGCGGAAATGCACGACGACCAATGGCTCTGGCAGGGGTAACTGTGCGCGTCACCGATGGCGACGGAACCAACAGCGTCGAGATCGACATGCTCGTGACCGCCGACGCCATCACCGAAGTGCCGTCGGTTGGCTGAGACTTGTTCAGTGCCGAGCCCTGCAAGAGCGGAGTTTGCGTCGGGCGCTCCCGGTAGATCGGCGGTGGCCTTCTTGGTGTGATCGCGCTCTATACGGCACTGGCTTTAGTGGTGGGTGTTGCTGTCGCGGCGCGCCGTCCTGTGGGCGGAAGGAAGAATCTGGCCGACGTGTTCGGCGGGACCGAGCATGAAGCGGTCCAAGCCGGAACGCGTTGGGCTGTAGACGAGGTGGGCGCCCCAAGTGTGCATCGCCACCGCTGTCACCGACGAGCCGGCCGAACTGATCACCGCGGCCGTGAGGAAGCGGCGAAACGGTGAACGATTGACTGTCGGAGAAACCTCGCACATTGCTTCTGCTCACGATGCCGCCACAAATCCGACTCCACAGGACCGTCCTATGAAGGGGACTGTAGTCGAGCACTCTCGATATCGGTGCTGAGCCCGAGACGGTTGTTTGGCATTGCGAAGTTGATGGAAACACACGTCATGGTGGCAGGGGAGCGACTCTACCGACTCGCGGGAAGGCATCACCACGACCGAAACAGCTGCTCCCACACGCTGTGTCGTGATACCCCGCACCGGAGAACGCGGTGGTACGAGAACGAGGACTTCACCCACTACATCCAAGACAACGGCGGCCGCTGCTGCCTGCGAGAACCGATGGTCCAGCCGGACGCGGAATGGCTCGCGAACAACATGAACAGCGCCACGGAGTCCGAAACGCTGTTTGGCAGGTCAAGCGGACTGCGCGTGTTGCACCCACGCAGCGGCGTGCTCGCGGCCGGTGTTTAGCAGGTGCGCCGGGTGGTCCAGCTCTCCGGACGCGGCGCCGATCACGTGGGTGATCCGCGCTGAACCGCGCGGATCTTGCCATGTTCAGGCCGACACTGCCTGAATTAATGCGTTAGAACATGATTCGAGACGGTTTGCATCGGAACGGAATTCGGCTCACCTGCTCGGCAGTCAGTAAAGAAATCTCGACAGAGGTCAAGGCGCAGGCATACTAAGAGCCATGAGCTACAACCTGGCGTTCTGGGCGGGAGGCGATGATCTCGACCTCTCCCACGCCTACGCGCGGCTAAACGACGAGCAGCACGTGAGCGGCGTCGATGCTGTAGACCGCGATTGCATCTTGCAGGCATTTGTGGAGGATCTCCCAGGTTGGGCGTGGGACGGGCAGTTCTTGCGCCCGCCAGGGACTGCCGCGGAGGGCACCCCAATGTTCGATGTGTACATCGGTGAGCAATTGATCGAGTTCATTGGCTACGGATTCCAAAGCGAGCATGCGAATGCGGTCATCGACGCGATGCGCCCCCTCGGCTACCGACTCTTCGATCCACAGGTCGGTGAACGGTTCGCCTGAGCCGCCATCGCGGGCAGCGCGCCAGCCGATGGCTTCTTTGATCGGCAACCGTGCCACCCGATGGCTTCTTTGATCGGCAAGGTCGGGCACGTCTGAGTACTTCGAGTTTGCAATCCAAGTGCGAAAAATGATTGCCGATAACCAACATATGGTAAATGCCATGCACTGCAACGAATTACAATCCCACGCAGGTCCTGCCGAGCGATGTCGCGCTCTACCAGAGCGACAGTGGGAGGCCTCCGTCCTCGGGCGCCTGAATACGTTGATCGATGGTATCGGCGTCTTCGTTTCGAGCGATTGTGGTTCGAATGGCGGCGGCAATGGCGCGAGTGCGACCTGCAGGTCCGCGAACATCGCCAAGTGCCCCCAAAAATGGGGGCACGGCACGAAGATTCTGAGCGAGCGCACGGTGCATGGTGGTGGCGAAAACACCAGGTTCAGGCCGTCAGATAGCTGAATTACCTGCTTCAGACATGCGAAGGCGGGTGTGCTGTGGAGAGAATCCGCGAGGGTCTTACGGTCATGCGCGGTATCCGGTGGCCATGTCCAGCCGAGTTCATCGCGGGTAAACGCTCCGAAGCTTCGAAGAAAGCAAGGACATTCCGAGAAACCTCCTTGCTGGACGGAACGCTTCTGTCCGCAATCCCGAAAACTGTGTCTTTCGAGACCGTTGCCCCATAGACGTCCTGGAAGTGGTCGGACACTTCCCCGGTGGTTATTCCTTTTGCGGACAAGGACAATACGATCTCGTCGATATCGGCCAGGCGGCGTTGTCGCTTCTTGACGATCTGCGGGGCGAACGAGGAATCGATGTCCCGCGGGACACCGATCTCCGCCGATCTCCACCGGTACAGTCTCGGTGAAGACCGTTTTCGACCGGTACCGTTTCGAGAGTTTGCCGCTGCCCCGGTCGGCCGAGTCGTGCCTGTCGTAGCCGAGGTGCTCGGTCATCTCCGCATCCAAAGCGAGGACATTCTTGGCGAGTTGATTGAGCAGCCCGTTCGGGCCCATCAACTCCACGCCGTGCTCCTTGGCTTGTGCCAGAAGTTGCTCGGCCAGCTGTTTCTGATCCACCTCGGCCGCCATGGGATCCAGTGTTTCGGTCATGATCGATCCTTCTCGCCTAGCTCAGCTCGGCGTGTCGAACCAAGACCGAATCAACCGTTTATCTGATAGTTCCGATGACATATTCAGGAGCCATGATCACGCGACGAGCAAGCGTTCGAGTACGCGCAGTGCCGCGGACGTGGAGTCGGTGTTCGCGTTGTGGGCGAGCACCCATCGGTCGACTTCCGTGAGGACGGCGATCAGTAGGTGTAGTTGAAGCTCCAGGGGGGTGTCGAGGTCAATCTGGCCGAGGTCGCGGCCTCTTTCGAGTGCGTGTGTGAGCCAGGTCGTTATCGAGTGGCGAAGAGCGTCGAGCGTGGGTGAGGGCGGGACGTCGGCGGCGTGAAGCAGGCGTCCGACAATCTGGGTGCGTGGGTCCGAGGTGGCGGCGGTCTGGAGTTGATCACCGAGGTCACGTATCTGCGGCCAGAAGCTGTGCTGATCGAGTGAGTCGATGTTCGGTGGTATCACCGCTGCGCGCAGCGCGTCCATTCCGGCTTCCACGGCGCGCTCGAACAGTGTCGTTTTGTCCCCGAAGTAGTGGTAGAAGGAGCTCTTCGGGAATCGCGCCTCGGCCAGTATCGAGTTGAGCGAGGCCCGCTCGAAGCCGTGTGTTGCGAATGCGACGCCGGCGGCATCGAGTAGCGCGCGAGAGCGCACAGGGTCCAACGGTCGTGCGGGACGCGCCATCACGTTTCCTCCATCTCATTGTCGCCGGCTATCCGAGGTGGCCCGACGTTCCCATTGTCCAGGTGGGCCGACAGGAACTCCTTTGGCGTGTCGAAGTCATCGCATGGCAGTACTGTATTCTTGGACTAGGCAGTACATGAATGGAAGGGGTGCACGTGGAAGCGCAGACCGTACTAGTTGCCGGGGCGACGGGGTATATGGGTAGGTATCTGGTGCGTGAGCTCCATCAACGCGGCTATCGGGTGAGGGCGCTGGTGCGTTCACGCGATCGGGCAGAGGGCTCGGGGGCGTTCGGAGCTCCATCTCTAAGCGGCCTGGTAGACGAGTGGGTGATCGGAGACATCGGCGATCGCAGTACGATTCCAGGTCTGTGTCACGGTGTGCACCGGGTGGTTTCAGCGTTGGGTGTGACGAGGCAACACGCTGACCCCTGGGACATCGATTTTCGAGCAAACTTGCGTCTGCTGCAGTTGGCGGAGCAAGACTCGGTGTCGTCGTTTCTGTTTGTCAACGTCATGCATGTCCACGAGGGCACCTCGATGGTGATGCGGTCGAAGGCGGCGTTCGTGGAGGCGCTGCGGCGGAGCGAGGCGGCTTCGCAGATCGTCAATCCCTCGGGGTACTTCTCGGACGCTTCCGAGTTCCTCGACATGGCTCGTCGCGGCCTTGCGTTCGGCCTCGGTGCCGGAACTGCGCGACTGAACCCGATCCACGGCGCCGACCTCGCAGCCTTCTGTGTCGACCGACTCGGGGACGGGTCCGGTGAGTGGAATGTCGGTGGCCCGGACATCTACAGGTATCGCGACATCGTGGACTTGGCGTTCGCCGCGGTGGACAAGCGGCCCCGAATGGTCTCGGTCCCTGCCGGATTCGTCCGGCCTGTCATCTGGACCGCGGATCGCCTGGGGCCGCGCCCGTCGTCGCTGGCTCGATTCTTCATCGAAGGGCTCCAACGTGAGTCGGTGGGCGAGCGGACTGGCACTCACCGTCTCTCCGACTACTTCCGCGACCTCGTGTCAGCGGATCAGGAATCGTAATTGACCCTTTGCGCAGCGCATGACACTGCCAAGCCCTCACCCTGAGTAGTGCTGAGCCGTGCCTCGGGTGGTGAGGCGCTATCGCCTTCACACGATTAGAGCTGCGGAACAGGACATTTTCACGAAGAAACTTTCGCGGGGATAAACGAATCGATTCTGGTCGAACCCATGAGGGGAAACATGACTATCTTCTTCGACATCATGCTCGTACTCTGCGTCGTCTCCATAATAGTGTTTTCTGGATACGTTCTTTATCGCTTGGTGACAGACGAATCGAACCTGCGATAGCCAGTCGCTTCGACGTGTGGGTGCAGCGGGGGCCGATCGTCCTATAGATCCGCACCATCGCAATGGATTTCAGGGCGAGCCTCGCACGCAAGATGTGATATTCGCGAGTTTCGCCTGAATATAGGCACGCAGCACTTCTTTCTGTGCGATCTTCCCTGGTGCATGGCCTGGACCAACCCTCTGCTCATCGTTTGCCGCGTCAACCGACGTGGACGTGTGGCCGGCGGGACTGGTCGGGTTCGGCGCGGCGGAGGACCTCACGGGTCACGGGAGCTGTTTCGCCCTCACCGATGAACAGGAAGCGGAGCAGGTACATGATCGGGTTTCCCTCCGTCCACTCGAAGTAGACGTCGGGAATCACGCCGGTGATGTCTCTCGTCCGCAGGAGAACCGCCGCAATGGTGTTGGGGACGGCCGGGCTGTCGACCCAGAGGATCCGGTGCTCACCGCGCTGTCGGCCGTGGACGAGGAGGTCGGTGCTGAATTCGGAGGAGTCCGTGACGTTGACCTCGATGAAGATGATCGACTCCGCCTCCGGGATGTTGCTTTCGGCGCGCTGCTGCGATTCCTTCTGCCGATACTCGTCCTCGTCGAGACGATCGACGTCGTGCGCCACCATCGCGAGGTAACCCTTCTCGGCTGCCTCGGCGATGAATTGCAGCGCAGTCTCGTCGAATTCGACAGAGGTTGCCCGAAGTTCGAAGGCTCGCGAGATCCGGGAAAGGAAGGACACCACCATGATCGCGGCGATGAAGAACGACGCCACTTTCACACCGTCTGGACGTTCGAAGATGTTCGCGATCGTCGTGTAGACGAACAAAACTGCAACAAAACTGAACCCCACGAACAGTTTTCGCTGACCGTGCTTACGAGCGGACAGTGCAACGGCGACGGTCGCCGACGAGATGAGCACGAGGACACCGGTTGCGTACGCGGAACTCTGAGCGTCGACACCGGCGTCGAAGTAGATCGTGACAGTGATGGCGATGACGCTGAACACGAGGACCAGCGGACGCACGGCTCGGGCCCACGACGGCGCCATGCCGTAGCGGGGGAGATACCTCGGAACAAGATTGAGCAACCCTGCCATTGCCGACGCACCGGCAAACCAAAGGATCAGGATCGTGCTGAGATCGTAGACGGTTCCGAAGATCTCACCCAGATAGTCGTGGGCGAGAAAGGCAAGCGCGCGACCGTTGGCAGCGCCTCCGGGTTGGAACTCGTTTTCTGGGATCAGGATGGTGGTGACCAGGCTCGACGTCAGCAGGAATCCGCTCATGATCAGCGCCGCAGTGGTGAGCAGGCGCCGTGCGCCTTTGATTCGGCCACGTGGATTCTGTTCGGTGTCGTGCGGATCGCCCTTGATCTGCGGCATGACCGCGACGCCGGTTTCGAAGCCGGACAGACCGAGAGCCAACTTCGGGAAGACGATCAGCGCGATCAGGATCATCATCGCCGGGTTTCCGTGCTCGGTGGTCATGGCGCGCGTCCGGTCGGTGACCAACGACGGCGCGGTCGCGATGTGCCACAGACCTACGGAGATGACCACCACGTTCAAGGCGAGGTAGACGGCGACCAATCCGACCGCGATACCGATCGCTTCGGTGAATCCGCGGAGGAAGACCGCAGCGAGGAGCGCGAGCAGAACCAGGGTGACGGCGACGGTGTGTCCGGAGAGAAAGGTTGGAGCAAAAGGGTTCTCGACGAGGTGCGCCGTGGCATCGGCAGCCGAGAGCGTCATAGTGATGAGGAAATCGGTGGCCGCGAAGCCGAGAAGCACGAGAACGAAGATCTTGCCGCGCCACTTGGGCAGCAGCTTCTCGAGCATGGCGATCGAACCCTCGCCATGCGGACTCTCGCGAGCCACTCGCCGGTAGACCGGTAGAGCGCCGAAGAGTGTCAGCAGGATCAATACGACTGTCGCGATGGGAGCCAACGTGCCGGCCGCCAGTGCCGCGATACCGGGTTGGTAACCGAGAGTGGAGAAGTAATCGACACCCGTCAGACACATCACCTTCCACCACGGGTGGCGCTTCTCCTTCTTCGGCGCCATCCGGTGTGGCCCCAGATGTCCGGCTGGTTCCTCGGTGATGTCCGCGAGCAGCCAGGCCTCGGTGCGTTGTTTCACAGACGGAGCCGTGTTGTCGGCCGGGACCTCGTTGTCGGCTGCGGTCACCACGGCGTCACGGCTTCAGATAGACATCGTTGAGCGTGACAGTCCGCAGGTTTCGGCTCCGGATGATGTCCACCAGTTGCGGATACACGTGGGTCACGGGCAGATAGTTGAGGTGTCCGATCACGATGGCCCCCGGATTGAAGTACTGGTTCGCCATTTGGAGGATGTACTCCTCGGTGATCAACGAAGAATCCGACAGTGACCCGTACCAGAGGGTGGGCACGGTGTAGCCGACGCTCGCGGCCACGGAATCGACTGTCGCGTTGTGCCTTCCGTAAGGCGGCCGAAAGTACGGCGCCGCGTCCACGCCGTAGGTGTTGCGCAGGAACGTGCCGTTCTTCGTCAGCTCGTCGGCGATCTGCTGCTTCGGCACGGACGTCAGATCCGGGTGCGAGTAGGTGTGATTGCCGAGCTGAATTTGTCCGCTCTCGACCAGCGGTCTGAGAAGTCCGGCGTTTTCGGTCCACGAGTTGTATTGCCCGTTGACGAAGTACGTCAAACGGATGCCGGTGTCTTTTGCGAACTGTGTGTAGAGGCGCACGACTTCGGAGCTGGCTCCGTCGTCAACCGTCAGGGCAAACAGATCCCCACCGCCGGGTAACGCGGTCAACGATCCGCCGGCGGGCAGCGGCACCCGGGCAGACGGCGGTGGAGGCGGCAACAAGGCAGGCGGGAGATCCGGGACAGGGACGGGGTCGGTTGGTTCGTCGGCTGCAGCGATTGCCGTCCCGACCGAACGTGACGAACACGCGGTTCCCATGGTCACCGCGGCGGTTCCGGTCAGAGTTGCTGCTGCGAGGGCACTGAGGAAGCGTCGGCGGTCCACAGGGCGGAGCCTAGAGCAGATTTGCCTAATTCGGACTTCATTCTCAGCGTTCTTTCAGCGAAAGACCAGCCGTGTCCGGTATCGACAGGTTCTACTCAGGAACGGTGGATAGCGTGTCGGCCGTGGAACCGCGACCTCGACACTCGGCAACCAGGCACAGGCGTAGGCGTCAACCGCAGCGGTCGACGCTCTCGGTGGGGCGCAAGCTGGCGGCGGCGTCCCTGTCGACGACGATTCTGGTGGGCGTCGGAATCGGGTGGTACGTGCAGTCGGATCTGACGTCGGGGCTGTACCGGTCGGATGCGCTCTCCGCCCTCGGTGAGGACGCCGGAAGTTCTCTCGACGGGGATACCAACATCTTGTTGATCGGGCTCGACAGTCGCAAAGCGATGGACGGCAGCGACCTGCCGGCTGAGTTCGTCACCGACAAGCTGCATGCGGGGGACAGTGATGTGGGTGGGTACAACACGAACACGCTTATCCTGCTCCATGTTCCGGGCGATGGCGGCAAGGCCAGTGCAGTGGCGATCCCACGCGACGACTACGTCGCGGTACCCGGCTACGGAATGGCCAAGATCAAGGAAGCGTACGGAATGGCGAAGGCTGATGCGGACGCCAAACTCGTAGCGGACGGTGTGACGGATCCTGCTGCACGAGAACAACAAGCGCGTGAAGTCGGAAGACGGTCGACACTGACCACCGTGCAGAATCTGCTCAAGGTTCCGATCGATCACTTTGCCGAAGTGAACCTGATGGGCTTCTACGACGTCGTCTCGGCTATCGGCCCCGTTCAGGTGTGCCTCAACAATCCGGTGCAGGATGACTTCTCGGGCGCCAACTTCCCGGCCGGAGTTCAGACTCTCGATGCGTCACAGGCACTTTCGTTTGTCCGTCAACGCCACGGCCTGGACAACGGGGACTTGGATCGCACCCACCGGCAGCAGGCTTTCATCAGCGCGGTGATCGCCAACTTGAAGGGCTCCGGCGTCATCGGAAACATTCCGAAGATGACGGCACTGGCCGACGTGGTGAAGAAGGACGTGGTGATCGATTCTGCCATGGATCCCGTTCGATTCGCTTCTCAGGCAAGCGCTCTCGCAGGTGGGAACATCGACTTCTACACCCTGCCCATCGAGGGATACGAGACCGTCGACGGCCAGGACGTCAACATGGTCGATCCGGCGCGTCTGCGTAGTGAAGTGTCGCGGATCTTCGCGGGAGGTGACTCGGCATCTGCACCTGTGATGGACACTGCTGTCTCGACCGGGAACGAAGTTGTGGATATCCGCAACGGAACCGCGACGGACGGGTTGGGCGCCGCGTTGGCAGCGGCGACGAAAGCGTCGGGAGTCGAAGTCGGAGAGGTGAGCACCGCAGTTGCGACGGCAAAGTCGGTGGTCAGCTATGGAGTCGGCGCCAAAGCCGTCGCAGAGGCGCTGGCCGAGCGGTTGGGCGTGGCCGCAGTGCCTAACGAGCAGGCAGCGGCCGAATCAGTGTCTGTACTGATCGGTGAGGACAATGCGCAGACCGTGTTCTCGGCCGCTCCGGCGCAGTCGGACTCGTCGGTATCCGCCGGCACCGTTCCCGATACGGGAGCGCAGGGATCACCCATCCGGGCCGACGCGAATGGCGGCATTCCCTGTGTGGACTGACTCTCAGGTAATTCGCACCAAACTCACGCTGACTTCTTCGATCTGCGGGTCTACATTGGAGAAGTCGAACTCAGTCGGGTACTTCACCTTTGGGGTACCTGACTGAGATTGCGTAGTTGAAAGGATCACCGACATGGCTACAACAGCAGCGGTACAGAATCCGACACGCTCACGTGCCAGGACCATGTCCTTGTCCGAGTACGTGGCCGAGCATCCGGCGCAGCGCGTTTTCCCACCGACCAGTGAGCGGGCGGCCAGGATGGCGATGCTCATCATGTTCGCCCTGATGGCCGTCACCCTCGTCGTACTGGTACTTGACGAGGCAGGAATCTTCGGATGAAGGCAGCGGTCTTCGGCTGAGCCTGACCTTTAGTTACTCTTGAGTAATGACTGAACAGAAGAGCTGGAATGCGTTCACCGTCGAGCGCGAAGACAACATCGCCCAGGTGACGCTGATCGGGCCGAGCAAGGGCAACGCGATGGGGCCGGATTTCTGGAGTGAACTCCCCGAAATCTTCGCCGACCTCGACGCCGACCCCGAGGTGCGTGCAATCGTCATCGCCGGTTCCGGCAAGCACTTCTCGTTCGGACTGGACCTGCCGGCGATGAGCGGTGAATTCGGTGCCGTCCTCGCAGACAAGGCTCAGGCAGGTCCGCGCACCAAATTCCACGACATGATCAAGCGCATGCAGTCGGGCATCAATGCCGTCGCAGACTGCCGCAAGCCCGTCGTCGCGGCTGTGCAGGGTTGGTGCATCGGCGGCGGCGTCGACCTCATCACGGCGGCGGACATCCGCTACGCAAGTGCCGACGCCAAGTTCAGCATCCGCGAGGTCAAGGTCGCGATCGTCGCAGACATGGGCAGCCTCGCGCGGCTGCCCGCGATCATCGGTGACGGACACCTGCGTGAGTTGGCTCTGACCGGCAAGGACATCGACGCAGCGCGCGCCGAGAAGATCGGTCTCGTCAACGACGTGTTCGAAGATGCCGACGCGGTACTGGCCGCGGCGCGCGCGACCGCCAAGGAGATTGCGCTCAACCCGCCGCTCGTCGTCCACGGGATCAAGGACGTGCTCGATCACACCCGCAGTGCGAGCGTGAACGACAGCCTTCGCTACGTCGCAGCCTGGAACGCGGCGTTCCTGCCTTCGCAGGATCTGACCGAGGCCATCACCGCCGTCTTCCAGAAGCGCCCGCCGGTCTTCCAGGGTGAGTAGGAACTGCAAGGGTGAGTAGGAACTGCAAGGGCGAGTAAAAACAGCACAAAAATCCCCGCACATCTTCCGATGTGCGGGGATTTTCGTTAGGCCTGAGAACTCGAGCTCAGTGACCGCCGTTGGCAGCGAGACGCTTGATCGAAGCCTCGATCTCGGCCTCTGCCTCGGCGCGGCCGACCCAGTTGGCTGCCTCGACGTGCTTGTTCGGCTCGAGGTCCTTGTAGTGGACGAAGAAGTGCTTGATCGCATCGAGCTCGAACTGTGAGATGTCACCCAGATCCTGGATGTGATCCCAGCGGGGGTCGCCGGCCGGAACGCAGAGGACCTTGTCGTCTCCGCCGGCCTCGTCGACCATCTTGAACATCGCGACTGCGCGAGCCTCGACGATGACGCCGGGGAAGACCGACTCGGGGAGCAGGACCATGGCGTCGAGCGGATCGCCGTCCTCACCCAGGGTGTTTTCGATGAAGCCGTAGTCGGCCGGGTAGCCGAAAGCTGTGTAGAGGTAGCGATCGAGTTTGACGCGACCGGTTACGTGGTCGACCTCGTACTTGTTGCGCTGACCCTTGGGGATCTCGATGGTGACGTCGAACTCCACGCCGATTCCTCGCTGTCGTGTCGGTAATGATTCGTCGGAAGGATATCGGGTCAAGGATAAGGTTGCCTGACCACCCAGTAGGCAGAGCACAGACGGAGGGGCGTTGGCGGGCCAAGGAAAGAAGAAGATCGGCTCGTTGGAAGAGAGTCGACGGCGTAACTTCCGCATCCTTCTGGCGGTCGGTGCAGTGGTTGTACTGGCCGTCGCCGGAGTTGTCGTCGTGAAACTCGGTACGTCGAACGACACCGCGGGCAGCGCGACCGTGACTACGTCGCCGCAGCCTGCGCTCGTGACGCCGTCACCTCAGGTGGTGCCCGTCCCGACGGACGCACCGATCCCGAGCGCGTCGGGAATCGCAGCGGCGATCGGCCCGGCCGTGGCCAACCCGGATCTGGGGAAGTTCACCGGAGTAGTCGCTGATGCGCTCACCGGAAACATTCTCTGGAGCACGGACCCGTCGACGCCGATGACGCCCGCGTCCACGACAAAGGTGCTGACCGCATCGGCGGCACTGCTGAAGTTGCCGCTCGACCACCGGCTGTCCACGACGGTGGTTCCCGGAGCGAGCCCCGGGCAGGTCGTTCTGGTCGGCGGCGGTGACCCGACGCTGACGGCCACGCCGAAGGGGCAGAGCGGGTACTACGCCAACGCAGCGCACATCGCGGATCTCGTCGACCAGATCAAAGCCTCCGGTACGCCGGTGACCAGCGTCGTGGTCGACTCGAGCTTGTTCAAGGGCGACAACATGGCCACCGGCTGGTTCCCCGCTGACATCGCGGCCGGCTACATCACCCCGATCGAATCGGTGATGATCGAAGGTGGTCGGTACGACGGCACTCAAGACGAGTCGCCGCGTTCGGAAACTCCCGCGTTGGACGCGGGCAAGGTGCTCGCTCAGGCGCTCGGTGTCGATCCCGCCAACGTGAGTCTCGGCGCGGCGCCTGCCGGTGCCAAGCCGATCGCCACCGTGCAGTCGGCGCCGCTGAGCGACCGGCTGCTGCAGATGATGGAACATTCCGACAACGTGCTCGCCGAGACCATCGGGCGTGAGGTCGCGATTGCCTCCGGAATCGAAGCCTCGTTCACCGGAGCCGTCGACGCGACCGGCAAGACCTTGCAGGCGGCCGGGTTCGACTACACCGGAGTTTCGCTGCACGATTCCAGCGGGTTGTCCGTCGACGATCTCATTCCCGCTCAGGTACTCGATCGCGTCATGACGGCTGCGGCCGGTGACGGTGATCCGAAACTGCGCCCCCTGCTGGACTACCTTCCGGTGGCCGGCGGAACAGGAAGTTTGTCCGACCGCTACGCGTCCGGAAACCGAACCGGTGCGGGTTGGGTGCGGGCCAAGACGGGAACTCTGTCGACGGCCAGCGCGTTGTCAGGGTTCGTGGTCGATCAGAACGGGCGAGTGCTCACCTTCGCACTGATGTCCAATGACCGGCCGCCAGAAGTGAGCCGTCCTGCCCTGGACGCGATTGCCGGAGCATTGAGGAATTGCGGGTGCCAATAGTGGCCGAAAAGACTCCACAAGATGATGAAGCCTCGGCTCCGCTCGGTGGTGCCGTCGACTGGAGTCTTGCCGCCAAAGCCGGGATAAAACTGGCGCGCGGCGGCCCCGCGATGTCTCGCTACACGGCCGAGACGGCAACCGCAGAACTCGCCGAAGCGTCCAAGCGCGCAGAACTGCCGGTTCGTGAAGTGACCGGGCTGGCCGACGGTCTACCGGTCCCGGCCGCTGACGTGCTTGACCGGGCCGGGTGGATCACGGCGGCCTCGCGGTCGATGGCACATCTCACCGGCGCCGACCCTGACGGCAGTGGCAATCTCATCGTCGGAAAGCCGGCGGGCCTGCAGGCCGGCGCCATGCTGGCGTACCTGTCTTCGGCGATCCTCGGGCAGTACGACCCGTTCACCGGCGAGCACGGCACCCTGCTTCTGGTCACACCGAACATCGTCTCCGTCGAACGGTCCCTTCGGCTGAACCCGAGTGACTTCCGGTTGTGGGTCTGCCTGCACGAGGTCACGCACCGGGTCCAGTTCTCGTCCTCGCCGTGGCTCGCGGAGTACATGAAGGAATCCGTCGAAACGCTTGGTGCGACGGTGGACGAGTCGATGACCGACGTTGTCGGGCGCCTTGCTGCAGAGCTGCGCTCGCGGAAGGAACCCGACTCCAGTGACGGTGCGACGGCGGGCGGCATCATCGGGCTGCTGCGCGCCTCGCAGGCGGAGCCTCAGCGTGACGCGCTGGATCGGATGCTTGTACTCGGCACCCTCCTCGAAGGGCATGCAGACCACGTGATGGACGCCGTCGGCCCCGCCGTGGTGCCGTCGGTGGCAACGATCCGCGCGGCCTTCGACAAGCGTCGGCAGCGCAAGTCCAACCCCGTGCAGCGGATCATCAAGATGCTTCTCGGCATGGACGCCAAGATGGCGCAGTACGTGCGCGGCAAGGCCTTCGTCGACGCGGTGGTTCTCAAGGTCGGCATGGAGCAGTTCAACACCATCTGGACCGGGCCCGAGACCTTGCCGTTGCTCGACGAGATCGACAATCCCGACGCGTGGGTAAAGCGCGTTCTCGGCTAGATGCTGCTGCCTGAGACGCCTGCCCTCCTGGCGCTGCGACAGGCCGTGCGGGCGTGGACGCTCGCATTCGAGCCGCGGCGCCGTGTGGTCGTCGCCCTGTCCGGGGGCGCCGATTCATTGGCGTTGACCGCAGCAGCGGTGGCGGAAGCCGATTCGGTCGACGCGTTGATCGTGGACCATCGCCTGCAAGTCGGTTCCGATGCCGTCGCACGCTCGGCCGCAGACCAGGCGCTGGCGCTGGGTTGCCGGACCGCGACGGTCCTGACCGTCGACGTAGCCGATGGTGGGAGTCTCGAGGCCGCTGCGCGTGAGGCTCGGTACAACGCCCTAAACGCCAGGGCTGACCTCCCGGTTCTGCTCGGACACACGCTCGACGATCAGGCCGAGACCGTGCTTCTCGGACTCTCGCGCGGGTCCGGTGGGCGATCGATTCAAGGTATGGCTGCATTCGACGCTCCCTGGGGACGGCCGCTACTCGGCATCCGGCGATCGGTGACCAGGGCGGCCTGCGTCGACCTGGGCATCACGCCGTGGGAGGACCCGCACAACAACAATCCCGAGTTCACTCGCGTGCGTCTGCGGCACGAGGCGTTGCCGCTGCTCGAAGAAATCCTCGGCGGGGGAGTTCCCGAAGCGTTGGCCCGAACCGCGACGCAGTTGCGTGAAGACGGCGAGGCGCTCGACGAGTACGCCGAAGCCCTACTCCTACGGGTTGTCGTCGACGGAGAAGTGGAAGTGGACACACTTGCCGAAGCGCCCACCGCAATCCGTCGACGCGCTCTGCGGGCCTGGCTCCTGCAGGGCGGCGCAAAAGCATTGACGGACAAACAGTTACGCGCAGTCGACGCCCTGGTGACCGACTGGCGGGGGCAAGGCGGCGTCGCGATCGGGGGCGGAACACCGGAGGCGAGGTTGGTGGCGGCCCGGCGACGTGGCAGGCTGATCCTCGGATTCGAAGACCGACGAAGGGTTTGACGCGTGTACGAGGGCGACATCGCATCGGTACTGATCTCCGAAGAACAGATCCGTGCACGAACGGCGGAACTGGCTGAGGACATCGCCAAGCGTTACCCGGCAGGCGCCCCCGAAGGGGATCTCCTGCTGATCGGCGTCCTCAAGGGAGCGGTCTTCTTCATGACCGACTTCGCCCGCGCCCTGCCGATCCCGTCGCAGATGGAATTCATGGCCGTGAGCTCCTACGGATCCTCGACCTCGTCTTCGGGCGTCGTCCGCATCCTCAAGGACCTCGACAAGGACATCGCCGGTCGCCACGTGCTGATCGTCGAAGACATCATCGACTCCGGTCTCACGCTGTCGTGGCTGATGCGCAACCTCAAGACACGTAATCCCGCTTCGCTCGAGGTCGTCACATTGCTCCGCAAGCCCGACGCGGTCAAGATCGACGTCGATGTCCGCGACGTGGGCTTCGACATCCCCAACGAGTTCGTCGTCGGTTACGGCCTCGACTACGCCGAGCGGTACCGCGATCTGCCGTACATCGGCACCCTGGACCCCGAGGTCTACGGCGGCTGAGCCTGCTCGCCGGTAACACCACTGACTCGTCCACCGATAGCGTCGCTGTCGCCTTCGACCGTGGAGGCAGCTTGGACGAGCACGGAGGTATCGGGCCTGATGGGTCTCATGGACGGGTTGATCGGTAACGCTGGAAAGATCGATCCCGCTGCGGCGCACCACGAATACGCGCGTCTGCTCGGACACGGGGAGCAGGTTCATGCGGCGTATCAGTTGGTTCGCGACGCATTTCTGTTCACGAATCGGCGACTCTTGATGGTCGACAAGCAGGGGCTGACGGGTCGCAAGATCGAGTACCACAGTGTGCCGTACCGGTCGATCACCCACTTCGCGGTCGAGACAGCCGGAACCTTCGATCTCGACGCCGAGCTGAAGATATGGATCTCGGGGAACGCGACACCGATCCAGAAACAGTTCACCAAGCAGGTCGACATCTACGAAGTCCAGGCGATCCTGTCGCATTTTGTCGTGTCCTGATGTGCAGCTGAGCTCCCTCGCCAAGACGTACTGTCGGTCCCATATGAAACCGTTGGGTCGGTTGGGATCGACGAGGCGAGGGAGTTTTGGTGACAACTGCCAACAGAGATGCAGAAAGATCGCTCGACGAGGTCGTCTGGGACGCGATCGACGAAGACACGAATCTGCCTGATGCAGCGAAGTATCTCGTTCTTGCAGCACTCGAGGGTGATGATGCGCTCAGCAAGCAGATTGGCGGTACGGAGCAGCTCAGAACCCGACCCGAAACCGCCAGCGGCCCAGCAGAAGAACCAGTTGGAGCATTCCTTACATCTATCTCGGTCGCCGGCTTCCGCGGCATCGGACCGAAAGCCGTTCTCGATCTGCATCCTGCGCCTGGCATCACGATCGTCAGTGGACGCAACGGGTCGGGTAAGTCGAGTTTTGCGGAAGCTCTTGAATTTGCAGTTACCAGCTCGAGCTACCGGTGGAAAAACAAGGCGAAATTATGGGCTGACAGCTGGCGAAACCTGCACAGCCCGGATCCATGCGAGGTGCGCGTTGGGCTGACCGTCGAGGGTTCCGAACCGACCGTCGTCGCCGTCGACTGGCCGATCGGTGCCACGTTGCACGACAACGAAGCGTGGACCCAGACGGGCAAACAGAAGCGCACTGTCGGTACCGATGAACTCGGATGGAAGTCCGCCGTCGAGCTGCATCGGCCGATCTTGTCTTACGACGAGATCGGAGGGCTGGTCGAGGACAGCCCGTCCACGCTGTACGACGCACTTGCAAAGCTATTGGGACTGGACGAGATCGCGGACGCCGAGAAACGGCTCACCGCCGCGCTGAAGTCTGCCAAGACTGCGCGTCAGTGCGCGAATGAGGAGCTGCGTCAACTCAAGGAAATTGTCGCCGAATCAGCAGACGAGCGTGCACAAACCGCCGTCACTCAGTTGAAGAAGCGGACTCACGATCTCGACGAGGTGCTTGCGCTCGCCACAGGCTCTGGTTCGGCTGTTGCGTCCACCCTGTCTGGTCTGCGCAGGTGCGCGAATCTGGCGGTCCCACAGAAGCCGGCGATTCACATGGTTGTCGCCGATCTTCGGGTTGCGGTCGCCGACACCGTCGAGCACGCTGGCGATGCTTTGTCGGTAGTGGAACAGCGCAGCGATATCCTCGATAGAGCCATTCAATTGCACAGTGAGACAGGCGCAATCGAGTGCCCGGTATGTGCGGCGGGGGTGCTCGACGACGCCTGGGCTACGCAATCCCGAACGCGCCTCGCGGAACAGAACAGCAAGCTGGGGAAGTATCGGAAGTCTCGACGCGATCTTGACAACGCATGTCGGGCAGCAATGGAATTGCTGAACGAGCTGGTGCGTCTGGAAACGGTCGAGGGTCCGGAATTGGAGTCGTTGATCCGGTACCGAGACTCAGTGGCCGCTGCCCAAGGTGCGCCGACCGGGGTAACCGAGCTCGCCGAGCACATCGAGAAGACCTTGCCTGCGGTGATCGACGCTGCGAACGCCGTGCGCGAAGAGGCGGCGGTCGCAATCGCCGAGCAGGAAGACACCTGGGCTCCGATCGCGGGTCGTTTGATGACGTGGGTCAACCTCGAGCGTGACGCACGATTGAGTGATGACACCGTCAAAGCCCTGGATGCGGCGAAGAGGTGGGTAGCCGCCCATGCGGCAGAACTGCGGAATCAGAGACTCGAGCCGATCGCGGAGCAGGCGCGCGAGATTTGGTCGGAGCTCAGGCAGGAAAGCAACGTCGACATCGGGTCGATCAGCCTGGAAGGCAGCAATACTCGACGCAGGGCGGTGCTGAAAGGGTCGGTGGACGGAGTGCCGACCGAAGCATTGGCGGTGATGAGTCAGGGGGAGTTGCACGCTCTGGCGCTTGCACTGTTCATTCCGCGTGCGACCACACCGAACAGTCCGTTCCGCTTCATCGTTCTCGATGATCCGATTCAGGCGATGGACCCGGCCAAGATCGACGGGTTCATCCGAGTTTTGTCGAAGCTGTCGGAGACACGGCAGGTCATCGTGTTCTCCCACGACGACCGATTGGCCACTGCGATACGGCAACTTGCGGTGAATGCGCGACTGGTCGAGGTTGCACGTGAGACCGGATCGCAGGTCTGTGTCGCAGAGACGCTGAACCAGGCGACCCGCTATGTGGACGACGTCCGCGCGCTGGTGCTCGACGAGAACGTTCCCGACGAGGTCAAGCGCCGAGCGGCACCAGGTTTGTTCCGGTTGGCCTTGGAATCCGCGGCGCAGCAGGTGTATTACGCAAAGCAGCACAAGGCGGGCGAGAGTCGGGTCGATACCGAGAACCGGTGGACGTCGGTGAAAAAGACGCGGGCCAAGATCGCGCTCGCGGTGTACGGCGATGCCGAGAAGCCTTTGTCGCAGTGGCAAATTCTGCGAGAAGGGCGCAAAGCGACGCTCAACATTGCCAACGCCGGCTCGCATGTCGGGGCCGACATGTCGATCACGAGGAGCGAAGTGAATGACCTCAGGAAGACGGTCGACGGGATCCTCGCGGAATGACAACACAGATGCCGCCGGCTGTCGTGCTGCGAAATGCGGAGCTACTGCTCGATGGAAGTGTCGGTGCTGCTGGAAGTTCGGCACGGTTGGCTGCTTTTCTGGCCAGGCAGGCATTGGAGGAACTGGTAGCCGAACGGTGTATCGCGCTGAATGCCGAAGCGCCGCAAGCAAGCATGCGCTCGCGATTGGTGATACTGCGTTCCCTCGACACACCGGCACGTGCCGACGCCGCAGCAGTGGCATGGAACAGATTGAGCAATGTCTGTCATCACCATGCGTATGAACTTGCGCCGACCGTCGCCGAGGTGCGGCATTTGTGTGGAGTTGTTGCCGTCCTGTTGGAGAGCGGCTGACTCGAAGCTGATGACGGGAACCGAGACAGGGGCAAACATATTTGTGCGTGCTCGGATAGCGTGAGCGCGACGTAACCGAGGAAGGCTCGATGTGGTCGACAATGACAATGTAATTCCGGTGTGGACGCTTGCTACAAAGCAGGCGGAGGTGCCCGCTATTCCGGACGAGGGAACCATGACGCCCGACCGACTGGCGGAGTTGCGGACAGTCCTGGCGGTGTTGGCCGAGACCCCGATCGCAACACTCGAGGCGCATCCGCTTCCGAAGTCGATCGACCTCGATCGAGGGATCTCCCTGGATAGTGCGAGTCCACTGGCTACCCATCTGTCGCAGCTGATCAGCCAGACATCCAAAGCTTCGTCGAGTTCAGCGGTCGCGAGTGGCGAGACGTTGTACCGCATGGTTGTCCCGGCAAAAGTCGCCGCGCAAGTTGGCAGTGGGCTGGTGAAACCGATGACGTCCAAGGCGGCGGCGGGTGGCGTGCACAGTGCGCTTATCGGATCTTCGGGGATTGCTGCGCAGGCCTCGTTCGTGCCTGTTGCAGGACAGGCAGCCGCGGTTGGTGCCGCTGGCGGGTCCGCCGCGACGGCAGGTCTTGCAGCAGCCAGTGCGGGTGCACTGACAGTCGCGGCTCCCCTGGTGTTGATGGCAGTCGCGGTTGGTGTCAGCGCCCACGCCGACCACAAGCGTGAACTCGCAATCGAGAACATCACCAAGTTACTCGAGAAGCTCCACGATGACGCGTTGCAAAAGGAACGTAACTCCCTGAACGGATGTCGGGGCGCGATCGACACTGCGACTGCGATTCTGCTCGATCAGGGACGCATCGGCGCGTCAGTTGGACTGGACTCCGCCGTACACGCGATCAGTGTCGGTATGGCGGATGCCGAAGGGCGACTGAAGAAATGGCAGCAGGGACTCGACGCATTGAAGACCGGTCGCGTCGAGCTCGATACTCTGCGAAAAGCGTTCACCGGAATCGACGAGGACGGTGGCGAGTTCCGCGCCCACCTCGAGCTTGCCGCACTCGCTATCGCGCTCAAGAAGCGTGTGATCGTCCTTCAAGCTGTGGAGCACGCTCAGATGGACGAAGCCAACCCTTTCGAGAGCTTCACTCGCGCGTTGAAGAGCGATCAGCAGCGTGTCGCGAAGTTGGAGTCGGGCATCGCGTCACTGCTCATGGGACTTTCCGAGCTGAGGCTTGACCGATCCCACGGTGTTCGTGATTTTGTGTTCAAGTCGAGTGAAGTCGACAAGATGCTGCGGACCGCATACCTGTTGCGGGAGTTGGGAGATGGGGTCGCAATGTCGGACAACGAATCCGACGTGGCGATCGAGATCGCAAGACGGCGTGATGGATCGGTTGTCGTCTTTCCCGCCCTGGCCGCCTAGTCCGAGCTGACTCGCACCGCAAATGAGCACGTAGCAGCCACTGGGTTCGTCGGTGGCTGCTACAGGTCCAGCCTCAGAGCGTCAGCAGCTTCTTCTGGACCTTGCCCATAGCGTTGCGCGGCAAGCTGTCCACCAGACAAACCTGACGAGGGCGCTTGTGGATCGACAGCGATTCGGCGACGAAGTCCGAAACCACCGCGCAGTCGGCTACATCTCCGACGATGAAGGCGACTATGCGCTGGCCGAGATCGTCGTCCGGCACACCGACGACGGCGGCCTCGCGAACACCGGGGTATGCCAGAAGTGCCTGTTCCACCTCGCCTGCACCGATGCGGTATCCACCGGACTTGATCATGTCGACCGACTCGCGACCTACGATGCGGTGGAATCCGCTGTCGTCGATCACCGCGACGTCGCCGGTGCGGAACCAGCCGTCTTCGGTCATGGATTCCGCTGTCTTCGAGGGGTTCCCGAGGTACTCGTCGAAGAGAACGGCGCCCGCAACTTCCAGTTGCCCAAGCTGCTCTCCGTCGTGCGCCGACAATTCGCCGTTCTCGCCGCGCAACCTCGTCCTGACTCCCGGAACGGCGTGCCCGACCCAACCCGGGCGACGTTCGCCGTCGTGCGTCGTGCTGACGGTGATGAGGGTTTCACTCATTCCGTAGCGCTCGACGGGAGCCAACCCGGTCAGCGATTTCATCCGCTCGAACAATGGAACCGGAAGTGGTGCACTTCCGGACACGAGCAAGCGCGCGGATCGCAATGCTGCTGCCGCCGAGGGCTCACCGCACACGCGTGACCAGACGGTCGGAACACCGAAGTACAACGAGCCACCCGCTGCGGCATACGAATCCGGAGTTGGTCTGAAGGTATGAATCAGCGGCGAACCCACGCGCAAGGCGCCCAACACGCCGAGAATCAACCCGTGGACGTGGAAGAGGGGCAGTCCGTGGACGAGTGTGTCCTCTGGCGTCCAATTCCACACATGAGCGAGCGCGTCGAGATCCGCAGCGATCGATGCTCGCGAGAGGACAACGCCTTTCGGAGCTCCGGTGGTTCCTGAGGTGTACATGATCAGTGCGGTAGCTGCCGCGCTCGGTTCGGGATAGGACGTCGCAGATCGCGCGTGAATATCGATGGGAATCAACGGGATACTCGAATCCGACGGTCCGTCTCCGAGTATCAGTTCGGCCTGGGAATCGGCGATGATGTGCTGACGTTCGAGCGGGCCGGAGTCCGGCGGGATCGGGACCACGGCAACACCGGCGATCAGTGCGCCGGCGACGGCGACCACTGTCTCGAGGCCGGCGGCGGCTTGTACTGCCACTCGCTGTGCACCGTGGATTCGATCGGCGACCGCGGTGGCGGCGGCAAACAAGTCGGCGCGAGAGAAGGTTGCGCCTTCGCCGAAACTGACCGCCGCTCCGTGATCGTCGAAGATGCGGGGGTCGAGGGAGCGCAGAAGTGTGGATTCGCTGTTCATCGCGAGTTCCCTTTCTTTGAGCGAAGATTTAGACGGACCATGGAACAACGAACAGCAGCCAGGCGAGAATCGGCGTCACCACCATGATGGTCATGCCCCACCGCATCGTCAGCCCGAACACCACGTCGCGTTCTTCCGGAGCGGCGTTCGCGACCACCAGCGCGCCGTTGGTCGAGAACGGACTGCAATCGACCAGAGACGAGGAGATTGCCAGCGCGATGACCAGACCGGTTGCATTGACCTGACCGGTCATGAGGAATGGAATTGCCAAAGGGATGAGTGCGCCGAGGATTCCCGTGGTGGATGCAAACGCCGACACGATCGCGCCGATCAGGCAGATCAAGAAGGCTGCGAGAAGTGGAATCCCCACGTGTGCAACAGAATTCCCGAGCCACTGGACGGTGTTCTGGTTCTGCAGAAGAGCGACGTACGTGACGATTCCGCCGATGAGGAGCACGGTGCCCCAGCTGATCTTGTCGACGGCGCCGCGGGCGGAGGCCGGGAAGATCAGGGTGAGAAGTACCGCGACGGTCAGTGCGGTGAAGTCGACGTCAAGGTCGAAGACCAAGGCGCCGAGTGCAAGCGACGCCAGTCCGAGCAGGGTGAGTCGCCGCTCGAGGTTGAGTGCTCCCTCGTGCGGAGCGGTCCCACCCGAGGACTTGCCGCCACCCTTCGAGCTGTCGCCGGAACCCGAACCGGTGATGGTGTCGCCACCGCCAGACGCGTTGCCGACTGCGCTGACGAGCACGCGCTCCGAGGCGCCGCGTGCAATCAATGCGCGACCGCCGAACGAGACGTACGCGATTGCGGCAACAACGGCCGCGGCTGCGAAGGTCGAGACGAACAGCAAGGCCGGGCTCGACGGGAGGCCGTTCTGACGCATGACGTCGTTGGTGATCACACCGAAGATTCCGATAGGGGAGAAGCTGCCCGCCGTTGCGCCCTGGACGACCATGAAGCCCATCAGCATGGGGTGGATCCGGTAGCGGGTGGCGAAGCCCATTGCCACGGGCGCGATGATGGCGACGGCAGCGGGACTGACCGCGCCCATGGCGGTGACGGCCGCGCACACCGCGAACATCGCCCACGGCACGAGGGCCACTCGTCCTCTGACCGCGCGGACTGCCGCATGAATGATCCAGTCGACCGTGCCGTTGTTTCTGGCCAGCGCGAACAGGTAGGTGACGCCGACCAGGATGACGAAGAGGCTGGCCGGGAAGCCGTCGAGGATCTCGCTGGTATCGACGGTGAAGACCAGTGTCCCGACGACGAAGGCAGCCACCAGGGCGAGCGCACCCATGTTCACCGACCTCACGGTGGATATGACGAACACCAGGACAAGTACTGACAGGGCTATGACATTTGCCATCGAACTCTCAATCCGTTCGCGACCAGCTTGTGGTCTGCATCACTTGGAATTGGCCTAGCCTCTCTGCCACTGCTCCATTTGTCAAGTACACTCCGAGGCATGAATTCGACGTCATCGCCCGGCTCGCGCTCGGGCCTGCCCGGACGATTGAAGCGTCCGCGCCTGTACGAGCAGTTGGCCGAGCACATTTCGAATTTCATCGAGGCTCAAGGCCTTTCGCCCGGCGATCGGCTTCCTCCCGAACGCAGCCTGGCTGCCGAACTCGGCGTGAGTCGCGCGTCGCTGGCTCAAGCGCTCGTGGCCCTCGAGATTCGGGGCAGAGTCGAAATTCAGCACGGTAACGGTGCAGTGATTCGTGAAGCTCCGACGCCCGACGCGGGCCGCTCTGCGGACTCGGGAGTGCGGCTACAGGACCGAACCGTCGACGAACTGACTGCCGCCAGGGAGGCGATCATGGCCGGCCTGGCTCGGGCGGCGGCGTCGAATCCCAACGCTGCGCTTCGGGTCGCGATGTTGACCGACGACGGGACCGCGAGAAACTTCGCCGAGACATGGCGCTGCGTCAGGCACCTGGCCGGTGGCGGCTTATTGGCTGATCTCGACGACACCATCGCCAAGCAGGCGGACGTGCCCGAGTCCTCGGCGCGACTGTCTGCGCGACTCGATCAGCTCGCCCACCGGATCATCGACGGTGACCAATCGGGCGCCGCTGACGCTGTTGCGGGAATCCTCTCCGAAACGGCCTGACGAATAACGACGGACGAGCGTCGGAAAAGCGCACGATAACCACTATGAGCATGTTCGCTCACAGGAAACTGTGCTGCGACGTAGCCCGGGAACCTGATCGGCAATGCGCACGTTGAACACAGTGACGACCGTTCCAACCAAGCGGCACGGCCGCTGGCGGGCATCGATGGGGCCGATCGCGGTAACCTGCAGGTGTCCGGTTGGCAGCCGGAAGGCGACCTGGCAGACCCGCACTCTCGAAAGGACCGGCCACATCGGCCGACCTGTATGAACCGTAAGACTGTGTTCCGTAACGTGCTACTCGTAGCCGTCGTGCTGTTGGTGATCTATGCCTTCAGCTACTTCAGCAACGACACCCGCGACTTCAAGACCGTCGACACCTCGGTCGCGATCTCCCAACTCGACGCCAAGAATGTTGAGTCGGCGCAGATCGACGACCGTGAGCAGCAGGTTCGTCTGTGGCTCAAGAACGGCAACGACGCCACCGACGGTAAGACGCAGATCCTGGCGAAGTACCCCGCGAGTGCGTCGGAGCAGATCTTCGACAAGGTCGAAGGCGCCGGTGCGGACAAGTTCAACACGACAGTCACTCAGGAGAGCTGGCTGACGTCGATCCTTCTGTTCGTGCTGCCGATGATCATTCTGTTCGGCATCTTCTTCTTCGTCATGAACCGGATGCAGGGCGGCGGTGGTCGCGGCGGAGTCATGGGATTCGGTAAGTCGAAGGCCAAGCAGCTCACCAAGGACATGCCGAAAACCACGTTCGCCGACGTCGCCGGTGCGGACGAGGCTGTCGAAGAGCTGTACGAGATCAAGGACTTCCTGCAGAACCCGGCTCGCTACCAGGCGCTCGGCGCCAAGATTCCGCGCGGTGTGCTGCTGTACGGCCCTCCCGGAACCGGTAAGACGCTGCTCGCTCGCGCTGTCGCAGGCGAAGCCGGCGTCCCGTTCTTCACCATCTCCGGTTCTGACTTCGTCGAGATGTTCGTCGGTGTCGGTGCTTCGCGTGTTCGCGACATGTTCGAGCAGGCCAAGCAGAACAGCCCCTGCATCATCTTCGTCGACGAGATCGACGCCGTCGGTCGTCAGCGCGGCGCAGGCCTGGGCGGCGGACACGACGAGCGCGAGCAGACACTCAACCAGTTGCTCGTCGAGATGGACGGCTTCGGTGATCGCACCGGCATCATCTTGATCGCCGCAACCAACCGCCCCGACATCCTCGACCCCGCACTGCTGCGTCCGGGACGCTTCGATCGCCAGATTCCGGTCGGCGCCCCCGACCTCGCCGGTCGCCGCGCGATCCTGCGCGTGCACTCGCAGGGCAAGCCGATCGATCCCAACGCCGACCTCGAAGGTCTCGCCAAGCGGACCGTCGGAATGTCGGGTGCTGATCTCGCCAACGTCATCAACGAGGCTGCGCTGCTCACCGCACGCGAAAACGGAACCGTCATCACCGAAGCCTCGCTCGAGGAATCGGTGGACCGTGTTGTCGGTGGACCGCGGCGTAAGAGTCGCATCATCAGCGAGCACGAGAAGAAGATCACGGCGTACCACGAGGGCGGTCACACGCTGGCTGCTTGGGCAATGCCTGACATCGAGCCGGTCTACAAGGTCACGATCCTCGCTCGCGGACGCACCGGCGGCCACGCGATGACCGTGCCCGAGGACGACAAGGGTTTGATGACGCGTTCGGAGATGATCGCTCGTCTCGTCATGGCAATGGGTGGACGCGCCGCCGAGGAGTTGGTGTTCCACGAGCCCACCACCGGAGCGTCGTCCGATATCGACATGGCGACCAAGATCGCCCGCGCGATGGTCACCGAATACGGCATGAGTGCCAAGCTCGGCGCGGTTCGCTACGGACAGGAGGGCGGGGATCCGTTCCTCGGCCGTTCGATGGGCGTTCAGTCCGACTACTCACACGAGATCGCCCGTGAAATCGACGAAGAGGTGCGCAACCTCATCGAGGCAGCGCACACCGAAGCGTGGGCAATCCTCAACGAGTACCGCGATGCGCTCGACCTCATCGCTACCGAACTGCTCGAGCGTGAGACGTTGACTCGCAAGGACCTCGAGAAGATCCTTGCCGGCGTCGAAAAGCGTCCGCGCATCACGGCTTTCAACGATTTCGGTGGGCGCACGCCTTCGGATCGTCCGCCGGTGAAGACTCCTCGCGAACTCGCGATCGAGCGCGGCGAAACCTGGCCGGAGCCCGCTGCCGCACCTGTTCTCGTCAAGGCAGGTGCACCCAACAGCGGTGCACCCAACGGTGGTCTCCCCAACAACGGTGGTCTCCCCAACAACGGCAACCAGGGACCCTCGAACGGCTACGCACAGCCTTCGTACCCGCAGCCGAGTGCTCCGCAGCAGACTCCGCAACCGGGAACACCCGACTACGGAGCGCCCGCCGGATGGTCGGCACCGGGTTGGCCTCCGCGTGAGAACCCGTCGCCGACGTACCCCGGACAGCAGTCGGGTGGGTACACCGGTGGACAGAATCCGACCCCGCCGAACCAGTCGCAGGGCCAGTACGGTCAGCCCCAACACGGTCAGCCCCAGCCCGATCAGGGGCAGTACGGTCAACCGCACCCGGGGCAGCAGGCGTACCCGGAGCAGCCGCATCCCGGCCGCCGTTACCCCGCGCAGCCCGATTACCCGGTGCAGTACCCGGACAGTGGACCCTTCGCCGATCCGAACCGGGGAAACCCGACCGGCGAAAACCAGTGGCAGAGCCCCGCACCGGAACAGCCGCAAACTCCTCCGCCGCACCATTCGGCTGAGGACGAGGGACCGAGCACCGTTCGCTGGGACGGACCGGACGGATCTCGCTGACCTTGCGCCACTAGGCTCTGCGGCGGGGACCTGTGAACAATTCTCGAGGAGAGTTCGGTTGTCGGTGAATGATGTGGCCAGTGAACTGGTGTCGCTCGGAACGGGCCGCCCGTTCGATCAGGCGCGGGCAGAGGCTGCCGTACGGGAATTGTTGATCGCGGTCGGTGAAGATCCGGAGCGCCCAGGCCTGCTCGATACGCCGGCCCGGGTTGCGCGCTCGTACAAGGAGATCTTCGCGGGTCTGTACTCCGAACCTGACGACGCGTTGAACACAACTTTCGACGAGGGTCACCAGGAGTTGGTGCTCGTGCGAGACATTCCGATGTTCTCGACGTGCGAGCACCACCTGGTGTCCTTCCACGGTGTTGCTCACGTTGGCTACATCCCGGGAAAGTCGGGCAAGGTCACCGGTTTGTCGAAGCTCGCGCGCGTCGTCGACCTGTACGCCAAGCGTCCGCAGGTTCAAGAACGCCTGACCAGTCAGATCGCGGATGCTTTGATGCGCAAGCTCGACCCGCGCGGAGCCATCGTCGTCATCGAAGCCGAGCATCTGTGCATGGCGATGCGCGGTATCCGCAAGCCCGGAGCCAGCACGACCACGTCTGCGGTTCGTGGGCTCCTGCAATCCAGCGCGGCCTCGCGGTCCGAAGCGCTGGACCTCATCCTGCGTAAGTGAGCAAGATGTCCGCGGCTCCCGTTGCAGGCAGCGATCCGGCCCGGATGGTCGTGATGGGGATTCTGAACGTCACCGCCGATTCGTTTTCCGACGGTGGTCAATTTCTCGATCGTGACGCGGCGATCGCTCGCGGACTCGAACTGCAACGCATCGGCGTCGACATCGTCGACGTCGGCGGCGAGTCGACGCGCCCCGGAGCCACCCGCGTCGATCCGAAACTCGAGGCGGACCGAATTGCCCCGGTGATCGAAGAACTCGTGGCAGCCGGAATTCGCGTCAGCGTCGACACGATGCGTGCTTCCGTCGCCGCCGCCGCGATCGAAGCGGGCGCAGGCATCGTCAACGACGTATCGGGCGGTCGCGCAGACCCCGACATGGCCTCCGTTGTGGCCGACGCCGGAGTGCCCTGGATCCTCATGCATTGGCGCTCGGCCGGCGACTACGTCCATCGTGGCAGCGCCGATCACTACGACGACGTGGTCCGCGACGTCCGTGACGAACTGCTGTCGCAGGTCGATCTGGCGTTGAAAGCAGGGGTCGATTCGTCGTCGATCATCCTCGACCCCGGCCTCGGGTTCGCTAAGAACGCCGACCACAACTGGGCACTGTTGCGAGCACTACCCGAGTTCAACGCGACCGGATTCCCGGTACTGGTCGGCGCTTCCCGAAAGCGGTTCCTCGGGTCTCTGCTCAGCGATCCCGACGGCAATCCGCGTCCACCCGGTGGCCGCGAGACTGCGACGGCCGTGGTCTCCGCCCTTGCAGCGCGCGAAGGCGCCTGGGGAGTTCGGGTGCACGACGCACAAGCCTCGCTCGACGCCATTGCCGTGGTCGACGCCTGGAACCGTGGACGAGAAAGGGCCTGACATGGGGGACCGAATCGAATTGCGCGGACTGAAGGTTCGCGGCAATCACGGAGTGTTCGACCACGAGAAGCGTGACGGTCAGGACTTCTTCATCGACATCACCGTATGGATGGACTTGGCTCCCGCCGCGGCGTCGGACGACCTGACTCAGACCCTGCACTACGGCGAGTTGGCGGAAGCCGCCGCAGCGATAGTCGCCGGCCCGTCGCGCGATCTCATCGAGACCGTCGCCGCGGAGATCGCCGACGACGTCATGAAAGATTCGCGAGTCGAGAGCGTCGAGGTTGTTGTCCACAAACCGTCGGCACCGATTCCGCTGGTTTTTGCGGACGTCGCCGTCGTCGCACATCGGACCAGATCGGCATGACGCGCGCTGTTCTGTCGATCGGTTCCAACATCGGCGACAGTGTGGCTCACCTACAGTCCGTTGTCGACGGGTTGGGCAGCGCCGTCGTTGCTGTCTCACCGGTCTACTCGACCGCGCCGTGGGGTGGCGTCGAGCAGCAGGATTTCTACAACGCGGTGGTGGTGGTCGACGATCCCGAAGCCGATGCCGCTGAATGGCTTCGCCGCTCGCAAGCTCTCGAGGAAGCCGCAGACCGGGTGCGCGAACAGCGGTGGGGGCCGCGGAGCCTGGACGTGGACGTAGTCGACTGCGAAGGCGTCGTCAGTTCCGATCCCGTGCTCACACTTCCGCATCCGCGCGCGCATCTTCGGGCATTCGTTCTCGTTCCCTGGCTGGACGTCGAGCCTGACGCGACGCTGATCGTCGACGGCCAGGAGTTGCCGGTGGCACAAATTCTCGACGGCCTCGATCGCACTGAGCGCGAAGGTGTCCGCACTACCGATGTGGTGCTTGCGCGGTGACCGAAAACGACAAGGGTTTGAAGCCGACCCGGATCAGTGAACTCGCGGTACTCGCCGCAGTGGCGGCCGTGGCCACCTGGATTCTGATTCGCGTGTTCTACGGTTCGATGCCGCCCATCCCTGTTTATGCGGGAGCGTCGCTGTACTTCGTGGCCGTTGCCGAGGCCGTCTTCGCTTTTGTCATTCGTTCACGCGTCAAGAACCGGCAGGTCGGCGACGGGCTCAGACAGCTTCATCCGATCACCGCCGCCCGAGCGCTGGCATTGGCCAAAGCATCCGCTTTGGTCGGTTCAGCTACCGTCGGTGTCTGGGTCGGAGTGCTGGTGTATCTCATCCCACAGCGCTCGGTTCTGCAGGCTGCAGCCTCCGACACGCCGGGCGCGTGGGTGGGGTTGGGCGCCGCAATTGCGCTGGTAGCGGCAGCTCTGTGGCTCGAACATTGTTGCAAGACGCCGGAAGATACACCTGACGAGCCTGCGCACTGACAGCCTGGTCGGCAAATCACCCACCGAGGTACGTGGCGACCCCGGTCTCGGCAAGTACCCTGGCAACCATGACAAATTCTGGTCGATCGAAGTCTGCGCGCCGAAGCAAGCGCAGCGCGAGCCAGATGATCATTGCTGCTCTTCTGGCACTTGCTGTCATTGCTTCGCTGTTTCTGATTTTCAGTAACAGCGTTCAGCTTCTTCGGGTGGGTCTGGTCGTCGCTCTGTGGGCAGCCACCCTCGGCGCTATCGCCATGACCAAGTATCGGCGTGAGTCGGCACTGGACAAAGCCAAGGTTGCCGATCTGCAGACCGTGTACGAACTGCAGCTCGAACGTGAAATTTCTGCTCGACGCGAGTACGAACTGAGCGTCGAAGGTCGCGTGCGACGTGAGGTGACCGCGGACGCGGAGGAGCTGGCCGGGTTGCGCGCCGAATTGGTGGCGCTGCGCCGAAACCTCGAAGCACTGTTCGAAGGTGGGCTGCTGCCCGAACAGACCGCGCTCAAGACCGATTCGACGCGAGTGCCGGAACTTGGCGGTAGTTCGTACGGCGCGTACCAGCCGGCACCGTCGGGGTTGTACGTTCCCGGCGCCGGCCAGAGCGGGCCCAGCCAACCGGCACCGAACGTCGGCGGCTTGGCTTCGCCCAACGACGATCCGGTGACTGCTGAGACAACCGTCGTGTTCGCGGAGACGTCGTGGCGTGACAGCAGCTTCGTGGCGCCGCGCGTCATCCCGACCCAGAAGTCTCGAGAGACGCAGAAGCCACAAGAGACGCAGAAGCCCCAGAGCGGGAACCAAGCACCGAGTTCTCCGGTGAGTTCCTCGCCGACACGAACGGTGAAAGACGTTTCGGTGAAGAAGGATTCGGAGCCGGTCGCGCCGGTCGAGCCTGAAGTCAAGGCTCCCGCCCAGGCCCCGAACATCGAAGATGCCGTCATCGAAGACGCTGTCGTCGAAGAGGTGCCCGAGGTTGTTCCCGCGGTTGTTCCCGAAGCTGTCGCGGAAGCTGAACCCGAATCCGCTGCGGAGCCTGACGCGGAGCCGCGACGTCGTCGCCGTGCTGCTCCGGAAGATGCCGCCAGTGGTGCTCATTCCAACGGATTGACCGTCGCCGAAATCATGGCGAATCTGAGTTCGAACAACCCGTCCGAAGGCTCCGGTCGACGCCGTCGCCGAGAGGACTGAGTCGCAGATCACTCGCCCGGCCATGGCATGACGGTTCGGGCGAAGGATATCCTCGGACGCAGAACGTCTGGTACCCGCCGAGCGGGACTGGAACGAACGAGAGGAATCCGGTGACTTCCTTCGGGATCACTAATGGACCTGCACCTGCGCGATTGACGGTAGGAATTGTCTCCGCAGGCCGGGTCGGAACAGCTGTCGGTGCCGCATTGGAGCGAGCCGGTCATGTTGTCAGCGCTTGCTCCGCCGTCTCCAGCGCCTCGGTCGCCCGCGCTGTGAAGCGGCTTCCCGATACCGAAATTCTTCCGGCTGCCGACGTCGCAGCTCGTTCGGAGTTGCTGATTCTCGCCGTTCCTGACGATCAGCTTGCGGATCTTGTTCGAGGTCTGGCGGCCACCCATGCCGTCAAGCCGGGCACGCTCGTCGCCCATACGTCCGGTGCCAACGGGATCGCGATCCTGACTCCACTCACCGAACTGGGCGCACTACCCCTGGCTATCCATCCGGCGATGACGTTCACCGGTCACGACGAGGACACCGCACGGCTGTCGTCGGCATGCTTCGGAATCACCGCTGCCGACGACATCGGTTACGCGATCGCGCAGTCACTGGTCCTCGAGATCGGCGGCGAGCCCGTCCGAGTGCGCGAGGAGAACCGCGCGCTCTACCACGCCGCACTGGCTCACGGCAGTAATCACCTGGTCACGCTCGTGGTCGACGCCGTCGAGGCCCTGCGAGCGTCGTTGCAAGGTGACGAGCTGCTCGGTCAGCAGTTGGTCGACGGCGATCCGGGTGGAGTGGCCGAGCGAGTCCTGCAGCCGCTGCTGTCGGCGGCCTTGGACAACGCGCTACGACGCGGTCCCTCGGCGTTGACCGGCCCGGTGGCACGCGGCGACGCTGCTGCTGTCGACACACATTTGCGCGTACTGACAGACCTGGATCCGGAGCTCGCTGCCGGCTATCGGGCGATGTCCTTGCGATCGGCCCAGCGGGTGGGCGCCCCCACCGAATTGTTCGACATCTTGACTGAAACGGGAGGTGACCGTCGTGAGTGATCTGCAGGGCGGATACAAGCGCGGCGAACTGACGGTGCACCACGATCCGGACAAGCTTCGGCGCGTCTCGCGGGCACTGCGAGGTGTCGGGCGTCAGGTGGCGCTCGTTCCGACGATGGGTGCGCTGCATGCCGGCCACATCGAACTGGTTCGTCAGGCCAAGGTCACCGGCGCCGTCGTGATCGTTTCCATCTTCGTGAACCCGCTCCAGTTCGGTGCCGGCGAAGATCTGGACGCGTACCCGCGCACTCTCGATGCGGATCTCGACCTGTTGCGCGCCGAGGGCGTCGAATTGGTGTTCGCGCCGAGCGCCAAGACGATGTACCCGCGTGGTCAGCGCACCACCATCGTGCCGGGCCCGTTGGGTAGCGAACTCGAAGGCGGAGCGCGCCCCACTCACTTCGCGGGAATGCTGACGGTAGTGGCGAAGTTGCTGCAGATCGCGGTACCCAATCACGCGTACTTCGGTGAGAAGGACTACCAGCAGCTGACGCTCATCCGTCAGATGGTGTGGGATCTCAACTTCGATGTACAGATCATCGGAGTTCCGACGGTTCGCGAGTTCGACGGTCTCGCGTTGTCCTCTCGCAATCGCTACCTCGACGAGAACCAGCGCGCGGCAGCGGTCGCGCTGTCCGCCGCTCTGATCGCCGGTGCACACGCGGCGGCTGGGGGAGCGGAAGCAATCCTGGAAACCGCACGCGCTGTTCTGGCAGCTGTTCCGGAAATCGAGGTCGACTACCTCGAGGTTCGGGGCGTCGATCTGGGCCCCGCGCCCGAGCGAGGTGACGGTCGACTGTTGGTGGCCGCCAAGCTCGGAACCACCCGTTTGATCGACAACGTCGGTGTCGCGGTGGGAACCGGCTTCCTCGAGCGTGACACCGACCCATCCGCCGACGCCATCGACGACCTGCTGTCTCACTGAGCACTTTTCACGAGTAAGGACCTGGATATGTTTCGCACGATGATGAAGTCGAAGATCCACCGCGCCACCGTGACTCACGCCGACCTGCATTACGTCGGCTCCGTCACCGTCGACCAGGATCTGATGGACGCCGCAGACCTCCTCGAAGGCGAACAGGTGTGCATCGTCGACATCGACAACGGTGCGCGTCTCGAGACGTACGTCATTGCCGGCGAGCGCGGAACTGGTGTCATCGGAATCAACGGTGCGGCAGCGCATCTGGTCAAGCCAGGCGACCTGGTCATCCTCATCGCCTACGGCGTGATGAACGAGCAGGAAGTCAAGGAGTACTCCCCGCGCGTAGTCTTCGTCGATGCCGACAACAAGCAGATCGAACTCGGTTCCGACCCGGCTCACGCGCCGGAGGGTTCGGGTCTGATCACCCCACGCATGCTGTCGACGCTCGAGGCCTCGCGCGAATCCAGCCTGGTGTAATCCATGCTGCTCACGGTCGACGTCCGGAACACCAACATCGTTCTCGGTCTGTTCTCCGGGACTGGTGAGTATTCGAAGCTGTTGCAGGACTGGCGAATGCGAACCGATCCTCGGATGACTGCCGACGAGTTGGCGTTGACCTTCCGTGGGCTGTTGGGTTCTCATGTCGATCAGATCACCGGCGTTGCGGCGCTGTCGACAGTGCCGTCCGTCTTGCGTGAAATCCGTGTGATGCTCGAGCGGTACTGGGGTCACGTTCCCCATGTGGTGGTCGAACCGGGTATTCGCACCGGTGTGCCACTGCTGGTGGACAACCCCAAAGAGGTGGGAGCCGACCGGATCGTCAACAGCCTTGCCGCTCACCATCTTTACGAGGGGCCGTGCATTGTCGTGGACTTCGGTACGTCGACCTGTGTCGACGTCGTTTCCGCCAAGGGTGAGTTTCTGGGCGGCTGCATCGCGCCCGGACTCGAGATCTCGACCGATGCCTTGGCGTCGCAGTCCGCTGCGCTGCGCAAGGTCGAATTGGTGCGCCCGCGTTCGGTGGTCGGCAAGAATACCGTCGAATGCATGCAGTCCGGTGCGGTATTCGGCTTTGCAGGCCTCGTCGACGGATTGGTCAACCGCGTCCGCGACGAACTACCGGAGTTCGGTGGTGACGACGTCTCCGTGATCGCGACCGGGGACAGCGCACCGCTGATCATTCCCGAGTCCGACACCATCGATCACCTCGAACGGGACCTCACCCTCGAGGGGCTGAGGTTGGTCTTCGAGCGCAATCAGGCGCGTCGTGGATCCGGTCGACGACCCGTCGCCTGATCGATGGTTTCGTTCCAGCGGTTTCGCGATTGCAAAAGTTATGCCACAATGGTGCTCGTGAATCGCTGCATGGGTGCTCAGGAGTGTTGTCGAGGCTGACCGCTGCCTTGACCAATTCACATTCCTTGGAGCTAGCTCGTGCTATCCACATATTCTGCAGATCTCTCTGTTTTGGCCCCGACTCTTACTGCTGACCGTGCTGTTTCCGCAGGTCGTAGCGCTAACCGTGGGGCGTCCGGACGTCGCCCGAGTGGTGCGTCGTTGCCTACCCGCCTTCGCCCGGCCGATCTGCTGCGTCTGACCGACGAGGGAGCAAACGGCGTGCTCGACGGCCGTTTCGATCACCTCATCCCCGACACCTTCCCGACGCTCGACCGTTGGTCCACCCGCTTGCACGCGGACGACGACGTCGATGTGTGGCTCATCAGTTGGGTGCCCGAACGCAACACCGAATTGCACGACCACGCAGGCTCGTTCGGTGCCTTGACCGTCCTCAGTGGTTCGCTCACCGAATTCCGTTGGGCCGGTGACGCCCTGGTGGAACGCCAGCTCGACGCCGGCGATCAGGCTTCGTTCCCGCTCGGATGGGTTCACGATGTCGTGCGTTCGACGGATGCTCCCGGTGCTCCGATCGAAATCAGCTCTGATGCACCGACTCTGAGCGTTCACGCCTACTCGCCGCCGCTGACGGCAATGTCCTTCTACGAAGTGACGGATCACCGGACACTTCGCCGCACCCGTACCGAGCTGACCGACCTGCCCGAGGGGGGCACCAAATGACCATCGACCAAATGCTCGACGACGCTCGCGCACAGATCGATCGTATGTACGTCTTCCAGCTCACCGAAGCCTTCCACCGCGGCGCGATCTTCGTCGACATTCGCCCGCAGGCGCAGCGCGCCATCGAGGGAACTCTTCCCGGTGCACTCGCGATCGAGCGGAACGTGCTCGAATGGCGCCTCGACCCCACCAGCAGCGCACACCTCGCGTTGGCCACCGACCACGACGTCGAGTGGGTGATCGTCTGCTCCGAGGGCTACACCTCGAGCCTGGCCGCAGCGTCGTTGCAGCAGTTGGGTCTGCACAAGGCCACCGATCTCGTGGGCGGGTACCAGGCGATCAAGGCCGCCGGCCTGCTCGGTGCGCTCAGCGGAGTTCGTCATTGCTCCCGCGAGTTGGCGGCGGTTTCGGCTCATTGAGGTATTTGCTGTGCGCCTTTATTAACCGCGGGCGGTTAATAAAGGCGCACAGCGGGTCTGGCGGTACATCTTCGGGCTCATTCCGTGATGACGGGTGAACGCGGTTGTGAGGGCAAAGGGGCTCGAGTAGCCCACTTCTCGCGCGATCGACGACACCGTTCGTGCCGGGTCTGCGAGCAGATCCGCCGCCACCGACAAGCGCCACTCGGTCAGATAGCCAACCGGTCCGATCCCCATGAGGCTGGTGAACCTGCGCGCGAAGGCCGCTCGCGAACAGCCGGACTCCTGGGCCAAAGCCGCGACCGTCCAGGGGTGCTCCGGCCGATTGTGTATGAGCCGCAAGGCATGCCCGATGACGGGATCCTCGTAGGCCTTGATCCAACGCGGCGATCGATCCGGGTTCGCCGCGAACCACGTACGGACCGCCGAGATCAGAACCAGGTCGAGGAGCCTGTCCAACAACACTTCCTGCCCTGGCCCGTCCGCGGCGATTTGTTGTTCCAGAAGCGTCGTCATCGGCGTGGTTTCCATGCTGCGACGGACTACCGCGACGGGTATCAGGCTGTCGAGGATCTGACGGCTGACATAGGAGTCCAAACGGTATGTGCCCGTGAGCATGACGGTCTGACCACTGGTCGAGTTGCCCCAGGTGCGAACGCCGAGAACCGACATGTCCTCGAGTGCTGTGCCGTCGACCGCAGCGCAATTCTGTGCTTCGTCGATCAGTACGTGGACTGGTGTGTCCGGGTGATCGGCGACCGTATACGGATCGGGGCCGCGCAACAGTGCAACGTCGCCGGCCTCGAGATCTTCTGTCTGTCCGGTGTCGGAGACGACGACCGCGCTGCCTCGAACCAGAACCAGCACGGTGATCGGTGCGTGGTCCTCGATACGTAATGACCACGGTGGATCGAGCAGCGAGCGCAGTAGAAAAGCGCCCTCCGCCCGCGATCCCGCCAGCATCATCGACAATGCATCCATGCTTCGACGGTAGACGCTGGCGTATGTTTTTGCGACCTTCGGCTATGGATCGTATTGACGCTCCGCGGTCGAATGAGTGCATGACGACAACAAGCGACATTCAATCGGCAGTAGTGATCGGTGGTACCGGTAAGACCGGTGCGCGCGTTGCGCAGAGGCTGACGGCGGTGGGAATCCGTACCCGAATCGCATCGAGAACATCCGGGGCGCGTTTCGACTGGAACGATCAGACGACGTGGCAGCCAGCAGTGTCCGGCGTCGACGTGGCATATGTGACGTATGCGCCAGATCTGGCTGTTCCGGAATCGAGCGCCCACATCGAGGAGTTCGCGGAGCTTGCGTACCGCGAAGGGGTTCGTCGCATGGTGCTCCTGTCCGGGCGCGGTGAACCGGCGGCGCAGAAAGCCGAGCAGGTTCTCGCCGACAGCGGTCTGGAATGGGCTGTGGTGCGGGCCAGTTGGTTTGCCCAGAACTTCAGTGAGGGGTACCTACTCGATCCGATTCGGGAAGGCCACCTGGCACTTCCGGTCGGTGAGGTGGGGGAGCCGTTCATCGACGTCGACGATCTCGCCGACGTGGCGGTGGCCGCATTGACTCGAACCGACCTCCTTGGCCGAGTTCTCGAGGTGACAGGTCCGGAGTTGCTCACTTTCGCGGCGGCGGTGGATGCGATTTCGACGGCGTCGGGTCGTCTCGTGACATTCGAAAGAATTGGACTCAAACAGTTTTCCGACGGCATGGCGGAGGTCGGCGTCCCGAGTGACGTCGTGGAGTTACTCAGGTACCTGTTTGCCGAGGTTCTCGACGGACGAAATCAAAGTGTGACCGGCGTCGTCGAAGAGGTCCTGGAACGACCCGCTCGAGATTTCACCACTTTTGCCGCCGAGGCTGCCCGAACGGGGGTCTGGTCGTGAAGAAATCCGAGATTTTCTTGGAGCTGCTGCTCGGGGTGACTGCGCTCGGCGCGCTCGTCGCCGGTGGTGCGTTGTTTGCCTTCTCGTCCTTCGTGATGCCCGCTCTGCGGTCGGTCGATGCACATACCGCGATCACGTCGATGCAGGCGATCAACGTCGAAGCGCCGCGTAGTGCGTTGATGCTGCCGCTGGTCGGATCGGCGCTCACCGCGATCGCCGCTGGAATCTGGGCAGCGATCTCCAGACCGGACGGCTGGGTCCTTGCTGTCGTCGGTTGCGTCGGGGTGCTCGCGTCCTTCGCGGTGACCGCGATCTACCACGTCCCTCGCAACGACGCGTTTGCCTCGGTCAGCACTACCGACGCGGCCGCATGGGCGTCGTACGAGGCGGGTTGGACTATGTGGAATCACGTTCGGGTCGGGCTGTACCTGCTGTCGGGAATCGTGCTCGCGGTGGCCGCGGTGCTACCAGCAACAAACGCGGTGGACACGGCCCAGTAGTCTTGTACCCCGTGAGTGATGTAGAAGCCCAGCCAGTCGACGACACCCCCGAGCAGCTCCGTATCCGGCGCGAGAAGCGTGAACGGATCCTCGCGCAGGGGCAGGAGGCGTACCCGGTTTCGGTCGATCGCACCCACACGCTCGCGCAGATCCGCGCGGAGTACCCGGAACTCGAGCCGGACACGGCGACTGGTGTGCTGGTCGGCGTCGTCGGCCGCGTCATCTTCATGCGCAACACCGGCAAGTTGTGCTTCGCGACTCTGCAGGAAGGCGACGGTACCCAGCTGCAGGCCATGATCAGCCTCGCCGGCGTCGGCGAAGAGGCACTGGCTGCCTGGAAGTCCGACGTCGACCTCGGCGACTTCGTCTTCATCCACGGTGAGGTCATCAGCTCCCGTCGCGGCGAGCTCAGCGTGATGGCCGACGCGTGGCAGATCGCGTCCAAGTCGCTGCGCCCCCTGCCGGTTGCTCACAAGGAAATGAGCGAAGAGTCCCGGGTGCGTCAGCGCTACGCGGATCTGATCGTTCGCCCCGAGGCTCGGGACAACGCCCGCAAGCGCGTCGCAGTTGTCCGTGCGCTGCGCAATGCACTCGAGAGCCGCGGCTTCCTCGAGGTCGAGACGCCGATGCTGCAGACGCTGCACGGCGGCGCGGCAGCTCGCCCGTTCGTCACGCACTCGAACGCCCTCGACATCGACCTGTACCTGCGTATCGCGCCGGAACTGTTCCTCAAGCGTTGCGTCGTCGGCGGTATCGAGAAGGTCTTCGAGATCAACCGCAACTTCCGCAACGAGGGCGTCGACTCCACCCACTCGCCCGAGTTCGCGATGCTCGAGACGTACGAGGCCTACGGCACGTACGACGATTCCGCGAAGATGATTCGTGAACTCGTCCAGGAAGTTGCGCAGGAAGCATTCGGCACGCAGGTCCTCACCCTCGCCGACGGTTCCGAGTACGACGTCAGTGGCGAGTGGCAGGTTCTCGAGATGTACCCGTCGCTGTCGGCTGCCATCGGCACCGAGGTCACGCCGGATACAACGGTCGACGAGCTTCTCGCTCTGGCGGAGAAGGTCGGCCTCGAGGTTCCCAAGGACAAGGGCTACGGCCACGGCAAGCTCGTCGAGGAGCTGTGGGAACACCAGTGCGGCGATCAGCTGTACGTGCCGACGTTCGTCCGTGACTTCCCGGTCGAGACGTCGCCCCTGACCCGTGATCACCGCAGCAAGAAGGGTGTCACCGAGAAGTGGGACCTGTACATCCGCGGATTCGAGTTGGCGACAGGCTACTCCGAACTTGTCGACCCGGTCATCCAGCGTGAGCGCTTTGTCGACCAGGCGCGCCTCGCGTCGGCAGGCGACGACGAAGCGATGGTGCTGGACGAGGAGTTCCTCGCCGCGATGGAACAGGGCATGCCGCCGACCACCGGCACCGGCATGGGAATCGATCGACTGCTGATGGCTTTGACTGGTCTCGGTATTCGCGAGACGATCCTCTTCCCGATCGTTCGTCCGTCCGCTCGCTAGCTTTACTTCGATCAAGGTTCGGCCGCACATGTTGCGGCTGAACCTTTTTCAGTTGGGGCGCTCCCAAGGTATTCGATAGTTCCCAACGACATTCGCCTGCGGCAAAGGATTCATCCATGCGCGGTCGCCCGAGTTTCGGACTTACGAATTGTTGCGATGATTTGGTCGATCGTGCCCTGGTTGAGTGCGTCAGGTAGTCCCTGATCCGACTGGACAAGGAAGACCATGACCTCGGCTGTGGAGTATCCGGGTGTGGTGACGACATCGAATTGTGCTGAGGGCGGATCGCATTCGTTGTCCGCCGGGATATTTGTGACGGTTGCGGTGTACCGGATCGCAGGGCGTCCGGAGATGGTGAAATTCGTGGGTCCGCCGTAAGCGATACTGGCGAGAGTGCTGTTCTTGGAGGCGAAGATTGCGCTCGGTAGAGGTCTTTTCTCGAGCCGTCGTCTGTCATGATTCCCCCGTCTGGATGCATCCCCCGATGCGTCGCGAGGAGTGTATCGGCACTGTCCTTGTCGCAAGACAAGTCGACCGGCATACCCGGCGGCGAGAAGTCCCAATCATCCTGACGATCCAAGACAGGACGTTTGTCCAGGTGCTATTGTCGCTGCTTATCGGAGGATCTGGGGAGGAATGGTCGTGGTGAAAAAGGTTGTTGTCACGATGGTTGACGATCTGGACAAAAAATCGCCCGCGGACGAAACTGTGGAGTTTTCCGTCGACGGAGTTGCTTACGAAATCGATCTCACCGCCGCCCACGCCGCGGAACTGCGCGATGCACTGAAAAAGTGGATTCCTCATGCGAGAAAGTCGAATTCCGCCAAATCAGTCAACGGAGCGGTGACCAAATCCCGTCCCGTTGCGGACCGCGATCAGAGTGCCGCCATCCGCGAATGGGCCAAGGGTGCCGGCTTCGAGATTTCGGCCCGCGGTCGTATTTCCACCGAGGTGCGCCGAGCCTACGAAAAGGCCGTCTGAAATGGATCGCGAATGGATTCGGGCGCATTTTGCCGAAACGGATTGATAACGCGTTCTAGTTTGTTAGCGTCTGCACGGTTCGCATCTCTCGTAGAGGAGTCGGTCGTGCACAGAAACAGGTTGTTCGGGGGCGTGGTTCTTGCCGCTCTGATGCTCGTCGGGTTCACCTCCGTGGCTTCGGCTCAGGCCCCGTTGTCCGTGCCCAATGCCTTCCTTGCCGGTGTTCCTCAGGAGTTGGGAAATCCTGGCGGTTCAGCTCCGGGATCCAATGACTTTTCGTGTAAACCGACTGCCGAACATCCCAATCCGGTTGTGCTCGTTCACGGAACGGGTGGAAACAGGCAGACCAACTGGGCCACCTATGCGCCGTTGCTCGCCAACGAGGGCTACTGCGTCTTCGCGCTGACATACGGCAACTTCCCCGAGCAGCCGTGGCCGTTGTCGGCCATCGGTGGAATGCAGGAAATTCCTTCCAGCGCAGCGCAATTGTCGAATTTTGTCGATCAAGTACTTGATGCCACGGGTGCTACATCGGTAGATCTGATCGGACATTCCCAGGGCACCATCATCAACGGGTACTACGCGAAGTTCCTCGGTGGTGCCGACAAAGTGGACAACATCGTCTCGGTGGCGTCGCTGTGGAAGGGAACGCTCGGAAACGAGCAGGCAAGTGTCGGCCGCAGCCTTCGCGAACTCGGGGTATCCGAGGCAGCGCAGGCCGGATTCCCGATCTGCAAGGCATGTCTGAACATGGGGGCAGGCTCGGAGTTCATCGAAAATCTCCGTGCGGGAGGCGTTTACGCGCCGGGTGTTCACTATACGAACATCACGACCCGCTACGACGAACTGGTGCTGCCGTATACAAATGGGCTGGAGCCTGGGCCGAACGCCACCAACATCGTCGTCCAGGACGGTTGTGAGCAAGACATCTCCGATCACCTGGCAATCGCGGCATCGCTGCGCGCCGCGACTTTTGCTCTCAATGCACTCGACCCCGCGCATCAGCGGCCGGTACCTTGCAACTCGGTATTGCCCGTCGTGGGTTGATCACTATGCGGAGGCCTTCGGTGGGGATTCGAACATGCGTGGGCGCTCTCGCTGTGGCGGGAGCCGTGGCCGCGTCCGCGCCGTCTCTTGCGTCAGCGAACGAACCTCTTCCCGTTCCGTCCGGTTTCCTCAGTGGAATCGCCCTCGAAGCGACCAACCCGGGCGGATCGGCCCCTGGCACCAACGACTTCTCGTGCACGCCTTCCGCTGCTCATCCTGATCCAGTCGTCCTGGTGCACGGGACGGCGGCCAACCGTCAGACCAATTGGGGCGTACTCGCACCCGTACTGGCCAACGAGGGATACTGCGTTTTTGCGCTCACCTTCGGGAATCGAACGGACCAGCCGTGGCCGATTTCCGCAGCCGGCGGTCTCGCACCACTCGGAGACAGCGCAGGGCAGCTGTCGGACTTCGTCGACGACGTTCTCTCTGCGACGGGTGCCTCGAAGGTCGACCTGATCGGGCACTCCCAGGGGACGACGGTCAGTGCCTACTACGCCAAGTTCCTCGGCGGTGACACGCACGTTTCCAAGATCGTCTCCATCGCTCCGTTGTGGGACGGCTCGGAGGTCGGCCCGCCGGAAGGCGTCGGGGGACCGGATTTCGACAACGCCAGCTTCGTCACCGAACTGCGCGACGCGGGCGTCTACTCCGATGACGTCGAGTACACCAACATCGTGACTCGATTCGATCAAGTGGTCGTTCCGTACAGCAGCGGAATACTGGCCGCGTCGAACGCGTCGAACATAGTTGTTCAGGACGGTTGCGAGCAGGACCTGTCGGATCACATCGCGCTGGTGGCGTCGCAGCGAACGGCGACTCTGACGCTCAACGCGCTGGATCCGTCGAATCCGCGTGAGGTGCCGTGCGCTCGGGTACTCCCGATATTCGGCTGATCAGGCGTCGAAAATCGCTGTTCGCTTCAGGCGTACAGGAACCGGGAAACGATTCCCTCAGCTGCGACGTTGTGAACGGTAAGCAGTCCGGCTTCCGCCGCCAATCGGGTGGAGGAGCAGCAGGTGGACTTCGCGCCCTCTAGAGTAATAAGTGGGGTCGTGCAACCTTTGTCGATTCGTGGACGTCAGTCCGCTGACCGGCGAGGCGATCAGTCTGTAGTGCCGGAGCGAAACGCGGCGACCAGGGACGAGACATCCGGTCTCGAACCTGCCCGCCGGAGAGTGTGAGGGAGAGCGATGTTCGAGAGGTTCACCGATCGCGCGCGGCGCGTTGTTGTCCTGGCTCAAGAAGAAGCCAGGATGCTCAACCACAACTACATCGGCACGGAGCACATCCTTCTCGGCCTCATTCACGAGGGCGAAGGTGTCGCAGCCAAGTCGTTGGAGTCGTTGGGTATCTCCCTCGAGGGAGTCCGCAGCCAGGTCGAGGAGATCATCGGCCAGGGCCAGCAGGCTCCGTCCGGTCACATCCCCTTCACACCGCGCGCCAAGAAAGTCCTCGAGCTGAGTCTGCGCGAAGCGCTGCAGCTCGGACACAACTACATCGGTACGGAGCACATCCTGCTCGGTCTCATCCGTGAGGGTGAGGGCGTAGCAGCCCAGGTTCTGGTCAAGCTCGGTGCCGATCTCAACCGCGTCCGCCAGCAGGTCATCCAGCTGCTGTCGGGCTACCAGGGCAAAGAGCCCACCGAAACCGGTGGCACCCGCGGAGAGGCCGGCACGCCGTCCACCTCGCTCGTGCTCGACCAGTTCGGTCGCAACCTGACGCAAGCTGCCCTCGAAGGCAAGCTGGACCCGGTCATCGGCCGCTCGAAGGAAATCGAGCGTGTCATGCAGGTTCTCTCGCGTCGTACCAAGAACAACCCGGTTCTCATCGGTGAACCCGGTGTCGGTAAGACCGCTGTGGTCGAGGGCCTGGCTCAGGCAATCGTCAACGGTGAGGTCCCCGAGACCCTCAAGGACAAGCAGCTGTACACGCTCGACCTCGGGTCGCTCGTGGCCGGCAGCCGTTACCGCGGTGACTTCGAAGAGCGCCTGAAGAAGGTTCTCAAGGAGATCAACACCCGCGGCGACATCATCCTGTTCATCGACGAGCTGCACACCCTCGTGGGTGCGGGCGCGGCCGAGGGCGCTATCGACGCGGCCTCCATCCTCAAGCCCAAGCTTGCTCGCGGTGAGCTGCAGACCATCGGTGCCACCACGCTCGACGAGTACCGCAAGTACATCGAGAAGGATGCTGCCCTCGAGCGTCGTTTCCAGCCCGTTCAGGTGGGCGAGCCGACCGTCGAGCACACCATCGAGATCCTCAAGGGTCTTCGTGACCGCTACGAGGCTCACCACCGTGTCTCCATCACGGACGGTGCTCTCGTGGCAGCGGCGACGCTGGCCGACCGCTACATCAACGACCGCTTCTTGCCGGACAAGGCGATCGACCTCATCGACGAGGCGGGCGCGCGAATGCGCATCCGCCGGATGACTGCACCGCCGGACCTGCGCGAATTCGACGATCGCATCGCCGACGCGCGTCGCGAGAAGGAGTCCGCGATCGACGCGCAGGACTTCGAGAAGGCTGCGAACCTGCGTGACAAGGAGAAGACCCTCGTTGCTCAGCGCGCTGAGCGTGAGAAGCAGTGGCGTGCGGGCGACCTGGACGTCATTGCCGAGGTCGACGACGAGCAGATCGCCGAGGTTCTGGGCAACTGGACCGGTATCCCCGTCTTCAAGCTCACCGAGGAGGAGACCACTCGTCTGCTCCGCATGGAAGAGGAACTGCACAAGCGGATCATCGGCCAGGAAGAGGCGGTCAAGTCCGTCTCGAAGGCGATCCGTCGTACGCGTGCAGGTCTGAAGGATCCCAAGCGTCCCTCGGGCTCGTTCATCTTCGCCGGCCCGTCCGGTGTCGGTAAGACGGAGCTCGCGAAGTCGCTCGCCAACTTCCTGTTCGGCGACGACGACGCTCTGATCCAGATCGACATGGGCGAGTTCCACGACCGCTTCACCGCTTCGCGTCTGTTCGGTGCCCCTCCCGGGTACGTCGGGTACGAAGAGGGTGGCCAGCTCACCGAGAAGGTGCGCCGCAAGCCGTTCAGCGTCGTGCTGTTCGACGAGATCGAGAAGGCACACCAGGAGATCTACAACACCCTCCTGCAGGTGCTCGAGGACGGCCGTCTCACCGACGGTCAGGGACGTACCGTCGACTTCAAGAACACGGTGCTGATCTTCACGTCCAACCTCGGTACGTCGGACATCTCCAAGGCAGTCGGCCTGGGCTTCAGCTCGGGAACGGGCACGGAGTCGAACTACGAGCGCATGAAGCTCAAGGTTCACGATGAGCTGAAGAAGCACTTCCGTCCCGAGTTCTTGAACCGTATCGACGACATCGTCGTCTTCCATCAGCTCACGAACGAGCAGATCGTTCAGATGGTCGACCTGATGCTCGCTCGCGTCGAGGCGGCACTCAAGAACAAGGACATGGCCATGGAGGTCACCGACAAGGCCAAGTCGCTTCTGGCCAAGCGCGGATTCGATCCGGTACTGGGTGCACGACCGCTGCGTCGCACCATCCAGCGCGAGATCGAGGACCAGATGTCCGAGAAGATCCTCTTCGGAGAGATCGGACCCGGCCACATCGTGCTCGTCGACGTCGAGAACTGGGACGGCGAAGGCTCGGGTGAGGACGCGAAGTTCACGTTCACGCCCACCAAGAAGCCGATCGACGTGCCGGACGCACCGCCGATCGAGCTGACCAAGGCCGGCGAAAGCGAAAGCGCAGCAGAGTAGTACAGCAGAGTAGGTAACGAACGGGCGGCACCTCACCGGTGCCGCCCGTTTCGTGTATCACGGGAGAGGGCGTACACATGAACGACATCGAACTGGGTCACCTGCGCCGTTGCGTCGAATTGGCAACGGAAGCATTGGATGCCGGCGACGAACCTTTCGGTTCCGTCCTGGCAGCGGCCGACGGAACATTTCTGGCGGAGGACCGAAACCGGATCGCGGGCGGCGACAACACTCGCCACCCCGAGTTCGAGCTGGCTCGGTGGGCGGCTCAGTACCTGACGCCGGAAGAGCGTTCGACGGCAACGGTATTCACCTCGGGAGAGCACTGCGCGATGTGTTCGGCCGCGCACGCGTGGGTGGGCCTCGGACGTATCGTCTACATCTGCTCTTCGGCTCAACTCGGCGACTGGCTCGCGGAGTGGGGTGTGTCCCCGGCGCCGGTGAAGTCTCTGTCCGTCAACGAGGTTGCGCCGAACGTCCCGGTCGAAGGCCCGGTGCCGGAGTTGGTTCCGCTGGTGCGAGAACTGCATCGGAAGTTGCATTCGCCGAGTGCTTGACGGGCACACACAAACGGGCGGCACCTCGCTGGAGGTGCCGCCCGTTTGCGTGTGAAGTCAGGAAACTGCGTCGACCGCTCGAACCTTCTCTCGCAGTTCACCCTTGACGACCTTGCCGCTTGCATTGCGCGGCAGTGCTTCCACGACGACGATGTCCTTCGGGTGCTTGTAGCGCGCGAGACGATCGTTGAGGAAGCTGCTCAGCTCCTCGATGGTCAGGTCCACGGCTGAACCTGGCGCCATCGCGACGATCGCTACCGGCACCTCGCCCCACTTGGTGTCGGGGCGACCGACGACGGCCGCTTCGACGATCAATTCGTGTTCGTAGAGAACGTTTTCCACCTCCGCGCAGTAGATGTTCTCTCCGCCGGAGATGATCATGTCCTTCTTGCGATCCACGACGTAGACGAAGCCTTCGTCGTCGACTCGAACGAGATCGCCGGAGTGGAACCATCCACCGTGGAAGGCGTCAGCGGTGGCGGTGGGGTTGTTCCAGTATTCGCTCATCATCGTGGGCCCGCGGTAGACGATTTCACCGATTTCACCGGGTGCCACGTCGTCCATGTTCTCGTCGACGACCCTGGCCGAGATGGTCGGGATGACCCGACCGACGGATCCGAGCTTACGAATCGCATCCTCGCCGTCGAGAACGCAAGTGATGGGCGACATCTCGGTCTGACCGAAGACCGCGACATTGAATGCGTCCGGGAAGGTTTCGGCCATTGCCCGCAGGATCGTATCGGACGACGGTGCGGCGCCCCACGAGATGTTCTTCAGCGACAGTGCTCGAGGTTGCGCCTTCTGTACTGCGCACACGGCCTGCCATTGCACGGGCACGAGGAACAAGCTGGTGACCTTCTCGGCTTCGAGAATGTCGAGTAGTTGACCCGGGTCGAATGCGCCGACCGGATGGATCACCGTGGTCGTGCCGAGTTGCAGGCTCGGCGCTATGGAACCGAGGGCTGCGATGTGGAACATGGGCGACGCGCAGAAGCCGATGGAATCGGCATTGAACAGGTGGAAGGCCCTGATACAGGTCAATGCTTGCGAAGACAGGTTGGAGTGGGAGAGCACCGAGCCCTTGGGGCGACCGGTGGTTCCGGAGGTGTACATGATGAGTGCAGGAGTGTCGTCCGGGATGTCGACGAACGCGTGCGACTCGCCCTCTTCGCTGATCAAGTCCTCGTAATTCAGGCTGTCACCCTCGGCGGGGGCGCCTACGGTGATGGAGATGTCGATACCCTCGGACGCGGCTCGCGCAGCTCCTGCCAACGGAGCCAACGGTCCTTCGGCGACAATGACTTTGGAGCCGGAGTCGTTTGCCAGATAAGCGACCTCGGGTGGTGTCAGACGGAAGTTCACCGGAACAGCGATGGCGCCCAGTGCGTTGGTCGCGAGCACGACCTCGAGGTATTCGGGGCGGTTGAGCATCAGGATGAGCACGCGGTCGCCGAAGCTGACGCCGCGTCGGGCAAGAGCGTCCGCCAGCTTCTCGACGCGTGCGTCGAGGGTGCTCCAGGTGATGGAATCGCCCAGGAATCGCAGTGCGGTGCGATCGGGAATCATCTGCGCATGCCTGGCGATCTGATTGTTCCAGTTGGTGCGGCGTGAACGCTGCGCCTCGGAGACTGCATCGGTGGAGGCCATCGATGGGTTCCTCTCATGCGTGGGTGATTGTGTGACTCAGGCTACAGTGAGCCGTCGATTCGTACAGTGGTTTTGTTAACGAAAATTCGCAGTGATTACTTGAAGTGGGGCGCGCGTTTCTGCAGCATCGCCATCGCGCCTTCTTTGAAGTCCTCGCCAGTGAGAAGTTCTGCCTGGCCGGTATTTTCGAGCTCCAGCGCAGCATCGAGGCGGTCCAGTGTCGCCGCATTGAGCGCGCGCTTGGTGAGTTCGAGGGCGCGTCGGGGAGCCTTCGACGTGCGATCGACGACGGAGTCGACGAGTGCGTCGAACGCGTCGTCGGCGACGGTGCGGGACACGAGCCCGAATCGCTCTGCGTCCTCGGCGGAAACTCGCTCGCCCAGCAATGCCATCTCGGCCGCTCGGGCACGTCCGATCGCTGCCGGTACCAACGCACTGGCGCCGCCGTCGGGCATCAGGCCGATGTTGACGAAGGAGAGGAGGAAATAGGCGCTCGATGCGGCGTACGTCAGGTCCGCGGCTAGAGCGATGGACACTCCGACGCCGGCGGCCGGGCCGTTGACCGCGGCGATCACCGGGACCGGGGCGCTGGTGATGGCGCGAATCAGCGACGTCGCCGCATCCATGACGACTTTCGGGTCTGCGGGGTTGACGGCCGCTGCGGCGAGGTCGGCTCCGGTGCAGAACGCTCGACCGGATCCGGTGATGACGATGGTGCGAACGGCCGGGTCTGCGCCGCCGTCGTGGACGGCAGCTGCGAAAGCAGTCATCGTGGGCAGATCGATCGCGTTCATCCGCTTCGGGCGGTCGAAGGTCAATCGCAGTACACCGTCGGTGATTTCGGAGCGAAAGCCCGTCTCGGCGGTGGCGGTCATGCCGCGCTCACAGCGGTGACGAATCCGGAAAGCCGTGAGGTGATGAGGTGTTCGGCCTCCGAGACCATGCGGTCGATCATGTCTGCGACGGTCGGGATGTCGTTGATCAATCCTTGGCTCTGTCCGGCGGACCAGATGCCTGCATCGAGGTCGCCGTCCTCGAAGACCTTGCGTCCGCGGGCTCCGGCTACCAGATGCTGAATGTCGCTGAACTGCGCATCGCCACGTGCTTCGATGTCGACGACCTCGGCACTGATCGCATTCGCGGCTACGCGCGCGGTGTTGTGAAGGGTCCGGAAGATGAGCTTGGTGTCGCGTTCGGTGTTTGCGACAATCTGCTCTTTAACCGATTGTGCGACAGGGGATTCCACGGTACACATGAAGCGAGTTCCCATGTTGACGCCGTCTGCTCCGAGCGCAAGCGCCGCGACGAGTCCACGTGAATCTGCGATTCCGCCTGAAGCGATCACCGGAATCGTGAGTTGCTGCGTGGCCGCCGGAATCAGAATGAGCCCTGGTATGTCGTCCTCGCCTGGGTGCCCGGCGCATTCGAAGCCGTCGATGCTGACGGCGTCGACGCCCAGTCTCTCGGCCTTGACCGCATGTCGAACTGCAGTGCACTTGTGGATAACCTTCACGTCTGCGTCCTTGAAATGCGGAAGATGATCGATCGGATTGGAACCGGCGGTTTCGACGATCTTGATCCCGGATTCGATGATCGCCTGGCGGTATTCGGCGTACGGCGGCGGCGTGATCGACGGCAGAATAGTGAGATTGACGCCGAAAGGCTTGTCGGTGAGATCGCGGGTTCGAGCAATTTCCTTGACGAGGTCTTCCGGTGTGGGTTGAGTGAGGCCCGTCAAGAACCCGAGGGCGCCGGAATTTGCCGTGGCCGCAACAAGTTCTGCCCGTCCCACCCACATCATGCCCCCTTGCACGATGGGATGGTCAACGCCGAACATTTCGGTGAAGCGAGTGCGAATCATCTGCTCACAACTACTTTCTTACGGTCGGTCATTCGGCATCGAACCCTCTTGCCGGCGAAGAAAACTTCACGCCGCAGGGAACGAGCCCGCCAGCGGACTACGTGCGAGGTTGTGCGAATCGTGACTAACATAACACCGCTGAGAGAGCGGGTGTCAAGACTCTTTTCCGGAATCCGTCCGCCGCTACAACTGCGTTGTAGGGTTTCGGGTGAAGCAGTACCGGGCGCGAATTGCGACCTTCGCGACGGTTAACATGATCCGTTCGGACTCGCGCCCGTGGAAGTGCGGTGCAGCGGACGAAGGCAGTGCAAGAGAAAGCAACGGAAGTGGAGGGTCAGGTGCCCGGACAGACACGCGTCTCCGTGCGTGGCGGCGACCCTGCACCACGGACGCGTCCGAAGAATCGGAAGGCGCAAATCGCGGCCGCTGCTGCGGAAGCATTCAGCGAACGTGGCTACCACGCGGTGGGCATCGACGAGATCGCAGCGAAGGTCGGAATTTCCGGTCCGGCCCTCTATCGTCATTTCCCCACGAAATACGCCCTGTTCGTCTACACCGTGAACAACCTGACGCAGGCGTTGTTGGATGCCAGCGATCCAGCTGTGCACGGAAACGAAAATCCACGCGAGCAGTTGAACTCCACAATGGTGGGTGTCATCCGCGCGACGATCGAGAATCGGCGCCGGGGAGGGCTCTACCGATGGGAGGGCAGGTATCTGGTCGACGAGGATCGTGAGCAATTGCGGGTGGGAATGCGCACGCTCAATCTTCGGATCGCCGAGCCGCTGGCAGCGGTTCGTCCGGAACTCGACCCGGCGGATGTAGAACTCATCGCGCCCGCCGTGCTCAGTGTGATCGCCAGTATCACCGGTCATCGATCCGCGTTGTCCGCCAAGCAGATCGAAGCGCTGATTCTTGCGGCATGCTGGTCCGTCATCGGCGTCGAATTGCCCGCTGCCGAGGAGGACGGCGCGAGGGCAGGGGCGTCCGAACGCAAAACAGGCCTCGTACGGACGTCGAAACGCGAAGTGCTGCTTCAGGAAGCAGTGTTGCTGTTCTATCAGCGCGGCTACCACGACGTGAGCATCGAGGAGATCGGTGCCGCGGCGGGTATCAACGCGTCGAGTGTGTATCGGCACTTCGCGAGCAAGGCCGACCTTCTTGCTGCGGCCTTCCACCGTGCGTCCGATCGTCTGACTATGACGTTGGGCTCGGCGTTGGCTGAGTCGGAGACTCCTCTCGCGGCCGTCGAGACGTTGGCGAAGATGTACGTCGAGGTTTCGTTCGGAACCAGCGAACTGTTGGCCGTGTACTTTGCCGAGATCGGCAGTTTGCCGGATCGATCACGGACCGAGTTGCGCAACATTCAGCGTTTGAACGTCGAGGAGTGGGCGCACTTGTGTGTCGAGGCGCGTCCGGAGTTGTCGATCGTCCAAGCGCGGTTTCTCGTCCACGCGGCGCTCGGACTGGTCTTCGACATCGGCCGAATCGTGCACTTTTCCTCGGAGAACTCCGCGCAGGCCCGCGTCGAGAAACTGCTGTCCGCGACGCTCCTCGGGTAGTCCCGCCCGAAACAGTAGGTGTGACTTCACGTATCGCGGGTAGGTTCGTGATCGCAAGGCGTTCACCGAATCATGTGAAGACGGAAGTAGGGACAGCAATGCCAACTCGTACCGCACGCACCGCCTGGAACGGCACCCTCGAGGCCGGATCGGGACAGGTGGAACTCACCAGCTCGGGCGTCGCCACCTTCGACGTGTCGTTCCCCAAGCGCGCAGCTGAGGAGGCCGGCGGAACCACCAGCCCCGAGGAACTCATCGCCGCGGCGCATTCGTCCTGCTACGCGATGCAGTTGTCGGCCCTGATCGCCGAGGCCGGCGGGACCCCCCAGAGCCTCGACATCACCGCGGACGTGTCACTCGGCCCCGACACGGTCGGATTCAAGCTCACCGGAATCAAGCTCACCGTTCGCGCCGAGGTCGACGGCCTCGACGCCGACGGTTTTGCCAAGGTTGCCCAGGCGGCCAAGGAAACCTGCCCGGTCAGCAAGGCGCTGACCGGCGTCGACATCACGTTGGATGCGGCCCTGGACTGATCATCTCGCGCTCGGGCGCCCCCTCCGGCGCCCGAGTGCGGTTGTGTGTGACGACCAGGTAGCTCGCGAACAGGATCGGGAGCACCCACAGGTCCGAGGGATCGCGATAGACCAGGATCGGCAAGAGATCTCCGCGGAATCCTCCTGCGGTCAGGCGGAGAAACCCGATCACCCACTCGTATGCGTCGCCGATCGGCGGTATCACCTTCACGGCGGCGAAGCCGATCCCCGTGACTGCGATGGACCAGGCGATCGCTGCTCGCCCCACCAGACTTCGCCTGAGCACCTCGAGAACCGAGAGCAGAAGCAGGGGAAGCAGGAACACACCGGCGACGTCGGACAGCTTGCCCGTCATCGTGTTCCCGAATGCCCCTTTGAGTACGTGGTCGTTGATCAAGATGACGGCCACCGAGACCAGTGCCCACGGATTCAGCAGCAGATCGCCCGGACGGTTCACGACAGGTTGATGGTTGCCGAGCCGGACGAGAACAGATCGCACTTGAACTGAAGGCGCAGACCGGTGGCGGCTTCGGGGACCTCGTACGCCAATTCGCCTCGTTTGGCAGCGCCCGGCGCGAGCTCTCCGTCGACACTCGACGTGCTGCTGTCGGTGAACGTGATGTTGTACGACTTGTTTGCCGAGTCCTGCAGTTCGAAGCACATCATCGACGAGACCGTCGACGGCTTGTCACTGTTGTTGGTGACCTCGGTGTCGACCACGACGTAGCGGTTTCCGGGATCAGCGGTGATGAACTGATTGGTCGAGACGTAGGGATCTACGACGCCGTGTACCTGGACGCGCCAGTCGCCCAGTTCGACGACGTCACCGATTCCGAAGGCGGCCGCAGGTGCGGCGGAAGAACCGTTGTCGTCGACCTTCTTCGCTTCGTCGGTCTCGCCCGAGGCGATGGTTGCGAACAGGGCTGCGCCGACGGCGAGGAGGGCGAGGGGAGTGCGGAGTGATCGCATGATGTGCGCCTTTCGAGAGTTGGTATGGCACAAGTCAACGATGTGAGGACTGCTCACCGCTTCGGTCGAAAGATCGGTCCGCCTCATCCTTTCGGTCGGAGCCTGGCGGTTCGTCCACCCGTTCGGCTGATTCGAGGCGTCGGTGGCGGTGGATACGCTTGCTCGGTGATCACCACCAAAGGAACCGTTGTGCGACGACGCGTATGGACTACCGCCGCTGTCGCGTTCAGCCTTTTCTGTTCCTTCATGACGGTGGGCATCGCAGGCGCGTCGGGAAATATGCCACCGGTATTGGTCGGTATCGGGTTCGTCCTGGGCGTGGCCGGTGGGATATCGCTTGTGTGGCGCCATCAGTATCCCTGGGTGGTTCTGGCGATCACGCTGGTCGGCCCGTTGTTCTTCCCCACCGATGCGACGGCGGCGCTCATCGCATTGTTCGCCGTTGCTCGAATCGCGCGTGGGCCTCGGCTTGCTGCCGCTGCGGCAGCTGTCTTCGTCGCGTGCGGAATTTCGTTGACCTACGACGCTTTTCGCAATCGTGAGTACTCCGTTCTCACGATGGGAACGATGAAACCCAAGGACGGTTCGGCGGTCGTTCAATACGACGTCGCCATCTGGATCCCGTGGCTCGTCGCAGCCGTCATGGCCGGCATCGTCGTGGCGCTCTCGCTCCTGATTCGGACCAGAACCGAACTCGTCGAGGCCGAACACGTACGGGATCTTGCCACCGAGAAAACAGACGTGATGCGCGACGAGATGATTCGCACCGAGGAACGAACGCGGATCGCGCGCGACATGCACGACACGATCGCGGCCAGTCTGAGCCGGATTTCGTTGTTCGCCGGTGGGTTACAGGTCAGCGCGGCAGACAATCCCGAGAAGGTCGTCAACACCGCTGCGATGATCAGAACCACCGCGCACGAGGCTTTGGACGAATTGAAGGGAATCGTCGGAGTGCTCAGGGGAAGCGGTGATCGCCGCGAACACGGCGGGCACCAGGGGATCGACGCGATCGGCGATCTGGTCAACGGTGCACGCGCCGCGGGCATTCACTGCCGTCTCGAATCGGAGTTGCTCCCGGGTGATGTCGGAATGCTGGCGGGGCACGTCTGTTATCGCGTCGTTCAGGAATCGTTGACCAACGTCCAGAAGTACGCGAGCGACCAGATGCTCGTCGTTTCGGTGACCGGGTCGCCGCACGACGGAATTCGTATCCTCGCACGCAACAAGCTGAGCGAGCTTGCACCCATGACGTCGATCGGTTCGCGGTCCGGCTTACGCGGGTTGGCCGAACAGGCAAGAGAAATCGGCGGCAAGGTGGAGGCAGGCGCGCTGGGGGACGATTTCCTCGTCAGTTGCTGGGTGCCCTGGTCGTCGTAACCCTCCCACCCTCCGACTGTCGGGGGCTCTGGGTAATCTGAGCGCACTATGGACGCTGACTCGCGCATCACAGTTTTGATCGTCGACAACGACGCCTGGGTTCGGCGCGGAATGAAGGACATCCTGGAAGCAGCGCCGGACATCGTGGTGGTTGCCGAGGCCGAGGACGGCGATCAGGTCGCAGCCAAAGTCACTCGGTTTCGTCCGCACGTGGTGCTGATGGATCTGAAGATGGCACGGGTCGGTGGCTTGGAGGCCACCCGAGAGTTGATGACCATGAGCAATCCGCCGAAGGTCATCGCGATGACCGCCTTCGACGTCGACGACATGGTCGTGCAAGCGGTCGAGGCGGGCGCGCACAGTTTCCTGAGCAAGGACGCGGCCCCACAGGCGTTCCAGCAGGCAGTACGGGTGGTGGCGTCGGACCACTCGTTGTTCAGCTCCGATTCTCTACGTGCCATCGTGGCCTCGGCGCCGCGTCGGCAAGCACCCGACCTGACTCCCCTCGCTTCGCTCACCGAGCGTGAGCGCGAAGTGCTGACAATCCTGGCGACAGGCGCGGCCAACAGCGTCATCGCGGAGCGACTGTACCTCGGTGAGACCACCGTCAAGACGCATATCTCCTCGTTGTTCGCCAAGCTCGGTGTGCCCAACCGGGTGAGTGCGTCGTTGATCGCGTTCCGGTGTGGCCTGGTGACGTGACTCGGGACTAATCCCGACCCTGTTCGTTGTTGCACCTTCGGTGACTGATCAAATCGTGATTGACCAAGACGTGACCATCGAAGTGTGGTCTGACGTCGCTTGTCCGTGGTGCTACATCGGAAAGACCAGGTTCCTCTCGGCGCTGGATCGTTTCGAGAACAAGGACCGCGTCAACGTCATCTGGCGCTCGTACCAGCTCGCTCCGGAGACCCCGGTGGGAGAGGGCCGAACCGAACTCGACGCCTTGGTCGAGATGAAGGGGATGGCGCCTGATCAGGTACGTCAGATGTTCGCCCACGTCAGCGCGACGGCCGCCGAGGTCGGGTTGACCTTGGACTTCGACACCGTGATCGCCGCCAATACCTTTGATGCGCACAGGTTGCTGCATCTCGCGGGTAAGCGGCAGAACGAACTCCTCGAAGCGCTGTTCAAAGCGCACTTCAGCGACGGCAAGGTGATCGACGACCGTGAGGTGCTGGTCGAGCTGGCCGTGAGCGTCGGCCTCGACGCCGATGTCGTGCGCGAGCAACTGGGCTCCGATGCCGCAGCGGAGGCTGTCCGCGAAGATCTCTCCATGGCCCGCCAACTGCAGGTCAGCGGCGTTCCGTTCTTTGTCGCGAACCGTGCGGTTGCCGTGTCCGGCGCTCAGCCCGAAGAGGTGTTTCTGCAGTTGCTCACTCAGGCCTCCGAACCGGCCTGAGTAAGGCGAGCGGCACGCACAGCCGGGGCGTTCGAAAACGGCAACAGATGTGCGCCGTTCACGGGGCAGGACAACGTCACGTGCGCTGCATCGATGAACCGGTACGGCTGCGCTGCAACAACTCCGGCAAGGTTCTTGCGCAGACGCGACATCTCGGCCCGCGCGGTCACCGTGCGGGCCGGGTCACCGAAAAGATCCTGCGCCAACCGCGATGCGGTCAGTCCACGCCTCTCGGATCCGAGGAGAAACAGAATCTCCGCATGCCGCTGGGTCGGGGAGTAGGCCCATTCGCCCAACCCCGACGTGACGGTCACCGACATGTTCTCGGAATCGCGCAGATCGATATGCACCGTGGGCACACTGATTTTCTCGCCGGTGGCGATCGGCCGGACCACCCACCCGCCGGGAAGTGGATCCAGTTCGCACAGACCCAAAGCGGGGAACCACGTCCTGCCGGGAGCCAAAGCCGCGGGGAGCAGCACGCGCGAGCGATGAGGTAGCGCATCGACCGCCGCTACCCAGCCATGAGTATCGATCACCAATGCCGGTGATCCGCTACGAGCAAGCATCGGCCCTGCAACAGAACGCAATTGATCGAGATTGTCCCGATGCTTGTCGCGCAGGTGTGATTGCGCGAGGCGTGCGACGGCGTCGACCAGAGCGAGTGTGGTGGGGTGGACGGTCTTGGCGGGACCACTGATGTCGACGACGCCGATGACACGGTCGTCCCGCGGATCGCGGATGGGTGCCCCCGCGCAGGTCCACGGATGATGGCTGCGCGCATAGTGTTCCGCCGAGAAGATCTGAACCGCCTGTCGTGACACCAATGCCGTTCCGATGGCGTTGGTGCCGACGCTGTCCTCGGCCCAGTTCGCGCCCTCGACAAATCCCAGACGCGCAGCTTGGTCCAGTACTCGATGGGACCCGCTGCGCCACAGTACAGTTCCGCGAAGATCTGCGACGACCATGATGTTCTCACCGCTCGCGGTAACCGATTCGAGTCCACGCGTCACGTCGTCGAGCACGTCGTACAGTCCGGACTCACGACGACGGAGATCGAGTTCGGCGACGTCCATGGACGGTTCGACCCGGTTGTGTTCGGGGTCGATACCTAACTCGCGCAGGCGTTGCCACGATTGGCGGACCACGTCCCTGGGGCGGGCCGGTGCGCGGTCTCCGGCCATCGTCGCGTCGTACACCGCGGCGAGGGTCCTCGCGTAGTCGCGAGGATCCTCGCCGGGCGGCATCGCGGGCTCGGGCAACCGCTTTTTCAGCGAAGATACCGTTTTCAGCGAAGACACCGCTTTCAGTGAAGACACCGCGGTCAGCGGTAGACGAGGCCGCCGTCGATGAGACCGGCCTGACCGGTCATGTAGTCGGAATCGGGCCCGGCAAGGTACGAGACGAAACCGGCGACATCGTCGGGGGTTTCAGCTCGACCCAGCGCAATTCCGCCGACGAACTTCTCGTAGGTGGCGCCCTCTGGTGCACCGGTCAATTCGGCGAACCTCTTGTCGATCGTCACCCACATGTCGGTGCCTACGACGCCGGGGCAGTACGCGTTGACGGTGATTCCGTCGGACGCGTATTCCTTGGCTGCAGCCTGAGTGAGGGCCCTGACCGCGAATTTTGTTGCGCTGTAAACACCTAACATGGCGAACCCGTCGTGACCGGCGATGGATGACGCGTTGATGATCTTTCCGCGCTGACCGAGCGCTTGGAACTTTGCTGCTGCAGCTTGAATTCCCCACAGGACGCCGTCGACGTTGACGCTCCAGATCTTGGAGACCTCTTCCGGCGTCGCGTCGGAGATCGGGCCGACGAGAGCGATTCCCGCGTTGTTGACGATGACGTCGAATCCGCCCAATTCCTGGTGTGCATGTTCGACGGCTGCGTGAACCCGCGCGCGATCGCTGACGTCGGCGACAAACGTCGTTGCACGACGGCCGATCTGTCTGATCTCGTCGGCAACCGCATCCAGCTTGGTTTGGTCGAGGTCGACCAACGCGATGTCGGCGCCGTCGTGGGCGAGGCGGAGAGCGATTCCGCGTCCGATGCCTTGGCCGGCGCCGGTGACCAGTACTACCTTGCCCGTGATGCTCATGCAGTTTCTCCTCGTAAGCAGTGAACCGGTTGCCTGGGAACCGGTGAGTGATTTGTATGTGACGGCGACCACAATGCGGAAGGGTTGCACCGTGTTGCAATTCCGGAAAATCGGACAGCAGTTGCAACCCTCGGCAACCCTCCCGGTACCCCGCGCGGCGGTTCCATAGTTGCGCCACCACTTCGCGAATCATCTTGCGAGACAATCTGGGAGAGGGCACATGACCGCTACAGTCGACACACCCACGGAACCGGCCACGCCGAGCCGACAACCGTCACGCCGCTGGATCGGGTTCGGGATCGCGAACCTCGTGATCGTTCTCGTGCTGGCCGTGGCGAGTTGGTACCTTCTGGCCGATCCGACCACCAGTCCCTGGAGTTTCTATCCTCTGCCGTTCAACGCGGCGCTTTTCTGGGCAATCCTTTTTGTTGTGTTCATCGGCTTCAATTGCGAGTTCGCCGGCTTCGATCGACTCCCACAGCCGGCGAAAGGCCTGGCGATCATGGTCGCGACCGCGGCCTTCGCCGTCGTCGTGACGTGGCTCCTGGCAAACGGCTTGGGGAGTTTGTACCCGGATTTCGCGGCCGATCGTGAGGGCGGCCTCGGATATTTCGCGGGTGCGCTGTTCGTGCTCTTCGGCTTCGGGACCTGGGTGATGGTGGTCCTGAACTGGCAGCATTGGCCGTGGACTTCCCTGGGGATGAAGCAGCCGTTGGTGGGTTTGTGTGAGATCGCGTTTGTCGCCGTCCCGACGCTGGCGCTGTACTTCGTGTTCGGTCTGCCGTCCGTGTCGCTGTCCGCCACGGATCCGTTGATGACCGTCGACACCGTGCTCGGGTGGTTCTACTGCGTCGTGGTGGTTGTGATCCTGACTGGCCAGACGCTCGACAACTGGCCGTGGCGACTGTTCGGCGGCGGGGGTAAGACGGCGCTCGCAGCCACGATCGGTAACTTCGCCGTGGGAACCGGCTTGTACTTCGTGGCGCTTCCAGTGGTTAAGGCACTTTTGGGAAGCGATGCCGTTGCCGAGTTGGGTGGTGTGGTCCATCAGTTCCCGGCGCAGCTCGGTGTGTGCTGGGCATTCTGGATGATCTTCTGGGCCAACGCCTTCGGTAACAAACCCACGGGCTTTGCGGACGGGGTCAACCTGGCGATCCGCGCGCTGCTCACGTTTGTGCTCGCGGTGGTCACATTCTTGTTCTATTACCGCTTTGCAGCAGAGCACATTCTTCACGAGCCGGCAGTTGTCGACGGATTGCACGGCAATGCACTGGGTTTCGTGGATTGGGCCGTGTTGTGGACGCTGTTCTACGTCGTGGGATTTCAGTCGCTGGGACTCGGCAGATTCAAGCCTGCTGAGGGGTGAGTCGGTTGCCCGCACCTCGGTGCGGGTAACCGGTATCGGACGCCGGCACCGCGTCCACTGATTGCAACAGACTGCAACGCTTGTGACCGGGGCCACTTATGGGATGTGCTGTGTGTCACATTCACAAACAAGGAGAAGTGATGACGCAAACCATCGATTCCGCAGTCACCCCCGAGGTGAAGTTGACGGCGGTGACACCTCAGGAGCGCGTCGACGCCTGGCTGGCGGATTTCGAGTCGGCCCTCGCGGCTCGTGACATCGAGCGTGTGGCAGGCAAATTCGCACTCGACAGCTTCTGGCGAGACCTGGTGTCGTTCACCTGGAACATCAAGACCGTCGAGGGTCGCGAGCAGATCGCCGACATGCTCTCCGCGCGACTCGACGACACCGATCCTTCGGGATTTCGGACGACCGAGACACCCGACGAGGCCGACGGCGTCACGTCAGCCTGGATCGAGTTCGAGACTGCAACCGGTCGCGCGCACGGGCACCTTCGTTTGAAGGGAGATGAAGGTTGGACCCTGCTGACGTCGCTGCAGGAGTTGAAGGGACACGAAGAAGGCAAGGGCACTCGTCGTCCGCGCGGCGCCAAGCATGGGGCAGACCCGAACCGCATCACGTGGGCCGAGCAGAAGGAGATCGAAGACCGCGAACTCGGTTACACCACACAGCCTTACGTCGTGATCGTCGGCGGCGGCCAGGGCGGCATCGCGCTCGGCGCCCGGATGCGTCAGCTCGGAGTACCGGCCATCGTGATCGACAGCCACGAGCGACCCGGCGATCAGTGGCGCGGACGCTACAAGTCCCTGTGCCTGCACGATCCGGTTTGGTACGACCACCTGCCCTACATGCCGTTCCCCGACAACTGGCCGGTGTTCGCGCCCAAGGACAAGATCGGCGACTGGCTCGAGATGTACACCAAGGTCATGGAGGTTCCGTACTGGAGTTCCACGACCTGCACCTCGGCGTCGTTCGACGAGAAGACCCAGGAATGGACCGTCGAGGTCAACCGCAACGGCGAGAAGTTGACGTTGCGTCCCAAGCAGTTGGTGATGGCGACGGGTATGTCCGGCAAGGCCAACGTTCCGACGTTCCCCGGGCAGGACAAGTTCCTCGGCGATCAGCACCACTCGAGCAAGCACCCCGGCCCGGATCAGTACGTGGGCAAGAAGGTCGTCGTGATCGGGGCCAACAACTCCTCGCACGACATCTGCGGCGCACTGTGGGAGAACGGTATCGACGTCACGATGGTGCAGCGCAGCTCGACGCACATCGTGAAGTCGGATTCGCTGATGGATTTGGGCTTGGGCGATCTGTACTCGGAGCGAGCACTGGCCGCCGGCATGACGACACACAAGGCGGACCTCACGTTCGGTTCGCTGCCGTACCGGATCATGCACGAATTCCAGATCCCGGTTTACGACGCAATCCGTGAGCGCGACAAGGATTTCTACGATCGCCTCGAGAAGGCGGGCTTCGAGCACGACTGGGGCGACGACGGTTCGGGCCTGTTCATGAAGTACCTACGCCGTGGCTCGGGCTACTACATCGATGTCGGCGCTGCCGAACTGGTTGCCAATGGAGACATCAAGCTCGCGCACGGCAATGTTCGTGAGCTGACCGAGAACAGCGTGATTCTCGAAGACGGTACGGAATTGCCTGCCGACGTGGTGGTCTACGCGACCGGCTACGGCTCGATGAACGGCTGGGTGGCGGACCTGATCGGTCAGGACACCGCCGACAAGGTCGGCAAGGTGTGGGGCCTGGGGTCGAACACCACCAAGGATCCGGGACCGTGGGAAGGCGAGCAGCGCAACATGTGGAAGCCGACGCAGCAGGAAGCGCTGTGGTTCCACGGAGGCAATCTGCATCAGTCGCGCCACTACTCGCTGTACTTGGCGTTGCAATTGAAGGCGCGTTACGAGGGCATCCCGACGCCGGTGTACGGACTGCAAGAAGTGCATCATCTGAGCTGAAAAAGAACTGCTGTGCGCCTTTATTAACCGCGGGAGGTTAATAAAGGCGCACAGCAGGTTCAGCGAAGGGCGTACTTCTTTGCTACTTCGGTGTTCTTGGTCGCGCGCTCGGTAAGGAAGGCGAATGCCAACCCGAGTACGAGCCAGAGCGTCGCCTGCGTAGCGAGCGAGGAAAGTCGGAACTCCCACAGCAGAGTTGCCGGGAAGTCCTCGCCCACCTCGTTGATGCCGGGAAGCGAGACGTAACCGATCGTGGCGATCACCAGGAACGCAGCCACCGGAGCAGCGATGCGCACGCTGAGGAACTCGTGCCCGGAAACTGCCTTTGCCGCCGCTGCTGCCGCGGTGACGGACAGCAGCCCGAGAATCACGGCGGCCAGCCACAGCAGTGTGCGCTGGTTGATGGTGTCGGGATCTCCGACGGCCGGCGGATTGGCCGGGTACTTGAAAAAGGGGACAGCCTCGATAGCCAGCCAACCACCGACGGCGATGGTGATCGCCAACAACGGCCCGGACATTCCGGTGAGTCGTCGAGCGTAATTGGCAACGACCGAGAAGATCGCCCCGAGTGCCAGTCCGGCAAGCGCTGTGGCCAGGAACAGCCCGGCGCGCTGCCCGTCGCGGCTCACCAGTGGTTCTTCTTCGTCACCGTGCGAATGCCCAGCGGCTTCGCCGGAAACCTCACCGGTGGCGGTGTTGGCTTCTTCGATCGCAATGGCAGCGTTGACGTGCGGTTCACCCAGCACGAATGCAACTCCGCCGGCAAGGATGCCTGCGATCAGACCAGCCAACAAACCACGAATGAGAAGCTTCGTGAAATTGTCGACTAGTGGCACGGCAGGCCCATCAAGTGTCGACCGTCGTGCATCAATTCATGCATGTACATGCCGGTGCGAGAGATAGCGCCCTGGTCGAATCCGACCAGGTAGAGAGCCAGCATCGCGAACAGAACTACTGCAGCGGCGAGGAAAGCAAGACGAGTCGAATCGATCGACGTATCGGGAGAATAGGCGAGAGCCATCGAAGCCTCCTGGGATTTTCGCGTCCCCTAGGTCCATGCGATGGCCGAAGTGTCTGGCTGTCGAAATAGTCGTGCCGAAAAAGGCACTTCACCTCGAATTACAGTGGCGCGACCGCTCCGGGCTTTCACCGGATTCCTGTCGGACCATCGCGTTTACATGCGAACTTTTGCACTACAGCCCGCACCGTGTCAACGCGTGAAGCCGAGATGACCGTCGATTGTGCCCGCCAAGGCAGGCACAATCGCTCGAGATCAGCTCTTTGCGGCGACGTCCAGGACAACTTCGAATTCGAGCAACGACGCACCCGAAGCGACGGGCTTCGCGCGCTCGCCGGAATGGGCTTCACGGGCGGGGCCGTCACGCCAATCGGCGAACGCCTGCTCGGACTCCCATTGGGTCACCACGAAGTAGCGGCTCTCACCGGCGGTGGGGCGGAGGAGTTGGAATCCGAGAAAGCCCGGGGAGTTCTCGACTGCGTGAGCGCGTGCTGCGAAGCGCTTCTCCAGTTCGGGGCCGGCGCCCTCGGGGACCTCGATTGCATTGATCTTCACGACTGCCATGCAAGCGACATTACCCGCGCACCTTCACCGCGTACCGTGACACTCGTGTTGCATGACGAAGGTGGAACGGGACAACCGATTCTGTTGTTGCACGGCCTCATGGGCAGCTCCCGAACGTGGCGACGCCAGGTGCCGTGGATCCGCGAGTTCGGCCACGTCTACACCTTCGACGCTGCCGGTCACGGCAGGCCGGCGCCAGCGGCACTGACTACCGAGGCATTCGTCGAGGACCTGACATCGGCGGTTGCGTCCATCGAGGAGCCGATGATCGTGATCGGTCATTCGATGGGGGCTCTGCATGCGTGGTGCTTCGCCGCCGCGCATCCCGAAAAGGTTTGTGCGCTGGTCCTCGAAGACATGGCCCCGGACTTTCGTGGACGCACCGCTGCGGACTGGGCGCAGATGATCTCGGCGTGGCCGCAGCCGTTTGCTTCCGAGGAGGCGATGAAGGAATTCTTCGGCCCCGTCGCCGGCCAGTACTTTCTCGATTCTTTCGACCGCCGCGACGACGGGTGGTACCTGCACGGCGACGTGTCGACCTTCCGCGACATCTCGGAGGAGTGGGGCACGAGGCATTTCTGGGATCAGTGGAAGGCGATCGAGGTGCCGACCTTGCTGATCGAGGGAGAGTTCACCATCACCCCGAGGGACAGATGCGAGAGATGGCCGAGAGGCCGGGAACTCGGTACGTACGTATTGCCGATGCAGGCCACCTGGTCCACGACGATCAACCGCAGCGCTATCGCGAAGTGGTGACGGAATTCCTTCAGACCGTGAGCTGACTTCGGATCGACGCGCCCACCTGCTCCAGCTCGACGGCTCGCCTGGCGAGGAGTCCAGCAGCGAACTTCGCCTTGTCGCCGCGATGGCGGGGGACGACGTGCAGGTGCGAGTGGAACACGGTTTGGCCCGCGGCACGCCCGTCGTTGACGAGAAAGTTGACTCCGTCAGCGGCGATGTCGCAGCGGCGTAGAGCTCCGGCGATGAGCGTGCCGACGCGGAACATCTCTGCGCCTTCGTGACTTTCGAGAGCATCGAGGTTCTCTGCATGACGCTTGGGGACCACCAGGGTGTGTCCGCGACTCACCGGCCGTGCATCGAGGAATGCGAGAGTTGTCTCGCTCTCGTGAACGAGAATCGCCGGCTCGGTCAGCGCGACGATCTTGCAGAAGACGCAGGAATCGGTGCTCATGCCTACAGAATGTAGTCCGAAATCAGATCCGACCCCGACTACAGCAAGCGCAGTTGGCGTGCCCTCGTGATCGCTTCGTTTCGATTGTGTACGTCGAGCTTCTTGTAGAGAGTGCGCAGTTGAGTCTTGACGGTGTTGACGGACACGTACAGTTTGTCGGCCATCGCAGCCGACCCCATGCCGAGCGCCAGGAGTGAGAGGACTTTCTGTTCGCGTTCGGTCAGCTCCACGATATGTACGAATTCCGGAAAAGATTCCGCAGGAGCCCTTTTCGAGAATTCGGCCAGTGCACGCGATTTCGTTTCGGCCATCGATTCGAGTTTCTCGACGTCCGACGATGCGATGGTCGCGAACGAACGTAGAAGTCCGGTCTGATCCGCGATGCTGCACGCTCTGGACCACTCCTGAGAGGCGAGGCGTGGCTCACCCAGCTCGGAGTGGGCAACCGCTTGCACCAGAAGCGATTCCATCTGTGCCCGCGGATAGGATACGCCAGACCAGTCGAACTGGTGACACAGCGCCACCGCGGCCTCGTTCTGGCCGATCCGCTGACGTAAACGCGCCACCGACGTGAGCGTCCACGGGTTGGCTGCAGGATCGATGATCTCCTTGGCCAGTGCTACGGCATTGTTCCCCTGTCCGAGAGCGAGCAAGAGATCGATCTCTGCGGATTGCAACAGAGGAAGCGCGAAAGATGTAGCCGTGTACTGCTTGGAATGTGCTTCGATCGCATTGTGGAGCAACAGTAGTGCCGCAGTGTGGTCGCCGGAGGTCAAGGCGAATTGGCAATGCGCATAGACGACGAATGCCCACAGTTCCTCGGTGTCGGACGGAAGACCGAGTTCGGTCAATGCGAGACGTGCGTCGTCGAAGTCGAGTGTGTCGAGAGCAGTGAGCGCCCGTGCTGTCAGGCCGGCGATCTTGACCACAGGTTCGAGCCAACCGCCGGGGTCCGGATGCTTCTGTTCGAGTTCGGACCAGTGTGTGGCCTGCCGCGGCTCACCAGCCAGCGCCCAATTCAGGGCGGCACTTCCCGCAGAGTTACGAGCGATGAAGTCGACTCCATGAGACAGGGCGCCGTGGTACGCCATTCGAGCCTTGATCGTGGATTCTGTGAACCTGCCGCTCAATTGAAAATTGATCGCCCATTGAAGTCGCATGAGAGGGAGCTGTGCGCTGACCGCTTCCGGGTTGTTCTCCAGCGCACTGCGACTGAGATGAGACAGGCGCCTGGTGGTTTCTGCTGCGAGCCCGTACTCGCCTGCCATCCTGAGCATGATCGATTGAACGCAGGCAATGCTCAAGGCGTCCTTCGCGCCGGCTTCAGCGCCGAGAGCCCACAGTTCTGCCGGCGATTCGGGTAGCAAGTCGACTACCGTCGAGCGCTCGCTCGGATGCATCGTGAACAATGCGCGCCCTGCCTCCACGGCAGAGTGTTTGTCCGCTGCTTCCGCCGGAATCCGTTGGAGAGCAGAGCGAACCGAGTCCAGATTGTGGACGATCATCGTCACCCAGTGTTGCTCGACGATGTCTACTGCCAGGGTCCAGTTCTGTGCCTCGACCGCGTAGTCCAGCGCCGACGCGTGATGACCGTGGTCGAGTCGGTTGTGTGCGAGGAACGAAAGACGTTGCGCCGGATCGACTCCAGCGCGCTTTTGGTGCGCGAGTATCGATCGACGAATGGCGGGAGGCAGCTCCCAGGTTTCTTCGGCTTCGGTCTCGACCCGTGACAACAACCCGGCTGTCTCCAGTATCGCCAGGCGCACGCGAATCTGATGAACGGTCTCGCCATCCTCAGGGTGTTGGGACTCGAACAGCATGGCGGCGATGTCGACGGTGATCGATCGCGCAAAGGCCGTCGCGAGCAAGAACTCGAGTTGTTCCACATGATCAGCGGTCATGAGAACGGATTTGTTCACGTAGTCGTCGATCGCCTGCGCGATGTTCTTCCTGATCATCTGCTCGCGGTTGCGGCTACCCGATGTCTGGACGGCGGGAACGGCGACACGAACCAGCGCTGGCAGCCCACCTGTCAGGGATGTGATTTGTTCGGCATCACCGTCAGTCGTGTGTACGTCAGCTTGTGCGAGCAAATGGGCGGTATCGGCTCTCGTGAACAACAGCTCACTCGCGCTTATCACCTCGTGGTCCGTGTCGAGCAGGTACGGCTCGGAGAACATGCCGAAGCCCGAGAGCGTGACCACGAGGTCCAGGTTGTGGCAGAGGGCGAGGAGTTCGATCAACTGATCGTCCAACTCTGGTTCCGATATCAGATCCGGCCTGATCAGCACGAGCAGCACGGGGCGGCTGAGGGCGTTCAGGGATTTGGCGACAGCGGTGAAAGGATCGGCGAGATCGTCGACGTCGGGCAGTGCGATTCCGGCAGCGTGGATTCGATCGAGGACAACGGCCCAGAAATCTTCGAGTGTCGACGAGGGCCGTGGGGCCGAGACCCAGACGAGTATTCGTTCGGATGCCAAATGGGCGCGCAGCCACGATGCGATCAACGACGATTTCCCGTGGCCGTTCGGTGCACGGACGATGGTCAGCGCGGCACGTCGGTCAAGTTTGTCGAAGAGCGCTTGCCGGGGAATCGACGTCGCGAGGGTGCGCCTTTCGGGAATAGCTGCCCAGTCGTGGCCGTCCATCCCGAACATCAACGCGGACCCTTTCTGCTTTCGCGCCCCGCAATGATTGAAGAGTTTGGGCGGATTGTCTCGATCCATCTATCTACAGGGAGGAGCGTAGCTGGTGCGAATCCAGAGCGTGCCATCCCGGGCAATTCACCCGGGAATTCACCCCGGCTGAGAGAAGTTCACCCACACAATCACGCCGTCACCATTGGCTTTCGAGTCCCTCGAGCGACTTCTATTGAACGTAGCTCGGGATTCGCCAAATGTGGCCGCGAGCGCCTGTCGGAGGCCCGAGAGTCAGACATCGAAGGAGCGTCGTGAGAACTCGTCTGTCAGAGGTGCGGTCGAAGGCCGTTGTCGTCGGACTCCGGCCGAGAGCGTGGCGCCGAGGAGTGCGAGGTATCGGCATAGTTGTCGTGACCGGAGCTCTGGTGGTCGGCGCTGCTGCGCTCGGCTTGCTGCCGATGCAGTCGGATGTTCGATTGGCGGCCGAGGGAGAGTTCGTGCCTCCCTTCGCCGTCGAGCTGACGGTGATTGACGGTGCACCGCCCTTCGATCCCGCTGACGGTCCAGGGCTCGATTCGGGACCGTCCAACGGCATTGTCCGAGAGGGTGATCCGGTGACGTATGTCATCGACATCGGTGTCCGGGGCAACCCGCTCTCCGACGTGGTCGTGCAACTTCCGGTGCCTCGAGGTTTCGTTCTGCCGTCCGTGCCTGATTACTGCGGAGACGGCTCGGGTGTCGACGAGGTCGGATTACATTGCCTGATAGGCAATCTGGAAGCGGACCGGTACTTCACCCGAACGGCGACGATGACTGCGGGAAAGCGGGAAGACGCCGACGGTCTACCGATCGCTGCACTGGTCACCGCAGATCGGGGGGCGGTTCGCGTGCGGTCGGGCGATGTCACGGTGCGGGTGGCGACCACCCCGGGAGTGTGTGATCCGTACGGGATTTCTGTTGGTGGTCAGAGAAGCCAGTGGGCTGCTGTCTCGGCAGATGGACGAATCTCAGGTCTGGTGACATCGGGCATCTCGGAGGCGGTGGTGATCGACGGCGTCGATCAATGCGGGCACGCGACAGCGCGGACGGTGAAACCGTTCGAGGGTCACTTCTCGTTTGTCGGACTGCTACCGGGGACGTATCGCGTCACGGTCGACGGCCGAGCGCCGGTGGATGTGGTGCTGGAACCAGGTGCAATGGCGGTCGGTGGCCTGACGTTCTGATACTGCTTCGCAGGAATGGCAACACTCGTAACAGTCAGTAGCAGTCAATGGAGGATCCAGTGCGTGAAAGCCTGGGCGTTGTATTCGAAAATCAGTCAATTTCAACAGCTCTCGTAGATGCGGACACACCCCTTCTTGGCTCGATCGACGAGTTCCGTCACCCCTGGGGTGCAGACGGGACTGTTCCCTCTCCGCAAGCGTCGGCGCGCGCACTCGCCTCCGCGGCCGAGGTCGCCACCGGTCGAGCCCTGCGCTCGAATCTGTGCCCCACCGTCGTCGGAGTGATGTGCGAGCGTGCGGACATGCGCGAACTTGTCTCGGATTCGTTGTCCTCCAGTCCTTTCGAGAACATCGAGTTGGTCAACGGTCTCGACGCACGGCTTGCCTACCTGCGGACGGTCGACGCTCTCATTGGTGTTTCGCCGATTCTCGCGTTCTGGCCGGACGGCAGTGAGACCGTGATCGCGGCCGTCGACCCGAAAGCAGGCGTCGTGGACTCGGCGCATCGTTACGACACGGCCGAGTTGCTTGCGGACAGCTCGACATTTGCTGCGACATTGGACCTCCTCGTCGCCGAACGAGACCCTGTGCCCAAGATGCTCGTCGCGATGCTCGTGAAGGAAGACTCTCGGCAGCCGTCCGCGGAAGCCGCTGAACTGGCAGGTCTCGGCTTCCTGTTTCTCGGCGAGCGGACCCAACTGGCGATAGGGGCTGCGCTGGTAGCGGCCGATCGCGGAAGCGAAGTTCGGTCCGGTGACGGCATGGCTGTCCGGCCCGTCAACAGGGTCCGGTGGGCGGCGGCAATAGTACTGCCGCTTCTACTCATCTTGACGGGGTTGCTGATCGCGCTGTCCCCAGACGGGTCGCGCGCGGTGTCCACGGATAGCCCGAACATCGGCGCCGAGTCGGCGACCTCCACCAGCGGGCCCCCGTCCGGCGCTGCCCTACAGATTCCGACACTTGCGCCTTGCGATCCAGTGGTGCCTGCCGTTCCTGCAGTACTTCGGCGTTCTGATCCGGAAGTCGCACCGCTCCAGACCGACGAACCCACAGCCGAAGAATGCACCCCGCTGCGAGTCGGCTAAGCCGTACCCTCTCCGGCCAGCGCAAACAGGCCGTCGTCGGTCTGCTCGACCAGTCCGTCGACCAGCAGTGAATGCAACGCACGGTCACGCTGACCCGGATCGGCCGGCCAGACGATGTCGAGTTGCGCGCGCTCGACCGGACGGTGACTCTCGCGAAGAACGGCCATCAATTTTCCACGAACCTGGCGATCTGTGCCCGCGAACTTCTGCACCTTCTTGGGTGGTCCGGTGTGTGCCGGTTTGCCCGAAGCGACCCACGCGCAGTTCGGCAAAGGGCAGTTCTCGCAGTTCGGGTTCCGCGCCGTGCAGATCAGTGCACCGAGTTCCATGAGAGCTGCGCTGTAGGTGGCGGCGCGCGCACGCGTCCTCGGCAGCAGCGCCGCGACGTCGGCGAGGTCTCGCGTGTTGGACGGGTTCCCGGGTTCCGCATTGCCGTGGACGGCTCGCGCAACTACGCGTCGTACGTTGGTGTCCACCACAGGCACTCGCTGTCCGTAGGCGAAACACGCGACGGCGCGGGCGGTGTACGAACCGATTCCCGGTAGCGAGAGCAGGGTATCGACGTCTTCCGGGACCACGTCACCGTGCTCGGCAGCCAGGACGCCCGCGCATTCGTGTAACCGCAGCGCGCGTCGTGGATAACCGAGTTTGCCCCACGCGCGAAGCACCTCTGCCTGGCTCGACGCTGCCATCGCCGACGGCACCGGCCAGCGCTCGACCCACTCTTCCCAGATTGGCGCAACGCGCACCACCGGCGTCTGCTGGAGCATGATCTCGCTCATCAGGATCTGCCAGGCACTGACGCCCTCGCGTCGCCACGGCAGGTCGCGAGCCGTCTCGGAGTACCACTTCAGCAGCACCGAAGATTCCACTGCCACTGCTACCGACACACTCCTCGAACCTTGCGCTCCCGGTCGACGAAGGAGACGTCGACTTGTGGGGGCCACTTTATCGGCAGTCGCCGACACGGCTGTCTTTGACGCCCGACCGCCGGGTCACAACAACTGCACGTTACTCAGTTTCCACTCGCCGTCCTCGCGGACCAGCGAAAGTTGCATCCGGTTGCGGTCGATTCTCGGATCGGGGGAGTTGGTGTTCGTGATCGTCTGATCGAGGAACACGAGAACCTCGGCGTTGTCGCGATCACTGCTCGCCAGCCCGGCTGAAATGATCTGAGCGGACGAGGTCGCCTGATACTGCACGATCATGTTCTGAAGGTTGGCTGCCACCTGGGCGTACTGACCGGCGAATTCGCCGACAGAATTGTCACGGACCACGGAGAGATTCTGATCGAGGTTCTGGAAGTTGTACGTCGCAAGATCAGTGGCGAATTGCCGTCCGCTGTCCAGGGCGCTGATACGCGCGTTTTCGTCGACCGATTTCTGCCAGGTCGCGAATGCGCCCCATCCGAGCGCCGCGACCACGACCAGGGCGCCGGCAACGATCGCTACGGTCTGCTTGCGAAGCCGCTTGGGCTTGTCGACGATTGTGGGCGTCTGGGGTTCGGTTGTCTCGGTCATTGCGTTCCTTGTACTAGTAGTGCGGCAAACGAGTTGTCACCGAGAACGGTGTTCTGACCACCGTTGAGGCCCAGACGAATCGACGTTCCGTCACCGGCTGCGACCGTTCCGAGGGCAGGATCGTATTCAGCAACCCCGTCGATCGTTCCAGTTCCGGTGGGGACGTTCTGCGATCCGCGATTCTGGATCCGGCCCGACTGGTCCGCGCAGTGTTGGTTCTTGTCGAGCGTGGTCGGTGAGGTGTCCTGTACCGATCGCCGGGGCGTGTCGTAGATACAGACCGGTCCGAGTGCTGTGATCAGATCAAGCTGTGCCCGTCCGTCTTTGACGATACTTCCGAACTTCTCGAATCCTTTGGGCACCACCACCAACAAGGCATCGACGGCGGGCATCCGTGCAGTGACGATCTGAGTGGAGACGAGAGAATTGGCCAACAGCAGACTGAACGGCTCACGACTCTGTTCGATGAGAGGCAGTATCTGATTGTCGAGAACACTCGGGCTTCGATCGAGGAGTGTGCGCAGTTGCGGATCGGAGTTTCGTACCTGATCTGTCAATTGGCGAAGTGTGAGTGCAACTTCGGGAAGAGCGTCAACATTTTCCTCGTTCGCAGTGAACAGTGAGCGCGAGTTCTCGACGAGTGTGTTGACACGCGGTTGATCGGATTGGACAGTGCGCGCGAGCACGTCGAAGTTGTCGACGAGCGCCTGCAGATCCGGACCCAATCCGTTCAATCCCTCGCCGAGTTCGTGCGAGAGGGTTCGCAGGTCTGCCGGATCGACGGTGTCGGCAGCAGCGTTGAAATTCGCAATCACGGTTCCCAACGCGACCGGGATCGAAGTGCGCTCAGTCGGAACAACGGAACCTTCAACCAGATACGGGCCGCCGTCGGTCTGCGAGGACAACTGAACTTTCAATACCGGAACGGCGGTGTCCTGGCTGATGGCCACATGCGAATCGTTGGGGATCTGTTTGTCGGCGGCGATGCTCAACGTCATCACGACGAGGTCCTGGGCAGAGTCCACCTCCACCGACTCGACGTCGCCGACGGTGACTCCGCGATAGGCCACTTCCGAACCGGGAGCGATTCCGGCCGCGTTCTCCAATTCGACGATGACCGAGAAGGTTCCGGTGAACGGATCTCCGGCACCGACTTGCCGGAGTACGTACGTCGTGCTGACCACCGCGATGAGGAGAAAGGCGGCGATCTCGAAATAGACGGTTCGGTTCTTCATCGCGTTCCTCCTTGCAGGGGTGTCGTGATCGGCAGTTCCCGATCGGAGGCGGGCAGAGGTGGCAGTGGCGGTGCGGCGCCCGGGATTATCTCGTTGAGCACTCCGGTCACGGTGCCCTCGACATCGACGTCGAGGTCGATGTTCACGTAATCGCCTGGGCTGGCACGCTCGAGGAGCACTCTTGCGTTGTCCAGGTTGGCCATCGTCTCACCCAGTGTCGGCCCCATTGCCGAGAACTGGTCGAGGATGGGTGACAGTCGTCCGGTGATCTCGGAAATCTGGTCGGCCGACTGGTCGAGTACGGAATTGGTTGCGGTACTGAGCCGATCGGTTTCGTCGAGTAGATCGAGGAGCGGTTGTCGTTGGTCGGCGATCACGCCCAATGCGGGTGTGAGTGTGCGCAAGCCTTCGTCGATGGTGGCGCTCTCGTCTCCGATCAGAGCGCTGAGCCGGTTCAGTGAATCCAGTGCCGAATTGATCGATTCCTTTCGGTCGTCAAGTGTTCCGAGAAAAGTGTCAAGGCGTGCAAGCAGATCGCGGATCGTCTCCTCCCTGCCGTCGAGAATCTGATCAGCCTCACTGACGATGTTCTTGACCTGCGCCAACCCACTGCCGTTCAACAGAGTTCCGACGGCGCCGAGCAGTTGTGCGACATCGGGTCCGCGCACGGTCTCCGATCGCTCGATGGTGGAACCTGGTTCGAGAATGGGGCCCGCTGGATCGACCGGAACTTCGAGGTTGACGAACGCATCGCCGATCGGGGTCGACAGTTCGATCCGAGCGCGGGTGCCGACAGGTAGTTCGATGTCCGACGCGATTTCGGTATGTACCACGGCTGCAAAGGTTTGCGCGCTCATCGACGTGACTCTGCCGACCACTGCCTGGCCGATCCGCACCTCGCCGCCGACGGGAAGTAACGACGCGTCGACGAATTCCATGTTCAGCGGGTACGACTCTCCTGGCAGACCGCGTCCGAGGGGGAGGTGCTGGAAGTTGAGACTGCAGCCGGTCAATGGCGCGGCGATGACAAGTGCCACGACAACGCTCACCACGGACTTGTTCGACGCCATCAGTTACCCCCACCGAGGATGCGTGCCAGGTCGGAGCTGCCTGCCGAAGGAAATTCGATGGGATTGACGATTCCCGGCCCTGTGCACAGCGGTATCGGCATCTTCTCGCACAGTTCTCTCGTCGTGTCGAACTGTGAGAGATCGGTGGCGACGTTCAATCGTGCTCTGGCTCGGCCTTCTTCGGTGACGAGGTTGGCGACGTTCTCGAATCCCGTTGGTGCCGTTTCGATGATCTCGCGCAGTTGATCCTGTTTGGTCGCGACTGCACCGGCCAACTGTGCGAGCGTACCCAGATCGGCGGTGACCGCCTCGCCGTGTTCGGCGAGTAGCGCTGAGACCTGTCCGAGCAACGTGGTCAGGGAATCGAGCGCCCCGCTGATGTCTTCTCGCTGGGCGCTGAACGTGCGGGCGGTGACTGTCACCGAGTTCGACAGAGAGTCGACCTTGGTCTGGTTGTCCGCGATCAACTGCACGAGGGTGTTCAGGTTCTTCACCAGTTCGGAGATGTCGGGACTTGCACCCGCCAGTACCGAACTGGCCTGTGAGATGGACCGAACGGCATCGTTGAATGCTTGCCCGTTGCCGTCCAACGCGTGGGCGCCTTCTCCGATGAGGTCACCGATCCCGCCGCCGTCGGCGCCAGGGCCGAGCGCCACCGTCAATTCGTTCACCGATGCGGTGAGTTGGTCCCACGTCAGCGGGGAGTGAGTGCGTTCGAGAGGGATCACCGCGCCGTCGGTGAGGAACTCACCGTCCTCGTAGCCGGGGCCGAGTTCGATCGTGCGGTCACTGATGACCGAGGGAGACAGGACCCAGGCCTGCGCGTCGGCGGGTATACGTGTTCCGGATGGCAGGCTCAGCGCCACTCGTACCCGGGACCCTTCCGGCGTGACGCTCTCGACCCTCCCGCTGGGAACTCCCAGAATCGTCACTGTGTTCCCGGTGAAGATAGCGTCGGTCGAGGTGAATTCGGCGGTGAGAGTGAGTCTGTGTTCGTCACGCGTGACGACCAGGACGGCACCGATCGCGCAGATCACTATCGCTGCCAGCACGGCGAGTTTCTTGACGGTCGTGGTCATCGACACCCCTGAACGAGCCCGACGACGCACAACCAGTTGTCCGGGATGAGGGTGGAGGGTGAGTTGAGGTCGAGCCAGTTGCCGTTACCGGTTGCGTTGGTGACGTAGCGGACGCTGGGGGCGAAGTTGTCGAGCAGTGTGGTCAGTGATTGTTCGTTCTCGGACAGAACTCCCGTCACCACGTGGATGTCTCCCATGACCGAGTCGATCAAAGCCTGGTTGTCGCCCAGGAACTGGGCAAGTGTGGTGCTCAACTGATTGAGGTCTTGTACAAGCGCATTCAGCACATCTCGCCGGTCGGCGATCGTGGACATCACCAGATCCGCATTCCCCAGAAGGGTTTCCAGAGTGTCCTTCTGCTCGATCAGTGTTGCGGTCGTCTGCTGCGCTCCGGTGAGAAGGGAACGGAGCGCAACGTCGTTGTCGTTGACTACTCCGGAGAGTGCGTCGATTCCCTCGAGTGAGCGGCGAATGAGTTCGGGATCGTCCGGTGAGTTGTCGGACACCACGGTCAGCATGTTTCGCAGTTGTTGCAGATCAAGGTTTTCCGACGTGGATTGTGCTCCTCGACCGAGATCGTCGAGAGTGAAGGGAACGCTCGTGTTCTCGATGGGGATGGTCGAACCTGCGGGTAACGAGCGCGATCCGTTCGGAGTGACGTCGAGCGAGCGTCGGCCGAGCAGAGTCGAGATCTTGATGTCCGCACGGGAGTCTTCGCCGAGAGTGACGCCGTCGTCGAGTCGGAAGGTGACTTCAACCGAGTTGCCGCTGACCGCCAACGAGGTGACCACCCCGCTCGGGACTCCCGCGACGTTGACCGGATCGTCCTGCGTCAACCCGGTGGCGTTGGCAAAGACGGCGTGGTACTCGTTGGTCTTGACCTTCAAGATCAGTTGAGGGACAACGAGTGCGGCCAGAACCACACCGACTCCGACGAGGATGCAGATGATTCCGTTGCGGACCGGGTTCTTGACGGTGAGCCAGTTCATCGGCACACCGCCGAACGCTCGGGGCCGCCGAGGGTCACCGATTGGTCCAGCGCGCTGAGCCGGAAGTTGCAGATGTAGATGTTCGCCCAGCTTCCGTAGCTCATCGCGATCCCCAACTGGGTGAACAGTTGATCGAAAGCGGTGATACCGGTCGCCAGCGACTCACGATTGTCGACGACGACGCGAGCCGACTGATCGATCGAAGTCAGCGCGCCAGCCAAGTCCGGTTCCACGCCCGTCACCAAGTCCTGAAGTGAAGAAGTCAGGGCGCCTGCGGAATCCACTGCGGCCGAGATCTGTTGGCGGTCCTGTGCCAAACCGCCGACCAGTGCGTCGAGCGTGTTGATCATCTCGACGAAGTTGGGTCGATTCGTCGTGGTCACGGTAAGGACCCGGTCGAGGTTGTTCAGTAGTTGGTCCAAGATCGCGTCCCGGGACGTCAAGTTCTCGGTGACGGCAACAGTGCGCTCCAGCAGGCTTTCGATGGTGGAACCTTGTCCTTGGAATACCTGGACGACCTGTGCGGCAAGCTCGTTGACTTCTGCGGGGTCAAGTGCGTCGAACAGGGGACGGAATCCGCCGAGGATGTCGGTGAGGTCGATCGCCGGCTGAGTCTGTTCCACGGGAATTGTGGCCCCGGGGGAGAGGTAGTTGCCTGTTGCGCGTTCGGCCTGTCCGGGTTCGATCGAAATTGTTCGCGCTCCCAACAGGTCTGCGTACCTCACCACAGCGCGACCGTCGGACGGAATACGTTGTGCAGATTCGAGTTCGAAGCCGACGACGGCTTGGTTGTTCACCAACTCGACGCTGTCGACGCGCCCTACTCGCACCCCGGCGATCTGAACATCGCTGCCGGTGACCAGGCCGGAGGCATTGACGAAGACGGCCCGGTACTGCGAACTAGACCCGGAGACTGGGTTGATCAGAGTGCTCACCACAACCACGGTGGCGAGAATCGACAGTGCAGCAAACAGTCCGAACCTGATCAGAGATTTCTTCACGCTCATCCGCCCATCACCGTCGTGCCGCGAAATACCGGCCCCGCCACGAGAGTGTCCAAAGCTGTACCGCCCTGGGTGAGAGCCGAGATCAGGGACTGTTCGGCAGGGCTGCCGACCGGGCCGACGGTTCCGCCGAACGCGGTCGCGGCGGCAGGACAGTTGGGTCCGCGGGTTCCGTCGTACTGTGGGCAGTCGGTCTTTCCGTACGGATACAGATCTGTGACGGACAGCCGTAGATCGGTGCTGAGCCACGGACCATGCGCCAACGCGGGCGGGAGCTTGATCGTGAGATTGCGCAGGCCGTTGTAGAAGGTCGTGATGTGGTCCGGCCGCGAAGTGATTGCGCCGGTCAGGGAATCGGCGTCGTCGACCAAGGTGATCATGCGGTCGCGATTGTCACCGATCAGACTCGTGGCAGCAGCTCCCGTGCTGGTGCCGGCACGCAGAAGCCCCGCCAACCCGTCGGATTTCTCGACGACGGTCTTGGATGTGGTGATGGAGTTCTCGAATGCGGCGAGCATGTCCGGCGCACTCGTCGAGAGACTGTCGGCGAGGGTGGCTATGTCGTCGAGGTCGTCACCGAGTCCGTTGATGACGGGCTGCGCACCGACCAACGCTTGGTGGACTGAATCGAGCGATTCGCCGATCTGGTTTCCCTTGCCGCTCAACGCGTCCGAGACTGCCGTGAGTGCGGCGTTGATGTCGGCGGGGTCGAGGGAAGAAACGAGCGAGTAGATCCGTGAGATCGATTGGTAGAGCTGGACCGCGACTTCGGACTGATCGGATACCAACTCGGTACCCGGCACGAGAGCAGGACCACGCGAGAGTCCGTCAGGTTGAATCAGGTCTACGAAGAAGTCGCCGAAGATGTTGCGGGGCATCAGTCGCACCTGACTTGTCGACGGTATGTCCTCGAACGCTCCCTCGTCGATCGCGAGTGAGACAGTCGAAGCGGTGGTGCCCGGCTCGATCTCGGCCACAGCGCCGACGACGACGCCGCGGTACTGTACCGAGGATCCGACTCGCAGCGCACCGGCACTGGCGGGGACGACAGCACTGACCTGCGGCGTGGAACCGGTGGAGTCCGTACCTCTGCTGAACAAGAAGACGTAGGCGAGGATCAGGATGACCACGGCGAGTAAACCCCGCAGTGCCAGGGTGATTCGGCTGGAATTCGTGACGATCATCCGGTCAGCCCGGGTACGTGAGGTTTGAGTCCCCACAGCGCAATGGTCATCGCGACGTCGGTGAACGCAAGGAAGACGATGCTGGTGCGCAACGCTCGTCCGGCGGCTCGTCCGACGCCTTCGGGTCCACCCGTCGCGGTGTAACCGTAGTAGCAGTGCACGAGGGTCACGACGACCGCGAACACCATGACTTTTATCAAGGACAACCAGATGTCGTTGGGAGAGAGGAAAAGACTGAAGTAGTAGCCGTACGTTCCCTCCGACTGGCCTTTGACCCGGATCACCGCAAGCGCCGTTGCCATGTACGAAGCAAACAGGCCGACCAGGTACAGCGGGACCACCGCGATGAGCGCCGCGATCATTCGGGTGGTGACCAGGTACCGCAGCGAGGGAATCGCCATGACTTCGAGCGCGTCGATTTCCTCGGAGATCCGCATCGCTCCGAGCTGCGCGGTGAATCCGGTTCCGACCTTGGCTGCCAGGGTGATTGCGGCAACGAGTGGTGCCACCTCGCGAGTATTCGCGATGGCGGACATCACGCCGGACAGCGGTGCGAGGCCGACGAGGTTGAGTCCGCGGTAGCCCTCGAGTCCGATCTGGGAACCGGCGAAGAACGAGATCGCGAAGATCACGACGACGCTGCCGCCTCCGGCGAGCAGGGTGCCCGAACCGAATGCCACCTGGGCGACGAGACGGGCGACTTCACGCCAATAGCGCTTGAGGGTTGCCGGAATCGAGGTGATGACACGCGCGTGGAACGTGAACTGATCGCCGAGCCGACTCAGGCCGTCGACGGTCCGCGAACTGACCCTCTTGGCACGAATTGCGATGGGCAGGTGCATCAATAGGCACCTTTCACCGAGACGAACAGTGGGTAGAACTGAGTAATTGCGAGGTTGGCGACAAACACGAGGACAAACGAGAGCACGACGGTCTCGTTGACTGCGTCGCCGACGCCTTGAGCTCCGCGCTTGACGGTCAGGCCCTTGTAGCAGGCCACGATTCCCGAGATGAGAGCAAAGGCAACGGCTTTGATGCCGGAGACGACGAAGTCGCTGGGTTGACTGAATTGAACGAGATTGCGCAGGAAACTCTGTGCGTTGCCGTCGAGTATCAGGACGTGAACGAAGAGGCTTGCGCCCAAACCGATTACGAGAACTATCGAGTTCAGTAGGAGGCAGACGACGGCAATGGCGATCATCCGGGGTACGACCAGGCGTTCGAGCACGGGTAGACCGAGCACTTCGAGTGCATCGATTTCCTCGCGTATCGTTCGCGCTCCCAAATCTGCGCAGATTGCGGAACCGCCGACACCGGCGATGATCAGGGCGCACACCAGGGGGCCGGCCTGTCCGATGATGAGGAACGCGACGACGGCACCGCTGTACGCACCCGCACCGATTTGATCTGCGAGCGCACCGATCTGCAGTGCTACCCCGACACCGAGGGGAATCATCACCAGAGCGGACGCGACCGAGGTGACGTGGGCGAGAAACCACATCTGGTCGAGCGCCTCACGCCAGGCGAGACGCTTGTGTCGAAGAGATGTGAACGCCGCAACGCACACGCGAACGGTGAAGGTGAAGAGCAGTCCGATCTCGGAGAGCAGGTTCGAGAACATGTTCGTCTTGGCGGGGAGACGGCAGTTGTTTCCCCGGTTGTTCCATTCCCGGTCGTCGTAGCTTCGGTGCTCACGCCATCCCCCTCTCCGGCCGAATCGTTCTGGTCGGGTTTCTTCGATCACACTCGGGAGCTCGAAGTGCTCCAGGTCACGTTCGGAGACGGTATCAGGAAACTGACTCTGAAGTAAGTTCCATTTCGGCCACTTCATCACCGGGCGCGAATGTCGACGCGGAACTTTCGTTTGCGTCCACGCAACCTTCCCGGCGAGAGCCCGAAATGCGGCGGGTGCACAATGAGTGAATGCCACGATCAAGCCCCATTTCCGCTTGGAAGTCCCTTCGCGAAGGCAACGAGCGATTTGTCAACGACGCGTCCATTCACCCCAGCCAGGGAATCGCGGACCGCGCGAAACTCGTCGATGGGCAGCACCCCACAGCGGTGCTGTTCGGTTGCGGTGATTCGCGCGTAGCCGCCGAGATCATCTTCGACCAGGGTCTCGGCGACATGTTCGTCGTGCGCACTGCAGGTCACGTGCTCGACGATTCGGTGCTCGGTTCCATCGAGTACGCGGTTCACGTGCTCAACGTGCCGCTCATCGTCGTCCTCGGGCACGACGGTTGCGGTGCCGTGAAGGCAACGCTCGACGCCCTGGACGAGGGCGCAGTTCCCGACGGATTCATCCGCAGTGTGGTCGAGCGTGTTGCTCCGTCCATCCTGATGGGCCGCAACGAGGGCTTGTCCACCGTGGACGAACTCGAAGGCCGTCACGTCGTGGAGACCGGCTCGCTGATCATGCAGAGGTCCCGGATCATCGCCGACAAGGTGGACAAGGGTGCGTGCGCGATCGTCGGCGTCACGTACACGTTGTCCGACGGTCACATGCGAGTTCAGGGCGCAGTCGGCGACATCGGCGAGAGCGTCGAGACCGTCGAGGGTTAGATCTTCCGGGGCAGTGGTACCTGGCAGCAGACAATGGGTACCGACACGCCGCCTCAGCTGACGGTTAGTGGACCCTGCGCCAACTACCGTTGAGTCCGTGTTGGAACCTAATGGACCACTGCCCCCCGAGATCTACTGGCGTCGCCGGGCGCTGGCCATTGGTGCCGCCGTCATTGCGCTGGCGTTGATCATCTGGGCGGCGTCCGCCCTCTTCGGCGATGGAAGTGATACCCCGGAGGCCGATTCGGCCGCTGCGAGTTCCTCGCTGACGACGGACGTCTCCTTCACCCCCAACCCTTCCGGCTCCAACGCGCCGGACGGTGGCGGTGGCTCGGGTGGCGGCGCTGCCGGTGGATCAGGTGGCTCGGGCACGCAGGCTTCGGGATCGTCTTCGTCTTCGTCTTCGTCTTCGACCACCGGGGCTCCGGTCCCGGCCGGTCAGTGCGCCGACTCGTCGCTGGCAGTCAAGGCCACCGCAGACAAGGCGACCTTCGCTCCCGGCGAAGAGCCGTCGTTCACGATCGTCATCACCAACATCGGTTCGGCACCCTGTGATCGAGATCTGGCCGGCGGCCTTCAGCAGGTGCTCGTCTACAGCATCGACGGCAAGACCCGGTTGTGGTCCAACGTCGACTGCTACCCGCAGCCCGCAGCCGACGTACGCAATCTCGCGCCCGGCGAGCAAGCTGCGTTCAAGGTCGCCTGGTCGGCCACGACGTCGACCCCCGAGTGCGCGACCGCGCAGAACCCCGAGCGCAATCCGGTGGGCGCAGGCGCTTACACGGTTGTCGGGCAGCTCGGTGCACTGCGAAGCTCCCCGGAGCCGTTCAACATCGCATGAGCGCGGGCAAGCCTGAACAGGCCCGCTAGTTGAAGGATCCGGTGATCGACGTTTCCGCGAGCCGGGAAAGTCCCTCACGGATGTGACGGGCCCACAGCCCGCCGATGCCCTCGACCGACTGCAGATCGGCAGCCGTAGCGGCCAGCAGCGACTGGAGAGTGCCGAAGGATCCGACCAACCGGTGGATCTGATGGAACTGCAATCGAGGTACACGCATCAGCACGCGATATCCGCGAGGAGTCATCGGAGTGTCGAGGGCTTCGATCGTGCCCGGATAACCGAGAACACGCGCAAGAGTCGTGAGATCGAGTAGATCGGCGTCGGTGACGCGATCGAGTGCGACGAGGACGTTGTCCATCGCCGCGGTGCCGATGGGTTCGGGACCGGCAAGATAGTCCCGAACGATGAGTTGACGTGCAATGTCGTTGTCGCCGACCAGTTCTTCGAGCTGCAGTGCCAACTGGCGACCGTCGGTGCCGAGTTCGAGGACATCCTGTTCGATTTCGATCGACACGCGGCGAACCATTTCGAGGCGCTGTACGACGGTCAACGCGTCGCGCAGAGTCACGAAATCCTCGATCTCGACGACCGACAGTTGCCGTGTCACTTCGTCGAGTCGCGCTTTGTATCGTTCGAGCGTCGCGACGGCCTGGTTGGCGCGCGAAAGTATGGTGGCCGAGCCGTCGATGACGTGCCGGATGCCGCCGACGTACACACTGACGATCGACATCGACTGACTGACCGAGACCACGGGATAGCCGGTCTGAATTGCCGTGCGCTCGGCAGCGCGGTGCCTCGTGCCGGATTCGACGGTGGGAATCTTGTGATCGGGAACCAGCTGGACGTTGGCACGCACGATGCGTGTGCCGTCCGTCGAGAGGACAACCGCGCCGTCCATCTTCGACAGCTCACGCAATCGGGTCGGTGCGAACTCCACGTCGAGGTTGAATCCGCCGTCACACAGCGCTTCCATTTCCTCGTCGTATCCGAGGACGATCAGCGCGCCGGTACGGCCGCGCAGAATTCGTTCGAGCCCGTCTCGCAAAGCGGTACCCGGCGCCAACCTGGCGATGGTCTCTCGCAATGCCGACGACGACTGTGTGTCCGCCATCGCACTGATCATTGAGAAACTCCCTGCTGAGGTCGATGTCACTTCGGTCGGGTCCGATGCCTGCGCCGGACGGATCCCCGTTTAGATTACCTATCCATGAGTAGTACCTGGACCCTGCCTGATGACCTGACTGTCCCGGAGCCGGTCGAATTCTTTCCGGCCGCCGGCGAGAAGCTGCCTCAGCACTGGTCGAAATGCTTCGGCTGCGGCGACGACCAGCCTGCGGGAATGGCGATGAGTTTCAGGGCTGGTAACGGACTGGAAGTGACCGGTCGTCTGGAGGTCGCCAAGAAGTATCAGGGCGGTCCAGGTGTCATTCACGGCGGCATTCTGTCGACGGCATTCGACGAGGCTCAAGGTATGGCATGTATGGCTCTCGGCTCGCCGGTGGTGACGGGGCACCTCGAGATCGACTTCGCCCGGCCGATCCCGTTGGGATCGGTGCTCGAATTCCGGGCTCGCATCGACGGCGTTGTACGCCGCAAGGTCTACACCAGTGCAGAAGCGGTGATCGTCGAAGGTCCGACAGCGGATCCGGACACGGTGGTGGGAACCTCCCGGGGACTGTTCCTGACCATCACCTCGGAACACTTCGCCAAGACCAAGGAGTTCGTGGACGGCGAACCGACGTCCCCGTTCGGCACCTCGTCGGTCTGACGAGGTAGTCGGCCGAACGACGATCACTTCACCGGCGTGAGCTTGGGGCGAGACGGGGCTTGTTTGCCGCCCATCAATCCGGCGTAGGCCAGTGCCTCGGCCAGATTCGCTACTTCGTTGACGCGCATGCCGGGAATGTTCGGGCCGGAATCGACCGGCACGATGGCGCTGGTGAATCCCAGTCGGGCAGCTTCGATCAGCCGTCGGTTCACCCCGGCAACCCGTCGAACCTCCCCGGCGAGTCCGACCTCGCCGAGGATGACGAGCCCCTTGGGGACGGGTTTGGCTTTCACGGCGGAAGCGACCGCAATGGCGAGAGCCAGATCGGCACCCGGCTCGGTCATCCGCATACCGCCGACGGTCGCGGCGTAGACGTCGGCCTTCGAGATCGACACTCCGACGCGGCGCTCCAACACGGCCAGAACCATGGCCACACGGGCGGTGTCGAGCCCGCTGACGGCTCGGCGAGGTGTCGGTAGCGGCGTGGCGGCGACGAGCGCCTGAACTTCACCGAGTAGAGGTCGCTTACCGTCCATCATCACGGTGACGGCAGTGCCTTCCACAGCTTCTTCACGGTGATGCAGGAACAGGCCGGACGGATCGCTGATCTCGTTGATGCCCTGCTCGCTCAGCTCGAAGCATCCGACCTCGTCGGCCGCACCGAATCTGTTCTTCACGCCGCGGACCATGCGCAGGGTGGAGTGCTTGTCACCTTCGAAGTGCAGAACCACGTCCACGAGATGCTCGAGCGAGCGCGGACCGGCGACGGCGCCGTCCTTGGTGACGTGGCCGATCAGAAGCACCGGGATTCCACTGGCCTTGGCCAGGGAGGTCAGGGCGCTGGTGACGGCCTTGACCTGAGTCACGCCGCCGACGACCCCGTCGACGTCGGCAGCAAGCATGGTCTGCACCGAGTCGACGATGACCAGTGTCGGTTTGACCTGCTCGATGTGGCCGAGGATGGTCGCGAGATCGGATTCGGCCGCCAGATACATCCGTTCGTGGACAGAGTTGGTGCGATCTGCCCGAAGCCGAACCTGACCGGCAGACTCCTCGCCCGTGACGTACAACGCTCGATCATCCGCGCTGCGCATCGCCCAGCGGTAGACGACCTCGAGAAGTAGCGTCGATTTTCCGACGCCGGGTTCTCCGGCGAGCAGCACCACCGAACCCGGTACGACGCCACCGCCGAGGACGCGGTCCAACTCACCGATCCCCGTGGGTTTGGCCTGCGTCGAGGTGCTGTCGATCTGTGTCAGCGGCGTGGCCGGCGTCGTAGGCAGCACGGCGCTTGATCCTGCTTTGGCGAGTGAGGCGCCGGCGCGACTGGCGACGGGTGCCACTACGGCGACCTCAGTCATCGAGCCCCACGAATCGCAGTCCGGACATCTACCGACCCACTTGGGCACTACCGACTGGCATTCGGAGCAGCGGTAGTTCGATTTCACTTTGGCCACCGGGACAGACTAGAGGCGGGGTCCGACATGGACCCCGCCTCTAGTGTGATTCTGAAGTTGTTCTGCGAGGCGCATTGTGCGCCTTGATAATTCGAGGCTCAGTGCCCAGCTTCTGCAACGTCGGGCGACTTGTCCGACTCGTTGCGCTCGAGCTGCGGGCCTGCGTCGACAGGTACGTCGACGGTGACCGATCCGGCCTTCTCGAACTTGAAGGTGATCGGGACGGTCAAGCCGGGGCGAACGCCTGCCTTGATGTCCTGCAGAACGACGAGAGAGAGCGCAGCGGGTGCGTCGTCGTTCTCTTCGTTGTTCTTGATCTGGGTCTCGGCCTCGGTCGCGGCGCCTTCGCCTGCGGGCAACTGACCGGCCTGCAGCGACGTCTGCGGCTTGATCGTCAAGCCACCTACCTCTTCACCTGCGATGACGCGTGCTGCGTAATCGGTGGTGATGCTGACGAGCTTGTCCGTGGTCTCGGCGCTGTCGTTCACGACGGTGAACGCGAGCACGGCGTTGCCGCCCGGCTCGATGCTGTACTCCTCGGACGAGGGGTAAGCGATGTGCACGTTGCGCAGTGCGATCTCACCGAGGTCGGCGCTGTTGCCGTTCACGGCGGCCTGCTGGACGGCGGTCTGGCTCACCTGTCCGGAACCGCAAGCGGACAGCGCGATGGCTGCGCCTGCAGCCAGTGCAATGGCGGTAGCGACTCGACGAGTCGGCTTACGGATAGCAGTCACGATTTGTCCTCCACGGCGTCAGGTTCGCACTCCACTAGGCAGAGTAGTAGATAAGGTCCCGCGGGCTGGCCGTCGGGTCGCCACAACGGTTGTCTGCGTGGGCTTTCAGTCCGTTACGCAGGGGTGCTCCAGACCAGTTGAATGCACGTACAACAAGCCCTGTCAACCCCTACGCTCGAGCAAGGATGCCCCTGACCTGCACAGTTGATGAGTGGTCGGTTCTTTCACGTGTTAAACTAGTGGAATCGAAAGGGGCACGGGACACATGATTTTCAAGGTCGGAGACACCGTCGTATACCCCCATCACGGTGCGGCGCTGATCGAAGCTATCGAAACCCGCACCATCAAGGGTGAGCAGAAGGAGTACCTGGTTCTGAAGGTCGCTCAAGGCGATCTCACAGTACGGGTTCCTGCAGACAACGCAGAGTACGTCGGAGTTCGTGACGTGGTCGGCCAAGAGGGCCTCGACAAGGTTTTCCAGGTTCTGCGAGCACCGCACACCGAAGAGCCCACCAACTGGTCTCGTCGATACAAGGCAAATCTCGAGAAGCTTGCCTCAGGTGACGTGAACAAGGTTGCAGAAGTTGTTCGTGACCTGTGGCGTCGTGAGCAGGACCGCGGACTTTCCGCTGGTGAGAAGCGCATGCTCGCCAAGGCTCGTCAGATTCTCGTCGGAGAGCTCGCGCTCGCCGAGGGCACTGACACCGAGAAGGCAGAGACCATTCTCGACGAGGTCCTCGCGGCCGCGTCCTGACTGCAACACAACAAAGCTGACAGTGGCAGTAGTAGCCCTGGTACCTGCCGCAGGTCGGGGAGTGCGATTGGGCGAGAAATTGCCCAAGGCATTTGTCGAACTCGGTGGGTGCACCATGCTTGCACGCGCGGTCGATGGACTCCGGAAATCCGGAGCGATCGACCGCGTTGTTGTCATTGTGCCGCCTGAACTGGTCGAATCCGTCGTAGCCGACCTCGGTCGTGCAGCGGACGTCGACGTCGTCGGCGGTGGTGCCGAAAGAACCGATTCGGTTCGAGCCGGCCTCAGCGCTGCCGGCGACGCAGATTTTGTACTCGTGCACGATGCCGCACGGGCATTGACACCGCCGGCGTTGATCGCGCGCGTCGTCGGAACTCTCCGAGCCGGCAGCTCCGCTGTCATCCCGGTACTTCCGGTTACCGACACGATCAAGTCGGTCGACGTACTCGGCGCAGTCACCGGTACGCCTCTGCGTTCGGAGTTGCGTGCGGTTCAAACTCCCCAAGGATTCTCCACCGACGTCCTGCGCAGTGCGTACGACGCCGGTGACGTCGCCGCGACCGACGACGCCGCTCTGGTCGAGCGTCTCGGTGTTTCGGTGCAGACGATTCCCGGCGACGCTCTCGCCTTCAAGATCACCACTCCGCTCGACCTGGTCCTTGCACGGGCGCTCCTGAGCTCGGAGACAGCGTTGAGTGCGGATTCACAGGACGGAAATTAGATGCGCGTCGGTCTCGGCACGGATGTTCATCCCATCGAGGTCGGTCGTCCTTGCTGGATGGCCGGGTTGCTGTTCGAGGAAGCAGACGGGTGCTCGGGCCATTCGGACGGCGATGTCGCCGTCCACGCGCTGTGTGACGCGTTGCTCTCTGCGGCGGGCCTCGGTGACCTCGGTTCGGTTTTCGGCACCGGCAGGCCCGAATGGGACGGCGTGAGCGGCGCTCGAATGCTTGCCGAGGTTCGCCGACTGCTCGAAGAGAACCAGTTCGCCGTCGGCAACGCCGCGGTGCAGGTCATCGGCAACCGTCCGAAGATCGGGCCACGTCGCGACGAGGCACAGAAGGTGCTCTCGGACATTCTCGGCGCGCCTGTTTCGGTGTCCGCGACCACCACGGACGGCCTCGGCTTGACCGGTCGCGGCGAGGGGATCGCCGCCATGGCCACCGCGTTGGTCATGACAACCGAACACGACAGGTAAGATCGCTGGTCGTGACCCTGCGCCTATACGACACCGGTACGCGGGCCCTTCGGGATTTTGTTCCGTTGGCCCCCGGACATGCATCGGTGTACCTGTGTGGGGCGACAGTTCAGGGCGATCCTCACATCGGACACGTTCGTAGCGGCGTCGCTTTCGACGTGCTGCGTCGCTGGCTGTTGGCGCACGGCAACGACGTTGCCTTCGTGCGCAACGTGACGGACATCGACGACAAGATTCTCAACAAGGCCGCCGGCGCCGGTCGACCTTGGTGGGAGTGGGCGGCGACGTTCGAGCGGTCGTTCACGTGGGCCTACGACCAACTGGGCGTGCTGCCACCGTCCATCGAGCCACGGGCCACGGGCCACGTGACGCAGATGGTCGAGATGATGGAACGTCTGATCGAGAACGGCCACGCGTACGCGGCGGGCGGTGACGTCTACTTCGACGTGCAGAGCTACCCCGAGTACGGCGCACTGTCCGGCCACAAACTCGACGACGTTCATCAGGGCGAGAGTGCGGCCGAGGGCAAGCGCGATCCTCGCGACTTCACCCTCTGGAAGGCCGTCAAGCCCGGTGAGCCCTCGTGGCCGACACCGTGGGGACCCGGCCGTCCGGGCTGGCACCTCGAGTGCTCGGCCATGGCGGAGTTCTATCTCGGGGCGGCATTCGACATCCATTGTGGTGGACGCGATCTCGTCTTCCCGCACCACGAGAACGAAATTGCGCAGGCCAAGTGCGCCGGCGACGATTTCGCTCAGTACTGGTTGCACAACGGCTGGGTCACGATGAGTGGCGAGAAGATGTCCAAGTCGTTGGGCAACGTTCTCTCGGTGCCGAACGTGCTCAAGAAGGTTCGTCCGCAAGAACTTCGGTACTACCTCGGTAGTGCGCACTACCGTTCCAATCTCGAGTACTCGGACGAGGCGTTGGACGAAAGTGCGAAGTCCTACCAGGGGCTCGAGTCGTTCGTCCTGCGCACACACAAGCGTGCGGGCGGCGTCGAACTCGGTACGTGGACCGAAGGTTTCGCGGCGGCTCTCGACAACGACTTGTCGGTGCCGATCGCGTTGGCCGAGATTCACGGCAAGGCGAGCGAGGGTAATTCCGCGCTCGCTGCCGGTGATCTCGACGCGGCTCGGGTGGCTGCCGGCCAGGTGCGGGCCATGCTCGCGATCCTGGGCGTCGACCCACTCGACGAGCATTGGACGCAGTCCGGTGGCGACACCGAGACGGCAATGGAAGCTTTGGACGTGTTGGTGCGGGCCGATCTCGATCGTCGGCAGCAGGCACGTACGGAAAAGAACTGGGCGGTGGCGGACGAGGTCCGCGATCGCCTCATCAAGGCGGGTATCGAAGTAACCGATACTCCCGACGGACCCGAATGGTCCCTTAAGGCAGGGCAGTAACAATGGCTGGAAACTCGAGCAGGCGCGGCGCAGTCCGTAAGGGCGGCACCAAGAAGGGCCAGGTTGCCGGTTCCGGCGGTAAGCACCGTCGCGGTCTCGAAGGGCGTGGCGCTACGCCGCCCGCCGAGGCACGCACCAAGCATCCCGCGGCAAAGCGTGCAGCGCGCGCCGCACGTGCCGACGAGAAGCAGGGCCGCGGTGGCCGTCCGGGTCCGGGCCGCAAGGTTCTCGACGGTCCCGAGACAGTGCTCGGACGCAACCCGGTGGTCGAGTGCCTACGCGCCGGCGTTCCGGCGACTGCACTGTGGGTCGCCGTCGGCACCGAGAGCGACGATCGACTGAAGGAATCCGTTCAGCTCGCTGCGGATGCCGGCATCTCGATCCTCGAGGTCCCCCGCACCGATCTGGATCGCCTCAGCGCCAACGGTCTTCACCAGGGCATCGCCCTGCAGGTTCCGCCGTACCGCTACGCGCACCCGGACGATCTTCTCTCGGAGGCACGCAAGCATGCCGAGCCGCCGCTGCTCGTCGCGCTGGACAACATCACCGATCCCCGCAACCTGGGTGCCGTCGTGCGCTCGGTCGCAGCTTTCGGTGGACACGGCGTCGTGATTCCGGAGCGTCGTAGCGCGAGCGTGAGTGCTGTCGCTTGGCGCACCAGCGCCGGCGCTGCCGCTCGTTTGCCGATTGCTCGGGCAACCAACCTCACCCGCACGCTCAAGGACTGGGCATCGAAGGGTGTTCAGGTCATCGGTCTCGACGCCGAGGGCGACACCACTCTCGACGATTTCGACGGCAGCGGTCCCGTTGTGATCGTGGTCGGTTCCGAGGGCAAGGGCCTTTCGCGCCTCGTCCGCGAGAACTGCGACGCGATCCTGTCGATTCCGATGGCCGGTCCGGTCGAGTCGCTCAACGCCTCGGTTGCCGCCGGAGTCGTCCTGGCGGACATCGCCCGCAGGCGTCGTAGCAGCTGAGTTGTAACGGCTTTCGGGTGAGTCTGGCGGGGTTCTAGCTCCGTACCGACCAGGCTTCCCACAGTGCAGCGTAGGAACCGTCCGCGCCGATCAGTTCGTCATGTGTCCCGCTCTCGACTACGCGGCCACCGCTCATGACGAGTATGCGATCGGCGCGGACTGCTTGGCTCAGCCGGTGTGCGATCACCACGGCGGTCCGGCCGGTGACTGCGAGCTCGGCTGCCTGATCGAGTAGACCGGCTGCGGTGGTTCCGGCTTCGGCAGTCGCCTCGTCGAGGATGACGACGGGAGGATCGAGCAGAGCCAGTCGGACGAGGGCTATGTGCTGTGCCTGCGCCGCCGTCAACTGGTACCCACCGGCCCCGACCCTGGTCTCGAGTCCGTCCGGAAGTTCATGAATCCATTGAGCTTTCATCGTGTCGACGGCTTCGGCGATCTTCGCATCGTCCGAATCTGGTGCACACAACCGGAGATCGTCGGCGATCGTCCCGACGAACACGTGAACTTCCTGGCTGACGAGGACGACTTCGTGCCGAAGTTCGGCATCACTCAGGTCGTCAATCAGTTTGCCGTCGACGGTGATTCGCCCGTCCCCGACGGGAATGATGCCGGCAATCAGTTTGGCGAGCGTGGTCTTTCCGGCGCCGCTGCTTCCGACGACGGCGATTCGTTCCCCCGGTGCGATCGAGATCGAGATCGAATCGATCACCGGGGTGGAGTTGTCGTACGAGTAGGAAACCCGGTCCACCTCGACGCCGATGGGTTCGGACCGAGCCGAGGCAGGAATGCTCGTGGGCCGCCCGGGCATCGCGGTGACTCCGATCAGGCGAGCCAGGCTGGCACCCGCATCCTGCAATTCGTCGATGTTCGAGAGAAATACCGCGATGGGGCTGAACAGACTGTGGAAGTAGAGGGCGGCGGCGGTAGCGGCCCCGATGGACACCGAGCCTGTGGTCACGAGCCAGTAGCCGACGCTCAGGACGGCGGCCAGTCCGAGCAGTTCGGCGCCGTTGAGTTGGGCGAAGAAGTTGGTGCGCAGGCGAACTGCCTGCATGTCGAAGCTGATGGCATGCTCGGAGGTCTCGGCGATTCGGTCGATGTGCTCGTCTGTTCGCCGCAGGGCAGTGACAGTGCCTGCGCCTCCGAGAGTTTCGATGAGCTGTTGTCCCCGCCTGGCCTGCGCAGCGCGAGAGCGTCGGTAGACGGGTCCGGAGCGTCGGAGGAAATGACGAAGAGCGAAATAGTGAATCGGCGCAACGGCAACGATTGCCACGGTGAAGCGCCAATCGATCACTCCCACACCGACAAGCGTCAGTGAAATCATGAACAGGGCAGACACGGTGGCGGGTAGTACTCGCGCGATGACGGTGTTTACCGCTTCGACGTCGCCCGAGACCCGGGAAATCAGATCACCGGTTCCGGCATCCTCGACCAGTGACGAAGGCTGCGCGAGGGTGGCGGCGAACACGTCCTCACGAAGATCGGCCAGCACGTTCTGCGCGACGTTCGCCAGAAGCTGTGTGCTCCACCAGGTCAGCGCAACCCCTGCTGCCGCTGCGCCGAGCATGAACGCGGTGATACGCAGGAGTGAGGCAAACGGTTTGCCCTCCGTGACCGCATCGACCATGAGTCCGAGCAGTGCCGGGGTGGACAGGCCGCAGGCCGTAGCAGAGAGAAGTACGACGGTCGTGAGTGCGAGCGCTCGCTTGCGTGGCCGAAGCAGTGCGATCAATGCGCGGACGGTCTGCTTGGTCGACGCGATCGGCAGGGCAGATACAACCGGAACAGCAGATGCATCCGGAAGGGTATCGGTCACAGCGACTCTCCCTCCCGAACGCCGTGGTCGATCGTGACGACACGGTCACACGAATGGAGCAGGGTCGGGCTCGAGGTGATCACCAGAATGGCCTTGTCGGGGAAGTTTCTCAGGGAGTGTGCAATTCGATGCTCGGTGACAGAGTCCACGGAAGTGGTGGGTTCGTGGAGGACCAGGATCGGCTGGGGTTGATGGAGAGCGCGGGCGAGGAGAAGGCGTTGGCGTTGACCTCCGGAGAGTTTCTTTCCTTGCTCGCCTACCTCGGAGAGGTGGCCGTCGGGCAGATGCGTCAACACGTCGTCGAGCGCAGATGACGTCATTGCCGACGAGTCGACGTTCGGTGCAGCCAGATTGTCGAAGACGGTGCCGGTGAACACGGTTCCTTCATGGGCGGAGACGAACACCTGATCACGAACTCCGTCCGGGCCGAGGTCGGTTGCATCGGTGCCGAATACGAAGTAAGAGTCGGGGGCGAGCGGGGTCTGATAGGCGAGTTGTCGTGCCAGTCGGTCGGCGGAATCGTCAGCGCGCACGCCCACCACTTCTCCGCGGCGAGCTGAGACGACGGTTCCGTTGTCCGCCGAAATCAATAGGGCGTCTTCAGTTCTGGCAGGTTCGGTCGCGGCCGTGGGGGCCAGCGATTCGATCAGGTGTGGCTCGGCCAACAGTTCGGACAGTCTGCGCGCGGAACCTCGCTTGGCAGCGAGTTCGGCACCGAAGAACCCCAGCGTTTCCATCGGACCGGCAATCACTCTGCTCAAGCCGACAACGGTGACGAAGTTGCCCACGGTGATCGTGCCTTGATGCGCCATCCACGCGGCTCCAAGCGCAACCGAAGCCAGCACCAACGCGGAGACCCCGGAATTGAGCGCGGTCAGGCTGGACATTGCTCTGACCGTCCGGATCGCTGCCTTCATCGACTCCCGGCTCGCGTTGACGTATCGCGACAGGGCGGTGGGTTCAGCCCCGAAACCCTTCAGTACCCGCAGTCCCAGCGTGAAATCCGTTGCAAGCATGCCTGCCTCGGCTGCCTTCTTCTGCTCTGCATACACGCGCTCGTCCAACGGACCGCTGATCTTGTGGATGAATATGAGCTGCGCAGCGGTGATGAGTACGACGATCAGTGCGAGCGGCCACGAGACGAAGGCAAGCGAAATCACTGCCGCGGCGAGCCCCGCAAATGCCGAGCCCTGTTCGGCGACAACCCAGGAGAAGCCCGAGACGTGTGAGGCATCCGAGGTAGAGATGGTGAGAACTTCACCGGTCGAACGCTGAGCTTTCATCCCCCTGGCATCGAGTACTCGTCTGGCAGCATTCAGTCGTAGGTCGTGTTCGCCGTAGACGAAGACCTGCGTGTTCAGGCGAACTGCGATGCGCCACGACAGAGCGAGTCCCACGAACAGAGCACACAGCACCGCAAGCCACACGAGAAGTGCTGTGCTGTCGGACTTTCCGATTGCCCGGTCGACGACGGTGCCGATCAGCACCGGGATGAGGGCTTGAGCTACCTGATACGACGCCTGCCCGATGACGGCTGCAACCAGTCGCGGGCCGCGTCCGGCGGAGAATGATCCGACTCGGATCATCTCCATCGGACCGGAACGAGTTTCGGGCAGCGCTGACACTCGTGAAACTCCTCGCCCAGATCTGAACACTCGTTGTGCAGTTCTACGGTAAAGCCGGTGCGAGTGCGGAAAGTGCTCGCAGATGCCAAGGGCTACGCGGCAGCGGACAGATGGAGTATCGACACCCCATTACCGGGATCGGGTCTCGATATACCTGGCTGGTCGAAACAAAGTACGTTTGCGAAGAGAGCTGACAGAAGATGAAGAGCACTACCCGAATAGTGGCTGCGTTGGCCGCGATTGCCCTGCTCGCAGGCTGCCAGAGCAGCACCGAGTCAACAGCGTCGGAGGGCACGACGCAGTTGGCCGAGGCCGGCGCGCTGCCGGTCACCGTTGATCACGCGTACGGGTCGACCACCATCGAGACCGAACCTCAGCGGATCGTGACGATCGGCTGGAACAGCCAGGATTCGGTCCTCGCACTGGGCAAGACACCCGTCGCCATGGAGTCGTTCAGTGGGGCAGGCTTGGAGAACGGCATCCTGCCGTGGGACGAAGAATTGTTGGGCGATGTCGAACCCACGTTGCTCGACAGCACGTCCGGTGTGCCGTTCGAGCAGATCCTGGCGTTGGAGCCGGACGTGATCATCGCAGTGGTCTCGGGAATCACCGAAGACGACTATGCACGTCTTTCCCAGATCGCACCCACCATTCCGTTCAAGGAGACCGCATGGGCGACCACGTGGCAGGAACAGTTGTCGACCATCGGATCAGTACTCGGCCAACCGAAGCGGGCTGCCGAGCTGATCGAGGAAACTGACGATTCCATAGCCGACCTGGCTGCCGGATCCCCGAATCTGAACGGGAAAACCTTGACCTTCCTCTCGGGAAACATCGACGGCCTCACCAATTACTGCGCTGACGACGGCCGAGTCATCCTGATGTCCCAGCTCGGACTGAAGCAGTCGGCCGGAAGCGCAGAGCTGTGCGGCGACACCCAGGGGTCGGTGACTGCATCGCGCGAACAGTACAACGAACTGGACGCGGACGTGATCGTGCTCAACGACGCGAGTGGTCAGGGGCTACCCGGATTGATGGGGGACAAGTTGTTTGCCGACCTGCCGGCAGTCAAGGACGGCAGGCTGATTCAGCAGCTCGGTCTGGCGCGAGTCATGGCCTTGGCGTCACCTACGTCGCTGAGCGTCAAATATGCTTTCGCGGAACTGGTCTCGAAGATGAACGGGTTCTGACCAGTTAGGCTGACAACTCGCACGCGTCCGAGTAGTAGTTCTTCGGTGTGCGTCCGGTGACCTTGCGGAACACGCTGGTGAAGGCGCTGGGGGTTTCGTATCCGACGCGACGGCTTACCGTCGAAACAGGAACGCCCGCAGCGAGATAGGACATCGCAGCGCGGACGCGAACTTGAATTCGCCACTCGGTGAAGGACATCCCCGTGCCTTGAGAGAACACGCGGCTCAGGGTGCGGGGGCTTCCGCCGACCACGTAGGCCCAATCGGCAAGCCCGCGTTGATCGGCGGGGTCGGCGATCAGGCGGCGTGCGACGGCGAGGGCCCGGGGATCGGCGGGCATCGGTACTGCGACATCAGCCGCCTCGATGGGCGCGAGCGTGTCGAAGACTACGGATTCGGCGCGCAAGCGAGCCTCGGTAGGCATATTTCGCTGGTGCAGATGGATGAGCATCGTCTTGACGACGTCGTCGATGCCGATGATCGCGGGTTTTGTCCACGGGTGGGGGAACGACTCGGGCCGGAAATAGGTGAAACGAGCCTCGGTGGATGCGCCGAGCGTGATGCGCCGTGGAGTTCCAGCCGGAATCCACATGCCGACCGTCGGTGGTATCTGCCAACGAACGTCGTCGATGTACGCGCTCATCTCGCCGGAAGCGCCCCAGAGGAGTTCGTGTTCGGGATGGCGGATCTCACGCCACGCGCGCTTCTGATCACGCCCGATGGTGGACGTCGTCATCGAGAAGGGGAGCGGAACGTACCGGCCTGCCGGCACAGCCCAGTACGGAAATCCTGCGGAACTCATCGGTGGATCATACCGCGAATGACTTAGGTAATGCTTTCCTATTTGGTTCTTTGATGCAGGCGCGACGGAGTGTGATCGCCACAAAAGATCGAGGGTGGCACCGAGTCCGAAGACTCGATGCCACCCTCGAACACATTCCCCGACGGAGTGTTTACAGGTGGAGCAGGCGGAGCGAGTGAATCAGCTGCCGTTGGCCAGGACACCGCTGATGATGTCGGAGATGAAGCCGGCCGGGTTGTCGAGGATGGAGGATCCGGCCGAACCGGTTCCGCCCTCGCCGTCAGAAGAGCCGAAGCCCAGATCTGCCGAGCCCGATGCGGCCGCCTCGCCGGGGTTCTTGGCGCGGATCTTGGCGTAGACGCCGCTGATGTTCTGTTCGGTATTGAACGTCGAGATACCGATCGAGCTCGACATTTCCTGGTACGAGCCGATCGGTGCATCGTCGGCGACGAGGTACTGCGCCTCGATCGTCACGGTCTTGCTTCCGGTGGGTGAGATCAGCCAGCCGGTGCTGGGCACATTCACGGTTCGGGCGGCAGTGTCAACCGAAGGCGTGACGGATTCGGTCTTCTGACCGCCGATCAAGTGCCACGCGTTGACCGTTGCCGTGCCCTGGATGTACTTGAACGTGGCGGGGTAGCGGTCGACGAACTGGTCGACGTAACGCTCGGGGTGGCCTGTTGTGGAGATGACCGTGCGCACGGTGACTTTGCCGCCGGGTGCAACTTCGCCGTCGCCCACGATGCTCTTGGTGATTCGGACGTTGGAGGAGTTGACCGTTGCCGCGGACGGGTGGGTGGCATCGGCGCTCGCGGTGCCTGCGGTCATCACGAGTCCGCTGGTGGCAAGTGCAGCGATTGCGATTCCGGTGAGTGTTTTGCGCATTGAAAAACGTGACATGAAATTCTCCGTTCGAGGGGTTCACGCTGACGGCGATGGGATGACTCTTCAAAGGTTGCGCCGCGGTAACCATTGAAACCTATCGGACGCTTGCCTATGTATCAGTTCGGCAGAATTTGCGGAAAAGTCCGAATTAAGAGGACTTTTTCGGTGTCGATTGCCTGCCGTTAACTGATTGTCGACTATTTCGACGAAAAGCTGGGCGAATGTCCAGGTCGGCTGTATCGTACTTCGAGAGTCGGGTTGCAACAAGTTCCAGTAATCAATGAATTCGGTTGTCCTGGAACCACACAGAGTGGAGATTGTTCGTGGCAAAGTTTGGATCCAGGAATCGTAGTCTGTCCACCGTTGGAGCTGGTTTGGGGGTGATTGCTCTTGCTGTGGGCGCAAGCGCGCTGGGTGCGGGAGTCGCGACTGCCGAGACAGCAACTTCCGGTGCCTACACATTTACTCGCACCGTGGACAATGCGTCGCCGAAGATCGGTGACACGATCACCTACACGACAGTGTCGAAGAAGAGCGGAATCGACGGGTATATCAGCAGGTTCACCGAGACGCATGCCGCATGCTTGACCTTTGTCCCGGGCTCGGCGAAGGTCACGAAGTTTCACGTTGGCGGGACGATGACCGAAACCACTGAAACGCCGGAACTGACAGCCACGACGCTCGAGGTGACCAGTGCCGGCTGGATCAACAACGGCAGCAAACCGGTGACCATGAAGACCAGCTACACGGTTACTGCTTCGTGTGCGCCGGGAACCGTGTACGGAAGTGGATTGGCGGTAGGTGCCACGGTGATGGGCAACGGATTCCAGTCGAGTGCGAATTTCGCCAACTTGGGCCCGTCCATCACTGTCCGCGCCGCGGATGTGGTCGATCCGGTTGACCCGGTCGATCCCGTTGATCCGGTTGATCCCGTTGATCCGGTTGATCCCACTGGCCCCGGAACCGGTGGCGGAATCGGATCGCTCGGCTCGTTGAGTGGTGGCCTCGGTTCCCTCAGCGGCCTGTTCGGTTCGAGCTAGGCGAGAGTTGTGAAACGGCGGGCCGAGACTGTCGTAGTCTCGGCCCGCCGCGGTTGTTCGGAGATCGGGTATTCAAACCATCAGGTGCTCAGCCGAATTCGATCGAGGTGTTGATTTCTTCCACCTGGTTGGAGGTCTGCATGTTCGTCGTGTCGGTGAACTGGTTTGCAAAGCTGACCAGGTAGACCGGCGAGTTGTCGTCGGCTTGGTAAGCGACGACCGTCATGACGGCGTAGAGCGGAACGTCCAGGTTTGGGGCGGTCCAGGTTCCGGAGAGGCGGAAACCCTGCTGTCCGTCGACGTCGATCTCGGTGTACTTCACCTCGGTCCACCCGTCGAGAGTGGCGATCGTTTCACGCGCAGCGGCAAGAACCTCGTCTTTTGTTGCGGTGCCCTGGTTTTCGACCGTCACCGTGGTGTTCGGCATGAAACCGCTGGGTTCCTGGCTGTTGCTGGACAACGCGTCCGTAACGCCGGCAGGGATGTTCTCGCCGTGAGTCCAGCTCGGCGGGAGGCTGACGCTGATGCTCGGCGCTTCGGGGTCGTCGCCGGTTTCGATCGTCGTCCGCTCACCGATGAACGGTGTTCCGTCCCGCAAAGTCGGCGTCGCGGCAGCGGCAGACGGCGAGGATGCAGAACTTTCGGAAGCAGTGGTCTCACTGGTGTTGGTATCACTGGAGACGGCGTCGCCGCTTTCCGAACTGCTGCATCCGGACAAGACGAGTGCAGCAGTGATCAGTGACGCTATTCCGAGAGCAAGTGTGCTGCTCTTAGGGCTCATAGTGTGACAGTCCTTCAGGTTTTGGCGACGGCCGAGCGCCGCCGGCAGCATTGCTGGCGCGGCTGAGACTATCAGCGCTACGACGGCCGAGTAGTGGCCTTGAAGGTAATGGTGCTGCCGGGCCGCAGCTGTGCCAGCGACGCAATCCCGGCGTCGGAAACGACGGCGATGACCGGGTATCCGCCGGTCACGGGATGGTCGGCGAGGAACACGACGGGCTGGCCGCCTGGCGGCACCTGGATGGATCCCGTCACGACGCCTTCGCTCGGCAATTCCCCGGTGCGTGAGCGATGCAAAGGCCCTTGGCCCTGTAGCCGGACCCCGACTCGGTTGGTGTGTTCGGTGACTTTCCACGTGGTGCGAAGGAGCGCGTGAACGGATGCGGCGGTGAACCAGGAATTTCGGGGGCCGAGCGTGATCTCGATCGGAACCGCGCCGAGTGCAGGTGCCGGCGGTGGAATCAACTCTTCGGTGGGCCACGTCCCTTCCTCGGCCCCGAGGAGGACTAGATCGCCGGCGGCGAGCGGCGGCGGCCCGAGTCCGGAGAGCGTGTCGGTGGATCTGCTTCCGAGTACCTGCGGGACGTCGACGCCACCGCGTGCAGAGATATACGTTCTCAACCCGGTTGTGCTGTAACCCAATTCGAGAATGCTGCCACTACCCAGATGGATGCTCGCGTAGTCAGGTGCCGGCCGTCCGTCGACGGCCAGCGGCACCCGCGCGCCTGTCGCTGCCACCGTCATCGAACCGACGGCCCGCATAGCGAAACCCCCAGCGGTGACTTCGATGGTTGCTGCTCGAAAAGTGTTGCCTACGAGTCTGTTGGCGCTGTCATGCGAGATCATGTCGACGGCGCCGGATCTTCCGACCCCGAGGGCGCCGTAGCCTCTCCGCCCGCGGTCCTGAACTGTGGCGAGCGGGCCGGTACGCACAACCTCGAGCCAGGCCATGAATCCATTGTCCCGCAACAGCGCGGTGAAGACACCAAAATCATGCTTGCACCAAAATCATGCACGGACAAAGGTGACTGTGGTGCCGGGTAGAAGCAGCGCCGGCGGGCGGCGCTCGGCATCCCACACCGACAGTTCCGTCGTTCCGATCAACTGCCAGCCGCCCGGGGAGCTACGCGGGTAGACGCCCGAGAACGGTCCGGCCAACCCGACTGCACCGGCCGGGACCTGCCTGCGCGGGTCCGATCGACGTGGAACTTCGAGCTTTCTCTCGTTGCTGGTCAGATACGCGAAGCCGGGGGCGAAACCGATGAACGCGACGGTCCACGACGCAGCCGTGTGAGCGTCGATCACACCGTCGACCCCGAGGCCGGTCAGCTTGGCCACCTCTACGAGATCGGGGCCGTCGTAGCGGACCGGAATCTCGACGGCAGGCCGCCCACTCTCGTCAGCTGTGAGTTCGATCGGTACGGCCCCACGTACCCATTTCTCCACCAGTTGGTGCGCGGTGATCGTGTTGTCGTACTCGATCAAGATGGTTCGCGCCGCGGGAATCAGGTCGATCACTCCGGGGATCCGACTGGCGTCGAGAGCCCTGAAGTTGCCCAGCACACTCGGCAGTTCGTCGTACTCGACGAGGACTGCGGATTCACCGGCGGGCAGGATCGCGATCATGTGAACGGCGTGATCTCGACGTCGGAAGATTCGAGGAGAGCGCGGATTGCCACGGCCATGTCGACGGCTGCCGGACTGTCACCGTGCACGCACACCGATGCGGCAGCGACTTTCAACGTGCTCCCGTCGACTGCGTCCAACTCGCCGTCGACGACCATTCGCCGAACCCGCTCTGCAACAAGTGTCGGGTCCTGCAGAACGGCGCCCGACTCGGTGCGGGGGACCAGGGTGCCTTCCGCCGTGTACGCACGATCGGCAAAAGCCTCGGCGACCACGTCGAGACCGGCCTCGCGCGCCTCTTCCAGAAACACCGAACCCGGTAGTCCGAGAACAGGTAGCGAACTGTCATAGGCAACGACGGCGGCGACCACGGCCCGCGCCTGCCGTCGGTGATGGACTATTGCGTTGTAGAGCGCGCCGTGGGGTTTGACGTACGTGACCCGCGATCCGGCGACACGAGCCAAACCGTCGAGTGCCCCTACTTGATAAATGACGTCGGCGGTGAGGTCCTTCGGGGAGACGTCGATGAAGCGTCGGCCGAAACCGGCGAGGTCTCGGTAACCCACCTGCGCGCCGATCCGGACGCCGCGGGTGGCTGCGGATTCGCAAGTCGCCAACAGCGTTGTCGGGTCGCCGGCATGGAATCCGCAGGCGATGTTCGCGCTGGTGACAAGTTCGAGCATGGCGTCGTCGTCGCCCAGGGTCCAGGCTCCGAAGCCCTCGCCGAGGTCGCTGTTCAGATCAACGCTGTAACCCATACCTCGATTCTAGGTAGGTATGGGCTCTCGGTGTTCAGGCGTGCGCCGGAATCCGTCCGGCATTCTTGCGACGTGCGGATCCGAAGAGTCGGCATATCAGGTAGATCACGAACGAGACCGAGGTGACGAAACTCGAGACGGGAACGCCGGGGGCCAGCGAGAGAAGGATGCCGCCGACGGCTGCCAGTTCGGCGAACACGACGGAGAGGATCGTGGCCTTGAGTGGGCTTGCCGTGACGTACGCGGCGGCCGCTGCGGGGGTGATCAGCAGCGACATCACCAGCAGAGCACCGACGATCTGTACGCCGAGTGCTGCGGTGATGCCGACCAACACTGCGAACACGATCGACAGTGCCCGGACCGGAACACCGCGAGCTGCAGCAACTTCGGGGTCGGTGCTTGCGAACAGCAAAGGGCGGTAGATGAATCCGAGTGTGCCGATCACGATGACCGCGCACAGCAGCAGAAGTTCGAGACCGCTGTTTCCCGGCGCCACGATCTGTCCGACCAACAACGAGAAGCTGGTTCCCGTGCGACCGTCGTACGCCCAGAGGAACAACACCGACAGGCCGAGGCCGAAAGCCATGATCACGCCGATCACCGAATCTCGGTCGCGCGCTTTGGCTCCGAGCAGTCCGAACAGCACTGCCGCGACCACGGATCCGACGATGGCACCGAAGCCGACGCCCACACCGACGAGAAGTGCGGCGGATGCGCCCGTCAGTGACAGCTCACTCGTTCCGTGCACCGAGAACGACATCTGACGGCTCACGATCAGCGGCCCGATGATGCCGGCCAACAATCCGAGGATGGCACCGGCAATCAACGCCTGTTGGACGAAGTCGTACTGCAGTAGGTCGACGGTGGCGGACACGTCGAACATCCGCGACATCGCGTCGGTGAACTTGTTACTCACTGGTGGTGATCCTCATCAGAATGGTGAACGCCTTCTCCCGGGCGTAGTCCGCCTGCGCTGCCGAGCGCGTCGATGGCGTCGCCGGTGCCGATCACGACGAGGCGGCCACGAACCTGCAACACTTCGACGTCGGTGTTGTACAGATCCGAGAGAACCTCGGACGTCATCACTTCGGCCGGCGTCCCGATCCGGAATTTGCCGTCCACCAGATAGAGCACTCGATCCACCAACGGCAGGATCGGATTGATCTCGTGCGTCACGAACAGCACCGCGGTGTCATGGCTGCGCCGACGCTTGTCGATCAGCGTCGAGACCAGGTGCTGGTTGGCGAGGTCGAGGCTGAGCAGCGGTTCGTCGCACAACAGGATCCGCGGGTCGCCGACCAAAGCCTGTGCGATTCGCAGTCGCTGCTGCTCACCGCCGGACATGGAACCGATGGGAGCGTCGGCGAACGACTGGGCGCTGACCTGTGCGATGGCGTCGTCGACGATCTTGCGGCGACGACCCCGACGCAGTAGGCCCGTACCCCACTGGTGACCGTCGACGCCGAGGCCGACCAGGTCGCGGCCGCGGAGCGGGAGGCCGTCGTCGATCGATTTCTGCTGCGGGATGTACCCGACGTGTGAGTTCCCGGCCCGTGCCGGCGTGCCGACGATCTGTGCACTACCGCCGCTGAGTTGTAGTTGGCCCAGCAGAATCTTCAGGAGCGAGGTCTTGCCCGACCCGTTCGGCCCGAGTACGGCGATGAACTCACCTGGCTGTACCTCGAGATCGAGCCCGTCCCACAATGTGCGGGCGCCGAAGGACAATCGAGCGTCCTTCAGCGTCACAGCGGGCACGGAGGCCTCTGAAGGCGCGGTGTTACCAGAAGGCACGGTGTTACCAGAAGGCACGGTGTTACCAGGGGGCACAGGAGTATTCGCGGAAGTTTCTGTCACAAGCCGATCGGTTCTTCTCGGAAATGGTGGGGCAAATAATTACTGGGCAGAGAGGGCGTTTGCGAGCGACTCCGCGGTCTGCGTCTGCCACTGAATGTAGTCCAGGCCCTCGGGGAGAGTCTCCGTAACCTCGACGACGGGCACTCCGGCGGTTTCGGCGGTGGTGCGCATGTCCTGGGTCACTTTGTCCTGTGTCTGGATGTTGTAGACCAATGCGCGGGCCTGCTTCTCCGAGAGGAGTTGGCGGGTTGCGGCGATTGCGGCCGGTGACGGATCGTTGCCGTCTTCGATGGCGCTGGTGAACTCCTCGGGAGTTGCGTCCTTCAGTTCAGCTGCGACCAGGAGGTAGTGCGCGATCGGCTCGGTCTGAGCCACCGGTGCGCCTGCGTGGGCAGCGGCGATGGAATCGGTGATCGCTGTGACGCCGGCGAGCTTCTGGCTGTATGCCTTCGCGTTGTCCTCGTAGGTCGCCGCGTTGTCCGGATCGAGAGCGCTCAGCTGATCGGCCACCGAATGTGCGACGGCGTCGACGGTCGGGATGTCGAACCAGACGTGTTCGTTGACTGCGCCGTGGGTGTGACCGTCATGCGATTCGCCCGCGGTTTCGCCGGCGTGGATGCCGCCGTCGAGCAGGTTGTAGGCGTTGACCGTCTTCTGCTCACCCTTGCCCGCGTCGAGGACGTCGGTGATGAACTGGTCGTAGCCGCCGCCGTTGTAGACGACGAGCGATGCGTCGGTGATCTTGGCGGCATCGGCGGGAGTCGCTTCGAACGAGTGCGGGTCCGCGGACGGCTCGTTGATGATCGACGTCACGGTCAGCTTGTCGCCGGCGACGGCCTGCGCGACGTCGCCCCACACGTTCGTCGATGCGACGACGGTGATGCCGTCGTCCTTCGAGGAGGTTGAGCTGCACGCGGTGAGCGCGAATGCTGCGGCGACCGAGACGGCCGCGAGGGCGGTGGCGGTGCGGAATTTCGACGACGAACGCACGTGCTTTTCTCCTGAACAAAGGCTGGGCTAAATGCTATTGGAAACCGTTACCGTTACACATTAGCGCATAGTCGCTGGTAGTTCACCTTCGGTTCAGCCCCAACGCGCCGTCTGCGGGCACTACGGCTAACGTCCGTTTATGCCCCGGTCCCGTCAGCCACGCCGTCAAGCCACTTTGGCGTCGCTTGCCGCCGAGCTCAATGTGTCGAGAACTACAGTCTCGAACGCGTACAACCGACCCGATCAGCTCTCCGTCGAGCTGCGGGATCGAGTGCTCCAAGCGGCCAAGCGACGCGGATACCCCGGACCTGATCCGGTCGCCCGCTCCTTGCGAACTCGCAAAGCCGGTGCCGTCGGTCTTCTGCTCACCGAAGCACTCAGTTATTCGTTCCGTGACCCGGCCGCCATGAGCTTCCTTGCCGGTCTCTCGGAATCGTGTGAGGACGCCGGCCAGGGCTTGCTGCTCATCCCGGCCGGGCCCGGCCGCGACGAGGTGGATGCTGCAGCCGTGGTCCAGCAGGCGGGCGTCGACGGCTTTGTCGTCTACTCCGTGGCCGACGACGATCCGTATCTTGCTGCCGTGCTCGAGCGTCACATTCCGATCGTCGTCTGCGACCAGCCGCGCGAGATTCCCGGTGCATCCCTCGTGGGCATCGACGACCGCGCTGCCATGCGCAAGGTCGCCGACTACCTCATCGGTCTCGGACACCGTGACATCGGCGTGCTCTGCATGAGGCTGGGGCGCGACCGGATGGACGGCGTCGTCAGCCAGGAACGACTCAAGTCCCCACACTTCCACGTCCAGCGTGAGCGGATCGAAGGAGTGCGCGACGCGATGGTGGCGGCCGACATGGACCCACTCTCACTCACCGTGATCGAGCGGTACGTCCACACATCGCAGTCCGGGCACTCGGCGGCGGCGGAAGCTCTCGCGACCAACCCCGAGATCACCGCACTGGTCTGCACCACCGACGTGCTGGCTCTCGGCGCCTTGGACTGGGCGCGCTGGCAGGGCATCGATGTACCTGGCCAACTGTCGATCACCGGATTCGACGGCGTCGACGAGGCGCTGCGCGAATCACTGACAACGGTGCGCCAGCCCCAGGAAGAGAAGGGCCGGCGCGCCGGTGCGCTCCTGATGTCGCCGTCCGGATCCGGCGTTCCGATAGTCGAGATGCTCGACACCGAACTACTGGCCGGGCGAACATCAGGTCGGATCAAGGGGTAGCGCTCACGCCAGGAGTTGGGCGCAGCGCAACAAGCCCAGATGGCTGTACGCCTGGGGGTGGTTGCCCAGTGAGCGTTCCGCGATGGGGTCGTACTCCTCCGCGAGCAGTCCGGTGGGACCCGCTGCCGCGACCAACTGGTCGAACAGCGCCTCTGCTTGCAGGCGTTGCCCGATCAGTAGGTATGCCTCGACGAGCCAGGCGGCACAGAGATGGAATCCACCTTCTATGCCGGGCAGGCCGTCGTCGTGATGGTAGCGGTATACCGTTGAGCCGCTGCGTAGTTCGGCCTCGGTGGCTACGACGGTTGCAGCAAAGCGCGGATCCGTCGGATCGATCAGCCCCGACAGTCCGATGTGCAGAGTCGCCGCGTCGAGATCGGTACCGTCGTAGGCCGCGGTGTACGACTGGACGTCGTCCTTCCAGCCTTTGTGTCGTACTTCGTCGGCGATCTGGTCACGCAGTTCCGCCCACTCGGGCAGGGCCTCGCGAGAAAAGCGGGTCGCAAGATCGACGGCGCGGTCGACGGTGACCCAGCCCATAACCTTGGAATAGACGTGGTGGCGCGGGTTGTCGCGAATTTCCCATATGCCGTGATCGGGTTCGAACCAGCGCCGCTGCACTGCTTCGACCATGGCGCACACCAGTTCCCAGTCGCGGTCGCTCAAAGGATCGGGATCACCGGCCTTTTCGCGTGCATTCGCCAGTTCGACGATGAGCTCGACGATCGGGCCGAACACGTCCAGTTGAACCTGCTGATTCGCGGCGTTTCCGACGCGGACCGGCCGGGAGCCGGCGTATCCGGGGAGTGAATCGATGACGGCCTCTGGCGGTAGCGAAGTCCCGTAGAGCGTGTAGAGGGGGTGCAGGCGCTCGGGTCCCGGCAGTGTTTCGAGCACGCGGTGGACCCAGTCCAGGTAGTTCTCGGCCTCGTCGGTGGATCCGACGCTCACGAGAGCTGTTGCGGTGAGGGCGGCGTCGCGCAACCAGCAATAGCGGTAGTCCCAGTTGCGGACTCCGCCGATCTCTTCCGGCAGGGACGTCGTCGCGGCAGCCATGATGGAACCGGAATCGGCGTGGACCAGCCCGCGCAAGGTCAGTGCAGAGCGTTTCATCAAGTCCGGCTTCAGCTTCGGGAGTTCGAGCGTCTTGGCCCAATCGGACCAGTAGGCCTCCGAGGTCGCTCGACGCTCGAGCTCCGGAACGTCGGACGGGCCGATTTCTTCTGTTCCGCAGCGCAATTCGAGGACGACGTCACCCTTGGACGGCTCGACGATGGCGTGGGCGGTCTGCTGGTTTCCGTCGGTGGCGATGTTCCACAGCACACCGGGGGAGCGGAGCACGTACGGCTCGTTGGTGCCGAGGACCCGAATGCCCTCGTCGACGACCTCGAGCGTGACCTGACCCTGGCCGAACTCGGGACGGGGTGCAAACGAGACGATCGCGTCGGCCTGACCGGAAATGATGCGGGTCAGGTCGGTTCGTCCCTGTGGGACGTCGTGGGGGAGGTAGTCGGTGACGGACAGGCTCGCCCAGCGGGTCTGAACTGTCATCGTGCTGTCGATGTACTTCTGGCTCAGCGGCAAGGCTGTGCGTCGAGGCCCGACCGAGAAGTGGCCGGCCCCGGTTCCGCCGAGAAGGTGTGCGAAGACGGCCGCTGAATCCGGTTCCGGGTGACACAACCAGGTCAGCGTCGCATCCGGGGTCACCAAAGCGACGGTGCGCGGACTGGCGAGCATCGAGAGCCGCTCGATGGGCGGAGCGTCGGCGCCGGAAAGCCACGTACGACGCTCGTCGAGCAGGAACGCCAGAGCAGCAGCGACGTCCTCGGTGCTGTCGACGCGATAGTCGGCGACGGTGTCCCCGCTGCCGACCTTGATTCCGATGTCCGGCCCCTGAAGCCTGCTGAACGCCTTTTCGTCGGTCACGTCGTCGCCGATGAAGACGGCAGCGGTTGCGCCGTCCTGATGGCGAATCAAGTCGAGTGCGTGCCCCTTGTCGGTGGCGATGACAGCCAACTCGACCACCGATTTGCCCTCGGTGACCTGAACGCCTGGCCAGAGTGCCGATTCGGTGCGGACGGCGATGAGCGCCTTCTCGGCGTCGTCGGCACTGGTGTTGCGTACGTGCAGTGCAACGCTGGCGGGCTTCTTCTCCACCGTTGCCCCAGGGGTGTCGGCGGCGATTCGGCCCAACTCGGTGACGATCTCGTCGAGCAGTTTCCTGGCGTCGGCGTCGATCGCGTGAACGAATCCGATGTCGAACTCGGAGCCGTGGCTGCCGACCAATTGCACTTCGGCGGGAAGTCGGGACAGCGCAGCCAGATCCTTGAGGGCGCGGCCCGAGATCACGGCAGCCGTCGTCGACGCGAGGCTGGCGAGAGAGCGAAGCGCACGCACCGTTTCCGCCCGGGGATACGCCTTGTCCGGGTTGGCGACGATGGGTGCCATCGTCCCGTCGTAGTCGGAGGCTACGAGCAGACGCGGCGTGCGTGCCACGCCTGACAGCGCTCGGCGGAGTTCGATGGACAGATCTTGTGCGCTCACCTCTTCAAATCTAGGTGATGCAGCGACTCCTGGCTCGATACGTTTCCGGCCGATCAGTGCAAAAATGACAGATGCGACAAAGGATGTCTATTCGGGTTTCCGAGTTCCGTCACCGAGCAGCAGTTCAACCGTCAATTCCAGTCGATTGGCGACATCGGTAGCCGAAGAGCGTCGCGTGAGCCATGCCACCAAATTGGACAGCCACACATCGGAGATCACGCGCGCGATCGCCAACTGCTCTTCGGTTGGCTCCTCTTCGGTCATCGCTCGTGCGAAGAGGCGGTCCATCAACTGGCCCACCTGATCGACCTCGGCCGCTGCGGAGGCGTCGGCGAACATGAACGCGCGAGTCATCGCTTCGGTGAGGAGCGGATCGCGCTGCATCGCGCGGGTGATGAGGCTGAGGATCAGCTGCATCCGCTCGAGCGGACTGGTTCCAGGCGGGATCTTGCCCTTGGAATCGATCTTCTCGAATTCGCGTGCCAGGGCGGACACCAGTAGGTGAACCTTGGACGGGAAGTAGCGATAGAGCGTTCCGACTGCGACGTCGGCACGCTCGGCCACGGCGCGCATCTGAACAGCCTCGTAGCCCCCCTTGGACGCCAAGGCGAGTGTTGCGTCGAGAATCCGCTTGCGGCGTTCACGTTGCGCGTTGGAGCTGAGATCGTCGTCCCCGAGCGTTGCAGAAGCAACCGCGTTGGAGCGGGATCGGGATGTTGTGGTCATCGACAAATTCCTTCGCGCCTTGACTCTTGGCCAGGTGTCATATTAGAACACGTTCTAAACAATTGTGTCACTTATCGAGAGGCGGGAACCAGTTGTGACAATCGCCACGACCGATGAACAGCGGGCGGTCCAGGAATCGATAGAGGCCTGGGCTCGCTCGGCCACGCCGATGGACATGGTACGCCGTGGACCAGCAGTTTCGTGGCGGGAGAAATGGTCCGAGTTCGCGTCTCTCGGGATATTTTCGGTCGCCGTTCCCGAAGCGGTAGGCGGAGCCGGGGCCGAAATCGTCGATCTCGCAGCAATGCTCGAGCAGGCGGCAATCGAACTCGTGCCGGGTCCTGTTCTCACGACTGCACTCGCAGCTCTGGTGGTGGGGCGTAGTTCGTCGCCCGCTGCCAAGCGATGGTCCGAAACGCTCGCCGACGGTGCGCTGCCGTGTGCCGTCGTATTGGACGAAAGTCCAGTTGCGGCAACGGCGAATGCGTCCGGCGGCATCGAGCTTCATGGCGAAGGAGGTTACGCCTGGGGCGGCGATTCGGGCGTATCGGTACTCGTGTCGGCGGGCGTCGTGTCCGAAGACGAAGGCTCGCGTGTCGTCTGGGCTCTCGTCGACGGAGACAGCGAAGGCGTGACCTACGAAGCGGTCGACACCATCGACAAGTCGCGACCACTGGCGCGAGTCTCCTTCGATCGAGTGACGGTCGACGCCGACCGAATCCTCGATGACATTGCGCCAGGATCGGTTTCCGATCTCGCGGCGGTACTGGGGGCAGCCGAAGCTGCCGGAATCGCGGCGTGGAGCCTGCGTACTGCGGTGGAGTACGCGAAGATTCGCGAACAATTCGGAAAGCCCATCGGCTCGTTCCAGGCGATCAAACACATCTGCGCCGAAATGCTCTGTCGCGTAGAGAATGCCGGAGCCGTCGCCTGGGATGGTGCAGTCGCTGCCGAGTCGGGCGACGAACTTCCGATCGCCGCAGCAGTGGCCGCCGCGGTGTCTCTGGATGCCGCTGTCGACACGGCAAAAGACTGCATTCAAGTGCTCGGCGGCATCGGATTCACCTGGGAGCACGAGGCGCACTTCTACCTTCGTCGAGCACTGTCGCTCCGGCAGATTCTGGGCGGATCGTCTCATTGGCGCGCACGCGTCGCGGAATTGACGATCGGCGGCGCACGGCGTCACCTTCAGATCGACTTGAGTGAGCTCGAATCCGACCGGTCCGAAATTCGCGAAGAGGTAGCGCAATTGGTGACGCTGCCCGAATCCGAGCAGCGCAACGCGTTGGCCGAATCGGGCTACCTTGCGCCGCACTGGCCCAAGCCGTACGGCCGGGGCGCCAAGGCCGCGCAACAGATTCTGATCGAAGAGGAATTGGCGGCCGTCGGTATCGGCCGACCCGATCTGGTGATCGGCTGGTGGGCAGTGCCGACCATCCTCGAGCACGGCAGTGCGGAGCAGATCGAAAGATTTGCGACTCCGACGCTCAAGGGCGAGATCACCTGGTGCCAGCTCTTCAGTGAACCCGGCGCAGGTTCGGATCTTGCGGCACTGCGCACGACCGCGGAAAAGGTCGACGGCGGTTGGAAGCTGAACGGCCAGAAAGTCTGGACTTCGCTTGCGCGTGAAGCTGACTGGGCCATCTGCCTCGCCAGGACCGATCGCGAGGTTCCCAAACACAAGGGCATCACGTACTTCCTTCTCGACATGAAGACGGCTGGGATTCGGATCTCGCCGCTGCGCGAGATCACCGGAGATGCCCTGTTCAACGAAGTCTTCCTCGACGACGTCTTCGTCCCGGACGAGTGCGTCGTCGGCCAGCTCGGTGGAGGCTGGAAACTGGCCCGAACGACCCTCGCCAACGAGCGGGTCGCAATGAGCGGTGGCTCTTCGCTCGGCGGTGCGATGGAGGAATTGCTCGAGCTGGCCGGCGACCCCGATCCTGTGGTGGCAGACAAGCTCGGTGGGCTGATCGGAACCGCCATGGTGGGCTCACTGCTGGAATTGCGCACGACACTGCGGCAATTGGACGGTCAGGATCCGGGTCCGGCGTCGAGCGTCCGCAAGCTGGTGGGCGTGCGCCAGCGTCAGAATGTCGCGGAGTTCGCCATGGAATTGGGTGGTACTGCCGGGTGGGTGGAGGGCCCGCTTTCGCGTGAGTTCCTCAACACGCGATGCCTGTCGATTGCCGGCGGAACCACGCAGATTCTGTTGACCGTCGCCGCGGAGAGAATTCTGGGCCTGCCCCGTGATTAGACGGCGTGAGTAGAGGCCTTTAGAAATGTCCACGTTGGTGATACAACTAGAACACGTTCTACATCAGAGACAGGATTGCCAGCGTGGACTTCACTCCCGATGAAACCCAGGAAGCGGTAGCCGAGGTGGCTACCGCGCTCCTTGCCCGCGAACTGGAGCCGGACGCGCTCTGGGCGGCATTCGCCGATGCCGACCTGCTCACGTTGGCCCTGCCCGAGCGTCTGGGCGGCGAGGGACTCTCCGTCGCCGACGTCGGTTCCCTCCTCGTCGAGGTCGGCCGGGCCGCCGCTCCAATTCCGGCTCTCGCAACCCTCGGCTTCGGTGTACTCCCCATAGTCGCTCTGGGGACCGACGCTCAACAGGAAGAATTGCTCACCGGAGTCGGCGCCGGACGGGTGTTCACCGCGGCGCTCGGTGAGCCGGGTCAGCAGTTCCCGGCACAGCCGTCGACCACCGCGCAGCAGTCGGGCGACTGGTATCGCGTCAGCGGGACGGTGCTTGCCGTTCCCTTCGCGGCGAGCGCACACAGAATTCTTGTGCCCACCGACGCCGGAGTCGTTCTCGTCGATCCGACCGCCGCCGGCGTCGCATTGACGCCGACTCCCAGTGCGTCCGGCAGTCCGGAGTTCGCAGTCACCATGGACGAGGCAGTCGGTGAACTTCTCGGTGCCGGCGAGGAAGCCGTCCAGACGCTGTACCGGATCGCCACGGCAAGCATCGGAGCCGTTGCAGATGGTTTGGTGTCCGGTGCCGTCGATCTCACTGCGGCGCATGTCGGCTCGCGTGAGCAATTCGGTAAGCCGCTCGCCACGTTCCAGGCAGTCTCACAACAGATAGCCGACGCGTACGTCACCTCTCGGACCCTTCACGTCGCGGCGTTGTCGGCGTCCTGGCGCGTGTCGGAGGGCCTGGACGCCCAGTCGGACCTCGACGTCATGGCGTACTGGATCGCCCAAGAAGTGCCTGCCACGATGCAGGTGCTTCACCACCTGCACGGCGGTCTGGGCGTCGACGTCACGTATCCACTTCATCGTTACTACTCGACTGCAAAAGACCTGGCACGCCTGCTCGGCGGTGCTTCGCAGCGACTCGACCTCGTGGGGGCCCGGTGTTCATCGATCTGACCGACAGTCAGCGCGCATTGCAAGCTGAACTTCGACGCTACTTCTCGACGCTGATCTCGCCCGAAGAGGCCAAGATCATGCGCGTGGAGCGGCATGGCCCTACCTATCGCGAGGTCATCCGTCGTATGGGCAAGGACGGCTGGCTCGGCGTCGGCTGGCCGGTTGAGTTCGGCGGACGTGGGTTCGGTGAAGTCGAGCAGCAGATTTTTGTCAACGAGGCTGTGCGGGCGGATGTCCCACTGCCTTCGGTGACTTTGCAGACCGTCGGTCCGACCCTGCAGAAGTACGGCAGCGAGGAGCAGAAGCAGAAATTCCTGCCCGCGATCCTCGCCGGTGAAGTGCACTTCGCGATCGGCTACACCGAACCGGAAGCCGGCACCGACCTTGCAGCACTGCGCACTTCGGCGGCACGAAATGGTGACGAGTACGTCGTCAACGGCCAGAAGATTTTCACCACCGGCGGGCATGACGCCGATTACGTGTGGCTCGCCGTGCGGACAGGGTCTGCCGATTCAAGGCACCGCGGCATCTCCATCCTGATCATGGACACCAAAGATCCCGGCTACACCTGGACCCCGATCATCACCTGCGACGGTGCGCATCACGTCAACGCCACCTACTACGAGGACGTTCGCGTTCCGGCGAACATGCTTGTGGGTGAGGAGAATCAGGGCTGGCGCTTGATCACGACGCAGCTCAACCACGAGCGCGTCATGCTCGGTCCGGCAGGTCGTGTCGCAGGGATTTACGACCACGTCTTCGATTGGGCCAAGCGTGAAAACCTGCTCGATCACGTTGACGTACGGCGCGCGCTCGGCGAAATACATGCGACGTACCGCCTCAACGAACTGCTCAACTGGCAAGTGGCGTCGAGTGATTCGGAGTCGGTGGATATCGCCGACGCTTCGGCAACCAAAGTGTTTGCGACCGAGCGTATCCAGCGGGTCGGTCGACTGGCGGAAGAGATCGTCGGGCGGTACGGAAATCCGATCGATCCCGAAACTGCTGATCTCATGGAGTGGCTGGACATGCAGATCAAGCGCAACCTGGTGATCACCTTCGGCGGTGGAGTCAACGAGGTGATGCGCGAATTGATCGCTACCGCCGGCCTGAAGCTTCCCCGCGTTCCGAGATAGGAAACAAATCGTGTCAGATCCCATTCTCACTGCTACCGAGCGGGTTCGAGAGGACGGGCCAAGCGCTCCTCGCGCCGGCCGGGACCCCGTGAACGTGCCGATGATCCGCAACTGGGTCGAGGCGATCGGTGACGAGAACCCGATCTATGTCGACGAATCGGCCGCCCGCGCCGCCGGACACGACGGAATAGTCGCACCGCCGGCGATGGCGCAGGTATGGACGATGCGCGGTCTGGGGGCAATTCGAGAAGCCGACGACCCGTTGGGCCGGATGACGGACATCCTCGACGAGGCCGGATTCACCTCCGTCGTCGCGACCAACTGCGATCAGATCTACCACCGCTACTTGAAGCCGGGTGAAGAAGTCACCATCTCCTCGGTGTTGGAAGACGTAGTGGGACCCAAGAAGACAGGTCTTGGTGAAGGATGGTTCTTCACTACTCGCAGCTTCTGGCGGGTCGGCGAAGAACTGGTCTCGGAGATGATGTTCCGGATCTTGAAGTTCGCGCCGCCAGTCAGCGAGAGTTCCTCCACTGACGTGCCTGCGGACCTGGACGCATCTCGAATGCTGCGTCCGACAGCATCCCTCGACACGCAGTTCTTCTGGGACGGTGTCGCCGCACACGAGTTACGTATTCAACTGCGTGCGGACGGGTCGGTACAGCACCCGCCGGTGCCCGCGATCTGGAAACACAAGTCGGAGCAGACCGACTACGTGGTGGCGTCAGGTCGGGGAACGGTCTTCAGCTTTGTCGTTCACCACGCCCCCAAGGTTCCTGGTCGGTCGTTGCCGTTCGTCGTTGCCCTGGTCGAACTGCCTGAGGGTGTGCGGATGCTCGGCGAATTGCGCGGCGTCGATCCGTCGAGTGTGTCGATCGGAATGGAGGTGGAGGCGATCTACCTCGACTTCCCCGGAGACGACGAGACCGGGGGAACTCCCTGGACTCTGTACGCCTGGCAGCCGGTTTCTGTGTCTGCGGTGTCTGCGGTTTCTGCGGTGAAGGAGTGACGATGACTTTGACGACGGATATCACTGTGGGAGAGGTTCTTCCGCAGCTTTCGATTTACGGCGACCCGACGTTTGTGGTCTCGGCGGCGCTCGCTACCCGCGATTTTCAAGATGTTCACCACGACCGCGATCTCGCACAGAAACGCGGCTCGAAAGACATTTTCGTCAACATCCTCACCGACACCGGCTTGGTGCAGCGATTCGTGACCGATTGGGCCGGACCGCGGGCTGTACTCACGTCGATCAAACTCCGCCTCGGAGTCCCCTGGTACGCCTACGACACCTTGACGCTCTCCGGAACGGTGACCTCCTACGACGAGGATCTCGTGTCGCTCGCGGTGGTCGGCAAGAACAGCCTGGGAGATCACATCACCGCACAGGTCACACTGGCATTTCCGGCGTCGGGCTCGAATGGAGACATTGAAAACGGAGACATTGAATGAGCGCATTGTCCGGCAAGGCAGCGATCGTCGGAATCGGAGCCACGGATTTCTCGAAGGACTCCGGTCGCAGTGAACTGCGACTGGCCGCCGAGGCTGTTCAAGCCGCGTTGGACGACGCCGGTCTGACACCCGCCGACGTCGACGGTCTTACCTCGTTCACCATGGACACCAACACCGAAGTGGCAGTAGCTCGTTCGGTGGGGATTCCGAACCTCAAGTTCTTCAGCCGCATTCACTACGGTGGTGGTGCCGCTGCGGCGACGATTCAGCAGGCCGCCATGGCTGTTGCCACCGGCGTCGCAGACGTCGTCGTCGCTTACCGCGCGTTCAACGAGCGATCGGGTGCCCGTTTCGGGCAGGTGAACTCCGGCCTTGTGGCGCAGGTCAATTCGTCGGGCACGGATAACGCTTTTTCCTATCCTCACGGATTGGGTACTCCCGCATCCTTTGTCGCGATGGTCGCGCAGCGATACATGCACGTATACGGAGCGTCCAGCGAGGACTTCGGTCGAATCGCCGTCGCGGACCGTAAGCATGCAGCCACCAATCCGAAGGCGTTCTTCTACGGAAAACCGATTACCCTCGAGGACCATCAGAATTCGCGATTCATCGCCGAACCTTTGCATCTTCTCGATTGCTGCCAGGAGTCCGACGGCGGCATCGCGATCGTCGTCACCTCGGCAGAACGAGCCAAAGATCTGAAGAACACCCCAGCCGTTATCGCAGCGGCCGCACAGGGCAGCGGGGCAGATCAATACATCATGACCAGCTATTACCGCGACGGTTTGACCGGCTTACCGGAGATGGGCCTTGTCGGCGATCAGCTCTGGTCACAAAGTGGGCTGCGCCCGTCGGACATGCAGACGGCGATCTTCTACGACCACTTCACGCCCTATGTTCTGATGCAGCTCGAGGAACTCGGTTTCTGTGGCAGGGGAGAGGCCAAGGACTTCATCGCCGGTGGCGCAATCGAACTCGGCGGCAAGCTTCCGATCAACACCCATGGTGGACAGCTCGGCGAGGCATACATTCACGGGATGAACGGTATCGCCGAGGGTGTTCGGCAGATCCGCGGTACTTCGGTCAACCAGGTCGACTCCGTCGAGAATGTACTGGTGACTGCGGGAACGGGCGTTCCGACATCGGGGCTTGTGCTGACTCGCTGATTATCGTGGGCACAGCTTCATCAAGCGTCACGGCCGGTTGGCACCGCATCGAGGTCTCCTTCGATGCGGTGCTCGGTCCGTGTTCTGTTGTCGCCAAAGAGGTTTGACCTCTCAGGTTTTGAAGGTGGTGTTCGCCGGCCTGGGTTGCTGTCCGGGGTCGATCGAGGGCGGCGGGATGAACCAGGGCTTGTTGTCGACACCGATCCGGATTTCCCATTTCCCGACGAACCCGGATTTTCGGTGCATCAACCGGTGATGTGAACGGCACAGCAGGACCAGGTTGTTCATCACCGTCGGGCCACCGTTGGCCCAGTGCCGGATATGGTGCGCATCAGTCCACGCGGGCACGCATGTGCAGCCCGGGAACGCGCAGCCTCTGTCTCGGGCAATCAACGCCACTCGCTGTTCGGCGGTGACCAACCGTTTTCCTGGTTGCGCATCGAGCGGTGCCCCATGATCGTCGAGCAGAACGGTCGACAGGAAACAATCACACCCGAGAAGCCTTGTCTGCGACACGGACAGCGGTCCGAGCCAGGGCATGTGCCCGACATCAAGATCAGACACAGCCACTCCACCATCAGCCATGGAGGGTGTTGCGGCGCAGTCCCGATGCTCGGCCAGATCCCGAGCATTGATGTGCACATTCACGTGCGGACGCTGACCACCATCGATTCCGGTCTTGGCGCAATCGAGATAGCGGCGGATCAGTTCGGTGAACCCGTCGGCCGTGCGTTTCGCCGCCGACCGGGCATCGGGGGTTCCGTCCGGTGCCGGGGTCGGCATCGTCAGATTCGACAGGGCCGAGAGCAGCATTTCTCCGGTGAGGGCGTCGAAATCCCCACGCACCACCACCCGACCGTTCAATGTCGACGCGATCCGCAACTCGTTCCGGTCGACGTCTTCGGCGGGTGGAATTTCATCGGATTCGAAGATTCGCTCCAAGGTCGCGATCACGTTCCGCACTTTCGTGGTCGTCGCTTCCACGCCCGACGCAGCCGCAAGCAGTAGGTCGATACAGCGAGGGAGCGCGGCGTCTGGCATGCCTTTCGGTGGTGATTCGCAGAACGCCACGATCAACACCGCATGCTCGAAGGAGCAGTCCCCGCCATCGAACCGAGCAGCCACCGCCGGAAACGGCCGCAAAGCTGCACCCAGGGCGGCGATCTTCTTCCCGTCCCGAACCTGCAGCATCGTATTCGCCGCCAACCACGCACCCACCCCGCGGCTGGCAATCACCTGATCATCCGGGCGCGTCGACAACTCGTCCACCACGGCCACACGCACAGCTTCGAGACGAAGAATCTCCGCACTCGCTTCGACAGCAGCAGCGCGCAACTCGGCAGCAGTCAACCGCCACAGACGTCCGCGTAACCCCACCGCAGAACCAGACACCACGTCCGACAACAAGACACTCATTGAATCCCCCGATCCCCTCCCCAAAGGATACTCGAACATGCGTTCGAGTCAAGAGGTGCTTTTGGGCTCGCTCTAGGATCGCTGGATGTTCACGTTGACTACGGAACGCCTTGTTCTTCGAGATTTCACTGCCGCGGATGAAGGTGCCGTCCATCAGTACGCGTCCGACCCTGCCGTCTGTAGATATGTTGATTGGGGGCCGAACACCCCCGCGGTGACCAGGGCATTCCTGGCTGACGCGGCACTCGAAGCTGGGCTCGTCGAACGTCGCACGTTCACCCTGGCCATCACGTCGAAGGCCGATGGAACGGTCATCGGTTCGGTAGCTGTGTGGGAAGTATCCGCCGTGCACAGGCGGGCGGAACTCGGTTTTGTCGTGGACCCGAAGTTTCAAGGGCGAGGCTATGCGTCGGAGGCGGGGCGCGCGGTTCTGGAATTCGCCTTTGCTCGCTTCGGAGCGCAGCGAGTGCAAGCAACGTGTCGTCCCGAGAACTCGGCGTCGGCGTCGGTGCTCACCAAAATCGGAATGGAGGAGGAGGGGCGAATGAGGGCACACATGGTGATCCGGGGGACCGCGGTGGATTCGCTGCTTTTTGCTGCAACACGACCCGCCGCCGTACAGCCAGAGATCACGTCATCTCAGTTCGCGTGACCTTCCCGGGCCCTGGTGCGATACTCGAACCATGTTCGAGGATGCCTTGCTCATCGACGCGGCCGGCCGGCCCACTATGCAGCATCACCAGGCCTTTTCTCGGGACTGGGACCGCATCAAGGAGTGGTCCGACAACATCTACATGCCGTATACGGTCACGCCGATCGGAAGTCGGTTGAAGCCGGCTTCGGACATGTACTCCGCGGCAGTCGGCAAGATCGACGTCACCAGATTCTGTTACGGGATTCCGGTCTCCGTCGGTGAATGTTCGCCTGAGGCCGGAAACATTCTGGTTCTGACGACTATCAGAGGCAACGGTCGACATGCCCTCGGCGGAGGAACTGCGGTGAATACTGCCGTGGGGGAGACCTTTGTCGCCGACTGTAGCCGGACCGACTACTTCGTCGAATTCGACGAAGATCATCTGCAGCTGAATCTCACTGTGCCGCATCAGCTTGTCGCCGATCACGCCATGCAATGGTTCGGGTCGGTTCCCGACGACCGTCTGTGGCGGCACAAGTGCACCATCGGCGGGCGGGGCTCGAGTTGGCTGGCATTGATGGACTACGTCGTTCGCGCAATTGCAGAGTCGCCTGAGGCGATGTCGAGCGAAAGGCTGGGTGCCAGGGTTCAAGAACTCATCGCGGCTCAGCTTCTCGACGAGTGGGCGACGCAGGCCGGGCTGCAACTCGGCGTCGACGTCGCCTCCGCCGAACCTGCCTACGTGCGATCGGCAGAGGAGTACATCGATACGTTTGCTCGCTCGGTGCCGACGGCATCGGAGATCGCGGCTGCGGTGGGTGTCAGTGTCCGGGCGCTCACTGCAGGATTTCGACGGTACCGAGACACCACGCCGGGGCAACGATTGCGCGCGCGTCGGTTGGAGGGTGTACGCGGCGAACTGTTGCGTTCCGACGGGAGAACCGTCTCCGAAATCGCCAACGCCTGGGGCTACGTCAATCTGGGTATGTTTGCGGCCACATACCGGAAACGGTTCGGAGAGTTGCCTTCCGAGACCCGGAATCGACTCTGAGGACAGTTGTTTGAACGGTCATGACGATCGTTTTACGCACTCGATGAACTGCCGTGATCCGTTGTTTCGTGTCGGAGCGTTCTGCAAGGATTGAAATCGAACGTGACAGCAATCCCACGAGCTAGGAGTACGTCATGGCAACTCGACTCAATCCGTACATCAGCTTCAACGGCAATGCCCGTGAGGCGTTGGAGTTCTACAAAGAAATCTTTGGTGGCACGCTGGCGCTGAGCACGTTCGGTGAGTTCGGCAATCCCGGTGAAGGCGGCGACAAGATCATGCACGGAATGCTCGAAACCGATCAGGGATACACCCTGATGGGTGCCGACACTCCGCCCGGCATGCCGTACAACCCCGGCGACAACATCACGGTCAGCCTCAGCGGCGACGAAGGCGACGTGCTGCGCGGGTACTGGGAGCAGTTGTCGGGAACAGGTACGGTCAGCGTTCCGCTCGAGAAGCAGATGTGGGGCGACGAATTCGGCGCCTGTACAGACAAATTCGGCATTTCCTGGCTGGTGAATATCGGAGCGCCCCAGAGCTGACTCCAAGCTCTGCCCGGTTCTGCCGAAACGAGACAGTTTTCCTGCCGTTTCGAGGCAGAACCGGGTATGTGATCGCCGTTACATTCTGTTCGACAAGACAAGTTGCAAGTCGGATGGAGAAATGCAGTGACGATCGAAGATATTGCGCGGAAGCCCCTTTCGAAGCAGCACCTCGACGACGTGCTGGCGCGAGCAACTCAGCGGGCTGACCGAGTCCCGGGTGTCGTCGCGATGATCACGGATCGAGAAGGCAACATCTACGAGGGTGCAGCCGGTGAGCGGGCTCTCGGTCACGGCGAACCGATGACCCTCGATACAACCTTTGCGCTCTTCTCCACCACCAAGGCGATTACCGGTACCGCTGTCCTGCAATGTGTGGAGGAGGGGTTGCTCGATCTCGATGCACCTGCAGCGACCTATGTTCCCGACATCGGTGAGCTGAAGGTCCTGGACGGTTTCGACGCCGGCGGAAACCCCGTTCTTCGGGAACCCAAGCGTGACATCACCACTCGCATGCTGCTCCTTCACACTGCAGGGTTCGGCTACGACTTCTTCAACGAGTCGTACAACCGGCTCTCGCAGGAACATGGGCAGCCCAGCGTGATCACGTGTAGCAAAGCGGCGCTCACGACACCGCTGCTCTTCGACCCGGGTGAGAAGTGGGAGTACGGCACCAACATCGACTGGGCCGGACAGGTCGTCGAGTCGATTCGAGGTCATCGACTCGGCGATGTCATGCGTGAGCGCATCTTCGAACCTCTCGAGATGGCCGATACGGCATTCACGATGAGCCCGTCGATGAAGGATCGACTTGCGCCGATCCATCAGCGTGAGAGCGACGGAAGCCTCACTCCGCTCATCGGATTCGAGCTTCCGGCCGAACCCGAGGTGCACATGGGTGGTCACGGTTTGCACGGCACTGTCGGCGACTACATGAAGTTCATTCGTATGTGGCTCAACGACGGCGCGGGCACATCCGGTCGCGTGTTGTCGCCGGAGACGGTAGCTGCAGCCGTTCAGAACGGGCTCGAAGGCCAGCACGTGGGGTTGTTGCCCGGAGTTCTCCCGACGCTGTCCAACGATGCGGAATTCTTCCCCGGTGTACCCAAGGGATGGGCATACTCCTTCATGACAAATGAAGAGGTGGCACCCACCGGTAGGCCGGCCGGATCGCTGGCTTGGGCGGGTCTTGCCAACCTCTATTACTGGATCGACCGGCAGACCGGCGTCGGCGGGTTCTGGGCAACGCAGATTCTGCCGTTCGCGGACCCTGGATCCATCAACGGATACCTGGAATTCGAGACCGCCGTTTACCAGTAACCGGCTGGATTCCCGCTGTCCGGGATCGACTGTTTCTTTCGGGCGGGTTCGGAGTACGCATGCAGTACAGCGCACGCTTGCATACGACGAACTAGGAGACGGCATGAACAGCCTCGAAGGCAGCTTCGAAGGAAAAGTTGCACTGATCACCGGCGCCGCACGCGGTCAGGGGCGCGCCCACGCTGTCGCATTCGCGGAGCGTGGCGCGGACATCGTGATCTGCGACCGGTGCGAGAACAGTGATGTCGTCGCCTACCCCCTCGCAAACGAGGAGGATCTGAAGGAAACCGTTCGTTTGGTGGAAGCCACCGGTCGTCGGTGCATTGCCGTCAAGGCAGACACTGCTGATCGCGACGCAATGGACGCGCTCGTTGCCCGCGCTGAAGCCGAGTTCGGCCGTGTCGACATCGCCGTCGCGAATGCCGGTGTGTCCGTGCCCGCTCCGATCACGTCGATGACGTCGGCGCAGTGGAACGAAGTCATCTCGTCGAACCTGACCGGTGTGTTCAACACCGTTGCGGCCGTGTCAGGTGGAATGGCGGAACGTGGTTACGGTCGCATCATCACGATTTCCTCGATGATGGGTCGCTCCGGTGGCACCCAGATGGCTGCGTACGGCGCCTCCAAGTGGGGCGTCATCGGTTTGACGAAGAGTGTGTCGCTCGAACTGGCAAACTCGGGTGTGACCGTGAATGCTATTGCACCGGGGAACATCTCGACGCCGATGATTCATAACGACATGATGTACGCGATGATGCGGCCTGACCTCGAATCGCCGACGGCAGACGACGTCGAACCCGTGTACGCGACTCTGCATGCGCAGCCGGTCGGTTGGCTGGATCCCTTCGAGATCACGCGAGTAGTCCTGTTCCTCGCCGCCGACGCGAGTGCCCACATGAGTGGCATCGTGGTTCCTGTCGACGCCGGAGTCGCCGCTCGCTCGAACGCTTGACGGACAAGACCGTTCGCGCGAAAGCGCGGACCGGGTGGGTCGTCGGCGTCCTGAGTCTGAGCGGCGTGGTGGTCGCGCTGCAACAGACCTTGGTGGTGCCGGTGCTGCCCGAGTTCGCGACGGCATCGGGAGTATCGTCGGCCACCGCTTCGTGGCTGGTGACCTCGACATTGCTGACCGGTGCCGTCGCGACCCCTCTCATCGGCAGACTCGCCGACATGTTCGGAAAGCGCGCGATGATGCTCGTCTGCCTTGCCGTGATGATCGTCGGCTGCATGGTTGCTGCGCTCAGCCAGAGTTTCTGGTTACTGATCCTCGGACGCTCGTTGCAGGGGTTCGCGACGGCACTTCTGCCCGTCGGAATCAGCATCATGCGCGATGTCCTTCCTCCGGAAAAGCTCAGTGGTGCAGTAGCTCTCATGAGTGCGACGTTGGGGATCGGCGGCATGTTCGGTATGCCGATGGCGGGGGTGATCTCGGCGCACTGGGGGCTACCCGCGCTTTTCTGGGTCACCGGTGGATTCGGGGTCGTACTGATAGTCGTCTTGCCTCTGGTGGTGCCGGAATCGGCTGTGAAGAGTCGCGGACGCTTCGACTTTCTGGGAGCCACAGTCCTCACGCTCGCTATGACTGCACTGCTGCTGGCCGTTTCGAAAGGAACCGAATGGGGCTGGGCAAGCCCCGAGGTTCTGGTTCTGATCGCGTCCGGCGTGGTCTTGCTCTGTGGATGGATTCCGTGGGAACTGCACACGCCGGCACCGCTGGTCGATCTGCGGACTTCCCTTCGCGCTCCGATTCTGGTTTCGAACGTCTGCGCAGTATTACTCGGTTTTGCCATGTTCATCAGCGCGTTGGCGGCAACGCAGGAACTTCAGTTGCCCCTGGCGTCGGCGGACGGTCTCGGACTCTCGGCTGCCGAAGCCGGACTGGCGATGATGCCGGGCGGAGTCCTGATGATCGGATTGGCGCCGGTGTCGTCGAAGGTGACGAGGCGATGGGGAGCGAAGGCTACGTTGGCGTCGGGTGCGATCGTCATTGCAATCGGCTATGTCTTGCGTGTGCTGTTGGCGCCGACGTTGGTCAATATCGTGATCGGCGCTGCCGTGGTATCGGCCGGTGTGGCATTTTCCCTGGCAGCCATGCCGACGCTGATCACCGAATCTGCACCGATCCATCAGACTGCCTCGGCCAACGGATTCAACAGCCTGCTCCGTTCGGTCGGTACCTCCACCGGAAGCGCCGTTGCGGCAGCGGTATTGGCCGGTTCGACGGTGGTGATCGGTGCGAGCACTGTGCCGACCCTGCATTCGTTCGCGGTTTTGTACTGGATCGGAGCGGGCGTATCGGCACTGGCGGCCGCGGTGACCTTGGCAGTGAGGGTGGAGCGGACGGGGGCGGTATCGCGGCCCGAGTTACCAATTGCAGCCGAAACCGATGGCGCAACGAAGATCGGGTGAGTCGACGGACTCACCCGATCTTCGTCACCGTTATCTCCGACTGGAATCGACCAGGTACTCGAGATTCTGGTTGTACGGTGTGGCCGTCACCGCCGCGTGCGAACTCACCCGAGACACCTCGGTAGTGCCGCGAACGACAGAGGCCTTGATGGAACCTACTTTCAACGGGGCGATGCAGCTGCTCATCCCGGCCGGGGCATTGCAGGTGGTTGTCGTGGTTCCAACAGTCACTTTGACGACTGCGGGAGCGGTCAAGAAGGTGAGAACCTCGACGGTATCGCGAGCGGGGGATGACCATTGGCGCAGTGACATCGGGGGTGTCGAAGGGTTGGCCGGAACTGCGGAAACTTTCTGCGTTCGATAACTCAGATAAGCAGTATCGCGGACGATCGTCGGCATGACCCCTGACCGGAACCAGTACAGACCATAGGCGTTGATGTCCAGCAGGGAGCGTCCGTGCCCCGCGCTGGGAGCAAAGGAAGTCCCCTCGCTGTAATCGTTCCAGGTTGTCAGTTGGACCCATTCGCTGCCTGAATCGAGCGCGATCTGCCAGGTATTGCGAAGATTCTGCGTGTTTTCCGCTTCGTCGTAGATGGCCTGGTTCGGTCTGACGTCTTGGAAGGAGACCGATTGCATCCAGATCTTTCCCAACGCATGAGCCGCGGCAGCCAAATCAAGCGGAGTATTTGGGCTGTTTACCACTGGGTTTCCCGCCGGATTCCGGTTTCCCCAACTCGACATGCCATAGCTGATGGAGGCAAACGCATTGCGGTTTGCCGCTGCGTCTAAAAATACCGGAATTAATGCGACATTTATCCCATAGGACTGACTCATCAGGGTTATGAACTGCGACCACCATGTTGGACTTTTGGCTTCTGCAAGAAATGGGGAAATCACGAGGCGCCCGTCCCCAAGTTTGAATACGGACGGTTTTGTCGCATATGGTGCCATTTCTGCGGCGAGCTCTGCGGGGGTCATGTTATTGAAGGAAGCGCTCATATCGGGCATGAGCATTACTTTGAAATTCGGATCTACTGTGGCTGCGGCTTGCATGAGCGCGCCGGGAATGATTGAACCCCACCAACTGGTGTCCGTTGCCTTGGCCATGATGTCTACAGAGAACCCGTCGAGCCCAGCAGCGACCGCCTAACGAACTTCAGTTTCGAGATCTCTCTGACGCCACTGGGGATCTGCGATCGGAGGGCGTGGAGCAGGCCGATCGCGTATGAATCCAGCTGAGTTGACGTGTGCATTGTTCTCTCCGTGCACTGTCATGTACTGAGTTGTGTAGAAGTCGCTGTTCGGGGTCGCGTTGTCGATAGATACCGGGTACGGCGGAAAATAATGTCCGAATACCTTCCTCCCGTTCAGCGTTGTCCGGTCCGGAATGTCGAAGGGGAGAGCAGCAGATTCCGGATTGACAGAAAGAGTGGTGGGGGCAAACGTAGGTGATTCTGTGTGCCCTTGCCCCTGATAGGAATAGGCAAACGTGAGGGATAGCGCGATTGCTGTCGAGAGACATAGGACTCGGATTGTTTTCGGCAGGATCGCGTACCGCTGAATGCGGACTAAACGCATGGGAGTTATCTTCCAGGTCGTATTTCTCGGCTGTAGAGACGTTTGTCTGGGAAGTGTTTGTGAGGCGCGAGTCGTGCGACGTTAACATGAACTGGATTTCGGGGCACTTTTTATCTGCTTGGATACGCGAGCGAGCCCAATTGTGAGGATTCTGGACGGTTGACTCATGTCAATGGCCCCATGTGCAGCGCCCTTGCGGAAAATTTCCTGGAATGTGTCGGCCTCCTGGGTCACACTGGGGAACGGACTACCGACGGATTACCGATGCGGGAGGGCTCATGACCGAAGCGATTGTGGCCGAGGGGCTGGTCAAGAAGTACGGCGACGTCACGGCATTGGACGGCATCGACCTGGAAGTGCGCGAGGGTTCGGTGATGGCTCTGTTGGGCCCCAACGGCGCCGGAAAAACCACTGCGGTAAGGATATTCACGACGCTGCTCATTCCGGACGGTGGACGCGCCAAGGTTGCCGGGCTGGACGTGGTCGAGGATGCGCGGGCGTTGCGATCCAAGATCGGTGCTTCGGGTCAGTACGCCGCGGTCGACGAGTACCTGACGGGCTATGAGAACTTGGACATGGTCGGGAGGCTGTATCACCTCGGCGCCCGAAGCAGTAAGGCCCGAGCGCGTGAATTGCTCGAGCAGTTCGATCTCGTCGAGGCTGGAGATCGGCCGGTCAAGGGCTATTCCGGTGGAATGCGGCGACGTCTCGATCTCGCCGGCGCATTGGTTGCTCGGCCACAGGTGTTGTTTCTCGACGAGCCGACCACCGGCCTCGATCCTCGGGCGCGACTCGGTCTCTGGGACGTCATCGAAGGGTTGGTGGCTCAGGGGACCACGCTGTTGCTCACGACGCAATACATGGAGGAAGCCGAGAGGTTGGCCGACCAGATCGCCGTCATCGACCGCGGCTCGGTCATCGCGCGCGGTACTGCAGATCAGTTGAAGGCGCGGGTCGGGGGTGAGCGCATTGAACTGAGTGTGCACGAGGTCGAGCATCTCGACATCGTCCGCGAGGAATTGCGCTCGCTTGCCGTGGGGGACATTCAGGTTCAAGAGAATGTCCGTCGCGTCACCGTTCCTGTCGACGACGGCACCGACGCGTTGGTCGCGGCGCTGAATCTTCTGTCGGCACGAGGCATCCGCGTATTCGACGTCGGCCTGCGCAGACCCACTCTCGACGATGTCTTCCTCACACTGACCGGGCACCAGGCTGAACTGGAGGATCAGAAATGACCGTGCAGATGGCGCTCGAAGACGGTTTGACCATCGCCAGGCGAAACTTGATCAAGATCAAGCGCGTTCCGGACCTGTTGGTGTTCACCACTTTGTCGCCGATCATGTTCGTGCTCTTGTTCGCGTATGTGTTCGGCAGTGCGATCTCGGTCCCGGGCACGTCGTATCGAGAATTCCTGATCGCCGGAATCTTCACGCAGACGGTCATATTCGGTGCTACCTGGACTGGTTTGGGGATGGTCGAAGACATTCAGAAAGGAATCATCGACAGATTTCGATCGCTGCCCATGGCTCCGTCTGCCGTGCTGACCGGCCGAACATCGAGTGACGTGTTGATCAACGTCATCAGTTTGGTGGTCATGTCGTTGACCGGTCTTCTGGTCGGGTGGCGGATTCACTCCAGTTTCCTCGAAGCGGTGGCGGGTTATGCGCTGCTTCTGTTCTTCGCGTACGCGTTGTCGTGGGTCATGGCTGTTGTCGGGCTTTGGATCCGGACGCCTGAGGTATTCAACAACGCGAGCTTCATCGTCATCTTTCCGCTGTCGTTCATCGCGAACACTTTTGTCGAGACCACCAATCTTCCCGGCCCGCTCAAAGTGATCGCCGAATGGAATCCGGTGTCGGCGGTTACCCAGGCGGTGCGTGAATTGTTCGGCAATACCAATCCTGCGATGACGGTTCCAGATGCGTGGCCACTGCAGAATCCGGTCATTGCGTCGTTGTTGTGGACTTTCGGTTTGCTGATCGTCTTCGTGCCGTTCGCTATTCGTCGGTATCAGAAGGCAGTCAGCCGCTGACCTGGTGATTCCGGCCGGTAGGGTGGATATGTGCCGGAGCCCGAACGCATCGACAAACGCAGCCTGAGATACGCCGGGCGACGTGAGGAGTTGCTCGACGCGCTGACCCGCTACGTCATCGACAACGGTGTCGGGGAATTGACGGTGAGGCAGCTCGCCAAGGCCGTGGGTGTGTCGCATGCGTCGTTGCTCAACCATTTCGATAGCAAGGAGAATCTGCTCTCCGAGGTCATCGAGAACATGCGTGGTGAGTCCATTCCGATTGCGGTGCCGATGAAACCGGGGGTCGATCCGGCGACAGTGCTGACTGCGTGGTGGACCGAACGTACGACGCCGGAGGTCCTGCCGCGGTTCCGGGTGATGGTCGAGATCTACGCCCTCGCGCTCGGCGACCGCGACCGCTACGGACGGTTCCTGGACCGTTTTGTGGGCGATTGGATCGAGGCACTGGAAGCCGGTCTACGACAAGCGGGTTGCCCCGAGGACGATGTTGCCTCTGTCGCTACTCTGTTGCTCTCGCAAATGCGGGGTCTGTCGATGGATCTTCTGGCCACCGGGGACCGGGCCCGCGTCGATCGTGCGTTCGGGCTTTTTGTCGACGGCTTTGCCGCCCGCGCTCGGGAGTGGTCCACGCCAAGATCCGATCGCCTTCAACGCTGACCGATCACCACGGTCGACGCGGTCTCGCTGTAGGTTGCCACCCGAGTGAGAAACCCTCCCCGAGTGAATGTTTCAACAGTCATTTCGACCTGCTCCGTACTCGTCTCGACGAGAAGACAGCCACCCGGTCGTAGCCACGGCGCGGCGTCCGCGATGATGCGACGCTGCAGATCCAGTCCGTCGGTACCGCCGTCCAACGAGACCAGCGGTTCGTGAAGACGGGCTTCGGGCGGCATCAGCCTGATCGATTCGGTGGGGACGTAAGGTGCATTGGCGACGACGACATCCACGCGACCGAGTAATTTCGTCGGCAGTGGTTCGAATAAATCGCCTTCGAGTACACGCTCGGGCGGTGTGATGTTTCGGCGAGCGCACCGCACTGCGGCCGGTTCCACGTCTACCGCGTACAAATCGACGGCGTCGAGCGTCGACTGCAGGACAGCACCGACAGCTCCTGAGCCGCAACACATGTCGACGACGACGCTTCCTGGGGTGACAAGTGAGCAGGCCTGCCAGACGAGGAACTCGGTGCGCCGGCGTGGGACGAAGACTCCGGAGTCGATGTGAATGCGCAAGCCGCAGAACTCGGCCCATCCGAGGACGGGCTCGAGTGGTTCGCCGGCAACTCGTCGGTCGACCATCGCGTCGAGTTCATCGCGAGAGCGTGCGGTGTGAAGAAGTAGGCGAGCCTCGTCTTCGGCGAAGACGCAACCTGCTGCTCGGAGGATCGCGGCCACCGACTTCTGCTGCGAAGCAGGGAAGGTCGGGAGATCAGGTGCTGACATGAGAGAGCCTTTCGGCCTCCTGATCTCGCGGGGGACCTGCACGTATCGAACACCGCCACCCTACCCGAGCAGGCGTGTCACGACGGTCGATGCGGAGCGGAAATTTAGGTTGACCAAATGGTAAGGCTGTTCTATGGTCTGAACTCGATCAGCTGATGTGGGGCCGATCACCACATATGCACCGTCACCGCAATCGGTAGGAGAAGTACGTGAGTAAGCGACTGTGTAGGACGCTCGTCGGACTGAGTGCGAGTGCGTTGGTGGCGTTGACAGTTGCGGCGCCGGCCGGAGCGGAACCGAACGATGCTCCGGGTGCTGTCGTGAGTCAGGAGTTGCTCGGTCCCGACCGGGTGATCCCGGGTGCCGTGAGCGCAACGAAGGTGACGTACTGGTCGACGGGCCCGAAGGATGCGCCGATGACGAGTACCGGTGTGGTGTATCGCCCAGAGGGAGCTCCGCCCGAGGGTGGTTGGCCGGTCATCTCCTACGCGCACGGGACGGTGGGTGTCGCGGATCAGTGTGCGCCGAGCAGCAGTGTTCCACTCGAACGGACCGCGACGCATCTGGGTCACTGGCTGGAGCAGGGATACGCGGTCGTGACCACCGACTACGTGGGGCTCGGAACACCCGGTGTTCACCCGTATCTCGACGGTCGTTCCGCTGCACACAGCGTTGTGGACATGGTGCGTGCCGCTCGTGCGGTCGACGACGACCTGTCGAGCGCATGGGTTGCGATGGGGCAGTCGCAGGGCGGGCAGGCGACTATGTTCACCGCTTCGCTTGCCACTGCTTACGCGCCGGAGTTGGACTACCGCGGCGCTGTCGCCACTGGCGTCCCCTCGAACATCGAGAATCTTCTACCGCTCGGTGGTCCGGCTTTTCCGGCGCTTCCGCTCAAGGGTACGACGGTCTACATCGCGAACGTTCTTGACGGACTGCGTGCTTCGCGGCCGGATATCGACATCGACTCGTATCTGACCCCGCTCGGCAAGACCATCCTCGATGACGTCGAGAACAACATGTGCTACACCGAGGCGCGCACGAAGTACGGAACCGTCACACTCGGGCAGGTGCTGACGAAGTCGCTGGACAATCCAGTATTCATGGAGGCTGCGCGTGACCTGCTCACTGTGCCGACCGCAGGATACGACCGCCCGTTCTTCATCGGTCAGGGGTTGTCGGACATCGATGTTCCGGCACCGCTGACACTGAAGTTCGCGGCCGACCTTACTGCCAACGGTGTCGACTTTGCATTCCATACCTATCCCACTGATCATCTGGGAACCGTTCCGGCTTCGGTTCCAGACAGCACCCCGTTTGTCGCGGCACTGTTCTCTGGTCAACGGCCCTGCACCGGAAGCCTCTGCTGACCAACATCTTTCAGGCGGCACCAACTCCGCGCAGATAGATGTCGATCGGGATCCGAAGTTGCCGAACGGTTTCGGAGGAGCGGGGATCTCGGCTACGCGCTCCGAGGCAGTAGTCGAAGATCAAGCCCTCCAGAAGGCTCAGAAAATTTTCGGCGGCGACGTCAGGATCGTCAACGCCAATGATGTCGAAGACAGGCCTTGCCTTCTCCCGTGAAAACAGGCTGTCTTCGAGGAGTTGGTGCAATGCCGAATCTCGGGGAGTTTCCAAGAGCAGTGCATATCTCGCGATCAATTCGTGTCTGCGGTGCGAAAGAAGATCATCGAGATACTCGGCCGTCAGGGCAGCAGGATCGCTGGGCCTCTCGCGGAGTTCGTCGAATATCGAACGTGACCGGTGCACGATGTGCAATGCGGTTGCTTCGAGTAGTGCCTCGCGAGTGCGGAAATAGTACGACGTCGAACCGGCAGGAAGTTCCAGGGACTGATCAACCGCCCGATGGGTGAGTGCACGCGGGCCCTGCTCGGCGATGATCGTGACGGCGGATGCCGCGATGAGGGCTCTGCGATCAGGCTTCATGTCGTTCCTTGTTGTCGATGTTGCATGCTGCAGATGGTGCGTCGTGAGGGTCACATTGACTCGATTTGCCTTCGATCACTAGCCTCGACTCTACAGACGTAGAGGAGTCTTATGCTACTGGACGAAGAGCAGTTGGCGGCACGCGAAGCCCTCGACGCACTGCAGGCCCGGATCTCGGGCGGTGAGGTCGGGGGTGGGATCTATCTCTGGGGTAGCGTCGGCCGCGGGAAGACGATGCTCATGGACGAGTTCTACGACGGGCTCCCGGTCGGCAAGCGGCGCATTCACTTTCATCGGTTCTTTGCAGATCTGCACTCTCGGGCGCATGAACTCGGCTCGATGGGCGTGGCACTGGATCACGTCGTCGATGGAATCCGTGTGCTCTGTTTCGACGAGTTCCACATCGACGACGTCGCCGACGCCATGTTCATGGCAAGGGTTCTCGACACAATCGTCGCGAAAGGCGTGACTGTTGTCGTCACGTCCAATGTTCCGCCGACCGATCTTCTTCCCAATCCGCTTTTTCACGAGCAGTTCGTTCCGTCGATCGAGTTGATCGAACGGACTCTCGAGGTGATCGAGTTGGGTGGCTCCGTCGACTATCGGACGGCGGGACAGCCAGGTGCCGGGGACTACCGATTTGCGACAGGGGAATTCCTCGTCGGCTCGGGAATTACGCGGCCTTCGGGCGAAAGTGTCGAATTGACGATAGGCACACGCACATTGGAGTGCTCGGCGATTCGAGACGGTGTCGTCTGGTTCGACTTCGAGGTGCTGTGCACTGGTTCGACCTCGGCTGCCGATTACCTCGCGCTCGCCGCCCGCTTCGACGACTGGGTGATCTTCGGAGTGCCGGTGCTCGCCGAGGCGTCGGAATTTGCCCTTCGCCGTTTCGCGAATGTCGTCGATGTTCTCTATGACGTCGATGCGCGGCTGACGATCTACGCCGACGCTTACGTCGAAGAAGTGGCAGGCAGCCTCCGGGACGTGCCGGGGTTGGCGCGCCTCTACAGTCGTCTGTCGCTACTGGCGAGGTCGGCGGTGGGCAGCATCAGTTGAGGAGCAGCGTCAATTCCAGGTGAGATCGCCGGTCGCGGCGCTGGGCGTGAGTCCGAACATGCTGTGGCAGATCCGGTTGAGATGGGCGCTGTCGGTGAAGCCGGCCTCGTGGGCACTGGTTGTCAGGCTTGCGCCACTGCTCATCACTTCCATGGCGCGTCGTAGCCGCAACCAACGAATGTAGGTCGAAAAACTCATCTGCAGTTGATCGTTGAAGATTCTTCCCAATCGGCCGGGCGAGATGGAGACCAGCGCGGCGGTGTCCGTCACCGTTATCGGCCCCGAAAGTCGCTCGGGCAGTATCGTCAGAGCATGCTCGAGTGCAGGGTGAAGAGCGCGTACGTTCGACGGCTGCTTGCTTTCGGACAGTGAATCGATCAGCCTCGCTGCGTATTCCAGATCCGAATCAGCGCCACGGTCCGTCATCGCTACTGCGGTCCGCCCACGGTCCGACCAGTCGGCCACACCACCGTGCTCGGATACAGGCGGCCTGATGCGCCGGCCCATTCCCGTGGTGGAGTCCACGTAAATCGCTCGTCCCCGCGCGCCCTCGGAGGCGGACAACGCGTGGACCGCCCCGGATGGAATGACCACGGACCGCACGACTTCACTGTGGCCGTCCCCGTCCGTGACCGTGACGTCCCCGTCGTCGATGATCATGATCTGAACAGCGGCGTGCGAATGCATGTGCGCGGATCCCACTGCGCCGGTGAACATGAGAATTCCGGGCTGCATGTGGACGGCGCCGGACCAGGTCATGTCGGAAATCATAGTGACGACCCTGACAGAGCTCGGGGTCCGGTCATCCTCCGGTAGGACCGAGCTCAGTCCGAAGATCGTGCGCTGGGCCGATGTGTTCGCGAAGGGTTCACGAGAAGGTGGAATCATGAACAACGCACAAGCACCCGCAGTCCTGTCGGTCCACGCGCTGGGCAAGTCGTACGGCGACGTTCCGGTGCTCCGAGGTGTATCGCTGGAAGTGCGCGCCGGTACTGCCACGGCCATCATGGGTCCTTCAGGATCGGGGAAGTCGACACTGCTGCATTGCATGTCAGGAATCGTCAAGCCCGACTCGGGAGCAATCTTGCTGAGCGGCAGGCATATCGAGAACCTCGGTGAGAACGACCGCAGCCGGCTCCGACGGGAGTCGTACGGGTTCGTTTTTCAATCGGGCCAACTGTTACCGGAGCTTCCGGCGATCGAGAACGTCGCTTTGCCCTTGGTGCTCAACGGGTTGTCTATCGCCGAAGCCAAGCGGACGGCGCACGGCTTCTTCGCGCCATTGGGACTGGACGGTCTGCAGGACCGTCGCCCGGGTCAGATGTCGGGTGGTCAGTCGCAACGTGTGGCGATTGCGCGAGCGTTGGTGACCAAACCCGCCGTTCTCTTCGCAGACGAGCCGACCGGTGCCCTCGACGCGCAGACGAGTTGGGAAGTGATGAGGGTGTTGCGTGATTCGGCTCAACAGATCGGTTCTGCGTTGGTCGTCGTCACTCACGATGCCGAAGTCGCTCGGTGGTGTGATCGCACGATGATGATGCAGGCCGGTTCGCTCGTCGGGACACAGGTGGCGGCATGAAGGCCACAGCGCGCGTTGCATTGATGACGGTGCGAGGTGAAGGCCGAAAGGCCTTGAGTACCTTCGCGCTTCCCGTAACGGCCTTTGCCGCCTCGACGACGTTGTTGCTGACGGTGCTCGGCGGCTACGGTGCATTTGCGGGCAGATCGAGCGAACCCGAAGCCGAGGCGTACCTAGCACTCGCAGGGGTTGCTTCGGTGTTGATGATCGTTCCAGCCGTCACTCTCGGCCTGGCGGCGGCCCGCTTGGGCGCGCACCGTCGCGACGAACGACTTGCCTCGCTGCGACTCATCGGATCCACCCCTCGCCAGATCGTTGCGCTGTGCGCTGCGGAATCGGGTATCCAGGGCTTGGCCGGTGCGTTGATCGGTGTGGTGGGATACCTCCTCGCGTTGCCGCTCGTAGCTCTCTTGAGATTTCAAGGTCGGACATTCGAGTGGAGTGAGCTTTGGGTAGGCGCACTTCCGCTGGTGGGCATCGTATTCGGAATGACCATCCTGGCTGCTTTGACGTCGATGCTCGGGATGCGCCAGGTGTTCGTGAGCCCGTTGGGCGTCACGGCGGGCAATCCCAGCGCCGCACCGAAGATGATCTTCGCGGTGGCTGGGGTGGGGGTTCTTGTGGGATGGAGTGCATTCGGGGGCTCCGCGGCAAGCATCGCGGCAATCCTGGTGGGCCTTGGTCTCTGCTTCGGCGTTGTTGCGTTGGTCGGTCCGTTCGTCATTTCGCTGCTTGGACGGATCATGCTCAAATGCGCCAAAGACGGTGCTTCGCTGATTGCGGCGCGTCGGGTCTTGGATAATCCGAAGGCTGTGTGGCGCACGGTCAGCGGTGTGACGATGGCCAGCTTTGTTGCCGCAGGCACATCTCTCCTCGCCGCGATCGGCAACGGGGAAGGGCAGGATTTGCAGCCAGGGCAGGAGTTCCTGTTCGCGGACATGAGAACCGGGGTGTTGTTCACTCTCGGAGCAACATTCACTTTGGCGGCAATCTCGTCTGCGCTCACCCAGGTATCCGGGATCCTCGACAACCGTGAGCTGTATCGGAGTCTGACTCTGGCCGGTACACCTGTCGAGGTGATGGACAGCGCCCGCATGCGGCACGTTCGCACTCCCGTGGTGGTGATGGCACTGGCCGGCGCCGGCGCTGCACTGCTGTTCCTCTTCCCGCTGGCAGGGGCAGCCGTATTGACCACTCCGATGGCGCTGGTTCAGTTGGGCGTCACCCTGGCTGTGGGGATCGCGTTGGTGTTGGCCAGTGCGTTTGCAGCCAAGCCCGTCATGCGACGGGTACTCGCGGGCTGAATCTCCACCGATCGTCCGTCAGTTCTGTCTCCGGAACGGTTCGGCCAACTGGCCGAGGTAGTCGTTCGGGTAGTCGGGCTTGGCCGCCATTCCGAGATCGTCACTGCTGAATCGCTTTTCCGGATCGAAAGAATAAGTGCGGAACAGGTGATCCCAGATCAGAGTGAACAAACCGAAATTGACGTCACCGATTCCCGCCCACTTCAGGTGATGGAATCGGTGGCCGGCGTTGAGGGCGAGTATCGGGCGCAGGGGGCCGATGCGGTAGTCGGCATTCGAATGCTGAAGCAGGAGTTGGACAGCGACACAAACCGCGAGCGCCGAGGCAACTGGAACGGGCATCCCGAGGAGGATCAGTGGCAGGACGCCACCGGCGGTTTCGAAAGTCTGATGTACGGGGTGCTTCATCAGTCCGTTCATACCGTAGAACCGTTCGAGGCTGTGATGAACCGCGTGGAAACGCCACAACCATCCAACCTTGTGGCTGATCAAATGCACGACGGTGATGCCGAAATCGGCAACCAACACTGCGAAGACGACCTGAACGACAAACGGAAGACCGATCGGCCACAGCCCGTCGAACGGAATCACCGCTGCCATCAACGGGATGACCGCGACGCTGACCAGGATGAGAGATTCGTTGACAAACGCATGGACCGCGTCGCGAAACCTGTCCGGTCCGGGGGCATTCCACGAAGATTCGTAGGGAAGCGTCCGTTCGGCCGCGAAAGAGCAGACCACTGCGAAGAGAATCAATGCCACCAGTGACCATTTCGGCGCGCCGGATGCCGCCAGCGCGATTGCGGCTCCGTTGATTCCCAAGAGCATGAACGGGACGTACCCGTATCTGACGATGAAGGTGAGCATGTATTCGATGGTGCACGGCGCGGGTGGTCCTCGACTTGTACGAATCGGTCGACTTTCAGTCAGCCGAACAAGCGGTGTCGCGTTACTTCGTCAGCACGGTGGCGAGTGCAGCGCTCAGATACGGAGTGATGTTCTCGACGACCCGTGTCACGATCGCAGTGGCGACGTCAGCCGGTTGCAGTGGCACCGACGGTGTCTGCGGCAGCGCCGGGGGAGCAGGCGGAGCGGGCTCGGACATCATCGGCGTGTAGGTGTTGTGCTTCGTGAAGTAGCCGAAGACCGAATCCACGAACACCTCGGGCGCATCACGCGGCTTGGGCATGTTGCAGATGCCGTCACCCTCGATGCAGACTTCCTGCACTGCGATGTCTCCGAATCCGCCGCGTGCTCCGGACATCGTCGCTCCCGGAACGACATTGGGCACTACGGTTTCGATGCCCCCGGCCGAGTTGCGAGGGTCGGCGTAGAGGACGCCTTCGACTTGCGATTGGGGAATGGATCCGTCACGTGCGATGTCACCGAGAACGTCGCCGGCAATCCGTGCTCCCTGTGAGTATCCGGTGACGACGATCTCGCTGCCCGGGCACTGAGCGTGGAAAGCGTTGACTTCGGTGCGAAGCGTCTGGGCGCCGGCGGCAACGCTCTGGTCGTACGTCTGATCGCCGAGCGGCCAGAAGCTGGCGGGGTAGGTCACCGGCTTGGAGGCGTAACCCTGGGCCACGTAGCGATCGGTGACGGGTTGCGTCGTTTGTCCCGTCGGATCCCACGTTCCGCCGACCGCGAATACCGCACCGGCCGGGCACGACCCACCGTCATTCGGGTCCGCTCCGGCAGGTACCGACATCACAAGAGTCACCCCCGCTGTGACTGCAACCGTGCATGCCACTGACATCGCGTATTTCCTCATCGGGCCTGTCCCCATCTATCTACGTTCTCGTTCACTGGCGAGACAACCCGCGGTCCGACGCGTTTCGTTCGGTACTGAAGAGAATGGTGATGGGGCGATAAGTCCTGGAGGTAATCCGTGCGTAAACAGGAAGTTGCCGACCGGCGCTGTTTACTACCAGCGTGTGTGGGGCGTCACGGCGTCGGTACCTGCGGCGGGTGATCCGGCTCGAGGAGGGTTCCGATCTCCTTCCCCATCGACACGGCGTTGTTGAGGTCCGCGTTGGTTGTCGGCCCGAGTGTGGCGTAGACGACGATCGTCGTCTTCGAGTCGGGGTAGTAGAGCGCGAGACCGTTGTAACCGCCGTACGACGGGTTCATCACCAGCCAGCCGTCGAGGTGCCCGGTCCCGAAGGAAAAGAACTTGTCCGCCGTCATACTTCCCAAGCCCGCAGTCGTCGGCGCCATCTGCTGCTCGAAAGCCTTGTCGGATAGTAACTCTCCCGTTCCCAGCGCGCGCACCCACTTTCCGACGTCGGCGACAGGCGCGTTCATGTTTCCGCTGTGCAGGAACGCCGTCGGATTCCAGAAAGTGGAGTCTTCGAATACTCCACGTTCATTGGTGTAACCGTGCAGGATCGGTTCGTCCATCTGCGACGTGAGTACAACGCTGCTGTGATCCATCCCGAGTGGATCGAAGACGCGCTGCTGAAGTAGTTCGCCCAGCGGTTTTCCAGTCGCTTTCTCCATGACGTCGCCGAGCAGCGTCAGGTCGCTGTGCGCGTACGCCCAACTGGTGCCGGGTTCGAACAACGGCGAGCGGGAGTTGGCAAGATCCAGGATCTCTCGAGAAGTCCAGCCCTTCATCGGGTTGTCCGTGAAGAGTTTGAGGAACTGTGGATCGGTCACGTAGTCGGAGATGCCCGACGTGCTGTTGGCCAGCATTCGCGGAGTGATGGTGTCTGCGCGTGGAAAGTTCGGTTCCCACTTCGCGATCGGTTGATCGAGGGGAAGCGTTCCCTCTTCGTCGAGTTGCAGCAGGACTGTCGAGAGCATCGGTTCCATCGGTTGGCCGACGCGCAACTGCATGTCGGTTGTCGCCAGAACTCCGACAGGGGACTCTCCGACGGCGCCGAGAGCAACTTCGTCGTCGCCTCGCCACACCCCGAACACAGCGGCACTGAGGCCCAAGTCGGCCACTTGGCGGCGGACGATGTCCGTGATCTCGGTGGATTCCCGACTGCTCGAGGTGCTGGGAGAGGCGCTGCCCGTGTTTGTTGCGGAGTCATCGTCGGAACTGCACGCAGCGGTTGCAATGGCAACGGTCAAGGCGATCGACAGAGCAGACAGCCGCACCCGAGCGCGGTGGTGGGAGGAAGTCATGCCTGCGATCCCTTCGATGTGGAAATCGAGCAACCGACGCCGAGCAATGTCCCAATTGGCCGAATTTACCGCAGTTGGAAGGAGGAGGGGTCAGATCGACCGTATAGGCGCAACTGCTGTTCCAGTGCAGTCCTCATTCGGGTGCCGCGTCCGGTTCCTCTCGCAGGTCCTGCGCTTGCTGAAGCTCGGCGTTGATGCGACGGGCTTCGGTGAGTTGGTCTTCGAGGATGATGATGCGGCAAGCCGCGTCGAGCGCCGTGCCGTTGGCTACGAGTTCGTGCGCGCGGGCTGCGATGCGCAGCTGGTAGCGGGAGTAGCGGCGATGTCCGCCCTCAGAGCGTTGTGGGGTAAGCAGTTTCGCGGCATCGAGGCTACGAAGGAAAGCTTGCCTGACACCGAGGATCTCGGCCGCATGTCCCATGCTGTACGCAGGATAGTTCTCGTCGTCGAATCTGCCGGAGGGGTCCCCCGGTGGTGTATCTGCCGGAATGGCTCGCTTCTTTCGCTGAACGGACGGGGCCCCCGGCGCGAGGAGCGCCGGGGGCCGGATGGGGTTGAACTTACTTACATAACTGCATTCTTTCGAACTTCCGGACTCGCACAAGACATCCGGTAGCCGCTTTGAAAGGGGGGTGCCGGGTCCGACTACACACTCACACACGAATTCGGCCCCGGCACGTCCCTGCCCTGCGGTACTGCTTGCGGGTAGTTCATCTCTCCCGCATCTCTTGACTCGTTCCTTGCTACGAGAAAAAAGATACAACAGCCTCGCGAGAATGTCTACCCTGACCGCTGTAGATATTTTGTTGCGAACATTCTAGGTGTTGATATTCAGGAACGGCCTGGTCGCCGGGGGTGAGAGCGCTCCATGTGAGTCATAGGAGATGGATCTGGGACAATGCTCCGATGCGAAATACCCCGAAGTCCGAGTCGTTGTTGCGCGCCCGCGCGGAGAGGGAAGAGCGCACCGGCTCCTCCGAGCATCCAGCTGATGGCGCGCCGAACCCCGGAGAGGACTCGTCGTCGTCCGAGCCGGGGGCACGCAGCGACAGCGCCACGATTCGGTCGGCTCGGTCCGAGCTCTCAACTCACGCCAGGGCAGTGGAAAGTATGCACGAGGCGATCCATCCTGATCGCGATTGAGGCAGCTGCCTCGTCGGGATGCGGGGGGACTCCTTCATCCCGCTCACTGCAACGCACGACGGCCGCCGCACTCCCGAAAGTAAGGGGAGTGGCGACGACCGTCGAGTTGTCAGAGTGTGCGCTCAGTACTTGAACCCTAAGGCAGCAACTGGTCCAGGAAGGTGTTGCTGAAGACCTTGTGCGGATCCAACGCGTTGAATGCGGCGTTGGCGGTGTCCCAGTTGTCGCTCGATGGGACGCCGTCGCGGTAGGTCTGGGGGAGGCCCTGGGTGATGATCGGGGTGTCGGTGTACGGCTTGTCGGGGCCGAACGCCCAGCCCTTGGACCACTCGGGGCGGAAGGTGGCGTCGTTGTTGTTGTAGTGATTACGCATCCACTGTTCCATTTCGCGGTAGAACGCGAACATGCCGGGGGTTCCGGGGACGCCGAGGACGTTGAGCCAGATGGCGGTGTCCCATTCCGGATGGTCGGGGCGAGGGCGCATGGCCGAGATGGTGGGGGCGCCTGCCGAGTCGACCTCGACATCCGACGGTTGATCGAGGCCGCAGCAACGGATTTCGACGGGCCCGTTGAGGGGGAACTGTCCGATGGAGCGGTAGTACTCCATGCGGCCGTTGAACCACTGGGTGAAGTCGTGGATGACCTGGCCGATGTTGGCGCGAGAGGTGATGACGGCTCCGCCGCCCTCGGTCAGGCGCAGGGTGGTGGCCCGGATGTAGAACTGGACGTCCTTGGACCATCCCCACAGGTCGTTGGAGAACGTCGCGGCGAGTCCGGCAACGGTGGTGGCGTACATGATCTGCCCGAATGCCGGTGCGATGCCCGGGTTTCCGGAGTTGATCTGGCCGATCATGTCGGTGACCGGCTCCGGGAGGTTGTCGGAGAAGATGTAGTTGTACGGTCCGGTCACCTCACGCGAGAACGGCGGCTTGGTGGGGGCAAGTGACCACACCTTCATCCACGGGCGTTCGGTGAAGGGGTACCAGATTGCTTCTGCGCGACCGTTTTCGCGGACGAACTTCTCGAAGGTGCGTCCGGACGCTCCGCGGGCGCCGAAGAGTTCCTGCCAACCGATGTCGGTGTGGCTGACGCAGCGCATGCGGTAGTTGGGGGCGGCCTGCAAGGTGACGGAGGTGAGGAAGGTGCGTCCGAGGTGAGTCAGCAGCGGCTTGATCGCCGCGTCGCTACGCGCGTACGTCTTCAGTGCGTACTCGCTGCCGTTCCAGACCACTGCGGTCAGGGAGGTGACGAGGTTGGAGAGTGAGCCGAAAGTCTGTCCGGGAACGTGTGCTTCGCCTTCGGCGGGGAGAGCTGCGCCGTGAGCGTCGACGGCGAGGCAGCCGGCAATGGTCAACACACCCGGCGCCGGCAGGTTCGCGAACCCGAGGCCCTGTGCCTGCAGTGCGGTGGTGATGGCGTCGAGGGTCGCGCCGGGTCCTGCGGTGACGGTGGCTGGGCTGCCACCGGCGTTGACGGAGACTCCGGTGAGGTGGACCGTGGTGTCGGCGAGGATGACCTTGTCGACCGGCGCACCGTTGACGATGGTCAGCGGCGTCCAGCCGTGCATGGCGCCGCGGGGACGAATGGTGTAGCCGTTGGCATGACCCCAGTTAGCGAGGCGGACTACGTCTTCGGGCGTCTTGGGCGAACAGGTCCAGATCGCGTCGAGCATGATCTCCTTGGACCAGTTCTGATATGCCTGCTGGTACAGCGCGATGCCTTCGGGGAAGGCAGGCGGCGGCGTGAGGGTGGACACGGGACCACCCGCGGAGCCGGAAGAGCCGGCGGGGACGGCGTAGGCCGGCGTCCAGCCGGCGAATGCGGTCGCTGCCACGGCGCCGGCTCCAGCGGCCATGAAACCTCGTCGGGACAGTCGGAACTTTTCGTCTTGTGCCGTCATCTTCGGGCTACTCCATCGGGTTCGAGAACTACGGTGAGTTCTAACAGGTGGGTATCAGACAGGTTGGTATCAGACAAGAGTGAGAACTACGTCAGCCAGGGCAGGAGCTTCGCGCTCCAGTACGGAAGCTGAGATCAGGAGTCGCCCATTGTCTTTCCAGATCTGGATACTCAAGTTCTCGCCGGGAAATACGACCCCGGCAAAGCGGGCCCGAAATCCGGCTACCCGACTGCTGTCGCCGTCGAGCATGGTATCCACTGCGGTCTTGCAGACCATTCCGTAAGTACACAGTCCATGCAGGATAGGCGCTGGAAAGCCTGCCGCGGAGGCGAATTGCGGATCCGAGTGCAACGGATTCCGATCACCACACATCCGGTACAGCAAAGCCTGCTGTGGAAGCACAGGCGTCACCACTGTCTCATCTGCTTCGCGATCCGGAAGCGTAATCGACTCCGACGGACCACGTTCACCCCCGAAACCACCCTCGCCGCGGGCGAAAATGGACGAGCGAGCTGTCCACAGCGGGTTGCCCTCGGCGTCGACCGTGACGGATTCCTGCACGATCACCGCGGCCTTGCCCTTGTCCCAGACCTCGGCGATTCGAGTTGTGGTGCGGCCACTTCCACTTGCCGGGATCGGCTGATGGACAGTGACTTCCTGGCTCCCGTGGACTACCTTCGCCAGATCGATTTCGACGCCGGGGAACGACACCTTCGGTGCTTCGGTGGCGTGGAAGTTGGCGGCGACGGTGGCAAAGGTGGGTAGTACCTGAGGCTTTTCGTCGTCGAGGTATCGAAGCTCGTTCGGATCAAGCGGACGAGCACCTGCCCCCAGGGCCAAGTGGTAGTGCTGTACGTCCGACGGGGTCCACGAGAACTCTTGTGGCGCAAGCTCGGCGCCGAGTGCGATCTTCGGATCAATTGGCATGGTCGACCGCCGTCTTTTCAGCTGCAGGTGCTTCGGTTGTCTCGGCCTTCTTCGCACGCTCGACGATGTCGAGTACGGCCAAGTAACCGAAAGTCATTGCGGGACCGATGGTCGCGCCTGGTCCGGCGTAGGTGTGGCCCATGACCGGAGCGCTCGCGTTGCCAGCCGCGTAGAGGCCGTCGATGACGCTTCCGTCTTCGCGTAGTGCTCGGCCGTTGACGTCGGTGCAGATACCACCCTTGGTGCCGAGGTCACCCGGAACCATCTTGATGGCGTAGAACGGAGCCTTGCTGATTTCGGCGAGGCTGGGGTTCTTCAGTCGGGGATCGCCGTAGTACGCGTCGTAACCACTGTCACCGCGTCCGAAGTCCTCGTCCTTGCCGTTGCGCGCGAAGCCGTTGAACCGATCGACGGTTTCGGTCAGCGATGCGACGGGAAGCCCTGTCTTCTCTGCCAATTCGGCGATGGTTCCCGCCTTGACCACGATGCCGGCCTTGAGCCAGCGGCCGGGAAGGGGGAGCGGGGAGTGATACCGGCAAACGTGTAGCGGTTGCGGTAGCGCTGATCGAGAATCATCCACGTCGGGATGTTCTCGCCGGGGCCCTCGCCCTGACCGTACTCACCGCCGTACATCGCATGGGTCGCCTCGACGTACGGAGCAGCCTCGTTGCCGAAGCGCTTGCCCGACATGTTGACCATCATGCAGCCCGGGAGGGTGCGCTCGGAGAGAGCGAACCACGGTCCGCCGGTCAGCGGAATGGACGGGCCCCACCAGGCGTCGTCCATGAAATCGACTGCAGCGCCCACTTCTTGGCCTGCGCGGATACCGTCGCCGGTGTTTGCCTTCGCGCCGACGGTCCATTCGGTGCCGATAGGTGCGCGCTGGTACTTCTCACGCATTTCCTTGTTGTGCTCGAATCCGCCGGATCCCAACACGACTCCGTGGCGAGCGCGGATGACCTGCTCCTCGCCGTCGACGATGACGTTGACGCCGCGAACAGCGCCGTCTTCGGTGTACAGGGAGGTCAGCGGGGTGTTCAGCAGGATGGGTACTCCGGCGGACTGAAGTCCGAGTCGAATACCGGCGACCAGTGCCTGGCCGCGAACCAGTAGATCCTTCTTGGTGGCCTTCGCTGCGAGGAATCGCATGCCGACCTTCATGGCGCGCAGGGGTCCGCGAGGATTGCGCATCAGCAGGTTGAGCCACTTGTAGTCGGCCTGGGTGATGACGAAGTTCTTGGGGCCTTGACGTAGTCGGGCTCGAGGTTCTTGCGGTCGGCGCCCAACTTGTTGCCGTCGAACGGGGTGGGCTCGACACTGCGGCCACCGAGGCGTCCGCCGGGTGCTTCCGGGTAGTAGTCGGAGTAGCCGGGAACCCACTGCAGCTCGAGCGGGCTGTTCTTCAACACGAACGAGAGCATCTCGGGACCGCGCTCGAGATAGGTGTCGATGCGTTCGGGAGCGACAACGTCGCCGATGATGCTGTGCAGGTAGGAACGTGCGGCCTCCGGTGTATCGGTGACACCGTCCGCTTGAAGTGCCTCGTTGTTGGGGATCCAGACCCCACCACCGGAACGGGCGGTCGATCCGCCGTAGTGGGCGGCTTTCTCCACGATGACCACACTCAAGCCCTGGTGGGCTGCGGTCAAGGCCGCTGTCATACCTGCGGCACCACTGCCGACGACGACGATGTCGTATTCCTGCTTGCTCATGTAGAACACGTTATAGAATGATGGGGGTGTCAGTCCATGCTTTCTGCCAGGAAGTATTTCCGGACGTTGTCATTGATAACGAAACACGTTGCAGTGAGATTGAGGATGGTGCGGTGTGACCTGGGATACTTCGGTTGACGTCCTTGTGGTCGGGTTCGGTGTGGCGGGCGCCAGTGCGGCGCTCGAAGCGGTAGCGGCCGGTTCGTCGGTTTTGGCGATCGACCGAGCGCTCGGCGGTGGGGCCAGCACGATTTCCGGAGGAATCTACTACGCCGGCGGCGGCACCGTGATTCAAAAGGAAGCCGGTGTCGAGGACAGTCCCGAAGCCATGCTCGCCTACCTGAACCGCGAGGTCGGTGACGCGGTGACGCTGCAGACTCTGCGCCGGTTCGTCGACGAGAGCCCGGCGTCGATCGACTGGCTGCGCAGTCACGGCGTGCCGTTCGAGGCCTCACTCTGTCCGTACAAGACGTCGTACCCGAGCAACAAGCACTACCTCTACTTCTCGGGTAGCGAATCGGCCGGCGGGTTCCGTGACATCGCAAAACCTGCTCCGCGTGGTCATCGCGCCAAGGGGCGTGGCACGTCGGGAAAGATGCTGTACGGCCCGCTCGCGAAGTCCGCGGAGGCGAAGGGCGTCCAGTTGCTCGGCCAGACGCGAGCGGACCGGCTGATCATCGAGGACGGCCGGGTGATCGGCGTCGAAGCACTGACGCTGCGTGACGCACCTGCCGGAGTTCGTCGCCGTCACGCGACGCTCGGCTCCCTGTCCTCCAAGCCCGGCGTCTACGCGCCGCAGTTGCGCACGATTCTCGACGCACTCATCGCGAAGATCGAGAAGAAGCACGCCAAGCGGATTCGCATCCAGGCGCGCGGCGGCGTGATCCTGAGCGCCGGCGGCTTCGTGTCCAATCGCGAGATGATGCGCACCCATGCCCCCGCCTACAAGGGCGGTATCCCGCTCGGCACGTCCGGGGACGACGGCAAAGGCATCAACCTCGGTATCGAAGCCGGGGGAGCCACCGACAAGCTCGGCAATGTGTCCGCCTGGCGATTCATCGTCCCGCCGAGTGCTTTTCTCGGTTCCATTTTGGTGGGTGAATCCGGTGCGCGAATCGTCGACGAGTCCCGTTACGGTGCCGCTCTCGGTCAGGCGATGGCGGAGAAGAGCAGCGGAATCGGTTGGCTGCTGGCAGATTCCGAACTCGTTCGCGAAGCGAAATCGCAGATAGGTGACCAGTCGATGTGGTTCCAGCGGGTGCAGACCACCGGAATGATGCGTACTGCAGTGCGTGGCAACACCATTGCCGAGGTCGCCCGCAAAGCGGGGATAGACGTCGCCGGCCTTCAAGCCACCGTCGACGCGCACAACTCCGCTGCCGCTGCCGGACAACCTGATCCGATGGGTAAACCGTCGGACTTCGTCAGGCCGATACTGTCTGCGCCGTTCACGATGTACGACGTCTCGATCAAGCCCAACATGATGAATCCGTGCCCGATGCTCACGCTCGGTGGATTGGTGGTCGACGAATCGTCCGGCATGGTGAAAAACGAGGCCGGGGAGGGTATCCCTGGTCTGTACGCCGCCGGCCGTACCGCGGTCGGTATCTGTTCCAACTCGTATGTGAGCGGCTTGTCGCTCGCCGACTGCGTGTTCTCCGGACGACGAGCCGGTCAGCACGCAGCCGCATTCTCTACAGTCGGAAAGGCCTGAACGATGCTCTCGACGCAGATCCGCGGCGAACTTGCCGACCATCTTGATTCGGCGGAACGGGATCGCGCTCCGATCAGCCCGCTGATCGCCACGTATCCGGACATCGACGTCGTCGACGCCTACGAGATCCAGCTCATCAACATCAGGCGTCGTGTTGCCGGTGGCGCAAAGGTAGTCGGACACAAGGTCGGACTCTCGTCACTGGCGATGCAGCAGATGATGGGCGTCGACGAGCCAGATTACGGTCACCTGCTCGCCGAGATGGAAGAGTTCGAGGACCGTCCGGTCGACACGTCGCGCTTCTGCTTCCCCCGCGTCGAGGTGGAGGTCGCCTTCATTCTAGGAGCAGATCTGCCGGGCGCCGGGTGCACCGAACAAGACGTCATCGACGCCACTGTCGCCTATGCGCCGTCCATCGAGTTGATCGACAGCCGGATCAAGGACTGGAAGATCGGCCTCTCGGACACCATCGCGGACAATGCGTCCTCCGCTGGGTTCATTCTCGGCAAGGAACGAGTTCGCCCGTCGGACATCGACATCAAGGCGATCGACGCGGTGCTGACCTGCAACGGCGAGCGGATTGCGGAGGGGCGCAGCGATGCGGTTCTCGGTAACCCGGTCACCGCTGTCGCGTGGTTGGCGCAGAAGGTCGACACGTTCGGAGTTCGGCTCAAGGCCGGCGACATCGTTCTGCCGGGTTCGTGCACGCGAGCGATCGACGCTCATCCAGGCGACAACTTCCGAGCCGAGTTCAGCGGCCTCGGTTCCGTCTCTCTTCAGTTCACGTAGGAGTAGTCATGACCAAGGCAAGTGTGGCGATCGTCGGATCGGGAAACATCAGTACCGATCTGTTGTACAAACTGCAGCGTTCCGAGTTGCTCGAACCGCGATGGATGATCGGAATCGATCCCGAGAGTGAAGGATTGGCGCGCGCCCGCAAGATGGGACTCGAGACCTCCGCCGAGGGCGTCGACTGGTTGCTCAGCCAGGCGGAGAAACCGGACCTGGTCTTCGAGGCGACGTCGGCATACGTGCACCGCGAGGCAGCACCACGCTACGAGGCCGCCGGTATCCGTGCCGTCGACCTGACTCCGGCCGCGGTCGGCCCGGCTGTGGTTCCGCCCGCGAACCTGCGTGAGCACCTGGACGCGCCCAACGTCAACATGATCACCTGCGGTGGGCAGGCAACCATTCCGATCGTCTACGCGGTGTCGCGTGTCGTCGACGTGGCGTACGCCGAGATCGTCGCCTCCGTTGCATCATTGTCCGCCGGCCCGGGAACTCGCGCGAACATCGATGAGTTCACCAAGACCACCAGCCGCGGTATCGAGACCATCGGCGGCGCACAGCGCGGCAAGGCGATCATCATCCTCAACCCCGCGGACCCGCCGATGATCATGCGCGACACAATCTTCTGCGCTATCCCCGAAGACGCCGATCAGGCCGCGATCACCGACTCCATTCACCGCGTCGTCAAGGACATCCAGCAGTACGTGCCCGGCTACCGGTTGCTCAACGAACCGCAGTTCGACAAACCGAGCGTCGTTTCCGGTGGCTATGCAACGGTCACCACGTTCGTCGAGGTCGAAGGCGCAGGCGATTTCCTGCCGCCGTACGCGGGCAACCTCGACATCATGACGGCAGCAGCCACCAAGGTGGGCGAGGAAATCGCCCAGAAGCTTCTGAGTGTGAAGGCATGAGCGACATGATTCATTTCGATTCGAGCTGGGACATCCGCGTCACCGACACATCGCTGCGCGACGGCTCCCACCACAAGCGTCATCAGTTCACCGTCGACGAAGTACGAGCCATCGTCGGTGCCCTCGACGGAGCCGGAGTGCCGGTCATCGAGGTCACTCACGGCGACGGTCTCGGCGGATCCTCCTTCAACTACGGCTTCTCGAAGACTCCCGAGCAGGAACTGATCAAAGCTGCAGTCGAGACGGCGACCAACGCGAAGATCGCCTTCCTGATGCTGCCCGGGTTGGGCATCAAGGACGACATCGTCATCGCACAGGACAACGGTGCGTCCATCTGCCGCATTGCAACTCACTGCACCGAGGCCGACGTATCCATCCAGCACTTCGGCCTCGCGCGTGAGCGTGGACTCGAAACAGTCGGATTCCTCATGATGGCTCACTCGATTCCGCCGGAGAAGCTGGCCAAGCAGGCTCGCATCATGGCCGACGCGGGTTGCCAGTGTGTGTACGTGGTCGACTCGGCCGGCGCGCTGGTACTCGAGCAGGTATCCGATCGCGTCGAGGCGCTGGTTCAGGAACTCGGCAACGACGCTCAGGTCGGCTTCCACGGCCACGAGAACCTGGGCCTGGGCGTCGCCAATTCCATTGCGGCAGTTCGTGCGGGAGCCAAGCAGATCGACGGTAGTACCCGTCGGTTCGGTGCCGGCGCCGGCAACGCCCCGGTCGAGGCCTTCGTCGGTGTTTGCGACAAGATCGGCGTCAAGACCGGTATCGACTTCTTCGCCATCGCCGATGCAGCCGAAGATGTTGTGCGCCCGGCAATGCCGCAGGAATGCCTGCTCGATCGTCAAGCGCTGATGATGGGCTACGCCGGCGTGTACTCGAGCTTCCTCAAGCATGCCGAGCGTCAGGCCGAGCGGTACGGAGTGTCGTCCGCGGAACTGTTGGTGCGCGCAGGTAAGCGCAAGTTGGTCGGCGGACAGGAAGATCAGTTGATCGACATTGCGCTGGAACTCCAGCGCGAAGCAGCGGCTTCCTAGCCCATGGCAGACGTACTGGCCGGAAAAGTGGCCTTGGTAACCGGCGCGTCCTCAGGGTTGGGGCGCGCCGTCACCGAGATTCTCCACCGCAGGGGCGCACAGGTTTTCGGTATCGCCCGCGACAAGGAAAAGCTGCGACAGTCGATGGTCGAGGTGGTTGGCGCGGATGGAGAGCGTCGTTTCGCGGCGACGGACGTCTCGGATTCCGCTCAGTGTGATGCGGCCGTGCAAGCGTGTGTCGACGAACTCGGTGGTATCGACATCCTCGTCAACGTGGCGGGATCGCACTCGCTTCGTCATACGGCGGATATTGCGGATTCCGAATGGGCACATGACCTTGCGGTCAATCTGAACGGACCGTTCTTCCTTTCCCGAGCAGCGCTGCCGCACTTGCTGGAACGGGGCGGCAACATCGTGAACGTCTCCTCGATCGCGGGGCTGGAAGGGCAGGCGTACTCGGCTGGATACTGCGCTGCCAAGCACGGACTCATCGGACTGACCCGAGCGATGGCGATGGAGTTCACCGGAAAGTCTCTGCGTGTCAACGCAATCTGCCCCGGCGGCATGATGACTCCTCAAGTCACCGGATTCACCTTCCCCGACGGAGTCGACTTCGACCTCGTCATGAAGGTTGCCTCGCCGCGTGGCTTGATGGAAGCCGAGGACGTTGCGAAGATGGTGGCTTTCGTTGCCTCCGACGACGCCTCGGCGATACACGGGGCCGTCTACTCGGTGGACAACGGAAAAATGGCATGACCCCGTTGGTCTCGGGACCGATCTTCCAAATCTGCTGGGTGGTCGAGGACATCGAGGCCGCCGAACAGGAGTTCACTCGGCAGTGGGGAGTGGAGCGATGGCTACGTATGCCAGACATCGCCTTTGGTCCCGAGAGCACAACGTATCGAGGTGAGCCCGCGGACTATGTCGTTCACGTGTCGATCGGATATGCGGGCAGCCAACAGCTCGAGTTGATCCAACCAGTGTCCGGACGCAACCTGTACACGGAGTTCCTGGAGACTCACGGCGTCGGAGTTCATCACATGGCTTGGGTTCCAGGCGATTACGAGGCGACGTTGCTCGAGGCCGAGCGTCGCGGAATGTCGGTGGTGCAACAAGGTCGGGTAGAGGGCGCCGGCATGGAGTTCTCCTACCTCGATGCCGGGCCGTTGGGTGGATACGTCGAGTTGATGAAGCTCTCGCCCGAGATTCGGTTGATGTTCGCTTCGCTCATTCCTGATTGACGGCAAACACTTTCGTGAAGTAATCGGAAACGTTCTCCGGGTGACCACGGAATCCGAGGTAACCGTCGGGGCGAATGACCAGCGCCGCCGTACCTTCGACCCCATACGCGGCGCACAGGTGCGAGGCGTTGTCCTCGATGATCGGCACCAGCGAGTCGACGGTCACGGTTCCCGGTGGCACTATCGCGTAGACGTCCAGCAAGCCGTGCGCTGATCGAATTGCGGCGTCGGCGACCTTCTCCAAGCTGTTGATGCTCTCCGCGGATCCGTCCGAAGTCAGCAGTAACGTGTGGTCGACTCCTGACAGCAAGTCGAACAACCGAATTGGATACTGCACACCGTCTCGGCGCATTCCGCGTGCATCGGGTGCACGCTCGCCCGGTTGAACGTGTGGACTCGAAGAATTACGCCCGGTGTTCAGCGGACTCTCCGAGTAGTCGATCAACAATTGAGCCTGGCGCCGCATTGCCGTGTCGATGGAAGACTCTCCCGAACCGATTCCTTCTCGAGCATTTCGGACGGTCATCCCGACGACTTCTTCACCGACCGGCCGTCTTTCGGCATCGTAGGTCTCGAGAAGATCCGCTTTCGCAACACCTTTGACGGCGAGCGCTATCTTCCACGCAAGATTGTGGGCGTCCTGGATCCCGGTGTTCATGCCCTGCGCGCCAGTCGGGGGATGGATGTGCGCGGCGTCGCCGGCGACAAAAACCCGTCCGCGACCGTAAGCGTCGACGATGCGGTGGCTGATGCGGAAGACCGAGGACCATCGCAGCATCGAGGCGGTTGTCGGTTCTGGGGACAGTCTGTCGAGCACAGCCTGGATGTGATGGAGTTCAGGTGTCTTGCCGGTTGAAAAACCGTGTTGTACAGCGGCTTTGTTCGACGATTCGTCCGGCATCAACTCGTCCGGAACGAGCATCGACATGCGGTACCGCTTGTGTCCGGGAAGTGGGATGCAGACGAGTAGGTCGTCGGTGGTTCCGTCGTCGGCGGTGTGGTTGGCGCGGACGGAGTAGCCGCTGGGTATCGACCAGTCGACTTCGACGTCGCCGAGCATGTAGCTCTCGGCAAACGCGCCGCCCTCGAAGCTCAGGCCCAGCCCTTTGCGGACCACGCTGTGCGCGCCGTCGGAACCCACCAGGTACCGGGCTGTCACAGTGCTGCCGTCGCTGAGGGTGCAGGTGACGGCGTCGTCGGACTGTTCGAATGCAGTGAGGCCGACTCCGCGTTCGACGGTTGTTCCCAATTCGGCGAGGCGCTCGGTGAGGATGCGCTCCGTCGAGTACTGAGGCAGGCAGAGAAACCAGTAAGGAACGTCGTCGGGGAGGGTGAGGTCGACGCGGCCGACCTCGACGCCGTTCGTGTACATGATCTGACCGCGCATCAATGTCGAGGCGTCGAGTGCCTGGCGGAGCACCCCCATGTTCTCGAAGAGTTCGAGAGTGCGTGGCTGAATCCCGACGGCTTTCGCGTATTGCCGCGGTTCGTCGAGGGGGTCGACTATTCGACAGGAGATACCGCGTCTGCGCAGCTCGATCGCGGTGGTCAATCCGATCGGGCCGGCGCCCGCTACCAATACGTCGGTATCCATGAGGACCCACTCACGTCGGGGACAGTCGGTCATTTCAGTATGGGTACGCGAACTTTTGTTTTGGGGAAATTCGCGCAGATCGGGCATTTTGGGGCTTTCCGCACGGGTTGCAGACGTTGAGGTCGTGGGAAGATCGCGACGTGAAGGCAGGCGAGTTGCATCATGAGCCGCCGGGGTACCGGTGCCCGTTCTGTCGCTTCGCGCTGGGCGAGTTCGACGAGCACAACTCGTCGACCGACCTGGTTGCTCGAACCGACCACGCAATCGCTCGGATTTCCCCGAAGTGGTGGCCGGGCAACCCCGGCCACGTACTTGTGTCGCCGATCGAGCACTTCGAGAATCTCTACACTTTGCCCACGAGCGTCGGGCACTCGGTTTTCGACCTGGTTCAGGCCGTGGCTGTTGCAATTCGTGAAGCCTACGGCTGCGACGGCGTCTCGACCCGGCAGCACAACGAACCGGCGGGCAACCAGGACGTCTGGCACCACCACGTCCACGTATTTCCGCGATACGAGGACGACCACCTGTATTCCCGGCATGGCGAGGCGGCCTACGTTCCGCCTGAGGCGCGAGCGCCTTTCGGCGCACTTTTGCGCCCTCGATTCCTTGAACGCTGATCTGCCGCCACATCCAAGTGATGTACAAATCTGCGTGTTTGTAAAACTTTTACCTCAAAAATCGTTGACAAAACGCTATCATTTGTCCACTCTCTATACATAGATGTTGTTCGTGTCGCGGATTACCGCGCAGGACGCACTCACTGATCCGAACGAGAACTGGAGAATTCGATGGCGGCGTTGGTGTACACCGAGCCAGATGGTCGGCTCGCAACTTGGAGAGACCGGAAACGCTACTTGTGGCTGCTGGCGCTGATTCCGTCATCGGCAACTTTCATCGCCGTGGGGCTTGTTACCGCCACCGGATGGAATGTCTTCTGGTGGACCGGCCCACTGATCGCGTTTGCTCTCATTCCCGTCATCGACATCCTGGCGGGTGAGGACGGGAAGAATCCGCCCGACGAGGTGATCGACGAACTCGAGAACGACCGCTTCTACCGGTGGTGCACCTACGCCTATCTGCCGCTGCAGTACACGGCCTTCTTCCTGTCCTGCTACATCTGGGCGCGTTGGGATTTGAGCGTTCTCTCCAATATCGGACTCGCAGTGACGATCGGTGTGACGGCCGGAATCGGCATCAACACAGCCCATGAACTCGGGCACAAGAAGGAGAGCGTCGAGCGCTGGTTGTCCAAAATCGTTCTCGCACAGAGTGCTTACGGTCACTTCTACCTCGAGCACAACCGTGGCCACCATGTGCGAGTGTCGACTCCGGAAGATCCGGCGACCTCGCGCTTCGGTGAGACCCTCTACGGTTTCTGGCCGCGCAGCGTCGGCGGGGGATTGAAGTCGGCGTGGCATCTCGAGAAGACCCGCTTCGAGCGTTTGGGCACCACGCACTGGAGCATCAAGAACGACGTGCTCAACGCCTGGCTCATGTCGGTTGTTCTGTTCGGTGTCGCGCTTGCAGTGTTCGGGATCGGCATCGCGCCGTACCTCGTGATCCAGGCGTTCATCGGGTTTTCGCTGCTCGAAGCGATCAACTACCTCGAGCACTACGGACTCCTACGTCAGAAAACCGCAAGCGGACGGTACGAGCGATGCACGCCGGCGCACAGCTGGAACAGTGATCGCATCTGCACCAACGTCTTCCTTTATCACTTGCAGCGGCACAGCGATCATCATGCGAATCCGACACGGCGCTACCAAGCGCTTCGCAGTATGGAAGAGGCCCCTCAGCTCCCGAGCGGCTACGCCAGCATGATCATGCTCGCAACAGTCCCGCCCCTGTGGCGCAAGGTGATGGACCACCGCGTTCTCGAGCACTACCGAGGTGACATCACCCAGGTCAACATCGCGCCGAAGAAGCGGGCCAAGATCCTCGCAGCCTACGGGGTGAACGCATGAACGCCTACATCTGCCCGATCTGCGACTACACGTACACCGAATCGACAGGCGCTGCGCGAGAAGGCTTTCCGCCCGGCACGCCGTGGTCGAGTATTCCGGACGACTGGTGCTGCCCCGACTGCGGCGTCCGCGAGAAGGTCGACTTCACCCTCGTCACGCAATCCTGATCGAAATACCCACCGGTGAAAGGAAAACCGATGTCCGAGACTGCCACTGCTTACAAATTGTTCCGCTGCCTCCAGTGCGGGTTCGAATACGACGAAGCGATCGGCTGGCCCGACGACGGTATCGAGCCGGGTACTCGCTGGGACGAGATTCCCGAAGACTGGTCCTGCCCTGATTGTGGTGCCGCCAAAGTCGATTTCGAAATGGTGGAGGTGGACCGCTGATGACAGCGGTCAGCGAGCCCGACACACGCACCGTCGTGATCGTGGGCACGGGCATCGCCGGTTCCGGTGCCGCGCAGGCCCTGCGCAAGGAAGGGTTCGGCGGCAGCATCATCCTGATCGGAAGCGAACCTGAGGAGCCGTACCGCCGCCCAGCGCTGTCGAAGGAGCTACTGTCCGGGAAAGCGTCGTTCGATCGGGTTCGGTTGCGGCCGTCGACTTTCTGGAACGAGCAGGGTATCGATCTTCGGATCGGCGCAACTGTCACGAGTATCGACACAGATTCCCGCACAGTACTTTTAGCCGACGGTGACAGCATCGACTACGACGTTCTGATTCTTGCCACGGGTGGACGGTCCCGACGGTTGGCCGCGGAAGATTCCGAGCGCGTTCACTATCTTCGGGATATCGCAGACATGCGACGCTTGCAATCCCAGCTGATCGAAGGATCCTCGCTATTGGTGGTCGGCGGTGGCTTGATCGGATCGGAGGTGGCGTCAACGGCACGCGACTTGGGTTGCAGTGTGCAGGTTCTCGAAGCGCAACCGGTGCCCCTGTCCAGGCTGCTTCCACCGTCGATAGCGGAGAAGATCGCCGCGCTGCACGTCTCGGCGGGCGTCGCCTTGCAGACGGGGGTCGACCTCGAGACGCTCACGACGGGTGCCGACGGCGTCACCGCACGTGCGCGTGACGGACGCGAGTGGACAGCGGAGTTGGCCGTCGTCGCAATCGGATCCTTGCCCGATACCGATGTGGCTGCTGCTGCGGGTATTGCGGTGGACAACGGGATTTCGGTAGACCGATACCTCCGGACCTCCGTCGACAATGTGTACGCGATCGGCGATGTGGCCAACGTGCCCAACGGTTTTCTCGGCGGCATGCACCGTGGTGAGCACTGGAACACTGCGCAGGACCACGCAGTTGCAGTTGCCAAGACCATCGTCGGGAAGGAAGAACCCTTCGAATCCGTCCCTTGGAGTTGGTCGAACCAATTCGGCCGCAACATTCAAGTAGCGGGTTGGCCAGGCGCGGACGACACCGTGATTGTTCGAGGAGACTTGGACTCCTATGACTTCACTGCGATCTGCATGCGCGACGGAAATATCGTCGGTGCTGTGAGCGTGGGCCGGCCGAAGGACATTCGTGCCGTCCGAACCCTTATCGAACGCTCCCCGGACATCAGCGCCGACGTACTCGCCGATACAAACAGGGATCTGACCGAACTTGCGGCGGGTCTTGTCGCCTCACCGGTGCTCTGAGTGCACTCGTGACTTCTGTGGCTTGCGTGTCCACCGTTTTGACACCGAGCACGGGCGATGGAAATCTTCCCGATATGTCCACCGCTCGTGCCCGTGTCCCGTACCACGAGGCAGCTCGTCAACTCCTCCGTGCGTCAGCGCTCGACGCCACACGCGAACTCTTGACCGAGAAATCGTGGAACGACATCACGATGGCGCATATCGCGGAAGCTGCGGGTATGAGCCGGCAGACGTTGTACAAGGAGTTCACGTCTCGCCAGGGATTGGCGTCCGGATACCTCATCCGGTTTGTCGACGAGTTTCTCGAAGAAGTGGAACGCGAAGTAACGCTGCATCATTCGGATCCGCGTGGCGCGGTCTCGGCTGCATTTCGTGCCTTCTTCGACGCCGGTGCCCGGGATCCGATGGTGGTCAGCATTGTCGGTCCCCGGCCGCAGCACGACCTGCTGAGCTTGGTCACCACTGACGGGACTCCGCTGCTCGAACATGCGAGCGCGAGGTTGGCCGAGATCTTCATGACCAGTTGGGCGAACGTCGACCGCATCCATGCCGAGATGTTCGGCAGCACGATAGTGCGTCTGGCGATCAGTCACGTGACGTTGTCTTTCGGTACCCCCGATCAGATCGCCGAGAACCTGGGGGAGATGTTCGGGCCGTTCCTCGATCAGGTCATCGGTTCGGGCACAGTCGAACCGAACTGAGCCGACAGGATCGATACGGTTTCCGGGCTAGGACGGAAGTTCGATCGAGCGTGATCGCCGTAGTTCTTTGGTGGGAAATATCGTCGTTATGTGTGAATCCGCGTCTCACTTCTCGGTAGCGTGCCGGGCGTAGATCGAGGTGCGATCCGCAGGGGGTGGCTCTCGTGAATTTCCGTCAACGGTGGAGGAATTCGAAGATGAAGAGCCGCAACAAATCTCGAGTGATGTCGACAGTCGCGCTAGTTGCAACATTTGTCATGGCCGGTGCAGGTGTGGCAATTGCCGACGAATCATCGTCAGGGTCTTCCGGCAGCGGATCGCTCGGTTCCTCCGGTGCGGCAGCGGTTGATCCGTTGACCTTCGACGGTTGGGGCACGTGCCCGATCGAGGATCTCGAGGTGACGACGTGCGCCAGCGTCGTAGTTCGCGGAGGGACCATGAAATTGGGCGCACTTTCGGTGCCGATCCCGGACGGAAGCCTCAAGGTTGCGGGCGGAGTGAAATACGCGACCCAGCCGGACAACAGTTTCATCGAGACGTTCGTCGCCAAGCAGGACGGGTCCAACGGGGTCTATTCCAATCCGATTTCGGTACCGGGAGGTGCTCTCGGGATCGATACTCCGCTGGGACTGACTCAGATCAGCGCGACGGTGGAATCGGTGGGAGTGCCGGATCTGAAGGTTCTCGAGCAGGAACTCACCATGCCTGTTCGATTGAAACTGTCTAATCCCTTGCTCGGTGACGATTGCTACATCGGTTCGGTTTCGAATCCGATCAACCTTCACCTGACCACAACCGGAAACCCTCCGTCGGAACCTATCGGTGAGTTCCCCGGTGCAGTGTTCCCGGCAGTCCCACATTCGGATGCGGTGTTTGCGGCGCCGGGAGCCAGCGGGTGTGGACCGCTGGGTGCGCTCAACTGGGCCGTGAATCTACGCGGGGGAGTGCCGGCGGCCAGCGGAAAGAACTCTCTCACCACGTCGAGCGACGTCTACGCGGTGGCTGCACGAAAGGTGCGACCGCCTGCCTGACGGACGCGCGGGCGCTGGAACGTAAAACGAGGGCCGACCCGTGGGTCGGCCCTCGTTCTACACAATCAGGTCAGCTGACCTCGGGATCACGCACCGTGATGGTGCCGTCCCTAACCGCGTCGGCGATGCTGTCGTGCAGTTTCGGGCATCCGTCTTTCAATGCCGACGACTGCCCGGAAGCAATTGCCTCTTTGAAGGTGTGGCAACGCAGCGCCGGGTCGGAAGTCCACTGAACGCTGGTGTGTTTGTACGTGTTCTTGCGAACCAGTACGCACGCGCCGCATGCCTTGCAGTCGACTTCCTGCAGACCCGAGTCGAGGTATTCGTGCTTGTCCTCGATCGTCTGGGCCGCGATCGCCTCGAGCCGTTCCGTTTGCCCGGCAAAGTCCGGTGCCTTGGCCCAACGAGCCCACCGTGCGTCGGTTCCGATCGAGGCGCTCACGACTAGACCTCTGCTTCCTTCTTTGCCGCTTCTGCTGCAGCTTCCTTCTCGGCCTTCTGGCGTGCGAGGTTTTCCTCGACCTCGGCGTGCCAGGCTTCGTTTGCCTTGGTGGTGTCCACCTCGAACTCGAAGCGCTGCGTCATCTTCTCGGTGACGTCGGCCTTGTCCACGTAGAACTGCTCGTACCAGCGTCGTAGCTGGTAGACGGGGCCGTCTTCTTCGCAGAGAAGGGGATTCTCGATCTTGGTCTTGTTCTTCCAGATCGCGACGTCCTGCAGGAATCCCTCGCTGATGCCCTCGGTGAACTTGCCGGCCAACTTGTCGGCCATCTCGTCGGAGACACCCGTCGGCTTCTTCACCGTCACGCCCCACTGCAGCACGAACGAGTCCGGGCTGATCGGGTAGTGGCAGTTGATCAGAACACTCTCGACCTCGTATCCGCTGTAGCTGTTCCACAGGGGATTGACCATGTACGACGGTCCGTAATACGCAGCTTCGGAGCGAAGCAGCGTGTCGCCGCCGTACTGGGAGGCCATTCCGATGTCGGGACGGCCCGTGGTGTTGAGGTACTGAGTGGCGATCTCACCTTCGAAGACGTTCTTGAAGTACGTCGGGAAGGCGTAGTGGATGTAGTAGAAGTGCGCCATGTCGACCACGTTGTCGATGATCTCGCGGCAGTTGGACCCCTCGATGACCATGGAGTTCCAGGTCCAGTCGGTCCATTCGTCGCTGTACGCGCCCTCGATACGAGGAATCACGATCTCTTCGGGCGGCGGATTGCCCTCGGGGTCGTTCCAGACGAAGAGCTGACCGTTCTGCTCGAGGGTCGTCCACGCGCGGGTGCGTGCGAGCGGAGGCACGCGGCGGGCATAAGGAATGCCGGTGCACTTGCCGTTGCCGCCCCAGCGCCAGTCGTGGAAGGGGCAGGCGATGGAATCGCCCTTGACCTCGCCTTGTGTGAGGTCACCACCCATATGACGGCAGTATCCGTCGAGAACTTTGATGTCGCCCTTGCTGTCGGCGAACACCACGAGCTTCGTACCGAAAGCCTCGATCGCGTGCGGTTTGCCGTCCTTGAAGGTCTTCAGTAGACCCAGGCAGTGCCAACCGCGGGCGAAACGAGTTTGCACCGTTCCGACGTCGATCTCGCGAATCTGCGCCATTGTGACCTCACATCCCTTCTAGCTGTTAGTAGAACACGTTATAGAACTCGATCCGGTTCCGCCAGATTTTGGGGGCACTTGTTACAGCATTGCGGCCACAAACGGGACCTTTGTCAGCGTCTCGACAGAAAAGAGAACGTGTTCTAGTCTCAAGTGTAAGTGAACCAACCGATCGAGGAAGACGGGAGCGTCGAAGTGGGTAACCATGACAGCCACGAGGTGATGCAGAGGCTCGACGCACTACTGCCGGCACTGCGCGAGCGCGCACAGGAGACCGAGGATCTGCGTCGTATCCCCGACGAGTCCATCAAGGCTCTTCAGGAAACAGGTTTCTTCCGCTTGCTGCAGCCGAAGCAGTGGGGCGGATACGAAGCCGATCCGGTGCTGTTCTACTCCGCGGTCAAGAAGATCGCCAGCGCGTGTGGTTCCACAGGGTGGGTCTCCTCGATCATCGGGGTACACAACTGGCACCTCGCCCTCTTCTCTCAGCAGGCACAGGAAGACGTGTGGGGCAACGACACTGACGTTCGCATCTCGTCCTCTTACGCCCCGATGGGTATGGGTGAAGTAGTCGAGGGTGGATACAAAGTCAACGGTGCGTGGGCGTGGTCTTCGGGTTGTGACCACGCCAGCTGGGCCGTTCTCGGTGGTCCGGTGTTCAAGGACGGCCGCGCAGTCGATTTCGTGAGCTACCTGATTCCTCGCGAGGACTACCAGATCGACGACGTGTGGAATGTGGTCGGTCTGCGTGGAACCGGCTCCAATACCGTTGTGGTCAAGGATGTTTTTGTTCCCAAGCATCGCGTTCTGAGCTTCCGGGCGATGAGCGAACTGACCGCCCCGGGCCTCGAGAACAACACCGCGCCGGTCTACAAGATGCCGTGGGGAACCATTCACCCCACGACGATCTCGGCACCGATCGTCGGAATGGCTTACGGAGCTTACGAAGCGCACGTCGAGCACCAGGGCAAGCGTGTGCGCGCTGCGTTCGCCGGCGAGAAGTCGAAGGACGATCCGTTTGCCAAGGTGCGCATCGCCGAGGCGTCCAGCGACATCGACGCCGCGTGGCGTCAGCTCTCCGGCAACGTCGCCGACGAGTACGCGTTGATCCTTGCGGGCGAAGAGGTTCCGATGGAACTGCGGCTGCGCGCTCGACGTGACCAGGTGCGCGCCACGGGCCGCGCGATCGCCTCGATCGACAAGCTCTTCGAGAACTCCGGCGCCACGGCGCTGCAGAACGGCACTCCTATCCAGCGTTTCTGGCGCGATGCTCACGCTGGTCGCGTCCACGCCGCCAACGATCCCGAACGCGCCTACGTCATGTTCGGAACCGGCGAATTCGGTCTGCCGATCACCGACACGATGGTCTAGAGGAGGCTCAGTGACAACCACCGAAGAAGCCCTCACCTACGAGTCCACTTCACGGTTCGCGCAAGTGCGCCCCGATCTGAAACTGCACTTCCACGAGGCGGGCGTCGGAAACGACAAGACCATCGTGCTGCTGCACGGCGGTGGCCCAGGCGCGTCGTCGTGGTCTAACTTCGCCCGCAACATTCCGGTGTTGGCGAAGAGCTTTCACGTCATCGCGGTCGATCAGCCCGGTTACGGGCAGTCCGACAAGCCGACGGAGCATCCGCAGTACTTCGTGCACAGTGCGTCGGCGCTCAATGATCTCCTGGACACGCTCGAGATCACCGGTCGCGTTGATCTGCTGGGCAATTCGCTCGGTGGTGGCGCTGCTGTTCGCTTTGCGCTCGACTACCCGGACCGTGCGGGTCGCCTCGTTCTGATGGGCCCCGGCGGTCTGAGTGTCAACCTGTTTGCGCCGGACCCCACCGAGGGCGTCAAGAACCTCGGAAAGTTCAGCTACCAGCCCACCCGAGAAAACCTCGAAGCATTCCTGCGGATCATGGTCTTCGATCAGAAGCTGATCACGCCGGAACTCGTCGACGAACGTTTTGCTGCCGCCAGCACTCCCGAGTCGCTGGCTGCGGCCAAGGCGATGGGTAAGTCCTTCTCCAGCGGTGACTTCGAGCTCGGCATGCTCTGGCGCGAGGCGTACAAGCTTCGTCAGCGTGTGTTGCTGATCTGGGGCCGTGAGGATCGGGTCAACCCTCTCGACGGCGCACTGGTCGCGCTCAAGATGATCCCGCGCGCGCAGCTCCACGTCTTCGGCGGTTGCGGTCACTGGGCGCAGCTCGAGAAGTTCGACGAATTCAACCGGCTCGCAACCGACTTCCTGCTCGACGGAGGTAAATGATGGGTATTCGATCTCTGGCGTACATGCGCATCGGGGCCACCGACATGGCTGCGTGGCGCGAATACGGACTCAAGATCCTCGGAATGATCGAGGGCAAGGGCGTCGACGCGGAATCGCTGTATCTGCGTATGGACGACTTCCCGGCGCGTCTTGTCATCGTTCCGAACGACACGGACCGTCTGCTCGTCTCGGGTTGGGAAACCGCGAATGCCGCTGAGCTGCAGGATATCCGTGACAGGTTGTCGGCAGCCGGTGTTCCGTTCAAGGAAGGCACGGCGGAGCAGCTCAAGGACCGTCGCGTCGTCGAGATGATCGCGTTCGAGGACACCTCGGGCAACTCCCTCGAGGTGTTCCACGGAGCTGCTCTCGAACACCGCCGGATCGTGAGCCCGTACGGGCACAGGTTCGTGACGGGTGAGCAGGGCCTCGGCCACGTCGTGCTCACCACCGATGACGACGATGCTTCGCTGCGGTTCTACCGCGACGTACTCGGATTCAAGCTTCGCGACTCGATGCGTCTGCCTCCGCAGATGGTCGGCCGGCCCGCGGACGGCGACCCGGCGTGGCTGAGGTTCCTCGGCTGCAACCCGCGTCACCACAGCTTGGCGTTCCTGCCGTTGCCCAACCCGACGGGCATCGTGCACCTGATGCTCGAAGTGGAGAACTCCGACGACGTCGGACTGTGCCTCGACCGGGCACTGCGCAAGAAGGTCAAGATGTCGGCGACTCTCGGTCGCCACGTCAACGACGAGATGCTCTCGTTCTACATGAAGACTCCAGGCGGGTTCGACATCGAATTCGGTTGTGAGGGGCTAGAGGTCGAGGACGAAAACTGGATCGCGAGGGAAAGCACGGCCGTGAGCCTGTGGGGTCACGACTTCACGGTGGGAATGAAGCCGTGAGTTCGCCCGACGCGTCGGTGAGTGCGGAGCAGGCGATCGATCCACGCCAGTTCCGCACGGTTCTCGGGCAATTCTGCACGGGTATCACCATCATCACGACAGTCGACGACGGTGAGCCTGTCGGGTTCGCATGTCAGTCTTTCGCGGCCCTGTCACTCGACCCGCCTTTGGTGTTGTTCTGCCCCACCAAGGGTTCTCGGTCGTGGGCGGCAATCGAGCGGACCGGTAAGTTCGCCGTCAACGTGTTGGCGGAGGAACAGCAGGCGGTGTGTGCTCGTTTCGGGTCACGTGAGCCGGACAAGTTCGCCGGCATCGATTGGACGCCATCGCCTCTGGGCTCGCCGATCATCGACAAGTCCCTTGCACACATCGACTGCACGGTGGAAACCGTCCACGACGGCGGCGATCACTACGTCGTCTTCGGTCGGGTGTCGTCGATGAGTGAGATCAAGACCGAACGCCCGCTGCTCTTCTATCGCGGGCAGTACACGGGCATCGAGCCGGACAAGACTGTTCCGGCTACCTGGCGTGACGATCTGGAAGCGTTCCTGACGACCACGACAGAAGATACCTGGCTGTAGGGGGCAAGCCCCCTGTGCGCCTTTTTGGTAGTGGTAACTACCAAAAAGGCGCACAGGGCCGGAGGCCCTACAGAGAAAAACAGGTATGACAGAAGTCGTCACCGAACGGCGTCAACAGGATGCTACGACGCACTATCTTGTTCGATCGGCCGGCGCGCTTGACCGCCTCGATCACCGATGGCTGCACCTCGACCACCTGGTACCGGTCGGCCTCGACGGGCTCGCGTGAGAACGCCACCAAACCGAGCCGATGCAGGTTGTTCAGGTACGCGCTGATGCGGTCCAGATGTCGACAGCCCGCCAGTTCTCCGATCATCGACAGACCCTCGTCGATCATCTCCGAGCCGACACCGAACGGCCGCGCCGTGCGTACGTCCACGCTCGGTTGCGCACCGGAGGTGGCCAACAACCGAAGAATTCGAGCTTCGTCGGGTGCGATCTCGTCGAGGATCCGGTCGTAGGCCGGGTGCAGATCGTCACGATCGGTCACGTCCGCGGAACGGTCCAGCAACCTGTCGCCACGTGCCCGCAGCGCCGCGAGAGTGGCCTCCACGCTCTGCTTGCGATTGGTACGAGTTGCCATTGCTGCCCGCAGGTTCTCCGTCCGCGAGCCGTCTCCGTTGGTGTTCTCGGCCCGACGTTCGGATTGCACGTTGGCGGATTCTGCAGCCTCTGCCGCGGCTTCGGCGGCGGCCTGAACGATCTGCCGCGTCGCCTCCTTCGCCGTTCCGAAAGCCCAACCCGTCAGCTTGATCGACGTGAGCGTCGTCGTGGCGGTAAGCCCGACAAGGCTACGGATCAGACGCTTTTCGACGGATTCGACCGGCGCGATGTCCGCAGCCCAGTCGTACGATTCCGCTTCGACGATCATGCGATGGTCGTGCTCACTCATGCTCATACTCCGAATATTGCGAGGTGTAGGAAACCGGCAAACGAGCCCAGCACGGCCCCGTGTACGAACAACAGCCACTCGTCCTGCTTGACGGCTGAGCGTAGTAGTTCGCTGAAATCTTCCGGTGAAAGGATGCTCATGCGTTCGGTGACGAAGACACGAATCTTCTCCGACTGGTTCTCGGCGAACTCCGCATCCTCGAAGACCCGGGGGTACAGGTCGAGCACTTCGGTGGTGGCCAGTCCAGGCAGACGCTTGTAGCTCTGCGAACCGACGGTCATCTTGACCACCGACTTTGCCCAGCCGGCTGCGTCGTCGACGGATTCGCGCAGTACCTGATCGAGCATCCGCCGCGTTCGGTCCGAGCGGGGACCTTCGAGGAGTTCGGTGCCGATGTTCTCGAGCGTCACGACGTGATCGGCGAGGGTTTTTGCGTACCCGGCGATGATCTCGGTGCGGCGTTTCAGGAACAGTCCCTGCCGCCACGGCACCCAACGGCTGGGGGTGATCGGTTCGAAGATCATCGTGATTCCGAGGTAGTTCACGATGTACCCGATGATCACGCCACCGATGGGAAGCACCCACCACTGCGGAACCAGATGGAGGATTCCGACGAGCACGAAGCCCATCGGGAACCCGAAGTAGAAGCCGAAGTTCTGCATGAACCTGAGCTCTTTGTTGCCCATCGTGCGGAAGATGTCGTTGAGCAGTTTGGGGTGCGAGGAGAGGTAGCGGATCACCATCAGCTTCGCGTCGATGAACTCGTCGATGTCCTCTTCGATGCGGTCGGTGATCATGCGCACGCTGGCCGGCAGATCGTCCTCCACCTTGCGGAAGACGGCTTCCTTCACCGACGTCGGAAGGTTGTGCCAGAGCTGAGGATTCTCGGCCGTCATGATTCTGGTGACCACGCCGCGCACTTCACTGCGAGAAATGTTCACCAAGTGCTCGGCGATGCTGTCCGGGTCCAGGACGCGATAGAAATCGGCGATGCTGCCGACTTTCGCGAGGGATTTGTCGACGGCGATCGACGCCATCTTCTCCGCCCGCGAGGGGACGATGCCTTGCCAACCGAATCTGCCGTCGCTGGTGATCGCGGGGATCACCTGAACGCGCCGGGGGAGGAACGGGAAGAGCAGTTTGAGGCCGGGCACTTTGATCCCGTGGAAGTTGATCGGCGCAAAAAGCATCAGGACGCCCGACCAATTGGTGATGTACCCGATGATTCCCGTGAACAAAGGAATGGTGATCAACTGTTCGAGCAAGTGGTCCGGCACCGTCGCACATCCTCCTCATATCCGAGAACCTCACGTTCGGACATGATTGCCGAAACTTCGCTCTTCGTGGGTGTTTCGTTGGCTACTGCTGCGCCTTCCCAGTTGCGTCAGCATAGAGGCCCGACAATTCGGGCTGTAGGTGGGTCGGAAGTTGATGTAACCTCACGTACATGGTCAGTATTGCGCACAACACGACGACGCCGGTTCTCTTCCGGCGCATCGTTTAGCAACTGCTGACCGAACCCTTTCAGCCCCGGGAGTTATCGCCCCGGGGCTTTCCTGTTTCGTCGCTCCGTGTGCGTCTCCCCTTGAACGATTTGGAGAGCTCTCATGAGCGTTGACCACCGCGAACTCGGGCGCGACCTGGAGTTTTTCGCCACCACCCCCACCGTCGGGGCCGGCCTCCCACTCTGGTTACCGGACGGCGCGATCATCAGGAACGAACTCGAAAAGCTCGCCGCCGAACAAGCAGCGCGATCCGGATGCCGGGGTGTCTATACCCCCGTTATGGCGAAGAAAGAGTTGTACGAGAGATCTGGGCATTGGTCCAAGTTCTCGGACGACATGTTTCCCGAAATGAAGATAGGCGGAGAGTCATTTCTCCTTCGTCCGGCTAACTGTCCTCATCACGCTCAGGTATTCGCCGCTCGCGGTCGTAGTTATCGCGAGCTACCTTTCCGCGTTCGTGAACTCGGCTCGATGTTCCGTAGCGAACTCTCCGGTGTTCTCAGCGGATTGAGTCGAGTCCGGCAGATCAATCTCGACGACGCACATGTCTTCTGTAGTCGTGAACAAGTGCAAGCGGAAGTGATCGTCGCGCTCGACGCGATCGAGCGCTGCTACTCGACTCTGGGGATTGCCGAACGGAAGTACCGCCTCTCGATCAGAGGGGGAGAGGGGCAGTACCTCGGCACCGACGAGCAGTGGGCGGACGCCGAGGATCACCTTCGCGGGGCGCTGAATGCACGCTCGATCGAGTACGTGGAAGCGAAGGGGGAGGCAGCGTTCTACGGTCCCAAGATCGACGTCCAGGTGCGAGACGCGCACGGCCGCGAGGAAACACTCTCGACCGTGCAACTCGACTTCAATCAACCGGAGCGGTTCGACCTCGAGTACACCGCTGAGGACGGATCCAAGGCTCGCCCCGTCATGATCCATCGGGGCTTGCTCGGGTCGATGGAACGCATGACTGCGCTTTTGATCGAAAGGTTCGAAGGGCGGATGCCGCCGTGGCTGGCACCCAACCAAGTCTCGATTCTGCCCGTCGGCGACCGGCATCAGGTTGAGGCCGAGCGTTTGCGGGCCGATCTCGAGGCTCGCGATGTTCGAGTGGCGATCGCGCCTGACGGATCGTTGGGACGTCGCATCCGCGAGGCACGCACTCACCGTGACCCGTACATCGCGGTGATCGGGGACAACGAGGTGCACGGCGGCACCGTCGACGTTCTGGTCCCCGCGCGTGGTGGGCGGGTGGTCGTCGATGCGAGTGTGTTTGTCGCTCAGGTGGTCTCGGGCATCAAAGAGCGTGCCCTGCTTCCGGCAGACTTCTAGCCGACGGGAAGCTCGTGGAGGGCGCGCACCAGTGGCGCGAGTTCGGGTGTCTTGCATGCCTCGTCGAGCGCCGCCTCGAGGGTGGCGTCGTGCGTCGGCCGTGCGCTTTCGAGAAGCTCGCGGCCGGCCGGCGTCAGTTCGGTGTAGATGCCTCGACGGTCGTCGGCGCACAGGATGCGCGTCAATAGTCCTCGATCTTCGAGTCGATTGACCAAGCGCGTCGTGGCGCTGCTGCTCAGTGCGGCAGCGCGAGCCAACTGAGCCATCCGCATGTGCCAGCCATCCTGGCGGCTCAGTGCGTCGAGCACGGTGTATTCGACGACGGACAGTTTGTGCTCACGCTGGAGCGCGCGTTCCAGTTCGGTGTCGAGAGCGCCGTGCAGTGCTGCGAGCGTGCGCCACCCTTGCGAACGGATTTCGACGGCGTCGTCGGCGATCCCCATGTGATTCTCCTTGTCCGTTTCCTGCGACTCCAGGTTACCAGCTTGCGCATGTAGCGCGCGCGTGCAACTATTTATAGCGCGCCTGCAACTAATGCACACGCCCGCTAACGGCTTACGCGTAAATCTGTGAAAGGAACATCGAGATGCCATTGGGTCTCATTGCCCTCGCTATGGGCGGGTTCGGGATCGGCCTCACCGAATTTGTCATCATGGGCCTCCTGCCCGAGGTCTCGGCTGATTTCGAGGTCACCGAGTCCGTCGCGGGCTACCTGATCTCGGGCTACGCACTGTCGGTGGCGATCGGCGCGATCCTCCTGACCGCTGCCGTCACCCGCTTCGAGCGCAAGAAGGTCCTTCTCTCGCTCATGGTGCTGTTCATCATCGGCAACCTGATGTCCGCGCTCGCTCCCTCCTACGAGGTCATGATGGGCGGACGCATCGTCGCGGCGCTGTGCCACGGTGCGTTCTTCGGAATCGGCTCGGTGGTTGCCGCCGACATGGTCGCGCCCAACAAGCGCGCCGGCGCCATCGCGATGATGTTCGCGGGCCTGACCATCGCCAACGTTCTGGGCGTTCCGTTCGGCACGCTGCTGGGCCAGCAACTCGGATGGCGCTCGACGTTCTGGGCCATCACCGTCATCGGCGTCATCGCACTGATCGGAATTGCAGCACTCGTCCCGACGACGCCCGCCAGCACGACCGGTGGCGGATTGCGCGGAGAGTTGGGGGCATTCCGCAACAAGCAGGTATGGCTCTCGATCATCGTCACCATCCTCGGCTACGGCGGAATGTTCGGAGCCTTCACCTACATCGCCTTCACCCTCACCGAGGTCACCGGCTTCGCGACGTCCAGCGTTCCGTGGCTGCTCATCCTCTTCGGCTCGGGCCTGTTCGTCGGCAACTTCCTCGGCGCCAAGGCGGCCGACCGTTCGCTCACGAAGGCGCTGGTCTGGATTCTCGCGATCCTGACCGTCGTTCTGATCGTGTTCGCCGCCACCGCGGAGAGCAAGGTCATGACTGTGATCTCGCTGTTCTTCATGGGCGCCTTCGGTTTTGCGACGGTTCCCGGTCTGCAGATGCGGATCATGAACTACGCGTCGGCAGCACCGACCATGGCATCGGGTGCCAACATCGCCGCCTTCAACGTCGGCAACGCACTCGGGGCATGGCTGGGCGGAATCACCATCGCCGCGGGACTCGGCTTCACCTCCCCGATCTGGATGGGGGCGGCGGTCACCGTCGCCGGTCTGCTGGTCCTGATCGTCGCGGCGAAGATCGACCGCCCGGCAGCGTCAGAGCAGTCGACGTCGAGCACCTCGCTGCACCCGACCGCCGCCTGAACCTGTCCACTGCGCTCTGACCCCATCGCGTGAACGTATCGCTCCCCTTGTCCAACAAGGGGAGCGATACGTTCACGCGGGTCAGGTGAGGCGGAATTCGGCGGTCACCCCGGAGAAAGGCGTGATCGCGCCGCTACCCCGAGCCCTCGACGCACCGAAGTGTTGGACTCGATACGTACCCGCCGGAGTATCGGCCGGAACATCCCACGTGATGCGCACGACGGAACCGTTGCTCCCGACCCGGCGCCAGTGCAGTTTGGTGGACCAGTCGTTGTCGTCGGCGACCCGTGTCCAGGATCCGCCGGTATTGCGCTGGATCTCGTAGAAGGTCCCGTTTCGGTGAGTGTCGTTCTTGGGGTGGCCGGTGACGAACTCGACGGCAACCTGCCCACCCGGTGAGGTGTCGCCGGGTTGGACGGTTGCGTCGCCGAATTGTGTTCCCGGCAAGGGCTCGTCGAAGTCGACGCCAGGTCCGAAGCTGGGTTGGAACCCGGACAGGTCGGCCGGAGCGGGGCCGCGAGGAGGTTCGGTGCCGTCGCGCATCGCAGCTGCAAGGGCGGCATACCCCTGCTGATAGGCCGGCAGTGTGTAACGACCGAACATCGTCGAACCGCCCTCGTACTGCTGCGAATCGTATTCCTGTGGTGTGGTGCAGTAGCTCGAGTACGAGTTCGCGTATCCCTGGAAGATGACGTTCTCGAGGGGAACCCCAAGCTCCTCGGCGACGGTTCGACGCACTCGTAATCCGGAGACGATGGTGAATTCCGCAGGGCCACCGACGATGTAGAACTGACCGATCCGCAGGATCTGGATCTTGAGTACGTTCGGCACCCATCCTCCCGGTGGCAGCAGGCCGACCGGAACGACTACGAGTTTGGGCGCCTGTGCGTCCTGAAGCCATTGAGGCACAGGAGCATCCATACCGCCCAGGGCGTCGATCATGGGGTTTCGGGTGCCCTCGGGGAAGATCGGGATTGCCGGTCCGTCCTCGACGCTTCCGGCGCTCATTGCCGCGCCGATCGCGGCCGGAGCGGTGCGGTGCTCGCGTCCGTCGGGGGTGAATCTTCCGCTCACCACCTGATTTGCCATGTCCAGGTACATGATCCGACTGTCGACGCCACCGGTGACGGTGTCGGACGCCGCGTCGAAGGCAGTTCGAGCTGCCGCTACCTGGCGCAGCCCGATGATGCGTGCGTTCTCGAATTCGTCTTCGGTCGGTCCGCGTCCGGGCTCGAGGAAGAGGTTGGGTGACATGTCGCCGCTGTTGGTCTGCGGAAACGCAGCAATGAAGCTGGTGTCGCCGTCGAGGTAGCGCACGCCCTGGTCGTCGTGCTCCCAGAAGTACGCCGCGGCGCCCTTGTTGTCCCCGGAGATGAGATGGTTCTCGTTCGTGAGCGAGGCGCAGTGGGTGGCGAACCAGTTGATCGCTCCGATGTCCTTGCTGCCCCGACTGATCCGCATGACACGCATGTGGTGGTCGTTGCCACCGGGGTAGTAGGCCTTGTCCTCTTCGGGATTGAGGTCGAACGCCACTCGCGATCGGTTGACGCTGGCATCGGTGAGATCGGACCGCCCGAAACGGACCGTGCCTGGCGCCAGGTTCTCGTGCGCAGCGCTGATCGCCTCGACCATGCCGTTGACCTCGGCTTCGAACACCTGCAGTTCGAAGCCGAGAACTGCGAGGTTGTACGCGTAGTTGTGCGAGGCCCCACCACATGCCGCGTGTGAATGGATGGCCGTCAACATGACGTTGCGTTCGGTGTAGATGTCACCGAACCTCCCGGCCAGTCGGCGCAGGACCTCGTCATGAACGGACTGGAAGATTATGCAGTTGTCGACGCACACGTAGGCGACCCGCGACCCGCCGGACTCGAAGATGAAGGCGCGTGCGCGCATTCGCTGGTGCAGGCCTTCGGCGCGTTGATCGAAGCTCGAGTAGCCCATCATGCCGACTTCGGCGACCGGTCCGGTCACGTCGGAAATTCCGACGCCCACCTGCAGTGACGCCGACGACTTGTCGGTGCGTGCGGGTGAAACGGTGCGTGCCGGCGAAGCTGCGACGGCCTGGTTCGTCGACAGAGCGGCGAGCGCAGGTGCGGCGGCAGCGCCTGCCAGTACGGTGCGTCGGGTGATCTGCACGAGTGTCCTTTCGGGCGGTCTGACGCGAGTTGGTCAACCGTCCAGGAGTGTAGCCCGAGTCACACGTGACCGAAAGGGGTGCCGTCGGCCGACACTCAGATTGTTGTGGCCTCCCCGAACGTCATCGCCAGGTTCTTGATGGTCGTGGTCATCAGGGCCCGGCGGGGGAGTCCCAGTTTCCGAAGCTCCGCCGCCATCGGGTGACTGCCCAGTTGAACCTCGGCTCCACCAGGGCGCGATTTGACGCCGGTCGGTGCCATGTCCCACGACGTGCACCTGGTGGCGCCGTCGAGATGTGAGTACGCGGCCAACGACATGTTGGCTCCGCCGCCCGGCACGCTGACGCCGGATTTCACACTCAACTGTGTGATGAGTTTGCCGTCGCGCGAGACCGATCCGCGCTTGACCGAGCCGACGTGCTCGGTGTCGAACTCGGCGAGCACCTTCGGGAATCCCCAGATTTCCCGGCCGGCGGCCTTGGTGAACTCGCCGTCCACCGGCAACTCGTGAATGAGTGCCCCTGCAGTTCCGGCAGCGAGCGAACGTAGATCTCCCAGCACCGAGGTTTCGGGAGGCGCAGTGTGGCTGCGCACCATGTACGTCACTCCGAATTCGTTGTACGGCCCCAGATCCCCGTCGATGTAGTCGACAAAAACCAGGCCGCACAGCGCCCGGCCGGGGCGGTACTGGAGCACGGTCAAGCCGGTGTAGTCGATGATCGACTGCGCGGTTGTGCTCGGTACCGAGTACAACGCCATGAAGGCCGACGCGGTGCGAACTTCGACGGGCATCTCGACCCTCTTGCCCAGAATCGTGTAGCTCATGGCGCTACCACCCCACGGAGTCCGTCGGAGCCGTAGACGGGTTCGAGCATCGAGCGGAAATCCGGTCCGCGGCGCAGCATTTGGCCTCCGTCGACGTTGATGATCTGCCCGGTGATCCAGGTGGATTGCGGTCCGAGTAGGAAAGAAGCGAGTCCGGCGACGTCCTCGACCTCGCCGACGCGTTCGAGCGGCGTGTTGGCCAGGTAGTCGTCCAGGATGGGGCCACCGTCGGTGATGAGCGCGACCAGATCCGTTCGGGTCAGACCCGGCCGGATCGCATTGACACGAATGTTGCTGGCGCCCAGTTCGTCTGCCGCCAATTGCACCAGGTGGTCGACGCCGGACTTCGAGACGCCGTACGCGCCGAACCAGCGATGTGTGTTGCTGCTGGCGATCGACGAGATCGCGACGATGGATCCACCGCCTCCTGCCACCAGTGCCCGCGCGCCGTGCTTGATCGTCAGCATGGTCCCCGTGACGTTGAGGTCGACGGTGCGGCGCCAGGCGTCGACGTCGAGTTGCGTGACCGGTGCGATGGTTTCGTTCCCGCCGGCGCAGGCCACGACTCCGTCGAGCTTTCCGGTGACGGACACCGCCGCGGCGACGGCGGCGACGACGTCTGTCTCGATCGTGACGTCGGCGGGGGAGACGCTGACCGATCCTTCCGGACTCGACTGCCGGATCGATTCGGCGGCAGCATCGAGTTTCTCCTTGTTGCGTCCGCAGATCGTGACGTGAGCGCCGGACCCAACCAGCGAACGAGCGATGCCCAGGCCGATGCCACTACCGCCGCCGGTCACCAGTATCGATGTGCCGGTGAAAGTGGGTATGCCCGCTGAGGCGGTGTCGTCGTCCATGCGTGTCTCCTGGTCGTTGCTCCGGCGGGCTCGCGTGCTGCTTCTGGAGGTTTTCCGGTCCGGCTTCGGTGAAAACGCCCCACGCTATATAGGAACAGGTTCTACTTATTGAGGCAAGGGTTGTGCGAGAGGTGGAGTGATGGCTACCAGACCGACCTTCGATTTGATCGACGGACGCTTCTACAGCGGAGACCTCGGGAATGTGCGCGACGCATACGCCTGGATGCGTGATCACGAGCCCGTGTACCGAGACGACGCCAACGGAATCACCGCGGCCGCGAGTTACGACGCCGTCGTCGCAGCCGAGCGGGATCCCGAACTGTTCTCCAACGCCGGTGGCATCCGCCCCGAAACCGGTCCATTGCCGCAGATGATCGACATGGACGACCCGCAGCACCTCACACGTCGACGCTTGGTCAATGCGGGTTTCACACGTAAGAAGGTCGAAGCCAAGGCCGGCCGTATCCGGGAGATCTGCGATCAACTGATCGACGCCGTCTGTGAGAAAGGAGAAGCCGACTTCGTCGCAGACCTGGCGGCACCGCTGCCGATGGCCGTCATCGGCGACATGTTGGGTGTCCGTCCGGAGGAACGCGCGTTGTTTCTGCGGTGGTCGGAGGATCTGGTGAAGGCATTGGGAAGCAACGCTTCCCAGGATCAACTGCAGGCCATGATGGTTGCGTACGTCGATTTCACCGCGTACATGATGCGAACCATCGCCGAGCGGAGGAGCGACCCGGCCGACGATTTGGTGAGCACGTTGATTCACAGTGCGGTCGACGGCGAAGCCCTCTCCGATCAGGAAATCGTCAACGAATCCCTGCTGATCCTGATCGGCGGTGACGAGACCACACGGCACGTGCTCAGCGGCGGCATGGAACAGCTACTGCGCCATCCGGACCAGCGCCGGGAGCTAGTCGACGATCCCGATGCCATTCCCTTGGCAATGGAGGAGATGCTGCGGTGGTCCTCGCCGATCAAGAACATGGCTCGAACCCTGACCCGTGACACCGATTTCTTCGGCGCGCAGCTGAAGGCAGGTGAGAAGATGCTGCTGCTCTTCGAATCGGCAAATTTCGACGAGTCCGTGTTCCTGAACGCCGAACGGTTCGATGTCGGCCGCACACCGAATCCGCACGTGGCCTTCGGCTTCGGAACTCATTTCTGTCTGGGCAATCAGCTGGCCAGGTTGGAGGGACGGATCATGTTCGAGCAACTCTTCGCCAGGCTGCCGGACATGGAACTTGCCACCGACGCGCCGTTGCAGCGGCGTGCGGCCAACTTCGTGTCCGGGCTCGAATCGATGCCGGTGCGGTTTAACTCTTCTGCCCCGTCAGCCGGGTAGTTGGCAGTTAGGAGGCGCAGCATCTTCGGAGAGGGGGCTGCCCGCCGGATTGACGTAGACGACCTCGAGCACCAATGGTGTTGTCTGCGAGTTGTTTCCGATGTGCACATGATCTGAACCGCTCGGTTCGATCAAAGTATTTCCGGCGCTGTAGATCCCGTCGACGGAGCAATCGGATCGGTAGTGGCTCAACGTGCCCTGCGCGATCAGCGCGTAGAGCGTCCCGTCGTGGAAGTGCCAACCGGTGGAACCGCCGGGGTCGATGGTGATCTGGCGCAGGATGTAGTCCTTGCCGTCGAAAGTCACCTGCCCGAGGATTTCTCCGTGTACTCCCGTGCTCGGTGTTGCCGACGCATTGATCGGCGTCAGCGACAGTCCGATCGCTGCGGACACTGCAAGCAGAACCTGATGGCGTTTACGCATGAGCGGCCCTCCCAGACGGATGTGCTCCTGAGTGTCCTCCGACAGTGTCCGATTTATCCCGGTTTTCGTGGATCTTGCAGGGTGACGGCAGAGGTATGCCCTTGAGAGGCGGTTACGCTCGTGTCATGCAGCAAGTCGCGACGAGGCGCCGGAGCCAGCCGCCGCCTGCGCTTCATGTTCGAGGCATTGATCGATCCGTACCGCCAGCCCGCCCGGCACTGGCTGGAACTTCTCGAGAGCGAGATCGCACCGGAGATCGTCAGGGCTGAAGAACCGGAGTTGGTGATCTGGTCGTCGATCTGGCCGGACCGACCCGACGCCGTCATCCGATTCGACATCGAGGCGGTCGGAAACAGCACGATGCTGCGTTGGACGCTCTTCTTGGACGATCCGATACCGCCCGAGGCAGAGGTTGTCAGCATGCGAAAGCGGCTCAACACCTTGATAAATGCGAATCTCAGGTTCAACTTCGGCCAATAAGTTGGATCACTGCCGCATTACTTGGTGTCGACTCGGCCGATCGGGTCGGCGTTGTCGCTGAATGCGGCCCGGGCCGCTGGCCAGCTGGTCTCATCGATGCGCAACGCGGTCCGAAGGTAGGCAGTACTCATCCGTTGGATGGCGGCGACCCGCTCTGGGTTCTCGTCAGTGGTCTCGGCGACTTCGTATCCGACGATTCCACCGAGTGCGTGCTCGGCACCGTAGAAGGTCAGGAGGTCGGTGGCTCCGGGGCTGTGCGTGTAGGCGTCGGTGAACCAGTCGGGTCCGCGGCTGGACATCTTGGACTGGTCGTGGTCGCCCGCGACGACGAGTGTCGGCGTCGTCAGTTCCTGGAACGAGGGTCGCATGAACGGGAAGTTCGCCTGCGCGAACGGATGCAGGTTCTCGCCGCCGAGACCGGTTGCCGCGAACAGGATTCCCGCGGTGACGCGACTGTCGGACATGTCCTGGCCGACCTGGCCGGCCTCGTCGAAGATCCTTGCTCCGAGGAGCGACTGAGCGGTTTGCCCGCCCCAGGAGTGACCAGTGGCGGCAACTCGACTGCGGTCGATGCGGCCGGCAAGCCCGGGCACGGCAAATTCGATGGTGTCGAGCTGATCAAGGATGCGTGTGAGATCCGCGATCCTCTCGGTCCAGATCGTCGGGAAAACCGGGTGGTCGAACCCGAAACCGTTCCGGCGCGAGTCCAGATGTGTCGGCTGGATCACCACGAATCCGTGGGATGCCCAGAATGCCGTGAGTGGCGAGTATCCATCGAGGTTCCAGCCGTTGCCGTGGGAGAACACCACAACGGGGAGGTTCGTGCCTGCTGCCGGAGCAGACACACGTACTTCCAGCGGGACAGGTCGATCGGGGGCGAACAACTCGACGGGGGCAACGGAGACGACCGGGGCGCCGGCGCCGATGATGCCGTTCAGAGTGTCGATCATTGATGAGGTCATGGCAAGTTCCTTGCTGAGGCTGCACCCTGCGATACTGTTTATCGGAGCGTCGCTCCGCAACATTACGGAGCGTTGTTCCGTAATGCAAACATATGTTGTGAGTCAGCGAGGAGTGCACATGGCTGATGCCCAGGACGAGCAGTCGCGCGTCGCCTCTCCCAAGCAAGTCGGTCGCCCACGTCGAAGCGAGCAGGCGCTGCTCGACGCGGCGGCAGCAGTGTTCGTGGAGTCCGGAGTCGACGCTCCGGTGCGGGAGATTGCGGCGAAGGCCGGCGTCGGCATGGGGACGATCTACCGCCACTTCCCGACGCGTCCCGAGTTGGTGGTCGCCGTATACCGACACCAAGTCGAGGCGTGTGCGGACGCGGGCCCACAGATGCTCGCGGAGAGTGCAACGCCCGAGGCGGCTTTGCGGGCATGGGTGGCTTTGTTCGTGGAGTTCCTGGTAACCAAGCATGGGCTCGCCGGTGCACTGCAAGGAGACAGCGCCGGGTCCGACGCTCTGCATATCTACTTCGTCGACCGCCTCGTTCCGGTATGTGACTCCCTCCTCGCGGCAGCGCTCGAGTCCGTTGGCACTGCTTCGCGGGTCGATGCGTACAACGTGCTCAAAGGCATCGGGAACCTTTGTATCGGTGCTGGGTCCGATGACCGGTACAAGGCCGAGGTCCTTGTACAGCTATTCATCTCGGGCGTACTCGCGCGGGAGGTTCGCTGACGCTCGGCAGTCAGATCAGCTCCGGATTCTCCGCGTACACCTCTTCGAGGATCGACATGTCGAACAGTTGGTCCGCTGTAATCTCCAGCCCAGCTTTCGACAGTGCCGCGATGTTCTGTTCGATCAGTTGTGGTGTCATCGTGAACAACCCGTTGGCTTTGGTATCTGCCGACACCACCAGATCGTTCTGTGCGGTGGCTTCCTTGATCTGCTCTTCGAGTTCGAGGTTCTGGTCCTTGCCGTAGACCTCGACGGCAAGCCGTGCCGACTCTGCCGGATCGGCGACCGCATCCTTCCATCCTTGGATCTCGGCCTTCAGGAATGCCTTGAGTTTGTCCCTCTCGTTGTCGATGGTGGACTGGAGAACCGTGAACGATTCGGCGACCAACGGCAGGTTGTAGTCCGCGAAGAGGAAGTGGGCGTTGGGGAAACCTTTGGCGGCCAGTGTGATCGGCTCGTTGGTCACGTAGGAGACCCAGCCGTCCACCTCGCCGTTCGCCAAGGGGCTCGGATCGAACTGCGCGGGCACGATCGTCATCTGGCTTTCGGTCAGGCCGTTTGCTGCCAGGAGAGCTCCGAAGACGAGCTGATTGGAATCCTGGACGCCGATCTTCTTGCCGATCATGTCCTGTGGTGAGTTGATCGGTGCCGCAGCGGAACTGACAATCGCAAACGGATTCTTCTGGAATGTCGCACCGACGATCTTTGCCTCCAGTCCGTCGAGTACGGCGGGGGCTGTGAGCTGCGGTGCGGACATTCCGATCCACACCTTGCCGGTGTCCAGGCCGGCTTCGACGCCGGTGCCGGCTGCGCCACCTGCCACCAGGTCTACACTCCCGAACCCTGCATCCTTGTAGTACCCCTTGTCGAGAGCGAAGTACTCACCGGCGAACTCGATGTTCTTGATCCAGGACAACTGCACTGCAACTGTTCCGAATTCGGAACCGTCGTCCGTGGTTCCGCCACTCGAACTGCTGGAGTCACTGCTACACGCGAGCAATGACGCACTACCGGCGACTGCGATGCCGGTCAGCGCGGAGTAGCGGAAGAAGGCCCTGCGGTCCAGCTGGCGGACGGGCTTGAATGGCGTCATGAATCGGAACACTAGGGCCAGTCGGTTTCGTTCAGTTTGCTTGGGAGAGAGAGTTTGTTGAGGTCGTGTTAACAGATGTCACGACTTGCCCGCCGAAGGACCGAAACGAGACAGAGCGATGCTTTCGAAGATCCCGACCACGGCGTAGAGGACGATCGACACCACGGTGATCACCACGATAGATGCCCACAATTCGTTGTACTGGTAGCGCGGAATGGCTTTGATCATGCTCGAACCCAAGCCTTGGCCGCTACCGAGCCATTCGCCGATCAGTGCTCCGATCAAGGCGCCGGGTACGGATACTCGTGCAGCGGCGAACACAGCCGGAAGTGCGGACGGCACGGACACCATTCGCAATGCGGTCCAACGACTCCCGCCGTAGGCAGCGATGAGGTCTTGTGCCTGAGCCGGAGCGGCACGTAGACCGACCATGATCATGACGAGGGCTGGGAAGAACACCACTATCGCAACCATGACTGTCACACCCACGATTCCGCGGCCGAATATCAGGACGATGATCGGGGTCATCGCAACGAGAGGAACAGATCGTAGAAGCATTGCAACGGGCATGAAAGTCTGTTCGACAGTGCGGGAAACGACGAAGATCGATGCCACCACGAGCGCGGCAGTCATTCCGACGGCAAAGCCGACACCGGCGTCGCGCAGAGTGATGAACAGGTTGTCGATGATGCCCGAACGAGCGTCGGCGGATTTTGGGCCGGAGAACAGGTACTCCCAGACGTCGGCCGGCGTCTTTCCCACACGCGGGCCGACCTGGGGGAAGGCGTTGAGGAAGACCACCCAGATGACAAGCAACAGCGCCGAGGCGATGGCAATCGGGGCGAGGAATCTCAATGTTCCTCGTACCGAGGTCATTTCTGTGCTCCCGGAGCGCTGGTCCACGGCGTGACGAGCCGGGCGATCGCTGCGACGACGGCGTACCCCAGACCGGCGAGCAAGGCGGCGGCGATAGCCATTCCCCACGTTCGCGGGACGTTGTACGACGTCTGAGCGGCTGTGAGTGCGACGCCGATCCCGCTGTCCACCCCGCCGAGATACTCACCGAGAATTGCACCCAGCACGGCCGAAGGTGCAGCAATCTTGAGGGCAGCAAAGGTGCTCGGAAGTGCGCTCACAAGTTGAACTTTGGTGAACTTCTGCCAACGCCCACCGCCGTAAGCGGCGACGAGATCGAGGCTCGTCTTGTCGGCCGATCTCAGGCCGGCGAGTGTGCCGACCATCGTGGTGAAGAAGCAGTACATTGCGGCGAGAAAGATTGTGGGGGTCCGGCCGCCGAAGACGACCAGGATGATTGGGCCAAGCGCCAACAGCGGTGTGCAGTAGCTCAGGATCGCCAGTTGTGTGGCCAATCCCTCGATGGGCGGAATGAGAACGACAAGCACGGCAAGCGTGATCGCCAGCAGGTTTCCCCAGAGAAAGCCCTGCAGCGCACCGGAAGCCGTGACGGTGAAATTGGGTCCGTACAGCGACCAACCGTCGTCGAACATCGTCGAGACAACCACCCACGGCGTCGGAATCGTGCCTCCCGCAACACCGGCCGCCGCCAGAATCCACCAGAGAGCGATCAGTCCGCAGATGCCGACTGCACCGCCGAACCACGTTGGACGCTTCAATCGGATCCGGCGCGGCACAGATGGCTGCGCCGCCGCGGTCGCGACGTTCTCGATATCGGTAATTGTCATGCGACGCCTGCTTTTCCGAAGAGCAGTCCGGAGAGGTAGTCGTGGATCTCGTGGAACTCGGGTGTACGCATCATCTCGGGTGTACGCGGGCGCGGCAGGTCGATCGGCACGACTTCGAGGACGCGTCCGGGCCGCGGCGTCATGACGGCGACGACGTCGGAGAGGAACACGGCTTCGGCGATTCCGTGAGTCACCATCAACGTGGTCGCCGGTTTCTCGGTCCAGATCCTGAGCAATTCGATGTTGAGCCGTTGACGGGTCATGTCGTCCAGCGCGCCGAAGGGTTCGTCGAGTAGGAGGACACTCGGCTTGACCACGAGCGATCGTGCGATCGACACACGCTGACGCATACCGCCGGACAATTGGGCGGGCTTGGCCTTCTCGAATCCTTCGAGGCCGACGAGCGCGATCAGGTCGGCTATCAGGTCGGGGTCGGGATCGATGCCGGCAACCTGAAGGGGCAGTTTGATGTTGGAGGCCACTGTTCGCCACGGCAGCAAAGCCGAATCCTGGAAGGCGATTCCGAGTTCGCGGCGCTTGCGTAACTCGGCCGGCGACTGTCCGTTGACAAGGGCCGTTCCCGACGTCGGACTATCGAGGCCCGCAAGGATGCGGAGAACGGTGGACTTCCCACATCCGGACGGCCCGAGCAGAGACAGGAAAGAGCCTTCGCTGGTTTGAAGGGACACGTCGGTCAGCGCGGTCACCGACCGACGACCCATCTCGAAGGTCTTGCCGAGGCCGGAGATGTCGAGACCGGTTCCAGCGGGGCGAGGTGTGGTGACGGGACTGGTCATTCCCGCACAGTACGAACGTCCGGTTGCGGTCATGTTGCCTGCGCGTCACCGCTGCGTGAGGCTGGTTCGGCGTCTCCTGTCACAGCGCCGTGGTGAGATGGACGTCTGGACGGAGTGAGGGGAGCGAAGATTGCTGAAGTTGTACCGGGCCGAGCGTTCGGACACCTTGGTCTCGGCGTTGGCCACGGTCCTCCGTACCCCGCTGTCGGATCCATTCGCCCGGGAAACTGTTGCGGTGCCGGCCAAGGGCGTCGAGCGTTGGCTCAATCAGCGGCTGTCCTCCCAGCTAGGCACGTCCGGACCGTCAGCAGTGGACGGAATTTCTGCGAACATCGCGTTTCCTTCACCCGCGCGCCTGGTCGCGGAGTCCGTGGCCGCGGTCAGTGGAATCACGGCTGACGACGACCCATGGTCGCCGACGCGATTGGTGTGGACGGTTCTCGATGTGATCGACGAGTCCCTCGGCGAGCCCTGGTGCGGAGTCCTGGCGAAACATCTCGAAGGCCATCGTGAAGGTCGACGGTTTGCCTCCGCCACACATGTCACCGAACTCTTCCGCAGTTATGCCGCGCAACGCCCGCAGATGCTGATCGACTGGGCCGCCGGGCGGTTGACCGACGGACACGGATTGGCGCTGTCGGAGGATTTCGAATGGCAGGCACGTCTGTGGTGCATCGTCGCGGACAAGATCGACGTTCCGGGGCCCGCAGAGCGACTGGGGCAAGTGAGCCGCGCACTGGTCGAGGACCCGGCCTTGGTCGACCTACCGGAACGCCTGTCGGTCTTCGGGCCGACACGGCTGCCGGTCGATCAGCGAATGATCTTGAGCGCACTCAGTGCGAATCGGGACGTGCACATCTGGCTCCCGCATCCCAGCCCCGCGCTGTGGACCAAGATGAGCTCGCGCATACCGCCTCGAAGTGAGAGCACGATCCGACGTTCGGAAGACGGGTCAGCGCTGATATCCGCCAATCCGTTGCTGTCGAGTCTTGCTCGCGACGTTCGTGAACTTCAGATCAGCCTCGGTGCCGCCGAGTTCGAGTCGGTGCATCTTCCCGAACCAGCCGGCCCGAAATCTCTCCTGGCGACGGTCAAGGCCGATGTCATCGCAGATCGTGCTCCCAGGGTTGCAGCGGAACCGGATGGGACAGTTCAGGTCCACGCTTGCCACGGGCCGGCACGGCAGGTCGAGGTGCTCCGCGAATGTCTGCTCCGATTGTTCGAGGACGACCCGACATTGCAGCCGCGCGACGTACTCGTGATGTGCCCGGACGTCGAAACGTACGCACCTTTGGTTCGTGCTGCATTCGGGCAAGGCGTCCATGGCCACCCGGGGCATCTCCTTCGAGTAAGGCTGGCAGACCGCGGATTACGTCAGACCAATCCTGTCCTGGCCGTTCTCGGCTCTCTCCTCGAATTGGCCGACGGCCGGGCCACAGCCAGTGAGGTTCTCGACCTGGCCGCGACCGAGCCTGTCCGCACACGTTTTTCGTGGGGCGACGACGAGTTGGAAAGACTGCGGGAATGGACGACGGAAGCGGGTGCTCGCTGGGGAATCGGTAGTCGGCAGCGTGCCACGTTCGGCCTCGACGCATTTCCGCAGAACACCTTCAACACCGCCATGGACCGAATCTTGTTGGGGGTCAGCGCGGACGAATCGGAAAATGCCTGGTTGGATCTCGCGCTACCACTCGATGACGTGGACGGCACAGACATCGACCTGACTGGACGTTTCGCAGAGTTCGTCGATCGCCTGGCCGTCTCGCTTCGCGATCTTGCCGGCCCACATTCACCGGCCGAATGGCTTCGTGTGCTGATGCGGGCCCTGGATCTGCTGACCGACACAGCGCCCGCAGATTCCTGGCAGAGCGCGGGGGCCCACCGCGAACTGGTAGCTGCTGTCGAATTCGGCGGAGAGACGGTGTTACGTCTGGCCGATGTTCGCGCGATGCTCTCGCGCAGCCTCGCGGGCAGACCGACGCGTGCCAACTTCCGAACCGGCGAACTGACGGTGTGCACGATGGTTCCGATGCGTTCGGTACCGCATCGCGTGGTCGTGCTGATCGGACTCGACGACGAGGTGTTCCCTCGAACCGGTGGAGTCGACGGCGACGACATCTTGTCACGTGATCCCGTTGTGGGGGAGCGTGATCTGCGCAGTGAAGACCGGCAACTGCTTCTCGATGCCGTGATGTCTGCGGGCGAACATCTGATTCTGTTGTATACCGGTGCCGATCCGGTCACCGGTGTCGTCAGACCACCGGCGATCCCCCTCAGTGGCCTTCTCGACGTACTCAGTGCGACGGTGGGTCCGGAAGCGATCAACGGAGTGCTGACACGGCATCCGTTGCAATCGTTCGACAATCGAAACTTCGCGCCGAACAAGCCGTTCAGCTTCGACACGGCAGCGCTGGCCGGTGCGAGGGCTGCCTCCGGAACACCGGTCGAATTGCCGACAGTCTTGTCGGCCGAGCTACCCGAGGTGCATCCGAAGGAAGTTAACATCGCCGACTTGGTGAACTTCCTGGTACATCCCGCGCGTGGTTTTCTGCGCCAACGCCTCGGCGTCCGGGTACCGGAACTCGACGACGACATCGCGGATTCGCTGGCAACCGAGCTCGATCCACTGTCCACCTGGGCTCTGGGTGACCGAATGCTTCTCTCGCGCTTGGCTGGACGCAGCTCTGCGGATTTTCGTGCAGCCGAGTGGCGCCGCGGCACTCTGCCGCCCTACAACCTGGGCGCTACGGTTCTGGGCAACGTCGAATGGGTGGTCGATCAGATTGCCGGACTTGCCTTGCCGCACTTCGACGGAGACTCCGAAGCTGTCGACGTCGACATAGACCTCGGTAACGGGCGTCGTCTCACCGGAACGGTAACCGGTGTGCACGGCAATTCAGTGGTGCGAGCGTCGTATTCCTCACTGGCGCCTAAACATCGGATGACGGCCTGGATCAATCTCCTCGCCTTGAAATCACACGGACGACCCGGTCCGCTCGATGCAGTCTCGATCGGACGGGGTCGGGGAAAGACAGCAGCGGCACGGTCGGTGCTCGATGCGCCGGGCAATGCGGTCGAGATACTGCAGCAATTGGTGGACCTACGGGAGCGGGGGCTGCAGCGCCCGTTGCCGATGTGGGCCGCGACTTCAGCCGAATATGCGCGCCGACGCTTTGGTGGGGAGTCGGTCGACGATGCGACAAACGGTGCGGACACCCAGTGGACCGGGCAGTACGGCGAGATGATCGATCCGAGCAACACTTACGTTTTCGGAGAGGCTCGAACACTTGCGGAGTTGGCTGCGGATCCGCCGTCGGACGACGAGTTCGTCTGGGCCGAGGAACCGACTCGGTTCGGAGTTCTCGCCCGACGACTGTGGGATCCGTTGCTGACCAACGAAAGAGCGGAGTAACCCGTGGACTTCGATCTTCTGGGGCCACTGCCGACCGGCACCACGGTGTTGGAAGCGAGCGCCGGAACTGGCAAGACCTACGCGATCGTCGGACTCGCGACCCGTTGTGTTGCCGAAGGCCTCGCTGACATTTCGCAAGTTCTGCTGGTGACATTCAGTAGGGCCGCCACTCAGGAACTTCGTGAGCGTGCCAGGGAGAGGTTCGCGGGAGTGTCCGCCGCTCTGGTCGACCCGGAGGCGGCGAGGCGGTCGGATGATGATCTGGTGGCGTACCTCGCCACAGCTGACGACGAGGAGATCGGCGTGCGGCGTCGTCGACTCCTGCGCGCTCTCGCGGAGTTCGACGCCGGCACCATCACGACCACCCACAGTTTCTGTCAGAGGATGCTCGACGGACTCGGCATCGCCGGGGAACGCGAACCGGACACAACTTTTGTGGAGTCGGTCGACGACCTGATCAGTGAGGTCGTCTCGGATTTGTACCTCAGCCGCTACAGCCGGACGGACTCGTCTCCACCGTTCTCCACGAAGGACGCGCTGGCCATCGCCCGAAGCGCAGTCGGTGATGGTCAGGCAATTCTCGAACCCGACGGCGAGGAGGAGACCGCACCCGGTCAGCGCGTCCTCTTCGCGGCTGCTGCTCGTGTCGAGGTCGAACGACGTAAGCGGACCAAAGGAATTCGCGACTTCAACGATCTGCTGACGCTGTTGCACGGTGTATTGACGGATCCGGAATACGGTCCCGTCGCGTGTCGTCGGGTGCGCGAAAAGTTCAAGGTTGTGTTGATCGACGAGTTCCAGGACACCGATCCGTTGCAGTGGGACATTCTGCGGTTGGCCTTCCACGGTCACACCACCCTGGTCCTGGTCGGTGATCCCAAACAAGCCATCTATGCGTTCCGCGGGGCAGAAGTCCTGAGTTATCTCGATGCGGTCGATCAGGCGGATGCGCACCAGGAGTTGACCACCAATTGGCGTAGCGACCCAGGGTTGTTGGCGGCACTCGAACACCTCTACGGTGGTGCCGCACTCGGCAACGAAGGCATCGTCGCGCATCCGGTGGAGGCTTCGCACAAGAAGTCTCGGTTGTTCGGCCCGGTGCCGATGCGTGTGCGCCATCTGCCCCGTACCGGAGCCGGACCGCTCAATCGTTCGGGATTTCCGGCCGTAGGCAGACTTCGCAGTCGCGTCGCGGACGACGTCGCAGCAGACGTGGTCGCGCTCCTGGGCGGCGATGCCCGCTTGGCAGTCGACGGTGATCCACGCCCGGTCGAACCGGGAGACGTCGCGGTGTTGGTGCGCACCCACAAGCACGTGGCGATGATCCGCGATGCTCTCGATGCCGTCGGTGTACCTTCCGTATTGACCGGAGGGTCCAGTGTTTTCGCGACACCCAGTGCGACCCAGTGGCTGTGGCTGTTGCAGGCGATCGAGCAGCCCCATCGCTCCGATCGTGTCCGGTTGACGGCCCTCTCGCCGATTTTCGGGCGCACCTCCGAAGAACTGGACAAGGACGGCGACAACGTCGTTGCAGAACTTGCAGGTCAACTGCGCTCCTATTCCGGGCTGTTCGCACGCGTCGGGTTTGCGGCTGTGTTCGAAAGAATCTCTGCCGAAACAAATCTGGAGAAGCGTGTACTCGCGGCCCCGTCCGGCGAACGAGATTTCACCGATTTGCGGCACGTCGCACAACTCCTCGGTCGCGTCGCCACCGAGGAAGCGTTCGGGTTGAGCGCACTGGTTCGCTGGCTTTCCGACCGAATCAAGGATCCGACGTCCGGGAGCGCGACCGACAGAAGCCGTCGCCTCGACAGTGACGCTGCCGCAGTGCAAATCGCTACGGTGCATGCCACCAAAGGGCTCGAGTTCCCGATCGTCTACGTCCCGTTCAGTTGGGAGAGCGTTGGCGGCTTCAACTCGCCGACGCAGCTGTTGCACGACCCGGAGGGACGCCGCATCCTCGACGTCGGCGGGCAGGAAGGCCCGGGGTACAACGCCAGAAAGACTGTTGCGGAGGCCGAAGAAGCGGGCGAAGAACTGCGGTTGCTGTACGTGGCGCTGACCCGGGCGCAGTGCCAACTCGTGCTCTGGTGGGCACCCAGCTACGGGACCTCCCGCTCGCCGCTGCACCGGTTGATGCTCGGACGTACACCCGGCATCGCCGAACCTGCTCGGGTAGTGAAGGTGCTCGACGACGGTACAACCGCAGCACGGCTCGCAACCTGGCCGGCAGCAGCTTCCGACGTGATCTCGGTGGAACCTGTTGGTCCCCATCCGCCCTCGCCCGTCCACTGGTCCAGAGCGGCTGCGGACGTGACCGAACTGGCCGCGGCGCGTTTCGATCGAGACCTGGACACTCTGTGGCGTCGTACGTCGTACTCGGCACTCACCGCCGGAGCGCACCACGCGGTCACGACCACGGGCAGCGAGGTCGAGGATCCCGAAAAAGACGACGAGCCAGAGGATTCCGTAGACCTCGGGAGCATTACCCCCTCGCCCCTGGAGGCGTTCCCTTCACCCATGAACGGACTTCCCGCGGGCGCCGCATTCGGCACGCTGGTGCATGAGGTGCTCGAGGTGGTGGACACGGCTGTGGCAGATCTGAGAGCGGAACTCGGGATGCGTTGCGCCGAGGCGGTCTCGGTACGGGCGGCCGAGGTCGACTCCGAAGCACTCGCGGATGCGCTGTATCTGGTGATGCAGACTCCCTTGGGATTCGGAACCTTGGCCACGATCGCGCCGAAAGATCGTCTTCCCGAACTCGATTTCGAACTCCCACTGGCCGGTGGCGACGATCCGGTGTCGATGAGTGTCACACTCCGCGGAGTATCGGAACTGTTGAGGCGCCACCTTTCCTCCGACGACATTCTGGCGTCGTACGCCGACTATCTGGACCGTGTCGAGACGTCACCGATGCGCGGATTCCTGACGGGCAGTATCGACGCAGTCTTGCGGATCCCGGGCCCGTCGTTCGTGATCGTCGATTACAAGACCAACCGGATCGGTCGCGGCGATCTGACGGCTGCCAACTACACGCGTGAACTCATGGCGACGGAGATGATGCGCTCGCACTATCCGCTGCAGGCACTGCTGTATTCGGTTGCACTGCATCGGTATCTGCGGTGGCGCCTGCCCGACTACGATCCGCACCGTCATCTCGGGGGCGCGCAGTATCAATTCGTGCGTGGGATGCTCGGCCCGGACAGCCCGCCGGAATGCGGTGTCTTCGAATGGAAACCGCCTGCTCAGCTGACGGTTGAACTATCGGATCTGCTGGCCGGTCTTGATGCGTCCCACACAGTAGGGGAGAAGATTCGATGACCGAGGCGCAATTGGCGCAGCGCGCCAAAGGGATCGTGCGAATCTTCAACGAAGCCGGGGTTCTGGTTGCCGCCGATGTTCATGTCGCGACGAGAGTGTGCAGCCTGGGCGGTGAAACTTCCGAAGAAGTGATGCTGGCCGCGGCGTTGGCAGTTCGGGCCGTGCGATCAGGTTCGGTGTGCCTCGATCTACGACGGATGCGTGATGTGAGCGTCGACAATGCGACGGAGGAGGAACTTACGTCGTTGCCGTGGCCCGAACCGTCGGAGATCGTTGCCGCCCTTCGGCTGAGCCCTCTGGTGATCGGCGGAAACGCCGGACCTCTCAGACCGCTCCGGTTGATCGACACGGACGACGGTGAACTCCTCTACCTCGATCGATATTTTCTGCAGGAGCAGACGATTCGGCGAGTGCTCGACGAGCGGGCGTCCACGTGGCCGCCCGCCGACCTGAAAGCGGCCCGAACGCGGCTGGATTCGCTGTTCGTCGACGAGAACGGGCCGACCATCGCGCCGGATCGTCAACGGATAGCAGCTGCTCTCGCCGCGACACAGTGGACCACCGTCATCGCCGGTGGGCCCGGAACCGGCAAAACCCATACGGTCGCACGTATTCTCGCTCTCCTGTCGGAGGAATTGGGTTCGAATGCTCGCATCGGTCTGGCCGCACCGACGGGTAAAGCCGCAGCACGGCTGCAGGAGTCCGTACGTGAGCAGACCGCGAGCCTTGGCCTTCCCGAAGAACTCGCGGCCATGACCCTGCACCGCCTACTCGGTTGGCAGCGGGGGAGTTCGAGTCGTTTCAAATACAATGCGACCAACAGACTTCCCTACGATGTGGTCGTCGTCGACGAGACGTCGATGGTCTCCCTCACGTTGATGGCGCGCCTGCTCGAAGCCGTTCGCCCCGATGCCCGGCTACTGCTCGTCGGCGATCCCGATCAGTTGACCTCAGTCGACGCGGGCGCTGTTCTTGCTGATCTTGTCGCCCGCCCGGTAAAGGTCAGTGGAAATCCGACGCTGACACAGTTGGTGGGTGACGATCTCACGGCCACTGGTTCCGAAGAGGCATTGAGTGCGGATGAGCAGGATCGTCTGCGGGGCGGGATCATTCAACTCTCACGCGGGCGCCGCTTCGACGGAACCATCGCGTCGTTGGCCAGGGCAGTTCGAGCGGGAGATTCCGGTGAGGTTCTGCGTATCCTGCGCAGCGGTGATCCAGCCGTCTCCTTCCATTCGCCCGAGGATGTTGACGCATTGCGCGCCGACATCGTTGCGAGTTCAGAGGTGGTGACGGCGTCGGCCGAGGTGGGTGATGCGATCGGCGCGCTGAAAGGCTTGGAATCGCACCGCCTTCTGTGCGCCCACCGTGACGGACCGTACGGTGTCGGGAGGTGGGCGCAGCAGGCGATGGAGTGGGTCGGCACGGCATCAGGGCAGTTTCTTGACCCGACGCGGTGGTATCCGGGCCAACCCCTGTTGGTGACGGCCAACGACTACGAGGCGAAGATCTACAACGGGGATGCCGGGGTGATCGTGCAGCGTGAGGATGGCGTGCCTATTGCCGCATTCCAGCGGGGCAGTGATGCGTTTCTGATTCACCCGAGCCAACTCTCGTCGGTGCAGACGGTTTACGCGATGACGATTCACCGGAGCCAGGGCAGCCAGTACGACACCGTATCGGTGATGTTGCCGGCCGAGGCGTCGTCACTGCTGACTCGGGAGTTGTTGTACACGGCGATCACTCGCGCCAGAAACCATGTGAGAGTAATCGGCACCGAGGATTCCGTGAGGGCGGGAGTGCAGCGACAGGTACTCAGGGCAAGTGGGCTGCGTCGGGAGATCCGTCCGTACGACGGGCCGTGAAAGTCGGATGTTGCGGATTCTCTTGGTCATTCGTTGTATACGACGAACACCTTGCGTACGGTCTCGGTGACCGTCCACGTACCCTTCCATCCGATTGGGAAGATTGCACTCGTACCGGCAACGAGATGTACGGGATCGCCGTCGTCCTCCTCGACGGTCATGGCGCCGGAGACGATGGTGATGATCTCGCCGCGGGTGAGGAACTCCCACCGCGACTTTCCCGGTTCGCTCTCCCAGACTCCGGATTGAATGCGGCCGTCGTCACTGGTGAACTCGACATCTGCACGAGTGATGATGTCTCCGCCGAGTGGCTCTGCACTGGGTTGGCCCAGCAGTGCTTGTTGGAAGATCCCACTTGCGCTGTTCAACTCTGCGGCGCGGAAGGTAACGGTCACAATTCGATCCTGACTTTCGAAACTCGTGTGAATCATCGGACTTGTCGATGATGTCGTGTGTCTGCTGAGCCGGGATACATTCACTTGTCGCATCTTTCGGCGTTTCGCTCGTACAGATGTCGAAAGGGTGATCGACCATCATTCAACCGGGGCTCAGGGAACCGTCTCACGCCGAAATATGCCCGAGCCCAGGGAAAACGCCCCCGCGCCGGTGATCTCGAACGGGGGTGATCGGTTGTGTATGAGGGGTTTACGTGGTGGACGCTGTCAACGAGGTGATGAAGCGCTCGGCTGCCGCGTCGACCTCGGCGTCGGGGGTGAGCAACCTCTGCAGCAACAGTCCTCGCAGACATGCGGTTGCGATGATGCTCTGCTGCTTTGCATCCACCACTGTGAATCCTTCGCGAAGGGCCGCCGCTTCGAGGAGGTGCGCCAAATCGTCGAGGTCGGCGGCGAAATCTTGAAATGCTTTGTGCTCGTACACCGCAAGTCCGGCCAGGTGAAAAAAGGTGCGGCTTCGATCTTCGTGCTCGGCGTTCGAGTAGAAGCTCCAGATCGCCGTGCACAGGGCTGCGAACCCGAGATCTTTGCCCATCGCGGCGATGACGAGGTTGTCACGGCGGCGAGCTTCCGACAGTACGGCGCTGAGGAGACCCGGTCGTGATCCGAAGTGATAGGTCAGCAGCGTGTGGTGCACTCCGAGTCGCTCCGCTACTTGTCGCATCGACAGCTTCGGGCTTGGGCCGGTTTCACCGAACTCGTCGAACAGTGCCTGTAACAGTCGCTCTCGACCCTCCCCAACCGGCGATCTCACGCTACCTCCATTGACGGGTTCACCACTGTTGAGTACGGTACCGCATATCGAATTCACCAGTGTTTAGGAGAGTGGTTTCCAATGCTCGGAGGTCCCTTTGACTGACGTATGGTTTGCCGGCGGCATGGTCGCGGATGGATCGGGCACCGACCCGGTCGAAGTCGACGTGTGCGTGAGTGGCGGCATTGTCACCCCGATCGGACAGGCGCCGTCGGGTTCGACGACAGTTGACTTGGACGGCATGCTTCTGACTCCGGGGCTGATCGATGCTCATGTCCACCTGGGTATTTCGAGTCCGATCCGAAGGCAATTCGGGTTTGAGCTCTCGGCAGCCGAACTGGCTGCGGGCATCTTCGCCACCGCGGGCGATGCCCTCGACGCGGGCTTCACCACGGTGCGAGACGTCGGTGGCATCGACGGCGGAGTCGTCGACGTTATTGCGAGCGGCAAGGTGCGTGGTCCGCGTGTCCTCTCGTGTGGTCCTGTGCAGTGCCAGACCGGTGGACACGGCTACTACGGGGCCGCATGGGAGCCGACCGAGCTGTGGAACATGCACCACATTCCAGGGCTCTGCGCCTTGTCCTTGATGTCGGGCAATGCCGACGAGCTACGACGCAACGTGCGCGAATCGTTCCGCCGAGGCGCAACATTTCTGAAACTGTGCGTCACCGGCGGTGTCGTCGGAGGCCATGACAGCCTCACCGACACACAGTTCACCGTCGAGGAAATCTCCGTGGCAGTGGAAGAAGCAGCGTCGCGCGGCACCTACGTCACGGTCCACGCCCACAACAATGCGGGCATTCGCAACGCGGTGCGGGCCGGCGTCCGGTGCGTGGAACACGGCACCGACATCGATGCGGAGACGGCCCAGCTGATGCGGGAACATGACGTGGCACTTGTCCCCACCTTCGCCGTGGTCGAGCAGTTGGCGGACACCGAAAGCATGGACCTGGACCCGGCAATACGAGAGCGTGCAGCCGGAGTGCGTCAACGCATGGCCAGAGCGCTCGAGGCCTCTCGCGCAGCAGGCCTGAGGATCGGCCTGGGCTCGGACCTCATCGGGCCGCACCAAAAGCGCCGAGGTGAGGAGTTGCACTTGCGCGCGGAGTTGGAGTCGCCGATGCATGCACTTGTTTCGGCCACCAGCGTCAATGCCGACATTCTCGGTATCGGGGAAAGCGTCGGGACGATCCGCGTCGGTATGCAGGCGGACATGGTTGCCTGGCAGCAAGACCCACTCCGAGACGCAAAGGTCTTCGCCGATCCGGACATGGCTGTTCTCGTCGTGAAGTCCGGAAATATCGTCAAGGGAGACGTTCGATGAGCGCAATGCTGCACGGATGCTTTGCAGACACGGAGTACTTCGAAATCACGGCGAAGTCGGGACACAGCTACGGCGTCTGGGTGACCACACCCCCGGCTACGCGGACTCCATGGATCCCTTACCGCTGATCTACGTGATGGACGGCAACTGGGCTGTAGGTCTTACCGCCCCGCTCATCGTCACGCAGGCAGACCCGTACCTGACGGTCGCCCCGTACATCCAGGTCAGCGTCGGATATGCCGGTGAGGAAGCTGCCAACTGGGCACGGCTCCGCAACCGCGATCTCGTGCCGCCTGGGGAACCGGTAGGCGAAGAAATGATGGCTACTCTCGCCGCTGCTCGCGACTCGGGTGCAATGACCCAGGAGTACGTGGACGCCTACCTCGAGGAGCTGGCAGACACCCACGGGGACGTCTTCCTCGACTTCCTGACCAACGAACTCCACCCTCGCCTGTACTCGTCGGAGCTACGTGTCAGCGAGTCCGGGCACGGACTCTTCGGGTACTCGTACGGAGGCCTTTTCGCCCTCTACGCATGGCTGCGCGACGCGCCCCCATTCGCGACCTTCGGTGCGGGTAGTCCCGGAGTTGTGAACGCCGACAGCCAGATCCACACGCTGGTCGAGGCACTGCCCGAGCGTGGCGTGGGCTCAGTTGTTCCGCAGCTGCACGTCACGCTGAACGAAGCCGAACTGACTGGACCCATTCCGATCTATCGCGGACTGTCACGCAACGTTCTCGCCGTCGTGGAGCAGTTGCATGGCAAGGGACGGTCGCAGGATGTTTCGACCGCGTTGTTGCACGAGACGCACGTAACCGGGCTGCAGGCATCGTTCCTGAGCTACTTGAAAAAATGCCATGCACGGTAGCTGTTCGTCCCGGCGACGATGTGCACGCTGACACGTTCGACGGGCGATTTTCCGTAGACGCCGTTGAAGGAGAAGTCGGCTGTGGGTGTCCACCACGTGGTGGACACCCACAGCCGTGTCTATTCAGTTGTCGCGGCTATCGATTCTCCAAGCCGGACAACACTTCTAACCCATGACGGTCCCGGTCGACTCGGCATTGGGTGCCCGAAGGCGGGAGAATGCGCCGAGGTCGATTTCGAGCCCGGTGTGCATCCCGACATAGGTCAGGGGATCAGCGTCGTGATCGTGTCCAGCTTCCACCTGGTCGATGATCCTGGACATGAGGCGCCCAGCGATAGGGGCATTCTTGAATTGGTTCCCGCTGGTGCCCATGGCGACGTAGAAACCTTGCCTGTCTGTCTTGTCATAGATCGGGGTCCAGTCGGATGCTGCGTCGTACACGCCGGCAATACCTTTCGGTTGTGACGGGACCTCCAGGGTGGGGAAACGCCTGGCGGCGCGGAAAACCTGCGCTTCGAACCGGGCAACAGTGCGATTCGGGTTGGCGGTATCAGGATCGTCGATCCACTCGAGCGGATCGCAATCCGGTTCGGTTCCGCCGACAAGGAATCCGTTTCCAGGTTCGGCTCGCATGTAGGTTCCGAGATCCAAATCGGCGATCATCGGGCCGAGGATCTCGTCGTCGTTGTAGCCAGTGGGTGCGGTGACGTGATGAACTTCCTGGCGCAAGGGCCGAACCGAAACCTTGAAGTCGGCCCCGACGTTCGACAGCTTGTTGAACGCTCCTGACCAGGGGCCGGCGGCATTGACGACAATCTTGGATTTCACACTTTCCCCGTCGTCGAGCCCTAGCTGCCAGATGCCGTCAGGCAACTGCTCGACTGCCACTACACGCGTGTTGTATGCGAAAACTGCACCGTGCGAACGTGCTGCCGCAGCAAGATTCGCGGCAGCCAGTTGCGGGTCGTCGACGAACCCCGCCTGAGGTGTGTACAGCGCGCCGAGCGTGGTTTCGGCATCTGCGAAGAAGGACTCCGAGTCGACTGGCTTCGGAGGATAGTATTTGCCGGCGTCGATACCGGGAATCTTCTCGACGAGTGTCGTTGCGTCCCAAAGCTGGTAATCGATTCCTATCTTCTCGAATAATCCGATCGTGCGCGCGTGGGGCGCGACGTCGACATCGAGCAGTGCCATCCCGCATTGCCGAAACTTCGCAAGCGCGCCGTCGACTGTCGCGTTGAGATGCTCGTTCCAGTTTTGCCAGCAATGCAGCGACTCCCAAGCCGCAGCCATACCGTCGAATGTGGAGTAGTTGAACCGGATAACCGCACTGGATGCACTGGTCGAGCCGTAGCCCGGACCACCAGACTTGTCGATGACCAGGACTTCGTAGCCTCGAGCGGCCAGTTCGTAGGCGATGGAGCTGCCGATCACTCCAGCTCCGACCACAACTGCATCGGTCTTGTCGGTAGGCACTTTCGGCCTCTCTTTCTACTGATGGCTTCGCCGGATCGAAAGCACAGCTGTTCGATCCGGCAAGCTTGGGTTCTGGTAATTCCGACGCCGTCGACTTCCTCTGGAGAGCTTCATCCCGACTTCTCGGATTCGGCTCTGTCTTAATGAATTTGGCACCTGAAAGTCCAGAGGTGTTCGTCGTCCTCAACTCTCTCGTGGCGGCCATCGGAACGCTATCGACAGCTGCGCAAAAAATCACAGCCGTGGCGCGTCCGTTGTCAGAAATGTTTCGTCGGGCTGCCCTGCGTGGCAGACCAGTTTTTCGTTTCCGGAATCCCTCGCCACAGAATGGGAAGCGCGATCAAAGCGATGGCGGTCGCATAGAAGGCAGGCGACAGATCGCTTCCAGTGGCGTTGACCAGTGCTGCGCACACCAGAGGAGCGGTCCCTGCAAAAAGTGCATATGCGATGTTGTAGGGGATTGCCGTGCCGGTGAATCGCGCATGCGTCGGCATCATTTCGAGAATTACGAGCAAAGCGGACGCGAGTAAGGAAAGCGCGAGGACCAGAGAAGCCAGTGCAACGGCAATCGCGAAAATGTTTCCGGTACCGATGAGCATGTAGCTGGGCACCGAGACGAAAACTGACATCACCATGCCGATTCTGACGAGTGGCCTCCGGCCGATTCGGTCGACTGTGGCGCCGAAGAAGATGAACAGCGGTACTGCGAGAACCAAAGCGCCGGTTGTCATCAGCAGTGCCACCGTGCTCGGAACATCGGCTGAGAGAACCAGAAATGTCGGCATGTAGCCGAGCAGCATATGAGTAACGACACCGAGCGAGGCGAAGTACACGAAGGACGTGAGCAGAGTCCGCCAGTGATTGCGGAACAGATCTGCGAGTGGGCGGGTTGGAAGGGAATCGTTTTCTTGCATTTCCTTGAACGCCGGAGTCTCCTCGACGGCAAGCCTCATGAACAGGCCCACCATGGCGACAACGCCTCCGATGATGAACGGCCAACGCCATCCTCCGTCGGCGAAGTGCTCAGCGCCGACCGAGCTGAATGACAAGACTGTGACCGTGGCCAAGATGCTGCCGACAAATGACGAAGAGCTGATTATCCCTGCGTACAAGCCTCGGCGGTGGGACGGCGCATGCTCGACGACGAAGGTGGCAGCTCCGGTGTATTCGCCCCCGGCCGAGAATCCTTGAACCAATCGGCACAGCAGCAGCAACAGCGGTGCGGCAACACCGATCGAAGCGTACGTCGGTAGGAGACCGATTGCCGCCGTCGAGCAGCCCATGAGCGTAATTGCCAGGGACAGTGACCTCCGTCGGCCGAGGCGGTCACCAAGCCGTCCGAAGAATATGCCGCCGGCAGGTCTGGCCAAGAAGGCGACTCCGTAAAGAGCGAAGGTGGCAAGCAGTGCGCCACTGCCGAACTCCGGAGGGAAGAACACTGTCGCGAGAACTGCGGCAGTGAAACCGTAGATCGTGAAATCGAACCATTCGACGATGTTGCCTGTCGCCCCGGCGATCAGGGCCCTACGGCGCGCCGATCGACGTCCAGGTGGAGTCTCGGTTTGATGCCCTGCAGGAGCATTCGCTGTGCCGGTCATGATGATTCCTCTCGGGATATGCTGAATGGCAACGGCTTTGCGACATCACGGTCACCGATGTCATTCGAGGTATTCGACATTGAAAGAGGTCGGTGGGATTCGATGTTGAACTGGCGAACGAAGGTCGTTTGTCGATTTCGGGTCGGAGGCGACCTCGTCTGAGGGAGATCGTGCCGGCCGGCCTCGCGCCCCACTATGCAAATCCCACGGCTGCAACAGCTCTCGTCGCTGCCACTTCTGCCGGTTTGTGGACCGAGTGAAGACGTCACGGGTCTCGAGTGCTTGGCATGAAGCGAGCCTATGGCGCAAAAGTTAGTTGCATCACTGTCATGTGTTCAATTTTCTACGTAGAAATTTGGGCATATGTTGCAAACCGGAGAGGGGGCTCGTACAGTTCGACCATGGTCGGAGAACTACAGCATTTGGTGGACACTACCGGGCGCCGACTGGACCGTTCCGTTGCGATCGATGATGTACAGATTCGTCTGCTCGCGTACAACTCGCATGACAGTGCCGTCGATTCAGTCAGAATGAATTCCGTTCTACAGCGGAATGTTTCACGCGAGATCGTAGACTTCATCTACGCGAGTGGAGGCCGTGAAGCCCTCGATCTCTTCACTGTTCCCGTCAACGAAGAACTAGGGCTGACCCTTGGCCGGGTCGGGATGCCGATCCGGTACCGCAATGCGCTGCTGGGCTTCGTCTGGCTGTTGACTTCGGAGGGCGAAGTTGACGAGGATCAAGCCGAGGTCTTGAGGCGCACGGCTGATGCGGCAGCGATGATCCTCCACCGCGAACAGTTGCTGGACGAGTTGTCCCGAAGTCGGGAGCGGGAACTTACTCGAGACGTCCTGTCGGGCGAGCGGTCGCTGCGCGAGGACGCGGCAAACAGGTTGGCCGAGGAGGGCTTGTTGGCTGCGGGTCCAGCAGTCGTGGTCACTGTGTTGCTCCGTCCTGGCGACCAGTCGACATTGACCGAAAGAGATCGTCTGAGTGTTGCCGTCGGCGTCGATCAGCTTCGTCGGAGGCTCCCGCGGAACAGTGCAATCCAACTCGACCGCCCCGACCACAGTCTGTTGATCGTATCGGTGGCCGAACGCTCGACTCAAACCCATCTGGACTCGCTGATCGTGGCAGCCCGGGAGCGAGTCTTGTCTGAAAGTGGGCGCCAGAACATCGAATGTTGGGTCGGTATCGGTGAACCGCGAACCTCGGTTGCGGATGTGCGCGAATCCTACGAAGAGTCCAGACGTTCCGCAGATGTGGCCCAGGTCGTCAAGGTGCTCGGAAATGTTGTGCGTTATCGGGATCTCGGCGTCTACGGACTTCTGGCCGAACTGTCGGAGGATCGACTCGAGAACAGTATTCACTCAGGTTTGCAGTCCTTGCTCAGCCATGAGGACTCGAAAAGTGAGGCTCTTCTCGCGACGCTGGAGAGCTTTTTGGACAATGCCGGTGACGTAAAGCGAACGTCAGAGGCGCTCTGTGTGCATCGAGGGAGCTTGTACTATCGCTTGCGGCGAATTCAGGAGATAACACGAGCAGACTTGGCAAACGGCGACGACCGGTTGGCCTTGCATTTGAGCCTGAAAGTCGCGCGGCTGTTGGATCTCCGATGATCCCGATCCGAGAAGAGGGGACTGCGGAAGAATCCAGCGGCTGAACGTAGTTGGCGGCTTTCGATCGTCAAGCATGATGGTTCTGGGGTGGGAAAGGAAGCGCGTCGTACATCGGCCGGGGTGGGTTGGCTTGACCTGCTGAGACGTTCATACGTTTGATCGGGCACCTTCTATCCTCCTGTCGGCAGATGCGGCGGAGTGCAACTTTTTCGGGCATTGAAAGTGCAGAATCGTCCAGATGGGTGTCGAGCTGCGTGAAGAACGCGCGTTTTTGCAAACCGAAATGACGACGAATTTGGTCTGAGTTCGGTCCCCCGGTACGCAGATGTTCGCGCGCGAACTGGACTATTTGTTGCCGACTGCAAATTGGGGATTTCGCATCCATTCCCGTTGGCTCCCTTTATCGTTGGATTGGATCAGATACCTGAGTCGGTGCGATTCGTATGCACCCCTTCACCGCAGGTCTGGTCTGATCTTTCCGAAGTCGGAGTCGCGGAGATACATGCAGTTGTTCGAGATCGTTCCCCCGAAATTGAACAAACGCGCCAGACTGGATTGTGGCCATCGAGGCTGTACGTCTATCCATTTGCTGGTTGCTGAGCCGGCTGGTCAGTACGACACTGAACCGGTGATGTTGCCGGCCTATCGCCAAACGGTGAAGTGGTTTTGCCAGGAGAACGACACGTTTTTGCCGGCATTCGAGACGACGACTCCGCGCGGATCGACCTCTGGCGGAAGGGGGACCGACCACATCATCTTTCCGTCGCGAGCCCTGATCGAATGCATGCCGGTGTAGTCGCTGAAGACGAAGTGATCGCCATCAGTCGCACCGCTTCGAACCCAGTACGCGTCTTGCCAGGGCGTTTGCCACAGTTGTCGGCCACTCTCGACGTCGAGACCCGAGATTGTGCGAGTCTCGGGAGACGTGACCAGGATTGTTTTTCCTACCACCGCGGCGATGGCGCTTCCCGTCCCGGCCATCGCGGTGTTGACGATTTGTGAACTGCGCCAAAGTTCGTCACCCGACTCCGGATCGTAGGCGCCGTCGCCGAGAAACATCGGCACCGCCGTCGAAGGCTTACTTGGGTAGGACGACGATGAGTACGAGGGAATCGGTATCGCACGAATCGTGGATCCGTCGGAAGCCAAGAGGTTTTGGGTTCCGGCATATCCCGACCGGCCGCCGACACTGGTGAGGAACAATCCGTTCCCGGTAGGGACAAGCGAATCGCCCTCGAATCGGAATCGTTCGGCGCCGGACTGCAGATCGTAGATTCGATAGCGGTACTGCGGGTCCCCGCCGTCGCCCTGTTCCATCGCAATGACAGTGTCGGTGTGAGGGACCGTGTAGACGGCTCCGAACTTCTCACTTGGTTCGAAGGTACGCACGAAGTTGGCAGTCAAATTGGTTGTGGTGCCGCTGGCAAGAATTCGTGTTCGAACCGTTCCGTCCATCCTTTCGCCGGACGTGTACACGGTGTCTCCGGCGATGGTGGCGCCATTGAGATCGAAGTCGGTTCCGAGGTCGGACATCAGAGTTCCGGTCGCGGTATCGACAAAGATCATCCGTCGATCGCCCCAGCACGCGATGATCGTGGATTCGTTCTGCTGACTGCACTGGCCGATGGCTCCGCCGATTCGCGTTTTCCACAGCGCACTTCCGTCGTCGGGATTCACCCCGACGAGTGTGACGGCACCGACTCCCTGACTCGACGAAGACTCGTCGGTCTTGGGAAGCGGATAAGCAGTCGCGGCCACCAGCACGTCACTGACTTGGTACGTGTTGCCGTAGCCGTAGTAGCTATCGAGCGTGGAAGGCATCGACAGCAGCACGTCCCCGGGGTTGTCCGTGAGCGCTCGGACATCGAGTTCCCAGGCTTGTTGCGGAGGATCGGAGAGGTCTACGTCGACAACGCCTTGCTCGACGATCGGACCGCCTGTCTTCTGCTTCGGCCATGCCGCATCACTGGAGTCGGAGATTACCGATACGACGATGAACGCGATCGCCACGAGCAATGCCAGTCCGAGTGCGACCAGTTTCCAATGTTCCTTCAACCGAAGCTGCATCGAAAGACCGTAACCGATCGATCAAACTGATCGGTTCGTTTCGCGGACGGCCGGCACGATGTCGATCGCGAGATCGAGCCCACGTGCTCGGTGTGACGAAGTGTGGTGGCCTCGTACGCACGAGACCACCACACCGACGGCGTCAGACGTAAGGCGAGTACGCCGGAAGATCCAACTGACCGTTGCCGGACAGCCCGATCACGATCACCTCGGGTTCGGTGACGGCACGGGCGTGAGCGATAGCGCCGGCAACCGCGTGGGTTGATTCCGGAGCCGGGATGATTCCTTCGGCGCGGGCGAAAATCAGACCTGCCTGGAGTGCGTCGTCCTGATCGACGGCAATTGCATCCATGAGTCCGAGGTTGACCGCGTGCGAGACCATCGGCGACATGCCGTGGTAGCGGAGGCCACCGGCATGGATGGCCGGCGGTACGAAATCCTTACCCAGAGTGTGCATCTTGAGCAGCGGCGTCAGGCCGGCGACATCACCGAAGTCGTAGCGGTACTCGCCCTGGGTGAGGGACGGGCATGCCGACGGCTCGCAGGCGACCAGACGAGTCTTGGTGCCTTCGCGAAGGTTTCGTCCCAGGAACGGGAAGGTGAGTCCGGCGAGGTTGGAACCGCCACCGGCGCAACCGAACACGGTGTCGGGGACGGCGTCGCCGGCTTCTTCGAGCTGGACCATTGCTTCCTGACCGATCACGGTCTGGTGCAGCATGACGTGGTTCAGCACGCTACCGAGTGAGTAGTGCGTGTTCGGATCCTGCGCAGCGACCTCGACGGCCTCACTGATGGCCATACCGAGCGAGCCGGTGGTGTCGGGATGCGACTTCAACAGTGCGCGTCCGGCTTCCGTCAGGTCCGAAGGCGACGGGTGACAGATTCCGCCGTACGCCTCCATCTGGATGCGTCGGTACGGCTTCGAATCGAAGGACGAGCGAACCTGCCATACCTCGACGTCGAGTCCGAGCAGCGCGCCCGCGAACGACAGCGACGCACCCCACTGTCCCGCACCGGTTTCGGTGGTGAGCTTGGTGGTTCCCTCGATTGCGTTGTAGTAAGCCTGCGCGACAGCAGTATTCGGCTTGTGTGAACCGACCGGGCTCACGCCTTCGTACTTGTAGTAGATGCGGGCAGGTGTGCCGAGAGCGCGCTCGAGTCGATGCGCGCGGAACAGGGGAGAGGGCCTCCACATGCCGTAGATCTCGCGAACCGTCTCCGGGATCTCGATGTAGCGCTCGGTTGCGACTTCCTGCGCGATGAGGTTCATCGGGAACAGCGGCGCCAAGTCCTCGGGGCCGAGCGGCTCACGAGTGCCCGGATGCAGGTGCGGGGGAACAGGCTCGGGGAGGTCAGCCGCCAGGTTGTACCAGTGCGTCGGCACTTTCGACGGGATGGAGACGCCCAAAGGCTCGAGCGAACGGTTGAGTGGGGTGGTGGTCAACTAACTCTCCTTCGTGGATTCGGTACCTGATCTTGGCGGTCGTAGCGACGACGCGTACGGCATTTGCCGGATCGGGGATCCTGAGAGGAGCCTGCTGGACCACCCGATATCGGTCCGGGCAGCACGCAGTTGCGGCTGACCGTCAGCGGTCGGGCCACCAGAGGTGCGCAGTGAGCAGGGTCACGAGCCGATCGTACATCGGCACTCGCACCCTGCTCACGTCGGGCGCAGCTACATTCTCGCCATCCTTCGTCGGCTCAGCGGAAAATCATGCACGTCGTAGTTCCGTGCGCCACCAACTTGCCGTTCTTGTCCAAGACCTTGCCCTCTGCCGTCGCGGTACGCCCGCCCACGTGAATGACGCTGCCGTGGGCTGTCAGTTCGTCACCGTCGAGAGGCACCGTGCGGATGTAGTTGAGCTTGAGTTCGAGGGTCGTGTAGCCGACGCCGGCCGGAAGCATCGTGTGTACCGCGCAGCCCATGACCGAGTCGAGCAGCGTTGCGCAGATGCCGCCGTGCACAGTGCCGAGCGGGTTGCTGAAATCGGCGCGCGGGGTCAGGGCGAAGCTCACGGATCCTTCGTTGACCTCGCGCATCTCCATGCCGAGGAGGCGTCCGATGCTGGGTCGGTCGTTGACCTGCGTTCCCATCCAGCGGAGAAGTTCGAGGCCTGTCATCTGCGCCGGATCGACGGTCGCGGTTGTCTCGTCACTCATTGTTTCATCCCATCACTATGTAGGTCGTCATACATAACGTAGCGTATGAGTCGACAGGTGTACCGACGGCCGAAGGATCTGTGACATGGCAGAGCTGAGCTCACGTGATCGCATGATTCGCAGTGCGGTTGAACTGATCAGCCGCAACGGTGTCGACGCGACGTCCTTCAGCGACGTCATCAAGCACAGCGGCGCACCCCGTGGGTCGATCTACCACCACTTTCCTGGCGGTAAGACCGAGTTGATGGTCGAAGCCGTGCGCGCGGCCGGTGCGATCATCACCAGACGGATCAGCTCGGCTGCGGCTACCGGTTCCACGGCCGACGTGATCGAAGCGGTCGGAGACATCTGGCGACTCAATCTCACACGCTCGGACTTCGCGATCGGCTGCCCGGTGATTGCCGGCGGGTTGGCGCGTGCCAGTGAGCCAGAAGTCGCGGAAGTGTCGGCTGAGGTCATGCTGGGATGGCAGAAGTTGATCGAATCGCAACTCGAAACTGCGGGTTATCCTGCAGTGCAGGCAAAATCGATGGCAAACCTGACGATCACGTCGGTCGAAGGTGCAGTGGCGGTGTGCCAGACGACTCGAAGTATCGAGCCGCTCGAACAGGTCATCGCTTCACTGCAGGGGCTCTCTCGTTCTGAGGCTTGGTCCCGCTGAGCCTTCGGGGGTTGACTTCGGTCGTCAAGTATCCGTAACTTCATGTAACGGCTAATTGGGCAGGAGTAGGCGATGACACATTGGTTCGACCTCGAACCGGTCGGTGTCGATTTCTTCGACACGGCACCGCATATCTTCACGTACTCGATCGATCTCGCCGCCGAACCTGACGCCGTCTGGGCCGGTCTGACCGCCGACGAGCCTTTGTCGTGGTGCCGACTGCTCACAAAAGTGCACTACACCTCGCCGCGCCCCTACGGCGTCGGCACGCGCCGAATCGCGGAGGTGGGCGGCGGTGCGATGCAGATGCGCGAAAAGTTCATCACCTGGGACGACGAAACGCGTCGGCACTCGTTTTACGTCGAACAGTCCAATGTTCCGCTGTTCCAATCCTTCGCGGAGGACTACCGCGTCGACGAGCTCGCAGTGGGTTCGAGACTGCAGTGGAATTTTGCATTCTCGCCGCGTCCGAAGCTGTCGCTCGCGGTGCGCGGCGGGCTACCGGTCAACTCGCTGATCTTCTCGAGCTTCGTGCGCGATACCAAGCGGCACTTCGGTTCTGCGCCACGCCATTGACTTTCTTCCCTTCATACGAGAGGCATCCATGACCACACTCGGAGAATCGTTGACTTTGCCCTGCGGGCAGATCCTGCGGAATCGGACCATGAAAGCTGCGCTCAGCGAGGCTCTGGGTGACCGCACTCATGGACCGTCCACTCGCTTGGAAACGCTGTACGGTCGTTGGGGCAGTGGCGGGTTCGGTTTGCTGATCACCGGCAATGTCATGGTCGATCGATCGCAGATCGCCGAACCGGGCAATGTCGTCGTCGACGACGATCGTGATGCCGAAGCACTGACTGCCTGGGCCAAGACCGCCAAGAACGGCGGCGCCGAGATCTGGATGCAGCTGAACCACCCAGGGCGGCAATCCAACCCGATTGCCAGCAGAGGTAGACCGGTCGCCCCGAGCGCGATCGCGCTGAAGATTCCGGGAATGGCGACGCCGCGAGAACTCTCGACCGCTGAGATCGACGAGATCATCGACAAGTTCGCGGAAACCGCTCGCGTCGCCGAGTCCTCCGGCTTCGGCGGCGTGCAGATACACGCAGCGCACGGTTATCTTGTTGCGCAGTTCCTTTCGCCCTTGTCCAATCAGCGGACGGACGAGTGGGGTGGAGATCCCGAGCGTCGACGACGCTTTCTGATCGAGATCGTTCGGCGCATACGCTCTGCCGTTGCTCCGGGATTCGCGGTCTCGGTCAAGCTCAACTCGGCTGATTTCCAACGAGGTGGATTCTCGGAAGACGAGTCGCGAGAAGTAGTGCGCGCGTTGACCGAAGAGTCGGTGGATCTCATCGAGATCAGCGGTGGCAGTTATGAATCGCCGGCCATGATGGGTAAAGCGCAGAAGCAGAGCACTCGGGATCGAGAGGCATATTTCCTCGAGTACGCCGAGACAGTCCGAGCGATTGCCGGCGACATTCCCTTGGCGGTCACCGGCGGCTTCCGCTCGCGATCGGCGATGGTCGAGGCACTGGCTTCCGGCGCGTGCGACGTGATCGGCCTCGGCCGGCCGACGATCACGATCCCCGACGCGGCAACCGTTCTCCTGGAATCGGATCGGGAACGATTGACCGTGCCGACTGTTGAGTTCGGAGCGCGGAAGTTGTTGGGGAAGGTTGCCGACATCTCGATGCTCGACGGTGCACTCGACCTGCAGTGGCATACCGATCAGCTGCACCGGATGGGCGACGGAAGCGAGCCGGATCCGGCTCGGCCGTGGTGGAAGACCCTCGGAACGATGGTGAGGCGAAACGGATTCGATGCGCTTCGCCCCACCAAACGAGCGGCTTGATCAGTTCGGTGCACCGATGTTGAGTTCATCGGGATGCGCGCCGACGCGGGTGCCGTCGTCGAGAGTGTCGATTTCGCTCAGGTCGAGATCGGTGAGTTCGAAGTCGAATACGTCGATGTTCTGAGCGATTCGAGCATCGTGTACGGATTTCGGGATGACGATCAGGCCGTTCTGAAGGTGCCAACGGATCAGGACCTGCGCGGCAGTCTTGCTGTGGCGGTCACCGATTCGTGTGATGATCGGGTCGGTGAGCAGGGTGTTGGGCTTGGACGCCTTACCCCAACCTGCGTTACTGGTACCGCCGAGTGGGCTCCACGATTCGACCTTGATCCCGTGCTCGGCGGCCTTGTCGCGAATGGCGTGCTGCGTGAGGTGCGGGTGCAGTTCCACCTGATCGACTGCGGGCAACAATCCACCGCGTTCGACGAGAAGCTGCAGATGATGCGGCTCGAAGTTGCACACCCCGATTGCCTTGGCGCGGCCCGATTCCGCGATCTTTTCTAGTGCGTCCCACGTGCGGAGGAGTCGGTCGTTGTCCTGCAGAGGCCAGTGGATGAGGTAGAGATCGACGTAGTCGACGCCGAGCTTGTCGATGCTGGTGTCGAAAGCCTTCAACGCCGGCTCGTAGCCCTGATCTGCATTCCAGAGCTTCGTGGTGAGGAAGATGTCCTCTCGCGCGACGGACGAGTTGGCGATACCTCGTCCGACGCCCTCTTCGTTTCCGTAGGCGGCAGCGGTGTCGATGTGCCGGTAGCCAGCCTCGTCGAGTGCGAACCGTACTGCATGCTCGGTTTCGTCGTTGGTGGCCTGCCAGACTCCGAGGCCGAGTTGCGGGATCGCGGTTCCGGAATTCAGCGTGATGTCAGGAATGCTCATGGATCAAGGCTAGCGATCTCGAGCTGTCCTTGCCTGGGTCAGAGCTGCCTGGGTCAGAGAGTGGTAGCCGAGTACCCATGCGCCGCTGCAACACTGTCGGACAGGAGCAGGCCGTCGTGTGTGCTCAGACCTGACCCCAGGCCGGGAACTGTCGCGACCGCGTCCTTCCACCCCTTGTCTGCCAAGGCGACGACGTACGGAAGCGTCGCGTTGGTGAGTGCGTAGGTGGACGTACGGGGGACGGCTCCGGGCATGTTCGCAACGCAGTAGAAGACCGAACCGTGTACCTGGTACGTCGGATCGGCGTGCGTGGTCGCGTGTGAATCCTCGAAGCAGCCTCCCTGGTCGATGGCGATGTCGACCAGGACAGAACCCGGCTTCATACGCGCCACCAGGCTGTTGGAGACGAGAGTCGGCGCCTTCGCCCCGGGGACCAGCACTGCGCCGATGACCAGGTCGGCGTCGAGGACTGCCTGTTCGAGTTCGAGGCTGTTGGACGTGATGGTCTTGACCTGGCCGTGGTACAGCTCGTCGATTTCCCGCAGGCGCGCGATCGACAGGTCGAGAACGGTGACGTCGGCCTGCATGCCGTAGGCCACGGCGATGGCGTTCTTGCCGGAGACTCCCGCACCGATCACCACGACCTTGGCGGGGCGCACTCCGGGTACGCCGCCCATCAGCACTCCGCGTCCGCCGCCGTGACGCATCAAGTGATAGGCGCCCGCCTGCGGTGCCAGGCGTCCGGCTACTTCACTCATCGGGGCGAGGAGGGGCAGTGAACCGTCGGAACCGACAACTGTTTCGTAGGCGATGGAGGTGGTCTTCGACGTCAGGAGCGCGTCGGTGCATTCCTTCGACGCCGCCAGGTGCAGGTAGGTGAAGAGAACCTGATCCTTACGGAGTCGCGAATACTCTTCTGCAATAGGTTCTTTGACCTTCAGGAGTAGATCTGCGTCCGTCCAGACCTGATCGGCAGATCCGAGGATCTGCGCGCCCGCGGCCTTGAAATCCTCGTCACTGAACGAGGAGCCGACGCCTGCACCCGTTTCGATGACGACTTCGTGTCCTCGGCCGACCAGTTCGTGGACGCCTGCTGGGCTGATGGCCACGCGGTACTCGTGGTTTTTGATCTCGCGGGGGATTCCGACCTTCATGACACGGCTCCGAACTGAGTCTGTTGTTTCTTCGAATGGCAGGTGCCAAGCATGAAGTTTCGTCGCCAGATAGTGAAGAGAAGTGAAGATAATTCTCTAGGCTGTATTCATGGTGCGCGAAAGTTCAAAAATCGGTATTCAGACGGCCGCCTCGCCGAAGCATGTTCGGGCAGCAATGAAGTTGGACGAGATCGACCGGGTTCTGCTCGAAGAGCTGGCGAAAGACGCGAGGATTCCGAACAATGCGCTGGCTGCGATCGCGGGAATTGCGCCGTCGACATGCCTCGGCCGTGTGCGCGCCTTGGTGGACAACGGCGTGATCAGGGGATTTCACGCGGACATCGACCCCGCCGCTCTCGGAATGGATCTGCAGGCGATGATCGCAGTTCGACTGCAGGCCAACGCACGGTCGCACCTCAACCGGCTCGGCGACGATTTCGCCAAGCTGGACTCCGTGCTCAACGTGTACTTCGTTGCCGGTGTCGACGACTACATGCTGCACGTCGCAACGACGGATTCGGCGCAGTTGCGTGACTTCGTCGTCAACAATCTCTCGGCACATCCAGCGGTTGCTGCGACCGAGACGATTCTGATCTTCGAACACGTCAGGCCTCGAGGCGGTACTGCCTGATTAGTTCTCACCTGATGGCGGGTCGACGCCCGGACCAGGCGTTCTCGAGGAGTTCGCTCAGGCCCGGCGGGGTGATCTCACGCGGATTCGGATACGCGGCGGAGGTGGCGAGTTCGACTGCATTTTCGATTTGATCGTGACTCATTCCCAGTTCTCGCAGAGTGGTCGGTCCGCCGCACGCGGTGACGAGGTCGAAAACGCCGGTAGCGGCATCGGATGCGCCCAGAGCAGTCGCTATTCGCGACATCACATCCGGGACAGCAGGCGCGTTGAATGCCATCGCGTGGGGGAGGACAACGGTGTGGGTGGGAGCATGCGGCAAACCGAAGCTGCCACCGAGGGTGTGGCACAACTTGTGATGAAGCCCCATACCGACCGTGCCCAAGCAGGTTCCGGCTAACCAGGCTGCTTGCAGTAGTTCGGCCCTACCTTCCAGATTTTTCGGATCATCGACAATGCTCGGCAGCGCACGGGCGATCCCGGAGATCGCCTCGATCGCCATCAAGTCCGTGATCGGGTTGGACTCGGTGGAGTACAACGCTTCAACCGCATGCGCCATCGCGTTGACGGCACTGGTGACGGTGGTATCCAGCGGCAGATCGAGAGTGAGGTCGACGTCGTAGATGACGGTTTCCGGTCTGATGTGGGGAGAGGAGCGAGTTGTCTTGCGTCCGTTCTCTGTTTCACCCAACACCGGAGTGACTTCTGATCCCGCGTACGTTGTCGGAACGACGATCTGATCGAACCCCGCTCGTAGTGCCAATGCCTTGGACAACCCGGTTGCCGAACCGCCGCCGATCGCCACGACCGTGTCGACGTGATGGTTCTCGGCAAGTCTCAGCGCGGCTGTCGTGACTTCGATCGGAGTATGCATCACAGCGCCGTCGAAGCGGGCCACCGCCATGTCGCCGAGAGATTCGGTCACGGCGGCGGCAACCGCGTCGAGTCGACGACTTGCCAGCACCATCACTCGGCTACGGCCGAGCCGCCGCACTTCTTCGGCGATCGTATCGATCATCCCTTGGCCGAAGACAATTCGAGCCGGTGAAGCGTCGTACGAGAAGGGCTTCATGTCATCCCTGCGAAACGGTGGCGTGCATTTCCCAGACGATGACCTCTGCCCCGGTATCGGAGCTGAGCTGCTGACCTCCGCCGCCGGACACGCGTACCGCGTCACCTTGTTCGAGCACTCCGACGCCTTCCATGGCGGCCTGACCGTCGGCGACAAAAACGTGCAGGAACGGTGCGTCGGGCAGGGTCACGGGCTGTCCGGGTTGCAGACGCGCAACGTGCATCGCGGCGTACTTGTTCTTGATCCGGATTGCCGAGTGATCGGCGTACGCGTCCATGCCCGACGCGACGGGAACCAGTCCACCGGCAAGCAATTCGGCGTCGATCTCCAACTGCTCGTATCCGGGCGTGATTCCGGCCTCGTCGGGGACGACCCACATCTGGATGAAGTGAACCGGGTCGCTGTGCTTGTCGGAATGCGCACCCGCCACGTCACCGAGTCGCCACGAATCGTTCTTCTCCGAATGCAGGATTCCCGTTCCAGCGCTCATCCGCTGGGCGAGACCGGGGTAGATGACGCCCGAATGCCCCATCGAATCCTGATGTACGAGAGAACCTCTCAGTACCCAGGTGACGATCTCCATGTCCTGGTGCGGGTGGGTGTCGAATCCCATTCCGGGCGTGACGATGTCGTCGTTGTTGACCAGGAGAAGACCGTGGTGAGTGTTCTTCGGGTCGTAGTGATTGCTGAACGAGAACGAGTGCTTCGAGTCCAGCCAGCCGGCATTGGACTTGAAGCGATCCCCGGATCGACGGATATCGAGGTTCGGCTGAGACAGAGTGGAGGTCATGGTGTGCCTTCCGAATGGTATGGGGGAGAGCAAGTTTTCAGAGGACGTGATTGCCGTACATCTCACCGAGTGGGTCTGCGATCAGTTCGAGTCGAGCGCCGTCGGGATCGCGGAAGTACAGCGAAACCTCACTGTGCTCGATCAGTTCGACGCCGGCCTCGGTCAGTCTGGTACGTAGCTTCGCCCACTTGGCAGGTTCGACGCTGATCGCGATGTGGTGGAGGCCGCCGAGTACTTCTTGGTACGGGCCCACGTCGAGTCCCGGGAAATCGAAGAAGGCCAGGAGGTTCCCGTTGCCGATGTCGAAGAAGAAGTGCGAAGACCCGGGATAGTCGCGGTTCTCGATCAGCTCGGTGAGAGGGAAGCCGAGGAGATCTTGATAGAACTTCACGGTTCGTTCGACGTCGCTGCTGATCAGGGCCGTATGGTGCAGGCCGCGTGCGGTCGATGCGGGTCGTTTGTCGGCGGGGAGCAGATGTCGATCCCTGATCTCGGCCCGGCGTTCCTCGAACTGCACTGCGTTGTTGTCGCTCATAGCGCCCGCCTCTCGGTTGAACCTTCTCTTCGAACAGGTAGTTGACTGATCAACTACATTGAGAATAGATCATTTGATTTCGTTGTCAACTACTTCGGATATGCTGGTGTCATGGAATCGACGCGGTGGTTGAGCGACTCGGAGCAAACGGCCTGGCGGGCTTACCTGGACTCGACCCGACTGCTCCAGCGTGTTCTCGATCAGCAGTTGGTGCGAGACTCCGACATTTCCTTCACCGATTTCGAACTGCTGGTCGCTCTCGCCGAAGCGCCCGGCCGGCAACTGCGCATGAGTGAGCTCGCCGACGCTGTGATGGCTACCCGAAGTGGTGTGACCAGGGCCGTCAATCGGCTGGTCGGTGCCGGGTGGGTGCGCCGGGTCGAGTGTGTCGACGACAAGAGGGGCGCTAATGCGGAGCTGACCGACTCGGGTGCCGAGAAATTGGCGTCGGCAAGCCCGGCGCACGTGGCCGCTGTACGGGAGAGCATGTTCGACCTGCTGAGCCCGCGAGATGTCGAGCGGCTGGGTGTGGTCTTCGGTGAGATGCGTCGGCACCTTCTCGAGGCCCAAGCAAGTGATTGACAGAGCAACGGCCCATGTCACGTAGTTGGTGAGGGCTGCGAACGGACTGCCATCATTGTCTGGTGACCCGTATTCGTATGTTCGCAACCGACCTCGACGGCACCCTGCTGCGCTCCGACCGAACGATTTCGGCGCGCACCGCGCAGGCCATGGAGAACGCGCGGCTCGCGGGGATCGAAGTTGTGTGGGCGACGGCCCGGGCCAGGCATTCGGTACACACGTTGGCGAGCTCGTGCGGATTTCGCGGTAAAGCTGTGTGTGCCAACGGAGCTGTCATTCTCGACCTGGCGGACGGGACTCCGGAGATCGTCGACACCGTTTCGATCGAAACATCTTTGGCTGCAACAGCTATGGAGCAGGTTCGTGCTCTGATTCCTGGCGTCGTGTTCGCGAACGTCGGACCCACGCAGTTCTTTGCCGAGCCGGAGTATGCCGCTCTGTGCGAGTTCGCGGACCATCACCGGCACCTGCACGAGATGGTGCTCGCCGATACGCTGCCGCTGGACGTGGAGCCGATGGTCAAGATCGTGGCCCGGCATGCCGAGGTTCCCAGCGCCGACCTGTACCGAACTGCGGTCGCTGCGGGCATCGAGGGTGTGGAGTTGACCCACTCCGGCGCCCCGTACATGGAAATGGCTGCAGCGGGCGTCTCGAAGGCCAGCGCTCTCGCGCAGTTGTGCGCGATCGACGGCATCGACGCGTCGGAAGTTGCCGCGGCCGGTGACGCCTTCAACGACGTTGCGATGCTGACCTGGGCCGGAACGGCTCTGGCGCCCGCCAACGCCAGAGCCGAGGTCATCGAGCTCGCCGACCGAATTTTGCCCACGAACGACGAGGACGGGGTGGCGAGCTACCTCGAAGAGCTGGTTGCGGGGAGCTAGTTCAGCTGCTGACGGCCTTGGGTCCGGTGCCGATACCGACTCCGCAGTCCGTCATGAATTCGGAGAAGACACGGTCGAAGCGATCCGGATAGTCAAGGTGCGGGAAATGCCCGGCGCGCTTGAATATCTCCACCCGCCCCAGCGGTAGTTCGGCGCGAGCATTCTCGGTGTGGGCGTTGGGGATGATGGTGTCTTCCTCGCCCCACACCAGTAGTGCCTGCAGGTTCTTGAAGTTGGCGAAATGCGGAGTGGCATTGACGGTTTGGCCGTTGTAGTTGATGACCGATCGCGCGGTCGCCAGAAATGCCTGACGTGTCGACGCGTCCGATACCGAAGCAAAGCTCTTACGGGCCTCACTCGCGCTGGCACCGAGCTTGAACAGGCCGATCTTGTTGAAAAGTCCGAGCGCTTTGTCCGTCACGTCGGTCAGCGTCCTGGACGCGAGAACGGGAAGTACCAGTTCGCTGCCGGGCAGAGTCGCCGCGCGCAGGAGTGGGCTCACCTCGGGGCCGAGTCCGCCGCTGGCCACCAGGCACAGCCGCTCCACCCGGTCGGGGAACAGGTACAGCGTCTGCATCGCGATCCCACCACCGAGGGAGTGACCGACGAGGGTGGCCGACGGAATATCGAGGGCTTCGAGGAGGTCGCGAACGGTGGCGGCGTGAGCACTGAGTGAATAGTCGCCGGCAGGCTTGTCCGACGCACCATGTCCGAAGAGATCAGGGGCGATCACGCGGTAATGACGCGAGAGCGTCTCGATCTGCGGCTCCCAATTGGAGTGCGCGCCCAGTAGGCCGTGAATGAGCACCACAACGGGGCCACTGCCTTGGTCGACGTACTTGAGCTGGTCGCCGTGCAATACAACCGTCTGTAGTTGGTCGGTTGCCATGATTGAACCTTTCGGAGCCGCCAGTGTCTGTGGCTGCTCGCGTGTTGTCGGACCGCACCCGCCCCGACGCGGATCCACGGGTATTTGTGACCGGGAGTAACCCCAGTTCCCTCAGTATGCCCACCGAGGGGCCCGATGTCGTCGCCATCGGGCGTGTTGTGACGAACCGTGAGCCGTCGGCTGAGGGGAGACGTACAACTCACCGCCGCGTGTCGGCGCCGCTGATCAGGCGAAATCGACCAGTTTGCCGAAAGTGAGGTTGATGTCCCACGGTGTGACGCCCCACGTCTCGATCGCTGATACCGCGAAGATTCCGGCAGCCTCGATGGTGTCCTGTGAGGCTGGTGCCGAAACGGAAACGCCGGTTTGTCCGCTCGGAACCTCCGGCCAGACGCCGGTTCCGGCGGGCGCGGGGGTGGCCTCCATGACCGCGTTGGCCAGTCCCGATTCGTCGACGGTCGTGAAGAGGCAGTTCGGCTCGTGCGGAGCATCCCACCCGCCGAGTTCCGCGAGCCAGAATTCGCCACGTCCAGCAGCGGAGATCGCGACCGACGCGAGTACCGATTCGAGATCTTCCCAAGCGTCGGACGTCGGGGCCGACGCCTCGGTGAGCTTGAACGGTGCGGCAAGTGCAGTGCTGTCAGGGGAAGCGAAGCGCGGCTGCACAGTGAGGGCCTGGGTCTGGGTATCCAGAAACGCAACCTCTCGGAACTTGTTGTCCGGCAGGGTCGTACGGGCTACGAGACCGCGTCCCAACTGTGCGCCGAGCGCCGCGGGATCGTCGACGCTCCACAAGCGGGTCTCGTCCTCGGACCACGTGCGAATCATTCCGCCGACGACGGGACTGATCAGCACGGGCTCGAGGTTCGTAGTGCCTGTTGACTCGCTCACCGCTGGCTCCCCACCGCACGTCGTACCGCCGGACCGGTTCCGGGCGACGAGATAAGTATGCCGCCTCGCTGCTGTGCGCCTTTATTAACCGCCGGCGGTTAATAAAGGCGCACAGCAAGTGGTCACATATGCGTGCCGCCGTCGATGCGGATTTCCGTTCCGGTGACAAACGAGCCGTCCTCGGAAGCGAGCATCGCGATCACGCCGGCGACCGCGGACGGGGGAGCGAAACCCTCACCGATTGCCGGGGCCAGCTTGCCGAGCAGCGTGAAGTCGATGTCGGCCGGGAAGCCGGGATCGGACGTCATGCCCGAAGCGATGCTGCCGGGTGCGACGGCCACGGCGCGAAGACCCTGCTTGCTGTACTCGAGAGCAAGTGCGTGCGTGAAGGATTGGATTCCACCCTTCGACGCCGCATATGCCGTCATGTACGGGTGGGCGAAGGTCGCCGAAGTGGAACTGAAGTTGACCACGACGCCTGCTCCGCTTTCGAGCAGTGCCGGCAGGGACTCCCTCGTCATGAGGAAAGTTCCGGTGAGGTTGACCCCGATGACGGTGTTCCAGAAATCGAGTGTCATCTCGTGGGTGTGCGCGGAGCGCAGAATGCCCGCCGCATTGACCAGCACGTCGAGCCCGCCCAGAGCCTTGATCGCAGCGCCGACCTGTTCGCGAACAGACTCTTCGCTGGAGATGTCGACCTTCACCGTGGTCAGGCGATCGGAGTGTCCTGCGTCCTTCGCGGTGTTCAGCGTCTGTTCGAGGCCGGTCTCGGAAATGTCGGCGGCGACGACGGTGCCACCTTCTGCCAGGATGCGGGCAACGGTGGCCTGGCCGATTCCGGATCCTGCGCCGCTGATGAGGACGCGCTTGTCGTCGAATCGATTCACGAGAAAACTCCGGTCTGTGGGATGGACAGCTGTCTGGTGACCGATTCTGCGCGATCCAGAGCTATTAATCTGCTGGGCATTCCACTGACTGGGCACCAGTGGTGCTTGTTCGCTCGCAATCCCGAGCGAACAAGCACCGACGTCTCCTAGAGGCCCGCTGCCTGCGCGAGGCTCGGCAGGTAGGTGCTCGGCTGACCGAAGAGCTGAGCGCTGCCGTGTGCACGCTTGAAGTACAGCTGAGCGTCGTGCTCCCAGGTGATCGCGATTCCGCCGTGCAACTGAACCGCTTCGGAGGTGATCTGCTGCAAGGCTTCCGAGCAGTAGACCTTCGCCACTGCCGCGTCGTCCGCCGACTGCGTCGCCACGGCGGCGTACGTCATCGACCGCGCCGTCTCGACCAACGTGTACATGTCGGCCATCCGATGCTTGAGGGCCTGGAAAGAACCGATCGCGCGACCGAACTGCTTGCGCGACTTGGTGTATTCCACGGTCTGTTCGACGATCGCTGTGGCCGCTCCCACCTGTTCAGCAGACAACGCGATCAGAACGACGGTTCGGATCCGATCGACCAGATCTTCGGACCACTCCAGTGGCCGACCACGAACACCGGAGAACGTGACCTCCGCCAGCGTTCGCGTCGGATCCATGGTGGGGACGCGTCGGCGGGAGACGCCTTCGGCCGCTGGATCCACTTCGTAGAACCCGTCGGCCGTGAGAACGAGCAGGGTGTCTGCGACGTGTCCGTCGAGGACGTACGACGCCGTGCCGGTCAACGCGTCTTCGGTTGCCTCGACGCCGAAGGTGCTCCAACCCGCGGCACCTGCCCAGCACAGAGCGAGCGTGCTCTCGCCGGACGCGACACCGGGCAGCAGTCGCGAGCATGCGTCGTTGTCACCGGAAAGCAGCAGTGCCTGTGCGGCAAGAATCGCCGAACCCAGCATCGGTGACGGGGTCAGCGTGCGGCCCAATTCCTCCTGGACCACGTGTACTTCGCCCAAACCTGCTCCGACGCCGTCGAACTCCTCCGGAATCGCCAACGCGGCGATGCCGATCTGCTCGCACAGCTTGCTCCACAAAGCGGCGTCGTAGCCGATCTCTGTGGTGATGGCGGCGCGGACGGCAGCGGAGTCGGAATGCTTGCTCAGGAGATCGCGTACCGATGCGCGCAGTGCTGCCTGGTCTTCGGTGTCGATGCTCATGATGCAACCAGCGCTTCGACGACGCGTGCGCGATGCTCGGACGGTGTGCCCCACGCGGTGAGCAGCGCCCGTACCTTGGTGAGCCACAAGGAGAGATCGTGTTCCATCGTGTAGCCGATGGCGCCGTGAACCTGGAGTCCGACGCGAGCGGCCTTGTACGCAGCATCCCCGCACGCGACCTTGGCCGCAGAGATGTCACGTGAGGCGTCGGCCGACTGATCGCGAACCGACAGGGCGGCGCCGTGCAGCAGCGGGCGAGCCATCTCGAGGGAGACGGCAACCTCGGCCAGGTGGTGCTTCATGGCCTGGAACTGTCCGATGACCTTGCCGAACTGCTTGCGCTGCTTTGCGTATTCGGTGGTGACCTCGAGCAGTGTCTGGCCCAGGCCCTGCAACTGCGCGGCAGTGGCAAGAGCGCCCATGTCGAAGGCGGCCGAGAAGTCGGCGGAGCCCAGCGATTCGCCGGCGGAAACCTCGTAGAGCTTGCGGGAGAGATCCACCGATGCCTTGGCTTCGCCAGGGACACCGAGTGATACGGCACCGTCCTGCGCGAGCAGAACCAGATCCACCGCATCGGCGTCGAGCGCGAACGGTGTGCGCGGGGGAGCTGCGACAGTTGCCAGCGAACCCTCGGCGAGAGCAGAGAGACGTTCCGGTGCAACGGAGGCCAGGAGCGTCGGCGCCACGGCGATGGTCTCGACGACCGGTCCGGGTACTGCGTGCCGACCGAGCTGTTCGAGCGCAACGACCAGGTCGACGGCGTCGGCGCCGAGTCCGTCGTGCTCTTCGGAGATGACGAGACCGTTGACGCCGGTCTCGGCGAGGCGCTGCCAGAGCTTCTTGCCCGGCTCGGTGTCACCGTCGTTCCACGAACGGATGACGGCGGGCATGTCGGACTTGGTCAGCAGTGCATCGATGCTTGCAGCGAAGTCCTGGTGGGAGGAGTCGAGCGCGAATCTCATCGGTCCGCCTTCGGTAGGCCGAGCAGACGCTCAGCGATGACGTTTTTCTGAATCTCGTTGGTGCCTGCGTAGATCGGGCCGGACAGGGAGAACAGGTATCCGTCCATCCAGTTGTCGGCCAACTCGGCTTCAGGGCCCTGAAGTTCGAGAGCAGTCTCGTGGGTGGCGATATCCCACTCGGACCAGAAGACCTTGTTGATCGAGGACTCGGCGCCGAGCTGTCCACCGTCGGCCAGACGGGTGACGGTGCCGAATGTGTTGAGTTGGTAAGCGCGAGCGCCGATCCAGGCGTCGGCGACCTGGTTGCGCAGAGCGCTGTCGTCGGTGCGTCCGCTGGACTTGTACAGCTCGAGCAGGCGGTCGACGGTGGCGAGAAAGCGGCCGGGGCTGCGCAGCGAGAGACCACGCTCGTTGCTCGCGGTGCTCATCGCGACCCGCCAACCTTCGTTGACGTTTCCGATCACACCCGACTCACCTGGGTTGGCCGGGTCGTCCGGAACGAAGACGTCTTCGAGGAAGATCTCGGCGAAGCCGGGCTCACCGTCGAGCTGATCGATCGGGCGAACGGTGACACCCTTCGACCGGAGGTCGAACATGAAATACGTGATGCCCTTGTGGCGCTGCGCATCCGGATCGGAGCGGAACAAGCCGAAGCCCCAGTCGGCGTAACTCGCGCGTGAGCTCCACGTCTTCTGACCGTTGAGCAGCCAGCCGCCGTCGACCTTCTTCGCACTCGAACGCAGGCTTGCGAGGTCGGAACCGGACTCGGGCTCGGACCAGGCCTGGGCCCAGATGTCGTCGGCACGAGCCATGCGCGGCATGATGCGAGCCAACTGCTCGGCATTTGCATGCTCGAACAGTGTGGGAGCCAACAAGAAGATGCCGTTCTGGCTTACGCGGCCGGGCGCGCCCGAGCGGTAGTACTCCTCCTCGAAGATGACCCATTCGAGCAGGGACGCATCGCGTCCGCCGAGTTCCTTGGGCCAGGAGACGACGGCGTAGCCGGCATCGGCGAGCGTGTGCTCCCACTGACGGTGCTCTTCGAAGCCTTCGGCGGTATCCATCGACTTCAGGGGAGTCGCGGGCACATTCGCTTCCAGGAACGAGCGAACCTCGTCACGGAATGCGGTTGTGGCGTCGTCGAATACGAGATCCACTAGTTTGTTCCTTCCTGCGGTGCGCGAGCACTGGCAGCCATAGCTTTGGCGTCGAGACCACCAAGCGAGTCTTTGCCGACTTCGGCGTTGTGAGCGTGAGCGAAGTGATGCAGACCGAAGACGGAGTCGATGCCGTTGCGCATCCCCATCTGATCCTCGCACTGATTGACGGCCTTCTTGGTCAAAGCCAGTCCGAAGCGCGGCATCTCGGCGATACGTCCGGCGAGCTCGAACGTCTCCTTCTCGAGATGCTTGCGGGCGACGACGCGGTTCACCATGCCGATTTCGTATGCACGTTGCGCGGTGAACCGATCGCCGGTGAAGAGCATTTCCTTGGCGAATCGTGAACCGACCATCCACGGGTGCGCGAAGTATTCGACGCCGGGGATGCCCATGCGGACAACGGGATCGGAGAAGAAGGCGTCGTCGGCCGCGACGATCATGTCGCAGACCCAGGCGAGCATGAGCCCGCCGGCAATGCAGGCGCCTTGCACCATCGCGATGGTGGGCTTGGGGATCTCCCGCCAACGGCGGCACATGCCCAGGTAGACCTCCATCTCGCGGGCGAAACGCTGGTCACCGCCTGGCTTGTCGACGTGATCCCACCACATGGTGGCCTTGTTCTCGTACTCGACGTGATGGTCGCGTCCCGGAGTTCCCAGGTCGTGACCGGCACTGAAGTGAGGTCCGTTGCCTGCCAGGACGATCACCTTCACGTCGTCGTCTTCGACGGCGCGCTGGAATGCCGCGTCGAGGGCGTACGTGACCACCGAGTTCTGGGCGTTGCGGTAGTCGGGTCGATTCAAGGTCACGACGGCGACCGAGTCACGAACCTCGTAGGTCACGACGTCGGCTTCGAAGGGAACGGTCATGATTGTTCCTCGCGCAGAACCGTTTTGAGGACCTTGCCCGAAGGGTTACGGGGCAGATGATCTACGAAGCGCACCTCGCGGGGCACCTTGAAGCCTGCGATCTTCTCCTTGAGGAAGGCGATCACCGACTCTTCGGTGAGGCCGGCACCGTCGAGTTGGGCGATGTAGACGCGGCCCACCTCTCCCATCCGGTGATCGGGGATGCCGATGGCAGCAGACTCGTGGACGCCGGGCAGGCGAGCCAACATGCCCTCGATCTCGGCGGGGTAGACGTTGAATCCGCCGCTGACGTACATGTCTTTCAGACGGTCGGTGATGTCGAGATAGCCACGCTCGTCGAGGGTTCCGACGTCTCCGGTGTGCAGCCAGCCGTCGGCGTCGATTGCCTTGGCGGTGGATTCGGGGTCGTCGAGGTATCCGAGCATGACGTTCGGTCCACGAAGCAGGATCTCACCCTGGTCGCCGATCTTGACCTCGAAATCGGCTGTCGCGCGGCCGGAACTGGTGGAGACGGTGACCGGGTCGTCGTCGGTGCGGCACATGGTCGCGACCACTGCCTCGGTCAAACCGTATGCCGTGAGGACGGCGTCGAAAAGCTCTGCTTGCATGCGCTCGACGAGAGCAACCGGCACGGGTGCTGCGCCCGTGATCGCGATGCGGAGCGAGGACAGGTCGTATTCGCTGCGGCGGGGATGATCGAGGATGGTCTGGTAGATCGTCGGGGCGCCAGGCAGGATGCTGATCTTCTCGCTGCTGACCAATGCGAGGGTGTCGTCGATGTTGAAGACGGACACCGGCACGATCGTCGCACCGTTCAACAGGCAGACCAGGATTCCGGCCTTGTACCCGAAGGTGTGGAAGAACGGGCTGATGATGAGGAAGTTGTCGTCGGCGGTGACCTCGGCGCATTCACCCCACGACTTGGCGACGGCGATGGACTGACGATGCGCGGTGATCGCACCCTTGCTGCGCCCCGTGGTGCCGGAGGTGAAGAGGATGTCGCTGACGTCGTCTGGCTGCACCTTCGCAGCACGCGCGTCGGCTTCGGTGCGGGCGGCGTCGGTGGCGAGCGCGAGGAAGTCCTCGAACTCGATGACGCCGTCACGGTCGTCGTCCCCGTCGATCGGTACCTGGATGACGGTGGGGATCCTCAGGTCCGGATTGGCGTCGAGCAACTGCTGGTACCGGTCGGCCTTGAGGAACGTGCCGACGACCACCAGGGCAGCTGCGTCGACGCGCTCGATGATGTCGAGTGCTTCGGTGCCGGTGTAGCGCGTGTTGATCGGGATGATGGCTGCGCCGGCGTACTGAGCGCCGAGCAGGGCGATCACCCAGTGGTACGTGTTGGGCGCCCAGATGACGACGCGGTCGCCTGCCTTCACCCCACGGTTGATCAGTGCGCCGGCGAAATCGCGGACGCGCTGATGTAGCTGTGCGAAGGTCAGTCGGGTGTCGCCATCGGCGATAGCCGCGCGCTCACCGAACTCCTCGGCGGCCCGGATGAGGGCTGATGGGATGGTTCTCGGTTGTTCGGTCACTGGACTCCTACCTGACACGCTACCTAGCAAGTGCTTGGTAGGTTATCTTACATATGTGGACCAGAGCGAGAGCCCGGACGGGCAGATGACGGACGACGAGTTTGCGGCCACGGTCGCGCAGTGGTTGGCCGAGAACTTGACGGGCAAATTCGCCCAGCTCAAGGGTAAGGGCGGCCCCGGCAGTGAGCACGAGTTCTTCGAGCAACGACTCGAGTGGGACAAGCACCTCGCAGCGTCGGGGTGGACGTGCCTCGGGTGGCCGAAGGAGTTCGGCGGGCGGGGAGCAAGCATCTCCCAGCAGGTCATCTTCCATCAGGAGTACGCGAAGGCAGGTGCGCCCGCTCGCGTCAGCCACATCGGTGAAGAGCTGCTCGGCCCGACGCTGATCGCGTACGGCACCGACGAGCAGAAGCGCCGATTCCTTCCTGGCATCAACACGGTCAGTGAACTGTGGTCGCAGGGCTACTCCGAGCCCGGCGCCGGTTCCGACCTCGCGAACGTCTCCACGACCGCACGCCTCGAAGACGGCAAGTGGATCATCAACGGCCAGAAGGTGTGGACCTCACTGGCTCACGTCGCGCAGTGGTGCTTCGTGGTCTGCCGCACCGAGGTGGGCTCCAAGCGTCACCAGGGGTTGAGCTTCCTGCTTGTCCCGTTGGATCAGCCCGGTGTGACAGTTCGGCCCATTCAGCAGCTCACCGGCACATCGGAGTTCAACGAGGTCTTCTTCGACGACGCCGTCACCGATGCCGATCTGGTGGTCGGGGAACCCGGCGAGGGCTGGAAGATCGCGATGGGGCTGCTCACCTTCGAGCGCGGTGTATCGACGCTCGGACAGCAGATCGGATTTGCTCGCGAGCTCCAGGGCGTCGTCGACCTGGCGAAAGCCAATGGCAGTGACCAGGATCCGCACATTCGCGAAAAGATCGCCCGCGCGTGGGTCGGACTGCGCGTGATGCGCGCCCACGCGATGCGCACTCTCGACGCGGTCGACGCCGGAACCGGTGGCGGAGAAGCGTCCGTCGCAAAACTGTTGTGGGCCAACTGGCATCGTGATCTGGGACAGCTGGCGATGGACGTGCAGGGTGCGTCGTCGTTGGTTGCACCGTGGGCGGATTCCGAAGGCAATACCTCGGACATCACCGATCCCGAGCACCTCGAGCTCGACGAATGGCAACGCCTCTTCCTCTTCACCCGCGCCGACACGATTTACGGCGGCTCCAACGAAATTCAGCGCAACATCATTTCCGAGCGCGTGCTCGGTCTTCCCCGAGAGGCCCGTTAATGTCTGACACCAAAGCCGCGTCCCCGCTTTCCGTTGCGCCGGAGGAAACCCCGGGCCACGGACTGCTCGCGGGCAAGAAGGCGATCATCACCGCCGCAGCCGGAACCGGCATCGGTTTCTCCACTGCGCGCAGGGTGCTTCTCGAGGGCGGCGACGTTCTCGTCTCCGACTTCCACGAGCGTCGACTCGGCGAGACGGTGGAGAAGCTGAAGGCCGAGTTTCCCGGCCAGCAGGTCGAGTCCATCATCTGTGACGTCTCCAGCACCGAGCAGGTCGACGCGTTGTTCGTCGGCGCCGCCGAGAAGTTGGGACGTATCGACATCGTCGTCAACAACGCGGGCCTTGGCGGTGAAACTCCCGTCGTCGACATGACGGACGATCAGTGGGATCGCGTTCTCGACATCACACTCAACAGCACCTTCCGTTCGACGCGCGCCGCCCTGCGGTACTTCAAGAGCGTTCCCCACGGCGGTGTTCTGGTGAACAACGCGTCCGTTCTCGGTTGGCGCGCGCAGCATTCCCAGGCGCACTACGCCGCAGCCAAGGCCGGCGTCATGGCGCTGACTCGGTGCAGCGCCATCGAAGCAGCGGAGTACGGAGTCCGTATCAACGCGGTCTCGCCTTCCATTGCGCGTCACGCGTTCCTGGCGAAGGTCACCAGTGAGGAACTGCTCGACCAGTTGGCTTCCGGTGAGGCCTACGGCCGCGCCGCGGAGGTCTGGGAGATCGCAACGGTCATCGCGATGCTCGCCAGCGATTACTCCACTTACATGACCGGCGAGATCGTCTCCGTTTCTTCGCAGAGGGCCTAGCGTCCCCGTGCGCGGTTAAGGAGTCCCTGGACTCGCTGACCGCGCACAGGGGAAGGCCCTGGATAGGATTGAATACATGACGCCACCTCGAAATTCCGACGAATCAAACGGCAAGTCCGGGCGCCGCGACGAGCTGCTCGAGATCGCGGCGGGGCTCTTCGCCGATCGCGGAGTGCGCGCGACGACCGTCCGCGACATCGCCGACGCCGCCGGGATCCTGTCCGGCAGCCTGTATCACCATTTCGATTCCAAGGAGTCGATGGTCGACGAGATCCTGCACCAGTTCCTCGACGAACTCTTCGGAAAATACCGCGAGATCGTCGCGGCGGGGTTGGACAGTCGCGCGACGCTCGAAGCACTGGTCGTGACGTCGTACGAGGCCATCGACGCCTCACATTCGGCTGTGGCGATCTACCAGGACGAGGTCAAGCACCTCGTCGGGAACGAGCGCTTCGCTTACCTGGCCGAGCGCAACACCGAATTCCGGGACCTGTGGGTCGGCGTCCTCGAAGCCGGCGTCGCGGACGGGACCTTCCGCTCCGACATCGACGTCGAATTGGTCTTCCGCTTCATGCGCGACACCGTGTGGGTCGCGGTTCGCTGGTACCGCCCGGGTGGATCCCTCTCGGCGCACGCCGTCGCGGCTCAATATCTCGCGATCGTGCTCGACGGGCTCTCCGATCCGGCCACAACTTCAGACGCTATTGCTGAATCAACTTCAAGAACTATTGCTGCACAACGAAACTAGGAGCTAACGCTATGTCCGAGGTTTACATCGTCGACGCCATTCGCACACCGATCGGCAAGAGGGGCGGCGCGCTGTCCGGCGTGCACCCCATCGATCTCGGTGCGCACGTCGTCAAGGCACTGGTCGAGCGCACCGGTATCGACCCCAGTGACGTCGACGACGTGATCTTCGGTTGCGTCGACGCCATCGGCGGCCAGGCCGGCAACATCGCCCGTATGTCCTGGCTCGCAGCGGGATTCCCGGAGCACGTTCCCGGGGTGACCGTTGACCGTCAGTGCGGTTCGAGCCAGCAGGCAGTGCACTTCGGCGCTCAGGCCATCCTGTCGGGCACTGCGGATCTGATCGTTGCCGGCGGCGTTCAGAACATGAGCCAGATTCCGATCTCGGCAGCGATGATCGTCGGTCAGCAGTACGGATTCGACACGCCGACTTCGGGTTCGGTCGGTTGGACCGAGCGCTACGGTGACCAGGAAGTCTCGCAGTTCAAGGGCGCCGAAATGATCGCCGAGAAGTGGGACATCAGCCGCGAAGAGCTCGAGAAGTGGGCCCTGCAGAGCCATGAGCGCGCCAAGGCTGCAATCGCCGCGGGTCGCTTCGACAACGAGATCGTTGCCATGGGCGACGCGACCGTCGACGAAGGACCCCGCGAGACCAGCCTCGAGAAGATGGCGACGCTCAAGGTTCTCGTCGAAGACGGACGCATGACCGCGGCAGTGGCCAGCCAGATCTCCGACGGTGCGAGTGCGCTGCTGCTGGCGTCGGCGGAAGCGGTGGAGAAGTACAACCTCAAGCCCCGCGCCCGGATTCATCACCTCAGCGCACGCGGCGACGACCCGATCTTCATGCTCAGTGCGCCGATCCCGGCCACGAAGCATGCTCTCGCGAAGGCCGGCCTGAGCATCGACGACATCGACATCGTCGAGATCAACGAAGCTTTCGCCCCGGTCGTCCTGGCCTGGATCAAGGAAATCGGCGCAGATCCGGCCAAGGTCAACGTCAACGGCGGCGCGATCGCACTCGGTCACCCGCTCGGCGCGACCGGCACCAAGCTGATGGCAACCCTGCTCAACGAACTCGAGCGCACCGGCGGCCGTTATGGCCTGCTGACCATCTGTGAAGGTGGCGGCACCGCGAACGCGACGATTATCGAGCGTCTCTGACGCCTTGCTGTGCGCCTTTATTAACCGCCGGCGGTTAATAAAGGCGCACAGCAGTTAGTTGTTCGGCGCATCCGCGACCTTGATGTCGAAGTTCGCACTTTCACCGTCAACGCTGGTCACGGTCGCTGTGACGTCGTATTCGGTGCCCTGCTCGGTCAGGATTCACGTGATCGATGCGCCGACTTCGGCGTCGAGGTTCTCCGGACACGTCACGTCGTCGGGTGGCTCGCCGATCTTCTCGGCTAGTTGAGTGGAGATCTGACTTGCGACTTCGGACTTGTCCACTTGCGGCGTCCCGACGCTTGCCGAGCAAGCTCCCGTGGCCAATGCCGCCGAGAGTAAGACGATTCCCACTGCAGGCCTCTTTGTCATGTGAACTCCCAGGGTGCGCCGGTGCTCGCTGCTGCCACCTCAGGGATTACCGCATTCGGGACTGTTTCAACCGAGTTGCGCGACGCAGTTTTGCGAGGTCAGCGTCGGCGGACCGTCAAGTTGAAGCCTTCGGGCATCAGGGTGAGCCGTTCGGCTACCTTCAACTCGTAGTCCGGATCGGCCTCGATCGTGTATTTCTGCAAGATGGTGCCCAACACGAGGACCGCTTCGTGAATAGCGAATTGTCTTCCGATGCAGGCGCGTTCACCTGTTCCGAACGGCTTGTACACGTGCGCCGGCCTGGCTTTGATGTTGGCGGGCAGGAAGCGATCCGGATCGAACGCCTCGGGATCGTTGCCCCACACCGGATCACGATGAAGTGAGGGGATGAGCACGAGCATCCAATCGCCCTTCTTCATCGGATACTTGCCGACGAGCGTCGTGTCTTCGAGCGCCGCGCGCCCGTAGGCGGGAGCGGTCGGCCACAGACGCAATGATTCGTCGAGGACGCGTCGTACGTATCGAAGTTTCGCGATCTTCTCGAAGGCGGGCTCCTCGCCCTCCCATACCTTGTCGACCTCGGCTTGCGCCTTGGCCAGCACGTCAGGGTTTCGTGACAGGTAGTACAGCGCGAACGACAATGCGCCGGAGGTCGTTTCGTGTCCGGCGACGAGGAAGGTCACGACCTGATGACGGATGTTCAGTTCGTCGATACGGTTGGGATCGTTTTCGCGTGCCGCCCGCAGCATCAGTTCGAGAAGATCTTCGGGCCCCGGTTCGGTACTTGTCCGCCGGGCACGGATCACTTCGTCCACAACCTCGGCCATGTACGCCTTGCGGACCTCGTCACGTTGATCGGCGCGACGTGCGAGCACTCGCCCGAGGGCGGTCGACTTCAGGAACGTCGTGCGCTGCGAATGGGAGAGTGCGCCGACCATTGCCTTGACGAACGGATGCTGTTCTTCACGTTCGAAGGAGTCGAACGAGTAGCTGAATCCAGTGCGTCCGATGGTCTCCAGCGTCAGCTTGGTCATGTCTGCGGAGACGTCGATGGGGGAGTCACTTTCACGACTGTCCCAATGGTCGACCAACTCGCCGGCCACGTCGAGCATGGTGCGGTGGTACGAGCGCATCGCAGTCTGGCTGAACGCCGGGGCCAGGAGATTGTGCGCCTTGCCCCAGTTGGGTTCGTGGTTGTACGCCGTGAACAGGCCGTCGCCGCCGATTCCGCGGAGTGCTTTGACTCCAGGTGCAAGGTGCTTCGCGAACCGGGACTCGTCGGACAGTTCTGCCACCATGTCCGCGCCCGAGGCGAAGACGAAGCGATTTCCCAGGACATTTCTCTCGAAGATCGGGCCGAGTTCGCGGCCGATGCTCACGGAGTTCTGCAGCGGTGTCCGGATATTGATCCCGAGAACGTCCCCGAGGACCGGCAGGCGCCACGCCGGATGCGGGATCCGAGCATCGGTCGTCGCCTCTGGAGTGGTGTCGACGCTCATTGTGTGTCCCCGGGGTGAGATCGCTTACTGAATTGATGTCTAGTACGCAAAGTACGCCTTACTGAATCGGTGTCAAGTAGTAATCTGACTTGCCTATGGTCGCACCACGAAAACGCCTGGACCGAGAGCAGCGGCGCACGCAGTTGCTCGACATCGGCGCGCAACTTTTTGCCGATCGCTCGTACGAGGATGTGTGGATCGAAGAGGTCGCCGAGATTGCGGGCGTCTCGCGCGGGTTGATGTACCACTATTTTCCGACCAAGCGAGACTTCTTCGCCGCAATCGTCGAGCGCGAATCGCAGCACCTGCTCGAGGTGACCGCACCCGATGCGACGCTACCGGTGCGTGAACAGGTGGCAGCCGGGTTGGACGCCTACTTCGCGTACGTGAAGTCGCACAGCAGGGGAGTGCGCGCCATCAACGTCGGGACGCTCTCGGCCGAGGCCGGTATCCGGGCGATTGTCGAGCGCGAACTCGAACAGCAGCAGATTCGAATCCTCGATGCACTGGGATTCGAGGGCGAAAGAAGACAGCTCGCTGCCGTTGCAGTTCGGGGATGGATCGCGTTCGTCCGAGCTGTCTGCCTCGACTGGCTCGATCAACCTTCCATACCGCAGGAAGAGTTGAGAGTGATCTGTCTGCGGACCCTCTCCGGAGCGTTGGGCATCGACCTCGAAACGTGAAAAGCCGACCGCGCGGGAGCGGCCGGCATTTCCACGGACAAGGCTGATCAGTCGAGCGTCGAATAGAGATCGTCCCAGCCCTTGGCCACGTACATGTTGGTGTAGATGGACCCGTAGTACGTACTTCCTTGCAGAACGGCGACGTTCCCGGCCTGCACAGCCGGAAGTCGTTGCCACAACTTGTTGTCCGAGAGTTGATCGAAGGTGGTGTCACTGCTGTCGGTGACAGAAACCATGAACGCGTCGCAGTCTTGCAGACGATCCATCTCTTCGATGCTCAGTCGTCCCTGATTGTCGAAACCGGTTGTGTTCAATGTTCTTCCGCCGATATCGGCGAGCGTCATGTCGGTGGGTTGACGATTCTTCTTTCCCGTTTCCTCCGACACGGGCAGGCTGTCGATGTAGATCGTGGCCTTGTCCGGACTGTAGGACAAGCTTGCGACGGTTTTGCCCGCGATCGCCGAAGCGTGTCGAGTGCGAATGTCGGTGATCAGAGCGTCGTAATCGGTGATCAGGCGATCCATGGTGGGTGTTCGGCCCAGCCAATCGGAGAGCCGGGTCAGGTTCTCCCGCCACGTCTGCTTCGATTCGGTCGTCAGGACAGGAGCGATGGCTTGGAGCTTTGCAGCGGGCCAGTACTCGTTGTCGGCGTTGACGCAGATGATGAGATCGGGTGCGAGTCCGAGGATCTGCTCCAGATTGGGCTTGTCGCTGAGGTATTCGGCCGAGCCGTCGGCGGGAACCCACTTGGTGACGGGCGAGATGTTGTATCCGAACACCGGTAGTTCCAGGGCAATGGCGAGCTCGAGGTCGGTTCGGGCGTCGACGGCCAAGACCCGCTTCGGGTTGGTAGGTATGTCGTAGGTCCCCAACGGCGTGGTGACGGTGCGCATTTGAGCGTCATCATCGGTACCTGAACCGTCGCTGGAACTGCAGGACGACAGAATAGTTGCGACTGCTGCCATCCCGGCTCCGATGCCGAATTGGCGACGGGTAAGTGCGTCGACTAGCTCTTGCCAGACGCGTTCGTCCGGCACGGTAGGTGTGTTGGTCAGCATTTTTTCGATACCCTTCGGTCTGAGTCCGTATCGATCGTAGGGTTGGCGATACCAGATCACCTATATCGAAAACCGCCTGATATTAGTCGATTTCGGCCATGGTCCGTGACTTGCGGGTGATGGCGGCGCCGAAGGCTGCAGCGAGCGGGAACATCAGAACGCCGTACACCGCGGCCGGCACTGCCAATTGCACGTTGTCGAGGAGACTGACGGCGATGGTGATCGCCAACGTGCTGTTGTGGATGCCGATTTCCATGGAACTGGCGATGGCCTGACGATCCTCGATGCCGAATATCCGGGGAACGACGTAACCGATCGAGAGGCTCAGTAGGCAGAACAAGGCAGCGACGACGCCGATGTCGACGAGATAGTCCGCGATGTTCTCGCGCTCGGAAACAACCGTTCCGACGATCACCAGTGCCAGAACCACCGCGGATCCGATGCGGACGGGCTTGTCCATGCGCTCGGCAAAGGCGCTCGAGCGCAATCGAACCCACATTCCGAGGGCGACAGGAATCAGTACGACGGCAAAGACCTGAAGTACCTTCGTGAACTGCAGTCCGAGGGTGCCGTCCGCGTCCTCGGGTTCGAAGTACCCCAACGCGAAGTTGGTGATGAGCGGAAGGGTGACCACCGCTATCACCGAATTGACCGCAGTGAGTGTCACATTGAGAGCGACATCGCCGCGGAACAGATGACTGAACAGATTTGCCGTGGTGCCGCCCGGTGATGCGGCGAGGAGCATCATGCCGACGGCGAGCAGCGGGTCGAGGTCGAACAACGTGACCAGACCGAAGGCCGCGGCCGGGAGCAACAACAACTGACAGATCAGGGCAATCGAGACGGCTTTCGGCGCTTTTGCCACGCGGGCAAAATCTCCGACCGTCAAGGAAAGCCCGAGGCCGAACATGATGATGGCGAGTGCGGCGGGTAGGCCGACGGAGGTGAGTGCAGAGTCCATGAGTTAGTGGCTACTTCCAGTCACTGGGGGAATTTCACTGAAACTACCGTGATGCCCGGATCTGCGTGGTAGTTTGGATACATTGATGTATCGAACCGTGACGGCGTCGGTGAGCAGGGTTATCGTCGAATTATGTGCCGAAACATCACTGAACTTCGTGGACTCGAGCCCGCTGCTACGCCGGAGGAGATCGAGGCGGCCTCTCGCCAATACGTACGTAAGGTGAGCGGAATAGCCAAGGTGTCCGACGCGAACCGAGACGCCTTCGAACAGGCGGTGCGTGAGGTGACCGAAACGACGACGCGCCTGCTCAGTGCGTTGCCGCCTCGCAGACAGCCACCTCAGACCGTCCCTCCGTTGCGTCGCCCGGAAGTACAGGCCCGGATCGCTGCTCGTTCGTCCTGACCCGAGTGGATCTCACAGATATCGACGTATGGGACGTCGAAGCCTTGGATCAACTGTCTGCTGGGTTGGAAGGCGTTCTGGTCGCTCACCGCGTTCGCGACATCCGTCGACGGCTGGATACGCTGCGCAAAGAGGCCGTCGCCGACGACTTGCATATTCGTCAGGATGGGACCGTCTCTGCTGTTGCGCCCATCGCCGACGGTCACCCGCTCCACGTGCACGCCCAGTTGCTCGAGGTCGCAGTTCGAGAACTGATCGGTGAGGCACTGCTGGTCAGCGCGGATCTTCATCATGCGTTGTCTCTGCGGTCTCAGGTCGGCACCGACCTCCGTGACAAAGCTGTGCGTGTGGGGGAGGAGTGGCGAGCGTTCAGCCCTGATCGGCAGCGTCAGATGTTGCGTCATGCACCAGGCCTGATCGCCAACCTCGACGGCATTCCTGCTGCGATTCGCAGCCCGGCCAACCTCGATCGAATTCAATCGGAACGAGCACGGCTGCAAGATGATTCAGTCCGAATCTCGCAAGAACTTCACCGCGAGTTCTTCGGCGGCAGACTGAGTAACACCGGGGCGGGCCAGTGGTACGCCGAACGCAAACTCGAGGATCTGGACGCGCTCGACGAGTTGTTTCGCGCCGAACCTGATCGACGGTTACTGCTCATGGACATGCGCTCGGGCGAACGCGGCTTCGCTGCAATTGCGATCGGTGATCCGGACACAGCGGATCACATCTCCGTGACGATTCCCGGACTGAACACCAACGTCAAGGACTCGATGCGCGGAATGGTCGGCGAGGCAACGCGATTACGAGCCGAGGCGATGCGGCAACTCGAACTGGCCGGCCGAAAGGAAAGCGTGGCCACCATCGCCTGGATCGGATACGACGCGCCACAGGTGATCGGGCCGGGAAAGTTCGACATCGGTCGGGCCAGCTTCGACGTCAGTCGATCGTCCAAGGCCGGCATAGCCGCCGACGCATTGGGTAGCTTCTTTCACGGTCTTCGTGCCGCGTCGGTCAACGACGGAGTCCATATCACCGCGTTGGGCCACTCCTACGGATCCCTCGCGACTTCTCTTGCGCTGCAACGCGGGGCAAGCGCAGCGGTCGACGACGTGGTGTTCTACGGTTCACCCGGGGTGCGAGCCAAGGTGGAGTCGGACCTCGGTATCGCCGACCGCCACGTCTACGTCATGAAAGCGGAAGGCGACAGTATCGCGGGGTTCGGCCGTTTCGGTGGCGATCCGACGCGCACCGAGTTCCATCGGTTGTCCACGGCCGAGGGGATCACCCCGGATGGAGTGAAACACGAGCGGGCGTTCGGGCATGCGGAGTACGCGAGGACAGGGGACAACGGAGAACTGCGGATGTCGGGATACAACCTCGCGGTTGTGGTTGCCGGACTGCCGGAGTTGGCCGTTATGGCCTGACCTGCTGGCTTACAGTGGCACTCATGCGTCTGAGGCATTCGGCCAGGGGGTTGGTCGTTGACGACCAGTCCCGTCTTCTGCTTTACCGATTCATCGCGCCCGGGGGCGGGCTGACGGTCTGGTGTCCTCCGGGCGGAGGCTTGGAAGGAGACGAAACCCCGTCCGAGGCGCTCGCGCGCGAATTGGACGAGGAGATCGGCTTGCGCGACTACGGCGCAGCCACCCATGTGTGGCATGAGGAGATCCGTGACCCGGCGATATTGCCGGGTTGGGGTGGTGCGATCAACGACTACTTCCTCGTGCCGGTGGCGACCGCATTCGAGCCCTGTGGGTCGTTGGGGCGCGAAGCGCTGGCCGCCGAGCTGGTCGAGCACTTCGAGTGGTGGAGTGTTGACCGCCTCTTGTCACACAGTGGTCGAGAAGTGTTCGGGCCACGCGATTTACCCGACCGGTTTGCACGCCTGGTCAAGGATGGGCCATCGAGTGCGCCGGATCGATTTGTTCGGTCGCAGTGAGGGATGCGAGGTAGCGATTGAAAACGAACATTTCGGCATCGAAACACGGCTACGCTGGGGTTATGGAGCACTACGTGCGTAAGGACCCCATCCCGTACGCTTCTACGGCTGCGCCGGTCAGTTCTCACAACCGGTTGGCGAGGACGGCCCAAAAATTGTGGATGGCTCTCCGAGGGATGATGGGGGATCGGAAGGCGAGTCGATATACCTCGCTCGCTCCGCGGCATCCCGACGGATCACGCACCGCTGTAACATCTTTCAACAGTAGTGGTGGTGGGAAATAGGTATCGGTATACAACACTGCCCGGTGTTCGTCGAATTCTCGACGAACACCGGGCAGTGACGCACTACTCGAACTGGGGTCAGCGGAGGTACTGTCCGCACACCGGCCACGCGCCGGCGCCCTGACCAGCAAGGACGTTTTCAGCAACGCGGACCTGTTCTGCCTGGCTGGCGTTGGCGGCGCTGCCCGCTCCGCCGTAGGCCTCCCACGTGCTCTGGCTGAACTGGAGTCCGCCGTAGTAGCCGTTTCCGGTGTTCGCGGCCCAGTTGCCCGAAGATTCGCATTCTGCGACACCCGACCAGTCGTGGGTGGCTGCGGATGCGGTGCCTGCGCTCAATCCGAGGGCTCCGGCTGCGAGGGCTCCGGCTGCAGCGACAGAGGCAAGTGCACGGGTAACGGTGGTCTTGGTCATTTTTGGTAAATCCTCTCGAGTCCCGCCGACGGAGGACGGTGACCGTCTCAGCTCCGCTCCCACCACTAGGAATGTTGTCGAGTCCGAACCGCGGGGTGGGACGGGCGGTGGCGATTCGGTAATGCCCGGTTGATCGGGCTGTCACCAACCATAAGAGATGATTACGGATTGGTCACGGGTCGGCGTGTCGACACATGTTTGTGCAACAGAAATGCATCAAAGAGTGTTTTCCCAGGTCGCATGGCGATATGCCACCTCTCCCGGCGTTACATAAACGAGATGAAATGTGATGCAAGTCACCTGAAACGTGCCTCGGCGGCGTCGATATGCGGCGAATGTGACACTCGATCAGCCCGGTTTGTCGGCTTTTCGACCCGGTTTTCAGTCGTGCTGGAACCCATGTCCAGCCGTGATCTGTTGTCGACCGACCGGCCCGATTTACCTGTAGGGCAGCAGAATTGACAACGAATAACGCGCCGCTGGCTCAGACGAGATTCTTGCTCGCCTTGATCCGGCGGCGAATGTCGCGCGTCTGAATGGTGTTGCCGGCCTGACGAACGGAGCGTGGGATGAACCTGTTGACGAACGACACGAAAATGAAGAGGTGTTCGAACCGGCGGCGGTCGTCTTCGGTCCACTCGAGATCGAGTTGGTCGCGGTAGATCGGTGGAAGGAATCCGACCGTCAGGAACCGCAACAAGTTTCGGAACACCAGGCGTATCGGCCACGCGATCATCTGTAGGTTGACCAAGTCGATCAGGTACTGCTTGGTGCGTTCGTCGATGACGACGCGTTCGCAACCGAGGTTCCAGTAGCGCTCGAAGTCGGCACGTGTGGCCGGCCACATCTCTTCGGTGACCTGCAGCGTCGTTCCCAAAGTTGACGCGGACTTGTAGAACGACTCCGCCTGTTCTTCGGACATCTTGCCGTGCAGCAACTGATGACTGTCTTCGAAACCGATGAACAGGCATGCAGCAACCCATAATTGGAGTTCGCGATTGAAGGCGTTGTACTTGACCGGGCTGTTTGAATCCGACTTCACATGTCGGTGCACCGAGTTCACGGCCTCGCGGTAAGCCTTTCGCTCTTCCTCGTCACCCAGGATCGCGACCGTCAGGTACTGCGTCGTGGTTCGTGCACGCTTCCACGGATGCGCTGTCAGAGCACCCGATTCGACCTTGCTCTCCATGACGCCGTACGCCACCTCGGGCCAACCGAGTTGCAGGATGACGTTGGCAGCGGCTCCGGCGAACGACCAGAAATCGAGTGCGTCGGTGATGTGTGCGGGCTTACGTGCCCACCGTCTACGCTCGGCCGTGATGGTGATGCGTGTCTGATCGGTGCGAAGCGACGACTCGGACTTTTCCGAATCCAGGTAGTGAGTGGGCATGGATCTTCCTCCGCGTGTGGTGAGTTACTTGGTCTCGACGTTGCTCACGAGCCACCGGTCGCCCGAGCGGACCAGGGACACGACCATGCGGTACTTCTGTGTGTTTCCCTCTGGCGCTGCGACATTCTTGGCTTGTTGGTCGACGAACACGAGCACCTTGGCCGACGAATCGTCCAGTGATCCGATGCCGACGTCTGTCGCCGTCGCGCTCGCCTGGCCTTGGCCCCCGGCAACGACTTCCCTCAGGGAATCCACCATCGTTCGGTAGGTGCCGGCAAACTCGTCGGTCGACATCGAGGCGATGGTGTCCTTGTTGACATCGAGGTTCTGATAATCGAAGGAGGACATGATGGTTGAGTAATCCCGTGCGGTGTCCAAAGCCTCCTGCCGCAGCGTGTCTTCCTGATTCGCCGAGTACATCTGGAATCCGAGCACCGCCAATGCTGCGACCAGCGCTACCGCCATTAGTGAGATCAGTGCGTTGCGTGGCTCCTTCAGGCGGTGAAGTAGCGACGGAGAAGTCGGATGTTCGGCCACCTCGGCTTCTGTCTCGTCGAGTAGTGCGTTGTCACCGTGTGCCATTTCCCAGTCCTTCCAACATCAATCTCCAGTAGTTCAGGGCGTCGACTCCGGTCGGGACGAGAATCGGATCTGCGACGACGGGCGGTCCGATCGGAGTGCCCGGGACGGTCGAGTTCTGCAAACCGAGGTCGTTCGGACGCGGAGCATTCTGTGCTCCGCGTTGGACGAGGTCGTCGGCGGGGGGACAGTACATCGCCAGACTCGGACTGGTGGGAGACAGATCGCCGACCTCACGCCGAGGGGTGTCGTAGTTGCAGACCGGCCCCTGGGTCGCAACCAAGGCAAAGTCGGCGCGATCGCCTTTGACGATGGATGCCAGTTTGGCGAGACCTTCAGGAATCGTGACAAGTCCGGTTTCCAGGGCCTCTGTGCGGTCGGAGATGATCGGTGCGACAGTGACGAGATTGGCCAGGACCGCTCCGAAAGTGTTGTGGTACTTGTCGAACAACTGTTGAGCGCTGTTCAGGGCGGCGGGCGAATGATCGGTGAGGTAGATCAGCACCGGCGCATTGGATTCGAGTTGTTCGGTGAAGTTCTTGGCAGCTGCCATTCCCCGGACGAACGAATCCGATTGTGTCGCCATGGAGTCCACCAACGTGGAGGTTCGCGACAGCAGCGCAGCGAGTTCGGCCGACTGGTCGTTCAACTGCGCCGACATGGTCCCACCGTTGTCGATCATCGTCGCCAAGCTCGGGCCGAGCCCGTTGAACGAATTCCCCAGCTCGGTCCCGATGTCGCTGATCGCTTGTGGATCAATCCCTTCCAAGACACCGGACGCCTGAAGCATCAACTGGCTCATCTGGACCGGTTGCTGATCCGCGGGCATGGCGATCTCGTCGCCGTCCCTAAGATACGGGCCGTGGTCTGTGTTGGGGTAGATGTCGACATTCTGAATTCCGGCTGCGGTCCCCATCGTCACCTTGGCGACGCTGTCGGTAGGTATCTCGGTGTTGTCGTTGAGTGAGAGTTCCACCCGAGCCGTGCGGGTGCCTGCGTCGAGCTCGACTTCACTCACTTTCCCCACCTGTACGCCGCGATACGTGACGACCGTGCCCTTGGTCAGTCCGAAGGCGTCGGACATGTTGGCGTGCAGCAGGATTTGACCCCCGAAACCCTGAGGGCCGACCACGTAGACGATCCCGAAAGGGATGACCACAGCAGCGATCAGAGCGAACAGGACAAGTTGAACAAGCGCAAGGCGACTCAACGCAGACCTCCCTGAAGTAGATCGGTGAGAGTTCCCGCTGGTGCGATCGATTGACCGGCCATACCGCCGCTCCAGAGCTTGTCGATCGTTCCCGGAATATCCAGGGCGCCGTCGAAAACGAGGTAGTCGCCCTGCACTGCACCGGTGAAGTTTTCGAGCAACCCGTTCATGTTCGTCAGCGTCTGGCCGATCTCCGAGTTGAACGAATCCAGAGTCCCGACAACGGTCGACGCATCGTGCAGCATCGCGTCGAGGCCGTTGGGAGACGAGTCGAGAATGGTGTTTGCGTTGGTGGCGAGCTGAACGGTCGAGTTCAACAGGCTCGCAATCTGATCCTTCTGTCCCACGAGAATCGACACCACCTGTGGAACGGAATCGAGGTAGTTGTCGACAACTACGCGTTGGCCGGCCAGTTGGGAGGAGACCCGGGCAGCGAGGTCGACGGCCTCGTCGAACTCGCTGCGGTGACTGCTTGCCTCTGCCATGAGCGAGGTGAGGGTCTCGGTCAGAGAACGAACTTCACCGGAGCGCCCGGAAAACGCGGTGTTCAGCTCGCGCACCACGGTATCGAGTTGGTCGATGCCGCTTCCGGTCAGAACCGTGCCGAGGGTGGCAAGCGCACTTTCGACCTGCGGACCGATCTCGGTGCGAGACTCCGGAATTGTGTCTCCGTCGCTGAGCGTGGAGCCGGACGGAACTTCCGGCACCAAGAGTCTGATGAACGGATTGCCAAGTGCGGACGGGAGTTCGACGGAAGCTTCGACGTTGTCGGGCAATGGCGTCGCGGCGTCCAGACTCAGAGTCACATCGGCTCCGACGACATCGGCTGACAGCGCGGATACTCGACCGATGACTTTCTGGCCGCTGCGGACGTCTGCTCCCAACACCAGGCCGTCGGCGCCGGCCAGCTGCAGCGCCACGTTGTACGCGTCACCGTCGGCCGAACGACCCAGGGGTAGGTCTTGAATGCCTGCGCTACAGCCGCCGAAGGCGAGCACGGCCGCAGAACCCACACCGATGATCACGATACCGGCGATTATTCGAACCGATTGCCGCGTCAATTGCCACCTCCGGGGACGGCTCCGCCGGAAATCGCGGAGGCGATGCCGAGCGGATCAGAAGTGCTGAGGGGGAAGGAAATCGGATTCGTGAACCCGGCTCCGGTGCAGATCGGCAACTTGTAGGTGTCGCACAGCGGTTTCGCCACCGCGAACTGAGTCAATGCAGTCGAGACGTTGAGCCGAATGCGCCCGCGCTGATCAGGACCGATTGTCTGGGAGAGGTTCTGCATCATCAACGGCACCAGGTCCATGAACTCGGCGAGGCCGGGTTCTTTGGCAGCCAGAGTGTCACCGAGAACTCGCACGTTGTCGGCTATGGCACCGACATCATCGCCGTGAGTTGTCATGAAACTGTTCAACTGGTCGAAGACCACCTGCAGATCCTGCAGAGGCTGTGAGATGTCCATGTTCTGGCTCGCCCATTGATCACCCAGGACGCCGAGGTCGCCGACAAGTTCGTCGAGGCTGACCTGCCGTGCGTCCAGAGCATTCATCAAAGTGTTGAGATTGTCGACAAGGGCACCGATGTCTTCCGACCGAGCGCCGACAACTCCGGTTGCTGTGCTGAGGTTGCGAATTGCGGTGTTGAATTGATCGCCCTGGCCCTGCCACCCGGCGGCGCCGCGGCTCACGAGATCGCCGAGATTGCCCCCATCCCCGGCAAATGCGTCGGCCAAAGTGCTGACGCTTCCCATCAAGCCGTCGAAATCTATGGGGGAGTGGGCACGTTCGATCGGAATCTGGTCGCCGTCTTTCAGTGTCTCTCCGCCGGTGTACGCCGGGCCGAGTTCGATGTGTCGATCGCTGATCACCGATGGATTGAGGACATAGGCCGAGGCGTCGGCGGGCAGGTCCACGGAGTCGGGCATCGACATCGCTACTCGAACAGAAGTTCCGCGAGGTTCCACCGACGTGACCGTCCCGACGCCGACTCCGAGGACGGTGACCTTGCTTCCCTCGTAGATTCCGCCGACGTAGCTGAAATCGGCGTAGACGGTCTTGGACTGATCTGTTCGTCCGAATATGTACCAACCGGGCAGGGCGATCGCCAAGGTCACTACCAGCATGGCCGTGACGGCTTTTCGTGTATTCACTTGCAGCCCTCCATGATGCCGAGCGCGCAGAGCAGATTGTCCGGGATCACGGCCGCCGGCGCGTTGACGTCGGTCCAATTGCCGGTGCCGGTTGAATCGGTGACCGAACGCAGCGCGGAAGGAAGACGAGTCAACAGCAGGTCGATCTGATCTGCGTTGTTCTTCAGCGTGGTGGTGACCGCGACGAGGTTGTCGGTCATGGCTCCGAACTCGTCCTGACGATCGACGAAAGTGGTGGAGAGCTTCGAGATGATGATTGTCAGGTTGTCGACCAGCTGAGTCAGTGCGTCCTTGCGCATCGCAAGAGTTCGAACGATCGTCTGAGCATTGGCCGCAGTACCGACGATCGAATCGGTTTGTGCCGCAGCCATGTCCGACAGCTCACGAGACATGATGAGAATCTGGTCGATCTGTTCACTGTTCTGCGCGAAAGCCGCCGAGGCGCCGCTGATTCCGGCCAGAGCCCGGCCCACCTGATCGGAATCAGTGGGAATCACCTGCGAAAGGGTGTTCATCATGGACTCCATCGCCTGTAGGTCGACGCCTGTTGCCGCAGTGGTGGCATCACTGCTGACGTCGTCGAGGCTGTACGGCACGGTTGTGCGGGAGAGCGGGATGACCCGCGCCTCGGAGTCGTCGACCACTCCGGCCGGCACGATCTCCAGGTAGCGCTTGCCGAGGACCGTCTTGAGCCTGACCGTCGCCGTGCTCTGGTTTCCCAAAGGCTGGTCCTTGTCCAAGCGGAAGTTGACGACGACGTGGTCGCCGGCAAGGTCGATCGAATCCACTCGGCCCGCGGGAACCCCGGCCACGTAAACCGGATCGGTGTCGGAAAGCCCGCTGGCATTGGCTAACTCCGCTGTGTATGCCGACGTGCGTACGTTGTACCAGAGCTTCGGAATGCCCAAGGCGGCGCCGAGTCCCACCACCAGAACGAAGATTCCGAGACTGCCCAGGGCGAGAGCGGTGCCGCTACCGCTGCGACGGCGATCCCCTTTGAACAGGAAGAGCATGATGCCGACGAACACGTCGATCAGCTTGACCAGGAACATCATGAGCACACCGGCGAGTGTGTCGGACCGAAGATGTTGGCTTCCATGTCGCCTGCCTTCAGAGTGAAATTGCACAGATACAGGCTGATGAAACTTCCGTAACTTCCGATCCGGTTGGCGGCGTCGGCGAACTGGGGAAGGTTGACGAGAAGTCTGTTGAACTCGTCGGTGCTCGCAATCCAACTCCCGGTGACACTTTCGAGTTGTTGCACGGTCTGACCGAATGCGCCGTTCGACCCGGCCATGATCTGAGCCAACGACGAGACAGTGCGGTTTCCCTGATCCAAGAGCGAGACCAGTTGATCGTTCTGCCCGACGACGGAAGTACTCAGATCGTTCAAACCGTCCAACAGACCGACCAATTCGGGTTGACGCTCGTCGACGGAGGTGAGAAGAGTGTTCATGTTCGTGAGTAGTTGCGCGAAGACGTCCTGACGGTCGACCAGGCCGGAACTCATGGTCGCGATCTGGTCGAGCAGGGTGGTCATTGCCTGGCCCTGGCCGTTGAAGGTTTCGACAAAACTTCGCGTGAGCGTGTTGACCTGCTCGGGCTGCAGCGCGGCGAACAACGGTTTGAACCCGTTCATCAGGGCCGTCAAGTTGATCGGCGGTGTTGTCTGCGCCAGCGGTATCGTGTCACCTGGTTCGAGCTGTCGTGCGGATACCGTTGTTGCGCTGTCGTCCTGCGTCAGTGCCAGATATCGAGCACCGAGCATGTCGCCGTAGCGCACGGCGGCACGGACATCCGACTCGAGGGAATATTTCGACTCGATTTCGACGTCGACGATCGCCTTGCTCGTCCCGCCTCCGTTGTCGGCGAACGCAACCGAGTCCACGCGGCCGATACGCACACCCGACATGGTGACCGGGTTGCCCGGGTTGAGTCCTTCGACGTCGGTGAACTCGAACGAGTACGAATCAGTGCTTCCGCGAACCGGGACCGACAACGTGTTCGCCACGAACGACGCGCAGGCGACGCCGGTGAGACAGAAGAGTGACAACCGAATTACCTGGCCAGGACGGACCTTCACGGGACGGTCACCTCGTTACCTCTGACCATCGGCCCCAACATCAGTGTTGTTGCCGGGTTGGGGGTATCCGAGGGTTCCGGCGATCCGCCCAGTAGTTGATCTTCGAGGTACCGCAGGGTGGCCGCTTCGGCTACGCCGCCCACGACCGGGGCACTGACGGGTTGTTCAGGCGTCAGGTTGGAGCCCGAACACTGTGCTCCGCGCGAGTCACCGTACTGCGGGCAATCATCACCCGTGTATGGGAGCGGTTCGGCGAACGTGGCAACTGCTGTGATGTCGAACTTTCCGGTGGCGAAGACCCGAGCGCCCGCGGCGCCGAACGTACTGGCATTCGCGAGGGTGGAACGCAGTCCTCCGGGATTGGCCGCGGTGGTTGCGAGTATCTTTCCGGCGGAATCGATCACAGTGATGATGTTTCGGTTGTTCGCCCCGACAAAATCGTCGACGGTAGCGGCGAAGACTGCGGCCGCGCCGATCGAGGACTCGAGATTCGCTCTGTTGGCGACCATGTCGTTCGAGACGGTTGTGGCGGCTGCCAAGGTATCGAGAATGTCGGGGGTCGCATGGTCCAACGCGTCGACGACAGATCGAAATTCCGGAGTGGATTCCAGGAATTGGTGGGCGGCAGGAGCCAGTGCGCCGGAAGCCGCGCTGAGATTGTCTATCGTGGCTCCGATCTCGGCTCCGTTTCCGTCCAGGGCTTGACCGAGTGCGGTCAGAGCCGTTTGAAGTTTCTCGGGTTGCATCGCGGTGAGGACTCCGACCAATTTGGTGTACACGTCGTAGAGGGCGACGGCCTCGGGTCCGTCGTCCATGTGGATCTCGTCTCCGTCCGACAGAGTCGTCTGGTCCTGCTCATTCGGACTGTCCACGAGCTGCATGTAGATGTCGCCGAAGAACGTGCGCGGAACGACGCGGGCCACCACGTCGGCGGGAATCTTCGACGCGTCATCGGTCTGAATCTGCAACTGCACAACGGATTCGGCGGTTCCTGATTCGATTTCGCCGATTCGGCCGACGTTGACGCCGTGGTACCGAACCGGAGCTTCACCGCTGATGAGACCGGCTGTGGCTGGAACAGCGACGAAGATGTCGGTGCTCTGCTCGAGATTTCCCGAACCGCGTAGAACCATTGTCACGGCGGCGGCGACGGCTACGACTATGGCGATCGCGCCGCGAAGGGCGTACACGATCTTCGTGCGTGTAGTGAGTCTGTCCACGGCTCAGACCCCCATTCCCGGGATCTGGGGCACGAGGCCCCAGAGCGCGAAAGTCATCAGTACGTCGAGGATTCCGATCGCGAGGATCGCAGTCCGGAGCGCGCGCCCGGCCGCTTGCCCGACGCCGGCCGGACCACCGGAGGCATAGTAGCCGTACGCGCAGTGAACCAGCGCGACAACAGCGGCGAACACCACGGCCTTGAGACCCGAGTACAGGAGATCCTGCGGAGAGATCGCCAGATGGAAGAAGTAGTCGTAAGTACCTGCCGATGCGCCGTTGAAGAACACGACGACCAGTCGGGTCGAGAGGTAACTGGCCAGGAGTCCGATCATGTAGATCGGGATGACACAGATCATGGCAGCGATCACCCGGGTACCCGCGAGGAAGGGGATCGATCGGATCGCCATCGAGTCCAGCGCGTCGATTTCGTCGGAGATACGCATGGCCCCGATCTGGGCGGTGAAACCCGTTCCGACCTTGGCGGCCAACGCGATCGCGACGACAACAGGGGCCAGTTCACGGGTGTTGGCAACCGCGGACAGCATGCCGGAGAGCGAGGTCATCCCGACAAGCTCGAGGCCCCGGTGGGTCTCGACGCCCAACATCATCGCCGCGGCCAGCGACATCGCGAAGACGATCCCGATGGTGCCGCCGCCGGACAACAAGGAGTTCGTGCCGAAGCTGACCTCGCTGATCTGACCGAGTACATGCTTGCGGTACTTGGTGAGCGCAAAGGGGATCGATGCGATAGTGCGGACGTAAAAAGTGACGTGTTGACCGAGGGAGACGAGGCCGTCGCCCGCGGTTCGCAGGGGTCTGCTCGCTTGACGTGCTCGAACACGGAGATCGACGAGCGACATCAGAATTCACCGACTGCCGGGACGATTACGGTGTAGAGCGCGGACAACACTGTGTTCACGATGAAGACGAGCGCGAACGCGATGACGACGGCTTCGTTGACTGCGTCGGCAACGCCGCGTGGGCCACCTTTTGCATGTAGACCTTTGAAGGTGGCGACCAAAGTCGAAGCGATGCCGAAGACCGCAGCCTTCACCAAAGCCATGACGAAGTCGGAGGATCGCCCGTACTGACTGAACGTTGCCATGAACGTTCCGGCCGGAAGATGCTGGACGTAGATGTGGTACAGGTAGCACGCGATCACACCGCCGAAGGTGACCATCGAACACAGTGCAAGGGAGACGATCACTGCCGCAACCAATCTCGGTGCGACGAGGCGCTCGATCACGTCGATGCCCATCACTTCCATCGCGTCGATCTCTTCCCGGATCTTTCGTGAACCCAAATCCGTGCAGATCGCCGATCCTGCGACACCGGCCATCATCAACGCGCACACCAGCGCCGCGGCCTGACCGACGATGATGAAAGCTACGACAGCTCCGGAATATCCACCGGCTCCGATCCGGCCGGCCAGTTCACCGACCGAGACGGCGATGAATACACCGATCGGAATCATGAGAAGCAGCGACGGGCCGGTGCTGACGCGACCGATGAACAGGGTCTGAGTAACCGTCTCGTGCAATGAGAGTCGTCTGCGCAGGATTGCCGTGAACAGGCCGAAGAGTGCCTGAACCGAGAATCCGATCAGATAGCCCCCTGTAACGCTACGTCTCGCACCGGGCCCTTCGCGGCTGGCAGATCGTACGTCATCTAATTGAATTCCTTTGCAGATCAACAGTGTTCGGCACGGAGTTCGAACTGTTCGAGCGCTGGCGGTCGAGCGAACTGCCTGTGAAGCATCTCACACATATATGTGTCCAAGCAAGCATTATGTGAACCGAAATTCTCGTCGAACTGTCAGCCCTGTTGACCGAGTTTCCTTCATTGACGTGGAGATATCGGAACTGTTCATATCGACATCCTGTTTATGTTTACGAATATTCCGAATCTGTCAGTCGGATTGCTTCGTGGATGCGGGCTGGATGCTTCGAGCGGTGACCCTACCCACTGCTAGTGGCCACAGGCAACGTTTTGTTAACGAAGATTCTCGGTGGAAGCAACGGGGGAGGTGGCGAATGGCGAGTGGTGTGTTCTGATCAAAGGCCGTGTTACCTGCATGTATGAAACTCTAGACGCGCGATGTGCTGAAATCGGTGTACGAGTTTTCAGAATCATGCTTATGCTGATTCTCGTCTGATGAGCAGGCGGATCGAAGTGCTTTGTGCGTGAGGGCTGGAGAGTGGGGTACACGGTGAGCCTGAACGATCAGTTCGTCGACGCGCAGACGTCGAATGGGATTGTTCGGCAGCCGAGGTCCGACTCCGTCAAGAGGCGACCGAAGGACCGCAAGGCGCAGATCGCGGCTGCAGCGGCAATCGCGTTCAGTGAGCGCGGATATCCTGCTGTCAGTGTCGACGACATCGCGTCGGCGGTCGGTATTTCGGGTTCGGCGCTCTATCGGCACTTTCCGAACAAGTACGCGATGTTCCGCCACGCGGCACTGGAGTTGACCGGAGCGCTCGCCAGTGCCCTCGATGCCGTTTCGGTTGCGCCTGCGGCAACCGATGCGCAGCGGTTGCGCGAAGATCTGATTGCAGTGATACGAACGACGATCCGCAATCGGCGCACGGCCGGAATCTATCGTTGGGAGAGCCGGTTTCTCGACACCGATGATCGGAAATCCGTTCGAGCGCAAGCCAGTACGGTCAATCGCCGAGTAGCCCGGTATCTTTCGCGCTCCGAACCCGCGATGACGGCGAGGGACGAGACCCTTGTCGTGGCAGCGATGTTCAGCGTCATCGGCAGTATCACCGTCCATAACCTGTTGCTGCCCCAGCGAGCGATGGAGAAGGTTCTGCTCGACGCGTGTCTGGCGATAGATCAAGGTGAGGGTGCAATCACCGCTAGCCGCTTGGAGCAGTCCTCGTTACCTCGAACCGTGACCACGAACAAACGTGAACGTCTCTTGCAGGAAGCCGTGCGCCTCTTCGACTCTCGCGGGTATCACGACGTCAGCATCGAAGAGATCGCCGCGGCCGCCGGCTTGAACGCGTCCGGTATGTACCGCTACTTTCCCAGCAAGGCAGAGCTTCTCGGCGCCGTGTTCTATCGAGCTGCAGATCGCTTGGACTTGGCGACGGCAGCGGTCTTCGACTCCGCGACTTCGCACGAACAAGTGCTCCGGTCACTGTCGGCGATGTACGTGGAGTTGTCGTTTGCACAGCACGAATTGATGTCGGTCTACTTCTCCGAGATGAACAACCTTCTGCCGAGTCATCGAAGCGATCTGAAGAATCGCCAGAAGCTTTACGTGGTCGAATGGGCGCGAGTGCTCGGAGAGATTCGTCCTGAGCTGTCGGCAGTAGAGGCGAAGTTCGTAGTTCACGCTGCGCTCAACCTGGTCCCGGATGTCGGCCGCATGATGAAGTTCGACGCTGCCGCAGAGAACGCGGCCATGTTGCAGGTGTTCATGTCGGCAGTACTGTTCGGCCGTCGGGCTTCGGCCGCCTGAAGCGTGTCGGTGAGTGTGCGTAGTCTGGCCCACTATGAGCGAAGTCGTGTCACTGGCAGCTGCCCGTCGCATAGCGCTTGCCGCTCAGGGATTCGGCAAATCGCATCCCACGACGGTGACGCGTCGCAATCTGGTCGGCGTGATGGACCGGCTGCAGGTGCTGCAGATCGACTCGGTCAATGTCTTCGAACGCAGTCACTACCTACCCGTTTATGCGCGATTGGGCGCATACGACAAATCCAGACTCGATCAGCTTGCCTTCACCCCCGGTTCGGGATACCTCGAATACTGGGGTCACGAAGCAACGTTCTTGCCGGTGGACATGTGGCCGTTGTTCCGCTGGCGGATGGACCAGTTTCGCGCCAAAGCGTTGAGTGACAAGGACGGGTGGGCTTCCGATCGGCGCGTCTTCCTCGATTGGTTGCGGCAGGAGTTGCGCGACAACGGTCCGATGGCGGCGAGCGAGATCGAACACGAGGCGAACACGCGGCGCGGTCCGTGGTGGGGGTGGTCCGACGTGAAGGTCGGGCTCGAGACGCTGTTCCGTTGGGGCGAGGTGGTCTCGGCGGGGCGCGCCGGTTTCGAGCGTCGTTACGGCCTGGCCGAGCAGATGCTTGCACCCGAGATACTCGACGCACACGTCGAGCGGTCGGAGGCGATACGCGAACTGGTGCTGCGGGGTGTGAAGGCACACGGTCTCGGCACCCTCGACGACATCGCCGACTACTTTCGTCTGCCCAGCGCAGAAGCACGAACGGCCTTGCAGGAACTCGAAGACGCCGGCAGCGTGCGCCGGGTGTCCGTCGACGGCTGGGAGCGTCGAGGCAAGGCAAGGGAGGTGTGGATCGATCCGCGAGCGAAGCGTCCCAGGTCCATCCGTGCGGATGCGCTGTTGTCACCCTTCGACCCGGTAGTGTGGGCACGCGATCGAGCGTTGCGGCTCTTCGACTTTCACTACCGGATCGAGATCTACACTCCGGCGCACAAGCGAGTTCACGGATACTACGTGCTCCCGGTGTTGATCGACGACAAGATCTGCGCCCGAGTTGATCTGAAGAACGACCGTCAGAACCGTCGACTGCTTGTCCGCGCGGCGTGGGCCGAACCCACCGCGGACGCCGACACTGCGCCGCGGTTGGCGGAACTCCTTCGGAGAACTGCGCGTTGGCAGGGCTGCGACACCATCGAGGTGGAGAACAAAGGCACGTTGTCTCAGCAGTTGGCCGCCGCCATGAGGTGAGCCTTCAAGGCCGCGAGGGAGATTGTCATTCGGGAACGGTTATCCGCCCGTCGATTGCGGCCCTGCTGATGGAATTTCTCAATGCGGAACAACTTCCGGATCGAATTCTCGGCGGTTCAGCATCGTCGCGGTACTCCAAACATGCCGTGCGCGAATCTGATCGCCACTGGGTCGACGTGTGATGCCAGCTGTTCTTCTCCACGAGGACGTATGTTCCGCACCGCTCGCAGTCCAGCGGTTCCATGGTCATTGCCCTACTCCTGCGGCGGCCCTGCGTGCGATGTTGTCAGCGACTTCCTGCTTCCACACTTCGATGGGTTTGCTTGTGTCCATCTCGAATTCGAAACGGTCGACCATCTCGGGCGTGACGTCGGCGACGTCCACGTAGAACTGTTCATACCACCGCCTCAGTTGGTATACCGGACCGTCCTCGGTGCAGAGCAGCGGATTGTCGATGCGGGTCTTGTTCTTCCAGATCTCGATGTCCTGCTCGAACCCGACACCGATGTATCCGATCATCGCGTCGACAAGTTGATCGGCGAACTCGGCGGGCATCTCTGCGGACTTCTGGACGGTAATGCCGTACATGAGTACGAATTTGTTCGGGCTCACCGGGTAGTGGCAGTTGATCAGCACCGAATCGGTCGTGAAGTTCTCGTAGACGTAGCGCAAGTCGTCGATCATGAACGACGGTCCGTGGTAGGCCGCTGTCGAAAGATTCGACACCAACTTCGGTACGTCGGGGTCGGTCCAGGTCACGATGTCGTCGCGGTTGATGCCGCTCTGCTCCTGGATGGCGACGTGTCCTTCGAAGACATTCTTGAAATAGGTGGGGAACGAGAAGTGCACGTAGAAGAAGTGCGCCATGTCAACGACGTTGTCGACGATTTCTCGGCAGTTCGTATCGATGACTATCGACTTCCAGACCCAATCGGTCCACTCGTGCTCCGCAGACTTGATGATCGGTATGGCGACTTCGGCAGGAGGCGGATTGCCTTCGGGGTCGTGCCAGACGAAGAGCAGCCCGTCTTGTTCGAGCGCAGTCCAAGCGCGGGTCTTGGCAAGCGGGGGGACACGTCGAGCATAGGGAATCGCGGTGCACTTACCGTTGCCTCCCCACCTCCAGTCGTGGAAGGGGCACGCGATCGAATCGCCCTTGACCGTGCCCTGACTCAGGTCGCCGCCCATGTGACGGCAGTACGCGTCGAGGATCTTCAGTTCGCCATGCGAGTCGGAGAAGACGACCAGTTTGGTACCGAAAGCTTCGACGGAATGCGGGTTCCCGTCGCTGTAGTCCTTGGCGAGGCCGAGGCAGTGCCATCCGCGGGCAAATCGAGTGGGAGGTTCTCCCTGGTCGATGATGCGAACCTCTTCCGATTCATTGACATCCGCAATTGTCATGTTCTTCCTTTCGTGAGTGCACCCGGTGGGCTGGACCGAGCGACGTTGTACGACAGTCGAAGGGGGGTAAATCTCTGGGCAAGTCACATACGCTGCGACGAGATGTTGCCGCCGTCGACAACCAATTCCGTTGCGGTGATGTAACTTGCTTCGTCGGACAGCAGGAAGCGGACAGCGTGTGCGATTTCCTCCGGGCGACCGAGCCTGCCGAGGAGGATGCGTCGTTCGAATGCCCCGTCACCCAATGCGTCTACGGTCGGCTGAAGCAGAGGGGTCAGAATCTGTCCGGGAGAGACGCAGTTGATCCGAATGCCGTCCGGGCCCAGTCGGTCCGCCAGCGATCGGACCATCGACAACATCCCACCCTTTGCAGCGGAGTAGACAGGGTTGATTGCATTGCCCAAAGTTGCGTTGATCGAAGCGATTCCGACTATTGCCGAACCGGGATTGGCCGTGAAATCAGGCATCAACTGTTGAACCAACAGGATGAGCGGACGTAGATGGGTGTTGATACCCGTCTCCCACACGTCGAGCGTCACTCCTTCGAGGGATCCGATATCGACGACCCCGGCGGAGTGAACAAGTCCGCCGATGGAGGGAAGTGAGGAACGGGTTGTGGCCAATGCGGCCGCGTAGTCGTCCGCTCTCGTGAGATCGATTCCCACTCCGATGGCGTCGATGCCGAATTCGGAGGAGATCACTGCTGCCTGATCGACCGCTTTTGCCTCGTCGATATCCCAGAGAGCGACTGGTCGTCGGATCGCCGCGAGCGCGCGGGCGGAGGCCAATCCGATTCCGGATGCGCCGCCGGTGATGATCACGCCTGTCGACGGGGATGAAGCATTCATGTGTCCTCCTGATTTTGAAGCGTTCTGCTCGGCGCCGCATGATCTGATGGGCTCCGGTCATCACTGTGACGAGGGATGGATTCGGGCTCAACGAACATGACCGATCATCGGTATAGGTGCTGGTGAGAGCCCATGCAGATGCATCTCCCGCTGCGTGGGAAACGTACTGGCGTCGTGTGTCCACGGAAGCTCAGATGGGCGGAACGAATGTTGGCTGCCGAAGCGGCGGGCCACCGGAACGGAGACATCGATGTTGGTCGGACCGATCACCGAAGAGTCCATCCCCATGTCAACTCTCGACAGACTGTCGGTGGTGGTGGACTGCTTTCGTGACGCGCCTCGGCTGACATTGGGGGAGGTCGCGCGCCGAACCGGGATTCCGCGATCGTCCGTGCACCGGATGCTACTGAAACTCGTGAGGATGAACTGGCTACGCCGCGAAGGACTCGAGTACGAGATAGGCGACAAGCTAGGAGATCTGGGCGCGCTCTCGCTGTATCGAAACAAAGTGGATCGAGTGGTTACGCCCCTACTTCAGCAATTGCATTTCGTGACTGGACACGCCGTGCACCTCGGGGTGTTGGAAGGAAACCATGTGCGCTACATCCAGAAGATCGGGAGCCTGATGGTCCCCGACCTTCAGACTCGCGTCGGCTCACGTATCCCAGCGCAAGCGTCGACCATCGGGAAGTCACTGTTGAGCGCCGGCAACAGATCGGTGGCATCGTCGCACAACGCCAATGACGTTCGCCAACACGCAGTTGCGTTCGGAATCTGCAATTCCGGGATGGGCTGTATCGGCGCGCGAATCGGGGTGCTCGACCACATGCCAGTAGGTCTCTCGATTTGTGGGCCCTTGATTCGCGGCACGATAGACAAGAGGAACGCCGCTCCCGTACAGATGGCGGCAGCAGCGATCTCGCAGTATTTCGGAATGATCGACGGGTTCGAGCAGGAGAAGACGGGATAGTCCGACAAACGCAAAGAGTGCGCCTCCCCCCACTACGCGTAAAGCGCAGTGGGGGAGACGCACTCGGATAGAGCTGTGTCAGCGAAGAGCCGCAAGCGCGTCGATACGCCCCGCGGCACCTTCCATGATGCTTTCGATCAGTTCCTTGCAGCTGGGCAGATCGTTGATCATGCCGACAACCTGACCCGAAGCAAGAACACCGGCTTCCGTGTTGCCCTCGACCAGTCCGGCCTTGAGCAACATCGGTGTGTTGGCTGCCATGATGATCTGCATCAGCGTGCGGTCACCCGACCGCTTCATCGCGAGACCGTCCTTGGCGAGGGTCGACCACTTCATGCCCGTCATGGCCTTGAACTTCGTGGCATTCTTGGCCGCGGCGATCAAACCGGTTGCATAGCTGGAACCTTCGAGGCTGTTGACCAGGTCGGTGTTGAGCACACGATGAGGCATGCCGTCGACCTTGCGGGAGACAGTCGTATCCGTCAGTCCGCGCTTGAGATACTCCTGTTTGACGGAATCGGGCACCGAAGAGTCGCTGGTGAGAAGGAATCGCGTTCCCATCGCGACACCGGCAGCGCCGTACGCCAGTGCGGCAGCCAGCCCGCGGCCGTCGAAGAATCCGCCACCGGCGATGACCGGAATATCGACCGCGTCGAGAACCGAGGGGAGAAGCAATGTCGTGGCCACACCGCCGGTATGGCCACCACCTTCGCCGCCCTGGACGATGACGGCGTCCGCGCCCCAGGATGCAACCTTGACCGCGTGCTTCGCGGCACCGATCGAGGGCACGACGACGATGCCGTGGTCCTTGAGCTTGGCGATCAGTTCCTTCTTGGGAGCCAACGCAAACGACGCGACCTTGACGCCTTCACGGATCAGCAGATCCGCGCGTTGCGGGGCGTCAGTGGCGTCGGCACGCATGTTGACGCCGAACGGCTTGTCCGTGAGCTGCTTCGTCTTCTTGATCGCGTGCTCGAGCTCGTCGTACGTCATCGTGGCCGAAGCCAGGATGCCGAGACCACCGGCGTTAGCCGTTGCCGACGTGAGGGCGGGACCGGAAACCCAGCCCATACCCGTCTGCACGATCGGGTACTCGACACCGACCAGTTCGGTCAGCGCGGTCTTCAGGGTGGGGGTCATGCCGAGACCTCACGGTCCCGGAGGTTGCGCGGATCGAGGGTTTCGCGGATGAGGTGAAGTTCTTCGGCGGTGGGGTCACGGGTGATACCGGCCTCGGCGAGTCCGGCAACCTCGAACGAGGTGTTCTCGGCTACCTCTTCGGCGGTGACGCCGGGGTGAAGGCTCAACGCGCGGAAGGTGTTTCCTGGTCCGCCGAAGTCGAAGACACCGAGGTTGGTGACGACGCGGGGGATGTTCAGGTACTTGTAAGCCGGGTTCTCGGGATCGATCTGGTCGTAGCCGACACCGCACACCACGTCGACCTTGTCGACGAACACTCGCTTGGAGTGCTTGGGGACGAAGTAGCTCGTCGCGTGGTTGATGGTGTTACCCGGGGCGCCGCGCACACCGAACATCTGACGCGTCGGCTGCTGAAGCGGGCCGAAGGCGGAGAGGTTCTGGTTGCCGTGGCGATCGAGCTGATTGGCGCCCATGACAACGTGGCGACGGCCGGAAGCGACGACGTCGAACACCTTGCGGAACGGCATCCATCCTTCGACGGGGCCCTTCGTTCCGACGGCCGGAGTGTCCTCGAGAATGAGGGCTTCACCATCGGTGATCAGCAGGTCGGGTTCGGTGGTGAGTCGAGCCAGGCGAGCGCCGATGGTGGACGACGTCGACATCGGGCTGGCCATGATTTCGCCTGCACCGGAGAAGATTTCAGCGCAAGCGAGAACAACGTACTCTGCGCGGGTGACGGTGGATTCGCTCATTTTGCCTGCTCCCCTGCCTTTGATGAATCGGCAAACTTCTTTACTGCGGCTTGGTAGTCCTCTTCGCTGCCGGAGAGGAAGGTGTCGACGAACGCCTGCCACGACTCGGGGGTCTTGGCGGACTCGGCGTAGTGACGCTGGAACTTCTCGTCGCGGCCGTAGCTTTCGCCGGCCAACGTGAAGTGCGCACCATTGGGTGCCTCGACGACGGCGTCAACCATCATGCGGTTGAGCAGAAGGTTCTGCAGTGGAACGGATTTGACCAGTTCCTCGGTCTCGACAATGCGTTCGACGGAGACGTAACGCTTTTCGGCGGCCATGCAGTACAGGTCGTCGAAGTACGGGTCGACACCGTTGTACGCGGCATTGCCGTGCTTGTCACCGAGATTGAGGTGAACGAAGGACGCATCGAGGTTGAGTGCAAGCATCGCGATCAAGGTCTCGGAGCGGCCGTCGGCCTCGGGGTACGGGGAGGTGACGGTCTTGAGTTCGTCGCCCCAGAAGTTGCGGACGTCCGAACCCAGGCCGGCGCGGATCGGGAGGAAGGGAAGGCGAGCGGCAGCTGCTTCGAGGCCGCACTTGACCATGCCCTCGTCCATCTCGCGGACTTCGATCTCACCGGCGGTGCGTGCCTTGGCAAACCACGGGTCGTAGAACGGCGCGGAGTCGAGGGACACGAAACCGTAGTACGCCTTCTTGACCTTGCCGGCCGAGCACAGCAGTCCGAGATCCGGTCCGCCGTAAGTGACCACGGTCAGGTCCTTGATGTCCGAACGCAGAATCGCACGAACGAAGGCCATCGGCTTGCGGCGAGATCCCCAGCCGCCCAAGCCGATAGTCATTCCGCTGCGGAGTTCGCCGACTACCTCGTCGAGCGACTTCGTCTTGTCACGCTTGCTAGCCATGTTTGTCTCAGCCTTCCTTCTGGGTTGCGTTCTCGCGCGGCTTGCCGGTGGCGACGAACTCGTCGCGGTGTTCGTCGGACACGCCGAGGAGGTTGAGTTCGAAGGTGTAGCCCTGCTCGAGGCGGTAGCTGCCCTTGACGTCCACCGGGTCGATGCCGTTGATGGCTTCCTTGGCGCACCGGATGATGCGGGTGTCCTTGGCGGCGATCTTCGCGGCGATCTCGCGAGCGCACTCGTCGAGCTTCTCGCGTGGGACCACGTCGTAGACGCTGCCGAACTGCTTGAGTGTGTGCGCGTCGACGCTCTGTGCGGTGTAGTAGAGCGTGCGCATCATGTGCTGTGGCACCAGCCTCGACAGGTGTGTGGCAGCGCCGAGTGCGCCGCGGTCGACCTCGGGGAGGGAGAAGATCGCGTCGTCGGAAGCGACGATCACGTCCGCGTTGCCGACGAGTCCGATGCCGCCGCCGACACAGAATCCGTTGACGGCCACGACGACGGGTACAGCACAGTCGTAGACGGCCGCGAAGGCCGCGGCGCAACCGCGGTTGGCGGCGACCAGCGCGTCGAATCCCTCGGTGGCCTGCATCTCCTTGATGTCGACGCCGGCGTTGAATCCGCGTCCCTCGGCTCGCAGGATCACTACGTGAGTGTTGAGATCCTTGCCCGCGTCGAGGATGGCGTCGGCAAGCTCGAACCATCCCTTGGACGGGATTGCATTGACCGGCGCGTAGTCGATGGTGACCGTGGTGATGCCGGTTCCGTCGGAGGAGGTGCTGATGCCCATATCGGGATTCCTTACGTCTGTGTACCAAACCAAGCGATTGCTTGGTAAGTTAGCACACAAGCGGAGCCGACAAGCCCGAGCAGAGTGCATTAGGAGACAAATATGAGTGGATTGGTCGACGGACGCGTAGTCATCATCACCGGGGCTGGCCGCGGTATCGGACGTGCGCATGCATTGGCATTTGCTGCCGAGGGCGCCAAGGTCGTCGTCAACGACATCGGTGCGGGTGCCGACGGTTCCGCGACCGGTGAGAGTCCGGCCGAGCAGGTTGTCGCGGAGATCATCGCCGCCGGTGGCCAAGCAGTGGTCAACGGAGACGACGTCGCCGACTGGGCGGGCGCCGAGAATCTGATCAAGACCGCGATCGACACCTTCGGTGGCCTGGACGTACTCGTGAACAACGCAGGCTTCCTGCGGGACCGCATGCTGGTCGGCATGAGCGAAGGCGAGTGGGACGCGGTGATTCGCGTGCACCTCAAGGGACACTTCGCGCCGCTCCGTCACGCTGCTGCCTACTGGCGCGCCGAGGCCAAGGCAGGCAAGACCGTCGACGCACGCATCATCAACACCAGTTCGGGTGCAGGACTGCAGGGTTCGATCGGCCAGGGCAACTACGCCGCGGCCAAGGCCGGCATCGCCGAGATGACCATCCAGGCCGCCGCCGAGCTCAAGAATTACGGAGTCAGTGTCAACGCGATCGCGCCTGCTGCGCGCACACGCATGACTGTCGGCGCGGGCGGGGCGATGGCAGAAGCGATGGCAGCTCCGGAAGAGGGCTTCGACGCCATGGCTCCCGAGAACATCTCGCCGCTGGTCGTCTGGCTCGGTAGCGCCGAGTCCAAGGACGTCACGGGCCGGGTGTTCGAGGTAGAGGGCGGAAAGATCACCGTCGCGGAGGGCTGGCGTCACGGCCCGAGCGAGGACAAGGGAGATCGCTGGGACCCGAAGGAGATCGGGCCCGTCGTGGCAACGCTGTTGGAGAAGGCGGAGATTCCGACGCCGGTGTACGGGGCGTAGGGCCTCCGGCCCCGTGAGTGGTTAAGGAGTGCAGGAACTCCTCAACCACTCACAGGCGGCGTGCCGCCTACGCGGGCGCCCGAACCACCAACACGGTGCCGGGGAACTCAGCTGCGAGTTCGCGCCGCGAATGCTTCACGCAGGCTGTGCCGTAGCCCTTCTTGCGAGATTCCGGCGCGATCCAGATCGCCACGTTCACCTCTTGGCCGTCGAGTTCGCCGAATACCAGGCCGACGCTCTTCGGGCCGTCACCGGAGACGTCCTCGGCGACGAACCAGGCAGCGCTCTCGTCGTCGATCCGACCGAGACCGCCGACGCGCTCGGCTTCGATCCGATCCTCGCTCCACGGCTTGCCGTCTTCGCCGAGCTGCTCGGCCGAGCGAATCGTGAACAGTGCCTTGTCTTCTGCGCTGTCGCTGAACGGACGCAGGGTGAAGTTCTGCCCGCTGCTCGCGGGACGATCGAGCGTCGTCCATTCGAGAGTGGCGTCGAGATTCTCCAGCTCGCCCTGGATGCGATCGCGCGCTGCCTTGGTCAGTGCGCTGAACTTGAGGCTCAGAACTGCTTCGGCATTTGCTTCCGACGTGCCGAGGAGTTCCGCGACGGTGGTCAGTGCCTCCTGGTGGTCCTTGCTGTCGACCACTGCGTCCAGCACCTCGTGGCGACGCTCCAGCGCACGCACGAGGGCTGAGGTGATCTCGCGTCGGTCCAGGATTTGATCTTGAATATGCGTCGTCATATATGCGACTCCTTGCTGTGTTCGAGGCTCTGTCGAAACGCCGTGCGGACCGTACGAGTCAATAGTGCTCCAACTCGCCGGTTATGGCACGCGTTCAGCCTCCGGTGCGGCGAACGAGCCGTTCGTAGCGCTGGCGGGCGGCTTGAGTGCTTCCGAGTCCCAGCCCGAAAGCGATGTCCTGCCAGGTCATGCCCCGTTCGCGGGCAATCCCGAGGAACAGTGCTTCCAGCTGTTCCATTTCGGCTCGGGCCTTGGGGATCAGAGTCAACGCGGCCATGACGTCGGCATCGTCGACCTCGGGTTCGTTCGGCTGCGGTGTGTCGGTGCCACCCGCAAGACGAGCCACGACGCGCACCGCGCCGTAGGGCTCGAGCATCTCCGGATGAGATTGCCGCGCGCGCTGGCTTGGGGTCGCGCCGTGGCGCTCGCTGATTCGAAAGAGTCCGGCGTACTCGCGATGTGCGCGTTCGCGGCCGGAATCGATCGGTCTGAACTGGTCATCGGTCATGAACCCAGGGTGGCACGAACCCGGGTTAATGTAAACGTTTTGTTGTAAACAGTTCGTTTAACTCTCCAGTGGCTCGCACACGATGACGGGAATGACCCGGTCGGTCCAGGCCTGATAGTTGTCGAAATCCGGATACATCGCCCTCAACATCGGCCACAGCCGAGCGCGCTCGTCCTCGGCCGCGACGCGGGCTTTCATCGAGCGGATCCGAGACTTGATCTGCACCGTCACCACCGGGTCTGCCTTGATGTTGAGGTACCACATCGGGTTCTTCGGAAGACCGCCTTGCGACGCCACCAGAATCACGTTCTCGCCGTCCTCGAGGAACAGCAGCGGGCTGATCCGCTCCTCGCCGGATTTGCGACCGGTGGTGGTCAGCAGGCAGATCGGCAGCCCGCGAGGGAACGCGCTGCCGACCCGCCACTTGCTACCCAGCCGCCCGTCGGTGGCGCGATACATCGCGACGTTCGCCTTCGACATCCACTTGATGATCTTGACCGTCGCCGGAGCGTCGAGTCCCTTGGGTTTGGCTGGGGGAGTAGTCATCTCAGATACGCTCGATGATGGTTCCGGTGGCCAGTGCGCCGCCGGCGCACATCGTGATCAGAGCCGTCGAGCCGTTGCGACGCTCGAGTTCGTGCAGTGCGGTGGTGATCAGGCGAGATCCCGTGCTGCCGACCGGATGGCCGAGAGCGAGCGCGCCGCCGTTGACATTGACGTTGTCGAAGTCAGGTTCGTGAACCTGAGCCCAGGACAGTGCGACGGATGCGAATGCTTCGTTGATCTCGAACAGATCGAGATCGCCGATCTTCATTCCGCTCTTCTCCAGGACACGGCTGGTTGCCTGCACCGGTCCGTCGAGGTGGAATTCCGGTTCCGAGCCGACCAGCGCCTGGGCGATGATGCGGGCTCGCGGCTTCAATCCGAGCGCGCGAGCCTTGTCCTCGTCCATGAGCAGGACTGCGGCCGCTCCGTCGGAGATCTGGGAAGACGTTCCGGCCGTGTGAATCCCGCCTTCGAGGACGGGCTTCAGTCGGGCAAGGGACTCCGCCGTCGTATCGCGCAGGCCCTGATCGCGATTGACGACCTTGGTCTCGCCCGTGAGGTTTCCTTCCTTGTCGACCTGGGGTGCCGAGAGTTCGAGAACCTCGCGGTCGAAACGTCCTTCCTCCCAAGCCTGCTTGGCCAGCGCCTGCGAGCGGACGCCGAGGGCTTCGACGTCGTCGCGGGTCAGTCCGCGTCGACGCGCGATGCGTTCTGCAGCTTCGAACTGGTTGGGCATGTCGATGTCCCACGTCGCGGGTCGGCGCGGTCCGGCCTGATCGCCGACGTTGGCGCCGAGGGGAACCTGGCTCATGGCTTCGATGCCGCAGGCGATACCGGCGTCGATGGCGCCGGTGGCGATCAGACCGGCGATCAGATGGTTCGCCTGCTGGGCCGAACCGCACTGGCAGTCCACGGTGGTTGCGCCGGTCTGCCACGGAAGTCCGGCGTGCAGCCAGGCCGTGCGCGTGATGTTGTTGGACTGAGCGCCGGCCTGGGTGACGCAGCCGCCGATCACCTGCTCGATCAGCAACGGGTCGATTCCCGACCGGTCGAGAACTCCCTTTTGTGCAGCTCCGAGGATCTCGGCGGCGTGCAGACCGGCGAGCCAACCTCCGCGCTTGCCGATCGGTGTACGGACAGCCTCGACGATTACTGGTGTGCCCACAGCGGGCTCCTTTCCTTGTAATAAAAAAGTAGAACAGGTTCTCTGCGGGAAGCAAGACCTGCCGACGTTTCCTTTCCTAGTAAGCAGGCTTGTGTTTCAATGAGAGTAGAACGTGTTACACATCACGGATCCCCATCACCCCTGTGATGAAAAGGCTTAGGGCAGGAGACATCAGTGGCACAGCCCGCATTCCCCGAGGGAATCGACTTCACGGACCCCGACATCTACGCGGAACGCATGCCGTTCGAGGAGTTCGCCGAACTCCGGAAGACGGCCCCCGTGTGGTGGAATCCGCAGCCCCCGGAAATCGGTGGATTCCAGGACGAGGGCTTCTGGGTGGTCACCCGTCATGAAGAGGTCAAGGAAGTTTCGCAGCGAAGCGACATCTTCTCGACCCACGAGAACACTGCGATTCCTCGCTTCGCCGACGACATCCCGCGTGAGAACGTCGAGATGCAGCGATTCATTCTCATCAACAAGGACGCTCCGGAGCACACCAAGCTGCGCAAGCTGGTATCTCGTGGATTCACCCCGCGCGCCATCAACAGCCTGCGCGAGGAACTGACCGAGCGTGCCGAAAAGATCGTCACGACCGCGGCTGCCGGCGGTGCCGGTGACTTCGTGGTTCAGGTCGCGTCCGAACTTCCGCTGCAGGCAATCGCCGAGCTTCTCGGTGTGCCGCAGGAAGATCGAATGAAGCTCTTCGACTGGTCCAACCAGATGACGTCGTACGACGATCCCGAGTTCGACATCGACCCGCAGGCAGCGTCGATGGAGATTCTGGGATACGCGTACCAGATGGCGGATCAGCGCAAGAAGTGTCCCGCCGATGACATCGTCACCAAGCTCATCGAAGCTGACATCGACGGAAATGAGCTCTCCCCAGAGGAATTCGGCTTCTTCGTGATCCTGCTTGCGGTCGCGGGTAACGAGACCACTCGCAATGCCATCACACACGGCATGGTTGCCTTCCTCGACAATCCCGACCAGTGGGAGCTGTACAAGAAGGAACGCCCCAAGACGGCGGCCGACGAGATCGTTCGTTGGGCGACCCCGGTGACTTCCTTCCAGCGCACCGCGCTCGAAGACACCGAACTCGGCGGACAGAAGATCAAGAAGGGCGATCGCGTCGTGATGATGTACGCGTCGGCCAACTTCGACGAGGACGTCTTCGAGAACCCGACGAAGTTCGACATCATGCGTGACCCCAATCCGCACCTCGGATTCGGCGGCACCGGTGCGCACTACTGCATCGGCGCCAACTTGGCCCGTCTGGAAATCGATCTGATCTTCAATGCGATCGCCGATCACCTACCCGACATCACCAGGCTCGGGGATCCCCGACGCCTTCGCTCGGGCTGGCTCAACGGCATCAAAGAGTTTCAGGTTGATTACAAGACATCGGGCTGCCCGGTCAAACACTGATCCGGACATATACTGACCTGGTAACCGGCGAGTAGGTTCTGCGTAGGTTTTCGGGAGTTGCCTCTGCACTCTCGAACACGCAGAACTACAGTAGACGTTCCGGGGAGCCACTTGTTGGCAACCTGGAACTGCGGCGGCGTCTGCGGGATCCCTCATCTCCCGTAGGCGCCGCCGTTTGTAGTTCAATCTCCAATTCAGCCGCCGTACGGTTTGGTGATGGCTTCCAGGAAATGTCCCGACGGGTCGAGGAAGTAGACCCCACGCCCACCGTCGTTGGTGTTGAAGCCGGTACTCGACTGGCGCGGATCGGCCCAGTGATCCAGTTTCAGCGCCTGTATCCGCTGGTAGATGCCGTCGAAGTCATCCTCGGAGACGAGGAAGGCATAGTGCTGAGACGCAACCTCGGCGCCTTCTTCCACCTGTGCGAAGTCCAACGTCACGCCGTGCTCGAGTTCAACGCCGAGAAAGTAGCCGGCTTCGACCGGGCCTGGAAGGCCGAACATGTGAGTGAAGAACCACGCAGACTCTTGTCGGTCTTTTGCGGCGATGATGGTGTGATTGAACGAAATGGTCATGAGTGACCCCTTGCGGTACGACGCCTCCATGCCTGACGCAGTCCGTCATCGACACGCGACGTTGGGAACCAGGAAACCATTTCGAGCTTCTCGGTGCAAGTACGACAGGCTGATTCGAATACGACGAGCGCGGCCCCGGTCGATGACCGGGGCCGCGCTCGTACTGTGGGTTCTCAGGCTTTGCGTGCCGTCTTCATCGCACGGTCCACTTCCCAGAATGCTCGAAGCGACGCGATCTTGCCGTCGTCGTTCACCCGGTAGACGAACACGCCCTCGGCGTCGATGATCGAGCCGCCGATGGTGGTTCGGATCTTGCCGATGTTGACGTTCTCGTTGCCGCACACCAGGGAATCGTCGATCAGAAATTCGAGCTTGTCCGCGTTCGCGATCGTCATGTCGTAGAACTTGGAGATCGCTTCGCGCCCGTGATGGCCTTTGCCTTCGGGATCGAAGCCCGAAGGCCCGACCGGATCTTCCACCCAACCGTCCTCGGCGAAGAGGTCCAGCCAGGCTTCCTTGTTCTTGCCACTCGCTGCGGCGCGCGAAGCGTTACCCGCGACGCGGGCGGGGTGTTCGTCGGTCATCGCGGCTCCTCAGTTGATGTACTGCTCGGCGAATTTGCGCATCGAATCCTGCTTTGCCTCCAGTGGGGCATCGAATCCGATTCCGTCGAAAACCCAAGGCACGGTGATGATGTCCGTGACGCCGGCATCTTCGAGCTCTGCGTAACCGTCCTTGCCGAAACGGTCGATGCACACCGTCTGGATTTCGAATGGCTCGTTCTCGCGGCCGTACTCGGCGCGCAGTTCGCGTAGTCGTGCGATCACACCCACCAGGTCGTCGAACTTGATCATCGCCGAGGTCCAACCGTCGCCGACTCGCGCAGCACGCTTGAGTGCGACCTCGGTGTGGCCGCCGACGTAGAACGGAACCGGCTTGGTGGGGGCCGGGCTCATCTGCAGGCGATCGAAATCGAAGAACTCACCGTGATACTCGACCATGCCGCCGCCGAGGATCAGTTTGAGGACGTCGATCATCTCGTCCACACGTGCGCCCCGACGCTTGTACGGAGCGCCGCACCACTCGAACTCTTCCGGAGCCCAGCCGATTCCGACGCCGAAGCCGAAACGGTTGTTCGTCAATGCCGCCACGGAACCGACCTGCCGCGCGAGCAGGACGGGATTGCGGCTACCCAGCTTGAGCACCTGGGTGTAGAACTCGATCTTCTCGGTCACCGCGCCCATTGCAGCCGCGGCGATGAGCGGATCGACCCAGGGGGTCTCGGCATTCCACATCCGAGACCCGTCCGGGGTGTACGGGTAATCCGCCGCCTGCGTTTCCATGAAGAACAGTGAATCGGGGAGAGCGATCGACGAAAAGCCGCATTCCTCGGCAGTTTTGGCGATACCGGCTAACTGGTCCAAGGGGTTCATGGCAACCCCGACGGTGTACTTCATCTTCGGCCTCTTCCTGATCGGCGTGTGTGCTGCTGCTTACGTGGTGGGACGTTCGGAGCCGACGACCCACATCGAGAAGTACTGCGAGCCACCGCCGTAGGCATGGCCGAGCGCCTTGCGAGCATCGGCCACCTGGTGATCGCCGGCGCGGTGCATGACCTGCATCGCCGACTCGGCAAAACGGATCATGCCCGAGGCGCCGATCGGGTTGGAGGAGAGAACACCGCCCGAGGCATTGACCGGGAGCTTGCCGCCGATCGCGGTTTCACCCGCCTCGGTGAGCTTCCAGCCCTGGCCTTCCTCCGCGAAGCCGAGGTTCTCGAGCCACATCGGCTCGAACCACGAGAACGGGACATAGATTTCGGCGCAGTCGATCTCGTTGAGCGGATCGGTGATTCCCGCTGACTTCCACAGTGCTGCTGCAGCGTCGCGGCCGGCCTGCGGATTGACCTGATCGCGTCCGGCATAGAAGGTCGGCTCGGTGCGCATCGCCGTCGCGTGGATCCACGCGACCGAACGACCCTCGGCCTCGACCTGTGCGGCCGCTTCCTCGTTGCCGATCACCAGAGCGCACGCGCCGTCCGAGGACGGGCAGGTCTCGTCGTAGCGGATCGGATCCCAGAGCATCTGAGATGCCTGTACCGATTCGAGAGTGATATCCGGCTGACGCAAGTGCGCATACGGATTGAGGCTGCCGTTGAGCCGATCCTTCACCGCGACGAGGTAGCCGATGTGCTCCGGTGCGCCCGATCGACGAATGTACGAACGGACGTGCGGGGCGAAGTATCCACCGGCACCGGCGCCGACGGGCATGTTGAACGGAACCGGTACGGACAGCGCCCACATGGCGTTCGACTCGGACTGCTTCTCCCAGGAAACCGTCAGAACCCGCTTGTGGACACCGGATTTGACCAGGCTGGAGGCGACGATAGCTGTCGAACCGCCCACCGATCCGGCAGTGTGAACACGCAGCAACGGCTTTCCGTTTGCGCCCAGAGCATCCGACATGGCGAGTTCGGGCATCATCGAACCCTCGAACAGGTCGGGGGCCTTTCCGATGACGACGGCGTCGATGTCGTCCCAGCCGACGTTGGCGTCGAGCATCGCGGCGTCGATGGCTTCACGAACCAAGCCCGCCATCGAGACATCGTGACGCTTTGCGACGTAGTGAGTTTGGCCGGTGCCGAGCACGGCCGCGAGTTGAGGCGTTCCGGCCATCAGTTCCGTCCCTCCAAGACTGCTACCAGGTTCTGCTGCAGCACAGGGCCGCTTGTTGCATGGGCCAGAGCGCGATTCGCCTGGCCGTCGAAGATTGCCTTGGCGGCGTGGCCGATTCGTTCCAGACCACCGGCGAACAGTGGGTTGCCGCTGAGCGGACCGCCGGACGGATTGATCGTGGCGGCGTCGGTCAGGCCGATCGCTTCCTTCAAGATCAATTCCTGGTGAGTGAACGGTGCGTGCAGTTCGGCGACGTCGATGTTGCCGACCTCGCCGCCCGTTGCCGCCTTGGCTGCCGACGTAGTGGACGGTGAGGTGGTCAGGTCACGTGCACCCAGGTTGGGGGAGTCGATGCGATGCTCGAGTCCGGTGATCCACGCCGGCCGCTCGCAGAGATCGCGGGCGCGGTTACCCGAGGCCAGGACGATTGCTGCCGCGCCGTCGGTGATGGGCGCACAATCGTGTGCGCGCAACGGATCTGCGAGGAAGGGGCTGGCGAGAAGGGCCTCGATGTCGACCTCGCCTGCGAGCTGAGCCTTCGGATTGCTCAGCGCGTGACGACGGCTACGAGCGGCAACCTCCGCCATGTCCTCGTGCGTCCACTTACCCGCGTCGAGTCCGAGTCGGGCTTGAAGTCCGGCGATCGAGACGGAGTCCGGCCACAGCGGAGTGACGAGGTACGGATCGAGCTGCATGGACAGGATCTTGCGCAGGTGCCCGGCGGAGGACTTGCCGAATCCGTACACCAGCGCGGTCTCGACCTCACCGGTCAAGATCTTGATCCACGCTTCGTAGAAGGCCCACGCAGCGTCCATCTCGACGTGAGATTCGTTGATCGGCGGGACCGCTCCGATGGAGTCGATGGCCGAGATGAAGGAGAACGCTCGTCCGGCCAGGTAGTCGGAAGATCCGGAGCACCAGAAGCCGATGTCTGACTTGGTGATTCCCAGATCGCTGTAGAGCTGCTGGAAGCACGGGACGAGCATCTCGACGCCGTTGGTGGTGCCGTTGGTTTCGCGGACGTGGGGTGCCTGAGCAAAGCCCACGACTGCGATGTCTGCAGAAGTCATTTCAGGAGCCTCACAGGTGGTGTTGGAAGGTGGAGTACTCGGCGTCGGGTTCACCTGTCGGCCGGAAGTATTCGATGTTCTCGAGGGTGTAACCCCACTCTTCGCGAGGCTTCCACTTGGCTTCGACGCGCATGCCCATGCGTACGTCCGCGGCATCACATTCGAGAATCAAGTGCAGGAACGGAATGTCGGCCCCGTCGAGAAGCACGTAGGCGGCCACGTAGGGCGGTTTGATTCGCTGCCCGAGGAACGGGACGTTGACGATGCAGAAGGTGGTGACAATTCCCTTGTCCGGCAGTTCGATCTGCTCGCTCGTCGGCTTCCCGTTGGTGGGATTCGCGCCGCGCGGTGGGATGTAGATCTTGTCTTCGGGTCCGCTGCGACCACCGATGAGCTTGCCTTCTGCGAGACCGCGGAGGTAGAAACTCTCCTCGGCCGAAGCGGAATGCATGAAGTGCAGATCGACAGGCGTCGTGATCATGGTGACAGGATCGGCGCTGGAATCGACTGTCGCGATTCCATTTTCGCTCTCACCTGGTTCGAAGCACTCGATGTCCTTGATCTGCCCGATCCGCTCCGACGCCCAGCGAGCACGGACCCGCAGGCCGGTGCTGATGTCGTCGGGGGAGTCGACGTCGACTGCGTGGAGCATGGACGTGTCCGCGCCGTCGAGCTTGATCAGGGCCCACGCGAAAGGCTTCGTCAGTGGTTGACCCTCGATGGGTTCGGGCATCCACGTCCAACTCACGACCGTTCCGCCGTCGGAGACTCCGACGAAGTCGGTCAGTGGCTCGGCCGTGTCCGGATCGAATTCCGGTGGCGGCACGAAGACACGACCGTTCGACCCGCGTGCGCCGATCACCTTGCGATCACGCAGGGCAGTCACGAACGCGCCGATGGTCGGTCCCGTCGATCTGGTGTAGTCGAAATGGAGATTCAATGGTGCGCTCAGGGGCTTGTCGGCCACCCCGCTCTTTCCGATGGTCACAAGATCGAGTAGAACAGGTTCTAGAGATTGTGGCAAGAGTCACTTCTGATCACCGGCAATGTGGAGGCCTGCGATGAAGCTTGGGTTGCAACTCGGATACTGGGGCGCACAGCCGCCGGCAAACGCCCCGGAACTTATCGAGGCCGCGGAAGGCGCGGGATTCGACGCGGTCTTCGCAGCGGAGTCGTGGGGCTCGGACGCTTTCACCCCGCTCGCCTGGTGGGGATCGCGCACCGAGAACGTCCGTCTCGGCACCTCCGTCGTACAGATTTCGGCGCGAACACCGACCAGCTGTGCCATGCACGCGCTCACTCTCGATCACCTCAACGGTGGGCGAACGATCCTCGGGCTCGGCGTATCCGGACCGCAGGTCGTCGAAGGTTGGTACGGCCAGCCGTTCGAGAAGCCGCTCGCGCGCACCCGCGAATACGTCTCGATCGTGCGCCAGGTCCTCGCCCGTGAAGCGCCCGTCACCAGTCCCGGTCCCCACTACCCTCTGCCGTATGCGGGACCGGGTAGTTCGGGACTTGGCAAGCCGCTCAAGCCCATTACGCACCCGCTGCGTGCGGACATCCCGATCTGGCTCGGCGCCGAAGGGCCGAAGAACGTCGCGCTCGCCGGTGAAATCGCCGACGGCTGGCTGGCGATCTACTACACCCCGCGCCTGGCCCCGATGTACAACAAGTGGCTCGACGAAGGGTTCGCGCGCGCCGGGGCCCGTCGAAGTCGCGAAGACTTCGAGGTGGCCGCCACGTGCCAGGTCATCGTGACTGACGATCGCGCCGCTGCCATCGCCGCTCTCAAGCCGATGACCGCCCTCTACGTCGGCGGAATGGGCGCCCCGGAGTTGAACTTTCACGCGCAGGTCTACAAGCGGATGGGCTACGAGAAGGAGGTCGACGAGATCGGTCGCCTCTTCATGTCGGGCCGCAAGGACGAAGCTGCTGCCGTCGTCCCCGACGAGATGGTCACCGAGACCATGATCATCGGCAACGTCGACGAGGTGCGCGCAGACGTGAAGCGTTGGGAGGAAGCCGGAGTCACGATGCTGCTGGTGACCTGCCGCGACGCCGACCATGTGCGAGAGCTCGCGGCCGCGGTGAGTGGTTGAGCGAGGCATCCCCCCATTTTCGAGCGGTACCCCCCTTTTTCTTCGAGCGAACGGCACGTTCAGCGCATCTGAGGCGCTGAACGTACCTTTCGCTCGCCCAAAGTTATCCACAGGCGCACCGAAACCCCAGTTCGCCGCCGGGGCCCGCGCTGATGCTCGAGTCATGCTGCAACCATGCGGCGAGGAACGTGGGGCGATGATCTGGACGCGATTTACCGCGTCAGTCGAAGCGGAGTGATCCGAACGGCGGAGTTGGCGCGATTGGGCGTGTCCAACTCCGCAGTGCACACCCGGTGTCGGGTAGGTGGACCGTGGCAGCGCATATTGCCGGGGGTCATTCTGCTCAGAAACGGTCAACCGACGCCACGTCAACGCTCGATCGCTGCGCTCATGTTGAGCGGTGACGATTCCCTGCTGACCGGGCGATCAGCTATGTCGGAGTACGGATATCGAACGCACTCGGGGGATGTGCAGGTGCTCATCCCCATCGACCGTCGAGTTCAATCGGTTGGGTTCGTCACGGTGGAGCGCACTGTTCGACTGCCCGAGCCGGAGATTCGGAACGGTCTGCGCTGTGCTCCGCTGCCGCGAGCGTTACTCGACGCTGCGAGGCGGTACAAGGCGCTCGATCCCACACGGGCACTCATCGCTGAGGCTGTTCAGCGCGGCGATGTCTCGGTGCGCGAACTTGCGAAGGAACTCGAAGCGGGTAGCAGTCGGGGTTCCGCGCTACCTCGGGTCGTGTTGCGCGAAGTGAACGCGAACGTCCACTCGGTTCCGGAGGTTCACGCGCGAAAATTGTGGCAGCGGAGCGGGCTGCCGGAAATGTTGTTCAACCATGAGATCCGGGATGCCAACGGGGACTTCATCGCAGTTCCGGACGGATGGATCGATTCGGTTGCCTTCGCGTGGGACATCGACTCCTTGGAATGGCATGCCGCGCCGACGGACTACAAGCGCACGGTGGAGCGTCGGACGCGTATGCAGAATGCGGGAATCATCGTGTTGCCGACGGTGCCCAGTGCACTGCGAACGGACCCTGATCGCGTGATCGAGGACCTGCGTGCGCACTACAGATTGGCGCAGTCACGTCCCCGGCCGCAGGTGTTCGCGAGGTCGAGATGGGTGAAATTGGACGAAACCGGCTGAGCGAAAGTGCCTTTCGGCGCACTGAAGGCGCCGAAAGGTACGTTCGCTCGAAAAGGGGGTGGGTGGGACCGAGAGCGGACGGGAAAGGGGGCTCAGGCGGGGGTCGGTCAGACGGGGGTGGCTCAGACAGGGGTGGGTCAGACACCCTTGAACTGGGGCGCCCGCTTCTCACCGAAAGCCCGCGGGCCCTCCTTGGCGTCGGCGCTCATGAACACCTTCATACCCAGCTGTGCGTCGATCTGGAAGGCCTCTTCCTCGTGCATGCCCTCGGTGTCGCGGATGGTCTTGAGAATCGCCTGCACGGCGAGGGGGCCGTTGGCACTGATCAGGTCCGCGAGCTCCAGCGCCTTGTCGAGGGCCTGGCCGTCCGGGACCACGTGGCCGATGAGCCCGATCTCCTTGGCCTCCGGAGCTTTGATGTGACGACCTGTGAGCAGGATGTCCGCCGCGATCGTGTACGGAATCTGTCGCACCAGACGCACTGCGGAACCGCCGAGCGGGAAGAGCCCCCACTTGGCTTCGGAGACGCCGAACTTGGCGCTCTCACCCGCGACGCGGATGTCGGTGCCCTGCAGGATTTCGGTTCCGCCGGCGATGGCTGCACCCTCGACCGCAGCGATCAGCGGCTTGGTCAACCGACGGCCCTTGAGGAGGCCTTCGATCTTGGACATGTCGACGCCACCGCCCGCGAAGGAATCTCCCGGCGGCTTGGCGGACATGTTCTTGAGGTCGGCGCCGGCGCAGAAGTCGCCGCCCGCACCGGTGAGGATGGCGACACGGATTTCGGGGTCGTTGTCGACCTGATCCCAGGCGTCGACCATGATCGCCATCATCTCGCCGGTGATGGCGTTCTTACGCTCGGGGCGATTCATGGTCACGATGAGAACGTGGCCACGCTTCTCCACGAGGCAATGCGGCGCGGTTTCCGAAATGTCTGATTTTTCGGTCGTCGAAGTGGACACTGATGGCTCCTGGCGGGTCTGTGAGCTGGCTCTCAAATTGGGTCTTGCCAGAAACGGTAACACGTTCTACTTTGAACTCGTGGCCCTTAACATCGCAGACTTCGTAGAGCACGCAATCGACCTCGTTCCGGACCGCGTTGCGCTGGTCTCGGACAACCGCGAGATGACTTATGCACAGTTGGAGGACCGAGCAAACCGCCTCGGTCACTACCTGCGTGAACATGGCGTTCAGCCGGGTGACAAGGTCGGCATCTACTGCCGGAACGTCATCGAGGCGATCGAGGCCATGGTCGCGGTCTTCAAGATCCGGGCCGTGATGGTGAACATCAACTACCGGTACGTCGAGAACGAGTTGCAGTACATCTTCGACAACTCCGACATGGTTGCGCTCATTCACGAGCGCCGCTACTCGGACAAGGTCGCGAACGTCCTGCCGAACACTCCCAAGGTCAAGTCCGTCATCGTGGTCGAGGACGGCACCGATCTGGACTTCAGTGCTTTCGGCATCGGCTACGAGGACGCACTCGCGCAGAGTTCGGGTGAGCGTGATTTCGAAGAGCGCAGCAACGACGACATCTTCATGCTCTACACCGGCGGCACCACCGGAAGTCCCAAGGGCGTCATGTGGCGTCACGAGGACTGGTGGCGTGTTCTCGGCGGAGGCATCAACTTCGTCACCGGAGTTCCGGTCGAGGACGAGTACGAGATGGCGAAGGTCGGCGCCGCCAACCCGAGCATGATCCGCTACCCGATCCCCCCGATGATTCACGGCGGTTCGCAGTCGGCGGTATTCCACAGCCTCTTCGGCGGCGGAACCTGTTTGATGCACCCGGAATTCGACGCCCACGAGGTGTGGCAGAACATCGACAAGCACAAGGTCAACCTGATCTTCATCACGGGTGACGCGATGGGCCGTCCGATGCTCGACGCACTCATCGCCGGAAACCCGGAGACCGGTGAGCCGTACGATCTTTCGACGCTCTACGTGATGGCCAGCAGTGCTGCACTCTTCTCGCCGAGTATCCAGGAGCAGTTCCTCGAACTGTTGCCCAACCGCCTGCTGACCGACTCCATCGGAGCATCCGAGACCGGCTTCGGCGGACTGGCCGTGCTGAGCAAGGGTCAGAAGCACACTGGCGGTCCGACGGTCAAGATCGACGCCTCCACAACGGTTCTCGACGACGACGGCAACGAGGTCGAACCCGGATCGGGCAAGCGCGGCATGCTCGCTCGCAAGGGCAACATCCCGCTCGGCTACTACAAGGACGAGGTCAAGACCGCCGAAACCTTCCGCACCATCAACGGCGTTCGCTACTCGATCCCCGGCGACTATGCGCAGGTCGAAGCCGACGGCACGGTCACGATGCTCGGCCGCGGTTCGGTGTCGATCAACAGCGGCGGCGAGAAGGTGTACCCGGAAGAGGTCGAAGGCGCTTTGAAGGCGCACCCGGACATCTTCGACGTCCTGGTGGTCGGTATCCCCGACGAGCGCTTCGGTCAGCGCGTTGCCGCAGTGGTCCAGGTACGCGAAGGCACGTCGCCGACGCTGCACGACATCGCCACCGCAGCACGCAAAGAGATTGCCGGATACAAGGTTCCGCGCAGCGTGTGGTTCGTGGACCAGATCAAGCGCAACCCGGCAGGCAAGCCCGACTACCGCTGGGCGAAGGCCGAAACGGAATCGCGCGAGGCCGATGATCACAACGGAAACGGCGCTCCTGTGGCGTCCGCAAACGAAAGCGTGGAAGCCTGATGCGTTCGGATCTCGCCGACAAGTTCGGCATCGAATACCCGATTTTCGGATTCACTCCTTCCGAGCACGTCGCGGCCGCGATCAGCCGCGCGGGAGGTCTGGGCGTGCTCGGTTGCGTCCGGTTCAACGACCCGGAAGAGCTCGAAGCCGCACTGACGTGGATGGACGAGAACACCGACGGTAAGCCGTACGGCGTCGACATCGTCATGCCGGCCAAGGTGCCGACCGAGGGCGGCGCCGTCGATCTCGACAAGCTGATTCCGGAGGAGCACCGCGCCTTCGTCAACCGCACGCTCGACGAGCTCGGTGTGCCGCCGCTTTCCGACGACGTCGAGCATGCGACCGGCGTACTGGGATGGCTTCACTCGGTGGCGCGGTCACACGTCGATGTTGCTCTGGGACACCGGATCGCGTTGATTGCGAATGCACTGGGATCACCGCCGAAGGACGTCATCGATCAGGCACACGAGAAGGGCGTACCGGTAGCAGCGCTGGCCGGCGCCGTCGAGCATGCACGTCGTCACGTCGAGAACGGTGTCGACATCGTGATCGCGCAGGGCTACGAGGCCGGCGGTCACACCGGCGAAATCGCATCGATGGTTCTCGTTCCGGAAATCGTTGATGCACTGGGTGATTCAGCTGCTGTGCTGGCTGCCGGGGGTATCGGCAGCGGCCGTCAGGTGGCTGCCGCACTTGCACTCGGTGCGTCCGGAGTGTGGATGGGCTCGTACTGGCTCACCACGTCCGAATACAAACTCGGCAGTGCATCGGGCGATGGCCCGTCCGCTATTCAGCGTGCACTGTTGGGCGCGACGTCGGCCGACACCGTTCGTTCGCGCATCTACTCGGGTAAGCCCGCTCGGTTGCTCAAGACCAAGTGGACGGAAGCCTGGTCGAACCCGGGAGCACCGGCGCCCTTGCCGATGCCGCTGCAGAACCTTCTGGTCAGCGACGCTCATCAGAGAATCGCTGCATCGGAGAACCCGGAAGTTGTGGCAATGCCCGTCGGTCAGATCGTGGGACGGATGAACGAGATCCGCCCGGTCGCCGAGGTCATGGCAGAGCTGGTGTCCGGGTTCGAGGACGCGCGAACCCGGCTGGATTCGATGAAGTAGTAGATGACACGTGCGTGTGCCCTCGGCCGAGTTTCGGCCGAGGGCACACGTCGTTTCAGCCGGCGAGGTCGTCCGGTCCGACGGTGTCCGACAACCATTCTCCGCGGCTGAGGGCGCCGTCGTCGCGGCGGCGTGCGATCACGAAAATGACCAGGGCGGCAGCGAGGACAACTGCGAGAACGCGCGAAGGCGTCAGGTTCGGGTTCTTCATACCCGTAATTTTGCCGGAAGAACGGGCGCGATGGTGAGACAGCGGAGCAAAATCACGTGTTTCGAAATTACTGCGCTTCCGACGCATGGAGACTGGCGATCCGCTCGCGCAGGCCACCGAAGTGCACATCGAGAGTGTGCGCCGCCTCGACTGCATCACCCGTACGGATCGCGTCGAGAATCGCACGGTGCTTCGACGCGATGTCGATCAGCGGCGTATCCGAATGCCCGATGGCCTGCTGGATCTCGCTGTACACCTGCCAGAAGACGTCCATCAACTGAGCGAGGACCTGGTTGTCCAGCGGGGAGTACAGGCGGGAGTGGAAGGTCGCGTCGATGTCGGAGAAGTTCTTCCCGGCAGCGGCACGGACCTCCATGCCGGTGACGAGTTCGTCGAGGTCGGCGTGGTCGGCCGACGTCATCTCGGCCATCGCCGCACCGATCAGTCCGGTCTCGAGTGCCTGACGAATGTCGACCAGTTCCATCGCCTCGTGCCCGGTGCCCTGCAAGGACAACCGGCCACGGAAGGTCAGGCCGTCGGCGAGAGCGTCGAAGTTGCTAGGGGCGACGAACATTCCGAAGCCGTGACGGATCTCGACGACGCCCAAGGCCTGCAGAACCTTGAGCGCCTCCCGGAGCGTGTTTCGGCCGATACCCAATTCCTCGGACAGTTCGGCCTCGGTGGGCATCGGGTCGCCGGGGGAGAGCCTGCGTTCGAGGATCAAGTTCATGATGTCCGTCTGAAGTGCGCGCATGCGGTTTTGCGCGCTGAAACGAGCGCCCTGTGTGCCACTCCGGACAGACATCGATTCCCCTTTTCTGATACGAACGTCCTTCATCCTATGTCCGGTCATCCGCTCCATTGGTCAACCCACGTCAACGGTGCGTTGCAGGAGGCTGGGCGCCGCACCCAGCAGTTTGGCCGTGTACGCATCCGACGGGTTGTCGAATACTTCCTGGGCCGTTCCCTGCTCGACGATCCGCCCGGCGTTCATGACGACGATGGTGTCGGAGACGTACCGCACCGTCTGTATGTCGTGCGAGATGAACACCATGCCGAGCCCCAACCGAGCCTTGATGTCGCTGAGCAGATTCAGGATCTGCGCTCGCACCGAGACGTCGAGCGCCGACGTCGGCTCGTCGGCCACGATGACGTCAGGTTCGAGCGCGAGTGCACGCGCGATCGCGACACGTTGCCGCTGACCGCCGGAGATCTGGCTCGGGATGACTTCGAGCGCAGATTGGGGGAGTCCGACCAAACCGACCAGCTCGCAAACTCGGGCGGTCCGGCTCGCGCGGTTGCCGATGCCGTGGACGTCGAGTGGATCGGTGAGGATGTCGGCCACCGTCATTCGGGGATTGAGCGCGGTAGCCGGATCCTGGAAGACGATCGAAATCGCCCGGCCGAACTCCTTGCGCACGCCGGCCGACCGGGTCAGAGCGCTTCGGCCGCGAAAGACCACGTCGCCCGACGTCGGTTTCTGCAGTCCGACCATGACTTTGGCCAGAGTGGACTTGCCACAACCCGACTCGCCCACGATGCCGATCGTCGTCCCTCGTCGTACGTCGATACTGACATCGTTGACCGCGTGAACTGTGCCCGGTTTGAACAGTGATCCCGAACGGGTCTTGTGGACGACGTGAATGTTCTTCAGTTCCAGGATGGGTGCTTCAGCTGTAGTCATCGCACGCTCTCCAATTCCGATTCTGTACGTACGGGAGTCGCGGACTGGTCGGCGAACCAATGCTCGGTCCCGTCGACCCGGACCATCTCCGGCTTTCGGAGGGGGTCGGAGTCCGGGCGAGTGGAACGCTCGGCGAAACGGTCACCCGGCGCGAAGTTTCCGGGCGAGGGAACAGTTCCCTGAATCTGATGCAGTCGCGGCGCTTCGTCCTCGATCGAGAGAACGGCACCGAGAAGGCCCTGGGTGTATTCGTGGCGGGGATCGACGAGCAGATCACTCGTGGGCGCCGACTCGACGACCTGACCGGCGTACATCACCGTGATCTTGTGAGCGAGTGAAGCAACGAGTGCAAGATCGTGGCTCACGAAAACCATGGCAAACCCCAGCTTTTCCCGAAGATCGTTGAGCAAGTCCACGACCTGGGCCTGGACGGTGACGTCGAGAGCGGTGGTGGGCTCGTCCGCGACGATCAACCGCGGACTGCGGGTGAGCGACATGGCGATCAGAACGCGCTGACGCTGACCACCGGAAAGCTCGTGTGGGTAGCTGGAGAGAGTGCGCACCGGATCGAGTCCGACGAGTTCGAGCAGTTCCTCGGCTGTGCGGGTACCGCCGCGCTTGGTGAGCTGCTTGAACTGCGCGCGGATCAGCATCGCCGGATTCAGTGAACTCAGCGCGTCCTGGTAGATCATGGCCATGTCGTGCCCGCGCAGCTTGTTTCGCTCTCGGTTGTTCAGCTCGAGGACGTTGACTCCGTCGAACAGGATCTCGCCGGTCACCACTGCCGTCTTGGGTAGCAGACCCATGATCGCCAGCGACGTGAGCGATTTTCCGCAACCGGACTCGCCGACGAGTGCCATCGTCTCGTTCGGGCGGACGGTGAAGCTCACGTTGTCGACGATCGCGGTGTCTCCGTAGCGTTCCGGGAACCGGATCGTGAGATTGCGGACCTCGAGGAGTGGCGCGGCATCGCCCTCGTACACAAGACGATCGGAGCGGGACCGCTCGGTTTCCGCCAGGATCTTCAGGTGCGTTTCGAGAGGAGTCGGCTCGGCGGCCGGCTCGAGAACATCTTTCACGACGCTCGGATCGGCGAAGTCGTCTATCAACCCCGGAGTGTCGGTGACCGATGCGGCTTCGTCCTCCAGAATGAGCTCGTTGGAGGTCTCCTCCGCTGCAGCGGTCTGCGCTGCTTGGAGCGCGGAGGGCGTCTTCTTGGTCTTCTTCAGACTCGGATCGGCCATCGCGTCCGTCAGGCCCTCGGCGAGCACGTTGAGGGAGAGCACCGTCAGCAGAATGAGCAGGCCGGGGAACACCGTTGCCCACCAACCACCGAGGAGGACCATGTTCTTGCCGTCGGCGATCACCGATCCCCACGACGGGTCCGGGGGACGCACACCGGCGCCGATGAACGACAGGCTGGCTTCCAGCACGATGGCGTCGGCGACCATGACAGTGCAGAAGACGAGAACGGGCGCAGCACAGTTGGCTACGACGTGCTTGACGACGATGTGTGAAGTTCTTGCGCCGATGACCTTTTCGGCCGCGACGTAGTCCTCGCCGTACTGAGCGAGAACGTTTGCGCGAACGACGCGAGCCACCATCGGTGTGTAGAGGAACGCGATAGTGACGATCAGAACCGGGATCGAACCACCGAAGGCCGCGACGAGTACGGCAGCGAGCGCAATGCCCGGGAACGCCATGACCACGTCGAGCACACGCATGATGGTCTCGTCGACGCCTTTTCGGCTCGTTGCGGCCACCGATCCGATGAGAGCGCCGGCGCACAGTGCGAGGAAGGTGGAACCGAGACCGATGGTCAGCGACCAGCGTCCGCCGTAGAGCAAGCGGCTGAACAGATCTCGACCGAGACTGTCCTGACCGAACCAGTGCTCGGCGCTGGGGCCCGCGGTACCCACCGCCTGTTCGAGCGGGGTGTACTGCGTGATCAGCGGCGCGAAGAGGCAGGCGAGCACGATGATCGCGAGAACCGCCATCGACAGCCAGGCCGAGAGGGGGAAGCGAGAAAAGGTGATGCCGGGTCGCGAAAGCTTCTCGGTGAGTTTTCTTCTCATCATGCTGCGCTCCGAAGTCGTGGATTGACAAGCAGGTAGAGGATGTCGACGGCGAGGTTGACGACGACGAAGCCGACCGCGATGACGATGACAACACCCTGAACGACTGCGGGGTCACCGTTGGTGACGCCGTTGATCATGAGCTGACCCATGCCGGGCAGGCCGAAGATCTGCTCGATGACCACAGCGCCACCGAGGAGGTAACCGACACGGAGGCCCAGGACGGTGAGCGGGTTGATCAGCGCGTTACGCAACACATTCCGTCCGATCACCACGTGATAGGGCAGGCCGCTGCCGATCGCGGTCCGGACGTAGTCCTTGTCCAACTCCTCGACCATCGACGTGCGGATGATGCGCGTGAGTTGTGCTGCGACGGGCAGTGACAGGGACAGCGCCGGGAGCGCCATGTACCAGAGCCAGTCGCTGACGGAGTCGCTCGGATTGACGTAGCCACCGGTAGGGAACCATCCGAGTTGGACAGCAAGGTACTGAATCATCAGCAGTGCCAACCAGAATGACGGTGCCGCCACACCGCCGAGGGAGATCACTCGGATGACCTGATCCGGCCAACGATCGCGGAACAGTGCGCTGGTGACGCCGAAGATCAGCGAGAGCACGATGGCGATCACCAGTCCGAGAACCGTGAGCTGAATGGTCAGTGGCAGAGCGGTGGAGATCGAATCCAACACCGGGGTACCGGAAATCAGACTGTCACCCATGTTGCCGCTGACCAGATCGGTCACGAAGTGAACGTATTGCAGCGGAAGCGGATCGAGCAGTCCGTTCTCTTCCTTGAACTGCTGCAACTGTTCCGCAGTCGGGTTGCCACCGTTGAACGCCGCGGTTGCGGGATCGGTGGGCGCGAACTGCATCACGATGAAGACGAACGCGATGATGCCGAGGATCAGGGGGATCAGTATCAGTAATCGCCTGATCAGCATGGGGAGGACTCTTGCCATCGGGGGATCTCTCAGTTGTGGGAAACGGCCGAGCGGGCGGGTATCAGGCCGGCTTCGCCTGAAGCAGGTTGACGCCGGGGTACGGCAGCGGAGTGACGTCGGCGATCTTCTTCGGATCCCACGCAGTCAGGAGCTCCTGATGGAGAACCGGGTAGTAGACAGCATTTTCGGCGATCTGGTTCAGGTACGACTGCACGAGGGTGCTGCGCTTTGCCGGGTCGGTCTCGCGGGTGGCTTCGTCCATGGTGGCGTAGATCTTCTGCGCTTCGGGGGTGTCGTCCCACTTGGCGTAGGTCTTCGTCCACAAGCCGCCCTTGCTGTACGTGTAGCGGACGAGAAGGTCGACGTCGCTGCCGAATGCCTGCGGGTTGGACGTACCGGCGGCGATCTGGAACTTCTGGCCGCTGTTGAGCTTGCTCACCATGGCGCTGGTGTCCTGCGGTTCGAGTGTCGTGTTGAATCCGACTGCGTCCCAAGACTCTTTGATGGTCGGCAAGCAGTCGGCCAACCAGCTGACGTTGGTGGAGAGCAGCGTCAGGTCGAGGCCACTGACACCGGCGGCAGCGAGGAGCGAGCGGGCCTTGTCCGGATCGTACGAGTAGACGGTGGACGCTCGCGCGTAGTCGGGGTTGCGCTCGTACAGGTAGCTCGTGGCCGGTGCTGCCTTGCCGCCGAGGGCGATTTCGATCATCTTCGGGGTGTTGATCGCATAGAACATCGCCTGGCGAACACGAACGTCGTCGAACGGTGCCTGAGTCGTGTCGAAGAGCAGGTACATGAGGTTCATGCCCGGGTTGCCCTCGACGGTGCGCCCACCGGAGGTCAGAGTGGGGACGTTGGCGACGGGGATGTTGTCGGCGAGTTGTGCACCGGCATTGTTGCCCGAGACGCGCGCGATGCGTGAGGAGGTGTCGACGATGGAGAGCCAGTTCATGGTCGCGAAGTTGGCCGGACGCGGCCCGTTGTACGCCTCGAAGGCCTCGAAAGCTGTGTTGCTCTTGGGGGTGTGGCTCTTGAGCTTGTACGGACCGGAACCGACGACCAGCGTTCCGGACTTGGCCTCGTCCCAGTGGCCGTCGAAGACGTGCTTGGGCATGATCTTGGCGATCGAGAGACGCTGTGCGGCAGCGCTGAACGGGTAGTTGAAGTTCAGGGTCACCGTTTGGTCGTCGACCTTGGTGACGGACTGCAGCCAGGAGGAGAAGAAGGAGCGGATCAGTACGTTCTGCTGTGGATCGAGGATGCGATCGAAGGTGAAGACGACGTCGTCCGAGGTGACCGGAGTGCCGTCGTGCCAGGTTGCTCCCTCGCGGATTTTCATGGTCCAGCTCGAGGCAGTGGCGTCGGTCGGGACGGCCTGTGCGAGCGCCGCATACGTCTCACCGGTGCCTGGATCGTTTTCGAGCAGTCCCTCGTAGACGTGGTTGACCGCTGCCATGAGGAAACCGGATGCAGTCTGCATCGGGTCGAAGCTCTGGTCGTTGCCGTATCCGATGGCGGTGGTCAGATCGCCGGTGCTCGCGGAACCGCCGACAACCGAGGTCGATGACGGCCCGCCGCCACACGCCGCGAGAGTCGCGGTGATACCCGCTGCAGCTCCCAGTAGCCCGGTGTACCGGAACAGGTCTCGGCGGGTGAACGCGGAGCTCAGCGGTCGTTCGTTCTTCAAGGCGGCCTCCAAGGCGGGGAGCGGGACATCAAGGGAGTGGATAGGGGATGTCCTATGTTCGACGTCCGATGTTGCGTAACTTACATTGTGGATCAGAAAGCGTCTAGAGAATCTTCGGAACTGGCGGCGCCGAACTTCGACGTTTTGCCGGTTTCGAGCCAAAAATAGTGCGCTCACCTGCATAGATGAAGACTGTGTTACCGACGTCGAATTGACGACCGATGACGCTGTCCGTATAACATAGGACATCCCTCATCCAATCTTTGGAGACTTCATGACCCGATACAAAGTCGGTGTGGTCGGTTGCGGATTCTTCGGTAGTTCCCTCGCTCGCGAGCTGGCTGCCCATCCACGTTTCGAACTGACGATGCTGTGCGACCGTGACTTCGAGCGGGCCAAGGACGTCGCCGCAGAGTTCTCGGCAACCCCGACAGACGATCACGACGCGGTGGCCGCTCACCCGGAGTTGGCCCTCGTTGTCGTCGCGACGCCCAATCACGCGCACGCCGAACCTGCCATCGCGGCGCTCGAACACGGCAAGGCAGTTTTTGTCGAGAAGCCACTCGCCGTCGAACTGGTCGATGCGCAGAACATGATCGCGAGCGCTGACGCGAGCGGTTCGCCGTTGATGGTCGGGCACATCATGCGGATGATGCCGGGTGTACGACGGCTGGCGGACCTGCTGACGTCGGGGGAGCTCGGCGAGGTCGCTGCGATCGAAACGTCTCGCTCACGATGGATCGACACCGACGGCGCAGATCCACAGTGGTGGAAGCTCGACAAGAGCCGAACGGGTGGAGAACTGACTCACGAGATTCACGAACTGGACCTGATGTGCTGGCTCGGCGGCGAGGTGACTGCCGTGTCGAGCATCGCCACCGCGGACGACGGCTTCCGCAACACAGTGGTGTCGTTCGCCGGCGGCGCGATCGGCAGACACACCATCTCGACGCGTTCACACACTTCGTCCTGGCAGCTGACGGTCGATGCCACCGAAGGTTCGGTCCACGCGGACTTCCACACCGGCCGGGTCAGCCGACTGCGCGGGGGACAGGTCGAAGAGTCGTGGCCGATCTTCGACGTCGACGCCGAGAACCAATCGTTGATCGACGCTGCGAGCAGGACGCAGAAGTACAACTCGGGTAACGGAGGATCCTCGCTGTGGATGCAGGCTGCGATTCGTCACGAAATCGACGAGATGGCAGCAGTTCTCGACGGCAAGGCTGATCCCGACTCGCCGTTGACGTACGCACGTGAACGCGCACTCGTCGTCGCCGAACAGGTGCGACTCGGTGGCGGCGAACCGGCAGCGCTCTCGGGAAGTGCCAAGTGACGGTGCGTGTAGCCGTCATAGGTAGCGGCGGAATCGCGCGGGACCACGTCAGCGCCTTGGCGTGCATCCCGTCGGTCGAAGTCGCCTACGTATTCGGCAGTGACTTGGACCGGGCCGCATCGGTTGCGGCGTTGGCGCCGGGCGCGAAGGCCAGTACCGATCTGGCGAAGATTCTCGCCGACCCGAGCGTGCAGGCGGTCAACGTCGTCGGGGCCACTCCCGACCACGCACCCGTGACGATAGCCGCGGGCCGCGCGGGAAAGCATGTGCACGTGGAGAAGCCGGCCGCGCTGACAGTCGCGGACTTCGACGCCATGGTCGAGGCCACCGAAGGTGTCGGCACCTCACTGATGGTCGGACAGACCGTACGATTCCAGCCGTCGATCACCTCGATCGGAAACTCGGTTGCACAAGGTGCCATCGGCGACCCCCGGTTGATCCACCTCAGTTGGTACACCGGCCATGTCTGGCCAGGGGGCTGGCGAGGCTGGCAACACGACAAGGAACGTTCGGGTGGTCACCCCGTTCACAACGGAACCCACGCACTCGATCTGGTGACGTGGCTGATCGGTCGTCGTCCGATCCGTGTGTTCGCTCGTAGTTTCCCCACCTTCGCGGCGGGGATGCCCGTGCACGACAGCTTCCATCTGACCGTTCGCTTCGAGGACGGATCGCTGGCACTCATCGAATTGGCTTACGCGCTACCACAATCGGGAAAGATGGTGCGTCGGATCGTGGTGTCGGGGACTTCCGGCACGCTCGCGCACGACACCGGCGACGACCCGGGACTGATGACGGACACGACCAACGCGCCGCCGTCGTCGATCGAGGACGCGATGTCGCATCAGATGCGTCACTGGATCGCCACTCTCGACGGTTCCGCGAGCCCGATAGTCGAGAACTGGCAGGTGCGTGCAGCTCTCGCGACTGCCATCGCTGCCCAGCAATCGCTCGACACCGGCTGTGCTGTCTCGATCGGAGAAAACCAATGACCGGCACCGGTTCGATCCGCGTCGGATTTGTCAGCGGCGTCAGGCATGCCGGATCCTATGCGGACCTGTTGCGTTCCGATCCTCGAGTGAGCCTGGTCGGGGCCTCCGACGAATCCTCGGTCCCCGATTGGATTCGTGAGGACGGGATCGCGATGGCAAAGGCCGCAGACATCGAGTGGATCGACGAACTCGGCGAGTTGCTCGACCCCGAACGGATAGACCTGGCGATCATCTGCAGTGAGCCGACCAGGCATGCACGGCTTGCGATTGCCGCATTGAACGCGGGACTCGACGTCCTGGTGGACAAGCCGGTGGGCGTCGACGAGGCGGAGGCCGCGGCGGTTCAGCAAGCCGCGCGGTCGAACGGGCGAATCTGCACGGTGGTGAACCGCACTCATTCACCTGCGCTCCGGCGACTGCGCCGATGGATCGACGCCGGAAATCTCGGACTGCCGCGCCACGTGGACATCGAGTTCCTCGCAAGCGGAACACATTTCGCGACGTCCGTCGAGCGTCCCGAACTGGTGGTGGATCCCACGCTTTCCGGCGGGGGAGAAGTAGTGAACTTCGCCGGTTACGCCGCCGACTACCTCCGATACCTCACCGGCCTGGACGTCACCGAGGTGTACGCCGAGACGAGCACACTCTACGGCGGGGCCCACCAGCAGTTCGGAGTCGAAGACACGGCGTTGATCTCGCTCGCCCTGGAAAACGGCGTCACCGCGACGGTGACCGTCGGAAGAATCCCCGCAGCACCGGGTTTCGGCGCGAATACCGCGACGGTTCGCGTCCTCGGATCCCACGGATACGCGAGTTCCGACGACGACAAACCCGCGGTGACCCACTTCGCCGCCTCGGGAGCCGTGACCGCACTACCCATCGGCGGCTTCGGTTCCGACAACGCGGTGTCGAGCTTTCTCTCTCACGTGCTCGATCGACTTCCCACACGGACCGAACCCGACTACACCGTGGCAGACGCCCGAGCGTCGATGCGCGTGATCGACGCTGCCTATCTGTCCGCCTCGAGCGGTCAGCCGGTCTCCGTTTCTCCCTGACAGCCGCACCCACAACTCAATCCGACAACCAACATATGGAGACCCCATGAGCACGGAAACCACCACCTTCAGCGGAATCGTCCCGCCGATCGTCACACCACTGACGCTCGAGCGCGAAATCGACACCAAATCGCTCGAACGCCTACTCTCACTGCAGATCGAAGCCGGAGTCGACGGCCTGTTCGTCCTCGGATCCTCGGGCGAGGTCGGTTACCTCACCGACGCCCAGCGCGCCCAGGTGGTGCAAACGGCGATCGGTCACGTCGGTGGCCAGGTGCCGGTCCTCGTCGGAGTGAACGACATGACCACCAACCGGGTCATTGCCGTTGCCGAGCAGGCGCGTGAAGCGGGCGCGGATGCCATCGTCGCGACGGCGCCGTTCTACGCGATCACCGATGCAGCCGAGACGGCAACGCATTTCCGCTCCATCCACGCCGCAGTGGATCTTCCGTTGTTCGCCTACGACGTTCCGGTTCGTGTCCACAGCAAGCTCAACCCGGCAATGCTGGTCGAGCTCGGCCGCGAGGGAGTCCTCGCCGGCGTGAAGGATTCGAGCGGCGACGACGTCAGTTTCCGTATGTTGCTTCGTCAGTCGGCCGGGCTCGAAAACTTCGCCGTCTTCACCGGGCACGAGGTAGTCGTCGACGGATGCCTGCTGATGGGTGCTTCGGGCGCAGTGCCCGGCCTGGCCAACGTGGACCCGCACGGCTACGTGCGACTGTGGCGCGCTGCGCAGGCAGGAGACTGGGCGGCGGCGAAGGCCGAGCAGGATCGACTCACCGATCTGTTCTCGATCGTCGAGGCGCCGACACCGGGTCGCGTCAGTGCCGGTGCCGCGGGTCTGGGCGCGTTCAAGACGGCTCTGGCCCTGCGCGGCGTCATCACCGGCAACACGATGTGCGCGCCGATGCTCTCGCTCGACGAGTCCGAGACCGCAACGATCAAGGTCGTTCTGGAACAGGCCGGGCTCCTCTGACATGACATCTGGGCAGAAGCGATGGATCGGTATCGACATCGGCGGCACCAAAGTGGCTGCTGCGGTGGTGACGTCCGACGGAGACGTGATCGACACGGTTCGTGCGGCAACACCGACGGCTGGTAGGGAGGCTGTTCTCGAGACCGCCACCGCGTTGGTCGACCGTCTGAGGACGAATCACCCCGTAGCCGGAATCGGAGTCGGTGCACCGGGAATCATCGATCGGGTGCGTGGCCGCGTCGTCTTCGCCTCCGACATTCTGTCCGGATGGAGTGGCGCCGAGGTTCGCGGAGAACTCGAGGCGCACTCGGGTCTACCGGTGACGGTGGACAACGACGTGCGCGCGATGGCCCACGGCGAGAACATGATCGGCGCCGGCCGCGGTCGAAGCTCTGCACTGTTCGTCTCGATCGGTACTGGAATCGGTGGCGCGTTGACCGTGGGCGGACAGCTGTATCACGGCGCCCACGGAACAGCCGGCGAACTCGCGCATCTGCTGGTTCCGGTCTCCGGGGCGATAGGTTGCGGTTGCGGTAGAACCGATCACCTCGAGGCAGTCGCCTCTGGCCCGGCGATGGAGGCCGAGTACGCAGCGCGGGCGGGTGTGCCCACTCAACCGTTGCAGAAGGTGGTGGCACTCATGCGCTCCGGCGACCCGATCGCCCGTGCCGTGGTCACCGACGCCGGTACTCTGCTCGGCCGAGTCCTGGCCGGCGTCGCCACCGCATTCGATCCCGAGGTGATCGTCATCGGCGGCGGCGCAGCCCAGATCGGAGCCGACCTCTTGTCGCCGCTGACGTCCGCTTTCCGGGTGGAAGCGATGGGTCCCATTGCCGAAACCGCCATTCTTCCTGCCCGTTTGGGCACCGATGCACCGCTCGTCGGAGCTGCGCTCCTGGCCGCCGCAACACGAATCGAGGTAACACCGTGACTGTCGAAGAATTGCTCACGATCATCAGCGGGAAGCTGATCGTGTCCTGTCAGGCCGGGCATGGCCATGCCCTGCGCGACACCGGGACCATCGAGAGGATGGCCCGCGCTGCGGTCGACGGCGGTGCAGTGGCGATCCGCTGCGGCGGTGTGGGCGGAACCCCGGATGTCGCCGCAGTCGTGTCGGCAGTGAAGGTACCGGTGATCGGTTTGACGAAGATCGGCTCGGAGGGCGTGTTCATCACGCCGACAAGGGAATCAGCCCTCGAAGTCGTGGATTCGGGTGCGCAGATCGTGGCTGCCGACGCCACGCTGCGACCTCGTCCGGATGGGCTGACCTTTGCCGACACCGTCGACGCGGTCCATGATCGCGGCGGCCTCGTCATGGCCGACTGTGGAACACTCGAGGACGGCGTCGCTGCCGCCGCGGCGGGCGCCGACATCATCTCCAGCACACTGGCGGGATACACCGAGAACAGCCGACGGCTGGCCGGCCCGGACCTGGAGCTGATCTCGGAACTGCGGCAGGCACTTCCAGATGCAGTCCTCATTGCCGAGGGGCGATACCACAGCCCGGAGGATGCGGCACGTGCCATCGCCCTGGGTGCAGACTCGGTGGTTGTCGGAACCGCAATCACGGATCCGGCGTTCATCACGTCGAAATTTGCAGCCGCAGTATCGGGCGCCGAAAGGTCGAGGGTGTGACCCCGACGTCGAAGGCTCTGAAATCCAGGACCGCTGAACGGATTCGGCTGGAGACTTTGCTCGGCGACTCCTCGACGCCGATACGGTGGGTCTTCACCGGCGACAGCATCACTCAAGGATTGACGCACACCGACGGTCATCGAAGTTACGTCGAACACTGCGCCGAGCGCGTCCGTGGTGAACTTTCCTTGTTCAACCACGTCCTTGTCAATACCGGGGTGAGCGGCAATCGATCCTCCGATGTGCGTGCGGGTTTCGCACACCGCATCGAAGTGTTCGAACCCTCGGTGGTGTTGATCATGCTCGGTACGAATGACGCATTGGATGGCGAAGAAGGACTGGAGCGGTTTCGAGACGACCTCTCGGACACGATCTTCCGGACGCGAGCGATCGGTGCAGTGCCGATCCTGCAGACGCCGCCACCGATCGACGTCGAGAATGCGCCCACCAGAGCGGGATTGGTTCAGTACGTCGAGGTCGTGCGGCAGGTTGCCGCCTCGACGCGCGTGGTGTTCGTCGACCACTACGCGCAGTGGACGGCCCATTCTCCCGATGGTCCACCGCCGGCTCTCCTGGCTGACGCATTCCATCCGAACGAACAAGGGCACTACGTGCTCGCGGACGCCGTGCTCCGCGAGTTGTCGATCGCAGATCCCGAAGTTCCCGTTGTACCGCAGGTGATGTCGTGATACTTCGTGGACAAATTCTGCGTGGACAACTGGTGACCGGTGGGCAACTGCTTCCGGACGGGGTCGTCGAGATTTCCGGTGATCGTGTGGTGTGGGCAGGGCCCGCGTCGCAGCGAACCGACCCGTTACCCGAACGGGCAGCTGCGGGGACAACGATCATCCCGGGGTTGGTGGACGTTCACTGCCACGGCGCCGGCGGATTCGGTTTCCCCGAGGCAGACGAGTTCGGATCCACCGTGGCTGCCGATCACCACCGGACGAACGGCACGACCTCGGTGATCGGCTCGCTCGTCTCCGCGCCGCCGCAGATCCTGCGCGGTCGCATCGAGCTCCTGGCAGGACTGGTGGACGAGGGTACGCTGGCCGGAATTCACCTGGAAGGTCCATTCCTGTCGGTACTCCGTTGTGGCGCCCAGGATCTCGACAGCATTCTCGACGGCGACCCGGCTCTGCTCGAGTCGCTGCTCGAAGCCGGCCGCGGGCACATCCGCTCGATGACGATCGCTCCGGAGACAGCACACTTCGGCGAACTTGCCTCATTGCTGGAGCGTCACGGTGCCGTCGTGAGTATCGGACACACCGATGCGTCCAACCCGATTGCGACACGTTCGATCGCACACTCGGCGCATGCACCGCTCAGTGCCACTCACCTGTTCAACGGTATGGCTCCGATGCATCACCGTGCTCCCGGCGCAGTGGCGGCATGTCTTGCCGCGGCTGCGAAAGGACAGATGGTGGTCGAGTTGGTCGGGGACGGAGTACATCTGGCCGACGAGACGGTGGCGACGGTGTTCGATCTTGTCGGTCCGCATCAGATCGCGTTGGTCTCCGACGCGATGGCTGCCGCCGGAATGCCCGACGGCCGTTACCCACTCGGGCCTCTCGACGTCGACGTGATCGATGGCGTGGCGCGATTGGCCGGCCAGGGGGAAACGGCCATTGCCGGCGGGACGAGTCGGTTGATGGACATAGTCCGCCGGGCTGTCAATCACGCCGGCGTCGATCTGCTTTCGGCTGTCATCGCAGCGACGGCAACGCCTGCTTCGCTGATGGGGCTGGCCGGAATGGTCGGCGATCTCGTGCCGGGTTGCCGCGCCGATCTGATCGTCACCGGTCCAGAACTCGAAACCCGCGCCGTCATGGCCGCTGGGAACTGGCTCATGAACTACACCGAAAGCTGAGGAATCAACCGATGGAAATTGTCATTGTCGACAGTGCGGAGGCGGCCGGCACCGTTGTTGCCGACATCTTCGAACACGCGGTGCATTCAGGTGCACGGACTTTGGGCCTGGCGACAGGATCTTCACCGCTCTCGGTGTACCGCGAACTCGCGCGCCGTCACCGCGAGGAAGGGTTGAGTTTTGCCGGCGTGCAGGCGTTCCTGTTGGACGAATACGTCGGCCTGCCGGAAGGCCACCCTGAGTCGTATGCCCAGGTCATCCGAACGGAGCTGGTGAATCACCTGGACCTGGACGCGGCAAGGGTATTCAGCCCCGACGGAACCGCGTCGGATCCATTTGCCGCCGCGGCAGCCTACGACCGGGCGATTGCGTCGAATGGTCCGGTGGACGTACAACTTCTGGGCATCGGCGGCAACTGTCACATCGGTTTCAACGAACCGACGTCCTCGCTGAATTCGAGGACCCGGGTCAAGACGCTGACGGAACAGACTCGAACCGACAACGCCCGATTCTTCGAGAGTCCGGACGACGTACCACGGCACGTGATCACCCAGGGCCTCGGAACTATCTGCGAAGCAAAGCATCTGGTGATGATCGCGACCGGCGAGCACAAGGCCGCTGCGATTGCCGCTGCCGTCGAGGGGCCGCTGGCCGCGGTGTGCCCGGCATCGGTCCTCCAACTGCATCCACACGCGACGGTGGTGATCGACGATGCAGCGGCATCACAGCTCCGGCTCACCGAGTTCTACAAAACGGTGTCGGCGCACAAACCGCTTGCTCAGCACTACTGAGATATCGGGCTAGACGGGCTCTCGCGTCTTCTCGAGGCCGAGTGCCATTTCGGGAGTGAGTAATTGGAAGTCGGATTCTCCACGCCGTCGGATCCACACCGGATCGGAGGTGTTCCAGCGTTCGGCGCTCTGCGTTCGAGTGACCACCTTGAACGTCGCCGTTCTCGGGAACTCACTGCACACTCGGATCAAGGTCGGCTTCTGCTTCGGCCCGAGTTCCGGCCGGGAATCGATGAATTCGGCTACGGCTGCCGGGTCGAAGTTGTCGACATCGCCGACCGGAATCACCGACGCCATGACGCGGTCGCCGACGTCGCTGTCGGGGACTGCGTACACGGACACCTGCGCGAAGCCCGGGTAACCGACCAGGGAGCGTTCGATGGGTGCGGCACCGATGTTCTCGCCGTCCACTCGCAGCCAACCGGAACTGCGTCCCGCGAAGTAGACGTAACCGTCGACGTCGGTGTACGCCAGATCGCCACTCCAGTACTGGCCGTTGCGCATTCGCTCGGCGTCGGCTTCCGGGTTCTTGTAGTACCCGGCGAACGTGCCTGGGCCGGTGACATTGACCAGTTCACCAGTTGCCTCGTCGGCGTTGGTGATCCGGCCGTCGGCATCGAAGACTGCAGGCGGGCATGGCGCTCCGGTCTCGGGATCGAGGATCTTGACGCCGTCCGGGAGCAGTCCGAGGGCGCCGGGCCGGGGAACCGGTGCCGCGGAGATCGAAATGCCGCCCTCGGTGGAACCGAACCCGTCGATGACGCGAGCGTCGAAGCGCCGGACGAAGGTGGCGACGGCGGGCGCCGAACCCTCGTTGCCGTACATGATCTTCAAGGTGTTGTCCCGCTCGTTCGGCACCTCGGGGGTGGAAGCGATGAAGGACAACGGCTTTCCGACGTAGTTGGAGTACGTGATTCCGTACTTGTGAACGTCGGGTAGAAAACCCGAAGCGGAGAACTTGCGTCGCATGGCAATTCCCGCACGAGCGTGCAGCGCGACCGTCCACGCCGCCATCATCGCGTTGGAATGGAACATGGGCATCGCCATGTAGACGACGTCGTCGGCGCCGAGCCCGAAACGATCGGCAAGCATGACGCCGGGAGAGGCCAACTTGTGGTGCGTGCACCGAACCGCTTTGGGATCACCGCTGGTTCCGGAAGTGAAGATGAGCATCAACAGATCGTCGGGCTGCGCCGTCGACGCGTAGGCCGGCGTATCGGCGAAGGGCGCCAACAATTCCGCCCAGGCCGGAGAATCCACGTTGATCACCCGGACGTCGCCGAGATCGACGTCGTCGAGTAGATGTGCCTGGTTGTTCTCGGTGAAGATGACTTGGCAGTCGGAGAGCGCAATGTCTCGCGCCAATGCCGGGCCGCGCCTGGTCGTGTTCAGCCCGGCGGCGACCGAACCCGAGAACGATGCCGCTCCGAGCAGCAGCGAGAACTCGGGGACGTTCTCCATCAGAAGTCCGAAATGCCTGGGGCGCGTTCGATCGAGCAGCGTGTCCAGCAGCGCTGCTCGATCGAACGAGCCTTGAACGTGCTCGCGCCAGGTGATGACCTGGTCCTCGAAACGGATACCGCGGTCGTCGATCTCGCTGACTCCGAGGAGTAGATCGGAAACAGTGGGGCTCTGACTCATAGCTGCATCATCATCGATTCGTCTCGGACCAGGTCATGGATTTCCACTCGGTGGGACGCACTCAGGCAGGGACTGCGGCAAGTACCTTGCCGAGCGCGCGAAGCTGATCCGTTGCGTTGCCGAGCAGGAACTCGTGATGCTTGGCCGCGAGGAAGTAGCGGTGAACCGGATGGTCCTCGTCCAGACCGACACCGCCGTGAACGTGAACCGCAGTGTGCCCGACACGGTGTCCCGCATCTGCAGCCCAGAACTTGGCCGTCTGTACAGCGCCGTCGGAAGGAAGTCCTTCGCTCAGACGCCACGCGGCAGCCCACAGAGTCAGACGAACACCCTTGACGTCGATGTATCCGTCTGCGAGGCGCTGGGCCACGGCCTGGAAACTACCGATCGGTCGACCGAACTGCACACGCTCGGTGGCATATTCGGCGGTCAGCTTCAACGCTTGATCGAGCACTCCGTACTGGTAGGCGGTCGAACCGAGCTGAATTCGCTCGACGATCCACGCCGCGATGTCCGATCCCTGGGCAACCGAGCCGAGAACACGATCGGCCGAGATCTGCACCGAATCGAATTCGACGAGACCCGCGCTCGAGAAATCTGTGGTCGATTGCCTGGTAATGCTCACGCCCGCGTCCGACGGTTCGACGAGGAAGACCGCGACGCCGTCCTCGGTGATGGCGGGGACGAGGAACAGATCTGCGAGCGGTGCACTGTCGACGGTGATCTTGGCTCCGTCGATGCGCCAACCTTCGGCGGTCTTCTCGGCACGCGTGACGGGGTGGGCCGGGTCGTCGTTGTATTCCTCGGCGAGGGCCGCGGTGAGTACCTTCTCGCCGGCGGCGGCAGCGCTCGCCCAGTCGTCGCGCTGCTTGTCCGAGCCGAATTCGGCTATCGCTGCGGCGGACCCGACGATGGACGTCAGGAACGGAACAGCTGCGACGCCGCGGCCAAGTTCGGCCAGGATGCTGCACTGCTCGAGGACACCGAATCCGTCGCCGCCCACCGATTCCGGAAGGGCCGCACCGAGGACGCCGGCCGAAGCCAGCGCATTCCACAAGATGGCGTCGAAGCGGTCTTCCGCGGCGTCGAGTTCACGAAGGCGATCGTTGGTGACCAGTTCGGTGACTACGGATCGTGTCAGGCCGGACAGGTCCTGCTGGGCCTCGGTAAGGGTGAATTCCATGATCGTGGGTCCTTATCGCTTCGATGCGGGAAGCCGCAGAGCTGTCATTCCGATGATGTCGCGTTGCACTTCGTTGGTACCGCCGCCGAACGTCAGGATCAGCGAAGAACGATGCATACGTTCGATGCGGCCGCGCAGAAGAGCGCCGGGGGAGTTCTGCCTGATCGTGGCGGAGGATCCGAGGATTTCCATCAGCAAGCGGTAAGCCTCGGTGGCGAATTCGGTACCGAACACCTTGTTGGCGGACGCAGCTTCGGGGCCGGGAGCGTGATCGGTTGCGGAGGCGATTTCCCAGTTCATCAACTTCAGGTACTCGGCTTTGGCATGCACGCGAGCCAGATTGATCTGCACCCATTCCTGGTCGATCATGCGTCGGCCGTCGGGCAGCTTGGTGTTCTGTGCCCACTCGCGGACCTCACGCTGCGCGGTCAGAATCGGTCCGGCCGAGGTGAGGGCAACGCGCTCGTGGTTGAGCTGATTGGTGATCAGTGCCCAGCCGCCGTGTTCCTGACCCACGATCGACGACGCCGGGACCCGCACGTCCTGGTAGTAGGTGGCGCTGGTGTCGGGGCCGGCCATGGTGTGAACCGGTGTGTAGGAGAAGCCTTCTGCCGTGGTGGGGACGATCAGCATGCTGATTCCCTTGTGCTTCTTGGCTTCCGGATCGGTGCGGCACGCCAACCACACGTAATCGGCGTACTGGATCAGGCTGGTCCACATCTTCTGCCCGTTGATGACGTAATCGTCACCGTCACGGACCGCCGACGTGCGCAGAGAGGCCAGGTCGGTGCCGGCCTCGGGCTCGGAGTAGCCGATCGCGAAGTGGAGCTCACCGCGAGAGATCTTGGGCAGGAAGAAGGCCTTCTGCTCGTCCGTACCGAAATGCATGATTGTCGGCGCTACCGAATTGATCGTCAGGAACGGCACCGGTGCACCGGCGATGGCGGCTTCGTCGGTGAAGATCAGCTGGTCCATCGCGGAGCGTTCCTGTCCGCCGTACTCTTTCGGCCAACCCAGGGTGAGCCAGCCGTCCTGGCCCATCTGCGCGACGACTTCGCGGTACACATTGCCTTCGCCGTACTCACCCGTCGTGGCGGCGAGCGCTTCACGCCGCTCGGGAGTCATCAGTTGTGCGAAGTAGGCACGCAACTCCTCCTGGAGCTGTTGCTGCTCAGGGGTGTAGGTGATGTGCATGGTTACCTCTCCATAGAGATACGAATCAAAGCGTCAACCATTCGATTGACACAGGTTCTATCGATGCGTACATCGGCGACAAGGGGCGCCCTCGCCGTCGCCGGCGGATCGTTCGACGTCCGTTCTCGGTACTTTTTCGAATCATTGCACACGACTGAAACAGGTTCTAGTGTTATCGCCAGGAACGGTGTGCGGCACAGCCCTGCGGCACTCGTTTCGTATCCGTGTTCGTGTGAGCAGTTGTGAGTAGAGAAGAGGAATCGCCATGGAGGTCAGGGTTGATCTGGACCGTTGCGAGGCAAACGGTGTGTGCGTCGGGATCGCGCCCGATATTTTCGACCTCGACGACAACGAGGAGCTCGTGATCAGTTCTGTGCGCCCACCGGAGGATCGCTGGGAGGATGTCCGTTCCGCGATCGCTCAGTGCCCGCGCGCGGCACTGACCGAACATCCATGACGATGGTTGCCCAAAACAAGAACACGTTCTAAAGTTGCGAACTCGTGGGTCACGGCAATCGAGCCGGGTAACTCGACACACGACCGCAGAGAACCGGGAGAGCGCTTCGATGAATGCTGTGAACAGCCCAGAAACCAGTCTCGAAGGCAAGGTCGCCATCGTGACCGGTGCCGGATCGGGGCTCGGAAAGTTCGAGGCCATCGGTCTGGCGAAGGCCGGTGCTTCGTTGGTCGTCAACGATCTGGCCCCGAACGAGGCCGTCGAAGCGACGCTCGAGGAAATCCGTGGTCTCGGCGCCAAGGTCGAATTCGTGGCAGGCAACGTCGGTGAGCGTTCTACCGCCGACGCTCTGATGGAAGCAGCGCAGGGGCAGTTCGGCAGTGTCGACATCGTCGTCAACAATGCAGGGGTCGTACGCGACCGGATGCTGTTCAACATGTCCGACGAAGACTGGGATCTCGTACTCGAAGTGCACCTTCGCGGCCATTTCCTCTTGTGCCGCAACGCCGCTGCCTACTGGCGGGCGAAATCCAAGGAAGCCGGGGCGCCGGTGTACGGGCGCATCGTCAACACTTCTTCGGAGGCGGGTCTCCTCGGACCGGAAGGGCAGCCCAACTACGGCGCTGCAAAAGCCGGAATCACGGCGCTGACGTTGTCGGCCGCACGTGGGCTCTCGCGCTACGGCGTACGGGCCAACGCGATCTGCCCGCGGGCACGGACGTCGATGACCGAAGGTGTGTTCGGTGACGCGCCGGCCGACGGCATCGATCCACTCTCGCCCGAGCACGTGGCTTCGCTCGTCTCGTACCTGGCATCACCAGCGGCCGACGCCGTCAACGGTCAGGTATTCGTGGTGTACGGACCGATGGTTGCGCTGATGGCGGCGCCCGTCGTCGAGCAGAGGTTCGACGCAGAGGGAGATTCCTGGTCGCCGGAAACGCTGTCCGCGGTGATGGGTGACTACTTCGCTGACCGTGACCCGGCAAAGATGTTCTCGGCATCGGCGGCCCTGCGCGCGTTGGGCTGATCGACGGGTCTGATTCTCAGGTGCGCGACACGTAGAACCGTTGTTCACACTTAGACGGTCTACGTGTCCACTTCCTGGTAGAAATAGCGTGTTCACGAGTCGGTGGGCGCGGCACTCTGCCTGCGTTCTACAACGAGACCAACGGTCTCGAAAAAACTAGACTGTGTTCCAATTTTGCATTCCTGTGAACGATGCGGTATTCGATCGACGTGCCCGGTCAAGGCTGGCGCGGTAGCAGGGTCTCGATCCGGCGCCGATAAGCGCTGATCATTCAAAAGTATTAATTTCCAGGATATTTCGGCGAAATTCGCACCGAAAAGGGATGCTTCCCATGGCCCGAACCTTCGGGTTTCGGATCGTCGCCGTGAGGCTACTTCTTAGAGTTGGACACTTGTTTTTGACAGGTGAACACGTTCTAGTTAATATGACCTGAGTCACAAGCTGTCGGGGGCTGGACTATGAGAACAGACAGTACTGCGGCAACCAAGGACGAGGAGGGCGAATGGTAGACCTCGTCGAGGTGCCATTACGAGCGGTCGGTGGCTTCTTTCAGATGTCCGCCCAAACCTTGAGGGCAGTCTTCTCCCGCCCCTTCCAGCGTCAAGAGTTCATCGATCAGGCCTGGTTCGTGGCGCGAGTCTCGATGGTGCCGACGGTGCTGGTCGCAATCCCGTTCACGGTGCTGGTCAGCTTCACCATCAACATTCTCTTGCGCGAGATCGGTGCAGCCGACCTCAGCGGTGCCGGAGCTGCCCTCGGCACCGTCACGCAGGTCGGCCCCATCGTCACCGTGCTGATCGTCGCCGGCGCCGGCGCAACCGCCATCTGCGCGGATCTTTCGGCCCGAACCATCCGCGAAGAGATCGACGCCATGAAGGTGCTCGGGATCAATCCCATCCACCGGTTGGTCGTTCCCCGAGTGCTCGCGTCGACAGGTGTGGCGCTGCTCCTCAACGGACTGGTCTGCACCATCGGCATCCTCGGCGGTTTCGTCTTCTCCGTGTTCATCCAGGACGTGAACCCCGGCGCGTTCGTCAACGGCATCACACTGCTCACCGGATTCGGTGAGCTCATGCTCTCCATGGTCAAAGCAGGGCTGTTCGGCATGATCGCCGGCCTGGTTGCGGCCTACCTCGGACTCAACGTCAAAGGCGGCGCCAAGAGCGTCGGTGACGCGGTCAACCAGACCGTCGTGTTCGCGTTCATGGCGCTCTTCGTCGTCAACGTGCTCATCACGACCATCGGTATCAAGTTGACGGCCGGATGAGGCCCACGGCAGTCGGAGAGATCGAAGTGGACAGAACGACAAACGACAGACGGGAGGAGATCTGATGGCGTTGGCCGCAGCGGGACGCTTCCCGCGCACACGTCGACAGATCGGTTCGATCTCTCGCAGTATCGACAGCATCGGTGATCAAGCGCTGTTCTTCGCGAAGGCTCTCGGTCACGCTCCCAAGGCGCTGATGCGCTATCCACGTGAAACTCTGCGACTGATCGCCGAGATCAGCATGGGCACCGGTGCGCTCGCCGTCATCGGTGGCACCGTCGTGATCGTCGGATTCCTGACACTGTTCACCGGTGGCACCATCGCCGTTCAGGGCTACAGCTCGCTGGGCAACATCGGCGTCGAAGCACTGACGGGCTTCTTCGCCGCCTTCATCAACGTTCGCATCGCAGCGCCGGTCATCGCCGGAATCGGCCTCGCCGCGACCATCGGCGCCGGCTCCACCGCGCAGCTCGGTGCGATGCGCGTCTCCGAAGAGATCGACGCGCTGGAGACGATGGCGATCCCGTCGATTCCGTATCTGGTCAGCACCCGCGTCATGGCCGGCATGATCGCGATCATCCCGCTGTACTCACTGGCGGTGATCGCGTCGTTCGTCGCCAGCCGCTTTGCGACGGTGTTCCTCTACAACCAGTCCGGCGGCGTGTACGACCACTACTTCACGACCTTCCTGATACCCACGGACATACTGTGGTCGTTCGCCCAGGCGATAGTCATGGCGCTGGCCGTCATGCTCATCCACACCTACTACGGCTTCAACGCAACCGGTGGCCCGGTCGGCGTCGGTGTCGCGGTGGGTAACGCAGTGCGCGCCTCGTTGATCGCGGTCGTCACGGTCACCCTGCTCATCTCACTCGCCATCTACGGCGGGTCCGGCAACTTCAACCTGTCGGGATAGGCGGGCAAGCGATGACCGTACCCAGATGGCACAAGAAGTTGGCCGCAGCCGGCCTGGTCCTCGGACTCGTGGCGATCGTCGCCGTTGCTCTCACCATGTTCTCGGGTGGGTTCACCAAGAGCACGCCCATCACCGTGACGTCCACGCGTGCCGGCCTCGTCATGGAACCCAATGCCAAGGTGAAGTTGCGCGGAGTGCAGGTCGGCCGCGTCGAGTCGATCTCACTCGTCGGGGACCAGGCAAACCTGAAGTTGGCGATGGATCCGGGCCAGATGTCGAAGATTCCGTCGAACGCCCGGGTGGAGATCAAGACCACCACGGTGTTCGGTGCGAAGTACGTCAACATCGTGATTCCCGACGATCCGTCGACCCAACCGATCCAGGAGGGTGCTGTCATCGCTTCGGACAGCGTCACCGTCGAGTTCAACAGTGTCTTCGAACATCTTTCGGACGTGCTCGCGAAGATCGAACCGGAAAAGCTCAACGCCACACTCGGCGCGATCTCCACCGCACTCAACGGGCGCGGCGAGTCGCTGGGTGAGGTTCTCGAGCTCGGTGACACCTATCTGAAGAAGATGAATCCGGTTCTACCGCAGCTCCAGGAAGACTTGGTCGGCGCCGCCGATGTCACCAATCTGTACGCCGACGTGGCACCGGATCTGATGCGCATCCTCGACAATGCCACCGCGACAAGCGGATCGATCGTGGCCGAGCAGGCAAACCTCGACTTGCTGTTGCTCAACGTCACCGGCCTCGCGGACACCGGCAACGCGTTGTTGACCGACAACGAGCAGAACCTGACCACCGCCCTCGACACTCTGACCGCGACGACGACCCTGCTCGACAAGTACTCGTCGGGTCTGACGTGCTTCATCGTCGGATTGAACGACGGTCGGATCAAGTTCGAGCCACTGGCAGGCACCGGGGACAAAGCGGCGCTGATGCTGAGTGCGAGCTTCATGTACGGCGCCGAGGCGTACCAGAATCCGCAATCTCTCCCCAAGGTCGCGGCCTCCGGCGGACCCAATTGTTATGGTCTGCCCGAATTCGATCCGAAGGTCGACGGGCATGCACCGTTCGCAGTCACCAACACCGGCAACGTGCCCTTCGTTCCCAACACCGAACTGCGCGTTACCGTGCCGACCATTTTCCAGTATCTCTTCGGTGACTCCTACGAGCAGGAAGACGGGAAGTGATGAGACCGACCACGGTCAAGCTGCTGATTTTCACCGTCGTCATGGCGGTCATCTTCGCCGGACTGGCGATCGTCTTCAGTCAGGTGCGCTTCAGCAGCAGCAACGGATTTCACGCCACCTTCTCGGACGTCTCGGGACTCAAGTCCGGCGACAAGGTCCGCATCGCCGGTGTTCCTGTCGGGTCGGTCACCGGAGTGTCCATCGGTGACTCCAACCAGGCCGAGGTCGAGTTCGACGTCGACACCAAGTACTCGCTGATGAAGAGCACCAAAGCGACTGTGCGCTACGAGAACCTGGTGGGCGATCGCTACATGGAACTGCTCGAGGGCGCCGGTTCCACCGAGACGCTTCCGTCGGGAGGATCCATTCCGGTCGATCAGACGTCGCCCGCTCTCGATCTGGATCTGCTGCTCGGCGGATTCAAGCCGCTGCTTCGTTCGCTCGACCCGCAGCAGGTCAACGACCTCTCCGGGGCCCTGCTGCAGGTACTCCAGGGCCAGGGCGGAACGCTGGTTTCGTTGCTGGGAAACACCAGTTCGTTCACCAGCACGTTGGCGGACCGAGACCAGCTGATCGGGGACGTCATCACCAATCTCAACGACGTACTCGGCACCATCAACGACAAGGGCGATCAGTTCTCCACCACGATCGATCAGCTCCAGCAGTTGGTCAGTGGATTGGCGAAGGACAGTGGCCCGATCGGTAATTCGATCACCGAGATCGCCGGTGCCACGGGAGATCTCGCGTCGTTGCTGCAGGCGACACGTCCGGACATTCAGACGCTGATCGGGGAGACCAACCGAACGATGACGCAGCTGGACCTGGGCAAGGACGACATCAACACCGCTCTCGATCGTCTGCCGTCCGACTACCGGAAGCTGATCCGAGTGGGCACGTACGGAGCGTTCTTCCAGTTCTATCTGTGCGCCAACACTTTCAAGTTCTCCGGACCCGACGGGACGACGATCATCTTGCCCACGGCAGTTCAGGACACGGGAAGGTGCGCAAAAGTCTCATGACCCCAACCCGTGAACGTAATCCGGTACAGATCGGTGTCATCGGTCTCGCCCTGGCGGTGGCAACCGTCGGTGCCGCGCTTCAATACGATCAACTCCAGTTCATCAACGGTGGCATTCGCTACTCGGCGTACTTCCAAGATGCCGGCGGCCTGGTCACCGGCGACGACGTGACCATGGCCGGCGTGAAGGTCGGCAAGGTCAGCGACGTCGAACTCGACGACCAGAAGGTGTTGGTCACCTTCACCGTTCAGGACGGTGTTGCCCTGGGCGAGCAGACAGCGGCTGATATCAAGACCAACACGGTTCTCGGGCGAAAGTCGTTGGCGGTACGGCCGGAAGGATCCGGACTGTTGCGGACGGACACGCCGATTCCGGTCGAACGCACCAACTCCCCGTACTCGCTCAACGACGCTCTGGGTGACCTCGGGACAACGGTGTCCGAACTCGACACGGAACAGATCAACGATTCGCTCAACGCGATCTCGGACACGCTGGCCGATACTCCGCCCGAACTGCGCACCGCGTTGGACGGAATGACGCGGCTTTCGCAGAGCATCAACTCACGCGACGAGAGCCTGCTCCAATTGCTCTCGCGGGCCGAAGATGTCACCAAGATCCTCTCCGACAGAAGCGGTCAGATCGATTCGTTGCTGGTCGACGGCAACAAGCTGTTTGCCGAACTGAGCTTGCGGCGTGACGCGATCAGCGAACTGATCGTCAACACCGGCGCAGTCTCACGTCAACTGTCAGCGCTGGTGCAGGAGAACGAGGCTCAGATGGGGCCGACCCTCGAGAAGCTGAATTCGGTCGCCGAGGTTCTCCAGCAGAACAAGGACAACATCGCGGGAGCGCTCGACGGACTCGGACCGTACATCACCGCGCTCGGTGAGACCGTGGCCAGCGGCCCGTTCTTCGACGCCTTCATCATCAACATTCTGCCGAGCAACTGGTGGAAGACCCTGGTGGACACCAGCGTCGCGCCCGAGCAGGTTCCGGGCGACCTGGAAGACTTCTTCCCCGGTATTCCACCGACGATCAGGGGGCCGGGAGAATGACCGAGACCATGACTTCACAGGATCCACAGGGCTCCACCAACCCACGCAAGAAGTGGGTGCTGATCGGAGCGGGTGTGCTGGTCGCGCTGCTCGTCGCCGGTGCGGCCTACCTCTTCATCCCAGGCCTGGGCAAGACCAAGATCTCCGCGCACTTCGTCTCGACCACCGGTCTCTACGAGGGCGATGTCGTGCGAGTGCTCGGTGTCAACGTCGGCAAGGTGACCAAGATCGAACCGCGTGATCGGGACACCTACGTCGAGATGAAGATCGATTCGAGCGTCGACGTTCCGGCAGATGCCAAGGCGCTCATCGTTGCTCAAAGCCTCGTGTCCGCACGCTTCGTGCAATTGACCCCCGTGTACTCCGGCGGGGAACAGATGCCCAACGGCGGCGAGATCCCGATCGAGCGCACCGCCGTTCCGGTGGAGTGGGACGAGATCAAGACCGAACTGACCAAACTGTCGGACGCACTCGGACCGGAGGGTCTGGACGATCAGGGTTCCCTCGGTCGATTCATCGACACCGTGGGAACGAACCTCGACGGTAACGGTGAGTCGATTCGGTCGACGCTGCGCGAACTCTCGGCCACGATGCACACGCTGTCCGAAGGCCGGACCGATTTGTTCTCCACCATTCGGAACCTGCAGGCATTTGTCACTGCGTTGTCCTCGAGTAACGAGCAGATCGTGCAGTTCAGCGGTCACCTCGCTTCGGTGACAAGCGTTCTCGCAAGCAGCTCCGACGAGTTGGGTACCGCCCTCAGTGATCTCGACCTGGCCGTCGGCGACGTCCAGCGGTTCGTCAAGGACAACAGCGAGGGACTGAGCGAATCGGTTGCGCGTCTCGCCGATGCCACTCAGGTACTGACTGACAAGCGCCCGGAGATCGAGCAGGTTCTGCACTCCGGACCGACGTCGCTTGCCAACTTCTATCAGATCTACAAGCCGGCTCAGGGCAGTATGACCGGCGCAATTGCACTGAGTAACTTCAAGAATCCGATCCAGTGGATCTGTGGTTCCATCGAAGGTATCGAGAGTGGTAACTCCCAGAACAGTGCCGACCTGTGTAAGCAGTACCTCGGGCCGGTGCTCAGCACGATGATCGGCAACTACCCCGGATTCCTGTTCAACCCGGTCGCGGGCGTGCAGGCTTTCCCGGATCAGATCGTCTACACCGAACCGGGATTGGAAGCGGCAAGTCAGAATCAGCCGGAAACCGTCGCAGGACCGATGTCGGGTGCTCCCATGACGAGTGTTCCCAAGGATCTCGCCGAACTCTTCAACATGGGCGGAGGGAACTGATGCGGGTAGCTCGCAAGACCACGGTTGCCGTGTTGGCCACGGCAGTGGCTCTCGGCGCCAGCGGTTGTGAATGGAACGGTCTCAACTCGGTGCCGATGCCAGGCACTCAAGGCCGGGGCGAAGGCGCATACGAGGTTCAGATCGAGATGCCGAACGTGACTACGCTGTCGCAGAATTCGCCCGTCCGGGTGGATGACGTGGCAGTGGGAAGCGTTTCGAACATCGAGGTTCAAGGCTGGCACGCTCTGGTGACGGTGTCGCTGAATCCCGAGGTTCAGTTGCCGGCCAACGCGACGGCAAAAATCGGTCAGACCAGCTTGCTCGGCTCTCAGCACATCGAGTTGGCGCCGCCGGTAGGGGAGGAGCCCGAGGGCCGACTCGAAGCCGGTGACCTGATTCCGATCGAGCGAGCGGGCGCTTACCCGACGACGGAACAGACGCTGTCGTCGCTGTCGGTTGTTCTCAACGGCGGCGGTCTCGCTCAGGTTCAGGACATCACGAAGGAACTCAACGCCGCTCTCGGTGGGCGTGAAGATTCCGTTCGAGACCTCCTGCCTCAGCTCGATCAGCTGGTCGGAAGTCTGGACAAGCAACGAGGCGACATCGTTTCGGCGATGGAAGGACTCGATCGACTGTCCTCGACCGTCCAGGCACAGCACGACACCTTGAACAAAGCGCTCGAAGGTATTCCGCCGGCACTCGAGATTCTTGTCGCTCAGCGTCAGGACATCACCAACGCGTTGACCTCCCTCGGTGGTCTCAGCGAGGTGGCCAGTCGCGTCATCCAGGAGAGCGGCGACGATTTCGCGACCAACGTTCGGGCTCTTTCGCCGACTCTGAAGGCCTTGGCGGATTCGGGTAACGCTCTCACTCAGGTTCTCGGAGTCCTCTTGACGTTCCCGTTCCCACAGAACGGAATCGACAACGTCATCCGCGGTGACTATGCCAACCTGGCGATGACCATCGACATCTCGCTGCCCCGACTCGACGCGAACTTCCTCACCGGAACTCCGTTGGCCGGAACACTCTCCGGACCAGAAGGCGTGTTGGGTAAGCAGGCGGGGCTCGCCGGACAGACAGGCAACCCGTTGAGCGATCCGCTCAAGCCTGCCGCACCGCCGGCACAAGCTCCCGCCGGACAGGCTCCCGCTGCGCAGGCCCCGGCAGCGGATCCGAATACCATTCAGATTCCGGGACTTCCGCCGATCAACATTCCAGGACTTCCTCAGGGGGCACCGGCACCATGATGCTCACAAAGTTCGTCCGTATCCAGCTCACCATCTTCGCCGTCTTGACGGTTGTCGGTTTGATCGTGATGGCCACTCAGTACGTGCGTGTTCCGGCGATGGTCGGTATCGGCCGTTACGACGTCACTGTCGAATTGCCCGCCACCGGTGGGCTGTACAAGAACTCGAACGTCACCTACCGCGGTCAGACCATCGGTGTCGTGAACGCGGTGGAGTTGTCGGAAACGGGCGTGAATGCGCGACTGTCTCTCGAGAGCGGCGTCAAGGTGCCCTCGGACGTCGACGCTGCGGTCAAGAGTGTGTCGGCGATCGGCGAGCAGTTCGTCGATCTGATTCCGCACACCGACAGCTCCGGAGCGATCGTGGTCGACGGGCATCTGGAAAACGGATCGGTGATTCCCGAAGACCGAACCAGCATTCCCCAGGATGTCGGCGCGATGCTCGATCAGGCAGATCTGTTGCTGCAGAGCATTTCCGACACCAAGCTCAAGACCGTCATCGACGAATCCTTCAAGGCGTTCAACGGTGCCGGCCCGGATCTGCAGAAGCTGATCGACTCGGCTCGGCTGTTCGTCGAAGAGGCGAACAACAACTCCGACGCGACCAAGACCCTGATCGAGCAGGCCGGTCCACTCCTGGACACCCAGGTGGTCAGCAGCGATGCCATCCGTTCCTGGACAGGCAATCTGGTGACGTTCACCGATCAGCTCCGAGCCAGCGACCCTGATCTGCGTGCCGTCATCCAGAAGGGGCCGGCGGCAGCGGCGGAGGCGAATGCTCTTCTGCAAGACATGCAGCCGACATTGCCGATTCTTCTGGCGAACCTCGTGTCCGTCGGACAGGTCGGCGTGATCTACAACAACGCGATCGAGCAGATTCTGGTCATCTACCCGCCGCTGGCCGCAGCGCTGGTCACGGTGGCAGGCTCCGGCCCGGCTGCGGATGGTGCACTGGTGGACTTCCACATGGAGGTCAACGACCCGCCGCCGTGCACTACAGGATTCCTGCCCGCAGAGCAGTGGCGCAGTCCGAAGGACGAATCACCGATCGAGACGCCGTCGGATCTCTTCTGTCAGGTTGCCCAGGATTCGCCGATCGCCGTGCGCGGCGCGAGAAACCTTCCCTGCGAGGAGTATCCGGGACGTCGTGCGCCGACGGTCGAACAGTGCCGTTCCGGCTACGTACCGATGGGCACGAACCCGCAATCCGGGCCTCCGGAACCGATTACCGCGACCCCGAGCTCGTACACGTCGACGCCTTCGGTCTCGGCTCGTCGGTACGATCCGATTACAGGCACGTACATCGGGCCGGACGGAAGGACGTACTCGCAACCGAACCTCGGTGGCGGCGACGTCAGTCTCGAACAGTTCATGAAGGGTCAGCAGGGTTGATGACAGACGAAGATCCACAGGCCGGGCAGCGGGTGCGCCGTCGCGCGTCCCGCAGCGCCGGACCCACGGGTGCGGATGCAGACGCTGCCGCGGTAGTAGTGCCCACCGAAAAGAAGTCGGCCGAACAGAAGCCAGCCGAGCAGAAGGCGGCCGAGCAGAAGGTGGCTGAGCAGAAGGCGGCGGCGCCAGTTGCTTTGGGCAAGCCCGATACTCCACCTGAGAAGGTCGTCAGCGGTGATCAGGTCACGACCGAGGCTGAGCCGACCGGTACCGCCGAAACCCCCGCAGAAACTGCTGTGGACACCCCTGTTCGTTCGAAGCCCAAGGCCGGGTTGGTAGTCGGGATCGCCATTGCTTCGGTGATCGCCATCGCTCTCGCAGCCCTGACGGTCATTCTCCTCGTCGACCGGAACAAGGCGTCCAATGCCGACGAGGACCGAGCCCGCTACGTGGCCGGTGCCCGGACCACCGCACTGAATCTGACGACACTGCACGCGGATACAGCGGCTGCCGACCTCGACAAGTTTCTCGCCGGCACCACCGACGAGTTCAAGTCGCAGTTCGACGGACGCAAGGATTCGTTCGTCAACGTCCTCGGGCAGGCCGGAGTTCAGACCGACGGCGAGGTGCTCGAAGCCGGGTTCGAGAAATCCGACGGCGATTGCGGGACTTCATTGGTCGCGGTGCGTGCGATGCAGAAGAACGGCGACGAAGCGCCCGCTGAACGCAACTACCGACTCCGAATCACCATGTGCGACGTCGACGGGCAGTTGCTTGCCTCGAATGTGGAGTTTGTGCCATGACCCCAGAAGTGAACCCCGAGACGTCCAAGCAAGTTTCGCCGAAGCCGAAGCGCGCCTCACCGCTCGCCATCATCCTGTGCGTCATCAGTGCAGTGGCCATCGCGTTGGCGGCAGTGTCGGCGTATCTCTACTTCGGTCCGGACGGAACGCGTGACACCGCAGCGATCGATCAGACCAGAGACGAAGTGGCACAGGCCTCTTCCGATCAGGCGGTAGCGATGTTCCAGTACGACTACAACAACGTCGACCAGCAGTTGCATGCAGCCACAGACGGTTTGACGGGCGATTTTCAAGGCACGTTCACCAATCTGATCGAATCGGTGATCATTCCGGGAGCCAAGGAAAAGTCGCTGACCGTTCAGGTCGTCGTCCAGGGCGCCGCGGTTCTCGACGCGGAGGCGGACAGCGCGACGACGATGCTGTTCCTCAATCAGATCACCACGTCTTCGGAATCGCCCGAAGCCGTTGCCAGTGGCAGTCGCGTGAAGATGAGTCTGGAGAAGCAGGACGGACGTTGGCTCGTGAACAACGTCCAACCCTTCTGATCAAACACACGAAGGCTGGAGCCGGGTACGAAAGAGGCTGGGGCCGCGGAGATTCACTCTCCGCGGCCCCAGCCTTTGTGCACTGTCCTCAGTGGTCTTGTGCTTCGGCCGGGGCGATCAGCGCCGGGCCTGCGGCACCGCCGTGTGCGAGCGCGTCGAGGAACGAGCGCGCCCAGCGGTCGACGTCGTGCGTCAGGACCTGACGACGTAGCGCACGCATGTGGCGCCGGCCGTCCTCGCGCGGTTGATTGAGGGCCTTCTCCATCGAATCCTTGACGTCGTCGAGGTCGTGAGGATTGCATAGGAATGCCTGGCGGAGTTCTGCTGCGGCACCGGTGAATTCGCTGAGCAGCAATGCACCACCCAGATCACTGCGGCAGGCGACGTATTCCTTCGCGACGAGGTTCATGCCGTCACGCAGCGGCGTGACGAGCATGAGATCGGCGGCGACGAAGAACGCGACCAGTTCGTCGCGTGGGATCGGCCGATGGATGTAATGGACGACGGGGCGGCCGACTTCGCTGAACTCGCCGTTGATCCGGGAGACCTTCTGCTCGATGTCTCCGCGCATCTGTACGTAGCTTTCGACGCGTTCGCGGCTCGGGGTCGCCAGCTGCACCATGACGGTGTCGGCGGGATCGATGCGCTTCTCCATGAGAAGTTCGTGGAGCGCAGCGAGCCTGACGTCGATGCCTTTGGTGTAGTCGAGGCGGTCGACGCCCAGCATGATGTGCTTGGGGTTTCCGAGTTCTTTGCGAATCTGCTTGGCGCGGTCTCGAATTGCCTTGGTGCGCGAGAGCTCGTCGAGCTTGCCGGAGTCGATGGAGATAGGGAAGGCGCCGACGCGGACGCTACGGAAACCTACTTGCACCACACCGAGTTTGGAGCGGACGCCGACGGTTCCACGTGAAGTCTGTTGCCCGGCAAGGCGTCTGGCCAGGTACAGGAAGTTCTGTGCGCCACCCGGAAGGTGGAAGCCGATGAGGTCGGCGCCGAGGAGGCCTTCGACGATCTCGGTGCGCCACGGCATCTGCATGAACAGCTCGACCGGGGGAAACGGAATGTGCAGGAAGAAGCCGATGGTCAGGTCGGGGCGCAGCATCCGCAGCATCTTCGGTACCAACTGCAGCTGGTAGTCCTGGATCCAGACTGTCGCGCCCTGTGCCGCTGCCTTGGAGGTGGCTTCGGCGAATCGCCGGTTCACCTCGACGTAGGCGTTCCACCATTCGCGGTGGTACTCGGGTTTGACGATGACGTCGTGATAGAGCGGCCAGAGGGTGGCGTTGGAGAATCCCTCGTAGTACTCGTTGATCTCCTCGGCGCTCAGCGGCACGGGGTAGAGCTCGAGTCCGTCTTCGACGATGGGGTCGAGCTCGGCGTCCGCCACCCCCGCCCAGCCCACCCACGCGCCCTGATTGCTGCGCAGGATCGGCTCGAGAGCGGTGACCAGTCCGCCGGGGCTTCGCTTCCAGCGGGTGGTGCCGTCGGGAAGCCGTTCCAAGTCGACGGGCAGGCGGTTCGCTACGACAACGAACTCAGCCTGCCCGGACACGGCTTCACCGGTCGAAGAAGCAGGTGCGCTGTCAGAAAGGGTTGAACTGGTCGAATCCGGACTGACAGGCACGTGGTTCCTTCTCGGTCGGTGAGGGAAAGATTCAGTCGAGCTTGGCGGCGGGGGAGATACCGAGCATCGAGAGCAGCATCCTGCACTCGTCGGCATCTTCCGCGTAGGCAGCGACGACGCGCTGTGCCTGACGAGCAGTTTCGTCCGCTACGGGCTCGAGGTCCTCGTCCGCGATCTCGGTTTCGACGGTCGTGTTCTCAGCCATCATGTTCCTCTCGTGCTTGCCTGCACGGCGCAAGCAATGGTTCTTACTCGCGACTCTATGAGAACTGGGCGTGTCGACGCTAGTTGCTCATGTATTAGGGTCGACTTACTTATCTCTGTACTCAACTTTATCGCTTCCATCGATGCTTGGAGTTCCATGAGTTCGACCCCCTCGAGTGTGACCGTCGACTCGGACGAGCCGGATAGTGGCAATCACAGCGGTGCTGCGATTCTGCGACGTGTCCTCGTCCGTAACCGTGGCCCGCTCGCCATCGGCACGGTTCTGGTCTGTCTGCACCAACTGACCGAGACGGCGGTGCCGATCTCCATCGGTGTGATCATCGACCGTGCGGTGGAGACTTCGGACACCACGGCCCTGATCGTCTCCATCGTCGGTCTCGCGGCTCTCTTTCTCGTTCTGACGGCCGCCTGGCGCTTCGGCGCACGCTTCATCGTCACCGCGATGCAGCAGGAGGCTCATCGCCTCCGGCTCGAGGTGGCGCACCGCGTCCTCGATCCGCGTGGGGTGCGCACCGATCTGCGTTCGGGTGAATTGCTGACAGTCTCGACATCCGATGCCGAGCAGACTTCGTGGATCGCGGACATCGTCCCGCGCGCCGCTGCGGCCCTGACAGCTGCGGTGGCGTCGGCGGTGGCGTTGGTGTGGATCGACCTCTGGCTGGGGCTGGCCGTTCTGATCGGAACGCCGGTCATTCTCGGTCTGCTGCAATTGGCGGCGCCTCTCATCACGTCGAGGGCCACCGGCCAGCAGGCGTCGATCGCTCGGGCGTCGGCGATGGCTACGGATCTGGTCAGCGGATTGCGTCCGCTGCGCGGTATCGGCGGCGAGAAGACCGCGTCGGCGCGCTACCGCACGGTCAGCCGTCAAGCGCTCGCATCGACGATCGGCACGGCCAAGGCGACCGGTATCTACACCGGCGTTGCCGCGACCGTCAGTGCGTTGCTCGCGGTCGGTGTTGCGGGCTTCGCGGGATACTTCGCGTTGCAGGGCCGGATCACGGTCGGTGAACTGATCACCGTGATGGGGCTTGCGCAGTTCATCATCGAACCGCTCGGCTTGCTTGCGTCCATTCCCGGATACTTCGCGGTGGCGCGAGCGTCGTCGGATCGACTGGCACTGGTCTTGGACGCGGAGCCACTGCGTGGCGCGGGTTCGCAGACCGAACTCGAAGGCACCGACCTGACTCTCGACGGAGTCGAGTACAAATCGCTCAAGGGCATCGATCTGCATCTGCCTGCCGGAGAACTGCTGGGCGTCGTGGCTTACCAACCGCAGGACGCCGACGCCCTTGTCGCGGTCCTGTCCGGTCAGCTGGCGCAGGACGCGTATCGCGGAGTGGTGAGGGTTGGCGGAATCAGCCTGTCCGACATGGACTTGCGATTGGCACGTCGGACGGTGTTGGTGGAGCCGCACATCACCGATCTGTTCTCCGGGTCGCTTGCGTCGAACGTCACCGCGGGCGCCGGTGATGGCGCTGCTCTCGACATCCAGAGCGCTCTGGTGGCGTCGGCAGCGGCGGATGTCGTCGATGCACATCCGGACGGTCTCGACCTCGAAGTGACCGATCGGGGCGCCAGTTTGTCGGGAGGCCAGCGGCAACGCGTCGCCCTCGCGCGCGCCTTGGTGGCACAGGCACCCGTGATGGTCCTGCACGATCCGACGACGGCGGTGGACGCGGTGACCGAGGCGTCGATCGCCGAAGGAATCGCAGAACTGCGGCACGAGGGTGCCAGTGGCATCCACACGACGGTATTGATCACCAGCAGCCCCGCCTTGCTGGCCGTGACGGATCGGGTGATCGTGTTGAACGACGGAGTGATCGCCTCGATCGGCACACATTCCGAACTCTCTCGCGGCGACGCGAACTACCGAGGAGCGGTGCTGCGGTGACGGCCACGGACATGACAACCGAAATGCCGGCCGGGGAGAACGCCGAGAAGGTGACAGAGCGCGAGTTGTTGCCGATCGCGAGTGGTCGCCAGACCTGGAGGTGGTTGCGGGCGGCGTTGGCCGAACACCGGATGCAGAGCCTGCTGGTCCTGATCGTCGCGGCTTCGGCGTCGGCGATGGCCCTGGTGCCGATTTACGTCTTCGGTGTCCTGGTCGACCGGGTCCGGGAGAACGCGCCCACGTCGACGATCGTCGGGGTGGTCGTGATCATCGCCGCTGCCGCAATCGTGGGCGGTGTGTTCACCGGTGTGGCTGCCTATCTGATCAAGCGGCTCGGTGAGACGATCCTGGCGGATCTGCGAGAGCGGACCGTGGACCGGGCACTGCGACTGCCGATCCAGACCGTCGAGAAGGTCGGTAAGGGCGATCTGCTCTCGCGCGTCGGCGACGACGTGTCGGTGATCGCCAAGGCCGTGTCCGACGTGGTTCCCGGCATGATCGCGGCGGTTCTGCTCGTGGCTCTGAGCATGGTGACCATGCTCGGACTCGACTGGCGACTCGGTCTGGCCGGAATGGTCGCGCTGCCGATGTACGCGCTGGCGCTCAAGTGGTACCTGCCACGCTCGGCTCCCGTTTACGCAGCCGAGCGGGTAGCGATGGGCGCTCGTTCACAAGCGCTGATCAGCAGTCTCCAGGGTGCGAAGACGGTCCGTGCGTACAGCCTCGAGAAGGAACACCTCGGGCAGATCGATGCGGCGTCGGCAAAAGCGCGCGATCTGGCAGTCGGAGTGTTCGGCCTGTTCACGAGGTTCGCCGGTCGAGGTAACCGCGCCGAATTCGTGGGCCTGTCCATGATTCTCGTCGTCGGATTCCTGCTGGTCCGTGAGGACGTCGTGACAGTCGGCCAGACGACGACTGCTGCCCTGCTGTTCCACCGCCTGTTCAACCCGATCGGCTCACTGCTCTACACCTTCGACGAAGTGCAGTCGGCCGGCGCCAGCCTCGCGCGACTGGTCGGCGTCGTCGAGATCGAGGAAACGGAGCCTTCGACGGATGCAGGTTCCGTTCCGGCCGACGGTTCGCTGCGTCTGGATGACATTCGGCACAGCTACGACGGTGGTCATGAGGTTCTCCACGGAGTGAGCCTCACACTGCGAGCGGGGGAGCGCGTGGCGCTCGTCGGTTCGACCGGAGCCGGAAAGACGACGCTCGCGGCGATCGCTGCCGGTTCGATCACTCCGACGTCGGGCCGGGTGTCGATCGGCGGTGTCCCGCTTGCCGACCTCGACGACCTACGACGCCACATCGCGATCGTGAGTCAGGAGGTCCATGTCTTTGCCGGACCCCTGATCGAGGATCTGAGATTGGCGGCTCCCGAATCCTCGGACGAGGACGTTGCCGCGGCACTGCGGACGGTCGGCGCGTACGAGTGGGTGGAGGCTCTCGACGAGGGAATGCTGACCGTAGTCGGCGAAGGCGGGCACGAGATGACGGCGGCGCAGGCGCAGCAGTTGGCTTTGGCGAGACTGGTGTTGGCCGATCCCGCCGTCGCCGTACTGGACGAGGCAACAGCGGAGGCGGGCAGCGCCGGAGCGCGGGAACTGGAAGCGACTGCCGACGCCGCTACGGAGGGCCGCACCACTCTGGTTGTCGCACACCGGCTTACCCAGGCCGCGGGCGCCGACCGAGTGATCGTGCTCGAACACGGACAGATCGTAGAAGAAGGCCCGCACCGCGAACTGGTGTCCGCGGGCGGGCGTTACGCACAACTGTGGGCGGCCTGGGAAGGTCGCGACTGAGGGGTTTGTACTGGGTTTTGTACTGAGGGGGTCTGATCCGGCGATCAGGTGAGGTACCCGCCGCCGTGGGGGAAGAACTCGGCGGCGGTGTACTCGCTGCCGTCGTCGAGTCGGACGCGCTCGATCCGCAGTCCCTTGTTCTTGCCCGACCACGCGTCGGGGCCCGCGACGATCACCATGCCGTCGTCTTCCTGGATGAACACTCGGCCGGGGGTTCCGCCGTAGTGCCCGCGTGAGACGGACGCCTTCAGGATGCGGATGCGCTGGCCCTTGAACTCGGCGAAAGCGTTGGGGTACGGATCGGACTGTGCCCGGACGAAACGCTCGATGACCTCGGCGGGCCAGGACCAGTCGACGTGGCTGTCCTGCGGTGCGCGCTTGTGGAAGAACGTGGCCTGCGATCGGTCCTGCGGCGTCCAGTCGGTACGGCCGGACGCGATCAGATCCAGGGCGTCGAGTGTGATGGGGCCGATCATGTCGATCGTGCGGTGGAACAGATCGGTGACGGTGTCGGTCGGGCCGACCGTCGTCGAACGCTGCAGCACGATGTCGCCCGCATCGAGTTCCTCGTCCATCAGGTGCGCCGTGAGCCCGACTTCTTCTTCGCCGTTGATCAGAGCCCAGATGAGCGGGGAGAATCCCGTGTACTTGGGCAGCAGCGAATCGTGGATGTTGAGGGTGCCGTACTTGGGTGCGTCGAAGACCTCCGCAGGCAACCAGGTACGCCAGTTGTTGGCGACGATGATGTCGGGAGCTGCTTCGGCCAGCGCGGCTTTGAAGGCGTCGTCAGGCTTGTTCGCCACGTGAACGGGTACACCGTTCTCGGCCGCCAGATCTGCAACCGAGTCCGCCCACATCTGTTCGTAGACGTGTTCGCTCTTCGGGTGTGTGATTGCCAGCACGACCTCGTGATCGGAGTCGATCAAGGCCTGCAGGGTACGGTGGCCCCAGGTTTGGTATCCGAGCGTAGCGACTCTCAACGGGGGTCCTCCTGGACGAGCATGGGCTGGGGTTGCGGTCACACGACCGCCCATCAGCTTAGGCTATCCAACCAAAATTGTTGATCACACGTACGAGGAGGAAGGCTGACATGACGGTCGCCACAATCAACGGAATCCCCATCAATTACCAGGTCAAGGGTGATGGAGATCTGGTGGTGCTCATCATGGGGACCGGCAGCCCCGGCCGCGTCTGGGATCTGCACCAGACCCCGGCGCTGGTGGCCGCCGGCTACCGAGTCTGCACCTTCGACAACCGCGGAATCGCACCGTCCGGCGAGAGCCTCGGCGGCATCACGATGCCCGACATGGTCGCAGACACCGCCGGACTGATCGAGCACCTCGGTGGCGGTCCGGCCCATGTCATCGGCACCTCGATGGGCGCCCGGGTGGCGCAGGAACTGACGCTCGCCAGGCCCGATCTGGTTCGCAAAGCAGTGTTCCTCGCCGGCCACGCCCGGATGGATCATTTCCAGCAGGTCCTGACCGAGGGCGAGCGCCAGTTGTTCGACAGTGGCGTCGCTCTGCCGGCCAAGTACCGTGCCGCAGTGACCGCGGTGATGAACCTTTCGCCGGCCACGCTGGCAGACGATCACTCGGCGCGCGACTGGATGGATATCTTCGAGTTCACCGGCGGCGCAACGTCACCGGGTGTTCGCGCACAGCTCGGTATGGACCGCGCCTTCGATCGACGGGGTGCGTACAAGTCGATCATGCGCCCGTGCCTGTCCGTCGCTTTCGCCGACGACCGCATGATCCCGCCCTACCTCTCCCGCGAGGTGGCGGACTGCATCGCTACGGCGTCGTACGAAGAGATTCCCGACGCCGGGCACTACGGCTACCTCGAGCGTCCGGAGGCCGTGAACAAGGTGCTGATCGACTTCCTGGCGAAGTAGTTCTTTCGCACGCGAGAAAGGGCCTGACCTGCTAACTGCAGGTCAGGCCCTTCTCATGTTTCAGGCCAGTGCCAGGAACAGCTTCTCGAGTTCGGCCTCGGTCATCGGTTCCTGACCTTCCGCGCTGTCACCGCTCAGGCATTCACGCAGCCCGGAAGCGACGATCTTGAACCCTGCTCGGTCCAGCGCCTTGGACACGGCGGCGAGTTGCGTGACGACGTCCTTGCAGTCGCGGCCGTTCTCGATCATCGAGATGACCCCGGCAAGTTGGCCGTGGGCACGACGCAGTCTGTTCAATACGAGCGCAATGCTCTCTTCGTCGCCGGTCATGGTGGCCCCTTCTCGAGTGTTCGTGCTGCGGTCAAGGGTACCCCTGGGGGCATGTCACTGCTTGATTCAGTGTTTGATCCGACTGCGGTGTCAGATCAGCGAGTCGACGGCCGCGCGCAACTTGACGGCTGCGTCGGCTGCCACGGACTCGAGGCCGGGTTCGCCGGAAAGATGAACCATGAGAGCAGGGTTCATCGCTTCGACGAAGAACGAATTCTCGGTAGTCGTATCTTCGCGGACGACGACGTTGCACGGCAGCAGGAGGCCGATCTGACGATCCACCGAAACTGCCCGATGGGCCAACGGCGGGTTACAGGCACCCAGGATCAGGTACTTTTCCATGTCCTCGTCCAGCTTCGCCTTGAGTGTTGCCTGCATGTCGATCTCGGTCAGGATGCCGAAGCCCTGCTCGGCGAGAGCGCCACGCGTGCGGGTGACGACGTCGTCGAAGGTTCCGGTGACCTTGGTTGCGATCGCTATCGGTTCTGTGGGTGTTGTCATTGCGCACTCCTCGTCGTGGGCTGTCACTGTCGCCGGCTTTGATTTCTCTTGTCCCCATTATACCCCTGGGGGTATCAGTAGGACAGTGATGTCGGGTACACGATCAGCCATGCGAGAAGCTGATGTTCGGCAGGACGCGACGCAGCCATGCCGGCGCCCACCAGGCTGCCCGGCCGGTGAGGCGTAGGAGAACGGGCAGCAGTACCAAGCGGACGAGCACTGCGTCCAGGAGGACAGCTACGCCGAGAATGATGCCCATTTCCTTGGGTGGCAAGGGATCTGCGAGCGCAAAAGTGAAGAAGACCGCAACCATCACCGCTGCTGCCGCCGCAATGACCCGACCTGAATGCGCGAGGCCGTCGATGTGTGCGATCGCGGGGTCGCCTGTGCGTTCGTAGTGCTCCTTGGCACTCGAAAGCAGGAACACGGTGTAGTCCATCGCGATCGCAAAGATCATGGCGAAGAAGAAGACCGGACCCCACCCGTTGAGGAAACCCTGGGGGTGAAGCCGAGTAGGCCTGCTCCGTGACCGTCCTGGAAGATCAGCTTCGCGATTCCGAATGCGGCCCCAGTGGACAGCAGGCTGACCAGCGTGCCGATCAAGGCGATCAAAGGCGCCTGGAGGGCGATCAGCAGCAACAGGAATCCGAGCGTCAGAATCACGACCACGACGATGGGAAGGTAGTCGTCGAGTGCCTGCTGAAGGTCGAGATTTTCGGCCGGAGCGCCGCCGACGAGCGCCGATTCCGGCAGTTGCGACCGAAGGTCGGCAAGGATGGTTTCCATCGCAGGATCTGACGGGTCGACGGTGGGAACTGCTTGCAGCATAACAAGATCGGACCCGTCGGCAGCTTGTTGCGCTGGGGTGACCATGGCCACGCCGTCAACGCTCATGGTAAGACGTGAGGTGTCGGCTGCATCGTCGGCGGACGTGACGATCTGCAACATCCCCGGGGCGCCGTCCCCGAATTGCTGCTGCACCAGTTCATAGCCCTGGCGAACCGGGGCGTCCTCGGGAACCACGGCGATGGAGGGCATTGCCACCTTCAGTCCGAAGACCGGAACAACGAGTGCGATCAGGATGAGTAAGGCGCCGAAGCCGAATGGCCACGGGTGCTTGTGCAGCAATGATGCCCAACCTGCGAACATCGGGGAGCGGTGCTGCTGGCGCTTTGCATACGGTAGAGAACCGCCGTTGACCTTCGCGCCGATCCTGCCGAGCACGGCAGGCAACAGGGTGAGTGTTGCGGCGAGAACGAAGATCACAGCGAGCATGATTCCGACAGCCATCGTGCGTACGGCCGGGGCTGGAACGATGAGAACCGCAGACAAACTGACCAGAACTGTGAGGCCGGAAAGGACCACAGCCTTGCCGGCGGTGTCCATGGTTTGAGCCACGGCGGCCCTTGGATCCGGATCGGCTCGCAATGCATCCCGGAACCTGGCGACGAGGAAGAGTGCGTAGTCGACGCCCAGCGCGAGAGCGAACATCATCGCGAAGTTCATGGCCCACACGGAAATCGGCGTGATCTCGTTGAGGATTACAAGCCCACCCGCCGAAGCGGCCAGGCCCGCAAGCGTCAGCAGTAGTGGTAGACCCGCGGCAACCAGGGAGCCGAAGGCCAACACCATGATCGCGAGAGTGACGGGCCACGACATCATTTCGGCTTTGATCATGGCTTCGTGATTGGCCTTGTTGAAATCGCTCCACAACGCCGACGCACCCGTCGGGTACACCTCGATCGTGTCGGTGGACAAGCCCGTGAGCTTCTTGCCGAGTTCGTCTACCGCGCTGACCATCTCGTCGGTACTCGCGTTGGCGCCCGCGACCATGATGCCGGTATGTCCGTCCGGGCTGATGGTCATACCGGGCTGCGGGGCGATCACTTCGCCGAAGCGAGGGTCCGCGGAAAAGATTTCCGTTGCCGCGGCCAGGGTTTGCTGCATCGACGGATCCGTGATGGGTAGAGAATCCGAGTGAACGACCACCTGTACTGCGGCGGAGGAATTTCCACCGAAATGCTGCTCGGCCAACTCGCGAACTTGCACGGATTCGGATCCGTTTGCCTGCCAACCCGCGCCGGCCAGAGAGGTGAACACGCTGGGTGCTGCGGCGCCGAGTGCGATCAACGCGATCAACCAGACGCCGACGACGAGGCGGGTGTGAGTCGCCATCGATCGACCGAGACGCGCAAGTATGCCGTCGGCTCGGGTGGGTGGGTCCGCGGTGACTGTTCTGGTCGCTGACATCTTCACTCCTGATACGGGTGGGGGTATTCCTGTCCGTCACCTGTATACCCCCAGGGGTATCGATCTGTCACATTCGAGGGTTCTCTATGCTGCTGGGGGCACCGTCCGATCTGAAACGGTGAAACGGATATGGGAGAGCAATCATGGACGCACGCGACTGGGACGAGCGATACCGAGCGGTGACGGAGCCATGGGGAGTCGACCCGGCGGGAACCGTCGCAACAAGAATTTCCGATCTGAGACCGGGCACCGCGATCGATCTGGCCTGCGGCGACGGCCGTCACGCGCGGTGGATGGCTGGGCAAGGTTGGTCGGTGACTGCGGTCGACTACTCGTCGGTGGCGATCGATCTGGCACGGGCGAGTGACGGGGACAAGGCTGTCGACTGGCAGGTCGGCGACGCGACCGAGTGGCAGCCGGAAGGGCTGGTCGACCTGGTGTTGGTCAGCTTTCTTCACCTCGAGGTCGACCATCTGGCCGCAACCTTGAAGCGCGTCGGGGAGTGGCTGACGCCCGGCGGACGGGTCCTCTATTTGGGGCATTCCATCGAGAACTTCCATCGTGGTGTGGGCGGTCCACCCGAACCGACCATTCTGCCCGGTATTTCCGATCTCGCTCGCGCTGCGGAGGGATCGAGGGTCTATGCCCTCGAACATGTCGTTCGGCCGCAAGACGGTAAGACAGCAATTGACGTTTTGCTCGAATTCGGTCCGTGGGAACAGGTCTGACCAGGGCGGGAGCGCACCTTCACGTTCCTGGGTAGCCTACCCTAAACTTGCGAGGGTGTTCGTCGTTCGATGAGCATGAACGACGATGATCGGATTCTTGATGTCTGACCACTCTCAGGTAGCTCACCCGGCGGTATCGGGCGGTGCCGATCTGGACGCAGCGCTCCCGGCGACGGCCGCTCAGCGTGAGGTGTGGGTTGCTCAGAACGTCGATCCGAGCAGTCCGGTCTACAACATCGGACTTGTCGTCGAGGTCGACGGCACGATCGACGTCGAGCGCGCGGCAGCGGCGATCGAGGCCAGCGTCGGACGCGTCGAAGCGCTGTTCGTGCACTTCGAGGTCGATGCCGACAACCAGCTGATCCAGGTGCCGATTCCGGATGCGCGCTGGGACGTGGAAATTCTCGACCTTCGGGCCGAGGCGGATCCCGATTCGACTGCGCAGTCGTGGATGGACACCGACATGGCTCGGGTCTTCGGTCCGGACGATCTGCTGTTCCGCCAGGTGCTTCTGCTGACCGCTGACGACCGAGTCATCTGGTATCAGCGCTATCACCACAGCGTGATCGACGGGTACGGCATCTCGCTCATCGTCGCCGACGTCGCCGAGCGATACGACGATCCGAATCTCGGGACTGCCGCGCCGCAGTGGTCACTCGACGCCGTGGTTGCAGCCGATCTGGATTACCGGAACTCTCCGCGATTCCAGACCGACCGTCAGTACTGGGTCGAACGCGTTGAATCGGGACCGGAAGCGACGCGTATTCTGCATGGGCAGGTGGATGATTCGCTGCCGCCGATCTCGGCGATACTCACGCTCGACGCTGATCGCGCGGCACAGCTCTACCGCTATGCGGCCGACGCCGGGATTCGACGAACTCGCCTGCCCATGGCCGCGCTGATCGCGTACATCGCACGAACCACGGGACAGCACGACGTTGTCGTCTCGGTACCGATGGCCGCTCGGGTGGGGCGCGACATGCGTCGCACTCCTTCGATGGCGTCGACGATTTTGCCGCTGAGTATTCGGGTAGAACGCTCGGAAAGCATCGGCCAGTTGGCAACTCGTCTCGACACCGCCCTGGTCTCGATTCTCAAGCACGGGCGGTACCGAGGTGAGGATCTTGCTCGCGACATTCGGGCGATCGATCCCGACCGTCAGGTCTTCGGCCCCGGCATCAACTCGATGATGTTCGAACACACACTCACCTTCGGCGGATGCCCGGTGCGCGTGCGTAATTCGGTAACCGGTCGAGTCAGTGACCTGGATCTGAGTGTGCGCGGTGGTCAGGACGGGGAACCGATCGAGATCGACGTCCGCGCCCCGGCCGGATTCGACAGGGAGTTGGCCGATCACACCGCCAGAATCGAACAGTTCCTCGATCGATTCGTAGCCGAGCCGCAGCTTCCGATCTCGGCACTCGACCCCATGTCGCTCGCGGAGAGAGAACTCGTGCTCCACGGGTGGAACGACACCGCAGAGCCGCAGCCAATCACGACGGTGCCGGATTTGTTGCGCAGCAGCTTCTCTGCCGATCGGGGCGCTGTCGCCGTGGTCGACGGGGACGTCCGGCTGACCTACGGCGAACTCGAAAGTCGGGTATCACAGCTCGCTGCGCACTTGATCTCTCGCGGTGTCGCGACCGAAACCGTTGTGGCGATCGGGCTTCCGAGATCCGCCGAGATGGTGGTGGGGTTGTTGGCCGTCATGTGTGCCGGCGGCGCCTTCGTGCCACTGGATCCGTCCTGGCCCGCAGAGCGCCGCGAATCGGTACTCACCGATGCCGGTGCCACATTGGTGCTCACCTCGGACGGTGTAGACGACTCCGTTCCGGTCGATCTCTCCGCGTGGGCGTACGAGGACGGGCCCTCGGACCTGTCCGAGACAATGACCTCCGACATTCGTATTCACGGTGCCCAACTCGCATACGTCATCTTCACGTCCGGTTCGACCGGACGTCCGAAGGGCGCCATGATCCGCCACGAGGCAATCTGCGCAAGGTTGCTGTGGCAACGGGAGCGGATTCTCGGGTTCGGGTCCGGCGATGCCTCCTTGTTCAAAGCCCCACTCTCGTTCGACATCTCGATCAACGAGATCCTGCTCCCGCTCGTCTCCGGCGGTCGATTGGTGATCGCGAAGCCCGAGGGGGAACGCGACCCGCAATACCTGCTCGACCTGATCGCCGGAGAATCGGTCACTTTCGTCTACCTGGTCTCGTCCATGCTCGACATACTGCTGGACCTGGCGAACGAGACCGATCAGCTCGATTCGTTGAAGCACGTGTGGTGCGGCGGTGAGGTTCTCACGCCTGAACTCTTCGACCGGTTCCGTGCCCAACTGTCCACGACGCTGTATCACGGCTACGGGCCGGCAGAAGCGACCATCGGTGTCTCCCATGTGATCTACCGAGAGGACGCGGAACGAATCGCGACCTCCATCGGGCGGCCGAACCCCAACACTCGCCTGTACGTGTTGGACGGCGACCTGCAGCCGGTTCCGATCGGCACCGGCGGCGAACTCTACGCCGCGGGCTTCCTGCTGGGACGCGGATACGTCGGCGCGTCGGCGCTGACCGCATCTCGCTTTGTCGCGGATCCCTTCGTCTCAGGTGATCTGGCCGGATCCCGGATGTACCGCACCGGTGACTTGGCCCGATGGACCGACGACGGCACCCTCGACTTCCTCGGACGCACGGACAATCAGGTGAAGATCCGTGGCATGCGCCTGGAACTCGAGGATGTCGAAGCCGCCGTGATTTCGCACCCCGCAGTGCGTCACGTGGCAGTTCTGGTGCGCCAAGCACCAACCGGTGCAAAGTATCTCGCCGCCTACGTGAGCGCAGCGTCGGGGACGAACCTCGCGATCGACTCACGTGAGCTTCGCGAGTGGGCTGCGAGCAAGCTGCCCGACTACATGGTCCCGACCACCGTCACCGTCCTCGACAAGTTTCCGCTCACGGCAAACGGCAAACTCGACCGTCGCGCGCTACCCGAGCCCGATCTCGCCGAACTGAGTGCACATGTCGCTGCGAGAAACGAAGTCGAACAACAGTTCTGCACGTTGATCGCGTCGGCAGTCGGCCTCGATTCGGTCGGCGTTACCGACGACTTCTTTGCACTGGGCGGCGACAGCATCGTCGCGATCTCACTCGTGACCGCGGCTCGTGCTGCCGGTTTGTCGATCAGTCCTCGCGAGGTGTTCCAACTGCGCACCGCCGAGGCTATGGCGCGTGCCCAGTCCTCCCGAGTGGCTGAGATCGTCGACCACGCGGACCAACCGATCGGCCACGTAGCCACGACGCCGATTGCCGCCAGGGTTCTCGGAGTGTCGGACGCAGTACGAACCTTCCACCAGCGAGCGCTGATTCAGACCCCGTCAGCTTTGACCTCCGAGCACGCCGAGTCGGCGCTCGACGCCCTGGTGGCGCGCCACGATGCACTTCGTGGGACGTTGACTTCCGAAGGAACGCTGCTTGTTCCGGAGACAAACGAAGCGGCTGTGGTCTTCGAGACCCGTGCACTACCGGCACCGCTCGAAGAATGCGGACCGTTGATCGTCGCCGAGACCGAGCGAGCTGTCGGCCGTCTGAATCCAGCCGACGGCACGATGGTCAGCGCTGTTCTGTTCCGCCCTGTGACCGGTCCCGGACGGCTGTTGCTGGTCATCCACCACGCGGTGGTCGACGGCGTCTCGTGGCGCATCATCCTCGAGGACCTCGCGCGCGCCGGCATCGCAGCGATGAATGGCGACGAACCCGCACTCGCTCCGGTCGGCACGTCGGTGCGAAGGTACGCCGAACTCGTCTCGGAGGCGGTCGGAGCCGGGCGACTGGACTCGGAAATCGAGTTCTGGGACTCGGTGACGTCCGCACAACGGGCATCTCTCGGCCGTCGGCCACTCGACCCGGCAGTTGACCTCGCGCGCACCGCTGCGGCGCGGTCGATCACCCTACCTCCAGAACTTGCAGATCAGCTGTTGGGCAGTGTCCCACGGGCGTTCGGAGCCGATGTGAGCGAAGTGCTGGTCACCGCACTTGCCGTGGCGCTGACCCGTTGGAGCGGTGCCGGATCGGTGACGATCGACCTGGAGGGGCACGGACGCGACGAGGACATGGTTCGCGGTGACGGCGCTGCGCACGTCGACCTGACTCGTACCGTCGGATGGTTCACCACAGTGTTCCCGGTGGCGCTCGAGATCGGTACAGCCGCTCCGGATCTCGACGCGAGCGGCGAGTTGGCGGGGGTTCTCAAGAGCGTCAAGGAGCAACTTCGACGGGTCCCGAACGCCGGCTTCGGGTACGGAGCATTGCGATACCTCGGCGGCTCGGATCAGTTGCGTAGTTTCGCAGCGCCGGAGGTGGTGCTCAACTATCTGGGACGCACTGCCGCAGCGGAGGGGGACTGGTTCCCGGTGTCGATGGACGGTGCTGCCGATCCGTCCATGCCGATGGGTCACGCGTTGTCTGTCGACGTCGTAGCCGAGGACGCCGCCGGTGGACCACGCCTGCGAGCCACCCTGACCTGGGCGTCGAACATCTTCCTGCGTAGCGATATCGACAAGTTTGCGCGGTTGTGGCTGGACTCGCTCGAGGCCGTGTCCGGGCTCGCAGCCTTCGGCGGAGCCACACCCTCGGACTACCCTCTGGTGGCGCTCGCTCAGGCAGACGTGGACGGGTTACCGAAGGCTGAAGAGATTCTCCCACTCACTCCGCTGCAGGAAGGGATCTACTTCCATTCGGCGTTTGCCGATCCGGGGGCCGATCAGTATGTCGTGCAACAGGTTGTGGAACTGACCGGAGCCGTGGACAGTGCGGCGTTGCGCCGCGCGCTGCAATCCGTCGTCGATCGGCATGAGGCGCTGCGCACCGCATTCTCGGTCCTGGGTGACGGCCGGGTCGTGCAGGTGGTGCACCCGAGCGCTGTCGTGGAGATGGCGGTAGTCGAGGTGGCCGGCGCCGATGTCGATGAACTGCTTTCCGCCGACCGCGCGCGCGGGTTCGACCTGGCGCAACCGCCGCTCGTCCGTTACACGCTTGTCCGTGCCTCTTCTGAGAAGTACCTTCTGCTGCAGTCGATTCACCATGCGGTCGCAGACGGATGGTCGGTTCCGGTGATGCTGCGAGAGCTGATGGCGTCGTACAGCGTTGGCGACTCCGGCGTGGTGCTCCCGACTCCGGCGCCGTACCGCAGCTATCTCGAATGGTTGGCCCGCCACGATCACGAGGCCTCGGCAGCGGTGTGGAGGGAAGCGCTGAACTCTCCCGGGCCCGCGGTCGAACTTCCCGCGCCGAGCGCGGGCAGCAGCGGAGTCTGTGCCACCCGAGTCGAGCTGTCCGACAGTGATACTCGCGCACTGGCGATCAACGGACGCTCCCATGGCCTGACGCTGAGCACGCTCGTGCACGGCGCCTGGGGGCTGGTGCTCGGCCGAATGACCGGCCGAACAGACGTGCTGTTCGGATCGGCCGTATCGGGACGTGGTGGAGACCTGCCCGGCATCGAGTCCATGGTGGGCTTGTTCATCAACACCGTGCCGGCTCGGTTGCGGTTCGATCCGGCAGAGACAGCCGCGCAAGCACTTTCTCGTTGGCAGAGGGAACAATCGGAACTACTCGACCATCAGTACCTGGGGCTACCGGAACTGCGGCGGACCGGCGGACTGGAGCAGAACTTCGAATCACTGGTCGTGTTCGAGAACTATCCACTCGGTGACACGGCAATCGCTGATCCGACGAACTCGGTGCGACTGACGGGAATTCGATTCGACGAGCGACCGGCCTACCCGTTGACCCTGATCGTCGTCCCCGGCGATCGATTGGCGTTGGAGCTCAAGTACGACGCTGCTCAGGTGGACGGCGACGCCGCTGCGTCGCTGGCCGAAACTCTCGCAGTCGTACTCACCGAGCTCTCGCGCGATCTCGATCAGGTCATCGGCCGGATCGCGCTGGCACCCGCACAGCCGGGGAGCGTCGGCACGGCCTTGGATCGGCCGCGCGCAACGCTGACCGAGCTGCTGAAGGATCAAGCCGGGCGTACGCCCGAAGCCACCGCAGTGATCTTCCGTGAAGAGTCGTTGACCTACGCCGAACTTCACTCTCGCGCTGATCGTTTTGCGCATCTGCTGCGCGAACGTGGCGTCGGACGCGAATCGTTGGTAGCGGTTGCCTTGCCTCGCTCTCTTGATCTGATGGTCGCGATACTCGGCATCGGAAAGGCCGGGGGAGCATACGTTCCCCTCGACACCGGCTACCCGGCGGAGCGGCTGACGTACATGCTGGGTGACGCCGATCCTGTGTGCGTCGTGGTGTCGGAAGACTCTTCACTCGATTCGGGTTCGGTTCCGCGGGTTACGGTATCGGAGTCGGCGCAGTTCCCCGCCGATCCGCTGAGTGTCCCAGGATCGCCCGCGGATGCCGCGTACATGATCTACACTTCGGGTTCGACCGGTCGCCCCAAAGGCGTTGTGGTCAACCACGAGGGTGTGGTCAACCGATTGCTCTGGGCACAGCAGATACGTCCGATGGACGTCTCCGACCGGATGCTGCAGAAGACCCCGTCGAGCTTCGACGTCTCCGTTCCCGAATTCTTCTGGCCGTTCCTGGTGGGGGCAACTCTCGTGATGGCCGAGCCGGACGGGCACAAGGACCCTGGCTATCTGGCCGACGTCATCGTCGAACATTCCGTGACCCGAGTGCATTTTGTTCCGTCGATGCTCGACGTGTTTCTCGCGGAGCCGAAAGCAGCACTGTGCTCCTCGCTCGAGATCGTCAACTGCAGCGGTGAGGCACTGCCCGTTCACGTTGCACGCAAGGTCGCCGAGATCCTGCCGAATACTCTGGTGGACAACCTCTACGGCCCCACCGAGGCCGCCGTCGACGTCAGTTGGCAACCGTCGGTGCAGGAAACTCCGGCAGACGCCGTCAGCGTCCCGATCGGCGCACCTGCCGCCAACACCGGCCTGTTGGTTCTCGATCCCTACCTGCAGAACGTCCCGGCCGGTGCCACCGGTGAGCTCTATCTGGCAGGGCCACAACTGGCGCGTGGTTACCACGGACGTGGGGGATTGACCTCCGAACGATTCGTGGCGAATCCGTACAGCGACGGCGGCTCGCGGATGTACCGGACCGGTGACATCGTGCGGTGGAATGCCGACGGCGTTCTCGAGTACCTCGGCCGTGCCGACGAGCAGGTGAAGGTTCGTGGATTCCGAATCGAACTCGGCGAAATCGAAGCGCAATTGGCGCTGTGCCCCGGAGTCACGGCAAGTGCCGTGATCGTCCGAACCGACGGTCCGAGCAACCGCGCACAGGTGGTCGCCTACCTGGTCGGAGATGCTGATGATGTTGCGGTTCGAGCTCAGTTGTTGTCAGTGCTACCGGAGTTCATGGTGCCAAGTGCCTTCGTGCGGCTCGAGTCGCTGCCGCTGAGCCCGAGTGGCAAGCTCGACCGAAAAGCACTACCTGCACCGGATTTTGCGGCACAGGTGGGCGACTTGACGGGAGTGGTTTCCTCGGGCGTTGCAGACCTCCTCGCCGGGCATTTCGCGACGGTTCTCGGACTGCCCCGTGTCGGGGTGCGCGACGATTTCTTCACTCTCGGCGGCGACAGTATCCTGGCGATCCGACTGGTCAACCTGGCTCGTCGTGATTCGGTAGTGCTGACCCCGCGTCAGATCTTCGAATTGCGCACTCCCGCTGCGATCGCTGCAGCGGTGGGTGATGTCGCCACCTCGGATGCCACCGTCACGGCCGACATCGGCGTGGGTGAGCTGGTTCCGCTGCCGGTGGTTCACCGCTTGTCCGAATGGACGGGTGGTACCGACCGCTTCAACCAGGCAGTTCTGATCCACTCTCCGGCAACATCTCTCGGTTCGATCACCGGCGCATTGCAGGCCGTGCTCGATCACCACGACGGACTTCGCCAAACCTTGATCCGACATGACCGCGGGATGTGGTCGGCGCGGATCGAGGAACCCGGTAGTGTCCGGGCAGCGAACCTGGTCGAACGCGTTGATGCTCGGGGACTGGATGACTCCGAGTTGCGAAGACTCGTCACTGAGCACTCTGAAACTGCGACCAGTCGATTGGATCCGTCTGCAGGGCGGATGGTCTCGGTGGTCTGGTTCGATTGCGGCGCTGAGAGTCTGGGCCGACTCGCGATAGTCGCGCACCACCTGGTCGTGGACGGGGTTTCCTGGGGAACCCTGCTCGAGGATCTCGCGATGGCCTGGGTGGCAGTCGAAGCCGGAGAGCCCGCCGCACTGGATGCCGTCGGAACTTCGCTGCGTACCTTCTCCCGTACGGTGGCCGAACACGCATACAGTGCTCATCGATTCGCCGAACTCGATCACTGGCTGACCGTGACCGCTCCGGGCGCGCAGTTGATCCCCGACGCCGCGGGCGATGCCGTCGTATCCGGAGGCTCGAGGCGCACGGTCACGGTGGACGGAGCAATCTCCGAGGCAGCACTTGGATCGGTTGCGGCAATGGTGGGTGCCGAGGGAACGGATGTTCTGTTGGCAGCGCTGACGATGTCCGTCGATCGCTGGCGCCGCTCCACCGGCCGCAGTGAGCACGAATTGCTGGTCGATCTGGAAAGGCACGGCCGGGAGGAGTTGGTGGCGGGCATCGATCTGTCGCGAACAGTCGGCTGGTTCACCACGATTGCCCCGATGCGACTGCACGGCGGAATCGACCCGGTGGACACGCTACGCGAGGTGAAGGAGAGCCTGCGGGCGGCTCCGGACGGCGGTATCGGCTACGGGATGCTGCGATACGTGAATGCCCGCACGGCATCGACATTGGCGGGGCGCTCCGAATCTCAGATCCTGTTCAACTATCTCGGACGAACGACGACAGCTGGATCGACAGCATGGTCCTTGGCAGCGGAATCCGAAGCCTTGTCCACCGATCCCGACGCAGACATGGGAGGCCCGTACCGACTGATCGTGAATGTCGTCAGCGTGGATTCGGGGCTCCGCGCCGAGTTTGCCTGGGCAAGTGAAGATTTGTCCGAGGAGGACGCGCAGTCACTCTCCGACGGCTGGGTTTCGGCCCTCGGCGATCTGGCGGCTGCGGCCGCGCGTCACGCCGGGCCTCCCATTCTGACCCCGTCCGATGTGACGTTGCTCGACCTGAGTCAGACCGAGATCGACGCGATAGCCGATGCGAGTCCGGCAGGTGTCAGCAGCATCCTCCCACTCTCACCGTTGCAGGAAGGCCTGTACTTCCAAGCCGGCTACGCGGGCAGCAGCGACAGCAGCAGTGGTGGGGACATCTACACGGCACAGTTCTCGATGGACTTCGGGCACACCCTCGATGTCGACAGGTTGGCTGCGGCCGCCCGGACACTTCAACGACGAAATCCCACGTTGCGAGCGGGTTTCGTGAGCGAAGGGCTGAACGAGCCGGTGCAGTTCTTCAGCGCTGGACTCGATGTTCCGGTCGTCGTCCACGATCTCCGTGAACTCGACGACTCGGTTGCTCGTGAGCGTGCCGAGGCCGTCGCCGCCCAAGACCGAGTGACGCCATTCGACCTGACCGCGCCGCCGCTGTGGCGTATGAGTGTGCTGCATCTGCCCGGCGGCCAGGATCGTCTGGTGATCAACAGGCAGTTCCTGCTGTGGGACGGCTGGTCCAACGGCCTTGTCGTCAGTCAGCTTCTGGCGCTTTACGATACCGGCGGCGACGACAGCGCATTCGGCGAACCCGAGGGGTCGTTCGAGACATACCTCGCCTGGTTGGCCGATCGCGACGGTGCAGCCGCCGACGAGGGGTGGCGCGGAGCGCTCGCAGGACTCGAGGAGCCGACGCTTGTTGCCGAGCCTGCGCCCGGCGTCGAAGTTCAGCTTCCGGATCGCCGCGATGCGGTTCTGTCGGAAACGCTTTCGCGTGCGTTGCGTGAGCGCGCTGCCGCGTCCGGCGTCACGTTCAACACGGTACTGAATGCAGCGCTGGCCCTCGTGCTGGCGTCGGCCACCGGTCGACAGGACGTCGTCTTCGGCTCCACGGTTGCCGGACGGCCGCCGGAGGTACCGGGAATCGACACCGTGGTGGGCATGTTCCTCAACACCGTTCCCGTTCGGCTGCAACTGGATCCGAACGAGAGCGTCGAGGAACTTCTTCGTCGGACACAGGCGGATCGACTTTCGCTGATGCCGTTCGACTACCTCGGTTTGGCATCGATCCAGCGTGTTTCCGAGCATCGTCAACTCTTCGACGTGCTGATGGTCCTGCAGAACTTCGTGGACGAGAAGCAAGTCCACGCGCTCAACGCCGCTCACGACGTGAGTGGAAGCGACAGTATCGATCACACGCACTATCCGCTGACCGTCGTGGTCACACCGGGTGCCACCGTCAACGTCAAGTTCGAGTTCCATCCGCGTCTGGTGACCGCGCGCCGGGCCGAGGACCTACTGGGTCACTTCGTCGACCTGCTGCAGAGTTGGTCGCAGGACATGACGGGATCGGTTGTTGCGTCTCCGGTTCCCGCAGTAGCGCAGCAGACGCAGATCCGGGAGTTGCCGGAGCGCACCATTGCCGACCTGTTCGAAGAAGTCGCGTCGGCGCAACCGAACGACACGGCACTCGTGTTCGGGAAGCGCCGGATGACCTACGCCGATCTCGACGGCGAGATCAACCGGATGGCGCGGTTGCTGATCAATTGCGGCGCCGGCCCGGAAAAGATTGTCGCTCTTGGCCTACCACGTTCGGTGGACATGGTCGTCGCGCTCTTCGCGGTATTGCGCACGGGTGCTGCCTACCTACCCCTCGAACTCGACCATCCGGCCGAACGGTTGGCCGTGATGATCGACGACGCGGATCCTGTCGTGTTGCTGACAACCGTTTCGGCCTCACCGAGGTTCGAAGGTGCCGACGTCCGCACTATCGTGATCGACGAACCCGATACAGCAGCAAGGAGACTGACGATCTCGGCGCGGGCACTCTCCGCGTCGGAACTCGGAGCATTCGCTCCGGGGGCACCGCATCGACTCGACCACCCCGCGTACGTCATCTACACCTCCGGTTCGACCGGCAAGCCCAAGGGCGTGGTCACCGGTTACCGCGGCTTGACGAACATGCAGTTCAACCACCGCGAGGCGATTTTCGAACCAGTGATCGCCGCGGCGGGCCGGCGCCTGCGGATCGCGCACACCGTGTCCTTTGCCTTCGACATGTCGTGGGAGGAACTTCTGTGGCTCGTGGAAGGCCACGAGGTGCACATTTGCGACGAGGATCTGCGTCGTGATGCCGAGGCACTCGTTGGATACTGCGACGCACTGGACATCGACGTCGTCAACGTGACACCGACCTACGCGACGCACCTGATCGACAGCGGGCTTCTCGACGACGGTGTGGGACACCACCGCCCGCCGTTGGTCCTGCTCGGCGGTGAAGCCGTTCCGGATTCGGTGTGGAACAGGCTGCGCGACACCGAGGGAACCGTGGGGTACAACCTCTACGGTCCGACGGAATACACGATCAACACGCTCGGTGGCGGAACGTTCGACAGTGACACCCCGACCGTCGGCAAACCGATCTGGAACACCGCCGCGCATATTCTCGACGGCTGGCTGCGTCCGGTCCCCGATGGAGTTGCCGGCGAACTGTACATTGCCGGAGCCGGTTTGGCTCGCGGCTACCTCGGACGCTTCGCGCTCACGTCCGAGCGCTTCGTCGCAGATCCGGCTGGGACCGGAGGACGTATGTACCGCACCGGGGATCTCGTGCGGCGACGCGGTGACGGCAACCTGGACTTCCTCGGCCGCACCGACGATCAGGTGAAGATCAGAGGTCACCGCATCGAGCCGAGCGAAATCGTCTCCGTTCTCGAATCCGACGAACATGTGCGGCAAGCGGCAGTGGTGGTCGACGTCGGGGCAGGTGGAGTCAAGAGGCTCGTCGGCTACGTGACACCCGTGCGACTCGGCGCCGGGCACGACTACCGCGCGCAGGCGCGAGTTCTCCTACCCGACTACATGGTTCCGGCCGTGGTGATCGAGGTGGAGACACTACCGATGACCGTCAACGGCAAGCTCGACGTCAAGGCACTGCCCACCGCCGATTCGGTGCTGGGGGAGCGGAGTGGGGAGTCGATCGCACCGCGTAACCACACGGAAGAGGTCCTCTGCGACCTCTTCTCCGACGTACTCGATGTGGACGATATCGGGGTCGACGACAACTTCTTCGACCTCGGTGGGCACTCGCTTCTGGCCACCAAGCTGATCAGTCGAGCTCGGATCGCCATTCCGAACAGTCTGACCATGCGTGATCTCTTCGAAGCGCCGACGGTGGCGGAACTCGCGGAACGTATTGCGGCCGAGCAGGGATCGACGCGACCGGTACTGGTAGCGAAGCCGCGGCCGGACCACCTTCCTCTTTCTGCCGCTCAACAGCGATTGTGGCTGATCGGACAGATGGAGGAGAACTCCGCGGCCTACAATTTCCCGATCGTGCTCCGTTTGGACGGCGCACTGGACGCGGACGTCTTCGCCGCGGCGCTCGGCGACGTCGTGGAACGACACGAATCCCTGCGTACGGTGTTCCGGTTGGTGGACGGATCGCCGGAGCAGATAATTCTCGAATCGGCGACGATTCCGGTCGAGACAGTTCATCGAGACGAATCCGGTGTCGCCGGTGAAATTGCCGTGGCAGTGGGTCGTCCGTTCGACCTGTCTGACGAGATTCCGATCCGCGCACGTCTGATCCGGGTGGACGGTGCCGAGGTGGACGGTGCCGTAGTGGTCGTGATCGTCCTGCATCACATCACGACGGACGAATGGTCCGATCGGCCATTCCTGCGCGATCTGATGTCTGCATACTCCTCTCGGATCCAGGGCGAAGATCCAATTTTCGAACCGCTTCCGGTTCAGTACGCGGATTACACTCTGTGGCAACGGGAATTGTTGGGCAGCCCCGACGATCCGTCGAGCATCCTGAGCACGCAGTTGGACTTCTGGGCGAAGAGTTTGGACGGAGCCCCCGAAGAACTGCTGCTTCCCGCCGACCGGAGTCGACCGGCCAGACCGAGTTTCTCCGGTGGTGCAGTGGTGACACGGTTGGGCGTGGAGACAACTGCTGCACTGCGAGATCTGGCGCGCGAGAGCCGGAGTTCGATGTTCATGGTTCTGCACGCGGCGTCGGCGGCGTTGCTGACTGCGCTCGGAGCGGGTGAGGACCTTCCCCTCGGCGCTCCCGTCGCCGGACGTAGTGAGCATGGACTCGACGAACTGGTCGGCTTCTTCGTCAATACGATTGTGCTGCGCACGGATACGTCGGGTAACCCGACGTTCCGGGAGTTGGTGGATCGCGTTCGTGAGGGAGATCTCGAGGCCTTCGCCAACGCTGACGTTCCCTTTGAAACGGTGGTGGAGCGCCTCAATCCGTCGCGTACTTTGGCACGTAATCCGCTGTTCCAGGTCATGGTCGGCTATCACAGCCGGGAGGAGATGGGAGGGGATCCGTTCGAACTCGAGGAGTACACAGCCAAGTTCGATCTGGTGTTCAACTTCACCGAGTACCTCGGCGACGAAGGCTGCATCGACGTCCGGCTCGAGTACGGCAGCGACCTCTTCGATCGCGAAACAGCACAGCGAATTTCGAACCGATTGGAATCGGTGATCGCGGCAGTCGTGGAATCGGCCGACATCGAGATCGGCGACATCGACATCTTCTTGCCAGGCGAACTCGAGCAAGTTGTCACCTCGTTCAACGACACCGCCGTCGACGTGCCGGAAGAGACGTTCTACGACGCTTTCGCGCGTGGAGTCGTTGCTACGCCCGAGGCTGTTGCGGTGCGCGACGAGGCGGGGCAGGCCACGTACCGCGAACTCTCCGAGCAGTGTGATCGGATCGCCGGCGTGCTGTATCGCCGCGGAGTGTCGGTCGAAGACGTGGTGGGGCTTGCCGTCCCGCGCTCGGTGGAAATGGTCGCGTCGGTCCTCGCCGTGCTCAAGCTGGGGGCCGCGTATCTACCCCTGGATTTGAGCCACCCGAGCGAACGCATCACGTACATGCTCACCGATTCCCGCGCCTCGGTACTTCTGTCCACTGCGGAGGAAAGCTCGCGGATCGAGGATGTGGTCGGCGTCGAGCGAATCCTCCTGGACGATCCGCTGATCCGTGCGGAACTGGACGAGGCAGTGATCGTCGAAACTCCCCGGCCACCAGTTGGCGTCAGCCACGCTGCCTATGTCATCTACACCTCGGGATCGACCGGCAAGCCGAAGGGAGCCGTCCTCTCCCACGACGGTATTCCGAGTCTTGTTGCCACAGCTGAGGTTCGGATGCGACTGGTACCGGGTTCGGTGGTGATGCAGTTCGCTTCGGTCGGCTTCGACGTCGCGGTATTCGAGCTGGCGATGGCACTGTGCACGAGCAGCACCCTGGTGATCGTGCCGCAGAATGCACGAGTTGCCGGTCCGGCGCTGACCGATTTCATGACGAGCAATCGTGTCACCCACGCGATCATCCCTCCCTCGTTGCTGGCCGCTCTGCCGGCAGGATGTGAAGTGCCGCAGGGCTGCACCGTGTTGGTCGGAACCGAGACGGTGCCACCGGAGCTGATCGGGCGATGGGCGGAGCGGCTGAATTTGCTTGCCGCGTACGGACTCACCGAAGCCACGGTGAACAACACACTGTGGCAGGCGGAACCCGGTTGGAACGGTCCCGTGCCCATCGGAATCCCTGACCCCAACGAACAGGCGTACGTGCTCGACGATCAACTCCGTCCGGTTCCGCCGGGAGTATCCGGGGAGCTGTACATCGCGGGACGCGGCCTGGCGAGAGGCTATCTGGGCCGATTCGATCTGACGGCACAGAGATTCATCGCCGATCCCTTCACCGCGGGCGATCGCATGTATCGCACCGGGGACCGCGCGCGGTGGCGCTCTGACGGGAACATCGACTTCCTCGGCCGCGTCGACGATCAGGTCAAGATCCGCGGTTTCCGAATCGAGTTGGGCGAAATCATCGGAGCTCTCAGTGCCCATCCTTCGGTGAAGCAGGCAACGGTCGTCGCGGATCGGCAGGGCGAAATCACGCGCCTGGTCGGTTACGTGTCACCGGAACCCGGTGTCGTCGTCGACACGACGGCAGTGCGGAACCTCGCGGCACTGTCGTTGCCCGACTACATGGTTCCGACCATGGTTGTCGCCCTTGACGGTCCGCTGCCGTTGACGCCCAACGGAAAGCTCGACCGCAAGTCGTTGCCCACTCCGGACTGGTCGGAGCTGGCGGGTGATGTTGCTCCTCGCACGGCAGTGGAGTCCACGGTTGCGGCTGCGTTCGCGGAAATCCTGCAACTCCCGAGTGTCGGAGTCCACGACAGTTTCTTCGAACTCGGCGGCCATTCGATGGCTTCGATGAAACTGGTCGGTCGCATTCGTGAAGCGTTCGGCGTGGACGTCAGTATTCGAGACGTATTCGACGCGCCGAGTGTTGCGGAGTTGGCGGCCGTCGTCGCGCGTTCGGAAGGTGGGCGTCCGATCCTGGCGCCGGCGGTGAAACGTCCCGAGACGATGGGTCTGTCTGCGCCGCAACGTCGTCAATGGGAGTTGTTCCGCGCGTCCGGCGCGCAACCGCAAGCAAGCCACGCTCTGGCGCTGACCCTGAAATCGAAGATCGATCCGGAGATTCTCGGGCACGCCTTGGACGATGTGACTTCGCGGCACGAACCCCTGCGGACCACCTTCGTCGAGGTCGACGGCGTCGTCGTGGCAAGAGAATCGGTGCGTCCGACTGTCGATGTGGTCGATGTCGGCGCCGGCGATGTGGGTCGAGTGGTGTTCGAACTGGCTCAACTTCCGATGGATCTGCGTGAGCAATCACCGTTGCGGGTTCATCTGGTGCTCGGTGAAGACGGCTCTAGGACACTGCTTCTCGTCATGCACTACATCGCCGTCGACGAGTGGTCCGTAGTGCCGCTGCTGGGAGATCTGGTCTCTGCTTATGCAGCCCGGTCGCAGGGAGATCAACCGGTTTGGGACGAGCTTGCATTGACGTACGCCGATTACACCGTGTGGTCGGAGGAGCTGTTGGGAGACCCCCGAGACGTCGACAGCCGTGCGTCGAAGCAACTTGCATATTGGCGGGATGCGCTCGACGGAATACCGACCAGTGTGAATCTTCCGTTGCCGGAAGGTGACTCGGAGCCTCGAGGTGACGTGATCGCCGTCGACATCGACGCGGGTCTGCACGCCGGAATCGACGCGCTGGCTGCGCGCACCGGCACGAGCATGTTCATGGTCCTGCAGGCCGCACTGGCCAGCGTTCTCACGAAGGCCGGCGCGGGTACTGATCTCCCCATCGGTTCATTGGTTGCGGGCAGGTCGGATCCCCGTCTCGAACCGATGATCGGATCGTTCTTCAATGTTGTTCTCCTGCGCACGGATACGTCCGGTAGTCCGACGTTTGCAGAATTGCTGGCTCGCATCCGGGAAAACAATCTGGAAGCGCTGAGCAATCAGGACGTCTCATATGTGTATGTCGAGCAGGCGCTGGGTAATCCGGCGTCCATGAGGCCTCAGGTGATGGTGATCCATCATCAACAGGCCGATTTGGACGGGCTCGGCGACTTCGGTTCTCTCGTACCGATTCCGGTGGGAGTGCCCGATGCGGATGTGACGTTGAGTTTTTACGAGCCGGTGGGCGATGGGCCTGTCTTTGCAACTCTCGGGTTCCGTGCCGACCGCGTCGATGCGGGTGCAGTCCGCGTATGGGCAGGTCAGTTGGTCGACGTGATCGAGGCTGCAGTTGCCGCCGAAGGGGATGACGCGAGCGAGGGGGCGAAACTATGACATACGTCGCATCGCTCCGTGGGGTCGACCGCTATACGGGGGCTCACAGTGTTGATACCCTCACCTCATTAAGGGTAGCCTTTGCTACTTACTTCGGGACATCGATTGGCGGCCGTACCAGGTCGTTCCGTCGGGGATGGACTACCTGTAATGAGTGAATCACCAAGAGACTCCAGCGCCGAACCTGCCATTGTCGACATCGTCGGCGTCGGGTTCGGTCCGGCCAACCTCGCGTTGGCCATTGCTGTCGAAGAACACAATGCAAATTGTGCGGCCGTTGATCGGGTGAACGCGCGGTTCTTCGAAAAGCAGTCTCAGTTCGCGTGGCATCCCGGGATGCTGCTCGACGGTGCCACCATGCAGATCGCGTTTCCGAAGGACCTGGTGACGTTCCGGAATCCACGGAGCGGATACAGCTTCTTCTCGTATCTGTTCGAGCAGGGTCGACTGGTCGACTTCGTCAACCACCAGACCTTCTTCCCCACGCGCCACGAATTCAACGACTACCTGTGCTGGGCAGCTCGACGAGTCGACGCGGACGTGCAGTTCGGTACAACCGTCGACGGGGTCGAGGGCATCAAGAACTCCGACGGCGTTGTCGATCGCTTTGCGGTTCGCACCGCCGACGGTGGAACGGTGATCGCGCGCAACATCGTTGTCGGAGCCGGACTGAAAGAGCGGATCCCGGAGTGGGCGACGCCTTCGTCGCGGTGCTTCCACAATCACCAGTTCCTCTTCCATCTCGAAGCAATGCCGGAGCCCGTACACAACCGGTTCGTCGTTCTCGGCGCCGGCCAGAGTGCCGCGGAGATCGTGGACTACCTGCACGCGAACTACCCGAACGCCGAAGTTCACAGTGTTTTTGCCCGCTACGGCTACAGCCCGGCAGACGACAGCCCGTACGCGAACCGCATCTTCGATCCCGAAGCCGTCGATCAGCTGCACGGTGCAGACGCCGCGGAACGACGCCGACTGCTCGATCTGCACCGCAGTACCAATTACTCGGTCGTCGACATCGAACTGATCAACAAGCTGTATGCCACCGAATATCAGGAGATGGTTCGTGGGCCGCGGCGACTGTTCATGCGTCGGGCCTCGGAGATCACGAGTGCCGTGGAGACCGAATCCGGCATCGAACTGGCTGTCCGTAGCAATCTCGACGGCTTGACCGACACGCTGGCGTGCGACGCACTCATTCTGGCCACGGGTTTCACCCCGGCACCTCTGGACGATTTGTTGGGTGAACTCGTGCCGGATTCGTCCGTTCCGCGTAACGTCAGTCGGGATTATCGACTGGCTGTAACGGAGGACGTGACAGGCGGTATCTATCTGCAGGGTGGGACAGAACAGACTCACGGATTGACGTCGTCGCTGCTGTCGAACGTGGCAGTGCGGGCGGGGGAGATTCTGGCGTCGGTGCTGAGCCACCAGAACCGAACTGGTGCGCTTGCTAGTCTGGGCGCACAAGACACGTACGTAACGAGTGAGGCGAGATGAGCACTAACCCTTTCGATGACGAAGACGGCCGCTTCTACGTGCTGGTGAACGACGAGGACCAGCACTCGCTGTGGCCCACGTTTTCCGAGGTCCCCGCCGGCTGGCGAGTGGTGTTCGGTGAAGACAGCCGCAAGGCGTGCCTCGAATACGTCGAGGCCAACTGGACCGACATGCGTCCGAAGAGCCTGCGTGAGGCCATGGAAGCCGATCAGGCTGCCGGTGGAAAGCACGCAGTCGAGAGCTGATTCTCTCACCGCTCGGAACCCCCGAGTGAACAGAAAAGAGCTGGGCACCGTCAGGTGCCCAGCTCTTTCTGCTTGAACGACGCCTACTTCTCGGTGACGGGAACTCGACGCCTGCGCTTGCGGACCATCGGGCGACGTAGCGAGTCCACGCGCATCAGAATCCGTGGACGACGCAGCGTGCGCGCTCCCCATTCGCCGAGCGTGACGCCCGCGGCCAGGGCACAGCCGATACCGAACGCCGACAGCAAGGCAGTCAACCCGATCAGTACCTGGTCGTTGAGCAGCGCGTACAGGCCTCGGTACAGCGACAGACCGGGGAGCAGCGGAGTGATGCCTGCGACCGCGACAACCAGCGGAGGCGTCAGTGCGCGGCGAGCCATCAGACCACCGGCAAGACCGACCACGGTTGCGGCGATTGCGGCGGCGATCACGGGACCGACGTCGAGTGTCTGCACGAAGATCGACACACCACTGCCTGCCGCACCGCCCAGGAACGCCGCGGTGAGTGCACGCCGCTCGGCGTAGCAGGCGAGCGCGTAGAACACCGACGCACACGCACCGGAGAGCATGAGGATCGGCAACTGCGTGATGGTGGAGACTTCCACATTGATCGGTGGAAGCGTCGAACCCAACATCCCGGTCATTCGCAACGAGATTGCGACGCCCGCGATGATGCCGCCCGTCATCATCACCACTTCGAAGAATCGCGCGACAGCTGTAATGGGTGCACCCATGATCGCGTCCTGGACCGAGCCCACCAACGACAGCCCGGACAGCAGGACGACCACTCCGGCCGCGATGACCAACGACGGCCGGATACTGATCCCCAGCTGGTCCTGAAATGTATAGAGCGTGGCGGCAGGCGCAGCGGCGATGAGACCACCGACAACCTGCTGGAAGAAGAACGGCAACCCGAACCGGTTCAGTACGCGGTTGACTCGATCGATGACCATCGTCGTCAGAAACGCGACTGTGGCAACGAGGAACCCGCCGCCGAGCAGGACGGAGACCGAAGCCGCCATCGCCGCCCAGGCCATGGTCGCGGTCCACCGGTTGTACGGGTGCGGCGCCGTCGTGATGGCTGTGAGCGCGTCATGCGCTTGGTTCGGTGTGATCGCCTCACGGCGGATACGACGTGTCAGACGATCGACAGCCGCCAGCCGCGTGAAGTCCATCGACCGGTAGTGGACGATGCGCATCGTGCTCGCCGGCGGTCGCGTCGGGCCGCGATAGGCGGAGAGCACAATCGAGTTGTAAGTGACGTCGACGTCACACTGGGCAAGGCCGTACGTGGCGGCGATGAACTGCACCTGCTCAGCGGTGTCCATGGCCGCGGTTCCGGATGCGAGGAGGACTTCGCCCACCCGAACCGCGAGGTCCAGGACCTCTGCGACGACGGCGTCGTCTGTCAGGTCGATCGGTTGAAGCGGTGCGGGAGCCGACGTGACCGTGTCGACGGTGGCTTGCCGGTTTCCCGTCAGGCGTGTGAGTACTTCGGTGAATTTCGCCATCAGGGGGCGGAGTGGGAGTTGCGCATGGGGCCCACGCTATCTAACGTGACCCGCGCGCGGCCACCGTGACGGCTTGGATATGATGGCTCCGCAAAGTCAGTCGCGGCAACGCGTCGGTCTTCGCCTCCTTAGCTCAGTGGTAGAGCACTCGCCTTGTAAGCGAAAGGTCGTCGGTTCAATCCCGACAGGAGGCTCCGAAAGAAGAGGCACTCACCAATGTGGTGGGTGCCTCTGTATTTGCTGAGGTGCCGATAGGCGCCCGGTTCAGTTGGTCTCGGGCTTGTTCGTAGCCTGGCGCGGGTCGATCGCGCCGTCGATGTACTGCTGGGCGATCACTCGCAGTTTGACGTTGCTGCGCTGCGAGTCCTGGATGAGAATGCGGAAGGCTCGGTCGGCGTCGACGTGGTGGGTGCCCATGATGATGCCCTTGGCCTGTTCGATGACGCCTCGCGATTCGAGTGCTCGCTCGAGGTCCATTGCGTGCTTTCTGGCGATGTCGAGGCGCTGCGAGCTGTGCAGCGCGTAGGCCGAGGTCACGGCGAACAGTTGGAGCAATGCCACGTCGGCGCCGGTGAAACCTCGGAGGTCGTGGCTGTAGAGATTGAGGGTTCCGAGCGGGCGTTCCCGGCCAGGCAGTGGCATGGACAAGAAGCTGACGGCGCCGACTGCCTTTGCCGCGCTTGCGAATTGAGGCCACCGGCTGTGGGCTTCGCTGGCATGTGCGCGGACAACGGTTCCCGTGCGTGACGACGTCACACTCGGTCCGTAGTCCAGTCGGAATTGGATCGAGTCGACGGTGCGAACAAGTTGGTGGGTGGCGGCGACGGTTCGGAATGTCGTGTCCGAACCGCCGATGGTAATTCCGGCCATGTCGGCGTCGGCGATGAGATCGACGGCATGCCTGCAGACTTGTTCGAGAAATTGCTCGGCCTGGGCATGTGGATCGAGGTGCGCGTACAGCGATTGCAGGGCGTCCGAGGCGGCGTCCAGGCTGTCCTGCGACGCGGAATTTCGGCCCCCGGTGGGGCCGCGGTGTCCTCTGGCGATGCGCGGCGCCGTCATTGTCTCAACCACCCTTCCCCATCACGTCGCAGGCATGTCCGATTCGTCTCATTGTTGCACCGGACTAACTGTTGTGCACTCTGTTTCGGTGGACAAGTGTCTGATGGGGCGGACGGTTATGTGAAGTGGACTGCGTATGCCCAATCGTGATGTTTGATTCGGCCGTTAGCGGGTAGTGCGCCGATCTTGGAATTATGTTGTCCTGCAACAGTTAACGTGGAAACTGCGACCGGGGTACAAGTTTTCTCCGCAATGGCGCGCAGGTCACGAACTTGGCCTATTGTCAGCGCCAGCGCACAATCTTGTACGCGTAACCCGTAGACAGTGAAGGGGATACGACGATGAACGGACTGATCGCGGCTCTGAACAGTGGAATGACCGTTGGCTTGGCCAACACGATCCTGACTTTCGGCGGAATCATCATCAACCTCAACATCGTGATCAACAACTGACCGCGTAATCGGGGAGTAACCGTTTGTTATGCCGATTCGATCGGAAGGTCAGGCCCTGGGCGGTCGCTCTTGCTCTTGAGCCACCGATTGGGAAGTTTGCCGGCAAGTTCTCCGAGTGGACCGACTGCAGCGCTGAGGATTCCGACGGTTTCCTGAAGGACCTCGATGCTCGCGCTCATCCGCTCGAGGTTGGGGGCGAGGGAAGTCAGGGTGTCGGACAGTGCAACGATCTGGTCAAGCGGGCCGCCTTCGGCGATGAGCCGTTCGAAGGCGCCGTTCTCTGCCAGGAGTGTTTCGAGGATGCCGTTCTCGGCCAGTGCGCGATCGATGACACCGTCCTTGGCAGTCAGGCGTTCGACGGCACCGTCTTGCGCTGTCAGGCGTTCCAGCGGACCGTCCTCCGCCATCATTCGGTCGAGGAGACCGTCCGGCGCGAGCAAGCGTTCCAATGCGCCGTTCTCGGCGAGCACCCTATCCAGCGGTCCGCCGGGGGCAAGAAGTCTTTCGAGTGGTCCGCCGGGAGCGAGTAGTCGTTCGAGAGTGCCGTCGGGTGCAGTCAGTTTGTCGACCGGACCGCCGGGAGAGAGAAGTCGATCGAGTGGCCCACCGGGGGCCAAGGCCTGCCCGATGGGCCGATCGTCAGCGGTGAGTGATGACAACTGCTGGATCATCTGCATGGGTCCGCGGGGCTTGCCAAGCCGGCAGCACCCGCCGTCACCGCGCCGGTATTACCGACGGCGATACGAACTGTCGTGACCGTCAGCTCGGCGATTCCCAAACTGATCTCTGCGGCTGCAATGCCCGCGCGTAGGGGAAGCGTGAGCATCTCCAGCAGTTTCATGCGTTAACTGTAACCGGTAACACACAAACACTCACCAGGATCGCCGGTCAGTGAAGGACCTTCAGACCGACGACACAGCCGACGATGCCCAGGATCAGCAGTATCTTGACGATCGACGTGGACTCCGCGCCGGTGATCATCGCATATCCCACAGTCAGGGCGGCGCCGATGCCGACCCAGATCGCGTAGGAAGTCCCGATGGGAAGGGTACGCATTGCATACGCGAGGCCGGCCATACTGACGATCAGGCCGAGGACGAAGACGATGGTAGGCGACATCTTGCTGAATCCGTCGGACTTACCGAGGGCGGTAGCCCAGACAGCTTCGAAAAGTCCGGAAATGACGAGCACGATCCATGCCATGGTGAACAACTCCCAAGGCACCGTCTTTTCGCTGGCCGGGTACGGTGCGCTCGTCCGGATGTCGTCGTTGACCACCCAACCATAGCAACAGAATTCTGCGTTCCGACCCGATCAGCTGGCGATTTAGGTCACCACCGCCGGTCGAACCCGCTTCAGATGGATGCTCGTCACGGCCACCACGATCGTCGCCGTCGCAGCGAGAACAGCCAGAGGAATCGGCGTGTTCACGGCGGCCGGTCCGTGTTCGACGAGCGGACCGGTAGACCACCCGAATTCCCGCGAGCCCGGGTCCAAGAAGGTCGGTGAAACCGAGAACAACGTGAAAGCGACGGGCAACATCGCCCCGCTCGAGACTGCTCCGACGGCAACAGGCATGCATGACGTGACGGCCAGTCCCAGCGCAAGCGGGAGGACGAGGACGTAGGCAACCGTGGTCGCGGCGGCATCCAGCAATCCCGAGAGTGCAGTCACGGCAAGGAGTCCCAGCCCGAGTTGCGGCATCGGTCTTCTCCAGCCGACGACGACGCCCAACGCCAGGGCAGCAGCTCCCGCGGGCATCGCCCAGGTCCAGTCGGATGGAAAGGAAATCGAGCTGACCGAAACCGCACTGACTGCCAGTCCGACGAGTACGAAACGACCGTCGTGTGGCGGCAACCGCCAAGCCAGTGCGACGGTAACGGCAACCGCCAATACCACCGCGATCACCCATGACCCAGGTGATGTCGTCGAGTCCAACCACACATAGAGGGCCGTGAATACCAGGGGCAGAACAACTCCCAGCTTCACCAGGCGTGCGTCGATGTCGCCCGGCTCCTGATTCGGTCGTGCGAGTGCGGCGACTCCACCCACGAGAAGAGTTGCGGCGAGCAGAATCCAGACGGGAACCGTGGACGGCACGGGGTAGGAATCGCCCGGAAGTGTGAGCGACCACCTGGGGACGCGATCGCGCCATAAGTCCGCTGCGCCGAAGTACAGGGTCGTCGTGGTTACGCCGAGTCCGAGAGCGGTTTGTGCTCCGCGGTGACCCTTCGTCGGAAATGCCGCTGCCGCGAGGAAAGCGCCTGCTCCGATTGCGTTCAGAGTCACCGAAATCTGGGCGGAGACGGGGACGAATGCAGGTAGCGCGATGGCGAGGGCGCCGACTACAGCGAAGACACTCGCGAGACCGCCACGTCCCCAGCGATGCAGTAGCGCTACGCCGACGGCCGCAACCACAGCGGCAGTTGCTCCCGCCCACTGCGGCGTGATCACCACCGAGATAACGCCGGCGTCGGAGAAGGAGAAGTCGTCAACTCGGGACTCGGCCACTGCGTACGCGGCTACCACACCGCCGACCAGCGCGGACGCCACAGGACCGTAGAGCTGAGCGATTTGAACTGGGCTACGTTGCTGCATAATTCGTCGAATTTTTGCACAACTCGCCTATACGACTTATCGTCACATCGCCGTGCGGATCAATCCACACCGGTTCCCCGTCTCGAAGTCGAGGAACCAGCAGATGGCGTCCTCGACTCGGCCACTGAACGAAGTCGTAGCCGGCCAAATTTGTCTGAACTGCGTCGGCGACCCACACCGCAGCGTCCGCGAATGCAGTCTCCATCGACAGTGCGTTGAAGTAGCTGAATCCGCTGATGTCACGTGTGCCTTGCCAGCCGATCGTGACGTTGTAGTCGCTGTTGATCGAAAATTCCCAGATCAAACGGTCGACAACAACTTCAGGTCCGAATCGCAGGCAACGCAGATCTTGGGCAACACCTGCGAGGGCCTGTGCCCAAGACTCCGGTGGCGCGAAGCCGGGATCCTCGCCGGTATCGGAGTTGTTGGTGAACAGAGGAATACGCCAGGTCAAGCACTCCATGTTCCACAGTGGGGGTAGTGACATGCCGCATCCTTCCGATTCGTGGGCCTGCACCCCAGCTTTTCAGCTGCACCCGGCTTTTCACCTGCACCCGGCTTTTCACCTGTACCTAGTCCATCACATGCACTCGGCCGTTCACAGGAAGCTCCCAGGGAACATACAGCGGGAATCCAGTGGCAGGGGAGAAGATGGTTCTCGTGACCGACAAGACCCCCGAAGCTCGCATCCTCGTTGTCGACGACGAACCCACCATCGTGGAGTTGCTCTCCGTGAGCCTCCGATTCCAGGGTTTCGAGGTGGCAACTGCTTCGAGCGGCGCCCAAGGCCTGGACGTCGCACGGACATTCCGTCCCGACGCGATCGTTCTCGACGTCATGATGCCCGGGATGGACGGCTTCGGTCTGCTTCGACGCCTGCGCGCCGACGGTGTGGACGCGCCGGTCCTGTTTCTGACGGCGAAGGATTCGCTCGACGACAAGATCAGCGGCCTGACCCTCGGCGCGGACGACTACGTGACCAAGCCGTTCAGCCTCGAAGAAGTCGTGACGCGGTTGCGGGTCATCCTGCGCCGCGCCGGTCGCGGTGTCGCGCCGGAGCAGTCGCCGCGGGTGAAGTTCGCCGACATCGAACTCGACGACGACACCCGCGAGGTCTGGAAGAAGGGCGAGTTGGTTGCACTCTCGCCCACCGAGTTCACACTGCTCCGATACTTCATGGTCAACGCCGGGACGGTTCTCAGCAAACCGCGGATTCTCGACCACGTCTGGAATTACGACTTCGGTGGGGAGGTCGGAGTTGTCGAGTCCTACGTTTCCTACCTGCGGCGCAAGGTGGACACGGGGGAGACACCGCTGATTCACACATTGCGTGGGGTCGGCTACGTGATGCGTGAACCGCGGCAATGATCGCCGCCGCGGAAAACGATCAGCTTCCGAAGCGGGGTCGTTTCCGTCTCCATTCACTGCCGCTGCGCTTCACCCTGGTTGCGGCCTTGCTGGTGTTGGCCGCGCTGGGTCTGTTGGCGTCGGGTGTAGCGGTCACTTCTGCTCTCGAGAACTCACTGACCCAGCGAACCGACAAAACGCTGTACGAAGCGGTCGACGGTTGGGCAAAGCCGCACAGCAGAGACCTGCAGCCGCCCAGTGACGTCGGCCCGGGCACCCGCCCACCCAGCCCCTTCTTCGTTCGGACCGTGACCCCGGACGGACGGGTGATCATCCTGAACGACAAGTCGACGACGACCGAACCCGACCTGTCGAAAGATTCCACCAACGGCCCGATCACCGTCGGATCGAGCGACGGTTCGGACGTGAACTGGCGGGTTCTCACGACGGTCCGCGACGGCACGACCACGACTATCGGTGTGCGACTGACGGATAACGAGCAGACCGTCGACGACTTGGTCGGCCTGCAACTCGGCATCGGCCTGGTTGTCCTGCTGATCCTCGGCGGCGCAGCGTATTTCGTGGTTCGTCGGAGCCTCCGTCCGCTTGTCGAAGTGGAGGAAACTGCCGCTGCCATTGCCGCCGGCGACCTTCATCGACGTGTTCCGGAGCGCGATGACCGCACCGAGGTCGGTCGACTGTCCGTGGCGCTCAACGGAATGCTCGCGCAGATTCAGCACGCATTTGCCGCGACCGAGGCTTCGGAGGAATCGGCCCGGCGTTCCGAGGAGAAGATGCGTAGGTTTGTCGGCGACGCGAGCCACGAGTTGCGCACACCCTTGACGACTATTCGTGGGTTCGCCGAGTTGTATCGCCAAGGCGCCATGACTGATACGGAAACGCTGATGAACCGGATCGAGGGCGAGGCGTCGAGGATGGGACTTCTGGTCGAAGATCTGCTCATGCTGGCAAGACTCGACGAACAGCGTCCACTCGAGAACAAGCCTGTGGATCTGCTTGCAGTTGCGGCGGATTCGGTACAGGCGGCGCGAGCGATCGCACCGGATCGAACTGTCGAACTTCAGATGACCGGCGGCCCAGGCCTGCCCGAAGTGCATGGTGACGAGGCCAGACTGCGTCAGGTAGTTGCCAATCTGGTGGGCAACGCGATCAAACACACGCCGCCGGATGCGCAGGTCACCGTTCGTGTCGGTACGACCGAGAACTCCGCGGTGGTCGAGGTTTCGGATACCGGTCAGGGTTTGAGTGACGAGGATGCCGCGCGGATCTTCGAGCGTTTCTACCGCGCCGACACCTCTCGCACCCGTGAGACCGGGGGCGCCGGTCTCGGCCTGTCCATCGTTTCGGCGTTGGTTGCAGCGCACGACGGAACCGTCAGCGTCGAGACCTCCCTCGGGCAGGGGACGACGTTCCGCGTCGAATTGCCGCGTGACCCGAAGGACGACTGACGCCGGATTACCGCAACCGGTCCCCTCAGAAGTAGGTGTGCACCGTACCGACGACGCGGTAATCCGAATCGACCTCGGGAATCAGTGACCACTTGTCGAATGTTGTGCAGGGATGCGAGATTCCGCAACCGAGCAGATCGCCGACCTTCACGTCGAAGTCAGCCGGAACGTCGACGTACGCGTGCTGGTCGTTGAGTGCGGTGATCGTCAGCTCTCGCGCTGATCGGTTGGATCCGTCGCGTCGGCGCCACAGGACTATGGGAAAGCCTGCGTCGGAACCGACATCGCGGCGGCCGAAGCCCAGGATCACCCGTCCGGGTTCAGGTATGGAGAGCACTACGCCCCAGACCTCTGCGGCTCCCTGCAGAGTTCGCGGACCGTCAGCCCACGGCGAAGTTTCGGCATAGAGACCGTGATCATGGGTGATATAGCAACCGCTGCGCAGCACGATGCGTACACCGTTGTCGAGTGCCCACCGTCCGGCCAGTTCGCGCACAACGAGATCGTGAAATGCGCTGCCGCCGAAAGTGACCAGTGGCCGGGGAGCCTTCGCGGAGTTGTTCTCGAAGAGGTTCTCGGCCACACAGATTTCCGTGAAAACCCGCGCGGATTTGAGATACGAATCGACGGAGATACGGCGGGCTGCTACCGAGGCTCCGGGCATCATGCCCTCGAACCCCTCGACTCCGGTGAGTATCAACGAAGGTGCCTGCGATGCTGCGCGTGCGACGTCGAGTGCTTGCTCGACAGTGCGAGCGCCCGCGCGTCCGCTGTCGTAGCCGAGTTCGACGAGAACCCGGATACGGCTGGCCGGTGAGACTTTCGCGATCAACTGTTCCATCAGGCGGACGCTCTCGACCGAGTCCACGAGGGTGGTGACGAAGAAATCGGGGTCGGTGGCCTGGGCGTCGCAGATCCACCGAATACCGGCGGGATCGAGAACCTGGCTGGCGATGATGATGGTGTCCACACCGAACTCACGCAGAATGCGTGCCTGCGCAACGGTTGCCGCCGTCATCGCCCAAGCCCCGGCGTCGAGTTGCCGTCGAACCAGTTCGGGGCTCATTGTGGTCTTCGCGTGAGGCGCCAGATCCACATCGTGGTCGGAGCAGAACTGTGCCATGAGGTCGACATTGTGCGCGATCGCTGCACGGTTGAGTGTCATCACGGGTAGCAGGAGGTTGCCGTCGAGTGCCGAGATCCCCAGCGGCTCGAGGTCGGAACCGTCGCGACCTTCGAGGTCGGTGCCGAAGGCCTTGTGCTGCCAACCGATCGGGGGGTTCGCGAAATCCGTCATGGCATCGATTGTGCCGTTGATTGCAGACGATGTGTTCATGTGTGGTGACTTTCTGTCAGAACTATGCAGGTCAGAGTGAGATCCGGCTACGAGCGGCGTACCGGGCGACCAGGCAACGCGTCCTGGACCACGACACCGTCTTCGACGACGGGTACTCCGCCGACCAGCACGCGGCTGATACCGGTGGAGGGGCGGGTGCCGTCGATGTACGTGGCGTTGTCGGTGATTCGCTCGGGGTCGAAAACGAGGATGTCCGCGTCGCTACCGGGGCTGATCCGACCTTTCGTCGCCATCGAGGGAACCGACTCCTCCAGAATCTGCGCAGGGATCAACGAGCAGCGCGCGATGATCTCCGACAGCGACAGCAGCCGACGCTCGCGGTACAGCGTACGAATCGCACGTGCATAGGTGCCGGCGCCGCGGGGGTGGCCGAGTGCCTTCTTCGGCAGTGGCCACTGCAATGCGTCGGCAGGCGAACGGCCGGGCCAGGTCAGTGGCATCGCGTCGCTCGCGATGGCGGCGCGATCGAAAGTCATCGCCCGTTCGAGGAATTCGCGCTGCACGGTGTCGTTCTCGTCGAGGAACTCCACCAGCACTAACCCACCGGGGTCGGTGGCCCGAAGATGTTCCAGCTGCTTGCGGTCCGCGATACGTTCACCGGTGGGTACGAATGTCAGCGACCGTGGTGTCAGATTCATCAGGTGCAGCTTGTCAGGATCGAGAAACGCAGCTCCGACGGCCGTCGACCCGGAACCGTACGGATACGCCTCCGTCGTGACGCGCGATCCGGCTGCCTGAACCTGTGCCACCACCGACAGCGCGTGGTCGACGTGCATTCCCGAGGTGCTGTTGACGTGGCAGTAGTGCATGTGTGCGCCGGTTTCGGCTGCTGCACGGGCGATTTCGACGGCACCATCCACCGGGCTCGACGGATCGGCCGAGATGAGAGGGCGCGCATGGGTATAGGTGGGAACACCGGCTCGGACCGCGAGATCCGCCACCTGTAGGTACTCCACCGGATCGGATTTCGGCGCGTACCCGACCACCACGCCGATGCCGAGAGCGCCTGCGGCCAGATCGTTTTCGAGGAGTTCGAGAATGTGGGCGCGCTGAGAGGCGGTGGGCTCGCCCTGCCAGCTCGGGGAACCGAGATGGTGCAGGAGCGTTCTGATGTCGCCGTCGGGATCGGCCCCTGAGAGTTCGATCATTCGGGCGTGCGCCCACGACGTCGCGTAGCCGTAGTTGATCGGGCGGCCCTCGGCGCCGGCCCGGGCATATGCCTTTGCAACAGGAATGACGCCGGCTTCCAGTTCGAGGGCCGTCGTGACTCCGTCCAATGCCTGAAGTCGCTGCTCGGCGATTTCCTGTCCGTGGCTGTGCAGGTCGATGAATCCGGGGCAGATGACCTGACCGGTCACGTCGATCGTCTGCCGGGCTTCGATCGCGTCGCGACCCCACGCCGAGACCTTGCCGTCGGTGATCGCGATGCCCCGAACCTCGTCGGTCCCCGATGCGGGATCGACGACGCGGCCGCCGGTGAACACGATGTCGTGGACCTGCATCAGCGCTGCACTCCTGTCGTTGGTCGAACCGCCTGGCCCGGCGAATGTCCCGATGGTTTCACGGCTCGGGTATCGGATTCTGGTGTGAACGTCCCAAATGGAGGCCGACTCACCGTTCGAGCGGACAAGAAACGGATGCGCTCGAGTGTGAAGGTGAAAGCGAAGTTATCAATTCAGCCGATTGAGATCGATGGAGGACAGGAATGCACGTCTATATTTCGGTGGACATGGAGGGTATCGCGGGTATCGCGACGCTCGATCAGACGATCCGCGGCGGTGGCGGCTACCACCGTGCGCAGATGCTCATGACCGCCGAGACCAATGCTGCGATCGCCGGTGCGTTCGACGCCGGTGCGACGAGCGTCCTGGTCAACGACAGCCACGGAACGATGGACAATCTGCTTCACGCCGACCTGGATCCACGGGCGCGTCTGATCTTCGGAACACCGAAGATGCAGTGCATGGCGGAGGGACTGACGTCCGATCACGACGTCGCTCTGTTTGTCGGCTATCACGCACCGGCCGGTGGGCCCGGCGTCCTGGCGCACACGTTCTCGAGCTTGTTCGCCGACGTCCGCCTCGACGGCAAGTCCGTCTCGGAGACCGACGTCAACACCCTCTACGCTGCCACCCAGGGCGTTCCCGTCGGCCTGGTGACGGGTGACGACATCATCTGCGGCTTGGTCGACGCGGCCTCGCCGACAACCGAGACCGTCGAGGTCAAGAAGGCACATGGATGGTCGGCAACCAATTCGCTGCCGCCGTCGCTGGCGTGCGAGCAGATCCGAGCAGGAGCCGAGCGCGCAGTGCGTAAGGCCGACACACTGAAGCCGGTCGAGCTGCGTGACGAATGGACCCTCGAGATCGTTCACCCCACCACCACGGGAGCTGAACTCGCCGAGGCTGTTCCCGGCTCGCGACGGATTTCGGATCGTACGATTTCGCACACACTCGGCAGCGTCGACGACATTCTCGGTCTGATCACTGTCAATGCCCGGCTTGCAGCCGCAGGCGTCTCGACGATCGTGGCAGTCGCCAATCGCACGTAGTGAAGTAGCGACTCCATCGCGAAATGCCGCCGACGCCGTGTGCGCCGGCGGCATTTGTCATCTCTTGGGGCAGAACATGTTCCGACCGACCAAACGTTGCTTCGGCTATTGGTGAAACGGACCAATGCGGTAGACGTGTTCGCTGTCACACTTCATCAGTCTTTTCAATGTTCCAGTCCATACGGCACAAGACAATTCGGGAGGCTTGATGAAGGCGGAACGCGTCACAGTGGAAGGACCGTCGCGGGCGAGCGACGGTCCGGTTCGAAATATGATGGACAACAGGTCGATTCGTCGTACGACCACCGTTACGGTGGGGCTGCTCAGTACCATCTGGTTGATCGACATGGTGGATCGCGTCATGATCGGGCTTGCGCTTCCGATGATCGGCGACGAATTCTCGCTCAGCAGTACGCAGTTGGGTGGCGTGGTCTCGGTATTCGCGATCTTCTACATGCTCGGGCAGGTCCCCGGCGGAATGTTGGCCGACCGCTTCGGACCCAGGCCCCTGTTGATCGTTGCTTTGATCCTGTGGTCGGTGTTCACAGCGTTGACAGGGTTCGCGTGGGGTCTCGTCTCGCTGATGGTCATGCGTGCGATGTTCGGCATCAGCCAGGGGCTCTTTCCAGCGGCGTCGTTCAAGGCTTTGGCTGAGCGGACGCGTCCGAAAACCAGGGCGACCGCGATGGGTTTCATGCTCGGCGCCAACAACCTCGGCCCCGGCATCGCACCGCTGATCATCGCGCCGGTCCTCATGGCCGTGGGGTGGCGTGACGCGTTCTGGCTGGTGGCGATCGTCGGCGCAGTGATCGGCACGGTGGTGTGGTTGGTGCTGCCCGCACCGCTGGACACGGAAATCTCGGAAGATCCCGAGGCAGCCTTGCAACCTCTGGCGAGCGAGCACTCTCGCGCCGCGGTGTTCAAGTCCGCGTCGGTGTGGAAGTTCGCGATTCTGTTCTGCCTGGCCAACATGTCCGCGTACGGGCTGATGACCTGGGTGCCGAGTTATCTGCTCAACGACAAGGGACTCTCGCTGATCGACACGGGAATCTTTGCCGCAATCCCCTTCATCGTCACGGCGCTGGCCACGATTGTGGGCGGGCGGTTGGTGGACAAGTACTTCCACGACCGGGCCAGGATCCTTCTGGTTCCGTGTATGGCCACGTCGGCAGTCCTTTTGTTCCTGATGACCACCGCTGACACCGTCGCGATGTTCACGTTCTACGAGACGTTGGCTCTAGGCATCAGCGGTCTGTGTTCGATGTCGATCTTCGCGATGCCGTTGCGGGCACTTCCGGCCGAATTCCTCGGTTCCGGAATGGGTTTGATCAACGGTTGTGGTCAGTTCGCCGGTTTCATCACCCCGCTCGTGATGGGATGGATGGTGGACCAGTTCTCGTACATGGCTGCATTCGGAGTCCTGGTCGGAGCGACGAGCGCTGCCGCATTGGTGGCCATGATCGTTCCGCAGACCCCGGCGAAATTCTGACAAGGAGACCGAAGATGTCGGCAACGGACGGCACACGAAAGATCGAAGACGACGTCGTCACCGATTTTTCCGGGAAGATGAGTTACGGGGCCTACCTCGGACTCGATACCCTCCTGGATTCGCAGCACCCGGTGAGCGAGCCGGAACACCACGACGAACTCTTGTTCATCATTCAGCACCAGACCAGCGAGTTGTGGCTCAAGCTGTTTCTCCATGAGATTCGGGCGGCCAGAGCAGCGATCGCTGCCGACGACATTCGGGTTGCGTTCAAGCGGATCGCACGTGTCAAACACATTCAGGCCACCTTGACCGAGCAGTGGTCGGTGTTGGCGACACTGACGCCGGCGGAGTATGCGGAGTTCAGGGGCGTTCTCGGCAACTCATCGGGGTTCCAGTCGTACCAGTACCGCGCCGTGGAATTCGTGCTCGGAAACAAGAACGCGGGCATGCTGAAGGTGTTCGAATCGGATCCGTCCGCCCATCGATTGTTGGAGACCCTGCTCGGGGAGCCGACACTGTACGACGAGTTCTGGCGGTACCTGTCCAGGCAGGGGTACGACGTTCCGGCGTCGGCTCTCGAACGAGACGTCAGCGCGCCCTACGTGCGAAACGACGAACTGATTCCGCTGGTCAAAGCAATCTACGAGAACGTCGAACAGCACTGGACGGCGTACGAGGCGTTCGAGGAGTTGGTCGACCTCGAGGAGAGCTTTCAGCTGTGGCGGTTCCGGCACCTTCGGACCGTGCTGCGGGTGATCGGCATGAAGAAGGGGACCGGCGGTTCGAGTGGTGGTGCCGGCTTCCTGCAACGTGCGCTGGAGTTGAGCTTCTTTCCCGAGCTGTTTGCCGCCCGAACAGAGATCGGTACCTGACACACCTGCTTGATGACACCCAGCTGTTCGTGACACACGACGAATCCGAGCCCGAAGGACAGGAGTCTTGGACAAGATCCGACAGGGTCGCTTCGACCAAGCTTGACTGCGAAGTTGCAAGTCGGTGACAGGAGAGCGTCGGAGTGGACAAGAAATCAATGGTGGCAGACCTGGCGGCGTTGGTAACCGCCGAGTCGCCCAGTTCCGATCTCGGCGCAGTCGATGCATGTGCGGACGTGGTGGCCGAAATCGGCGAACGCCACCTCGGAAGCACCCCCGAACGTATCCGCATCGACGGGCGCCAGCACTTGCGTTGGTCGTTCGGCGCGGAGCCGAAGGTGATGCTCCTGGGCCATTTCGACACCGTCTGGCCGCTCGGAACGCTCGCGGAGTTGCCCTGGTCTGTCACCGACAACATCGCCACCGGACCCGGAGTCTTCGACATGAAGGCCGGCATCGTCCAGCTCTTCCACGCGCTCGCATCGCTTCCGTCGCTCGACGGGGTGGTCGTGCTCCTCAATTCCGACGAGGAAATCGGCTCCCCGACCTCGCGCGCACTGATCGAGGAGCAAGCACGTCAGGTCGACGCGGTGCTGGTCCTCGAAGCCGCAGCCGACGGCGCAGTGAAGACCGCGCGCAAGGGTATGTCGCTGTACTGCGTCGACATCGAGGGACGCGCTGCACACGCCGGACTGGAACCGGAACGAGGTGTGAACGCTGTAGTGGAGCTCGCACACCAGATTCAGGCCGTGGTGGAGCTCGCGGACCCGGCGGCGGGAACGTCGGTGGTTCCGTCCGTGATCAGTGGCGGCACGACCACCAATACCGTTGCAGCGCAAGCGCAACTGTGGTGTGACGTTCGAATGTGGTCCGCGAAGGAACAGGAACGCATCGACCGTTCGATCCGTGCACTGACACCGGCGCTGGCCGAAAGCCGAATTTCGGTATCCGGAGGACCCAACCGTGGGCCACTGGAATCAGCGTCTTCGGAGAAGCTGTACTTTCTCGCTCACCAGGTCAGCAGTGAGAGCGGGTTGGGAATGCTTCGCGACTGCGCAGTCGGCGGTGCGTCGGACGGAAATTTCACCGCTGCAGTCGGAACTCCCACGTTGGACGGCCTCGGTGCCGTCGGCGGTGGTGCCCACGCAGCGACAGAACACGTAGAGATAGATCAGATGATCCCGCGCGCCACCTTGTTGGCCGGTCTGGTGACTCGAATCCTGGAGGGAGGACTGTGACGATGACGTCGCCGAACAATGTCCAACGCAAGACCGTTCAACCATTCGGAGGTGTATCGCCTTCACGGATGCGGCAGGCAATCAGCCAGGCCGAGCAGGCCGCTCTGCTTGCATGTGTGACTATCGAAACCGTCACCGGGCATGCCGAGTTGGAACAGGTATTCGGTCTGTTCGAGAAGGTATGGCAGCCGGAGAGCGGTAACCCTCCCGTCCATCGGGACATGATGAAGGCGCTCGCACACTCCGGTAACTACGTCGCCGGCGCGTTTCGTGGCGGGGATCTGATCGGCGGCTCGGTTGCATTCTTCGAGGAACCGCAACACCGTTCGTTGCATTCGCACATCACGGGGATCCTCCCGAACGTGCAGAACGGGCACATCGGCCTCGCGTTGAAACTGTTCCAGCGTGCGTGGGCACTGGAACGGGGAATTCTCCACGTGCGGTGGACTTTCGACCCGCTCGTCGCACGCAATGCCTACTTCAACGTCTCGAAACTCGGTGCGTTCCCGATCCAGTATCTGCCGCGTTTCTACGCGCCGATGAACGACAGCCTCAACGGCGGCGCAGACAGCGACCGGTTGTTGATCGACTGGGAAATCGGTAGTAGCAAGGTTGCCGACGTCGTCGCCGGTTCGGGAGAAGTCCCGACTCCCGAGTCCTTGGGGGCGAGCGAACTGCTGTCCGTCTCCGAAGCCGGCCTGCCCGTGTTGAAGTCGACCAAGAATCGATTCGTCACGGTGGCTACACCGAATGACGTGTACACACTGCGTAAGTCGGACCCGACGGCAGCGAACGACTGGCGCCTGGCAGTCCGCGAGACTCTCGGTGGTGTGCTCGCCGAGAACGGAGTGGTTCTCGCAGTTACCAGAACCGGAAAGTACGTGCTGGACCGTGCGCCGGGAACACAGGCAGGCAGGACAACAGCGGAGGTTACATCGTGAAGATCGAAGGAGTTGAATTACGCCGGGCGGCAATGCCGTTGAAAGCGCCGTTCCGTACCTCGTTCGGCACCGAGACCACCAAGGACGTGTTGTTCGTCAAGGTCGTCACCTCGGAGTCGGAGGGCTGGGGCGAGTGCGTGGCGATGTCCGAGCCTCGCTACTGCTCCGAATACACGGACGGCGCCGCCGAAGTCCTTCGTAAGTTCCTGATTCCGTCTCTGGGTGAACTCACCGATCCCGACGTGCACGCACTGAGCGCGACGATGGAACAGTTCGCCGGGCACCCCATGGCCAAAGCGGCATTGGAAACCGCATTTCTCGACGCCGAGTTACGGGCTGCCGGGACGAGCATGTCTTCGTACCTGGGTGCAGTAGTCGATCGCGTACCCGCGGGTGTCTCGGTGGGTATCAAGAATTCGATCGATGAGCTGCTAGAGGAGGTAGGCGGGTTCCTCGATGCCGGATACCTGCGCATCAAACTGAAGATCGAACCGGGCTGGGACATCGAGCCGGTTCGCGCAGTCCGCGAGAGGTTCGGCGACGACGTACTCCTCCAGGTCGACGCGAACACCGCGTACACCCTGGCTGACGCCCGCCATCTCCAGCGGCTCGACGACTTCGACCTCCTGCTGATCGAGCAGCCGCTTCCCGAAGAGGAACTGCGTGGCCACGCCAGGCTGGCCGAGATGATGCGGACGCCGGTCTGCCTCGACGAGTCGATCACCTCCGCGAAGGTCACCGCCGACGCGCTGGCAATCGGTGCGTGCAGCGTGGTGAACATCAAACCGGGACGTGTGGGCGGTTATCTGGAATCGCGTCGTATCCACGACGTCTGCAAGGCCAACGGAATTGCCGTGTGGTGCGGCGGAATGCTCGAGACCGGAATCGGCAGGGCCGCCAACGTCGCGCTTGCCGCGCTCCCCGGATTTGCCCTACCAGGCGATACATCGGCTTCCGACCGGTACTTCGCCGAAGACATCACCGAGCCGTTCGTACTCGACAACGGTTACGTGAAGGTTCCGGAAGGACCGGGTATCGGCGTCGAACCGATCCCCGACCTGCTCGAAGCAATTACCACGTCGGTCGAATGGATCGGCATGGATCGGCTTTGACGAATCACTATGACACACTTCGTTCACCGGACGAAGGAGTGATAGACGTGGGCACCGTACGACCTCGCATCAGTTTGGTGCGGCTTCTCGAAGACGTGGGAACTACGGTGCTGAATCCGGTTGTCGGCGACCCGGAGGCGGTCCAGGAGATCGCCTCGGTGGTCATTCACGACCCCGACGACGACTCACCCTCGACACCGGACTCCATGGTGCTGCTCGTCGGCGTCACCGGAGGCGAACGTATCGCGGAGTCCGTGGCCGGCCTGGCCGAGCGCGGAGTACGCGTGGTGGTCGCGCGAGTGACCGCCGAGGTCAGCGATGCGGACCGCGAATCCGTCATCGCCTCGGGCGTCGTGCTGTTGGCCTTGGCGCGAGGAGTCTCGTGGGTTCAGCTGACAAGCCTGCTTCATTCGGTGCTCTCGGCCCGAAACGAAGTCGGGCACATCCACTCACGCGGAGGCGGCCCGGCCGGCGATCTGTTCGCCTTCGCCAACGCTGTCAGCGCACTTCTCGATGCGCCGATCACGATCGAGGACCGAAGCTCACGGGTCATCGCCTTCTCCGGCCGCCAGGAAGAAGGAGACGGTCCACGTATCGCGACCGTGCTGGAGCGGCAAGTTCCTGACCAGTACATTCGAGTGCTCGAAGAGGCCGGGGTCTTCGACCGGCTCTATCGCAGCGACGATCCGGTGTGGGTCTCGGCCGAGACCCTCGGTACCAAAATGGGTCGTATCGCCGTGTCCATCAGAGCTGGCGACGAGTTCCTCGGCTCCATGTGGGTGGCAACCGGTGAGCCGATGTCCGACGACCGTATGCGTGCGTTGCGCGATTCTGCCGGGTTGATCGCGCTGCAGATGTTGCGGTTGCGCGGCGGCGCCGACGCCGAGCGCCGACTGCGTGCAGACCTGATCGCAACCCTTCTCGACGGTGGGTCAGGTGCGGTCGACGCGATGAATCGCCTCGGTCTCGGGACCGGCCCCGCACTCGTGATGGCTTTGGGTCGTAGGTCTTTCGAGGGATCGTCGAAGCCGGACGATGCCGCCCACGTGGTGCGACTGACCGACGCTCTGGCCATGCACCTCGGCGCCGTCCACTCGCAGTCGGCGGCAGCCTTGGTCAACGGAACCGGCTACGCGGTGCTGTCTGTACGAGGGCATTCCCCGGCCGAAGCCGAGTTGCAGGCATTCCGTGTGGCCTCGGACTTCCTGGACCGCACCGGAGCGTCCGGCGACACGATCATCGGGATCGGCCGGGTCGTGACCAGACCGGCGCAGCTGAGCCGATCGAAGCGCGACGCCGAACATGCCCTCGAAGTGTTGTTGGCGGGACGAGCGTCGGGCAGCGTCGCCACCTTCAGTAGCGTCCACGTCGATGCCATCCTGTTGGAGATCGCGTCGGAAGCTGCAGCCGAAGGGTTCTCGGACCTCGGACCGATCGAGGCGATCGCCAGCCACGACGCCGCTCATGCGACCTCGTTCGTGGACACTCTCGATGCGTGGCTCAACGCGTTCGGTGATGTCGGTGACGCCGCGGCGTCATTGCACGTGCACCCCAACACCTTTCGGTATCGCCTCAGCAAGTTGAAGGGTATGGCCGCGTTGGATCTCGACGACCCCAACGTCCGCTTCCGGTTGATGGTGCATCTTCGTCTGCGCGGTCCACGCTAGCTCGAAAGCCAAAAAATGCGGGTCGCACTGATTTCTCAGCGCGACCCGCATTCTTTGTCAGTGGGTTCAGATCAGCTGTTGTTGCGAAGTGCTTCGACAGCGATGCGGCCGACGGTTCCGATGGAGGCGTCGATCTTCGGGGCGCGGTGGGTGAGCTCGTGGGACTTGGTGAAGACACCGACGGCGTAACGCTTGCCGTCCGGGTACGCCACGACGCCGGCTTCGTTTCGTACCAGTCCCAGCGTTCCGGTCTTGGCGGCGACAGTGACCTCGTCGGGGAAACCGGACGAAAGGCGGTGCGGCCAGACCTGCTTGCTCATGATGGTTCGGACCTCTTCACAAGCCGATGCGGGGCCGGCTTCGTCCCTCCAGATTGCAGCCAGCAACATTGTGATCTCACGAGGAGTACTGGAATTGGAGCGGGCGGGATCCATGACGGAAATTGTCCGAAGAATTTCGATGGGGGGCATTTCCAGCAAGGTGCCCTTGTCGACGCCGAGGTCGTCGTAGACCGTCTTGAAGAGGCCTCGGCAGTCACGGACCAAGTTGGTCTTCTCCAAACCGAGCCCGCGCAGCGTTGCGACGATGTTGTCGAGTCCGAGACGTTCGTACAAGAAATCCGTGGCGGCGTTGTCGCTGAAGCTCATCATGAGCAGAGCGAGGTCTCGCCAGCTTGCAGTCACGTCGTCGGCGCAGCCGCCGATACCGATGCCGCCGGAGCGGAACTCGGAGGTCACCGTGGCGTGCTCGGTCGGATCAAGGGTGCCTGCCGCTACTTCACGGGCGTACTGAAGCACAACAGGAATCTTGAAAACGGAGGCGAGGATGACACCTTCGTCCGCGCCGTAGCCGAACTCTTCGCCGGAATCGATGTCGCGTGCGTGGACGTAGGCATCGGTCTTCGCTTCGGCGAGTACAGCAGCGATCTCCTGCTGTGCGCTCTCAACGTACGTGGCGGTTTCGGTCATTCGAGAAGCCCTTTCGTCGGTATCCATGTATCTGGGTTATTCGTGGATCTGACGATAGTGAGTCGACGACGGGGGGTCTTGTACGAATCGACGAAGGTTGGCGCACGGTTCGGTGCTGATGCGCCGAATCATCCGGGCGTCGGGGTGTTCTCCGGATCAGGACGCATAAGTTTCGAGGCGACATCCGACCAGTTCGGCGACGGCGCTGCGTCGCTTGTCGGAGACCACGCCTGCCAACAGGAGGGTGAACAATTCGTCGATACGGTCGTTCAAATCGCTTCGTCTGGTGAGAACGTTCGAAACCAGTTGAACGCCGGTGAATGCCGAGATCACCACGCGACCCACCGATTCCGGCTCCACATCGTCGCGGATGTCGCCTTCGAGCTTCGCGGCCTCGGCCAGTTTTCGAAGCTCGCGGATCCACACGACGTACGGGCCTTGCGAACCGTCGGCAGAGGCCAACTCGAGGGTAAGTCGGATTCCCGCACGAACAATAGGTTCTGCGACGAGTTGGCGGCCCATCTCGTGGCACACCATGACGAGCTGTTCCAGTGCCGGTGCGCCTGTGGCTGCAACTGCGGTGAAGGCACTGATCGAGATCTGGTGCTGTTCTTCGATCACCGCCTGAGCCAGTTCGTCTTTGGACGAGAAGTGAAAATAGACCGCGCCCTTGGTCATCTGCGCCGCGGACACGATGTCATTCATGCTCGTGCTGCCGTACCCCGTGACTTCGAACCGATCAGCAGCACCTTGAAGAATCTGTCGGCGACTGATCTTGGCACGTTCCTGCATTGCTCCCTTGTCCTCCGACTGTTAACACGTGAACCAGTTTTAGGGCCCTAGGTCCCGGACCAGCGACCCACGGTAGCAGCGAATCTCGTGCTCGCGCGACAGCGCGAAACGGACTGTTCGGTGTGCAATCGCAGGTCACGGTCGGTAGGAGCGACAAATGCGACCGCCGCAACCTCCGTTGGAGGCTGCGGCGGGGAGTCCAGTTATCGGCCAGCGAAATTCGGTCGAAGGTATGCGATCAACGAGTCGAGACAGTTGCCTCGAAGCCGAGGTCGCGTAGCGCCGACTTGAGTTTGGTCTGTGCCTCGTCGAGAGATTCGGGTGACGGCGAGGTGTCGGCGCCACTGATGTCGAAGTTCCCCATGTCGTATGCGGGGAAAACATGAACGTGAAGATGCGGAACTTCCAGACCTGCGATGAGGAGACCCGACCGAGGCGCGTCGAACGCCTTACGCACGGCTTGGCCGAGGTTGCGGGCAACAGCGGTGACCTTGGCAAAGAGTTCAGGATCCACGTCCTGCCACTGATCGACCTCGGCTCGCGGAACCACAAGCACGTGGCCCTGCGTTACCGGCGCGATGGTCAAGAACGCGACGACGTCCTCGTCCTCCCACACGAAACGTCCTGGTAGATCCCCGTTGATGATGGCACTGAAGACTGAAGGCATACCCCGAGATTAGCCCGCGTCCGGTTGCCAGGAAACTCCCAGGCTGGACGCAGGTTCGTCGGAGCCGGCCCGACAAATCTAGGACGCATGACGACAGAAGCCATGCAGACCGCGGGCAGCACGGACGCAGAGGAGGTCTCCGCGACGACTGTAGTGCTGGACGTGGTCGTCCCGGTATACAACGAAGAGGCAGGCCTCGAGACGTGCGTGCGGCGCCTGCGCCGGCATTTACGCACGCAGGTGCCATTCTCTGCACGAATTACCATCGCGGACAACGCCAGTGTCGACGGCACGTTGGCACTCGCCCGTTCCCTCGCCGAAGAATTCGACGACGTCCGGGTCGTCCACCTGGATGCGAAGGGTCGTGGTCGAGCACTGCGGCAGGTATGGAGCGAGTCCGATGCCGACGTGGTCGCGTACATGGACGTCGACCTCTCGACCGACCTCAACGCCCTGATGCCGTTGATTGCTCCGTTGCTCTCCGGACACTCGGACATCGCCATCGGTTCCCGGCTGGCACGATCGTCCCGCGTGGTGCGCGGCCCCAAGCGTGAGTTCATCTCACGTAGCTACAACCTCATCCTCCGAAGCGCACTGCATGCTCGCTTCTCCGACGCCCAGTGCGGATTCAAAGCCATGCGCGTCGATGTTGCACGCCAACTACTTCCGCTGGTGGAGGACACCGGGTGGTTCTTCGATACCGAATTGCTGGTGCTGGCCGAGCGAGCGGGCATGCGGATTCACGAGGTCCCTGTCGACTGGGTGGACGACCCGGACAGCCGGGTGGACATCATTGCCACGGCAGTTGCCGACCTCAAAGGTGTGGTCCGTGTCGGGCGAGCACTGTCTACTGGTTCCCTTCCATTGGCCGAGCTCAGGGCTAGTTTCGGACGTGAACCGTTGGTTCCCGGAGTTCCACGAGGAATGGTCGGGCAGCTCTCACGCTTTGCCGTGGTGGGAGTCATTTCGACGCTCGCGTACGCGCTGCTCTACCTCGCTCTGCACTCGATCATGGGTGCGCAGTGGGCCAACGCCGTCGCATTGCTGGTGACCGCGGTATTCAACACCGCCGCCAACCGGGCCTTCACCTTCGGGATCCGAGGGTCGGAAGGATCCGCTCGTCACCAGATGCAGGGCCTGCTCGTGTTCGGGTTCGGTCTACTGCTCACCAGCGGATCGTTGTTCGTGCTCGACGTCATGGCGCCCGATGCTTCCAAGCATGTGGAGCTTGCCGTACTCGTCATCGCCAATCTTGTTGCCACAGTCAGTCGATTCATCGCACTGCGCTGGGTGTTTCGCACCGCACAATCCGTAGGAGCCAATCGATGACCGCCACTGCAGAGGCACTCGCCGCGCCGCTGCCGGCGCCGGAACCGCAACGTCAGGTGCGCTGGGAACCGTGGGCGCTGGGAGTGTTGTTAGTGGGCACCGGAGTTGCCTACATCTGGGGCCTGGGCGCGTCCGGATGGGCCAACTCGTTCTATGCCGCTGCGGTACAGGCAGGTTCGGTGTCGTGGGAGGCTTTCTTCTTCGGCTCCTCGGACGCTGCCAACTCGATCACCGTCGACAAGCCGCCCATGTCCCTGTGGTTGATGTCGCTGTCGGTTCGCATCTTCGGACTCAATTCCTGGGCGATGTTGGTGCCGCAGGCACTCCTCGGGGTCGGATCGGTTGCACTGTTGTGGGGAACGGTTCGACGGTATTTCGGTGCGGCCGCCGGCCTCCTCGCAGGCCTGGTACTTGCGCTCACACCCGTAGCGGCGCTGATGTTCCGGTTCAACAACCCGGATGCTCTGCTGGTGCTCCTGATGATCGCAGCAGTGTGGGCGATGATGCGCGCCGTGCAGGACGGCCGCACCCGCTGGCTCGTGTTGGTCGGTATCTTCTGCGGATTCGGTTTCCTGACAAAGCAATTACAGGTCATGTTGGTGGTTCCACCGCTGGCGCTCACCTATCTGATCGCCGGACCGCCGAAACTGGGTAAGCGCGTACTCCAACTGTTCGCGGCACTGGGCGGACTGATCGTTTCCGCCGGATGGTGGTTGGCAATCGTCGAACTGTGGCCGGCCGACTCGCGTCCGTGGATCGGTGGTTCACAGAACAATTCGATTCTCGAACTGACGCTCGGCTACAACGGGCTCGGACGCTTGAGCGGCAACGAGACCGGAAGCGTCGGCGGCGGCGGAATGCGCGGTGCTGGTGATGCTGCGGCCGGCGCTGCTGCGGGCGGTTTCCCCGGCATGGGCGAGGCCGCAGGTGGTATGGCCGGGGAGGTATGGCACCAGGTGGTGGGGCCGGCGGTGGTATGTGGGGGAGTACCGGCATTACCCGACTGTTCGAATCGGCCCAGGGCGGACAGATCGCCTGGTTGATTCCTGCTGCACTGATACTTCTGGTGGCTGGAATCGTGCTGCGAGGCAGGGCACCCCGCGCTGATACACAGCGCGCGTCATTCATCGTCTGGGGACTGTGGCTGTTGGTGACCGGACTGACCTTCAGTTTCATGGCGGGAATCTTCCACGCCTACTACACCGTTGCGCTGGCGCCGGCGATCGCCGCGCTGATCGGTTCAGGATCGGTAGTGGCGTGGCGTCATCGTGACGTCCTCTGGGTTCGCATCATTCTGGCGGTGTCCTTGGCCGCAACCGTCGCGATGGCGTGGGTACTGCTCGGACGCTCGCCTTCGTTCGTACCGTGGCTTCGCTGGACCATTCTGGTGGTCGGCATCGTCAGCGCCGTGGCAGTGCTGATTCCGGCAGTGACGCGAGGTCGATTGGCTGTGGCAGTGATTCTCGCAGCGATCTTCACCGGTCTGGCAGGTCCGACTGCATACGCGATCGACACGATCAATACTCCGCATACCGGTTCCATAGTTTCGGCCGGACCGAGCGTCGAAGGTGGAATGGGCGGGCCCGGCGGTGGCCGCGGTGGATTCGGTGGATTCGGTGGCTCGGCTGATGGCGGTAACCGTCGGACTGACGGGGCTGGGACCGGAATGCCGGGCACGCCCCCTGCAGGAATGGGTCAGATGCCCGGTGGTGCAACAGTTCCGGGCGGTACCACGCCGACCGCCGACGGGACGCGAGGCGCAATGGGAGGCGGTGCCGGCGGCCTACTGCAGGGCAGCACGCCGGGAGCCGCTGTTGTGTCCACTCTCGAAGAGAACTCCGACCAGTTCACGTGGGTAGCCGCGGCAATCGGGTCCAACAGCGCCTCGGGTTATCAGCTTGCGACGCAGTCACCGGTCATGGCTATCGGAGGGTTCAACGGGAGCGATCCGTCGCCGACGCTCGCGCAGTTCCAGCAGTACGTGGCAGAGGGCAAGATTCACTTCTTCATCGCCGGCGGTGGGATGGGTGGCGGTATGAACGCCGAAGGCACCGCTACCGCTATCTCGACGTGGGTGACCGAAAACTTCACCGCCACAACGGTGGACGGAGTAACCCTCTACGACTTGACGGTTGCAGGCTGACCAACAGGAACGCACGCCAGGTCCGCATCGGAGGTGCTTCCTCCGATGCGGACCTGGCGTGAAGTTGTATGCCTGAGGTTCGTCCTCAGGTTTTGAAGGTGGTGTTCGCCGGCCTGGGTTGCTGCCCGGGGTCGATCGAGGGTGGCGGGATGAACCAGGGTTTGTTGTCGGCGCCGATGCGGATTTCCCATTTCCCGACGAACCCTGATTTCCGGTGCATCAGTCGGTGGTGTGAACGGCACAGCAGGACCAGGTTGTTCATCACCGTCGGGCCACCGTTGGCCCAGTGCCGGATATGGTGCGCATCGGTCCAGGCGGGTACGCACGTGCAGCCGGGGAAGGCGCAGCCCTTGTCTCGGGCGATCAACGCGACGCGTTGTTCGGCGTTGACCAACCTCTTTCCTGGTTTCGCATCGAGCGGTGCGCCGTGATCGTCGAGCAGAACCGTGGACAGGAAACAGTCACACCCGAGAAGCCTGGTCTGCGATACGGACAGTGGTCCGAGCCAGGGCATGTGCCCGACATCGAGATCCGATACAGCCATTCCGTCATCAGCAGTGGAGGGTGTTGCGGCGCAGTCCCGGTGCTCGGCCAGATCCCGAGCATTGATGTGCACGTTCACATGCGGACGCTGACCACCATCGGTACCGGTTTTCGCGCAGTCCAAATACCGGCGGATCAGTTCCGTGAACCCGTCCGCCGTGCGTTTCGCCGCCGACCTAGAATCCGGGGTTCCATCGGGTGCCGGGGTGGGCATCGTCAGGTTCGATAACGCGGAGAGCAGCATTTCGCCGGTGAGGGCGTCGAAATCGCCGCGCACCACCACCCGGCCATTGAGCGTCGAGGCGATCCGGAGCTCGTTCCGGTCGACGTCTTCGGCGGGCGGAATCTCATCGGACTCGAACAACCGCTCCAACGTCGCGATTACATTCCGCACCTTCGTGGTCGTGGCCTCGACACCGGATGCCGCAGCCAACAACAAATCGATGCACTTCGGTAATGCCTCCTCCGGCATCCCCTTCGGCGGCGATTCACAGAACGCAACGATCAACACGGCATGATCGAACGAGCAGTCCCCGCAATCGAACCGAGCCGCCACCGCCGGAAACGGCCGCAAAGCTGCACCCACCGCGGCGATCTTCTTCCCGTCCCGAACCTGCAGCATCGTGTTGGCCGCCAACCAGCACCCCACCCCGCGGCTGGCAATCACCTGATCATCCGGCCGCAACGACAGTTCGTCCACCACGGCCACCCGCACGGCTTCGAGACGCAGAATCTCCGCACTCGCTTCGACAGCAGCAGCACGTAACTCAGCAGCAGACAACCGCCGCAGGCGTCCGCGTAACCCCACCGCAGAACCAGACACCACATCCGACAACAAGACGCTCATTGAATCCCCCGATCCCCTGCCCAAATCATACTCGAACATACGTTCGGGTCAAGGGTCGATTTCGCAGGGGCTAAGCGCTGATACTGTCGAGGTCGTGGACCACGTCGCAGCAGGCGCCGAGTAATTCGCGATCATGGCTGATGAGTAATACACCGACGCCGGTTTCGGCGGCGCGACTCTCGATCAACCGAATGAGCGCGGCCGTCGTGGCGGCGTCGAGCATCGCCGTCGCCTCGTCACAGATGAGGTAATTCGGTTGTTGCGCCAGCGATCTCGCCAGGCAGACGCGCTGTAGTTGGCCGTCGCTCACCTGGTGTGGTCTGCGCGACAAGAGATCGGGAGTGAGGCCAACTTCTGCTGCCAGCGCGGCCACATCGATTGACCTACTGGCAATGTCACCCGGTTGGCCGATGATCGAGGCGAGCGTCTGCCGAGGGTCGGTCGATGCGCGAGGTGACTGAAACAGCATGGACACCGTCCCGCGTAGTGCCGCGGGTACCGAGAATTTGGTACCCACGACGGGTGATCCGTCGATCCGCACCTCGCCTGACCACGGTGCGTCCAACGTGGCGAGAATCCTTGCAAGTGTTGTTTTTCCGGTGCCCGAAGGCCCGGTCAGGCCGATCAGCTTTCCCGACGGAATCTCGAGCGAGACGTTCTCGAGAACTGGCCGGTTGCGACGGTAACCGCTGGTGATTCCCAGAGCTTGCAGACTCATGTCAGCCCACCTTCCGCAGCGTTCGGTACGTGCGGTCACCCAGTGTGACCAGTTCGGTCGGGCCACCGGATTGTTTCGACTCCGGGCGTCGTAGGTGATAGACGCACTCCTCGGGGAGATCGGTGAGTTGCGGTGGCGATCCCGGCATGGGAGTCAAACCTCTGGAAGGTAAGGCGCCGAGAAGGTCTCGGGTGTAATCGTGAAGCGGATCTTTGAACACCAGCGCGGCCGGACCGGTTTCCATGATGCGTGATGCGTACATGACGGCAAGTCGATCCGCGACATCGCTGCGGGTGAGTGATGCAAGGTCATGGGTGATGAGCAGGACAGCCGCCCCGGAGTCAGCGCACTCTCGAAGTAATCCCATGACGTGGTCGGTGAGTTCGCGGTCGAGGTTGGCGGTGGGTTCGTCTGCGACGATCACCGACGGATTCCCGGCCAGCGCACCGGCAATGGCCACGCGTTGCGCCATGCCTCCCGAGAGTTCGTGCGGGTAGCAGTCCAGGGCCGACGGATCGAGTCCGACGCGAAGTGCCAAGGCATCGCAAGTGTGATCGCTGCCGAGTGCGTCGATCGTCTCCTGTAGTTGCGATCGCGCAGTCCGGACGGGGGTGAGATGTGTTGCGGCGGATTGTGGAACGAGAGCCACGTGCCGCCCACGGAACGCGGTGCCGGAGAAGACGTCGATCTCGAGGTCCGGTGTTCCGACGGTGACCATTCCGGTTCGAGAAGCATTCGGCGGCAACATGTTCATGACCGAGGTGGCGATGATCGACTTGCCACACCCCGATTCCCCGACAAGTGCGGTCACCGTGCCGGCTGGAACGTCGAGGTCGATGTCGCTCGCAGCGTGAACTACCGATCCTCCGAGTAGAGGGATCCTGACGGTGAGAGATTCGATGCGCAGGCCGTGGTTCACAGTCGCAACTCCGAAGGTCGAGGGGGCGTGAGCATCGTCCGCAGGGCCGAACCGGCGACGGCAACTGCGACGGTGGCGATCACGAGAACTGCGGCGGGGAATGCCAGCGTCCACCAACCGCCGAGGAGCAGAGAACTGCGTGCCTCTTCGAGAAGCGTCCCGAGACTGGGCTTGTGCGGGGGAAGGCCGAATCCCAGGAAGGACAACGTCGATTCGTGCCAGACGGCGTGGGGCAGCAGGAGAACGACTGCGATCAAAGCCTGTGGCGCCGTCGCCGGCACGAGGTGGCGCATGATCACGTGACGTCGACTGGCTCCCGCGAGAATGGCGGCGTCGATGTAGGGACGCTCGCGCAGACTCAAGATCTCGGAGCGGATGATCCGGGCCACTTGGGTCCAGTGGGTCAGTGCGATCGAAAGCACGATGGCGGCAATGCTTCCACGGAACATCGCGACGATGACGATGCCGAGCAACAGGTGGGGGAGTGCGTTGACGGCATCGGTGCCGCGCATGACGAACCTGTCCACCCAGCCGCCGACCAGTCCGGCCGTAGTGCCGACGGCGACGCCGATCACCGTGGCGAGCAGCGCGCAGGCGAGTGCGATCAGAAGTGAGGTTCTGATGCCTGCAGCTATGCGCACGAATAGATCTCGGCCCGCCGAGTCAGTTCCGAACGGGTGATCGAACGACGGAGCCAGGCGAGCCGCCGAGAAGTCTGTGACTCGGTCGTCGACGTCGGCCAACCATGGGACCAACGCCGCGTACAGCGCCACGAGGACCAGCACGCCGACGGCGATCTTGAAGCGTCGTTCAGCCATCGGTACTCACTCTCGGGTCGAGTACTGCAACGAGGACGTCGGCAATCAGTGAGCCGAGCATGACCGTCAATGTCGTACCGACGGTGAGGAACGCGAGCAGTGCCATGTCGAGGTTACGGGCTGACGAGACGATGGCGCCGGCGATCCCTGGCCAACTGAAGACCTCTTCCACCAGCACTGCCCCGACTATCAGCTCGGGCAGTCGCACGCCGACGATGTTCACGAAAGGCGCCAGTGAGGTCGGCAGTATGTGGCGTTTCGTGATGGTCGGCGTCGGGATTCCGCGTGCTACGGCGCCCGCGACAAATCCCTCACTTTTCGAACCCACGACGGATTCTCGGACCGCGAGTAGGAGCCACGGCATCTGCGAGATGGAGAGGACCGTCACCGGTAGGACCAAGTGCCGGATCACCTGTCCCGGTGTGGGATCGGCACCCCCGTCGGTCAACCCGGCGACCGGGAGCCAGCCGAGAGTCAACGCGAAGAGCGCGATGGCACCCAGCGACAAGACAAACGGCGGAAGTCCTTGGACCACGACGCTCAGCCCGGACACGGTCTTGTCCAAGAATCCTCCACTGCGGATTCCGGCGAGAACACCGAGTGTCAGCGAGGCGAGAATCGCGATGAGGAGTGAGATACCGACCAGCAGCAGGGTCCATGGCAGACGCTCGGAGATAACTTGGGAAACAGGCTGATTGAACGATCTGGAGATCCCGAGATCACCGGTGAACACGCCCTGGAGCCAATTCCAGTACGTGCTGTACCAGGGGTTGTCGAAACCCATCTGATCGGCGATCAACGCTTTGTCCGCGTCGCTGGTCGTCATGTATCGCGTGCCCAGGTAGCCGACAAGTGGATCGAACGGTGAGATCGCGGCGGCGGCAAAGAGTCCCGCGGACACCACGGCGATCACCGGCACGATGAACAACGCCCGCCGACCGACCATCGTGAGGATGGCCTTTCGGCGGGAGTTGCCACGGTGGTCGAGCGATTGCCGCGCGTCTACCCGAACGTCGACCGCTGTCATTGCCCTCTGGCCCACGTCTGCAGTGACCACCACGGGCCCCAGGTCACACCGTGTGAGTGTGGCTCGAGTACAGGTCCGGACATCTGCCAGTCGGAATCCTTCGAAACGTACGTATGGTCGAGGAATACGAGGATGACAAATCCGGGATCCTCGACGTACGCCTGCTGCACGTCGCGATACGCGGCGTCACGCGTTGCCTGATCCAGGCTGCGGCGTCCTACTTCCAGGCCTGCGTCGACTGCTGGATTGGAGTAGTCGCTGGCGTTGTCGTAGATGCTGCCGACCCCGGGCGCTATGTACTTCGAGTTCAGCGCGTCGTACGCCTGCGTGTCTGGATCGAAAGGTTCGTCTCCACCACCGAGAAGCGTCGAATCCTGGTTGATTCGAGGGTCTATGCGGTCCCAGGAGAGCGCTTCGAGATCCACCTCGATGCCGACAGCGAGAGCATCGGAGGCAAATGCCTGAGCGAGATCACGTCGAACGGTGTCGACGGAGTTGTACATGATCGTGAACTGCGCCCGCTGACCGTCTTTCGAACGGATTCCGTCGGCACCTTCGATCCAGCCCGCTTCGGTGAGAATTCGCTCGGCCTCGGCCGGGTCGTAGGCGAAGGTTGCGTTCGGGTTGTACGAATCGCCGTAGACCTCGGGGATCGGAGTGGCGGCGACGCGGCCGTGTCCGCCCAGGACGTTGTCGATCATCGACTGGCGATCGGCGGCGAGGTTGAGCGCCATCCGTACGGCTTTGTCGCCTGCCACGGGATTGTTCGTCGGAAGTGAGAGACCGCGCCAGTCCGCTGACTGATGGGCAGTCACCGACATGTTGTCTTTGCCCGAGAACGTATTGGCAAGCAGTGGTGGGAGATTGGTTCCGTCGATCTCGCCCGACACCATACGTTGGGCGCGGGTGTTGTCGTCCGGAACGTAGAGGAGAGTGAGCTTCTTGATCTCCGGTGCACCGTCCCAGTAGTTCTCGTTCGCCTCGAAGACCGCTCGATCCGGTGAGAGTTCGACGAGTGTGTACGGACCCGTACCGACAGGCGCGGTGTTCAACGGCGATTCGGCGGCAAGCCCGGGTGTCGCGAGGGATTCCGACGGGACCATGCCGATCAGCATCTTCGTCAGCAGGGGCGCATACGAGTACGCGAGGCGGAACTCGACTGTGTTGTCGTCGACGGCCACGACATCGCTGATCATGTCGTACGACGAACGCGCTTCGGAGGCGGAAGCGGGATCGAGGATCGCCTTGTACGTGGCAACCACGTCGGCGGCGTCGAAGGTCGATCCGTCGGAGAAGGTGACCCCGTCGCGGAGTTTGACCGTCCAGACTGTCGCGTCGGCGTTGGCAGTGGGCATCTCCGCGGCCAGAGACGGCTCGAATCCCGGCATGCCGGTCCCTCCGGTGAGTCGGACGAGGCCGTCGTACATCTTGGCCTCACCGGCAGCGCCGAAGCCTGCGACCGGGTTGTAGCCGCCCAGCTCGTAGCCGTCGGCCAAGACCAGGCCGTCGTTGTTGCCCGAGGAGTCGGTGCCAGTCGGGCTACTGCACGACGTGATCAGAAGTGCGCCGATTGCGGCGGTTGCGGTGAGCGTCAGAACGCCTGGTTTGTGGAGTTTCACGGGTGTCCTTTCCTTGGTGGACAGGTGTCCGAAAACATCTGTTCACCTATTCAGGTATTCATATGATCTCATCTCGAAACGGATATTTCGCACAAAGGCCGAACGCTGGGACCTTGGCCCCGTGAGTGACACTCCGAGAGCGCTGTTATCGCAGGCCGTAGTCTGTTCCCCGTGCGCGTACTAGTAATCGGCTCGGGAGCCCGTGAACATGCCCTCCTTCTCTCTCTTGCTCGCGATCCAGGTGTCACGGCCCTGATCTGCGCGCCTGGCAATGCCGGGATCGCAAAAATCGCCGAGCAGCACCCCATCGACGTCGCTTCGGGTGACGCGGTTACCGCGCTGGCCCAGAAGGTCGAAGCCGACCTCGTCGTCATCGGACCCGAGGTTCCGCTGGTCCTCGGTGTCGCAGACGCGGTGCGCGCAGCAGGTATCGCCTGCTTCGGGCCTTCGGCCGACGCCGCCCGCATCGAGGGATCGAAGGCTTTCGCCAAGGACGTGATGGCTGTCGCCGGCGTCAAGACCGCTCACAGTGAGATCGTCGACAATCCGGCCAAGCTCGACGAAGCACTCGACCGCTTCGGTCCCAACTGGGTGGTCAAGGACGACGGATTGGCCGCGGGTAAGGGCGTAGTCGTCACGACGGATCGTCTCGCCGCGCGCGATCATGCCGCAGAACTGCTCGAGACCGGACACCCGGTTCTCCTCGAGTCCTTCCTCGACGGTCCGGAAGTTTCGCTCTTCTGCCTTGTCGACGGCGAAACTGTGATCCCGCTGCTCCCGGCTCAGGACCACAAGCGTGTCGGCGACGGAGACTCCGGACCCAACACCGGCGGTATGGGCGCGTACACCCCATTGCCGTGGCTGCCCGACGAGATGGTCACGCAGATCGTCGATGACGTCGTCAAGCCCGTCGCTGCCGAGTTGGTCGCACGCGGTAGCAGTTTCTCCGGCCTTCTCTACGCCGGTCTGGCGATCGGTGTCGACGGCCCGGCCGTCGTTGAATTCAACTGCCGGTTCGGTGACCCCGAAACTCAGGCCGTGCTTGCTCTCCTCGAAACGCCGCTGGGCGGCCTACTCAATGCGGCCTCGACCGGAACACTCGATTCGGTCGGTCCGTTGCAGTGGCGCGACGGTTCCGCTGTCACGGTCGTGATTGCCGCGGAGAACTATCCGGCAACCCCACGCACCGGCGACGTGATCACCGGAGCCGACGCCGACGGAGTCCTGCACGCCGGTACCAAGAAGCGTGAAGACGGTGCCGTCGTCTCGGCCGGCGGGCGTGTGCTGAGTGTTGTCGGAGTGGGCAAGGATCTGACCGAAGCTCGCGACGACGCCTACGCAAAGATCGCCGACGTCAAGCTTCCCGGCGGTCATTTCCGCAAGGACATCGGACTCGGCGCCGTCGAAGGTCGCATCTCAATTCCCTGACTCGTTCTTTCGGAGGGCCGGTGAACTTTCTGTTCATCGGCCCTTTTCATGGAAAATCAACGGTTCCTCGAAGTTACCCACGAGTATGGACTTCTCGTTCGGTTTCTCCCGGTATATCTCAGCGCGGGGGTCACGGAAAGAGAAGGGCACACTTGAGCATTCGCGCTGGATCCAACGAACGGCACGCACGTACCAATTCCACGCTCTCGCGTAGAAACTTCTTGGCAGCAACAGGATTAGCTGTGGGGGCCGCCGCACTCTCGTCCTCGTGGACCACGGCGGCCGCTGCGCCCAGACGAGCATTGAACGACGGAGACCGTGTCCCCGCGCTCGTGATCGGCAGTGGATACGGCGGTGCCGTTGCAGCACTTCGCCTGACGCAGGCCGGTATCGACACGCACATGGTCGAGATGGGGAAGTCGTGGACCACACCAGGGTCCGACGGCAAGATCTTCTGCCCGATGCTCTCGCCCGACGGTCGGTCCTTCTGGCTCAGAGACCGTACAGTTCAACCGGTTTCACACTTTTCCGGCGGCTCGGTGGACAAGAACATCAGCCGCTACGTCGGCGTTCTCGACGCCGAGGACTTCGGCGGGATCAAGGTCTACCAAGGCCGAGGGGTCGGCGGCGGGTCACTGGTCAACGGCGGTATGGCCGTCACACCCAAGCGCAACTACTTCGAAGAGATCCTGCCCGGGGTCGATTCCAACGAGATGTACTCGACGTACTTCCCGCGGGCCAACGCTGCGCTCGGAGTCAACAACATCGACCCGGCCTGGTTCGAATCGACCGAGTACTACAAGTTCGCGCGGACGGGGCGAAAGACCGCTGAGAGATCCGGTTACACAACAACGTTCGTTCCGAATGTCTACGACTTCAACTACATGAAGCAGGAAGCTGCCGGCCAGGTCACCAAGTCCGCTCTGGTCAGTGAGGTCATCTACGGCAACAATGCCGGAAAGAAGTCACTGGACAAAACGTACCTCGCTGCGGCATCCGCCACCGGCAAGCTCACCATTTCAGCTCTGCACGTCGTGACCTCGGTTGCCCCGGCCGCGACCGGCGGTGGCTATCAAGTGGTGATGAACCAGATCAACGAGCAGGGCAATACCGTCGGCACCAAGACAGTGACGGCGGACAAGGTCTTCTTCGCGGCCGGCAGTATCGGGACCAGCAAGCTCCTGGTCGCGATGAAAGCGCAAGGGCAGCTGGCGAATTTGCCGGGTGCAGTTGGACAGGAATGGGGTCACAACGGCAACGTGATGGTGGGCCGCGCCAATCACATGTGGGACGCCACCGGTGCGAAGCAGTCGGCGATCCCCGTGATGGGTATCGACAACTGGGCCGACACATCCGCTCCCGTCTTTGCGGAAATCGCACCCTTCCCGGCCGGTACCGAACTGTGGGTCAGCCTGTACTTGGCGATTGCCAAGAATCCGCAACGTGCTCAGTTCCAATTCAACTCGGCAACAGGCAAAGTCGGATTGAACTGGCAGCGCTCGCAGAACCAGCCGTCGATCGACATGGCGAAGAAGCTCTTCGACAAGATCAACAAGAAGGAAGGCACGATCTACCGGACCGACCTCTTCGGCCCGACGCAGACGTGGGGCGATCAGTTGACGTACCACCCCCTCGGCGGTTGTGTGCTCGGCAAGGCGACCGACGGCTACGGTCGTCTGCCGGAGTACCCGGGTCTGTACGTCATGGATGGATCCCTCGTACCGGGCAATGTGGGAGTCAATCCGTTCGTCACCATCACCGCTCTGGCCGAACGGAATATCGAGAACATCATTGCGAACGACATGAACTAGGGCGGTGACTCGTCAGCAGGTGCGGTGGATCGACTTCCTGCCGCACCTGCTCGGCGTGGGCAGCGGTTACAGTCACCTGGACAGACGACGCTCGATTCAGGGATGTAGACGTGAGGCGGACAAAATCCGAGATCGACGGCGATTGGCTCCGGTGGGGCGTGCCGTCGATCGACGAGTTGGTGGTATCCGAACACGAATTGGACGACGAACCCGAAGATTTGGTTCTGTGGGGTGGAGCGTCGAGCGCTGATCAACCGGTTACATGGGAAACCCACGCACACCGGTCGAACGAGATTCTGTTCCCTCGTTCCGGCATTGTGGTTGTGCGCTCAGGCGCCCAGATGTGGACGTTGTTGCCGGGACGAGGGCTGTGGATACCGGCACTGCATCGACACTCGGTGCGCGTTGCCGCGGGTGCGCAGTTCCTGACGGTGTATTGCGCTGTAGGGCAGGGGCCTTCGCTCGGTGATCACCCGGTTGCGGTACACGGCACGCCGCTACTCTACGAGTTGTTTCTGCATCTGAGTGCTCGCGAGATGTCGGACGACGCGAGGCGCCGCGCCGAGCGAGTGTTCTTCGACCTCGTTGTTCCCGGCGACGAGCGCGGAGCGATGAAGATCCCAGATTCGGGCCCGGTCGGCCGGATTGCACGCGACCTGTTGTCTCATCCGGAGGATCCACGCAGTTTCGGGGACTGGGCGAACGAGATCGGCGTCAGCACCAGCACTTTGGCTCGTCGATTCAAGGTTGACACCGGCGTGAGTTTCGGCCAGTGGCGAGTACTGCTTCGGATGAACGTGGCGATGTCCCTACTCGGCCAAGATGTTGCGGTCGCCGATGTGGCAGAACAGGTCGGATACTCGACGCCCAGTAGTTTTGTCGCCGCCTTCAAGCAGTCCACCGGTGTCACGCCGATGGCATTTCGAAAGACTGCGGACCGTTGATCGGATTTCGACATTCTTTGACAAAACTCCGCGATTGCGTCATCTCCTGATCCGTTCTACCGTTAGCCATGTAGGCGAGGCTTACTTTACTTTCCGGGTTCGGGGTTCTCCCGAGACCCGCTCGACAGCATGGGGCAGAAGTGATCGATTTTGTTGCGCCGCGTTCGAAACGCGGTAGCAGGGCCATCTTCATGGCTGTGGCAGTGGCACTTTCGACGGTGCTGGCAGCATGTGGCACCTCCACGACCGACACGAAGTCCGACGGTGATGCGTGGACGTATGTCGATGCGCGTGGTCAGCAGATTTCGCTCGACAAGAGCCCCGAACGCATCGTAGCGACGGCAGACACCGCGTCGGTGCTGCTCGAATACGGCGTCGTGCCGGTCGGCATCATCGGCTTTTCCAGGCTGGACGAATCAACATTGAATGCATTCGACTTCAGTGGAATTGCCCATGTCAGCGAGACCGACACGGACATCAGCGCCGAGAAACTCCTGGCTGTGGACCCGGATCTAGTCATCGACATCTGGAGTTCGTACAACGGTGGAAACTTCGGCAGCATCTGGGGCGACGATATCGCTCGCGTCGAAGGGGTCGCTCCCATTGCCGGTGTCAAGATCACCGACGGGGCGCAAGCGGCGCTGGACAGCTTCAGTTCGTTGGTCCAGGGTATCGGTGGCACCGACACCTCACCGGTCTACGCGGCGAAACGGGAAGAGTTGAGTGCACTCGGTGAGCGGGTGCGTGAATTGGCCACTTCGCGGTCGAACATCTCTGTTGCATACGTGATTCCGTTGGAGTCGAGCCTTGACTACGCGGTGCCGGGATGGACTCCGCTCGGAAGTATTCTCGAAACGATGGGCGTCGAATTCGCCAAGCTCGACAGCGAGGACGGTTTCTGGGCGTCGGCGAGTTGGGAAGAGCCGGGCGTCTTTCCGGCTGATCTCCTCCTGATTCCGCCGACTTGGTCGGATGCACCGGAGCTCAATTCGCCGACTTTCACCAGGCTTCCGGCTGTGGTTTCGGGTCAGGTTGCGTCGGTCGAACTTCGTACGGGGTACAGCCTGACGGGCATCACGGAGCAGATGAAGCGTTTTGCCGACGTCTACGAGAAGAGCGGGAAAGTCACCTGAGCAGCGTCATCGCGGCGCGTGATCTCGCAATGATCGATTGACTCGGTCGAGGATGCCGACGGCAGTGGTCAATGTGTCGAGGTCGCCCTCGTCGAGGGACGCCAATTCTTCGGCGAGAACGCCGATGCGTAGTTCGGATCGACGGTCTCGTCGCGCGCTTCGTTCGTTCTTCACGAAAAGTGTGCTCACTCGGCCGTCCGTGGGATCGGGTCGCCGTTCGATCAGGTCTTTGTCGGAGAGTGTGCGCACCAGCGTGCTGACGGTGTTCGGGCGTCTGGAGAGACGATCGGCGACCGCCCCGATGCGAGTGCCCGGATGGTGTGCGACATCGTGAAGTACTTCGGATTGTGCCTCTGGCAGAGTCGCGTCGGTACCCGACGTATCCATGTATTCCCGCAGCGCTCGACGCAATTCGAACGCCGCAGCGATGAGTGATCTCGATGCTTCTTCCGCGGTGGGCATGCGATCGGAGTAGCGATCGACCCCGTGTGATCCACGCCCTGGAACTGTATCTGACACAGATATAGTTTACAGTTCTTCAAAGGGTAGGGTCACCTAACCATGACGGAAGATGAAGCTGTCATGCTTCACGACGTACGGGACACGATCATGAATTTTCGAAAGAAGTCACGCAGTGTAATGCTGATCGGCGCACTGACATTGGTGGCAGCTCTCAGTGGCTGCTCGAGCGAGGACGCGTCGCCCACAGATGCCGAGATCAGTGCGTCGGCTCCGGCGGACTCTGCGTTTGTCGCTCCGCGAGAAGTCCCGGTTGGAATGGGGAGCGGAAAGTCGGACGGCGAGTTCCCTCGTACCGTCTCACACTTCAAAGGGGACACCACGATCGAATCGCAGCCCGAAAAGGTTGTTGTCATCTCGACCGGGCAAGCAGATGCACTCCTGTCGCTCGGTGTCGTGCCCGCAGGTTCGACGCGTGGTGACGGTGCGGACCTGGTGCCTCCGTACTTGTTGTCTGCATACCCCGAATTCCGTACTCAGCTAAGTGATGTCGTTGACGCAGGTGGACGCTTCACACCGAATTTCGAAGCGATCGTCACGCTCGATCCTGACCTGATTTTGATGAATGTTGCAGGAAAGGACGCTGATTCGCTGTACGACCAGCTTTCCGCCATCGCACCCACGGTGGCAACACAGGGAACCGGCGTCTACTGGAAGCAGGACTTCCTGCTGGTTGCCGACGGGGTAGGTAAGACGCAGCAGGCGACGGCACTGCTGGATACCTTCAATACCGATGCCGCGGCCCTCGGTGCTTCCCTCTCGTCGCCGCCGACGGTGTCGTTCACGCGCCAGAACGGAAATCGTCTGCGCATCTTCGGTATTCCTTCGTTCACCGGCAGTATCGCCGAGGATGCCGGCTTGACCCGTCCGCAGTCGCAGCAGTTCGACGACACTTCCCGAGACATCAGTGAAGAAGAGTTGAACGTGGCGGACGCCGACTGGATCTTCTACGGCGTGCAGGGCGGGGACCCGGCGACATTGACGAACGCGCCGTTGTGGGCGCAGTTACGTGGTGTGGTCGCCAACCACGCCGTCGCTGTTGACGACGACGTCTTCTACCTCAATACCGGGCCGACTGCGGCTCGTGAAGTGCTGAAGGTTCTGCAGAGCGCATTGCAGCAGTAGTCGATTCAGCTTGGTTGTGAGTGCCGACGAATCGGAAGAGGGCTCCACCCACCGTGACGGCAAGCGTCGCGAGAATGGCTCCGGCGATGACGTCGGTGAGCCAGTGCGCACCCAAGTAGAGGCGAGTCAGCGCGACGACGACGGTGACCGTCACGGCGAGGAGCATCAGAAGGCGTTTGACGGCCGCTGTTCGGTCGACGCTCACAACGAGAACGGCAATGCCGAACAGCGCTGCTGTGCCCGTCACGTGACCGGAGGGGAACGAGTGGCCGGTCTCGAGAAGAACCTGGATGTTGGTCGGCGGACGTTCGCGACCGACGAGCGCTTTGATTACCGTGCTGGCGACCGCCGCCCCGCCAACGGTTCCGATCACGATCAAGCCCGGAACGACCGAACGCGCTCGCCATGAGATGAGCACTCCGCAGGTGATCCCGAGCAGCGCGGTGGCGACAGGGCTACCGAGATCTGTGACGGCGACCGCGATCTGGTTCAGGGCGCCGCTCCGATGATCGACCATCCAGTCGGTCACCGGCCCGTCGAAGCTCGTCAACCACCCGCTTCCATACACCTGGATCGACAGCGTCACCAGTGCAAGCACGAGTCCGCACGTGCGAAGGGCTGTAGACCGAACGCTGGAAGCTCGGTAGATCGAACCGAACGCGAACAGAGCTGCGGCCACCACGATTGCGGCAACCGCGATCTCTGCGGTGGTGCTCTCGGCCAGGACTTCGGTGACCACGTTTCGCACGGTCGACACAGTTGCAGGCATGAATGCAGTGTGACGATCCGAAGCTGAAGAAACGCTGAACGGAACTCGGCCCTGGGTCTACCGTCTGCTCTACTGGGTGCATCCGAACAACTGCGTGGCGACGAAACGGGGCCGGTGGTGCGAGTACTGGTGGTCGAAGACGAAGTGCGCCTGGCCGAGACGATCCGGCGGGGATTGGTGGCCGAGGGATTCGTGACCGCCGTCGAACTCAACGGTGACGACGGATTCGCGACTGCGTGCAGTGACGAATTCGACGTGATCGTTCTCGACATCATGTTGCCGGGCAAACACGGGTACGACATCGTGCGGGATCTACGCGCCCGGGAGATCTGGACGCCGATCCTCATGCTCTCGGCAAAGGACGGCGAATACGACCTGGCTGATGCATTCGATCTCGGCGCCGACGACTACCTGGTCAAGCCATTCTCGTTTGTCGTGCTTCTCGCTCGGCTGCGCGCACTGGTGCGTCGCGGCGCTCCACAACGTCCGGCGATACTCTCCGTTGGAGACCTGTCCCTCGACCCGGCCAAACATCAGGTGAGCAGAGCGGGAATCGAATTGACCCTGACGCCACGCGAGTACAGCGTTCTCGAATTCTTGATGCGCAACAATGGTGTGGTGGTCACGAAGACCGAGATCGTTCGCTCTGTCTGGGACACCAACTACGAAGGTGACGAGAACATCGTCGAGGTGTATATCGGTTACCTTCGTAAGAAGCTCGACCTCCCGTTCGGAACTCAGAGCATCGAAACGGTCCGAGGCGTCGGGTACCGCTTTGTCGGCACTGCCTGATCTTCAGTCGTTCGGTACCGGAATCGTCACCTCGAATCGACTTCCACCGCCCACTCTCTCGTTGACGGAAATGGTTCCGTGGTGCGCCGCAACTATTTCCGACGCGATGGCGAGTCCGAGTCCGGACCCGCCTCCCTGCCTCGACCGCGGCTGGTCCAGGCGGACGAAGCGTCCGAAGATTCGTTCGCGTTCTGCTTCAGGGATTCCGGGCCCGTCGTCCTCGATCACGATGTGGGCTTCGTTTCCGGCTTCGGAGCACTCGAGATACACGAGGGTCTCCGCATGCCGCACTGCATTGTCCACGAGGTTTCGCACCATCCGCGTCAATGCTCTCGGGTCTCCGGAGACCCGAACCGGAGCCACGGCAGCGGCGACCGTAACTTCGGAGATACCGTCGATCCTTTTCTGCTCGGCGAACAAGATGTCATCGAGGTCGACGTCGACGTCGACGACGACGACGCCGAACTTTTCGAGTTCGCTTTCGTCCGAGCGTGCGAGAATCAACAGGTCTTCGATCAACTGCCGCATTCGGCGCGCCTCGGGAAGTAGTGCGTCTTCGATCAACGCGTCGTCGAGGAGATCCGGGCGTCGGTGTGCCAGTTCGAGGGCCGTCGTGATCGTGGACAGCGGACTGCGTAACTCGTGTGAGGCATCGCTGACAAATCGTTGCTGGGCCAGCGCACCTTCGTCGAGGCGCGCCAGCATGTCGTTCATTGTTGTTGCCAGTCGGGCTATCTCGTCGTTCCCTGACGGTACAGGCACTCGTTCACCTTGACGCCCACTCGAAATCGACGCTACCCGAGCGCGGATGCTTTCAACGGGAGCGAGGGCCGAACCGACGAGGCGGTAGGTGGCAAACGCAGCCAGCCCCAGGACCAGGGGTCCGACTATGGCTAGCAGAACGGCAACGGTCGTCACCACGGTTTCAACCGGTTCGCGGTCGGCGCCGACGAAGACGGTGACTGGTCCGGTCGGCGTCTGAGCGCCTCGCCCGATCAGCCAGTAGTCCTCGTCGTCGGACTTCTTGACCCTTCCGAGAGCGTCCGACTCGTCAGGGCCGAGAAAACGTTCGGACAGGAGGTCGCTGTCGGTTCCAGGTGATTGGGCGACTATTCGGTGATCGGCGTCGACGATCTGCACGATTCCGATCTGACTGTCTGTGGACAGAAGCGAAGGGTCGAGATCAGCCGGGTTTTTTCCGTTGAGCTGCTGGACCAATTGCGTGGCGCGAGCGTCGGAGCTGTTCAGCGCGGACAGATGCAGGGAGTTTGCCAGCACGAAAACCAGTGCAAGCCCGGCGATCACCAGGCAGAAGGCGATCACGAGTGTCGAAGCCACGGTCGAACGGGCACGCACGCTCCACCGGGAGGGGTGCAGAATCGACTCGCCGATGAAGTTCATGGCGTCCAGTCTGTACCTTCTCGGCTGTGCATTTACGAAGACGGGTGACGCGGTCCCGTAATCGGACCGCGTCACCCGTCTAGAGGATCAGGCCACTCGCTTGGCGGTGCGGCCGCCGAATTCGAGCATCACGGCGCGACCGGTGTCGTCGGTGACGAAGCGTCCCAACGCCCGGGTGGTGTCGGCGCGCGCAGCGAAGTCACGGTCGTTGAGGAAGGCGATCGGGATTGCCGGCGGCCAGACGATGTCCTCGTATTCACCGAGATCCTGCGCGCTGCCCATCCGGATGCCGATTCCCTCGTCACCGGGGGCGACGGTCATCGTCAGTGAGCCGGCCTGATACTTGCCCAGGACTGCGTCGACGGCAGCGGGTTCGGGCTCGACCACGTCGAGGGATGCCGGCGTGGGTAGTTCAGTGAGGTTGGCCATGCACCAGTCGACGATCTTCTTGCCGATTCCGCCGCCGAGGGCGTTGGTCAGCACGGTGACGGCGAAGTTCTTCTCGGGCACTGTCATGAACTCGGAGACCTGGAGGTTGCTCACGTTTCCGCCGTGCCGCACTACCTGTGTGGTTCCGTATCGAGTCAACAGCCATCCCAGGCCGACTTCTTCGAACATCATCGCGGCGGGACGCTGCGGCTTCTGCATCAACAACCGGGTGGACTCGTCGAGCGGCTGTCCTTCGCCGGGGTGTTCGCCAGACAGTGCGTAACGTGCCCAGACGAGTTGGTCTCGCACCGAGGACCACATTCCGCCGCAAGGGATCATGCCGCGGTCCAGCCCGGTTTCGTTGGACACGAACGGCACACCGTCGCGGATGTAGTGACCGAGTGCGAACCGGTGGGTCATCACGTCCCAGGGCAGGAAGGCCGAGTTCTTCATGTCGAGGGGGTCGAGCACGCGCTGCTTGACCTGCTCTTCGAAGGTCAATCCGCTGATCTTGGCCACGACATGTCCGGCGAGAACGAATCCGGAGTTGCTGTAGGAGAAGACTTCTCCGACGGGAAATTCTTGTCGCAGTTCGTTCAGCCGTGAAACCGAGCGTCCCAGGGCGTCTTCGCCCCAGCCTGCCGAGAGGCCCGCGTCGCCGGTGAATCCGCCGGTGTGGGTGAGGAGGTGACGCATCGTGACTGTGCGCGTGGCTGTTTCGTCGGCGAAGGTCAGTTCGGGGACGTACTCGACCAACGGGGTGTCGAGATCGAGTAGGCCGTCCTCGACGAGTGCCATCGCGGCTGTTGCGGCGAACACCTTTGTGGTGGAGCCGATCATGAACATCGTCTTGTCGGTGACCGGGAGTTGGGTTTCGACGCTCTCGATGCCACTGGTGACGACGATGTCCTTGTCGCCGTGCACGATGCCGACCGAGACGCCGGGGATGTTTGCCTCGACCCTCCACTGATCGACGAGTTCTTGAAGCTGTTCTTGCATCTTTGATTCCTCGAGTTCGCTGGCGTTCTGTGTTTCGGCGTTCTGTGTTTCCGTCATCGTATGTGTATCGGTCATCGTCACGCGTTAACCCGTGGTAGGAAGCGGAATCCGACGTACACTCCGTCTCGGTGCGGCCGTACCGTCGTCCAACCCGCGGCCCCGGGTTGACGGGTGGTCCAGGTCCCCGGGATCTGCGACGGTACGAGAGTGGCTACCGTTGCAGGCTTCTTCGGAGCTGTCTCGTCTTCCTCGGGATTCGGGATTACGTCGCCGATGACGGTGATCACGGCCTCGTCAGCGGACTCTCCACGACGGAACTCGATTGCTATTCCGCCCGAGCTGTACTTTCCCAGAACCGAATCCGGAATCGACTCCACACTCGCGGGGTTCGGGGCGAGGGCTTGCGGAGGTTCGAGTCCGACCAACGCGGCCGCGGCTTCGGTGAAGAGATCACGGTAGAGGCCGTCGGCCTTGCCGCCGCTGGTCAGCAGTGCGATCGCGACATTGTGGCGGGGGAAGATGCGCAGATACGCGTGCTGGCCGATGGTGCTGCCGTCGTGCCCGAAAATCTCTTCGCCCGACCAGGTTTCGTGGAACCAGCCCAAGCCCCTACCCGACTTGTCCGGGAACAGTTCGCTGATGTCGATTTCGGGTGTGCGCATCGCGGCGGCTGAATTTTCCGACACGATCCGTACGCCGTCGACGCTCTGTCCTTCGAGAAGACCGAGTTCCGCGAACGTGAGTAGATCTCCGATGCTGGCAGTGATGCAACCCGCGGGCCCCATCGAGCGCGTGATCGGCCAGACGGGCATCACGACGGAGTTCCCCGTATGACCCGCTGCCACAGAGTATCTCGGTGTATCTCCGGTCAACGTGAGTGTGTGCGCGAGGCCGAGCGGATCGATGATCCGCTCCTTGAGGATGTCGTCCCAGATGCCGCCGCGAAGAACCTCGACGATACGAGCTGCAAGGACGTACGCGGAGTTCGAGTACGCGAAGCCGTCCTCGAGTGGATGAACCTGACGGAAGTCACGCAGGCCCTCGACGTAGCGTTCGACGACGTCGTCGCCGCGACCCTTGTCGATGAACAGGTCACCGTCGATTCCGTTGCGATGGTTCAGAAGTGCGCGAACCGTGATGCGGGCAGCTGTTTCCTCGTCCTGCAGTGCGAAATCGGGCAGAATCGACCGGACGGTCGCGTCCAGGTCGAGCAAGCCTTCGTCGACAAGCTGCATGACCAGCATCGCGGTCCATACCTTGGTGATGGATCCGATCTGGAACAGGGAGTCGGTGGATACCTCGACCCCGGTGTCTGCATTGATCACGCCGGAAGCCACCGTCGTACGGGTGATTTCCTTGCCGTTGGAATCGAGTGTGAGAATACCGAATTGAGCACCGGTGACGCCGTAACGCTCACACAGTACGTCCAGCGAACGCTTCCACGCGTCGGCTCCGGCAGACGCGTTGGCCAGGCCGGTCTTGGGCAGCTTCGCGGAGGTGTATCGCTTGACCCATTCGATGAGTCGTGTGCTGTAGTCGATTCGGTGCGAGATCGAGCCGTTGACGAGGAACCCGTGGCTTGCACCGGGATACGCCACCAGACGGGTGGGTACGTGCTGCTGGCGCAGTGCGGCGAACCAGGCCTCGGCTTGACCCAGCGGGCACCGCTCGTCCGACTTTCCGTGCAGGATCAGCGTCGGGGTCACCACGTTCTTCACGGCGGCGAGCGGTGAGGCTGCCAGGAGCCCCGCGGAGTTCTCGGGAACAGTCGTGCCGGTGGCGAGTGACGCGAGGTGCGGACCGAAATCGCAGACTCCGGCCATGGCGTTGAAATCGCAGATCAGCCCGCCGGCAACCGCAGCGGCAAAACGATCCGTCGCGGACGTCAGGTGACACGTACTGTATCCGCCGTAGCTGTACCCGGTGATCGCCAGACGGTCCCCGTCGACAAGTCCCTCGGCGACAAGCGCGTCGATCGGCTCGAGGAAGTCGGCTTGGTCGGAGGTACCCCAGGCGCCGTTGACGGCGTACATGAAGTCTGCGCCGTACCCGTCCGACCCACGTGGATTGAGGGTCAGGATGCGCCAACCCTGGGCGGCGAGAACCTGGTGGGCGGGGTGATAGGTATCTGCAACGCCGGTCCACGCGTTGTGCGGTCCGCCGTGAATGTCGAGCAGAAGGGGTGCGGCACCACTGGTTTCGGGAGCGGACAGCAACCAACCATGCACGGTGCGGCCGTCGGAGATGGTGAACTCGCGTTCCTCGGCGGCAAACAGTGTCACCTCGGGGAGTGCTTCTGCGGTGAATTTCGTCAGCGTGGTGACCGCGCCGCTGTCGAGATCGACGAGTGCGACCTCGCCGAAGGATTGCTGCGTGGTGACGATGACGGAGGCGACGCGGGCGTCACGGGCAACGGAGAGCGCCGAGACGACCTCGTTGGGATTGGCGACGAGGGATCGAGAGGTGCCGGTTTCGATGTCGGCCGCGTACAGATGCGTCCATCCACGATCGCGTAGGCAGAACACGATTTCGTCGCGAGTATTCGACAGTGCCGGTGTGCCGCCGGGGTAACCGGGTGCACCGGGCATCACGTTGCGATCGAGATGAGCTGTGAGGGTGACGTCGACCGGTGTCTCGGTTGGGCCGGGGACGGACAGCCGGATCAGGTCTGCAGTTCCGACACGGACCTCGGGAGTGCCGATGGCGACGACCGAATCTCCCTGCGGATGCCACAGTGTGGAGCCCTGCACTCCGGTGGCATGACCGAGTCGCTGCGGGGGAACCGACAGATCGTCGACGAGGATGCGGTAAGCGCTGAACGTGAGGTTCAGATCGCTGTCCGGTTCGAGATTCGCGGTGAAGGCAAGGGCCGTGCCGTCGGGCGACCAGGACGGAACGTCGGCATTCCAATCACCGTCGGTGAGCCGTCGAACTGCCTTCGTCTCCAGATCGACGGTGTGAAGGTGGCGACGGAAGGTGCCGAGCCAACCGGCACCGTCCACCTTGTATCCGAGTCGGTCGGTGACGATGGGAGCATTCGGATCGGCGGAGTCCGAGCGTGAGACCACAGCGGCGAACGCGATGGCATTTCCGTCCGGGCTCCAGGCTGCTGCACCGGCGCCGAGGGGGAGTGATGCTGATGTGGTGAGAGTTTCGGCCTCGCCACCGGCGAGCGGGATCAGGTGCAGCTGCGCGGAGTCGCCGACCTTACGCAGGAAGGCAATCGAGGTTCCGTCCGGAGAGAACCGAGGGGCAGAATCGGCGGGCCCTGCGGTGAGGCGGTGAGCCTGGGAATCGCGGGACACCGCCCAGAGCGATGTAGTTGCCTTTCCGGCAACAATTTCCGAGCGAACGAAGACGACCACGGTGCCGTCGGGAGAGATTGAGGTCTCAGTGGGTGTGACCACACGGTGGAGGTCGTCGAGAACAAATGGACGGTCAGTCATGTAGATCCTTCGAATCGGAGAAATAGATGCAGACGTAAAGCTTTGTCTTCCGGCTTATTTCAGAACGCGAATGCCAGGGCCGGCCAGGGTGCCGCCAACTGGTGCATACAGGGCCGTTGCGCCGTTGAAGAACATGAAGTTCGGCGACGTGGACACCGGAATGACGTCGGACGAGGTGAACAGTGCTTGTTCCGCTTCCTTCCACACCGAGCAGGATTCCTGCCCGGGCAGAACCGAGGCCTTCGCCGCCAGTTCGGCGTACTTTTGATTGTCGATCGATGCGAAGTTGACACCCGACGGTGGGGTGGGGCCGGCGAAGTACGGAACGAAGATGCTGGGGGTATCGCTCTGGACGGTCAGTCCGATCGAGATCGACCATGACGTAAGGTCTTTCGCTGCGAATGTGTTGGAAATGATGAAGTTGTTGTCACCACCACGAAGCTCCACCTTCGCGCCGAGCTCCTGCCACTGCTTCATCGCGTATTCTGCTGCTGCAGAGGTGGTGTCGCGGTAGTTGGCAAAGATGACCGTCAATTGCAGCGCTTGACCGTCCTTGGTCAGGACACCGTCGGATCCGGGTTTCCAACCGGCGTCCGCAAGAGTCTTTTTCGCAGCGGCCATGTCGAACTTCGGAACTACACCGGTGACGCTGTCGAAGTCACACGCCCGCGGATCGACTACTGCCAGTGCCGTAGCTCGTGAGCCTTTGCCACCGGTGTTGATGTCCGTGTAATCGTCGAGATCGATCGCTTGCACGAGTGCGGTGCGTACGGCTTCGTCCTTGGTGGGGAGAGCCGCATTGTGGTTGAAGATGAACTGTCCGCTCAGGGTGTTGGACGTCATCGACTCGAGGCCTGAAGCTTCCACACGTTCGATATCCGCGCCGGCAACCGGGGCCGCGTTGACCGTTCCGGTGAGGACGAGATTCGCCGTCGTCGCGGCGTCGGTCACGACCTTGATCGTGACCGTCTTGGGCACTCCGAGCGTGTCCGACGTGGTTTCGCCGTTCGGCCCCCAGTTGTATCCGTCGCGGCGTTCGAGCGTGACGTGATCGTTGGCCACTACTTCGGTGATCTTGAACAGTCCGGTTCCGTTGCTGCTGCCTCGAACACTGGCAGGGTCGTCGAGGGCTGCCTGGCACGCCATCTTGAGAGCGCCGATGCGCTCGAGGAGGAAGGGCGCGGGTTCCGTTGTCTTGATCGTGAGCTCGTCACCATCAGCGGTTGCTACCGCAGTTTCGGGTACGGATGCTCCCAACCACGGCGAGCCGTTGGTCGTGTCGACGACCCAGTTGATGTTGTTTGCCGCTGTCTGGGCAGTGAAGGTCGTGCCGTCTTCACACGTGATCCCCTTTTTGAGGGTGAAGTTCAGCGAAGTTCCGTTCTCGCTCCATTTTTCGGCCAGATACGAGCCCGCTGCGCGGGTTTTGGGGTCGATGGCCAACAACGAGTCGTTCGTATAGCTGTTGATCGCCTGCGTGGCAGTCAGATTGGTGATCAGGGGATGAAGGTTGCCGGGATCGGTGTTCACGATCGTGGTGAAACTGCCGTCCTTCGCGTAGTCGCCGGAAGAATTGCCGCCAGGATCAGAGGTGCTTCCGCACGAGGCAACCGTGAGAACGCCGATCGTGACCAGAGCCGCAGTGGGCACTGAGCGAGCTTTCATCTGATGCACCTTTTGATCGAAGGAAGTCGTTGATCAATGTTGCGCGAGGGACGTGGCCCAGGTCTCGTTGAATCGACTCATGCTGAGCGCCTGAATCTGTCGGATCGTCACAATGGGTGGCCGTCGTTTCTTGCCGCACCACGGTTCGACTACCGTCGGAGTGTGCGCTCAGAATCTCGTCGATCAGATATCCAGACGTTCCATGTCATGGATGTATGGAAGGCCGCGACCGAACGTCAGCGGACACATGGTGACGTCCTGACCTTGGCGGCAGGTCAACCGTCGACGCCCGCGCCGGCACCGGTGCTACGTGCGACGCGAGAGATTCTGGGCACCGAACTACTCGGGTATACCGAGACTTTCGGGATCCTGCAGCTACGCGAGGCTATTGCGCGCTACCACAGCGAGCGATCGGGAATCGCCGTCGACGCCGAAGACGTGGTGGTGACGACCGGTTCGTCCGGGGCGTTCACCTTGCTCTTCCTGGCCGCGTTCGACGAGGGCGACACCGTGGTGGTTGCTCGACCCGGATATCCCGCGTACCGCAATACCCTTGCCGCTCTCGGCTGCAACGTCGTCGAACTCGACTGCGGGCCGGCAACTCGATACCAGCCGACAGTGGAAATGCTCGAGGCTTTGCCGTCGCCGCCTGCCGGTCTGATCGTCGCGAGCCCGGCAAATCCCACGGGCACGGTGATCTCGCCCGAGAAGCTCGCTGCATTGGCGACGTGGTGCGAGCAGCACGGAACTCTTCTGATCTCGGACGAGATCTACCACGGCATCGGATACGGCGATCAGCACACGTCGAGCGCCTGGGAGACCTCACGCGAATCCGTCGTGATCGGCTCGGTGTCCAAGTACTTCTCGATGACGGGTTGGCGACTCGGGTGGATGTTGGTGCCGACCTATCTTCGGCGCCCGCTGCAGAGACTCGCGTCGAACATGACCGTGTGTCCGCCCGCGATCTCTCAGTACGCCGCCGTCGAGGCATTCTCGGACGAGGCGAAGGTCGAGTTGGACGGGCACGTTCAGCGGTACGCCGTCAATCGTGAACTGTTGTTGACCGGGTTGCCGAAACTGGGCATCACCGAGTTGGCTCCCGCCGACGGTGCGTTCTACGTCTACGCGGACATCGGCCATCTGTGTGGCGACGAGGGCGCCACCGCGTGGTGTGCCCGGTTGCTGACAGATACCGGGGTCGCGCTGGCACCTGGAATCGATTTCGACACCGTCCACGGAAACCGGATGGTCAGACTCTCGTTCGCGGGTGCGACAGCCGACATCCAGGAGGCACTGGCCCGCCTCGAGAAGTGGCTCGGGTAACAAACAGCAGGGTCTTCGAGCTGTTTCGCCATGCGGAGGTGCCCTCTGCTGGCACGATGTCGTGGTGTCTTCTGCAGCTACGCCCAAGGGCGAACGACGTCGCCAGGCTCTGGTGGCGTCCGCTGCTGAACTTTTGCTGGAGGGCGGGTTCGACGCCGTTCGTCACCGAGCGGTGGCAACCAGAGCTGACCTTCCACTGGCTTCGACGACCTATTACTTCGACTCACTCGACGATCTGATCGCGTGTGCCGTCGAGCTCAACGGCAACGCCGACATGGAAGCGATGCGCGCCAGAGTGGCTGCGGTGACCCAACGTCGGCGGGGCGCGGAATCAACCGTCGAACTGTTGGTCGAGCTGCTGCTCGGAGACGAAGAGAAGCGGCCGGAGAGCCGCGAGCGTTTGATCTCGCGCTACGAACGATTTGTGGCATGTGCCCGTCATCCCGCACTTCGTGACGTGCAGTTGCGCCTACGAGCCCAGCTCGACGACCTGTTGACCGATGCGCTTCGACGCTCGGGCCGGTCGGCTCCCGAGGGGCAATTGCGCCGTCTCGTCGCGATGGTCGACGGTGCGATGATCACGGCTCTGGGGGAGTACGACCCGGACCCACGGGGGTTGGCCAGGGGAATGCTCTTGGAATCGATCGACGTGATGGCGCCGCCGGTCTAGCTCGGTCTCTATCGGGGGTAACGGCACTGCTTGGCCCCCGTTAGACTGAGGCCTCGTGAGCCGCATCCCGAATGTCCTTGCCAACCGATACGCCAGCCCGGAGCTTGTTGCTCTGTGGTCTCCCGAGTACAAGATCGTGCTCGAGCGTCAATTGTGGGTGGCGGTGTTGCGTGCGCAGGCAGAGCTGGGCATCGACATTCCGGCCGACGCCATCGACGACTACGAGCGTGTCATCGACAACGTCGACCTCGAGTCCATCGCGGACCGCGAGCGGGTCACCCGCCACGACGTGAAGGCACGCATCGAGGAATTCAACGCACTTGCCGGGCACGAGCAGGTCCACAAGGGCATGACCAGCCGCGACCTCACCGAGAACGTCGAGCAGCTGCAGATCGTGCGTTCTCTCGAACACGTCTACAACCACGGCATCGCCGTTGCCGCCCGCTTGGGTGAGCGCGCTGCCGAGTACTCGTCCATCGTTATGGCCGGCCGCTCGCACAACGTCGCAGCTCAGGCCACGACCTTGGGCAAGCGTTTCGCTTCGGCCGCCGACGAGCTGCTGGTTGCACTGACGCGTCTGCGCCAGCTGATCGACCGGTACCCGCTTCGTGGGATCAAGGGCCCGATGGGGACCGCTCAGGACATGCTCGACCTCCTCGACGGCGATGCGGCCAAACTCGAGCAGCTCGAAGCGAAGGTTGCGGAGCACCTCGGATTCGCTCACGTGTTGACCAGCGTCGGCCAGGTGTACCCGCGTTCCCTCGACCACGACGTCATCTCCGCGCTCGTTCAGGTCGGCGCGGGACCGTCGTCGTTTGCACACACGATCCGCCTGATGGCCGGCCACGAGTTGGTCACCGAAGGCTTCCAGCCCGGCCAGGTCGGCAGCTCGGCGATGCCGCACAAGATGAACACCCGCTCGTGCGAGCGAGTCAACGGACTTCAGGTGATCCTGCGCGGATACGGCTCCATGGCAGCCGAGCTTGCGGGTGCGCAGTGGAACGAGGGCGACGTCTTCTGCTCCGTCGTGCGCCGCGTCGCGCTTCCGGACGCGTTCTTCGCGATCGACGGCATGTTCGAGACCTTCCTGACCGTGCTGATCGAGATGGGCGCGTACCCGGCCGTCATCGAGAAGGAACTGACCAGGTATCTGCCGTTCCTCGCCACGACGCGCGTGCTCATGGCCGCCGTCCGCGCCGGCGTCGGACGCGAGACCGCACACGAGGCGATCAAGGAGAATGCCGTCGCAGTTGCGCTGGCGATGCGTGAAGAGGGCAAGGAGCCCGACCTGCTCGATCGCCTTGCCGCCGACGACCGTTTGCCGCTCGACCGCGTTGCACTCGACGAGGCCCTGGCCGACAAGGCTGCTTTTGTCGGTGCCGCTTCGGCTCAGGTCGATGCCGTTGTCGCCGAGGTGCAGAAACTTGTCGACGCCAACCCCGAAGCTGCGGCGTACGCGCCGTCGCCGATTCTGTAAGGGCTACGCCCCGTGCGCCTTTTCGGTGGTCACCACTACCGAAAAGGCGCACAGGGGCCGGAGACCATGGACTGCATCTTCTGTTCCATCATCGCCGGTGAGGCCGAGGCCAGCGTCGTCTACGACGACGCGAATGTCCTTGCCTTCATGGATATTCGGCCGTTCACATCCGGCCATCTCCTGGTCGTGCCGAAGCGCCACGCCAGTGGATTGTCCACGCTCGATCCCGACGACGGTGCCAGGATCTTCGCCGTCGCGCAGAAGATCGCCGCGGCGATGCGTACCGGATCTCTTCCCGTCGACGGAGTGAATCTGCACCTCTCCGACGGAGCTGTTGCGGGGCAGGAAGTCTTCCATGTTCATCTGCATGTCATTCCGCGAAATCGCGGCGACGGCTTCGGCCTGCGCGCCCTACCTCGCACGCCCAATCGGACAATCCTCGACAGCACGGCTGCCGTCATTCGAGGCGCACTGAACTAGAGGTTCACCCGGTGTGGGTGATTCGCGCCGAGGTTTCTCCCAGCACTATCTGGGTATGGCCGACATCGAACTGACGTATTCCTCCGGACTTGTCCCGAGGGACGGAGAGCTTCCCGCTCGCGAAACCATCGCAACGGTCTTCGACGAGCTCGACTTCCAGACAGCAGTGCAGGCGTACTTGTGGGCCATACCCATCGTGTCCTGGGCCCAGTGGATGGACGTGCATACCAACATCTTCGGAGCAACTGCCTCCGATATCGTCGTCTACCGCTCATATCGTGACCGACTAGGCCTGCTCACCGCCAACGCGACGACTCCGTACATCTTGAACTTTTTCGATCTCGGTGCAACGGGGCCGTTGGTGATCGAATTGCCGCCAGGGCCGACCGCCGGGGGCATCGCAGATTTCTGGCAACGAGAATTCGCGGTGCTCGGTGAGATGGGCCCCGATGCAGGCAAGGGTGGCAAGACCCTGGTAGTCGGCCCAGGCCAGAGTGCCGAGGACACAGGTGATTACACCGTTGTCCACTCCCCGATGATGCACATCATGTTCGGCTTCCGCACGCTCGATCCCGACCCGGCGCGCTCGGACGCGTTGGTCGACGCCGTCCGGGTGTACCCGTACTCCGATCGTGAGAATCCGACTCCGACGCGTCTGGTCTCACCGGACGGCAAGCCCTGGAGCGGAATTCAGCCGCGAGACCTTCGATACTGGGAACTCCTGCACGACATCGTGCAGGACGAACCTGTCGAAGAGCGCGACCGCTTCCCGATGGCGTGGCTTCGGCAGCTGGGGATTGAGAAGGGCAAGCCCTTCGCCCCGGATGATCGAGTGAGAAAGATCTTGCAACGGGCCGTCGAAGTGGGGGAGGTGTTCGCCCAGGCGAATGCGTTCGTCAAACGCTTCCCCGGTTCGCGCTACTGGCCGGATCGCCAGTGGGACTTGGCGATTGTCCTGGACAACTCAGCTCAGCGAGGGGACAACTACGACGAGTTCTACGAACGCGCGTCGTGGTTCTACGAGGCGGTCACCTTCTCCGAGGCGATGAAGAGTACGACGCCCGGACTCGGGCAGGCATATCTGGGTAGCTACGCCGACGCCGAGGGCCACTGGTTGGACGGAGCAAAGAGTTACACACTCCACGTACCCGCCGATGTCCCGGCAAAGTTGTTCTGGTCCGCGACGGTCTACTCGGTCGACACACGCTGCCTTATCGACAACGAGCAGGGCCGAGGCGACCGTGGCTCGCGAGATCCCGATCTTGTTGTCAACGAGGACGGTTCGGTGGATCTCTACTACGGACCTACAGCTCCGGTAGGGAAGGAACCCAATTGGGTTCAGACCATTGTGGGTCAGCACTGGTTCTCGTACTTCCGCTTCTACGGACCGCTCGAACCATATTTCGATCGGACTTGGAAGCTTGGTGACATCGAGCCGGCCTAGAGCGTGGTCTGTCTCACGGACTGCCGATCAGTTCGACAACGGAGTCCAGAAGGACACTGCGCCAGCACAACCAGTCGTGGCCGCCGTCGAAGATCCGACACGATACTTGCGCTCCTGCGGCCTTCAGTGCCTGTGCGACCGCTGCGCTGTGCCCGACCATGTCGGACTCGTGCTTACCTACTTCGAGGACAACGCGTAAACCGTCCGGCACGCCGTCGCGCTCGATGCGTGCGGCTATGTCTCCACCCGGCGGGCCGTCTTCCCCGCGCTTCAAGCCGGTTGGCCACCAGAACGAACCGGACCCGCTGGCGACCAGCGCGAAGTGTTCGGGGAATTCGAGTGCTGCGAACATCGAAGCCAGGCCGCCGAAGCTCTGCCCCGAGACCACCGTTCGCGTTCGATCAGACGAGAAAGGTGTGACGGCGCGCACCTGCGGAAGCAGTTCGTCGACGACTGCACTCCAATAGTCGCGGTTGCACGGCAATTCCTGCGAACGGCGTTGATTGTCAACGGAATCGATGGCCAGCAGAACGCAGGATTTCAGTTTGCCGGTCTGGACCGCACGATCGAAGGCGGCGCCTGCCGGCATGACCTCGGCCCAGTGACGCCCGTCGAGAAGTATCACGAGCGGCCGTTCTTCGAGCGGTGTCAATCCGTCGTCCACGGTCTCGTAGATCCACACCGGCCGCTCGACGTCCAAAGTCGAACTAGCCCAGGTGAGCTGTACCGACTTCCTGAAAACTGGAGCATCCCAACCGAACTGGACCGGCGCCAAGGGCATCTCGGCGACGGAACGTCTTGTGTCCACACCTGCGGAAAGCGGATTGAGTGGGTCGGCAATTCGGTGCTCGAGCAACCCCAACCAGCGGGTGCGGCGGGTCGAGTCTTCCTTGCCTGCTCCCGGATAGTCGAACTCGTCGACTACGGACTTCGGTACCGGGATGATGCTGTAACTGCTACGCCAGGTGTTCGAGACTTCGGCGGTGTAGAACCACACCGGACTGTCGCCGAGTCGCTGCATCACGCTGAGTTGTTCTGCGTGATGGTCGGTCAGCGAATTTGCATCCAGGTAAACGCGCTCGACCTCGGTCTCCTCGGGCTGACGCCAGAGGAACGTAACTCGAACAGTCTGTGTATCAACGCTTTCGATGATCGGCGTTCCTTGTTGCACTATCCGATTCCAGGACGTCTCGATGTCGGGCGAGGCCGCGAGGGTAGCGGACAATTCGGTCACCGCCTGAGTTAGCATGAGCACAGCCTAACCTAATTTGATGGGCTTTTGAATTCGAGGGGTGGTCCGCCAGTGGGCGTCACAATGAAAAAATCACGCACCCTGAAGGTGCTCTCCGCAGTCTTGGTAGCAGGGTTCGCCCTCGCCGGTTGTAGTTCTGCGGATGCCGATTCCGATGCTGACTCAGCTGCATCGCAGGGTAATTGGCCGCGTACCGTGGAAACGCCGAAGGGGCCGGTGGAGATCACGTCGAAGCCGGAGAGGATCGTCTCGACCAGTGTGACGCTGACGGGCACGCTGTTGTCGATCGACGCTCCGGTGGTGGCTACCGCATCGACGGGACCGAACACCGACGTCTCGGATGCGCAGGGGTTGTTCACACAGTGGGGCGACATAGCAGAAGAACGCGGACTTGCAGTGTTGCCGATGGGCGGTGCGAACGCGGAATCCGTTCTGGCGCAGAACCCGGACCTGATCGTCGTCTCGGCAACTGGAGGTGACTCCGTCGTCGATCTGTACGAACAGTTCACGGCCATCGCGCCGACAATCGTGGTGGACTACGGCGGAAGTAGTTGGCAGGAAGTCGCCGCTGTGCTGGGTAAGGCGACAGGTCTCGAAGACAACGCGGCGGCCACGGTCGCGAAGTTCGACAGCGCAGTAGAGGCCGCGAAGGCCAAGATCACACTTCCCCCGCAGCCGACCACTGCGCTGGTCTACTACGAGGACGGCAGCGGCGCCAATATCTGGACGCACGAGTCGGGGCAGGCGAAGTTGCTCACGGCGATGGGTTTCACGGTCGCCGACATTCCCGAGTCCGCGAAGAGCAGTGAATCCATGGGTAAGCGCAAGGACATCATTCAGGTCTCGGCGGAGAACCTCTACGACGGTATCGCGGGCAACACCCTGATCTTGGTCAGTGCCGACGACGGTGCGGTGAAGGCGGTCGAGGCACTTCCACTGTTGGCCCAGCATCCGGCAATTCGTGATCACCACGTCTATGCCGTGGGTCTGGACACCTTCCGTCTCGACTACTACAGCGCAACCAACATGGTGAACCGGTTGGTCGAGCAGTTCAGCTGAGCCATAAGTACTAGGCCTTTCACCTTCAACTAGTGCTTTGGTAGGAGCCGGGAATCGAACATTCCCTTCACGTTCGCCGAATGTGGGACCAAGTGGTGCGCGCATGCCACCATGAACGTCAATCATCGGATGCGGAATGGGGAGTGGATGTTCGACTCGGCTGGTCAGAATGCCCCGGGGCAAGCCCTGGCATCGCGAGGGTGGGGACGTTTCAACCTGAACAACCCGGCCACGGCGGCCGTGATCGTCGGCCTGCTGAGTGTGCCGTGGGTGTTCGGTCTCGCCAGTCTCAAGACTGAACCCGAGACGAGCAATCGAGTGCTGAGCGATCCGGGAACCGTCGTCGGCATCATGGGTTTCCTGACGGTGTTGACCGTTGTGGCGTGTGCGCGCCGGCGGTACCCGATCGCGTACTACCTCCTGACGTTGGCAGGATCCGGCGGATTGATGCTCTTCCTCGGCAGTCGATCGCTGGGGGCCACGCCGCTTTTCTGGTTCGCGATCATGGCAGTGTCCATCCGAGTGACAGGCATGCGCCTGGTCGGACTGCTGGTCCTCGGAATGGCGATGGACGTGATCTTGGCGATGTATCTCACCGAACGGGACGGGCTGACGGTCGCCGAGGTTCAGGTGGGGGAGTTGCCTCACTTGTTCCTCGAACCGGCTGCAAACACCGTCACGAGTTTCCTGGTCGTCGCAGCCATGGGAAAGATCGTCGCGCGCCTGCGAAAACAAGCAGTGGAGAACAGTCAGGCAGTAGCGGATCTGCACCGGGACCGCGAACGCAAGATCGCGAATGCCGTTGTCGCCGAACGGCAGGACATGGCACGTGAACTGCACGACGTCGCTGCCCACCACATGACCGGCATGATCATCCAGGCTCGTGCCGCCGACAAGTTCTTCTCGAGCAATCCTGAACAAGCGCAAGCCCTTCTGGGTGGCGTCATCGAGCAGGGACAGCGGGCCCTCAACAGCTTGCGGCAGATCGTGGGGATACTTCGCCTGGGTGAGGAAGACCCCGATTTCCCGACGCCCATGGTCTCCGACATCGACGAGTTGGTGGACGACTGCAAGCGCACCATCTCGTCGATCTCGTTGGAGAAGGTCGGCCGCTTCGACGACCTGGACAGCGGAGTCCAGTTGACGTGTTACCGCATCGTGCAGGAGGCGTTGTCGAACGTCCTTCGCCATGCGCCGGGTAGCGAGTCCAAGGTGTGTCTGAGTCGAGAAGCCGGTGCGGTGAGGGTACGGGTGGTCAATACTCTCGGGAATGCTCGCCCGGCCTCCGACGGGCAAAACCTCGGAATTGTGGGAATGCGCGAACGCGCGACGCTCATGGGTGGTCAACTGGACGCCGGACCGAATTCGGAAGGTGAGTGGGCTGTGCAGGCACTGGTGCCGGTGAACGGGAGGATCAACGCATGATCGATGTCCTTATTGCAGACGACCAGCAGGTGGTACGGCAGGGGTTCGAGCTGTTTCTCTCCGGTCACCCCGAGATTCGCGTCGTCGGGCATGCCAAGACGGGAGTCGAGGCGTACGAGCAGGTGCGTGCACTGCGTCCGGACGTCGTGCTGATGGATATCCGAATGCCGCACGGCGACGGGTTGACTGCGACCCGGGAGGTCCTTGCCGAGTTTCCCGGGACCCGCGTCATCGTGATCACCACGTTCGATCTCGACGAGTACGTTTTCGAGGCGCTCGACAGCGGTGCCGCAGGGTTCTTGCTCAAAGACGCCGATCCCGAAGAGCTCTCGTCGGCAGTGTTGACCGTGGCCGAAGGTGGTTCGGTGCTCTCGCCGAGATTGACGTCGAGACTGATCGTGGAGTTCGCGAGGCGTAAGCCGGCACCGATGTCCACGGCGCGCTCCGGATCGGATCACGGTCTCAGTGCGCGTGAAATGGATGTGGTGCAGTTGCTGTCACAAGGCTTGGGAAACAACGACATCGCAGATTCCCTCAGCCTCGAACAGAGCACGGTGAAGTCGCACATCAGCAACATCTGCAAGAAGCTGCAGGTGCGTACCCGTGTGCAGATCGTCATCTGGGCGTACCGAAACAACGTGATCGCCGTATCGCGCTGACGCACGGGACGCTGCGGCGCATCCGCCGCGGCACGGGCAGAGAAGTACACGTGCCCCGGGTCCGATCCCTCGTCGAACCCGGGGCATCCGTGCCACTCAGCCCAGCAGTTTGGCTTTGAGCGTCATGACAGTCGCCGGGCTCAGACCCAGGCCCTCGGTCAGGTATCGATCGACCGACCCGTAGGTCTGGTCCAACTGGGCGAGACCGGCATCGAGATAGCTTGCCTCGACACCCAACAGAGGCTCCATGTTGACGGCCATCTGTTCGCCCAGGCTCGCCGCGATGCCCGCGCGCGTGGCCTTCATGCCTTCGGCTGTGTACTCGTTGGTCAGCAAATAGTCGTTCATGATCACCGCGCGGTCGACACCGGCGATACTCAGCAGCAGAAACGACGTCCAGCCGGTGCGGTCTTTGCCTGCGGTGCAGTGGAAGACCTGTGCACCTTCGGTTTCCGCGAGACCCGTGAGCAACTGCGCGAACCCGGCTCGCTCCGTCGCTCCGGTGACGAAGGCGCGGTTCATGTCCTGCATCATCGATCGTGAGTCCTCGGGGGACTTGATCTTCGCGATCATCTCGGCGATGTTCCCGGACAGGATCGGAATGTTCTCGTACGCAACCCCGTCGGGCAAGACATCGGGCTTACTGGCGATCTCGGGTTCAGTGCGCAGATCGTAAACCTTTGTCAGTCCCAGCTTTTCGAGATTGCTCATGTCATCGCCCTTGGGCGTGATCGCGTTCGCGCGGTAGAAGACTCCCTTGTTCACGGGCAGGCCGAAAGTCCCCGAGTATCCGGCGCCGGTGCCTGCGACGTCGCGGAAATTGTCGATCCCGGTCAGCCGCGGCGCATCTGGGGTCTGCTCGGAACTGCCGAGGTTGCTGGATCCGAAATCCAGCGAGCCGAACAGCGGAGCCGAGGGGCCAGGTTCGGCCTGCGCGATCGAGGCGCCGAAACCGGTGATGAGAAAGCTACTGGTCAACGCAATGGCCGCGGCAGACCGTAGTGAGCAGGTACGGGTGGATCGGGACATGTGTGAGCCCTTCGTCGAGCGGAGAGAGTGGCGAGTCGATGAGGTATCGCGAAGGCAAGGTAGCGAGTTCGCGTGTCCGATTCGAGAGGAATCTTGCTTTGCTCCCTCTCAGTGGGAGGCGTGCTGCTGTGAGCGTGGGCGGCTCGGGAGGCGCAGTTCATTCCTCGGGAGCTGTGTTTGTGTAAAGGTCCAGTGCCCTGATATTGGTTAGCCTCACCAAATCAATTCCGGAGCAGTCCGGTGCGTTCAGATGGAGTTCAACATGCGGGTTCAAGGTCTGTCGCGGTTTCGCCGCGCAGTGGTGATCGGCGCAGCAGCTGCGCTGGCGGTCGGCGTCGCCGGCTGTAGCAACTCCGAGGAGGCGTCGTCCGAATCGTCGACGACAGCCGCGAGCTCGCAGACCCGTGTCTTCGAGGCACAGAACGGATCCATCGAGATCCCGAGCGACCCGCAACGGATCGTGGCCTGCGGATACGCAGTTCTGCCGCTGATTCAGGCGGGAGCGAACCTGGCAGCAGTATGTGAGTGGACCCGTGAACTCGGCAACATGGACGACAAGACCAAGGCCGCTTACGAAGCTCTGCCGAAGGTCGCACCCGACGGCAACGTCTCCCAGCTCAACTACGAGGGAATCGTCGCTGCCGAGCCCGATCTGATCATCATGGGCGTTCCCGCTCGAGTCGAAAGCCAGCTGGACATGGCGCAGCTCGAGGCGGCCGCTCCCGTCGTCTTCCTGGGACCGACGGTTCCTGCTGATTGGCGAGTGCTGGGCGAGCAGTTCGCCGATGCCGCGAATGTCTCCGACAACTACGGCGAGTTCAAGGACGACTACGACGCCAAAACCGCCGAACTGGCCGCGAAGTACAAGGACAAGCTCGGCTCGTTGACCTTCGGCGGCGTGTGCAACGTCTGCAAGCCGGAGGCCGGCACCTTCTCACGCGAGTACGCGTCCTCGTACACGACCAATCTCTTCGACGGACTCGGACTGCAGTTCCCCGGCACCCCCGCAGACCCCGCCGACATCCACGTCGAACAGGTATCCATCGAGAAGATCGGCGAAAATCTCGGAAATGTCGACGTGATCGTCTACGGCCTCAACGCCGACGGCTCGATGTCTCCGCAGTTGCAGGAGCTGGTCAATTCCGAGCTGTGGAAGGAATTGCCCGCAGTGAAGGCCGGCAACGTCGTCCAGGTCCAGCATTCGCTGGCCGCGACCTATCAGACGGCTCTTCTGACGCTGGATTCGATCGACGAGGGCCTGTCGAAGCTGCCCGCAAACCAGTAGTTCATCGACTGTGACGGTGGCCTCTCGCCTGCTGGCGAGGGGCCACCTGCATATCCGGATGAGCAGGGCGGACAGCTCTCCGATCGGCGAGGACGCTTACCTGTCCCGGCTACCGGGGTTCTGTACGAACTGCGAACGCCCGATAGGGTGACCGGGTGCGTCCTACACTTGATTCCTACACTCATCTGGCCGGTGGCAAGGTCCGTGACCTTTACACGATCGACGACGAGCATCTGCTGCTTGTCGCGAGTGATCGGATCTCGGCCTACGACCACGTGCTCAGCACGCCGATCCCGGACAAGGGTCGCGTGCTCACCGCGATGAGCGTGTTCTTCTTCAACGTCCTCGGTGGCACCAACCACCTGGCCGGCGAGCCCGACGACGATCGCATCCCGGAAGAGGTTCTCGGCCGCGCTCTCGTGGTGCGCTCCCTCGACATGGTTCCCGTCGAATGCGTCGTTCGTGGCTTCCTCACCGGCTCCGGCCTGGTCGACTACAACAACACCGGCGCAGTGTGCGGCGTCGCGTTGCCCGAGGGCCTCGTCGAGGCGTCGCGTCTGCCCGACCCGATCTTCACCCCCGCGTCCAAGGCGGCTCTCGGGGATCACGACGAGAACATCAGCTTCGATCAGGTAGTGGAGAAGGTCGGCCAGAAGCTGGCAGTGCAGCTTCGCGAGGACACTCTCGACGTCTATGCCCGCGCCTCCAACTTCGCAGCCGATCGCGGAATCATCCTTGCCGACACCAAGCTCGAATTCGGTCTCGACTCCGCTGGAAACCTCGTGCTCGCCGACGAGGTGCTCACCCCCGACTCGTCGCGCTACTGGCCTCTCGAAGGCTACGAAGCGGGCAAGGTGCAGCCCAGTTTCGACAAGCAGTTCGTGCGCGACTGGCTCACGAGCCCCGAATCCGGCTGGGACCGTAGCTCGGACACGACACCGCCGCCGTTGCCGCAGGAGATCGTCGACGCGACCCGTGCACGCTACATCGAGGCGTACGAGCGCATTTCCGGTCTGTCCTTCGACGATTGGGTCGGTCCCAGCGCATGAGCCTGATCCCGCCGGTCGCAAAGAAGGTCCCCGCCGAACGTACCCATCACGGACACACGTTCGTCGATGACTACGAGTGGCTGCGGGACAAGGACAACGCCGAGGTAGTCGCATACCTCGAAGCCGAAAACGCGTACACCGACGAGCAGACGGCCGCGCTCGAGCCCTTGCGCGAGAAGATCTTCCAGGAGATCAAGTCGCGGACGCAGGAAACCGACATGTCGGTGCCCACTCGCATGGGTAAGTGGTGGTACTACTCGCGCAGCGTGGAAGGCAAGTCGTACACCGTCCAGTGCCGGTGCCCCATCGCCTGTGAAGACGACTGGACTCCGCCCGACCTGACGCCCGGCGTCGAGCTGGCCGACGAGCAGATCCTCATGGACGGCAACGTCGAAGCCGAAGGGCACGAGTTCTTTTCGCTCGGCGCGTTCTCCATCAGCGAGGACGGCACGTTGCTCGCGTACTCGGTGGACATCGTCGGCGACGAGCGGTACACCTTGCGGTTCAAGAACCTCGAGACCGGTGAGATGCTCGCCGACGAGATTCCCGATACCGCGCCTGGCGCCACCTGGGCGATCGACCACAGTCACGTCTTCTACATGACGGTCGACGACTCCTGGCGTCCGGACACGGTGTGGCGTCACAAGCTGGGAACGCCGCAGAGTCAAGATGTTTCGGTGTTCCACGAGCCCGACGAACGGTACTGGGTTTCGGTGGGGTCCACCCGCAGCGAGAAGTACCTGATGATCTGGGTCGGTTCCAAGGTGACCAGCGAAGGCTGGATGCTGGAATCGGCGAACCCGGAAGGCGACTTCCGCGTCATCATCCCGCGTCGCGAGGGCGTCGAGTACGGGGCCGAGCACGCCGTGATCGGGGGAGAGGACCGCTTCCTGATCCTCCACAACGACGTCGTCGACGGCATCAAGGCAGAGAACTTCGTGTTGGTGGAAGCTCCCGTGTCGGATCCGACGAACATGACGACGCTGATCGAGCACAGCGCAGACGTTCGTCTGGAAGAAGCCGAAGCCTTTGCCGGACACCTCGTCCTGAGCTACCGCCGCGAGGCGCTCACTCGGGTTGCCGTGTGGCCGTTGACGGATGACGGCTACGGCGAACGTCACGAAATCGACTTCGACGAAGAACTCTTCAGCATCGGCATGGGGTCCAACCCGGAATGGGCGCAGCCCACCATCCGGCTCGGATTCACCTCATTCATCACTCCCGGGCAGGTGTACGACTACTACGTCGCCAGTGGTGAACTGGCACTGCGTAAGTCGCAGCCCGTTCTCGGAGACTTCGATGCGAGTAACTACGAGCAGCGTCGCGACTGGGCAGTAGCCGACGACGGAACCCGCATTCCGCTCTCGATCGTGAGGCGCGTAGGTGCGCCGGAAGGTCCCGCGCCGCTGCTGTTGTACGGCTACGGTTCCTACGAGGCGAGCATCGACCCGTCGTTCTCGGTTGCCCGCTTGTCGTTGCTCGATCGCGGTGTCGTCTTCGTCGTCGCACACGTGCGCGGCGGCGGCGAGATGGGTCGTCACTGGTACGAAAACGGCAAGACGCTCACCAAGAAGAACACCTTCACCGATTTTGTCTCTTGCGCAAAGCATTTGATCGACACCGGTGTAACGTCGGCCGACCGGATGGTTGCCGACGGCGGTAGTGCGGGTGGACTGCTGATGGGCGCTGTCGCCAACCTCGCTCCGGAACTGTTTGCCGGCATTCTCGCCAACGTTCCGTTTGTCGACCCGTTGACGTCGATTCTCGATCCGTCACTGCCGTTGACGGTAATCGAGTGGGACGAATGGGGAGATCCGCTGCACAACAAGGACGTCTACGACTACATGCGCTCGTACAGCCCGTACGAGAACGTGGAAGCCAAGGACTATCCCGCCATTCTTGCGATCACGAGCATCAACGACACCCGTGTTCTGTACGTGGAGCCGGCCAAGTGGGTCGCAAAACTGCGCGCCACCAAGGCCGGTGATGCTCCGCTACTTCTCAAGACCGAGATGAGCGCCGGACACGGCGGTGTCAGCGGTCGGTACGAGAAGTGGAAAGAGGTCGCGTTCGAGTTCGCCTGGGTTCTCGACACGGTTGGCGCAAACTAGCTTCTGTGTCAATCAGGTTCGGTGACTGTCAGGTTCTGTGTCAATCAGGTTCTGCGGTAACGAACCTGAGGGCGCCCAGCGCGCCCGTACTCGGTCTCCCGGGTGAGCATGCCGTCGTCTGCCAGCTTTTCCAGGTAGCGCCAGGCTGTCACCCGGGACACGCCGACCGATGCTGCCACCTCTGCAGCGGTCACGGGTCCCTCAGAATCCCGGACAGACGCTGCGACGAGTCCGAGTGTTTGAGACGCAAAGCCTTTCGGTGCCGCTGCTCGATCGTCGGACGTTCGTAGTGCGGACATCGCGCGGTCGATGTCGTGTTGACTGACCGCAGACTCTCCAGCGGGAAGCGCTGCACGATATTCGAGGTAGCGCTCGAGCTTGTCGCGGAATGCTGCGAAAGTGAACGGCTTGAGAAGATAGAGGACGATCCCGCGAGCCACGGCGCTTCGGACCACCTCCAGATCGCGCGCCGAGGTAACCGCGATGATGTCCGGACTGGGCCGCAAACCGCCCAGGGCGGAAGCCACGTCGAGACCGCTGGCGTCGGGCAACCCGATGTCGAGCAGGACCAGGTCGATGGGCTGGTCGGTGGCGTTGGCCGCCGTAACTGCACGCACGGCGGCGTTCCCGGAATGAACCACGCCGTGGACCACGAACTCCGGCACTCGCTCGACGTAGGAACGGTGCGCCTGCGCGATCAACGGTTCGTCGTCGACTATCAGTACACGGATCATCGCGGCGCTTCCGCCTCGCGCAGCGGGATGCGGACCACCAGCATGGAGCCCATCGCCGGTTCGCTGGTGAGCGTGCCGCCGTGCCGTTTCACCACTTGAGAGACGAGTGCGAGACCGAGTCCACGAGAGCCGGATTTTGTGGAGTAGCCACGGCCCTTGGCCTTTTCGAGTGCTTCGGGTGTCATTCCCGGGCCGCTGTCGGCGACGGCAACAACCATCATCGAATCCTCTTCCATTACCGTCACTTCCACCCACGGAGACTCGCTCGCGCGCGATGCGTCAATAGCATTGTCCACGAGATTGCCGACCAGCGTGACCAACTCGCGTGCATTGAGCGAAGGAACCGGACCGAGCGCGGTGTCTTCGGTGATGGTCAGGTCGACCCCGCGTTCGGTCGCTTCACTCATTTTCCCGAGCAGCAGTGCGGCGAGCGCCGGCTCGTGGACCGCATTCATCAGACGATCTATCAACTGTTGGGACACTCGCAATTCATTGGTGGCGAAGGCCACTGCGTCGTCGTTCCGGCCCAACTCGACCATCGTGATGATCGTGTGCAGACGATTTGCACTCTCGTGGGCTTGCGATCGAAGCGACTCGGCAAAACTGCGTACCGAATCCAATTCCCCGAGTACGTTCTGCAATTCGGTGTGATCGCGAATTGTCAGCACGGTGCCAATTCTGTTGCCCTCCCACTCAACCGGGTGTTGGTTGACCACCAGCACACGCTTGTCGGTGAGGTGCACTTGATCCTTCGCGGGAGAGGCGTCGTCGACTCGCATGGTCTCGGGGATGGACGAAAGTGGCACGGGCCCGTCCGGTAGATCGAGGAGGCGACGCGCTTCGTCGTTGACGATATCCACTCGCGCATCTCTGCTTCGGCCTCGCCCGATCACCACCAGACCCTCACCGATGCTGTGCAGGACGGCGTCGTGGTGTTCGTACATGGTGCGCAGTTCATCCGGCGCCATCCCCAAGGTCTGTCGCCTGATACGCCGACTCACCAGAAGTGAACTCAGGAGGGCGGCAAGAAGACCCCCGCCGGCAACGAACAGGATGACCGGAACACTTTGGGCGAACTGCTTGCTGATCTGCTCGCGGGTGACACCGGCAGAAACCAGACCGACCAGGGTTCCGCCGGAATCGTAGACAGGAGTGACTGCGCGGATCGACGGCCCCAGCGACCCGGCGTACGTCTCCGTGAAGGTCGCGCCGGCAAGTGCGCGGTCGATGTTCCCGGTGAAGAGTTGACCGATCAGCTCCGGGCTCGTGTGGGTGAACCGAGTGCGATCAGGCGCCATCACCACGATGAAATCGACGCCGGTGGCCTGTCGGATCTTCTCGGTCTGTGGTTGCAGAATCGCGGTCGGGTCCGGACTCGTCAGGGCTGCCGCCGTCGAATCCGACAGGGCAAGAGTCTGCGCTATCGAGCTCACCTGCCTGCGGATCGCGTCGTCGCTGTCTCGGCGTTCGTCGACAACTGCGAGCGCGGCTCCCACACCGATGACCAGCGCCAACAACGCCAATTGCAGGAGCAGGATCTGCCTGGCGACGCTCATACGTCGGCCGGTCTTTCGTTCGACCATCGAGCGCCTCCTGAACGTAATGAACACAAACTTCCGGGCCCACCTGTTTGCAACAAGAATTCTCCACGACTCGAAGTGATCCCGATCACTTCACAGATATCCGATCCAAAGGACACCCCATGAGCAGCACGGCAACAGGGACAGTAGACGGTTCCCCACAGCCCGAGGGCACCAAGGCAAAGCGCGACAAGACGCATTGGCTCTACATGAGCGTCATCGTCGCGGTCATCGGCGGCATCCTCGTCGGTTGGCTCGCACCCGAGTTCGGTAAGTCCGTCGGTGTACTCGGCACGTTGTTCGTCAGCCTGATCAAGATGATGATCAGCCCGGTCATCTTCTGCACCATCGTGCTCGGCATCGGCTCGGTTCGAGCGGCGGCCAAGGTCGGCAAGGTCGGCGGCCTCGCACTCGCCTACTTCATCGGGATGTCCACCATCGCACTCGCGATCGGCCTGGGCGTCGGCAACCTGCTCAACCCGGGCAGTGGCCTGAACATCACGCCCAATGCGGCCTCCGTGGCCAAGCTTGCAGATCAGGCCCACAGCGCGGGCGGTACCTGGGACTTCATCGCGTCCATCATTCCGACGTCGATGCTGTCCTCCCTCACAGCCGGCAGCGTGCTGCAGACTCTGTTCGTCGCCCTTCTGGTCGGCTTCGCGATCCAGTCGCTCGGCAAGTCGGGTGAACCGATCCTCAAGGCCGTCGGATACATCCAGAAGCTCGTGTTCAAGATCCTGACGATGATTCTCTGGCTCGCCCCGATCGGTGCTTTCGGCGCCATCGCCAGCGTCGTCGGCCAGACCGGTTTGAACGCCGTCGTCCAGCTCGGAACCCTGATGATCGGCTTCTACCTGACCTGCCTGATCTTCGTTTTCGGTGTTCTCGGAACGCTGCTGCGCGCGGTCACCGGATTCAACATCTTCAAGCTGGTCAAGTACTTGGCCCGTGAGTACCTGCTCATCTTCGCCACGTCGTCCTCCGAATCGGCACTGCCGCGTCTGATCGCCAAGATGGAGCACGTAGGCGTCGAGCGCACCACGGTGGGCATCGTCGTTCCCACCGGCTACTCGTTCAACCTCGACGGCACCGCGATCTACCTGACGATGGCCTCGATCTTCATCGCCGACGCCATGGGACAGCCGCTCGCCTTCGGTGAACAGCTCTCGCTGCTGGTGTTCATGATCATCGCCTCCAAGGGCGCTGCGGGAGTCAGCGGCGCCGGTCTGGCCACGCTGGCCGGCGGACTGCAGAGCCATCGCCCCGAACTTCTCGACGGCGTCGGACTCATCGTCGGAATCGACCGCTTCATGTCGGAAGCGCGAGCGATCACCAACTTCTCGGGCAATGCGGTCGCGACTCTCCTGGTCGGCGCGTGGACCAAGACGATCGACAAGGAACGCGTCATCGAGGTGCTCGACGGGAAGATTCCGTTCAACGAAGCCACGATGCTCGACGACGAGGACGAAGAAGAGCAGCACAAACTCGAAACGGCTCCGACCGGCACCAAGCAGTCATTTGTGAGCCATCACTAGATACTTCCGCGCTGCTGAACGTTTGACCGCACAGCAGGCGCGGAACCCGATCTACGATCAGTGATCCTGGTCGTAACGATGAAAGGGACCGCCGCACCAACCGTGCGACGGTCTCTTTCTGTTCGTGGGTGCTATGTGTACCAGGTGGGTTCGGGAATCTCGCCGGTCAGAAAACGACTACCGACTTCACGGCGCTTGTACGCGAGCGGATCGTGAAGGGTATGCGTCCGGATGTTGCGCCAGTAGATATCCAGGCCGACATCGTTGGACGTGGCTCTGGCACCGGTCAGTTCGAAGATCTTGTTGCTGATCTCCAAGGAGACGTCGGCGGCGCGAAGTTTTGCGGCCGCGATGCGTACGGCGAGGTCGCCGCGAGCCTGCTCGGTGAGGTTTTCGCGAGCGTCGTGGAGCACTGCGTCGGCCTCACGGCTGACCTGATCCACGAAGGCCTCCGCCGCCCACAGCTTCGATTGCAAGTCGCCGTAGCCCTCACGGAGGTACCACTCGTCGGTTGCGATTTCGCGGTTGTCACCGCCGTACGGCCATGGACGCGTACGGGTTCGGGTGTACTCGGCCGCAGTGTCCAGTGCGCCACGGGCGATCCCGAGGTAGAAGTTCGCGAACACGATCTCGATCGCGGGGAAGTTCAGGGTGTTGTAGACCAGAGGTTGGAATTCCTTGTCGACAAAGCCTGCCGCACTTGCCCAGTCGACCTCGACGTCGTTGATCTCGACACTGCCGGAATCGGTGAGGCGCTGTCCGAGATTGTCCCAATCACCGCGGAAGACTATGCCGTCCTGAGCAGTCGGCACGATTGCGAACACATGCGTCGCAGTTCCGTCGATGATTCCTTCGAGCACCGTGAGGTCGGTGACTCGGCCGCCGGTGGAAAACGACTTGACACCGTTGAACACCAGGGTGTCTCCGCGGTCCGCGACGGTGAGGTCGGTGTCTCGAGGGTTGACCGCGCCGCCGAAGAAGAATCGGTTGCTCGTGTACAGCTCCTCGACAGCGGAGATCTGCGGATCGGTTCCGACCAATCTGGCTGCCCATGCCCACAGGTAGTGGTATCCGAGCAGTTGTCCGATGGAGCCGTCGGCGCGGGCGATCTCCCGAACCACCTTGTAGGCGCTCTCCCATCGCTGCCCGCCGCCGCCGAACTCGACCGGGCCCAGGAGTGTCACAAGACCACTGTCCTTGAGTAGCTGAACTTCTCGGAACGGCGGTTCGCCGGCTCGGTCGCGGGCGAGTGCGTCGGCGGCAAGGATGTTGCTCACCTCGCGAGCCCGGTCGATCCAGCCCTCGGATGTGTCGGGAACGCCGACGAAGACTTCGGTTTCACTGGTCACGGTCATGCCTGTTCATCCTTTTCGGTCGGTGCGGTCCCGATGGCCCACACGTAAATCGGTTCGGTTCCGTTGATTTCGTAGTCGCCGACAACTTTGGATTTGAAGACGACCGGATTATGACTGGCCACGGTGCGGGCGTTGCGCCAGAACCGATCGAGATCGAGGTCGCGGCTCACTCCGGAAGCACCGAGTGCGTCGAAGATCTTGGCCGTGGCCGGAACGACGAGTCCGATCGAGGCGACCTGCCCTCGCCCCGAATCGATTTCGGCTGCGATGTTGGCGGCCTTCTCTTCCTCCGGCGAGCCGGAGAATGCAGCTTCGTATGCCCATTGGGACGACTGTGCTGCGTGCAGTGCCACGGCCTCGGCTGCAAAGGCAGCAGAGGACACCTCGCCGACAACTTGCTGGATCTGCGAATCCTGCGCGTATCTCGGAGCGTTGCCGTGACTGAAGGTTCGAGTGCGAGCGGCGACTCGACGAGAGATCTCGGTTGTCGCAGCCTTGGCGATGCCGGCGAGAGTGGCGAGATGGAACAGTTGGTAGAACGCGGTCTGGTATTTGAATCGCGTCGAGAAGTCGAAGATGTTCTCCGGCTGGACTATTGCGTTCTCGTAGACGGACGAGCCGGAGCCAGTCGTCTGCTGGCCGAACCCGTTCCAGTCGTCACTGTGTGTGACACCGGGTTGTCTCGCTTCGACTGCCGCGATCACGAATGCGCCGGTGTCGGTGCGCTGCGAGTACAGGTCGATCCAGTCGGCGAAGATGGAACCCGTGCTGTAGAACTTTGCCCCGTTCGCCAGGAAATGGTCGGCATCGGGTGCGGGCGAGACCTTGGTGTTGGCTTCGCCCAATGCAACGTCGCCGATTTCGGTCCATGCGTTGCCGACCAACTGTCCCTCCGCGAAGCGTCGGAGCCAGATGTCACGCTCCGGGCCGGGGTCGGCGACCAGTCGGTCTTCGACAAACGCGAAATGTCCGCGCAGGGCCTGGGTGATATTGGAATCGGCGCTCGACAGCTCGACTAGTAAGCGGATCAATTGCGGGATGCTCGCACCCGATCCACCGTGTGTTGTCGGCACCCGAACGGCGCCGAAGCCTGCATTCTTGAGTGCGTCGATCTGTTGGAAGGGAAGCACGTGATCGCGTTCGCGTTCGACGACGCCTTGTGCGATGTCCGCGAAGATCGGACGGAATTTCTCTGCCAGTGTTTCGTAGTCGACCTCACTTTTGATCGGATCAGCAGACCGGGGTACGGCATTCGGCGTCAGTGCGGTGGTCATGGGAAGAATGCAAGCTGTAAACACCAGGGGCGTCGATCCTTCATCGCGACCTGATTCGAAGTGTTGTCAGTCCGCGCAAATCTCGGTTCGATGGCCTGCCGGGCACTCTTGTCGAAATCGAGTGGTCAGTGGGGGTGCTCGTGAACGTGCTCGACGGTCCATCCGCTCCATTCGACGGTCCCTCCGGCACCACAATCATGTCGGAACGGCAGCCCTGGAGGACCGGAGCGAACGACGACGCGAAAGTCTCTCCCCTCCAACCGAAGATCGACAGTTGTGTGTTCTCCGTCGACACTCTCGCTGATGCTCTCGAGTGCGTCCGTGGCGACGATGTCGGTGGCGCGTCGGACAGCATGTTCGGCTGCCTGAGCGGCCTGTGACAGTGCCGCCCGGCCGCGCAGGTGCAGCAGCTCCAATTCTCCGGCTAGGTATTTCTCGGCAGCACCGATTGCGGAGTTGCCGTCCAGTCGGCTGAAATAGACTGCGGCAGGCCACGCAATCATGTTGGCCGCGAAACGATCTCCGCCGATGTGGCTGCACTCCCACACATCTGCGATCTGTGCCGCGTTCAGCGCAGACACGACCGGGCGGCCGAGTTCCGCGCAGCACGCATCTTTCTTTCCATGTGTGCAGACTGCGAAGAGCGGTTCCGTGCGGGAGCGGCCGAAGTCGGGTTCCGCTCCGGTGGACATCGATTCGAACGGCAGTACCGACAGGTCCTCGTATCGGTCGACCGCCCCTTCCCGCATCCATTGGCGTGTGCCGTCCGTCCAGGCGAGTACGCACGTCGGGGTGAGGACTCGGCGGTTGCGGGTCCGCCGGATCACCACGACACGGATACGGCCCTGCGCTGCGTAGATTTTTTCGGTGAGCGCGACGGGGAGAATGTCGTCAGGGGCGGACGCCGGCCAGGGGCCGGGGTGCTCGATCAATACCCACAGATGTGTCATTCCGGCGCGACCGACCATCGGTTCGCCGGCGGTCGACGACTGCCGTGTACAGGCGTGAGGGCGTCGACTGGTTTGCGGATTGGCGACAAATTCCGAAAGGCACTGCATAGATCCTTTCCCCAGGACACCGTCGCTGTGGCAGGGGAGGGAAGACATGATGAGGCTCCAGTCTCGTAGGTTAGGCTCACCAGACTATTGGATGGTGAATCCTTTGCTCAGCCGTGGTGAATGCGCGTGGCTGTGACGGTCGGAAGCAGTCGGTAACAGGAGTGTTGGGAATGAAACGCAGTAACTCGCGGGCGAAGTACGTGCTGGGTGGTTTCGTCCTCGCCGCCATCGTGGCAACGACAACGGCGTGTGGCAGTGACGACAAGACGGATACCGGCAGTCAGTCTGCCGACACCGTGCACGCGGTCACCCACGCCCGCGGAACCACCGACGTACCGACGGATCCACAGCGAGTTGTCGTGCTCGAGCCGGTTCAGCTCGACACGTCGGTAGCGCTGGGCGTGATTCCCGTGGGCACCGCGGTACTCAGCGAGACGACCGGCGTTCCGGCGTACCTCGGTGAGAAGGCGGCGGAGATCGAGATGGTCGGAACCGTCGCGGCACCGAACCTCGAGAAGATCGTCGCACTGAGCCCGGACCTGATCATCGGAACGGAATCGCGGCACGGTGATATGTACGAGCAGCTCGCTGCCATCGCGCCGACCGTCTACATGGCAACTCAGACCGATCCGTGGCAGGACAACGTCCAGTTCGTCGCAGAGGCGTTGAACAAGACCGATCAGGCAGGTGAACTGCTCGGTGACTACACGGCACGCTGCGAGGAAGTGGCGAGCAAGCACAGCACCGAGGGCAAGACCGCTCAGCTGATCCGCCCACGCGACGACGTTCTGACGCTGTACGGACCCACGTCGTTTGCCGGAAGCACTCTCGAATGTGCTGGACTCACGATTCCCTCACGCGACTGGGAGAACTCGATCTCCGTCGACCTCTCCCCGGAATTCGTCTCCGGAGCCAACGCCGACCTCATCCTGGTCACCTCCGCGAAACCGGCCGATGCCGGCACGATGCCGAAGGCCGTGGCAGACAACGCCGGATTCTTCCCGAACCCGCATCTGGTGGACATGTCCTACTGGATCACCGGCGTCGGACCGCTCGGCGGCCTCACCGTTCTGGACGACCTCGATCGCATTCTCGGAGCGTCGAATTAGCAGTGCGCGAAGGAGCGGTGCGGGAGAGAGTCGCTAAGTTGGAGCCTATGACAACTCCAGTACAGAACATCGCGATCAACACCCTCGGTGGCGTGCCCACCTCTTTGGGTGAATACGACGGCCGCGCCGTCCTCGTGGTCAACGTCGCGTCCAAGTGTGGACTGACCCCGCAGTACTCGGCGCTCGAGAAGCTGGCCAGCGAGTACGCCGATCGCGGTCTGACCGTGATCGGTATCCCGTGCAACCAGTTCATGGGGCAGGAACCGGGTACCGCCGAAGAGATCGAGACGTTCTGCTCCACTACCTACGGCGTCACGTTCCCGCTTCTCGAGAAGATCGAGGTGAACGGCGAAAACCAGCATCCGCTGTACGCCGAGCTCACCAAGGCGGCCGACGCCGAAGGCGCTGCGGGAGACATTCAGTGGAACTTCGAGAAGTTCCTGATCGGACCGGACGGCACCGTCGTCAACCGCTTCCGTCCGCGGACCGAGCCTGACGCACCCGAGGTTGTCGCCGCGATCGAAGCTGCGCTTCCCAAGAACTAGAGGTTTCCAAGAACCAGTAGGTGCGCTGAAAACTGCCGCCGGATGATCATCCGGCGGCAGTGTGCTGTTCACCCACAGCTGCCACTATCGGAGTATGTCCGCAGAACTGATCGTGTCGGTATCCGGAATCAGAGACGAGACATGTTATCTCGCTGCCGGATTCGCAGACGAGATGGACACTCGAGGTGTCCGCTTGTCGCTCCTGGTGGCGCCGCGACTGAAGGACAAATACCGACTGGCCGACGACGCGGTGACGACGGCTTGGCTGCGTGAGCGTCGCGAGCACGGCGATGCCATCGTTCTGCACGGCTACGACCAGGCCGCGACCAAGCGTCGCCGAGCCGAGTTCGCCACTCTGTCGAAGCACGAAGCGAAACTGCGACTACTCGCTGCGGACCGCGTTCTCGAGCATGCAGGCCTTCGGACCCGGGTGTTCGCACCGCCGCGCTGGGTGGCATCGCCCGGTGCCATGTCGGTGTTGCCGGAGACGGGCTTTCGCACGATGGCAGGCCTCGGGGCAGTACATGATCTGACCCGCGGAACCTTGCAACGGGGAAGGGTTTTCGGGATCGGCGAAGGCTTCAAGGCCGAGCCGTGGTGGTGTCGCGCATTGGTTCTCGGCGCCGGGCGTGCCGCCAAACGTGGGGGACTGGTCAGATTGTCGATCACGGCCAAGCAGTTGGGAAACGAGGGCCCACGTCAGGCCGTCCTCGACGCCGTCGACCTTGCCCTCTTCCACGAAGCCGACTCGCAGGTGTATCGGTGGAACTCCCCGTCTCAGGAGCTCGGCGCTGCCTGAATTCGGTAGTTGGCAACTATTTGATAGCTACGAGACTATGTCGTCTGTCCGGGTTGTCCGAGCGGGCAGACTCTTCGTGTTTCTCCACTTCCTTGCTGGTAGTAGGGCAGAATGGGTCAAAATCGCATAAAGCGGACGATTAATTAGAGCGCTGGGTCAGCCAACTCTCCCACTGCTAGAGTGCGTGCAGTTAATCTGCCGCTAGTAGATGGGATTGGGATCTCGCCATGCGCACGAGAGTGTTCTCCAAGTCGGCCGAGGGTCTTGTCGCCGTGGCTGTGGGCGCAGTCGTCTGTGCTGCGTTCGTTCCGGCGCTCGCGTCTGCCGCTCCGACCGGCGCGGTTCACACGCTGCCGACGGGCAGTGTCGACGGCGGGTCGAGCGGGTCGAGCGATGGCGTCCGCACCGCAACCGTCGACGATGAAGGTGAGCAACTCACACTGCGCCTTCACAAGATGAACCTGCGGGGATCCGAGTTCTCGATGGCTGTGCAAGACAGCGACGGAGCGCTGACCGACGCGGTGATCCCGGCGCCCCGTTCGTACATCGGCAGCGTGGAAGGGCGTCCGGACGCAATCGTCTCGGCCATCGTCGACTCCGCCGGAACACTGCGCGGGCAGGTGATTTTCGATCGTGGTGTTCGATAGAGTTCGTCGGATCCGAGGTGGTCGGTCGCAGCACGGCGCCGATCGACGCAAAACCCAAGTGGCCCACCGCGGCCATTGCGCCGGCCTCGGCCGCAAGGGTCGGCAAGACGGTCAAGCAGTTCGTGGTCGGACTGGACCTCAGTGGCGAGTGGTACTCCGCGCACGGCGCAGGCAGTGCCGCCGTCGCTCTGGATCGGGCCGAGGAATCAATGGCCCGCACCGCTGCCATCTGGATCAGAGACGTCGGGATTCGGCCGGTCCTCGGTCGAGTTGTCCTGCGGGCAGATTCCGCCGGCGATCCGTACTCGAGCAGTTGTGAAAATCTCGAGCAGTTGGAAGATCTGTGGTCCGATCAGGTCGGGTCGAGTGTCGATCAGGCGACCGTCGTGTGCGCATCCGGTGGCGGAAATGCCTACTACTCGAAGTTCGAACTCGACCACAGCTACGCGCATGTCGGTGCCGAGTCCGACGGCAACTTCAGCCGCGTTCTCCGCCACGAGTTGGGCCACAACTTCTATGCCGACGACTACCACGGCGGCGGCGCCGAGGGATCGACCATCATGAACGGTAACGACCTCTCACGCTTCGACGGCACCGAATTCGCTGCCATCGTCGATGCGGCGGAGGTTGCCTCGGCTCGACTCGACGACGTCGGTCGGTACACGGCAAGCCCGATCCCGCCGTACGCCGCACTCGACACCGCGCGGGTCCGCTCAGGCGGCACAGTCACCGTCGACGCCGTCGCGAATGATCATGACAGCAACGGAGATTCGATCACAGTGACCGGCGTCGGGGCGACGTCACTTCTCGGTGGCACCGTGAAGCTCGAAAACGGCGAAGTGGTGTTCGAAGCCGGAACGAAGGCAGGCACCGACAGGATTCTCTACACACTCACCGACGCAGCCGGTGGCACGAGCACCGGCTGGATCATCGTCGATGTGAGTGCGTGAGAACCGAATCAGGCGACTTCGACGCTCGACTCCTCGCCGAGAACTCGGAACTCGGTGCCGTCGGCAGCCATTTCCGAGTAGCGACCGTAGAAGATGCCTGCGGCCTCGTCGCGGATGATCGCTTGATGAATGGGAACCGCAACGCGCGGCGCCACCGCGCGGAGGTAGTCGATGGCTTCCGAGATCTTGAGCCACGGTGCGGCGGCGGGGAGGGCGAGAACGTCGATCTTTTGTTCGGGGACGTAGAGGGAATCGCCGGGATGCATGAACCGTGCCGGGTTGGTGGCGTCACCGAGGAGGAACGCGGTGTTGTCGATCATCGGTAGGTCCGGATGGATGATTGCGTGCTCTCCGCCCGTTCCGGTCACCTCGACGTCGCCGATGCTGAACCGGTCGCCCGGCCGGACGCCGGTCCAGCGCCCACCGAGCTTTTCAGCCGTCTGCGGATCGCTGTAGAGCACGGCGTCGGGATTCGCTTCGGCCAGTTCGGGCAGCCGCGCAGGGTCGGCGTGATCGGGGTGTTGATGTGTCACGAGGATGGCGTCGAGGCCGGTGATGCCTTCGAATCCGTGCGAGAAGTTGCCGGGATCGAAGAGGATCTTCGAGCCGTTCAACTCCACGAGCACACAGGAATGGCCAAAATGTGTCAGTCGCATGATTTCGAGTATGCGCCGCCCCGAAGGGACTCGCAGGCGGGTTTCACAGGTGGTCGCCGTCACGCCCCGATCACTCGATGCGAACCATCTCGGGTCCGCCCGGTAAACTGGCCATCACCCGAGCGTTTCACTCCGGGTTCGCGCACTAGTACCGAGGAGCAGCACGTGGCCCGTGTCGTCGTCGAAGTCATGCCCAAGGCCGAGATTCTCGACCCCCAGGGACAGGCAATTGTCGGGGCACTGTCTCGCCTGGGCTTTGCAGGAGTATCCGATGTCCGTCAGGGCAAGCGGTTCGAGTTGGAGATCGACGGCAGTGTCGAAGACGCCGAACTCGAGAAGATCGCCGAAGGCCTGCTGGCCAACACGGTGATCGAGGATTGGACCGTCAGGCGAGTCGAGGCATGAGCGCACGTATCGGAGTAATCACTTTCCCCGGCACGCTCGACGACATCGACGCGGCGCGGGCAGTGAACCTGGCCGGCGGTGAAGCTGTCGAACTCTGGCACGGCGATGCAGACCTCAAGGGTGTCGACGCGGTCATCGTTCCCGGCGGATTCTCGTACGGCGATTACCTTCGTTGCGGCGCGATCGCACGTTTTGCTCCCGCGATGGGCAAGGTTGTGGAAGCAGCCAAGGGCGGCATGCCGGTCCTGGGCATCTGCAACGGTTTCCAGATCCTCTGCGAAGCAGGTTTGCTCCCCGGTGCCCTGACCCGTAACCAGGGTCTGCACTTCATCTGCCGCGACGAGTGGTTGACAGTCGAAGCCAACAACACGGCGTGGTCCTCGCGATACGAGGCCGGCGCGCAGATCCTCATCCCCCTCAAGTCGGGTGAAGGTCGCTTCCAGGCGTCCGAGAAGGTTCTCGACGAACTCGAGGGCGAAGGCCGCGTCGTCTTCCGTTACTCGGAGGAGAACCCCAACGGCTCGCAGCGTCGTATCGCCGGCATCTCCTCGGCCAACGGCCGGGTCGTCGGTTTGATGCCGCACCCCGAGCACGCCACCGAGGCTCTCACCGGTCCCAGTGACGACGGATTGGGCTTGTTCTACTCGGCCCTCGACGCGATCGTCACTGCCTGATCGCCTGCTGATTTTCACCACTGAACGCCGACCGGAAATCCGGTCGGCGTTCAGTCGTATGTGGGCCCGGTACCCAGGGCTACTGGCTGTAGGAACTGAGGAAGTTGCCGAGTCGCTCGAGTGCCGTCGAGAGATCGTCGGTGTTGGGGAGAGTCACCAACCGGAAGTGATCGGGTTCGATCCAATTGAACGCGCGACCGTGGCTGACAAGAATCTTCTCCGATTCCAGTAGATCGAGAACGAACCTCTCGTCGTCGACGATGCCGAACTTGTCGACGTCGAGCTTGGGGAACAGGTACAGCGCCCCGTCGGCCTGTTGGCAACTGATCCCGTCGATGCTGTTGAGTGTGGTGTGTGCGAGATCGCGCTGGGCCGTCAGCCGACCTTGTGGAAGCAACAGGTCCTCGATGGACTGGCGTCCGCCGAGTGCAGTCTGGATAGCGTGCTGCGCCGGCACGTTGGCACACATTCGCATGTTGGCCAGCAATTTGATGCCTTCGATGAAGCTCGACGCCCGCTCGAGTGGTCCGGTGACGGCCAGCCATCCGGCTCGGAATCCGCACACGCGGTAGGCCTTGGACAGTCCCGAATACGTCAGACACAGAACGTCTCGCCCGGTCATCGTCGCAAGGTTTGTCATGGATCGGCCGTCGTAGACGATCTTTTCATAGATCTCGTCGGCGAAGAGCATCAGATCGTGTTTGCGCGCTAGATCCACGAAGCGTTGCAGCACCTCCGTCGAGTAGACGGCGCCCGTCGGATTGTTGGGATTGATGACGACAATCCCTCGGGTGCGCGGCGTGATCCGAGCTTCCAGATCGTCGAAGTCCGGTGCCCAGCCTTGGCTTTCATCGGTGAGGTAGTGGACGGGCGTGCCGCCGGCAAGTGAAACCGAAGCCGTCCACAAGGGATAGTCGGGAGCGGGAATCAGGATCTCGTCCTCTGGATTGCAGAGGGCCTGCATCGTCAGGGTGATCAGTTCGGACACACCGTTTCCGAGATAGATCTCGTCGACGGTGACGTCGGTGATACCCCGCGTCTGGTAGTACTGGACCACCGCAGTGCGCGCCGAATACAGTCCGCGAGAATCGCAATATCCTTGCGCGGTAGGGAGATTGCGGATCATGGCCATCATGATTTCGTCCGGAGCTTCGAACCCGAAGGGGGCCGGATTGCCGACGTTGAGTCGCAGGATCGTGTGTCCCTGATCCTCGAGTTCTTCGGTCTTGTCGAGAATTCGCCCTCTGATGTCGTACCTGACATTCTCGAGCTTGCGGGCCTGATCGATGGGTGTGTTCACGCGGTTACGTACCTCTCCGGTTCGGGTGGGCGAGTTGTGTTTCAGATGAGAAGGGCGCCTCAGGGTTCGGTCTGGAAACGGACATTGATTCGCGATAGCGCTAGCGGCGAAAGAGGAGTAGCGCTACTATGATTCGACATGTCCAATGATAGCAGTTCGAGGATTGTCGCAGCCTTGCGTGAGTGGATCGCGACGGCTCCTCCAGGCGCGAAGCTTCCGTCCACTCGGTCGCTCGTCAGCCTGCACGGGGCGAGTCCGGTCACCGTGCAGAAGGCGCTGCGAACACTGGTATCTCAGGGGGTTGTGGAGGCTCGTCCCGGTGTGGGGACCTTCGTGCGCGCGGCGCGCGTCGTGCGACCCAACGACTACGGGTGGCAGACAGCGGCGCTCGGATCGCCGAACTATCGTCTGCAGTTGCCCATGGCGCTGCAGTCCACCTCCAACGACGTGATCGCGCTGCATTCCGGCTATCCGGCCCGAGAGCTGTTGCCGGAAGGTCTGGTTCGTGCAGCCTTCACCAGGGCGACGCGAACCGACGCCGTGTTCAATCGGCCCCTCGCTGCCGGGCTTCCGGAACTGCAGTCCTGGTTTGCCTCCGAATTGGGTTCCGCCACTCCTGCCGGGATCACGCCGCCGGGGCCGAACGACGTGGTTGTACTTCCGGGCAGTCAAGGCGGGCTTGCGACGTCCTTTCGCGCGTTGGTGGGGGAGGGGCGTCCGTTGCTCATGGAATCGCCGACCTACTGGGGAGCGATCCTGGCCGCCGCGCAGGCAGGAGTCACGGTCATTCCGATCTCCAGCGGCGCCAACGGGCCTGATCCTGAAGAGCTTTCGCGTGCATTCGAACAGACCGGTGCCCGTGCGTTCTACGCACAACCGAGCTTCGCGAGTCCGACGGGAGCGCTGTGGTCGCCGTCGTTGGCTGACAAGGTTCTCGACACCGTCCGTCGGCACGGCGCATTCCTCATCGAGGACAGTTCGGCGCTCGACTTCGGAATCACCGCAGATCCCAGCCCCATCGCTGCACGAGACGACAGCGGTCACGTCGTCTACCTTCGTGCGCTGACCAAGAGCGTGTCCCCATCGGTGCGAGTTGCCGGATTGATCGCTCGGGGTCCGGCGTACGAGCGGATTCTGGCTGATACACAGGCAGATTCGATGTATGTCAGCGGGATGCTGCAAGCGGTAGCGCTCGACGTCGTGACCCAACCGGCCTGGCGAACGCACTTGCGTAGGCTTCGTCACCAACTCGAGGCCAGACGCGACCTCCTCGTGTCGAGTCTGCGCGAGCACGCGCCGGACGCTCACCTCGACGCCGTACCGAAAGGCGGACTCAACCTCTGGCTTCGGCTCCCGGACACCACGAACGTCGAACGCGTGGTGCAGGACTGCCGGTCGGCCGGCGTCATCGTCGGGGCCGGTGACGATTGGTTCCCGGCAGAACCGACTGGAAAGTTCTTGCGGCTCAACTACGCCGGACCGAACCCGGGTGAGTTCCCCGACGCCGCCCGCATTATCGGCCGAGCAATCACGCAACATATGTAGAACTTCACCTCGCTGGTGGTTGACCTGAACTTCCGTTGAGGTTTTATCGTCGTGTGCATGAACAAACAAGCGATGCAGCCACCGGCCAACCAGCCGATCGGATTCTGGACCGCGCGAGCCGGTGAAGCGATTCGCACGCGCACGCGCGGAGCACTCGAAGCGATCGGCGTCACCCAGCCGGGGTGGTGGGTCCTGCACCAACTTTCGCTGCACCCTGAAGGGGTGGAGCGCGCTGTCCTCTTGCGGACGATCGGTCCGAACGAATCCACCGACGTGATCGATGACGCCGTCGACTCTGCCCTCGAACTGGGGTGGGCGCGCGAAGACGGGTCTGTCCTTCGCCCGACTGATGCGGGCTCCGAGCAGTTCGATCGCGCCGCGCGGGTACAGCAGATGCTGCAGGAAGAGCGGATGCAGGGAATCACCGAAGAGGAGTTTGTCACCACCATCACTGTGCTGCAGCGAACCATCAAGAACGTGGGCGGCGACGCCTGGCACTGGTAGCAGACATTATCCGGGCCCGCTGCCGGGTAGAGCGGCTTCGATCAATTCGACGGCACGGGACACACCGCCCGCCGCTGCGAGTTCTTCTGCCAACTCCGCGCTGCGTCGGCGGAACTCGTCGGCGCTCACCAGAGTCAGCGCCTCACGAAGCTCTACTGCCGTGACGGTAGCGCTGTCGACGTGTACTGCGACACCGGCGTCGACGAGTGAGTCGGCGTTGCCGAACTGATCGACGGCTTGCGGCACTGCGATCATGGGTGTCCCGGTCACGAGTCCCTCGCTGGATCCGCCCATACCCGCGTGGGTCACGAACGCGTCGGCCTGCTGCAGAATCGCGAACTGCGGTACCCAACGGTGTATTTCGACGTTGTCGGGCAATGGTCCGAGAACTGAGATCTGCACCTGCTTTCCGATCTGGAGGACGACGTGCCAGCCGTCCATCTGGCCGAAAGCCTCGACGCAGGTGCGGTAGAAATCCGGATGATCGGTGAATGCTGAACCCAGCGAGATCAACAAGAGCTTGCGTTCGGGATCTGGGTTCACCCAAGGTTGACTGCTCGGTTCGAGTGCGGGGCCGACGAACGTGTAGACGTCGCGGTTCACGCGTTCGGCGTTGGGCTGCATCGATTCTGCGATCAGCACGATTGCACGGGGTGGGCGTCCGGTGAACTCACGCGGATCGACCTCGACGCCTTCGGCGCGGAAGAACCGGGTCTCCCGATCGAGCAGGTCGACGCCTCTCGGATCGGAACGAATTTCGTCGTACATCGGTGCGGCGTCGGCTTCGTAACCGTCCCAGGCAACGTACGTCGGCGACAACTGGATGATGGGAACGCCCCACTGCTTAGCCAGTATTCGTGCCGGAATGCCGGCGATGTCGTAGAGAAAGAGGTCAGGGCGATCGTCTTCGTAGATTCGGCGTAGCTGCGGCAGCATCGACTCGTAATCGTCCTGGAAAATCGTCAACTGATCGATCAGATCCCCGTCCCAGCTCTTCTCGGGTTCGGCGCCGTCGGGAGAAGGGACGAGGCTGGGCAGCGTGGAGACGTACGGTGCGAATTCGGCCCCGGTCGCCTCGATGATCTCACGCATCGACTCGTCGTTGGCATAGGTGACGCGGTGACCGGCGGCGACGAGACGCGCGATGATCGCCAGGCTCGGATTGACGTGGCCCGGTGCCGGAATGCTCACCATGGCGATATGTCTGCGGGTCATCGATCACTCCTGCCGTCTGACTGTTCTGGAACAACTCCGGATACCGGACCGAGACTATCCACCAGGATGGGTAACGGCATCTGATTTTTGCCGGGGAAGTACCGTGCGCACTCGAGTAGGACTACGCATCCGAGTGCCGGGATGGGCGAGCAGACTTCGAAGCATGAGCACACCGACAACACCCTCGAAGACCACTGCAGCCTTCTATCTTCAGGCCGGAATAGCCTTTGCCGTCAGTTTTGTCGGCACCCTCCTCGGAATTGCGTATCTTCCGATCGATGCGTGGCAACGCGGATTTCTCGGAATGTCCTTGCTGTTCTTGGTCACCAGTACGTTCACGTTGGCCAAGGTGATTCGTGATCAGCAGGAGGCATCCACAGTCAGGGTTCGAGTGGACGAGGCTCGACTCGAGAAGCTGATCGCCGAGCACGATCCGTTCAAAGCGGCAGCCTGAAACCTGTCGGCAAGGTGAGGATCAGCGTGCTGCCGAGAGGTTGCTCGTTTCGGAGCGCCGACAGATCGCCGCCGTGTGCGAGCGCGAGGCTGCGCGCAATCGTGAGCCCCAAACCGGAACCGTCGGATCGATCACCGCGATGGAAACGGTCGAAGACTGATTCGAGTTGGTCTGCGGGAATTCCGTCACCGGTGTCGGTGACGGACACCGAGAGGTGGTCACCTTCCCGTGCGAGTGTCACCGTCACCGAACCTCCGCTCGGCGTGTGCCGCAACGCGTTTTCGAGCAGATTGGCGAGGATCTGTTCGATTCGTTGGCGATCGACCTCGGCCGTGATCGGTTGCGGAGGTAGCGCGGTCGTCAATTCGACTCCACGATCGGCGAAACGTGGCGCCGCTGCTGCCGTTGCGCTGCAAACGATGTCGTCGATCTTCTCGTCTCGGCGATCGAGTTCGAGAGCGTGTTCGTCGGCCGCGGAGACGTCCGCCAGATCGCAAGAGAGCCGACGCAGTCTTTCGAGTTGATCGCGCATGACCGACCATGAAGAGTTGTCCGTGGGGAGGACGCCATCCTCGATGCCGTCCACGTACGCAGCCAAAGTCGATACCGGAGTGCGTAATTCGTGGGCAAGATCGGCAAGCAGGCGTTTGCGGACCCGATCCGAATGATCAAGGCGTGCCGCCATGTCGGCAAAGGCAGTTTCGAGACGCGTGAAATCGGCATCTACGTCGGACCTGCCGATAGTCACGTCGAAGTTCCCGTCTGCGACGCTTTGCGCCGCCTCCGCCAGCGTTGAGATCGGGGCCGTGATGCGTCGGACGATGTAGACCGCGGCGATGCCTGCGCCTACCAGTGCGACCGCGATCCCGCACAACAGTGCAATGGTCATGGTCTGAGCGAATGCCTCTTCGGTGTGGGTACGGACATTCGAGTCTTCGATGCCGGCCATCATGAGGTGGTTGTGAAAGAGCGGGGCAGCGACGGCAATGGCGACTGCGGCGATGGCGAGGCAGGAGACGAACAGGACGACAAGCTGCGCCAGCAGCAGTTTTCCGCGTAGCCCGAGTTTCTTCATGACGACCGCGTTCATGACGACCTCAGGGAGTATCCGACGCCCCTGACGGTTCTGATGAACCGAGGATCGGTCGCGTCGTCGCCGAGTTTGCGGCGTAATGCACGCACATGGACGTCGACGATGTGCTGGTCCCCGAACCAGGACGAGCCCCACACCGAGGTGATGATCTCGGCCCGACTCCAGGCAGCGTCGGGTCGGGATGCAAGCGCGGACAACAGGGTGAACTCGGTGGGAGTGAGATCGACCAGGGTGTCGTCGACACGGACCGTGCGGGCCAGGACGTCGATGTCGAGTCCGGGAGGCGTCGGCAGCACTTTTGGCAGCAAACTCGACGCGCGTGGCCGTCTGAGCAGTGCTTTCACTCGCGCAACCAGTTCGCGGGGGCCGAAGGGTTTGACCACGTAGTCGTCTGCGCCGGCCGCCAGACCCGTCACCTTGTCCGACTCTTCACCGCGGGCGGACAGCATCAGGATGTACGCATCGGAGAAGGTACGGATTCGTCGGCAGACTTCCATGCCGTCGAAGCCCGGGAGCATTAGATCGAGCACTATCAGCGCGGGCTCGAATTCGCGCACCGAACGTACTGCGCTCGGCCCGTCGTGGGCGAGGCGCACGGTGAATCCTTCGCGTGTCAGATAGTTGGCGACAACCTTGGCGAGGGCAGTCTCGTCGTCGACGACAAGAACGCGCCCCGGTTCCTCGCCAGGTCGTAGTTCGGCGCTCATCAGACCGAGGTTAGTCGACTGCGTGTCTGCATTGCTGGCGCGTGGTGGTTTCCACTCGACTGTGAAGATTCGATGAAGGAAGCCTGTTCGAGCCGGTTATCGGGCTTCGCGGTGGATTTTCGCCGGTAACGTGGCAACTGTGCATGCGCAGCACTCTTGTCAAATCAATTGTGGTGCAGTGCATATCGAACAGAATCAATTCTCGGGAGTGAAAACATGTCTTTGACGGTCAGGAAGAGCGCCGCGCGGTTCGTTCCGGTTGTGGCAGCGGCAGCACTGTTGATTGCCGGATGCTCGGACAACTCCGGGGAGAGCATCAACCATTCTTCCGAAACAACCAGTGTTGCAGCACAGTCGGAGATTCCTGCGGGTGTCAATGCCGCCGACATCGAGTTTCTCGAAGGGATGTACCCGCATCACGCGCAGGCATTGGACATGGCCAGGATGGTCGACGGTCGAACCGACAATGCCGAACTTCTCTCTCTTGCAGCGCAGATAGAGGCAGCGCAAGGCCCGGAGATGGCTCAGATGACCGAATTGTTGACGGAGTGGGGACGCCCCGAGCCTTCGTCGAGTTCGATGGAGGGCATGGATGAGTCGGCGCACGCGGGACACGGCGTCGGGATGGCCGAGATGCCGGGAATGATGTCGGCCGACGACATGACCGCCCTCACCGATGCCAGTGGCGCGGAGTTCGACAAGTTGTGGCTGACGATGATGATCGAGCACCACAAGGGTGCCATCACCATGTCCCAGACCGAACTCGACAACGGGCTCGACCCGTCGGCGGAGAAGATGGCAGAAGCGATCATTGCCGGTCAGCAGGCGGAAATCACTCAGATGGAAGCGATGTTGAAGGGGAGTTGAACAGGAGGCCTTGGCCGCGTGACCTTGCTCGGGTGGCTACCTGGGCATACGTTCGAGGCTGATGGCTTGACCGGTGCTGTGCTGCAATCACACGCGAGGGGATGACCGCCACATGGATCACAGTCAGATGGACCATGGCCAGATGGACCATGGGGCACACGGTGGTCACGGGGATCACGTCGCACAGTTCCGGACGTTGTTTGCAGTCATGCTGGTCATCGCGGTTCCGGTCGTTGCGGCAGACGCGATGTTCGCTGATCTGGTCGGGTACACACTGCCGGAAAACTCTCTGGTGGAATGGATCTCACCGGTACTCGGCACGGTGATGTACTTCTGGGGTGGCAAGCCGTTCCTCGCCGGCGCTGTTGCCGAAATCCGTTCTCGGCAGCCGGGAATGATGCTGTTGATCGCGCTCGCGATCACCGTGGCCTTCTTCGCGTCATGGTCTGCGAGTCTGCACTGGGTGGATCACACTCTCGATTTCTGGTGGGAGCTCGCGCTTCTGATCGTGATCATGTTGTTGGGCCACTGGATCGAGATGCGTTCGCTCAGTCAGACATCGAGCGCCTTGGATTCACTTGCCGCTTTGCTGCCCGACGAGGCAGAACGGGTGGTGGGGGAATCGGTGGAAACCGTGCCCACCGCAGCTCTGGCGACCGGCGACCTGGTGATAGTTCGTCCCGGCGCCCGTGTTCCCTCGGACGGAACGGTGGTCGAGGGAAGCGCCGACATGGACGAATCCATGATCACGGGCGAGTCGAAGACCGTCCGCCGGACTGTCGGAGATCAGGTGGTGGCCGGCACGGTAGCCACCGACTCGGCACTTCGGCTTCGAGTCACCGCCGTGGGAGAAGACACCGCGCTCGCCGGTATCCGGCGCCTGGTCGAGCAAGCCCAGAACTCGTCGAGTCGCGCGCAGGTGTTGGCGGACAAGGCCGCTGCTCTGCTGTTCTGGTACGCACTCGGCGCGGCAGTGCTGACCGCGATCGCCTGGAGTATCTGGGGCACCCCGGAGAGCGCAGTCACCCGGACGATCACCGTTCTGGTGATCGCCTGCCCGCACGCGCTCGGGTTGGCGATTCCACTGGTCGTCTCGATCGCGACGGAACGGGCGGCTCGGGCTGGGATCTTGATCACCGACCGCATGGCCCTCGAGGCGATGCGTAACGTAGACACCGTTCTCTTCGACAAGACCGGCACTCTCACCAAGGGGGAGCCCGCAGTGGTCGGTGTACGCGGTGTCGACGGGTATTCCGACGACGAAGTTCTCAGCGCAGCGGCTGCCGTCGAGTTCGACAGCGAACATCCACTCGGGCGCGCCGTCGTCGCGGCGGCGCGGGAGTTGTCGCTCGAATTCACTTCGGGTTCCGACTTTCAGACGCACAACGGGATCGGGGTTGCTGCGGACGTCGCCGGTGCACGCGTCGGTGTCGGCGGACCGGGGATGCTGCGATCGGTCGGGGCCACCGCGATCCCGGGGACCGAAGAGTGGCTCAGTGACGGGTCGACCGTCCTGCATGTAGTGCGTGACGAGAAGGTAATCGGCGCATTGGCATTGGCCGACGAGATTCGCCCGGAATCAGCATTGGCCGTCGACGCCCTCCATGCTCGCGGTGTGCGGGTGGCCATGGTCACCGGAGACGCGGAGGCCGTGGCCCATTCGGTGGCTCGCAGGCTCGGGATCGACGAAGTTTTCGCCGAAGTGCTTCCGCAGGACAAGGGAGCGCAGGTATCTCGGCTTCAGGCTGAGGGCCACCGCGTGGCGATGGTCGGTGACGGGGTCAACGATGCGCCGGCACTCGCCCAGGCGGATGTGGGCATCGCGATCGGTGCCGGAACCGACGTGGCGATCGCGTCGGCGGGAGTTGTTCTGGCCAGCGATGATCCGCGTTCGGTGAGCTCGGTCATCGAGCTCTCCCGCGCCACCTACCGGAAGATGGTTCAGAACCTTTGGTGGGCAGCGGGATACAACGCGATCTCGGTTCCCCTCGCTGCGGGAGTACTGGCGCCCGTCGGGTTCGTGCTGCCGATGGAGGTCGGAGCAATCCTGATGTCGGTATCCACTGTGGTCGTTGCCGCGAATGCCCAGTTGTTGAGGCGCTTGGACTTGCGGCAACCACCGGTGACCGCGTTGGAGTCGAGAGTGCTCACATCGCAGTAGCGAGAGGTTGAAGGCGGACTACTGTCGGCTCAGGAACGGAATGAGCGCACGCAGTACAGCATCGGAGTCTGCGACTGCGCTTGCGTGGTCAGCCCCTTCGATCACAGTCAAGGCACTGTCCGGGATCAGCGACGCGAGATGCTCGGTATCCGGCAGGCGCTCGCGATCTCTCGATCCGACGAACAACAACGCCGGTGTGGTGATCCGTTGCAGCACGGCGTCGTCGATGCCGTGCTCCTTCTCTGCGCGGCGCATGTAGGCAGCGAGCGCGAGGGCATCATTGATTCGGAAGGCAGTCGCGGTCTGAGGATCCACCGGTTTGCCGCGCCTCACGCCCCAACCGGTCAGAAATCCCTCGATACCGCCGCTTTCGAGTACGTCGATGCAGCCCGGGAAGAACAATGCGTCGAACGCGCCCGTCATCGGTCGGCTGCTACCGCCCCCGACGGTCAGCGATCGCACCCGTTCGGAGTGCTCGACTGTCAGCGACATCACCGAGCGTCCGCCGAACGAGTATCCGAGGACGTGTGCCGGTTCGAACGGAGACTCCGTGTCGAGGATCTCCAGGAGATCGCCGACCACCAGATCCATTGCATACGAATCGGAGTCGTGTGGTTTGTCACTGCGTCCGTGACCCCGCATGTCGACGAGGATCAGACGATATTGCTCCTGAAGTGCCTTGACGTACCCGAAGCCACGCCAGATGGAGCGCGACAACGCTGTGCCGTGCACCATCAACAGGGGTGGGCCATCGCCCACGATCTGATAGGTGATCCGCGCACCGTCCACCGGATTTCTCACGTCGTGCAACACCCGTCCAGTATGGGTGCCAGTTGCTACGCACGTGAACTCGAGTAGTCGTCCGGTCCCATTCGACGGATGGCGTGGACTCTCACGAACAGTCGGGCCGTCAACTCGGCCTCCCCCAGAGCTACCGGTCACTGCCCGGCGGGGCAGTACCCACTGTTCCAAGCAATGCATCGGTGGAGGGGTCTGCAGTGCTGACGCCTGCGGCTATGCCCCGAATCAGAGCCTCGAAATCAGCGGCGACGATGGTGACCTCCTCGAACTCCGGCTCTCCTCCACGGACAACCTGACCGTCGGGTGCGAGCGCCAAGTACTCGTACCCATTGCGGACCGACATCAGGACCGGGAGGTGAGTGGACCAGAAGGCGTTGATCGCCGCGCGTTCCGCCGGCCCGGAAGCGACCGCCAGGCTCTCGTGCCGGAACGCATTCCAGGGAAACGCCTCATCGCTGACGCCAACGCCACCGGCATAGTTCTCCGCCGAGAGAAACCACACCTGGTCGTCGGAACTGGCAAGTACGGAGAAGGAACTCGCCCACACTACGAGTTGGTCACAACCGCCGACCAGTGGTTGCGGAACTGGGGCAGAGGCCGATCGAGTAGGTTCTTCGCGAACCCAACCTGCGAGCGACAGCGCGGCGGTTGCGTCGAGGTGAAGGGACATCGCCCCACGGTAGGCCAGACCGTCGAGCACCGATAGCGTCAACCGTCGGCCTACTCGGGATCGATGTCTCGAATACCATTCTCGTCCATGCTGATCCACCGCGTTATACCGATGTCGCGCAGAAACGGCAGATCGTGACTCACCACCACCATGGCGCCGCGAAAATCGGAAAGTGCCTGCGTGAGGTGGGCGAGACTCGGTAGGTCCAGGTTGTTGGTCGGCTCGTCGAGAAGAAGCAGCTGGGGCGCGGGTTCGGCCAGCAGGATCGTGGCTAACGCCGCACGCAATCGTTCACCGCCGGAGAGTGCGGATGCCGATACGTCGGAATCCGTTCCCCGGAAAAGGAACCGTGCCAACTGCCCGCGAATTTCCTCGGCTGTCGCGTGTGGCGCGGCCAACGCGACGTTGTCCGCCACCGAGAGGTCCTCGTCGAACACGTCGAGACGTTGGGGGAGCGCACGAGAGGCTACGAACGGAGTCGACGCGGCGAGTGCATCGAGCAACGTCGTCTTGCCGATTCCGTTGCGTCCCACTATCGCAATCCGCTCCGGCCCGGTGATCTGGAGCGATACCACTTGGCCGCTCTGCAACGGCACCTCGTCGAGCCGCGCAACCTGCTGCCCCGGATGAACCTCTGTAGCAGGCAGATCCAGACGAATCTCGCGATCGTCTCGAAGGAGTTCCTCTGCCTCCGACAGGACAGACTTGGCCTCGTCCACCTTCCCGATATGGTTGAGGGCCAGCTTTCCCGCTGAAACTTGGGCCTGACGTTTTCGTGTCTGCGCGATGATCGGCGGCATCCGCTTGTTCTCGAACATCTTCTGCCCATAGCGCTTACGCCGGTCCAGTTTCGTTCGAGCGTCGATCAGCTCGCGGCTCTGCTTTGCCAGATCGGCCTTGGCGTCGCGAACGGTGGCGAGTGCGTTTTCCTGCTCAGCGGTCACGACCTCCTGGTAGTGCGAGTAGTTGCCGCCGAACACGCGTAGATCCCCCCGACGTAGTTCGATCGTGTACTCCGCGGTGTCGAGCAGTTCCCGGTCGTGGCTGACGATCAGCACGGTTCCCGGAAACTGTTGGACTGCAGCATGAACTCGTGATCGAGCGTCGCGATCCAGGTTGTTGGTCGGCTCGTCCAGGAGAAGTACCTGTGGATTCTTCAGCAGCGTTGCGGTCAGGCCGAGTAGGACGGTCTCTCCGCCGGAGAGGGTGCCGACAGTTCGGCTCAATGCTGCGGTATCCGGAACCACCTTCTCGAGGCCGAGTCGATGCAAGGTGGAGAGAGCGCTCTCCTCGATATCCCAGTTGTTGTCCACGAGCGCGAAGTCGGATTCGGAGCCGTCGCCGGTTTCGATGCGGTGCAAAGCGTTTCGGAGTTCGTGGATACCGAGGATGTCATCCACCCGAACGCTCGGATCGAGTGTGATGTCCTGACGGAGGTAGCCGACCTCGCCGGAAGCGGTCACGGATCCGGATTCCGGTGAGAGCTCTCCTGCGATCAATCGCAGCAGAGTCGACTTTCCCGATCCGTTGAGTCCCACGAGACCGACACGGCCACTGGGGAATACAAAATTGGTGTGGGAAAAGACTGATTCGCCGTCCGGCCAGATGAAGGTGAGATCCGAGAGCGACAGAGAAAGATGGGATTGGGTCATGAGTACTCCAGAGGGTGCTTGGACTGTGCGCCCGGCTCAGCAAGTGCTGATGGGTGCGAGTGCCTTCGCGTGATGAACCTCTAGAGGAGCAACGGCCCGTTTCCTGTTCTGTCGGGAATGATTCGTGTTCCAGGTTAGAACACTCGAACGGTCCCGTGCAATCGAATTATTCTGTGCTGTCGGTCTCGTCGGTGTTCGGTGCTCAGATTTTCGGGCCTTCAGATTTTCGGACCCTCGGATCGGAGGTCGTCGACCTTCGACATCGCTTCGCGGAGTTCGGTGAGCCATTGTTCGCTGTGCTTGCCCGCCAACCGGACTGTCCACATGAGAGCGTCCGCTCGGGAGCGAGCAACTCCCGCGTCCACCAAGGTGTCGAGAACCTTGCGTTCGGGCTGACGTAGTCGTGTCATCACCGGAACTGCGAGATGTGTGAACAGGACGGTCTTTTCGTCCAGACGTACACCCCAGGCGACCTTGCGCCCGTAGCGAGCCTCGGCCTCGTCGGCGATGCGCATCCGGTCGGCGCGCGTGGTTTCGCGAAAGCGTGAGATCCTTCCGTCCGCGGCGGCCTCGCCACCGTCGACTGCCGGGAGTTCACCGATCACGACGATTTCTTCGCGGTCGACCTGGACGTCGGCCGTTCCGGTGAACCAGTCATCTGGAAGTCGACCGGCAAACCAGTCGGACGCATCACTCGCGTCGGGAACCGACGCCTGTTGCCAACCTCCGGGACGGCCGAACCTGCGGTCGCCGGAGTTTTGTGAGTTCTTCATGGCGTTCTCCTCGGAGGGCTGGTGGAGTGTGGCGTGCGTTTATTGCACTGATTACATGATTACACCGATAGTCGAACTGGCGCCACAAATTCGGGCATGATCGGAGTCGTGCGCCTATCACACGCTCGTCAGAGCTTCCGAACTTTCCGTCGTCCCGTGGGTGCCGTGGCTCTGGGGTATTGGCCGCAGGATCGGTAGTTGCCTGCAGTTCTGGCCCTGACCAGCCGAAATCAGTGGCAGAGGAGTTCGCCTCCGCGCTCACGTCCGATGACGTGCAAGCGGCGGCAGCCCTGACCACCGATCCGGCGGCGGCGTCGACTGCGATTTCGGCTCTGATCGACGGGCTGGGCAAGGACGAGGGAACATTCACCGTCTCCGACGCCACCGAGTCCGGTGATTCTGCGGGGACGTTCACACTCGATGCGGCGTGGAAGTTCGGTGAAGGTCAGGACTGGAACTACTCGACGCAGGGAAACGCGTCGAAAAGCGGGGACAACTGGCTGATTCAGTGGGACCCGGCGCTGTTGGCTCCGGACCTGACCTCCTCGACGACCTTGCGCTACACACCCACTACCGGTGCTCCGCCGTCGGTGCTGGACGCGGCGGGCCAGCCGATCATGGAGCAGCAGGTGGTGACGCTGGTCAATCTCGATTCCGTCGCGGTGCCCCCGGTGGACACGGCAGCCGTGGCGGCTCTTCTCTCGCCCATCGCACCGACGATCACGGCGGCATCGCTGAGCGGCGATCTTGCGTCGGCAAGTGGGAAGCCGGTCACCGCAATCACTTTGCGGGCCGAGGATCTTGCACCGATCGAGGAGAGGTTGGCGGCGATTCCCGGAGTGAGCTTGGCGCCGCAGGCTCGGTTGCTCTCGGTGGACAAAACTCTGGCGTCGCCGACTTTCAGTGGGTTGTCCGATCTGTGGCAGGAGGGGCAGGACAAGTCCGCGGGCTGGGCGGTACAGCAGGTGAAGCAGAACGGAACCGTCACCACCGTCGCCGGCCAAGACGGGCCGGTTGCTCCGAACATCGCGACCACCATTGACCGACCACTGCAACTCGCGGCCGAGAATGCGCTCGCCGGGGTGACACAACAGGCGGCGATCGTTGCGCTGCAGCCGTCGACCGGAGCGGTGTTGGCGGTGGCCCAGAACGCCCCCGCCGACGCACAGGGCCCGATCGCTCTGACCGGCCTGTACCCACCGGGTTCGACGTTCAAGACCGTGACGACGTCCGCGGCCCTGCAAGCCGGTGTCGCTACACCGGACACCGTTCTGCCGTGCCCGGGTACCGAGAACATCGAGGGCCGTCAGATTCCCAACGACGACGAGTTCGACCTCGGATCGGTTCCGCTGCACACCGCGTTCGCGAAGTCGTGCAACACCACAATGGCGAGGATGGCCGTCGGTCTACCCGCCGATGCTCTGCACAAAGCGGCGCTGCAGTTCGGGCTCGGCGTCGACTACGTCACCCCCGGACTCACGACGGTGACGGGCAACGTCCCTGACGCGAACACCCCCGCCGAACGCGTCGAGTCCGCGATCGGACAGGGCACGGTGACCGCCACGCCCTTCGGGATGGCTCTCGTGGCGGCCTCGATCGCCAACGGAACGACACCCGCGCCGATGTTGGTCAAGGGACAGCCCGGCGTGGCAGATCAGACCGTTGCACCGGCTCCCGCGGAGGTGACCGAACAGTTGCGGGTGATGATGCGCGAGACCGTCACAGGCGGTACGGCGACGTCGTTGCAGGACATTCCGGGGCTTCTCGGCAAGACCGGCACGGCCGAAACCGAGGGTGGCCCGGCACATGGGTGGTTTGTCGGAATCAAGGGAGACCTCGCATTTGCGGTATTCATCGCGGGTGCGGACAGCTCGTCGCCTGCAGTGCAGGTAGCGGGCACTTTTCTGCGCTGAAACCTGTTTTCCGTTGCAGTTGGATCACACCGTCGTAGCTCAACCGTGACACGTTCGTAGGCATCCCGTGCTTGTTACTCGTGTGACAGAAGTAAAGAGTTACATGCATGGGGCCCGGAGGACAGCACAACCGTCGTGGAAAATATGTCGTTGCGTCGATAACTGCTGTCGTTCTGACAGTGGCGCTCGCGTCGTGTGTCATCGGTGGGGAGAAGAAATCCGACGCCGCGTCGGTGGTGGAGGACTTCGTCACCGCCCTCAACAACCACGACGCCGAAGCTGCTGCGGCGCTCACGTCGTACCCCAACGCGGCGCGGCCGTCGATCCAGCAGATGTTCGACGGACTGGCCGCCAAGTCCACCGATTTCGACGTCGCTCAGGTCATGGATCTGGGTAGCGACTCCGGACTCTTCACACTCGACGCGTCCTGGAACTTCGGCGAAGGCAAGGACTGGAGCTACCAGTCGCAGGGTGAGGTTCGTGATCTGTCGGTCGGCTGGCGTGTGTCCTGGGACCCGTCGGTCCTCGTCCCCGACCTCGGCAACGGTCGCACCGTTTCGTACACCCGCACGGACGCAGCGCCGCCGAAGGTAGTCGACAGCACCGGCACCCTGCTCATGAACGAGCAGACCATCAACGCGATCACTCTCGACCCGGCCACCATGCCGGACCCCGTCGACACCACTCGTCGCCTCGCCACGGTGCTCGAACCTGTCGCACCGTTGGTCACTTCGGAGTCGATGTTGGCCGACCTCGCCGCAAACCCCGGCAAGCCCGTCACCGCCGTACTGCTCCGCGATCCCGACTACGCCTACCTGGAAAGCGATTTTGCGATCCCCGGTGTCGTCGTGGTCAAGACACCCAAGCTGATCGCCTCCGACCGTCGCATCAACTCGCCGTTGCTGGACCCACTGCGGACCGTGTGGCAGGCCAATCGCGACGCCACCGCCGGCTGGGCGGTCAATCTGGTCGAGCCCAACGGATTCCCGATCAAGCAAGCCGGCTTCCAGGGACCTCCCGGTCCCGACGTCGCCGCGACCCTCGATTCGCACGCTCAACTCGCCGCGATCGAAGCTGTCGTCAGTGCAGGTACTCCTGCGGCCATCGTCGCGATCCGCCCGTCGGACGGCGCCATTCTGGCTGCCGCACAGAACAATCAGGCCATCGAACAGGGCCCGATCGCCTTCACCGGGTTGCGCCCGGCCGGCGGCGCCCTCGATCTGGTCCGTCTCGCATCGTCGATGCAGAACGGCGTCGACCCCGGCGCCGTGTCAGCCGAGCAGTTGGCCGACACCGGGCAGCAACTCGGACTCGGCAACGGCTTCCACATTCAGGGACTCGAACAGCAGACAGCAGTGCTTGCCGCGAACCGCCCCGGCGTGGACCAGGCGATGAACAACGTCATGGCCAACAAGACGTCCAACGACGCGAGCGCGCCGACGGTAACTCCGTTCGGAATGGCGATGCTAGCGGCATCGATCGCCCGCGGCAGTGCCCCGCTGCCGATGATGGTCTTCGGACAACCGGCTACCGCCGACGTCACGCCGACGGCGTTGCCCGGCGACGTCAACAATCGTCTGCGTGACGCCATGCGAGGCGCCGGCGGACTGGCTGGGTACCCGGACATGATGGCGGCCGGTGCAGCGAGCGGTGATGATCGCTGGTTCTACGGATCACGCGGAGACTTCGCGTTCGCGGTGTTCGTCGCAGACGCCGACGGCGGTGATCGAGCAATGCAGATGACGGACAAGCTCTTCCAGGAACTCGGCAAGCCTGCCGACAAGTAGTACCGGGCACCGCGAGTAGATTCCTGGTTCGTGAACCTGCTCGATTTCCTTTTCCTCGTCGTAGCGGGATTCTTCAGCGGTCTAGTCGGTTTTGTCACCGGTCTTGCATCGATCGTTTCGTATCCGGCGCTGCTGAGTGTCGGGCTCTCACCGGTCAGCGCGAACATGACCAATACCGTCGCGTTGGTGGCCGTCGGCGTCGGAGCGTTGGCGAACTCGTCCCGTGAAGTTGCCGATACCGGTCCGAAACTTGTTCGCTGGTCTCTCTATTCGGCGGCCGGTGGCATCATCGGTGCCCTCATACTGTGGCTGGCACCGGAAGGTTCGTTCGAATCCGTTGTGCCGGCGATGGTCGTGTTCGCCTCGCTCGCGCTGCTGCTGCAACCGAAGATTCGTGAGTTGTCCGGCGGCGGTGACCGCCCCGGAATCTACTCCGCAGCACTGTTCGCCGTCGCGGTATACGGCGGCTATTTCGGTGCCGGTGCCGGAGTCATCTTCCTGGCTGCGACGCTCATCCTCACTTCCGAAACGGTGTGGCGTGCAACGATCCTGAAGAGTTTCTTTCTCGGCATCGCCAATCTTGTGGCTGCACTCATCTTCGCCTTCTCCGGACAGGTGCATTGGGTGGCCGCGTTGGCGATGGCGCTCGGCGCGTTGGCCGGAGGTTGGTGTGGCCCGCCCGTCGTCAAGAAAATCCCGCCATCGGTACTGCGTGTGGCAGTAGCGATAGCGGGATTCGTGTTGGCTCTGTGGTTGTGGGTGAAGTGAGCCCGTCTACTTCACGCCCTGCATCAGCTTCTTGATCCACGGCGAGGCAAGAGCAAGAATCACTCCGATTCCGATCGACGAGAAACCGATGATCAGGAAGAACGGGCGACTGTCGTTGATGTCGAAGTAACCGGCCAAGGTTCCCGCCATCGAAGAACCCAATGCAACGGACAAGAAGAACAACGCCACCATCTGAGTGTGAAAATGCTCGGGCGCGAGTTTGGTTGCAAGGGAAAGGCCGACGGGGGACAGGAAGAGTTCCGCGAAGGTGAAGAGCAGAAGCACACCGGCAAGGCCGAGGAGCGGTGCACTGTTCGGTCCGCCCCCGGTGATCGGGATGAACGCCAGGAACGCCAGACCCATCGTGCCGGTACCGAGCGCGAACTTGATCGGCGACGACGGCTGACGGTCACCGAGTTTGGTCCACATCGCTGCGAACACACCGGCAAAGATGATGATGAACACCGGATTGATCGACTGTACCCACGTCGGCGGGAAGTCCCAACCGAAGAGATTGCGGTCCAGGAGCTTGTCTGAGATCACCGGCACGGTGGTGAACTGCTGCTGAAACAGCGACCAGAAGGCCGCGCTCGCGATGAACATCGGGATGAATGCAAAGACTCGACTGCGTTCGACCTTGGTGACCTTCTTGCTGGTGAGCATGAGGAGGAAGTAACCGACCGACGCGACGATCGTGAGTCCGACAACGACGTCGGACATGTTGTCCGCCGTGATCAAGCCGGTGACGGAGGCGACCGCGACGACGACGATCGCGGCAATGCCGATCCCGATGTAGAGTGCGCGCTTGTCCGCCGGCAACGGGTTGCCGGGTTCGGCACCGATTCCGTGAAGATGCTTGCGGCCCAGCGTGTACTGGATCAGGCCGAGTGCCATGCCGACGGCAGCGAGAGCAAAACCGGCGTGGAATCCCCAGGCGTCCTGGACAGCTCCGGTGAGCAGCGGGCCGACAAGACCGCCGATGTTGATGCCCATGTAGAAGATGGAGAATCCGGCGTCGCGGCGAACATCCTGTTCGGAATAGAGATCTCCGACCAGAGAGGTCGCATTGGCCTTCAAGCCGCCGCTGCCGAAGGCGACCATGACGAGGCCGACGCCGACACCCCACATGCCGGGAAGAACCGACAGTGCGATGTGGCCGGCCATCACCAGCGAAGCACTGTAGAAGAGCGTGCGCTCGGAGCCGAGCAGTCGGTCGGCCACCCACGCCCCGAGAATCGTCGACAGGTAGACGGTGCCGCCGTACGCGCCGACGATGCTGGTCGCTGCCGCCTGGCTGATGCCGAGGCCGCCGTCGCTGACGCTGTAGTACAGGTAATAGATGAGGATGCCTTGCATCCCGTAGAAGGAGAACCTCTCCCACATCTCGACGCCGAACAGGTTCGCCAGCGCAAAGGGTTGGCCGAAGAACCCCCGGTCTTCCTTCTCGCTACGTTCGACGGGCTCCGTAGTGTTGCTCATCCGAAAAGTGTCCTACGTGCTCGGGCATTTCGGGTGGTTCCGAGCCGTGGAGTTTGGTTACGACTTGGTGCGGATTTTCACTACCAGCGGAGCGAGTGCGCGCCAACCGAGAAGGAACGCGCCGAGGACCAGCGTCGCGACGACGATGAAGCTGAACTGGGTGCCCTGGCCACTCAACACTCGCAGGATCATCCCGAAGACGACGGCGCCGAGCCAAACGACAACGCCGGTGGGAACAAGGAGAACGGCGTTGAACTTGTCGCGGTAGAGCGCGAACGTGGCAGCCCATCCGATCACCAGGCCGGTCAGGAAGGGCCAGGATGTCTTCGCCAGACCGGCGAGCGCATTGGCTTCTTCGTGGGTACGGCGCCCTATCGCGCAGAAGATTATGACAAGAATGGCGTCGATCAGCAGGAATGGTGCGTACTTCTTCACGCTCACACCATACGACTGTGCGCCTTTATTAACCGCGGGCGGTTAATAAAGGCGCACAGTGCTGTTAGGCCTGGAGGCCGGCTTCGATCTCGAGGGTGATCGTGATCTTGTCGCCGACAACTGCTCCGCCGCCTTCGAGGGGCATCTCGATGGAGATGTCGAAGTCCTTGCGGTTGATGACGGTGGTGGCTTCGAATCCTGCGACGGGGCCCTGGCCCATGCCCGGGTTGACGCCGTTGAACTCGAGGTTCAGCTCGACCTCGCGGGTGACGCCGTGGAGCGTGAAGTCGCCGGCGAGGACGAAGTCGCTGCCCTTGGAGCGCACTGCGGTGGACTTGAAGGTGGCCTTCGGGAACTTCTCGACGTCGAAGAAGTCAGCGGACTTGATGTGGCCGTCGCGCTGCTCGTTCTTGGTGTTGATGGAGTCCACGGAGATCTCGGCCTCGACGGCGGGGGTTCCGTCTTCGGCAACGGTGATCGTTCCGGAGAACTCGTCGAACGTTCCACGAACCTTGGAAACCATGAGGTGGCGAACCGAGAATCCGACAGTGGAGTGGACGGTGTCGATGACCCAGGTTCCGGCGGTCAATGCGGGCAAGGTTGCGGTGGTCATGGAAGCTCCTGAATAAGTAGTTGAATGTTCAAGTTCTTGTAGCTTCAACTATGGACCCCAGGAAATCCTTCCGCAAGATCATGTGAGCTGCATCACAGTGTTTGTGCTTGCGGCGTAGACCGCGTGAAGCGCCGACGCTGTCACCGACTGATGCACCGCAATGCCCCAGCGCCCTTCGGCGTTCACCACGCACTCTGCAATGGTGACTGCCGAATTCGCACTCCCGGAAGAATTCGGGTTGCGGGGCAGTGAATGCTGGGTGAGCGAGACGACCTCGACGGCTGAGCCCTGTTCGGTCAGGATTTTGCTCAATGCCTCGACTGGGCCGGACGCACTGGCCGCGGCGGTGACCTCGCGCCCGTTGCGATCGATGGCAACGAACAACTGATCACCGTCGGCGGTGTGTTCCAGTGAGTACCGACGCACTCCTCCGTTGTACCCGTACTCGCGCAGCAGCAGTTTCCACAGTTGGTCGGCAGTCATTTCGGTGCCCGAGTCGTCGGTTTCGAGCTGCACTCGCGAGGCGAAGTCGATCTGCAGGCGCCGGGGGAGTTCGACCCCGTACTCGGTCTGCAGCAGATATGCGATTCCGCCCTTGCCCGACTGGCTGTTCACACGAATGACCGCCTGGTAGTCGCGGCCGACGTCGGCGGGGTCGATCGGCAGGTAGGGGACCGCCCACGGCGCCGATCCCGGATCGACGCCGGCAGCCTCCGCGCTCTCGTAGTGATGCGCGAAGCCCTTCTTGATCGCGTCCTGGTGGGTTCCGGAAAATGCCGTGTACACGAGATCGCCGCCGTACGGGTGGCGCTCGTGGACGGGAATTCGGTTGCAGTACTCCACCGTTCGACGGATCTTGTCGATGTCGGAGAAGTTGATTTCCGGATCGACGCCCTGTGCATGCAGATTCAGCCCCAGTGTGACCAGGTCGACGTTGCCCGTCCGCTCGCCGTTGCCGAACAGGCATCCCTCGACGCGCTGCGCGCCGGCCAGCACTGCCAGTTCGGCGCACGCAACGCCGGTGCCGCGGTCGTTGTGCGGGTGGACCGAGAGGATCACCGAATCGCGTCGGGCCAGATTCTGGTGCATGTATTCGATCTGATCGGCATAGATGTTGGGGGTGGCGATTTCGACTGTGGCAGGCAGGTTGTGGATGACCGGGCGATCGGGACTGGCGTCCCAGAGTTCGGTGAGACTGTTGCAGACCTGCAGGATGTAGTCGGGTTCGGTGAGGTTGAAGACCTCGGGTGAGAACTCGAATCGCCAGCCGTCGTGGCCTTCGCCGCCACGAGCAACGTCTTGCGCGGCGCGGAAAATCATGTCGTGCAGCTCTTCTCGCTCCTTGCCGAGAACGACGTTTCTCCACGTCGGCGCAGTCGCCGTGTACATGTGGACGACCGCGTCAGGCAGCCCCTCGATCGATTGATACGTCCGTTCGATCAAATCCGTACGCGCGGCAGTGAATACGACGATAGTGACGTCGTCGGGAACGAGATCGAAGCGCACCAGGTCGCGAACGAAATCGAAATCGGTCTGACTCGCGGAGGGGTAGCCGACCTCGATTTCCTTGTAGCCGATTGCCACCATCAGTTCGAACATTCGACGCTTGCGTTCGGGGTCCATCGGTTCTGCGAGGGCTTGGTTGCCGTCACGCAGATCGACGGGCACCCACAGGGGCGCCGCGGTGGTGCGATTGGACGGCCACGTCCGCTCGAAAGTCGGAATGTCGACGCGATCCCACGCGGCGCGATAGCGCTCGGACGGCATGGGTGACGGCTTCTGGTTGTTCCAGCGGTTGGCGCGGGTAGTACTCATCTTCGGTTTCTCCTGCGGTCGAGTCGAGAGACCGGCATGGCGAAACCCCGCGGAGGGGTGCCGGTCTTTCAGGCCCCGCCGCGGCAGTCGAGAAGGAGTGCTCCTGTAGCCATGCGGGCTACACTAGAACGAAATTACTTATCAGACAACCTGAGGAGTTCACGTGTCCCCGATCGTCGAGCGTCGGCTGCTCACCGACCAGGCCGCGGAGTTGCTACGCGCGCGGATCGTGAGCGGTGAATGGGAAGTCGGCGCCAAACTTCCAGGTGAAACCACTCTTGCTGCGCAGTTGGGTATCGGGCGGTCCACTATCAGGGAAGCAGTGCGGACTCTCGCGGGCCTCGGCATGCTCGAATCGCGGCAGGGCGCCGGGGTCTTCCTACGGAGTACGACGCCTCCGGATCAGTGGCCCCGAGTGCTCGAAGCCGAGGCGATCCTTCACGTCGTCGAGGTGCGCAACGCGGTCGAGATCGAAGCAGCTCGCCTCGCTGCGCAGCGGCGCGATGCCGTTGACGTCGCGGCTCTGCGGCAAGCGCTCGACGGTAGAACTGCCGCAGCGCACTCTGGCGACGCAGCGTTCGTCGACGCCGACATCGCCGTCCACCGAGCAGTGGTGGACGCGGCACACAATCCCGTGCTGTCGGAACTCTTCGAGACCTTTGTACCGCGTCTGCGGGCTGCGTTGATCGAGTTGATCGCGGTTCTGGACCTGCATCCCCACAGCCAGCCCGATGCGGACGAGCATCGAATGTTGGTGGACGCCATCGAAGCCGGCGACGCGGAGGCAGCCGTACGGATCAGCCGGGCACACCTCGACGACATGGCGGCAGCGTTGCGACGCTAGACGCCCGGCTGTTCGCGGCGTTCGAACTCGAGGTCCATCTCGAGGTCTTCGTGGTGGGTTGCACGGAAAGTGATCAAGAAGACGATCCAACCGGCGACAGCGACCCCGACGAAGCTGACCATCCGATATACAAACCATGCCGCAATTGCCTGCGCTCCACTGGCACCGGCGATCGTCAGCGCGGTGATCAGTGCGGTGTCCACGTAGCCCAGCCCGCCGGGCAGCAGCGGAATGCTGCCGACTGCTTTGGCGGCGGTAAAGGCAATCAGGAGCCCCGCGAAGGAGGGTTCCGCGCCCACCGCCCAGCATGCGAAACCCAAACAAGCGACATCGGCGACACGATGGATGGCCGACCACCCGAATGCGATGACCGAGTCGGTGCGGCTGAGCTCGACCGAATCCAGTTGCTTGAGGATTTCGGACCAACGGTGCATACCGCGCCCGGTCGGGTTCTTGCGAGAACGGTTGTACAGCGCCAGAACTCGGTGCCCGATGCGCTCGATGCTGCCGGGATTCTGGGCTATGTATCGCAACGCCAGAAACAGTGCTGCCATGCCGACGAGCGAAATCGTCAGCGTCACCGGGCTGACCTTGGTGCCGAACGCCGCCGCGCCGGTAGCGCCGAGTAGTGCCAGAGTCGCCGCGGCGATGACACCGCACATCGCCAACTGCCAGGATGCGACAACCGGTGTAGCGCCCCACTTTCGAGTCTGCTTGTACGTGAACGCAGTGGAGAAGACCTGGCCCGCAGGCAACGTCAGCGCCATTGCCGTACTGGCATAGATGACCGAGAGGTTCTTGAGGTGACCGGCAACCACACCAGCGGCATTGAGCAGACGTTGTTGAACGGACGCGTAACCGCTGAGTGAAATGAGTTGGGCCGCGACGCACGCGGCCACCCAACCCCAATGGATTTCGGTCAGGACCCGCCAGGCCTCACTTAGCCTGGGCCAGAGATATGCGCCTTCGACTATCAGGAGGGCGATGAGTGCTATCCCGAGCACCCACTTCAGCCACCAGAAGCGCCCTCTGGCCCGACTGGTCTCGGCCACGGGCGAGCGTGGTCGTCTCAGTCGCCGTGGGGTGTTTCCAGGCTGAGCCATCGACTCACCCTAACCAATTTGATCCGGATCGACCTCTGGATACTTTTCGGGCCACGCCAGATGCGTCAGTCGTCGGCGCCCACGCAGTTGGACTTGCTCGCCGAGTTCCCACTCGGCCTGTTCCTCTTCGTCGGCGAAGTACAACGCGCTCGTCGACGCCAGCACCCGGCTGGGCCGAAGTTTCGCGAGCTCGGTGAGCCGTGACGCCTCGTTGACCGGATCACCGATCACGGTGTACTCGAAACGTTCGGCAGCACCGATGTTGCCGGCGACCGCGAGCCCCGCGCTCACACCGATTCCGACGTCGAGGCCGGTGATGTCGTTGAGCTTGAACCGCAGCTCGCGAGCCGCCGCCAAGGCCGCAGTCGGAGCGTCGGGCCGATCTAGTGGTGCACCGAAGATGGCGAGTGCCGCATCACCCATGAACTTGTTGACAAAACCATGGTGACGATCGATGACGTCGACGACCACACGGAAGAACTCGTTGAGCAGTTCGACCACTTCACCCGGCGGGCGCTCGGCCGCGGCACCGGTTGATCCGACCATGTCGACGAACAGAACTGCCACGAATCGAGTTTCGCCGCCCAGCTCGGTACCGAACTTCAACGCGCGCCGGGCCACGTCCTCGCCGACGTGCTGACCGAACAGCTCACGCAGCAGACGACGCTCGTCGGACTCTTTCATCATGCGGTTGAAGCCGACCTGCAGCCGGCCGATCTCACTGCCGTCGAACACCTCGACGCGTACGTCGGTGGCGCCGCGCTGCACCCGCTCGATGGCGCGTCGCAGTTGGCGGATCGGATCGGAGATCTGGGTAGCCGTCAGCATCGACAGCGCAAAGGCCTGCACGATCGCCATGATCGAGATGAGCAGGATCGCCCACGCGAGCGAGTCGGGGGAGAACTCGAGATCGGTCGTGAGCTGCGTCGAGCACAGCAAGATGATGCCTGCGACGGGCATCAGCGTGCCGAGACCCCAGGTCATCGCCAGCCGGGTTCCGACGCCAGGCGCCATGGTCCGATCGAATTCGCCCTCGCTCAAGGCCTGGGCGGCGACCGGACGCAAAATGCGCTCACCGAGCATGTAGGTGAACCCGAAGGTCGTGGTCGCGGCCATGCAGACCGTCACGATCACGGCGATCGCGAGTCCGGGCATCTCGGTGATGGTCAGGAACACGAAGATGATGCCGCCCAGAATCCACAGCACCAGGTGGACGATGGCCTGGCGAAGCGGCGCGTGCAGTGCCGCCATCTGCTCGGACCTCGTCGGTGGACCCCCGCGCAGCCGCCAGCGAATGACCGACTTCAACATCATCGCCGCCGCCGTGAGGCTGACGGCGCCGGCGAATGCCAGGTACACGCCGAAGATCGCGAAGTTGCGGACCCGGTCGGCAACTATCGCGTCGGACTCCTGGATCGGCACGCCGTACCGGACGAAGGCAAAGACAAGTACCGCGCCGATCAGATTGGCTGCGAGCATGGAGAGCATATAGAGGGGCCACCGGCTGCGGATGGTCACCGCTATTGCTCTGTATGAGGCCCGCACAGGGTTCAATTTAGCTGGCAGAGGTCGAAGTGTTGGTACGCGCGTCCGATTATTCGTCCGCTCACCTGTGTCGGCCGGGCCGGTTAGGCTCGCGATGTGAACGCAAACAGGGGGCGTGCGGAGCGAGCATCGAGGATGAACAAACCCATCTCCGCCGACGCTCGGGCGGTGCATCCCGGCGTGCGCATCGCTGCGGAATGGTCGTGGCGCCTCATTGTGATCTTCGCCGGACTGTTGGTTCTCGGGTACGTCGTACTCCGCCTCGAAACCGTGCTCATCCCGGTGGGGCTGGCTCTGCTGGCATCAGCTCTGCTGATCCCGATTGTCGATCGGCTACAGGTGTGGGGTGTTCCCCGCTCGGCAGCCGTCATCGTCGTTCTGCTTGCCTCGATCGGACTGGTCGCGGGAATCATGACGTTTGTCGTCGAGCAGTTCATCGACGGGTTGCCCCAGCTCACCGACCAGTTCACGGCCAGCGTCACGCAAATTCAGAACTGGCTCACCAGCGGTCCGCTGCACTTCAGCGAGGATCAGATCCGCCAGGCAGGTGATTCGGTCGTCAAGTCGGTGCAATCCAATCGTGAGTCCCTGACCAGCGGCGCCTTGACCACGGCGACAGTCATCGGCGAGATCTTCACCGGGGCATTGCTGACGCTGTTCACTCTCATCTTCTTCCTCTACGGCGGCGATCAGATCTGGCAGTTCGTCACCCGGATCGTTCCCACCGACGCGCGTCGTCGCGTACGGATCGCCGGTTCTGCAGGTTTCGGGTCGCTGATCGGCTACGTGCGCGCCACGGTCGCGGTTGCCGCCGCCGACGCGATCGGTATCGGTGCCGGCCTGGCGATCCTCGGGGTGCCGCTCGCCCTGCCGCTGGCGTCGTTGGTGTTCATCGGCGCGTTCATTCCGATCGTCGGTGCATTTCTGACCGGTTTTCTCGCGGTGCTTGTCGCTCTGGTCACGAAGGGTTTCCTGACGGCGCTGATTGTCCTCGGCATCATCATCGGCGTCATGCAGCTCGAAGCGCACGTGATGCAACCGCTGTTGTTGGGTCGCGCTGTTCGCCTGCATCCGCTGGCAGTCGTTCTCGCAATTACAACGGGCATCGTTCTCGCTGGAATCGTCGGCGGGCTCTTGGCTGTCCCGATCGTCGCGGTCCTGAATACCGCTATTCGTTCCCTCCTCGCCGACGACCCGGACATCGCGTACGCCGAACTGCACGTCGAAGATCCGGAAACCCCACTGTTCCCCGCCGAACCCGACGAGCCGCGCGCCGAGCCTCGCATCGTGAACCCCACTCCTCCCGATGACTGAGCCCACCCGCCGTCGTCGGCTGCACTATCAGCCGACCGTTCGCGAGGCGTCGGGTGTCGACACCGACCCTGATGCCCCGCTGTGGCGGGCGGCGCAGGCATTTCGGCTCGTCACGCTGGTGTACGCGATCAGCTACCAGTTCGCCTCGGCCTCCGACTACACCAACTCTCGGCTCAGCTGGTTCTTCGTCGCTCTGATGGCCGTGTGGACCGGGGTGTCGGCACTGTTGCTCGGGACATCCGGTGCTTTGTTCGGGAAGAAGCTGCCGCGGTATCAGGTGGTGATCGCCGATCAGGTGGTCGTCATCTTGCTGATGGCGTCGACGAGGCTGGTCTCCGACCACGAGTGGTATCAGAATCACCAGACGCTGCCCACCACGCTGTGGGCCACCAACGCGGTCATCTCCGCGGCAATTCTCGGCGGGCCGTGGCTCGGTATGGCGTCCGGAGTTGTCATCTCGGCGGCCAGCGCGATCATCCGCGACCAGGTCAACCTGGACCTCTGGCGCGATGCGACGGCTCCCGTGCTCGTATCGGTCGGCCTGGCGTTGGGCTTGGCCACCACCACCGCTCGGCGCTCGCATCGACAACTCGAGCAAGCCGTCCGTCTGGCGGCGGCCACCGAAGAGCGCGAGCGTTTGGCACGCGAAGTACACGACGGCGTTCTGCAGGTGCTGGCGATGGTGCGCAGGCGAGGTGCGGCACTCGGCGGCGAGGCAGCTGAACTGGCTGCTCTGGCCGGTGAGCAGGAGGTCGCCTTGAGAATGCTGATCTCCGAGCAGGTTTCGGGCGCCGCGGCAGACGTCGGCGGACAGACAGTGGATCTGTGTCCGCTGCTGACCACGCAGGCAAGCACGTCGGTGTCGGTGTCGACGCCCGCGCACCCCGTCGTGATCGAGCGTGATCGAGCCATCGAACTGGCAGCCATCGTCGACAATGCTCTGTCCAATGTCGGGCTTCACGCCGGGCCCGCGGCGAAGGCATACGTATTGCTCGAAGATCTGCCGGACGAGGTGATCGTCAGCGTCCGCGACGACGGCGTCGGAATCCCCGAGGGTCGCTTGGCGCAGGCCGAAGCCGAAGGCCGCATGGGAGTATCGAAGTCCATCCTCGGTCGAGTGCAGGTGCTCGGCGGCACTGCAGTCCTGCAAACCGGGCCGGGGGAGGGCACCGAATGGGAGATCAACGTTCCGAAGGGGAAAAGTGAGCGTGGCTGACGAACATGGCGAGAATCCGGTGACGGTGATGGTCGTCGACGATCACCCGATGTGGCGCGACGGTGTCTCCCGGGACCTCGAAGCTGCCGGCTTCACCGTGAGCGCCACGGCGGAGGGTGTCGAGAGTGCGCGCCGCCGGGCCGCCGCCGTGCAACCGGCGGTGGTTCTGATGGACATGAACCTTCCGGACGGAAACGGTGCCGACGCCACCACCGCAGTTCTCGAGGTTTCGCCGAAGAGCAAGGTACTGGTGCTTTCGGCCTCTGCCGAACGTGACGACGTCCTCGACGCGGTCAAAGCCGGAGCGTCGGGTTACCTGGTCAAGAGTGCTTCGGTGGCGGAACTGCTCGAGGCCGTGCGAGCGACTTTCGACGGACAAGCCGTCTTCACCCCCGGCCTCGCCGGATTGGTGCTCGGTGAGTACCGCCGGATGTCGACGGCACCGGCCGACGATCGCGCACCCGAGCTGCCTCGGCTCACCGACCGTGAGACCGAAGTGCTCCGTCTTGTCGCCAAGGGGCTGAGCGCAAAACAGATCGCCACGAGGCTCTCGCTCAGCCACCGGACCGTCGAAAACCATGTGCAGGCAACGCTTCGGAAGCTTCAGTTGGCCAATCGCGTCGAGCTCACGCGATACGCGATAGAACAAGGTCTCGAATAACGTTTATCCTGGAAATCATGGAGGCCAGGAATCTACGCGTATCCGATGCCGAACGAGAGCATGTCGGCGAGCTGCTGCAGAAAGCTGTCGGTCAAGGGATGCTCTCGCTCGGTGAGTTCACCGAGCGCATGGACACTGCCTTGGCCGCAAAGACACGAGGTGAGCTCAACTCGGTTCTCGCCGATCTTCCGGGCATCACACTGATCTCCGACTACGACCCACCCGCGTATCCCAACGCGGGTCAGCCGATGTACCAAGGCCAGCCCTACCCGGCGCCGACGTACCAACCCCAACCGCCGCCGGTTCACCCGAGCCCGCCTTACCGCGCTCCCGTCGGGGCTCCGGTTGTAGGTACTTACGGAGCGGCAAATGCTGCCGTGATCCGTGGACGAATGGCGACGGTGACGCGGAACGGTGCCTGGATCGTTCCACCAGCTGTCGTGGTCGACACCAGAATGTCCAGTGTGACTATCGATTTCACGCGCGCGGTGATGCAGACGCAGGTCGTGAACATCTCGATCGACGACTACGCCAGCTCGATTTCACTGATCGTTCCCGAAGAGGCGACGGTGGACATGAACGGTGTCGAGGCAGTCGGCGGAAGCGCGTCGAACAAGGTTCGGTCCGGCCCACAGATGGGCCCGCTGCATCTGGTGGTGCACGGCAAGGTGCGATTCGGCAGTGTCACCGCGAAGCATCCCTTCGGTACCACGATTCGAAAGATGTTCGGCTCCTGACCTTTCAGTGATACGCGCGGGTCAACATTTCGGCGACGCACACGGGCTTGTCACCGTGTTCTCGTTCGAACGTCTGCGTCACCGTGATCTGGACACCGCCGTTGATCGGTTCGACTTTGCTCAACGTCGCGCGCATGCGGACACGAGAGCCGACCGGAAGCGGAGCAGGCAACCTGACCTTGTCGAATCCGCAGTTGAGAGCAAACGCAAAACCTTCGAGCGAGAACATTGCGTACGAGAACTTGGGGCCGAGTGAGAGCGTGTAGTTGCCGTGCGCGATGGTTCCGCCGAACGGCGACTCCTTCGCGCGATCCACATCGACGTGAATCCACTGATCGTCGCCGGTGACCCGGGCGAACTCGTCGATGGACTCCTGGGTGACATCGTGCCAGTCGCTGACGCCCAGCTCTTGGTTCAGGTTGGCGCTGAGGTCTTCTGCTCCGGTGAGTACAAGCATGAATTTTCCTTCGATCGGTAGGTGCTGACAGTCGGTCAGTGACTTTCGATGCCGAATCCCACACCGTGTGTCTGTGCGATCTCGGCGGTAGCAACGAGATCGAATTCGATCCCGAAGTCTGCTTCTACCCGCGCTGCAACCGATTCCGCGGCGGAACCTGCTTCGGCCAGTAGTTTCGGCATCAGTTCGAACAGGTCTTCCATCCCTCCGGGCGTGATGATTTCGAGAATCCGTGCTGGAGCGTCGTCGGGATTCCACACGGCGTGCCACTGGCCACGCGGTTTGAAGATCATGGCGCCGGTCTCCGCGTAGACGACCTCGTCTCCGACCATCGCTGCGACGCGGCCACTTTGAACCACCGTGTACTCGTCTTCCCGGCTGTGGCGATGGACCGGTGAGGTCATCGAATGCGGAGCGATGCGGTGTTGTACAAGAGAGAAACCTCCCTCGGTTTGTTTACTACGAACCATCATCCGGACGCCGGTGGCCGCGAGGGTCCCGGCGAGGTCTTCGTCCGGTCCGAGGACGGTCGTGGTGGTGTTGTTCGGGGAATTCGGTGACATCGATTCAGTCCTTCGTCGTCGTGAGCGTCGTTGGCCGCGCTCCGGTTTGTTGATTCCCGAATCATGTACCAATCGGTCTAGTGATGCAAGGTTTTGACAATTTATGCACTTCAAGTGTTGTCGATATGTGTACTGATCGGTATATTGAACGTATGTCTACGAGGGATTTGTTGGTCGATGCCGCTGCCGATCTGTTGCAGCGGAAGGGCTACGCCGGAACGGGGGTGTCGGAAGTTCTCTCGGCTAGTGCGACTACCAAAGGTTCCTTGTACTTTCACTTTCCCGGAGGCAAGGAAGAACTCGCAGGCGAGGCTCTGAGACGACGTGGCGAGGCAATGGCCGATTTCATCCGGCACCTGCTGGAGAGCTCACCCGATGCAGCCACCGCGATCTCGGCATTCGCCGCCGCATTGGCTGCGCGTTTGTCGGATTCGGACTACGAACGTGGATGCGCCCTGGCTACGGCAACACTGGATGCCGCAACCGAATCCGAGGTCATCCGCGGTGCTTGTGCGGACGGGTACAACTCGTGGCTCGCACTGCTGGCTCAGCGCCTCGAGGCAGACGGTTGGTCCCGCGAAGACGCCGAGTCCGAGGCAATTCTCGCTCTGTCCGCACTCGAGGGCGCGCTGGTCCTTGCTCGGGCGCGTCAGGATCCCGCTCCGCTTCACACTTCGGGTCGGCTTCTGTCCGAACGATTGCGGAACGCGGCACCTCGGCGTTAGTACCCTGACAGTCGAGGGTGCTGTCAGTCGAAGGCGTCCTCAGTTGAGTACGAGAAGTCCCCAGGCTGATCGAGTAGTACTACTCATCTGATCGGTTCGGCCACGCAGCAAGCTCGAAGCCATGACCACACCGAGCTCTTCCGCCGTCGATCCGCGACTGGTGACCGCCCTCTCGGCCGAGTGCGACAGCATCGGCCGGCAGTTGCGTCACATGGGCCAGAACCTGTCGATCCTGCAGACTCAGCTGTCCTCGGCTACTGCGACCCCGCGTATGCCGGTAGTTCCGGCACCCGCAGCTCCGGTGCCACAGGTGCCGCAGATGCCTCCAATGCGTCCTCAGCAGAGCGTTCCCGCGTGGCAGCCGCCGACGTATCCGGTTGCCGCACCTCGCCAGCCCTGGTGGCAACGCGACGGTGTCATCAGTCGACTCCTGGCCGCGGCAGGTGTTGCCGTCACACTGATCGGCGTCGTGATGCTGCTGGTACTTGCAGCGCAGGCCGGATTCTTCGGACCTCCGCTGCGGGTGCTCGGCGGTGCGCTCCTTTCCGGCGCCTTGGTGTTTGCCGGGGTGCGGGTCCACGGACGACCAGGGGGCAAAGTGGGGGCAATTGCCCTGGCTGCCACCGGTTTTGCAGGGATGTATCTCGATGTCGTCGCAGCCTCCGTTCTCTACGGTTGGGTGACGACACCGCTCGCGGTGGTGATTGCCTTCGGAATCGCCGCCGCCGGCGTTGCCCTCGCCGTGAAGTGGGATTCCGAATCGCTGGCGCTCATGATCGTTCTGGGAGCAGCGCTGCTGGCTCCCGTGTTGACGTCGGGAATATCGTTGACCCTCATCGGTTTCCTCTTCGCGATCCAGTCGGCGACATTCTCCGCCCAGCTCGGTCGTGACTGGAAGTACCTGGGCATGGCGCGCACCGTACCGGTGGTTCTCGCACTGCTCGCAGCGATAGCGTCGGAGTCCATCTTCGGCGAATCCGGTAACAGTGCAGTGCAATTAGTGATCAGTGCCGGCGTGGTTGCAATCGTGGGGGCCGGCTGCGCGATGGTTATGCAGTGGACGGGTTCGCCCTCGCGTGACGGCATTGCAGGGGCGTGGTCCACCGCTACCTTTGTCGTCTCGTGCCTTCCGCTGATGAGCGTCGGAGCCGTGCTCGGGCGCACCGAATCCGCAGTGCTGTACGGAATTGCTGCGGCACTACTTCTTTCGGCTGCAGCGGCGGCCAAGCCTTTGCCGACGCAACTGCGATTCGGACTGGGCGCAACCGGCGCCCTCACATTGTTGCTCTGCTGCTTCTCCGGGGCGACTGAATCTCTGGTCGTACCGCTGATCCTCACGGTCGGAATGATCTTCCTCGGAGTCTCGCTGTATGCGGGTTCGCGCTTCGTCTTCGCACTCGGAACCGCCTTTGCGGCAATCGGATCGATCGGATACCTCACGACGGTTCCGCCGGAAGCGTTGACGACCGCTCGCGCCGCATCCGTGCAACTCGGTGCGATCACGGCGCTCTCGAGCCTGACGGCGATAGGCGCGGTGGTGATGCTGGTCTGGGCGATTCACCGACTGAAGTTGATTGCCGATTCGAATGCAGCGGTTCTATGGGCGGGCGCAGGGTTCGGTGTCCTCTACGCGGTGACGTGCGCGCTCGTCTCATCCGGCGTCGAAATTTTCGACAGTGCAACCGGATTCGTTGCCGGGCACAGCGTTGCAACCATCGTCTGGATGCTCGCCGCCACGTCAGCGCTGGTGCTCGGATTGAACAACCGCCAGCACGCTCGCGTCTTGCTCGGAGCCGGGCTTGCTCTCACCAGTGCGGCCGTGGCAAAGCTGTTCCTCTTCGACCTGGCCACACTCAGTGGGCTGGTGCGTAGCGTTGCCTTCCTGGTGGTCGGCTTGCTGCTCCTGCTGGTCGGGACACGTTATGCACGAGCCTTCGCCAAGCAGGAGCAGGAGCAGGTCAGCTTCGCTTCTGGCGAGCGATGAGCTCGCTCACGCTGATGGCGCCTGCGTCGTCAGGCCGGTGCCTGCCGGTGGCGTTGTCGTCGCCGTCAGGGGTGGCGTCCGAGACTCGGGGCTCGTTGGTAGGCGAAGGCGAATCCGTGAAAACCCCGTTACGACGCTCCGGAGCGGTCGGTGGAGGCGGCGACTGGGGGGTCGCCTCCACCGAGGTCGGGGCTGAACCGTTTGTTGCAGAGCCGTTGGTAGCACCGTTTGCGGAGCCGTTCCGGCTCGCGCCGTTGGAGCCTGAACTGCTGCTGGCAGCACCGTTGGTCGCCGAACCGTTTGTCCGCGAAGGCGTCCGGACCACCGGCAGTGGACGTGAGGCCGGGGGAGTCTGTTCCCGGGCCCGCAGGTCCGACAACCAACTCTCGATGGGACGCTCGGCCGGCGCAGCGGGCGTGGGGTTTCTGCGCTTGTCGCTGGCATTCGGTTGCGGTCGGTACGAGGGATTGGGTACAGGTGCCTCGATCAGGTTCTGGGGGGCGCTGGCTGCACTCCCGATATCGAGACGACGTCGCGGTGCCGGCTTCTCCGCGGCGGGAGCCTCCGTGTTGGGTGCCTTGATCGCCATTTCGCTGAGCGGAATGGGCTCGGTGAGAGGATCGGGAACGCGAGGTCCGCTTTCCGGCTGTGCAGCCGGGGCAGGCGGCGGCATGACCCGCGAGGCCGCTTCGATCTTGCGCGGCTGCCCCGGTCCGGCGATCGCACCGACAGGCGCGATCTGCGGGACGTTCGCGAGTACCAGCTCGTTGTCGAGGATCGGCTCGCCCAGCCCGATCTTCTGCTGGATCCGCTTCATCCAGGCCGGAGCCCACCAGCAGTCGTCGCCGAGCAGTTTCATGGTCGCGGGGACCAGGAACATTCGGATGAGAGTCGCGTCGATGATCAGCGCGGAGATCATGCCGTAGGAGATGTATTTCATCATCACCAGATCGGACAGGCCGAATGCGCCGGTGACCACGATCAGAATCAGTGCGGCAGCGGTGATGATCCGGCCGGTATGTGCCGTGCCGATACGGATGGATTCGGTAGTACTCGCGCCCTGCGCTCGCGCTTCGACCATGCGGGAGAGCAGGAACACTTCGTAGTCGGTCGACAGGCCGTAGACGATCGCGATGATCAACACCAGGACGGGAGACATGATCGGTCCCGGCGTGAAGTTCAAGAGACCGGAACCGTGCCCGTCGATGAAGATCCAGGTCAGGATTCCGAGCGTCGAACCCAGTCCGAGCGCGCTCATCAATGCGGCCTTGATGGGCAGGACGAGCGAGCCGAACGTCAAGAACATCAGCAAGGTCGTCAGCAGGATGACGGATACGACCATCAGCGGCAGACGATCGAGCAATGCGTCGACGCTGTCCTGCTCGATGGCCGGAGTACCGCCGACCAGCACAGTTGTGCCCTCGGGCCAGTCCGCGGACCGCAGATAGTCGATGGTGGGACGTGCCTCGTTCCGCTCCGTCAGACCGGCCTTGAGGACGTTGACACCGTCCTTCGTCGCAACCTCCGGGGTGAACTTCTCGACCAGACCCGGCGCAGCATTTGCGGTCTTGGAAATCTGACCGAGGGTGGTGTTGTCGGCTCCCTCGATGACGAGTCGAACGGGCTCGGTGCGATTGCCGGGGAAGAGTTCGTCGAACTGCGCCTGCGCGACACGCGTGGGGCTGTCCGGGGGCAGGTACGTCTCGTTGATACCGCCGAACTTGATGCCCGTCAGCGGAATGATCATCAGCAGTAGAGCCGCGACGATCGGGACCGCGACCTTGAGCGGATGCTGCATGACCCAGCGGGTGAGCTTGCCCCAGAAACCGTTCTCGATTTCCTCGTTGGTCTTGGTCTGGCGCAGCTTCTTGAAGGTCAGCGCGTCGATCCGCTTGCCGAGAATGCCGAGAATCGCGGGAAGAATCGTGATGGACGAGATCGCGGCAAGCATGACGGCAGCAATGGCGCCGTAAGCCACCGATTTGAGGAAGCCCTGCGGGAACAACAGCAGACCGCCGAGGCTGACGGCAACCATGGTCGCCGAGAACATGACCGTTCTACCCGCCGTCATGACCGTTCGGCGTACAGCGGTCGGGGTGTCGTACCCCTCGGCTATCTCTTCTCGGAAACGGCTGACGATGAACAGTCCGTAGTCGATCGCGAGACCCAGGCCGACCAGAGAGACCACGGGCGCAACAAACGCGTTGACCTCGGTGAAGTTGGTGATCAGTCGAATGATGCCGTTGGCGCCGATGACGGTCAGACCGCCGACGATCAACGGGAGGGCAGCAGCGACGACGCCACCGAAGACGAAGAACAGCAGGACACCGACAGCAGGAATCGCGAGCATTTCCATGCGCTTGATGTCGTTGGCCATCGTGTCGTTGAGCGAATTCGCGACAGGTTGCAGGCCGGCGAGTTGCACGTCGACGCCGTCGATGTAGAACTGCGACTCGACGTCGCGGAAGTTGTTGGACACCGCGGTGTCGTTGTCTCCGGCGATCGCGATGCTGGTGACCGCGTGTTGCTTGGTCTTGTCCGCCAGGGCCGCCACCGAGAGACCGTTGTCGACCTTGAAGTACGAGCCGTTGATCTTCATGATCTGGTCGGGGTTGTCGGCGACGAGTCGCTGCAGATTGTCGATGACCTTCGCTTGGAACTCGGGGTCGTCGACGGTCTTGCCCTCTGGCGCCGTGTACAGCGCCAGAACGTCACCCGTCGTGCTGCGTCCGAACGTGCCGTCAGCGAGTTTGGCAGCCTCTACCGATTCCGACCCCGGATCGTCCCAGCCGCTCTGGCTGAGATGATCCTGCAGGCTCAGGCCGTACGCAGCGAGCCCGAGGAGCCCCGCCACCATGACAGCGATGACGGTGAAGCGGGCTCGATAGACGATGCTTCCCCAGCTGGCGAACACTGATCAACTCCTACTCGGCAACACTTTTTCGCCCGATGAGCAGGGCAGAAAGCGGTCGGAACGGCTGCAACCAGGCGCCCTCGTCGGGCAGGGTGTCCAGGCTTACCCGTGGCAGAGGCTCACGGAAGACACCTGGGATGTCCTCGAGATCGACGAAGTCCAAGATATCGGACGACACAGCCCAGCTGGCGTGTTCACGGAACCCGAGAACCTGGACCGGGATGCCGGTTGCTGCGATGTCCTCGAGAGGTTCGCGGAACGCTTGGCCGTCGGCGGACGCGACCATGATTCCGGCGAGGCCCTCGCCGTACCGGAGCGCGATGTGCTCGAGCATGTCCGAATCGACATCGCTGTCTTCATCGACCTTCGGCTTGGCGAACACCGCGAAACCCACGTTACGCAAGGCTTCGACCCAAGGACGAACGACGTCGGCGCTGCCGGACGCGATGTTGGTGAAGACGGTCGCTTCAGGCTCGAGCGTGCCGCTGTTCTGTGCGGACAGTTCGGCGGTGCGAGAGAGCAGCCAACGACCCAAAGCGTCGAATCGTGGCCGGTAGGCGGCGGTAGGCCGGCCACCGAGGATAGCGCCGAGGCCCATGTCAAGGTTAGGGGCGTCCCAGACCAGAAGCACCCGCTTGGGGTGGCGGGAGTCACGACCGAAGTCGAGAGGAGATTCCGACGACGTCACGTCGTCGGATAGCTGTTCGCTGACGCTCATGCTCTGATCTTCCCCCATATAAGCTCGGTGATTGCACTTCCGACCTTATGGGCTTTGTCCTCGAACTTGGTGACCGGACGTTCGTGGGTCATCGGAGACTCCCAGTCGAGTGCGGTCAGCAGCGGCTCGGTATTGCCGGCTTCTTCGATCCATTCGGCGTACTCGGCGTGATCGGTTGCCACGTGCAGCACTCCGCCAGGCTTGAGACGGTTGGCGATCAGCGCGAACGTCGGCCCCTGCAGGAGGCGACGCTTGTGATGGCGGGCCTTGGGCCACGGATCCGGGAAGAACACCCGGACGCCCGTCAGCGATTCGGGGGCGACCATGTTCTCGAGTACGTCCATCGCGTCACCGCGCAGTACGCGGACGTTGGGAATTTCTTCGCGTTCGACCTGCTGGAGAAGCTGCGCGAGCCCGGGGCGGTACACCTCGATCGCGATCAGGTTCACGTGCGGTTCCGCCTTGGCCATTGCGGCCGTCGCGGTGCCGGTACCCGAACCGATCTCGATGATCAGGGGTGCTTCGCGTCCGAACCATGCGTTCGCGTCGAGCGGTGTGTCCGAGACGTCGGCGCCGATGAGCGGCCACTGACGGTCCCAAGCCTGCTGCTGTGCGTCGGTCAGCGCACCCCGGCGAGAGCGAAAGCTGGTCACTCTCGGATGGAGACGGGACCCCTTGGTGTGGTCCGTCTGCCCCGTGTCAGGGGTCTGCGGTGCATGCTGATCGGCTTCGTTCACGAACCCATTGTCACGCATGACCCCCGTTTAGCGCAGACGGGTCTGAAGTTTGAGTTGAGACTTTCCACGGAAAGTCCTGAAACCGTCGACTTCGGACTGTCGGCGAAAGGGCGGTGTCACCTGCCGTCCTTGCCGAGAACCTGACAGAATCTCACCGACACGATGGGGACGTGGGGTGGGGATGAACACAGGATTTGCATGCAGTAATTGGTCACGAATGTTGCCCGCAGAATCGATCGACGACGCCTGCGTGGAGCCGATCGATCAGTTGCGCGCTCTGGCATATCGGCTGACATCGATCGATTCGGGAGCCGCCGAGGCGGTTCACTCGGTGCTCGGATCGCTGACAGCGCCGCTCGAATTGGTGGTCGCCGGGCGAGCCGGGGTGGGGCGGTCGTCGTTGGCGCGGATCCTGGGGCGCGACGACCGGTTCTCGCGCAGAGTTGTCGGCGCACCGGTTGTGGTGACCGAGTCGAGGGCATTCGATGTCCCTGGAACGTCGAACCCCGATCTGGGTCGTCGTTGCGTTGTCTACGTGGTGGTCGACGCGGTCCGCGACGTCGACGGCCGAGCCATTGCTCGAGTTTCCGATCGTGTGGTCGTCGCTGCGAACAAGGCTGACTTGTTCGGTCCGCGCTGGGACGAGGCGCTGGGACGGGCGGCGGAAATCTCGGAGAACGTCGGCGTGCCCACGGTTCCGGTGGAGACACTGACCGGGCGCGGCGTCGAAGAGTTGTTCGCGGCTCTCGGACCTGTTCTGGAGGCGCAGTGGTGGGGCCGGGTCGAGCAGATCGGCCCGGCGCTGAGGCGATCTGCCTCGCGCAGCGCTGCGGGCAGGGACGAGATCGAGTTGTATCTGAGTTCGGACTCCGCGGTGTTGTTCGGCGCTGCGGCGGCGATGATGAGCCCCGAAATTCGAGCCCTGCGTCAAGGCGAGCCTCCCGATCCTCGTACCGCTGACGACGCGGGCACGTGCAGCCGGTGGTGGAGCGAGCTTGTGGACGAGTCGGAACAGTTTCCGCAACAACGGGTCTCACTGATTCGACGCGGGTATGTGCGTCGGTGGGCGCAGCTCGGAGGCGATCGCTCTGCCCCGGCGGTGACCGATGAATAGCGTTTCGGTACTTCCGGATTCGGTGCTGCGCGTGGTGCAGCGATGGAATCCGGCATCCGATCCGGGTCGCCGGGTCGCCGCCGAAACATCCAGTGGCACTCGCATTTACGTTGTCGGCCCACCGAGGTGTGGACGGGAAGACGTCGCCCGGATGTTCAATGCTTCTGATGACTGTTCGACAGTGACACGCGAGGTGGACGCCGACGTCGTACTTCTGGTCGTCGACGCCGCCAGTGTGATCGGACGCGAGGATCTCCTTCTCCTCGGCGACGCTGCGGCGAGCGGAACCCCGGTGGTGGTGGCGCTGACCCGCGTCGACGTCTATCGAGACTGGCAGGCGGTGCGCCGGCGTGATGCCCAGATTCTCGCGTCGCACTGCACCGCTTTTGCTCAGGCTCCGGTGGTCCCGATTGCGCCTGGTCAGGAGCAGTCACTCGTTGCGGTCGTGAGCCGGGCGGCACGGGAGAGGGAAGCAGGTGGTTCGGATTCCGGAGTCATCGCACAGACGCGCCGGATGATCGAGATGGAGATCCGGAATCTACGTGACAGTGTTCCTGGTGCCGAATTGCGGGCCGAGCGATCGCAGCTGCTCACAGATCGTGACGGCCGACGAGGCGAACGCCTGGTGCAGGTGCGAAGCCGACTGCAACGAGCGCGCGGGGATCTGTCACAACAAATCGCCGAGGCAACCCGGGCGGCGGTCGCCGGGGCACGTGCCTGGGTCGACACGGCCTCGCGAGCCGAATTGGGCAGCGTGCCGACGCGACTGCAGCACGAGGTCGACCATCACACCCGGGTGTTCGACGCCGCGATGGCGGCAGCGGTGGAATCTGCGGGGACGAACGGATACATGCCTTCCCCGCAGATTCCGGAGGGCCTGCCGGGCCGTCAGCGCGGAAACGAGGACCGGGTGACAATTCTTGTCGGCGCGTCCGCGGGTCTCGGCCTCGGCCGTATCGCAGTGACTCCGCTGGAAATGATTCCGGCCTTGGAGTTCGCAAGTATCCCCGTGACGTTGATTCTGGGTGGCGCCGCGGCGTGGTGGTTGGCGCGAACTCGCGGGCTGACGGCCGATCGTGCCCACTCCAGGTCGTGGATCGTCGAATCGATGTCGGCGGTTCGCGCTCAGTGGGAGCAGCGAGTGCAGAGCGTGCTGCTCGAGGCCGAGGCGGATCTGGGAGCGGCGATCATGGCGGAGAGTCGCGAGCAGTTGGCGTCGGCGCAGGCTCGAATCGTGGAGATCGACGGTGAACTTCGTGAGCTCGCCGCGGCCAGATCGGGTCAGCTCGCGTCGTGCGAGCGCGACCTCGCCGTTTTGGACGCCGCCTACTGATCATTCCGCGAGTGCAGAGTTCTGCACAGTGCCGCAATTTCGGCCACGACTGATCGTCGGGGTCTGGTAATACTGAGCGGACGGTTTCGGTAGGGGTTGCCGAAGCGGTAGGTCACCATCCAGTAGGGGGAGTAATGGAAGCATTTCTGATCACGGCCGGACACATCGACGGGCACGAAGCCGAAGCGCTCGATCCTGGGCGTATCGAGCCCGAGACCTTCGGGCCCGCGTCGGGACCGGTCGATGCCGGCGATCTGAACTTCGACGCCTTCGACTTGGACGGTGACGGAACGGTCGACAGCCGTGTCGTCCACTCCGACGACGCCGTCGTGATCGTGTCCGATTTCGATCGCGACGGTAGCGCCGATCGCCTCACGATGATCGAGTCGGACGGCGACTACTCGGCCTGGGAATGCAGTCGAGACGACGAAGGCGCCCTCGTGTGGCAGAAAATCGATGCCGGAGCGCTCTGAAAAGCTTCCGTTTATGTGCTCTGAGCGCCGGGTAGGCACCTGAACACACCAACTGAATCGTTTCTGTGACATTTCTGACCGCACCCGATTACCTGCAGGTGAACAGCCAGCGTTAACCTCAATACATAGGACACCCGGCGTCCGTGAAATCCACGTGAGTGGATGACGCGGCTGGACCCCGTCGAGAGGGGGACACCGGGATCGACTGGTATCGGGGCGCTGCAGTTCGCATCCGGTGTCACGAGAACCCGGTTCCGGCTCACCCCAGGAGAGTTTGATGACCTCAGCGACCATTCCCGGTCTCAATGGAACTGACGGCACGCCCCCCACGCAGCACAAGGAACTGCTTGCGTGGGTGCAAGAGGTTGCCGAACTCACCCAGCCTGATCGCGTCGTCTTCGCAGACGGCTCGGACGAAGAATGGGACCGACTGACAACGAAGTTGGTCGAGGCAGGAACCTTCACCCGCCTCAACGACGAGAAGAAGCCGAACTCTTTCCTCGGCAACTCCGATCCGTCCGATGTCGCGCGAGTCGAATCGCGTACGTACATCTGCTCGAAGGAAGAAATCGACGCAGGTCCCACCAACAACTGGATGGACCCGGCGGAGATGCGCACCCTCATGGGTGACCTGTACCGCGGTTGCATGCGTGGACGCACCATGTACGTCGTGCCGTTCTGCATGGGCCCCCTCGACGCCGAGGACCCGAAGCTGGGCGTCGAGCTCACCGATTCCGAGTACGTCGTCGTCTCCATGCGCGTCATGACCCGCATGGGCAGCAAGGTTCTCGACAAGCTCGGCACCGACGGATTCTTCGTCAAGGCGCTGCACTCGCTGGGCGCTCCGCTGGCCGAAGGCCAGGAAGACGTCGCGTGGCCGTGCAACGACACCAAGTACATCACCCACTTCCCCGAGGATCGTGAGATCTGGAGCTTCGGTTCCGGCTACGGCGGAAACGCTCTCCTGGGCAAGAAGTGCTACTCGCTGCGTATCGCCTCGGCAATGGCGCACGACGAGGGCTGGCTGGCCGAGCACATGCTCATCCTCAAGCTCATCTCGCCCGAGGACAAGGCCTACTACATCGCGGCGGCATTCCCCTCCGCTTGTGGCAAGACCAACCTCGCGATGATCCAGCCGACCATCCCCGGGTGGCGCGCCGAGACCCTCGGTGACGACATCGCCTGGATGCGTTTCGGTGAGGACGGACAGCTGTACGCCGTCAACCCGGAATTCGGTTTCTTCGGCGTGGCTCCCGGCACCAACTGGTCCTCGAACCCCAACGCCATGCGCACCATCGACCAGGGCAACACGGTCTTCACCAACGTCGCTCTGACTGACGACGGTGACGTCTGGTGGGAGGGCCTCGAAGGCGACCCGCAGCACCTGATCGACTGGAAGGGCAACGAGTGGACGCCCGAGTCGGGCACCCATGCGGCTCATCCCAACTCGCGTTACTGCACCCCGATGTCGCAGTGCCCGATCATGGCTCCCGAGTGGGACGACCCGAAGGGCGTGCCGATCTCGGCAATCCTGTTCGGCGGACGCCGCAAGACGACGGTTCCGCTGGTCACCGAGGCTCGCGACTGGCAGCACGGCGTCTTCATGGGTGCAACGGTCGGCTCCGAGCAGACCGCAGCAGCCGAAGGCCAGGTCGGTACGGTTCGCCGCGATCCGATGGCGATGCTGCCGTTCCTCGGCTACAACGTCGGTGACTACTTCCAGCACTGGATCGACCTCGGCAAGTCCGCGGACGCGTCCAAGCTCCCCAAGGTCTTCTACGTCAACTGGTTCCGCCGCGGCGACGACGGACGCTTCCTGTGGCCAGGCTTCGGCGAGAACTCTCGCGTCCTGAAGTGGATCGTCGAGCGCATCGAGCACAAGGCTGCCGGCATCGACACCCCGATCGGCGTCGTTCCCACCGGATCGGCACTCGACATCGAAGGCCTGGACGTGTCGGACGCAGACATCACCGAGGCCCTCGCGGTCAACATCGACGAGTGGAAGGCCGAGATCCCGCTCATCGAAGAGTGGTTCGACTTCGTCGGCGAGAAGCTGCCGACCGGCATTCGTGACGAGTTCGAAGCTCTGAAGCAGCGGTTGGCCTGATAAACCGCCCCCGTATGTAGTGGCCTGATGCCGCATTGGTTCAATTTGATGAACCGATGCGGCATCGGTCGTCTGTATGCCCTTGCCTGTAGCCGTTAAGCAGTTCAGCCGTTATGCAGTTCAGCCGTAAAGCAGTGATCAGCGAGCGGGTCGACACACTCGATCCTCAGGAGGACCAGATATGAGCGGGATCTACAACAACGTGACCGAATTGGTCGGGCGCACCCCGATCGTGCGGCTCAACCGTCTGACCGAGGGCCTGGACGCACAGGTCGCCGTCAAGCTCGAGTTCTACAACCCGGCCAACAGCGTCAAGGACCGGATCGGCGTGGCGATTATCGACGCCGCCGAGAAGTCCGGAGCACTCAAGCCCGGTGGCACCATCGTCGAGGGAACCAGCGGTAACACGGGTATCGCACTCGCCATGGTCGGTGCTGCTCGCGGCTACAAGGTCATCCTGACCATGCCCGAGACCATGTCCACCGAGCGTCGCGTGATGCTGCGTGCTTACGGCGCCGAGATCGTGCTGACCCCGGGATCCGAGGGCATGGCCGGTGCGGTCGCCAAGGCCAAGGAAATCGTCGAGCAGACCGAGAACGCTGTCTCGGCCAGCCAGTTCGCGAACCCGGCCAACCCGGCCATCCACGAGGCAACGACGGGCGAAGAGGTCTGGGCCGACACCGACGGCGCCGTCGACATCTTCGTGTCCGGCATCGGCACCGGCGGCACTATCACCGGCGTCGGACGCACCCTTCGCAAGTACAAGCCCGAGGTCAAGATCGTGGGCGTCGAGCCCATCGACTCACCGATCCTCAACGGTGGCCAGCCCGGCCCCCACAAGATCCAGGGAATCGGCGCGAACTTCGTGCCCGACGTCCTCGATCGCGAGATCTACGACGAGATCATCGACGTCTCGTTCCCCGATTCCATCGAGGTCGCTCGCGCACTCGGCACCAAAGAAGGCATCCTGGGCGGCATCTCGTCCGGCGCCATCGTCTGGGCAGCACTCGAGTTGGCGAAGCGTCCGGAAAACGCCGGCAAGCTGATCGTGGCTGTCGTGTGTGACTTCGGCGAGCGTTACATCTCCACCCCGCTGTTCGAACACATCCGGGACTGAGACTTGTGAGTATCCTCGGGACAATTCGCGAGGACCTGCAGGCTGCGCGCGGTCAGGATCCTGCCGCGCGCAGCAATGTGGAGAACGCGCTCGTTTATTCAGGGCTGCATGCTATTTGGGCGCATCGGGTTGCACATCGCATGTGGGCCGTCCCTGCGCTACGCGGCCCGGCGCGAGTGCTCTCGCAGCTGACACGCTTCGTCACCGGCATCGAGATTCATCCCGGTGCCACCATCGGTCGACGGTTCTTCATCGACCACGGCATGGGCGTCGTGATCGGGGAGACGGCCGAGGTCGGTAACGACGTGATGCTCTATCACGGCGTCACTCTCGGTGGTCGCTCGCTCGAACAGGTCAAACGTCACCCGACGCTGGGTGATCGGGTAACCGTCGGCGCTGGTGCCAAGATCCTCGGACCTGTCGTCATCGGTGAAGGTAGCGCTATCGGCGCCAATGCCGTTGTCACCAGAGATGTTCCGGCCGAATCCATCGCGACGGGTATCCCGGCGGTGGCGCGGCCACGGACCACCAAGGAAAAACTGGTGGACCCGAACAGCTACATCGATCCGGCGATGTACATCTGAAGCACTCCTTCTTCGATGGCCACCCTCGTGTAGACGGCGGGTGGCCGTCGGCGTCTGTTCAGGCTCGCGTCAGGTGCCACCCGCGACGTCCCAGTACGACGGCCGTCGCAGCGCCCAATGCTGCTCCGATCAAGGGATAGCAGGCCAGGACGAGCCAGCGCGGTCCGTCTAAGGGTTCGTAGGCGGTGGCTATTGTCGACTCGTAGTCCCGAGCCATCTGCACGTCCCGGAACGGTACGTAGGAACCCTGATAGACGATGGTCTCGTCAGGGCTGGTCATCACGTCGATCAGACTGCCCACCAGGGGAATTCCCCCGACTACAAATCCCAGAACCGCCAGAATCACGATCAGTGTGCGCATCGCCCGAGCCTATCGCCCGGCCGGAAGTTCAGACTGTGATCGACGGTTCTTCGGGGGTCGAGAGGGTCAGGATCGCCCGCACGACACGTGGGCTCTGCTCGAGTGAGCGCTCGAGTTCGCGCAACGTGTGGGCCACACGGGATTCCGCGTAGTCACCGACCAGGTCGACGCTGGCCACCAGGTAGACCTGTCGCGGCCCGAGGTATTCCATACGCAGGAACGTGATTCGGTTGATCTCGGGCAGTTGGGTGAGAGCTTCGACGGCTGCTGCCCGCAGCGTCGGTGAGGCCTCTTCGCCGACCAGGAAGCGGCGGTTCCGATCTATCAGAATGATTGCGATGACCCCGAGGAGAATGCCGACGAAGATGGAGCCGAGGGCGTCGGGGATCGGCGAACCGGTGACCTGGTGCAACAGAACACCGACGAACGCGATGACCAAACCGATAAGTGCCGCAGCATCTTCGGCGAACACGGCCCGAGTCGTCGGGTCGGATGTGTTGAGTGCCTGGGTCATGACGTCGCGGTTCACGGCGGACGCTTCGTGTCGGAGTTGTTTGTACGCCTGCCGGAACGAGATGCCTTCGAGGATGAACGAGACGCCGAGGACGGCGTAGGCGACACCGAAGTCGGACGCCGGTTCGGAATGGAACAGTTCCTGGATGCCATGGGTGATCGAGACACCCGCGCCGAGTGCAAACAGTCCGAGGGCGGCGAACATCGACCAGATGTAGGCCTCCCGGCCGTAGCCGAGTGGCTGGTCTCGGTCGGGAACCCTTTTCGAGCGGCGGTTCGCGATCAGCAGCAGCACTTCGTTGCCGGTATCGGCCCAGGAGTGGGTGGCCTCTGCGACCATCGATGCAGATCCGGTGACGATGGCGGCCGCCGTCTTGGCACCGGCGATCAGCGCGTTCGCCGCAAACGCCAGTACGACTGTCGTGGTGCTCTCGTCGGCCGATGCTTCCGTTTCGGTGCTCACGATTCTCAGGCTAGGCGGGTGACGACGGTTTCGTGCGGTGACGCTCGGCGACGGAGTGCAGCAGTGTGGCGACGGCGTCGTGGAACTGCGTCAGGCCCGGCTCTTCGACGGGAAAGTGCCCGCACCCGTCCAGCATCACGAATTCGGTGGGTGCGTTGATGCGGCGGAGGAACTGCAGGCTCAGTTCGGGTGGCGTCCATCGGTCGTCGGCCGGGTGGGTGAGCAGAACGGGCGTCGTCCGAAATGCTTCGGGTGCGGTGTGCTCGAACGAGAAGTAGCTGCTGAGGAATCCGAGTGGCACCCGAACACCGCCACCGCGCGGATCGGTTGCGCACAGCGTTGCGAGCTCCCGATTGCTGCTCATGTTCGCCACGTCGGCGACCCAACGGATGGGCACGCGGATACGGCCCACCAGTCGTTCGGTGCGCCGCATCAGGGGAGCGCCGTAGACACCCATCGGGCCGAACCGCGCCGCGGCAGCTCTGGCCGATGGATCCGAGGGATCGAGCAGGCAGGTAGCGACGACGGCGTCGGCCAGACCGGTCCGCGCGGCTACCTCGTAGGCCAGCAGACCGCCGATGCTGGCTCCCAACAACACCAGCGGCCGATCGTCGGCTGCCTTCTCGGCCCGGACGAGATCGCAGAGGAGATCGACCCACTGCTCGTACCGGACGCCGGCGGGATCGGCTACGACGGTGTCGCCGTACAGCGGAAGGTCAGGGAAGAGGACTTCGGCTCCGAGTTTCACGCCGATCCCGGCGAACGGCCACAACGCGCCCGAGTAGCCGCCGGCGCCGTGGATGCCGAGAACACGAACCGGCGCGTCTGGAACCACGGCCCGTGCGACGTGGACGGTGTTGCCGTTCCACTCCCACCACGTCGGGGTCGGCGCCGGCATGTGGTCGGTGTACCGGTCGGGCATAAACTTCGAGTAATCGGCGCTGGTCACCTACACAATTCTCGGTATCGGCGTCGCGGCTGACAACTCGCATCGGAGGACCGTGTCGACTCGGCGGAAAAGGCCCTCCCAGCAGCGCTCGAGGGCTACCTACGACGCGATCCTGGAGGCAGCTACTCGCGTTTTCGCTTCGGAAGCCATGGCAGCGACCACCAACCGGATCGCTGACGAAGCAGGGGTGTCGGTGGGCTCGCTCTACCAGTATTTCGGCGACAAGTACGAGATCCTCTCGGAGTTGGCGAACCGTCACGTGAGTGCTGCGCGGGAGAGTTTTGCGCTCTGCCATGCGGACATCGTCGAGCGTGAGCTCACCCCGGACGAGGCCGTCCGGATGTTGGTGGAGTGCGCGGTCGAAGTGAACAGTAAGCCACGAGAGTTCTTTCACCTGCTCTACGATCAGGTTCCGCGTACGCGCGAGCTCATCGAGCAGGTCGAAAAAATGAATCGGCAACTGGTACTGGGTTTTTCGGAGTACTTGCAGAGCCGCGGTTTCAGTGCGGACGATGCGTTGCTGACGTCGCGGCTGACTGTGACTGCCGTGGACAGCCAGGTGCATCGGGTTGTGCTGGAATCGGATTCACCCGAAGAACTTCGAGTGCGAACGGAAGCCGTCGTACGGCACGCGAGATCGATGATCGGGTCGCAATCTTGATCCGGTGTGCGGAATGGTGACCACAGTCCGTTATGGTTCTGACGTCATCATCGAGGTAATGGGAAGTCGGTGCAATTCCGGCGCGGTCCCGCCACTGTGAGGTCGTCCCTGCGTCGACCGTAGCCAGATACCACCCTCGTTGACGTTGTGTCATGCCACGAGGATGGATCGGTCACACCATGAATGCTGTTGGCGGAGCTCTGTCTCCACCTACCCACCTGCTTTCGCCGAAGGCTGGTGCGCCGCGAGGACGGCTCAGTCCGGGTATCGTGCTGCCCGCTCTGCTGGTCGTCGCCGTGCTCTCTGCTGTGTGCGCGTTGGCATTCGGATCCGAGATGCTCCCCGTGTCCACTGTGGTGGACGTGGTGCACTCGCGCTTCGGAGGCCCACCCGTCACGCGTTCCGAACTTGCGATCGTGTGGGGGATCAGAGCACCTCGGGTACTGCTCGGTCTGGCCGTCGGCGCTGGTCTTGCCGTCGCCGGCGCGGTGGTGCAAACCCTCGTCCGTAACGCTCTTGCCGATCCCCACCTGCTGGGAGTGTCGTCCGGCGCGAGTGTCGGTGCCACCGCCGTCATCACCACCGGACTGTTCGCCGGCGCGGGAGTGTGGGCGCTCAGTTTCGGCGCGATGATCGGGGCGTTGGGAGCTGCGATTCTCGTCTTCACCATCGCGACGCTGCAAGGCGGTATCACTCCACTGCGATTGGTTCTGACCGGCACCGTTACCGCATCCGCCCTGTCGGCGATCGCGAGTTTTCTGGTGCTGCGTACCAATGATTCCCAGGCCGCGCAGTCCGTATTGTTCTGGCTCCTGGGAAGTTTGGCCGGGGCATCCTGGGACAAGTTGTGGGCGCCGGTCATCGTTGTGTTCCTGCTGACGGCAGCGGTGTTCGCCCTGCACGGTTGGCTGGATGCGCTGGCGGCCGGACCGGACGTCGCGGCTTCGCTCGGTATTCCCGTCCGAACCCTGCGAAACGTGCTGTTCGGCGTGCTGGCAGCGTTGGTCGGCACGATGGTTGCAGTGTCCGGCGCGATTGCCTTCGTAGGCTTGGTCATACCGCACGTCACACGCATGCTCGTCGGAGCCAGACATCGAGTGGTGTTACCGGCGGCAGCACTGATCGGCGCGTCCTTCCTGGTGTGGGTCGACGTCGTGGCGCGGACCTCGTTGCGGCCGACCGAGATCCCGCTGAGCGTGGTGACCGGGGTGATCGGGGCCCCGCTGTTTCTCCTGCTTCTCGGCCGTCGGCGCTACCGATTCGGTGGCAGTTCGTGAGCGCCCGAGCCCTGGCGCTGACCGCGTCCGGAGTAGTTGTCCGCATCGACCGTCGAACCATCGTCAAAGGCGTCGACATCGCGGCCGACGCCGGCGCAGTGGTCGGCGTGGTTGGTCCGAACGGCTCGGGCAAGTCGACGTTCTTGCGTGCTCTCGCCGGTCTCGGGCCGATCGCCGGCGGTGACATTCGTGTCGGCGGCGACTCCGTGCACGCGATGTCCGCGCGGTCGAGGGCCAAAGCCATTTCCTTTGTGGCGCAGGAAGAGCAGAGCCCCGCCGATTTGTTGGTTCACGAGTACGTGAGTCTGGGCCGCACACCACATGCAAAGCCCTGGAGCGTCGGTGGAAAGCACGAGAATGCCGTCGTCGATCGTGCTCTGGGCGAGGTCGGAATGATCGAGCACCGGTTCTCTTCGATGGACACGCTTTCCGGCGGTGAGCGTCGGCGGGTGTTTCTCGCCCGAGGTCTCGCGCAGGACGCCGGTGTGCTCATCCTCGACGAGCCGACCAATCATCTCGACATCCGGCATCAACTCGAACTGCTCGATCTGGTCCGGTCGTTGGACCGGACGGTGATCATGGCACTGCACGACCTCGATTTGGCTGCGGCAGTGTGCGATCGGGTGCTCGTGCTCGCGGATGGAGTGGCCAGGGCGTTCGGACATCCATCCGACGTACTCACCACCTCGGTGGTGGCAACTGTTTTCGGCGTCGAGACTTTCGAACTCGTGAACCCCGCGACAGGCCGTTCACACCTCGTATTCGAATCACGAAATTCTCAACCACAACAATCATTTTCGGAGAGTGCACTTTGATACAGGTCAAGACCCGCGCGTCGTTCGGTGCGGTTGTAGCCGCGACAGCGTTGTTGACAGTTGCCGGCTGCTCGGCAACTGCACCGGTGGACGAAGCTGCAGACAAGACTTCGGTGACATTGGAGAACTGCGGGACCGAAAGCACTTTCCAGCTTCCGATCGAGAACGTCGTTGCGACAAGCAATGCGGCCAATATCGGCACCATTCTTCGAGTCGGCGGTTTGGATCGTCTCGCGGCCGTCGTGTTGAACACGAACAACGACGCGGTCATGGAGTCGATGTTCGGCCCTGGAATTGCGGACGTCCCACACCTGGACGGAACGATCACGATGGAGACGATTCTGGGTAAGCAGGCGGACCTGGTGGTCGGCTCCTACAGTGGCTTGTTCAAGGGCGCCTCCGGTGTGACGCCGGAATCGCTGCAGAGCAACAACATCGATGCATATGTGATCTCCGATAGTTGTCGGCAGAGTGCCGCAGCGGATTCCGCGCTCGGCACGATGGGTCCGTGGGATGCCCTTCGTGCGGACGTGACCAATTACGGAAAGCTGTTCGGAACCGAGGACACCGCCGCCGAGGCATTGACCGAATTGGATTCACGTTTGGCACGTCTGGAGTCCGCGCCAGATGCCGCCGACAAGCCGAAGGTGCTGATCTACGACAGCGGTGAAGAAGATCTGTACACCAGCGGAGGCAACGGAGCCCCCAACGGAATCATCGACGTCGCCGGGGGAACCAACGTGTTCGCCGATGTCGACAACACCTGGTTCAAAGCGAGCTGGGAAACCGTGGCGAAGTCCGAACCCGACGTCATCGTGATCATGGACTACAAGAAGAGTGCTGACGAAGTACAGGGCAAGATCGACGCGATCAAGAGCCGAGAAGGCCTGCGTGACCTCGACGCAGTCAAGCAGAACCGTTTCGTCGTACTCCCGCTCGCCATGTTCACCAGTGGGTTCCCCAATATCTACGGCGCGGAACAGTTGCGCGCGAAGATCGAAGAGTTCGGACTCGCTCCGTCGAGCGGGATCGACTGGACAACCGCGCCGTCGGCATGAGCAACAACCGGTGCTCGCGTCGGGTGATTGTCGTACTGCGGCCGACCGTCAGCGGCCTCGACGAGTCGGCCGCGCGACGGATGTTCGACGCTGTTCAGGCGGGCACCGACGCCGACGTTCGCGTTGCGTACCTCGATGTCTCCTCGCCGAGCCTTCACGAGGAACTCGATCGAGCCCATGTCGATGACGTCGACAAGGTCGTGTTGATTCCAGTTGCGGTGCCGAGGGATCGGTACCTGCTCACGTGGACAAGCAAGGCGGTTGCGAACTGGCGCGAAACCCGGATCGGTGCCGAACTGGAAGTGTCGCTCCACGAATCGGAAACGCTCGAAGGTGCCGTGGCCGCGCAGGTGATCGATGAACTCGGCGCGGCCGGAAAGCCGATCACTGCCAGTCCGGCGTCGTATCGCAGTCCGGCGTGGTCCGTGATCGAGCAGCACGATAGGCATCTGTTGGTGTGCAAGGGCCCTCGCTGTATGGCGTACGGAGCAGGACCGTTGCACCGGGCGATGAGCGCGGCGGCCAAAGGCACTTCGGCAAAGGTGACCGGAACCGGTTGTCTGAGCCCGTGCAACCTGGGCCCGTTGGTGATCGCGAACCCCGGTGGCACCTGGTTCGGTCATGTGGACGCCGGTGACGCTGAAGCATTGGTCGCAGGTCAGGAGAATCAATTGGAGGATCACGTTCTGGACCGGTAGATACAGGTCGGCGAAACAGAGAACCCGCTGAGCGCGAAGTGCGCTCAGCGGGTTCTGTTGTCCTGTCTCAGGAACCGAAGGGAAGGGTTCCCGGCGGGATCTGGTATCCACTGCTGCCGACGGAGGCGCTGCCCCAGAGTGCGAGGAAAGCGTTGATGGCGTTGGTGAGCATATGAATGTCCTTTGTGAGATGACTGATTCGTTTTCGACGGTACCGGGTGGATCTGTGGATTCGCTGGGAGTTGGCACCCATTTCATGGGGCTGGCACCCGTTCCGGCAGGTCGGAACGGGTGCCAACTGTCAGCAAAGGGTGCCAACTCCCGGGTGGGTCAGCCCACGTAGCCGGGCGGCATGAGTACGGACTTGGTCTCGCAGAAGGCTTCGAGGCCCTCAGGTCCGTTCTCGCGCCCGATACCGGAGTTCTTGTAACCACCGAACGGCGATCCGGGATCGAAGGCGTACCAGTTGATCGCGTAGGTACCCGTGCGGATCTGCGCAGCAACTTCGAGTCCGTGATCGATGTCGGTGGTCCACACCGATCCGGCGAGGCCGTAATCCGAATCGTTGGCGATCTTGATGGCCTCGTCCTCGGAGTCGTACGGAATCACCGAGAGAACGGGTCCGAAGATCTCCTCGCGTGCGATGGTCATCGAGTTGTCCACGTCGGCGAAGATGGTCGGCTCGACGTACCAGCCCTTGTCCAGGCCGGCGGGGCGTCCACCACCGAGTACGACGCGCGCGCCTTCTTCCTTACCCTTGGCGATGTAACCCTCGACGCGCTCGCGCTGCTTCTCGGAGATCAGCGGGCCGAGTTGTGCTGCGGGATCGGACGGATCGCCGACGGTCATGAAGCCTGCGGCGGTCTTCATTCCCTCGATGACCTCGTCGTAACGCGAACGGGGAGCGAGGATTCGGGTCTGAGCGACACAGGCCTGACCGGTGTTCATCAGGCCGGACATGACGAGCATCGGCATTCCGGCGGCGATGTCGGCGTCCTCGAGGATGATCGCGGCGGACTTGCCACCCAGTTCGAGGGAGCAGCGCTTGAGGTTCTGTGCGGCGATGGCACCGATCTTGCGGCCGACGGCACTGGATCCGGTGAACGTGATCTTGTCGATGCCCGCATGAGAGACCAGGTATTCGCCGGTCTCGGCTCCGCCGGGGAGCACGGAGATGACGCCTTCGGGAACGCCTGCCTCGGTGAAGATCTCGGCGATCACGTGGACGGAGAGAGGGGATTCGGGTGCGGGCTTGAGCAGTACGGTGCAGCCGGCGAGCAGTGCGGGGGCCAGCTTGTTGATCGCCAGGAACAGCGGGACGTTCCAGGCCAGCACGGCGGCGACGACGCCGACGGGCTCACGGGTCACCTTGGTCTGCCCGAAAGCGCCGGTGCGCTTCTCTTCCCACGCGAACTTGTCGGCCAGCTCGGCGTAGTAGCCCAGCGTCGCCATCGACGGGGTCTGCTGCATCATGCCGACCATGGCGGGCGGCTGGCCCATCTCGTTGGAGATGAGCTGGTTGATCTCCGCGCTGCGCTCTTCGATCAGCTTGGCGGCCTTGGCGAGGATCGCGCCGCGCTCGGCGGGGGTGGTGCGTGACCACGGTCCCTCGAACGCCGCGCGGGCTGCGGACACGGCCGCGTCGATGTCTGCCGGTGCTGCGATGGGACAGCTGCCGACGCGCTCCTCCGTTGCGGGAGAGAACACTTCGAGTACCTGGTCGGTGGCCGGGGCCACCCATGCTCCACCGATGTAGAGCTTGTCGTAGTCAGTCATCAATTCATTCCTCGGTGTTGTCGGTCGCCGCGAGGGCATACGCGTCGTCTGCCTGTGCGGTGTCGGTGAAACTGGTGAATCCGTATTTCTCGTGCGGTCCGATGGCGGCTACCTCGAAAAGACCGGTGCCGGTGTTGGTGTTCGTGCCTTCGGTGAGCGTGAAGGACGCGAGGTTGTCGACGGGGGAGAACATGCGTTGGAACGGTTCGATCTCGTGGACCTTGTGGCGGAGCCCTTGTACGACGAGTTCGCCCTGCCACATTCCGTGACGCCAGTCCTGTTCGAGCCCGTAGCCGGTGCCGATTCCGATGTAGTTGGCCAGCAGCAGTTCGCAGGCGACGGTGAGGACTTCACCGCCTGGCCGGTGGAAGGTGATGGTCGCTCCGGTGACGTCGCGGGTGTCGGGGCAGAACGTCAGCTCGTGTTCGGGCCGGCCGAGCCATTCGTTGTCCCTGGCTTCGTCCGGCCACACTCGCATGGCTTCTTCGACGATGCGCCTGCCCTGCTCGTCTTCCTGCATGATCACCGAGATCGTGAACTCGTCGAACTGCATGACCGCGTAGATCCAGAAGAAGTTCTGGATTCCGTCGACGGCGCGTCTGCCTTGCGGTTCGGCTTCACCGACCGGACGCACACCCCACGAGCGGTCGCGGTTACCTCGCCACGTCTTCGGGTCGATCGCGAAGTCCTCCCCGTCGACGGTGAGCGATCCGGTCCAGGTTCCGGTCTGCAGGAAGCGTGAGGTGTCGAACGTGACTCGTTCGAGTTGACGGCGAAAGTGCTTGGGCTCGAGCGCCGCCGGGATGGTGGCGTCGAAGGTGATGTCGAAGGAGAGATCGTATTCGCTGCCTGGTTCGAGGACGACGCGGAGCTTCTGCAGTCCTTCCAGCACTTCGATGCGCAAAGGTCCGACGGTGGTGTCGGTGCGGTCGGCGCCCAGAGCCTTCGACATACGAGCAACGATGTGGTCGTCACCGCGGCGCAGTACCGCGAAGGCGTCCATGACGCCGAGGTTGGGGTACTGGCCGAGTCCGACGATGAGGAACACGTCGGGGGATTCGGTGGGGTAGCAGTTGAAGTAGTAGCGGTCGTAGAAGTTTCGATCCGAGGTGGCTACGTGACGGATCGGTTCGGCGATCTGGTGAACGGGATAGTCGTCCATCGGTGAGAGCATGTCAGGCCAACCTCTCCCAGTAGGTACCGTCGAGCATCGCGGCGAGCGAAGCGCGGTGCATGATCATGTCGTCGGGGTCTTCGGGTCGCTGTGACTGGCCGAAAGCTATGGCGCGAGCCTGGATTCGCCACATGATGACCGCCTGACGCAGTGCGGCATAGGTAACGTAGAACTCCAGATCGTGTGGGGTGTGGCCGGTGATCTCGGCGTAGGTCTGCGCGAGATCCGGCAGTCGAAGGAAGTCGGGAAGACCGGGTAGGTTCGCCAGTCCGGCGATGTCCTCGAAGAACCTGTGCAGGAATGCCATCCAGCCCAGATCCATCTCCCGCGGGCCGAGAGTTGCCATTTCCCAGTCCAGTACGGCTACCGGCGCGAAGTCCTGGTACATGACGTTGCCGATGCGCGAGTCGCCCCAACAGAGCACTGCCGGCGAATCGTCCGCGGGATTGTTCTCCTCGATCCAGTCGAGGGCACGTTCGATGAGCGGTGATCTGATCCCGTCGGAGACCACCCACTCGTAGTACGCGCGCTGCTCGGCGATGTGCGCCGTGAATGCTTCTCGTGCAGTCGTTCCCGAATTCGGGAGTCGGAGGAAGTCGAAACGCTCACCAGGTTTGTCGATGGCATGCAACTGAGCCAGGACGTCGACCGAGCTGCGCTGCAGGGTCTTTCGCTGCTCGGGAGACGCTTCGGTGACCCACGATCCGAAGTTGTACGGCATGACGTCCGGTGGCACGTCGCCGGAGATGCGTTCCATCACGAAGAACGGCGCACCCAACGCGTCCGGGTCGGATTCCGACCAGTACACCGCGGGTACGGGCACTGCCGAGTGCTCGCGCACCTGAGCCATGGTGCGGAACTGGGATTCGAGGTCGTAGGCAGGAAAGACCGGCATGGTCGATTCCGTCGGCGCCACCCGAGCGACCAAGGGATGATGTTCGCCGTCCCAGGTGGCGTCGAAGAGGATGGTTTCGCTGGACATGCCGTTGGCTGCGGGCAAGGTGACGTCGGCGACGGTCACAGTGGATCCGCTCGGCACCTTGCCGGCCATCCACCGTTCCAGGCGCTCACGGAGGTCTTCGGTGTCGCGGAGGGAATCGCTTGGTCGGGCGACCTGGGCGTGATGCTCGGTTTCATCGGTCGAAGAAGCAGTCGAGGCAACGTCAGATGAGGAAGCGTCTGGGCTCACGGTCACCTCCTTCCCGTAGGCGTCACGTGCAATGCCCGTAACGGTGTGAGTCAGAACACTAAAACACGTTACAGAAATTGGGAACAGGTGGCACCCGTTTAGTGGGACTCCCTGCGGATTTATCGGGGAAGAACGCGTGTCAGATAACGGCGGTGAGCGCGAGCAAGCCCGCACCGGTCAGAGTTCCGGCGCCACCCAGCTCGGCGGGAACGATCCGGAGCCCGGCGACGAACGACAAACGGGCATGTCGGGCAGCCGCGTCGAGCATCGGTTCCCACAGCGGTGTACCCGACTGGGCGAAACCGCCGCCGATCACCGCGAGGTCCACGTCCAGGAGGGCAGCCGCCGAGGCGATGGCACCACCGAGCGCCGTGCCTGCACGGTGAAGCGCGTCCACGGCGATCGCGTCGCCGCTGCGTGCACCCTCGGCTAGTTCACGGCCGGTGTTCCCCGACCAGCCCTGGCTACGAGCCCATCGCACCGCGGACGGTCCACTTGCCACCGTCTCGAGGCAGCCGACGCCCCCGCAGCTGCACGGTTCGGCAGATCCTGGAACGACGATGTGGCCGATGTGACCGGCGTTCCCCGTGCGACCCCGAGCAATCTCACCGCCGAGAACGATTCCGCCGCCGATTCCCGTCGAGACGACCAGGCTCAGGAGGTTCGGGGTTCCGCGTCCGGCGCCGTGGTGGAACTCCGCCAATGCCGCTGCGGCTCCGTCCATTGCGAGGGCGGTTCCGGCATCGGGAAAGACGCTGCGGACGCCCGCTACGAGCTCGAATCCCTGTGCCCACTCGGTGATGTTGATGGGAGCGACGACGCCGGCGACGGTGTCCACCGGCCCGGCGCACGCGATGCCGACACCGTCGACCTCTCGGCCGTCTGCGACTCGTTCGAGCAGCGCCGCACACGCTCTCCACGGGTCGGTCTGCGGCGTCGGCACGCTGTCGAACACGGGAACGCGGCCGTCCTCGGACACGACCCCGGCAGCCATCTTGGTACCACCGATGTCGACTGCGAGGCGCATGTCGCTATCGCTTTTCGAGAACCACGACGAGGTTGCTCACCAGGAACTCCCGCAGACCGGGGACTCGGACCATCCACCACGCCCACGACGGGTGGTAGCGCGGGATCGCGGCGAGCAACGTGCCCTGGCTGGTTCCACGGGCCCAGCGTAAGCCGTCTGTGGCGCCGACTTTGAACAACGACACCCCGAATCTGTTCTTCGGTTCGCGCCCGGTCTTGCGTAGGTACCGCTTGGCTGCGTACTCGCCGCCCAGCGCGTGCCACGGTCCGGTTTCGTGGCCGCCGAACGGACCCCACCACAGGGTGTACGAGAGAACCATCAAGCCGCCGGGCTTGGTCACGCGCAGCATTTCCTCGGCCATCAGCCAGGGCTCGCTGACGTGTTCGGCCACGTTGGAGGAGAAGCAGATGTCCACGGACGAGTCCAGGAACGGCAGTGCCAAACCGGATCCACGCACCGCGCCGCCCACGGTCAGACCCGCAGCATGCATCTCCGACGGATCGGGTTCGACGGGAATGTAGCGGGCACCTGCGGCCTGGAAGACCTCCGCGAAATAGCCCGGACCGCCGCCCACGTCGAGGACGGTGAGACCGCCCAGGGATCGTCCGGTGTGACCTTCGTGCAGGTCCGAGATCAATTCGACGGAGTCGCGCGCGAGCGCGCCGTAGAAGATGTCGGGCGCGGACTGCTCGTGGCGGAAGTCGCTGAGCAGGCCGAACGAGCGTTTCAGGGTTGCCCGTCGGCCGAAAATGCGGGTCACTGCGGGCTTGGTCACGGGTAGCAACTTTAGCCACTGGGGCACCCGGTCCACGAACACCGTCAGGAGCGCGGCAATACGGACGCTCGAACAGTTAGGGTGTTCGGCAGGGTTACCGGCCGGTCAGGCGGGGCATCCCGCAGGATCGCCCGAACCGGGGTGGCCACCGACCAACTCAGGGAGTAACGCACGTGCGCGAGGTTCTGTTGCTCTGCTGGCGCGATACCGGGCATCCCCAGGGCGGTGGAAGCGAGCGTTACCTCGAGCAGGTCGGATCCCAGTTGGCCGAGCGCGGTATCAAGGTGACGCTGCGGACGGCGTCGTATCCCGGGGCGCCCGCGTCGGAGGTTCGAGACGGCATCACCATCAGCCGGGCCGGTGGACGTTTCAGCGTGTACCCCCGCGCTCTGGCCGCCATTGCCGCCGGACGTCTGGGTTTCGGATCGCTCAAGGGCATCCGCCCCGACGCGGTGATCGACACCCAGAACGGCATCCCCTTCTTCTCGAAGACCGTGGCGGGTGCACCGGTCACGCTTCTGGTCCATCACTGCCATCGCGAACAGTGGCCGGTGGCAGGCAAGCTCGTCGGCCGGATCGGCTGGTGGGTCGAATCGCGATTGTCACCGCGCACCCATCGACGTAGTCAGTATCTGACGGTGTCGCTTCCCTCAGCGGAAGAATTGGTGGACCTCGGTGTCGAGCGCGAACGAATTGCCGTGGTGCGTAACGGTGCCGATCGGCTCCCCGTCGGCGTCGACGCGGGCGGATCGATCACCAGGGCCGAGCGTCCCACCATCTCGGTTCTCTCACGGCTGGTGCCGCACAAGCAGATCGAGGACGCACTCGAAGCGGTCGCAGCCCTGCGGCCGACGCTTCCGGACATCCATCTCGACGTCATCGGTGGTGGTTGGTGGGAGCAGAACCTGCGCGATCGCGCCGCCGAGTTGGGGATCGGTGACGCCGTCTCGTTCTACGGCCACGTCGACGAGGCTCGTAAACACGAACTGCTGGCGCAGTCGTGGATCCACCTCATGCCTTCGCGGAAGGAAGGGTGGGGCCTGGCGGTCATCGAGGCTGCGCAGCACGGTGTTCCGACGATCGGTTACCGCAGTTCGAAGGGTCTGACCGACTCGATCGTCGACGGAGTGACGGGCCTTCTGGTCGGGGGCGAGAACGCCGGCGACGGCGACATCGCCGATCTGACGCAGGCTGCCGGCACTCTGCTCCGCGACCACGAACTTCGCATGGTGCTCGGTGAGAAAGCTCGCGTGTGGTCCGGTGAGTTCTCCTGGGAGCAGACCGGCACCGGAGTGCTCGAGGTGCTGACCGCGCACAAGGACGGTCGGTGGGTCTCAGGACTGGCCGCGCCGCGCGAGTCGAATTCGGTTCTGGTTCAGTCCGACTGAGATCAGCGCGATCGCACCCATCAGTACCCACGCGAGATGCGCAACTACGACGGCAGTTCGGGCACCGGTCGACGCTTCCTGCGTGGCAATGTCTCCCGGTACTCGGAATAGCGCGAGATCGTCGTCGGCGAAGACCTGTTCCAAGCCGTCGAGCGTGGTTGCCGAGTTGCCGAGTTGACCTGGTGTCCCGCGCTCGATCAGTACCCATCCGACTCCGAGATCGGCCAACTGCGTAGGACTTCCGCCGGCCAGCAGTAGGTCCTCGACCCGAGTTGCCCGAGTTCCCTCGCCGCCGACCGCACCACCGGCAACCACCAGTTGGCCGGTCTGCAGAACGTCGAGGGGCAGGAAGCGTGGTGCAGGGTCGAGTACCGGCGCATCACCGCTGTAGGGGAACGCGCGGAACATTCCGGCGGGAAGCACTGCAACGTCACCGGTTTCGTCTCGCAGTTGCTCGGTCACCACGGTCCAGGAACCGGGGTAGTGCACGGGCTTCAACGCGCCGCCGACACCCCACACCAGATCCGGCAGTGCCACGATCGTCACCACGACGGCGGCAACCGAGAATGCCGGGCGGGGGAGGGAGAACCGATTGCCTGCCCACATCACCGCGGCGGCCGCAGCAAGTGCGTAGAACGGGACGGCCAGCGCGACCCACTTCTGCGCGTCACGCAGTAGACCGGCGCCGGTGAACACCTCGACCGACCATCGGCCGGCGTCGAGACCCCACGGGGTAGCGCCCATGGTCGGAGCCAGCACCGCGAACAGGGCGAGTAGTCCGAGTCCACTGACAACAGGATTCCGGCGTCGGCGCCACAGAGCGGGCATACCGGCGAACACGACGACGAGCAGAAGAACCGTTCCCACCAATGCGAAGAGTGTTGTGCGCGTAGACGGTACCGCTGCCGAGTTCCAGATACCGCCGAGACCGGCGAGGCTGCCCAGCGTCGCGAGTCCCGGTTCTGCTCGGGCGGCAAAGGCGGCAACTCCCGCCGGATCGGAACCGTCGCCTGCTGCTCCGGATACGAAGGTGGCGACCAACCACGGCGAGGCGGCGACGAGGAACAGCCCGATAGTGCCGCAGACACGCCGCATGGCCGAGGTTCGGCCTCCTGGGGTGGCTACCACCACCAGCGCGGCCGTCAGAGCGAGCAGAGCGCCGGTAGGTGTCAGGCCCGCGAATGCCAGTGACGCGGCCGACGCCCACCAGGACCCGGGCGTGGCTCGGCGAACTCCGATTCCGGCACACACGATCCACGGCAGTGCGGCATATCCGGTCAGCAGGCTCCAATGTCCTTGCAACAGGCGCTCGGCCACGTAGGGGTTCCAGAGCATCACTGTCGACGCGACGAGTTGTGGACCGACACCGGCCGTCGGCAGCAGGACGGCGACCATGCGTGCCGCACCCCAACCGGCGAGCCAGAGCGCCACGAGCAGGATGAACTTGACCACCAGTCCGCCGTCGATCACGGTGCTCAACGCTGCGATCAGCGCGTCCTGGGGAACGGCGCGGGCCGCGGCATCGGTGAGTCCGAGAGCGGAGTCGGTCAGGTACGAGCGCGGCGTGCTGACGGCGTCGCGCAGCAGGAGGTAGCCGGGGCCGAGCAGCGGTCCGAGGATCAACAGTGCCAGCGCCAGGCTGTACGCCGCAGGCAGGTAACGGCGGTATCCGGCTTGCACTGTCATGACGCGCACGATACGTGGTGCATCATTACTGCCATGCCTCGCCAACCACTCGATCGCGCCGCCGCGGCCGGGGTCGGCATGGTTTTGGTGGGATCGATGACGGCCAATGTCGCGTCGTACCTGTTGGCATGGTTGGCCAGCCGATGGTTGGGGCCGGTCGGCTACGGCGAGTTCGCGAGTCTGCTTGCCGCCCAGTTGGTGCTTGCGGTTCCGGCATTGGCGTTGCAGACGGTGGTCGCCCGCGAGGCAGTGCGTGGCAAGAGCACAGATGCGTTGCGGTCGTTGGGGTATCGATGCACCGCGATCGTCGCCGTCCTCGCGGTGGCGCTCACTCCGGCGATGGCGTGGCTGCTGGACACCGGAATCGTGGCGTCGTTCTCGGCATTGGTGACTGCGCCCATGTTGGTTCTGCTGGCCACGGAGCAGGGGTTGTTGCAAGGACACGGTCGATTCGGCACTCTCAGCGCCGTACTGGCAGGGGCCGGGGTGATGAAAGTCCTTCCGGCAGTGATCGTTCTGGCTTTCGGCGGCGGAGCAGGCGCGGCATTGGTCGCGGGCGCGGCCGGAACTGCGTTGCTGGTGGCGATAGTTCGAGTGGTCGACCGAACCGTCTCGGTGAGCGAGGACCGTCCGGTGCGTATCGGCGTCGTCTCCGTGCTCGCGGCGTCTCAGGTTCAGCTCGCGCTGATCGCGTTGTCTTCGCTGGACCTGCTGATCGTCCGTGTCGGCCTCAGTGAGTACGACGCCGGTGTCTACGCACTCGGCGCCGTCGCGACGAAGGTGGCGTTCTGGCTGCCACAGGCAGTGGGCGTCGTGCTGTACCCGAAGATGGCGAATCCGGCGCACTCGGCGCAAGCGGTTCGCTCGGCGTTGGCGGTGCTCGTCGGTATCGGCGCCGTGTTGGTTCTGGGGGCGGCGGTTGCCGGCCCGCTGGTGCCGATGCTCGTGGGCGACGCGTACGCCGCCGTGGCTCCGATGCTGTGGGCCTTCGCCCTGCACGGTGCAGCGCTGGCGGTACTCCAGGGTGCTTTGCTGTCCGCAATCGCGTCAGAACGCACGCGAGTGGCCCTTCTGGCGTGGGCAGGACTGGTTGTGGAGGCGACGGTGATGCTGGTGTGGGCGAAGACGCCGGGAGAGTTGATCGGCGTCGCCGTGGTGGTTGCGTCGACGACGGCCTTGGCGGTGTCCGTCGCCGCAGTGCGAAGTGCCGACCGCGCCCGGCCGGCACCTCACAGCGACGTCAGTTCTCCAGACGCGTGAACAGATCGTCGAAGTAGTCGAGCGTACGCATCGCGGTGTAGACGGATCCGTAGTTGATGTTCCCGCCCGTGTAGACGACGTTGTCGCCTTGTACTGCGCGGATACGGTTCCACATCGCGCGGTCGTCGGTGACGGGATCCACGCCGGGCGCGGTGGTGACGATCATTCCGTCGGCCGAGTCGAGGGAAGTCACCAGGTTTTCGGTAGAGATCTCCTTCTGTCCCTCGACCGGCCACTGGAGCTGGACGCCGAGGTCTTCGGCCACCTGTGTGGAGATGCCCTTGCGGTTGACGCCGTTGACCTTCTGATTCACGTAGTTCAGCAGCACGATCCGCTTGCTCGCCAAGCTCGGGGCGTGGCGTTCCTTCAATCCGGCTGCCTTGTCCTCGTACGCTCCGATGACCTGACGGACGTCGGGGTTCTCGGTGCGATTCAGCCAACTCGCCAGCTGATCGATGTTCTCGCGCCACGGACGCGTGAAGTCCATCGGAAGCACAGGCGCTGTCTGGCTCAACTGCTGTAGCGGCCACATGTCGGAGGCCTCACCGATGTCGGTGCAGATGATCAGGTCCGGTTCCAGCGCGAGAATTGCCTCGACGTTGACCGGTGCCTCGAACACCTGTGCCGTGGGATCGGCCGGAACCCACGGCTCGGCGGCGTCGAAGCTGTACGCGATGACCGGCAGGCCCATCGCAACGGCTGGTTCGAGGTCGAGTCTGGAGTCGATGGTGACGACGCGTTTCGGTGTCACCGGAATGTCGTAGGTTCCGAGCGAGGTCGTGACCGTGCGCATCCCGGCCGAATCGCCCTCGGTACCGGCGGACCTCGCGCAACCGGCGGCGAACAGCCCGGAGAATGCAGCCGTGCCGACAACAAATCTCCGTCGCGTCAGATCGCTGACACAGATGTGCGAACCCAGAACTGTTGATGCGGGCATGTGGCTCCTCGTGTTCGGGGTGGTCTGGACTTCCAGAAAACGCTAAGCCCGCAACCACGCGGAGGGAACGACCCGTTGCGCCAATCCGTACGCCGATCCGGCAACAAAGCCCCGAAAGGCAGCAGAGCGCCCCTTCCGTGTGGAAGGGGCGCTCTGCTTACTGTCTGAATCAGTCCTTGCGCAGATCCGGACGCGGAATCACCTGAGTGTCGTCCGAGGTCCAGTCGTGCTCACCCGGAGCCGGCTCGGGCGAGCCCTGGCCGCTGGGATTCTGGTTCGTTCCGCCGTGTGCAGCGCGGGCCGGAGTTCCGCTCTTGCCGCCGCGAATGCCGAGGAAGATACCGGCGATCAGCGCGATGACACCGAGGACACCTGCCACGATCGGGACTGTGCGGCCGAACAGCGAGAGCTTGTCCATGCCGTCACGTGCCTGCTGGACCTGGTACTCGATGGTTGCTTCGTCGAAGGGCAGCGTGACCTTGAGAACCTCGACGTCGACGGCATCCTTGTTGCGTCCGTAGTACTGGTGCAACTGCTCCTGGCCCTTGACGACGACACCGGTCTTGGGCTCGACCCACAGGTCACGGACGTTGGTGTACCAACGCGTCATCGTGATCGGGGTAGCGCCACCGGGAACGCCCCAGGTGTCGGCGGGCAGGCTCAGCTTGTTGGTGGGGGAGTTGACGACCTTCGACAGGTCGACGGGATCGATCGTCTGCTGGAAGTGGTACACCTTCAGACCGTTGATCTCGGTCTCTTCGACGAAGTCGATGTCCTTCGTGGCGCGAGCGTTCAGGTCGAAGTAGGGGTAGCTCTTCTGTTCCGTGTTGAACGGGAACTTGTACTGCAGACCGTCGCGGGAAACTTCTTCGGCGGGCTGGTCGCTGGACGTCTGGACGGTTCCGACCGGATCGTTGGTCGGCATCGAGCTGACGCGATCGAGCGTGACGCGGTCCAGGGTTGCGGTCAGCAGTCCGGTGTCGCCCTGCTTGTCGGTACGACGGACGGTCTGGCCGGCTTCGACGGTGATGATGTCGGCGTCGGACGGGTCCTGCGTGGTGACGTAGCGCTGAGCGACGATCGGCACGTTGTTGTCGACCTGCGCCTTACCGGCGAGGAGGGCCGCCGAGTTGAGGACGCTACCGGTGCCTGTGGCGACGGTGGTCACCTCGAGGTCGAGTGGCGTCTTCTCCAGCTTGCCTACCGTGTAGGTAGGAATGAGGATGGCGATGGCCAAAAGGAAGGCACCGAGGCCCACCAGAATGCAAGGAAGTATCCGGCTCGGCCCTGAGCGTTCCGCCATGCTGTGACTCCTAACCCGTTAAGTCTTTCGAGGTTCCCCAACCGGCACAATATGAGCTGCGCAGATCGCATGGGGCCCCCGATGGACACCATGTGTGGCAGAACACTAACAGTCCACCGGCCCGGTTTGTCGCATGAGGGCATGAATTGGCCAGGCATTTTGTTGTGAGTCCCTGGTGGTTTCCCTCAATCGGCCTGGGGTGCACACTTATCCGTGATGATCAGTTCCACGAATTCCCCTCAGACGGTCCCGCCACAGGCTCGGGGCTTCGTTCCGGCTTTGGACGGTATGCGTGGATTGGCGGCGCTCGGTGTCCTCGTCACCCATGTCGCGTTCCAAACCGGTGAAGCGCAGTCCGGCGCGATCGGGCGCGCGTTCGGTCGACTCGATCTCGCCGTAGCGGTGTTCTTTGCCTTGTCCGGATTTCTCCTGTGGCGCCCCCACGCGGCAAAGGCCCGCGGAATCGGGCAACCGCAGCCGACGGTCCGATATTGGATCTCCCGTGCAACGCGAATCCTGCCGGCGTACTGGGTGGCGGTGGTGCTGATCCTGCTGTTCCTGCCCGGAGCCGGGGGGGGCTACCAGGTATGGCTGGCGAATCTCGGGTTGGCGCAGGTGTTCGTGCCGTTGACACTCACCGAGGGCCTCACGCAGATGTGGAGCCTGTCGGTCGAGGTTGCGTTCTATGTACTACTGCCGCTGTTCGCGTATCTGATGGTGCGACTACGCGGAAACTCGGCCCGGTTCCGGCTACCGCTTCTGCTCGGGGTGTCGGTGTTGGCGCTGACGTGGGCTTTCATTCCGATCCCGACTCCGGACGCCATTCACCACGACAACTGGCTGCCGGGCTACCTGCCGTGGTTCGGCGCAGGCATGGTGCTGGCCGAGCTGGCCGTGGGCCCGTCGACGTGGGTGCATCGCCTCGCGCACCGTCGGGTACTCCTGACCCTCATTGCCCTTATCGCCTTCGTTCTCTCGTGCACTGATCTGGCCGGGCCCGAAGGTCTGGTGCGGCCGGAGCCGTGGCAGTACGCGATCAAGATTGCACTCGGTGCGATCATCAGCTTCTCGTTGATCGCACCACTGGTTCTGCGCGATCAATCGCAGCATCGATTCCTGGCGAGCCCGCTGGCGCTGGCAATCGGACGCTGGTCCTACGGCCTGTTCATCTGGCACCTGGCCGTATTGAACGCTGTGTTCCCCGTGTTCGGCATAGTTCCGTTCTCGGGCAGCTTCTTCTACGTCCTGGCCCTGACGGTCGTCCTGAGCGTCGCTGTGGCCTCGGCCAGTTACGCCTTGGTGGAGGAACCGGCGCGCGTCGCGGTGACGCGCTGGGAGAAGCGTCGCCACATCGGTGAACCGGCAAAGGGCAACGCGGCCAACCCGGTCACGACCAAGGCCACCAACATCGAGAACTGAATCGCGAACGAGTCGCCCACATAGCCGCCCGGTGCCCGCCACGGTCCGGTCGAGAGCAGCGTGATGCCGATCATCGCGGCTACGCCGGCAGTGCCGACCAGAATGCGTGCGGTCCGAGCGGGGCCGAAGATTCGCAGCGCGGCAAGTCCGAGGATCGAGCACACAACTGCGATCGCCGCTCCCACTCCGCCGCCGATGACGGTGGCCGCCGCGAGCACGCCGACCCATCCTGCCGCGACGCTGCGCCACGGACGGGGTGGTGTGAGGGACTTGGGCTCTCGGCGCGTAGGGACAAGTGCCGCGAACAGCAGCGGGATCAGCAACACGAGCCCGCCGAATATGCCGAGGCGGTACCAACGGTCGCTGGGGAAGTCGATGGTGACGGTTCCCGCGGTGCCTGCCGGCACGATCCAGCCCTGCTGCCAACCGTTCACGACCACCGGCGTCAGCTCGGAACCGTCCGGCGCCGTGGCGATCCAACCGATGCTGGTGCTCTCGGGATTGACGATCAGCTGATCGGCGGACGAGTTCGTGACGGTGAGTTCGCGGTGATTCGCCGTCCACGCGGTCGATTCGAGCGGTGTATTCCGCTGCGCGGCTGAACGACCGACCGCCGTCAGGTCGAGATTGTCGACCGAGAATGCGGGGCCTGGTTCGACGACCACTTCGGGCTGGCCCGCCGGCAACGTCGCCGACGCGTCCAGACCGCACACACGTGCCTCGACGGGTGCGCCGGTCCGGAGTTGCGTCGCCGTCGCCGTGATCGAGGTGGGGAATTGCTGTCCGGCAACCGAAATGGTCGGGCCATCGCCACAGGTGACGGTGACGGTGCGGTTGTCGAGTGCGTTCGTGTCCTGTACTCCGGAATCGGCGATCGGGGTTCCGTCGGCCCCGATGACACCGACCTCGGCGAGGCCGGTGGGCTGCGCCTGGGCGAAGCCGAGTGCCGTCTGATCGAGGACCGGTTCCCAATCGGTGATGCTCAGGACGATCTTGTCGGTGACGAAGGGGAGAGGGTAACTCGACTGGTTCGAGGCGTGTCGTTCGAGGGTTCGGGCAGCTCTCGAACCTGCGGCCCGTTGCCGAGGTTCACCGCGACACTGGTCGGCAGCGACGGCAGGGTGCCGAGTCCCCGCGTGATGTCCAGGCCGGTGACCAGGGTGGGCTCGGGAAGATTGAGAGTCAGCGTCGGTTTCGGGCCGCCCGGTTCGGTGGTGCGCTGCGGGGCCGACCACGTGGTGCGTGCGTCGCCGTCGGTGACGGCGAAGGCAGATCCGCGAGTGTCGCCGATGTCGCTCGAACCCGAAGCCGTGATTCGGCCGGGGACGGAAAGGAGGTCTTCGAGGGCGTTGCCCTGACGCGCTCGGACGGTCAGTGTCGGTGCAACGACTGTGTTTTCGGGCACCGTGAGTGTGCGCTGGAAACGGCTCGGCTCTTCGGGTATCGCCATGAATGCATTGCTGCACCGCACGCGGTCGGTCGAGTCCGCGCACGCGTTGCGACCGGGGAACTCCTGGCTCAGATTCCAGGCGTTCACGGATGCGCCCGTCGGCGTACTCGGCAGGACCGTGTCGAAACGGATCGGTACGGTCTTCGGCGCGCTGCGATCGGAGAAGTCTTCGACGGAGAGTTCGCTGATGCCGAACTGTGTTCCAGGTGAACCATTTTCGGTGTGAGTCGCCGTGATGCGTACCCACGGCGTATTGCCGCCCGGGATCGAGACGGTGATGGGCTCGCCCGGACGCTCCACCTTCACCGCCGTGCTGCCGTTCGGTGTCGAGACCTCGAGCCATTTGACGGGAGCACCGATTGCCGCGGCACTGGTTGTCAGATGAAGCAACCCACTGGAAATCGGTGTGTCGAAGTCGATCTGCAACCACTGACCCAGGGCTCGTTCGATGCCGTTGCTGAACCAGCCGGTGGCCGGATCGCCGTCGACCGTCGACGCGGGACTGCTCGACGGTGAAGTGCCGCCCAGCTGGGTGGCATCCGAGGCGGCGCTGGAAACGGTGATCGAAGCTCCGCTCCAACGGCCTTCCACGAGAGGCGTGTTCGCAACCGGGTAGTCGGGCACCAGATTGTAGGTACGACGAGCGTCGTCGGGGGTGCGCAGGGCGGAACTGTGGTTGTCGACCTGACCGAAATCGGTTTCCCGATCGCGCGGTGTGTCGGTGACGGTGACCGAATCGACGGGCAGTCCAGCAGCTTCGGCGTCGGCGGCAAGAATCATCGGCCCGGTCCCCGGAACCAGCCCGCTTTCGTGAAGTCGCACAGACGATTCCGGCCCACCTTGTACGCGCGGAACCTGGTTCAGGTCGACGGAGTACGGGCCGCTGACCGCCGTGGTGCCGTCGGTCGGGGTGACCTCGAAGATCTCGATGGCTGGGTAACCGGGCCGCAGATCGCTGTCCGCGACCAGCCCTTCGATCGGTTCGGGGCTGTCGTCTTCACCGAAGTGGGCGACTCGCTTGATCCCCGGCGAGCCTTCGACCGCCTGGTGCACGAGTATCGGCCTGGCCGAGCGCGACGTTTCGCCGTCGAGGTCGTTGCGCATCACCAGGTAGTGGATGCCCTGCCCCAGCAAGGTCTGTGCGAGGCCGTCCGACGGACGTCCGTCGGCGATGAGACGTTGCACCGAATCGAGCGCTCGGATGGCGCCGGGAGGGGTCAGCGGGACCGAGTCACGCACCGCCCACGGCGTACTCGCCAACGCCTGAAGCGGTTCGTCGCGCGTCAGACCCCAGACTTGGCTGCCGAAGGGCGCTCCCGGGACGACCAGGGCACGTTCGGCTTCCGATCCGGGGGAGGTGTTGTCCTCGAGCCACTGCGCTGCTTCGTTCCAGTACGAGGGGACGTCCGGATACGCACCGCGGGGAGCGAGCTTTCCCGTCCAGGCCAAGGCGGTCGAAAGGGTGAGGGCAACGAGGATCAGGCTGGTCAGTGCGACCATCGGTTCGCGCTCGGGATGGGCGAACGCACGCCGCCATCGGGCGAGTGGAACCGATCCCGGCAGCGGCACTTTGGCCAGCAGGTGTGCGAGTCCGAGCACCAGCGGCAGACGGACCAACGGCTCGAGCTTGTGGACGTTGCGCAGCGGCGCGCCTGCCGAGTCGAGGAACAGGCGCACCGACTCCGACACCGGCGAGCTGAGTTCACCCACGTAACCCGCGGCCAGGCCGGTGATACCGACGAACAGGATGAGCGTCAGCCGGCCGCGAGCAGGCATGGACCGCATACAGAGCCCGGCGAGGCCGGCGGCGGCAACCAGGCCGGTGGCGACGACTGCTGCGGGTTGGGTGACCAGGACGGCGCCGGCAATGCGTTCGGGAGAGACGAACGGGGTCCAACTGTCCGTGCCGCGAAGTATCTCGGCGAGCGATGCCCACTGAGTGGTGACACCGGCGGACTCGATGTAGTCGAGAAACGGTGGGCTGATCTTGCCGAGCAGCAGGAGCGGCACGATCCACCAGAGGGTGCCGAGAGCGACGAACAGGGCCCACCAGGCGGTGAACGTCAGCCATGTTCGGTTGGGTTTGTGCGAGAGCCACCAGATGATCGCGACCAGGCAGGCCGCGGCGGTGGCGACGGCGTTGATCGAACCCATGAGTGCGACGGCAAGCGCGGATTGTGCGGCCAACCGCCTCAACCCCCGTGAGCGGTTAGGGAGTCCAGGGACTCCTTTTCCACGCACAGGGCCGAAGGCCAAAACCACCGGCAACAACACCCACGGCGCCAACATCATCGGCAGGGTTTCCGAGGAAATCGAACCGAGAGTGGTCAGCACGCGGGGAGAAAGAACAAAGGCAACCGCTGCGATGACGCGCGAACTACGGCTGCCGATTCCGAGAGCCTCGGCAACGCGGATGATGCCCCAGAAACCCGCGATCACAAGCAGCGCCCACCAGATGCGCTGGGTGACCCACGGCGGAACGTTCGCCAACTCGCCGAGCGCGAAGAACGGCCCGTGCGGAAAGAAATATCCGTAGGCCTGGTTCTGAACCTGGCCGAGCGGGGCCTGACTACTCCACTGATGCGAGGCGCGTTCGAGAAAACCGAACGGATTCTGCGTCAGGTCGTACTTGGTGTCAGCGGTGATCAGACCCGGCGATTGCAGAAAAGTGAGAAGAAACGCTACGACGGAGGCGCCGAACAGCCACCGCTTCGACAGGGGCTCTGCCGACGGGGCGGTGTCTACCGAAGACACCGCTGCGTCGGCGGAAGAACGGGAACTCGCGAGGCCTGCGCTCTCAGCGGCTGCCGTACTCAACCTGGTTCAGCACGGAAGAATCTGCGTTTCCGCTGCGGTCGATCTCGGGACGAGTGTTGTCCGACGCGGCGGCCGTGACACCGAAGATGACGCCGGCACCCAGAACGGCACCGATGACAGCGCTGGCCACACCGGGGACAAGGAACTTCGTCATCGCGGATCTCCCAATTGGTCGTTAGTCGGTCGTTCGCGGTCGGACGGACTTACCGGCCCGTACGAACTGCTCGGGTCAAGGTATCACCCGCACTCGAGAATCCGGACGATTACCCTCGTGACGTGCTGGTCAGTCGAGGGTTTCGGCGCCAAGCGCGGTCAACAGAGTGCGCAGTTTCGTGGACGTCTCGTCGAGTTCGTCCTGCGGATCCGATTCGGCCACAATTCCACCACCCGCGCTGGCCCAGGCGTTGCGGCCGTCTGCACTGATCTCGGCGCAGCGGATGGCAACTACCCAATCGCCGTCACCGGCCTCGTCGCACCATCCCACGGCGCCGCCGTAGAAACGCCGAGGTTCCTCGGTCTCGCGGATGACCTTCAGTGCCGCGTCAGTGGGTGTTCCGCACAGCGCGGGCGTCGGATGCAGCGCGATGGCGAGGTCGAGCGCAGTAGTGTCGTTTCGCAGCGTGCCGCGGATCGGGCTGGCCAAGTGCCAGACCTCGTGAGTAGTGGTCAGTTCGGGAGTTGCCGGCACCGACAGATCACTGCACATCGGTTGCAGGACCTCGCGGATCCACGACGTCACGAAGGCGTGCTCGGCCAGATTCTTCGTCGAATGCAGAAGGCTTTCGCCTGCCTCGCGGTCTTGATCGGCGTCGGCGCATCGCTTGGTGGTCCCGGCCAACGGGCGACACGTCACGACGCGCCCGCGTCGACTGACCAATACTTCGGGCGTCGCGCCGACCAGGCTGTGGCCCTCGAATTCGGCTCCCGCAGCAGAGAGGTCGACGGCAAAGGTGTTGGCGACGGGATTGAGCGCCGCCATGCGTGCGGCGAGCGCGGTTGGGGAGATCGGGGTCTGCGTGCGAAGTTCCACAGTGCGAGCCGCGACAACCTTGTCGATCTCTCCACTGCGGAGGCGTCCGATCAACTTTTCCACTCGACGAAGATGCTCCGACGACGACGGGATCTCCCGGTCAACCCGGGTCGTGGGCAGGGCCTGGGGATCAACCGGTTGCCACGGCCGCGACGCGATCGTCGCCTCGGCAGGTTCGTACAACGCCGTTGCGGCAGCGGGGTCGAAGGGGAGCGCTCCGACGATCAGCTTTGTCGTACCTGCCGACAGAGCGTGGGTGGCCGCGTTGGAGCTGTCGAAGCTGCGTCGTACGCCGCGGGTGACCACGCTGTGATCGGGGCGCGAGAGAACAAAACCGTCCATGGTGGTTTCGACACTAGTCGGCCACGGATCAGGAATGCGCGAAGGTCACTTCCCCGGAGGGACGATCAACACCGGCCGATGACTGTGACGCAGAACATGATCCGCGACGCTGCTCTGCAGTAGCGACCGCAAACCCGTAGTGCCACGGGTGCCGGTCACGATGATGTCGACGTCCAATTCGTCTGCGGTTTCGCAGATTGCAGACCAGATCGCGGATCGGCACTCGGCGCTTCTGCCTTCGACCGTCAGGCCTGCGGCCTCGGCCAGTGCGACGCCCTCGGCGAGGGTGACTTTGGCGTCGGTGTACGCGATGTCCTCGACGTCGTCGTCGGGAACCCACTCCGGTTGCATCACCCCGGACAGGCCGGACATGCGAGCGGCCTGGCGAACCATGGGCTCCCAGGCAGTGACGAGAACAGCACGATTGGCGGAGAGGAAACGCCCCGCATAGTCGACTGCACGCTTGGCGTTGTCGGAACCGTCGTACGCGATGAGCATCAGACCTTGTGGCATCACGACCTCCTCGTCAGCGGGGGAATCGGTTCTCTTCCAGGCTACCGTCCCGATGTGCCCGTGAGGGAGTGTATGGGTACCGGGTCCGTTACGGTCGAGGTATGCGGATCAAGTTTCTGAAGGCTGCAACGACCATTGCATTGTGCGGAGGGTTGGTTGCGGGATGCTCGGGCGAAAACGGGACCGCCGATCCGGTTTCGAGCGCCCCGACCAGCACCACCTCCGAGATCACGTCGACGCCTGCGGCATCGAGCTCCGCACCCGTCGCCGCGTCGTGCGGTAGTGACCTTCTAGCCTCGCTGTCCTTGCGTCAGAAACTTGCCCAGCTGCTCAACGTCGGCGTTACCGGGACCGACGACGCGTTGTCGATAGTGCAGAACGAGGAGATCGGCGGCATATTCGTCGGAAGTTGGACCGATCAGTCGATGCTCACCAATCGCGAAGTGCCGCAGGTTGCTTCGGCGTCGAAGTTGCCGTTGATGGTGACGATCGACGAAGAAGGTGGACGGGTTTCGCGCGTCGCGGACATCCTCGGGCCCGATCCGTCGGCCAGGGAAACGGCGCAGACCATGACAGTGGAACAGACGTACCAGATGGCACTCGAGCGTGGACGCGGTTTGAAGGATCTCGGGATCACCGTCAACTACGCACCCGACGTCGACGTCAGCAGCCAACCCGACGACTCCGTGATCGGGGACCGCTCGTACTCCGACGACCCCCAGACCGTGGTTGCCTACGCCGGTGCGTACGCGCAGGGGATGCGCGACGCCGGAATCTTCCCGGTGATCAAGCACTTTCCGGGGCACGGCAGCGCGTCGGGTGACTCGCACCGCGGTGAGGTGACCACGCCGCCGCTACAGGATCTGATCGCGTCGGACCTGATTCCCTTCCGTGAACTGTCGGGAACCGGAGTCGGCGTCATGATGGGTCACCTCGAGGTTCCCGGTCTGACCGAGCCCGGTACCCCTGCCAGCATCAGCCCCGCCGCCGTCGCGTTGCTTCGCGACGGAGTGGGTTACGGCGCAGCGCCGTTCACTGGTCCGGTGTTCACCGACGACCTCAGCGGCATGCAGGCGATCACCGACCGATACGATATTGCCGACGCGGTTCAGGCTGCGCTGGTGGCTGGAGTCGATCAGGCATTGTGGCTGACCACCGACGACGTTCCGCGGGTTCTCGACCATCTCGAGCAGGCCGTCGCGTCGGGTGAGCTTCCGCAGACGCGGGTCGATCAGGCTGTGGTCACAGTTGCCGCTGCCAAAGGTGCCGTGACCTGCTGAGTCGAAGTCAGGATTCGACGCGCAATCTTACCGTAGAGTAAGATCGACATTTACCCTGTGGTTGGAGGAAGCATGGCCGGCGGTACCAAGCGACTGCCACGCGCAGTGCGTGAGCAGCAGATGCTCGACGCGGCTGTGGACGTGTTCTCCGACAGGGGGTTTCACGAAACTTCGATGGACACCATCGCGGCCAAGGCCGAGATCTCGAAGCCGATGCTGTACCTGTACTACGGCTCGAAGGAAGAGTTGTTCGCGGCGTGCATTCATCGTGAAGGGCTCCGCTTCCTTGAAGCGCTCGCCCCGGCGGGCGCGCCGAACCTGACTCCGCGTGAACAATTGCGCGCCGCTCTCGAGGGCTTCCTCGGGTTCGTGGGCGCAAACCGCAAGTCGTGGATGGTGCTCTACCGTCAGGCAGTCGGGCAGCAGGCTTTTGCGGGCACCGTGCAGTCCAGTCGCGATCGGTTGATCGAGTTGACCGCGCATCTGCTCGAGTCCAGCACCAAGGATCCTGATGCCGCGCACGATTACGGGATCATCGCCATCGCGCTCGTCGGCGCCGGTGAGGCGGTAGCGGACCGGGTCGCGGGTGGGGAAATCGAAGTGGATGCCGCAGCGGATCTACTCGAATCCCTCGCGTGGCGCGGTCTGTCGGGCAAGAAGAAGTCCGAATAGCCACCCAGTCGCATCGCGTGAACGTATCGCTCCCCTTGTTGAACAGGGGGAGCGATACGTTCACACTGTCGGGCGGGGTCGGAAACGCACCAGCCCAACCCAGTTCAGTCCTAGGTCAGCGCAGCGTCGCAGTGACGTGCGGGTAACCCTTCTTCGGGTGGCGCAGTGACAGATCCCAGCCGTCGTCGGTGCGATCAGCGTAGGCATTCAGCGTCGCCGGTAGCAGAATCGGCTTCCCGAAACGCACGCTGTACGTGACCTTGTCCGCGACGGACCCCTCGACGGTCCGCAGAACTGCCGCGGCACTCCACATTCCGTGAGCAATGGTCTTCGGGAAACCGAAAGCCTTCGCGCCCAGAGACGAGACGTGAATCGGATTGCGGTCGCCGGATACAGCGGCGTACTTGCTGATCGTGGTCTGGTCGACGCGGATGGTGCTCATCGGCATCGGCGGGACCTCGTCGGCCTTGGGCTCCGGACCGGGCTGGCCGGACAGGGAGGTCTTCTGCTGGTTCAGGAAGCTCGAGGTCTGTCGCCAGACCAGTTCCCGTCCCACCCGAATTTCGGTGATCACGTCGATCAGCAGGCCCTTGCGGTGCTCACGCAGGTTCTCGGCATGCACCGAGAGGTCCAGCGGTTCGCTGACGGAGATGGGCCGCAGTGACTCGATGACGTTCTCGGCGTGAACGGAGCCGACGGCGGCGAAGGGGAAGTCCTTCGACACCATCAGCTTCATCACGGTCGGGAAGGCCAAGGTGAAGGGGTACGTGATCGGCAGAGTGTCGCCGAACCGCAGTCCGGTCACGCGGCAGTACGCCGCCAGATTGTCGGTGTCGACCTTCAATCCGGTGAGGGTGAAGGTCTGCTGTGGCACCGAGCGCGAGTTGGACTTGTTCCACGGCAACAATCCCAGTACCGCGCGGGAGTAGATGTCGAGGGTCTTCGGCTGCTCGGTGAGCGCGACGGTCTTTGTTGCCATCATGCGCCCAGGAGGCTCTGGCCGCAGACGCGAACGACCTGTCCCGTAACGGCATTGGAGGCCGGGCTGGCGAAGTATGCGACGGTCTCGGCGACGTCGACGGTCTCGCCGCCCTGCAGGAGCGAGCTCATGCGGCGGCCGGCTTCGCGGGTGGCGAAGGGGATGGCTGCGGTCATGGCGGTCTCGATGAAGCCCGGTGCGACGGCGTTGATGGTGATGTTCTTCTTCGCCAGGACGGGAGCTTCGGCGTGTACGAGGCCGATGACGCCGGCCTTGGAGGTGCCGTAGTTGGTCTGCCCGCGGTTGCCCGCGATGCCGGCGATGGAGGAGACGTCGACGACGCGGCCGCCTTCCTTGAGAGCGCCCTTCTCGACGAGGTGCTCGGTGATCTTCTGCGGTGCAAGAAGATTGACGTTCATGACCATGTTCCAGCGGCCCTCGTCCATGTTGGCGAGGGTCTTGTCGCGGGTGATGCCGGCGTTGTGGACGATGATGTCCGCTCCACCGTGACGCTCGAGGAGGTGAGCTGCGAGGACCTCGGCTGCGTCGGCTGCCGTGACGTCGAGGGCGAGGGACGTGCCGCCGACCTTGTTCGCGGTCTCGGACAGCGCTTCGCCGGCGGCCGGGATGTCAGCGCAGACGACGTGCGCGCCGTCGCGGGCCAGGACCTCGGCGATGGTGGCGCCGATACCGCGGGCTGCGCCGGTGACGACGGCAACCTTGCCTTCGAGCGGCTTGTCCCAGCTTGTGGGCGCGACGGAATCTTCAGCGCCGACGACGATGACCTGGCCGTCGACGAAGGCGGACTTTGCCGAAAGGAGAAAGCGCAGAGTCGATTCCACGCCGGAGAGTCCGGTGGATGCCTTGGGGGAGACGTAGACCAGCTGAGCGGTGGAGCCGCGCTTGATCTCCTTGCCGACGCTGCGGGTGAAGCCTTCCAGAGCGCGCTGCGCGACATGCTCGTCGACGCTCGACGTTTCTTCCGGCGTCGTGCCGAGAACGACGACGCGAGCCGACGGTGCGAGGTTGCGGATCACGGGCTGGAAGAACTCGAACAGCTGCTCGAGCTCGCTGACCTGAGTGATTCCGGTGGCGTCGAACACGAGTCCACCGAAGCTGCTGTCGTGTGCCTGAGCCGCCGGGTAGTCGGAGAGCAGTACGCGAAGTGGTTCTGCGAGTCGACCCTTGCCGCCGATGAGGACAGGTCCGGCGAGTGCGGGTTCTCCTGCTTTGTATCGACGCAGGTTCTCGGGCCTGGGCAGGCCGGCCTTCGACGCGATGAATGCGCCGGGGGCGGACGAGAGGAACTGTGAATAGAGGTCGGGAGCTCCCTTGCTGGCTGCCACGGTCCTACCTTCTGTTGTGTTTCGGGTTGTCTCTCACCGGGCAATCGAAAGAATGCGGCGATAGACAAGTAACTTACTACTGAGTAAGAATAGTCTTCAACAGGTAATCGCACCATCCTTGGAGACGCAAGTGACAAGCAAAGCCCGTTCAAATGCAAAGCCCGCCGCACCGCGCACTGCACCGGCCGCAGCCGCTGCAAATTCTGCAGGTCAGCGCCGTCCGGTTGCGATCGTCGGCGGAAATCGCATTCCGTTCGCACGCTCGGACAAGGCGTACGCACAGGCGTCCAACCAGGACATGTTCACTGCGACGCTCGACGGTCTGGTGAGCCGATTCAATCTGCAGGGCGAGAAGCTCGGCATGGTCGTCGGCGGTGCGGTGCTCAAGCACAGCCGTGATTTCAATCTCATTCGCGAGTCCGTTCTCGGCAGCGCGCTGAGCCCGTACACGTCGGCGTACGACCTTCAGCAGGCGTGTGGCACGGGACTGCAGTCGATCATCGCCGTCGGCGACGCCATTTCGGCCGGCCGCATCGATTCGGGCATCGGCGGCGGCACGGACACCACGTCCGACGCCCCGATCGGCGTCAACGATCAGGCGCGCGAGCTCCTGCTCTCCCTCAATCGCGCGAAGTCCACGGGCGACCGCATCAAGCTGCTCGGCAACGTCCGTGCGGGCATGCTCGGCCTGGAAATTCCGCGCAACGGCGAGCCTCGCACCGGCAAGTCGATGGGTGACCACGCTGCGATCACCGCCAAGGAATTCGGCATCAAGCGCGAGGACCAGGACGAACTTGCCGCTGCCAGCCACAAGAACATGGCAGCTGCCTACGACCGCGGCTTCTTCGACGACCTCGTCACCCCGTTCCTCGGCCTGACCCGCGACGACAACCTCCGTCCCGGTTCGACCGTCGAGAAGCTGTCGACGCTCAAGCCCGTCTTCGGTACCAAGCTCGGCGACGCGACGATGACGGCAGGCAACTCGACGCCGCTCACCGACGGCGCTTCTGCAGTGCTCCTCTCCACCGACGAGTGGGCAGCCGAGCGCAATCTTCCGGTTCTGGCGCACCTCGTCGATTCCGAAACCGCTGCCGTCGACTACGTCCACGGCAAAGACGGGTTGCTCATGGCTCCCACGTACGCGATCCCGCGTTTGCTGGCCCGCAACGGTCTGACCTTGCAGGACTTCGATTACTACGAGATCCACGAAGCCTTCGCTTCGGTGGTTCTGGCAACCCTGCAGGCCTTCGAGTCGGACGAGTACTGCAAGGAACGCCTCGGCCTCGACGGCGCATTGGGATCGATCGACCGAAGCAAGCTCAATGTCAACGGATCGTCCTTGGCTGCAGGTCACCCGTTCGCGGCAACCGGCGGACGTATTGTGGCTTCCCTCGCAAAGATGCTCGCGGAGAAGGGTTCGGGCCGCGGCCTGATCTCGATCTGTGCGGCCGGTGGCCAGGGTGTCACGGCGATCATCGAGCGGTAACCGCTCCACAATCTCCCCATGCGACTGAAAACTGCGCTCACCTGCAGTGATCGTCGCGAGGGGATGCGTAATCGGGGATCCGGCCACGAGGGGTGGCCGGATCCCCGAACTCTTTGCAAACTTTTTCGCGCAGGCGTGTAACGCTGCAGAATAGCTACCGATATTCATGACAGCCCCGTGTTGCTGCCTGACCCCCGACCTGGCAGCAGCGCGGGGCTCTCGTATGTCCGGATATCCTGTATTGAGTTGTCGGTGAGCGCCGCAGCGACGGTTGATGCAGCGAGGAGCCAACAGGTGAGTGACGAAGAGGGTCCGTCCGTCGAGAAGACGAACAGCGAGGACTCGTCCCTCCCGGAACAGGAACTCGAGTCGGTCGAGGAACCTCAGGCGGTCGAAGAGACCGAGTCGGTCGAGGAACCCCAGCCGGTCGAGGAACCCGAGGCCCCTGAGGACACTGAGGCCGTTGTCGAGGCTGAATCAGTAGAACCTGAACCAGCCGAAGCACCAAGGCCTGTCGACGAAGAAGCAAGCGATTCCACGGAAGCGACAGTCGACGAATCGGCAAACGAGGTCACCACCGTCATCCCTGTCGTCCCCGCGGAGGACGCACCGCCGACGGAAGTAGTCAACTCGGCTCCGGCGACAGAAGCCATCGACGAGCAGACAGAGCAGTTCGAGCCCCCGGCAGTGGTGGTTCCCCCGAAGCCGCCGCGTCCCGAGTTCGTGCAGCAGTACGACACCCAGCAACTCGAACCCATCCAGCAGCAGTACGAGCCTGTTGTCCGAGAAGCAGAGGTAGTTGCACCCCCGGCGCCGCAACAACCGGTGGCGCCCGCTTCGCAGTCTTCCCGCAAGTGGGTCAAACCGGCGATAGCAGTCGGCGCCATCTTTGCCGTCGCAGCGATTGCCTACGGAGTGGACATCTTCACCTCGTCCGGGAAGACACCACGCGGCACTCAGGTCGCCGGGGTGGACATCGGTGATCTCACGCCCGCCGACGCGGAAGCCACGCTGCGCGCCCAACTCGGCCCGAGGCTCGTCGAACCGGTAGCGGTACATGCAGGCGGCGTCGACTCCGAGATCGTTCCCGCGTCTGCGGGTGTGGACGTCGACTGGTCGGCGACGCTGTCGGGCGTGAACGCTCAGCCCATCAACCCGATCACCCGCATCACGTCGTTCTTCGGCTCCCGCGAGGTGCCCGTGGTGTCGGCAATCGACCAGGGTGCGTTGGATGCGTCGATGGCGCAGCTCGCGGCGAACAGCGATCGTGCGCCCGTCGAAGGTGCAGTCGTGTTCGAGAACGGGAAGGCGACTGGTGTTTCGCCCGCTGCCGGTCAGGCGCTCGAAACGCAGCAGGCGGGTTCGACCTTCGCCGCTGAATGGTCCGATGGTGGCGTCGTCGATCTTCCGGTCGACGAGGTTCCGGTGACGGTCACTCAGGCCGGTGTCGATCGTGCGCTGCAGGAGATCGCTATTCCAGCTGTCTCGGGTGACGTCGTGGTCAACGGCCGTGACGGCAAGGTCGCGACACTCGGCGTCGATCAGATCGGCGAGGTTCTGACCTTCACACCCGACGGCTCGGGTGGGCTGACTCCGCAGTACAACACGGATGCTGCGATCAAGATTCTGACTCCGCAGTTGGCGTCGACGGAAGTACAACCCAAGGACGCGTCGTTCACCTTCGCCGGTGGCAAACCGTCGGTTGTGCCCGGTGTCGTCGGTGATCTGATCAACTGGCCAGACACGGTCAAGGAACTTCCGGTTCTGTTGGGCAGCACGGCTTCTCGGGCAACGCCCGCCGTTTACGGACCGGTCCCGCCGGCGTTGACCACCGAAGCCGCGGAGGCCCTCGGCATCAACGAGGTGATCGGCGAATTCACTACCGGTGGTTTCGAATACGCGTCTGGTGTGAACATCGGCCTGGCCGCGTCGGAGATCGACGGGGCCGTGATCAAGCCCGGTGACACGTTCTCGCTCAACGAGTACACGGGCCCGCGCGGTGCGGCGCAGGGATACATCGAGTCGGGGATCATCAACAACGGTCGCCCGGACAAGGCTGTCGGCGGCGGTATCAGCCAGCTCGCGACGACGCTCTACAACGCGACGTATTTCGCAGGTATGGACGACGTCGCGCACACCGAGCACAGTTACTACATCTCGCGGTACCCCGAGGCTCGTGAGGCGACCATCTTCGATGGTGCGATCGACCTGCAGTTCCGTAATCCGGCGAAGACCGGCGTGATGATCGAGACGATTGCGACATCGTCGAACATCACCGTTCGGATCTGGGGAACCAAAACTGTCGATGTCACGTCGACGACCGGCCCGCGGACGTCGCCGACGTCGCCGAACACCGTGACCTTGCCGGAGGGGCCTGGCTGTGTGGCTTCGAGCGGTGCGCCCGGGTTCACGGTCAGCGACACTCGCGTGATCACCGACCACGCGAGTGGCGCCGAGATTTCCTCGAACACCCGGACCGTCAAGTACGACCCGGTGCCGATCGTGAAGTGCGAGTAGGGAACTACTTGCCGACGAGTGGGCCGAGGGTGCGGCCCGCGAGGTCGACGATGCCTGGCTCTTCGCCGTTGGTGATCAGGTTGATCACGACGCCGTCGATGCCGTGGTCGAGGATGCGCGTCTGAACCTGCTCGGCGACGTCGTCCGGGCTGCCAACGAAATGGCGTTCGGTGGCCTTGGCGACCACGTCTTCCGGCGCCGTGGTGATGTCGAGGCCACGCTCCGCGAGAAACGTTCGCTGATGGGCGCGAGCCTTGTCGCCGTCCTCGTCGATCATCATGAACGTGAGGAAGCTGGTCTCGAGGGTTGCGGGATCGCGACCGGCTTCGTCGCAGCGTGCCGCAAGTGCTTCCATCTTGCGCGGCAGTTCCGACGGGTCGCAGATGATGTTGAGGTGATCCGCGAAGCGAGCGGCGAGGCCGAACGTCTTTTTCTCACCGCCACCGCCCAGCAGGATCGGCAGGTCGTCGCGGACGCGAGGCTCGTTGATGGCGTCCTTGACGTGGTACCACTTGCCGTCGAAGGTGGGGCGATCACCGCGGAGCATCGGCGCGATGATCTGCAGTGCTTCGTCGAGTTTCTGGAAGCGCTCGGTGAACGTTCCGAACTCGTATCCGAACGAATTGTGTTCGAGTTCGAACCAACCGGCGCCGATGCCCAGGATGGCCCGACCGCCGCTCACCACGTCGAGGGTGGTGACGGTCTTGGCGAGCATGGGCGGATTGCGGTAGGTGTTTCCCGTGACCAGTGCAGACAACTGGATGGTCTCGGTGGCCGTCGCCAGCGCGGAGAGCGCCGAGTAGGCCTCGAGCATCGGGGCGTCCGGCGCTCCGATTCCGGGGAGTTGGTAGAAGTGATCCATCACGAATGCAGTGTCGAAGCCTGCGGCTTCGGCTTCGCGGGCCTGCGCTATGACGGTGGGGAAGAGGTCCTTGACCGGACCGCCGTAGCTGAAGTTGGGCATCTGGTATCCGAGGCGAGTGCTCACCGTTTCGACGTTACTCGCGATCGGTTGACCTGGCACGATTTTACCAACTCTATGGATTCCGTTGTGCTGGGCAGACTTCCGGAATTCAGAGAAGTTCTTCGGCCGCTTCGCGTCGCTTGGCTCGCTGCTGGTGAAGCTTGACTGCCGCGATTGCGATGCCGCCACCGACAATTCCGCCGACGAGAGCGCCGACCCAGGTAGACGATTCTTCGTAGGAATCGAATTTGAGACGCGCCATGATGCCGACTGCGGCGACGAGGTACAGCGCGATGCCGATCACGACCCGGGGGCGGTTGTAGTTGGACAATACATAGACATCGACGTCGCACCGAAGTGCATAGATGATCGTGATCAACGAGCCGAACAACGCAACGATCAGCAGGGCGAGCGAGATCCACGCCCCTGTTCGGCCGGCGACCCAGGGCAGAATCGCCGAGCTGACGAATATTGCCCAGAAGACACTCTGGAGTCCCACCGCCGAGGCTTCGTTCCAGACGTCGCGCTGACGCTCGTCCTTGTAGAAGTCGTCGTCCAGATCTCCGACGAACCGCATTGCCTTCATCATGGTGCTCATGCCGTCTCCTCTGGAATTTCTGTGGTGAGTTCCGATTCGGGTAAGGGGAAGAGCGCTTCGACGGTGGTCCCCAGCGCCAGGGCCAGGCGAAGTGCCAGGTACACACTCGGTGCATAGTCACCGCGTTCGACGGAGACGATGCTCTGTCTGCTCACCTGACCTGCCGTGGCCAGTTGCGCCTGGGTGAGGCCGGCGAGGCGTCGGTGCTCCCGCACGTTGTTGTCGCCGGCCTTTCCAGTCATGCAAAAAGTAAAGAATACTTGTCACTAGATGTCAAGTTTGCTTGTCATATGAGAGGCTGAAGAGCATGCGTGAACGATTTCTCGAGATCGCCCTGGCCAATCCGGTGGTCGCAACGATCGTGGATCGTGCGCCGAAGCTGGGATTGCCGGAGTGGTACCTGACGGCGGGTGGGCTCTTCCAAACCGTCTGGAATCACATCGACGGCCGTGATCTCGGCGCCGGAATCAAGGACTACGACCTGTTCTACTTCGACGCCGGCGATCTGAGCTACGACGCGGAGGACCGTGTGATTCGTTCGGCGGCAGAACTGTTCGCCGATGTGGATGCCGATGTCGAAGTACGCAACGAAGCCCGCGTGCACCTGTGGTACGAGCAGCATTTCGGGATTCCCGGCGTTCCGTTCACCAGTTGCCGCGACGCTGTCGACCACTTCGCTTCCACAACTTGCTGTTTCGGGATCACCAAGGGATCGGATGGGACCTTGGACGTGTATGCCCCGCATGGATACGACGATCTTTTCGACATGATCGTCCGCCCCAACCCGGTGCTGGCGCCGAGAGAGGTTTACGAGGCCAAGGCAGCACGGTGGCGCAGGGAATGGCCTGCGCTGACCGTGGAGCCTTGGCCGGAGACCCTCGCCTAGACTTCGATCGGCGGATGCAGCCTGTCCATGGTCCATTGCCGATTTCGGCGTGCAGCAAGTGAACTGGCGCCGAGTGAGGCGACGAGAAGGCCGCCGAGGACGGCGATCGAGACCCACAGTCTCGAGTCGATACCGCCGACGGTGAGTTGTCGTAGCCCGTTCACCGCGTAGGTCATCGGGTCGAAGGGGTGGATGATCTGGAACGGTTTCGCGGTGGTTTCGACGGGATAGATGCCGCCGGCCGAAACCAGTTGCAGCATCAGGAACGCCAGGGTGATGACGCGTCCGACGGAGACTCCGAAGATGGCGTTGAATGCCTGGATCAACGCCATGTACGTGGCAGTGATGAGCATCAGGAATCCGACGGTGCCGAGGGCGTGTGTGGGGTGCAGGCCGACGGCGAAGTGCACGACCAGGTACATCACGATCACCTGGCAGATGCCGATGAGCAATGCCGGCCAGTACGAGGCGAGGACCACTCGCAGCGCGCCGAGTCCGTTTGCGATGGGCCGGTTCTGGAGCGGCTTGAGCAGCATCCAGGTGATGATGCCGCCCACGAACAGCGCGAGGGGCAGGAAGAACGGTGCAAAACCGGTACCGAACGTGCTTGCCCGGTTCTCGTACGTCTCCTGTAGTTCGACCGGGCTGGAGAGGGTTTGAGCGGTTGCGGTTCGCTGCTGATCGCTCCAACTGGGGACCTGACCGGCGCCCTCGGTGAGTTTGGTCGCGAGTTCGGCAGACCCGGCACGGAGTTGCTCGGTGCCGTCTGCGAGTTTGGCTGCACCATCGGAGAGTTGAACGCTTCCGTCGGTGAGTTGAACCAGTCCACTGCTGAGGGTTTGAGCGCCGTCGTTGACTTGTTGACCGCCGTCACGCAGCTGTACCAGGCCGTTGCGGAGTTCACCACCGCCGTTGGCCGCGGCGCTGAGCCCGGCTCGGAAGGTGCTCGACGGATCGTCGAGTTGGTAGGCGAGTTGTTGTGCACCGCTCTTGAGTTCGCCCAGTTGGCCCATGGTCGCTTCACCGAAACCCTGAGTGCGCAGCATGTCCTGGGCAGGCGCGAGGGCATTGGCGATCTGTTGGCTGACGGGATCCGGGTTCAGTCGAAGGCTGGCCACTGCCTGCCCGACCAGCTGTGCGACGTCTGCTTGTGTGTTCCCGAGGACACTCAGTTGGTCGACGACCTGGGTGACGCCACCACTGAGTTGGCTTGCGCCGTCGCCAAGTTGGACGGCTCCGAGATCGAGCTGCCCCAGACCGTCGGTCAGTGCGAGGACGCCGTCCGTGGCGGTGTTGATACCGGTCGAGAGTTGCGCTGTACCGCCGGCAAGAGTGGCTGCACCGTCACGTGCGGTAACCATGTTGTCGGCCAGAGTTTTCGAGCCCGACGCCAATTCGCCGGCTCCGGCGTTGGCAGTGTTCACTCCGGCCGAGAGCTGGAGCGCTCCGTCGGCGGCCTGCTTCAAACCAGCACCCGCATCGGTCAATCCGACCAGAACTGTTTCGACGGACTGCGCGCCGATCTTGTCGCTGACCTGACTGAGGACCTGCTGGGCGGCGTTTTGGCCGATGATGGTGCCGAGGTAGTTGTTGACGTCGTTGAAGGTGAACTGCAACTGAGCTTTGTGGGGGTCCTTGGTCGTCGGGGAGGCGACGGCCTCGCTGAAATTCTCAGGCAATGTGAGAGAGAAGTAGTACGTGCCGTCCGAGACTCCCTGAGCGGCTTCCTGCTGCGAGACCAGGTGGAGATCGAGCTCACCGGAATCGAGCAGCGCTTGGCTTACCTCGTCGCCCGCGTTGAGCTCCTGACCCTGCACCATCGCGCCGCGGTCGGTGTTGACCAGCGCGACGGGGACCTTGTTGACCTCACCGAACGGATTCCAGAACGCCCACAGGTACATCGCGCCGTACAGCAGTGGCATCAAGATGATGGTGACGAGTGCGATCCTGGGCATCGCGCCGCGGGAGAACCGCTTGAGTTCGGTTCCGAGAGACATTCCAGCGAGCATCGCGGTTACCTCGCCCCTTCTTGGTCGGGATTGGTGACTTCTTGGAGCAGGGTGACGGCATCGATGGGTGATCCGTCTGGCAGCGGGTTGACGGTCGACGCGATGATGGTCTGGTAGCTCCCCATCTCGACGAGTCGCTCGACGAGGTACGCACGTTCGGAGTCGCGCCGCACTTGTTCGAGATCGTCGACGACAAGCAGGGCCGGCTTTTTCGTGTTCGCGACGGCGATACGCAGCAGGATCGCCTCGAGTTCCCCGAGATCGCTGACGTACCGGCCGAGCGCAGGTAACGGATGATCGCCGAAGACGGGAGCGCACACCGCTTCGAGTTCGCGGTCTCCGGCGCGTCCGATGAGCTTGTACCAGGGCGCATCCCAGCGAATTTGTTCGGTGATCAGATCGCGGACGGTGACGGATTCGGCAAGCTCGTCGATGTCCTCGAACCCGGCGACCCCGGCGATCTCGAAGATCTCGCGGGGACGCGTCCGACCGAAGACGGACAGTGAGCCGGAACTGGCTTTCATTCGTCCGCTGAGTGTCAGAAGTAAGGACGTACGTCCTGAACCGGCCGAGCCTTCGAGGATCGTCACACCGCCCGCACGAATCTCGAGATTGACGGGTCCGAACACCGGCCCCCATGGGCCGTCGAGCGCCAAGTCCGTGGCGGTCAATGCCAGGTCGGGGGCGTAATCGGGTTGTGCGTGCTCTGGTGCGACCACGATGATCACCTGTCTGTTGATCTACTCGGCCTGCGAAAGAACCGAGTGCTGGTTCAGTGGACGTTCGTGCTCACCCAATCACATCGGTAGCGGGCGAGCGGTCCCAGGAATGGGATGTGTCGGACACGTTCGATAACTTGAAGACCGAACGGTATGTATTCTGTTGGAAACGGAACGGGGGAGTCGAGGTGCCGGTTCGTAGACGCGGTATGTGTGCGTTACTGGTCATGGCCACCCTGTCGGTTGTCTCCTGTGCCGGGGAGCGCGAGTCGCCCCCGTTCGTGTCGAGCGAGAGGCTTTTCGAGTTCACCGGTCGCAATGTCGGACCCGTGACCGTTCCGCCCTTGCCTTCCGATCGGCACGAGTCCGAAGCAGCGCCGTACGGAGCCATCACCCTGTCCGGTGGGTGGAGCGGCGCAGCCAATGTCTCGCTGCCCGGATCCGTCACGTGTTTCGAGCACAACTGGGCGGATTCGGTGCCCGCCGGTCACCGCCAGTGGGCCTACGAGGTGCACACCAGTTCCTTTTACGAGTACGACGGCGGCGGCGAGTATCCGGGACGTGATTTCCAGTTGCAGGTCTACGTGAACGAAAAACCGGAACCAGGTCAGCACGGGTCGGCGATCATGAAGTTCTCGGATCAGAGCGGACAGTTCGTGTCCTTCGGGGGCGGTGACGACAAGTCCATCGAAATCGTCAGTTCTCCGGACCGCAGGCGCGTGGCGCTTTCCCTGGCGGGAAGGGCGGCACGGCCCGGCGAACAACCGACGACGTCCGTACTGTCCGCACAGATCAGTTGCCCGACCGTCGAGCGCAGATGACCTCGGATTCCATGGACTGCTGAGCATGAAAATGCCGGCCCCGAAACGTTCTCGGGACCGGCACTTTTCATGAATCAGGAACGAATCAGAATGCTGCTTCGTCGATCTCCATGATGTCGTTCTCGGTGTTCGCGATGATCTCGCGTGAAGCGGTGAGCTCGGGCAGGACGTTCTTGGCGAAGAAGGAAGCGATGGCGACCTTGCCCTCGTAGAAGCCCTTGTCCTTGTCGGAAGCGCCGTTGTCGAGTGCTGCGAGAGCGATCTCGGACTGGCGGAGCAGCTGCCAGCCGATGAGCAGGTCGCCGACGGACATCAGGAAGCGGACGGAGCCGAGGCCGACCTTGTACAGCTCGGTGGGCTGCTCCTGAGCTCCCATGAGGAAGCCGGTGAGCGTGGCGGCCATGGCCTGGACGTCTTCGAGTGCGGTGGCGAGCAGTGCGCGCTCCGCCTTCAGACGACCGTTGCCGGCTTCGCTGTCGATGAAGGTCTTGATCTGTCCGGCAACGTGAGCGAGCGCGACGCCGCGGTCACGAGCGATCTTGCGGAAGAAGAAGTCCTGAGCCTGGATGGCCGTCGTGCCTTCGTACAGCGAGTCGATCTTGGAGTCGCGGATGTACTGCTCGATCGGGTAGTCCTGCAGGAAGCCGGATCCACCGAGGGTCTGCAGGCTGTCCGTCAGGTACTGGTACGCACGCTCGGAGCCGACGCCCTTGACGATCGGGAGCAGCAGGTCGTTGACGCGGAACGCGGTGTCCTTGTCTGCGCCCGAGACGAGCTGGGCGACAACCTCGTCCTGGTGAGCTGCGGTGTAGAGGTACACCGCGCGCAGGCCTTCGGCGTATGCCTTCTGCATTGCCAGGCTACGACGCACGTCGGGGTGGTGCGTGATGGTCACGCGCGGTGCTGCCTTGTTGGTCATCTGGGTCAGGTCTGCGCCCTGCACGCGCTGCTTGGCGTAATCGAGAGCGTTGAGGTAACCGGTGGAGAGGGTGGCGATTGCCTTGGTGCCGACCATCATTCGAGCGTGCTCGATGACGTCGAACATCTGGGCGATGCCGTTGTGGACCTCGCCGACCAGCCAGCCCTGTGCGGGGATGCCGTGGCCGCCGAAGGTGACCTCACACGTGGCGGAGACCTTCAGGCCCATCTTGTGCTCGACGTTGGTGACGAAGACACCGTTACGCTCGCCGAACTCTTCGGTCTCGAAGTTGAAGTGCGTCTTCGGGACGAAGAACAGGCTCAGGCCCTTGGTGCCCGGTCCGGCGCCTTCGGGGCGAGCGAGAACGAGGTGGAAGATGTTCTCGAACAGGTCGTCCGAGTCGGCCGAGGTGATGAAGCGCTTGACGCCCTCGATGTGCCAGGAGCCGTCGTCCTGCTTGATCGCCTTGGTGCGTCCGGCACCGACGTCGGAGCCGGCGTCGGGCTCGGTGAGGACCATCGTGGCGCCCCATCCGCGTTCGACGATGGTGGCTGCCCACTTCTTCTGCTCTTCGGTGCCGTTGTTGAACAGCACGTCCGCGAAAGCGGGTCCGGCCTGGTACATGTGCGCTGCAGGCTGTGCGCCCAGGATCAGCTCACCGATGGCCCACACGACGGAGCGGGGAACCGGCACGCCGCCGACCTCTTCGCTCAATCCCATGCGGTACCACTCGGCATCCCACAGAGCCTTGAACGACTTCTTGAAGGATTCCGGAAGTGCAACGGTGTGCGTCTCGGGATCGAAGACAGGGGGGTTGCGGTCCGCATCGGCGAAAGATTCGCCAAGCGGTCCCTCGGCCAGGCGTGCGACCTCTGCCAGCATGTTGCGGACAGTGTCGGCATCCAGGTCGCCCCAAGCGCCTTCGCTCAGTGGCTTCTCCAGTCCGAGAACCTCGAAGAGGTTGAACTCCAGGTCCCGAACGTTGCTCTTGTAATGGCCCATGTCTTCTGCTTCTCCCAGTGAGGTGGTGCGGTCCAGCACTCCTAGTACCGCCCGAAGTTTATTACTCGTCGGTAACTTAATACATGTTACTAGCCGTTCTTTGCATTGCCAACACCGGATTTGCGTCCGATGACAAGCGCGTCGACCGCGATTCCCGTTTCGGTGTGCCTGTGGGGATTTCCGGCGATCTCGAACTCGAGCTTTCCGCGGAACTCCTGCATCAATTCTTCTGGTGTGTAAAGGATTTCGGGATCTTGCGGCCCGCCGACGCCGTAGTCGATGTTGCTTCGGTCGTGACCCAAAATCATGAGGATTCCATCAGGTTTCAGAGAATTTATGGCACGGTTCACAACCAGGGTGCGTTGTGGTGCGGGCAGATGAAGGTAAAGAAGCAGGGCCAAGTCGTATCCCTGCCCGTTCCGGGAGGCGTACTCCGCGCCGGTGACGTCGCCGCACCGGTAGTCGAGCCGGTCGAGAACCGATCGGGGCGAGCGGGCCGCGATCGTGCGGGCTTTCTCGATCGCGACGGCCGAGTAGTCGATCCCGGTGACCTCCCAACCGCGGGTCGCGAGCCACAACGCGTTACGGCCCTCCCCGCACGCCAGGTCCAGTGCCTGGCCGTGGGGGAGGGCCGTCGCGTATTCCACCAGCAGCTCGTTGGGTGGAGCGCCCCAGACGAGCTCGGTTTCTTCGTACTTCTTGTCCCAGGCGGCCGCATCCATAGATGACGACGGTAGTGCCACTCAGTTGTTACGGACGCCGTCCATCGGGTTCTTGCGCAGGGCGGCGCGCGTCGGGATCGCGATGGAGATGAATCCCAGAACAGCGGTCACGGCGACGATGGCACCGTAGATCGCCGGTGAAATCGCCGGGATCGGCTGCCCGGACACCGCTACGGCGATACCCATCAGAGGCGGCAGGGCGATCAGTGATCCGACCACGACGGCGATTCCCACCACCATCAACGACTCGATACGCATCATCGCTCGGACCTGCCTCGTCCGCGAGCCCACCAGTTGAAGGAGCGCGAACTCGCGGGAACGCTCCGCAGTGGCGGCGACCAAGGTATTCACGACGGCGACTGCCAGATAACCGAGCAGGACCAGGACGGCGAGGATGCTGACCCACGACTGCATGCGACGCTGATCTTCGCCTGCGGCCCCGAACTGGTCCTGGTTCAGCGCGGCGATCGAGGGGAACGAGAGCAACGACTGCTGGACTTCGGCCGACCGTCCGGGTTCGGCAGCAACCAGAACGGTGTCGATCAGAGCGTCGGTGGAGTGCTGACGCAAAGTCTCGATCGGCATGGTCACGTCCCCGAATCCGAGGCCGCGACCATATTTCGCGACGACCATCGGATGTACCAGTGTTCCGTCTCCCAGATAGAGGTCGACGCGCTGGCCGACCTCGGCTCCGAGTGTGAAGGCCCCGTCTTCGCTGACGGCAACGGTATCGCCGGTCAGAGCGCTGAGGTCGCCCTCGGTCACCGCGAGATCGAGGGTTGCGTCGGCGCCGGCGGCGTCGATGCCCTGGGCCGCGATCGCGCTGTCGGCTGAGCCGCCTTTCTCGCCGCTGGGTACCGGCAGGACTTGACTGCGGACTACCGGGTTTGCCGCACTCACTCCGGGCACCGATGCGATCGAGTCGAGGAGCGAGGGAGCGATACCGGCCGGCGCGCCGACGATCAGGTCGGCGGTGACGCCCTTGATCGACTGGTTGGTCGCCTCGGCGGCGACGGTGCTCTGGCTGAAGAACTGCACCGAGCCCAGGGCGATGGCGAGAGCCAACGGAACAACCGCCGACGAGAGCCGCCTCGAATTGGATTCGGCGTTGGCGGCAGCGAGAACTTTGGACGCCGACCCACTACGGCGCAGTGGACCGCCGATCACCTTGATGATGCCGCGCACCAACAACGGGCCGAGCAGCGCGACAGAGAAGATCAACAACAGTGCGCTCGAACCGGCTCCAGCGGCTGCCACGCTGCCGGGCAGGAAAGCGGGGAGGATGCACGCGCCGAGACCGGCGGCACCGAAAATCAGCCCGGTGACGATGCGTCCGCGGCTCAGTTTCGCCGGGCCGCTTTCGGATTCGCGAAGCGCTTCGACGGGGTCGAGCTTTGCCGGTCGTCGTGCCGCGATCGCCGCTGCCGCGCGGGCAGTGAGTACGCAGATCAGGAAAGCCGCGATCGCCGGAAGCGGGCTGTACGCCAGCGCGAAATCGGTGGGCATGACCCCTGCATCGGCAAACTGTGCACCCAGGAATCGGGCGAGTAGGAATCCGGGCACCGCGCCGATCGCAGCCGCAGTCGCCGCGACGAGCAACACTTCACGCCCGATCATGACGTGGACTTGTCGCGTGGTGGCCCCGATTGCCCGCAACAGAGCGAACTCTCGGCGCCTGGCGTTGATCGAGAGCGACAGCGTGCTGGAAACGACGAACATGCTGACCATCAATGCAAGACCTGCAAACGTGGCACAGAGCACGATCAACTGAGTCCGCGCAGCTCCGGCGTCGAGGAACTCGATGCCTCCGCGTGCGGTGCCGGTCGAGACCTCCGCACCGGTTCCGGCGAGTGCGTCGTGGGCGAGAGCGGCAGCATCCACGCCTTCGGGAGCGATCAATCCGACTGCGGTGACAGAGTTCTGGTGCGGCCACAACCGTTCGGCCTCTGCGTCGTCGAGGAAGACGAGCGCCGGACGGTCGGGTGACGGCACCGAAGCCGAATCAGCTGTGCCGACGACGGTGTACTCGTCCGCTATCGCGCCGTGAGCCAGCGTGATTCGCTCGCCGAGCGCGGCGCCCGAGGTCGAGACCACCTCGTCTCGGCTCTGCGGAGCGCGACCATCGGTCAGCGAATACGGCGCCAATTGTGCTGTGTTCCAAGGATGTGCGTCGAGTACGACGCCCTCGGCGGTGCTGACGGGGACGGAGATGTCGGGAACCACCGTGACATCGAGGGCATCGAGTTTGCGGACCGTATCGCCGTCGAGGAGAACTCGCTCGGCAAAAGGCTGATCGGCGTCCTCCTTGACCTCGAGTGCCTGAGGCGCGCTGACCACGGCGTCTGCACCGGCGTAGAGATGTGGTGAGACTCCGCCTCGCACTCCTGATTCCAGCAGGACACCCAAACCGCACGTGAGGAGAGCCGCGCAGAATACGGAGACGAACACGGCGATGAATCCGGAGCGATGCGCTTTGAGATGCGCAAAAGTGTGCGCCTTCATCATCACCAGTCCCCGAGGTGTGTCATGCGCTCGGCAATCTGCTGCGGCGTCGGGCGGTCGATGTGCCCGACCAGTTTCCCGTCGGCGAGGAACAGCACACGATCGGCGTACGACGCGGCCACCGGGTCGTGCGTGACCATGACGATGGTCTGATCGAACTCGGCGGCTGTCCGGCGCAACAACTCCAGAACCTGCTTGGCGCTGCGGGAGTCGAGGGCGCCCGTCGGCTCGTCGGCAAAGAGTGCGTCGGGGTGGGTGACGAGGGCGCGCGCGATGGCGACGCGTTGCTGCTGACCACCGGACAGTTCGGAGGGTTTGCGCTTGCGGTGCGATCCGAGTCCGACGGATTCGAGGACGAAGGTCAGGTATTGCTTGTCGGCTCGTCGTCCGGCGAGCAGTAGCGGAAGGGTGACGTTCTGCTCGACGTCGAGAGCACCGAGCAGGTTGTATGCCTGGAAGACGAAACCTATGTGATCGCGACGGAAGATGCTGCGGGCCTTCGGCTTCAGCTGTGAGATCTCGGTGTCGCCCAGCCACACCGATCCGCTGCTCGGCCGGTCCAGGCCCGCCGCGCAGTGCAGGAAAGTGCTCTTACCCGATCCGGAGGGGCCCATCACGGCGGTGAAGGTGCTGCGCGGCAAGGTGAGGCTGATGTTGTCGAGGGCGGTCACGGCGCCGCGGCCGTTGCCGTAGACCTTGCTGACGCCTTCGAGTCGCACGGCGGATGTTCGGGCGGCCGGGGCACCAGGGGCCGGCGGGGCGAGGACCGAGTGTCGATTCTTCATGGGAAGAACGCTATGGAGATTCGGCATTCGTCGACATCCAGCAGGGTCCCGAATCAATGGTGTAGCCAGCTGTAGTGGATCGCGGCATCAGGTGCGGCATGCTGGGGCAGTGAAGAAGAGAACCAGGGCTGCGGTGTACGTGCTCGTCGAGGGTGCGGCAGCCGTGGTCTCCCTGTTCTTGCTGATGGTCGGTCTCATTCTGCTGTCGCTCTCGATTCTGATCGTCGGCTGGTTGCTGTTGCCGTCGTACGTGCGGGTGCTCCGGTGGTGGGCGGGTCTGGCTCGCAAGAGAACGGCTGCGTACACCGGACGCCCTGTTCTGCAGCGATACCCACCGATGCCAAGCAATCCGACATTCGGGGACTGGCGCCGATTCCTCACCGATCAGTCGACGAGGCGCGACGCGGCCTGGTTGTCGATTCACGGTCTGGGGGCTTTCGTCGCGGCGATGCTGACCATTGCTCTTCCACTCGGTGCACTCAATGCGATTGCCGTCCCGCTGTACTGGCAGCAGATGCCCGCGGGCGAACCCGTCAACAATCCGTACCCCGTGACGTCGTGGCTGGGGGCTGCCGGAATGCCGTTGATCGGCATCCTGTACTTCCTGATCGCGTGGTGGTTGATCCCCGCGATGGCGAAGTGGATCAGCTGGTCGACCACGACTTTGCTTGCACCGGACACACGTTCGGACCTCTCGAAGCGCGTCACTGCCCTGACTGCCAGCCGCGCTGCGGCCCTCGACGCGCATTCGGCCGAACTCAAGCGGATCGAGCGCGATCTGCACGACGGCGCGCAGAACCGACTGGTCGCCGTGGTGATGATGCTGGGTATGGCCGAGCGATCGTTGCAGATCAACCCGGACCAGGCTCTGCCACAACTGCATCGGGCCCAAGATGCGGCCACCGAGGCGTTGAGCGAACTCCGGACGTTGGTGCACGACATCTATCCGCCGATCCTCGACGAACTCGGCCTCGAGGGTGCGATCTCGGCGCTTGCTGGGCGCTCCACCGTGCCCTGCGTACTCGAGATCGAGGAGCTCCGCCGTGCCCCGGCCGCCGTCGAGGCTGCTGCGTACTTCGTCGTCGCCGAGGCTTTGACCAACGTCGCAAAGCACAGCGGAGCGCGCAGCGTCACCGTCACTGCAAGGACGGAGGCGTCCACCGACTCGTTGGGTGAGACGATGCTCATCGACGTGATCGACGACGGTCACGGCGGCGCGAACGAACGGCCGGGCGGCGGCGTGGCGGGTATCCGACGCCGGGTCGAGGCTTTCGAAGGAACCGCAGTATTGGAGAGCCCGGAGGGTGGACCGACAACGATGAGGGTGGAACTACCGTGCGGATTCTGATTGCCGAGGACGACGCTCTCCTGCGAGAGGGGCTGGCACTGCTGCTCCGCGGAGAGGGCTTCGAGGTGTCTGCCGTCTCCGACGCCGAACAGTTCCTCACGGTGTTCGAGGAGACCGCTCCTGACGCCGCGGTGCTCGACGTCCGGATGCCTCCTACTTTCACCAACGAGGGACTTCGAGCGGCGATCGAGGTGCGCAAGCTTCGCCCGGGCTTTCCCGTCCTGGTCCTTTCCGCGTATGTCGAGGATCGCTACGCCGGTGAATTGTTGGCAGGAGGTGCCGGCGGGGTCGGTTACCTGCTCAAGGAACGGGTCGGCAAGGTGGCCGAGTTCGTCGACGCATTGAACCGGGTCGTCGACGGCGGAACCGTGATGGATCCCGAGGTCGTATCCCAACTGATGAGCCGTCGACGTGCCGACGATCCGATCAGATCACTGACCCCACGCGAGTCCGAGGTTCTCGGTTTGATGGCGGAGGGGCTGGGAAATCAGGAAATCGCCAGGAAACTGGTCGTCAGCGACACTGCTGTGAGCAAGCACATAGGAAATATCTTCGCAAAACTCGGCCTGTCGGCTTCCGAAAGCGGGCATCGTCGTGTTTTGGCAGTTCTAGCTCATTTGCGCGCCTGATCGTGGATCTGGACTACATACCTGACCGAAGCGTAATGTGAGCCAGCCTCATGTTGTTGCCGTGATCGAACGGTGACCTGAGAGGCAGGGGCTTATGTCCTGTACGTAACGTGTGATGTCGAACGCGCGTCATCACCAGAAACCAACGAGGAGATCGATCAATGGGTAAGCCGATTGCCAGTGTGGCCGGAGGTCGGCAGTCCGTCCTTCTCGGGCTCGGCGTTCACCGCCCGGAGCGAGTCGTGACCAACGACGAGATCTGCGAGCTGATCGATTCCACCGACGAGTGGATCCAGACGCGATCGGGTATCAAGTCGCGCCGGTTCTCCGGCGAGGGTGAAGGCATTCTCGCGATGTCGATCAGCGCGGCCCGTAAAGCACTGGACGTCAGCGGCATTGCACCCGAGCAGATCGGCGCCGTGATCATCGCGACGTCGACGTGGGACCTGCAGACTCCCCAGGCCGCATCCATCGTCGCCCACGAACTCGGTATCAAGGGCCCGGCGGCGTTCGACGTCGCGGCAGGCTGCGCCGGTTTCTGTACCGCCCTTGCGGTGGCCAGCGACCTCGTTCGCGGCGGAACGGTTGATCACGTACTCGTCGTCGGCGTCGAGTTGATGAGCGAGGCCACCGAGCCCACCGATCGCAGCGTTCGCTTCATCTTCGGTGACGGCGCAGGGGCAGTTGTCGTCGGCCCGAGCGATACCGTCGGAATCGGCCCGGTCGAGTGGGGTTCGGACGGCAGCCAGTCCGACGCCATCGTTCAGGAGCCCAGCTGGCTCGACTACACCAAGAACCCGACCGGACCTCGGCCGTGGATCAAGATGGCCGGTACCGCGGTGTTCCGCTGGGCTGCCTTCGAGATGGGCAAGGTCGCCACTCGCACCCTGGAGAAGTCGGGGCTCGGTATCGAGGACATCGACGCTTTTGTGCCGCACCAGGCAAACCAGCGCATCAACGAGGTCATCGCTCGCAGCATGAAGCTGCCCGAGGGCTTCCCCGTCTCCAACGACATCGCCGAGACGGGCAACACGTCCGCGGCCTCGATCCCGCTCGCCATGGAGCAGATGCTGCGCGACGGCCAGTGCAAGCCGGGCGACAAGGCACTGCTTCTCGCCTTCGGTGCAGGTCTGTCCTTCGCCGGTCAGGTTGTCGTCATGCCGCCGTTGGCTGGAGCGGAATCAGCCTGATCGTCTCTTGCGCCGAGCGCCTCGAACCCACGGTTCGGGGCGCTCGGTCGTTTCCAGGAGGGCAGTCGTTTCCGGTCCGGCTCGTCGAACCTCTGCGATGTGGCACTCTGGCGAGATGGTCGAGAGTGTGGGGGAGTCCGAACGTACGGGTGAGACGGGCGGCAGCTTGGCGAAGATGGGCGGGCACGTGGCGCTCGCCAGCACGGTCAGCCGGATCACCGGTTTCGTCCGCACCCTTGCCCTTGCCGCAGTCCTCGGGATCGCCCTGGTCAGTGATGCGTACAACGCGGCCAACAGCTTTCCGAACATGGTCTATCAGCTTCTTCTCGGCGGGATTCTCGCCAGTGTCCTGCTTCCGTATCTGACACGGCAGCGAAGCCGTGGGCGGACGCTCGAACGAGAGCAGACGCAGCGCGTTCTCACTGTGGGAGCGCTTGCTCTTGCGCTCGTGACCGTTGTGGCGGTGCTGTGCGCGCCGCCTCTGGTCTCGGCCGTGATCGATGATCCGGCTCAACGCGAGCTCACGACGCTCTTCGCGTACTTGCTTCTGCCGGAGATCTTCTTCTACGGCGTCACGGCGATGATGACGGCTGTGCTCAGCGTTCGATCGGTGTTCGGCGCGCCGGCCTGGGCGCCGGTGATCAACAACGTCGTCCTTCTGGTGACGGTCGCGGTCTTCCTGTGCATTCCGGGGCCGGTGGCTCTGACTCCCGAGTCGATGACCACCGCGCAGGTTCTGGTGATCGGTATCGGCACTTTGCTCGGGATAGTGGCGCAAACCGCTGTCGTTGCTCGAGCGCTGCACCGCAACGGTTTTCGGTGGCGCCTTCGCGTGCGGGTCGTGCCGCACACTTGGCGCCCGGTGCGCGTCGGGGCGCCGTTGCTCGGTTGGGTACTGGTGTACGTCGTAGCCGGTCAGGTCGGTGTGTGGGTGACGATGAAGGTCACTCTCTCCCGTCACGTGTACTCGATGTACACGCATGCGGATCTGCTGTTTCAGGTGGCGTACGGCATCCTCGGAGTGTCGCTGTTGACGGTGCTGATGCCGCGAATCGCCAGGTCGGTCGCTGCGGGTGACGACGTCGGTGTCGTATCCGATCTCGGCCGGGGAGCCAGGTATTCGGTGGTGGCGTTGATTCCGGTCACCGTGGCTCTCATGGTGTTCGGCCCCTCGTTGACCACCCTGATCTTCTTCGGCCGGGTCGACGGCAGTAGCGCCCGGTTGATCGGGACGGCCGTGGCAGTCAGTGCATTCGGGTTGGTGCCCTTTGCGATGGTCATGCTTCAGCTACGAGTGTTCTACGCCGACAACAATACCCGCACTCCCGCGGTGATAGCCGTGGTGATGGTAGTTGCAAAGACGGCGCTCGTTCTTCTTGCGTCATTGTCGGCGAGTGACGAAACGCTGATCCTGGCCGTCTGTGCGGCCGGCTCGTTCTCCTACGTGTGCGGAGCGGTGCTCGGTCACGTCCTGCTTCGAAAGCGATACGGGCTGTTGGGATTCCGTCGGGTGCAGGCGACCGTCGGGAGAATTTCGACAGCGGCAGTTCTGGCAGGAGGTTGTGCGCTCGCTTTGGTGGTGGCGGTTCAGAACCGAATCCCCGAGCCCAGGCTTGCTGCTGCTATTTCATTGTCGGCGGGTGCGGCCGTAGGTGTCGTCGTCCTGTTGGGCGCATGCAAGGTCGTCGGCGTTCCCGAGATTCGCCGGGCGCGAGCCCTACTGCTGTCCTGAGGACAGGAGCGGTACCAGCAGTTCGTCCGGGGTCAGGGCGCCGTGCTGTCCACGGAGACCGGACAGTCCCGATTCGACCGATCGACGAACGACCGCCACGTCTCCGGAAGCAATGGCGATGACATCGCCGATCCGGCCGTGATACTCGGAATGTACTGCAGGCCCGAACAATCCCGCGACGATGCCCTCGGATCTGGTCCCGATCCACATGCGGTCACCCAGTTCGGCGCGCCAGCGGTCCGCAACATCTTGTGCAGCGCCTTCTCTGGTGTGGATGTGCCGGCACCGGGGCTCGCCGGCAAGGGCGAGTACGTCTTTGGACAGCATCGGGGTGTTGTCGAAGTCGATCTTGTTCTCGTCCAGCACGTCGACCATTCCGTGGTCTGCCGTCACCAGCAATCTCACGTCCGGACCGAGAGCGGCTGCGAGTTGTTCGACCAGTCGATCGACAAGCATCAGTTGGAAGATCCACGGCTCGGACTCGGGTCCGTAGACGTGGCCGAGTGCGTCGATCTCGCTGATGTAGCAGTACGTGAACGTCCGTTCGGCAGATTTCGACGCCGCCACGGTGCGAGCGAGGAGGTCACCGTATGCCTGGATTCCGGCAAACTGGGCACCGCGCATCCCCGCCCGAGTGAGGCCGCTGCCGTCGAACTTGGACGGAACGACGGTGGTGACGGTGATTCCGGCGGCCGCGGCGCGATCGAAGGTCGTGGCCTGCGGCTGCAGGGTCTCCGGAACGATGGAGTCGGTCTGAGATTCCTTCTTGCCGGCGCTGTGCCAACCCAGCCAGTTGAACACCGAATCGGCTTCTTCGACGTAGGACTGGTAGCCGGTGATTCCGTGCGCTCCCGAGGGCAGCCCGGTCCCCAGCGAGACGATGCTGGTGGCCGTCGTCGTGGGGAAACCTGCCCGTATCGGCGTTCCGGCGAGTGAGTTCAGGAATGGTGCGTGTTCGGCGTTGCGGGCGAGCAAGTTCGCGCCCATCCCGTCTACCAGCAGAATTACGGTCTTCTTGCTGGGATTCAGATCGAGACGGTTTGCTTCGCCGCTTACTCCGAGAGAAGCGAGTACCGACGGCGCAAGCGTCGACAGAGTCGGCTGGGAGTACACATCGAGGAGAGGTGCGGGGCGGGCATCCCATGAGATTAGGCGTTGGACAGAGAAAACTGCATACCTTCTGGGCGAGTGTTCAAATCTGTGCGGTCAGATCCGGACATTGCAGATGATCGGCGCGCAGAGACCGCGGACCGGGGCGGCCTCTGCGCGGAGATTCATTCCATGATCGTGGAGATCTGGAACTTGGCACCGAGTGGATCGGCAACCGACGCGAGACGGCCGAAGGGCGTGTCCTCGGGATCACGCAATACGCTGCCGCCGAATTCGACGACCTTGGCGACGGCAGCATCGGTGTCGTCCGCCCCGAAGTACACCTGCCAGAACGACGGGACCTCTGCCGGGAGGAACGAGCTGGCATCCATCAGACCGGCGACGACGGTGTCGCCCTGCTTGGCTTGTGAATACCGGAACTCGTCGCTGTCGCCGATGGACTCGTAAGTCCAGCCGAACACGTCGGTGTAGAACGGCAGGACCGCGGCATAGTTCTTGGACAAGGTCTCGTGCCAGACCGGCGCTCCGGCCTCGCCCACCAGACCGAAGCCATTGTGCTGATCTGCCTGCCAGATACCGACGACGGCACCGGCCGGATCGCCCACGATCGCCATGCTGCCCTGGGGGCCGACCTGCATCGACGGCATCATGATCATTCCGCCGGCAGCTTCGGCTTTGGACGCCGACGCCGCCGCATCAGTAGAGGAGATGTAGGTGGTCCAGACGTTGCCGTACGGGTTTCCCTCCTGCTGGGGCCCGAGCCCGGCGATGGGCTGCCCGTCTTTGCTGAAGATCGCGTAACCGCCGTACTGCGGGTCGTCGTTGGAGTCGGCCTGCCAACCGAACACGTTGGTGTAGAAGGATTTGGCAATCGCGGTGTCGGAACTGGTGAGGTCGATCCAACAGGGTGTTCCGTCGAGCGCTGTGCGTGCGGGCATCTGAAAACTCTCCTTAACCGAAACGGATACACAAGCAAGGGACGCGGAAATGCTTGGCCGAGGAAGGCACGAATCTCACGCTACGCGCGTACCCCGACACATTCCCAGGGTTCGAGAGCTTTGGGGTATGTGTCCGTTTCGCGTTCCCCGGTGGGCCGGACCTGCCAACGTAGACGACCGCCGAATCGTTCTTGATACTCCGAAGTTGATGGGGCACTTGCTCGATCGGCAAGGGCGTTCCACCGGGGAGTGTTGGTACGTGTCAGCTCCTGATCAGCCCCGTGCGATCGAGCCACGCGAGCGCATGACGGGTGAACTCGTCCGGAATCTCCAATTGTGGGGTGTGGCCGGTGTCGCCGAGAATGATGGTGGTCCAGTGTGGATGTGCAGCAGCGGCTGCCCGTGCGGCCTCGACCGGGACAAGCCGATCGCGATCGCCGTGCATCAGGAGCGTCGGAGTCGTGATCTCTCGCAATGTCTTTCGATAGGAGGCAGGACGGGCGAGGGTCATCAGCAGTGACCGTGCTGCCTGAAGGAATTCGGCATCCTGTGTAGGTTCGTTGCGGCGAATCGCCGTCAAGGCAGCGCCCGCGTCGAGGACCGCGGGGTCGGCTCGCGTCGGATCGGCAAAACACAATCTGGTCATCTGAGCGGCCAACTGCCGGTCTGACATCTTTCGGCGTCCGAAGCCGAGAACCTGCTCACCGACGTACGGCATCGAGTAGAGCGCGAATTGGGCGGCGACGGTCAGATCGGGAAGTTGGACGGGCAGGGGGAGCGCCGGATCCACCAGGACCAGCCCGGCGACTGATTCGGGACTGGCATGGGTCGACATTGCCGAGACCATTCCGCCCATGGAATTGCCGAACAGGACGGCGGGCTCACCCACCACTGTGTCGAGAAAGCGATTCAGAAGTACTGTGTTGGCATCGACGCCGGTGTGTCGCCCACGGGCAGAGGTGAGTCCGAATCCGGCGAGGTCAAGGGCGTACACGCGCGTGCGCGCCGCCAGCGCCGGTGCCACCCGCACCCAGTTCAGGTGCGAGCCGCCCAGACCGTGAACGAGCACGATGGGCGGCGCTCCGCTGGGACCGCCGAAGTCGATCCAGTGAACGTCACCGCCGAGATCGGTGATGTTGCTTGTCCCGCCCCACGGGTGTGTGAGGGTGCTTCCGTCGACGAGTTGGGCCGAAACAGCGGATTCCATACCTGCCAGGATGCACCGAGGTGTCGTCGTAGTCACGCACTCGTTCCGGTTCGGGATCCGAATATGTGTCATCGATCACGGCTTCTCAAGAAGCTCAGGAAACGGGCAAAACGGAATTTGACTGGTGTTCAGCACTTTTCGAGGCTGCCGCCGCTTTCCGACGGCCGTGGCGCGCGTCCGGCGGAGGTCGGTTCGGGCATACTGAAAACCATGTGGTGGATGGTCGGGCTCATTGTTCTGGCCGCGCTGGTTTTGGCATCCGTTCTGGTCGGTTTCGTTTTCCGCCGCCCGATCGCCGAAGCCAAGTCGGCGGTGCTTGCCTTCGACGACGCCAGCTCTCAGCCCCAGCGCGACTGACCACCGTCGAGCGGAATTGTTGCTCCAGTCAGATACGCGGCATCCGGGCCGACCAGGAAAGCCACCGCGGTGCCGATGTCCGTCTCGCAGTCTCCGATCCTGCGGAGCGGAATACCGGCAACAAAAGCGGCAGCCTCTTCCGGGCGTGCATCTGCCCAACGCTGCAGGCCCGGCGACGACGCGTGGGGAGCAACCGCGTTGACCCGGATCCCGTCGACGCCCCATTCGCATGCTGCCGCGCGACTGAGGGCTCGGACGGATTCCTTCACGGCCGCGTAGCCGCCGTAGCCGGCAGCGTCCCAGCGGACGGCCACTGAGCTGACCATGTTGATGATTGCCCCGCCGCCGCGTTCCTTCATGAACGGGTAACAGGCTTGCATGGTTCGCAGAGTCGCGACGGGGCCGGACGTCAATCCGTCGGCAAGGCGCTCCGGAGTGAGGTCGAGGACGTTGCCGAGCGGGTTGAGGCTGGCGTTGTTGATCAGAATGTCGACGCCGCCGAACAGTTCCACCGTTCGCGCCACGGCTCCGGTGATGGAATCCGCGTCGGCGATATCCATAAGCACCGGTTCGGCACGGCCTCCGCGTTCGGCGATCTCGTTACATGTGACGACGAGTTTCGACTCAGTGCGGCCCGCGACCGCGACGGAAGCGCCCTCCTTGGCGAGCGCAAACGCAACTCCCTGGCCGACGCCCTGCCCTGCGCCAGTGATCAGGGCCACTTTTCCATCCAACTTGCCCACTGCTGTTCTCCTGCTCGTCATTCAACGGTTCCCGAAGCGTTGTCCGAATCGCGCATTGTTACTCGTGGGTTCCCGCTGGATGAGATGTGAGTTACGTCCCACTTGGTGGCACCACTTTAAAACTCGGCTGTCTTACGTATATTGTGAGCGCCGTTACATACCGGGCGCGCGGACCGCGTACACATTCCATGATGAGGAGATAGACATGGGTTCCACCGAAACAGATCTCAAGGCTTGGGAAGCAATCGGCAAGGGCATCGGCGGAGTTGCCGGCCTCTTCGCTGGCGTTATCGCAATCATCTCTGCAGTCACCGCTGCACAGTCGCTTTCCTGATCCGTTCTTCGGGTAGGTAGCACTCCGGCCCGCGACCTGAAGGCATTGCCTTCGGGGCGCGGGCCGGAGGTTTATCGGTAACTGAATACCTGTGTCTTGCAGGCACATTCATCTTTGTGATACGTCGATCTTTGCCGGTACATCCACACCTTCTTCGTAGACCTGGGGTCCGAAGTTCGGCAACGGAGTGTAGTCGAGCATCGCCTCCGAACCGCGGTAGTGGCGGAAGTAGTAGAGCGATCTGTCCGGCCGTATGAGGGTGTCGGGTCCTGTTGTCTTCCAGGCCCAGTGGACGTCTGCTCGCAAAATCTCCGACAGCCTGACGATGTTCTTGCAGCCGTGGCTTTGCAGTCCAAGGCATCTCAATTCCTCGACGTCTCGCAATTGCCCGTCGCGCGTCCACCTGGATTCGTAGACCAGAGCGTCGAGAACGACGCGGTGCGAACCCGCTTGAGTAACGCCGGCAAGTAGAACCTCCCAGTCCAATCCTGGTGCGTGTTGGAGGTATTCGTCGGCGTCGATGAATGCTGCCCATGCGACGGTGTCGCGGTACCGGCTCACGTAATCGACGTACGCCTCTACCTGTCCGTGCACGATCCGACCGTCCGCGTCGCGCGGTTGCCAGTCGACGATCGTCACCGAAAGGTCTTGCAGTTCTTTGCGGAATGCGACCTGAACTTCACCGTCCGACATCGATCGGGTGAAGGCGCCGTAAGAGTTGCCTCTCTTGTCCTCGCTGCGGCCGTGCCAACGGTTGAGGCTGAATGCGCTTGTCTTGCGGGTGGACCCGACGGAACCGGTGTTGTCGTAGAGAACAACCTCCCAGCCTTGCTCGATGTGGTGCAGGCACCAGTCCCTGATGAAGGGGAGATGTTCGCGGGGGAGCAGGACCGCAACCACGGCGCGGCGCCCGGCGTCAGAGCTGTTCGGATGATTCTTCGGATCCGTGATCACCCGACACACGATAGTGCTCTGCGTGGATGCGAGTTACTCAATGCTGCTCCTAGGAACGGTTGATCGTACAACGTTGACACATTCGGCTATTTGTCTCATAGTCGAGTCATGACAACCTCTGTGTCACATTCGCCACGGTTTGTACCTTCCACCGGGGAGTCCTGGCGTTCGCCCTGGGCCATGTACGACGCATTGCGCGAGAACGACCCGGTGCACAATGTTGTGCCGGAAGCTGCGCCGCAGGACGACTACTGGGTGCTCACCCGTCACGAAGACGTCTACAACGCCGCTCGCGACTACGAGACGTATTCGTCGGCAAAGGGATTGACCACTGTCTACGGTGAACTCGAACAGATCGGGATGCAGGACAATCCGCCGTTCGTGATGCAGGATCCGCCAGTGCAGTCGGAGTTCCGGCGCATGGTGTCGAAGGGTTTCACCCCGCGTCAGGTCTCGGCGGTCGAGCCGATGGTCCGCGAATTCGTCGTCGAACGTATCGAAGCGTTGAAAGCGCGTGGCAGCGGCGACATCGTCGTCGAGCTCTTCAAGCCGTTGCCGTCGATGGTTGTCGCACACTATCTGGGTGTGCCGGAATCGGACCGTGACCAGTTCGACGGCTGGACCGAAGCCATTGTCGCTGCCAATTCGGCAGGTGGCGTGGCCGCGGCAGCGACGACGGCGCAGGCCGCCACCGGTGAGTTGATGATGTACTTCGCGTCGCTGATCGAACGCCGCAAGGTCGAACCGGGTGACGACACGATTTCGCACCTACTCGCCGCTGGACTCGGTGAAGACGGCGACATGTCCGGCCTGCTGTCGATTCTGGGCTTCGCCTTCACCATGGTGGCCGGTGGAAACGACACCACGACAGGAATGCTGGGTGGTTCGGTGGCGATGCTGACCGAACGCCTCGATCAGCGTCAGATCCTGCTGGACGATCCCGCATTGATCACCGACGCGGTCGACGAGTTGCTTCGACTCACCTCACCGGTCCAAGGACTGGCACGCACCACGACTCGGGATGTGGCCTTGGGCGGCAAAGTGATTCCGGCAGGACGTAAGGTTTTGTTGATGTACGGTGCGGCCAATCGTGATCCCGAAAAGTACGGACCCGACGCGGCGGAGTTGGACGTCTTGCGTCGACCGCAGAAGATTCTCACCTTCAGTCATGGCGCCCACCACTGTCTGGGGGCGTCGGCAGCTCGGATGCAGGCTCGAGTTGCGTTGGAAGAGTTACTCTCCCGGATTCCCGACTTCCATGTCGACATCGACGCGATGCAATACGCGCCGGGCAACTACGTGCGCCGTCCGCTCTCGGCTCCGATGTCGGTGACTCGGCCATGAGCAACGACTGGCTCGGCGAGGGGCGCGCCTTGGCGGCAGCCGAGAAGATCCTCGACAGTGCGGCGCAATTGTTCGTCGAGAAAGGCGTCAACGCGGTCGGTATGGCGGAGATAGCCTCTGCTGCAGGATGTTCCCGAGCCACCTTGTATCGGTACTTCGAGAATCGGCAGGCTCTTCACATTGCGTTCGTTCACCGCGAAGCTCGCAGGCTGGGAACTGCGATCGCGGAATCGGTAGCGACCATCGACGATCCGAGTGAGCGTCTGGAGACGGCCATACTCACCGCAGTCTCCGCGGTGCGTAGCACTCCGACGCTGGCTGCATGGTTCACCCCGGGCGATGCGAGTCTTGCCGGTGAACTTGCCAATTCATCCGACGTCATCAACGGACTGGGCGTCGCGATGCTCGGTGAAATCGGCGCAGACACAGCGTCGCGGGCACGCTGGATCGTGCGAGTGATCCTCTCGCTGCTCATGGTGCCGGGGGCGGACGAGAACGACGAGCGGACGTTGGTCCGTGAGTTCGTCGCTGCGTTGTTGATCGCTGGGCGGACCACCTGATCATCCCTTCCGGGTGATGCGCGAGGCCTGCGTGGGGATCGAGGATGAACCGGTATCCCGACACAGGTCACCGCGAGTTCCCGAGGAGCGTAAGAGAAGATGACTACACCGTCCGAACTCGACCCCAAGCCCGCAACCGAAGCGACTCGGCTGGCAAATGCCCAGGTTCTCCGTGACCTCCCTTTCGACGACACTTTCGACTTCGAGTTGATTTCACGAGGTCTGGTGGCGCCGCTCATCGACGGTGGGTTGGTCAAGGGTGACAAAGGGCAGTTCATCTTCTCGTACGACGCTTACGGATTCGCCGACGGCGACGCTCCGGACACCGTCAACCCGAGTCTGTGGCGCCAAGCCACCTTGATGGGAAAGGGCGGCGGTCTCTTCAAGCTCGCCGATCGTCTGTACCAGGTGATCGGACAGGACTTGTCGAACACCACGATCATCGAGGGTGATACCGGGTTGATCATCGGTGACACCCTGATGTCCGCGGAAACAGCCGCTCTTGCGCTGGAGTTGTACTACCAGCACCGCCCCAAGGTCCCGGTCAAGGCAATCATCTTCACGCACTCCCACGGCGATCACTTCGGCGGAGTCAAAGGATTTGTCACCGACGAAGAGATCGAGTCCGGTGCCGTAAAAGTTTATGCACCGGACAGTTTCACCGAGGAAGCGATTTCCGAGAACGTACTTGCCGGCACGGCGATGACCCGTCGCGGAATGTACATGTACGGATCGTTCCTGCGTCCGGGGCCACAAGGGCAGGTATCCGGTGGTCTCGGCCTGTCCACTTCGCACGGCACTTCGACGTTCGCCGTGCCTACCGACGTCATCACCGAACCGGTGCACGAAGAGGTCATCGACGGTGTGCGCGTGACGTTCATGCTCGCGCCGGGAACCGAAGCGCCATCCGAAATGCTCTTCTATCTACCCGATTTCAAGGCGCTCGGGTCAGCTGAGGACGTCACGCACACGATGCACAATCTATACACGTTGCGCGGCGCCAAGACTCGCGACGCCAAAGCGTGGTCGCACTACGTGCGTCTGGCAATGGAACTGTTCCCCGACGTCGAAATCATCTTTGCGCAGCATCATTGGCCCACGTGGGGCAACGACAAGATCTTGAAGCTGATGTCGGATCAGGCAGATCTGTACAAGTATCTGCACGATCAGACGTTGCGCCTTGCCAACAAGGGACTGACACCGGTAGAGATTGCCGACCAGATCGAGGTACCCGACGCCATCGGAAAGCAGTGGTACAACCGTGGGTACTACGGTTCGCTCAGTCACAACGTCAAAGCGATCTACACCTTCTATCTCGGTTGGTTCGACGGCGTTCCCGCTCATCTCAATCCCCATCCGCCGGTGGAGAACGGCAAGCGCTACGTCGAAGCCGTCGGCGGGCCGGACGCACTTCTGACCAAGGGCAAGCAGGCGTTCGACGACGGAGACTACCGCTGGGCCGCGGAGTTGGTGAACCATCTGGTGTTCGCCGATCCGAGTAATCAGAAAGCGCGAGAGTTGTTGGCGGACACGTACGAACAACTCGGCTACCAAGCCGAGAACGGTACGTGGCGCAACTTCTACCTGGTCGGAGCGATGGAATTGCGGCATCCGCTGGCGCCGATGCCGTCCAACAACCCCACTGGCCCGGCCGTGGTCGCAGTGATGCCGCTCGAACAGATGCTGGATTTCTGGGCAGTTCGCCTCGACGGCCCGAAGGCCGCCGACGTCGACCTGTCGTTGCGATTCGTGTTGTCGGACACCGCGGACAATGTCCTGGTCACAGTGCGCAACGGCGTGCTGAACTACGACATGGACAAGGCAGATGCTTCGGCCGCTCTGACTCTGACCTTGACCCGTGCCGTGTTCAACGAGGTGTATCTGGGAACGACCTCGCTCACCGAATCCATCAAGGCCGGAACGGCAAAAGCTGTGGGAGATCAGTCCGAACTGGAGACGTTCATCTCGCTGCTGGAGGACTTCGATCTGTGGTTCGATATCGTCACGCCGTGACAGTCGCACCAGTCACGCCGTGACTGGTGCGACTGATCGGTGATCAGTGTTCGTGAATGATGACTCCGCGCATGATCTTTCCCGACTTCATGTCGTCGTAGCCCTGGTTGATGTCTTCGAGGCGGTACTCGGTGGTGACCATTTCGTCGAGCTTCAGCAGTCCGACTTCGTAGAGGTTCAGTAGTCGGGGGATGTCGGCGCGAGGGTTACATTCGCCGAACAGGCTTCCGCGGAGCTGTTTTTGGAACAGGGTCATTTCGGCGAGGTGCAACTGTGTGTCGGTGGCGCCCATCGGTGAGACTGCCGTCAAAACCACGCGGCCACCCTTGCGGATCAGTCCGACCATCGGCTGGATCATGTCGCCGCTCGCTACTCCGACGGTCAGGATCGCGACGTCAGCCATGACGCCCCAGGTCAATTCGTTGACCAGCGTCATGGCTTCGTCGATCGACGAAGCAAAATGTGTTGCTCCGAGAGTCTCGGCCATGGCTTTCTTGTCCGGCGAGATGTCGACTGCCACGATGTGCCTCGCGCCTGCGATTTTCGCTCCTTGGAGGGCACTTCCACCGATCCCGCCGATTCCGACGACGACCACGGAGTCGCCTGGCGAGACCTCTCCGGTGTTGACGGCAGATCCCCAACCGGTGGTGACTCCGCAACCGACGAGGCAGGCCTTCTCGAGGGGAATCCATTTGTTGATCTTCACGACCGACGCTTCCGGTACAACCGTGTAATTGCCGAAAGTGCCTAGAAGCGAGAAGGTTCCGACGTCCTTCCCGCGTGCTGCCGCGCGGTACGTTCCGTCGACCTGCGCGCCGGCCATCAGAATGGCGCCGAGGTCGCAGAGGTTGCTCTGTCCGACTGCGCACCAGCGGCAGCGTCCACACGAGGGAATGAACGAGAGGACGACGTGATCGCCCACCTCGACGTCTCGTACGCCGGGGCCGACTTTCTCCACTATGCCCGCACCTTCGTGGCCACCGATCACGGGGAGCGGGACTGCCAGATCACCGGTCACAGCATGATCGTCGGAGTGGCACATGCCGCTGGCAACCACTTTGATCAGGACTTCACGTTCTTTCGGATCTGCGAGCTCGATCTCCTCGACACTCCACGGTGTGTTGTGATCCCACAGCACGGCTACCTTCGCCTTCATCGACATTCCCTTCGAGCGTGCTTCGCGGTGCAGTGTCTTCTCGTCTGCTCCTGGACACATGCTGTCTCCCGTCGGGGGCCTCGGTCATGTATCTGCGCGCCACGGTTTGGTGTTTTCGCGCCGTTTCGCCCATCCATGAAGTGAATTTGCGCTAACCTTAGTTATGGTCACCATCCGGTCTGGAGAGAAGACTGCCGACGGCATTCCTGTCGGTATGGGAGGCCAATGGTGGGAATCTCGTCTGAGGGAGCAGTTCATTCCACTTGATGTGCAGGTATCCCGATCGGATCTCCGCGAGGGATTCACCGCATCGGTCAAGCGACGCTCGCTGGACGACTTCGGTCTCGTCGACCTCAGCTGCGATCCGTGCACAGGAAAGCGAACCGCAACTCAGGTATCCGACGCCACAGAAGACTGGGTGGTGCTGATCGCAATCCAGTCAGGACGCGAAGCGCTGACACGAGCAGGTGAGACGACTCTCGTGGGTGCTGGTGACGTAGTTCTGTGGGATACGCGCAATCAGGCCGAGTTCGAGGTTCTGGAGTCGATTCGTTCGATCAATCTGCTGATTCCTCGCTCGGCCCTGGCGGAAGTCTCCGGTCGAGCGTGGCCGGCTTTCGGCGGCGCGCTGGAACGGGACTCACCGTCGGTACGTTTGTTGGTTTCCTATCTGTCGATGCTGGCCGATTCATTGGCCGAACTTCCTGGATCCGCGGTATCAGCGGCCAGAAATGCCACCCTCGAACTGTTCGACGGGGCAGTGAGCCAGACCATCGGAACTGAGGACGCTGTCGGTTCCGATGGTCTGCGCTTGTCGATCGATGCCTGGATCGACGGGCACCTGTGTGATCCGTCGTTGTCGTTGACCTCTGTTGCCGCCGCCCACGCGGTCTCGGCCCGGACGGTCCAGCGAGTTTTCGGCAGATCTGGTGAGACGTTCAACGGGACGGTACGGGCGCGGCGGTTGGCCAGGGCACGCGAGGAATTGCGTCGCACGAACAGTTCGATCACCTCGATCGCCACCAGATGGTGTTTCTCCGACGCAAGCCACTTCTCGCGACTTTTCAAAGAACGGTTCGGGACCTCTCCGGCGGCCTTCCGCTCTCGGAAAATGCGGAGCTGACGTCGGGGCCTACTCGAAACGAGAAGGATCTCCCGCGCCGACCCGCACGATTTCGGGAACACCGGACGAATAGTCGACGACTGTGGTGGGTTCGGTTCCGCAGTCACCCGAGTCGATGACGGCGTCGAGTTGGTGGTCGAGTTCTTCCTTGATCTGCCAGCCGTCCGTCATCGGTTCCTCGGCGCCGGGCAGGAGAAGGGTGCTGGAGAGGATGGGTTCACCCAACTCTTGCAAGAGTGCCCGCACTACCGGGTGGCTGGGGATACGCACTCCGACGGTCTTCTTCTTGGCGTGTGCCAGCCGACGCGGAACTTCCTTCGTGGCGGGAAGGATGAACGTGTACTGCCCAGGCGTAGCCGCTTTCACCGCGCGGAACGCCGAGTTGGTGACGTGGACGAAGTGCCCGAGCTGCGCGAAATCGGCACAGACCAGCGTGAAGTGATGGTCCGAACGCAGATGACGGATCTCGCGGATCCGATCGGTGCCCGAGTGATTGTCCATTCGGGCGCCCAGGGCGTAGCAGGAGTCGGTGGGGTAGGCGATGACCGCGTCGTTGCGCAGCATTTCGACGATCTGGCTGATCGCGCGCGGCTGCGGGTTTTCCGGGTGAACGTCGAAGTATCGGGCCATCAACTCAGCTTAGTTCAGCTTGCAGATCACGAATGCCGTTCACCGTTGAGACTGTGGTCGGCGAGCAAACCCGTCAGCTCTTCGGCGTAGGCGAGTTGCTTACGTAAGTGTGTGCAGCTTTCTTCCGCCCGGGTGTGGCAGTCGGTGACGAATTCGGTTGCAGCGGTGCGCGTTGGCGCGTCCGAAGCTTCGTCGCCGAGCACTGCCAGAGAATCGAGAAGTTGTTTCATTTCTTCGAGACTGAATCCGAGCGGCTTCATTCGTCGGATTACCAGTAGCCGTTGGACATCGGCCTCGGTATAGAGGCGGAATCCTCCGGCGCTCCGCTCGGACGGAGTAACCAGACCGACCTCGTCGTAATGACGAATCGTCTTGATCGACAGTTCGGTGCGTTCGGCAACCTGTCCGATCTGCATGTTCGGCCCTTGGCCCGCATGTTCCGGCTCAGACATCACTCCCACTTTCCTCGCGCTGGGCTTCCATACTCTCAGTGACCGTCACCCAGGCGACCGGACAGGCGCAGGTGGCGCTCGGCCGATGCGTCGTCGAGCCCCACGATCTCGACATTCTTGCCTCTGGCCGCGTACTTGGTGGTGATGGCGTCCAGTGTCGCGACGGTCGACGCGTCCCAGACATGAGACTCGGACAGATCGATGACAATGTTCTTCGGGTCGCCGGCGTAGTCGAATTGGTAGATCAGATCGTTGCTGGATGCGAAGAACAGTTCGCCTCGAACCGCATAGACACGGGTGTCCTCGTCCGGATGCGCGACGTCGATCACTTCGGTGAGATGCGCGACGCGGCGAGCGAAGATGACCATCGCGGTGATCACTCCGACGATCACGCCGTAGGCAAGATTGTGGGTCGCGACGGTGACTGCCACGGTGACCAACATGACCACTGTCTCGCCGATCGGCATGCGGCGCAGGGTCTTCGGATTGATGCTGTGCCAATCGAAAGTGCCGACCGAGACCATGATCATGACGGCCACCAATGCGGCCATGGGAATCAACGCCACCACATCGCCGAGGCCGACGACGAGTATCAGCAAGAACACGCCCGCCAGGAAAGTCGAGATTCGAGTGCGAGCGCCGGAGACCTTGACGTTGATCATGGTCTGGCCGATCATCGCGCACCCTCCCATGCCCCCGAAGAAGCCGGTGACGATGTTCGCGACGCCTTGGCCCCACCCTTCTCGGGTCTTGTTCGAGTGAGTATCCGTGACGTCGTCGACGAGCTTGGCCGTCATCAACGATTCGAGGAGTCCGACGAGCGCCATGGCCAATGCGTACGGCGCAATGATCGACAGTGTGTGCATGTCCAGGGGGACGTCGGGGAACAGTAGCGTCGGTAGGCTCGACGGAAGCTCGCCTTCGTCGCCGACGTTGGGGACATCGAACGCGAAAACGACTGTGGCGGTTGTCAGTAGCACGATTGCCACCAGTGGAGCCGGGACAGAGTTCGTCAGTTTCGGCAGGAATACGAGTATCAGAAGTGCGACTGCAAGGAGTGGGTAGACGAGCCACGGAACATCGATCAGGTGGGGGAGTTGGGCGATGAAGATCAAGATGGCGAGTGCGTTGACGAATCCCACCATGACGCTGCGCGGAATGAAGCGCATCAACTTTGCGACGCCCAGGAGGCTCAGCACGATCTGGAGAAGGCCGGCCAGAAGGACTGTCGCAATCAGGTAGTCGATTCCGTACTCGCGCGTCAGTGGAGCGACGACCAGTGCGACGGCGCCGGTAGCTGCGGAGATCATTGCGGGTCGTCCGCCGACGACGGCGATGGTCACTGCCATCGTGAACGACGCGAACAGTCCTACGCGCGGATCGACGCCGGCGATGATCGAGAACGAGATCGCCTCGGGAATCAGTGCCAACGCCACGACCAGTCCGGCCAAAACCTCCGTTTTGAGACGGTGAGGTGACCGGAGCGCGGCCCGAACCGAATTGTCGTTGGTGGATGAAGCGATGGTTACTGCCATGAGATTCCGTCCTGACGAGGTTCTCATACTCTACCCTCCTGTAAGGGTAGAGTATGAACGGAGTTCTCACTACGGCGCGGATTTCTGTCGAATTGCATTTCCCCGCAGTGAATCTCGAATCGCGAGATCGATCGAGAGGGGCAACGCTCGCGGTGGCGGTCAGATGTGACGACCAGTAACCCTTACCAAGTATTTACCTACTGTGTGGTTTTTGTTTATTGAAAAAGGGTCAACTCGGGCGCTGGCTCCGTTACAGTTCGGCGGCAAACGTCAATCAGGTTGTTCCGAGAGGACATCATGTCAAAACGCCTACTGAATGCTGCGCTCCTTACCGGCCTCCTTGCCGGTGGAGCCGCTGTGGCCGTGATTCCGGCGACCGCGGCGCCCGTTGCAGAAACCACGTCGACAACTTTTCAGGTCACGTGCCGCGCAGTTCCGAGTGCGTTCTCCGGTCCTTCGTCAGACGGAAAGCCTGCTACGGTGCGGGTTTCGGCTCCTGCGGTAGTCGCGCCAGGTCAGGTCTTCGACATCGACGTGGATCCGGGTAGCGTCCAGATCCCGAACGATGTGAGCGGCGCAAGCGTCAAGAAGATCTCGCGTCTGAAGATCGATCTGCCGATTCCGACCAACGCGGAGTTCGTTTCGGCGACGGTCACCGATCCGGGCAATGTTATTGCCGGGAAACCTGCTTCGGTGATTCGTGTCAACGAAGACGGTGCTCCCGCAGCGGACGGTCCGATACTCCGGTTGTCCGGCGCAAACGAAGCGATCGGCAACAGTCCGTCATCGTCGTCGGGTGCGCACGGTGGGCTTGCGATCAATGCTCAGTCCGGTGCCGAGACGAACATTGTCTTTCCGAAGATCAGAATCACCGTGAAAGCCGGGCCGTCCGGCGCAGTCGAAACCAATGTCCGGACTTCGGGTGCTGCAGGTACTTTCGGTGCGCCGGAGTCATTTTTGACCTTCCTCCCTCAGATCGGTCACTGGCTCGCGGGAACCATCTGGGCGCCCACATCCTGCTCGCCGCGCGACGGTGAGACCGGCCCCCTCAATGCCGGTGCCGGCGCCCTGGCATCCACGAAGATCGACGGGGACCTGGGGCCCGTTGATCCTGAGCCAGGCGCGGACATCGTGACTAGGCTCGAAGGACCGGCTACCGCCGCGACCGGTACCAAGGTGTCTTTTGCTTCTCACGTCGATCCGGAAAACGCAACGGGAACAGTACAGTTCATGGTCGACGGCAAACCCGTCGGTGACCCGCGGCCGGTGGTTCGTGGTATTGCGCGCCTGGATCTCACCTTCGGTAAGGCGGGTACCAAGTCCGTGACTGCAGTATTCACCGCTACCGGAGACGAGGCGAAGTACACGTCGGCGGCACACGTACTCACGGTGACCGGTGACACCACAGGTCCGGTCGATCCCGACCCGACCGATCCGGGCACTCCGGGCGGTCTCGGCAGCCTCGAGTCCGTTCTGCCGCAGCTGCCGACGGGTTCGCTCGGTGGCAAGTGATCACGGTCCTACCTCACTGAACTTTCAATGGCCGAGTTCTTCTGAAAGGCAACACATGAACCCCCGCACTCTGGCAGTTTGCGCTGTCGTACCAGCACTCGCGGCCGGACTCCTCGCTGTGTCCGCGCCGGTGGCAGCGGCTTCCGATACCGTGACGCGGACAGTTTCCTTCGAACACAAGTGCCGGGTCGACGGCGCCACCGATTGGGATTCGTCTTTCTCCGACAACATGGAGGTAACGGCGCCCACGTCCGTGCGTCCCGGCGAACAGTTCACAGTGAAATTGCATCCAGGCACCATGCGTAGTTCGGATTCGGACACCGGTCGTATCAAGTACGACATCGCACTACCGCAAGGGGCAACCCTGGTTTCGTACTCCCTCGTCGGTGATTCGTCGTCCAACTTGACCGGCGAGACTGCGGTGCTGCTCCGGGTGGGCGCAGACGGAAACGCGAACCCGTCGGGTGAGTACCTGCGAATTACCGGTACCGGCAACAAGACAGTCAACGACGGTCCGAGCGCGAACGACAACAAGCCCAAGGAAGGGCTGCAAGTCAAGGCCAACACGGACTTTCGTTTACCGGCAGTCGAATTGAAACTCGAAGCTCGGTCCGACGAGGGAAACGCGACGACGCACCTGCGCGCCGGGGCGACGAGCCCGAGCATCAAGATCAAAGACACGAGCATGAGTTTCGGTGAGTCCCGGTGGGTCAATGCCGCTGGGTATTGTGTTGCTGCGGGCGAGGGACGCAGCGCCCTCTCGACTACCGAGGTCTTCACGACCAACCAGACCGAGACGATGGTCGCTGTCGCACTGGAGGCACTGACGGGCGAAGACGTCAAGATTGCGGCGAGTATCGACCCGAACCCGGGTGAGGGAACGGTCGAGTTCTTCGACGGCGATACGAAGATCGGCAGCGCCACAGTCGATTCCAATGGCCATGCAGAACTGGTCTGGCCGTTCCGCGACCAGGGCGAGCATCGCATCACCGCAAAGTTCTTGGGTACCAAGAAGTTCAGTTCTTCGGAATCTGCGGACAAGACCGTGACCGTCACCGTGCCTGGTGTCATCGTCGTCGAGCCGGTGGATCCGACGGAACCGGAAACTCCTGGTGGAACCGGAAGCCTCGGGGACATCTTCTTGAAGCTGCCGACGGGCTCACTCGGAGGCTGAGTCACCCAAACGGCAGGGGAGCGTCGACGTTTCGGCTCGAATGCGGGTGTGTGATCGAATACTGGAATGACAGGTTCGAATCATGCCGAGAGCCGCAACGCCGGCGTTCTCTGATCTTCTCAATGGGAGTCTCCGTCACGGAAATCGGGCCAGAACCACAAAAAGGTAGCTCACCAAAACTCGTGCCCTTTTACTACCGTTAGTTGAAGAACTGCGCGAACCGCGGGTTCTTACATCAACAAGCCTTCGAACTCGCCGCTGCGGTTCAGGTATGAACAAGGTAGGGAAAATGCGCAAGGTTAGTTTGCTCGCGTCCGCTGCAGCAGTAGCTGTCGGTGTGGCAATGATCGGGACGTCTGCGGCCTCAGCAGCGCCGGGAACGATTCCCGGTCACGGGCTGTTCGACGTGCCGTGGGAGGTGTTGCCGGGAACCTACACGACGTCTGGGCCCGTATCAGCTGACATGCCGTGCATATACGGCCGAGCAAAAGTCGACGGCGATGGTGAATTGAATGTACTCGAGTTCGAAAGCACCCTCGAACCGGCGACAGTCACGATTCTCTTGACGGATTCTCGCTTCACCACCGCATATTGCTCTGATTGGAAGCGAGTGTCGTCAGTCGGATCGTTGGATCTCGGATCACTTTTCGGGTCATAGACGTCGCCGCTCTGATTCCAGATGGGCCTCTGGCCGTGGCCACGGACCTCTGCTATCTCGGCTAACGCTCGCCTCGCGGATGTGCTCGTTCGTCTCGAGTTTCCGACCACTCGTCGCATGAGTCCATGACCAGGGACTTTAGCCCTCGGTAATTACCTACCAATCGGTATATTCTGCGAAGGTACGGACTTCGTGAACCGATGTGAGTTGGCTCCGGGGGACGTGCCGGCCTCGCAGGACCGCCCGCAAAGTCAGCCCGGTGAGGCCACCGGAGTTCGCGCATTTCGACAGATTGCCGCTGGGTCCGTCCGCTACGAGGGGAGCGGACGGACCTGACAGCACGAGAGAGTGCCATGCCTGAACGTGGTCAAAGCAGAGTGGACGCGGGGATCATTGCCGTCGTCGCAGTCATCACCGGTGTGTTCGTCGCACTGACCGGTCACGGTCTGGTTGCAGCGCTCGCCACCGTAGTGGGCCTCGCGCTCGGAATGGCGATTGTGCGGTATCTGATCAAGGGCCGCTGATCACCGCAAGAGTTCAGCAGGTCGCGAGAATGTCTGCGATGGTGTCGTGTTCGGCTTGGGTGACCCACAAACCGTATGCCGCTTTGACTTCCACTTGAGCAGTCACGTACTGGCAGCGGTAGGCCTTGTTGGGTGGCAGCCAGGTCGCCGCGTCGGAATCCGACTTCTTCTGGTTCGTGGGCCCGTCGACAGCGCGCAGGTTTCGAGGGTCGTTGGCCAGATTGGTTCGCGTCTGTGTATCGAGCTGTTGTGCGCCCTTCTGCCAGGCGTCCGAGAGTGCGACTACATGTAATCCGTAGCTAGTGGGTAGTGCCGTTGATATCATCCTGGGTCTCCTTCCACGGATTCTGGATATGTGGGCGACGGTGTTATCGGCAGGCAGCGAGGTACGCCGATGACACCGCCGACACGCACCGTTCGGGTGCATCGAATCAGGCAGGGCCGGGCGTAGCTTCGAGTTCAGGCGAACGGGAGCGGGCTGATGGCTACAGCGCAACGTGTCACTCTCAGCGACGGTGCAACGACCTGGACGGTGATCGACAGATCGTTCGTTCTCGTTGAGCCGGTAGAGGCTTACCTCGAGTACGGGCGGCAAGTCGACTTCCGGCCGAACACGACCCGTGCCTACGCACAGAGCCTGGCCCAGTGGTGGTCGTTCCTGGAAGTGACCGGTACGTCGTGGGATGCGGTGAAGCTGCACGACTTCGGCGACTTCATCTCGGCTCTGCGCTACGGCGAGCTGGACTCGCCGATCCGCGAACTCCGCCCCCGACCGACGCTCAGCGACAGCACGGTGAATCTCCGCATGCGCGCGGTGATGAGTTTCTACCGCTACCAGGCCGACAGCGGAGCAGACGCTGCGCCCTTCCTGTGGAAGCAAGCCCAGGTCCGATCGGGCCGCTACCTCTCGTTCCTCGAGCACGTGGCCAGGCGAGCGCCGCAGAAGCGCGCAGCTATCCGAATCCGCTTCGCCCGCAAGGCCATCCCGGTTCTGACGCCGACCATGATCGACGCCCTCCAAGATGCCGAGGCCAGATACGACCCGGTGCTCGAGGAATGGCGAGGTGACCTGCGATATCGGTTCCTGTGGGCACTGTTGGCGGAATCGGGCATGCGGATCGGTGAAGCCCTCTCGTTGCAGCACCGCGACTGGATCACCGGGATCGGCGGCAAGAGCGCCCGGGTCGCGATCGTGAGCAGGGCGCACCCGCACGGCCTGTCCGCCAAGTCCGGGGAACGCGAGGTGCACATCGGATCTCGGCTCGACCGGTTGTACGCCGACTACGTGTGGTGGCTGTGCGACCGAGGCGCCGACGTCGCACTCGATGATTGGGACAGCAGCTACATCTTCTGCAACGTGATGCGGAACCCGCTGTTCGCGCCGCTGCGCACCGAGTCGGTCTATGCGCACCTGCGCTCGATGAAGCATCGCGACGTCGATCTCCCGAACCTGATGACACCGCACTGGTTTCGGCACACCCACGCCACCGCGCTGTTGCTGGCGGGGAGCCCCGTCCACACCGTCAGCCGCCGCCTCGGACACGCGAGCGTGCAGACCACGATGAACATCTACGGCCATGTCACCGAGGACGCCGAGCTGGCCTCGGTAGCGAACTGGCGCGAATACGTCGCCGGATGGGAGTACCCGAATGCCTAGCCCAGCAACCGATCCCGCAATCACGTCCTGGTCGCGCAGCCCCAAGAGACTGCACCAGATCGATCCGGGCTTGGCACTAGCGGACATGTTCGACCTCACCATCGCCCGCAGGCTCTGGGACTCTCTGCCCGAAGAATGCCGCAGCGATCACTTCGACAAGAAGACGATGCCGGCGCACTACCGACCGGCGATCCGCGAAGTCAACGTCGGTGGGGGCTGGACCTCCTGCTACCTGAACTTCCGCGGTCTGCCGGAGCCGATGACCTGGGAAATCGCCTGGATCATCCATCGGCGCATCGAGCTGGGTCACTTCATCCACGTCATCGAGACGAATGCCGTCTTCACCCTGCTGCGCGCCGCGATGCATCACGACGACGAGTGCCGGTCGGCGCAATCGCTGCTGCACCGTTCGCCCGACGAGTGGGTGCGATCCGCGCGGAAGGCGCAGATGCGCGGTGAGAAGATCGGCGAGTCTACATTCGCACGCGGCACCTACCGCCTCGGGCACATGGCCGCCGTGCTCGGATACGCCTATCACCGCGGCCCGTGGTGGGAGCTGGACGTCTGGAACCCCAGCCTCGACCCGAGGGTGCCCCAACGCGACCACGAACCGCAAGGTCGCACGACCATGCACTTCACCAACCTGACCAGCATCTGGTTGCGTGAGGGAGCGAAGTACTGGCTCTCGGCGGGCCTGACCACGGAAAGGTACTCGTGGAGCACGATCAGATCGCGCCTGGACGCCCTGAAATGGCTGCAGCGCTACATCGACACCACCGGCGACGAGGGCCCGTGCCTGACAACCGATCCCCACCGACTGCGGGGCTTCATCCGCGGCTTCTGCGACATGCTCCTCGCGCACCGCATCGAGTCCGGGGCGCGCGCAGGCAAGCCGCTGGCGAAGAACCCACGCCGCCAGATCATGACCGCGATCGAGCAGTTCTACCAGTTCATGTATGACCACCGAGACGAAGCCGCCACCGAACTCGGCATCAGTGCCTGGGCCACTCTGCGACCCGAGCACTGCGTGCTGTTCCGCCCCGAGGACAAGCCCCGCCTGACCAACGTCAAGGCACGCGACATGGTCCTCGAAGACGGTGTCATGCAGCAGATTGCCGAGGGCAGCGGCCTGCTCGCACAGCCCGTGAAGGAGGGCGGGCTCGGCGACCTGCAAGCCTTCCACATCATGATGCTTCTGCTGCGCACCGGACGTCGCGCCAACGAGGTGCTGATGATGGACTTCGACCCGCTCGAACCGATCCTGCGCAATCGCACAGACGGTGATCCTGACAGCGCGGGATTCGTCGCCCGGATGCGGTATCAGCAGACCAAGATCGAATCGAATGCCGCACCCACGATCCCCGTGGACGAGGAGATCGTCACGATCATCCGAGCCCAGCAAAAGCACGCCCGAGAAATGATGGCACAGTTCGGAAACCCTGACGTAACGCCGAAATACCTGTTCCTCCGCACGACCCGAAATCGGCTGGGCGACAAGCCTTACCCGATGCCGACAATGCATCTGCGGTTCAGCAGGCTCACCAGTCTGCTCAACATCAGCGACTCCGTCGGACGCCAGGTCGCGGTTTCCAAGACGCACCGCTTCCGGCACACCGCCGCGACCAACCTGATCAACGCCGGAGTGCCGCTGCACGTCGTGATGCGCTACTTCGGACACATCTCTCCGGACATGACCTTGCACTACGCCGTGACCTCTGCTCAGACGATGGAGGAGGAATTCCTCCGCTACAAGAAGGTCACCCGCGACGGCCGCACCGCCTCGATCGACAGCTCCGACCTCTACGACCTGATCCAGCTCGACAAGCGAGCTGACCGCATCCTGCCCAACGGCTGGTGCACGCTCCCCCCGAAACAGTTGTGTGATAAGGGAAACGCCTGCCTGTCCTGCTCGAAATTCGTCACCGACTCCACTCACACCCCGCAGTTGAGAACCCAGCTCACCGACACGGAAACCCTGATCGAACACCGGCAAGCAGTGTTCACCGCGAAGTACGGCGCCCCGATGGACGAGACGAACATCTGGCTGCAGGGCCGCCAGGTCGAGGTCGACTCGCTCAACCGGATCCTGCTCTCGATCAACGATGTCTCCGCCGCCGACAAGGCCGTTCGCGGCCCCGGAACCACCACCTAGAGCAAGGAGAACCATCTCGTGCCCGAACACCTCACCGCCGCAGCGCGAGCGCGCCACACCGAGACCAGAGCGCGCGCGGAAGCGGCGCTGCTGGCACTCAGCAATGCAGGCGAGCCGGTCACCTTCGCGGGCGTCGCTCGCCGCGCCAGGGTCTCCACCGACTTCCTCTACAACCAGCCCGACCTGCGCACGAAGATCAACGACCTCCGCACCAGGCGGTCGCACCGCCGAACCGCTCCGGAACAGATGACCGAACCCGGACAGCAGTCTGCTTCGTCCGCGGTCAGAGCACTGTCCTCGCAGCTCAAGGAACTCAAACGGCGGCACGCCGAAGAGGTCGGCGAGCTGCGCAAGGCGCTCGCGGTCGCCCACGGTGAGAACCTCGCGCTGCGGCGACGATTCACCGACTCCGGCTAGCGCATTGCGGGTAAGCGATTTCGCCGCTCGTTCACGAAACACGACCCGCTGCCTCGGCATTGGAGGGAAGCGGCTGTCCGGGGCACGTCGACAGAACGGCGGCGATCGCGTCCTTCTCCGCCGTGGTCACCCACAACCGATACCGAAGCTTGACCGCGACCTGACGGGCCACATAAGCACAACGGAACGCCTTGTTCGGCGGCAGCCACGATGCGGCATCCGAATCACTCTTCGCCGAGTTCGGAGCCTGCGTGGTAGCGATGAGATTGAGCGGATCATTCGCCAGATCGATCCGCTCGGCGGCCGACAACTGCTGCGCGCCCTTCTGCCACGAATCACCAAGAGCGACGACATGCTCGATCGGGACGAGCGGCGAAGTCGTCTCCCCGCGAACGAAATTCACCGTGGTCCCGGTATACGGATCGTGAAGGACTCCCGACTGCACCACGCACGGCGGCGAGGCCACACCCGAGCGGGCCTTGCACGTGACGTCCACAAGGTCACGGGACAGTATGTCCTCGCGAGTGCTCAGCGAGTTCCCGCCCCACATAACGGTGTTCGTATCAGTCCACGCGACACCGAACTCGCTGCGCGCATAACCGGTCTTCGGCGCACGCCCCTTCACTGCAAGCTGTTCCAGCGCCGACAGTGCCTCGTCGACCTGCGCACCAGGCGCCGCGGTTCCCGACACCGGAGCGGCGAATACCGACTCACCATCAGCGGGAAGGACCGAGCACCCAGACACAGCGACAACGACCGCCGCAGCCACCGCCGCGACCCCGGTCACGCGTTGGCGCATCACAAGGCCACCCCAGCAATCAGCGGCATGTCATCGACATAGTGACCAGCCGAAAGAGGAAGACCCCTTGACAAAGCTACAGATAAGACATGATCGATCTGGACTGCAGAAGACGTGTCCTGGCCGCGGGTGAACGCGATGGTCTTGTTCGTGTACGGGTCACGGAGCGTACCGGTTTGGACCGAGCAGCTTTTGGAGCCGTCCTTGAATGTCAGGTCGGTGAGGTCACGCCGCAGGATGTCGTTGCGAGTTATCTCTAGCGCCGCATCAGGATGAAGGCACGGTAGGCACGGCGTGTCGGTCGCCCTGTCCCTCATGGTTATCTAATAGCGTCTATGTCACAGGTGGGACAGCCATAGGAGTGGCGATGTCGTGTGCTGTAGAGAAGGTCATTTCACCGACGACGGGGCAGTCGGGTTGGGTGATCGTGGACGAAGAATCCATGCGCCCGGTCGCGGAGGCTTCCGAGTGGGTGCTGTTCATGCAAGGCGCCGGAAGGTCACCTCAAACAATCCGCGCATACGTTCCTCGGGTCTGTTGGTTCTTGAACTGGACTGCCGGTCGCGGACTGGATTGGCACGAGATTCGTGTAGGTGAACTCACTCGTTTCAAATTCGCCGTCGAACACACCCCAACCGTCCACTACCGGCTGCGCTCCGGCAGATCGGTCAACGCAGTGATGACCGCTGTCGTCGAATTCCTCAGGTTCTGCGGAATGCGTGGATTGGTCTCCGCAGATGTTGTTTCTGGGCTGTCCCAGCCCAAGTACCTGGCCTACGCACCCCGCGATTTCCACGAAGGTGAATCCGGTCAGCATCGGCTGATTCGTGCCAGAACCCTCAAAGCGCCGGAAGTCGTAAAGCCTCCGGAAATTATTACTGAAGAACAGTTTTCGCATGCTCTGAACTCCGCGAACACCGAACGAGACCGTTTTCTGGCGCTGTTGCTGGTTCGTTCCGGACTCCGAATCGGAGAGGCATTGGGTTCGCGCCGTAGCGACCTGCATTTCCTTCCGACCTCGGTTCATCTGGGATGCCAGGAACGTGGACCTCATGTTCATGTTGTTCGGCGTGAAGGCAATTCGAACGGTGCCCGCGCTAAAGGACAATCCCGAGTCGTACCGGTCAGCGACGAGGTGGTCACTCAGTATCGCGAGTACCTTCTCGAACGAGACAGCGTGCCCACCGCAATGACCTCGGACTTCGTGTTCGTCAACCTTCTCGGGCATCACGCCGGTTCGCCGATGTCGTATTCGAACGCAAAACAGATTGTGGAAAGGATCGGCAACCGTGCCGGTTTCCGATTGCGGCCCCATATGTTCCGGCATACGGCAGCCACAATCTGGACGCGCAACGGCACCGGTATCGACGTGGTTCAGTCGTTGCTCGGTCATGTGAGCCGAGCATCGACCGCGATCTATCAACACCCCGACGCGGAGGACCTGAGGGCGGCAGTGGAAAGAGTGGGCATATGAGCATCACCGCTCTACCCGTCGAGTCAAGTGCCCTCTCGACTGGAAACGAACAGACCTGGAAAGCGTGGTTGATCGAACGAATCGACCCGCAATGGCGAGTCGCGGAATGGGATTCACGCCGACAGGTATTCACCGGAGACGTCGACAACGAAATGACAGCGGTCTATCTGTGCCGAGTCGACCGATGCATGACGGTCGTGGAAATCTTCGACCGCCGTTGCAGGCGGTGCGAACGCCACCGCAAGCTCAACGGGACCTCACCTTCATTCTTCGACCGGACATTCGACCCCGATTCGGTTCCACGAAGAGACGAAAAAGCCTTTTCGAAAGTCGATTTCGAACTCAGTGAGGTGAACGGCACTGTTGCGGCGGAGATTATTTACGGAGTGCAGCAGCGTGACCGTGATCAGATCATCTTGGTTCCGATGCGGATCCGCAGCATAGTTTCCCACCTCCCACCGGATTGTCGCTCACTGCTCGATGTCGCCGGAAATCGCCAGTTCGAGAAGGCACTCGGAGCTGCAGCCGGTGGTGTGTTCCGGTCGTTGGTCACACATCTGCAGCGGGCGCACGTCGTGTACTCCGGTACTGATCCCACCATGGCCGACGTGTGGAAACCTGCCGTCGTGGGCCTGCAAGCTGCTCCGGACCGGCGATACAGTGCGGCCGGTGGCGTTGTGGACTTCCGAGAGATCAGACAGCGATGGCTTCGAGAGATCACCAAACAATTCGGCCGCGAGGTACGCCCACCCGTGACGACACTGCGGCACACCGTTCATGCCGCCGAAATCGCTTCACGGCAACTCTCGCTGCGCACGAACGGCGATCACCCCGAACTACTCGACCACGGTGACATGAGCGCTGTCGTCGAGGGTTTCCGCACCAGCGCCGATCGAGAGGGCAAGCCCCATTCCTTCACCCATCGACGATCATTGCTCGGGTGGTGGCGCCGACTTCTCGAGTTCTCACGCCGCACGGGCGCAATGGATGACATCCCCGGCTCCTTCGCACTCGATCTGCGTTCGCACACAATTGCCCAGGTCGAGACCAGCGAGGACGACTTCGGACGCACGATCCCCGAACATGTCATCGCACAACTCGATCAACACCTCGAGCTGCTGGGTAGGCACTCCACGTACTCCGCGCCGGGCTGGAACCCTGACGACTACGCCATGATGTATCAGACGGTCTACCAGATCATCCGGGACACCGGTCGACGCCCGAGTGAGATCGTCGGGCTCAAACGCTCATGCCTGGACTGGGTCGACGGCAAGCCCACACTCGTCTACGACAACCGTAAACGTCGCAGAATGGGGCGTAGATTGCCGATCAGCACTGCAACGGCAACCGTGATCGACCAATGGCTCGACCACCTTCAATCGCTGTCTGTTCCGGACACACTGTGCGACTGGCTCTTTCCCACGCCGGGAACCCGCAACAACATTCGCCGCGGGCACTTGAGCGGTGCGCAGTTCGGGTCCCGGGCCTTCGCCATCTGGATCGATGCAATCCCGGAACTTGTCGACGAAAGACTCGACGATGACGGAAACCCAGCTCTCTACGACAGATCAATGATCACTCCTTACGGATTGCGGCACTCCTACGCTCAGCGGCACGCTGACAACGGCACACCGGTGGACGTCCTACGCGAATTGATGGATCACCGCAGCGTCGACACGACCATGGGATATTTCTCCGTCACACTCAAACGTAAACGCCAAGCCACCGAGGAGATTTCGAAGTTCGCGATCGACAGGCACGGACGACCGGCGGGATTCACGTCGGTAACGGAGTACGAGCGACAGTCGGTGGCCGTGCCCTTCGGAAACTGCACCGAACCCTCGAACATCAAAGCCGGCGGCCAACACTGCCCGATCCGATTCCAGTGCGCAGGATGCTCCTTCTACCGACCGGACCCGTCCTACCGGCCCGCAATCGAGCAGCATCTCGCAGAGCTGCGCACAGACAAAGAAACTGCAATCGCCACCGACTCCGCGTCGTGGGTGATCACCAACTTCGACGCCCAAATTCACGCGTTCACGGACGTCATCTCGTCGATGGACGCAATGCTTGCCGACCTGCCCGCAGACCAACGCGCGGTCATCGACAACGCCTCCCGCGAACTGAGGAAAGCGAGGACCGCAGCTGCCTTCATACCGCTCGAGTCCGTAACCACCCACACGAACGAGGACGAACAACGATGACTGCCGATGACCGTGACATACGAACCCAACGGCTCATCGCCTCCCGTCGACGTGACAGCGCTGACAAACAACGCAGAACGCTGACAGTCATCGCCGACCTCTCATCCGCTGGCGAACGCATCAACATCAGCGAAATAGCGCGTCGCGCAGGCGTTTCTCCATGGTTCATCTACAACACCGCAGCAATTCGAACCGCCGTCGAACGCGCCACAGAAGAGCACTCCCACACCGCCACCAGAAGCAGCGCCGGACGCACGTCCGCTACGGCGGACAGTCTTCACGCCGAACTGTTGATGGCGCGTGAGGAAGTTCGGGCGCTACGAACGGACCGAACCAAGCTCGAGACCAAAGTGCAACTACTACTCGGCAACCAACTCGAACACCTGCCGCACGACACACTGCTCGCCCGTATCCACGAGCTCGAACAGATAGCAGCCGAGCTGCGCTCGGACCTCGACTCCGAACGCAGACGCGCCGACACCATGACAACACGAACCGAAGAACTCCAGGACGAGCTCACCGCCGCCCGCGCCTCACTCAAAAGGATGGTTCAAAGCGTTTCTCCAGCACGACGAATCGAAGCAATCGGCACATAAGAACACACCCCAGCAAGCATCGGAATCTACGCGGAACTGTGAATCAACACGCGGACAATACGGCAGACATCGCATCCTTCTCTGCTTGAGTCACCCACAGGCGGTAGACCGACTTCACCGTGATCTGCTTCGAGACGTAGGTGCATCGGTACGCCTTGTTCGGGGGAAGCCAGGATGCGGCATCGGAATCAGACTTCTTCGCGTTCGTCGGTCCATCCACCGGGATCAGATTTCGGGGATCGTTCGCCAGATTCGTGCGCTCCTGAAGACTCAATTGTTGCGCACCCTTCTGCCACGAATCGCTCAACGCGACCACATGGTCAATCTGAACTGCAGTCGAAGTATCCTGTCCCCGAACAAAATTGATCGTCTTTCCAGTGTAAGGATCAGCCAACGTGCCAGAGAGAACAACACATTGCTTCTTTCCTTCTTTGAAGACCACGTCAGTCAGCCGCGAAGCCAACAGATTATTGCGCGTATCGCACCCGTCATGCCCGAACTCCACATCGACATCATCAGACCATGCCTGACCGAACTGATCTCTGCTGTAACCAGTTTTCGGAGCACGCCCCTTCACCGGAAGCGTCTCCAACAGCGCAACGGAAGAAGCCACATCAACATCGTGCTGACCAGGGCTATCCACAGACAACGATCCTGCTGGGATCACATCCGCCAACGTCGTACTGCAACCGGAAATCGACAACCCGACCAAGGCAGTGACGGCAACCAGGAGGGAACGGGAACGCACCAAGCGACTATGCAACGTGAAACTCCTAAATCATATGCAGTGCAGAGGATCTGCACTCTTATCAACAAAACTCATGAGGATGATTGTCGGGAAATCCCGACATCAGACCAGGTGTGCTACACATCCACCGAACCCAATCAACCGGCCACGTGCGTGATTGAACATGCCATCGTCCCTATCCGTGCGGTCGAACCGGTCGACCGTCACACGAACTGACCATCGTCACTCACATAACTCACACCGTCGACATCGAACAATGGGGGCCTACCAGCAAGGTTTTGAGATATGTCAAAACTGCGTGCAGATAATTCTTGTATCGCAGCCGTTGTGGCCGAATTCGACGGTGACGTCGTCGGTCCAGGCGGTACCGAACAGCGCGCGGTCGTATCCGGTCTTGGGTGCGCGTCCCTTGACGGGGATCTGTGCCAGCAGTTCAATTGCGGCGGACGAAGGAGCCGAGGCTTCGGTCACGACCGTCGTGGTGACACCGGATCCGATTCCCGAACCGAGAGAAGATGTTTCGGGCGCGTCGGCGTTGGAATTGGCGCAACCTCCCAGCACGATCACGGCAGCAATGCCGATGGTGACGCCGGTGATGCCGCGCCTGTGATGTGCCGTGCGTGCCATGTGTGAGAGTCCATTTCTGCGAGAGATGAACTACAAGTATGTCATTCACGACAATTCGGGCCTAACCGGCACTGTCTGTCAGTCCGGTCGAAGGAACCATCGAGTCACCGGGACCGAGACGAGGACCCGCGGACCGTCACGAGTTTCGTCTGCGGCATCCCAGCCGTCGTACTTCTCGCCGAAAAGTCTCAGGAGGTCGACGAATTCGCCGACGTCGTGATGAATTGTCGCGAGGCCCTGTGCGACCCACGGGTCGCCAGCGGATCCGTCGACTGCCAACGAGACCCGAGGATCGTCCAGCAGGTTCCGAACCTTACGATTCTGCTCAGCGCTCGGTATCCAGAATGTGTTCTGATGCAGTAAGAACCAGACCGGAGTCGTGTGCGGCGAGCCGTCGCTTCGGAGGGTGGTCAACCACACGCAAGGAGCATCCGCGATAGTCACGGTCCCAGTATCGGCGCCGGCGCGAGGTTCACCAATCTAGTGTTCGGAACGAACAATGCCCGGCCCTCGCCGTTGGCGAGGACCGGGCATTGTCGGGAAGGGAGTGGAAGCGTCAGATCTCGATCTTGGGGGTTTGTTCGCCCAGCTTGTGGCGGGCCAGCGCCAGGTTCGCACGCGCACGGTCCAAAACGAGGTACACGAACAGCGTCGACAGTCCGGGCGTCTCGAGGACGCGAATGAGGTGGTACTGGTTGCTCAGGGTGATCAGGATGTCTTCCAGGGTGTCGGTAATCCCCAAGTTACTCATCGTGCGGAGCTTTGCTCGCACAACCTCGGAGTTGCCGGCGCCGGCGTACTCGAGGCTGAATGACGGGTTGCCGCTCATGCCGAGAACCATTCCGCTGTCGGCGTCGACGACGGCTGCACCGCTGGCACCGTCGATGCGCATCAATTCGCCGAGGATCTTGTCGATGTTGCTCATTGCTTCTCCTTGGTAGGGCCGAGTCGCGCGGGGCGACTCCAGGTGATGCTTCGGTGGTGAAGTCATCGGTACATTTCGAGGTGGAATCGTTGGTTGCGGCGTCGGGAGTGGGTCGGGCGGCAACTTTTCAGTTTGTGAGATTTGTGGGCTCGTTCCGTTCGGTGCAGATGGGCGGCCATTCGACGACTCGAATTCGTCGATGCGGTCTGCGGGTAGCCAGCCGTCTCCGGCGGGTGCGTTGAGTGGCCGTCTCGTATCCGTCTCGTAGTCCGGGGCCGGCGGCTGGAGTTGCGGATACACCGGTGCGGTCAGCGGTCGCTTGTACGGAATCGGCTGACCACCCGCGTCGGCGACGTTCGCGAACCAGGCGGCGTACCCGGGGTCGCTGCGATCGAGGTTTTGCCCGCGATCGTCGTCTTCCTCGCGGGAACCTCGTCGACGAAAAAGTCCCACTCGTTCCAGCCCCTTATAGACGAACTATTTCCGATCGGAGCGTTCCGGATGAACGCGGCAGACCGGACAATCCCACCCGTAGTTATTTTGCAGTTAAGTCACCGTAGCATGGGTTCGCGAACGGGGCATACAGTCCAATCCCGCAGTCGGGAGGGCGAGGCGCTCGGATTCGGCAGGATGCTCGGGCAATTGGCGCTGACGGGCGATGCCGGTCCGTTCGGACGCCAGTGGCCCTCTGGCATCCTTGAGGGATGAAGAAAACGATCACCGGGTTCATCGGTGCCTGCTCGCTGGTGGCGCTGGTTGCCTGCGGTTCTGACGGAGACAAGCCGACCGAGGTCGGAACACTCACTTCCTCTGCTTCGGCGACCACCATGGCGACGTCGACGACGTCATCCGAGGCTCCGGCGACGTCGTCGGAAATACCTACCGAGACCCCTTCGGTCGACTCGAGTGCTCCGGCTGAGGTCCCGTCCGACCCGAATGTGAGTTCGGCGCTGCCACGGACCTACGCGCAGGCGTGCTCCGACGTTCTCCGGTACCTCGACGCATACCAGCCGGCCATCGACGAGTCCGGAGAGGAAATGGGCATGACGCGTGAATCATTGGCAAACGACATGCTGACCTCCATCCAGGCTTATCCCGAATGGTCGAGCCTGTCTGCCGACGAGCAGGCCGAGGTCACTCGCGGATTCGCCGCAGCGACCGCGGGAAGTTGCTGACCTACTTTCAGAACAACGATTCCTGAATCGCCACGCCAGGGGACTCGAACTCGCCGACGGTGATGGTTCGACCGACCAGTCCGGACACATCCGCGACGAAGCGTGGCGATTCAGGATCGGGGTCGATCCGCAGCGAGGCGATCGAACCGGCAAGGCCCTCCAGATACAAGGAATGTTCCCCGGACTCGAAAGTGTGCGGATACGCGATCAACGGTGCCGCATCGAAGACCACGTCAGCGCACGCCGGCGCCGTCCATTCTTCGGGAGCCTCCAGGATCTCGATTCCGTCGATGTCCGATCCGATGTCATTCAGCTCGTCTTTGATCGACGATACGAAGTGGTGCAACGACTTTCGTAGTTTCTCTCGATCCAAGGGACCTGTCAACGCTTCGATCTTCCGAGACGTACGTATTGCCTGGCTCAAGTGGAAGTGCTCCGAAACTCGGGCTTCGAGGGCGCGAATGCTGTAACCGTCCGTCGACCGCGCTACGAACAATGCGCAGACTGCCCCTTGTTCGGCGACTCGCGGATGCTTGCGGAACTCGGACGCCGTCCCCACCTTCATCTGGCCACCGGCGAATACGTCGACGTAGAGCCATTGTGGTTGTGCGAGGTAGGTACGCACATTCGGATGAATGTGCGCGCCGCTGACGTGTGCCTGATGAACCGTGGTGAACCCCTCACGATTTCGGCATCGGTCGCATTGGCGTCCCGCGGTGACCGTCGCCCCGCGGTCGCACGGCGAGTGCCCTGGACCTTCGGCGGTGAGATCTCGCCAGCCGAGGCAGCGGCGGCCCTTCGTCTCGTCGACGGAGAATCGCAGAACCGAGTCGTGAGTGAAGAAGGTCGTAGCGGAAGTGGTGTCGTCGACGCATCGGATCCGCGGTGCTGTCGGGTTCGACCAATCGATTCCGCGAACAAACAGGGTCATGATGAAGTGTCAATTCCTTCTGTAGTTCGCAGGTCGACACCTATGGTAGTCACTGGACATGCGGGTCAGTGCAGTGGTTGTGCCCCACGTTGTTCGAGCATCAGTGTCATCAGCCCGGATTCCTGACTCTGGGTGTTGATCATGTCGCGGGCGGACTGTTTCACCGGCCCGCTCTCGAGCAGGGCATCGGCGGCCTGCGCCATAGCGATCCCGCCACGGTGGTGGCGTTCCATCAGTTGAAGGAAAAGGACCTCGGCGTCGAGCCCGCGAGCGCTGCTCAGTTTCTCGAGTTCTTCGGTCGTAGCCATACCCGGCATGGAGTCGGTCTCGGTGTCCAGCGTTGCCGGGTGATGACGAGAGTCGCCCGCGCCGCTCGGCGACGCCTCCATCCACGCCATCGGCGTTCTACTGTTCGGCGGGACACCGGCCAACCTCAGCCAACCGAGCATGACACCGATTTCCGTTCGTTGAACATCGTCGATCTGCTGGGCCAGTCTCGTCACCGCCGGGTCCACATCGGGACTCAGACGCGCGAGAATGAAGAGGGCCTGTTGATGGTGGGCCGCCATGTCGTGCACGAATCCGATTTCGGTTTCGCTCAGAACAGCTCTCTGCGTGTGGTTCTCGGGTGCGAACAGCGGACGTAGTGCTGCGCCGAGTACGAGCAGCATCAGTGCTGCAGCCACGAGTGCGACGGCTTTGACCGCTCGCGGCGCCGTCATGATCCCACGGTCGTCTTCTGGTCAGCCGGTGGTGTGTAGACACCGTTTTCGAGTTGCATGGCAACAAAGCCGTTGTCGGCGCACGTCGCCCACAACGTGGTCCCGCGCCATTCGGGCGGGGAGAAGCACCAATCGGTCGAGATGTCGCCGAGAGCGACCATGCCCGACCGCGAACTCAGTGCTTGGCCGGGGTCGAACTGGCCCTGCGCGATCGACTGCGCGATTGCCGGGGTGCTGAGAACGGGTACCCCGATGAGCGACGCGAGAGCGTGTGGCGAGTTGGCGAGTTCGAGATTGCCGCCGGTCCGAGCAGGTGGGTTGAAGTACGCAATTTCGTGGACGTCGAAGGGATCTCGAACATCGAAGACCCGAATCCCGCTCGAGATCCATCCACATGCCAGCGCCGTCGGGTCGACCGGGCGATCGGCCGAACAGTAGTGAGATTCGTACGCGAACAGCGATCCACCGGCCGCGGACGCCAGCGCAGCGTCTTGATTCTCCGGCAGATTGATTTCGAGCTTCACCGAATTGACGACCGACGGTTCGTCGTCATCGGAGACGTCGATCAATTTGACTCCGCCGGAACCACCTTCGTCGACGGTGAACAGGTACGGCGAACCGTCGTAGGTGACCGGAATGCTGTGTTGGGTGGCCCAACCGTCGGTCCACGAGAGCTGGGACAGTTGGCGCACCCGAGGATTCGGGACGCGGCGCTGAACTTCACTGATATCGAGGACATGTATTCCGCCGAGATTGTTCGACAAGTACATGCGATTTCCGTCGGGACTGATTCCGAATCCGTGCGTCGACAACCCGATGAGGTCCTGCCAGACGACGCGCGGGTTGGCGGGATCGGTGAGATCGACGGCGCTCACCACGCCGGGAGCGGTGCCGGAAGACCAGTAGGTGTTCCCGTCCGGTGAAAATCCTCCCTCGTGATTGGTGATGGGCAGCAGCATCCCCAGATCGGTTCCTGGTCCGGGGTTGAGTAGTTTCGGGTGCGCGCAATCGGAGATGTCGTAGACCGACATCAGGCCGACGCCGGTCAAGAGCGGAACGCCCGTGCCCACCAGCAGCTTTCGCGCGGTGTTGACCTTGAGGCTCTCCCACGTTCCGGCCAGCATCGCGGGTTCGGTCAGCGTGGCGGTGAGAGCAGGATTGGCAGGATCCGATACGTCGAGAACTTGGACGCCCTGGGCGGGGCCCAGGAGGTTCCCGGGGAAGAAACTGCCGACGTACGAGCAGTGTTCGAAGTTGGTGGACGTGATCCCGCCGCCGCGACCCGAGTAGCCGCCGATCTGAGACATGTTGCAGCTGTAGCCGTCTCGGCTGCGTCCGCTGTTTCGGTCCTCGGCCGGAACATCACCCTGCAACCCGGTCTCGGGCATCGATCCCGGGCCGCATTCGGCGCGGCTTGCGGCGGTGGAAGCGACACCCGGGTTCTCGTGGATCGAGCCCGGGGCAGTGGCGGGCTCAGCCGACGCGACGCACACGGGAAGGACGGTGATCAAGGCGACGAGTGCGATGGCAGATCTGGTTCTGATGGTCGTGAACGATTTCATCGAGTCCAACTCCCGGTGCGGGATTGCCTTTCGTATCTCACGGGCAGACGTATCTCACGGACAGGCAGCACGGAGGGCAGGCGCGTGTTCGAGCGCTCACGACGATCGGGTCGGGGTGTGAACCGGTGTCGGGCCGCAACCAACCGGACAATGCTGTCCGGTTGGTATCGTAGTGTGCGTGACATCGTCTGGCCGCGTCAATAGCGGATCTCTCAACAGAGGGCCGAGAGATGCGGCGCGCAATCGTGCGGCACTCGTCTCAGCAGCTCGTGAGGTGTTCGCCACTCAGGGTTTTGCTGCTCCGCTCAGCCTGATCGCCCGCACGGCCGGCGTCGGTCAGGGCAGCCTCTACCGGCACTTTCCCACTCGCGAAAGCCTCGCACTCGCGGTGTTCGACGAGAACATCGTCGAGCTGCAAGATATGGCTGCCGATCCGGATTCGACTCTCGACGATCTTTTTCGATTGTTGGTAGACCAGATCACCACCTCCATCGTGTTCGTGGAGGTCATCAAGCCCGTCTCCTTCGGCGACTCACGACTGAATTCGGCAGGCACCCGCCTGACCGATCTCCTCGAAGGACGCCTCGAGGAGGCGCGTCGAGCTGGGAAGATACGCGAGTCCGTGACCGCTGAGGACGTGATTCTGGCGATCGCGATGTTCGCCGCGATCATGGAACGGACCGCCGAGAGCTCGCGAAAAGAAGTCGCGCACTCGGCCTGGAACCTACTTGTGCAGGGACTGGCCGGGCCGGCAGCGGCGGGCTGAGTCGCGTTCGCCTCGCGTCTCGAGGTGATCGCCTAGGCTCGTGGCATGGCTATTGTCTGGACAGTTCCTCGCGCTATCGGCTCCACCTTGCTCGTTGCTCCGTTGATCAAGGAGTTCCTTGTCGAGGGTGACGGCACCCTCGATGCAAAACTGACTGCGGTCGGTACGGTCTCTGCATCTCTCGAGAAGCAAGTCGGCCGCACGTTCACCTCGATCAGCGCTGCTTCGGCGGCAATCTTTTCCGGTGCTGCCGGTTCCACCAGCGTGCCAGACGCACTGCGTCTGGCCGTGATGCGCACTCTGTCCACCGAGGTCGTCGTCAGGAAGCCGGCTCCGCAGCCGTTCTCCGAGAAGGTCGGGAAGAGGCTGGGGCAGTACGTCTTTGCTTTGCGTGACCCGCGTAACGACCAGGTGTTCCATGTCGGGCACGGCACGGGAAATCAAGTATTCGCGCCGGTATTCGAAGCGCTCGGTGAACTCGCGAACCTCGAAGGAGCGGACGCTCCGGCCGAGTCGAATGCTGCTGTGACGGCAGCCAAGATCGCTCGGATCCGCGAGATCTACGACGCAGGTTCGGCGGTGGAGCACTTCGTACTCCTCCGCTCGGTCTCTGCCGCCACGGATTCGGCCGCCACTACCGACGAGGTCGTCCGCGGCATCGTGGAAGCCTTGCGGATCACCGACGCGGGAGAGGGTCTGACCAATCTCGCAGGCGATATCTCGGACAAGGACGCCCGAGCGACCCGCGTCGAGGAACTCGCATTGCGCTACTCGGCTGATCCCGCGCCGGAACTCCCGACGCCGAGCATCGTCCTCCACGTACCGGCCTCCGCCCGTCCGGGAGCAACGCCGGAAGAGATCTACGAACTCGCGCGCGCCGAGTGGTCTGCCGGTGCGGCTGTTCGTGCCGAGATCGGAATTCCCGTTCTGGTGTTTGCCGACAGCATCATTCGTGGTGCCTTCCGTGCTCAGTCATGGGAGGTGTCCACTCGCAATGCCGACGGAAGCCAACTGTGGCGGTTCAACGGAACCGTCGACGACGAGCTTGCTGCCAAGTACGTCGGAACCGAGGTCACCCCGCACAACGTCGGCCTGAAGAAGTGGCCCGTCAGCGGTTGGGTCACGAGGTTGACTACCGCCCGTCCAGGTGCGGTCATGCCGGGACCTCGTAAGTCCAAGTAACGCAACAACTTCAGGTAGAAGGCACTGTGGGGGCGGGATCCGTTCGGATCCCGCCCCCACAATATCGTTGCCCGGGGTTGTCAGCCGAGCAATCCGCTTCCCAGATAGTCGTTCTCGGTGCATCCCGGCGGAATGAGATACACCGCAGAACCGATCGGCGTCGTCCACTCGTTGAGTGCGTCGAAGTCACTCAATCGCTGTTGGACCGGTAGATATTGCTCGGCGATGTCCCGTTGGAATGCTGCGAAGATCAATCCCGAATTCGAGGTCTGCCCGCTCTCGGGTGCGTCGTCGTAGTTGTATGCCCGACGGAAGAACTGCTCCTTCTCATGCGTCTGGTGGGCTCGCGCGATGTGTGATCCTGGCGGGATCACCGGAATGCCGAACTTGTCCGTGAGTGTGAAATCCGCTTCGTCGAATTCGTTGGTTCCGTTGAGCGGAGCGCCATTGGACAACGTGCGCCCCATCGTGAGTTCGCGCCCCGAACGGTCGAGTTCGTCCCAGGTATCCATTTCCATGCGAATGCGTCGCAGTACCAACGAGGTTCCGCCCGCCAGCCACGACTGACCCGCGCCGTCGTGCCAGATCAGTGAATCGAAATCCACTGTTCCCGGAGCAGGATTGACGGTCCCGTCCACTTGGCCCATGAGATTGCGCATCGTGGTTCCCTCAGGCGTGGTGCCGCGAGCGTTGCGGAATCCCTTTTGCGTCCACCGGATGGTCGTCAGTGATCGGACGTTCTTGGTCAGAACTCGCACAGCATGAGCAATGGTCACCGGATCGTCGCCACAAATCTGCAACAACAGGTCCGATCCGCCCCATCGATCGTCAAGTCGGTCGATCGCGTAGCTCGGCAACGGCTCGAACCAGTCCGGTTGACGTGCTTGCAATCCCAGCTTGGTGAACAGGCCAGGGCCGTAGCCGACGGTCACTGTCAAGCGTGCCGGATCCACAGCCAGTTCCCGTTCGGTGTCCGCCAACGCCGGGTTGCCCGCGGTGAGCCGTGACGCATCCTCGGACCACATCTTCATGATTCCGACGACGACTGCTCGATCGGTTCCAGGCAAGAGGTCGAACCCGATGAACGTGCCGTGCGCTTGCGGAGTGGTGTCGATGCCGGCTTGGTGGACGCCGTAGAACGGTTCCACCAGCTTGCCTGCTTGCTGCTCGTGTTCGCTGCGCTCCACCACTGTGGTTGCGCCCCAAGTTATTCCCGCGACGCCGAGCGCGGCGGCGCCTCCTCCGAGAAGGCGCCGCCGGCTGAGTGCTCGGCTGGGCGGGTTCGTGTTCTCAGCCACCGTGATTCGGGTCGTAGTTCTCCTGATTACCGGAGAAGTCGCGAATCTGGGCTGTGAACGTGGTGCTGGAACCGTCGTCGTAGATCAAGGTGAGGTCGGTTTCTGCGCCTGGGAGCAGCGGCGCGGACAGGTCCATGAACATGAGGTGGTCACCGCCCGGGGTGAGGGAGGCGGACCCGTTGGCAGGGACCAGGAAACCGCCGTCCTTGGGACGCATCGTCATCGTTCCGCCGTCGCCGGTCACGACTTCGTGCAGCTCGAGTCGAGACGACGCGGGGCTGGTGGCCGAGACCACGCGTACGTCCTTGTCACTGGAGTTGACGAGTTCGGCGAACGCCGCGCTCATTCCTTCCGGCGCGGCCTTGACCCATTGATCCTGAACTGTGATGGATTGTGCAGCTTCGGTTTCCTTGTCGGAGTTGGAAGAACAGCCGGTCAGGGCGAGAGCTGCGGACAGTGCAACAGCTGCGAATATCTTTGTGCGAACAGTCATGTGTGTCTCCGTAATTCGTGAAGTGTCAGGTGGTGGCACGGCGTTTGAACGCCGCAAGGCACAGGTCGATCAGCAGGAATGCGAGAAGGCTGATGCCGAGTAGCGGAACGAACCAGCCGACCAACGCCGTGATCGCGACGAGAGCAACGAGGCCGACCGGGGAGAGGTTGCGGATTCCGCCGCGGGCAGGAACCCGGCCGACTGCCCAGTCGGAGCCACGAGTGGGGCGTCGGCGCCACCACATGATGTAGCCCCGAATGACCACGCTGACCAGTGCGAGTGCCAGTGCGGCGAGTGCGATCTGGTTGGCAAGACCGAACAGCAGGCCCATGTGGAGTTGGATTCCCCAGGCCGAAAGTTTGGCTGCGAGTGGCCAATCCGAGAACCACAACTCGTCGGTGACCTTTTGCGTCGCTCCGTCGATTGCGATGGTGTTGTTGCTGTACACCCAGGGCTGACGTGTCTGGGCGACGGTGAACGCCGTCTCGGCGTTCGCGGGTATCGATACTTCGACAGGACCGGTGATCCCGTTGTACCTGGCGATACCGAGGACGGTGTCGACGCGTCCGACGTTGGTGTCCGTCAGCGTGCCGGTGGCGGCGGGGGCCATGTCGTGACCCTCGTGCCCGCCTGTCGCCGGAGGGGGAGCGTCGCCGAGAGTTTTCACAACTGAGGGCGTCGTCCAACTCAACGCGGTTCTCAGATTGCTGACGTTCTCTCCGGCGTAGGTCGACCACGTGAGGCCGGTCGCCGAGAGGAAGACCAATGCAACTGCTATCCAGATGCCGACGACACCGTGCCAGTTCAGGGTCCGGCTTCGTCCGGTGGATGCTCGGTCGATCGTGAGCAGTCGAGCGTTCCGGGCGGTGCGGTAACGACGGAACCAGAGGTAGACACCGCCGAGTGCGACCACCCACATCCACGACGCGGCCAATTCGCTGTAGAGGCGGCCGGGTTCGCCGAGATGAAGGTGGCGATGCAGTTGGGAGATCCAGGTTCGCAGCGGCAGCGAACCACTGCTTCCGTAGACCGCCAACTCGCCGACCGGCTGTGCGAGCACCGGATCGACGAAGACGGCGAGCCTCTCCGATTCGCCCAGTGACGGATCGGTGAACAGGACTCGGGTGGTTTCGCCGGCAGCAGGGGACGGACGTACTGCCGAGACCGTCAAGTCGGGGCGGTACTGCTGAGCGGAACGGATCTGGTCGTTCAGTGACGCGATCTGTCCGGTGGTGTCGGTCTGGAGGTAGTCGCTGTAAACGAACTTCTCGATGGTGGGTGCCATCGCGTAGAGGCCACCGCTCAAAGCGGCGATGAGGATGAACGGTCCGATCAGGACGCCGGCGTAGAAGTGCAGACGCAGGATCAGTGGTCTGGCGCCGCCAACCTGCTTCTTCGGGGGAGAACTGTCGTTGGACGCGCGCGTCTGTGCGCGCTCCAATTCGGGTGCGGACATGCGTGTACTCGATCCCGCCGTGCGCCTTTGTTAACCGCGGGCGGTTAATAAAGGCGCACAGCAAAGTGGCGCACGTAATCACGTGCGTGAAAGGAAAGGGGAGGTGAGTTACACGAATGCCGGTGGGCCGCGAGTGCCCAGGCCAGAGGTGAGAAGTTGACGTAGAACAACTTTGGCGCGGTATCGAGTACGTGCAGCGAACGGTGACGGTTCAGCTGCCCACGGGCGCAATAGAACGGCGACGATTGCCGCTACCGTCGATGCGGCCACGACGTATCCGCGTTCTGCGCCGCGGATCAGCACTGCGCACACTCCGACGGCAGCGATGTGTGCTGCGAGCATCGGAAGGGACAGGAGCAGGCCGTGTTGATGATCCGAAGCGATGGTCAACGTCGCGTGACCAATGGCCTGACCCGCAGCGAGCATGAGGGCGAGCAAGAGCGCGGGGGAGCGACGGGTGTCGATGGACGCGACCACCGCGCCGACGCTCGCGCAGGCGAGGATCAGCAACACGACAGCGCTTTCGGACGGGGCCATGCCGCCGCCACCGAGCGCGTGGGCAGCGACGGAAACCGCGCCGGAGGTGCCGCCCACGAAAGCGCCGCGCAGCTGCGCGACATCTTTCGGACCCGGCGTCATACGCGAAAGGATACAGGCGCCTACTACCGGGCTTAGTAGGTGATCGGTCGGGATCGTTTCGGTGGCCGACCGACGAACGCGTTAGGTGGGGGATTTGTCCGATTCGCCAAACTTTGCCGAGGACCGGGTGAAACAAACGTGACGGTCATTTTCCGGTGCCAGACTTGGCTCTGGTCGCCGGCAACGGGTCGACGGCAGGGCAAACACATAGGAGAGTTTCATGAGGCGTCGATTCTTTGCGATATTCGCCCTGATGGGTGCGTTCGGTCTCTTCCTGTCTTCGGTGGCCTCGGCGGACCCGGTCACACGCTCCGTGTCGGGCACCCTTGTCAACTCGTGTAGCGATACTGGCGATCCGGTCGGGATATGGATGGTCGTATGGGATGGCTCGACGCAGATATCCTCGGCCACTGTCGGGGTGGGTGGCGGATACACGATCACGAACGTTCCTCCGGGCAATTACACGGTCAGTCCATACTCGCCGGCTGGATGCGGATCCGTACCCGACAGGACGGCGGTAGATCTGACGACGTCCGACGCGACCGGGATCGACTTCGAGTTGGTGAAGGTGTTCAGCATCGTCGGAACTGTCACTGGGTGTCCGGGTGCTGACGGGGTCGGCGCGTCTGACGTGACGTTGAATCTCCTCGATGCCGGCACGCAAATCGCGACGACAACGACGGATGATTCCGGTGACTACTTCTTTCAGTACAAGCCGGCCAAGGACGGCTATTCCGTAGAAGTGGTTCCCGGCAGCGGATGCGGTGCCGATCCAGCAGTAATTCCGGTGAATCTGAGCACGAATGACGTCACCGGTGTCGACTTCGCGCTCACTGCCGACGGCTGCGATACGGGCAGTTCGTTCGGAAGTGTGGATCTGTCGACGATTTTCGGAAGTCTCGGCAGTTCGGAATTCTGCAGCAGCTGAACACTTGTCCATGAAGGGAGGGTGATCGCCGAGGCGATCGCCCTCCCTTTTCTCGTTTGTTACCAAGGGATTTGCCCTGACATTGCGGAAGGCTGTTTCTAGCGGCAGATGAAGATATCTGTGCCGCATATCGTTACGACGTTCGTATTTGCTGAGATCGGCACAAGCTTGGGGACCAAAGTCATCGAAGTGCGGGTGTAACGGTCTGTTGTGCCACGACGGTATTGAGCAGAGAACGGCAAGCCCGCCAGAGTGATAGCGTCCGAGAGGCTATGTCCGAAATGATTCCGAACTCGACCTAGGAAAACGGTGCGCAGCGATAACAACGGTTCGAATAACGGAGTCCTGGGGAACAACTCCGGAACGACTCAGGGCGACGGCCATTTCGACGCGTCCGACGACGGCTATGCAACGTCGATTCGAACCGTCACCTTCACACCACAATTCGACGAGCCTGCAGCAAAACCGTTGCCCAGTCAGCGGATGCGCCAGCAACGTCGTGAAGAGCCGACCGATTTCCGGACCTCGACGCCCAGGCCTATGACCTCCGTCGACGACCTGGACATCATCAAGCGGGCGAAGCGTCCACCCGAACGCGGTTTGGGCAGTGTGTTGTTCAAACTCACCGGGGGCCGGATCAACACCGGGCAGTCGGCTGCCGAACTCGAACACCAGGCTCTCGTGCGCCGTGCCAACCGAACGGTGCGCGGCGTGTACAAGATTGCTTTCATCTCACTCAAGGGTGGAGTGGGGAAAACCACGGCGGCCAAAACTGTCGGTTCGACGTTAGCATCGATCCGTGGGGATCGAATCGTAGCCATCGACGCCAATCCCGACCTGGGGACCCTGGCTGATCGCGAACGACGTGAACATCACCTGACCGTTCGTGATCTGTTGGCCGACGGTGACATTCGTACGTACAGCGATGTTCGCTACTACACCTCGCAAGGCGACAGCCGACTCGAAATCCTTGCGAGTGAGGCAGATCCGGAAACTTCGGAGTCGTTCAACGAGCAGGACTACCTCGATACTCTCCGAATTCTCGAGGTGCATTACAACATCGTCATCACCGACTGTGGCACCGGAATCATGCACTCGGCCATGTACGGAATTCTCGACGAAGCAGATGCTTTGGTTGTCGTCAGCCCGACGGCTCAGGATGGTGCCCGTAGTGCTGCAGCAACGCTCAGTTGGCTGACCAAGCACGGATACGCAGATCTGGTGAGCAGGTCGGTCGTGGCGATCAATTCGACGCGGCCGGGTTCGTCTTCGCTCGACCTCGATCAACTCGAGGACGTTTTCGCTCAGCGTGGAGTGCGAGCGGTCAAGACGTTGCCCTACGACGATCACCTGGGCGAAGGCGGTCCGATCGACTTGAAGTTGTTGAACAAGCGCACGGCACGGGCATATCTGGAACTCGTCGCAGCAATTGCCGATGGTTTCCCGGACTCGGTGGGCAAGCACGCTTCTCGATAGAACGTGCTCGCCACCGAATCTGATCAGCAGGCTCCGGCGTTCAAGGGTGCCGAAGTATCGCGCCGTATCCGTCGGCGAGAACGAGGCGTTCGTCGATCTGTACCAACTCGGTGCCGGTCCCGATTGCGATGTAAGGGAGTACGCGATCGGCGGGCCCGATCAGCTTTCCACTGGTGACTTCCTTGTCGTCGGGATCGGTGAGCAGCAGCGTCTCGACCTTGCCCTGTTCGAGGGCGTCGAGGACGCGTGCGGTCCCGTCGATGGAGAGGCCGGAGTCCCGGCCCTGCTCGGCGACGTAGCGTTCGGTTTCCACATCCATTCTGCGCAGTCGCTGCGTGTCGATCAGTTCGCGGATCGACTTGGACACCTCGGCGGGTGTCGAACCGACTGAACGCGAACCCTTTTCGACGTCCACCACCCGTAGCGTCGACGGCAAAAGCTGTGCAAAAGCTTTGCGGGATTGTACTTCTCCGATGACAACTACCAGCGCGACCTTGTGTTCACGGGCGAGCGCCGCCGCGCGCTCCACAGCCTGAGTCAGGTTCTTCCGGATATTCTCCTCCACGAGGCTTTGGCTGTCGGTGTATCGCTCCTGACCGCCCACGTGTGCCTTGTGGACCGGGAAGCCGTCTCCGTCTACCGTTTCGCCGTACACGTCACGCCCGCGAGCATCGCGCACGCACAGGTCCGCGCCAGTGTGGTCGACCTTGGCGATGAGGAACGGTTCGGTGTCGTATCCATGTGCGATCAGTGGAATCAGGTAGGGCAGTTCGCCCAAGGTCGCGATAATGGAGCCGGCAGGTTCGAGCAGAATATCGTCGATCAGCACTGCCTCGGAAGTGGCGACGATCGCGCGTCCGGCGCGACCTGAGATGCCGTGATGGTTGTCCTTCACCTCGTCCAGTCGTGCGATCAGCGATTCCGATGCTCCCTGTTTCGTGAGTTGATTGCGCATCGAGCGCCATTCGAGTTCGAAGCGCTCGCGCGCATCTTCCCGGTTACGGACGTCTTCGAAGTACACGGAGGCAAACGGGCCGTCACTCGAACCGACCTTCTTCAGTCGCCCAGCATGCATGTCGGCTCCCTTCTGTAGTGGTCCTATGCCGCGTACCCGACAACCGGTGATTCGACACGACCGCTTTCAGTTCGCACGTTTGTTCGACTGCTGGTACTGTCTGTGAACGTGAGGGTGGTGCAGAGGGAAGCCTGCATCACCTTCACGCCAAGAGCCCGGGACCTGTCGCCGACTGCCTTCGGCGGCAGGTCCCGATTCTGCTTACTCGGCGTCGTCAGTGCCCTTCGACCTGTCGGAACTCTTGCGCCAGTGGGTGAATCGTTCTTTGATGTCCGACGCTACATCGCCGACGCCATTCCCCACGGCGCCCACCGCACCGCCCAACCCGCTACCGATGTCGCGCACCATGCGGATCAAAGGGTCCTCCGACTCGTCGAAGTTCTGCTTGTAGGTCTTGGCTGCATTCTTGAACTCGTCGCTGATCTTCGCTCCGTCGTCATCGCCGCGACGGGGGTAGTTTCCGCGCAGAATCGCGGCGTAGTCTCCGCTGTCCACCCACTTCTTGAGCTCGGCGGCGCGAAGCACCGAGAACGGGTGAGAGAGCAGTTCGATGTTGAGGAGCTTGAGTACACCGTCGCGGAGGTCGCCGCTGGCGTCGTACTCGGCGGCCTGGGCAAGAAACGCGTCGATGTCGATTTCACTGACTCGGGATCCGCCCGCCAATTTCATCTGGACGCGAATCGCGGTGTGTACGTCCTGCCCGCACAACAGTCCGGCACGATCACCGGACAGTTCTGACTTGCGCTGCCATTCCATGAGGGCGGCGATGATCGCGCGCAATGCCCATCCGCCGACGGGCAGCCATCCGATGGTTCCGGCCAGTCGCATCAAATGCATCAGGATGGTCCGATACACAGCATGACCGGACAGCGCGTGGCCAAGTTCGTGGCCGATGATGAACCGCTGTTCCTCGTAGTTCATCACGTCCAATAGGCCGGTAGTGACCACCATGAACGGCTTGTCCATGCCGATGGTGAAGGCGTTGACCATCGGGGTCTGGAGTACGAACAGCTCGGGTGTCTCGTCGGCCTGCAAGATCTCGACGCAGTCACGGCGCAGGTCGTTCAGGTCGCTGAACTGGCGTTCGTCGACTCGCACCGACGTGGCGAGGTACATGAGGCGGTGCTGACGTTCTTGGAGCAGTCCGGACAGTGTCCGTAGGACAGTGTCGAACCCCCGAAGCGTCCGGAGCGTCACCAATGCAGCCCGATCGGCTGGGTGTTCCCACGCACGCGAGCTGATGTCCGGGAACTCGATTCGGGTGCGATCTGGTGCAGTGGTCATGGTGGCCCCTCACTTCGATGTGTGTCGACTCACCTCCAGGGTAACGACTAGTCGGTTTAGCGTGGACTTCCGGCAGCTCACTCGGTGGGCTGGGGGAGCGTGCAATCGGTGACTTTGGGGTTCACGCCGAAGTAGTTCAGCGGACCCGCGATGACCGTGAGCGCGATGGTCCCGACGCCGGCGCAGTTGGTCGGCGAACTGCTGTAGTAGCCGCGTTGGCCGGCCGCGACGGCCCCGACTATCAGCCAGATCAGAACGATCAGAGTCACAATTCTCATCATGGCGGGCTCGATTCTTCAAATATTATGGTGCCCAGCGAAATACCCGGTCAGAGTGGGTATGAAACGCTCTGCCGACGGGTATCCGCGGTGTATGCGGCTCGAGGCGGGCGTATCCGCCCGAGTGAACGCACTGAAGGAGCTTGTGATGATCATCCTCGGCGTGATCCTGCTGATAATCGGTTTCGTGGTGAACATTCCGATCCTGTGGACGATTGGTGTCGTCTTGCTGGTGATCGGAATCATCCTGTACGCGCTGGGCGCGGCCGGGCACGCCATCGGTGGTCGGCGGCATTACTACTGATCCGTTGTCGGCTCGTCGTGCGTATCCGTGCCAGTCGGCGCGGTCGGTACGGTGCGCTGAACGGCACGCGCAATCAGTTCCCGAAGGCAGACCTGGCGCAGCGTTCGCTGTTGCCAGTCGCTGCCGTTGCCTGTGACTGATTTGAGCTGCAGCGCCGACTCCACGCTCGAGTACTCGCCTCCCTCGTCGAGGGAGTCACGGACATGGATCAGGAGCCGGTGCAACAGTTCCGTGGCTGAAATTCTTTGTGAGGTAATCGGATCGATCGACGCTCCCAGGACGCCTTCCTTCGCGGACACCCAGGTTGCGCGGCGGAGGCTCTCGAGGGAAATGTTCGGAGCCTCGATGCCCCGGTCTATCGCGCGTAACGCAGTTGCCACCAGAGCCCGTCCAAGGGTTGCAAGTAGCGCTGCATCCTCTGCTGTCGGCTGAACGTCGCAGACTCGGATCTCGACGGTCGGTAGGTGGCAGGAAGGTCGGATATCCCAGTAGGCCATCCGCTTGTCGAGCATCACGCCGCAATCCACCATCTTCGCAACCGCGGTGTCGAAGTCCCCGGTGGTCTCGAAGTACGGCGGCGGCCCGGCGACTGGCCACCTGGACCATTGGATCGCCCGCCAACTCGCGAAGTCGGTGTCGACTCCTTGGTGGACACGGGAATTGGCGCTCAGTGCCAACAAGGCGGGCAACCAGATGCGCACGTGATTGCAGACCTGCACGGCCTGTACTTGATCAGCGACGCCCACATGTATGTGGCAACCGCAGATGCTTTGTTCGGCAGCGAGGGCGCCGAAGCGTTCGCCCATCCGGCGGTAGCGAGGCGAGTCGCTGATCTCGAAACGCGAAGGCCCCGAAAGCGGTGCGCCGACGGCCAACAGCCTGCAGCCGTTCAACTCGGCAGCTTTTGCCGCGAGCCGACGCATGTCGATCAAGTGGGTTCGGAGTTCGTCGATGCCATGGCACACGGGAGAGTTGGTCTCGACTTGGCAGCGGGACAACTCGAGCTGAAGATCCAACCCCAGTGTCGACGCGGTTTCCGCAACCGCAACATTGTCGGTGGACGGCAACCAGGAGGTCGGGTCGACGAGGATGAATTCTTCTTCGACGCCGACAGTCGGGGTCGTCGATTCGTGGCGGCCAGCGGTGGATTCGGTCGAGCAGGTGGCGCCCATGCTCGCGTCTACCCGGTCGGTCGAAGGCGGAAACCGACCCGAGGAAGCCCCGTTCTCGTCGGGAGAACGGGGCCTGTGGTCGGCCTTGCCAACATCTCGGAAGCGTCAACGAGTCCTTGCACACCGTATGAATCTGGGGACTGGCGTGCCTGGGAAAACGTACTGTGTCGGACTCGGTAAAACGAGACCCCAAGGCATGTCTCACCCCCTATTTCACCCTCGTGTGGACTTGTCCGCACGCCCTTCGCCGAGTCGCGGATCATGACCTGGCGGCCTGCGGTGGTGCAGTCTCGGCTTTATCCGTGGGGCCGCCGTTATCGAGCAGATTCCGAGAATGCGAACCCATCTAAACTAACGTCCAGCATTCGGATGTGGCGTTCTGGCGGAGTGTGTGGGTTCGGTGAGTCAACAGATATTTGATCAGTTAATCGCGTGCACAGCATCCGGAGAAGTTGTGGAACTTTCGAACTGGTATTGCGTTTCACCAGCGCAAATCTTCAGTGGTCATGGGTAAAAGTCAGAAGATGGGAGAAAGTGCCTGGGATTGTGTTGCTACCGGTTCGTTATCGCAGACGAGTGTCCACTATGTGCGTGGATGACGACTCTTGAAGGCGGGCAAAACTGCGTGTCAGCTGTGTCGGAGCTTCCTCTGTCTTTGTGTTCTTGGATTGAGAGTTTCACCAGGAATATCTTTCGTGATCGACGCGCCGGGAAATTTTTCTCAAGATTTACCCACTTGCGAATTGGGGAAATAAGCGGGTTGCGTAAGACCGAAATATTGCGGGTGGGAGCTGTTATTTCCGGTGATTTGCCCATATCTTGCTGAGTGACGTATTTGCAACCGAAGTGTCGCGCGGTCGAGAAATAATGCTTTTCATGCTTTACATTGGAAATTGCAAGATGCACGTTTCATCCTCAGTGTTAAACGAAAGGACGAACGCAATGGGTAGCTTGGAAGATTTCGACATCGCGGCACTTCTTCAGAAGGTCATCGCATTCTTCGACGGATTCTCGTCGGACGAGACCGAGCCCCCCACGGGCTAAGACTTAGCGAAGCCGCTGTGCATCCGGATGACACTGGATGTGCAGCGGCTTCTCTGTGTCCGGCGCCTTCATCGGCGAAGGCAATGAATCGGGGTGCATGGTTTCGGCCCGCCACTGGGCACTAACTGGTTGCATCCGTCTGGATCAAGAGCATCGCGTCGTCGACCGGATCGAAGTACAGAGCCGGGTCGGCAACCAGTGCAGCGTCGTCACCATGAGTTTGCATGGTGACAACCCAGGCACGATCGTCGTGTTCCACGTAATAGGCACCCGCGAGGACCCCGATGGAACTGCCGCCCTTGAATCCGCCGTAAGTGAACCATTTCGCGGACTCGTCACTGAGCGCCGGATCCTCGGCGAGAATGTCTCGAACCGGTGCGCCGCTCTCGGTCTTCGCCCTCACTTGCAACGTGACCAACGCGGCACGCAGGTCGGCGGGCGAGGCGAACCAATCGATGTCGAAAGGCCATGCGGGGGTGGTGAATGCAGACGCCGGGATGTCCACCAGGCCGTCAGGTAGTGCCGCGAGTATCGCTCGACGCTCGTCCGGAGTTCCGTCGCGCCAAGCGATACGTTGTGCGCCTTGGTCACCCCAGCCGAGTTGGAACAGTGCGCGGGTCGGCTTGAGCGGGATGTTGAGCGAAGGATTTGCCATGCCCATCGGGGCGAATTCGGCTTCTACCTGCTCGCGCCCGACAGCAGCGATCAGCATGTCGGTGGCGGTGTTGTCGCTGATCGAGATCATCTTGCCGGCGGTATCTCGGACCGTGACTTCAGTTCCCGATGGCAGGTCCTGCATGGTCCCGCCGGGCATCGATTTGAGGTCGTCGGTGATGGTGAGCTTCTGATCCCAGGAGAGTGTCCCGTTCTGGACGGCCGTCGCGACCGCGCCGAGAACGTACAGCATGATCGTTGACCCTGTGGGCTGTGGTGAGGTGTCGCCGACACTGAAGACTTCGGCGTTCTTTCCTTCGGTGACCTCGGTGACGGTCAGATTGGTCGGCGCGGGAAGCGCTTTGACAGCTGCCTCGAGTTCTTGCCAAGATGCGGCCGGCACATGAACGTCCTTGGTCGGTGTGATCGCCATTCCGAGGATCAGCCCGTTGCCGTCGACGTCGACGTTGACGTCGAACGCACCGCCGGTGGTGCTGGTGATGGAAACTGTGCCGTCGGAGTCGCCTCCCTTGTAATTCACTGTTGTCCAAGGCTGTCCGGCTCGGATGGAGTCGAAGTCCGGAGGTGTCAGGACTACGGGTGCAGTGGGCCCGAAGTGTTCGGCGATTTCTTCCTGGGTCAACGGCGTGTTCGTGTTGAACGCACTGAGAAGCCAGGTGATCTGCTTGCCGACGGAGCTGTCAGGGATTGTGACCGTAGCGGGTGCCGCGGTGGGGGCTTCGGCGCGCGTCCGTCTGAGGTGTAGACATACTCAGCCTGAGGTACTGAATCGCTTCATTCTGGAGTACCGTCAACCACTTGTAGTGGTGACACGCGCCTTGCCGCTGGACAAATGGGAGAAAGGCTGCACTCGAAGAACTTTCGTGATGACTGCGAGAGCTAGTTCTTGGTCGCGGCCAAAAAGGACGGTTGCGTTGACAGCGCTGCGATTTCTTCGGGGAGTTCGGGGATCCGACGATCGTACAGTTCTGCCAACTCGACCGAGCTGAAGCGTCGGACAGTCCAATTGTGTTTAGCCAACCACTGGCCCGGATCGGATCGCTTGTCGCTGTAGAACAGTTGCGAAATGTCCAGGTCTCCGAACGGGTCCTTGGCGAAGTACTTGGATCTGATGGCCGCAAGCTTGCTCGGGTCGGTTCCGGCCGGAAAGTCGTTCACCGCCAAGCGACTACCGGTGGCCGAGAGTTCGTCGATCCGCTCGAACAGGGCGTCGTGGGCCGGGCCGGGGAGATAGGCGAGCAGGCCTTCCGCCGACCAGGCTGTGGGTTCGTTCGGGTCGAAACCAGCCTCCTCGAGTGCGGCCGGCCAGTCGTTTCGCAGATCAGTAGGCACAGTGCGTCTATCGGTCTTCGGCTGGGCGTCGTGCGCAGCGAGCACTTCGGCTTTGAACTCCAGCACCTTTGGCTGATCCACTTCGAATACCGTCGATCCTGAGCTCCAATCCAGCCGGTACGCACGCGAATCCAACCCTGCTGCAACGATTACCGCCTGCCTTACTCCGGATTCGGTTGACGACGAGAAGAATTCGTCGAAGAACCTGGTTCGCAACCCCATGAAACCGCCGAAGGGGGTGTCCTCGAGGAGCGTGGGATCTTTCAGAAGAGCTGTGAAATGCGGCTCGGCTGCAGCTTCTACGAACCACGATGCGAACTTGTCTTCGATGATCGCGTCCGGACGGGTGCTCTCCAGTGCTCGGAACGTTGCCACTGCCAGCGCGGTAAGTCCGACGCTACTGACGATGTCCCACGTATCTCCATCGCTCCGCATTGTCTGGGTGTCCTTCCGCTCTTGACGACTGAGCCGAACTCTCTCGACCCTACGCCCGTGTGACCCCTCGTCGCCTGGAACGGAACGGTCGGACTTGGAGCAGCAAATACACGCTGACCGGATCGAAAAATTCTGCAGTGCAAGGCGTTCGGTTTGAATCAGCATCCTGCCAGGAATTTGCCAGGTCAGTGCCAGTGAGCGGCAAGGATGCAGGACTTCACTGGGGTGTGCCTCAGGGCTGAGAGAGAGACTCGAGAATCCTTCGGGCAGGGGATTGATCGTGGCATGACCATCCGCCGGAACCACTTCGTGGGACCGTTCGGTTCCAGTTGATCTCTCGGACCGCACAACGAATGTCCCGTCGAGAAAGAGAGATGTGAGCCCATGTTGCAGGAAGGCTCGCTGGATGTATTGGCCGCCGCGGCGCGGAGCGGTAGCCGTGAGTCCATGGCCAGTTTGTATGCGGCGTTTCGTCCGATGGTTGTGCTGCGGTGCCGCGCCGAGCTTGATCAGGCCGTTTCCGATTCCGCCGCGGATGCCGCGTGCGTCGCCGTTCTCACGGCAGTGTGCGACGGATCGGAGACGTATCAGCCTTTTCTACGCGTGCTGTACGCGAGTACAAGCATCGCGATTGCTCGGGCGGCATCCGACGGGTTCAGCGGTGGATCGCTCCCGCCTCCGACAACGCTCCCGATTGTCGAACGCGATGTCCTGGTGTTGCGGCTGATCGTCGGGCTCGATACAAAGGCGACCGCAACGTCGCTTGCCCGTACGACAGACGAGGTGTCACTCGACCTGCATCGGGCGCTGCGGCGACTGCGAAAGTTGTCTTCTCCGAATGCAATCAGGGAGAGCTTGGTATTCACCTGAGGGCGTTCGGAATGCGCAGATTCGGGCGGGAACGGATCTCTCCCTTACTGGCCGGCGATGTATTCGATCGACGGGCCGGCAGTCCAACCGCCGTCGACGGCGATCTCGGAACCCGTTGTGTACGAGGCATCGTCGGAAAGCAGGTAGGTGACCGCGCCGACCAACTCCTCCGGGCGACCGACACGGCGATACGGATTGTTGGGGAATGCGCCCTCTTCGAGGCTGATGCCCGTCGGTGCAGTCATGGGCGTCAGGACCATGCCGGGGTGAACCGAGTTGACCCGGATCTTGTCGCGGCCGAGTTCGACGGCGGCGATCTTGCTCAGCCCACGCACGCCCCACTTGGCTGCGCCGTAACCGCTGGTCAGAGCCATGCCCATCAGGCCGGCGGCCGAGGAGATGTTCACGATGGATCCGCCGCCGGCTGCCTTCATGAACGGCACCACCGTGTGGATACCGGTGTGCACGGACACCAGGTTGATCTGGATGATGCGCTGGAACGTCTCGAGTGGTTCCTCGGCGACTGTCTGGCCGGACGCCGAGATTCCGGCGTTGTTGACCAAACCGTTGATCGCGCCGAACTCGGATACCGCGTACTCGGCGGCGGACTTCCAAGACGCTGGATCGGTGACGTCGAGGTGAACGTAACGCGCTGCGTCGCCGAGAGATTCGGCCACTGCTCGACCGTCGTCGTCGAGTAGGTCGCCGATGACGACGCGGCCGTTGCCCGCGACGATGCCGCGGGCAAACGCCTCGCCCAGGCCGCGTGCGCCGCCGGTGACGAGAACGACTTTTCCGGAGAGATCCTGAGTCATGATTGTTCCTTACCTGTTGGTGTTGCGAGATATGGCTTCGAGAACGCCCCGAGCGCGCGGGTGATGGCCTCGGGTGCGGGCGTCCGGAGGTCTGCCATCTCACGCAGTGCGGCGACTACCGCAAGTGTTGCCTGGCCCGAAGCCGCTGTGGTGTCGAGCGAGATTTCCGGACGGTCGATCAGGCGTGCGACTTCTGGGCGAATCAGTTCCATCGTCTCGAAAGTTGCTGATTCCCAAACTCTCCGGAGTGCCGCATCACCGAAGATGATGGGCATCAGTGATCGGGTCATCGGCTCGAAGGACTCGCCGACCGATGCGATAAAGGCATTCTTCACAGCCGCTGCGAGCCCGAATTCGCGGGCTTGCGCGCTGAGTGCCGTGGCCAGACTGCGGTTTCCCTCGTCGAGCATCGGCCAGATGCTCTCCTCTTTGGTGGCGAAGCAACGGTAGAACGTTCGCTCGGAGATTTCTGCCCGCTCGGCGAGCTCCGCGATGGTCGTCGAAGTGTCGCCGCGTTCGACGAAAGCGGCAGCACAACTCTGCGAGACGCGGAGAAGTAGTGCAGTGCGGCGGGCTGTTGCCATATCCGCACTGTACCAAAAGTGGCAGAAACTGCCACAAATGGTGTCGGCCGGTCAGCCGACGTTACCTTCGATTCCGGAAACCTCCTGCTCAACTGCGTTCTTGAGGTTCAGGAGCGTCTTGCGGATGTTGCCGCGCTGAAAGTCGGCGAAGGTTTTTCCTCCGGTGGCAATTTTGTCGAACATGTCGGCGGCGAAGTCCGGCCAGCCGCGCCTGTCGTCGGTCCACGTTTCGGTAACTCGGGTTCCGTCGGGCACCGGCGAGAATCGGTACTGCCAGGTTGCGATAGAGGCGGGGATCCGGGGAGTACCGAGGCCGATCTTGTGAACACGGAATTCGAAGAGCTTCCCGGCCTCGGCAGCGGTGACTGTGCATCGCGTGGTCCACTGCGCGCGCCCACGCTTGTTGTGCCCGTCGAACTCCATGCCCAGGAAAGCGCTTTCGCGGTCTCCCCGCAAGGTTGCGCCTATGTTTTCGGGACTCCAGGCACCCATACGAGTGGGATCGCTGATGACCTCGTAGAGGGAAAGCGCGTCGGAGCTGACGACGATGCTGTCGGAGACGGTAAGTTCGCGAGCCATTTCGGTTTCAGGTTCTTTCTGTCGAGCGTGTGTGAGGTGTGAGTATGACGATCGGTGGTTTCGCGAACAAGATGCGGACGTGGCGGATGAACCGTCGAACTGATCGGCGTTGAACTACAGGTGCGGTTTCAGTTGGATCTTGACCGCGCCTTCCTGCTTCTTCTGGAAGATCTCGTAGGCGTGTGGCGCCTGATCGAGCGGCAGCTGATGGGTGGAAAAGGTGTCGACGCCGAGTGGGTCGTCGTCAGTGAGCAGGGGCATGATGTCCTCTACCCACTTCTTGACGTTCGCCTGGCCCATCCTGAGCTGAATCTGCTTGTCGAACATGGTCATCAGCGGCAGCGGATCAACCATTCCGCCGTAGACACCGATCAAAGAAATGGTTCCGCCGCGCCGAACGATGTCGATGGCCGAATAGACAGCGCCAAGGCGATCGATTCCTGCGTTACGCATCGCAGGCGCGGCAAGAGCATCGGGAAGGAGTCCGACGAACTGCTGCGCGAGCTTTCCGATCGGAGACCCGTGCGCTTCCATACCGACAGCGTCGATCACCGAATCGGTTCCGCGGCCGTTTGTCGCGTCTCTGATGGCATCGCCGATCTTGCTGCCGTAGTCGTCCAGGTTGAGGGTCTCGATGCCGCGTTCGGCAAGGCGCGCAAGGCGTTCGGGTACACGGTCCACACCGATTACTCGAAACCCCTTGTGGTGGGCGATACGAGCCGCCATGTCACCGATCGGTCCGAGGCCGAGGATTGTCACGGACCCACCCGGCGGAATGTCGGCGTATTCGACCGACTGCCAAGCGGTGGGGAGCACGTCGGAGAGGTAGACGAATCGCGAATCCGCGGGACCTTCGGGAACTTTGATGTGTGTGAAATGTGCTTGCGGTACTCGGAGGTACTCAGCCTGCCCGCCGGGCACCGAGCCGTAGAGCTCGGAGAAGCCGAACAATGCTGCGCCCGTTCCCTGATCGCGGACCTGCGTCGTCTCGCACTGTGTGTAGAGGCTCGAATCGCACATGAAACAGTTGCCACACGAGATCTGGAACGGAATCACGACGCGGTCACCTATCTCGAGATTCGTGACTTCCGAACCGACTTCTTCGACGATTCCCATCGGTTCATGGCCGAGAATGTCGCCGGCATTCATGAACGCACCCAGAGTCTCGTACAGGTGCAGATCGGATCCGCAGATATTCGTCGTGGTGACCTTGATGATCGCGTCGGTGGGTTCGACGATCTTCGGGTCCGGAACCGTATCGACGCTTACTTTCCGTTTGCCTTGCCAAGTCACTGCGCGCACTGGGATCGACCTCTCATCGTGGAAATGCTGTTCGCAGTCACCTGCCCGAAAGCACTGAAATGCAAACAAAATCGGTGAGGGTTGCGAGAAGTCCTGAGCGCGTTAGATTGAGATGGAGCTGGGTCCCGGTCTCTTTGCACCGGCTCCAGGACTGAGACGACGAGATGATGAGGACGATCGCATGACCGACAAAGACGACAACGACCAGTCGCCCAAGGGTGGGCACCCAGGACCCGTGGACAAGGGCGGCGACGGGGGAATGGCAACGCGAGAACAGGCGCCTGAACTGGTCGAGGAGACCTCCGGCGAGAAGTCTGACGACGAGTAGTTTCCTTTTACTCCGCGTTGGGTAACAACGGGGATAGGCCGCATCGGACCGTCCCGGAATCAATGCGGGCGAGGTTCCTCGAGGTTGAGCAGCCAGCCACGGGAACCGCCTTGAGCAGATCCCTCAACCCTGTTGTCATTCAACCCTGTAACAGCACGTGATCGAATCGGGTCCGCAGTAGTGTCGGGACCCGGAAGTCGTCAAGCGTTCGAACTATCAACTGCTCGGCAACATCCCGGAGTTTCACGTTGGTCTCTTGAGAACGCCACACGAGTATGTCGAAGGCGCGATCGGCCGAAATGCCGTAGATCACCATGAGCATGCCTTTGGCTTGCTCGATTACTCCGCGAGAAGCGGTGATTTCGTTGACCAGCACGTCGACAGACGCTTTCACCGTGCTGTCGAGGGTTTCGGTGACGTCGATGTAGAAGCCTGAGCTGCCGACCACGGCACCCGACTCGTCCACGACGCTGTCGCCGACGACGATTACCGAGTGAGTATCCCCTGCAGTGTCGATGATGCGGTGGCGGCTGCTGAACGGTCCGCCTGAAGTGCGGATGGCGTGCAGTGTTTGGGCAACGTGTCTTCGGTCGTCGGGATGCTTGTGCGAGAGCATCAATTCTGTCGTCGGAGCTACTTGGTCGGGTTCGTATCCGTGAATCCGTGCAACTTCGTCCGACCACTCCCACCGGTCGCCGTTGCGGTGATAGAGAAAGCCGCCCACCCGGTGTGGAGCCCCCGATCCTGACGTTCGCCCCAACCCGTCCTCGTTCACCACACACGCCCCCTCGTTCTCGACCTCGTCCCAACCGGCGTACTCGCCAGTTAGTTATATCGGACAAATCCGGCGGAGGTGGTGTCGGTCCCATATTTCGGAGCATCGTCTGGATCGCTACCGCATGGGTCGGGGAAACCGGCGCTCAGAGTACTTGGCGACGGTCCCACGTCACTCGCGGTTGAAACAGTGTTGCCGCTCTGTCCATTCGGTGATCGCCGCCGCGATGGCCGCAGGCTGATCCTCGGGGGCGAGATGTCCTGCGGGACCGCACTGTTCCACCTCGAGATTTGCGATATTCGATCGGCTCCACGTGACTTCGTCAGGTCCGATCATGAGAAGTTCTGCGGGGCCGCTGAAGGTGAGAAGAAGTTTGGGTACGTCGGTGCTTTCTGCGAGCCAATCGCTGTACGCCGCCACACGTGCATTCACGTCACCGGGAGTTCCTTCGATGGGGAAGGATCGTGGCCACTCGAGAAGGGGTCGGCGACTCTCTCGTGACGGATAAGGGGAGCGATAGGCCTCGGCATCGGTTTCGGTCATTTCACCGAGAACCGTTCTGTGAAGCGCTATTTCGAGAAAGAAGTTCTCGTCGAGTACCTTCGTCTCTCCTGTGTCGGAGTCCCTCAGAGCTTCCACCCGTGCCCGTGCCTCTCCCGGGAAGTGTTCGTCCCAGGTCATCGGACGAAGGATCGTTTCGAAGAAGGCCACACCTCGGACGCGATCGGGGTGGCGGGCAGCCCAGTCCAGTGCAAGTGCCCCGCCCCAGTCGTGTCCGACGAGTACGACGTCGTCGAGTTCCATCTGGTCGAACCAGGCGTCGAGGTAGCGGGCGGTGTCGAGGAAGCCGTAGTTGATTGGCGGTTTGCCTGACTGCCCCATTCCGATGAGGTCAGGGGCAAGTGCGCGGCCTAGATTTCCTATCTGCGGCAGGATGTTTCGCCACAAGTGCGAGGATGTGGGGTTTCCGTGGATGAGTACGAAGGGTGTTCCTTCACCGCGCGAGCGGTAGGCCATGGTCGAGTCGAGCACGGGAATTGTGGGCATTGCGACTCCTCAAATAGTTTCCATATACTCTAATTGAGATAGTAGCCATGTATTCTATTTGTATGCAAGATCGAGAAACATGGACGACAGGGTCGCTGGTGTGGCACCTTGGCTTGCGCTGGCGGGCGGGGGTTGACCGAGCGATCGCGCACCTGGGGTTGACTCACGCCCAGTATTCAGTGCTCGCGTCTCTGCATGGTCTGGTGAGTGCGGGGGAGAGGCCGAGTCAGCGAGAACTCTCAGCGCACACAGGATTGCAGCGAATCTACATATCCAAGCTCGTGCGAGCGTTGGAGAAGAGCGGGTTTGTTGTCAGTGAACGCGATAGACGCGATGCGCGAGCCGTTCGCCTCGATCTCAGTGACGAGGGCAAACGAGTCATAGAGCTCGCTAAAGACATTGTCCGCCAATTGGATGCAAAGAATACGGAAGTGCTGACGAAAACCGGAGGGCGGGAACTCGCCGAGCTCCACCGCGCCCTTGACGCGTTACTCGACGCCACCGAAGCAGCAGATGGATAATGCGCCGGTCCGCTTCGTGGCGAAACCGAAGGCGATCGTGTGCGGACCCGGTCCACAGGACGTTCGTTGGAGGACCGACGGAAGCGTCGATCCCCCAACGAGCCCTATTGTCTAGCTGTCGATCGTCACGGTGTCACGTTGATCGGTGTGGCCGATGCGAACTGCAGTGTGCCCGACATTGTTGCCGTGCCAGTGGCTGCGGCGGGGCAGACGGGTCCGGTGCCGGTGCGTGTGTAGTTCACGGTGCCGGTGTTGCTTGCCACGACGCGCTGGTTGGGAATATCGAATGGCAGCGGTCCGACAGTGCTGGCCCCGACGGTGACTGTGCATGTTGATCCGGGCATCGTGACGACTGCGCCTCCTGCAGGAATGACCAGGGATCCCTGAGCCGATCCGGTGTCTGCCGAGACGTTCAATAGCCAGGAGCCGGAGGTCGTGACCACAGCGGGTAGGCCGTTAGCCTTGCACCCGGTCAGGCTGGGGGTGCCGATATTGACGTTGACTCCGCCGGTGCCGGTGTTGGAATTACCCGGCGCGGATGGGATGGTCCCGGAGCCCGTCGTACTGGAGCAGGTAAGTGTGATCGTTCCTGTCTTGATACTGAGATTGCTGCTCGAAGCAGTCACGGCTTGACCCGCTGGAGTGACGACGGTCGAAGCCAGAGCGGTGCCGGCTGCGACCGCAATCGCGGCTGCGGCGGCAGCTGTGACGATGGTGGTGCGGCGAACTGCATGGGTCATCGATATCTCCTTGTTGTCGGTGATACTTCGTGAGTCGCCGGTGCTTGCTCTACTGCGTCCGCAGGCTGTCGGCGCCGATGTTGAACACATCGCTTGTGGTGGTCAACGAGTTGTGACCACTCGAAGACGGAACGTTGGCGCGAAGATTGACTGCCCAATTCAATGCGCCGAACAGTCCACATCCAGATGCGCCCGGTACCGCGAACGTCTGGTCGGCGTGCGTCACGTTTCTGACGGCGGCGGTATCCGGAAATCCTGGAACTTCCTCCAGGACACCATTTTCGGACACTCCGAGTTTGAACATGATCGGGTTGCTCGCAGAACCCAGATAGCAGTTGCCGCCCAGCAAGGGGTTGGAGATCTTCAATCTTGCCGGAAGTGTGACACCGAGTTGGAATGCGTCGACTGTTGGCAACGCGACCGGTTCGACTGTTGCCTTGATGGTGGTCAAGCCGCCGGGGAACGGTATACCGAGCCCGAAGATTCCTCCTGGTACCTCGATGGGGGTGGAATAGACGCCTTTGGTGCCGTCAGTGGGAGGAATGAAGATCTGGTCGAACCCGAATTCTGCGTCGGGGTTCTCGCGATAGGCGACACCGCCGGCGATATTCAACGAGCCGGAAGGAATCGGTACTTTGAGCCCGTTGATGTTCATTTCGCCGCCTTTGACGACGACATCGACACAGGTGCTTGTCTCCGGATTGGCTATCGGGCACTTTCCCCAGCCCCCGAACGGCGCATTGGGCAGCGGGGCCGCCGTCGCGGTTGACACCGCCCCGAGAGTGAGGACTCCCGCTGCGACGACGGCGAGCGCGGCTCTGAATCGTATTGTGCGCATGGACAAGTGAACTCCGTTTCGAGGTGGCAATCTGTCGTCGATGAAGGTTCTGTGGCAGTGGGTTGGATTGCTAGTTGGCACTACGTTCGGCAACGACGGCAGCGGGTTCGGGTGAGCCGGCCGGCTGGGGCCTGAGGCTGTCGGCACCGATGTTGTAGACGTCACTCGTCGTGGCGAGGGAGTTGGACGTGGTGGACGAGGGAAGCCCGGCGCGCCAGTTGACGATTGGATTCAGAACGCCGAACGGGCCACACCCGGAAGCTGTCGGGACCGCGAAGGGCTGTCCGGTGTGCCCGGTGTTTCGAACGACGGCAGTATCCGGGAAACCTGGAACCTCTTCGAGGACACCGTATTCGGTCACATCCAAGTTGAGTTGGACGGGGTTGTTGTCCGAGCCCAGGTAGCATTTGCCGCCGAGGAGAGGGTTCGCGATCTTCAGTTTGACGGGTAGCTTCACACCAAGCTGAAATGCGTCCACGGTGGGGAGTGCAGACGTCGACTCTACGGTGGCCGAAGCCTTGTTCAGTCCGAAGAGATTGTTGAATGGCAGGTCGATTCCGAGTGCGCCCCCGGGGATGTCGATGGGTTTGGCGTAGATCCCCGACTGTTGTCGTTGGGTGGGATGAATACTTGGTCGAATCCGAATTCAGCCTCTGGATTCTCCCTGTATGCAACTCCGCCTGCGATGCGCATCGCCCCGGCGGGAATGTTGACGGAAAGCTTGCCGATCTTCATGTTTCCGCCGGTGACCGTGACGTCCATACAGGTGCTGGTCTCGGGATTGTCGATCGGACATGAATCCCAACCGCCGAAGGGGATCTCCGCTGCCGGGGCGGCTCCTGCAATGCTTGCTGACAAGCTTCCCACCGCAGCGGCGGTGGTGAACACAGTTGCGGTGGCGAGTGCGCCGAAAAGCCCACGCGACGTCGAACGTCGGGACATGTATTTCTCCTTTGGGTACAACCGACCAGTCGGGATTGTGATGATGAGTGACGGTAGTCACGTGTGACTTGGATGTACAGACAATTTGAAACAATTCCGACAAAAGTATTACTGCGATCGCCTCCGCTACTACTTGTGGCTGTGAGGATTGAAATTTGTTGCAGTGCTCTGTGTCTCGTCATTCACCCGCGAATCGCTGTGAGGTGCTTCGACCCGAAAAGGCGTTCGTCGACGGGAATATCGGACTCCTGTCGAAATCGAGGGGGCAATGTTTTGTCGGAGTCGCCAATGAGGGAAGTCAGGGCGAGTAACTTTGTCGAACAGCGGCTGATCGGTACTCCGGGCAGCTGCCCGAGAGAACGGATCGCCATGACGCTGATGCTGCCGCTCGACTCGATGTTCCTACTGATGGAGTCACGGGAGCATCCCATGCACGTCGGTGGCCTGTCGCTTTTCGTTCCGCCGGAAGGGGACGACGGCGAATTCGCCAGGTCGCTCTACCGTTCGCTCACCGACGTCGACTCGATTCGGCCACTCTTTCGCCGCAAGCCGGTGCAGTTCTTGTCGAACTTCGCGCCGGTGCGTTGGACGGAGGACGCAGACGTCGATCTCGAGTATCACGTCCGGTTGCTCGCGCTACCCAAGCCGGGTCGAGTCCGCGAGTTGCTCGAGCTGACCTCCATGCTCCACGGCACGCTGCTCGATCGGCATCGGCCGCTGTGGGAGGCGTACGTGATCGAAGGTCTCGCCGACGGCCGAGTTGCCGTGTACATGAAGACGCACCACGCGCTCATGGATGGTGTGTCTGCTGTTCAGGCGTGGTACCGCAGCCTCTCGTCGGATCCGCACGATCGACATTCGATGCCTCCATGGGCGCAACGACCTTCTTCGGGGCGGGTTCGTGCCCGTCGCGGGCTGGACCTGCAGAGGCGGGTGGGCTCCGTGATCGAGACTGTGCAAGATGTGGTCGGGGTCGGCCCTGCGATAGTGAACGCCGCTGCCTCGGCAGTGAAGGACCACGTCGCACCGTTGCCGTTTGCTGCCCCGAAATCGATCTTCAACGTCCCGATCACCGGAGCGAGGCGTGTCGCCGCGCAGTCGTGGCCGATCGAGCGCCTGCGCAAGGTCAGCTGCGTTGCAGACGTGACGCTCAACGATGCGGTGTTGGCAATGTGCGCGGGTGCGCTACGGCGATACCTGATCGAACTGGACGAGTTGCCGGACAAACCGTTGATCGCGATGGTGCCGGTATCCCTTCGCAAAGGCGAAGAGGGTGAGGCTTCCGGCAATGCCGTGGGTGCGGTGTTGTGTGATCTGGCAACCGAATTGGCAGATCCGGCGGCCCGACTTCAGAGAGTTCACGACTCGATGAGTAGCGCCAAGTCCCTGATGTCGGGCCTGACGCCCCTGCAGATCACGGCGCTCAGTGCATTGAACGTCGCGGGTCTCGGGCTGCCGCTGATCCCTGGTTCATCCCGACTGATCACTGGGCGTCCAGTCTTCAATCTGGTGATTTCCAACGTCCCCGGCCCGACAACGACGCGCTATTGGAATGGCGCGAAGCTCGAGAGCTGTTACCCGGCATCGATTCCGTTGGACGGGCAGGCGATGAACATCACCGTCATCGGCTACGCGGACACCATGCAGTTCGGGCTCGTCGGCTGTCGCCGCAATGTTCCGCACTTGCAGCGGCTCCTCGGCCATCTCGAGGAATCCTTGAGTGAGCTCGAAGCCGCCGCAGGCTGATCAATTCGACTCGCGCCTTCCGACGTCACGTCCGTTCACGACCAACTGGTGGACGTCCAGCTCCTTGTCGTCGAGGCCGAAGCTGATGATGCGTTCGGGGTGGATACGGATGATCGGCGCGTCGAGACCATGCGCAGCAGCACCTGTAGCATCCAAAGCCTCTGCCCGTCCACGGATTTCGACGCACCTGACCCGCCATGGATCTACGGATGCGATGTCGTCCACGACGAACGCGACCCGACCGTTGTCTGCGACATTGTGAAACTTACGGCTGCCCGTCATGTTGTAACCGCTGATGTCGATCGTGGCTGTATCCGGGTTGTAGTGGAACCCGACCGGACTGACTTGCAGCGTTCCGTTCCGTTGAACCGTCGCGAGGCGACCGAGAGTCTGTGTGGCCAGGTAGTCGTTCGATTCGGGTGAATGTCATGAAATCACGCTAGAACCTGAACTGCTGTAGAGGTCAAGAACTCCGAACGTACAACTCATTCCATCTCGTCGAGGGCCTCTTCTGCTTCGTCGACCCGCCACTCGGCCTCGCGAAGTTTCTCCTCGGACTCTCGAACTGCGACGCGGGCAGCCTTCTCGGTGTTCTTGGCGAACTGTCGTTCTTGTTCTGCGTGTTCGAGATCGGCGCGGAGTTCTTCGATGCGACGGTCGAGGTCGGACAGCTTTGACCTGGCATCCTCGAACTGGGCGGTCTCGGCCTTGACCCGTCGTCGGATCTTCTCGACGCCTGCCCTGGCTTCCTTCAATTCTGCTTTCGCCTTGGCTTGTTCGGCCTTGCGATCCGGAGCAGTGGACTTGGCCGGAGCGTGTTCTTCGGTGTGGATCGCAGGGGCGTCTTGTGCAGAATCCTCCTCCACTACAGCAAGTCCCGCCGGCCCGAAACCGCTGTAACTCGCGGCGGTCACGACCCGTCCGAGTCGAACCTGCGCGGCAGTCTCCTCATCGGCCAGGGCGGCATTGAGAGTCTGCGCGACATCGCGCAACGAATCCTCGCCGACGCTCTTTCCCCGCGAAGCGGCGATCTCACCGGATTTGTGGGCGAGACTCCGCACCACCTGCTGCCTCTGTGTCGTCAGCCGTCGCAAGTCCGGGCCCGAGAGATGGCGTTGAGCGTCGCGTAGCGATTCGCCAAGCGCGAGAAGTGCATCCAGATCCTCTGGTGCATCGCGCGAGATGAGATTGACCAACCACCCCACGGTGGTCGGCTTCCGAAGTTTTCCGATCTCTGCGGCCAGTGTGCGGTCGTTGTCGTCCCGGGCAGTCTTCACATGCTTTGTACGCGCCTCTACGAACTCGCCGGGGTCGAGGCCGTAGAGTTCGTCGGCGACATCATCGAGGGTCACGTATCAATACTGTCATTCGGCGAATCGTTCGAAGACTGTCTTCCAGTCGTTCTTGATGCTCACCACCGTCCACCCGTTTGCGCGCGAGACGTCGAGTGCGTGCTCGGCCCCGTCCACGTAGTCGAACTCGCGTTCCGGATCGTCATGGAGCACCAGAAGGCGAAGTGCCGGAACGTTCGGGTGTTCGGCGAACTTCAACATAGGTAGGTCACCGTTGCTGTTTCCGGCCGCGATGACAGGTCGTCGGCCGATTCGGTTCCAGATCTGTACGGGCTTGGCCGGCCCGTCGTCGACGACATCGGTTTGGGGCTGACGGAGAATTGTGCCGCTGTGCCCGTCGTCCTTCCACGTCAAGGCCACGCCGCTGCCGATGACGCGATCTCGGGGGATGCCGTAGACCTCCTGGCTGATCGGACGCATGAAGTCACGTCCGCCGCCAGAGACTATGTAGTTCGAGAATCCCTTGGCTGCAAGGTAATCGAGCAACTCCACCATGGGTGCATAGCTGCAGTGCAGATACTCGCGACCGAGAGTGGGGTGCGAAGCAGTGCGCAGGTAGGTATCGGCGTGGGTTTCGAACTCGTCGACTGTGACTTCGGCGAATGCCGCCAGGACACCGGCCGCGAGCACCTTCAGTGCGCTGTCGTCGCCGCGATAGTGCTTCGAGATCACTTCGTTCAACCAGGCGTAGTCCTTTTCGAACGCAGCCTGCCACGGTTGACGGTTGCGAAGAGACGGATCCTGGGCGGTCATCTCGACGAGGCGGCGCAGGATGAAGTCGAGTTGGATCGGCATCGGCTTCTCACACCACAGGGTTCCGTCGTTGTCGAAGACTGCGATCCTGTCTTCCGGTGCGATTTCGTCCGGACTTCCCTCAGTCGTCGCGCGTTCGACGAATTGCCTGATGGCCTGTTTCGGCGTGCCGTCCTGCCAGCTCGGAAGCGGGTCAGGGTTATCGGAGGTGGAGGCTTCAACGAATTGACTGCTCATGTGGTCCCTGGCTTCCAGTGAGGTGATGACAGACCCGGCACTTTCATACTCGGACTTCCTGCCGAAAGTGGCATCGCCCATTTCGGGCGACAGCGCTTCGGTGAGCACAATCGGGGTATGCGATTGACCATGCGGCCGTAGAGGCTGGAAATCAGATGACCTACAAGGAGCCAGATCATGGCCAACGCATTCAAAGGCGTCGTCAACCTCGATATTCGCGATTCGATTCCCGACTGGAGCCCGTACGAGCAGCCGAAGGCCGCCGCCGGCACACCGAATATTCTTTACATCGTTCTCGACGACGTCGGATACGGCGCCTTGGGTTGTTACGGGGGACCGATCGAGACGCCGAACATCGACCGCATCGCGGGCAACGGATTGCGGTACGGGCAGTGGCACACCACAGCGCTGTGCTCCCCGACGCGATCGTGTCTGCTCACCGGGAGAAACCACACGACCAACGGCATGGCCTGCATCAGCGAGTGCGCGGTCGGTTTTCCCGGCGGAAACGGTCACATCCCTCCCGAATGTGCCACGCTCGCCGAGGTTCTGGTCGAGCAGGGATTCAGCACCGCGATGGTCGGCAAGTGGCACCTGTGCGCAGAAGACGAGATGAATCTTGCTTCCACGAAACGGAATTGGCCGGTCGGCCGCGGATTCGAGCGGTTCTACGGCTTTCTCGGCGCCGAGACCAATCAGTGGTATCCCGATCTCGTCCACGACAACCACCCCGTCGAACAGCCGTCGACGCCCGAAGAGGGGTATCACTTCAGCGTCGATATCACCGACAGAGCGCTCGAATACATCGGTGACGTGAAGTCGATAGCTCCGGACCGGCCTGTATTTCTCTACTACGCACCCGGGTGCGCACACGCTCCGCATCACGCGCCCCGCGAATGGGCCGATCGCTACGCAGGCAGGTTCGACGCAGGGTACGAAGCCATGCGGGACGAGATTCTGGCCAGACAGAAGGAAATGGGACTTGTCCCGAAAGACACGACCCTGCCCTCACTCAACCCGATAGGCACTCCTGAGACCCGCACCGGGCCCGACGGCGAACCGTTCCCGCCGCTGGATTTCACCCGCCCCTGGGACACTCTCTCCGCTGACGAGCAGCGACTGTTCTCACGGATGGCGGAGGTGTACGCGGGCTTCCTCTCGCACTGTGACGATCAGATCGGACGCCTGCTCGGATACCTCGAAGAAATCGAGCAGCTCGACAACACGATCATCGTGGTGGTCTCCGACAACGGTGCCAGCGGTGAGGGCGGACCCGACGGATCTGTCAACGAGAACAAGATTGCGAACGGCGTACCCGACGACCTAGCCGAGAACCTGGCGAAGCTGGACGAGTTGGGCAGCACCGAGACGTACAACCACTATCCCAACGGGTGGGCGATGGCGTTCAACACGCCCTTCAAGATGTGGAAGCGGTACTCGTTCAACGGTGGAACCTGCGACCCATGCATCATCTCGTGGCCGGAGGGCATCGATGCCCGTGGCGAGATTCGAGATCAGTACCATCACGCCATCGACGTCGTCCCGACTCTGCTCGACTGCGTCGGCGTCGACTTGCCTGACACGGTGAAGGGGTACACCCAGCACCCGATTCAAGGCGTGAGCATGCGGTACAGCTTCGATGCCGGCAACATCCCCACCGCCAAGCACACCCAGTTCTATTCGATGCTCGGAGGACGAGGAATTTGGCATGACGGCTGGAAGGCCGTCACCACGCACCCGACTCTGAGCGGGTGGGGCCATTTCTCGGAAGACACCTGGGAGCTCTACCACACAGAGTTGGACCGAGCCGAGCTCCGGAACCTTGCGGATGAAGAACCCGGCAGGCTGGCAGAGCTGGTGGGGTTGTGGTTCCACGAGGCCGGTGCCAATCAAGCTCTGCCACTGGACGATCGGTCCGGTGTCGAACTTCTCACCACGCCTCGCCCTCAGTTGGCCCCGCCGCGAAACCGGTATGTCTACCGCCCGGGCGGAGCCGAGGTGCCGGAGGCCGTCGCCGTCAACCTTCGTAATCGTTCATTCTCGATCGGGGCAGTTGTCGATTTGGCCGAACCCGGTGCGACCGGTGTGCTTTTCTCGCATGGTGGCAGGTTCGGTGGTCATTCGCTGTACGTCAAGGACAACCGCCTGCATTACGTGTACAACTTCCTCGGCAGTGAACAGCAGAAGATTGATGCCACCGAAGACCTTCCGATCGGCGAAAATATGATCTTGGCAGCAACTTTCGAGAAGGAAGGCGAGGATCCGCCGGGCACTGCGCACGGGGTGCTCGGCCTCTACTACGGCGATCGGAAAGTCGGTGAGGGCAGAATCCGCACTCAGCCAGGCAAGTTCAGCATCGGTGGCGGCGAAGGGCTCAATGCAGGCCGTGACAGCGGGGAGCCCGTAACCGACGACTACCCGGGTAAGTCGCCGTGGGCGTTCACGGGTGGAACGCTCAGCCGGGTGGCCATCGACGTCAGTGGTGAACCGTACGTCGACCTCGAACGCGAAGCAGTGGCGATGCTCTCGCGTGAATGACAGTTCCGAGTGCGTCTAGTTCGAGCCGGGTGGAAGGTATCGCACGGTAGGTACTCCGCCGGGACCGTCCAGGCGAACCTCGGCGTCGACCTGGTAGACCTCGGCTATCAGGTCAGCGGTGAGGACCTCGGTCGGGCTTCCGTGGGCAACGATGGATCCCCGGTTCAGCATCACTATCGAATCGCAGAACATGGCGGCCAGATTCAGATCGTGCAATGCCATGATCGTGGTGGTGGGGAGGCGTCGCACGAGCGCGAGCAATTCGAGTTGATGGTTGATGTCCAGGTGATTGGTCGGCTCGTCGAGTAGCAACTCGTGAGGTTCCTGAGCGAGGGCGCGCGCGATCTGGACGCGTTGGCGCTCCCCGCCGGACAGGGTGTGCCACGACCGGTCCAGCATGCCGGCGAGGTCGGTGTGTTCGATCGCTGCCCGAACGGCGTCGCGATCGGAATCCGACTGCCCACCCCACAGTCCGCGGTGAGGTGTGCGTCCGAGTTCGACTACCTCCGCGACCGTCAGATCGATCTCGGTGTTGCTGTGCTGATCAACGGTCGCGATCCGACGCGCGATGTCGCGGCGTTTCCAGTCGGACAACGGGGTTCGGTCCAGGGTCACGACACCGGATGTCGGACGATTGTGCCCGGCAAGCAGTTTCAGCAGCGTCGATTTCCCCGAACCGTTGGGGCCGAGAAGCCCCACCGTACTTCCGGTTGTAGGCGAGACGTCGAGGTCGTCGACTATGAGCGCCCCGCCGACCCGCCAACTGACGCCGGTAGCTTCGAGTGTCATGGCCTGGCCTTCCGTCTCCAGAGGATGACGGCAAACGCAGGCACACCGACCAGCGCGGTCACCACACCGGCCGGGAGTTCCTGCGGCGCAATGGCTGTGCGTGCCACAGCGTCGACCCAGACAAGGAAGATGGAGCCGATCAGTGCGGACGCGGGCAGGAGTCGGCGGTGGTTCGAACCGACGAGAGCCCGCGCCGCGTGCGGGAGGACCAGGCCCACGAAGCCGATGGCGCCTGCGACGCTCACGATCACCGCGGTCATCAAGGCTGTTGCCAACAACAGGGTCACACGCACCCGCCACACGTTCACCCCCAGCGACGACGCCGCGTCCTCGCCGAAGGCAAAGGCGTCGAGTGCGCGGGAGTGAGTCAGACAGACCGCGAGGCCGACTGCGACCACCGCAGCGCAGAGTGCGACGTCGAGCCAGTCGGCGCCGCCGAGTGAGCCCAGGAGCCAGAACATCACGCCGCGGGTCTGCTCGGGATCGGCCGAGGTGATGACGATGAACGAGGTGAGCGCGGAGAACAGTTGGGTCGCGGCGACACCGGCCAGGATCACCCGATCCGGCGTGCCGCCGGCCGCATGGGCGAGCAGCAACACAAGGGCGAAGGAGATCACCGCGCCGATGAAGGCGCCGCTCGACAAGCCGATCACTCCCGACCCGACTCCGAGGATCACGATCAGTACGGCACCGGTCGAGGCGCCGGACGAGATACCGAGGACAAACGGATCGGCCAGCGGATTGCGAAGCAGCGACTGCATGATCGCACCGCACAACCCGAGACCGGCACCGCAGAGCGCGGCGAGCAGGGTACGCGGCAGACGGAGGTCCCAGACGATGCCGTCACGGATAGGGGTGACGTCCGCCGCGGTACCGCCGAGATGGCCGATGACGATCGAAGCCACCTCACCGACCGACAGACCGGCCGGCCCCAACGTGATTGCCACGGCAGCCGATCCGGCCAGCGTGACAACACCGATCATCCACAGCAGGGTGACGGTCGTCGGGTTGTCACGCAGCCGAACTCTTGTCGTCATCTCACGCCGTAGACCACGCAGTCGTCGAACAGTTGCCAGACCGTCCCCGACTCCCGAAAACCTGCTTGCGCGAGCGCCGCCAACTGGAAGTCGACGGCTGTGGGCGCGGTGGCGTCACGTCCGGCGAATCTGCGCTCACGCTCGTCGGTCAGTGCCCCGATGCCGTGAGTGGCCCGCAACTCGTCCCACCAGCTCTCCCACTCGGGAGCGCCCGCAGCAAAGGCGGAGTGTTGCGTCTGCTCGTCGTGAGCCTTCGCCCATCGCCCGATGACAGGGAAGCGGCTGTCGAAACGAAAGTGATCACCATTGAGCAGGACTCCGTCCGGACTCAGCAGTTCGCGGCACTGCCGGTACACCTCGACGAGCTGCTGCGGTTGCAACCAGTGCAGCGCGGTTGTCGACACTATCGCCTGAACCGGCGCAGCCACCGAATTCGGCCAATCGGCTCCCGCCAGATCTGCGTCGATCAGCTGCAGTCGGTCACCGAAACGCGTCGACGACTGGCGGGCGAGCTCCAGCAGCATCGGGTCGTAATCGATCCCCACAACGCTCGCATGCTCGAACTTCTCGAGAATCCGGGCGCTCAGTGAACCCGGCCCGCAGGCCAGGTCGACAACCGTGAACGGGGCGTGCGCGTGCTGCAATTCGAGAACGTCGAGAATCACGTCGAAGCGCTTCTCACGGTCGGCGATGTATGCCGCCTGCTGGTCGTCCCACCGACGCACCAGTTCACTGATCTGCGCGGACATCTAGACCACACCCAACTGGCGCAGCCCGTCGGAGAGCTGTTCGATGCCACCGACATTGCGGATCGAGGGATCCATCGTCGTTCCTTCGAGGATGATGTAACGCTTGTTCTTCACTGCGGTGAGCTTGCTGGCGACCGGGTCCGATTCGAGGAACGCGATCTTGTCTGCGGCACTGTCGCCGTCTCCACCGCGGTCGAGATCTGCGAGCACCAGCACGGTCGGGTCTCGATCGAGCACACTCTCCCAACCGATTTCGGGCCAATACTGCTTGTTGTCGTCGAAGGCGTTCTTCGCACCCACCGCGTCGGTCATGATTCCCGGTGCACCGCAGCACCCGGCGAAGTACGGAGTCTTCGTGGCTGCGTACCACCACGCCAGCGTCACGTTCTCAGCTCCCAGTGCCGCCGTGGCGGTGGCCGCGCGATCCTTCAAACTCTCGGTGAGCTCGACACCTTTGTCCTTGGCATCGAACAGTGTTGCCACGTCGTCGATTTCGTCGTACAAGTCGTCGAGCGTGAGGGCCTTGCTCTGCTCGGCATCCTGACCGGTGCACTCGCTGGGTGACTGATATGTCGCGACACCGAGGTCGGTGAACTTGATCCGGTCGGCGATGCCCTCCGAGGTGAACGTGTAGTTGAACGTCGTGTAAACCATGTCCGGTTCGCGTTCGAGGACACTTTCGAATGACGGGAACTCGGTGTCGAACGCCTGGACCTGACCACGCGCCTCGCGCAGTTCGGGGAGGACATCGTCATCGCTCATGGCGTACCCGGCCATCCGGTCCTGCACTCCCAGCGCGAACAGCATCTCTGCTGCAGGTTGATTTACCGCGATTGCCCGTTCGATCGGTCGCTCCACCGTGACGTCTCGGCCACAGTTCTGGACTGTCACGCGCGATTGTTCGGAAGAGTTGGATTGTCGGGCAGCACTGTCGTCGGAGGAGCAGGCAACCAACGACGCGCACAACAGGGCAGCGACGGCGGCGGCGGGTAGGTGAAGTCTGGACAGACGCATGGAATCTCGTTCTCGCAGGGGCTCGTTCGCGGAGCCCGTTACCGTGTGAACAGGCGCCTGTTGACCCCTGCTGCCAGCCGGTATTCGGACTCGAGATCGCCCCACCCGAGCGCCTTCCCAGATTCTCATCCAGTGGCGTAAGCCCGGGCGGTCACCCTCACCGCTGCGCGTCAGTTCCGGATTCACACCGGATTCCCTGACCCCCTGTGTGGAGGTCCGCTGGCACAGAGGAACTTATCACCGCAGTGCACCGCCGGTCAGGTCGGCTGGTGTGAGGCAATCAGATCTCGATGGCCAGGTCGTCGATGTCGGTGAGGGTTCCGCCGTCGGCGAGGATGCGCTCGTAGTTCTCGCGTCGACGGAGGTCGATTTCGGTGTTGCTGACGCCCTCCTTCCAGTATCCGAATATCGCGACGTCGTTTTTGTCGAGTCCGACGGTCGATCGAAAGTGCTTCCGGATTGCGCGCATCTCGTTGCGTTCACCGGCGCCCCACACGACGTAGCTCGCGGGATTGGCAAGCTCGCGTGCTCGTACCACAAGTGGGCCGTCGGGCTCGGCCGGATCTGCGCTCACGCGGTGAAGCTCCAGGCCGGGGAGGGCGGGCAGTTCGGCGAAGGCGACCTCGTCATCTGTTGTGACCCAGCCGATTCCGACGACGTCGTTAGGTAACTGCTCGATGATCGAGTGCAATGCGGGTATTGCGGTGCCGTCCAGAAAAAGTGCGATACGTCGACCAGGAACATCAGGGATCAAGAAGTGTGGCCGCGGACCGGTGAGGCCGAAGGTGTCACCGACGGCCAACGCTGCTGCCCACCTCATCATCGGACTGGTCTGTCCGTGCAGGACCACATCGACGACGATCGATCCGCTCGCTGAATCGTAGGAACGCACCGTGTACACGCGCGAAGCGTCGTCGAGGGCCGGCCCGAGATTCATGCGTACGGTCACATTCGGGCGTGACCAGGTCGGATCGTCGGTCGACTCCGTCAAACGAGCCGTGATCCGCAGCAGGTGATCGCTCGGTCGCTCCATCGCTTCGACGATCGCGAGAACGTCGTTGAGTCCGCGATTGTGGTCAGCGGTCCGTAGGACGGTCGTCGGGGGAGTTGTTGTGCGCGAGGCGTCTGCATGTGTCATCGACTGTGCTCCTGGATCGGGTTTTCGGGATGCCGCCAGGTTAGTGCTGCCTAAGTCGAGCGAGTTGTCCAGAAGTGACATCTGATTACCTGAATGATTCGGGTCTCGAAACGACGCGGTTGAGCGAGTGGTGCCGGCGCTGCTACCGTGCCTGTGATGTCCATACGCCGCTGTTCTCTCGCTTCCGGCCGTGCACTGCGCACGGCCCGATTCGGCGTAGCGACTTTCCGACGTGGGCGTAAGGCGATCGACCGCCGCCCGTCCGGTCTTGTCTGGATCGAAAGAGCCTTGGCCGCACCGGCCGGATCCGTCTGACATTCGCCACTTCGGCGAGCATTGCCTCGCCGAGATTTCGCAGTGCCACACCTGTTGCAGTGCTGCGCATTTCCCGTACCTGAAGTTTCTCGCGGGTGAGTTGTGAGTGTCGGCGCCACCGAGCCTGGAATGCCAGCCAACTCGTTTTCGTGAAAGGTACACAGCAATGAATCGTTTCGAAGGTCGTCGTATTCTCGTCACCGGCGCAGGATCTGGAATCGGGCAGGCCACCGCGCTGCGGTTGCTCGCCGAAGGTGGCCGCGTGGTCGCTGCAGACATCTCCGAGCAGGGTTTGGCGAACACCCGGAAATCGGCAGAACATGCTTCGACGGAGGATCGCCTCGACACCGTCGTCGTCGATATCGGTGACGAGAGTTCCGTCATCAAGGTTGTGGGTCAGGCGATTTCGACTCTCGGGGGATTGGACGTACTGGTCAACGCCGCCGGGATACTGCGTGGTGGGCACACCCACGAGACCTCGCTGGACCTGTGGAATCAGGTGCTCTCCGTGAATTTGACGGGCACTTTCCTCGTCACCCGCCAGGCACTGCCGGCTCTCCTCGCCACCGCCAACGCAGTCGTGGTGAATTTCAGTTCCACCTCCGCGGCCTTCGCGCACCCGTACATGGCCGCGTATGCCGCAAGTAAGGGAGGAATCCAGTCCTTCACTCACGCACTGGCTCTCGAATACGGCAAGCAGGGTCTGCGTGCCGTCGCGGTGGCTCCAGGCAGTGTGAAGAGCGGGATCACCGACACTACGGCGTCGTACTTGCCGGAAGACACCGACTGGTCGCTCTTCGGCAAGTTGTCACCGATTCTGAGCACTGATCTGGAGTCCGGTGGTGCCCCCATGGCCGGGCCGGAAAGTGTTGCGGGAGTTATCGCGATGCTGGCATCCGACGATGGTGCCTTCATCACGGGCACGGAGATCCGGATCGACGGCGGCACGCACGCCTGATTCTGCGTCCGTCTGACGGCCCGCACAGGCAGGCCGTCAGACGCGAGCCGTCATTCTCGCGAGCGAGTGATGGCGGGGACGACGTAGGACTGATCGAGCACGGCGGGCGAAGGTTCGTACATTCTCAGTACCGGTCGGAAATCCCCGCGCGGTGCGGGCAGCCAGTTTGCCTTCGCCGTGGGATCTTTCGGCTCCTCGTCGCTGATCGTGATCGTCAACGCACCGTCGGCGTCGTGGACGATTCCTGGAGTGCGGTCGCCGATCGAGTATCGGTCAACGGGGTTCGCCACGAGGAAGAAGTCCGGCACCGAGTACATCGTCAGCGACCAGAAGGCGCTCACCGGCGGAGTGGGGTCGAGTCTGATTGTGTAGGTGTGGGTTCCATTCAACTGCTCGCTCTGATCGTCGACGTAGGTCATGATGTACGCCGCTTCGTAAGGGTGGTTGCCCCACAGCCCGCCCTTGGCAGCCGCGGCGCGTTCGACGATGCGCAACTTGGGATCGGCGATCTTGAATTGTGAATCGTCGATTGTGCCGACCTCGAAGTAGTCGAGGTTGTAGTCGAAGGCGTGGAATGTGAGCTTCCATCCGTTGACTTCGGGGCTGGAGCCTTTCGTGAGGGCCTCGAGCAGGTTCTTCTCACCGATCGTCAATCCGTCAGCCAACGCGGCTGCCTCGTCGGCAGACAGCGATACGTAGGGAGAGGCCCCATGCTCGGTGATTCCGATCGGGGAGAAGGAATCCTGGAGTTCTCGATCGCGCGGGGCCGGCGGAAACGCCTGTGACCAGATGCGGAGTTTCTCGAGGAACAGGAGGTCCTGGCTTACCCCGGGTTCGGGCACTGGGAGACCCGCCGAGTTTCCGGTGGAGTCGACGACGGTCAGCGTGGTGGCGTCCTGCAAGGCGTGCACCGCAGGGAGGTCGTCGTCGCCACCGCATGCCCACCGGCCCACGATCGACGCAATGTTCGTGGGAAATCTGATCACCGTGGTCTGGTCCGCCGGGGTTCCCGTCCAGGTGGGTGGGACGAGAAGGAAGTCTCCGCTCTTCGTGCCGGTGGCCCGATGCCCGACGTAAGCGAAATTATTTGTCCAGGCGTCCACGAACTGGAGGACGTAGTAACGGCCATCGGTATCGGGGACGTGCAGCGAAACGGGGCCGACAGAGAGATCGATCTGCGCCATGGAATACACGGTGTCGTTGTTGATCGTGACGAAAGTGTCTGCCGGCCCGGCCAGTGTGCGGGCGTGGCTGAAGGTGTTGAAAGGTGCGGCGGGGTTCGCTCCGACACCGTTGTGAACATACCGATGGACCTGGTCGAGATTGAAAACGAGGGGAAATCCGTAGATATACGCCTGAGCTGCAAGCTCGGTGCGACTGGTGTCTGTCATCTCTGCCCTCTCGTCGTGCACGTCGGTTCGAAGTCCACCCTGCGGGAACCCTGCCGTCGGGGCATCACCCGCCGAGGGTGACGACGGTAGAGGGAGAAGACATGTCGGATCAGGAGAGTGCGGCATTGGTCGCTGTCGCAGACGAGTGGAACGTCGCGATGTGCTCGAACGACGCCGAACGGATCGGCGATTTCATGGCAGACGACTGGGTGATCGTCTCGGAATCCGGAGTGTCGACCAAAGCGGAGTTCCTGGCCTCGGGCGACCTGACTCATTCGGCGATGGACCGCGTCGGGAGCGCTCGCGTGCGTTTCTTCGGTGACGTCGCACTGTTCACCACGCGGATCGTCAATACCGCGCACTACGGCGGCAGACAATACGACGCCGACGAGTGGACCACCGACGTGTTCGCGCGGCGAGACGGTCGTTGGTGCTGCGTGTTGAGCCACATCACGCCGGCGGTCGAGGCGAAGATCGAGGACGTAGAACTGTGAGGTAGAGATAAGAGAAAGGCTGATGTTTTAACGGAGGCGCTATTGGGTAGTAATACGAGTTTCGCATTTATGAATGTATTTATCGGATTTATCGATTGTGAAGTTTCTGTAGTAGCGTCAGTTGAGTAGATCATTTTGATACGCATACCGGATGAGGTTCTCACATGATTGTTCTCGGCATTATTCTGGCGTTGATCGGCTTTTTCACGGGGTTGAGCATTCTGACCACCGTCGGCATCATCTTGGTCGTCGTAGGTGCAGTTTTGTCCATCCTCGGTGCTACCGGGCGCGCAGTGGGCGGACGAAAAGTCTGGTATTGATCAATACTGCGCGAGTAGCTGAGAAGGCGGTACCCGATCTCTTCGGAGATCGGGTACCGCTTTTTGTGCTCCAACTGGTTTTCGGTCTCTCTACCCCAAATTATCGATCTGAGCGGCATCGGGTAAACATGAAGGATGCTTTCTCGAGACCATGGCGAAGAGAAATCTGCCGAGCGATTCAGATTCCCTCGCAGATGGAATCAGGTTGACGAATCGCGCCGCGGTTTGGTGTTGGCGTGGGTGGCCTTCACGTTGACGTTCGGCGGAGCACGTCTGGTGACGTGGTTGATCCAGATCGACACCAGAGACGTCGGCGACATCAGCGCCGGTGGCACTCATCTGCATCACTATTTATGGGGAATTCTGCTGTTGGCCGGGGTGGCGATCTTCGGACTCGTAGACCGAAGCCCTCGCGCAAGAACATGGATGGGCATCGCGTTGGGCATCGTACTCGGGCTCATCGTCGACGAGGCTGCGTTACTGATCACTCTCGACGACGTCTACTGGCAGAGCGACGGTTGGCCCAGCATCGCCATCGCTGTGTCGATTATCGGAGTGGTAGGAACCGGTCTCGCGCTGACCCGAAGCGGAGCGGAGAAGCCTCGAGGTTGATCCGGCCACGGCACGGGTACTCACTCCCGTGCCGGGAAGTCGCGCGGATCGTGAGGTGGCTTGAATGGATCCCAGTTCCGCGGACACCTCACCGGATTCCGACAGTGAAGTCAAAGCTGCAGATCCGATGGCGGAAGCCGAACGTGAAGCCGCAGCATTGGCGACGCCCGTCCGGCCGCTGGGCGAACCGGGGCCGAGGTTCGATCGTCGTTCACCGTTCTTCATCGGTCTGAGCGCGGCGGCCGGTGTTGCCGTGACGTACGCGGTGATCGAAGTGCTCCTGGCGGCGCGAGGCATGCTGATCCTGATCGTGGTCGCGCTGTTTCTCGCGGTGGGCATCGAACCGATGATCGTCTGGCTTGAGCGGAGACATTTCCGGCGCTGGATCGCGGTCACCGTGGTACTCCTCGGAATTGCGGTGATGCTCGCGCTGTTTCTCGTTGCTGCGATCACTCCGCTGGTCGAGCAGGGACGTCAGTTCGCATCGCACGCTCCCGAACTTCTGACACACATTCGTGACCGGTATCCGATCGTCAGCGACCTCGACGAGAAGTATCACCTCGAGGAGCACCTCACCACCCAACTGGACGGTTCGGGGTCTGCGCTCGCGACGGGTTTGCTCGGAGCGGGGCGCGCGGTGTTCAGCGCAGTCGCCGACGCTGGAATCGTTGCGGTACTGACGACGTACTTCTTGATCGACTATCCACGAATCCGCACGAATCTGTATCGGCTGGTGCCACATTCGCGGCGGCCACGAGCAATCGCCATCGGTGATCAGATACTGGCAGGTGTGGGTGGGTACGTCCTCGGCAATGTTCTGATCTCCGTGATCACCGCAGTGTGCACCTTCGCGTGGTTGTTGATCTTCGACGTGCCGTATCCGTTGATCCTGGCGCTGCTGGTCGCTCTGCTCGATCTGATCCCGATAGTCGGTTCCACGATCGCAGGGGTTGTCGTCGCCCTGGTCTCCCTGACAGTCTCTGTCCCAACGGCATTGGCGACAGTTGCGTTCTTCATTGCGTTACGTCTGCTCGAGGACTACCTGCTCGTTCCGAAGATCATCGGGAAGACGGTGGCGGTCCCGGCACTGGTGACCGTTGTCGCGGTTCTGTTGGGTGGAGCGTTGCTCGGTATTGTCGGTGCGTTGCTGGCGATTCCGGTCGCTGCGGCCTTGCTGCTGCTTGCAAGGGAGACGCTCTTTCCGCGCCTCGACGCTTCTTGACCGGCTTCTATCGGACGCTTCGCGCGCGACGCCGAGAACCAGGATTCTGCTTGGGGCACATCCGAGTCGGGATGGTTTCTCCCTCGGCGGTGATACGGAATACCGAGACTTTCTCGCTACAACCGTGATTCAGATCGACCGCGTATGCGATTGCGGCGCGATCCGAGACGAAATCTTCCATCACCGTTGTACCGTCCGGTAGTTCGATTCTGTAGTTTTCCATGACTTACACAACCTTCTTTCGCTAAGACGATCCTACCCGGCTCGAGAAGTGGCAAACCCGTGGAACACAACGTGCGACAGTCGTCTTCGTGCCTTGCCGGTGCAATGTTTCGACACCTCGCCTGCTGGGTAGTGAGAGTCGGTCAGCCGCTCAGGCGGTACGTATCGAACCACGGAGGATCCGCGCAATGAGCGCAGTATCGAAAGCGATGTACAAGCCACTCTCACTGGCGACCAGCGTCCTGGGCGGCATCGTGGCCGGCGCTGTCTTCCAACAGGTGTGGAAGCGCATCGGTGACGACAAGAATGCGCCCGAGCCCAAAGACTTGAGCAGGTCGAGCAAGGAAGTCCTGATCGCCGCAGCCCTGCAGGGAGCCATCTTCGCTGTTGTGCGAGCCGCAGTGGATCGTGCGGGGGCAAAGGGCTACCGGGCCCTTGCTCATGAAGATCCTCGGTAGGAACGCCCGGTTCGGTTCGAGTTCAGTCGACGACGGCCGCGATTGCCTCGATCTCGACCAGTTGATCGTCGTAACCGAGAACGGTCACACCCATCAGAGTGCTCGGGGCGTCGTGATCACCGAACGCGTCGCGGACTACCTCCCACGCCGCAACCAGGTCGGCTTGATTGCTCGACGCCACGAGGACGCGGGTGTTGATCACGTCGGTGATGGACGCGCCCGCGTCCGAGAGAGCTGTTCTCAGGTTGTCGACGGCCTTGGCTGCCTGTCCTGCGTAGTCACCGATGGCGGCAGTAGAGCCGTCCGCGTTCAGAGGACAGGATCCGGCCAGGAAGATCAGCCGTGCATCGGCGGGAGCCGTTGCTGCATAGGCATATTCAGCCACCGAAGAGAGTGACGTGGAACGGATCAGAGTTACCGACTTCGACATTATTTCCCCAAGGAATAGTAAAGTTTTGCAGCGAGTCTTTCACAGCACGCCAGGGGTTGCCAATTCATCGTCGGACCCATCCATTCAGTCGGCAGCTACGAATGACTGCCAATGAGCCGAGAAGAAGAGCACACAGCACCTGTCGACGAGTGGCTGACGACCAAACAGGTTGCAGCACTGTTCCACGTCGACAGGACCACGGTGTCCAGATGGGCGAGGGAGGGCAAAGTCGGCACTCTGAGAACGCTTGGCGGGCATCGGAGGTACCGGCGATCGGAGATCGAGACGTTGCTGCGTAACCGCTCGACGACGCTCGATCACCAATAACCTCCGGCACGAAACAGACAGGTCGCCGAGCATGATGAGGGCTCGGCGACCTGTCTGGTCAGCAGGAAGTAATCAGGCCTTGGGGACGCGGACGATGAGTGCGTCGCCTTGTCCGCCGCCGCCGCAGAGTGCGGCTGCGCCGATGCCGCCGCCGCGGCGTTGCAGTTCGAGGGCGAGGTGCAGGGCGATGCGGGCGCCGGACATGCCGAGGGGGTGGCCGACGGCGATGGCGCCGCCGTTGACGTTGACCTTGGCGGGGTCGAGGCCGAGTTCGCGGGTGGAGGCGATCCCGACGGCGGCGAATGCTTCGTTGATTTCGACGAGGTCGAGGTCGGTGGGGTCGATGCCTTCCTTCGCGCAGGCTTTGGCGATGGCCCGGGCGGGTTGGGACTGGAGGGTGGAGTCGGGTCCGGCGACGACGCCGTGGGCGCCGATTTCCGCGATCCAGGTCAGGCCGAGTTCTTCGGCTTTGGTTTTGCTCATCACGATCACGGCGGCGGCGCCGTCGGAGATCGGGGAGGCGGAGCCGGCGGTGATGGTGCCGTCCTTGCTGAACGCGGGACGCAGTTTGCCGAGGGATTCGGTGGTGGTGTCGGCGCGGATGCCTTCGTCCTGGGCGAAGACGATGGGCTCGCCCTTGCGTTGGGGGATGGAGACGGGGACGACTTCGTTGTCGAAGAGGCCGTCTTTCCAGGCGCGGGCCGCGTTCTGGTGTGAGGCGGCGGCGAAGGCGTCCTGCTCGGCGCGGGTGATGTGGGCGGTTTCTTGTTGGTTGACTTGTTCGGTGAGCAGGCCCATGGCCTGGTCGGTGAAGATGTCGTGGAGGCCGTCGTAGGCCATGTGGTCGCGGAGGGTGACGTCGCCGTATTTGAAGCCTTCGCGGCTTTTTTCGAGCATGTGGGGTGCGCGGGACATCGATTCCTGCCCGCCGGCGACGACGATGTCGAATTCGCCGGCGCGGATGAGTTGGTCGGCGAGGGCGATGGCGTCGATGCCGGAGAGGCACACTTTGTTGATGCTCAGGGCGGGGACATTCATGGGGATGCCGGCGGCGACGGCGGCTTGGCGGGCGGGCATCTGGCCGGCGCCGGCGGTGAGGACCTGTCCCATGATGACGTAGTCGACCTGTTCGGGTGCGACTCCGGACTTGTCGAGGGCGCCTTTGATGGCGATGCCGCCGAGGTCGGACCCGGAGAGGTCTTTCAACGATCCGAGGAGTCGACCCATCGGGGTACGAGCTCCCGCAACAATCACAGTGGTCGTGTCGGTCATGCCAGTTCAACTTTCAGTTCGGTGCCGGTTGCGGCGACTACGTCTTCGACGCTGACATCGGGGGCGAGTTCACGCAGGACGAGTGGACCTTCTTCGCTCACGTCGATGACGGCGAGGTTGGTGATGATCCGATTCACCACGCCCTGGCCGGTGAGCGGCAGGGTGCAGGCGTCAACGATCTTGGGGTTGCCGTCGCGGTCGTTGTGCTCCATGACGACGATGACGCGTCGGGCTCCGTGGACCAGGTCCATCGCGCCGCCCATGCCCTTGACCATCTTCCCGGGGACCATCCAGTTTGCGAGGTCGCCCGTCTTCGACACCTGCATACCGCCGAGGACTGCGGTGTCGATGTGGCCGCCGCGGATCATCCCGAACGAGAGGGCCGAATCAAAATATGCTGCACCGGGGTTGACGGTCACGGTCTCTTTGCCAGCGTTGATGAGGTCAGGATCGACGTTGTCCTCGGTGGGATACGGTCCGGTGCCGAGAATTCCGTTCTCCGAGTGCAGGACCACACGAACGTCCGAGCCCAGGTATCCGGGAATCAGTGTGGGAAGGCCGATTCCGAGATTGACGTACTCCCCGTCGATCATCTCTGCAGCCGCCCGCGCTGCCATCTGCTGGCGCGTCCAACCCGTCACTGTCACTGGTGCGGTCATCGTGAGGTTCCTTCCGAAGCGCTGACGGTTCGCTTTTCGATTCGCTTGTTCTGAGGGCCGGTGTGCACAATTCTCTGCACGAAGACTCCGGGCAGGTGCACCGATGCCGGATCGATTTCACCGGGTTCGACGAGGCGTTCCACCTGCGCGATGGTGATGCGGCCGGCCATGGCAGCGAGAGGGTTGAAGTTCATCGCGGTCTTGTCGAACACCAGGTTGCCGTCGGTGTCACCGAGAACGGCGTGCACGAGTGCGTAGTCGGCGTTGATCGCCTCTTCCATCACGTAACGCTTGGTTCCGAAGACGCGAGTCTCCTTCGGAGGCGATGCAATAGCGATCGAGCCGTCGGCGTCGTAACGCCACGGCATTCCGCCGTCGGAGATGGGGCTACCCACTCCGGCCGGTGTGAAGAATGCCGGGATTCCGGTTCCGCCGGCGCGCAGACGCTCAGCGAGCGTTCCCTGCGGCGTCAGTTCCACTTCGAGTTCGCCGGCCAGGTACTGCCGGGCGAACTCCTTGTTCTCGCCGACGTACGACGCGGTCACTCGTCGGATACGGCCGGCGCTCAGCAAGATTCCGAGACCGTGATCGTCGACACCGCAGTTGTTGGAGAACACCTCGAGGTCGGTTGCACTCGTAGCTGCGATCGCGTCGATCAACACGTCGGGGATGCCGCACAAGCCGAATCCGCCGACGGCCAGCGTTGCGCCGTCGACGATGTCGGCGACCGCCTCCGCTGCGGACTCGTACACCTTTGCTGTCATGTTCTCTCCCTGCCAAGCGTTCATTGAGTAGACACTCACTCACTTCGATATCCAGTGAACTATCTCCAGTTCACAGGTTCAAGGAATCTCGAACATCAACCGAGAACTGATCGACTACTGATCGTCTGAAGGAATTTCGTTCATTGAATGGACGCTAGGATGGCTGCATGCCAACTCACGGGCAATCGCCGGCCATGGTCGCGCGGGTGGCTGCACTTCTGCGAGCCCTCGGCGCGTCCGAACCAACGGGCACTTCCACCACGGAATTGGGCAAGGTCACCGGCCTCGCTCGGCCCACTGCGCACCGACTGCTCACGTCCCTGGCTGCCGAAGGACTGGTCGACCGTGACGCACGAACCGGTCGGTGGTCTCTCGGCCCGGAGTTGTACCTCCTGGGGGCGGCGGCCGGAAATCGGTACGACATCACCGACCGGGCTCGCGACGTCGTCGACGAACTTGCCCGGGTCACGGGGGAGAGCGCCTTCCTGTCGGCACGCCGAGGTGACGAGACCGTCTGCATCCTGAGTCAGGAAGGCAGTTTTCCACTGCGATCTCACGTGCTGCACGAGGGGAAGCGATTCCCGTTGGGGGTCGCGTCGGCGGGGCTTGCCATCTTGAGCCATCTACCGACGCGGGACGTCGACGACTATTTCGCCCGAGTGAATCTGGAATCGGAATGGGGTGAGATCCACAGTGAGGCATCACTCCGTGAGCGAATCGAGTCGACGCGGGTCACCGGCTACGCCGTCAATCCAGCCCTCATCGTCGAGGGAAGCTGGGGGATGGGTGCCGCGGTGTTCGACCGCAACGGTCGCCCGGCCTGGGCGTTGAGCCTGACCGGAGTGGAAACTCGCTTCCGGCCCGCGCGTCATGCCGAGTTGGGAACGCTGCTCCTCGAGCACGCTCACACACTGTCGAACCGATTGAAAACGCATGCAGTGAACTAACTTTCGGGAACCAGGTCTTGTGCAGTAGTAGTTTTTGCCTTCGTGCGCACGTGTGCCTTCTCGCCTTGCGGGCCGAACAGGTGCAAGATCTCCACCACCTGTTCATCGGCAGGCCCGAACCAATGGGGCTCGGCAGTGTCGAACTCCGCGACTTCCCCGGGGTGCAGGACAACCTCGTTCGCCCCCAGGATGAGACGCAGATCCCCGGCGAGGACGTAGAGCCATTCGTAGCCGGCGTGGGTGACGAGCTTCGGTGGACGCGGCCCGATCACCTGCTTGAAGACCTGCACTCGGCCGGGATAGCGCGTCAACGGAACGACGGCACTGCCGTTCTTGCGTCGGCTCGGGGTGAGATGGACCCGAGGATCGCCCGTAGCGGGGGCGCCGACGAGTTGGTCCAGCGCGACCCGGTGCGCTCGGGCAAGCGGCAACAGCAGATCGAGGGTGGGACGACGCTTACCCGATTCGAGGCGTGAGAGTGCGCTGACGGAGATGCCGGTGGCTTCGGACAGGCCCTCGAGGGTCAATCCGCGATCGCGTCGGAGCGTGCGCAGTCTCGGTCCGATATCGGTGATCAACTGCTCGAATTCAGCATCCATGCTGTCCATCTTTGCAGTTTCCGCAAAATTTCTACCGGCTTCGGACGCTGGAGAGCAACGATCCTTTCGACAGTCGAGTACGGCAGAGCACTTCGAGAGATGGAGTCCGACCATGAAACCTTCGAGCGGGATCGAACCGCAAGTGATCGGACTCGATGCAGGGCGGCGATGGGGCATCCTGGCGATCTGCTGCACGAGCCTGTTCGTCGTCGGGTTGGACACCACCATCGTCAACGTGGCCCTGCCGACGATCGGTGAGGGATTTCGCGTCGGAACCCGTGGTCTGGAATGGGTCGTCAACGCATACACACTCGTCCTGGCGAGCTTGCTGATCTCGTCCGGAGCAGTGGCCGATCGTTTCGGCAGGAGACGAGTCTTTCAGATCGGGCTCGTCGTCTTCGGGGTGGCGTCGATTGCCTGCGCGCTCGCTCCGTCCGTCGAGATGTTGATCGCGGCGCGGATCGTCCAAGGCGTCGGCGGGTCGATGCTCAGTCCGGTTGCCTTGGCGATCGTCGTCAACGTGATGACCGACCCGAAGGAGCGGGCCAAGGCAATCGGGGTGTGGGCCGCGGTCTTCGGCCTGAGTATGGCGGCAGGGCCGATCGTCGGCGGCGTGCTCATCGAAAGTTTCGGCTGGCGATCGGTTTTCTGGATCAACGTGCCGGTGATCTTGGCCGTGCTCGTCTTGACTGCTGTGTTTGTTCCGGAGTCCCGAGCGCAGCAGTCGCGACGACTCGATCTTCCCGGTCAGTTGCTACTGGTGATTCTTGTCGGCGGGGCGGTTGCCCTTCTGATCGAGGGTCCGCGAATCGGATGGTTCTCTGCCGCGGCGACGGCAGGGTATGTCGTTGTTGCTGCAGCGTTGGCCGCATTCATCCGCGTCGAATCACGCAAGCGCGAGCCACTGATGGATCTCGCACTCTTCCGCCGCAGACCGTTCTCGTCGGCTGTGGTCGGCGCTGTCGTGGTGTTCGTGGCGTTGAACGCGACGCTACTGCTCGGCACGTTCTACTTGCAGCACTCCCGCGGTATGAGTCCGGCCCTGGCCGGCGCGATCACCCTCCCGATGGCTGTTGCGGCAACGGTCTGCGCGCCGTTGTCCGGAATACTCGTCGGACGCTTCGGCCCGCGGCGACCGCTGCTGATCGCCGGTAGTTTCACGACGCTCGGTGGACTGTGCCTGGTCTCGCTCGACAACAACACGGCGATTCCGATGCTCTTGGCCGCTTACCTGTTCCTCGGTATCGGATTCGGGTTCTCGAATGCCCCGATCACCAACACCGCCGTCAACGGGTTGCCGAGATCGCAGGCGGGGCTTGCTGGTGGAATAACCTCCAGTGCACGCCAATTCGGTGCTGCTCTCGGTGTTGCGCTGGCCGGTGGCATCATCGGCGGCAGTGCATCGGTGGATGTCGCGCAGGCATCGAGGTCGGGATGGATCCTGGTTGCCGGATGTGGGATCGCGGTCCTGGTGATTGCACTCGCATCTCGGAATTCCGAGGAACTCCCCGGCTGATCACCTCGCGTGTTCGTGGGAGCTTCACCCTGCGCGGGTGATTCCAAGCGCGTGCCCAACCGATACAGATGATGGGGTATCAGATCGTCGTATCCGAGCGGGGAGTGCCATGTGCCAGACACCGAAGGACGCAACACCGGCCACAGTCACGGCGAATCGCGAGGCAGTCGCACGGTATGCCATGGACGACCGGCAGGATTTTGCCGACGCGGATCGAGGGTTGATCGCTCCGTTGCCGGGCAAGGTTGTCGCCGATGACGGGCATACGGTCTTCGATCCTGATGCGATGGCATACCTCGGTGACGATGTTGCCGCGCCGGAGACAGTCAATCCGAGCCTGTGGCGTCAAGGACAACTGATGCGCCGAGGTGGTCTGTATCAGGTGACGGATCGCCTTTACCAGGTACGGAACAACGACCGGGCAAATTTGACGGTTGTCGAAGGTGGCGAGGGACTGATCGTCATCGACTGTATGGCGGGGGTCGAATCGGCGCGCCAGGGTATGAAGATGATTCGTGAGCACGTCAGCGACAAGCCAGTTTCGGCGATCATCTACACGCACACCCACATCGACCACTACGGCGGAGTCAAAGGGATCGTCGATCTGGACGACGTGACGTCCGGGCGAGTTCCGATCATCGCACCGGGCACGATCGCGTCGTTCGACAAGTTCGCGATCGGGGAAAACGTCGTCGCCGGAAATGCCATGGCGAGACGGTCCTTCTACGCCTTCGGTGGATTGCTCGATCTCGATGCCAAAGGGATGGTTACCTGCGGCATCGGCACGATCAGCACGAAAGGTCCACTTGTCTCGTATATTTCCCCCACTGACAGCATCACGGAGACCGGAACGAAGCGTGAGATAGCCGGTCTGGAATTCGAGTTCCTCTACGCGCCGGATACCGAGGCCCCGGAGGAAATGCACATCTGGATCCCCGAACTCGCCGCGCTGACCTGTGCGGAGAATGCCAATCATTCGCTCCACAACATCCAGACCTTAAGAGGTGCGCGCACTCGCGACGCTCGGAACTTCGCGCGGTATCTGGACGAGACTCTCGAGCGGTGGGGAGACGACGCGGCTGTTCACTACGGACCGCACACGTGGCCGGTGTGGGGTAACGAGAACCTGGTGCCGTTCATCGAATCGCAAAGGGACACTTACAAGTACATTCACGACCAGGCACTCCGTCTCGCGAACAAGGGGTACACGCCGCTCGAAGCTGCCGAGGTGATCGAACTACCGGACGAACTCGGGCGCAAGTGGTACAACCGCGGATATCACGGCACTCTGCACCACGACGTTCGCGCCGTGTACACCAAGGAACTGGGAATGTGGGACGGCGATCCGGTGTCGCTTCATCCTCATCCGCCGGTCGAATCGGCGAAGAGGTTCGTCGATCTCCTTGGCGCGCAGAAGATCCTGGACGAGGGTAAGCGGGCATTCGACGCCGCGGACTACCGATGGGCGGCAGAGATCCTGCACAAGTTGGTGTTCGCGCAACCGGAGAACGCCGAAGCGAGGAACCTGCAAGCCGACGTCTACGAGCAGATGGGCTATCAAGCCGAAGGGCCGCAGTGGCGTGGGATCTATCTCTCGGCCGCCCTGGAGCTCCGTGAAGGCGCCCAGCCCGCCCCGTATGTCACCGCGAGCCAGGACAGTGTCCTCGCGATGCCCATCGACATCCTCTTCGACTTCGTCGCAATACATCTCATCGGCGACAAGGCCACCGACGCGGAACTGCGGATCGATTTCGTGTTCACCGATCGCGGCGACGAGGCATGGACTGCGTGGGTCAAGCGCGGCGTCCTCAACGCACGTAAGGGCGCGTCACCGAACACACAACTGACGGTCTCGGGCCCGAAAGCGGCACTCGTGGGAGCGCTTCTGCAACCGGGCGCGGCCGCCGAACTGGCCAAGGCCGGGCAGATTTCGCTCGACGGAGACGAATCAGCGCTCGAGACGCTGGGAGGGTTGCTCGATACCTTCGATCCCAGTTTCAATATCGTCACGCCGTAACGAAGGGATAGCTTTCGATGTGTACACGCTTGGTCTACTTGGGGCCCAACGACACTGTGATCACTGCTCGATCGATGGATTGGAAGGTCGACCTCGGAACAAACCTCTGGGCATTCCCGCGCGGCATGACCAGAGAGGGCTGTGCAGGTCCGAACTCGATACAGTGGACGTCGAAATACGGAAGTGTTGTCGCGACGGCCTACGACATGTGCACGACCGACGGGGTCAACGAGGCTGGGCTGTCTGCCAATCTTTTGTGGTTGGTCGAGTCCGAGTACCCGACGTATGACGGTTCGACCCCGGGATTGTCGATCGCGGCGTGGGCGCAATACGTCCTGGATCGCTTTGCGACAGTTCAGGAAGCGGTCGAAGTACTCGCGTCGGAACCGTTCACGGTAGTGACCGCTGCCGTTCCCGGCGAAGACCGCCTCGCAACGCTGCACATGTCGCTCTCGGACGCCGGGGGAGACAGCGCGATCATCGAGTACGTCGGTGGACGCCCGACGATTCATCACAGCCGTGAGTACCAGGTGATGACCAATTCGCCGATCTTCGATCAGCAACTCGCCGTCAACGAGTACTGGAAGCAGATCAACGGGACCGTCATGCTGCCCGGAACAAACCGTGCCGCTGACAGATTCGCTCGGGCGTCGTTCTATGTCGATGCGATACCGCAGACGGACGATCCGCGGGCGGCGTTGGCATCCACCTTCAGTGTTATTCGGAATGTGTCGGTGCCCCTGGGGATTTCGACTCCCGATGAGCCCAACATTTCATCGACCCGTTGGCGCACCGTCGTCGATCACAAACGCACGCTCTATTTCTTCGAGTCGGCGATGACGCCCAATATCTTCTGGGTGGACGTGGCGTCGATGGATCTCGCGGAAGGGACACCCGTCCGAAAGCTCGGACTCGGACCGAACGAGAGCACCGTCTATTCCGGTGACTCCACTGACCAGTTCGAACGGGCGGAGGCATTCACGTTCGCGGGAGCATAAGGCTTCGGGGCGTAGTAAAAATCCAATCGTGAAACTTCTTGACATTTCTACTCCGTTCAGATGAAACTTTGTTGCATATTCGGGTTTCGTCAACGGAGGACGGCATGGGCATCACAGTGCAGACACGGAACGATGGTGCGCAGCTCAAACGGCGCAGGGCGCTCGTCGCCGGCTCCGTCGGAAATTTCATCGAGTGGTACGAGTTCGGTGTGTACGGGTTCTTCGCGACGATCATCGCGTCGAACTTCTTCAGCGCCGACGGCTCCGGCGACCTCGAAAGCCTGATCAAGACCTACGCGTCGTTTGCGTTGGCGTTTTTCTTCCGCCCAGTGGGGGCCGCGCTGTTCGGTCGACTCGGTGACCGCATCGGCCGACGTCCCACCCTGGTGATCGTTCTTCTGCTGATGTCGGCTGCGACGACCCTGATCGGTGTGCTCCCCACCTACGAGAGCGTCGGAATTCTGGCACCGCTTCTCTTGACGGTCCTTCGAATTCTGCAGGGATTGTCGGCCGGTGGTGAGTTCGGCGGTGCAGTGTCGGTGATGACCGAGTTCGCTCCGCCCGGACGACGTGGGCTGTACGGCTCGTGGCAGTCGTTCACCGTCGCACTCGGACTGCTCGCCGGTGCGGGGATCGCAGCACTCCTCGCTACTGTCCTCGACTCGGGTCAGCTTAACGACTGGGGCTGGCGCATTCCGTTCCTCCTTGCACTTCCGATGGGTCTGGTTGCTCTGTGGCTCAGGCTCCGCCTCGAAGAAACGCCGTCGTTCGAGCGTGCTCGATCAGTCCAGTCCGAACCGACAGCTGATGAAGCGGCGCCTGTAGTGCAGCCGACTGTCGGAGAGACAGCCAAGGCGATTCTGCTCGGAATCGGGCGGTTGATGGGGTGGTCTGCTGCCGGTTACACGTTCCTCGTCGTGATGCCGACTTATCTTCAGAGTTCACTCAACGCGACTTTCCATCAGGCACTTGTTGCTTCCGTGCTCGCCAATGCGGGCTTCGCGGTGACCATTCCGATCGCGGGTGGACTCAGCGATCGCATCGGACGACGCGCGGTCATGCTCACCGGCACCGTGATAATTCTGGTCTTGGCTCTGCCGCTGCTCAACGTCCTGCAGAATGAGCAGACGTCTCTGACAGCCAAGGGATTTGCAGTGTTTGCCGCCGGCGCCGCAGTGGGACTTGTTGCCGGACCAGGACCCGCCATGCTCTCCGAGATGTTCCCCACCTCGGTCCGGTACACCGGATTGGGACTCGCATACTCCCTGTCCAACGCGGTCTTTTCGGGCTGCGCCGGTCTGATCATCACGTGGTTGATCAAGGAAACGTCCAATCTCGATATTCCGGCCTACTTCGTGATGGCAACGTGCGCCGTCAGCGCGATCGCCTTGAGTACCTTGCGAGGGAATGCCCACAAGCGGGCACTCGTCGACTGACCGCAGTTCTTCCGAATGCCGAAACGATGCGAGTAAGGGATATTTCATGAGAGTCATCGGTCTGATGTCCGGTACTTCGTACGACGCTATCGATGCTGCCGCAGCAGACATCCGGATCGACGGGGACACTCTTGTGCTGACCCCACTGGGGATGGTCAGCGAACCATATTCCGGTGAGTTGCGGGCAGCGGTGGCTGCTGCGGTACCGCCGGCGTCCACCACTGTCGGTCAGATCTGCCAACTCGACACCGAGATCGGACAGGCATTCGCGGCCGTGGCTGCGCGGGCGAACGCGGAACTGCGCGGTGGCAGTGCGGAATTGATCTCCTCACATGGTCAGACGATGTTCCACTGGGTCGAAGGAGCGCAAGTAAAAGGCACTCTCCAGCTCGGGCAGCCGGCCTGGATAGCCGAGAAGACCGGATGCACGGTCGTGTCGGACCTGCGCTCTCGCGACGTGGCGACGGGTGGTCAGGGCGCTCCACTTGTCAGCGCATTCGACGTATTGTGGCTCAACGGAAGAACTTCGGGTTCCGTCGCGCTCAATCTCGGTGGCATCGCGAACGTCACTGCTCCGGGTGGCGCCCCGACATCGACGGCAGAAGGTGCCGCAGTGCCGATTGCCTTCGACACCGGCCCCGCAAATGCGCTGATCGACGCTGCGGTAGGCGAATTCACTGCCGGGGAGCAGTGGTTCGATCTCGGTGGGGCTCTGGGCGCAGCGGGCACACCGAACGTCGATCTGCTGGCACAACTACTGAGCGAACCGTATTACGCGCGGCCCGCTCCCAAGAGCACGGGCAAGGAACTGTTCCATCGGGACTATCTACTCGCCGCTCTGCGTGGCTACGAGTCCTTGTCTCTGGCCGACATCGTCGCGACACTGACTGCACTGACCGCCCGGACCGTCGCCGATTCCGTCAAAGCACTCGCGGCCACCGAAGTGGTGGTGTCAGGCGGTGGCACCAAGAATCCGACGTTGATGGCGATGCTCCGTGACGAACTGGGCGACATAGCGCTTGTCTCTTCGGACGAGCTCGGCGTCACCTCCGATATCAAGGAAGCATTGGCTTTCGCGGTTCTCGGCTATCTCACCGCGCACGGATTGCCCGGCAGCATTGCTTCGTGCACCGGTGCGCGTCACGCCAGTGTGCTCGGATCTCTGACGCCAGGAAGCCGTGGGCTGCCTAGAATCACATCGGTGCCGTCAGCTCCGAGAACGATGCGAATCGAGGCGTTATGACTTTGGACCGGAGTGCTCCGGCGTCCGTCGACCTGCTTGCTCGTATTCGTGCATCACTGAGTAGCCTCTCGCCTGCCGAGCTGCGGATCGCCGAAATCATCGAAGCCGACCCCAGTCTGGCGTCCACACTGACGGTCAACGATCTTGCTGAACGAGCGTCGACAAGCACGGCGACAGTGGTCCGCACAGCCAAACGACTCGGTTTCGAGGGTTATCCACAGCTTCGTCTCGCGCTGGCGGCGATCAGCGGGTCCGGTACAGAGAACACGATCCCGCTCGGTGTGGACATCGTTGCTGCCGACTCGGCCGGTGAGGTGATGGCCAAGCTCGCCGAGTTCGAATCCGAACAACTCAAGGGCACGGCGCAATTGACAGATCCTGCTGCGCTCGAAGAAGTTGTGTCCCGGATTCGATCCGCCCGCCGCGTCGAGGTCTACGGCATCGGCGCCTCTGGCATCGTCGCGCGAGACCTCACGTTGAAGCTCTCTCGCATCGACGTCAACTGCCGGGTTCATCTCGACCGATACGCGGCCATGGTCAGCGCCAGCTTGCTCGGACCGGACGACATCGCAGTGGGGATCTCACATTCGGGTGAGACTTCGGATGTCGTGGAACCACTTGCCCTTGCCCGTCGAACCGGGGCGTCGACGGCTGCGATCACCGGAGGGGCGCGATCGACGCTCGCCGTGCAGTCACATCACGTTCTGCTCACTGCCGGTAGAGAATTCGGTTTCCGGTCGGCTGCGATGGCAAGCCGCACCGGTCAGCTGTTGGTAGTCGACACAATTTTTGCGATGGTGGCGCACTCGCTGCCCAGCGCACTCTCTGCTCTACAACGAAGCCATGATGCCATTGCTTCGAAGCGGCACTGACGAGGAGTCGTCGCTGTGAGTACTGACGAGGAGTCGTCGTAATGAATATCGATCGAGGAGGACTCGCCACAATGCAATTGGAAATGCTCTCCACCGAGAGACCCAACCCTCTGACCCACGATCTCGATGTCATGTCGGTGTCGGGTCTGCTGACGGTGATGAATCAACAGGACGCAATCGTGGCCGACGCGGTAGCAGCGGTACTACCCGCCATCGAAGCCGCAGTCGACTTGATCGTCGCGGCCCGAGCACAAGGTGGTCGACTGATCTACCTGGGAGCGGGGACAAGTGGGCGTCTGGGAGTTCTCGACGCAGTGGAATGCCCTCCGACGTTCGGGACCGATCCGGGCGAGGTGATCGGCATCATCGCCGGTGGCCCTGGAGCGTTTCTGAACGCCGTCGAGGGGGCAGAGGACGATCCGCGAGCGGCTGGGGTCGATCTCGACGCAATCTCGTTGAACGCCAACGACGTCGTGGTGGGTCTGGCTGCCAGCGGTCGTACCCCCTACGTCATCGGGGGACTCGATCACGCCCGCGAACTCGGCGCTGCAACAGTGGCAGTCTCGTGCAACCGGAACGCGGCAATGAGTTCTCACGCCGGCGTGGCCATCGAAGTGGAGACCGGCCCCGAAATCCTCACCGGATCGACGAGGCTCAAGGCCGGAACTGCGCAGAAGATGGTGTGCAACATGCTCTCCACGGCGAGTATGGTTCGCTCCGGGAAGGCATTCCACAATCTGATGGTCGATCTTCGGCCGACCAATGCCAAGCTTGTCGATCGTGCGAACCGGATCGTCGCGGCAGCCACCGGAGTCGATACCGAGATCGCTGCGGAGACCATCGACGATGCCGATGGTCATGTGAAGGCAGCGGTCGTCATGTTGTTGGCCGAATGCGACTTCGCCGAAGCAACCGAACTGTTGGACCGCGCTTCGGGTTCGGTACGTGAGGCCATCGTCGGAGCCGGCAAGAGCAGTGAGGAAGTCTGAATGGAAATCGTCATAGTTCCCAGTCCGGAGGACGGCGGGCGAATCGCTGCAGATATCGTGTGCGGCGCAATCGAAAACGGAGCGCGGACGCTCGGCCTCGCGACCGGATCGTCACCGCTGCACACGTATCGAGAGCTGATCAAGAGGCATCGAGAATCGGGAGTGTCGTTCGCGGCGATGAGCGCGTATCTTCTCGACGAGTATGTAGGTCTCACGTCCGATCAGCCGCAGTCCTACGCGCACACCATCCGCACGGAACTCGTGGATCACCTCGACATCGACAATGCGCGAGTGTTCAGCCCCGACGGCGGGGCCGCGGATCCCAGTGACGCGGCCCGGCGTTACGACGCTGCCATCGCCGAAAACGGTCCCATCGACGTGCAGATCCTCGGCATCGGCCTGAACGGACACATCGGTTTCAACGAGCCCTCCTCCTCGCTTGCATCGCGCACCCGAGTGAAGACCTTGACCGAGAGGACCCGCGCCGACAATGCACGGTTCTTCGCAGACCCAGCCGACGTACCGCATCATGTGATCACGCAAGGGCTCGGAACCATCAGTGATGCACGGCATCTCGTCCTGATCGCGGACGGCGCCCGCAAAGCGCCCGCCGTCCGGGCCGCGGTCGAAGGTCCGGTCTCGGCATTCTGCCCGGCGTCGGTGCTGCAGCTGCATCCACACGTGACCGTCATAGTCGACGAGGCAGCTGCCGGCGAACTCCAACTAGCGGACTTCTACCGCTACACAACCGAGCACAAGCCTGCGGAGCAAGGTTACTGAAAAGCGGGCTGCTGAAAGCGGACTTGATCTCCAGCGCAGTTGAGGTCCTAGCCTCGGGGGATGATCAACGCCAGAGGTCCAGCGGTATCCCCGCCTGCGGCGCCCCGATTCTTCTCACCACCGCTCAGTGTCGCGATCGTCGGAGCGGGGCCGGCGGGAATCCACGCCGCCGGCGCTCTCGCCGAACTTGCGCCCGGCACCAAGACAGACGTGTTCGAGCGTCTACCGACGCCGTACGGACTGGTGCGCTACGGTCTCGCACCAGGGCACCCCGAGTCCGAAAAGTTCGCCCATTCTCTGCACACCACGCTGGTCGCCAGTGAGTTCCGGCTGTTCTGCAACGTGGAGATCGGAAAGGACCTTTCCGTCGATGACCTACGTTCGTCCTACGATGCCGTGATCATTGCAACCGGTGCGCCGCGGGATGCACCTCTCGACATTCTCGGCGTCGAGCTTCCAGGTTCTTTCGGTGGCGCCGAGTTTGTCGGTTGGTACAACGATCACCCGGACAGCTCGCCGCAGTGGCCGCTGAACGCGGAATCGGTCGCAGTGATCGGAGGTGGCAACGTCGCACTCGACGTCACCCGTATGCTCCTCGCCGAGGCGCAATCGCTGCAGGCCACGGACGTCTCCGACCAAGTTCGGGAAGGGATCGCCGGCAGTCGAGTTCGCGAAGTACACATCTTTGTCCGGCGCGGACCAGCCGACGCTCGCTTTTCCCCGAACGAGTTGCGCGCTCTCGGTGAACTACCGGGCGTAGATGTTGTCGTCGATTCTGTCGATGTCGTACCGGACCGGCATGTCGAGCGGATGACCAAACAGTTGGTGCACACCCGACTGGCAGTCGAGACACTACGTAGTTTCGCCGACACTGCGCCTGCCGACCGAACTGCCCAGCGTCGAGTTCACCTGCACTTTTACCGACAGCCCGTGGAGATTCTCGGTAACGGGAAAGTCGAGGCACTCCGCGTCGAGTGGACTGACCCCGACGGCTACGGTCACGTCACCGCTTCGGGTGTCTGTACCGACTATCCGGTTCAAGCTGTGTACCGGGCAATCGGATTTATCGGGACGCCGCTTGCCGGGGTGCCTTTCGATCACGGACGCGGCATAGTTTCGCACCGGAGCGGCGCGGTGGTCGACGAGAGCGGTCTACCGATCGCGGGCTTGTTCGTGACGGGCTGGATGAAGCGAGGTGCCGCGGGGCTGATCGGTGCGGCGCGGCCAGACGCTCGCCAGACAGTCGAAACGATGCTGCACCAACTTGATTCGGCATACGAGCGTCGAGCCGGTCACGGCCGGATCGCGGAGGTCCTCGGGGCCGGCAGAGTGGTGCCCGTCGATTGGGACGGATGGCTTCGCATCGATGCCGCCGAACGTGCCCTCGGTGTGAAGCATGGGCGTGATCGGATCAAAATCAAAGAGCGCGACGAACTCGTTCGCATCGGCACGGAGTCGGCAGTTCACGCCGAATAGATTCGCTGGGGTCTGGAGTACCACCGGGGTTACGCTGAAGTGAGTCACTCCGATTCATTGTGATCGAGGTGCGGAACAGAAGTGTCATGAATGAACGTGGTGCGCAGGCCAGTGACGCGACAATCGCGAGCGGGCCCCTGACCGAACGGGGCACCGTCACCGAGTTGCGCCCCTCAACGCTGCCGGTGGTGCGTGACGGCCAGAACGGTGCAGACGGCCTCGGCCGCCTTGTGGCGGAGTGGGAGGAGGGGCGAACCCCGTCCGACCTGAGCGATTATCTGCCTGATCCAGCCAAGATTCGTCGGGCGGCGCTGATCGAACTGGTCGGAATCGACATGGAGTACCGCTGGCTGAAAAATGATTGCCCGAAACGGCTGACGGATTACTGTGCCGAGTATCCCGAATTACTCGAAGAACCATTACCGGCCGAGCTCCTGTACGAGGAGTTCCGGCTGCGGAAGCAGGGTGGGGAGGACGTCGCAGCAGCCGAGTACCTCAGCGAGTTTCCCTTGCAGGCAGAGAGTTTCGAGCAGATGTTCGACCGTGATTCGATGGCCGGTCGCGAAGACGTGATGATGTTGGGACTGTCGGGTTTCGACGAGTTCGAAATCGGGCAGCACCTGGACGATTTCGAGCTGGTGTTGGAACTCGGGCACGGCGCATTCGCCCGAGTGTTCCTCGCTCGGCAACTGTCGATGCAGCGGTGGGTTGCGTTGAAAATCTCGCGCAACGTCGGAGTCGAGCCGCAGACTCTCGCCCAGCTCGACCATCCCAACATCGTCCGGGTCTTCGATCAACGGTTGCTCGAGGAACGCGCACTGCGAGTCCTGTTCATGGAATACGTGCCGGGTGGGACCCTGCTCGACGTGGTCAAACTTGTCCGCGTGACACCGCAGGCGCAGCGGTCCGGACAACTACTTCTCGACGCCATCGACAAGACCCTGGCGAAGAAGGGAGAGATGAAGCCCAGCGAGACGAGCCTGAGGAGCGAGATCGCTGCGATGTCGTGGCCGGAGACCGTGGCCTGGATGGGGATGCGACTGGCCGATGCCCTCGAGTATGCGCGTGAGCACGGCGTATTACATCGGGACATCAAGCCGGCGAACGTACTGCTCAGTGTCGAAGGCATCCCCAAGCTCGCCGACTTCAACGTCAGCTCGAGCGAGGAGGTTTCGACCGAGGACGCTGCTTGTTTTGTCGGAGGCTCGCTTGCCTACATGTCTCCGGAGCAATTGGAGGCCTGTGCGGTGGGGGCGCCTGGCACACTCGACACCCGTAGCGACATTTACGCACTCGGCGTGATGTTGTGGGAACTCCTCACCGGGAGTAGGCCTTTCACGGACGACGGATCGGGGGAGAACCCACCGTCGCCCAAGAAGGCGCTCGAGGCCCGCCGGCGTGGGGTGGATCCCGCAGCCGAGGCACGGCTACCGGACGACTGTCCGCCGGCGCTGCGCCGAGTTCTGGTCAAGTCTCTCTCGCCGGAGAGAGACGGAAGGTGGTCTGGCGGCCGAAAGTTGGCTCGTCAGTTCGCACTGTGTCTGGACCGGTCTGCTCGCAATCTTGTGGACCCACCGGAAGGGAGTCCACGTTCGACGTTGTGGAAGTGGGCGCTGCCGATAGTGCTTGCCGCGATCGGAATTCCAAATCTTCTTGCGGCGGGCTACAACTACTACTACAACAAGATGCTGATCATCTCGGGTCTCTCGCCGCAGGCTCAGCAGCATCTCGAGCAGGTTCATCTGGTCATCGGAGTGGCTGCGTTCTCTCTCGGTGCCGCAGCGATCCTGTATTGGTGTCGGCTTGCACTCACCGTGCCTCACGGACTGCGCAACGGTCAGACGTACAGCGCGGAGGTCTTGAACAAAGCGCGTACCGCGACGCTGAATGTCGGACATCGCGCGGTGGTGATCGCATTCGGGCTGTGGGTTCTGGCCGGTATCGCATATCCGGTCGCATTGCAGATTGCCGCCGGCGGAATTCCGCAGCGAGCCTACGTGCACCTGATGTCGTCGCTGGCGGTGTGCGGCGCCGTCGCAGTCGCGTATCCGTTCTTCATCCTGACGTACTACTCGGTTCGATGTCTGTATCCGATCTTGTTGTCACACGGCGAGTTACGAAGCGACGACGGACGCGATATTCGCTCGTTGGGTCGGAGCAGCACGCGTTACCTCGCAGTCGCGGCGTCGGTTCCACTGGTGGGAATCGCGGGGCTCAGTTTTGTCGGTTCGGGTGCTGGTGAGGAACTCAACGCAACAGTCCGTGCGCTGTGTTTGGGCGGTATCGCCGGATTCATCGTTGTGTATCAACTGTTTCGACGGATCGAAAGTGATCTCCGAGCACTGCTGCGCGTCGTGTCTCTCGAGGTGTCGGCGTCTCCGTAAGTGCCGAACAACCGTATTCGAGTCGGCCTATGTGGAAGTGCTCTTGCGTGGTCGGCTGCGACGAACTGCTTTGGTGCGAGGCGGAGACTTCTCTTCCGATTCTTCCTGAGGGTCGTCGCGCCAGTGGATCTCGATTTCTATCTCGACTTCGTTGCCGTCGACTTCGATCTCGAGTTCCCACCGAACCTGTTCCGGAACACTGATTTCGATCGAGTCCCCACCCGACCCCAGCTCCACTTCCGATCCACTGGCGAGGGCTTGGCCGAGGGCGATGAGTCGGTCGGCGACTTCCTGCCGTGAGAGTTCTGACTTCCTCTTGATCTCCAGTTTGGGCACGATCACTCCTGACCTCGGCGGATTCTCCCTTTCACGGTAGTTGGACGAAGGGGAGATTGTCGGAGTTTGTGGAACCACACAGCAGGACGCGTCGACGCACAACAAACCTGAAGGCGGTGTGGGGACGCCAGAAAGAGCGAGGAATCCGGCTCACTTCCAGCACGGACGAATCGGTCGGGAGGGCCCTGTCAGCGATGATTTTCGCGAAAGTCTGGGTTCAGTCCAGAAGATTGCGCAATAGTGGAAAGGTGCCTTCGACGCCGGATTATGCAGCCCAACTGCGTAACGCTGAGCTTCGCGTGACTCGTCCCAGAGTCACGGTGCTCGAGGTTGTGCATGCACGCCCACACGCAGCCACCGAGACTGTCTTCGATGCTGTGCGGGCTGTTCTGCCGGGGGTGTCGCGGCAGGCGGTCTACGACGTGTTGCACGCTCTCACCGACGCCGGGCTGATCAGGCGGATCCAACCGTCCGGATCGGTGGCGCTGTACGAGTCACGCGTCGGCGACAACCATCATCACGTCGTCTGCCGGTCCTGTGGGGTCGTTGCAGATGTCGACTGCGCAGTCGGAGAGGCACCGTGTTTGACGCCGTCGGCGCACAACGGTTTCGTTCTCGACGAAGCCGAGGTCATTTACTGGGGCTTGTGTCCCGACTGCTCGACAACTCAGAGTTTGCGATCACAAACGTGATCGAAGTCCGTTCTACTCGCTCATGGAGGGATTACCGTGTCCGATAGTTGCCCGGTTGCTCACGACGGAAACACCGAGAGCACCAGCGAAAGTGAAAACCCCGCAATCCCGTCTCCGACGCCTACCGGGAATCGTCCGAGAACAAACAGCGACTGGTGGCCGAATCAGCCGGATCTCTCTGTCTTGCATTCACATTCGTCGAAGTCGAATCCGATGGGTGCCGACTTCGATTACGCCCAGGAATTCGCCAAGCTCGATGTCGAGGCGCTAAAGCGCGACGTCATCGCGTTGATGACGGCGTCGCAGGATTGGTGGCCGGCCGACTACGGGCACTACGGCGGACTCTTCGTGCGTATGAGCTGGCATGCTGCCGGCACCTATCGCATTGCAGACGGCCGCGGCGGTGGCGGCCAAGGTGCTCAGCGTTTCGCCCCGCTCAACAGTTGGCCGGACAACGCCAGCCTCGACAAGGCCCGGCGCCTGCTTTGGCCCGTGAAGCAGAAGTACGGAAAGCAGGTTTCCTGGGCCGACCTGCTGGTGTTCGCGGGCAACTGCGCCCTGGAGTCGATGGGGTTCAAGACCTTCGGCTTCGGATTCGGCCGAGAAGACATCTGGGAGCCCGAGGAGATCTACTGGGGTCCCGAGGACACCTGGCTCGGCGACGAGCGTTACAGCGGAGACCGTGAGCTGTCCGGACCGCTCGGAGCCGTGCAGATGGGCCTGATCTACGTCAATCCCGAAGGACCCAACGGGCAACCGGATCCGGTAGCGGCCGCCCGCGACATCCGAGAAACGTTCGCCCGCATGGCGATGAACGACGTGGAGACAGCTGCGCTGATCGCCGGCGGTCACACCTTCGGCAAGACGCACGGAGCCGGACCGGCCGACCTCGTCGGACCGGAACCGGAAGGTGCTCCCATCGAGCAGCAGGGACTGGGCTGGAAGAGTGCCTTCGGCACGGGTGTGGGTAAGGACGCGATCACCAGTGGTCTCGAAGTCGTGTGGACTCCCACTCCGACGAAGTGGGACAACACCTTCTTGGAGATTCTGTACGGCTACGACTGGGAGCTGACCAAGAGTCCGGCGGGTGCGTGGCAGTGGATTCCGAAGGACGGCGCGGGGGCGGGCACCATCCCGGATCCGTTCGATTCGTCGGCCGGACGCACCCCGACGATGCTGACGACCGACCTGTCCCTACGCCTGGATCCGACGTACGAGAAGATCACCCGGCGCTGGCTCGATCATCCGGAAGAATTCGCCGAAGAGTTCGCCAAGGCTTGGTACAAGCTCCTTCACCGTGACATGGGACCGGTCACGCGCTACCTGGGACCTTGGGTTCCCGAGCCGCAGCTGTGGCAGGACCCGGTTCCCTCGGCCGATGATCAACTGATCGGGGACGCAGACATCGCGATCCTCAAGAGTCGACTTCTCGACTCCGGGCTGTCCATTTCGCAGTTGGTATCGACGGCGTGGGCGTCTGCCGCGAGCTTCCGCAGCACGGACATGCGCGGCGGCGCCAACGGTGCGCGAATCCGACTGGAGCCGCAGAAGAATTGGGAAGTCAACGAGCCTGCAGCTCTCTCCGCGGTGCTTCAGACTCTCGAGCGTGTTCAGCAGGACTTCAACCAGGCTGGTGGAGCAAAGGTTTCTCTCGCCGACCTGATCGTTCTGGGTGGTACAGCGGCCGTCGAACAGGCTGCGAAGAACGCCGGACAGGACATCACGGTCTCGTTCACGCCGGGCCGAACGGATGCAACGCAGGAGCAGACAGACGTCGACTCGTTCGAGGTACTCGAACCCCGGGCCGACGGATTCCGGAACTACCTCAAGGGAGGCGAGAAGATTCCGGCAGAGATTCTGTTGGTCGACCGCGCGTACATGCTGTCGCTGACCCCGCCCGAGGTGACAGTGCTGGTCGGCGGACTTCGCGCGCTGAACGCGAACTTCGGCAATACCCGTCACGGCGTGTTCACCGATCGTCCCGAGACGTTGACCAACGATTTCTTCGTCAACCTTCTCGACATGGGTACCGAGTGGAAGCCGTCGAAGACGGACGAAAACGTCTACGACGGTGTTGATCGCGTGACGGGCGATCCGAAGTACACGGCAACTGCGGTCGATCTCGTTTTCGGATCGAATTCGCAACTGCGTGCACTCGCCGAGGTGTACGCCAGTGCAGACGCCAAGCAGAAGTTCGCCGAGGACTTCGCCGCAGCCTGGACCAAGGTGATGGACCTCGACCGGTTCGACGTGAACTGATCCAGCAGATCGTCGACGACGCCCCGCGAGCTTGTTCTCGCGGGGCGCCGTCATTTCACGCGCACGATAGCGTGGTCGTGTGGCCGATCAATTTGCGCTGGTACCAGCGGTGTACGTGATGTTCTGTCGAAGCAACCCGGTACAACGGCGCGAGGTGCTGCTGCAATTGCGCGAGGGCACGGGATTCATGGACGGATACTGGGCTCACGCTGCTGCGGGCCACGTCGAACTGGGGGAGTCGGCGATCGACGCTGCCGTTCGGGAGGCTGCGGAAGAACTTGGTGTCGAGTTGCTTTCCTCGGAACTGAAGCCGCTGACCGTGTTGCATCGCCGCCACGCGGACGGGAGCGAACCGGTGGATCATCGAGTGGACTTCTTCTACGAATGCCGCACGTGGTCCGGTGAACCACGCCGGATGGAGCCGTTGAAATCTGCAGATCTGCGGTGGTGGCCGGTTGACGAACTCCCGGAGAAGTTGGTCGACCACGAGCGTTTCGTAATCGAAGCCCATCACTCCGGTCAGCTCGCACCCATCCACAGCTACGGCTTCTGACCGGGTGAGGATCTGATTCAGGCTTCGCTGGCAACGATGACCGGGCAGTGTGCTTTTCGAATCATCGCACTGCTCGTGGTGCCGAGAGCGGTGTCGTCGAACGAACCTCGTCCGCGCCGGCCCACGACGAGAAGCCGTGCCTCGGTGGAGAGTTGTTCAAGAATGGCAACCGAGGGGCCGTCGAACTCGATCTGACGGATTGCGACGCCAGGGTAGAGCGTGGCCCAACCCGACAGTTGCCACGTCAGCGGCGTCGAGTGCTGGGGCGAGTGCCCGGATGCGACGTCTCGACGCAGTTCGGCCTCTGGCGGCGCGGCGTGAACGACGACCAGTTCGGTGTTCGCTGCCTCTGCTTCCTTGAATGCGATGGCCAGAGCGCTTTCGCTGTAGGCGCTTCCGTCCAAACCGACGACAACCGGCAAGGCTGCCGCAGCGCTGCTTTCACGCGGTGTTCCGACTCTTGCGAACGAACATGTCGGTCCAGGTGCGGCGGGATCGTCCTGTGGTGCGACGATCAAGGCGGCCTCGGACGTCAACGCGGTGAGGATTGCGGTGTTCTCCCCGGAGATCAGATCGGTCCGGATCCGAAGATCTGGCGACACCGACTCGGCGATCTGAATGGCCTCCATGAACAGGCCGGTCGGCGATGCCGAGGTGTTCAGATCGGCGCTCGGAGCTACGAAAACGATTCGCATCCAGAGACCGTGGCGATGTGCGAACTCAGCCGCCCACGTGATCACGTCGGGGCGCAGCGGGGATCCGTCGATGCACACGACCACCGCTCCGTCCGCGGACCACTCCGAGGTGATGAGGTCAGTCGATAGTTCGGGCTTCATCGTGAACTCCTCGGGCTGTGTCTGTTGAATGCGAACTAGCTTGCAGGACAGTGCCGAACAGCAATCCTGCTCCGATTATCGAGCACGCGGCAGTCGTCAGGGGCAACCACACGAGCGTCGTGACAGCGAACATGAGCACGAGCAACGGGGCGAGGAGATGGCCGGGTTTCGCTCGGCGTTCGTGTTGCTGCTTTTCTGCCCAGGCTCGGTGCTTCGTGCCGTCATTCATGTTGTTTCACCTCAGTTCTCACGTCGGAAACCGACTTGTGACCAAGCAGTCCGACATGCGCCTCGTCGCGCATTCTTTCGACCATGTGGGGGTAGTGCAGTTCGAATGCCGGCCGCTCACTGCGGATTCGGGGGAGTTCGGTGAAGTTGTGTCGCGGTGGTGGGCAGGACGTAGCCCATTCGAGCGAGTTTCCGAAGCCCCAAGGATCGTCGACGGTCACAATTCGGCCGTACCGGTAGCTCTTGAAAACGTTCCAGATGAACGGAATTGTCGAGGCTCCGAGCACAAACGCGCCGATGGTCGAGATCGTGTTGAGAAGAGTGAAATTGTCAGACGGGAGGTAGTCCGCGTACCGCCGAGGCATGCCCTGGGCGCCGAGCCAATGCTGGACGAGAAATGTTGCGTGAAAGCCGATCAGGGTCAACCAGAAGTGAATTTTGGCGAGCTTCTCGTCCAACATCCGGCCGGTCATTTTCGGGAACCAGAAGTAGATTCCGGCGTATGTCGCGAACGCGATTGTCCCGAAGAGGACGTAATGGAAATGCGCGACAACAAAGTACGAGTCGGTGACATGAAAGTCCAAGGGCGGGCTGGCAAGGATGACGCCGGAAAGTCCGCCGAACAGGAATGTGACCAGGAAGCCGACGGAGAACAGCATGGGCGATTCGAAAGTCAACTGCCCCTTCCACATGGTGCCGATCCAGTTGAAGAACTTGACTCCGGTGGGAACTGCGATCAGGAAGGTCATGAACGAGAAGTAGGGGAGAAGAACGGCGCCGGTTGCGTACATGTGGTGCGCCCACACAGCGATCGACAGTGCAGCAATTCCCAATGTTGCGTAGACCAATCCGGTGTATCCGAAGATCGGCTTGCGGCTGAAGACGGGGAAGATCTCCGAGACTATGCCGAAGAACGGCAGCGCCAGAATGTAGACCTCGGGATGGCCGAAGAACCAGAACAGATGCTGCCACAACATGACTCCACCGGTGGCGGGGTCGAACAGGTGCGCTCCCAGGTGCCGGTCCACCCACAGTCCGATCAAGGCAGCAGCGAGCAGCGGAAAAACGAGGAGGATCAGCATGCTGGCGACCAGCGCATTCCACGTGAAGATCGGCATGCGGAACATCGTCATACCCGGGGCGCGCAGGCAGACGATCGTCGAAACGATGTTGACTGCGCCGAGGATGGTGCCGACCCCGCCGAGAGCGAGACCGATGATCCACAGGTCGGCGCCCATGCCGGGGGAATGGAGTTCGCTGGTGAGCGGTACGTAGGCGGTCCAGCCGAAATCTGCCGCACCACCAGGTGTTACGAATCCGGCGGACGCGATCAGGCCGCCGAAGAGATAGAGCCAGTAGCTGAAGGCGTTGAGTCGCGGGAAACACACGTCCGGCGACCCGATCTGCAGTGGCATGAGGTAGTTGGCGAATCCGAAGAATACCGGGGTCGCGTACAGCAGGAGCATGATCGTGCCGTGCATGGTGAACAACTGGTTGTACTGCTCGTTGGACAGGAATTGCATTCCCGGAACGGTCAATTCCATGCGCATGAGTAGTGCCATCAGTCCGCCGATCAAGAAGAAGGCAAACGAAGTCACGATGTACATCAGACCGATCATCTTGTGATCGGTGGTCCTGAGGATCTCGACCAGTTTCGAACCCTTCGGAGCGGTTCGGGGAATTGCATCGGCGGGGGAATCGACCTCACCGACCGGCCGGGGCGCGAGATCAACCACGACGGCCGCCTACGCACATCGACGTGACGAAAGACCGAGAATGCCTGGGACTGTGGAACATAACGCAATGATCGTGGCGACCGGGAACTCGGACGAGGGGAAAAGGTCCCTAGGATCGGAACAGAGGCATGGCGTAGATCACGTGGTCCGGTACGGTCGAGAGAGTTGTCTTCACGAGCCGAAAGAAAGCGAGATGGTCATGGCATGTCGTATCAGTGAACTGGTGCTCGGTTGCCGGGAACCCGAGGTGCTGGGCCGGTTCTGGTGCGAGGTTCTGGACTTCGTCGTGCTCGATCGAATGGACGACGGTTCGTTGGAGATCGGCCCACGCGAAGGGTTCGGCGGTCCGCAGCCGACGATCATCCTCAGTCGCAGAGACGAACCGGAGAAGGGTAAGCCCCGCCTGCATGTCGACGTCAACGCCACCGATCGCGATCAGGAGGCCGAACTGGAACGCCTGTTGAGTCTTGGTGCGCGGCCGGCCGACATCGGCCAGACAGGGCACGAACAATGGCATGTCCTGGCCGATCCGGAAGGTAACGAGTTCTGCCTGCTCAAGGCCCAACTGGATCCGCTCTGACGCTCAACGATGCTGGATCGGCAACGGACTTCGCCTGGGGCTCAGCGGAACACGCCACACCAGTTCGGTGACACCGTTCTCGCTGGTGATGTTGCTCGAGCCTCCGCACTGACGAGCGCGGGTCGCCAGGTTGTCGAGACCGTGGATTCTGGTTGCCTGGTCGATTCCCACACCGTCGTCGACGATGCTGATGACAAGCTCCTCGGTGGCCCGGATGGTGACGTCGATGGCATCGGCATGTGCATGCCGCAGAGCGTTGCTCAAGCCCTCGCGCACAACGGCTTCGGCGTGCGGGGCAAGTCGAGACGGGACGGAACTGTCGATGGTTCCCTCGAAAGTGACGCTGGGAGTGATCGACGAGTGGCCGGACAGACCGTTGACGGCATCGAGTAGTCGCCGCCGCAGGCTTGTGGGAGTAGACATCTCGCTCGTATGGAGGTCGAAGACTGCGGTGCGGATTTCACGGACTGTTCGATCGAGTTGATCGACAGAGGTGTCCAATACGGTTCGAACGGTGTCCTCGTCGCCTGGACGTTGCAGCACCCCCTGCAAACTCAACCCGGTGGCGAACAGCTGTTGGATGACGTGGTCATGGAGATCCCGCGCGATTCGGTCGCGATCTTCGAGGACGTCGACCAGTCTTTCTTTCCGTTGCTGTTCTGCGAATTCGACAGTGACAGAAGCGATGTCTGCCATCGCCGTCAGTTGCTCGATTTCGTCCACTCCCCACGGGCGGTTGCTGCGGCGTGACGCGAAGAGAACACCGCCGCCGAACGAGGTCCCGGAGAGGGGGAGTGCGACCACTGATTCGTCGCCGGAAACATTCAGTGCCGGAACGGAACTGCCATGTGGTGCAGAGATCGGCCGCCGGCTCCGCGCAGCGTCGTCGATCACGGTCCCGGACAGATCGACGGCTGATCCGGTCGCGGGGACAGGCTGGGAATCAGCAGCATCGGCGACGTGGACTACCGGCTCTCTGCCGAGGTCGTAGCGAACGACGCACACAAGATTTCCATCCGTGAGGTGCCGCGTCGTCCGAACCAGTTCCGATAGCGTCTCGTCGCGGGATCCGCCGCTGAGCAGACGTGCATTGACGGCGGCGACGGCCTTGAGCCAGGCTTCTCGCGTCCGGGATTCCTCGAACAGACGCGCATTGTCGATGGCGATGCTCGCAGCATTTGCCAGAATCTGGAGTACAGCCTCGTCGCGGTCGTCGAATGCAGTCCGTTCCGAGCTGTCCGCGAGGTAGATGCTGCCGAACACCTCGCCCCTGACGAAGATCGGAACACCGAGAAACGTGTCCATCGGCGGATGATTGGTCGGAAACCCTGCCGAGGACGGATGCGAGGAGATTCGGTCGGTTCGAACCGGGCACGGTTCTCGAACGACCAGGCCCAGCAGGCCGTGACCTTCGGGAAGATGCCCGATCTTGGCAACCTGCCCCTGAGTCATACCGGAGTGGATGAATCGGGACAAGCGTCCGTCGGGGGATTTCACGCCGAGCGCGCCGTAGTCCGCTTCGAGGAGATGTCGCGCGACGTCGACTATCTGTTGCAGGGTTTCGTCGAGCTGGAGTGTGGACCCGACGGTCAACACGGCACTGAGCAGTTTGGGAATTGCAGTCGGGTTGAGAGCAGTCAGCTCTGCGCTTCCGGCGATGTCGCCGAAAAGGCTGAGCATGAGCGCGTCGCGGCTACCTGGCATGGTGCGTGCCCGTGGTGGCGGAGAAGGGCGAGCCGGACGGCGTCAGCAGGTGAGTGGTCGCCTGGCCCGAAGGATCCGGGTGCGAAGTGCCCGCACGAAGCTTTGTCGCCAGAACTGCGGCCTGCGTTCGACGTTCGAGACCCAGTTTCTCGAGGATGCGTGAGACGTAGTTCTTGACTGTTTTCTCCGAGAGTTCTGCGTGCGAGCTGATCTCTCGATTGCTCAGTCCCTTGCCGATCAACTCGAAGATCAAGAGCTCCTGATCGGTCAACAGGGCTGCCGCAGTACCCGACTCCTGTTCGGACCGGATGCGCCGGACCAAACCGATCACCGCCTGGGTGTTCAACAGCGACTTGCCGGTAGCAACCGTGCGGATCGCCGACACCAGGTCGTGGCCGCGGATGTTCTTGAGGACGAATCCTCGTGCGCCGGCGATCAGGGCGTCGAGCAGTGCGTCGTCGTCGGAGTACGACGTGAGCATCAAAGTGGCGGCGCTCGGGTAGGTCGACGCCAGTTCTCGGCACAGTTCCACGCCGTTACCGTCGGGAAGTCTGACGTCCATGACAACCACGTCGGGTCGGCATTCGGGTATTCCGGCCGAGGCTTCGCGAACACACGACGCCTCGCCAACAACGTTGAATCCCGGTACCTGATTCAACAGGTCTGCCAATCCACGACGGACGATCTCGTGGTCGTCGACCAGATAGATGCCGATCGTCACGGTGGTCACCTCTTCCAGCTCACGCCTGCCGTCGATGTTACCGGACGGTAATGTCCCGACAGGATCGGGTTGTCCGACCGATGGTCGACAAAAAACCCGCGTCGAAGGGTGCGAGACCGAGTCTCGATTGCACAGAGTCAAAGGTCCCGACCGTCACGAGATCTGAATCACCCAGATCTCGTGAGGCGGTGGGTGTGAGCTGAATGTGATTGCACCGGTGGCTGTTCGATCCGCTCAGTCGACGGGAGCGAGTTCGACGGAGACGTAGACACCCTTGCCTTTTCGGTGTGCGAGTGCCTCGCCGGGGCGATCGATACCGTCCAGTTGGAGAACGATCGGACCTTGTTCCGGGTAGAAATTGCGCCACCAACTCTTCTTGTCCGGCATGGCAACGCCGATCGTCACATGGTCGCCTTTTCGTTTGTAGGACACGGGCGCGCTGAAGGTGCGACCGGACTTGCGTCCGACGTAGGTGATGACGGTCATGGAACGGCCCAGTAGTTTGCCTACGATCGGAGCGCCGATCAGTGGTTGGACCACTACGTTCACGGCGGCGGATACACGTTGGAAAGTGTTCACGAGAAGCCCTTTCACGACGAATGCTGCACGAATTCGAATCCTGCACGGAAATGGTGCGTGCAGTAGTTCTATCCTGCTCGACCGGGATTGTCGCGCGGGCAGAAATTGGTACAAACCGGTGTGCCGAAGCGAGTAGCGTGGGGTACGTCGAGGGTCATTCGAATATGCGCGGTCAAGCCATGTCGTCCTCGACGCCAACCCGGTCTGTGGTCGAACGGCCGAGAACTGGAGCGCCTGTATGGCGTCGAACCCGTCCGATGTGTCGAATGCACGAGGGCAATCCGAGTCGACTGACGAGGATCAGAAAACACCGTCGATCTGCCCGGCGTGTCAGCACAGTATGAAATCCCACGATCCGCTCGGGGTTCGCTTCTGCGCAGTGACTGCCGACCGCGGTCTCGATCGAAAGTGCATCTGCGCTGCAGATCGCGAGGAGATGCAGCACTATTCGCGCTACTGAGGTGCATCCTGCATCCCAATCGGAGACGCACCGACCTGTAGTCGCCGACAGTGCTGGATGCCCCGAACCCGCCCTCGTCTATCGACGATCAGCACGTGGTGGTGATGTGTGCGTAGTGCACTTTTACCTGTACGACGTGCAGGGCTGCAATGTGTAGGTGCGCTGCCCGCCGCGCTCAGAGGTGACCGGATAGACCGCCGGTCGCGGTGTGTGCTCGCTTCGCCGAACGACTACCTGCTCCAACGCTGCCGTGCTTACTCGATCAGATCCACCTCCCAATTCGTTCGTTGAATCTGTGTATCGACCTCGCGAATCTCGCGGGCGAGGTCGTCCGCGATTGCCCGAAGTTCGGTGACGGGGACTGCCGCGACATAGACCAATTCTGATCGGAGTTGACGACCGTAACCTCGCTCTTCGCGCCCGGACGCGGCGTCCGCAGCGGCATTGACTGCAGAGTGTCTCAGACGCAGCACATCTCGATGGGCGAGTGCATCTGTGACAGTGCCGTTTCCGAGGATCGCCTGCGCATTGGTTCGATTGATCGCGCGCATCAACCGTTCGAGTTCGCTCAGAGTTGACGTCAGCTCTTCGAGAAGGACGGCGGCGTCTTCGGCGGGAACTTCTCCCTCCTGGTGGCGTGCATTGTCGACGATCCGCTCGCGCAAGTGCGCAACCTTGCGAGTGGTGTCACTGCGTAGCGCCAGTGCCTCTGCCAGTTTCATGGATGAAGCTCCTGCTCTGACCTGAATCGGGAACTCCAAGCTAGCACTCGGTTGACAACCTGGGTCGGATTCCATTGTCTTGCTCCGTTCTTCCCAGTTCAGCATTCGAATCATCTTGGAGACAGCTGGTGCTGCGTGTCCTTCGATGAAGCGATGCAGCCGGTGGAGCACGCTGCGCACGGTCTCGGGTCGACGGGGCGGGCGAGGCATACGATGGTCCGCCGTCGATCTCGCGGTTCAGACTGAAATAGTCGCCCCGCGACGAGTTAGAGTGCGCCTTTCCTATTTGTTCGTCTTCGGGAGGCCAGGGGGATTGACCAGCGACTTGTCGACTGCCTCGTTGGTGATCTTCCATCGCTCGAGAACTTGCTCGTATGTGCCGTTTTCGATGAGATGATCTATCGCCTCGCTGATCGGTTGTACCAAGCCGTTGTCTTTCTTGACCAGTACACCGATCTGGCCCAACGCGGCCTCACCGGCTCCGGAGAACTGACCGATCACTTCGTTCTCGCCAGTCTGTGCAGCGTGAAACTGCGATGACGGGTTGGGGCCGAAGTAAGCGTCGATTCGACCGGAAGACAGCGGCAGGTAGTAGTCAGTGGTCTTCTGGTACACGGTGATTTCAGCGGGAGCACGCCCAGCTGCGAGGTTGTCCTCATTCCACTTCACCAGCAACGCCTCCTGATTGGTGGCAGCGCCCACTCCGATCTTCAGTCCGGCGATGTCTTCCGGCTTCTCGAGTGAGAGATTCCTGTCCTTTCTGACCTCGAACGCGAGAGTGTCGAGGCGGTACGTCGCGAAGTCGTATTTCTCTTTGCGCTCTTCGGTGACCGTCACGTTGGAGATGAACGCATCTGCGTCTCCCGAATCGATCCGCACCGAATTCTGCGCCCAATCCGCGACCTGAAGGTCGATTTTCAGCCCGAGCACCTCTGCAATCAAATACGCGAAGTCGGTCTCGGAACCGATGACAGTCTTGTCGTCGTCGGCATAGAAGCGCAACGGTGGAGCGGTTCCAGCGTTGCCGGTGATTCGGATCGTGCCCCGGTCGCGGAACTCCTGAGGGACCTTCGCTGCGATCGAATCAACCTTGTCGGTGCTGATGCGGTTCTGCTCGGCCGACAAGTTGATACTGGATGTTGTTGCACCGGAGTGTTGCCCGGTCGATTCTTCATCTGGGCTTCCGCAAGCGGTACCCAGGAGAGTAACTGTGGCCAGGGTAGAGATCAGAAGCGTTGCGGTGCGAGGACGGGTGAACATCGGGTTCCTTCCGGGAAGAGGGTTTGTCGAAGCAGGTTGTCGAGATCACGAAGTGTGGGCTAGCTCTTCCACGCATCCACGAAGTCCACCGAGTAGAGATCGGCTTGGATGCGCAGGTCGTGAACCGCGGGAGTCGTCGCGTAGATCAGCGAAGAGGCGTGCAACGGGATCGCCAGTGCCTGATCGGCAATCAGTTCCTGAATCTCCTTCAACACCCCGTTTCTCGCATCGACGTCTACGGTCTGAGATTGTTTGACCAGCAATGCATTCAGCTCCGGAGTCGAGGCGATGCCTTTGGTCGAGCCGAGAGTGGGACTGAACACCAGCAGTACGTCACCGTCGGCGCGCAAGCTCTGGAAGTAGATCGATTCCCATGTGCCGTCGGTTCTCGCGGCGTTGTCCTCGGCAGTCGAGCGAGGTTGCAAGTTCACTGCAACTCCGATGTCGCGCAGCTGAGATTGGATCAGTTCGAACTGCGATTGGGGGAGGTGGTTGCGGTAGGCCAATTCGACGGTCAGTTTCTCACCGTCCTTGGTTCGGAATCCGTCACCGCCGACTGTCCATCCACTGGCGTCCAGCAGTGACTTCGCACCCGACGGGTCATAGGTGTACTCGGACGACAGATCGGTGTAGCCGGGCGCTTTCACCGACAAGATGCTTCGCGCCTTCTCGTCACTCGGTGTGTAGGTGGTGTCGATGATCTGCTGGGTATCGATGCCCTTCACCAAAGCACGCCGCACGTTCAGGTCCGCAAGTACCGGCGCGAACGTGGGGTTGAGCAAGAGCGAGTCGTTGATGCCGGCAGCAAGGGACGGGATGACAGTGAGTCCGGCGCCTTCTGCCCGGTCGACGTCTGTGCTCGGAATGTCGATCGCGGCGTCCAGTTGTCCTGACGTCAAACCGCCGATTCGCACCGAAGATTCGGGGACCACCAAAAAGGTGATCGAATCCAGATAGGCCTCTCCCTTGTTCTTGTTGAGTGAGGATCCCCAGTGGTACCCGTCCCGACGAGCGAGTACGACCTTCGCGTTGGTCTCCAGTTCTTTCTGTACGAACGGGCCGGAAGCGATAACGCCCTGGGCGCAGCGTTCTTCGGGCGTCTTCTTCAACGATTCCGGTGCGATGATGGCGAGCGTGTCGGAGCGGGCGGCTTGAAGGAAGCCCGCTGACGGTTCCGAGAAATTGAGTGCGACAATGGAAGCGTCGAGTACCTCCGCTCCAGTGAAGTTTGCGAGATGTGACTTCGCAGTGGTCGCGAAGCCACTGTCTCCCAGTCTCTTCTGGCTTTCGAAGTTGTCCGCGACAACCTGCGCATCCAGACGCTCGCCGTTGCTGAAGGTCACGCCGTCCCGCAGAGCGAAGACGAATCGTCGACCGTCGTTCTGGACCTCCCAGGACGTCGCCAACCAAGGCACGATCTCCCCGGTCTCGAGGTTCTGGTCGACGAGTTTGTCGTAGAGTGGATGGAATGCCGTAGCAGTTTGACCGTTCAGGGTCTTGTCGATGCACGGTGGAAACGTATTGATCGCAAAGGTCAGATCGCCCCCTGACACGGGCTCGGAGTCGGCGCTCGCAGCTGGCGTTGCAGTGCTGCAGCCGGCTGCAACTGCAAGCGTCGACGCCAGGATGGCGACTCGGATCGGTATGGATGAAAGCCGCGACGTCGTCATGGGCTGAGTTCCGTTCATCGTGGGGAAGTGCGAGTGGTGTCGAAGATGTGGGACCGCAGGGTCGTTCCGGTGTATTCGCGCCGGAACACGCCCCGATCTTGCAGAAGTGGCACGACGGAACTCGCGAAGTCGTCGAGCCCCCTGGGGAAGTGGGTAGCGGTCAGGATGAAACCGTCAGCTGCTCCCGATTCGAAGAGGTGCGTCAACTCGTCCGCCACTTCTTGCGGCGAGCCGACAATCTCGGGAGTGAGATCATTGCGCGCGAACAACTCTGCGGTTTCGGCGATGGTGAGATTTCGGGATTCGATCAGGCGTGCCAATCGACGCGAGGGGCCACTACCGCGGTTGAGAACTTCGGCGATCGGAGTGGACGGATCGAACTGCGACAAGTCTAGTCCTGCGGAGTGGGAGACCCACTCGATTGCCGCATCCGGATGGATCAAGGATCGCAGGTACTCCTGCCGTTCCTTCGCGATGCTCGTCGTCTCGCCGACTATCGGTTGCACAGCGGCGACGAGGCGCACCGAATCAGGGTCGCGTCCGGCCTCTTCCGCGTAGCCGCGAATTGCCTTGCGCTTCGCTCGAAGATCTTCCTCCAACGGGTCGATCGCAAAGACCAGATCTGCCCACCGCCCACCGAATTCGCGCCCTCTCACAGATTCACCTGCCTGGATGAAGACCGGGCGGCCCTGAGGTGATTGTGGCAGGGTGAGTGGACCCTGCACCGACAAGTATTTGCCCTTGTAGTCGGCCGCGTGAATCTTGCTTGTGTCTGCGTAGATTCCGCTGTCGCGATCGGCCGATACGGCGTCGCCGTCCCACGACGACCAGAGTGCGGTGGTTGCTTCGAGAACTTCGTCGCCGCGCTCGTACAGTTCTTCTCTCGGAAGCCGATCGACTTCGGGAAAGTTGTCGTTAGCCGGACCGGGTGCCGTCATCACGATGTTCCAGGCCGCGCGCCCACCGCTGAGTATGTCGAGGCTGCCCAGAGTTCTCGCCAGGTTGTACGGGCTGTTGAAGCTTGCCGAAAGGGTTACGCCGAGACCGATACGATTTGTTGCGCCGGCCACCACTGCAGCCAACTGCGTCGGATCATGTTGAAAGCCGGTCAGCAGACCGTATTTGGTGTGGCCGTCGACGTAGTGCACACGCTCAGGTATCAGTATCAGGTCGAATTTTGCTCGTTCCGCTGCTTGCGCGTATCGCTCGTAGAGCGCTCTGTCCTCGAAGGCATTCTCCGAGTACGAATGCCGCCACATTCCGGCACTGTGCATACTCGGAAAGACCATGTAGGCGCCGAGGATCATCTGTCGTGTCATCGCTGGTCCGGATTCCTTGGTGTGTGATGGATGTCAGTGGAGACGGGTCGTTCGGGGTCGGCGCTCCACCCCGACCACGACGCGACGTAGACCGCGGAGCTGATGCCGACCGCTGCAAGCGCCAGTGCATTGTGCGACGCGGCAACTCCGCCGCCGCAATAGGACACGACGGTGGCACCACGCTCTATTCCGAACTGGTGGAAGTATTCTCGTAACTCGCGGTCGGGAAGTAGGAATCCGTTGTCGTCGAGTAGGTCAGTTGCCGGCGCTGAGATAGATCCGGGAATGTGGCCGGCGCGGAAACTGCTCGATCCTCGGGCGTCGAGCAATCTGCCGGCCGATGCCGCGCGCAGGGCGTCTTCTGCGTCGGCGAGTGTCGTGCTAGTGGTGGAAGGTGGTACGGGAATCGAATCGTTTGTCGATATGCGTTTCCGGGCTGTAACCCATCCGGACGATCCGCCGTCCAAGTACCGCACTGAACGTCCTGCCCAGCGAAGCGTGAACCACGCGCGGGCCGCAAGCAGGGGGCTGTCCGAACTGTAGACCACGATGTGAGCATCGGCGGATACTTTCAGATCGTTCAGTGTTCTTCCGAATGCGTCGAGGTCTGGCAGCGGTCGATTCCCGTCAGTCCCGCCTCCACTGCTTTGAAAGTCGTTGATCGACAATGTGATGGACTGCGGCGCAGTAATGATTCCGGCTCCGCCCTCGCTGTTGTCTCGCACCACGTTGACGACGACGAGCGTCCGATCGGAACGAATGAGTTCGCGGAGTTCGGTTGCGGAAACAATGACTGCGCGACGCTCGATTCCCCCTGCTTCTGACATGAAAGATATTGTGTAACAATTGCTTCAGTCAAGAAAGAGATAAGATCGTGGCAATCTTTACTCATGGCGCCACGGCTGCCAGCACTTGTCCGGCATCGATGACATCTCCCACCGTTACTGTCACCGCCGAGACGATTCCGGGTGAGGAAGCACGAAGGGCAGTCTCCATCTTCATTGCTTCTACGACCGCGACGACATCACCTTCCGACACCCGCGTTCCAGTCTGCAGCACTGCCAGCACGGTTCCCGGCATCTTCGATGTGATCTCTCCGTCGCTGAGATCGGAATCCTTTGCTGTATAGACTTTCTCGTCCACCTTCACGGTCCAGCCACCAACGCACACCCATGTACCGGTGCCGACTCCGAGGCGCCCAGCGGTGGTTGTCAAACCATCGGCGACCAGACTGAGTGTCAGCTCGTCGGTTCCACTCCTGACGACCACCGAAATGTTCCGGCCGTCGGCGGCGACAATCCAGTGGTTGCTTCGTTGTGAGATGACGGTTGTCGGCACGACGCGGCCGTCGGCAATGAGTTCGCGTCCGATCGGGTCGGATCCCAACTTGCGCAATGTCTCTCGATGTAGTCCGTGGGGGCCGGTCCACGACGACCCGGTGACCGGCGATTGTTCCTCGACGGAAGTCCACACCATCGCAACAGCAGCGGCGGTGGCCTGGAGCTCTGCAGAATCCGGGATCAACCGAGTGAGGTGCTCGTCGACGAAGGAAGTGTGAATGTCATCCGCGCGCACAGCCGGTGTCGCCAAGAGAAGTCGGAGGAAACCGATATTCGAGGTTCCACCGAAGTAACTCGAGTCGGCCAAAGCTCGGTCCAATGATTCCAGTGCGGTTGACCGCGTCGGACCGCTTGCTATGACCTTTGCGATCATCGGATCGTAGAACGGCGGAATGCTGCCGGCACCCTCGAAAGCACTGTCGATGCGAACCCCCGACGGCCAGGCTATGTCCACGGAATGTGAAGGTGCGGGCCGAAACCCGTTCGACGGATCCTCGGCGTAGATTCTGGCTTGCACCGCGAAACCCCGCAGCGCGATATGGCGCTGCTGTAACGGCAAACGGGCGCCGAGGGCGATGTCGAGTTGCAGTTCGACGAGATCGACGCCGGTCACTTCCTCGGTGACCGTGTGTTCGACTTGTAGGCGCGTGTTGACTTCGAGAAAGTAGTAGCGGTTTTCGGCGTCAACCAGAAATTCGACGGTTGCCGCATTCACGTAGCCGACGCCTCCGAGTAGTCGCAGAGCGTCGTGCTGCATGGCTCCCAGGACCGATTCGGGGACAGAACTTGCCGGTGCCTGCTCGATGATCTTCTGGTTCCGACGCTGTAGGGAGCATTCACGGGTGAAGAAGTGAACTCCTGTACCGAAGGAATCGAAGAGGACCTGAACTTCGATGTGACGCGGACGCTCCACCAGCGTTTCGATCATCAGGTCGCCGCGGCCGAAGTTCCTTTCGTTCAAACCGATTGCAGAGGTGATGACCTCTCGTGCGTCATCACCCGGATGTAGTCGAACCATCCCCTTGCCGCCGCCCCCGAACACCGGTTTCAGCAGCACCGGCACGTCGAGAGATCGAACGTGACCGAGGACGGTATCGGGATCGGCGCTTGCCTCGCCCCACGCGGTGAGAGTCGGGATGCCGGCGTCAGCGGCGGCCTTCTTCGCTCTTGCCTTGTCTCCGAGTAGAGCGATGGATTCAGCGGCCGGACCGACGAATGTCAGACCTGCAGCGACGACGGCTTCAGCGAAATCGGAGTCTTCGGAGAGGAATCCGTAACCCGGGTGCACGGCATCGCAATCCGCGGCCAGCGCGGCCGCAATGATTTGATCCGAATTGGTGTAGGACTCCGAGGGGATGTCTCCGTCCAGAAGCACGGTGTGATCGGCGAGGCGATGCCACTGTGCGTGTGAATCGACGGGGGAGGAGATCGTCACTACCGACATGCCGAGACGACGGGCCGTGCGCGCGATGCGCGTGACGATTTCACCCCGATTGGCGATGAGAAGTCGAGTCATGTTCTCACATCCTGAAGACGCCGAAGCGCGTTGTTCCGTGATTGCGGGGAAGCATGGACAGCGCGAGTGAAACCCAGGATCGCGTGTCGACCGGGTCGACGATCGCGTCAACCCATAGCCTGGATGCGACGTACACCGACTCGCCCTGCCGGTCGTAACCTTCGCGTATCGGCCGTTTGATTTCCTCGATTTCCTCTTCCGTGAGCGGAGTTCCGCGTGTGCGCGCAGATTCGATCTTCATCAATGCCATCACCGACGCTGCTTGCTCGGAACCGACCACGGTGGTCTTCGCGTTCGGCCACACGGCCATGAAGTCAGGACCTATCGAGCGTCCGCACATCGCGAGATTTCCCGCCCCGTAGCTTCCGCCGATGACGATGCTGAGCTTGGGAACCCTGGCGCAGGCAACGGCATTGACCAGTTTCGCGCCGTGTTTGGCGATACCTTCCGCCTCGTACTGCTTCCCGACCATGAATCCGTTGACGTTGTGCAGGAACAACAATGGGATGTCTCGTTGTGAGCACAGTTCGACGAAGTTCGCGGCCTTGAGGGAGTCCTCCGAAAAGAGCACACCGTCGTTCATGATGACCCCGACGGTGTACCCCTCGATGTGGCCGGTCCCGCAGACGATGGTTCGGCCGTAATTCGCTCGGTACTCGACTAATTCGCTGGCATCGAGCAGGTGGGCCAGAACGTCGCGCGCGACGATCGGGGTTTTCGAGGAAGCCGGGATCACCGTGTCGAGCTGCTCGGGGGAGTGAAGAGGTGGTCGCGGAGATCGTGACGGCGCCCGTACCTCCCGTCGATCACCGCGGGCGACGATGTCGGCGATCATGCTCAGAGCCTCGATGTCGTCGTTGGCGATGTGATCGACGACGCCGCTGATCACCCCGTGCACGTCGGCGCCGCCGAGCTCTTGCGGTTCGACGTCGACACCGGTTGCAGCCTTGACCAACTGAGGGCCGCCCAGATAGACGGTGCCGGTACCGCGGACGATGACGGTCTCGTCGCACATCGCTGGGATGTATGCACCTCCAGCCGTGCAGGAACCCATGACTGCTGCGATCTGAACGATGCCGTCTGCCGACATTTCGGCGATGTTCTTGAACATCTCGCCGAAATGGTGCTCGTCGGGGAAGATCTCGTCCTGCATCGGAAGGAAAACACCTCCGGAATCGACGAGATAGACACACGGCAGCCTCAGCCGACGAGCGACGGATTGCAATCGCAGTTGCTTCTTGACGGTCAGCGGGTAGTAGGTGCCGCCCTTGACGGTGGCGTCGTTCGCGAAGATGGCGCAGAGTGAGCCGCGGATGAGCCCTACGCCCGTGACCAGACCAGCCGACGGGAGTTGCTCGTCGTACACCTCGAATCCGGCCAGTTGTCCGATCTCGAAGAACGGGGACTGCACGTCGAGAAGAGCATCGATGCGTTCGCGAGCGGGCAATTTGCCGCGAGCCCGGTGCTTGGCAACCGACCGCTCGGGTGCCCCGTGAACGGACAAGTGTTGCGCGTCCGCAACTCGCTCGCGAATTTCCTTGTATGCCAGTAAGTTTTGCTCGCGGGTACCGGGGTCGAGTTGTGCGGTGCGTTCAATGACGGGCATGGGACGTACCTACTGTCGGTTCGGAGGAAGCTGTGCGGAGGGAGAATACGAGCGCAGTCGCTGCTGCAGTGATCAGTGCGACGATTGCTGACCACACGCGTTCATCGGATGCGAGAGGTCCGACTACAGAGGCGAAGCCGGCAATTCCCTGCTGTACGAGTCCGCAGTACGCGACGGCGATGGCTCCGCCTTCAGCAAAATGCGTCACTGCTGATGCTGCCGAGTTCGGGAAGAGAAGCGATTGCCCAAATGTCAATGCGATGTATCCGAGCAGGAAGACCGCGAGCAACGGCGTGGAACCGAGTGGGGGATACCAGCAGAGCATGAGGACGAGGCCGGCAAGCAGCATGCACAGCGCACCTCGACGCATCAACTTCTCTGAACCGACGGTTGTGGCCCTTCGATTGACGTAAAGCGCGCCGCTGAAGTAGGCGGTTCCGTAGAGGATTCCGAAGGCTCCGAATGCCCACGGTTGCAAGTCGAATCGATCGCTGAACAGGAAGGGGCTCGATTGCTGCACAAGGACTATCGCGCCGAAACCCAGGCCCCCCGCAATGGCTGGTTTGTAGAACCGGGGTGTCAGGATTATGGCATTCCACCGAACAACGCGTTCGTTGTTGTCGCGGACTGTGGTGTTCTCGGTCCTCAGTGCCACCGCAGCGAGTGCTGCTCCGAGTACTCCGAGCACGCCGAAGCCGGTTCGCCACGAGGTGAACGACGCAAGAGCGCCGCCGATCAGTTGGCCACCGCCCAGTGCCACCACAAATGCCATCGACAACAGCGACAAGCGGCTAGCCAACTCCGAACCGGTGAACTTGTCCTTCACCATCATTCGCACGATGATGGCCGCACCTCCTGCTCCGATGCCTTGAACGATCCGGCCGATCAGTAGTACGGCGGCGCTCTGGACCAAAGCCAATGCAATGCAGGCGATCACGAACAATACCAAGCTGGACAACAGTGCCGTCCTGCGTCCGAGTCGATCTGCCAACCGCCCCCACACGACCACCGGAAGTGCGGCACTGATCACGAAGAGTGTCACCGACCACTTCACCACGGAATCTTCGATGCCCAGATCCGTCGCGATCTTCGGCAGTGAAGGGAGGTAGATGGTCGTGGCCATTTGTGCTGTCAACACGACGGCACAAGCCAGCGGTGTCACTGCGACAGTGCGGTCGTCGCTCATTCCGTGACACTTCGTAGGACGTCGGCGAAGCGCTCGATCGTTGCATGTGGAAGGTCCGCCCGAAGCATCAGTCTCAGCCCGGCTTTGCCCCGGCCGATGACAGGGAAGAAGACCGCCGATGTGTAGAAACCGCTAGCCAGCAGTTTCTGTGCTGCGGTGATGGTTTGTTCTTCCTCGTGGAGCGTGACGAAGCGGATCGGGAGTCCATCGCCCGATGCCGGCGTGTCGACGAGCGAATCGAACAGTTCGACAACCGTGCGGAGTTGCCGCTGCCGCTTGTCGACCTCTCCGCTGCGGTGGAGCTCCACGGACGCCGCAATAGCACCCAGCCCGGCTACGTTCACACGCTGCGACCACGTCAACGGGCCGCCGTAGCGAAGTGCGAGATCACGATTTCGACTGCCCCCGTTGCGGCCGAGTGCGATCGCACCGCCGGAAGCACCGAATCCCTTGTTCAGTGATGTCAGCAAGAATGTTCGATCATTGAGGCTGCCGATGAGATCCAGGACCGCGCCACGCCCGTTGTGTCCGATGACCGAGGTGCTGTGCGCCTCGTCGAGAACGAGAATCAGTCCGTATTTGGCCTGTAATGCAAACAGTTCGTTCAGGGGCGCCTTCCCGCCTGTGCTGTAGACGGTGTCCGCCACGTATGCCACCTGAGAATTTGTTCGGCAAAGACTTTCGAGTTCATCGACGTCGTCGTGCCGAATGGTCACGATCGTCGTTTCGTCGGCGACGCTCGCCTTCATGGCATTGAGGCAGAAGTGTGCGTTCTTGTCGAACACCATGAGGGGAGGTTCACCGCCGGTGAGCAACCCGGACGCGACGAGGGGGAGCAAGCTCCACGCAGCGTTTGCGGCGGATCCGAGGGTGAGCACATGTGCGTCAAGCAGTTCGCTCAACGCGGCCTCTGTGTCGTCGAGAAGGCTGGAGTGGACTCTCATCCGCGAGATGGAACTGTTCAACGTTCGTTCGCGCTCGAGAGCGGCGATCGCACCCGAACGAATTCGGTCGTCGGTGTCGAGCCCCAGATACGAGTACGTGGAGAAGTTCTCGAATTCGTATCCTTGGATCGTCCGGTGTTCGAAACCTGCGACGCGATCGGCGGTGATATCGGCCAGACCCTCACTGACTGCGCGATCCCAGAATGGGTTGCTCAAATCAGCAGCACGCCTGAGGTTGGAGTACAGATTCCTATCTTTCAAGCTCTCGGCAACCGTCATTTCGCGGCTGGTCCCTTCACTGGATTCGATAGCGGAATTACTGCGTTGATGCACTGAGACGCATCATCGTCAGTTGACATCGCTCATTGAGAACGAAAGACAATTCGATGTCAAGCATTACGGAATCGAGACGCCGAGAAAAAGGAAGAAACCCTATGGTTTGGAACTAGTTGAATCTGTAACTTAAGGCGTTGTTGCAGTTCAGAGACGGTGATGATTTATCACGATTTCCCGTGATAAATCTGATAATGCCGTGAGTCACAGACTTGTGTGCACTTCCGCGTGATGTTCGAAGAATATTATGATCCGCATGCGTCAAAGGGTTGGCACGGAAGCGATAAGGCTTCTGTCTCATATTTTTCGAGGATCTCGTGGAGGTTCGGCAATCAGGCGATCCTGTATCTGGAATCGATTTTCTTCTTAATGAATTTCAAAACGTTTTAGGTCCGCTTATCGAATTCTTTACTCGGAGTATGGATGATCCGGTAATGATTCATCCTCGTCGCGACCACTTGCCGCGCAGAAGCATCAGTGCGGTAAGGGTGAGGCCCCATCCGATCGTGGACAGTGCGACGCCCACGCCTGCCTGTCCGGTGACATCAGTACTGGCGTCGATGCTGAATGCGGTGGTGAATCCTGCAGCAGTGCCGGCAGCGGCCGTCATACCGCCGGCCTTCATCCATCGCGAGCAATGGGCGGAACCGAAACACGCCAGAATCACTGTCAGTCCACAGGCGACGACCTGCCAGGTGGGGAACTGTGTCGGGGCAGGCAGGCCGGGGCCGCGGAATCCGCCTTTGTAGTCGGCTGACCAGCTGAGCCAGCCCACGCAAGACAGAAAGCCCAGTGCAAAGGCCAACAGGCCGGTGCTCCACAGTCCGAGTGAGCCCGATCCCGTGTGCCCGCCGCCGAGGGCGGTCGTGGAGTGCTCCAGGCCAGTTCGTTCCGAACGCCAGATTGTCCAGATGATGCTCGCGCCGATAGTTGCGGGCACGCCGACGAAGATGAATGCAATCCAGAGAAACTGCGGCCAGGAGAACTCGAGATCGACAGTCATGGTCGGAGTATGCGCGTACTTCGAATCATGTGCGCCCATCTGTCAATCTGGCGAGTTGCGGGTCAACCTTCCTCGACCTTCTCCACATGTGTACTTGTAGGGTCCAGGTCGATATTCCGTGTGTTGATCAGTCGAAGCCTGGGAACCGGATCGCCCGTGGTGTCGTCGATCAAGATCGAGTGTGGCTCACTGTCATCGAAGGCGTGGCGCTCTCCCCACTGTCGCAGGCTAATGATCACGATGAACAGATCCATACCGCGTTCGGTCAGGATGTACTCGTTGCGGGTACCTTGCGCGTTCGGTTGGACTTCGAAGATTCCCTGCTCGACAAGGACTTTGAGCCTGTCCGTGAGAATGTTCTTTGCGATGCCCAGGTTTCGTTGAAACTGACTGAATCTCGATGACCCGTCGAAGGCGTCACGCACGATCAGCAGCGACCATCTGTCGCCGATGATGTCGGCCGCTCGGGCCGTCGGGCAGTGCGGGTCTGTCCATTGTGCGCGATCCGGCATCGAGTTCCTCATTGGTTGCGTTTTGAAACTGTATTGACGTAACCTCCAAATGGTATCAAAACGCAACCAAGTTGAGGTGGAAGTGACTGCACGTCATGCTGTCGAGAACGCGCGGGGCAAGTTGAAAATGTCTCGCGGACTTCGCCTGTTGCTCGCAGTGCTCTGCGGGGTCTCGGTAGCCAACATCTACTACGCACAGCCGCTCCTCGGGCAAATAGGCTCGGATCTTTCCATTCCTCCGGCCGGCCTCGGTTTCGTAGTCGCACTCGCCCAACTCGGTTATGTGGTGGGGTTGATCGTGTTGGTGCCATTGAGCGATCTCGTGAATCGAAAGAAATTGATCGCAATCCAGATCGTCGCTGCTGCAACGGGAACGATGCTTGTTGCTCTGGCCACCACGAATCTGCAGCTGTTGATCGGGATGGCGGTCGCAGGCACGTTCTCGGTAGTTGTTCAAGTCATAGTTGCCTATGCTGCGGCAATCAGTGACCCGGACGAGCGGGGCGCAAACATCGGTGTCATCACCAGCGGCGTTGTCGTCGGCATCATCCTCGCTCGGACTGTCGCCGGCGCAGTTGCGGATCTGGCAGGCTGGCGGGCGGTCTACGCGGGATCCACTTTCATTTCGGTACTGGTCGCGGCCGTCGCGCTGACGATGCTGCCGAAAGATCCTCGTTTGCAACACGATAGGCGTTCGTACGTGCGTGCAATGGGGTCTGTCGTGACGTTGACGCTTACGAACCGACTGTTTCGCACCCGGGCCCTGATCGCCTTGTTCCTTTTCGCGTCCTTTGGTGCTTTGTGGAGCGGAATGGCCCTGCCGTTGAGTGAGGAACCATGGCGGTTGTCGACCACACAGATCGGGCTCTTCGGAATCGCAGGATTGGTTGGAGCATTGGGCGCGGTCGGTGCCGGTCGGTGGGCCGATCAAGGCAAAGCGCAACGCGTCACCGGGGCGTCTTTGGTCGTTCTCTTGCTGTCGTGGGTATTCAACGCGCAGGCGACGCACTCGCTGGTGTTACTCGTAGTCGGTGTTGTTGCGTTGGACTTCGCCGTACAGGCTGTTCATGTCACGAGCCAGAATCTGATCGTCGCGAACACACCGGAATCGTCGGGGCAGATCATCGGTAGTTACATGGTGTTCTATTCGTTGGGCAGCGCGGCTGGGGCGGTTTCCACCACTATGGTTTTCGACGCGGCAGGGTGGGGCGCTGCAAGTATTCTCGGCGGCGCCTACGCGTTTGCAGCCTTGATCGCATGGACGATCGATCGATTGCGGACCCGCAACACTCTAGGGAGTTGGGAGCCACGTCCTGGCCGCGACGACCAAGGCGTTCACACCGATGGTCAGGGTCGGCTCGATCACGGGAGCGTAGTGCGGAGAGTGGTTCGACGGCACGGTTCGCAAAGCCGGATCAGTCATGTCACCTGTCGTGAACAGTGAAGGGTCGGTACCGCCCAACAGCCAGTACGACAGTGGCGCACCGGCACTGGTCGCGAGAATGCCGACATCTTCACTACCTGCTCCCGCACCGGGATCGAGAATCTTGTTTGTCCCCAACCATTCGGCAAACGCATCGAGTGTCTTGTCCAGCGCTGCCGGATCATTGACGACGATCGGAAAGTGCTCCGTCTCTGTGATGGTCGGTGAGGTGGGTGCACCGGCGGTGGCCGCTTCGCCCTGGACGATGCGGTCGACGCTGTCCAGGATGCGCTGACGCACACCTGCGTCGTAGCTGCGGATGTTGAGTTGCAGTTCTGCTTCGCCGGGAATGACGTTGGCGGCATCTCCAGCATGGATGGAGCCGACGGTGAGGACAGCTGTGGCAGTACTCGGGACCTCGCGTGAGATGACAGTTTGCAAACGCAACACGGTTTCGGCTGCCATGACCACGGGATCGACCGAGTTCTCCGGCATAGATCCGTGGGCGCCCTTTCCGACCAGTCTCACACGAAGTGAGTCCGATCCCGCATACGAGGGGCCGGCGTGCCCGGCGATCGTGCCTGCCGGTAGCGGCGATACATGTTGTCCAAGAACGATGTCGGGCCTCGGGAATCGCTCGAACAGTCCGTCGTCGACCATGGCTTGCGCACCCGCGCCAAGTTCCTCAGCCGGTTGGAAGACGAGGACAAGAGTGCCAGACCATGTCGTCGTATCGTGAGAGAGGATCCGGGCCGCACCGAGTAAGCAGGTCGTATGCAGGTCATGCCCGCACGCGTGGCTGACCGAGACGGTCTTTCCCTGATCGTCGGTCGTTGTCACGGTACTGGCGTAGTCCAATCCGGTTTCTTCCCGAACCGGGAGGGCGTCCATATCCGCACGCAGCAGCGCTGTGGGGCCCACTCCGTTCTTCAGGACTCCGACGACTCCGGTAGTCCCGACACCGGTGGTGGTGTCGAATCCAAGTGCTGTTAAATGTCTTTCCACCAGACTGGATGATCGTTGCTCGTGAAACCCCAGTTCCGGATGGCTGTGGAGGTCCTTGTACAGGTCGATCAAATCCAGATCCACGGCGATCGTTTCGTGCACTGACGAGGTCATGAGTGTCCTCTCGGTAGCGTCTTTTCAGGCTAACCGGGATGACGGGTCGGTAAACAGGACCTTAGGTCCCACGGTGCCGGTGATGCGGAGTCTGGTGCTACGGCACGTAGAACGATGTGACACCTGGGGTGATGATGGATCCGGCCACGGACAGCACGGCAACAGCGATTTGACCGGTCCCGGTCTGCACGATCGCCTCTGCTGGGACTCCGTTGAGACCGTCCGAGAGCCGAGCGGAGCCGGAGGCCCCGGTCGAAAGGTTCAGCCAGCGCACTTCGGACGAGAGCAGGCATCCCCACCGGCCTTCCTTGCCTCCGGTGATCGTCACCGTGCCGGGTTGTTCACCGACGACAGCTACGCAGCGGACGGCCGGCGCGTCGAAGCTGCCGTTCGGGTTGCCGTACGGCGCAGGGTTGATCTGGAATGGAATGGTCACCGCGGCGGATGCGAGCGCTACCGACGTCAGAGTAGAAGCGATCACGACGGATGTGCAGACGCTCAGTCGGCGAACGAGATTCATCACGGAGGCCTCCAGCCATGTCCAGGTGATTTGCTTGTCTTCCCCGACGTAACGTTTTGGTCGTAGCTTCCCTTCTTGCATCGCCGCATTGAAGACGACAGCCTCACCATATCCGGTTGCACAGGAGAATTCAGGTACTCGTCGCTATTCGCTACATGTGGCGGCCTCAGATGCCGTCCGTCGAACCGCCTCTGCCGTCGTCGAAGCACGTACTACGGCAACCGGTGTTCCGGCTGCGGGATCGAAACTCCAGTCCTGCCGATAGGACTGGAGTAGATCTGGATCTGTGATCATCGCACCTGGCGACAATCGCTGGGCGAGCGTGTTCAAAGCGTCGACATTGACCATGATCTGGTTTCAGCCTTCCGTTCCGAGATGTGAAACTCATTGTGTCCAAGGCATGTCCGTGGACCTGAGAGTTGAAAGTCAGTATCTCGAGTGCGGTTGAGATCCACCGAATATGGCGTACGTCATATGTTGCTGAGGTCGGTCAGTACCTGATCGAAGGCGCCGGTACGTCCAGGTGTCACTACCTTCTGAAACAGTGTCAGGACACATTCGTCAAGGGCGTCCGTTGCCGTGAGGGTTCTTCTGGCGACGGTGCTTCTAGCGGACCATCGGCCACGTTCCATGTGTGCCAATGCGATTCCGTCACGCCGGGCTGTTGCCTTTCGGCCCGATGAATGAACGAAGAGGTATGTTCTGCCCGCGATATCGACTTCGCACAGCTTGTTCTTGCGGCGCATGGCCTTGGGCTTCTGGTCGATCAGGGTCCCGATCGTTCCGTCGGACAATCGAAGTGATGCAGGTCGGCCTTTACGGAATGTGAGCCTGGATCGATCCTGCTCGGCTTTTGACGATTTCCTCTTCCACCCGCCGGCAACGCTCTCCGATCCGTCGTCGGATGCGGGAATCAGTTCGCCTTGAACGTTCCCCGACGGATCGAATATCGATACGGCCGAACCACCTTCAGCAAGGTTGACGAACCAGCCGGTCTCTGTAGGGGTGTTCCATTTCATGTAGATGATTATTCTTCATCAGTGCCGAGGAACATCAGCCGACAGCCCGAGACAAGGATCGCGGTCAGGATTCGACAGTCACCTCGATCACGCCATCGTCGCCGTTGAAACGAACCGCCGGCCAGTACCCGTCCATGAAATGCAAACCGCACGAGTCTGTCAGACCAAGGACGACGTGGTAGTCGGGAAAGACCTCGACGGACTCGAGCAGCAAATCGCGCAGTGCATCGATCACTTCGCCTCGTGACGGAGCTTCTTCGCTGGATTCGTTGACAATCGCTTCGACGGCCTGACGGTGAAGAGCCTGATGCTGCTCGAAGACGTGGCGTAGGCGGGGAAGCATGCCGCGTGCAAGGGTGCCGAGCGTTTCGTCGACGATGCCGAAGCTGGGATTTGTCCTCACGTGAGCAGCGCAGACATCGAAGAAGGCAAGCCGCGATTCTGCTGGGGCGGGCACAACGCCCGACCCGTGGCAGGAGCCGTTCTTCGCCAATCCACTCGCAATGTCCCGCTGACTGGGCATCCGGAACCTTCTGCGCCGCGACTGCCTTAGCGTTCTACGTCGATAACCACGTGAAGGGATTTGTTCAATGGCGAAGAATCAGGCACCCCCCGCGACACAAGCCAAGGACATCGTTGTCGATCTACTGGTGATCGGGTCCGGTACCGGCATGGCTGCCGCCCTCACCGCGAACGAGCTCGGCTTGTCCACGCTGATCGTGGAGAAGACGCAGTACGTTGGCGGTTCGACGGCGCGGTCCGGTGGAGCGTTCTGGATGCCTGCCAACCCGATCTTGGCGAAAGCCGGTGCGGGCGACACCGTTGAGCGCGCGAAGACATACGTGCGGTCGGTGGTCGGTGATACTGCCCCTGCCCAACGTGGGGAGGCATTCGTCGACAACGGTGCGGCCACCGTCGACATGCTTTACCGCACGACGCCCATGAAGTTCTTCTGGGCCAAGGAATACTCCGATTACCACCCCGAACTGCCGGGAGGTAGCGCCGCCGGACGTACCTGCGAGTGCCTGCCGTTCGACGCGTCGGTACTCGGCGCGGAACGCGGTCGCCTGCGGCCCGGTTTGATGGAAGCCGGACTGCCGATGCCGGTGACAGGTGCGGACTACAAGTGGATGAACCTGATGGTGAAGAAGCCGAGCAAGGCTTTCCCTCGCATCATCCGCCGCCTGGCGCAGGGCGTTTACGGCAAGTACGTACTCAAGCGTGAATACATCGCAGGCGGTCAGGCGCTCGCCGCCGGCCTGTTCGCAGGTGTGGTCCAGGCCGGTATCCCGGTGTGGACGGAAACGTCGTTGGTTCGGCTCATCACCGAAGATGGCCGCGTAACGGGTGCAGTTGTGGTGCAAGACGGACGTGAAGTGACGGTGACCGCTCGGCGTGGTGTCGTTCTGGCAGCCGGCGGGTTCGACCACAACATGGAGTGGCGCCACAAGTACCAGTCGGAGAGCCTCGGTGAGCACGAGAGCCTGGGCGCAGAGGGCAACACCGGCGAAGCGATCGAGGCAGCACAAGAGCTCGGCGCAGGTATCGGATCGATGGATCAGTCGTGGTGGTTCCCCGCGGTGGCAAGCATCAAGGGCCGCCCGCCGATGGTGATGCTCGCAGAGCGTGCGCTGCCAGGCTCGTTCATCGTCGACCAGACCGGTCGTCGATTCGTGAACGAGGCGACGGACTACATGTCGTTCGGCCAGCGCGTGCTCGAACGGGAAAAGGCCGGAGATCCGGCCGAGTCGATGTGGTTTGTTTTCGACCAGGAGTACCGCAACAGCTACGTGTTCGCAGGCGGTATCTTCCCCCGTCAGCCGCTTCCGCAGGCATTCTTCGACTCCGGCATCGCGCACAAGGCGAGCAGTCCGGTCGAGCTTGCCCGCAAGGTCGGTCTTCCCGAGGAGGCTTTTGCCGAGTCCTTCGAGAAGTTCAACGAGGCCGCTGCTGCCGGTAGCGATGCGGAATTTGGTCGCGGCGGAAGTGCATACGATCGGTACTACGGCGACCCGACAGTGTCCCCGAACCCGAACCTGAGGAAGCTCGACACGAGTGCCCTCTACGCGGTGAAGATGACGCTCAGCGACCTCGGCACCTGCGGCGGTGTGCAGGCGGACGAGCATGCACGCGTGCTTCGTGAGGACGGCAGCGTGATCGACGGCCTGTATGCGATCGGCAATACTGCGGCCAACGCATTCGGTCACACCTACCCGGGCGCCGGTGCGACGATCGGCCAGGGGCTGGTTTACGGATACATTGCCGCCCACCACGCAGCCGAGAAAGTAGCTTCGACTCAGCAGTAGATCCACTAGGCAACAGATCGCCGAACGGGAGATCAGCACGCGTTTCCGATGCCGGGAACGTGCACTGGTCTCCCGTTCGGCTTGTAGGAGCAATGCCACCTGTATGTCCCATCTCGGTAACGCTGACGCGCCAGGTGACCAAGACGCGGTATCGTCTCCAGAAGTGACATGGGGCACTGGCGATTGTGCGACCAGATGCCATCTACCGAAGGCGCGCCTGATATCGACCGGTCGGGTCGAATGCGCAAAAACAGGTATGTACCCAGGTAATTCAACCGTGGTGTGGAGCGTCGTGAAGCGACAGCGTATGAGGTGATTCCTCATCCGCAACGCAAGGATCTCCATGTTCCACCCCCTTTCCGACCATCCGGGTAGACACCCACCCTGTCGATCTTCGAATGAGAAGCCTTCGGTTTGTTCCGGCATTCGTAGTCCTCGATCAACGATCGATTCAGGCACTGCCTCGATGTAGAACCCGTATCTCCTGTGCTGTCACCAGGAGATGCAGACCTGCGGGTCTATGCGCGCGCTCGCGTTCGAGAGCGGTCACCGTACCTCTCTCCATGGCGCGATCCGAACATCTAACTCCAACGGAGTCTTGGTGCGATACACCGAGTAGCTCAGCACGTATTGAGTGCTGTCTGCGGGTAGAGCCTGCACCTGCTCCGAGCACATCAGTCAAGGAAAACATGAGTAAGCACAGAAAACACAAGCCTTCCAGCACAAAACGATTCATCGCCGTAACTGCGGGACTGGGCGCCCTTGTGGGGGCCGGAGCAGTAGCCAATGCAGGTACCGCCGGTGCGCAGGGCTGGTCGGCGAGTTGCAATTGGGAGTGGCCGGTAAGCGGATCACTTTCGCAGGGTTACCACGCGGGACATGACGGAGTCGACTTCGCTGTCAACGTCGGCACCGCGCTCCACGCGCCCACATCGGGCACGATTTCTGTTGCCGGACCCAATGATCCGGGTGGATATGGAACGTACATCCAGTTGGAAGCGGACAGTGGCGAGCAGATTCAGATGGGCCACCTCTCCGAAACATGGGTCGGTGTGGGGCAACACGTCGAGGTAGGCGACGAGATCGGGGCAACGGGTAACACCGGTAGCTCCACCGGCCCACATCTGCATCTCCGCATTCACAGTGGAGGCGCCGTCGATCCCATGTCCTTCCTGAGTTCGATCGGGGCGTGCGATACCGGGTCGAGTATTGTTCCCGCGCCCGCGCCGGCACAGGACGTAGCACCCGAATTTGCACCGGAACCGGCGCCTGCTCCCGTTGTCTACTCTGAGGCATCCGAATCTGTACCAGTAGAAAGCATTCCGGAGTCGGAGACTCCAGCGCCCGGCTCAGAGGTAGTCGTTGCAGCCGGTGATACATTGTTCGACCTCGCGACAGAACGAGGTCTCACCTGGCAGCAGGTGTGGGACATGAATCCGCAGATCGTCAATCCCGATCAGATCCTTGTGGGCGACGTGATCAACTTGTGAGAGTTGATAATTCGATACTGATCCGGGGATGAGTCAACGGCTCGTACACGACCGGTTTCAGTACCCCAGTTGACTCCGAGTTCCACTTCGTGCGCGTGAGCGCTGCAGCCGGGCCGTGCATTTCACGGTCCGGCTGTTTTGCGCGATCCGAGAAGTGATTCCTACCGAAGTACTGATGTGTGGTGGTTCGCTTCTTGGGCAGCCACGGCCAATCGCTGGGGATCTTGCCGATACTATTGAGCCCGTGAACCGGTCCGCGATCACCTCCCTACGTCGACGTTGGTCAGATGAGGGCGTCGATAATTTACGGGCGCAGCTGCTCGATCAGTCGCGGATCGTCAAGCCGCCCCACACTCTCGTCTCCCCATGGGCGGAGACCGATGACGGGCTGATCGATGTGCGTGGCCTGACAGCGGGTAGCGCTGGATTGGACATCCGGTATCTCACGTTGGAACGGATTGATCTGAGTTACGCTCGGGGTCCGATCTCCGTCTTCGAATCCGAATTATTCGACTGCCGTTTCGATTTCGTGGCACTGACCGGACAGCCCCGTTTCAATCGCCGATTCGAACGGTGCAGTTTCCGGGGTGCGACGCTCTCTCGTCTGGCGCTCGGACCGAGGGTCGTCGATTGCGATTTCACTGGAGCCAAAGCACGCGGGCTCCGCTCCGTGCCCAATACTGTGTTCGAACGATGCGCATTCGACGACACAGACCTGACTGGTGCGCAGTTCGCCGATACCTCATTCGTGGAGTGCACTTTCGGCGGCGCACGATTCTCGGCGGCCACGAGTTTTGTGCGGTGTTCCTTCACCCGGACCGCTGTCGAGTTCTCCGAGGCGCAAGTGTCGCGAACAACGTGTGACGGCACCGCGATTCCGGATCAATGGGAAGGTGAGGCCGATTCAGCAGTCGCACTGGAGCGGTATGCCGGTCGATATGCCCGAGCACTTGGCGTGAAGGACACAGAGGGTATGGCCCTCGATCCTGAAATGGATGATTCGTAAAGGGGGCAGATCGATGACTCGCGGGGTCACGTTCAGGACAGTATTCGGTGGACCGTCGGTGCCGCTTGACTTCATCGAGGAGTTGACTCGGCTCAGACACCGGCTGAGGGGCATCGCGATGCAGTACGACTTCGATCTGTTTGTTGTCGTTGGTGGCGACATCTCCGTGGTGACCGATCCGACCGGGATCCGGCTTCCGCGTGTATTTCTGGGCAGGCGTACCGCTACGGCGCAGGTACAGATGAACACTGACGACGTGATGGGGGTGCCCGACCCGCGTGCATTTCTGTACACGACGATCCATGCGGCACTGACGGAACTGATCACGCGTGTCTCAGACCGCGACAACGACTTCGATGCGGACGGGGAGCGAGCGAAGATCGAGTTCTTGATCCTCGATGACATTGGCGAGCGCGAATCAAAGCTGTGATGGCAAATGACAAATGCTGCGCTCCCGAATTCGTCAGGCTGTTGTCACTCTCTGGCATCAAACACTGCGGTGACCACTTCACAGAAAATCGCCGGGTGCCGGCAATGGACGAACCTCACTATGAGTTCTGCGGTGCGCGGTAGCGGTGACAAGTAGGTAGCGTTCAGCTGCGGCGTAGTCGGTGATCGATGTTCCGTCGGGCCCGGGGGTTTGAGTGATCAGGTCGAGGTATCGGCGGCGATAGAGGTATGCGTCGGGCTGGGTCAACAGGTACTCCGCGGCAGCGACGACGTCCAGGCTCGGTGCGGCTCGTCTGAGCCGGGTGCGCGCCGGCTGGTACGCAGCTCTGGCGTGTTTGGTCGGCCCGGTGGCCGTGTAGTGCCCGTCGCTGTGGTCGTCGTCTCGGGCATTGTCATTCATATCGTCGCCTTGGTGTGAATGAGCTCGACGTTGCCGTTGTAGTAGCCGAGGACACGGTGATCCATCATCCGCCGCCACAGTGGTGGTACGGCAGCGCAGACGATCATCACCGCGTATCCGGCAGGGAGTTGCGGAGCGGTTGGAGCGCTGCGCAGAGATTGGTAGCGCAGACGCGGATTCGCGTGATGGTCACTGTGTCGTTGTAATTGGTACAGGAACAAATTGGACAAGAGATGATCACTGTTCCAACTGTCTTCGGGCCGGGCTTTGACAAAGCTGCCGTCTTGTCTTCGCGCACGGAGCAATCCGTAGTGTTCGAGGTAGTTTGCGGCCTCGAGGAACGTGATCCCGGCCAAGGCTTGCAGGAGCAGCCAGGGCAGTATCTGCCACCCGAATAAGGTGATCAACGTCCCGAACAGTGCGGCGCTCAGCGACCATGCCTGCAAGATGTTGTTTCGAGGCGACAGTGCGGGTGAACCCTGCCGGCGCAGGCGTGCTGATTCGATCCGCCAGCCCGATTTCAGACCTCCGAATACGCTGCGGGGCAGGAATATCCAGAACGATTCCCCGAAACGAGCACTGGCGGGATCGCGCGGCGTCGCAACGTTGACGTGGTGACCGTGATTGTGCTCGATGTAGAAGTGCCCGTAGAACGATTGAGCGAGCACAATTTTCGCCAACCGCCGCTCGAGGCGGCTGCTCTTGTGGCCTAGTTCGTGTGCGGCATTGATACCGACGCCCGCAACGACGCCGACGGTCATCGCCAGTGCGATCTTCTCTCCGGTTGCCATCGGGGCGTGCGCCCAACACCATGCGGCGAAGACGAGGCCAGCGTATTGAAGTGGCACGAACAGGTAGGTACACCAGCGGTAGTAGCGGTCGTCCTGCAATGCCGCGATCACGTTGTCGGGTGGGCTGCGGCCATCTGCGCCGACTGCGACGTCGACGATCGGGATGACGAGAATCAGGATCCAGGCACCGGTCGCCCAGAACAGGCCGAGGTGCAAATATTCGACCAGCAGCCAGGACAGGAAGGGACTCAGCGGGATCAGCAATCCCAACGGCCACCAGTAACGCTTCCGATCCCGCCATGCAGGAGCGTCGACACCTGCTTCGGCGCTCGCTCGAATGTCGTCGGTGTCTGTCATCGAAACTTCTCGAGCACGGGAAAGTGGAATACGGTCATTGCTCTCCAACGGTTCGTGCGGACTTTCGAAGTGGTGTGCTGCGGCGTCTCAGGCGGTTAGGCCAGGTCGGCGAATGCGATGATGTTGTCGTTGTAACTGCGTGCGGTTTCGTCGAAGGATCCACCGCACGTGATGATCCGGAGTCCGGGGTGGTCGATGTCGCCGTATACAACGTCGGTGGGAAAGTCCTCTTTGGGGAAGTGTTCGACACTGGTAGCGGTGAACACTGCGCGACTTCCGTCTTCGCGGGTGACGATGATGTCGGCTCCTGTTTCGAGATTCCGCAGATCGAAGAAGACCCCGTCGGTGCCTTGCCAGTCGACGTGGCCGGCGATGATTGCCGGTCCGACCTCACCGGGGGCGGGAGCGCCGGTGTACCACCCTGCGTCCTTCCCATCCGGTGGGACCTCGAGTGCTCCATCGGTATCGAGTCCGAGATCGATGATGTCGGTGTCGACGCCGATGGACGGGATTTCGAGTCGCGCGGGGCGGTGGTCAGCAGTTACCGGCGCCCTTTCGGGTAGTGCAGAGTCAGTGGCGCGCGGCGCGGATGTGGTGTCTTGTCGAGGCGACGAGTGTGGTTGTGAATTTCCGCTGTCGGATTGTCCACCGGCGCATCCGACCACCGTTACGAGTACTGAAACAGTAAGGGCGAGAGCCGTGATGGCTCGGCGAGTTCGCGGAGCCATCACGGAGTTTTCGTCTTTCATCTATCGACTCGTCCGACGGATGACGAGGGCCGACATAGCCACGACGCTGAAGAAGCCGACGAGCAGGGCGATCCATCCTCCACTGGACTGTCCGCCGCGTTGGGATTGTGTGCTTCCGTCACCGGTGTCGACCGACCCTCGTGGTACCTGCTGCACCTGAGGGGCTCGAACATTCGGGGATTCCGGGCCTACCGGTTGAGTGGTCGGGGCACCCGTTCGAGAAGCTGACGTCGTCGGCACCCGGGACGGGACGGTTACCGTCCCGGGAACGGTGGGAGGTATTCCCGGCAGTGGTGGGAGACCGGGAATCTCGGGTATGGACGGAATGTTTCGGCTGGTCGTGATGATCGGCGGTACGTCCACAGTGGTTGTAGTCGTGCCGTTCGGCCCTGGTGTGGTGGTCGTCGCTTCCACCGGTGTACCAGTCGTGGTTGTAGTCACCTCCGGCGGGACGACCGTCGTGGTTGTAGTCACCTCCGGCGGGACCACAGTCGTGGTGGTAGTTGTCGCGGTGTCAGGCGGGACCGTAGTCGTCGTAGTGGTCGGAGTCGTGGTCGTGACAGGAGGCGCACAGGTCGGGATCGTAACGGTGTTCGTATCCAGAGTGACCGCGCCATTGATCGCCAACAGTCGACCCTCGACGGTTGCCTCGGTTGTGGCAGTAATGTCTGTCAGCGCCAAGAGGTTTCCTCGGAAGACGGAGTTGGTGCCGAGGGTGGCGGAACTTCCAACCTGCCAGAAAACATTGCACGCCTGCGTTCCGTTGATCAGTGCAACGGTGCTGGACGACGATGTGATCAGCGTTGATCCCGCTTGGAAGACGAAGACTGCATCGGGGTCACCTTGCGCGTCGAGGGTGACGGTTCCCGACAGTGCGATCGACGAACCGGAGTTGTAGACACCCGAAACCAGTGTCCGACCGGTCAAATCGGCTCCCGTCGGTTGTGTGGGTCCCTGACCGGCAAGAGTGTTGTAGGCAGTCAACACGTCGGGTTTCGCTCCCTGCGATACCGCGTCGCCACCATGATTGGTGCCGGTAATCGTCAGGTCCGATACACCGGTGATGGTTGGAGTCGGATACGTGCCGATATCGCCGCCGAGGGTTGTCGGTCCGGTGTTGGTGATTCCTGCTCCGGCAAGGACTGCAAAGGGCTCAGCGGTGCCGAGTCCGACAGCAGTCGCTTCCGCGCCGGCAGTGCCGGCCGGCAAGACGAGAATGCCGACGGAGAAAACGGAAATCGTTGCAATACCCGAGAATTGAAAGAACCGCGAACGTCGTGTTGCGGTGGGTGCTGTCATGTTCTGTTCATCTTCGATCCTTTGAAGAAGGGACTCATGCGACGAAAGTGAGTCCGTACGTCCGCGCCGACTCCGGCGCCGGGACGTATCGATGAGCGCCCACGTAAATCCGGACATTCCGGGTATACGATGTGTGTATACGTTGTATGCATAGGGCGTATCCGAACAGTAAACCAGCCGTACTGTTCTGTCAACGCGTAGGCATACGATGTATGTTTTGTGGATGACCGGACACTCGCCAGATCGCACTAAGGGTTTGATTCCCGCCGCGGACCGCGAGGAGCCCCTCACCAGGGCGCTCGTACTCTCGACGGCGTTGGCGATCATCGACGAGGAAGGTGCCGACGGCCTCTCCATGCGCCGACTGGGCAAAGCGCTCGACAGAAATCCGATGACTCTCTACAGGTACGCGGCCAACAAGGCGGCCCTGCTGGACGGGGTCGTCGAGACCGTGCTCGAACAACTGGTCGTCGACCCGTCCGATCGCGACTGGAGGGGGCAGCTGCACGCAGTTGCGTACGGGTATCGCCGCCTCGCGCTCGCGCACCCCAACGTGGTTCCTTTGCTGGTCACTCGGCCGCTGTCCACCCCGCTCGGATTGCGTCCTCCCGGGACGTTGCGCTACGTCGAAGCGATTCTCGAACTGCTGATACGGGCCGGTTTCACTCCTGAAGACGCATTACACATCTACCGAGCAGTGTTCGGCTTCCTCAACGGGCACATTCTCAACGAGCTTCAGGAAATAGTCGAAAATCCCGAGGAGACGGACGATCTCTTGCGACTCGGTCTGCATCGGCTTGCGCTTGCCGAGTTTCCGAGACTGCGGTCGATGGCTACGATCATGGCTCACTACGACGGGCAGGACGAACTCGAGCGCGGTCTGGCAATCCTTCTGGAGGGTCTGGCGACGGCATCTCCTCCGACGAGGGTTGAGGGCTGACCACTTTCAGTTTGGGTATCGACATGAGACGACCTCGACGGCCACACAATTCAGGGGACCGACGAGGTCGGTAAGCGTCAGCGCAGTCACTGACGTCTACATTTCAACCGTACGAGTCACGGTTGGCAGGTGGCGGCGAGCTTCGTCCTTGTTGTGTGAGTGTTTCGTCCTGCTTCGCCCATTTCGGGCGGTTCCTGACCTGCTGCAGGTGATGGCTCTTCGGTTCGGCCGGAATGCTTCATCGAGCTGAACGTGTGTAGAGCGCCTGTAAATGTCTTCCGTCCGCCTCGGTGGACGGACGGAAGGCATCAATTCATTTGTGGGTGACCGTATTCGGCGAACACGGTCTGGTTTTGTCAGGGTTGAAATTCTTCTTTGGTGGGGTTCTCGGGCGGGGTGGCCGCGAGGATGCGCTTCCACCAGCCTTGCCGCTGCGGGTCTTCGTTCCAGACGACCGGTTCAGCCAGAGCTGCGGCGGGGGCCATGATTGGCGCGGGCATAGTGGACCTCCTGGATGAAAGGCTCTCGTACAGTCGATTTCGTGCCAAGCCGTTCAGGTCAGGCTTCGATCTGTCCTTGGGTTTTCACCTCGGAGTTTGCGGTGCGGGACGGTGGCCCCGACGAGATTTCGATCCGCCGCGGTTTCGCCTTCTCTGCGATCGGCAAGGTCACGGTCAACACGCCGTTGTCGTATGAGGCGACGATCCGTTCGGAATCGATGTCCTCACTGATGGACAGCTGCCTTCTGTATGTTCCTGTGAAACGCTCACCGGCCAGCCACGTCACTCCCTCTTCGGAAATGGCGCTGCGGTGCGCGGTCAGGGTGAGGGTCGAGCCGTCTACCTGTACGTCCACTGATCCTGGGTCGACGCCGGGAAGATCGGCGTGAAGGACGTAGTGGTCATCGATCTTGTAGAGGTCCATCGGCATGAAGCGTGGACTTCGGCTGCTGCCGGTTCCGGTGGCAAGCAGGGACTTGGTGATCGCGTCGATGTCGGTGAAAGGATCGAAACGAAGCACAGCAACACACCTCCCGTATCGTCTAAGAAAGGTCACCGTCACCTCGACGGCGACCGAACTTACTGTGCGAGAACATGATAACCAGCCAAACTGGCACTCTGCAACCTCGAGTGCCAGATTTTTTCGGTGAACTTCGGTCCGATTTTCGGAAGTATCCGAAATGGCGCGATCAGTTCGCCAGGGATGTCAGAGGGTCCGGCGAAACACCTTGTCTTCGTCGACTGTGACGGCACCGGATGCGATGAGTCGTTCGAGGTGTAGCTGAGCTGTCCGTCGTTCGACGGCGTCGACGTACGGTGCCGATACGTGGGGGCGGTAGACGAGTCGATGAGCGACTATGTCTTCCAATAGTTTTGGTTCGCCGAGGAATTGGATGAGACGGTCTTCGCGGCTCAGTAATTTGTCGCGGTATGCGGACAACCGGCGACGGAACTCGTCGCTGCCCTCGACCACGCCCTTCTGATGGAATGTTCCGTACCAGCGTGCGTCGATCGTTGCGACGTGGTCGATGGAGTCGAGGAAGTCGTTGACGCTGCTACCCAGGTCGCCGTACATCGGGCCGAAGGAGGTGAGGTCGATGTCGGCGACGTAGAAGAAGCCGTCGGGTTCAACGAGGACCCCGCAGTGTCCGCGGGTGTGCCCTGGCAAATGAATGACTGTCGCAGTGCGGTCGCCGAGGTCGAAGACGTGGCCGCCCGCGATCCCCGACACGTTCTCGTGGGTCGGGGGTATGCCGTATTGCGTAGCAATCGACTGCTGGACCTCGACTCGTTCGTTCGGAGGAAGGCCGTAATTGGTGAGCATCGTGTCGAGGGATGCGACTGCGGGTGCGTCGAGATGGTGCGCATAGGCCGGGGTGTCGAAATGGCGTAGTCCGGCGATGTGGTCCTCGTGCCCGTGGCTGACGAATACGAGGTCTGCGCCGACGGGGTCGCGGTCGAGGGAGAGCGAAGGGTCGATGACGAGCGTGCTTTCAGATCCGTGCACTACCACGGTGTTCCCGTAGGGGACGGCACCACCGTTCTCAGGAACCAGTACCGAGACCTTGCCGAATTCTGCAGGTGTGAACATCTTTCGCCTTCCTCGTGACGATCGTGTCGTGACGACACCGGCTTGCAGGCTCGAATCAGTGGAGATGTTGTCGAGACGTCTCGACAGTATCCGTTGCCCAAGCGGCGAGGTGCATCGGATAGTGGCAGTAGATCCAGTCAGTGTGCAGTGCCGGCTATTTCGTCGAGAGTCCGTTCGACGGCTCGGGCGATCTTGCTTGCAGGTGGGAGATGCTCGGCATCGGCCTGGATTCCGATCCAGAATGTGTCGTTGTAGGACGCTGCGGTGAAGCCGACGCGGACATTGCCCGCCAACGGGCCCAGGGGCCAGAGTTCGACTAGCGCTGCCCCGTCGAGCGTGAGCGGGCCGCGCGGTCCATGGACGTTGGACACGACTGCACCGATCATGTGCTGCCGCTTTGCGAGCTTGTCGAAAATGCCGGCGATACGCGGTGACCGAAAGGTTGTTCCCGCAGCGCGTGCGGAAGGTTTGGCCGCAGCGGTTTGCTTCGCGACGATCGCGACTGTGCGTTGTGGGTCGGTTTCACGAAGTGGAAGGTCGATGATCATGAACCCGACGGCATTGCGTGCGCTACCGATCGCTGTGACTGCGACGGGTACCGATACCGCAATCGACTTGGGGATGGGCTCGCCGCATTCTTGGAGGATGAATCGCAGTCCGCCGCCCACCGCAACGAGATAGGCATCGTTCAAAGTGCCTCCCGCTTGCTGCGCGGCATGCTCGATCAGAGAGGTGCGGACGTTGACGGACGAGATCGATCTCGTGGGACCAATGGCGCCCAGCAACACCCGTGATCGAATTGGCCGGTGCAGGAAAGTACCGATTCGAAATCGGAGGAGGTCGAGGGAACCGGCGGCCTTCGGAGGGATGTTCGGCACGGGAGCGCCCGGGTCGGTACTTTTCGAATCAGGTGAGGCGAACAAGCGCTCGAAAAGGTCGCTGGCTCTGGCGCCGTCGAGAACCGCGTGATGCACTCGGATGACAATGCCGCACAGACCCGGTCGAGCTGCAGGAACGAAGGCGATGTGCCACAACGGTCGGGTGGTGTCGAGGGGTTGCATCACGAGTCGACCACAGACGGATTCGAAGTCGGGTTCTGTAGGCCCGCGTTCGTCAAGCGAGAGATGGAGGTCGAAGTCGATGTCGTTTTCCGTCCACCACCATGACCCGTTCCGCATGATCGGTCGCTGCCGCAGTAACGGCTCCTGCGCGATGTGAGCGGCGAGAGTGCGGTGAAGTCGCACTAGATCAGGTTGACCGTCTCGATCGACGAAGCCACCAGGAGCGAGCAGTCCGGCAATAGTGACCAGGTAGGGCTGGACGTGCACACCGAGCTGGAAGCTCGCAGCGTCGACGGGTGATATCGGCACGTCGGGTGTGGTGTCGACCATCTGCTGAGCCTAATCGAGGCGACACGGTGGACGGCGCTGGTTTCGGCTAGCGGATCACCAAGTCGTGGTCGGTGGCGCTGAGCGTGATCGCGGCAATGGGGTTTCCGCGCATCCAGTCCTGCACGAACGCGTCCAGAGCGGGGTTCGATGCCCGATCCGCGTACGCGTCCGACGGGATCTCGATTGCCCCGACGAGGTGGCGCGGATCGGCATCGAGGCCGGATGCGCGGGGAGTCATCCGTAGTCCGTCGGCGGTGTGCAGGACGACCGGAAGAACGGTGCCATCCGGTGCAGTCACGGTCGCGGTCCGTGTGGTGGCGACCGGGTCGAAATGGTCCACGCCCAGTCGGTATCCGGACGGTTGTGCGTGCTGGCCGATCGCGTCGAGCATGCGCGGATCCACCACAGAGTACGGAAACCCGATGTCGATCAGAGTCTGACCGTCGATGGCACCGTCGCGGGCGGGCAGGGTCGTGGACAAGTGCCAGGGGGCAGCGGGGGACAGGGTATCCGTCGACCGGTCTGTCGGCGCGTTTTCGATCAGTGTGCCGAGGAGGGACGCGCCGGTCGGCGTGAACTCCCAGGCATCCCCGACGAGATCCTTGTGCCAGAAGCCGGATTCGGCGCCGCGGAGACCCTCGACGCGCAACTCCCGCCGGTTCGGGCCGGGACCGAGTGAGTGCACACTGATCGCGGATGTGACTTCACCGGGAATTTTGGGCTGGTGCACCCAGTCTGGGGCCGGAAGTCGGATCGCGGCGGTGCTGCGGTCGAGTGTTTCGGCCACGAGGTTGGGTGCCGACGGCTTGTCCGACTGGTCTTCCCAGCTGTAGCGGAAGAAGATCGAGTCCGATCCCGAAGAATCGAAATCAAATGTGCGGGTGTATATGTCGCCGTACTTGTTCATCACGAAAGTGGTTGATCCGGCCGCCGACAGCGAGTCCGCCTGGAATCGCCCGCCGAGCGGGCCGCCGATCTCGTAGCTGTCGTCGTTGGGCAGCCACGGGTCCGCGTAGGTTATCCGGCTGCCGTCCCCGGTCAACGTGGGGATCATCGTCATCTTGGCGAGTCCGACGAAGTGAATCCGTCCTGCGACGTCGGTGAAAGTTTGGTTGTCCCAAGGCGACGAGACGCTCAGTGCCCACCCGTTCGGGTGGTCTCCGGGGAGTTGTCGGCCGGGACCGCTCCACAGCGGTGCGCCCCATGCCGAGGTCCAATTCCACACCAGCGGATCCTGGGATGCGTTGTCCATCGTGTAGATCCAGCCGTTGTCGTCGACCGCGACGAGTTCGTCGTCGTCCAGTGATATCCCGACCAGTCGTCCACGCAGGCACTCGGGCATCGGCACGAAACGCCACGGTTGAGCCGTTGATGCGCCTGTCTCTCGCGGCCGAGCGAGTAAGTCGTGGTCGACTAGCGCGAAGTCCCAGAAACGATTGAATTGCGTAGTTGGCGTGCGGATCTGGACCGAGCTGGGGGCGGTTGAACCGGTGAATGTCGGTAGGTTTGCCAACCCGACTCGACCTCCACCGGAGGGCGCACCTGGTGGCAGTTGGGCGGTTCCGAATGATATGCAACTGGCCGGCCCAGGTTCGGTGGGCGCGGCAGCGGCGAGGGGAGTGGACCACAGGAGGGCGGCGGAGAGTAGGACGCCGACGCTCAGCAGTCGCGGTCGGTGCGGGTGCGAAACTCCACTCGCGGTCTCGTTCACCGTCCGATTGTCGCATGATCGGCACGTTGAATCTGCGAATTGTGAGGTTTGTCCATCTGTGTCGGTTGCGGCGAGAGTGCCGATCGCTGCGTTGGTTGTTGTGAGTGGAACGAGAGTGCGTGTACTGCAAAGGTATTCGCCGTGTAGCTGAGTTTTGCCATGACCTGCAGATACGGTGGGGTGATGAGAAGGCCGAAGTCGCTGGGTGAATGGTTGGTAGCTGACCCTCCGGAGTCGTCCAAGCCACCGGGGCCGATTCTTTTGGCATTCACCGTTGTTCCGCTCATTGCGTTGGTCTGCCGGCATTACGGTTGGTGGCCTTCGCCGTTCGGGGAGTACAGATGGTTGGATCCCTTCCTCGTCAGCGCCGCGGCTCTGCTCATCTTGATCGTGGTCGGTCTGGTGTGGGCGATCCGCACCCTCTATGCCCTTGGCCAGGACCGGCGGTGGTCGTGGTGGATTCTGTCCTCCCCGATCGCCGTCATCGCTGCAGTAGCTCTGGTGTTGTTGATGCCGCCGGCAACTTTCCTCGACAAGAGCGGAGAGTTCGAGACCATCGCGATTGGTCTTTTGGAGCAGCCTGAATCGACCGTGGAAGAGCTCGAGATCGGCCAGTTCGATATCAGTAGTGCCCATGTCGTGCGGCCGGATGAGGTCTACTTCATCGACAACGACAGCATGTTCATCACCTCGAGTGGGTGGGTGTGCTCGCCCAGCGGCCCACCATCGGGGTTCGATGATTTCTCCGCAACTCACCTCGGCGGACCTTGGTACGAGTTCACGGCGGTATGGCGTGACTGATAAATCGAGTGGCCTGTAACGCAGGCCTGTAGCTACCATCGCGGTGTGGATACGTACACGGTGACGCCCCATGGGCGTGAGGGGGTTGTCGGCGTCGTCTTCGCCGGCGACAGATAGCGCATTTCGGACCCGACAGCACTTGGTGCTGATCGGGCCATGAGCTGTACCCACCTTCACCGAGCCACGATTGGTATACACCCATGATCATTTTGACCGATACATCTATTCGTTCCAGCCTCGTCAACGCGAGTCGTAAGGAGAAGTCCGATCTCACCCTGCCGGACGGCTTCGGCACCATCGACTTCGACGCTCTCGACTACCTGGGCTGGCGAGATCCGAAAATGGGCCGACGCGCCTACGCGATCGTCCCGACACTCGACGGGGAGACCATCGGAGTCTTGCTCGTTCAAGCCGAGGCCACTCCGCGATCGCGCGCCCAGTGCTCCTGGTGCCGCGACACGCGACTCCCCAACGAGGTCGTCTTCTACGGCGCCAAGTTGGCCGGGCCCGCCGGTCGACGTGGCAGCACGGTCGGAACACTGATCTGCCGAGACTTCCAGTGCTCGTCCAATGTTCGTAACGACCCCCCGCTCCCGTATGCCGGCTACGATGCCGCCGCTGCGCGCCAGAACCGGAAAGATGAACTGGTGCTGCGGGCTTCGAGTTTTGTCGAGCGGGTGGCTCGGCAGTAGAGCGGACCAAATCGGGGACGAGATAGCACCCTGTTGCGACGTTCGTCCCCCTTTCCTGACTCAGGGAGGGGGACGAGCTGTCTAGACGGGTTTGATCCGACGAGCACTTCGAGACGACGCGACATGTGGCGTCGCACATGATTGCGCGGTCACGGCGTTGCTCGACGCAACGTCGCCCAGGCTCCGGCGATGCACGCGATGGCAAGGGCCAGAGGGAGTAGTGCCATCGGTACCACTCGGGGAGTATCGACAAACCACGAACCGATCGCCGGCCACCACCCAGCCCAGGTGATCGCGATCGCTGACAAGCCGAGCAAGCCGAAAAGCCCGGTGAGGGAGGCGAGTAGACCGGTGATCCTCCACCGCTGGTAGATAGCACCTGCCAGCATTGCGATCGAACTGGTCAGCAGCAGCGTCGCGAACAGTGCGAGCAACTGTACGGCGGTGTTGTCGGTGAAATAGCGTGCGATGCCGAACATGCGCATGTGCACACCCCAGCCGTTGGTGGCGGACTCCAGCACGGACAGCAGTTGCAGCGCGATTGCGAAGACTGCGGACTGTGCCAGCGCCATAACCGTGGTGGCAGTGAAGAACTCGCGGCGAGTCACGCTCAGTCCGAGCGCGAATGGGAACGTCTGCGTCATCGACTGGAGGTAGAACGCCAGCACGAAACCGTAGACCGAGAACACACTGCCGGTGAATCCCCCACCCTCCTCGTTCCCGACGATCGCGTAGATAGTGAAGCTGATCAGGAACGAGATCAACAGGATGCCCACCGGCCAGGCGATCAGCAACGGCCACGCGACCGTGTGCAGTTGTAGGACGGCACCGATCCTGGACCGAGCGGGCGTCTTCGGGACCGTCCGTGGCTCTGTCGTTGCGACACTCATACGGTGATCTCCTTGCGCTGCGTCGAAGTCGCGATGACAAGTTCCTGCAAAGATGCCGGTTCCACTTGGACTCCAGCCTCCCGCAGTCGGTTTCGCTCGGTCTCTGTCACATCGGCCTGCAACATGATTCGGCTGTGGGCGCCCAGTGTCTCCCGGCGCAGGACCCTGCCGGACGCAGCAACGGCATCCACCGCATCAATGGGACCGGATACCACCACGGCGCGGCTACGCAGTGCATCCGCGTCTGCGTCGACGACAATCCGGCCGCCGTCGACGACAATCACGTGCTCGAGTAGATTGGCTACCTCGTCGATCAGGTGAGTCGAAAGCACCACAGTGCGAGGATGTTCGGCGTAGTCCGCAAGCAGGCGATCGTAGAACAGTTGGCGTGCAACGGCATCGAGACCGAGATACGGCTCGTCGAAAAGCGTCAGGGGCGCGCGGGAGGCGAGTCCGATGATCACCCCCAATGCCGACCGCATGCCGCGTGAAAGCTTCTTCACCTTGCGACAGAGGGGAAGTTGGAAGTCGTCGAGCAGTGTCTCGGCGAACGCGTGGTCCCAATTCGGGAGTAGATGGCCGGCGGCGACGAGTACGTGCTTGACCTTGAGGTCTTCGGGGTACGTCTGGCTTTCCTTGACGAAGCACACGTTTGCCAGGACGTCGGCATTTTCGAAAGGGGCAGCGCCGAATACCTCGACGTCGCCGCGGGTGTGCAGGTCCTGCCCGGTCAGTATCTGCATGATCGTCGTCTTGCCTGCGCCGTTACGGCCGAGCAGACCGTAGATCTTGTTGCGGCTGATCTCGAACGAGACGTCCGCGAGCGCGTCGACATCCCCGTACTTTCTGTCCACGGAGCGCATCGAGGCGACAAGTTCAGTTTCGTCGAAACGCCTGACTCGGGGCTCGGTCGTTGTCGTGCTTGCGTTCATCGGTCCGCCTTCCTGTCGTCCAGCATGGATTTGAGTTCGCCGAGGGAAATCTGGAGCCGGTCGGCCTCCGCGACCAGCGGCTCGATGTACTGGCGCGCGAACGCTTCTCGGCGTCTGAACCTGAGTGCGTCGCGGGCACCGACCGTGACGAACATTCCGATTCCCCGTTTCTTGTAGAGGATCCCCTCGCCTACGAGCTGATTGAGGCCCTTGGCTGCCGTCGCCGGATTGATTCGGTGGAACGCCGCCAGTTCGTTGGTTGAGGGCACCTGCCCGTCTTCCGGCAGGGAGCCGTCGATGATCGAGCCTTCGATCTGCTCGGCGATCTGCTGGAACAGTGGTCGTCCGTCGTCGATCACGATGATCGATGCCCGATGTTCACTGGTTCATTACTCATGTAATGAACCATAGAACGTCGTGGGGCATGTTGGCAATGAGATCGCGGAATCTGGCACCGATGACTTGGGTCTCCGAGCGCTACCCATCGGGACATTCACCGAGGCAACAGCGGTGGACAGTTCCGCCAGTGGTCGCAGGGGCGACAACCCGCGGGGCGTTGCACCACAGGCATTGAACTTCTGCGGATCAGTGGAACCGCCCGTTGTAGTTGGTCGACCACGGGGCGGGGCACCTTCGGGTGGCCGGTAGATATCGCCTCAATGAATTCGGCCACCTCGTCGAAGGCGGCAACTATGTAGCGGGGGACATTCTGCATGGACGTTGTAGATGGGAGTTCGCTATGCGTTGACGCAAACGCCAGTAAGCATCGGCAGTTCGCCACCCAACGTGAAGCCGGAGAAACCAGAAGCCTCGGCTTCCGGTCGTAACCCGCAGTCGTAGAACAGAAGCCGGACCGCACGCCGCGGTCGGGCCCCTTTTCGTCAACCCAAAGACGGAGTCGTATCCACCGCAAGTAGGGACTTAGCGCCCCGTTTTGGTGTTTCTGTACTGATTTGCAATCCCGATACGTACGCTTCCGGCCAGGGAATCGGACACTCGACCAGCAGGGGTATCTATGCCGAATGTGACAGTGAAATTCGGGGGTTCAGACCCGGAAACAGCAGACCTCGCACGCCGGGCACTGCAACCAGTACTAGACAGCATCTACCGCACGTACCGCAGGAAACCGCTCCCATTCGTCGAAGCCGCACTTAGACGCGCAGGTCGAGGAAGCTTCTCACAAGCAGGAATTGAACGATTCGCCGACTACATTTCAAGAGGAGACCGACCGATTCTCACCACATAGCGGCCGCTCGTGATCAGGCCGAAGACCGAAGCGCTTCCACCGGCTACCTGTTCGACGACCTAAATTGGTCAGTGCCAACTAGGTACAGGTCCATCGTGGTCAACATCAACATCAAGAGACAGCGCCCGCCCGCGTCCGAGATTGGTAGCTTGCCTCACCGTGGCAAGGGCACTCGAGCCAGCAGACGTATTCGATCAAACGGAGCTGAGAAGGCTGATTCAGCAGATGCACATTAATCGACCTCTGTGTGAATTCTGCTCACGGTGCACACTCGCGTGATCAAACCAGTCGGCGCTGTGACATTCGGTTGCTGATCCTATTCGGGGCGGCCTCGACCGACTATTTGAGACCTGTCAAACATAAGCTCCCTTCCTGGCCAGGTAGGGGAGCTTATGTTTGTGACCATCGCACGATCCACGCATCTTCTGATATGCAGGTTTCAGGCAGAGCTGAAAATGTCATCCACATGCGGTCGGCCGATCTTCTCTACAAGTCGGGAGCGGTTAGTGGCCCTGCGCCTTCTAATGAGAAGGGGATCGTGGAACCGTTCGCCATCGCCACGATCATGTTGACGATAGCAAAGAGGACGTTATCCATTTGAATTCACCTCCTCTCTCCGTCTGGGGCCCGGCAGTATTCGCTACTGCATACAGGGCAGATGTCCTGCTATCGAAATTGAGACCTGCAATGTAAGCGGCGAGCCTGGACCGAATGAGGTGACTGTCCTGATATATCCGAGGCCATTCGAGGAGTTGTAGTCCACCAACCAAGATCCACCAGAAGCACCTGCGCCAAAGTTGCCCGGTTTGGCAGTTGCGTGAGAAGCCGTAGTTCGAACGTCATAACCAGGGAAGACGCTGCGATGCTTGCGGGGAATGAGGTTTCGACTCTGGACACTTACGGCCTTCTATCGAATTGGGGCCAATCTGCCGGTTTCTAAAGATCGTCGGGAAGGTAGCACGACGCTAATGTGACAGTCCTCGAAACTGGGGTATTTCTTCGAGCTTTATCCGGCTCTCCGGATCCGTGCAGAGCGATGGTCGTGCATTGGGACTTACGGTTAGGGCTGTCCGATACTTAGGAAGAATACGTACTTGATGCTTTTCGAAGGTGATTTTTGACGCACTTGGGTCCTTTCACAGTTGTGATTGTGAGAAGACCTGCATTCGTGCGTGAGTTGTGGTCCTCGGCGTATGGGTGCGCTACGGCAGATCGTTTTTGCAATATTCAACTGACAAGCTGCGCGGAGTCCGAGCGGAGACAGTTTCCAAACCCATTTGTTGGTAGTCGCACTCGAATCACTGATGGAAGGCAAACGAACCGAGGTACCGGCGACCATCGGCTTCGAGGTCGACAGCACTCTCCTGACAGTGCGCGCAATGGACACCGATTCAGGCCGGGGGACGACCAGTCGGACTGCATCGATGAACTGCAGAGTTCCGAGACGCGGTCCTCTAGCACCCCCATTTTCGTTGGATTCACATTGACTGATCACTGAATGGAGGGGGTTGTGTACCTGCCGTGTACCTGTCACAGGATTGGGACCCAAACAAGCGAAGTTCGACTGCCCCAAAAGGGCTCTGAACTGCGGAGAATCTGTGGAGCCGATGACGGGAATCGAACCCGCGTATTCAGCTTGGGAAGCTGATGTTCTACCATTGAACTACATCGGCGTCGCAGCCGACCGGACGTGTTTTCACCGCCGATCAACGTGCTTTCCGAACATTATCAGACGAGCTTTCAAGCGGCGGTGTCCCCGGCCGCCATTGATCAACACAGGCGTGTCGAAGTCGGCGCCTTCGGTAAATGATTTGCCCAAAATTTGTGCGCAGGAACACCTTTCGGGATGGAGAACTTGAGATAGGTGAGGCTGGGTTCTCCCGTGGGAGTCCAGAACCCGCGCATCGTGTTCGGTAACCACAGTGTGATCGCCCCGGCGATGGGCCGGCACTGCCCGCAGAACCGGTAGCCTCTACCTGTGCTGCTCTCCGATCGTGACATCCGTGCCGAAATCTCCGTTGGACGTCTGGGTATCGACCCTTTCGACGACTCCATGGTGCAACCGTCGAGCGTCGACGTGCGCCTGGACGGTCTGTTTCGGGTTTTCAACAACACGCGGTACACGCACATCGACCCGGCACTGCGCCAGGACGAGCTGACCAGCCTGGTCGAACCGGCAGAGGGCGAGCCGTTTGTGCTTCATCCCGGCGAGTTCGTTCTCGGTTCGACTCTCGAAGTGTGCTCACTGCCGAACGACCTCGCCGGCCGCCTCGAAGGTAAGTCGAGCCTCGGGCGCCTGGGCCTTTTGACGCACTCCACCGCCGGCTTCATCGACCCGGGTTTCAGCGGCCACATCACACTGGAGCTGTCCAATGTCGCAAACCTGCCGATCACGCTCTGGCCGGGAATGAAGATCGGACAGCTCTGCCTGCTCAAGCTCTCGAGCGCTGCAGAGTTCCCCTACGGAAGCTCCGAGGCCGGATCCAAATACCAGGGCCAGCGCGGCCCGACACCGTCGAAGGCGTACCTGAACTTCAACCGCGGCTGAACGAACGAACTTCGGGGGGAGTCGCATGATCGGAATTTTCTACGGTCTGGTTTTTATGAACTTGTTGTTCGTGACCAGCACCGTGTGTTTGATGAAGCCGTCCAAAGCCAGTGTTGTTGCGACCGTCTGTGCAGGGGTGGCGTGGCTGTTCTTCAATGGACCGCTGGAAGGTCAGGTCTTGTGGTCGTTGAACAGAGAACACGGTCTGACGGTCTCGGATCTGATGTCGCTTGTTGCCTTCGGCATCGCCGCTCGTGGTTGGAATCAGGTTCGCAAAGCCCGTGAAACCGTCGACGCAGATCGTTTCTGACCTGCGCGCTCACCTGGATTGACCGCCACGATTCGGACAGATGTTTCGACCTGGAGCACAACAGTCGTCGAATCGGGCACAATTACTGGTTATGTGGTGGATTGTCGGAGGCGTACTACTCGTATGGGTCGTGTGTTCCATTCCGATTGCCATCCTGGTGGGGCGGGGTATCGCGCGTCGGGACCGCGCGGAATTCGACGGGCGAAATCAACAGTGGGCCGACGAGGTTGTCAGGTCGATCGAGAAGCAATCGGAGCAGGACAATGCCGATCGGCGTAAGCCACCACTGATAAGCTGACCAGCTGGACTTTTCCGGAGGTGAGTGGGCATGGAACTTCCATCCGATACTCCCGACGACGTCGTGGCCGCGGCCGCCGGCGGACCAAGGGTTCCGCAGTTCGATCCCACAGTGGGGATTCCGGTAGTTCCGCCAGGGGAGATGCTCCCCACCGGTTGGTGGTCATCGGCGATTCGCTGTCTCAGGGATTCCAGAGCGGGGCGATCTTCAATACCGATCTGTCGTATCCGGCGATCATTGCTTACCAGCTGGGCCGGCTCGACCAGTTCCGCTTTCCCCGTTACGGCGGCCCGGGCGGGCTTCCGCTCAACATCGAACTGTTGCTCCGCACCCTCGAGGAGCGCTTCGGCCCACGGCTCGACCTCTGGGAGGTGCCGCTCGCACTCTTTGCTGCGCGCGCGTTCATGGATCAGGTAGAGGACTATTGGGAACGCGGACCGGGCAGCGAAGCGCCGACATTCTCGACAATCAACCACAACCTCTCGGTGTACGGGTGGGATCTTCGTGACGCTCTGACCAAGACGGCGCAGGGCTGCGAGGATGCTCTTCACCAACCGCACGACGATTTGATCAGCCAGATCGTCGAGAACAACGGCGAGCGCGCCGCACTGCGAGTTCTGCCGCGAGGCTCCGACGCCGAGAAGCGTATGACCGCGTTCGACGCAGCAGCGGAGTTGGGCAAGGAAGGCATCGAAACTCTGATCGTCTTCCTCGGTGCCAACAACGCGCTCCGCACCGTCACCGAACTTCGAGTCGAGTGGAGCGGCAACAACTTCCGTGATCCGGGCGGCAAGCGCGACTACACGGTGTGGCGGCCTGAGCACTTCGCGTCGGAGTATGCCGAGGTGCTCGCCGCGATCCGCAAGATCAACGCCCAGCACGTCATCCTCTGCACCGTCCCACACGTGACCATCGCACCGATCGCCCACGGGCTCGGCGGCAAGATCGAAATCGGATCCCGCTATTTCCCGTACTACGCGCGACCGTGGGTGCGCGACACAGACTTCGACCCACAGCGCGATCAACACATCACCGGCGCGCAGGCGTGGGCCGTCGATACCGCAATCGACGTGTACAACGACGGAATCGAGCAAGCCGTCGCGAATGCCCGTCGGGTGGGGAAGGACTGGTACCTCTGCGATATTGCCGGGTTGCTCGAGCGCGTGGCCTCACGGCGCTACGTCACCGACGTCAATGCGCGGCCGTCATGGTGGACGCCGTACCCCTTCCCAAGGCGCTGACCGACTTGCAACCCGTGCCGGACTCGCTGTTCCTCTCCGCCGACGGTCGCGGCGGCCGCGCTTCGGGCGGCCTCTTCTCGCTCGACGGCGTTCATCCCACGACAGTCGCGTACGGGGTGATGGCGCAAGAACTGGCGAACATCATGGTCACGGCAGGGGTCCAGTTCGACCGCGCTCAGATCGATTTCGACCGACTCGTCCGACGCGACACCTTGGTGCGCACTCCGCCGCAGAATCTCGATTCCACGCTCGGCGTCATCGGCTGGGCCGACGAGCATCTCGACTTTGCCAAACGTGTGTTCGGCCTCTGACTTTCAGCTTGCCTTCGACATCGACGGTGCAACGATGCGTTCCGCGTACTCCCGCAGCAGTGCCACCAGGTCTGCGTCGTCGACGGAAAGTCTGCCGGTCGGACCTATCGCAGCCAAGGCGCCGACGACACACCTTTCCGCGTCGTGGATCGGGACGGCGACGGCGGAGCGTCCGACACGAATCTCGTCGACCTCACGGGCGGCCTCACCGCGCCGGATCCGCGAGAGCTCGAGTTCCAACGCGTCGCCGTCAGTGATGGTGTGTGCGGTCACCTTTCGCAGTGGGGCCTCGGCCAATTCGGGTCGGTTGGCGAGGAGCAGCTTCCCGATAGCCGACGCGTGAACGGCTGTGACCAGTGTCCGTTCACCACTGAGTTCGTGGTCGGGATCGCGATCGACGAGCCGAATTCTGTTTTCTGCAAACGACGCGAGGTAGACGCCGAACCGTAGCTGTTCGCGGAGTTCTTCGAGGAGCACCGAATTGTCGATGGGTGTGGGTTCGGCGGCAGCCCCGGCTAATTCACGGGTGCGTCGGCCTAGTGCGAAGCCGGAGAGGTCGGCGATCCGAACCAGGTAACCGTCGGCGACAAGGATGTTGAGTAACCGATACGCAGTGGCAGGTGGGATGTCGGCCAGGGCGGCAATGTCCTTGGCGGTGGCTCCCGATCCGAGCCTGGCCGCCGACTCGAGGAGGGCAAGGGCGCGCTGAACCGCTCGGGGTTCGTGCCCACCGAGGTCGCGTGGTCGGCCCACCATCAGCGGGCGCCGGCAGTCGGCTCGCCCACCAGCACGATGTTTCCGGCTGCGTCGGTGGCGAACACCCCAGCTCCTGGTAGTACGTCCTCGGTTTCGGGACTGTCGAAAGCGCCGACGTGCAGCAGACTTTTGGGGCTTCGGCGTCGCAGGTAGAACTGCCAGAGTGTGCCCGAAGTCAGGATCACGAGCACGGCGATCGGTGCAACGTACGCGTGGTCGATCGTGTTGGCATAAACCAGGTAACCGAGGACTATCGCTCCGGCACCACTGCCACACGACGCGGCCGCGAGAACGCCGGGAGTGTGCTCGCCGATCCGTGTCAGGAAGACAACGGATGCGATAGCCGTCAGTGCATAGGCCACGATGACGGCGCCGCGAACAGTCAGTCGAACGTCGTCGAAGATTTCTCCGCGCCCGAGAACGGCAAAGGTTCCGCCGCCCAGCAGGACGGTGCAGACCACGGTAGTCAATGCGAAGTAGGGCGTACGGAAGGCACTGTGAACCGAGGCGAACCGGCGGGGGAGTAGGCGCTCGACACCGAACGAATAGACCAGGCGTGACGCAGCATTGGACGACGCCATCGACGACGCCAGCCACGAGCAACCCAGACCGACGTTGAGAGCGATCACGACACCGGGGCTCACGCCCGTCGCCGTTCCGTGGAGATAGGCGTTGACGAGGGTGTCACTGCGCCCGGACCAAGCGGCCCAGCCGGCAAAGATGAAGAGCGATCCACAGATGATCGGAGTGAGAAGGACTGTGCGGGTGACGGTTACCAGCGGCCGACGAGCCTCGGGGCCGAAGAAGGCCGCGCTCTCGAATCCGGCGAGAGCAAACACGGCAGCCAGAGCGGTGAGCAGTAGTCCGTGGCCGGAGGTGGGCGGAACGATCTGCGCTTGTTGACTTCCGGAACCGCCCAGGATCATGAGCCCGACGATGAACAGAAGGGAACAGCTTTCGACGACGAGGATCGCGAGCGCGGCGAATCTGACACTTCGCACGAGGGCACCGAGAATCAGCAAGGCTATCCCCAGATAGAGCACGATGACGTGAAAAGTCTTGTCCACGTGCACACCCGCGAAGCCGAGCAACGCGATTGCCGCCTGCCCGCCGTGATAGAGCGTCATGACCGCGCTGCCGACGTATTTGACCAGCATGGCGATGCCGGTGGTCAATGCTGCCCGAGTACCGAGGCCACGAAATACGAAGCTGTGCAATCCGCCCGACGCAGCCATTCGGCGGGTGAACTGCGAAACACAGAAAGCAATGAGCGTCACCAGCACGGTGGCGGAGATGATGGTGATCATCCCGCTCAACAACCGGCCGTGCGTCAGCATGGTGACGGGCAGAACCACCATCGACACAGCGGGAGCAGTGGTCGCTACCGACTGGGCCAGCACCTCGGCACCGGAGAGTTGCCGACGGCCCAACGCGCGCAGCGGCGATCGCGCCGGGGGCTGCTTCTCGCGCGTGGTGAACGACCGCGCGATGGCTTCGGTGAGAGCGGACATGTCGCGTCACGCTAGTCCGGTTCTGTAACGCCGATATTGCGGGCATGCTTCCGCTGATCGCACTCGGGTGAGAGAGCAAGATGCGAACGCTCGCACGTTTCTCACTCGGTCCCCACCGACTGTTTCCTGCGCGTCAAGTTCCGGACCCAACGCTCCTGAAGTCTGTGTTCAACACCAACCACCCGGGTCACCGGGAGCACACTGGGGAGCTCGAATGCCATACACACGTAGATCTTTCATGCGCAGCCTGGGAATCACCGGCGGCGCGGGCCTGGCGCTCGGTGCTATGTCGTCCATCGGCCTGGCGCCGGCAGTGGCGTCGACGCCGAGGCGATTTCAGGCACCTGCTGCGGGTGACCTGATCGGAAAGGTCAAGGGAAATCACTCCGTCGTGATCCTCGGCGGCGGACCGTCCGGGCTGTGCTCTGCCTACGAACTGCAGAAGGCCGGATACAAGGTCACCGTCCTCGAAGCACGCAACCGCCCGGGTGGTCGGGTGTGGTCGATCCGCAACGGCACCGAAGAAACCGACCTGAACGGTGAGACACAGACCTGTTCGTTCTCCGAGGGGCACTTCTACAACCTCGGTGCGACGCGTATTCCGCAAAATCACAACACCATCGACTACTGCCGCGAACTGGGCGTCGAACTGCAGATGTTCGGAAACCAGAACGCGAACACCTTCGTCAACTACACCGGCAACAAGCCGCTGGCGAATCAGTCGATCACCTACCGAGCAGCCAAAGCCGACACCTACGGATACATGTCCGAGCTGCTGCAGAAGGCCACCAATCAGGGCGCTCTCGACCAGGTCTTGAGCAAGGAAGACAAAGAAGCACTCTCGTCCTTCCTCACCGACTTCGGCGATCTCTCCAGCGACGGCCGCTACGTCGGATCCTCGCGTCGAGGGCACTCCGCGGAGCCGGGCGCCGGCCTCAACTTCGGAACCGAGATCGAACCATTCGGGATGAGCGATGTCATCCAGGGCGGCATCGGGCGTGCATTCTCCTTCGAGTTCGGTTACGACCAGGCCATGACGATGATGACCCCCGTCGGTGGCATGGACCGGATCTACTACAAGTTCCAGGACGCGATCGGGATGGACAACATCGAGTTCGGCGCCGAGGTCAGCGGCATGAAGAACGTGCCGGAAGGCGTCACCGTCGACTACGTCGTCGACGGCAAATCCAAGTCGATCACCGCCGACTACGCAATCTGCACGATCCCACCGCACTTGATCAAGCGGCTGAACAACAACCTGCCCTCCGATATCCTGCTCGCGCTGGATGCCGCCAAGCCGTCGTCGTCGGGCAAGCTCGGTATCGAGTACTCGCGTCGGTGGTGGGAGACCGAGGACCGCATCTACGGTGGCGCGTCAAACACCGACCGCGACATCTCCCAGATCATGTTCCCCTACGATCACTACAACTCCGACCGCGGCGTCGTCGTCGCGTACTACAGCTCGGGTAAGCGTCAACAGGCTTTCGAATCGCTCACCCACCGTCAGCGGCTGGCAAAGGCCATCGCCGAAGGCGCAGAAATCCACGGCGACAAATACACTCGCGACATCTCGTCGTCCTTCTCCGGAAGCTGGCGTCGCACCAAGTATTCGGAATCCGCCTGGGCATCATGGGCCGGCGCGGGAGATTCCCACGGCGGCATGGCAACTCCCGAGTACACCAAGCTGCTCGAACCCGTCGACCGGATCTACTTCGCCGGCGATCACCTCTCCAACGCCATCGCCTGGCAGCACGGGGCCTTCACGTCCGCGCAGGACGTCGTGACCCACCTGCATCAGCGTGTTGCGCAAACTGCCTGACGTGCTTCGTTTCCCATCACTTTTTCTGGAGGTCTAATCATGAAATCTCGCAGCACCAAGGTCCTTGCAGCGGCATTCGCCGCCACCACGCTACTGGGCTTCGCCACTGCCTGCTCGTCTGACGAGGCGGACGCCGAGACCACATCGAGTTCGTTCGTCTCGAAATCGATTCTCGAAGCGGGGCAGGCAAACCCGATGATCGCTCAGGGCGTCGCGATCGGCGGCGACACCGCAATCTACAAGACCAGCGGCATCGGTCCGTCGGCAGGAAACAAGGCGGCGCCGGAAGGTTCGCCGGAGTCGTACATCGACGGTCAGTTCTCCGGCGGTGTTCTGCCGACCGGTGTCACCGTCACCGAGGCGCAGGGCATCAATGTACTCAAGAAGATCCGCGACAACCTCGAAGCTCAGGGATTGAGTCTCGAAGACGTCGTGACGATGCGCGTCTTCCTCGACAACGCGCCGGGATCGGACAAGGCCGACTACACAGGATGGAATCGCGCGTACCGGCAGTTCTTCGCCAACACCAATCTCGACACGGGTGACACCGAGTTGGTGCCGATGGGCACGGCCGAGCCGATCGCTCCGATCGAGCGAAACAGCGCCCGGCCCACCCGATTCGCCCTCGAGGTTGCCGGACTGCCCGTTGCCGGTTGGCTCGTCGAGGTAGAGGTCGATGCGGTGTACCCCGACGGCAAGGAACCCGCCTGATGGGCGCGCTCAGCCCGACTCACTGGGCGATCGTCGCAGTAGTGCTCGTGGTGCTGTTCGGTTCGAAGAAGCTGCCCGACGCGGCCCGGGGCCTCGGCAGGTCGATGCGGATCCTGAAGTCCGAAGTCGGTGAACTGCAGTCGGATACGGACCTCGCGTTGGAGCAGCGAGACTGACCCCCGTGCGCGGTTGAGGAGCCCCCACACTCCTCAACCGCGCACAGGTCTACTAGATCAGACCTTCGGAACGAGCTACCGACGGTGGTGACGGCGGACCCTTCACGAAGACATCGATCAGCACGTCCTCGTCCTGGTACGACGCGAACTGCGCCAACCCCGGCGTCTGGCGCACAGCCGAATGAACAGCGTCACCGTTTTGCGGATACTCCGGCACGACGTGACGCCAATGGGCGCACAGCAGCGTTCCGCCAGGCTCGAGATGCTCGACGACCTGCAGCATTGCCTCGATGAGCTTTTCGAAGGTCAGGTAGTAGCCGACTTCGCTGATGACGACGAGGTCGAAGGTTTCTTCGGACCAGTCGTCACCCAAGGCCCAGAGCCGAAATTCGGCGTCATGTCCGGTAAGCCTCGCACGAGCGCTCTCGAGTGCGGTCGGGACGATGTCGGTGGCGAGAACGCTGTCGCAGCGCTCGGACAACTTCTCGGTGAGAACCCCGATCGAGCACCCCGGTTCGAATGCGCGACGGTATCGAGGTTTCGGGAGCATAGCGACACTGAGTGCGTACTTCCGCTGCTCGTACCAGCGGGATTCGAAATCCCATGGGTCGGACTGTGCGGCATACATCTTGGCGAAGTAATCCGCGGGGAGTTCACTATCGCTCATACGAACACCGTCTCGTACGGCCTCAGTAATCGTTCCATCGCATGGCGGGGGAGGATGGGTGCATCCGCGGGATGATCGGAAAGCGGAGCGATCTGTGAAGTGAACTCATTGGTGGCAGCAGATTTCGCAGCCTGAACGTCGGAGGGCAAGGTCACCTTTCGTGCTCTTTCCCACGGGACTGCCGCATGATCCGGCGCGGCCCAATGCCACGCCCAGATGGGATACTCGATCAAGCGCGATCCAGTGTCCGCGCACGCCCTCGCCGCCGCGTCTCCGGTGGCTTCGTGGTCCGGGTGGCCGTCCCCGCGCCACGTGGAGGCGCACCAGGTATCCGCCGAGGAATCACCGAGAATCGAGCTGAGGCGGTCGGTCAACTCCTGTCGGTTCTCGCCGATCTTTCCGTCCGGGATGCTCAATCGAACCGGTGTGGGAATTCCGAGGACACGCGCTGCCCGATCCGACTCGGACCGTCGACGGCGTTCCATCTCGGGCTGAGTCACGGTCGGTGAATCGGGATGCGAAGCTCCGCCGTCGGTGACAGATACGACCTGAACACTGATGCCGGAAAGTATTGCCAGAAGAGCGGTTCCGCCCAGACCGAGTATTTCGTCGTCGGGATGGGGAGCGACGATGATCAATCGTGAGCATCCGGTGAGATCCAGTTCCGGAAAACTTCTTCCCCACTCCCGCCATGTCGATTCGGGAGTACCGCCGTCGTCGACAGGCTTCTGCGCGAACAGTTTCGAGTTCACCACGGCCGTTTCCCCTTGGCTGCAATCCGGCCCAGCTCGGCGAGATCCTTCTCGGCGTGACTCTGCCGCAAGTAGACGGTGAGATCGGCTACCCGTGCGGCGTGCGCGGCGTCCATGCAGAGCGGTGCGGCGCCGAGAGCGCGTCCCACCCGATCCAGGGTCTCGGTAGCGGCGCGCTCGACAATTGCGCGCACACGGAGTGCCCGCTGCATGGCCTCGGCATTTTCGTCGAAGGGATCCGCATCGACCTCGGCCGCCGCGACTGCGAGCGCGTTGCGCGCTGCGGCGAGCGCTGCATCGACCGCACCGAGGTGTGCGAGTACGTAGGGGTCTTCGCTGCTTGCAGCCTTGTCGTACAACGGATCAGCGACGCCGCAGGCGCCGCCGTACCAGCATGCAGCCACGCCGATCGCGCCGTGCCAGAACCCCGGGCGGCTCAGGTAGTCGCCTGCCGTCCCGACCGGTATAGCCGGAACCATGTCGAAGTCGACCGCGCTGGAGTCGCTTTCGGCCATACCGACGGCCTTCCACGAATCGGGAACGGGATGCACCCCAGGTAGTCCGAGCTCGACCGCGAAGAGGGAGGGGACACCGTCGACCAAGGCGGTGATCAGTGCATGCGTGCAGGTGTTGGCGCCGGAACACCACAACTTGCGACCGGTGAGCGTCCAGATCCCCACGTGCTCAGACGCATTCACCACAGGTTGGGGTGGCTCGGCCGCCCACACTCCCCACAGCTGCCCGGGTTCGGGATCCGGTCCGTCGAGTTCGGTGAGTATCGCGACGGCATCGGTGTGAGCCTCAGCCATCCGGCCGAGAACCACATTCTCCCGTGTGAGCTCTGCCAGGGAGGTCCACCGTGCGGCCGTCGCGCCGCCGCCGGGCAGCGGCAAGTACAGTCCACCTGCGTCCAGGAGTGTGTGTAGTCGTTTCATCGTGCCAGCTCCGCTTCTTCGTTATCGGCGGTCGTACCACCCAGGTTACGGATATGTCCGGCAAAGCCGCCCGGAGTTCGGCCGTCGAGACGCGCAGACGTGGTGACCGCAATGTCCTCTGCCCACGCGATACAGGCACCGGCCTCGCTCAACCGCCGGACGAGATCGACATCCTCGTCTTCTTCGAGATCGCAGAATCCTCCGACGTCCCAGTACATATCGGCGCGGACACCGAGGTTGGCACCGTGGACGTGACCGTGTCGACCATAGGGATGTGCGTGGTACATACGTTCGTACCGTTCGCGAACGGAGTGCGGATGGCCTTCCCAGTCCGCGATGCGAACGGTGCCCGCGACGACGTCCGCAGTACGCGCATACTCCAATTGGCGCGCAATCCAGGTGGGGCCGACCACCGAATCGGCATCGGTCGTGGCGAACCACGCTGAGGCCCCCAAATCCGAGCCGAACGCAGAGAAACCCGTCGCTCGCGAACGGCCGACGTTCTGATGCTCGACGCGGAGTACTTCCACCCCGTCGGGGATGACCCCCGCGGTTCCGTCCGAACAGTTGTCGAGGACGGCAACCACTCGGACGGGGACAACGCAAGCCGACGCCGCTGTTGCGAGTGCACGAAGGCAATTGGGGAGGTCTTCGGCTTCGTTGTGGGCGGGAACTACGACAAGAACCTGGTCGATTGGCACAGTGACGATCCTTTCCTCACCCTGGTACGGTCGGGTCTTCTTTCGTCCCGGTTCTCAACAGATAACCACATTTCGGACGAGTGCCGCCGCGCGACCGCCAGCAGCCGTGCAGGTCGAAAACTGTTTCGGTGAAACATCTCTGGATACGTTTGAGAGATGTGCCGGCGGGGTACAAGACGGGGTTTTGCGACTGTGCTTTCGGGTGCAAAACGGGGTTTTGCACCGAAGAATCTTCAGAACCGGCGGTGGCGCACCGAATCGACGAGCATCCGGGCCACCTCGTGCAGTTTCACGTTGGTGTGCTGCGATTGCTGAACGAGTCGGCTGAATGCTTCGTCGGCGTCGATGCCGTGGATGGCGATCAGCACGCCCTTGGCTTGTTCGATCTCGGCACGAGATTCCATGGCGCAGTGCAACTGTTCGATGTGCTCGTGTGCCTGACGCCAGCGTCGTGAATCTGCGATCGCCGCGCCCGCACCGGCGGTGAACAATTTCATCAACTCTTCGTCGAAGGGCTTGAACTCTGTCGAGGCGAATCCGTAGACGTTGAACGCGCCGAGAAGTTCGGTGCTTCCTTCGCCCATGGTGAGCGGCACGGACAAGTAGGACCGGACACCTTGTTTCCGGGCCTCGGCGGTGAATTCCGGCCATTTGTCGTCGTGATCACCCACCTTCGACCGAACCGACGACATGGTGCGCGCGGCGTCAACGCACGGACCACGATCGGCGGAATGCTGGGCATCGTCTATCGCGGAAAGGTAGTCCGCGGTAGATGCAGCAGTTCGTGGGCCATCGGCGGACAGCACCGTCACGCTGACAGCATCGGCATCCGGCAGCGCTTTGACCGCCGTCTCGGCCAGACGTTGGAGCATGGAGTCGAGATGCGCGTCCGTGTTCAGAGTGGACCGGAGTCCGGCAATCGCTTCGGCGAGGGTGTCGAGCGAATCTGCTGCGGAAGCAAACGCCGCGGCTCCCTGTGGGGTGTCCGCATTGCCTGTCATGATTCAGGTCTACTCCGCAAATTGCGGCGATGTAACCGTTCCAGGCGGTCTTTGCTTCGATGTTGCATGAAATCCGAGGTTCCTGGGTAGCCGCACGCAGCGATGTGCGATGTCGCCTGAAAAAGAGGAGCCGATGATGATCCTGCGTTTACCTGGTGTGTATCCACCGCAACACGACACGTCGTTACTGGCGGATGCGCTGCTGTTCGAGCGCCTCACCGCTCGCAGTCGGGTGCTGGATCTGTGCACGGGGACCGGCGCCCTCGCTGTCGCGGCATCCGCGGCAGGCGCAGGCCACGTCGTCGCGGTCGACATATCTCGCCGCGCGTGTGCCAATGCTCGTCTCAACGGGATCCTCAACGGAACCTCGATCGACTCCCGTCGTGGCGACCTCACCGAGGCGGTGCACGGCGAACTCTTCGATCTGGTGATCTCCAACCCGCCGTACGTCCCTGCTCTTGCAGATGATCTCCCTACCGCTGGAATCGAACGTGCTTGGGACGCAGGAAAGGACGGACGCGCCCTCATCGACAGGATCGCAGCCACCGTTCACGAGGTGCTCGTCCCGGGCGGCACACTGCTTCTCCTGCAATCGGTGCTGTGTGGGGTCGACAAGACCGAGGCGATACTCGAAGAACACGGTATGGCCGTAGAGATTTCAGCCCGGAAGTACGTTCCCTTCGGGCCCGTGATGCGCGAGAGGCGCACCATGCTCGAGGCACGAGGGTTGATCACCACCGGTCAGGAAATCGAACAACTCGTGATCATTCGCGCAACGAAGTCTTGCCCTTCTCCCAACTCGATGTGAGGTGATCGCCGAGAAGATCGTCGAACGCCAGGCACGCTGCGGCGCCGAACAAGATGTCATCAGTGCGGTGCGGCTGCGAAGAAGCGAGACCGCCGGCAAGATCCCGAACGGCGATCTGTTCGTGAACGGAATCCGCTTCCACGTGCTCGTCGTAGAACAGTGTCGCGCCCGAACCGAATCCGAGTCGGCGCAGTCCTGCGCTGTATCGTTTGCTCGGCAGCGCAGACGTGGTCTCGACAGCGCACAGGTGCCCGACCAGCGTTCCGAGATGGCGGCGATGAAAACCGAAGAGCGAGAGAGCATTCAACGACGCCAACATTACCGCGGGAACAGAATCGATGTAGTGGCCGTAGCGGTCCGAAAGACCTACAGCCCGCATGGTGTCGGCAAAAAGACGCGAATGCATTCGCTCTGCGCGACCGCCTCCGTACTCGTCGCTCTGCACTTCGACGAGGGCGGCCTTGACGGCACCGGAGAGACGCGAAATTCCGAGGGTGTGCACATCCGCCTCGCGGAGCTGATTGAGCGAACGGTGAATCAGCACCTCCGAGAACTGATCGATCGTTGCATCTTTCGCCATGAAGGACGCAAGACCTGGGCCTGCACTGGGGGCGGTCATCGACCAGAGGTCGGCCACGACGTCGCCAGACGACTCCACTGTCCCCACGAGTTGCGCGATGGCGGACTCGAAACGCTCTTCGAGCCGAGACCGCACCGCGAGCAGGTCCGGATTCCACTCCCATTTGTCCGAGACGTTCTCGATTCCCTGCAAATGAAGCTCGTAGAGGAGCGTCAGGGTCAGCTGAGCGTCGTCGTCACGAAGAATGTCGTAGGTGAGGTCGGTGGACTGTGCATCCTCGTACGCGTCAGCGGCAGCCGTGATCTCCCTCGGATCGGCCGAGGAGCGCAGAATGGAAACGAGAGTGGCGCTCAGTGGGCCGCGGGCCTGTGGAACAGGCATGGAAGTGGGCACACCAGTGGCCGAATCGAGAACTGAAGAGGACATATGACCGCGTTTCCCGAATCGTCATCTGCCGAAACACCGAGTGTTCCCGGTAACAACACCACCATAACCGCCTGCACGGACGGCCCGCTGCTGGTGCGTGGTGACTTCGAGTTGCTCCGTGACGACGGCACTCCGATAGAGAACAAGCGCTCTACGGTTGCATTGTGTCGATGTGGGCGGACCGGCATCGCGCCGTTCTGCGACAGCTCCCACAAGAAGAAGCGGGCGAGAGCGACGTAATCGGTGCCAATTCGGAACAAGCCCGACCCGTGAACCAAGACGATCCGGAAACCAAGAAAAGGCTGGATGCCGGCACCATGCGGTGCAGCGTCCAGCCTTTTCAGTCTGAAGTCAGACTGGGATCGAACTCAGATGGCGCGAACGTTCTGAGCCTGGGGGCCCTTCTGGCCCTGTCCGATCTCGAACTCGACCTTCTGGCCCTCGTCGAGGGACTTGTAGCCGCTGCCCTGGATCTCCGAGTAGTGAACGAACACATCCGGTCCGCCACCTTCCTGCTCGATGAATCCGAAGCCCTTTTCACCGTTGAACCACTTGACACTGCCCTGAGCCATAACCAAATTCTCCTGGATCCATCGAGCCGAGCCCTCCCATCGAGAGTCCGGTCTCACACCTGATCCTGCCATGCTCTTCTTTTTCTGTCTCCAATTACATGCATGGCGAGTTGCAGTATTTGACGGCTTTGTCCCGTTCCGGGACCACGTCGGAAGCAGGTGATTGTTCAACTATGCGCGTTCACCTGCTGTGATGTATTCGTCCCTTCGATGCAGCGTGAAATGACAACACCTGTGTTAAATCTGGATTCGCGGCGCAGAATGCCACCCCGATACCGAGGAGGGGACCAAATACCCAACTCGATCGGGGTCGAGATCAGTCCGAATCGTCGGGTTTGGTGTGCCCGTCGAACGTCACATGGATGTTCTCGTGGGGAACCGCGCGTTGTGCTTTTGCTTGATCGGCGAAGGTGCGCCGATCGCCTTCGATGAGTTCGGTGTTGTCGGTGAACGGAGCCAACAACGCCCGCGGATGGAGTTTGTCGACTCGCACGACGTTGATTTCCGCACACATGACGATCGAGGCTGCAGCGAGGAACAAGAAGGCCAACAAACCCAGAACGATGGCAAAGACGCCATTGGTGGTAGAGGCACCCCGCACCACAGAGGTCACATAGAGGGCACCGAAGGACTGAAGTGCTTGCCAGAGAACAGCAGCGGCGATCGCTCCAGGTGCCACATCGGCTACCGAGAGCGGGCGGGCGCAGGTGAGCCGGAAAGCGACGATGAAGATGCCCGCATTCAAGACGACTACCGCAAGGGTCAGCAGGAAGCTGAACGAACCGCCCAGATGAAGCGCACCGCCGATGTTGGAGACAGCGGTGGTCCCCAAGATCGCGAGACCGATCGTGCCGAGGAGTAGTAGCCCTTGGAGACGCCCGCGGATGGGATCCGGTCGCATGTTTCGGGGCACCGACCACACCGTGTTCATCGCGTTCTGGCAAGCCAGAGCGACACCGAGGCCACCGTAGAGACCACCGACGATTCCGATCACCAGACCCGTGACACCGCCGCCGATCTGTTGCGCATTGCCCAGGTCGTCACCGATCACCGGAAACTGATGCAGCGCGGAGTCCAAGATCTGTTGCTGAAGCTCAGGGTTGCCCGACAGCACGAAGCCGAGAATGGTCGAGAGCAACAGAAGAAGAGGAAAGAGCGAGACGAAGCCGTAGTAAGCGATCAGCGCGGCTAGATAAACACCTTGATCGTCGAGGAACTTGTAGAGGACCGCTATCGGGAACCCCAGGGCCGGATGCTTCTGTTGCAAGGCATCGAGGCGCTTGGCGATTGTCATTCTCGGTCTCTCTCAGCTCGTCGGACAGCCCGACGAACCTTAGTCGCTGCGAGCGCCTGGCGCTCGACGCCGGGGCAGCCGTGGCGTCAGGAGGCTTCGAGTGACTTCTCTGCTTCGTCGAGCGCGCGCATTGCTCCCTCGACAGAGTTGGTGACCGGGAATTCCTCTTCCGCCCGCGCCGCGCGAAGCAAGCGTCGAAGCGGGTGTGACCCGATCGCGGCCCACTGGAAGTCGTTGGCTCGCGAACGGGAGTTCAGCTCGGCGAACAGTTCGAGGCAGACCGCACCGACGAACAGTGAGTTGGACAAGTCCAGAATGACGCGAGGCCACTCCGCAGCGTACGAGTTGAGAAGTTCTCGTAGTTCTGGGGCGGAGAGTTTGTCGAGGTCGACGTCGACCCGGATCAGGACTGTCGAGGGCGCTATCCGCCAGGCCGCGAAACCATGCGTTTCCACGATCGGCCCCAATTGTGTTGAGGGATCGATGGAATCGATCGGTGTGTGGTCGAGTTCATTCAGATTCATGGCAGATCCGGTCTGTGTGCTTTCATCGAAAGGCTGACGACCGATCTGGCGGCGCGGAAAGTGAATGCGTCCAGGCGTGGAAAGCTTTAGAGCTCAATGGAAATGAACAGTACAGATGTGCGCAGGAAATACTCACCTGATCCAGAGCCTTGATGCGAACCGAGCGCCAGTGGCTTCAACCCCGGCTGTATTCTCAACCTCGGTACCGTTCAGTGTAGCTCGAGGGCGTGAATCGGTCCAGGTGAGAGGTCGAATATTAAGCGGTGCAATGTTTTTGGCTCGACGCTTCGGTATGGTGGAAGATCAGCGTCACCGGACGAAGGGAATCAGATGAACGACCGCGATGCACTCACGGCCATCTCGACCAAGCTCGACACACTGATCGGCGCGGAGACCAACGGTTTGCGGGACGAGGTTCCGCCCGGTTCCAGTGTGCAGCGCACCGAGCAGGACGGCGAGCACGGCCGGTGGGGGCACGATTACCGCCTCGCCAACAAGTATCTCGAGGCCCTCGACATCGGCCAGCCCGGTCTCATCGATCGAGACGAGCTGGAACGTCTTGCGCAGGAATACATCTGATCCTCGAGACGTACCTTCAGAAGATTTCACCCATCTCGGTGCGTAGCTGCTTCAGTGACTGAGTGAGGATTCTGGATACATGCATCTGAGAGATGCCGACCTTTTCGGCAATCTGGGATTGGGTGAGATGGCCGAAGAATCTGAGAACGACGATCGTGCGCTCGCGCTCCGGTAGTGCCAGGAGCGCGGGCCGCAGGGTTTCGTGATTGTCGATCCGACTGATCGCTTCGTCGTACTGTCCCAAAGTGTCTATCAGAGTCAGACCACTCCCGTCGCCGGCGGAAGCGGTGTCGAGCGGTGTGGTTCGGTACGAATTACCGGCGGTCAAACCTTGTTCGACCTCGTCCGGTTCGATGTCGAGTTCCTTGGCGAGTTCCGCGACTGTCGGTGCACGGCCGAGCGTCTGGGACAAAGTCGTGAGCGCCCGGTTGAGGGCAAGGTGCCGTTCCTGAAGGCTACGAGGCACTCGCACGGACCAGCCGTGATCGCGAAAATGCTTGCGTACCTCACCCATGACGGTCGGGACGGCGAACGACAGGAAATCCGATCCTTTGTCGACGTCGAATCGCTGCACGGCCTGTATGAGCCCGACGCGAGCAACTTGCTCCAAGTCCTCGAAAGGCTGGCCACGCCCCTGGTATCGGCGAGCGACGTGTGTGGCCAGGGGTAGGCACAGTTCGATGATCGAGGTGGTGATCTTTTCTCGGCTGGGATCATTCGGCGGAAGCGAGGCCATCGAGACGAACAGTTCGACAGCTGTTTCGTACTGGTCCTTCTTGTCCGGTGGGACAGCGGTCACGCACGCTCCTGGGGCAAGCCCTTTTCAAGCGTCATCGTCAGGGTGATGTGACCGTCCGCGTCGATTTCCGACTGTTCCAAGCGGACGGAATCGACCAGCGCTTCGAGAACGAACCATCCGAAGCTGTGCGACTTGTCGGGTATCTCGGAGTGCGCGATCACGGACACGACGGTCCGAAGTGTGCGGCCGACGGTGTCGAATCGGCAGGTCAGGTCGCTGGACGGTATCGCGTGGCCGATGAGGATGCTCGCGACTTCGTCCATCGCCAGAGCAAGATCGGCTGTTCCGTCGACATCGAGTCCGGTGTTGTTGGCAACCGTTCGGGTGATTCCGCGCAGAGTGGGAAGTTGAGAGTACGACGCGCGGACGCGGAGCGAGGCGATGGAGTCGTGAGTTAGTTCGGTTTCGGTCGGACTCGACAGAGGGATCAAGGGGCTTCCTGTAGGTAGATGTGGCGTAATTCCGGCGGACCGAGGCAAGGACCGGTACCGGCCGTGCGTGCCAGCCATCTCTACCCCGGAAGTATTCATGGCCTTGGATTACCCTTCGCCCGGCGAACTAACCCTCTTTACCCGAACTAGAGGATGAATTGTGAGACACATCACCTGTGGTGCGGACGTACCGAATCCTCATCTTTCATTTTCGCGTCGTTCGGGTACAGCCGCTTCATGGACACCCATTCGGACAGACAGATCCCCGTACACATACGACCGGAAGGTGTCACTGATGACGAGGTGAAGGCGGCAGGAGTGCTGTCGAACGCCCTTGAAACGGTGGAACGGGCACGCGGTGCTCTGTACGACTTCCATCAGCTGATAGGGCATGCCGATCTGATGCTCGACGAGGTCGTCGAGCTACTGCGATCCAGCGGCAACGACGACCTGGCCGATCAGGTCGAGGGCGAGTTGATGGGCCGGAACGTGGTCGAGGGGCGCTGGACTTTCCAGTTGGTCGAAGAGTTCGACGAGAACTACTGGTCGTTTTTTCGTGCATGCGAGAAAGTGGTGCGCGACAAGCTGGCAGGCGGAGTGCCGCACCTCTTCGAAGCCGAGATGAAGGAGCGACGCCGCACGCACGGTTTGCGGCACCACGAGGCCAGGCCCTGAGGTTCCTATCTACTCTCGTGAGCTCGTCGCGGCACTGATCAGTGGTTCAGTTCGAGCTTTGCGCAACGATTCTCGCTCGGTCGCCGTCATGCCGCCCCAGATTCCGTGGGGTTCCCCGGTCTGGATGGCGTGCACCAGGCATCTCTGCACGACAGGGCATCTGGCGCACACCAGCTTCGCCGAACTCTCGCGCTTCGCTCGCCTGGAGCCGCGCTCGTTCGTGTCGTCGTAGAACAGAGCGGGGTCGGTGTCGCGGCAGGTGCCGGACAGTTGCCAATCCCACTCGTCGGCAAGGGGCCTGGGAGATGTGTAGGAGCGCATGAACATGGACGTTCCCTTCGCTGCGTGACGAACTCGACTCGGATCGCGGATCCAGGTCGGGTGTTAAGGCAAAGCTCGGTCCCGCCGGCCTGAACCGGCGGGACCTTCGAGGCTCCTCCCTCGAGGGGGAAGATTTCGGGGGTACCTCTGGTCGGTCATTACCCAGCCGTACAACTTTTGAATCCCGGTCGTCAGGAATTCTTTTGATCCACGGCACGTCGTTCTGCTGCGGCGACAAGACCACCGGCGATGTCGCGCACCTTGACGTTCCATTCCTGCGACATCTGGACCAGAAAGTCGAAGGCTTGGTCGGCCGAGCACTCACGCTCGGCCATCAGTAATCCCTTGGCCTGCTCGATCAAGGGCCGAGAATCCAAAGCTCTTCTCAGTTCGTCATTTTCCGCGCGAAGGCGGGTGAGGACGTCTGACGCCGAACTGGACTGCTGAGCCAGCGGTCGTTGAACCTCGTATACACGATGAAGCACACCGATGACCCTGCCGTCATCATCGGTGACGGCGGAATTCACCGTATTCCAATAGCGGGTGACAAACATCCCGCTCCCGCGCTCGTCGCGCACGTCGTAACGCTGAGTCGGCAGTGCGTCCCGAGTTCGGGAGTGCATCGTGCGCTCGAATGACGTTGTCAACGAGAAGATTCCATCGGCAAACGAGTCGTCGGGATTGTCGGGGAAGGCTTCGAACACTTCCACTCCGTGCAATTGATCGAGGCTGCGACCGGATACGGCAAGGTATTCGTCGTTTGCGCCCTGGATACGAAAATCGCTGTCCACGAGCAGAAGAGAAGAACTGCTTGCCGCAAATCGATCGCTACGAACGATCGAGCGGAGAGTGCTCGAACTCATGATTGTGTCGTTTCTGTCCTGTCTTCGACGGTTGCGGCCCCTGATATTTCAGAAGTAGTTGATCGCGAGAACTCCAAGGGCGGTGCCTGCCACGATCGATCCGAACAACAAACGCTGCTGCAACACGAACATCTGATACTCGCGACGTGTTTGTGTCGACGTGCCGCGCGAGTCCGCAGACATGCTCTTGCCCTTTCCTGTTGTGGGGAGTGCGGTTTCGGCCGACCCCCGATCGGCCGAAACCGCGGACGGTGCATCAGTTCTGACGCGCCTCATTTGCGGCATCCTGCTCGGTGGACGCGCCTTCGTGTACGAGGCTGCCACCCGAGTTCTCGAGGTGAGCACGAACGAACCACTGGAACTTTTCCAACTGCGCCGTCTGGCCGATCAACATGTCCTCGGTGATCGGATCGATCTTGCCGACACTGTCGATTGCGGTGCGACTGTCGGTGATGATCCCGGTGTAGACGAGGTCGAGCGCAGCGAGGTGCGCACGAGCGTCGTCGCGGCCGACGGAGTAGTCGTCCCACGTTCGATCGCGCTCGATTGCTCCCGCGGTGCCCTTGGGTGAGTTACCCAGTGCCGCGATACGTTCGGCCACATCGTCGGCGTAGCCGCGAACCAACTCCACCTGGGGGTCGATCATCTCGTGCACGCCGATGAAGTTGGGGCCCACGACGTTCCAGTGAACGTGCTTGAGCGTGAGGTGAAGATCGTTGTAGGCGCTGAGGCGTTCCTGCAGAATATCGGCGACGGACGAACCGTCTGCGCTGCTCAGTCCCGGTACGGTGAACTCGGACATATGTTTTCCTCTCGTCTTGATGGGGATCGCCCTCCAGTGGGGCGGTCTCGCGCCATCGTCAATCGGATCGCGTGTCGGTCAGGTTCAGTGCGCGAGTGCTACTGGCTCCTCTGTCACCGGGTCGCCGTACATCATCGCGATTCGGCGCTTGACCTCTTCGGTTGTCAAAGTCGCACTTGCGACAGTGATTCCGATGCCGGTGGTGCTCTCGCCCTGTGTGGGCGGGATGTCGATCGTCGTCATCTTGCTCCCGGTGAAGAGTGTGCCGTGAGGGAGTCGGCTGAACCACCGACTCCGACGTCTGGGTGTTCTGCGCCTTCGAGCTCCAGTTATGGCGCTTTCAGGTGCTACAAAATCTATATCAGCCGATGTAGATAATTGGCAAGGCTACTTCGATACGCGGGCGAAGGAAAGCGCATTGTGCAATCTTGTCGAAATCGGCTTTGATCTGCCATTTCACGCCTTTTCTGCTCGACGATTCTTGTTGTCAGTGGTCCTGGACACGCTTGAATCTATGTCCTGGGCGTCAGATTCACTGCGTGATGGTGCTAAGGTCGGGTGACGCCGATTGAGACAGCCCACACCGAACTAGGAGGTTCCAGTGACGTCGGAATCGCAGACCCGGGCGCTGCGCGGCGTGTACGGGATCTCAGTGATGTCTGAACTGTCCGGGGTAGGACCTCAGACGCTGCGCCTTTACGAGCGAAGGGGCTTGCTCGCACCAACCCGCACCGATGGCGGTACGCGCCGGTACAGCGAGGCCGACCTTGATACGCTCGGACGAATCACCGCGCTGATCGACGACGGAGTCAATCTCGTCGGTATTCGTCTGATTCTGTCCCTCGAGGCCGAGAATGCAGTCTTAGCGGCTCGAATCAGCCAGTTGACCGCCGAGGGGGACTAGTGGTGCTGCTCGAGACGATGCCGTTCAGGATGGAGTTTCGGTGCGGGTAGGGTCGCCGAAGTCCGCGTCGGCGGAGATTTTGTTCCCTGCCGCTGCGATCTGTTCGATCGCGGCGTCCAACGCATCGACCAACCATTGATGCGACGCCTCCGCGAGGAGGCGATCCGGAGTGTCGGTGTTCTCGGATTGGAAGAACCGCACCAGCCATGATTCTCCGTTGTCGGGTCGATCGGAGAGTCCAGCCGCGGTATTGGTCGCCAGAAGGAACCGGTTGTATTCGAGGTCAACACGAATGGCGTACTCGCCGAACAGGTTCACCACGTTGGCCGGCCGATGAGTAGCGGCAGCGAGCGCAATGAGAGCGTCGTTGTAGGTTTCGGAGTACTTCATCGTGAGGGGCATGGTCGGCCTGTCTTTCTGGGCCGATGCAGCATTGCACGGCTATGTCGAGGAGATCAGTTCGCAGCCGCTGCTTGACGATGAACTGAAACCAATCCTAGCTCGAGTCTCCGAGCGCACTGACGCAAGCCCGTGAGGGTCAGTTGTTGCGCGCAAAGTTCGACTCACGCTCCGTGACGAACTGATCGTCCGGAAGCGGTCCGGGTGGGGCAAGCGCAGTCAGGAACGACTCGGCCCACTGATGCACATCGTGTGTCATGACCTGTCGATGCAGCGCAGCCATACGGCGACGGCCTTCCTTCGGATCCTGATGAACCGCGGTCAGGATCGTATTCTTCACGCCGTCCAAATCGTGCGGGTTGACCAGGTATGACTGTCGTAATTCCATTGCGGCACCGGTGAACTCGCTGAGAACGAGAGCACCTCCGAGGTCGCCACGACAGGCCACGTACTCCTTGGCCACCAGATTCATCCCGTCGCGCATCGGCGTCACGAGCATGATGTCGGCAGCGACGAACAGTGCGATCAGTTCTTCACGGTCGACCGGCTGATACAGGTAGTGTACGACGGGGCGGCCGATCTGACTGTGGTCACCGTTGATGCGGCCCACCTGCTCTTCGATGACGCTACGCAGGTCGATATAGTGCTGCACGCGTTCACGACTGGGCGTCGCGAGCTGCACCATCGTGTACTTCTCCGGATCCAGACGATCCTCGTCGAGGAGTTCCTTCAAGGCTTGAAGCCGCAGGTCGATACCCTTGGTGTAGTCCAGCCGGTCGACTCCCAGCAGGATTTTCTCGGGATTTCCCAGCTCTTCCTTCAATTCGCGCGCGCGACGCAGGACCGAATCGCTTTTCGACTGGCGCTCGAGTTCGGCAGAATCGACGGAGATGGGAAAGGCGCCCACCTTGACGACGCGAGAATCGAAATCCACATGCCCGAGCGCACTTCGAACACCGACGCCCGCGGTCGTCGTCTTGAGGCCGAGAAGTTTGCGGGCCAAGAACAGGAAATTGTTTGCGCCACCAGGTAAGTGGAAGCCGATCAGATCGGCGCCCAGCATTCCCCTGACGATCTCCTTGCGCCACGGAAGCTGCATGAAGAGCTCGACCGGAGGGAACGGGATGTGAAGAAAGAACCCGATCGTCAGATCTGGGCGCAGCTCGCGCAGCATCGCCGGCACAAGTTGCAACTGATAGTCCTGCACCCAGACAGTCGCTCCGTCCGCGGCGCAACGCGCGGTTTCCTCGGCGAACCGCTGGTTGACCGCGACGTAGGTGTGCCACCACGACCGCTCGAACGTCGGAGCCACCAGAACGTCGTGGTAGAGCGGCCACAACGTGTCGTTGGAGAACCCCTCGTAGTACTCGGCGAGGTCCTGAGAGGTCAGCTCGACGGGAAACAGACGAAGGCCGTCAACCACTATCGGATCGACCTTCTCGTCCGCGACCCCCGGCCAGCCGACCCAGGCGCCATCCCGCTGTCGGAGGATGGGTTCGAGCGCAGTGACGAGCCCACCCGGACTTCGCTTCCAGTTCTTGCTTCCGTCTTCGTCGGTTTCGAGATCGACCGGCAGTCGGTTTGCGACGACGACGAATTCGGAGAGCTTTTCGAGATCGGTACTCACGCCGACATCGGCTCCGCCAGGGTCTCGTCCAGGACGGAGGTCGAGGACAGGTACGCGACTGCATCGGCTGTCGAGTCGGTGTACACGATGTCGGTGTCCATCTTCAGAAGAGACAGCGGACGCCTGACAGGGTGCGCTGCGACGAGCGTCCACGGCACACCGAGCCTCCGTGCCTTGGCCGACAGAGTCTCGATGATGGAAAGACCTCCGACGGAGATGAACTGGACGTCCGAGCAGTCGAGTACGAACGGGTGTCGCTCACCGATCAGGTCGTCGACGCAGGCAGCGAAATCAGCTCGGGACCGGACGTCGATCTCGCCGCTGACCACGAGCGACTGAATGTTTTCGGCACAGGTCGTCGTGAAGGTGGGGGGACTGTCCGTACGCTCATCTGTAGTTCTCGAAAACTCGTTCATCGAAACTCCTGACGGATTGCTCGAAACGGTTCGTTCGAACGGTCTGGTTCGAAACGGTTTCGTTCGAAACCGGGAAACGGCACGGGAAGCAACGCACGAACCGTGCTCGTCTTCAACGGCTGGGTACTCAACCGTGCTGAGTGCCTACCTTACCGCATCGCGAAAACCCAGGTGAAAAGCGTTAGATCCGTACGGATTTCAAGGTCCCGTGAGCGTCGGCCCACGGGACCTTGGTCCCGATGGTTCAGACCTTCCGGGATCAGTCGGTGTCAGTCGCCGGGCCGGTGCTCGAGGCTCCGCCCTCGTCGGCCCACGTACGTTCGCCCGACGGATCGGTCTGAACGTCCTTGGGTGCGGTGTCGGAGCCGGTTCCCGGACCGTGGTCGGTGCCGGTGGTCTGCGGCTCGTCCGTCTGATCCGTGCGGTCGGTGGAATTCTGTTCACTCATGGTGTGCGTTTCCTTCGGGAAGTCGTTGTTCATGTACTTGTCGTTTCCTGCTCACCCGCGAGGGGTACTCAGTAGGGGGTAGTGCGTCACGTCGAGCCAGTACGTCACGTCGAGTCCATACCGGCAAAGTCAGCTGTCACCGAAGCAGGAGATTTCACGTGAACCATATGACCGTGACGACCGAACACCTGCGTGCACTGCTGGGCAGTGGCCCCCATTCGGAACTGGTAGCGGTCGGGGGCGAGATCGAGATCTACGTCCCCGATGAAGAAGGGTTCGGTCTCGAGGGTATCTCGCTTGTCACTCGCGAGCAGTTGGCCGAACGTCTACCGTCCTCACCCGACAACCCCGACGAAGGTGAACTACGTATCGCCGCAGAATCGTTGAGCGAGATGATCGCCGAACTCGGCGGTTGAACTCCGAAGTTCGGGGCAGCCGACGTCAGATCTGCGGGATCGGATCCGGAGGGTACGGGTTCGGTGGCGTCGGAGTCGGTGGCACGGGCGGCGGATTCATCGGATCGGGTGGTGTCGGCGCCGGTGGTGTCGGCGGCCCCGGGTCGGGGGCGGGGCCCGGATCCGGTGGTGGGGGAGTGGTCATGAGTGCCGGGTTCCCAAACACTTGCCGAACAAACACCTAGTGTTCGGAGTGGCTTTTGGTGTTCCCTTCGGCAGGTAGATCATCGACGATGTCGACTACGGCGACGTGGATGCTCTCTGCAGAGACCGGTGGGTCCGTGTCGCCGAGGATCAGGTGAACGACGTCCACGACGGTGAACCGAACCCGGTCCGACAGTTCGGCCAGATCCACTCCGTATGGCGCTGCCAGTTCGATACGTAGTGAACGTATTTCGTGGCCGTCGACGAAGAACTCGATGCTGCTCGGCGAGCAGTGGTGCCGAGAACGTATCTCGGCGGCCAAGTGGGTGCGGAGTACGTGATCGCTCACCGACACAGTGCCTAGACGTGGACCTTCCGACGCGTGTGCGTCGAGCGGCCAACCGGACGCCGAGGTCGACCGTAGCGCCCGGATCACCTTGTCGCTGATTCGATCCCAGCCCGGCTCGGGAGCGTTCCGCAGGACGTCGGATGCGTGCGCCATCAATGCGTCGGTTCGTGATTCAGTCATCGCCACCTCGTCATTCGTTCACTCAGGTTAGCCCGTGCACGATGGTGATGCCCGCGCACCGCATCCGGGGTGAGTCTTAGAATCTTGCCGATTTGAACGAACGTGAGCATCTCCACCTCTCGCAGCGTCCATGCCGCACGCTGGCGATAAGGCAGTTCACCCAACGCTTCTTCCAGTGCCTCGAGGAACGCGGAGTTCGAGGTCGTGTCGAACGGGCCGGCCTCGGGAGACGGCACGAGAGGATCGAGCAATCTGTCGTCGATCGGTTGAGCTCTCTTGATTCGATAGCTGTCCACGATCTTTCGGGAACAGATCGCGAAAAGCCATGTTCGCATAGACGATTCGCCACGAAACGAATCGAGTCGACGCCAGGCGGCCACGAAGGTGTCCTGGACTACCTCGAGAATGTCACCTTCGTCTGCGAGCATGCGACGCGCATAGCGGTGAAGTGCAGGTCCGTAGTAGTGCACCAGTGACTCGAATGCTTCTCGGTCGCCGAGTATCGCAGCGTTCACTGTCGCGGTGTCCAAACCGTCAGGTGCTTCGGTGAGCCCCTGTGTGTGCGGTAACGCCACAGTCGCTCCTCTCGCGGAAATGCGGAAAACTCGGCTGCGTTCGAAGATTGTTCGCCCGGCCGGGGCGTTGAATGTTACGGACAGTAACTAACAAGTGTCAGTGATGCACGTCACCTGACTGGGGCATTCGGTTTTGCCTTCGAGTGACGACTACACAGGTAGATCGATCAACAGGAGGAGATGACAATGGTCAGCACGCAGGTTGCGACAGCATCTACGAAGGATGTTGCATCATCGAACGACTCGGCTCTCGTGAGTTCGCAAGGAAAGACGTCGATCGCCGACACCGTTGTCTCGAAGATTGCCGGCATCGCTACGCGAGAGGTGAGCGGCGTGTACGACGTCGGCGGCGGAGCGTCGCGGGTTGTCGGGGCACTGCGCGAGCGGATCCCCGGCGCGAGTGTCAACCACTCCCAGGGAGTATCGGTCGAGGTCGGCGAAAAGCAGGCAGCGGTCGACATCGACATCGTGGCCGAGTACGGCGTATCGCTCGCCGATCTGGCCACCGGCATTCGCCGCAACGTCATTGCGGCGCTCGAACGGATGACGGGTCTCGAAGTGACCGAGGTGAACATCACGGTTCACGACGTTCACCTCGACGAGGGCAGTGACGACGAAACCGGCGAGCCTAAGACTGCACGGGTGCAGTGAGTTCCGAAATCGCCGACACCATCGCGGCGGCTGTGACGGGGATACCTGGGGTCGCCTCGCTTCATGCCGGAATGTTCGGCGAGGTTGGCACGTACCTCCCCGGTCGCCGCGTCGTCGGCGTGCGGGTGACGGAGTCGTCGACAGACATCCATGTGTGCATCTTCGCCGACGCCGCCGTTCGAGACACGGCTTTACGTATCCGCCAAGCGGTTTCAGGACTCGTTACAGGCCCCGTGAACGTGACAGTGGAAGACGTAGTCGGTCGTGCGCACGATGCCTGAGCACTCTCGGGGTTCAGTTCCTGATCGACGATCCGCACGCCGAGAGGCGATCAGGAACTACCACCCCGACGTGGGCGGATCTGCCGACGCGCTCAATCGAGCACTCGAACGCGTCGACCGGGACTTCGCATCCCCGATCGGTGTGGTTGTGCGCACGTCGCTGCGCGGCACGATGCGACAGATAGCCAAACCCGTTCGGGCCCAGTACACGCGGGTGCGCGCTCGGTTTCCGGGTGCAAAGACCTACACCGAGATCTGACAGGCACCATCGAACATCATCCACAACGGAGGATTCACATGACCACCTCGACTGTCGGCCTACTGGCAGGACTACTTCTCGGAGTCGCAGCTGCTGCAGGCGGTTTCACCGGATTCCTCATCGCTCTGGTTCTCGGTGTGATCGGATACCTCGTCGGTGGTCAGCGTGACGGCGAGTTCGATCTCGGTGTGATGCTGAAGGGTCGCGGACGTGGCTGAGACAGCTCGACCGGAGTCGTCTGTGCTTGGTGAGCCGGGCGATCGCGGAACGCTGACGATTCGAGACAGAGTCGCGCAGAAGTTGGTTCTCGAGGCGACGCGCGGAACCCCGGGGGTGCGCCATCACGCCGCCGGCATGGACAAACTGACCGGGCGCGAATTGCCGAGGGCGCGAGTGCTGGTATCCGGCAAGCGGGTACGGGCCAAGGTGGACATCGCGATCGAGTGGCCCGGATCCTTGTCGGTCATCGGTACCGCGGTGCGAGAGAACGTGACAACCCAGTTGCAGTCTGTATCGGGCCTGGACGTAGACGGCGTGGACGTGGCGATCGTGAGCGTTCTCCCGGCATCGACCACGCGTGACGCGGGAAGGAAAGTGCGATGACCGCCGACAAGGTCGCACCACCCACTGCCTCGAGGGCTGCTGCTCCTGTTCCCCTTGCGGCGCCCGGATCGGCCGTCACGGGATTCCTCATCGCCGCGGCGCTACTTGCGCTCGGCGTGGTCGGCGTCCGCGACGCGCTGGTGGATACCGGCGTGATCACCGGGTCGCAGTGGATACCAAGTGCTGCCGCATATGTGGACGGGCTCGCGTACCAGGGTTGGATGTTGCCGGCGGGGATCGCAGCCGTCGTTCTCGGCCTGTGGTTCGTCATCCTCGGACTCAAACCGCGACGAAAGACTGCCAATGCCTTGGTCGGAGTCTCGAATACGTGGATCGATCCCGCCGATGTAGCGGCGATAGCGTCTGTTCGCGTCGAGTCACTGGCCCAGGTTCGATCCGCTTCGTCACACGCGACCCGGCGCAAGCTGGAAGTGAAGGCCTCGGTCACGCCCGATGGAGCCGCGACAGCTGAATCGGAAATCCGTGCGGTGCTGGGGGACTTGGCCGGGTCGCTGTCACCATCGCCGCGAATCAAGGTTCGTATCCAGACGGGATCGCTGTCATGACTCGGACGGCGACGGCGATGGATCGTATGGCGACATGCGTCGTAGGGATGCTTGCGATAGCGCTGGGAGTTGCAGCGATCCTGTGGAATCGCGACGTGATCAAGGATTTCCCGGCGCGTATCGAGATCCCGTGGGCTGAAGATCTTGTCGATCACTCGTGGTGGCCATGGGCTGTCGGAGCTGGGGGAGTACTGCTAGTCCTCCTCGCGTTGCGGTGGTTGATCGCGCATGTGCCGCTGCGTCGGGTGAAGGAGATCACGGTCCCTGGGTCGAACTCGCACAATTCCATCACCGCGGATCTGGGTGCAGTGGCGGAAGGAGCGAGCGCATCACTGGAGGACTTCGACGAAGTGTCGCGTGTCCGAGGAAAAGCGTTGCTCGATCGTGGAGTTCGCACGATCGATTTGCGAGTGACATTGAGACGTAGCGTCGTATCCGGATCGGAAACGTTGTCCGAGTTGATTTCTCGCGTCACCGATACGGTGGATCAAGTCGAGTCGATGGTCGGCGATCCATCCGTCGCGACCAGAACTCACATCGCCGTGGAAAGCGCGAAACGCGATGAGCCGAGAACTCTCTGATCAATCGAGGTTTGAGCCTCCCGACGGCCGGGTATTGGTAGACCTCCCGATCGTGCACAGGGTCATGGATGTTGCTGTGGCACTGTGCGTCACGGTGCTCCTGGCGACCGTGACCTCGATGGCGATCGCGATCGTCGTGACGCTGATCATGTGTGCGTCGGTGAGTGTCGTTTCTCGTATGTGGTGAATCGCCAGTCATTTTGGTTCTGTCGTGAACACCTGATAGAAAGGTAAGCAGACAATGTGGCTGCTACTGAGTGCACGATCCCCCGCGTCGTGCGGTGGAGAGTCCGGTTGTGTGCAAACACTACCCGCGATCACGGTCTAGTTGCGCGGGCCGATCGCTCGGAACTCTCCCTTCACCGGCAGTCTCTCATTGCGCCGCCCCTCTTTACTCTAAGGAGTTCAAATGCTTCCTCTCGGTATCATCGCCTGGATCATCATCGGTGGACTGGCGGGTTGGATCGGCAGTAAGATCATGAAAACCGATGCGCAGCAGGGGATCTTCCTCAACATCGTTGTCGGTGTGATCGGCGGTCTGATCGGTGGTTTCCTGCTTCGAGTCTTCGGGGTCGATGTCGAGGGCGCGGGCTGGATCTTCAGCTTCCTCACTTGCCTCCTCGGCGCTGTCATCTTGCTGTTCCTGGTCAAGGCAGTCACCGGAAAACGTTGACACGCATTTGTCCACGCAGTTCGAGTTCGACTGAATCCACGACCGAATTCCACGGCTGAACGCACGACCGAATCCAAGAAGGAGAAATACATGTCTGACTTCATCGACAAGGCAAAGCACCGCGCTGAGGATCTCATCGGCGAGGCGAAGGAAAAGTTCGGAAACGCCACGGGCAACGATGATCTGGCTGCCGAGGGTGTTGCCGATCAGGGCGAGGCGAAGGTCAAGAAGGCCGGAGACACTGTCAGTGACAAGGTCTCGGATATCAAGGACAAGTTCACAAGCTGAGTGAGCTTCAGCGCGGTTGATCGGCACGTCCGGTCAACCGCGCTTTTGTGTGCCTCCCCGGCCGTTGCGGCTACCGCGATACGCGAACTTGCGCGTTTCTGCGAGCCACTCCGGAAGCATGCGCATGTGGGCCGGTGTGTTCAGAATCGGATCGAAGGACGGCTGGAGGCAATCCGGGTGGTCCTCGACTTCGTCGAGGCAGAGATGTCCGATCGGTATCAACTGAAGTTGAATCCTCGCGAGGTACACGGAGAAGTGCAGCGGGGAATGATCGACCGCAGCTTTCAATGCAGACAAAGAAGTGCCGGCCGGATGGACGCCGCGCGGTGTCACGATCAGCCACGCCGCGGCACCGCCCGCGCGTGAGTAAGGAACCAGTGTGCTGTATCTCGCGCCGTTCCACGAGAAAGCCGGAGCTGGAAACATTTTCGAGAAGGTAGAAAGTCCTGATGTTGCGAGAAGAATGTCCCACGGGTTTTCATCTGCGCCGACATCGTGCAACCGAAGCGCCAGGCCGAGTACGTCGGGTAGGTCTCCGGGTGTTCCGAGGGCTTTCGACATTCGAGCGGTGACGGTAATCGTCGACGACTCCGATACCGGCCACCATGGGGTGGCCGGCTTCAATGTTCCCTTCAGTTCGATCCCGTGAGGGTGAAAAACCCTGGCCATGCGCAGCGATGATGCGAAGTGGAACGGCGCACCGACCAGCTTTCCGATCGCGCTCTTGCCGGCGGGGATGATCGAATTGATCGTCACAGCTTCCTTTATCTGAGAATTCTCCGCCCGTGAAGCGCCCGGACTGGACGGACGTTCAGGCGTATTGACGGGCTTTACAGTGGCGTCTTTCGGCTTCCCAGTGGTGGTGATCGCTAATCATGTGACCTGCCGTAACAAAAGTCTCGCCCGGCGGGATAATTAGCCAAACGCATAAATTGGTCGTTATGGTTTGTTTGTCCGTAACGGTGCGATCGGACCTGCGACCGTCGCGAACTGGCGAGATTGCTACTCGTGATTTGTGTTTGGTGATTGCGCGGAAACAAGAAATGTCGAGGAGACACGCTGATGGGCCACTCTCGAACCTGGCTGACGCGCGCGCTGGCAATGCCGGTGGCTGTCGCGGTCACTTTGTTGCTTCCGCTCGGCAGCGTCGCCTCCGCCCAGGATTTCGAGGACGACGCAGATACTTCGGTGGCCGCCTCAGCCACAACTCCGATCTCCTTCACCGAACTCGGACGAGGAACAGACATCGTGTTCTCCTCCGATGACGCACCCGTCTTGGTGACCGTGCCGGTGCCGGGCGGACTCACCGCAACAGCCGTGACCGGAATCCTGACCGCCCCGACCGACTTCAGTAGGGGTTGGCTCGAGGTGACTGCCGACGGCAGATTGGTGAGCCGCGTCGACTTCGACGCCGGGCAGGCCGGAACCGGTCTACCGATTTCGGTTCCGTTGCAAGGTCTCGAAGTGGTCGACCGGAGCGTGACCGTGTCGATGATCGCTCACCTCGTTCCCGTCGACGACCGCTGCTACGACCGAACGAGATACCAGCCCCTTGCGCTCCGGGATGCCTTTGTCACCTACGACGGTGCCGAGCAGCAGCCCACGACTGTTGCAACCTTCTTTCCGCCGATTTTGAGGAAGGCAACCATCTACGTCACGGATGGTTCGTCACGGTCACAGCAGAGTGCGGCTCTGCAGCTGAGTGCAGCGATTGTCAACAAGTACGGAAGTCAGCCTGACGCCGTGGTGGTGGAGCAACTGCCGAACGGCCAGAGTCTGCCGTCCGTTGAGCCGGGACTGTTCGAGAGAGCTGTAGTGCTCGGCAACAGTGGGGACGCCGGGATCGATCTCGCGACTGCTCCGAATGGTGCACCAGTGCTGCGAATTTCAGGGGACGACAAGACCCTCGTTCCTCAGGTCAGTCTGTTGGCGGCGAACTTCGACGGCTACTGGGCGGCGAGCAGGGCGCTCGCGTCACCGGACAACACAGTTGCCCAGATTTCCCAGGACGCCATCACCGTCGGTGAGCTGAAGCTCGGAACGATGACGGCTTCCGGTCTCAATCACATCGAGGTCGACGTCCCGTTCAGCCAGTCGCAACTGGGGCGTCCGATGAAGGACGTGTCGATCCGAATGATCGGATCCTATGTACCGCTGCCGAATTCACGCAACGGAGAACTGTCGATTTCGCTGGGGGACTCACGGCTTGCTTCGCAGACGGTGAACGAGACAGGGCGCTTCGACATCGGCGTCGATGTTCCGAACGAACTCCTGCGTCGCGACCTGACCTTCGAGGTCTCGATGGATGTGACCGGCGACTTCCAATGCGGCACCAGTAGCCCGTCTTCGCTCACTGTCGATCCGGCAAGCACCATCACGTCCACTACCGGATTCCCGCCGACGCCTGGAGGCTTCCAGGCATTACCGCAGTCGATGCTGCCCACACTCGATGTCGGTTTGAGTCACGGTGATTTCGCAGATCTCGTTCGAGCGCAGCGCCTCGTTGTGGCGATGCAGCGGTTGAGCTATCTGCCGCTGCAACCGCGTGTGCTCCCGTTCGGCGACGCGGCGACCAGTTCTCTGCCGGCGTTGTTGATCGCGGCGGACGGGACGCTCCCCACTCCGGTGGCCCTACCCATGGACACAGCAGATCAAGGGCTCCTGCGCTTGCAGGGTCTGGAATTCGGTGGACAATACGGTGCCTTGCAGGTGGTTTCGGGTTCGCACAACGAAGTGGTGGCGCTGACCTCTGAGGGTGATGCGGCCGATGCCGACGGTCTGCTCAACTGGTTGGAAAGTGGGAAGGACCGGTTCGCAGAACTGACCGGCGATCTCCTGGTCGCGCCTCGGGGAGGTGAGCCCTTCGATGTCGGAGTCAACGTCGCCCCGTTGGGCACCGCGACCTCGGCCGAAGAGGAGACCGGACTGAGCGCGGTCACGATCGGCTGGATCGGATTCGGGACCGTGGTTCTGATCGCTGTTGCCGTCGGTGGTGTGCTCGTGGCTCGGCGTCGCGGACAGTGACCGTCACCGATCGCCCGGCCCTGTCCGTCGCGGTCCACGATCTACCGGGCCGCAAGCCATGGCGGATGTTCGTCGCGCTCTTCGCGGTCTACACCGCGTTGGGCGTGTGGATGAACGCGGGTATCGGGTTCATCTTCACCGATTCGCTCAGCCGCGTCGCCGCGGTGTCGGCGATGCTGCTCAGCCGTGATCCGCACTTCGCGGCGATCGGGTTCGTGTTCACCCCGTTGACGGCGGCAGTCCAGATTCCGATGGGCCTGATGGGTCATTGGTGGCCGGATCTGCTGCGGTGGAACATCACTGCGGTCGTGATGTCCGCGGCCTTCATGGCTGGTGCTGTGATTCAGGTACGTGGGATCAGCCGCGACCGTGGGTGTGCGCGATGGGTCACCGTCGTCCTGACCGTGCTGTTCGCTGTCAACCCGATGATCGTCATGTACGCGGCGAGCGGAATGAGCGAAGCTCCGTTCCTCTTCTTCGTTCTGTGGGCGACACGTCGATTGATTCGGTGGATGCGAAGCGACGACGTACACGACCTCATCGGTGCCGGCCTCGCTTTCGCTCTGGCGTACCTCACCAGATACGACGCATTGGCCCCGCTGTTCGTCGCGGTGGTGCTGGTGACCGTGGTGAGTTGGCTTCGTTTCCGCCCGACTGCGGAGGAGCGCGGCGAGGGCGCGGGGCCTGGCTTGCGGCTCTGGGCAGCAGCCCTCGACGGTGCCGTAGTGCTGATGCCGGGATTCCTTGCCTTCGCCTTGTGGTCGTTTGCCAGTTGGCTCATCACAGGTCAAGCGTTCCAACAGTTCTCGTCGGTCTACGGGAACAGTTCCATCCTGGAGCAGGCTGGTGCCGGAACCGACTCACCGATCGCCCGTCTTGCGTTCTCGATTACCGAAATGGCCGTACTCGGCCCGGCGCTCCCGGTGCTCGCGGTCCTTGCAATCATCTACGCACTTCGGCGGCGCGACACCGAAGTGGTCGTGCCTCTTGTGTTGTTCGGCGCCATCCTCGGTGCCCAAACCTTGCTCTACGTGATGGGATCGACGTTTCCCCTTCTGCGCTTCTACATTTCGATCATTCCGCTGTGTTTCGTGTTGGTCGTCCTGATCGCACCTCGAGGTGCGCCGGTCGTCACGCGTCGACCGGGGGCTGCTGCGTCACGTTCGGTATCGACGTACCCCGAGCAGTCGGGGCCCTCTCTGCCCCTTGTGATCTCTCTGTGCTTGCTGGTCGGGTCGACGCTGGTCACGTTTGTCGCGATGGGTAATGCGCGGATCGCAGTGCTCGAGCATTCCATTGCCAGTGCGATCATTCCGGGCCGGCAGAACCTGGAGGAGCAGACGAATCTGCGCACGTTTGCGGCCGAGCGTCGCATCGCCAGATACCTGGACGACTTGGCTCTGCCGGAGGGGTCAGTTCTGCTCGACACCGTGCAGAGCTATGCCGTCGTGGCGTCGTCGAACAACCCTCGGCAATTCGTCGTGCCTTCCGATGCGGACTTCGTGCGCGTACTGAACAACCCCGCCGAACATCACGTCGAATACATCCTGTCGGTGCCGAACACCGGTCGCGGTGTGTCGGACGCGGTCAATCGGCGCTATCCGACGATGTACGACACCGGGGCCGGCGGTGTGGGAGCGCTGGTACTCGAGGTTCCCAACGACGGCGGCATGGACCCTTCGGCCTGGCGTTTGTATCGCGTCACCGGTGAACGGCAAACGGGTCGATGAGGCAATTCGTGTGGGAGGATTGTCCGTATGACGTGGATGGTTGTAGATGTCTTCTGAAGAAGTGCGTCCGCGTGTGCCTGGCACAGTGCGTCGCCGTATCGCTGCCGCTGTAGTCAGCTTTGCAACCGTCGCGGTGGTGACAGGAATGTTCACGACGCCGGTGGTTGCCGATTCGCCCAAGACGGTTCGGGTGGGAGCGTCGTCGAGCGGACTGACGCTCGACGGACAGCCATGGTGGCCTACCGGACTGAATGCTTATCAACTGGCCACTGATTGGTCGGTGAACTTCGGCTGTGGCGCCATGGTCGATCTCGATGCCTACTTCGGTTCTCTGCCACCGAACTCCGTCACGCGTTTCAACGCCTTCCAGGCGCTCGCGGTGAACAAGGTGTCCGGGGAGATGGATTTCGGCCCGATGGACGCGGTGTTCGACGCTGCGGCGCGACACAATCAGTTCACGATTCCGGTGCTCTCACCCCAGGACAGCGGGTGTGATGACGGGCTGTTCAAATCCAGGGACTGGTACACCGACGAGTGGAAGGTCGCGAACCTGATCCCAGGTCGAGCCACCATGAGCTTCCAGGACTGGATGCACACCGCCGTCGACCGTTGGAAGAACGAGCCTTCCGTCGCGGCGTGGGAATTGGTGGGGGAGCCGGAACCGAGCCTGTGTACCGATGCCGCCTGCAATTGGTGGACAAGAACGTGCCCGTCTGATTCCGCGCAGGTGTTGCGGGAGTTCTTCGACACGGCAGGCGCCGAACTTCGGGCGATCGATCCGAACACCCTGATCACGGCCGGATACGTCGGGGGCGGTCAGTGCGGCACTGCGGGTGACGACTACCAGTACGTGAGCGAGTCCGACTTCGTCGACGTTCTGCAGTATCACGACTACGGAGCAGACGGGGTTCCGCTTCCGGGCGACCAGTGGAACGGACTGGCGCGTCGCATCGAACAGGCCGCGAACGTCGGGAAGCCGTTGTTGGTCGCCGAGACAGGCGAATTGGCAGGCAGTTGTGAATCACTGGCGACCAGAGCCACGAATATCGAGACGAAGCTGACGGGGCAGAAGGTGGCCGGTACGGCCGGAGCTCTCCTGTGGGCATTCGTGCCGGATCCACGGCCGAACGAATGCACAATGGATATCGGGCCTGACGATCCACTCTTCGACGTGATTGCTTCACTGGCAAGTTAGGACACTGCTAGTAGTCCACTGGGAGTTCCATCCAGTGGGAGTATGGTCACGATTTGATAACAACCTGAATCTGGTGTTGTGGCGTGATGACCGTATTTCGTTCGTATTCAATGGTATTCAGTGGCATTCACCTGTGGATAACCGAACTTGAAGACGGGTGAAGTCGCACGGGACCATCGATGCGACGCTTCCAGGACCTTCGTCCGGGTCGGCTGGGGACGGTCCGGTTGAGGTGCTGAGTTCGGAAGTTGTGTCGTACCTGTCTCTTTGACCAGTTGCTACGTCCCGCCGTGGTCAACGTCGAAATACGATCACAACCGTTCGCCGCGGTAACGGGTAGTGCGCGGAGTGCGGCGTGCCCCTCGTGGAAGTGACATCGAGGGGTGGTGTGTAGCTCTCGCGCGCAACGAATTCCGAGTTCGAGTCAACTTGCGGCGGCATCGGCCGCCCGGTAGACCTTGTGCGCAGGCTGTACATGCGATGTGAGCTTTCGGTCGTCGAAATGAGGGGACGACCGCTGCATGCGCGTAACGGTAAGTGTGTGGAGCATCGTGTGAGCGGAGAGGTGAACGATGACTGGGTGCGCTGAACGGCCTTTCAAGACTGCTGTGGTGCCGGCTGCCGGGATGGGGACTCGTTTCCTCCCGGCCACCAAGACGGTTCCGAAAGAGTTGCTCCCCGTGGTCGATACACCCGGGATCGAGCTGGTCGCAAGCGAAGCGGCGCAAGCAGGCGCGGAACGTCTGGTAATTGTCACTGCGCCGGGCAAGGCATCGGTCGTCGGGCATTTCGTCGAGGACCTGGTGCTCGAGGGCAAGCTCGCCGCCAGCGGGAAGCACCATCTACTCGAGCGTGTGCGTCGGGCCCCGGGCCTGATCTCGGTGGAGCCGGTTGTGCAAGAGTCTCCGCTGGGATTGGGACACGCTGTCGGTCTGGTCGAATCGGTGCTGGATGCGGACGAGGACTCGTTCGCGGTGCTGCTTCCCGACGATCTGGTCCACCCCTGCGGCATTCTCGACGCGATGGCGAAGGTACGTGTCGAGCGTGGTGGTTCTGTGCTGTGCGCGTTCGACGTCGCGCCCGATCGTGTTGGGGCCTACGGAGTATTCGACGTCCAAACACCTGTGGAGGGCAGCGATCCCGATGTACTTGCCGTCGTCGGCATGGTCGAGAAGCCGGCTCCTGAGGATGCTCCGTCCACTCTCGCCGCGGCCGGACGATACCTTCTCGATCGCGCCGTGTTCGACGCGCTCAGACGAATCTCACCCGGGCAGGGTGGCGAACTACAACTGACGGATGCGATAGCGCTGTTGATCGCGGAGGGGCATCCGGTTCACGTCGTCGTCCATCACGGAACCCGCCACGATCTTGGTAACCCGGGAGGCTTTCTGCGAGCATCTCTCGACCATGCGCTCAGTCGCACCGAGTACGGACCGGAGTTGCGAGTCTGGCTCAAGGAACGATTGGATCAGCCGGATCCGCAGTTGACGTACTGAATAATGCCGTCCATGACAGCTGAGGTCGAAATATGTTTTGGTGCACGAGAATCTGCACCATGTTCGGCTAGCGCGTATGTGAATGTCGGTAGCCCGGATTCATTCACTTTGTCGGTCGATACCGCGTCGGGTGAGTTCGTCCACCAGGGACTGTGTCGAAATCGTCGCGACGATCGACGGTGGAGTCATCCCCGGCTCCGCTTCCTCAGAGGTCAGATAACCGGCGGCTACGAGGACCTCCATGATCGGAGCGTCGAAGACCTGACATGCCGTCCGCATCGTGTCCTGCGTGGGAGGGCGTTTAGCCGACAGCCATCGACTCAGCTCGGAAGGTCGAATCTTCAGCGCACGCGCAGCTTCCTGGATGTCGCCGAACGAGCGAAGTTCCAGTTGATTCTCGACCCATGCGGAGAAACCACTCATAGCGGTCATATTGCCTGAGCCGAGACGTATATGCCACTTCCTTTCGGCCACGAGTCGAGGACAATTGGATATCTGCCATGTCGTGGCAAAGTTTTGCGTCGACGATTCGCTTATTTGCAGTTACGCGACGTTGCCGACAGAGGATGACTTCTGCGCTGAGCGGGGATTATTCAGCCCGGCGTCGGCGAAGGGTGAAATCGAGGGTGAAATGCAAAAAATTCGATTGTCGGAAGCAGGAACTCAATGACAACGCCGAGTCAAGTCAGACCTCAAGGTCTTCGGAATGATGCCGCTTCGACGGCAGGGCGAACAGGCAGAATTCCTTTGTCGCCGACTACCGCTGTGTGGATGGCGATCGCGATCGCAGTTCCGATATACCGCTCGTTGCCCGGCGCCGTCACGCAGTTGTGGGCGATGGCAGTGCTTGCGGTCATCGTGGCGTCAGTAGCGCTGGGACGAGTTGCTCGGCCGCAGTTTGTCGGCGTCTGGTTGACCGCCGGCTACGCCGCTCTCGTCGCAACGGTAACAGCGACGCGTGGCAATGATATCGGCGGAAATCTTTATGTTGGAATCCAACTTTTCATAGTTCTCGGGCTCGGAATATTTGTGATGGTCGCCAATGTCCGGCGTGATCCGGGTTTTGTCAGGCGTGTATGCATTGCGTTCATAGCAAGCCAATCGGTTTCTGCTCTGGCCGCCGCTATCCAATTGGCCGGTTCATCCGTCTTCGGTTTCGGTGTTGTGAACGGTCGTGCTCCAGGTCTGGCAGGTCACCCGAACGTTCTGGGCATCATGTCCTCACTTGCGCTGATTCTGTGCCTGGGGGCTGCAGTGCGAAAGGTAGGAAATCGGGTCGTTCTGGTGCTGATATCGATTGTGAACGCGGTGGGACTGCTGGCAACCGGTAGTTTGAGTTCGTTGTCGGCATGCGCGATCGGATTGATCGTCGTGGCGATTTCTTCGCGAGTGAAGATCACCACCATCGTCAAGAGTTTTGTCGGCGCCTCTGTTCTCTTCTGGGTCGCAATCACCTCCACCGAGTTCGGAAAGCACCTGGAGACGCCGGCCGATCGATACCTTCAGGTCACAGGGCAGACCAAAGCCGTCAGCACACTCGAGATCCGTAACGACACTTACGGATTCGCTTGGGATGCTATTCGCGCGCATCCGCTGTCCGGGGTGGGTCTGAACGCTGCCAATGCGGCCTCGTTCGACAACGTCACAGTCGTCCACAATGTGTTTCTACGGTCTTGGTACCAAGGCGGGGTGGTGCTTGCCCTGGCTGTGGGACTCATCATCTGCGCGACGGCATTGGTTGCGTTCAGATCGATGAAGTCCGGCAAGAACGCCGCCGCGGCCGGCGTGCTGGTCGCGATGATGACATTCGCACTGACCTCGGCATTTTTCGAGCAGGCGTACTACTGGCTACCGGTCGTACTCGCGTTTGCATGTCTTTCGGCCGGCAGTGATCGGACCGCAAGCTTCAAAGCTCACCCGCGCAACAAGAGTTGATCGGGAATTGAGCTTACGTGTTCAAGCCATGGAAGGTCTTCTCCCAGTAAGACGGGTTGCGTATCAACTGATATGTGCCTTTGATGGCTGCGATGCTCATCAAGACCCAGTAAAGCGGAGCGGTCAGGCAAGCTATCAGCAGCATAGGATTTCGCGTCTCTCGGCATGCCACCAGGTTCATGTAAAGGACTGCGGCGTTACCGAATACGAGTGACACGAGGGCGGGAAAATAGACGTAGTTGGGAAACACGTCGTGGATGACCTCGGGCTGGCCGAGAATCCAACCCAGACTGATCAGCCAGAACGCCATGTTCAGTGTCGCCACAATGGGTGTCCCCGCCATCAAGATGGTGAAGCGTAGAAATCCGACCGTGCCGAGTCCGCGCCACAGTTTCACAGGTTGACGCATGTGAACCAACCAAGTCTGCAGGTAACCCTTGTACCAGCGTGAGCGTTGTCGGATCCAGTTGATCGTGTCGCTGTTGGCCTCCTCCAGCGTCGTCGAGTTCAGAACAGCGGTCCGGTAGCCGCTCTCCGCGATGCGAACTCCGAGATCTGCGTCCTCCGTGACGTTGAAGGGGTCCCAGGCGCCGATCTCGTCGAGCACACTTCGTCGAAGGTGATTGGACGTGCCTCCCAAGGGAATCGGTGACTGACTGCGCATCAGTCCTGGGAGGATGAAATTGAACCAGAGGGCGTAGTCGGCCGTGAACCACGCGGTCAACAAATTCTGAGTCCCGTTGTGAAATGCGAGTTTCGCCTGAACGCACGCGGTATTCGATGGAAGCTTCGCGAAGGTTGCCACCACACGGCGTAACTGGAGCGGATCCGGTGAGTCCTCGGCGTCGTAGATGGTGATTATCTCGCCCGTAGAGAAGTGCAATCCGTAGTTGCAGGCTTTGGGTTTGGTGCGCGGATCTGCAGCAGGGACCTTCAAGATACTCACCACGGCATCGACTCCGGCGGCAGTCGCCGCGTCGATGGTGACGGTGTCATCCTCTTCGAGGAGCAACAGCACCTGCAATTTGTTCGAGGGGTAGTCGATCGCACGCATAGCGGAAATCAGGTCTCCGACTACTTCCGGCTCGTTGTACGCCGGCACAAGGATTGTGTAGTGCGGTAGTTCTTCATCGGAAAGCGAGCTTGCCTCCTGATCGCTGATCGTCACGATCGAGGAGGCATCCAGACCTCGTGTGAACAGCACTAGGCGATCCACCATCGCCCATACGTACCCGAGCGTGCATGCCAATGTGAGAACGATGAGCGTGGGAGTAAGGAAGAAGACCAGACACACAACGGTGATCACGAGAATCAGGAACAGGATGTTGCGCTGCCACGGATAGAACGCAACTGATGCCGACGAAATCGGTTTACGTTCACGCAGTCCGTTCACAGCATCGTGAAGTGCAACTCGTTTGAATTCTTCCGAGCTTTCGTCCTCAACCGAGAGATCGGGATCTACCACTTCTGTGCCTCCACGACAAGCCTTCCGAGGGACTGGAGCATACCTAGATGTATGAGGCACGGACGTTAGTTACGCGGTGCCGGCGGTAAGCGGCAGGCGGTCGTCCTCCGCGTGCTGAATGCGGTCGGTGATAATTATAGTGAATGTTCCACACCTCGACGGCAGTGCGCCGCTCGGCTTCGCTGATGTATTCGCGGGAGTACAGCAGTTCTTCGGCGAGGATGCGGTTGTAGCGCTCCACTTTCCCATTGTGTTTCGGCGTGTACGGCTTGATCCGGTAGTGCCGCGCTTCCCGCAGTGAAGCAGTGAAATCTGCTGCCCGATAGCATGATCCGTTGTCGGTGATCACGCGCTCGATCCGGGTGATGCCGTGCGCCGCGAAGAAGAGTCGGGCGTTGTTCATGAAATCGATGGCTGTCGCGGCAGTTTCGTTGTCTCTGGCCTCGGTGTACGCCAAACGGGTGTTGCCATCGATCGCGGAATGCAAATAGGTGTAGCCGACGCGGCCCTGCTTGTTCTTCGTTTTCCGACGTTGTGATCGTTTGGCCTGCTCGGAACCTCGCCCGTGGACGCGCCAACCTCCGCCGTCAGGGATGCGGCCGACCTTCTTCACGTCGACGTGCACCATCTGACCAGGCCGTTTCGCGGCGATGACCTGGGGTTTGCGGTTCGTTTCGCCGTTCGGGTCGATGAACCGGCGGCGATTGAGACCAAGATCCCGCAGGAGTTTCGTGACCGTCCGGCGAGCGATGACCGTTCCGTCCATTCGGAGTTCGAACGTGATGCGCGCGGCCGACCATTTCCGGGTCCGGCGCATCGCTTCGATCTCGGCCACGATCTCTGCGGCGGTGGCGGTGGGTTGATGGTTCGGTGCGCTGGATCTGTCTTGTAATCCCAGTTCACCGTATTTGCGGTACCGGTTGACCCACGTGGAGGCGCATTGTCGGGAGATGCCCATTTCGGCGGCGACGTGGGCGATCGGACGAGTGCGGCACCGCTCGATGAGTCGTCGTCTTCCCTCCACAGTCAGCGGAGCATTACGGTGTGTCACAGGGCTGGTCCCTTTGCTGTTGATGGTCTGTTTCGCAACTTCCATCCTGCCGCGAAGGGCCAGCCCGTCTACTTCAATCCAGCGTCAGCAACGTCCATACCCACAACACCTAGATCCTTGTACTGAGATTCGCTGTCGACAGTAGATATCCTGCCTCTGAGTAGAACTGCCAAGGTGTTGCTTCCATTCGAAGCCATCGATGGTTTCGGTTCGGGGAACAAGGCATTCGGTTCATGATTGTCCACTGTCAAGAGTGTGACGCGTTGTGCGGCACCGTCGCCGCGTGTCCACACGAAATTGAGGTTGCTCCAGGTGAGTAGGAGGGAGTCGTCGACAACTGTGTACATTTCCGCGACAACTCCACGAGTCAACTCAACTCGTACGGTGGGGCTGACACGTGCGTTCTGGAGATCATAGGTTGTATTGCTCGGATAGACAGACAGAGTAGACGGGCGACGCACTTGAACAACGTCCATTTGGACGGTGCGTGGTCGCATCTGGGTGTCCCAGGCAGGGTTGGGTGTGTCAGCACGAATTGTCTGGCGAGTGAGTGCCGAGGTGGAACCGAAGTATTTTCTCGGCCAATCGTATTCGTCGGTTGAGATCTCACGCCAACCGGCGGGGACGATGAGGCGTGGATCCGCAGTCGCCGGCGGACCTACTGAGACCGGAACGCTCTGAGTGGTGGGCACTGGCGTAAAAAACATCACGATTGCCGCGGCGAACACCACCAGGATCGTCCAGTTGCTGGTTGACGTCGAGGGATTCCGGAGCGGACGCTCGAACGGCTTCCATGACCTTCCACGTCGCTCGTACAGGTAGAAGAACCCGCCTACCAGTAACGCACTACCTATTGCTGGTAGCAGCTGGACGCTGAACAAGGGTGCAGTCGGGTACTGCCGCGAGAGGTAGTAGACCAAGGCAGCACCCAGGACGGACGAAGCGACGAACCCGGCGAATCCCCGTCTCCAGGTCCTACTGACGGCGATCGTCGTTGCGGCCGAGGCGACCAGCACCATGATGATGCTGTAGTCGAATCGCGTGCCGCCGAGTTCGGTCGCCAGCGTGCGGTAGATGAGCGGCGCCAGGACGATCGGAACAACCCAGATTGCCCAGTAGCGGTTCACCGGACGCAGCCCGAACATGAGAACCGCTGCGCTCCAGACAAATACCCATGCCGCGATTACATCGATATGCATCAATTCATAGTTCTCGGCAAAACGTGGCATGAGGAGTGCCTGTAAACCCAGAGAAACAAGTAAGCCGATACCACCGACAATCTTGTCCGTCTCACGGTCGTGGATCGGAAGGTCCGGGCCGCGTCGCAAATCTGTTCCGACGGCGGCTATCAGGCAGAGCAAAGGGAGGACAAAAACGTATCCGATGGCGGTACCGCTCGCGGTGCTCCTCCACAAATTGGTCCAGGTGGGCCAGAAAGCAAAGATTGTCGCGGCTGCAATCATCAGCCAACGTACTGTGAGGCGGGGGATAATTCCCGACTGCGTGCGTAGGTCGCGAATCTTCAAGATATGTAGTCCTATTCGAACTGGTCGTCCACTCCGGCTGTGTCGGCTGCAGCGAGGTTGTGTCAGCGAACCCGACTTTGGTCGACCTTACGTGATCGATCACAAGGTGCGAATCCGAGCACCGGCCGCTGCGGAACGGCCGAAGCGGGGCAGAAATCCCACATATTGAGACGAAGGAAAATTTTCTTTTCGGAGCTTGCTTGTTGCGAACTGGACGAGTGACCTGATCTTGTTTCGATGTTGAAGCCTGTATCAGCAAGGGCTGTAGGGCTATTCGCCTTCGAATTGCACATCGAATCGGCAATAGGGACCAAGATCCCTGCCGGGGACGTAGGTCCCCAACGGCGCAGGCACCTTATGTCGGCGAAAGTCATTGCGTTGGTTACCAATGGAAATGATCCTCTATTCAGGCCGTATCGGTAATGCGTTGCCCTGTGGCAACCGCCTACTGACGAGTAAGGTCCTTCGCTTTGCCGCACTTTCGTCGAAGTAACGCGATAGTTGCCTCTGAATCGATCTTTCGTTCTGTTGTTCCAGGCGCTCCGCCTCCGAACGGTGAGAGGCAAAGCGCTTGCGTTGCGGCCACATTGGAATAGGTAGGGGTGCGGGCGACTACAGGCCTGAACTGGGGCGACTTTGCGTTTGATCCTGCGCGCGGACAGTGCTGAAATGTAATCCACTCGGAGCGTGAGAGCGTTCCGATTCTCGAACAATTGCACTCTTCGGATCGAAGCGAGCAATTTGCTGTTCCAGTGGATTGCTCAAATCTGGTGAATCACGCTCAACACCTGTCAACGACACACGGATTCAACGACACACGGATTCCACGAATGAGGAAGGGACTGATCACGTGACGGCGCTCGACGTGTCCACACTGGGCAAGACCAAGCACACGCTTCCCCGCGCAGTGCCCGACCTCCGCCGCGGATCGACTTCTCGGAGGGAATGGGAAACGGCGTACCGCAGAAGGCTGTTCCTGGGCGATTCGGTGATCATCGTGGCGACGGTTTTCCTGGCTCAATGGCTGCGATTCGGTGGAGACAGCCGCGCAGTGAGCCCCGGAATCCTCGGGCAACTCAGCTACACCGGTGTGTCAATTGCATTGGCGGCGATGTGGTTATCGTCGTTGGGGATCTTTCGCACTCGCTCGATTCGTGTGATCGGCAGCGGACCCGAAGAGTACAGGCGAATCTTCGTCGCGACAGTTCGCCTCTTCGGACTCATTGCGATTGTCAGCTTGCTGTTGCAGTTGGACATCGCGCGGCTCTATCTGGCCTTCGCATTTCCTGTCGGTCTGACCGCGCTGATGGCGAGCCGCTGGATCTGGCGAAAGGTGATTGCGAGGAAGCGCTCGCGCGGCGATTTCCAGACGTCCGTCTTAGTCGTGGGAAGCCCGGTTGCAGTCAAGAAAATGGCCCAAACCTTCGAACGAGCTCCCGGTGACGGGTACCGGGTCGTGGGCGTCTGCCAACCCAGTCAACTAGGTCGTCGCGACAGAGTCATCGTGGTCGACGGCAACGAAATACCGGTCCTCGGGGACGAGCACGATGTGACCGACGCACTCGACTTGGTCGGAGCCGATGCGGTGGCGGTTACGGCGACGGAACACCTCGGCTACGACGGTATGCGGAAACTGGCCTGGGATCTGGAGTGTAAGGACGTCGATCTTGTTGTGGCACCGGGAATCCTGGATGTTTCCGGTCCGCGACTGTCGATGCGGCCGGTGGCGGGCCTTCCACTGATTCACGTCGAACGTCCGCGATACCACGGTGCTCAACGGTTCGCCAAGACAGCCTTCGACGTCGTTTTCGCATCTGTAATTCTCATTTTGATCAGTCCCGTTTTGATCGTGACGGCGTTGGCAGTCAAGTTCACCAGTCGGGGTCCTGTGCTCTATCGGTCGGAGCGAATGGGATTGGACGGGGTTCCCTTTCCGATGCTGAAGTTCCGATCGATGGTTCAGAACGCAGATACGCAGGTCGACAGCCTGCTGTCGGATAACGAGGGCGCCGGTGTCCTGTTCAAGATGCGTGACGATCCTCGGGTTACCAAGGTGGGGCGCGTCATTCGAAAGTTTTCGATTGACGAGTTGCCTCAGTTCGTCAATGTGCTCCGGCGCGAGATGAGCGTAGTTGGTCCGAGACCGCCGTTGAGGCGTGAGGTAGAGGCATACGACGGGGCCGTGAAAAGGCGACTGCTGGTCAAACCGGGTATCACCGGTTTGTGGCAGGTGAGCGGGCGCTCGGATCTTTCGTGGGAAGAAACCGTTCGGCTGGATCTGTCCTATGTCGACAACTGGTCGATGGTCGGGGACGTGATGATCGTCGTGAAGACGCTCAAAGCCGTAATGGCTAGTGACGGCGCATACTGATCCGTTCAGTCAGTCAGTCAGTCTTTCGTATTCGTATCGCGAATCCGATTCGCCATTCCCGGCGAACCCTGCCTGGGATCCGAAGTAAGGGAACTGCGCAATGCACACTGGCCAATCGGTGGTGCTCGATGAGAACTTTGGGGGAGCAGGCTCGATGTCATCAAAAAAATACTCGATGTATTTGGCGGTGATTCCAACGTATCGGAATCCGTGCATCGAGGTGTTGCGTGAGATGGAGGAAGGAAATCTCGATATTCTGGCTTCGGACTACGGGTTGGATTCCACGGTACGAACTGGCATCGACACGGATTTCTACGACCGCGTTCGACGGATCGGAATCTTCGGTGACAAGGTTCTTCTTCAGGTGGGTTCTTGGAAAAATCCGCTTTCAGCGTCCGTGACTATCCTGGATTTGAACCCCCGTAGTCTCACATCGTGGAGTATTTTGGTCCTTCGACGAATAGCGCGTCGCCGTACTCTTCTTTGGGGCCATTTGCATCCCAGGCAAGGTTCTTCGTCGAAGACGGCTTTCCTTCGTAGAACGATGCGCCGCTTGTCTCAGGGGACCATTCTTTACGGGTACGCCAGTGTGGTCCCAGCCAAGCTCGAGGTTCCAGGCCAACCAGTTTGGGTTGCACCCAATTCTTTGTACAAACGCGCTGACATCAACGCTGGTAACACCGGTGAATCGCGTAAATCAATTGTCTATGTCGGCCGATTGGTTGCCGAGAAGAACGTCGATCAATTGGTTCCGGCTTTCCACCAATCAGGCCTCGTCGACGAGGGTGCCGTGTTGGAAATCGTGGGTTTCGGCAATGCGGTGGAAACGATAGAACGGCAAATTCTCGATTTAGGTCTGGAAGAGTCCGTTGTGGTACACGGACGCATTGAAAGTCCGATCGAACTTGCTGAAATCTACGCACGCTCAATCATGTCGATCTCTCCCGGATACGTCGGGTTGAGTGTCACTCAGAGTTTGGGATTCGGAGTCCCGATGCTGTACCCCGAGGACGCCCCGCACGCCCCCGAGATCGAACTTGCTGCTGTCGGTCCTATGCAGAGTTACTCACCGACGACCGAGGAGTCGCTGGCTGCGGCGCTGCGAGACTACTTCTTGCATCTTGTCTCCAATCCCGTTCCAGCGGAGAAAGTTTCAGCGAAGGTAGGGGATCTCTATTCCGCCGAAACCATGGCATCGGGGATCTCTGCTGCGTTGCGAGGTCAGGTCGTCGAATTCGACAATGAGGGATGGCCCAAGGAGATGGTCGTACGATGAGCAACCGATCACGCCTACCGTCAGGTGTCAGGCGAGCCCTTCGCGGAATAATGAATGGACTCGCAATATCGAACGGGAATGTTTCAGTAGGGCGCGACTTCAACGCCGGCCGTGGAGCCATCATCAGTGCGCCTCACCGGCTGAATATCGGCGATAATGTCAGCGTCGGACCCCGAACCGTTATTCAGGTAGACGGCTCCATCGGATCCCACGTCATGATCGGAATGAACGTCTACATCGTGGGGCGCGAAGACCACGCGATCGACGAGGTGGGTATTCCGATGCTCGCGTCGACGTGGGTGGGGGACCGTCAGCCTGGTGCACGCGATTCTGTCGAAATTGGAACAGACGTATGGATAGGCGCCTGTTCGGTGATATTGAGCGGTGTGAAGATCGGTGACGGTGCGGTTATCGGAGCCGGTTCGGTCGTGACGAACGACGTCGAGAGTTTCTCGGTGAATGTCGGAGTTCCGGCACGGAAAGTCGCCGAACGATTCGAGAGTGACACGCAGAGAAGTGCACACCTGCAAGCTGTGCACGGACTGCCGTCCTGAGTTAGCTGAAAAGGGAAATGAGCACGATGGATAATCAGGGAAATAAAATCCTGATCGTGGGAATCAACTATTCTCCTGAGCCAACCGGTATCGCTCCGTACACGGAGGGTTTGGCAAATGCGATAGCGGATGCCGGTGCTGACGTCAGGGTAGTGACAGGGTATCCGCACTATCCATTCTGGCGAAAGATGGATGGCTTCTCAGGTCTGTCTTCCGTAGAGCAGTCAGAAAATCTGACGGTTCAAAGACTTCGTCATTACATCCCCCGGAATCCCAGCTTCCTGCGAAGAATTCTGATGGAGGCAAGTTTCGCTTTGAGGGCGACCTGGGCGACTCTTTTCCATCGAGCAGACCTCATACTGTGTTTAAGTCCTACACTTTTGTCCTCGGCGGCATTTGTCATCAGGACCAGGCTCCTTCGATCGCGCACACCCGTGGTGCTGTGGGTGCAGGACTTCTACGGACTGGGCGCGTCCGAGACCGGTCAGCTGAGCGGAGGCCTGTCGTCTCTCGTCGATCGAGCCGAATCCTGGATCTTGCGAAAGTCCGATCACGTCGTCGTGATCCACCCGCGGTTCGCGAAGCATGCGCAGGACAACCTCGGAGTCGACTCGAGCAGCGTCACAGTCATCAGGAACTGGACCCACCTGGATCTCTCCCAGTCTGCCTGCACCCGAGAAGATTCGCGAAAGCGATTGGGCTGGGGGCCGGAACAGAAGATAGTTCTGCATGCCGGCAATATGGGTGCAAAGCAAGGGCTCGAGAACGTGGTGAACGCCGCGCATTTACTTGGGCCGCGCCAGTCCGACATCAAATTCGTACTGATGGGGGATGGGAATCAGCGGGCCCATCTCGAAGAGCTGTCCGAGGGATGCACCGGGATCGAATTCATGGATCCTGTTGGCGGCGAGGACTTCACCGATGTGCTGCGAGCAGCGGACGCATTACTTCTCAACGAGTTGGCCGATCTTCGCAGTATGGCCGTTCCGAGCAAACTTACATCGTATTTCGCTTCAGGGGTACCTGTCGTCGCGGCTACATCTTCGGACAGTGCCTCCGGCGAGGAGATCGCCCTGTCCGGGGCGGGAGTACGTGTTGACGCCGGAAATCCGGAAGCATTGGTACGTGAAATAGAGATGCTGGTTTCCGACCCCGTCCGTGCCGCTCAACTCGCGCGAAACGGGGGGGAGTACGTGCACGAAACCTTGTCTCCCGGCTCTGCCACCACCGCGTTCGGTGACCTCTTCGACGGACTCATCAATCGAGACAGTTTGCCGACTCGACCGACGCAAGCCCGAGCGCGATGACACACCCGCAGCTCTCCCTCGGCGAATTCACCGGGGCAGGATACGACAAGGGACGTCCGGCATCAGTGCAGGTCGCCTGGCTCGCGGTGGCACCACTGTTCCGGGCCTGGTTCGTGCCGGCACGCATACGAGTTGCCATTCTCAGACTGTTCGGCGCTGAGATCGGTGATGGAGTCCTGATTCGGCACGGCGTGAAGATCCATTGGCCGTGGAAACTGTCGATCGGTGATAACACTTGGGTGGGTGAGGGAGCATGGATCCTCAATCTCGAACCGGTGAGTATCGGGTCGAACAGTTGTGTCTCGCAGGACGTCTTTCTGTGCGCGGGCAGTCACAGCAGACAGTCACGGACTTTCGAGTTCGACAACGGACCGATCGTCATCGGCAACGGAGTGTGGATTGCGGCCAGGTCCACAATTCTCCGCGGCACGTCGGTCGGTGACCACTCGGTTATCGGCGCAAATTGCCTTGTTACATCCGATGTTCCGGCGAGTTCGATCGTCCGCGCCCCGGTTTCGTCGATCGGACGACCATGAAGGGCGCACGACCGCGCTGCGCCGGGGTTCCGCACGCGTTCGAGTGCCCGGGTGGTGGAACATGAAGGTGATGACGAACCCCTTGGTGGTTCAGTTCACGGGAATCGCCGGCGGACGTCTTGTCGGTGCGTTGATTCAGGCACTGAGTATGGTCCTACTCGCGCGTATCTCCGGTCCGTCCGGCTTTGGAATCTTCGCTGCGGCTTATGGTGTCGGACTGGTGCTTCAGACCATTCTGAACTTCGGGTTCACCCCATTTCTGGTTCGGATCCGTGCGTTGGGTGACCAGGAACCCCTCATCGCGTCGACCTTGGAGTTCTCGCGCCGCGCCAACCTGGCCGTCGGTGCATTGCTGGCATTTACCGCGGCGGTAGCCGCGGTCTTCGAGCCGAAGCTTTGGTTCGTAGTGCCGTTGACAGCTTGGGTTGTTCTGGACAATTACGTCGAGACGCTGCTCTCGCTACCACTCGCTGACGGGAATACCTGGCAGAACGCGGTGTCGTTGCTCCTCCGGCGAGCACTTGCTCTCGTTTTTGTTGCGGCCGCTTGGCTCGCAGGAGTCGACGCAGTGTTCTGGTATTCCGTGGGCCTCGCGTTCTCTTCGATGATCGCTGTCTTCGTGGCCATTCGGCTCGGACCGGCGATCACTCGTGTCAGATCGAGACGCTCGTACAAGTCGATCATCGGCAAGTCCTCGCACTTCTGGTTGAATTCCGTTGCTACTCAGACGCGCAACTTCGACGTACTGCTGGTTGGACTTGTCACGTCACCGGCCGTCTCCGGAATCTACGGCGTGACGAGTCGTATCACCACTCCGTTGCGGCTGATTCCCACATCGTTTGCGGCAGTTCTCATGCCTGCGGCGGCGCGCTCGACGACCGGGCGAATCACCCAGGGCATTCTGCGACCCGCGATGTACGTATGCATCGCAAGCGCGGTGATCTTCGGTGTGATCGCAGCTGTCATCCCTGTACTCGTTCCACCGATTTTGGGCGATGCGTACGTAGACGCGGTACCGGTAATGCAGGTCGTCTGCTTCAGTTTGATCTTCGCAGCGATCTCGTCCCAATTGAATGCGATCCTGCAAGGTACGGGCAGAGTTGAAATCGTCTCCTACATAACGGTTGTGAGCACCTTGATCTGCCTCGTCGGAATCGTGCTGGCTGCCCCCCGTTACGGGGCGCTCGGAGCGGGGTGGTCGCTCTCGCTCAGCTATGTACTTCAAACCGCATTGCTGACCTGTGTCGTTGTCGTTGCAATGAGGAGGGATCCCCATGCGTAGGTTCTTCATGAGTATCGCAGCAGCTCAGGGCAATCTGGGTGACATCGAGATACGCCGAACAGCAGTCGACTACATGCGTGAACTGGGGTTCAGACCCGTTGTATTTTCGGGCAGTATGAGCGCGGAGTACGTCGATGCCTTCGATTGGGAACCAACCGACGAGGTGATGGATTCGGGTATCAACTTCTGGCGAGCGATTTTGTCCGATACAGTGCGCCGAAAGCGGGCAGTGATCGTGATGGCACCTGGGCCGGCGGTTCTGGGGGCATCAGCAGCAAGCGTCGTCAAGCACTCGTTGTTGGTGACAGTCTTTGCGGTGCTTCGCATGTTCGGTACACGAGTCCTCGTTTTGGGACGGTCGATCGAGGTACGAAGCCCAATGGCGGCAGTACCCGAGAAGATCCTCGTCGGCGTAGCCGACGTCTACGCGGCACGTGACAAAAGGACGTGTGAGTACCTGCGAGGTAAGAGTCGGTTCTATCCCGATCTCGCGTTCGGGGCCGGTGTATCCGACGGAGCGAAGTCTGCTGGCCGAGAATCTGCGCGCCGAGAAATAGCCTTGCTTTCACTTCGGCATGACCGACCGGTGAACTACGCGTCCCTTCGGTCGATCCAAAGTCAGTTCTCGGCAAATGGTTTGGATTTGATGGCCTGTTGCCAGGTTGTCGAGGACGACAGCCACAACCGCGAAGTTGCTGCGACGCTGGGTATTCCCTACGTGGGATGGGACGATGACACGACCCATCGGCAACAGGAGTCGGCTGTCCGCGCCCTGTACGAGCGCGCCGCCGTAACCGTCAGTGACCGCCTCCATGTTTTGATCCTGAGCGCTCGAGGCGGATCGATACCGGTGATGTCGGGTAGTAGTTCGGTACCGAAGCTGAGGGATTCGCTGGAACCGGTACTCGCACCGCAGGCCTCCTGGATGGACGATGCGACGGGTGGCAGCTTGAATCTAGGGCACGACGAATCTACCCGAATCTCTCGCGGAATGGACTCCGCTGCCGCGGAACTGGAGGATCTGAGATCGCGGATCAAGGAGGCAGTAATGCCGTGAGGGTTTCTCAGTTCTGGTTGTGGGTTCGCTGCTCCCACACAACACAATTCGGCCGATGACTACTCGCAGACAAGTATCTGCTTCGAGGACGGAGTTTCAAGTGAAACGTGCACTGATTACCGGAATTACAGGCCAAGACGGTTCATACCTGGCCGAGCTGTTGTTGAGCAAGGGATACGAGGTCCACGGACTTATTCGTAGATCGTCCACGTTCAATACGGCTCGAATCGATCACATGTATGTGGATCCCCACACGCCGGATGCAAAACTGTTCCTTCATTACGGAGATCTCAGCGACGGGGCGCGTTTGGTCACTCTTCTCGCACAGATACGCCCGGACGAGGTCTACAACCTCGCAGCGCAGTCACATGTACGGGTAAGTTTCGACGAGCCCGAACATACCGGAGACACGACGGGAATCGGGTCGATCAGGTTGCTCGAAGCAGTCCGGATGGCTGGTCTCGAATGCAGGTTCTACCAGGCGTCCAGTTCCGAGATGTTCGGTGCGACACCGCCTCCGCAGGACGAGCAGACTCCCTTCTATCCGCGATCGCCGTACGGTGCGGCGAAGGTGTACTCGTACTGGATCACCAAGAACTACCGCGAGGCGTACGGGATCTTTGCCGTGAACGGAATTCTGTTCAACCACGAATCTCCGCGGCGAGGCGAAACATTCGTAACTCGCAAGATCACGCGAGCGGTGGCGCGGATCAAGGCCGGCCTGGAAAACGATTTGTACATGGGTAATCTCGATGCAATCCGCGACTGGGGTTACGCGCCGGAGTACGTGGAGGGAATGTGGAGGATGCTTCAGGCCGACGAGCCGGACGATTACGTGCTCGCGACAGGCGGTAACTACTCGGTCAAGGATTTCCTGTCGGTGGCCTTCGAGCACGCCGGTTTGAACTGGGAAGATCATGTGCGCTTCGACGAGCGCTATCTGCGGCCGACGGAAGTAGATGCGTTGATCGGAGATGCAGGTAAGGCGGAGCAGAAGCTCGGCTGGAAGGCGACTGTACATACTCCCGAGCTGGCTCGAATCATGGTCGATGCGGACATCGAGGCTCTGAAGTGTGAGGGCAAGCCCTGGATCGACCGCCCGAACCTGGTGGATTGGGAGCACGCTCGATGACGGGGGAGTACGCGCAGAAGTCCCTCGATCGGAACGATGCGGTGTACGTCGCGGGCCATCGTGGACTCGTGGGTTCAGCGATCTGGCGTCGTTTGGAGGCCGACGGTTTCAATCGCCTTGTCGGTCGCACGTCCGCCGAACTCGATCTTCGCGACCGCGGTGCCGTGTTCGAGTTCTTCGCCGCCGAGAGGCCGAAGAACGTGGTCCTCGCGGCAGCCAAGGTGGGCGGGATACTGGCGAACAGCACACTGCCGGTGGACTTCATCTCCGACAACCTTCGCATCCAGGTGAACGTGATGGACGCGGCGGCCGAGTTCGACGTAGATCGCCTGCTGTTCCTCGGATCATCCTGCATCTACCCGAAATTCGCTCCTCAACCGATTCGCGAAGAATATTTGCTGACCGGTCATTTGGAACCGACGAACGATGCATATGCCATCGCCAAGATCGCGGGAATCCTGCAGGTACAGGCTGTTCGAAAGCAGTTCGGGCGTCCGTGGATCGCCGCGATGCCGACCAATCTCTACGGCCCGGGTGACAACTTCTCTGCCAAGGGCTCTCATGTGCTGCCAGCCCTCATCAGACGCTTCGACGACGCGCGCCGTGATGGAGCTGCTTCAGTCGTGAACTGGGGCAGCGGGACGCCGAGGCGCGAGTTTCTCCACGTCGACGACATGGCGGATGCCTGCCTTCATTTGCTCGACCACTATGACGGAGCAGAACACGTCAATGTTGGTACAGGCGAGGACCAGAGCATCGCGGAGATCTCTGCGATCGTGGCGGACGAGATCGGGTTCGACGGCGAGATCGAATGGGATCATTCGAAACCTGACGGGACGCCGCGGAAGTTGCTTGACATCGGGAAGCTTCGAGATTTGGGGTGGCAGCCCAGGATTGATCTTCGTGCGGGGATCGCATCGACCGTGGAGTGGTATCGACAGAACGTCGATTCGATCAGGACATGAAGTACTACAGCATTATTCGACGTAAACTCGACTTCGACAGGCAGACATCGTTATGACTTCTCGTATTGCGGTATTCGGCACAGGCTACCTCGGGGCGACACACGCAGCTTGCATGGCCGAGTTGGGTCACGAGGTTCTCGGGGTGGATGTTGATCCGAACAAGCTCGCTATGCTCGAAGCTGGGGAGGTTCCTTTCTACGAACCGGGACTCGAGGAAGTACTGCGCCGCAACATAGCCGCGGGACGTCTTCGATTCACGGCTTCCTACGAGGAGGCCGCAGAGTTCGCCGACATCCACTTCCTCGGCGTCGGTACGCCGCAGAAGAAGGGGGAGTTCGCGGCCGACATGCGTTTTGTCGATTCGGTGATCGAGACACTCGCACCCCTCTTGACCAGGCCGACCGTAATCTTCGGGAAATCAACTGTGCCAGTCGGTACAGCAGAGCGATTGGGTGCGCGGGCACGGGAACTGGCGCCTGCCGGACAAGACGTGGAGGTGGCGTGGAACCCGGAATTTCTCCGGGAAGGCTACGCGGTGAAAGACACGCTTCACCCGGACCGGCTTGTGCTCGGGGTCGACCGCAATCGACCCGGACGTGCGGAATCGATTGCGCGTGAAGTGTACGAGCAACTCTTGAACGAAGGTATTCCCTTTGTTGTGACCGACCTTGCGACTTCGGAGTTGGTCAAAGCATCAGCCAATGCATTTCTGGCAACGAAGATCTCGTTCATCAATGCGATCTCGGAGGTGTGCGAGGCTTCAGGTGCGGATGTGACCGTTCTTGCCGATGCCATCGGCCATGACGAGAGAATTGGTAGGCGATTCCTCAACGCCGGAATCGGTTTCGGTGGGGGCTGCTTACCGAAGGACATCCGTGCTTTCATGGCACGTGCTGGTGAGCTGGGAGCAGATCAAGCACTCACATTCCTACGCGAAGTCGACAATATCAACATGCGTCGTCGTACTCGGATGGTCGAACTGGCTCGAGAAGCGTGTGGTTCTCTACTCGGAGCCAATGTGGCGGTTCTCGGTGCAGCCTTCAAACCTGACTCCGACGACGTGCGCGACTCACCTGCGCTGAACGTTGCCGGGCAGATTCAGCTGCAAGGCGCTGCCGTCAATGTCTATGACCCGAAGGCGATGGGAAACTCGAAGGCGTTGTTCCCCACCCTCACTTACACTTCGAGCGCACTTGAAGCGTGTGCAGGCGCTGATGTCGTCTTGGTTCTGACCGAGTGGGCCGAGTTTCGAAAGTTGTTGCCGTCGGACCTCGAACCTGTCGTCCGCAAGAAGGTCATCATCGACGGACGTAACTGTCTGGAACCGACCACCTGGCGCGACGCAGGGTGGACCTACCGAGGTCTCGGAAGGCCGTAAACCGGTGAAACCTTCACGGAGGGTGGGTGTTGTAGGCATCGAGGGGAAGTGGCCGTGTGCCCGGGACCAAAGTCCGTCAGCGAGCGAGCTGTGGCCGGGGGAGATGCTGGGATAGCCGCTCGTGCATCACAGGGTGAGGGGCATGTTGCCTTGTTCGGTTGGTATGCATCAACTTCCGGCGGCAAGTTGCGTAGTTGGTCGTCGACGGACGTTGGTCCTACGGCCCGCTGTGGTATGTGACCCTTTCATGGTCGGCGCGGTCGACTGACGATGTCTAGGAAGTTTCGAGGCTCCGTTGCGGTGGTGAAAAGACCAATGACGCAGTAGAGTTCAGCCTGGCTGCACGTTGTGTCTGCTCTGCGCGATGTGTGAGTGGGCCCGATGTCAGTGTCGCGGGTTTGTCAGTGTCGCGTGTTCGCCACTTCCCGATCATGCATCGGCCAGGAAGTGAGATGTGTGAGATGCCGTGAAGGCCTCTCCCCCCTGGCTGTTTCGGCAAATACCTCGCGCTGTGACGCAGGGACACGCGATAGAAGATTGGCTGCCTCGTTCAGCCTGCATTGAGTGCAGCGGCTCGACAGCGGCTGTCGATTACTACTCGAAGACGTGATACGTGTTCGAGCCGAAGGAGATTCGACGATGGATGTACGGGACTACCTGAAGATTTTGCAGGCACGGTGGAAGATAGTCGCTGTCGTCACTGTGGTCGTGATCTTGGGCGCATTGGGCGCCTCGTTGATTGCCACGCCGATCTACCAGGCTTCCACGCGCCTGTTCGTGTCGACTTCTACCGGAACAACCGTGAACGAGGCTTACCAAGGTAACCAGCTCTCACAGCAGTTGGTCACTTCCTACGCCAAGCTCCTTACCGGCGAGACACTGGCACAGAGAACGATCGATTCAGTCGGGCCCGATCGACTCGGCGGGCTTTCCGCTGCGGAGATTTCGTCCAAGGTGACCGCCACATCGGCGCCGGATACAGTACTGCTCGATTTGAGCGTGCAAGATGCGTCGCCTGAACTGGCACGTGAAATCGCAAATGCGCTCTCGGACGAGTTTGTCGTGATGGTCAAAGATCTGGGTACGCCCGCAAATGGTGGCACAGCACCTGCGCGCGTCGTTGTCGAACAGCGAGCACAAACTCCCGCGGAACCGGTGTCGCCGAAGACTTCGCGGAACGTGGCGCTCGGTGCCGCGATCGGGCTTCTGCTGGGGATCGGGTTGGCTGTGGTGCGTGATCGCCTGGACAACACCGTCAAAGAGCGCAAGGTGGTCGAAGACATCGCCGGCGCGGCGATGGTGGGAACAATTCCGTTCGACAAGGAACGCGAAGTTCATCAAGCGATCAACTTCCACGAGGGCAACTCCGCAAGTGCCGAGGCGTACCGCGAGCTGCGAACCAATCTGCAGTTCCTGGCCGTGGATCGCCCACCGAGTGTCATCGTCGTTACGAGTTCTCTTCCCTCCGAGGGAAAGACCACGACTGCGGTGAACATCGCACTCGTGTTGGCCGAGGCAGGCAAGAAGGTGTGTCTCGTCGAAGGTGACCTCCGTAAGCCTCGCGTTTCGAAGTATCTGGGACTTATCGGAAGCGTTGGTCTGAGCTCGGTCCTGGCCGGGCAAGCAGATCTCGACGACGTACTTCAAGTCACGAGCAATGCTGACCTGACGGTTCTTGCCTCAGGTCCGATTCCCCCGAACCCGAGCGAACTTCTGGGCACTGACACTGCCCATGCGGTCTTTACCGATCTCCGCAGAAGGTTCGACTACGTCATCATCGACGCCTCGCCGTTGCTTCCGGTTACGGATGCTGCAGTTCTTTCAGCGCTGGCGGACGGTGCGCTAGTGATTGCTCGTCACGGCACGACGAAGAGGGAACAGCTGAGCAGGGCGGTCGGCAATCTCCACAGTGTGGGCGCGACGATTCTCGGTACTGTCATCACGATGACCCCGCTGAACGGTCGTGGTGTCTACGAGTACAAGTACTACTACGATTCCGATCCGGTTGTCGCTGACGTGGCCGTGGAAGGGTCCGTGGACAGCAATCCAGTCGGCGAACGAAAGGTCACGTCGACAGTCATCTGACCTGGTCGTACGGTAAATCCCGACGCCTCACAGGGCCCTCGAGCAAAGCTCGAGGGCCCTTCTCTGTGTGGTGAATCGGACGCAATTCTCTAGTCGGGTCCGCTGAGTCTGCGACGCGCAGTGCGGAATACGGGTTCATCGGCCGTCGCAGTAATTGGGTAGGCACGGGCATGCGGGATGTGACGCTGCGGTCTGAGCTGTCCCTGCTTGACCGGTGCCTCTATGACTGTCGATCTGGTTGCGCCCGACGAGGCCTTGTGGGCGTCTCGGTTGGAATCGAGTAGCGAGTGTGGCGGACCGCAGGAGGGCCAGCCCGATTCGGCCTCGAGAGTTTCGCAACGCCTAGATGTCGATCTGGCATCCCGCGATGGATTTGGACAGCGGGTGCGGGGGTTGTCGGCCAGCTGCGACACAGCATGAACGCGTTCTTGGCCGATGTCGGTGGTCATATCGGCCACGGGGTCCGTCGGTCGGAGGGCCGGAAAGGGATAGCGTCGACTGCTCTGGGTGAGGTGCTCGCGTATGTCGGCGACCCGGTGGGGCTCAGTCGCGTCCTGGTTACCTGCGACGAAAGGAACCCGGTTTCGCGTAAGACAATCGAAGTGTGCGGGGGTTCACTCGATGGCGTGCGCCCAGCTGATCAGTTGTCCCGCAACGTCGGTTGTTCGAGAGACACGCTCCGCTACTGGGTGCGAACGAGCGTGTCGAGTGTCCGTTGACCCTACACGGCCACACACGCTTGCCATGGCCATGGCCATGGCCATGGCCATAGACATAGACATCGGTAGCGGTCGCACCGCTTTGCAGCCGAGCGGCTGCGCAACTCGCATGTCCCTAATTGGGCTGTGCTGCACCTATTTCAAGACATCACAGGCGATCGCTGGCGGTCTACACTCCTCCTTTTGTATGTCTGAATTCTCGGTGTCGCCCGATCGTAGGTTCGCGCAATGCCGGCCAGGAGTAGGTAAGACGCCCAGAGGCGAAGTGTCGAACAATCGTCCAGGGCTGAGTCGACGCTGAGCGCATCAAAGTATGGATTGCAGAGTGTTTACCAACCGCGTGCTGGTTTCCGTCCAAACGCGGAGCCCAAATGGGCTAGGCGATGAAAACTATAGGTACGCAATGTTAATGGTGAGCAATGTTCACTCCTTCTTGTCGGAGGGTGAATAACTGACGTCAATGCTGGCGTCGGGAAGAACTTCGGAAAGCGCTATTGCCACGCTGTCCGGAATGTGGCAAACTCCTCACTGGTACTGACCAGCTAGCCGAAGAGTTGCCAAGATGTGAGTCCTGGCAATATCGAGGCCGGCGACGTCAGCGGGCGAGGAGAAATCGCCGATCGTCCTGTGTTTGGGTTGTTAGTGGACTCTGTTTCAATCATGGGGTGTGAGCTGCGGCAATGCCGCAATAATCGACAGTTGGGCCGAGGCCTGACAATAGTCGCCGGGTTAACTGCAAGGCGCACGTAATGCGACCATACGCACTGAACGCAGCAATGCGGAGCAGTTGCTTCGCTGTCGAAGTTTCGGGAATCGGCAAGGCGGTCCGATGGACCTCGGCCGGTGAACATCTTCAGGCCGAATTCTGTGCATGGGGAAAGGTTTCTGAACACATGACGGTTCTCGAGATGGCCGCGCCCACGAAAGAGCGGCCACAACAACACCGACGAGTAACGCCGGAGAGGGCCGGTGGAGTTTCCGCACGCAGGAAATGGCAATCTGCGTATCTTCGTCGTCTGGCGATCACCGACACGATCATCGTTGCGGCAGTTGTGTTTCTGGCTCAATGGTGGCGATTCGGTAGCGACGCGGATGTCGTCGACGGTGAAGCATTCGGCCATTTCAGCTACACCGCACTGTCTTTCGCCCTGATTATCGGCTGGTTTGCCGTACTGAGGGTATTTCGGACCAGATCTCCTCGCGTGATCGGAAGCGGCCCTGAAGAGTACCGATTGATCGCTGTCGGAACGCTCCGCCTGTTCGGACTGATTGCGATCGCCAGCCTTCTCCTTCACCTGGAGATCGCGCGCCTGTACCTTGCCGTGGCGTTTCCGATGGGATTGACCGCCTTGATCGCGAGTCGTTGGATCTGGCGACGGGTGATTGCTCGTGAGCGAGCCCGAGGTGAATTTCGAACTGCCGTACTTGTGGTCGGTGTGCGAGGGGCGGTTGTCGATCTTGCACGCAACCTCGAGCGCGACGATGCCCATGGATACCGAGTTGTCGGAGTCTGCGTACCCGGCTACGGAGGAGACGTGGGCGAAGTTGTCACAGTGAACGGTCGGGACATTCCGGTGCTCGGAGACGAGCACAGTGTCACCGACGCACTCGAACAGGTCGGTGCCGACACGGTGGCGGTGACGGCGTCGGAGCGACTCGGACCGGAAGGGCTGCGCAAGCTGGCCTGGGATCTCGAGCGCGATCATGTGGACCTTGTTGTCGCACCGGGGATTCTGGATGTGTCCGGGCCGAGGCTCTCGATGCGCCCGGTCGCTGGATTTCCGCTGATCCATGTCGAGCGTCCGCGCTATCACGGCGCGCAGAAGTTCACGAAGACGACCTTCGACATCGTCTTCTCAACCGTGGTACTCGCCGTGATCAGTCCGGTGCTACTGGCGGCTGCGATCGCCGTCAAGCTCACGAGCAAGGGGCCGGTTCTGTACAAGTCCGAGCGGATGGGGTTGGACGGTCAGCCGTTCCCCATGCTCAAGTTCCGCTCGATGGTCCAGAATGCGGATTCACAGGTCACGGCGCTGATGAAGGAGAACGAAGGCGCCGGAGTGCTTTTCAAGATGCGAGACGATCCGCGTGTGACGACGGTCGGTCGATTCATGCGCCGATACTCGATCGACGAGTTGCCCCAGTTCGTCAATGTCCTCCGGCGTGAGATGAGCGTTGTAGGCCCGCGGCCACCGCTTCGGCGCGAGGTCGAGATGTACGACGACGCGGTCAGTCGTCGGCTACTGGTCAAGCCCGGTGTCACCGGCCTGTGGCAGGTCAGCGGACGTTCTGATCTTTCGTGGGAAGACACTGTCCGCCTGGATCTTTCCTACGTCGACAACTGGTCGATGATGGGTGACGTCATGATCGTCGCGAAGACGCTCAAGGCGGTGGTGGGAAGTGATGGCGCCTACTGACAAGAAGGCGGTACCGGCGCCTTGCGAAAATGAGGCACTGAACAATCCGCCGATCTTGCGAACGGCATTGGTGATCGCGGTCATCGGCGCGAGCGGAGCCTTTCAGGCGTACACGCAGAGGACAGCGCTCGGATCGTTGCTCGTACACGGTTCGGCCGTTCTTTCGGCGACAATTGCGTTGGTCTACTTCCTCGACCGGCGATTCTCACGCAATACGACGTGGCCTGTCTTCACGCTTATGATCTCGGCCGGCGTCCCGGCAACCAGCTGGTACTGGTCGACACTGCCCCGGAACTCCGCCGTCGCCGGCATCGTCGTCGTGTGCCTGGCGATCACGGGAATCATCGTCGCCCGTGAGTTGACCTTCGCGGTGCGAGTGCGGACTGTTGCCCTCACCTTGCTGGTACTTCTCGTGCTGTCGTTGATGGTCGTGTTCCTCGATCCTTCGACTGGCATCGACGTGGACACCCGCGCCGTTGCTTATCGCGGAATCTTCACGCACAAGAACACTTTGGGACGAATGGCTGCCATCGAAGTTGTACTTGTCGGTGTCATGCTCATGCTTCCCGACGTCAAGCGTATTCCGTGGGTGGCGGCGCTGGCTGTCGCCGGCATCGTGTTGTTCGAGGCCCGGAGCCAGACCGGTCTCGTCGCTGCAGGGATTGCGCTGGCGACAATGGTTGCTCTGAGGTGCTTTCGACGGACACCGAACGCTCACCTCGCCTCGACTGTGATCATCGGCCTGTACCTCGGGGCGTCCGGCGCGATGAAGGTGCTCGGACCCGATGTCGCGGCGCTACTCTCGCGAGATGTCACGCTGACCGGCCGGTTACATCTCTGGACGGTATCCGACTACTACGCCGAACAGCGGCCTCTGCTCGGATGGGGCTTCGGCTCGGTGTGGGCGCCGGACAGTGCAGTGGGGCAGATGATTCGGTCAATGCTGTCCTTTCCGGCGACCAGCGCACACAACGGAATGCTCGACATTCGGCTGCAGATCGGTTGGATCGGATTCCTGCTGCTGTTGGCCGGCTATTACCTGCTTCTGAGCACGGCGCTCGGGCGAGCCCGCAGCAGAACGGAGTACATCGCCGTCGTCGCGATCATGGTTCTCGTCTTCTCGATGGACTTGACGGAGTCGACGCTCTTCTTCGGCGCCATGTGGCTGATCGCATGGGTCTTCCTGGCGCCGTACGGACCCTCGACCCACCGCTCTCACAGTGCGGGCAACGCCGAGTTGTCGATCCGTGGGGTTCGTGGCGACAAGAACGACGCGTACAGGTTCGCTCCGGAGCGAAGAGGAGGTCACTGAGATGTACAAGTCGTTCGATGTAGCGCGTTCGAAGCCTGAAGTGAACCCGACGTCCGCCGGTGGATTCACGCCGCCGAAAGCCTTGATGTTCCATGCGATCTATCGGAATCCGGGTGGTGAGGAGCAGAGCTTCGCCAACGAATCCAAGCTCCTGAAATCGATCGGATACGAGACGGTTCAGTGCACCACCGAGAATTCCAAGATCTCCCGGGGACCGTGGGCGGCAGTCACCGCAGTGTTCAGTCCTCGCGTACTCGTCGATGCGTTGCGCATCATCCGTTCGGAGCGCCCCGACGTCATCTACGTGAACAATCTCTGGCCGGCGTTCTCGGCTTCGTTGCTCGTGGCCTTAAGAGCCGCCGCAATTCCTACGTTGCAGGCGGTTCGGAACTATCGCCTCGCCACACCGTCAGCCAAGTTGCGCGCAGATGGCACGTGCACCGAATGCGGTTCCACCAAATACTTCACGAGTTGTGTCCGCAACGGATGCTACGGAAACAGCCGACTTCAGAGCCTTGTCTGCTACCTGAGCGCTACGGCGGTCAAGCTGAGCGTCTTTGGGTGGAAGCAGCACAGGTTCGTCGCAACGAGCGCGATGACAGCACGTCTGGTCGAAGGACGACTGATCAGTTCTGGCCGCGTCGTGGTTCGTCCGAACTTCGGATTCGAAGAAAATGAACCCGAGTTTCGGAGCACTGATTCGGTTGTGTGCGTCAGCCGACTGACACCGGAGAAGGGCGTCCTGGATTTGGTGCGCAACTGGCCGCAGGGCGCTGGAAGTCCCTCGCTCACAGTTCTCGGTGACGGACCGCAGTACGGCGAGATCTCCAGCATAAGCGCAGCTCTCGACAACGTCACGCTGGCCGGATTCACTTCGCACGAAGATGTGATCGAGATACTTCGCGACAGTGCGGCGTCCGTGGTGCCGTCTCAATGGGCAGAACCGTTCGGACGCGTTGCGATCGAATCGATGTCGGTTGGCACCCCGGTCATCTACGCAACCAACGGTGCACTCGCGGACATCGTCGGACCGGGCGGAACGCCTCTCCATACCTTGGAAGAGTCGTCGATACGCGAGGCCCTCGATCGAATCTTCGGAGCGGACGATCGATCGGCGATACGCAGATCCGCTTATCGTCACTACTCGAATCGCTTCACATCGCGCAAAGCGGCGACGTCGATGCGTGAGCTCATCGACGAGGTGAGATCGTGAAAGATCGCACTCGGCATGTGACATTCATGGCCGATCAAGGGCTTTCGAGCGTCCTCACTTTTGTCGTTCTCACCTCGGTGGCACGACTCGGTGGTCCGATCGAAGTCGGCCAGGTTGCCGTGATTCAATCGGCGGGTCTGTTGGCACTGGCACTGGGGAGAGCGATCGGCGTCGACGTCTGGCTGTCGCGAGGGGCGGGGTCCGACGAGCGTGGACCGGCGTTGGCGCCCACGATCGTGCTGGCGGCGGTATCGGTGACATCGGTGTGGGCACTGTTCGTGATCGCCGGCTCGGACTCGATGAATCTCACGGTATACGCCTTGGCTGCAGCTGGTTTCGTGGTGTTGGACGTGATACGCACGATGCTGATGCACGACGGTGCGAGTTGGATCTCTGTGTCGATACAGATCGTGACACTCTCGTTCGTCCTTATTGCAGCTTTCCTGGTCGAGAATCTGACACTTGCACTCGTGACCTATACGGTCGGTGTCTTCGTCGCGCTCGCTCTCGGTCACGCATCCATGCGTCTGGTACCGCCGGTACCGTCGATCAGGTACTCGCGCACTCACCGATATAGATCAGTGCCGTTTGCGATCGAGATATTGATGGGATCAGCTGCTCAGCAGGCGATGTTCTTGATACTCACTGTGGTGGCGTCGATCTCGATGATCGGTGAGATCAGAACTGCCCAGACACTGCTCGGTCCGCTGTCCTTGATGTTCGCGGGCATCTCGCCAATTCTGATGCGTAAGTTCGGCAGTGGTGTCGAAGCGATGAGCCCGAGCGAGTGCATGGCACTCGGCCGCCGAGTGGGCTTGCAGATCTTCTGGGTTTCGATCATCTGCGTTTCGCTGATCTGTCTCACGCTCGAGATTCGACTCTCGGGAGTGCGATTGATGGATCATCTGGTCGGGCCGCACTTTCCGAACTTGATACCGGTCATTCTGCTGTGCGGGTTGGCGGTGGCGTTCAACGGGATTCTTCTGGGCGTCGGTACCTCGATCCGCGTCGTGGACAAGACCGCAAACCTCAACACATTTCGCGCCATGCTGTTGCCTCTACAGTTTCTGATCGTTCTCGGGGCGGGACTGACCGACAGCGCCGTATACGTCGCAGGAGCATTGGCCGTGTCGGCGTGCGCCAGCGCGAGCGTCGCACTTCTGGTTTCGATGAACCGTGACGCCCGACCGAAAGTTGACCTCTCATGAAGAATCCCAACGGCGTCGTAGTGGCGATTCTGACCTTTCGTCGTGAATCGGAACTGGCTGTCTGCATCGAGAGCGTCCGGGCATCGATCCAGGCTTCCGGTGCCTCCGCCCAGGTCGTAGTAGGCGACAACGATCCGGAATCCACCACGCCGACGTATGTTGCCGACGGGATCGAACGACTGCATCTCGGATTCGGCGGGGTATCTCCGGCGCGACGTGCGCTGGTCGATCTCGCCCGTGCACGAGATCGTCGTTACATCGTCTTCGTCGACGACGACGAGTACGTCGATGTCGACTGGCTGTCGAATCTCCTCACCTGCGCCGCAGATTTCGACGCAGGTGCTGTGGCCGGTCCTGTGATTCCGGTGGGTCTGCCTGCCTCGGAACTTCCATTGCACACTCGCGTTCGCCATTCGACCGGCACCCCGGTTGCGTCTGCAGGCGCTGGAAATCTGTTGTTGGACCTGAAGGCTTTGAACGGCTTGAACTTCAGTGACGACTGGGATCTACCTGGCGGCGAGGACACCGAGTTCACGCTCAGGATGAGCGCCGGCGGTGTCCGGTTGGTGTGGTGCGACGAGGCGCTTGCGTACGAACCGGTAGACGAGGATCGGCGTCGGGATTCCTGGCTCTTCGCCCGGTATGTCAACAACGGACGAATCCTCGCGGTCTGTCAGGGACAGCTCGAGCTGCCACTGTTGGCGGCTCAGAGTGCCAAACGCGCTCTGCTCGTACTCGCGTCGGCGACGTTGATCCCCGTTGCCTTGATCAGTCCACGGATCAAGCGCGTGGTTCTCGACAACGGTGCACGCAACATCGGTTGGTTCTCAGAGCGATTCAGCCGCAGCGATTCTCGGACGCCGCGCGCACAGAGGCTGGTGGTAGCGCGATGACACGGTTGTTGATGACGGCATACGCCTGCGATCCGAATCAGGGGAGTGAATCCGGTGCGGGTTGGGCGCTTCTCTCGGCAGCTTCCGAACTGTGTGAGTCGATCACGGTGGTGACTCGCTCCGGTGAGGCTCCCGCATTGGAATCAGAGTGTGAACAGCTCGGTTGCGAGGTTCGTGTCGTGCGAATAGCGACTTTGCCCGCGGAAGAAGCCGGATCGTACGGTCGATACCTCCGATGGCTCTGGCACACTTCACTGTTCGTTCGGCGTGAAGCGGCAAACTTCGACGTCCTGCACCATGCAACTTTCGCCTCCGACTGGCTGCCCCCACCGGTGCTGTTCGGTGGAGCCGGCGGAGTACGACTGGTATGGGGGCCTGCTGGGGGCAACACCTACCCGCCGATGCGGCTCGCCAAGCGCATCGGTATGCGGTATCTGGCATCCACGGTAGTTCGAACCTGCTCGACGAAAGCCGTTCGGTCACTGACACACATCTTCATGTCCGGACGAGTTGACACTTTCATCGCGATGAACTCCGACAGCGGACGTGGCGCACCGCGGGCACGCAATGTCGTCGTCCAACCCAATTGTGTTCTGGGCTACGACGGAATCGAGAAGCAAGCGGTACCCAGACCGAAACGAAGACTCTTGTTCGTAGGAAGACTGTTGCAATACAAAGGAATCGACCTGATTCTGGATGCGCTCGAGCAGCTGGGTACCGAGTGGTCCATGACCTTTGTCGGGGAGGGACCCGCCCGCGGGCGGATCGAGAAGTCGCTTCCGTATCGGCGCGGTCAGATCACGCTTCGCGGATGGCGCGACAGATCGGAAGTGGTGGGCGAGATGGGGGCCTCCTCCGCTCTGCTCTTCCCGAGCATGCACGATTCGGGCGGCTGGGTGGCGGCCGAAGCGGCTGCGGTGGGCCTGCCGGTGGTCTGTTTGGATCTCGGCGGTGTGCCGACACTGGCAGGTAGGAACGCCGTGACGATCCCGGTTGCTCCGGCGTCGACTCTCGCCTCTCGTATCGCTCGATCGATTGTCGAGACCGAGCTTTCTCTCTTTGAACCGCAACGTGATTGGACTCGGTCCCGGTTGACATCGGTCTTGTCGCGCAGCTACGGCCAGTGCAATGAACGTCGACAAACGAACTCGGAAAAGTGGTGAGACAGATGAGCAGTCCGTTCGAGGTCATCGAGGTGGGTGGCATTCCGTTTGCCGCGACCAATCTCGAGAGAGCTACCGATTGGGTGGTCAACGACAGACGAGAGGGAGCCGGAACCGGAGTCTCCGTGAGGTTGTCGAATTCCTACTGCGTGTCGGCGGCGCACAGTGATCGCGACTACTCCGCGGTTTTGAAGGGTCCCGGTGTGAACTTCGCAGACGGAACCCCGGTCAGCTGGGTGATGCGCCTGATCGGCGGCACCGCCGATCACGTCGGTGTTCGACCAGTCCGGGGTCCGTCGTTCTTCGAGGCCACCCTGGACAAGGGACGCCGCTACAGCCTTCGTCACCATTTTGTCGGCACGACAGAAGAGACGTTGGGTCTCTTGACGGATCGAGTCGAGGAGTTATACCCGGGAATCAAGGTGGCCGGCACATATGCCCCGCCGTTTGCCGCGTTCAGCAAGGAGTTCGTCGACGACATCATCGCGAAGGTCGATCCGACGTCACCGGACATCGTGTGGGTCGGTCTGGGTGCGCCGAAGCAGGACTTTGTCACGAAGGCGATAGCGGATCGAACCGACTACGTGGCCGTCGGTGTCGGCGCGGCCTTCGACTTCTTGGCCGGAACTGTTTCGGAGGCACCATCTTTCGTCCAGAACTCGGGTTTCGAGTGGTTGTATCGACTTGTATCCGAACCCAAACGTCTGTGGCGGCGCTACCTGTTCGGTAACTCGACATTCATACGGCTGGCATCACGTGACATACGAAAAGTCTTCGGCCGTTTGGGGGGACGCGCATGAGCGAGATCAAGACTGCCGAGCGATTCGGAGGACTACGGACCACAACCGTGGTTTCGCAACTATCAGGCGGGCTGTCCCGCAACGGAAGGAACGCAGGATGAAACGCGCACTGATTACCGGAATCACGGGGCAGGACGGCTCTTACCTTGCCGAGTTGCTGCTCTCCAAAGGCTACGAGGTTCACGGACTGATCCGTCGATCCTCGACGTTCAACACTTCGAGGATCAACCACATCTACGTTGACCCGCACGATGCGGATGCTCGACTTTTTCTTCACTACGGTGACCTCAGTGACGGAGCGCGCCTGGTGACACTACTCGCGCAGATCAAGCCGGACGAGGTGTACAACCTCGCTGCGCAGTCTCACGTCAGGGTCAGCTTCGACGAACCCGAACACACCGGGAACACCACTGGCGTCGGGTCGATCCGACTACTCGAAGCGGTTCGGATGGCCGGACTCGACTGCCGGTTCTACCAGGCGTCGAGTTCCGAGATGTTCGGTGCCACACCGCCACCGCAGAACGAGGAGACACCGTTCTACCCACGTTCGCCCTACGGTGCGGCGAAGGTGTACTCGTACTGGATCACCAAGAACTATCGTGAGGCATACGGGATCTTCGCTGTGAACGGAATTCTGTTCAATCACGAATCCCCGAGGCGTGGTGAGACATTCGTGACGCGGAAGATCACGCGCGCGGTCGCACGCATCCAGGCAGGTATCGAGGATCATCTGTACATGGGCAATCTCGATGCGATTCGCGACTGGGGATATGCGCCGGAGTACGTGGAGGGAATGTGGCGCATGCTGCAGGTCGACGAGCCTGAGGATTTTGTGCTCGCCACCGGTGGCAACTACTCGGTGCGCGACTTCCTGACCGTCGCGTTCGAACATGCAGGTCTGAACTGGGAAAACCACGTTCGATTCGACGAACGGTATCTTCGGCCGACCGAGGTGGACGCACTGATCGGGGATCCGAGTCATGCCGAGCGCAAACTCGGTTGGAAGGCCGGCGTGCACACACCCGAACTGGCCCGGATCATGGTCGAGGCAGACATCGAAGCGCTCGAACACGAAGGGCGACCGTGGATCGACACTCCGGCACTTCCCGACTGGTCGGCGACGCGATGAGTGATTCATTCGCAGCGCGACCACTCGATCGAGGCGCACCGTTCTACGTGGCCGGCCACCGAGGTCTGGTCGGCTCTTCGGTGTGGCGACACCTGGAATCTGCGGGCTTCACCAGGTTGCTCGGAAAGACGTCGGCCGAACTCGATCTACGTGACCGGGAAGCTGCTTTCGATTTCTTCGCCCGCGAAAAGCCGACCAACGTGATCCTCGCAGCAGCAAAAGTTGGGGGGATTGCGGCGAACAGCACTTTCCTCGTCGACTTCCTGTCGGAGAATCTGCGCATCCAGGTGAACGTGCTCGACGCTGCCCTCGCACACGGCGTCGAGCGTCTCCTGTTCCTCGGATCATCTTGCATCTACCCGAAATTGGCACCGCAACCGATCAAGGAGGAATACCTGCTCACCGGGCATCTCGAGCCGACCAACGACGCCTATGCAATAGCAAAGATCGCGGGAATACTCCATGTTCAAGCTGCCAGGCGGCAGCATGGTCGCCCCTGGATCTCAGCTATGCCCACCAACCTGTACGGCCCGGGAGACAATTTTTCGCCGCACGGATCGCACGTACTTCCCGCCCTCGTTCGGCGTTACGACGAGGCGCAGTCGTCGGCAGTCCAGTCGGTTGTCAACTGGGGGAGTGGCAATCCGCGACGTGAATTCCTGCATGTCGACGACTTGGCGTCGGCGTGTCTGCATCTGCTCGACAACTACGACGGTGCATCGCATGTCAACGTCGGAACCGGCGAGGACCACACAATTCGTGAGATCGCTTCGATAGTCGCCACGGAGGTCGGATACACCGGAGAGACGCGGTGGGACACCTCGAAGCCGGACGGAACGATGCAGAAACTGCTGGACGTGAGCATGATTCGGAAACTCGGATGGCGGCCGACAATCGGATTGCGCGAAGGAATCGCGTCGACGATCTCGTGGTACCGCGACAACATCGGTGCCGTACGTACCTGAATCACTTTTCCCATCAACACACTTCGCACACTCTCGAGAAAGCAGATCGAGCAACATGAGCACTCGCATAGCAGTATTCGGCACGGGATACCTGGGCGCGACACACGCGGCCTGTATGGCCGAACTCGGTCACGAGGTCCTCGGAGTGGATGTCGATGCGGCAAAGCTGGAGAAACTGGCAGCAGGTGAAGTTCCGTTCTACGAGCCAGGGTTGGGCGAGGTCCTACGACGAAACATCGATCGAGGGCGACTGAAGTTCACGTCGTCGTACGAGGAAGCTGCAGAATTTGCGGACGTGTTCTTCCTCGGGGTCGGTACGCCGCAGAAGAAGGGTGAGTTCGCCGCGGACATGGTCTACGTGGATGCCGTGATCGAAACGCTGGCGCCGCTGCTCACCAAACCCGCGGTCATCTTCGGAAAGTCCACGGTACCGGTGGGCACCGCGGAACGGCTCGGTAAGCGCGCGCGGGAACTGGCACCGATCGGTGACAGCGTCGAAGTCGCGTGGAATCCCGAGTTTCTCCGTGAAGGATTTGCCGTCCAGGACACGTTGCACCCGGACCGACTTGTGCTCGGAGTCGATCGAAATGTCCGCGGTCGAGCGGAATCTGTTGCGCGCGAAGTTTATGCAGAGCTACTCGATGAGGAGATTCCGTTTCTCGTCACGGACCTTGCGACGGCGGAGTTGGTGAAAGCGTCAGCGAACGCTTTCCTGGCCACCAAGATCTCGTTCATCAACGCCATCTCCGAAGTGTGCGAGGCTGCGGGCGCCGACGTCACAGTGCTCGCCGACGCGATCGGGCACGACGTTCGGATCGGACGTCGATTCCTCAACGCGGGAATTGGTTTCGGCGGAGGGTGTTTGCCGAAGGACATCCGCGCCTTCATGGCTCGCGCCGGTGAACTCGGTGCCGACCAAGCATTGACGTTCCTGCGCGAAGTCGACAACATCAATATGCGCAGACGTACACGCATGGTCGAACTGGCGCGGGAGGCATGCGGATCGCTTCTCGGTGCGAGAGTCGCAGTTCTGGGTGCCGCGTTCAAACCGGACTCGGACGACGTTCGTGATTCGCCGGCGCTCAACGTCGCGGGTCAGATTCAGCTCCAAGGTGCTGCAGTGAACGTGTACGACCCAAAGGCCATGGACAATTCGCGCGCGCTGTTCCCGACGCTGACCTACTCGGCAAATGCATTGGAGGCCTGCGAAGGTGCCGATGTCGTCCTGGTATTGACCGAGTGGCTCGAATTCTTGAAGTTGCAGCCGTCCGATCTCGATTCGTTGGTTCGCAAGAAAGTGATCGTCGACGGGCGCAATTGCCTTTCCCCCGACGCCTGGCGAGGCGCAGGTTGGAACTACCGCGGACTGGGACGCCCGTGAGCACAGGACGTCTCGTCCGTCGCAGCTGATCTATATCGAAATTGATAAAGCCCGGTTCGCCCTCGCGGTCCGACCGGCAAAGACCGCTCAGACCCGCAGTGGACATGCGTGAGCCGAAGGAGACATCAAGATGGAAATTGTCGACTACCTGAAGATATTGCAAGCCAGATGGCGAATCGTCGCTGCTGTAACCTTGCTCGGAATCCTCGGAGCCCTTGGCGCTTCTCTTCTTTCGACGCCCGTTTACCAGGCCTCGACGAGGCTGTTCGTTTCGACGTCGGCGGGTACCTCGGTCAACGAGGCACTGCAGGGCAGTCAACTTTCACAGCAGCGAGTTCTGTCCTATACAAAACTCCTGACCGGCCGAACACTCGCACAGCGGACGATCGACGAACTGGGACCGAGGGTGGTCGGCGGGATGTCGGCTGACGAGTTGGCCTCCAAGGTCACTGCGACGTCGGCGCCCGACACTGTGTTGATCGACCTCGCAGTCAAGGACGCGTCACCGGAACTCGCACGCGAGATCGCGAACACTCTCTCATCCGAATTCGTGGCATTGGCAAAGGAACTGGAGACACCCGAGAACGGCGGAACACCGCCTGCACGTGTGGTCGTCGAACAGCAGGCTCAACAGCCGACTGTTCCGGTGTCACCCAAGACTTCGCGCAACCTCGCGCTCGGCGCGGTGGCGGGACTGGTTGTGGGGATCGCGCTTGCGTTGATTCGTGATCGACTCGACAACACGGTGAAAGATCGTCGAACTGTAGAAGAGATCGCGGGTTCGGCGATGGTGGGCACGATCCCGTTCGACAAGGACGTCGAAGTCAATCACGCGATCGCTTTCAGTGACGGAAGTTCCGTGAGTGCCGAAGCCTTCCGTGAGTTGCGCACCAACCTTCAGTTCCTCGAGGTGGACCATCCGCCGCGTGTCATCGTCGTCACGAGTTCGCTTCCCTCCGAAGGTAAGACGACCACGGCCGTGAACATCGCTCTCGTCTTGGCGGAGGCCGGCAAATCAGTGTGCCTGATGGAAGGCGACCTCCGGAAGCCGCGAGTATCGAAGTATTTGGGATTGCTCGGAAGTGTCGGCGTCAGTTCGGTGCTCTCCGGTCAAGCGACGCTGGACGATGTGCTTCAGCCGACCGAGTTCGACGGGCTGACAGTGCTCGCCTCCGGACCGATCCCGCCGAACCCGAGCGAACTACTCGGCACGGACACGGCCAAACATGTTCTCGAGGAACTGCGGGCGCGATACGACTACGTCATCATCGACGCCTCGCCGTTGCTACCCGTCACGGATGCCGCGGTCCTGGCCGCGATGTCGGACGGTGCCCTGGTGATCGCCCGACACGGCTCCACGAAACGCGATCAACTGGCGCGCGCGGTCGGAAACCTACAGAGTGTGGGTGCGCACGTCCTGGGCACTGTCATCACGATGACGCCGTCTCGCGGACGCAATGCGTACGAGTACAGCTACTACTACGAGTCGGACAAGTCGCTACCGCAGTTGACCGCGGTGCCCGCGCTCAACGCTCACCGAAGCGAAGTCGGCTGAGCAGCGGGCCGAGGAGATCGGCGATCTCGAGTCCGATCTCGTGAAACACGTTCTCTTCCTTACCCATCGGATCCATGACGTCCTCGGGTTCGGTGGCACGAAATCGGGGTCTGGCGGCGGCGAGGTCCTCGACAGTTCCTGCATCTGCGAGCGAGCCCAACCGTGCGGCTTCTCGAAGTGTGAACGTGCGCTTGAGCCGCGCCGGAGCCATCGCCAGGACTTTGTCTCGCTGACTTTCGGTCATCGTGAGAATGAGGTCGGCGTCCGAGGCCAGCGCTGCTGTCATGCGTCGGGCTTGAAACTCCGTGGGGTCGCCGCCGAGCCCCGCGAGAACCCTCGCAGCAGTTGGCTCGATCGGGTGTCCGACCATCGCCCGGGTTCCGGCACTCGAGGCGGTGAATCCGGTGACCCCGGCTTCGGCGGCATAAGCACGTGCAAGGCGTTCGCCCGTGGGTGATCGGCAGATGTTTCCCGTACAAACGAAGAGAACGTGCATGGCAGAAGCATAGGTTGCACACGCGACGCACTCGTCGTACGCCCGATGTTGGTTTCGCGCCCACCTGGCGTACGCGTTTCGGAAAGTTCGGACGCATACCAACAACACATGAAGATGACCGTGTTCGGAACGGGATACCTGGGGGCGACCCACGCAGTGTGTATGGCCGAACTTGGCCACGACGTGCTGGGAGTCGACATCGACCAGTCCAAGGTCGACAAGTTGTCTCGTGGGGAGGTCCCGTTCTTCGAGCCGGGTCTGACCGACATGCTGGAGAAGAATCTGGCGTCGGGTCGGCTGCAGTTCACGACTTCCTACTCCGATGCCGCGGATTTTGCGGACATCCATTTCGTCGGTGTGGGGACGCCTCAGAAGAAGGGGGAGTACGCCGCAGATCTGAGTCATGTTCATTCGGTGATCGACATGTTGGCGCCGTTGTTGCGAAAGCCTTCGCTGATAGTCGGGAAGTCGACGGTGCCGGTAGGCACGGCAGCGGCTCTCGGCGAGCGACTCCGAGCGAATTCGCCGGCGGGTGGCTCGGTAGAGGTGGCCTGGAATCCGGAGTTCCTGCGTGAAGGACACGCGATCGCGGATACCTTGAGCCCTGACCGGTTGGTTCTGGGGATCGATCGTGACCGGCCGGGAAACGCCGAAGGCGTTCTTCGCGAGGTGTATGCCGAGATACTGGGCGCGGGGGTGCCGTTCCTCGTGACCGATCTGGCGACGTCCGAGTTGGTCAAGGGATCTGCGAACGCGTTTCTCGCGACCAAGGTGTCCTTCATCAATGCGATTGCGGAGGTGTGCGAGGCGACCGGCGCCGACGTCACGATGTTGGCCGACGCTCTCGGGTACGACGCTCGGATCGGTAGACGGTTCCTCAATGCGGGCTTGGGGTTCGGCGGTGGGTGCCTGCCGAAGGACATTCGGGCGTTCATGGCACGCGCCGGGGAGTTGGGTGTCGACCAGGCGCTGTACTTCCTCCGCGAGGTCGACAGCATCAACATGCGACGACGGACAAAAGCTGTGGAACTGGTGACGGCAGCCTGCGATGGCAGTTTGCTGGGAGCTAACGTGTCGGTGCTGGGAGCTGCGTTCAAGCCCGAATCCGACGATGTGCGCGATTCGCCTGCGCTCAACGTTGCAGGAATGATGCAGTTGCACGGGGCGGCGGTCACCGTTTTCGATCCGAAGGCCATGGATAATTCTCGCCGACTGTTTCCCACCCTTCACTACGCAACCTCCACGTCAGAAGCTTGCAGGAATGCTGATGTGGTCTTGATCGCCACTGAATGGGACGAGTTCGCCTCACTCGTGCCCGCCAATTTGGAACCACTCGTTCGGCGGCGGGTGATCGTTGACGCCAGAAATTGCCTCGATCCGGACCTGTGGCGCGCCGCCGGTTGGAACTATCGCGGATTGGGGCGGTAGGTCGAACGTCCAGGTAGCGAAAAAATAGCTGCGAGAAGGCCTTAGGTGAGATGCGCGAACCTCGCAGACCATGCCCAGTGGGTAGACTTCCGGCCGGGAATGACGGGGTCTGGTGACGGAACCCGTCGACGGTCGACGAAGGTGGATCATGAACTTGGTTTTGGGTGTGACGGTGGGAGCCAGCGCTGTGCGTTTGGCGCGCCCGGGGACGCCCGACCACAGTGGTCCGGTGTTCCGATCCAGAGCGGTCGATCGAGGCCGCGAGATTCCGGAGGAAGTGGCAGCGGAGGCAACCGGCGTGGCCTTGACCGAGAATGCCGACCTCGGCAGCAATACGGTCGTCGCCTACCGGGATCAAGCGCAGGCCGGAGCACTCCAAACAGCGTTCGAACAGAACGGCATCGACAACTTCGAGCTGGTTCCCGAAGTAGTCGCGACGCTTCGAATGCTCGAGGAGTCCGGTGCGTTGACCGACCAGAGCACACTTGTCGTCGTCGACATCGGTAGTTCTGGATCGACGATCAGCATTGTGGACAGGCAGATGCGGTCTACCGTCGTCACCGCCCGGTCGACGCGGGTCAGTGGAGATCACTTCGACGAGCTCGTCTACTCGGATCAGACCGTGCGTCGCCGTATAGCTACGCCGGCCGACCCGGGCGGCGATGCCGAACTGCAGGCGCGATGCCGACTCGCGAAGGAACAGCTGTCCTCACGAAGTGCGGTGTGCCTGCCCGGCCCCGGCGGGCTTCTCCTGCTGTCGCGGGAAGTTTTCGATTCGTTGGTCGTCACGTCGGTGGAGGCCTTCGCACGCGAGATACGAGAGGTCATCGCAACGTCCGGCCGTAACCCCGACGCGATTCTCCTGATCGGTGGCGGTGCACGCATTCCGATCGTGCGGGCGACCCTCGCCGCGTGGCTGGAGTGCCCCCTCATCGCGCCCGAGCAGCCGGAACTCGTGACTGCGCAAGGCGCTGCGCTGATCGCGGAGTCGTCGATGACGCCATCGGCGCGCGCGGTATCTGCCCCGGTTCAGGTTCCGGCTGTAGCGCCGATCTTTGCGCCGTATCCGATCCACACCCCGGCGGAGGTACCCGTTCCGGTTCAAGCGTTCAGCCACGGAGGGGTCGCAACGCTCGCGGAATCGGAGCGGCCAAATGCCTTGTCCGAAGTCACTTCCGGCACGAAGTCCGTTCCGCAAGAACAGGTGCCGAGCCCTTACGCGGCGGAACTGCCTCAGCCGCGACCGAACCGACACGAGCAACGATTCGATCCGGCCGCAGATCTCGTGGTCGCCGACAGCGACCAGGCCACGGACGGATTCGGCACAGAACGTGACGCAGACACCGAGGCCGTGATGGTTGACGCCCAGGCGTACTCGGCGATGTACGAAGGCGAGGGACCCGGAGCAGGAACCGCACACCCGTCCTGGCTCGCCGGGACACAACCCGTTGAATCGACATCCAAAGAGCCGAGAAACCCGCTACGGTTTGCGGGCCTCGGCGCCGGTGTGATCGCGGCGATCGTGATCGTGGGGTTGGGATTGGGCTACGGAGGAAAGGTCTTCGATTCCGAGGACGCCGGACCCGTGGCAACCGAGGTGACCACGACGGCACCGACGACCACGACTACTCCGCCGCCGACGACCACAACGACCCCGCCCCCGACGACGACGGAGGAAGCCCCTCCGGTCGTCGAGGCTCCGCCAGTCGTGCAGGACACTTACGTGCCTCCCGCGCCCGCGCCCGCGCCGCCACCGCCGGCGATCTACATCCCGGGGCTTCCGCCGATTCTGTTGCCGGTTCTCCCACCGATTCCCGGACTCTGAGGCTCGTTTTCAGCGTTTGGAGTGTCGGCCACCTGACGTGGGGCCGGCCTTGACCGCACTACCGGGTGGCCGAGCCAGAATCACAGCGATAGCAGTAGTGAGCGGAACAGATAGAGCCAGAGCAATCCCGCCGACCGCGGACCGTACGATTTCGATCGCTACAGCGTCACCGACCAGGACGTCCTGAAGAGGGCGCCCGCTGACGCTGAAGAGCAGTAGCAGTGGCAGCGCCCCACCCGCGTACGCGAGAACCAAGGTGTAGACCGTGCTGGCGATGTGATCACGTCCGACCCGCATCGCACCGCCGAAGACTTTTCGACGGGACGCATGCTTGTCGAGTTCGGCCAACTCGAATGCCGAGGATGCCTGGGTGATGGTGACGTCGTTGAGAACGCCGAGCGAGCCGATGATGAAGCCCGCCAGCAGCAGGCCGGTGATGTCTATGTGCTCGATATAGGTCTGAACATTGGTGTTCTGCTCTTCAGACAAACCGGTGAGGTGTGTCAGTTCAATGCAGAGGTAGGAGAGAACCGCGGCGAGCACCATGGCGGCAAGGGTGCCGAGCAAAGCAGAACTGGTCTTGAGTGAGACCCCGTGCGCCAGATAGAGAACCGCGTACAAGATCACCGCCCCGGCGACCAGCGCAACCGGTATCGCAGGCTTGCCGTCGAGCAGAGCGGGTAGGAGAAACCCGACGACTACGCCGAAGGCGATCACCAGGCCGACGAGTGCGCGCAGCCCTCTCCACCGTGCGACTGCGATGATGACGACGGCGAACGCGATGACGATCAACGCCAGCGGGAGCCCACGCGAATAGTCTTCGAAGGAGTACTGCGTGTTTCCGTTCGGGTCGGTCTGACGCACCAGGCGAATGTGGTCACCCACGCGAAGGTCCGGCTGACCGGCGCCCGGAATGACCTCGAGCAATGTCTTCGTTCCGGCATTCGGCCCGGATTCGATATCGACGATACTTCGCTGGCACTGGTAGGCGGAGGTAGGCGGCGGTTGCGGGGCACCGACGAATACCCTTCCGGCGGAGGAACTTCCGCAGTCACCGAGATCCTGCATCGTGACGGTGCCCGCCTCGGTTTCCACCGAGCTGCCGTCGGCATTCTGGAAGGGGAGTGGGACGGGAATGGTGTTCTTGTCCGGCCACAGTGCGACAGCTGCCGCGACGACGACCATGCCGATGACGACGAGCAGCCCGATGACGACGCGTGATGCGGTGGGGCCGATCTGAATGGGGCCACCGTGGCCATGGCCGTGACTCATCGGAAACTGAGTGTCGGACTGGGGATTTGCACCGGTGCAATGTTATCGGCTCCGAAGCCAATGGTCAGCTTCTGACGGCAGTGTCGGTGAAAGGCAGTGTCGCTGCAAGGCAGAGTCGGCGAAAACCGGTGCTACCGATGAGGGGTTGTGAAACTGGGATTGGTCGAGCTGGGTGGCGGGGAACAGGGGGGTTGTCCCCGCCACCAACCTGGTATCCACAGGGGGGGGAGGGATACCAGGTGCTCGCGGCACCGAAGTGCTGCTAACTAATGTACCCAATTTCAAACCGATTTGGCGCGTTGTCCAACTACCAATTTCGCAACGAATCACGTACCGGTTGGACCGTTTTCACATCGGGGCAGGTCACTAAATAGTTAAAGAGTCAATCAAACCGCATGGTTTGCGAAAAATGTGACCAAGGTCGCACAAATGCCCCGCAGTTTTACGTTTACGGGGCATTTGTACAACGAATTGTTTACTCGATTTCAGCCGGATTCAGCGTGAGAATCTACTGTTTGTAACTGGTGAGGAAGTTGCCGAATCGCTCGATGGCCACGGCGAGATCTCGGGCCCACGGAAGGGTGACGATCCGAAGGTGATCGTGATTCGGCCAATTGAACCCGGTGCCTTGAACCATCAGGATCTTCTCCTGGAGAAGTAGGTCCTGAACCAACTTCTCGTCGTCGTGGATCTCGTAGACGTTCGGATCCAGACGAGGGAACGCGTAGAGCGCGCCGCGAGGCTTCACACACGAAACGCCCGGAATCATGTTCAATCGCTCCCAAGCGACGTCGCGCTGCTCGAGCAGGCGGCCGCCGGGCAGGATCAGGTCTTCGATGCTCTGGTGACCGCCGAGGGCGACCTGAATGGCGTGCTGTCCGGGGACGTTGGGGCACAGACGGGTCGACGCCAAGAGATCGAGTCCCTCGAGGAAGCCGGCCGCGTGATCCTTCGGGCCCGTGATCGCCACCCAGCCGGAGCGGTAGCCGGCGACGCGATAAGCCTTCGAGAGGCCGTTGAACGTCAGGCACAGCAGATCAGGGGCAAGTGTTGCCAGCGAGATGTGCTTGGCTTCGTCGTAGAGGATCTTGTCGTAGATCTCGTCGGCGAGCAGCAGAAGCTGATGCTTGCGTGCCAGATCGACCAACTGCTGCAGAACCTCCATCGAGTACACCGCACCCGTGGGGTTGTTCGGGTTGATGACGAGGAGAGCCTTGGTCTTGTCGGTGATCTTGGATTCGATATCGGCGATATCGGGATTCCAGTCGTTGGCCTCGTCGCAGAGATAGTGGACGGGCGTGCCTCCGGACAAGCTCGTCATCGCAGTCCACAGGGGATAGTCCGGTGCTGGGATCAGAACCTCGTCGCCGTTGTTGAGGAGGGCCTGCATGGTCATCGTGATCAGCTCGGAAACACCGTTGCCGAGGTAGATGTCGTCGACGTCGAGCTCGGGGAAGCCGGGAACCAGCTCGTAACGCGTCACGATTGCGCGCCGCGCCGACAGAATGCCCTTCGACTCCGAATAGCCCTGTGCATAGGGCAGGGCGGCGATCATGTCCCGCATGATCACATCGGGGGCGTCGAATCCGAACGGTGCCGGGTTGCCGATGTTGAGCTTGAGGATCCGGTGTCCTTCCGCCTCCAACCGGGCGGCATGCGCGTGCACCGGTCCACGGATTTCGTACAGGACGTTCTGGAGCTTCGACGACTGCTCCAGCTCGCGCTGCGGCTGACGGTGGCGGACGGGTTCTGGTGTGCTCACGAGTTACATGATTCCACCACTGTGCAAGTGCATTGTCGGGGACCGTGTCGCACGCCCCGTTGGCTATTGTCGAGCGATGACCCCCAGCGAGCAGATTGCAGCCCCGTACGGATCGTGGACTTCTCCGATCGGAGCAGCTGATCTGGCTGCAGGTGGGCACCCTGTCGAGGGCGGACGATACGTCGGTGACGAGATCTGGTGGGCTGAACTTCGTCCGACCGAGGGTGGTCGGACCTCGATCCGTCGATCCGGTCTCGACAACCAACCCGTCGACATCCTCCCCGCGCCGTGGAACGCGCGAACCAGGGTTCACGAGTACGGCGGTGGCGCCTGGACGGTCACCGAGTCCGGAAAACTGGTCTTCAGTGAATTCTCCGATCAACGGGTGTACATCCTCGAAGGAGTCACTCCACGGGCTCTGACGCCCGAACCGGCGTCGCCGGCCGCGTGGCGATACGCAGACCTGCAGATCGTGAACGGCGAGGTGTGGGCGGTTCGGGAAGCGCACGCGGAGGACGGGGCGATCACTCGCGATATCTGCGCGATTCCGCTGGACGGTTCCGGCAAGATTCGCTCGATCGTCGGCGGCTCGGACTTCCTCTCGTCACCGAGGCTTTCGCCGAGTGGAACCAAGATCGCCTGGATCGCATGGAACCATCCGCAAATGCCCTGGGACGGTACCGAACTGAGGGTAGCTCCACTCGTCGACGGCGTCGCTCAGGCGTATTCCGTGCTGATCGGCGGACTTGAAGAGTCCGTCCTTCAGCCGGAGTGGATCACCGACGACGAACTCTACGCAATCAGCGATCGCAGCGGCTGGTGGAACATCTATCGCGTCGGCGGCAAGATCATCCCGACCTGCCCGCTGAATGCGGATTTCGGTGGCCCACAGTGGCGCTTCGGTGCGCGCTGGTTCGTCGAACTCGACAACGGGCACCTTCTCACCGCACGCACCGTCGGAACCGACACGCTGGCGGTACTCGACCCGGCGTCGGGGGAACTGCGCGACATCGCGATCCCGGGTGTCACCAGCATCGGCCTCATGCAAGTTCGCGGCGATCGGTTACTGCTCATCTCGGGAGGCGCGAAACTGGCGGGCGCGCTACGTGAACTGGACCTCGGTACCGGTGAACTCACCGAAATCCGTTCGTCGGTCGAAGAATTGCCCGAGTCTGCCTATCTTCCGGAAGCGCGAGCCGTCGTGGCTCACGGACACGGGCGAGAAGTTCACGCCGTTGCTTATCCGCCGCGCAGCCCGCGATACAAAGGGCCCGACGATGAACTGCCGCCGTACGTCGCGTTTGTTCACGGTGGGCCGACGGCGCACGTCGCACCGGCCCTCAACCTCGTCTACGCCTTCTTCACCAGCCGCGGAATCGGTGTCGTCGATGTGAATTACGGCGGGTCGACCGGTTACGGGCGTGAGTACCGTAATCGATTGCGCGGTCAGTGGGGTGTCGTCGACGTGCAGGACGTCGTCACCGCCGTCAACGGGTTGGCCGAGCAGGGGCTCGCCGATCCGGCCCGCCTTGCCATCGAAGGCGGATCTGCCGGTGGTTGGACCGTTCTGGCCGCACTGACGACGTCCGATGTGTTCGCTTGTGGTGCCTCCTATTTCGGCGTGGCCGAACTGGACCTGTTCGTGCAGGAAACTCACGATTTCGAATCGCGTTACGTCGACGGTTTGATCGGCCCGCTGCCGGAATCTGCCGACCTGTACGCGGAACGTGCTCCACTCAACAACGTCGACGGGTTGAACTGCCCGGTGTTGCTTCTCCAGGGTCTCGACGATCCGATCGTGCCACCCTCGCAGGCGGAGCGATTCCGGGATGCTCTGGTGGCCAAGGGCATTCCGCACGCGTACCTGGCCTACGAGGGTGAATCTCACGGATTCCGCAAGCAGTCGACCATCATCAGCTCACGCAACGCCGAGCTGTCCTTCTACGGGCAGGTGCTCGGATTCACTCCACCCGGCATTCCGACGCTCGAGCTGTGGAAGCCTGCGATCAGTAGCTGACGGCCCCGCGGCTGCGCGCGAAGGCCGCCAGGATCCGACTTGCCACCAGTGACGGGGTCGACAGGTCGGCCCACGTCCACCTCGCGACCTCCCACCCTGCGTCACGGAGTCGGTCTTCGCGGAGCTTCTCGTTCCAGAGCGCGTCCTCGGGGCTGCGACCGGCTGGCACCAGTCGGCCGTACTTGATGCGGCCGTCGAACTCTCCGATGGTGCGCTGCTCACGCCACAGGAAGTCGACGCGGCCGGCGAACCCTCGAGCGTCGTGGATGTCGACCTGGGGTTCGGGGAGCGGCAGGTGTTCGTGCAGGAACAATGCGAGGCTCCGTGATTCACCGACGCTTTCGATACGGGAGTCCATCGCGGTGAGCGCGTGGAGCGCATGTCGATGGCGCGGATGGTTCGGGCTGAGTGCCAGCGAGGCTGCAACCGCGTCCTTGGTCAACCTTGAACGGTGCAACGCTGAATTGCCCACGACGAGAGCCTGTTCGAAAGTGAGTGTCCTCGCGAGATCCGCAACAGTTCGTGCCGGAGTCGTGACGCGCAGCCCATCGACTTCGGTGATCTCGTTGTCCGCCAGCCATGTCGAGTGCACATGACGTCGAGCGGACTTTCGGCCACCACCTCGCCGGTTCCGGGACAGGTGAACGACGTCGAGCGGAGTGTTCCAGAGTTCGAAACCGTGCAGAACCGCAGCCGAGACGTGGCTGACAGTGGCACCGGGTGAAGCGGCGCAGGCCACGGCCTCTGCCCGCAATCGATGTCGTCCGTATGCGTCGAGGCGGGACAGGTGGCCGCTGTCCACGTACGCACCACGATGGATTCTGGCCCAGGTTCCACTAGCGCAGGCCTGTCGGATCTCGGCATCGGTGCGACCGATCGACAGTTGGTCCGGCCTGCGGATGATATGTGTCTGTTCCCCCATGTCGATCGATCTTGCTGCGCCCGGCGATGGAAAGGAAGCCGTGACCCCGGGGGTGTGGATAGCCGTGAGTGAACACCACTTGTCCACAGTTCGAACCGGTTTCGCGTCGCTGGAGAGGGTGTTCGGTATGGGGAAACGGTGGCAGGTTCCCGGTGTCGCGCTCTAGGAAACCCTTGCGTCCGGAGCGTTCGCGTGCCAGGCTGTTCAACTATGACTACAGGAAAGGCGGACACCGCCACCGTCGCGTGAGCGCCGCACCGATTCGCTCGTCGGCATCACATCGAGCGACATTGCCCGAGAACTTCAATCTCTTCGATGAAGACAGTCTGGCCCTGGAAAAGATCCGCGACGTGTGGCTCGAACGCGGATTGTGTACTCGTCCTGCTGATAGAGACACCGCAGAAGCCTCTGTCGCGCAACTGTATCGGCGCTCCGGGCTCCCGAAACCGGAGTTCGTCTGGGTCCCGTCGCCGTCTGCTGGTTCGGACCTGATCGTCACCGAAGGACTGTCGACCAAGATGTCATTGGACGGCACCGGCCTCGACTGCGCTTCCGGGTATATCGCGAGCATGTTTGCGGCATCGCGCCGACGCATGGACGCGCGGATCGAACGTCGGAGAACTGGCTGGCAGATGGAACGCCGGCAGGGGGAGCGCCTGGTCAGGGCGTCCATTTGGGAATCGTTGCACACCACGCTGTTCGACGGCGTCGCAGCTGCGATACGAACGATGTCGACTCGGGTGGCCGGGGAAGTGACCTGGTACGGGCAGCAGGACGCACATCGAATCGCGTACTACGACACATGTCATCGATTCGGTCTTGCGACTTTCCGCTCGGAAGACCGTGAACTCCTCGACGTGCAGACCGCACTGGCCGACTCGACCGGGTGGTGGTGGGCGTTCGACGACGTGTGCATCATGGCGGAACGACCCACCGCCTTACATGCCGAACCGATTCCGGGCAGCGCGCAGGGAGCACGGCGCTTGCATCATTCTGATTCCCCCGCAATCGAATTCGTAGACGGTACAACGGCGTTCGTTCTACACGGAGCGATCGTTCCAGAGTGGGTAGTGCTCGACCCCACCGCCGAACGCATCGCGCACGAGCGCAACGTCGAGATCCGTCGATGTGCAATCGAGCGGATCGGGTGGGATTCCTACATCGAGCTGGCGGGCCTGACACTGGTCGACCAAACCGACGATCCCGGTAACGCCGGTTGCCTGCTGCAGCTCTACGCGTCGCCGGAGGGCTGGGGTCGAAGTGGACGGATTCTCCTCGCGGTCAACGGTTCTCTCGAACGCGACGGGCATCGGCGTCGATACGGCCTTCACGTACCCGGATGGTTTACCTCCGCGTTGGATGCCGCCGGATGGACTTACGGCATCACCGGTACCGACTATTCCCGTCTCGTTCGTCGAACCTGAATCTCGAACCCTCTACCCTCAATCCTCAAACCTTGGGTGATACTTATGAACTCGAACATGACCTTGTCCGCTCTCACCAGCCTCACCGGCCTCGATGTCTTCGACTACCTGGACCAGGAAGTGTCCATTCCTGTGATCGACGGACTTCAGGCGCAAGGCGATCTCATCGTGATCCCGTTTTCGCTGCTCGCAAATATCGTGGCGCCTCTGCCATGGACACGCTCTGTGAGAGTGCCGCTCTCCGGCGTGGAACTGCTGCGAAGTGCGGCGGGAGGGAACCCCCACAGTCTGGTTGCAGACGAAGGGGAGTGCACGTGGTCGACGCCGGTGAAAGATGCTCGGGGCCTTGCACTCGGCATGCTCGACACCCGAGTGACCGCGTACCTCATCCACCCGGAGCACGGCGCGACCGGCATCGCTCCGGGACGATACGTCATCGGCCGGCAGCAGGAAAGGGGCGTCGGGCGTGCGCGCGGTGCGGTGATGCTTGTCGCCGATTGACACGCCGGCCTCGAGTTGGCGGCGGAGTGAGCACCACTTGCACAGGGCGAGCACCGGTTTCCGTGTGCTGGACGGTGTGTCGGGTCGAGGGAAAGGGTGCTCGGTCGGCAAAGGCTCCCGCACAAACACGAATGCCCTCACCGTGACGGTGAGGGCATTCGCGTGTGGTGCGCTTACTTCTTGCGGCCAGGAGCCTTCGCGCCGGCCTTGAATCCGAGTCCGCCTGCCTTGGGGGCGGGCGGCGCGGCAGCAGGCGCCGGAGCGTCCGCGGGTGCGGACGCCTCAGCAGGCGCTTCAGCGGGTTCTGCCTTCACAGGTTCGGCCTCGGGAGCCGGGGCCTCTGCAGCCGGCGCCGGGGCCGCAGCGGGAGCTGCCTTCCGGGCACCGGGAGCCTTTGCGCCCGACTTGAATCCGAGTCCGCCGGCCTTGGCAGCAGGCGGAGCCTTCGGGGCTTCCGCCTCGGCGGCCGGAGCCTCTGCCGGTGCAGCCGGAGCCTCTGCCAGAGCCTCTGCCGGAGCAGCAGCAGGTGCTTCAGAAGCAGGAGCAGCCTTTGCACCAGGAGCCTTGGCCCCACCCTTCATCTGCAGTACCTTGCCGCCGGGTGCCTTGGCGCCGGACGCCAGGCCCAGACCCTTCGGCTTGGCGACGGGTGCAGCAGCTTCGGGTGCAGCAGCCTCAGCAGCCGGAGCTTCCGCTGCCGGCGCGGCAGCGGCCTTTGCTCCGGGTGCCTTGGCGGCGCCCTTCATCTGCAGTCCCTTGCCGCCGGGTGCCTTGGCCCCGCCTGCCAAGCCGAGACCCTTGGGCTTTGCGACAGGTGCTGCCGGTGCAGCAGCTTCGTCAGCGGGAGCTTCCGCGCTTGCGGCGGGAGCCGCCTTCTTGGCGCCGGGAGCCTTGGCCCCGCCGGCCATTCCGAGCCCCTTGCCGGGTGCCTTGGCGCCGGGAGCTTTTGCACCTGGTGCTTTGGCGAGGCCCTTCATGGCCAGACCCTTGCCTGCCGGTGCAGCCTTGGCTTCCGGAGTCGCGGCGGCTTCCTCGACTTCGGCGACCCGATCCTGCTCGACGGTCTCAGCCTTTGCCTCAGCAGCGACCGGTGCCTTCTCGCGCGGGATCACCTTGATGTTCTCGCCGAGCTGGGCGGGATCGAGGCGGGTGACGGAGTTCAGCATCAGCTGCGCGACGTCGACGACCTCGACGCCTTCGCCCTGGCCTTGCTCCTGGCGGGCAGTGACGCCGTCGGTGAGCATGACGCGGCAGAACGGGCAACCCGTGGCGATCTTCTTTGGGTTGGTGGAGAGCGCTTCGTCGACGCGGTCGACGTTGATGCGCTTGCCGATGTTCTCTTCCATCCACATGCGAGCACCACCGGCACCACAGCACATGGAACGTTCGCCGTGACGCGGCATTTCGACGAGCTTGGAGCCTGAGGCTTCCATGAGTTCACGGGGAGCGTCGTAAACCTTGTTGTGGCGTCCGAGGAAGCACGGGTCGTGGTAGGTGACGTCTTCGCTCACGGACGCAACCGGGATCAGCTTCTTCTGGCGCACCAGACGGTTGAGCAGCTGAGTGTGGTGCACGACCTCGTAGTCGCCGCCCACCTCCGGGTACTCGTTGCCGAGGGCGTTGAAGCAGTGCGCACAGGTGACGACGATCTTGCGCTTCTTCTGCTCGATACCGTCGAAGACCGAATTGAGCATCTCGATGTTCTGCATCGCGAGCTGCTGGAACAAGAACTCGTTGCCGGCACGACGTGCGGAGTCGCCGGTGCAGGTTTCGTCGGCGCCGAGGACCATGAACTTCACTCCCGCGGTGGCGAGGAGTTCGGCAACGGCCTTGGTGGTCTTCTTGGCACGGTCTTCGTAGGCGCCGGCGCAGCCGACCCAGAAGAGGTACTCGTAGTCCTCGAAGCTGTCGGCGTCCTTGCCGAAGACGGGGATCTCGAAGTCCATCTCGTTGATCCAGTTGAGGCGATCCTTGGAGTTCTGACCCCAGGGATTGCCCTTGTTCTCGAGGTTCTTGAACAGGCCGGCGAGCTCGGAGGGGAACTCCGATTCGATCAGGACCTGGTAGCGACGCATGTCGATGATGTGGTCGACGTGTTCGATGTCGACGGGGCACTGTTCGACGCAGGCGCCGCAGTTGGTGCAGCTCCACAAGGTTTCGGCGTCGATGACCGGGGCCATCTCGCCTTCGACGGTTTCACCGACGAGCTTGCGGTCGGCCTCGAGGCGTGCCGCCTCGGGGATGGCTGCGAGGGCGCCTTCCTTGACATTGCCTTCGCTGTCGACGAGACCGATCTCGTCGCCGCCCATGTCCTTGCGTCCACCAGCGAGCAGGTACGGGCCTTGGCGTAGCCGTGGTCACGCAGCGACATGATGAGCAGCTTGGGCGAGAGCGGCTTTCCGGTGTTCCACGCGGGGCACTGGGACTGGCAACGACCGCACTCGGTGCAGGTGGTGAAGTCGAGCCAGCCCTTCCAGGAGAAGTCTTCGATGTTTCCGGCGCCGAGAGTGTCGGTGTCGGGGTCGACGTTCTCCATCGTCAGGACTTTGCCCTTGGACATCATGGGCTTTGCCGCGCCGAGGGCGACGGTGCCGTCGTCTTCACGCTTGAAGTAGATGTTGAAGAACGCCGAGAAGCGGTGCCACGCGACGCCCCAGGTGATGTTGCGGCCCACGATCGCGAGCCAGATCATGCCGGTCATCAGCTTCACGAATGCGAACACCGAGATCATGACGGGGCTGGCGGGAAGCAGTTTCGCGACCTGCATGGTGAAGAAGTCGGTCCACGGGTTGGCGTGACCGTAGGTCGCGATCTTGCCTGCCTTGACCATGATCATGCCCAGGCCCTCGAGCAGGACGATGCCTTCGATGACGTAGGCAGCCTTGAAGTTGGAGCCGCCGAAACGGGACAGGCGCGCGGGCAGACGCGGGTGGTTGAGCTGACGGATCACGATCAGCGTGGTGATACCGATGACGGTGCCCAGGCCGAGGATCTCGTCCCACAGGTGCCACGCCCACGTGTTACCGAAGATGGGCCAGTGGAATTCGGGGTTGAACGTCTGGCCGTAGGCCTCGAACCACAGCAGGAACCCACCGAGGAAGCCGACCATGACGAGCCAGTGGGCCCAGCCGACGCTGCGGAACTTGTTCATGCGCGTGTGCGCGATGAACTCGATGATCATCTGCTTGAAGCGAGGGAAGAACGGGCGCCATCGATCGGGTGCCGACTGGCCGATGCGCACGGTGTTGAACATCCTCAGCGCGCCTGAGAGGAAGATGTACCAACACACCAAGCTCAGCAGAGCACCAATCGTGCCCAACGTAATCGTCAGGGCATTCATGTCGCGGCCTTTCGTTTCAGGGCGACGCGTCGGCCACCTCGGGACAGCCCACTGATACTAACCTGCGTTATGTTACCCGCCAGTAACTAGCATTACCAGCCTGTAGGTACCGGCTGGTAACCGCTCGTGGCCTGGAGAGATCGATCTTCTGCGTCGGACGGGCTGGGCCAGACGCAGACATGTCTGGTCGTCACGTTAGGCGGTGCCCGTCAGGTGTCCATCTGTCAGGCAGCCCTAAGTCGGGTTCCGAGCAGGTGAGAACAACCGACCGGCTGTTATCGTTACGCCCGTCACGCACAGGGGAAACGGGTGGTGTGAGTCATCGACTGACGCCCGCCCGATCCCGGGGAGGATCAAAAATGTTCATTCGAAAAGCTGCGGCCGTCGCAGCGATGACCATTGCCGCTACGGGCATCGCTGCAGGTACTTCTTACGCAGCTCCGGAGACGTCACCCGACGTTTCGTACACCGCCGAGGTCGTCGACCAGGCCGTTGTCACCACCATCGACGCCGGAGCATTCCGGGTCTCGGGCGACGGAACTCACGTCGACTTGCAGAACAGCCAGGGCGCAACTCTCGTGAGCCTTCCGCTCGCGTTCAACCTCGGCGACGTTCAGTTCCCGTTCGACGAGACCGTCAGTGAGGACGGCAAGACCCTCACCCTCAAGCCGAACCTGGACCCGGCCAGCTCCAAGCCGAAGCCGGTCGCTGCCGAGTTCACCCCGGTTGCTTCGCCTGACGAGGATCAGAAGGCAATCGAGAAGTTCCAGTCACAGCTCGGGCTTGCCACGCAGATCGGTAGCCTCACCGGCACGATCGTCGGGGCGGTCATCGGTTGCATCGTGGGTCTGGCCGGCCTGGTCGTCGGCTGCCTGCCCGGCTTTGTCACAGGGGCCGGTATCGGTGGAGTCGCCGGTACCATCCTCGCCGGCGGCGGAACCGCCGTCGTCGCGGGCTTGGACCTGATCAAGGTTCTGAACGCTCCGGCTGGAACAACTCTCTTCCAGTAGAACGTCACGAACGCCGAAACGGGCGCCACACCTTCAGAAGGTGTGGCGCCCGTTTTGCTGTCTCGAGGAATGCGTGTGATCAGTAGTCGCGAACCTTCAGGCCTGGGTTGGCGGCGAGGATGTCGTTGATCGGCGTCGCGTACTGGGTCGGGGCTTCTTGCCCGAACAGTGTCTCTGCCTGAGCGATCTCGCACAGGGGAGAGGTGGCGACGTTGGACGCACTCGTGATGCCCACTGCCAATGTTCCGGAGACGATGGGGCCACCGCTGTCACCCTGCAGGACGCAGATGTTGGTGGTGAAGCCGTTGTCGAGGGTGTGATCCAAAACCTTTGCGACGCGGTTGACGCCGGTGACGACGCCGCAGCTGAAGCCTGTGGTCGATCCTGCCTTGCAGACCGGGGCGCCCACGACAGGATCGGCGGTACCGGTGATGTTGACCGAGCGGTTGAACGGGACCCGCACGCTGTTGTTCTCGAAGCGGTACTTCGCGTTGTCGTCGATGTTGATGATCGAGTAGTCGCGCCCGTCGAAGCTGCTCTTGGCGAAGTACCCGACGCGGGGCCCGGTCTGGTTGTTCACCATCGGGAAGACCTGGCTGGAGTTCGAGGTGCCGGCAGCGGCACGGTTGGGATCGCAGTGACCGGCGCTGATGTTGACTGTGCGCCCTGAACCGTCGGTGCCGTTGAAGCCGAACGAACAACGCAGTCCAGTGTTACCGGAGGTTGCGCCGAAGGCGTCTCCGCCCAGTGCGGCGTCGCCGGTTGCGGATCCGGTTGCGGGGATGAGGTCCGCGACGATCGGGGGAACCAGTAGCGGAGCAGCGGTATGGACGACGGTCCGCTTCAGGAACTCAGGCAATTCGATGCCGGCGGCAGGATCGGCGGTGAGGGCGACTCCGTTGCCGACGACGTCGACGGCAATGCCACGCACGAGGTCTGCGACCTCGGCAGGCTGCGAATCGAGCCAGGTGTTGAGTGCCGAGAGTTGACTTTGCAGAGCCTGCTCGCTCTGCGCGACGTCCTTGACCTCGAAACCGGCCTTCTCGGCGGCCTCGCGGGCAGCATCCTTGTCTCGACCGTCAGCGAGAGCGACTACGCCCTTACCGAGGTCGTCGAGCCACACTCCGGCAAAAGAGTCGGGAAACTGGACGCGCGCGATGGCGGCGAACTCCGCGAGCTTCTGCGCGAGTTCGGAACGCGAGACGAACTGGTCGGGCGTCAGCGCCAAGTCGTGCTGTAGGGCTTCGGCGAGTTCGACGGGCAGATGGGCTGCCTGATCGGATACCCCGGATTCGTTCGGTTCTGCGTTCGCGACCGCGGTGATCGGTCCGAGGAGCAGCAGCGCGGCCGAACCGAACACTGCGGCGCGACGTGCGATGGAGCTTCGCATGTGGGCCTTTCCACTTCGTTGACCGCGTACCACCCCCCTGGGAGCACACGGATACGGCTCACGGACTTGTGGTGAGCCGATCACAGTCGACCATGACTATATGGGTTCGAACGCGCTATTCCCACCCGTTACATGAGCAGACAGCGCTGACCCCGACCGACAACAGCACTGTGCCCGCCGATCGCGAAACGGATCGGCGGGCACAGTGCGTGAATCAGTGGTTGGTCAACCTGCAGTGCGGACGCGGATTCCGGCACCGACACCGCCACCGGAAGCGCGATCTGCCGCGTCGAGGATGTCTCCGACCGGAATACCCAGATTCGAGGTTCCACCGGAGGTCGCCAGTACCAGGTTCGCTTCGTTGCAACTGGGTGCTCCGCTGCTGTTGGAGCCGCTGGTGATGCCCAGAGCCAAGGTTCCGGAGACGATGGCGCCGCCACTGTCCCCGGCGAGGGTGCACGCGGTGCCGGCGAATCCGCGAACGGTTCGTGAATCACCGTCCGCCATGACCAGTTGAGTTTCGACGCGATCGGCTGCCACGACACCACAGGTGAAGGACGACGTCTGGCCGGACTTGCAGATGGGAGCGCCGATCACGGGACGTGCCGTTCCGGTGATCGCGAGGGTGGTCCCGTTGGCACCGCGGACGGCAGCACGGTCGAGGCCCGCGTCGATGCCGGACTGGTCGAACTTGATGACCGAGTAATCGAGATCGCCGGCGTTGTTGCCGACGGAAGACTGTGAGAATGCTCCGATCAACTGACTGTCGTCGACGTTCGCGTGATTCGGCAGGTAGACGGGCGACTTCGAACCCTCGGCCGGATTGCAGTGTCCGGCACTGATATTGAGAGCATTGTTCTGATCGTCGACGGCGTTGAACCCGAACGAGCAGACCGAGATGTTCTCGGTCGGTGTCTCGCGAATGGGGCCTGTCGACGTGATGTAGGTGTCGCCGCCGAGTGCTCCGGGATCAACCGATCCGCCACCGTCCGGGCTGAGAACGATCTTGGTGTTCTCGAGCAGGGTCGGAAGATTGAGCGCCTGCCCGACGGGGCTGTTCGCGACGTCGATGACGACCTGGTTGTTCAGGACGTCGATAGTCGCCGAATTGACTGCGCGTGAGATTTCCTTGGGCAGCCCGGCAATCCATCCGTTGACGTCGGCCAGCGTCTTCTCGAGGGTGTCGGCGGAGACGGGGGCGACGTGCGTGCGGTAACCGTCGTCGGCCGCGATGCGTGCAGCTTCGGTGGTGGTGACGGCTACGACGGGTTGACCGTCGAGTCCCATCCACGAGCCGGCGTAGTCGCCAGGGCGCTCGGACTTGAATTCCTGGGCGTATGCACCGAGTTCCTGAGCTTTGGCAGCGCGGTCCAGATACTCCTGTGGGGAGATCTTCAGATCGCGTGTGATCGCCTCGATCAGCTCAGCCGGAAGCTGATCTGCCCCGAGTTGTTCGACATGCGTGTCGGAGGCGGGCTCTGCCGATGCCGTCGTGGTGAATGGAGCTGCGAGCAGTAGTGCCGAGGCGCCGACCACAGCGGTGCGGATCGCCAACGAGTTACGCATGAAATCCCTTCAAGTCCCCGGCACCGAGCCGGTAGGTACCGCACCCACCATAGGGGAAAAGTTTCGACGAGGAATATGTGCCTGTTGTCGGCAAGTCGAATTATTCTGTCTAACTTGGCATTCCGGGTCTCGGGGCCAATGGCATGACGGGCATGTCGGGATTCGGAACCACCGGATCGGTTGTGTCGGTCGGGTTGGACGGCTGCGTCGGCGTTGTCTGTGTATCAGTGGGGGCGGTCACGGCGGGAGTGTCCGGGGTATCCGGATCGACCGGATCCAGCGGTCCGACGACCGGCGGCAGGTTCTCGATCCGAAGGGGATCGATCTGGATGGTGATCGGCGATCCCTGTTGCGCGGGGACGTTCGCCGTAGTGGATTTCTCTGTACCGGTGCCCGGACTCACCGGAATGGGCTGGGATTCGGATGAGGTCGATTCCGCTTCGGATGCCCACGACTGCGCCGTCGGCTGCGCGCCGAGAGCGGGTACTTCCGGTGGGGGTGAGGTCGCTGATTGCGTGCCTGTCCCGGATGAACTCGTCGGGGTGGCAGCTGTGTCCGTCCCGGGGACAGGGAAGATTGTGCGTCGAGAATCCTGGGTGCTGAAATGGTCGGAGTGTGTCCGATGATGACCGCGGCCGCGCAACCCGACACGGTCAGAAAGACTGCGGCGGCTGCTGCGGCGATGATCGGTCGGCGCTCCGACCGCCACTGGCGATTCAGCCAACCGTCGATGCTCGGTTCTTTCGTGACCGGTGCCTCCACGCCGGATTCCGGCTCCGGTTCGATCAGAACGAACGGCGGAAACTCTTCGGGGGTGTCCTCTGGCTCGGCAAAATCGGTTGGCTGGGGTTCGGGACAGGTAGAGGTGATCGAGAAGGGTGCGGCCAACGCTGCGGCTCCGCGAGCAGCACGGTCGTCGGCGTCCGGATCCGCGAGCCAAGCCGCAGAGGCTTCATCTTCTGAAATCAGTTCGACGCCGTCGAGATTCATGCTGTCGAGTGCGCCGCGCAGTACGTCGACGGAATCGCTCGACCAACCCGCGGGGATCACCGCAGAGATGTTCAGGTTCTGATCGGTGAGTGTTCGGACTTCCTTGACCAGGCAATACATTGCTGTCGCTACCAGTTCCTCCCCTCGCGTCATGTGCTCGGAGAAGTTGTCAGTATCGTCGGTGCCGACCCTGTCGAGGAACCCGCGCAACCCGGTGGACCCCGCCGCGGTTCCGCCTAGTTGCACGGTGCCGTCGGGGGCGTGGTGCAGAACCGATTCGCGTTCGAGGGTCACCAGCTCCGAGTCAGGTCTCGCGATCGCAGCAATGCTTCGTTTGTTGCCGACGGCGAGTCCGACTCCCCACTTCATAGCGATCCCCGTTTCACAGTTACCGAACTTTGCTCGGCAGGCATGTCCTGATTCCTGTGAAAACTATCACTTAAACGGATATACGCAACCCTCTGGACAATATGCAGCTAACTACTTGTTCGACGGTGTCATGCTGCGAAGGATGGTGAGCAGTTCCGAACGAGACTGCGCCCCGACACGCCGCTTGATGCGTGCGACATGGTGCTCGACGGTTTTAGCGGAGATGTAGAGGCGTTCGCCGATTTCCCGATACGTCAGTCCGACGACGACGAGTTCGGCAACTTCTTGTTCGCGCTCGGTCAACACCGACGGTGGCGCCGCACTTGTGGTGGTATCGGTTGCATTCGTCTCGGCCGTCGACGTTGTGCGTAGCGAGCGCGCAACGTGGAGCAGTGCCGTGGCCGATTTGGTGTCCGGGGTGCGCAGCGCTGCTTCGCCGGCAAGGCGAGCGGCGTCCCACGGGAGTCCGATCCGACTGAGCGTTCGTGCGGCGGCTTCGACATCGTCTGCGTCGACGTTGCCTTGCATGAGTAGGAGCCACTGGCGTCCGGCGGTCGCCAAACCGGCTGCGTAAGTGTGAGTTTTGGCTGATTCGGCGAGTGTATGGGCGTGTGGGAGGAGATCGGCCGGCGACTGCGAGAGGATCGACGCCTGGACGCCGTACCAATGCAGCGGCGACGACCACAGCGGCGGCTCGCCGAGCGCGCGGAGGAGGGAGCGCGCGTCGTCGACGAGATGCTCGACCTGCTCGGTCTCCTCGAGCCGTACTGCCGCAAGCCACAGTTCGCCGATGGGAAGCAGATCGAACAGATCAACGCTGCAGGACGAGAGGGTGCCTGCCGCGCCCGACCAAGCTCGACGCAGCTGGGCGAGATCGCCGGAACGCCGAGCAAGACCCACGATCAGAGCATGCAGAAACAGTGCGTCACGCTCACGGAGGGGGCCGCGGACTACCTCCTGCGGTAGGTCTTCGAGAATCGCGTCCTGCCCGCGGACCATCGCGATCCAGGCGCCGAGAAGGTGAAGTCGCGCCCACGTGTGGCTGCTTGCGTCGTCGGCGGCGATCGCGGCCGTGACGACAGCGGCGGCCCGTTCATGGGCACCGTTGTGCAGGAGTGCAAGAGCTACCAGCGCCGGGGCGGAATCAGGCTGGAATTCAGATGTGTCGGCTCCGCCGGGGAGTGAGAGTGCGCGCGACATCGTGTTGAGCGCACTCGGCGCGCTCCCGGTGACCGATTGCATCAGTCCGTTGGCCAGTGTGGTAGCGCCGACCGTCGAGCTCGACGGTGATCCGGTGTGCCCGGTGAGCGCCGCGTTCGCGTCATCGACCTTGCCGATGCCGAGGAAAGTGATTGCGGCGAAGGGGGATTCGTTTCCGGTGCGCCCTGGCCCCAGCCAGGTGTAGAGATCTGCAGCGGCGCCGAGTTGGCCGCATGCTGCGGACGAAGCTGCGCGGATTCGCACCGCCGCAGCCAATCTCGCGTCGTCGAGATCGGGTGCGGCGATGACGGAATCGGCCAGACGGCAGGCAGTGTCGAGGTCACCACTGCGAGCCGAGACCTGGGCGTACAGCAGCGTGTCGGCCACGCCGAGAGGCTCGATCGAATTCACGCGGCGAAAGAGATCTGCCGCGACCGCCGGCGTGCTCGCCTCGACGGCGTCTCGTAGTACACCCGTGAGATCGCGGTGGCGGATGCCGGAGTCGAAAAGTCTTCGTGCTGTGTCGATATCGAGGGTTCTCGTGTGTGCGCGTGATTCGACGATTCTGATCAGCTCGCTGCGGATACGCCCGGTGCTAGTCGACTCGGCGAGCACGCTCGCGACGAGTGGTGATCGCGAACCGAACAGTCCGGTCGCCAGTGCCCGGTCGAATGCAGCTGTGAGGCTGAACTTCTCCTGTCCCAGATCGAGCTCGAAGGCGTCGATGTCCGGGACGGCGAGTGAAACTTCGAGGATCTCGCGCTCGATCGGATGCAGAGCGGTGACCTGGTGGAGGATGTGTGTGCGTATGGCGTTCGGCATTTCCGGGCGGCCTGCCGAGGCGGCGGCGAAGTACGCTTCGATCGCCCCGAAGGAACCACCGGACAGATCCTCGAGCGCCACCACGGCGCGGTCGTCGAGCGGGACTCTTCGCTCGGCCGCGATCTTCCGAATATCGTTTCGGTTCAACGGGTTCAGATGCAACACGGTGCCGAAACTCGAGATGTTCGAGTAGATCGGTGCGAGTGGTGGATCGATCCGATCGGAGGCTACGACAACTCCGAGGTCGTCACGTTGGACAAGCTCTTTCAGGGCACGGATTTCATCGGAGGTCAGAGCTTGCGCGTCCGCAATCACCACAATCGCGTCGGCGGGGACGTCATGCGTGACTGCGGTGACCACGGGCTTGTCACCCGATTCGATTCGCTTCCGTACAACCCTCGTCACTTGGGGCCGAGCGCTGGCATCGGTCCCGGTGACGAACAGGCGCAGTGGCGATGCAGTCAGGTCGACGTCGCGCAAAAGTCCTGCGATGAACGACGATTCGGTGCCGTTGTCACGGTTCATCGAAAGACCGCCGGTCAGCGGATCGGTGCGGTGACGCCGCCGACGACACCACCGACCACGTTTCCGACACCACCGACGACGTTACCGAGACCTCCGACCACGCCGCCGACTCCGTTGCCGACACCGTCGACCAGACCGCCGACTCCGTTTCCGATGCCGGTCGCAGCGTCACCGATACCGGTCCCGACGCCGGCTCCAGGCGCGGGTGCGGGCGCTGGTGCCGGGGCGGGAGCAGGTGCGGGCGCCGGGGCGCCGGGTGCGGCAGGTGCAGGCGCCGACGGAGCGGTCTCGCCCGGTGCGGGCGAGGATCCCGCCGGTGCGCCGGCAACCGGAACTGCCCCCGGCGCCGTCGTCGAGCCGCCTGCGGCAGCAGGAGAACCGGGCTGATTGCTTCGAGTGCCGTTGTTCGCAGTCGTGGATCCGGTGCCTGCCGCTTCCGCTGCCGTGGTGCTGCCGGGAGTAGAGCCCGCGGTGGTCGAAGCGGTCGAGGAGGTGGACTCGCTGGTGGTGTTCGCCGAACTGGACGGAACGTTGATCTTGTCCATGGCAGTTCCGATTCCGAGCCCGCCTGCGGCGAGCACGATGAATGCTCCCACCACTGCAGCAACGACGCCGACCCTCGACGAGCGTCGAGTCGCCGTGTTCTCTTCTTCGGTCGGCTCGGCAAGCAACGGAGTGGAGAAGGCGGGAACTGGTGCGGGCTTGCGAGACGGCTCGGCGGGAATCACTGCAGTGGCGGCGGCCGGTACTTGCGAGTCTCTGGCGTCGAGTGCGAGGGCCGCGGCGCCGGACGCCGCGCACGACGCTGGATCGGCGTCGGCGATCACCGGGACACGAAGCTCCGCCGACAGTAGTTCGGCGACAAGGGGAATGGACGAGCTTCCGCCGGCCAGGACAACCTGATTGACGTCACTGGACTCGACGCCGGCAGATCGCAGGCTTTCGCGAACCAATGCCACCGATTCGGTGAGGGCGGGCCGGATCAGATCTTCGAGTTCGGAACGAACGAGTCGAACGTCGCTGACGGCACCGGGAAGCGCCACGCGGGCAACGGTTTCCGTCTCGGTGGAAAGTTCCTCCTTGGCTGCGCGGGCATGCTCGCGCAGAGTTTCCAGCGCTGCAATCGTCTCGGGTGCAAAGGGATCAAGGGTTGCGAACTGGTCGGAAACCGCATCGAGCAGGTGAACGGTGACGAGGTGATCGAATTCGTCGCCGCCGATGTCCTCGCTGCGCAGCGGCTTACCGAATATCTCGCTTCGTCCGTCGGTCGTGGACATCATCGTGACGTCGAGCGAGCGAGCACCGAGGTCGTAGACGACGGTCAGACCGTCGCTGACGACAGTTCCGGAAGCGGCGAGCCACGCCATGACGGCTGCGGGTTCGGCGACGAGAGTCGCCCCGTGAACCCCGGCGTCGTCCAGAGCGGACTCCATGGTGCGTGCTGTGTGGCGGTTCCACCCCACCGGGTGAGCCAGGACGACAGTTGGCCCTTCGTTGCCGCCTGCCTGGTCTACCAGTGCGCCGACAGCCGTCGCCGCGAGAGCCTCGCCGCGGTACTCGGTACCGTCGGCGGCAAGTATCGGAATCGGGTCTCCGACGCGCTCGACAAATCCGGTGATGACGGATCCGTCGTCCAATTGCAGCGCACTGGGTAAGCGGACCTGTTGCGTTTCACCGGTCGAGCCGTCGGTGACAGCTACGAGAGTGGCCGAACCGATGCTGATGCCGAGCCCTGCCGCCATGAACGAACTCCCCTGGTCGTGGGCGACAGAAGGACTGTCGCGGTTGTCTGCGATGTCGGTTTCAGGACCTAGATCGTTACCGGATCGGAGGCGTCGCGACGAAGTAGGGGACCGATCCCCTAATCGGGGCAAATCCCCTATTCCGACCGGGCGTAGCCCAATGGGGGCTTCCCCACCTGTCCCTGGAGAAGAGGGGGGTGCTCCCCGTTGGCCCCAGTCGCAAAAGTTCTTAGCGTTGATTCCACTCGCTACCTCTGGCAGCGCACCAGTTTCCGGACCACCGGCAACTACCCACCGGCAACAACCCGGTCAACGAACTTCAGGAGAACCCGCCATGGCAACGAACGCCGTACTCGAATTCATCCTCGGGCTACTTCGTGACGACGAGGCAGCTGCCAACTACTGCGCCAACCCGACCGCGGCACTCGATGCTGCCGGTCTGTGCGACGTCAGCCCCGCCGACATCGTCGCGGTCGCTCCGCTGGTCGCCGAGTCCGGACTCTTTGCCGGTGGCGGCGCCGACCTGTCCGCGATCGTCAACGCCGGTGCGTCCGCTGCCGGTGCAATCGGCGGCGGTCTCGGACTCGGCGGTGGTCTCGGTGGTGGACTCACCGGTGGTCTCGGTGGTGGCCTCGGCGGCAGCCTGGGTCTCGGCGCCGGTGCAGGAATCGGAGTCGGAGGCGCCCTCGGCGGCCAGTTCGACCTGGTCGGCGACTTCGCAGCAGCCCTCAGCGCTGCGCTTGCCATCGGTGGCGAGATCAGTGCCGAACTCGGCGCAGCCTTCGGCGCTGTGATCGAAGCCGGTCTCGGTTTGGGCGGCGCACTCGATCTCGAAGGAGCTCTCGATCTGGGCGCACAGCTCAGCGCGGCTCTGGGCGGCGCCCTCGGTGTGACCGGCGGCCTGACTGCGGAGCTGGGAGCAGCCCTCGACGCCGCGATCGGCGCAGTCGGCGGACTCGACCTGACGGCAGGGCTCAGCGGAGCTCTCGCACCCGTCTTCGCCATCGGTGGTGACCTCGGAGCCGATCTCGGCCTGGCTCTCGGTGGACTCCTCGGCGGCGCAGCAGACCTCAGCGGTCTCCTTGACATAGGCGGCGAACTGGGCGCGAGCCTGACCGGCGCACTGGAATCCGCTCTTGCACTCGGCGGCGGCCTGGATCTTGCCGGCGCTCTGACAGGCGACCTCAGCACGGCATTGTCCGGCGCACTCTCGGGCGTCCTGGGAGCCGGCGGCACGATCGGCGCCGATCTGGGTGCATCGCTCGGTGGCGTCCTCGGCGCGATCACGGATGTCAGCGTTCTCACCGATATCGCGGGCGGCCTCGATCTCGGTGCTGCCCTGAGTGGCGCCCTCGGCGGAGCACTCGGCGTCGGCGGCGGTCTGGAAACTGCATTGGGCGGCGCACTCGACGCAGCACTGGGTCTCGGCGGCGGACTCGACCTCGACGCCGTACTCGGCGGCGGCGCAGACCTCGGCGCGCAGCTCAGCGCGGCACTCTCCGGCGCCCTCGGTGCCGGGGGAACGGTCGGAGCCGACCTGGGTGGCGCACTCGGTGGACTGCTCGGGGGAGCACTCGACCTCGAAGGTGGTCTCGGCGCAGACCTCGCGGCAGCTCTGGGCGGAGGCGCGAATCTGTCGACGGCCCTCGAGGGTGTTCTCGGTTCGGCACTCGGCGTCGATGCCGGGCTCGCGGGCGGTCTCGGCGGCGCTCTCGACGCAGCGCTGGGCGCAGGCGGACTTACCGGAATCGACCTCGGTGGTGCACTCGGTCTGGGCGGTGAAGCAGGCTTGGCAGCCGGTGTCGCTGCGGCTCTCGACACCGCTCTCGCAGGTGCAGGCGGCTTGGGTGCTGTCGGTTCCGTGGGCACGGACCTGACCGGCGCGCTGGACGGTGCGCTGGGCGCGGGCCTCGGGCTGGGGGGCTCTCTCGACAGCGTTCTCGGTGCCGAAGGTGCACTCGGTGGAGCGCTGGACACGGCACTGAACCTCGGCGGAATCGAGACCGGTTCGATCGGTGCCGACCTGCCCTCCGTCGACCTCGGCGCAGTGAACCTCGGCCCGATCTCCGCTGAACTGCCTTCCGTCGACCTCGGAAGCATCGCGGCGGACGGCCTGAACCTCGGCGCTGTGACCGGTGATCTCGGAGCAACTGTGGGCGGTGCTCTGGACGCAACAGCAGGTCTCGACGCAACAGCAGGTCTCGAAGCAGCCACGAACGCTGCGGCCGGCTTGAGCGGATCGCTCGGCGGCGCACTGAACGGCGTCACCGATCTCGGCGGATCGCTCGGCGGGGCTGTCGGAGCAGTCACCGACGTGACCGGTTCGATCGGTGCCGACGCAGCCGCAGCTGCCGGTGGCACAGTCGACGGCGGCGGTACCGTTGGCGGCGGCGGAGTCGCTGACCTGGGCGGATCCCTCGGTGGAGCAGTGAGCGGAGTGTCCGACCTGACGAGTTCGTTGACCGGTGCGCTGAACCCGTGGTCGTCGATCGATGCGACCGATGCTTTCGGTTCGGGTTCCACTTCGGGTCTGAGCGCCGATACCGAACACTCGCTCTTCGCCGAGGATTCGGTTGCAGCGCCGGTCGATCACATCGACCCGGTTGCGGTTGTCGATCACCTGCATCCCTGATCTGCTGACGTAGGAACTGAAATCGGTCAAAATGACCTGATGTAACAAATCCGGCCCTGCGTGCGCTATGCGTTCGCAGGGCCGGATATTCGAGTCGGGAAGAATTGCGGGTCAACGTAGCTCATGAGTGATTCAGCGAGTCAGGTAAGCAGCCGGAAGGCGCGCGTCGCGTCGTCGACGGCGTCGTTGCTCGAACGAACAGCCGTCGTGGCGAAGGATTTCGGGCGCACGGATCTGGTGCGCCGACTCGAGAACGCTCAGGTGAGAGTCAATGATCCGCGTATTCGCATCGTGGTGGTCGGTCCCCTCAAGCAGGGCAAGAGCCAGTTCGTCAATTCTCTGCTAGGCATCGACGTGTGCTCGGTCGGTGACGACGAGACCACGGCCGTGGCGACGGTAGTTCAGTACGCGGAGACCGCGGTCGCCGAATTGATTCTCGCCGATCCGGGTGCGGCGCCGATCCGGGTGTCCCTCCCACTCGAGGAACTGATGGGGATCACCCCGGCCACGCCTCGCGCCGAAGGGCGTGAGGTTCTGCGTGTGGAAGTGGGTGTTCCCAGTCCGCTGTTGGCCGACGGTTTGGTTCTGATCGACACCCCTGGTGTCGGCGGTCATGGAAATCCTCATGCTGCAGGAACATTGGGATTGATCACTGCGGCCGATGCAGTGTTGGTTCTGTCGGACTCCAGCCAGGAGTTCACCGAACCGGAGCTGGGATTCATCCGCCAGGTCGTCAATCTGTGTCCTGCGGTGGCCGGGCTGATCAGCAAGACCGATCTGTACCCGCACTGGCGGCAGATCCTCGACGCCGATCGCGGACATCTCCAGCGTGCCGGGTTGGATCTGCCGCTCATTCCGATCTCCTCGGTACTGCGCTCGCACGCGCTGAGGCTGGGGGACAAGGAACTCGAAGCGGAATCCGGATTTTTGGACCTCTATCAGTTCTTGCGGGACAACGTGGTTGCGCGTGCCGAATCGAATACTCGACGCGCAGTTGCGATGGATGTGCGTTCTGCGGCAGCGCATCTGACGTTGGAGATGGGCAGTGAGCTTGCGGCGCTGAAGGATCCGTCGACCGCTCAGGCAGCGGTCGCGGGACTGCAGCGTGCCCGGGCAGCGGCCGAGGAACTGCACAAGAAGACCTCACTGTGGCAGCAGAGCCTCGGTGACGGCATCGCAGACCTCGCCGCCGACATCGATCACGACCTCCGGGACCGGTTGCGCCGGGTGACCCGCCAGGCCGAGGAGACGGTCGACGAAGGCGATCCCGGTAAGGACTGGGACGTCGTGGGGGAGTGGCTCGAACAGGAGATCGCCACCGCGATCGGTGACAACTTCGTGTGGGCGCATGATCGCGCACAGTGGCTGGCAGAAGTTGTGGCGCAGCACTTTGCGGAGACCGGTGACGTCGCGCTCCCGCATCTCGACGTCGCCGACACCGACGGTTTCCTGGAACCGGTCGGTGCATTGGCGGACCTCGAATCCGGCCGAATCGGCATCACTCAGAAAGTCCTGGTCGGCATGCGCGGCTCGTACGGCGGCGTGCTCATGTTCGGCTTGATCACCACGATGATGGGCATGGCTCTGGTCAACCCGATCTCCATCGGCGCCGGGGTTCTGCTGGGCACCAAGGCTTATCGTGAAGACAAGCAGGCTCAGGTGCTCAAGCGTCGCGCTGAGGCGAAAGCGGCTATCCGACGGTTTGCCGACGACGTCAGCTTCCAGGTGGGCAAGGAGTCGAAGGACCGCCTGCGCCTGGTGCAGCGGCTGTTGCGTGATCACTTCACCGACATCGCCGAGCAGGCGTTGCGCTCGATCAACGAATCCCTCCGCGCCACTCAGGAAGCCGCGCAGTTGGAATCGAGTGAACATGCCGCTCGGATCAAGCGTCTGGAGACCGACATGCGCGTCGTCGCGGAGCTCGACGCCGTTGCCGGAACGCTGATCGGCGAAACTCCCGCTCCTGCTTCGGCGAAGGTGACCAACGCATGAATGCCACGACCACCGTGACCGCAGTGGAGTCGGCACACGCCCTGATCGACTACGCCAGACGTGCCTACGCCGATCAGCCGCAGACGCGCGCCCAGTTGGAAGAATGTGCGGCCAGGCTCGACGAGCCACTCCGGGTGGCGCTCGCCGGCTCCCTCAAAGCGGGTAAGTCGACGCTGCTCAATTCGCTTGTCGGACAGGATATAGCGCCTACCGACGCGACGGAATGCACACGCGTCGTCACCTGGTATCGGAACGGGACGACGCCGCAGGTGACCGCGACGGCCGAGAACGGTGCCAAGTTCAACGTGCCGGTGACGCGCCGCGACGGCAGGCTCACGTTCGATCTGGGCGAGTACACCGCAGACTCGGTGGACCGCATCGACGTCGACTGGCCGTCTTCGGCATTGGCTCGTACGACGATCATCGACACACCGGGCACCTCGTCGCTCTCGACCGAGGTCTCGGCCCGCACCTGGGACATGCTCGTTCCCGACGGTGAGGCACCGGGCGCGGATGCAGTGGTCTACCTCTTGCGGGCTCTCAACGCCAGTGACATGCAGTTCCTCGGGAAGATCGCGGATCACGTGGGCGGAGAATCCGGGCCACTCGGAGTGATCGGAGTGCTCTCGCGTGCCGATGAGGTCGGCGCAGGCAGGCTCGACGCGTTGTCTTCGGCGAAGGACGTCGCGGCGCGATTCGCCGAGGAGTTGGAGCGAACCGGCCTGTGCCAGTCGGTGGTTCCGGTGGCAGGTCTACTCGCGCTCGCTGCTCGGACGATGAGGCAGAGCGAGTTCGCGGCCTTCTCGGCGCTCGCGCAGGTTCCGGCCGAGGATCTGAGCCTTGCACTGCTCTCCGCGGATCGCTTTGCCAGGCAGGACAGTCCGCTGCCGGTCGATGCGGCGATGCGGGCGCAATTGGCCGATCGGTTCGGGCTCTTCGGAATTCGCCTCGCCGTGACGTCGATCAAGTTGGGGGCGACCGATTCACCGTCCCTGGCGGCCGAATTGTTGGAGCGCAGCGGCCTGGACGAACTGCGTCAGGTGATCGACGTTCAATTCGGGCAGCGGGCAGATCAGCTCAAATCGCACACGGCGCTGGTGACGCTGGGAAGAATCCTCGAAGCCGATCCGAGCGAGGAAGGCGATCAGATCGCGGCGGAGGCGCAACGGTTGCTTGCCGATGTTCACGGCTTTCACGAACTTCGCCTGCTCGGGCGTCTTCGTTCGGTACACACGGATCTGCCACCCGACGACCTGGCACAACTGCAAAGACTGATCGGCGGCTACGGAATCCGGGCAAGTGACCGGTTGGGCTGCGAACCGGAAGAATCGCCGGAGGTGCAGCGTGCGCGGGCCACGGCGGCTGTCCGCAGATGGCGCGAGTTGTCCAGACATCCGCTCTTCGACAGGTTCACCTCGCGCGCCTGCCTGGTCGCCGCCCGCAGCGCCGAGGGCGTCCTGGCTGAAATTGTGCCCGAATAGGGACCCGTTCACTATGCGAGCGCCGGACGAGGGTTCTATCTTGAGTTCGGGATGATCCGGACATAACTCCCAGGTTCGGGTCCCACCTCGATGGGAGCACGCGCATGGCGAGTGACATCAAGTCCGCTTCACCGGATCGAGCCACCCTCGTCCTGGGGACGCTCATCCTGGTCGCTGCGGTCGCGAACCTCAATCTCTCGGTCGCGAATGTCGCTTTGCCCGATATCGGGCGGGCTTTCGACGCCAGTCAGACGCAACTGAACCTGATCGCGGTCGGCTACTCGCTGGGCCTGGCCGGAACGGTGCTCTACCTGGGGGCCTTGGGAGACCGATACGGCCGCAAGATGTTGCTGGTCACCGGCATGGCGCTGTCCATTCCGGCGTCGATCGTGGCGGGATTCGCCGGGAACTTCGAAGTGCTGTTCCTCGCTCGGATAGTCGGAGGCGTCTCGGCAGGTCTGGCGTTCCCGACCACGCTGGCAATCATCACGGCGTTGTGGGCCGGACCGGCACGAACCAAGGCGATTGCCATGTGGTCGGCAATCGGTGGCGCGATTTCAGCACTCGGTCCGATCGTCTCGGGGGCGCTGCTCGAGCAGTTTCACTGGGGTTCGGTCTTCTTCGTCACCCTTCCCTTGGCCCTTGTGGCACTGATCTGTTCCCTGGTGTTGGTTCCCGCTCACGTCAACGAGACGACCGAGCGAGTCGATCACCTCGGCGGCATAGTGTCGATCGTCTTCATCGGGGCTCTGGTGTTGTCCATCAACTTTGCGCCGGTGAAGGGTTCGGGCACGTTGGCTCTGGTGCTCGGGGCGATAGCAGTTGTCGCGGGTATCGGGTTCTTCCTGCAACAGCGACGCGCGGCCAATCCGCTGTTCGATCTTCACGTAGCTGCGCGCCCGACCTTCTGGGTCGCGGCGGTGGGTGGGTTGGTCGTGTTCGGTTCGCTCATGGGCGCGATGTTCATCGGCCAGCAGTTCCTGCAGAACGTCCTCGGGTACTCGACGCTGGCAGCCGGTGCGGCGATCATTCCGGCTGCGCTGGCGATGGTGATCGTTGCGCCGCGCTCGGCGACCATGATCGAAAGGTACGGCGCCCGCGTCACGCTGCTCGCCGGCTACCTGTTCGTGGTTCTCGGGTTGTTCGTCGCGCTGTTCCTGTGGAACGAAAGCACACAGTATTGGCAGGTCGCGCTGGCCTATGCGCTTGTCGGCATCGGCGTCGGTCTGGCCGGCACACCGGCATCGCGTTCGCTGACCGGATCCGTTCCCGTGCACCGCGCTGGTATGGCGTCGGGAACCTCGGACCTGCAACGCGACCTGGGCGGCGCCATCATGCAGTCGATTCTCGGCGGAATACTCACGGCCGGGTACGCAAAATCGTTGGGAAATGCGATCTCGTCCTCGCCGAACGCATCCGAAGTGACTCCCGAAACTCAGGCCGCGCTCACCAAATCCTTCTCCAGCGCCGAAGTTCTCGCGGAACGCTACCCGCAATACGCGGACCAAATCATGACCGCCGCCAAAAACGCCTTCCTGGACGGGGATACAAACGCCTACATCGCGGCGATCATCATCGTGTGTGCCGGTGCCGCGGTGGTGACGTTCTTCTATCCGCGTCGCGAGCGCGAACGAGTCCTGCTGGCGCAGTACGCGGCGGAATCCGATCTAGCCGCGGAGAAGAGTTGAGCGCGCTCTGGTAGTGATGAGGGATGCCACAGCTACTTCACATCGATTCGTCCGCCGAACTCCACCACTCGACCTCACGTGATCTGACCGCACTGTTCGCTCAGCAGTGGTCGAAGAACAGTCCGGATCACACGACGGTGACGTTGGACCTGCACCGGGATCCCTTGCCGCACCTCGCGGACGCGGCCCTGCACTATGCACCACGCTTGCGAGTCGAGGGCGAGATTCCGGATCCCGCCGCGGAAGCACTCCAGGCTCGGGTCATCGAGCAACTTACCGCTGCAGACGTCGTCGTGATCGGTGCGCCGATGTACAACTGGTCGATCCCGTCCACGTTGAAGGCGTGGATCGACTACGTACACGTCCTGGGGACTACGGTGCCTTTCGACACGCGTACTCAGCCTCTGGCAGGTAAGCCGGTGGTGATCGTCTCCAGCCGCGGAAACACCTATGCGCCGGGCTCGGGAAACGAGGCCAACGATCACACCGTCCCGCCACTCGTTCAGGTGCTCGGGGTGTCGATGGGAATGGATGTCTCCGTCATCACCGCGGAACTGACTTTGGCGCAACGTATTCCGGCGATGGCACCTCTGATCGAGCAGGGTGACGCGAGCCTGCGTGCTGCCCGGGAGTCGTTGACCGAGCTGGCCCGTACCTTGGGGGCCTGAGTTCTCGGTCGACCGGATACTCTGTCGCGATGCCTGTAAAATTCGGATTATGGCGTGTTGACGGAACCGATGTCCTGCGCGTGCCACCCCGAGTAATCGAGTCCGAGGCTCGGCTCGAAAAGATCATCGAAAGTCGCATCGAGATACTCGGCCTCGGTGATCTGCTGGTCATCGGCCCACAAGTGATGACGGATTTTGCCAAACGGATCGATCTCCTCGCCATCGACGCGGAAGGAGACCTATACGTAATCGAACTGAAGAAGGACCGAACTCCACGCGACGTCGTCGCTCAGGCACTGGAATACGGTTTCTGGGTGCGTGACCTGTCCTTCGAAGCCGTGAGTGACTTATTTGAGAAGAATCACCCTGGTGAAGATTTTGCTTCGGCATTCATTGATCGGTTCGAATCCGAAGTGCCTGAAGTAGTGAACAACGATCATCATCTCGTGATCGTGGCTACTGGTCTTGATTCGAGTACCGAGCAGATCGTCGAGTATGTCCGGGGCTATGGCGTCCCGATCAACGTCCTGTTTTTTGAGTACTTGTTCGACGAGGATCGCGAATACCTCGCCCGGTCTTGGATGTCTGACCCGGCTCTCGATCTCCCACAGGCAGGCGCGGGAAACAAGAAGCAGCCAACGTGGAACGGTGTGGACTTCTTCGTGGCGATTGGGGAGGGTCGGCACCGCAACTGGGACGACATGCGGGAATACGGGTTTGTGTCAGCGGGTCAGGGGGACAAATATCGAAAAGCTATGTTCAAGCTTTTTGAAGGCGCGCGCGTGTGGGCAGAGATACCCTCGACGGGATACGTCGGAGTCGGTGTTGTCGAAGAACCAGCCGTCAGAGTGGCTGATTTCAATGTGGATACAGAAGGAAAGTCGATTCCTCTACTCGAGTGTCCTGTGCGCGCGAATAGCTTGGGCGAGAACGCAGAGGACGAGGAACTGAGCGAATACCTGGTTCGTGTGCGTTGGCTGGATGCTCGGCCCCGTGAGCAAGCGGTCTGGGAGAAGGGAATGTTCGCGAATCAGAACGTGGTCGCCAAACTGCGGCAACCGTTTACTCTTCAGCGGCTGTCGGAATCATTCGATTTCGAGTAATTCGCCTGTAGGCCTGCTTATCTGAGTTCGCACTTACCTCAGGTCCGAGATCATCGACGCCACGTCTGACGGTTCTACGTCGTAACCGGGGAAATAGCAGCACACTTCGTCGGCATGTTCGCCGAACCGCCGCCGAATCTCGGTGGCGCACTCTTCGGGAGTGCCGACGACGGCGAGTGTGGTCAGCATCGGATCGGTGATCAGCGACGCCATCTCGGTGTAGCCACCTCGCTTCGACAGGGCATTGAGTTCCGGTTGGACCTCGCCCCACCCTTCGACGTCGAGCACCGGACGGTATGCGGGCGTCGAACCGTAGAACGAGAGCAGGGCTCGGACGCCTCTGGCGGCCGCGGCAAGTTGATCGTCGCCGCGGCCGACGCCGACGATGACCTGCGGGATGATCGTGAATTCGTCTCGGGTGCGGCCAGATTCGCGAAGACCGGCATCGACGGCCGGAAGTGTTCGTTCGAGGAAATGACGTTGCGTGTGGAACGGCATGACCAGTAGTCCGTCGGCCACCTCGGCAGCCGTCCTGGTCATCACCGGTCCGAGCGCACCCATCAGGATGGGCGGCGGCCCATAGGGGTTGGGGCCGGGATCGAACGTCGGAGGCATCAACGTGTGGGTGAAGAACTCGCCGCGGAAGTTCAGCGTCGAGGTGTTCTCCCACGCAGTGAAGATCGCCTTGACCGCTGCGACCGTCTCCTTCATGCGGGCCGCCGGACGCGACCACGTTGCGCTGTAGCGTTTTTCGATGTGCGGTTTGATCTGCGATCCGAGACCCAGTCGAAAGTGGCCGCGACTGAGCAACTGCAGGTCGTTGGCCGAATGCGCCAGATGCATGGGACTGCGGGGGAATGCGATGGCGACGTTGGTCATCAGGTCGAGGTCGACGGCCGATGCTGCTTCGACGAGCGGGAAGAACACGTCGTGTGGTCCCTCGAACGTGAACAGGCCACCGGCGCCGGTCTCCGCGAGTTCACGGCTACGAGCAGCGCCCGCGCCCGGCGCGGAGTCCAGTTGTACGTGAACCTTCATCGGCGTCCCCGCAGCCAGGTGCTGACACCGGGAGCGAACGGAGCGATCGCCGCCACCGCGACCAGGGCGCAGTAGAGAATCGGACCCCATCTCAGAACTCCGTCGCCGATGTCTGCTGCGCCGTCGACCAGAGACATGAAGCCGAGTCCGGCCGCGATGCTCACGACTCCCACGATCGCCGTCATCACCCGCCCGGCGTTCTTGCGTGCGCGGAGGAGTTGAAGGCTCATGAGTGCGAGCAGGACCAGGACGAGAGCGCCGCCGCCGCTGCCCGCGAGTACGACGGTCACGGCATCGGAGATGTCGGTGGACGAGTATCCGGGATTGTCGCGCGCAGTCGATTCTTCGAGAGCCGACCGGACGTCGTCGAGGCTGGTGACTACCACTCCGGCGATTCCGGCCAGGACGACGAACGAGCCGATCCAGGCAGAGGTAGACAATGTCACGGCTTTGGGTGTCTCGTCGCTCGCTGCAGGTCGGAGCGGCCGAACCGAGACGTCGGGTCGCTCGGGTGCCGGGCGTGGAGGTGACGGGCGAGGAGGTCGCGCGGGAGAATTGTCGGGATCGGTCACCGGCCGATCCTAGCCATTCGGAGAGATACGGAAGTGATGTGGCGCACTTTTCCGGCTTTTCGGGGAAGGCGGGAACAAATCTACGTGGGCTGTAGTTGACCATTTCGACAAGCTTGAGCGCCCTCGGCTCAACTTCAAGTTGACTCCCGGCCACGGTCGGAGGCAAACTTGAGCGGAGGACGCTCACCAAGCGAAAAACTCGCGGTCATGTTCGAGATCAACCACTCGGGCAGAGAACCGCAGAACGAAAGGTAGGAACACTATGGCTCGTGCAGTCGGTATCGATCTCGGTACGACCAACTCGGTAGTTGCAGTGCTGGAGGGCGGCGAGCCCGTAGTGGTCGCCAACGCCGAAGGCTCACGTACCACCCCCTCGGTGGTCGCATTTGCCAAGAACGGCGAGGTTCTCGTCGGTCAGCCCGCGAAGAACCAGGCAGTCACGAACGTCGACCGCACCCTCCGCTCCGTCAAGCGCCACATCGGCACTGACTGGAACGTGGAAATCGACGGCAAGAAGTACACGCCGCAGGAAATCAGCGCCCGCACGCTCATGAAGCTCAAGCGTGACGCGGAGGCTTACCTCGGCGAAGACATCACCGACGCCGTCATCACCGTCCCCGCGTACTTCGAGGACGCACAGCGTCAGGCAACCAAGGAAGCCGGCCAGATCGCCGGCCTCAACGTCCTTCGTATCGTCAACGAGCCCACCGCGGCTGCACTGGCATACGGACTCGACAAGGGTGACACCGAGCAGACCATTCTGGTCTTCGACCTCGGTGGCGGCACCTTCGACGTCTCCCTGCTCGAAATCGGCGACGGTGTCGTCGAGGTTCGCGCAACCTCCGGTGACAACCACCTCGGTGGCGACGACTGGGACGAGCGCGTCGTCGCTTGGCTGGTCGACAAGTTCAAGGCTCAGAACGGCATCGATCTGACCAAGGACAAGATGGCCCTGCAGCGTCTGCGTGAGGCTGCGGAGAAGGCGAAGATCGAGCTCTCCAGCTCGCAGAGCACCTCCATCAACCTCCCGTACATCACGGTCGACGCGGACAAGAACCCGCTCTTCCTGGACGAGCAGCTCACCCGCAGCGAGTTCCAGAAGATCACCTCGGACCTGCTCGATCGCACTCGTGCGCCGTTCCAGGCAGTGATCAAGGACAGCGGAATCGCCGTCAAGGACATCGACCATGTCGTGCTCGTCGGTGGCTCCACCCGTATGCCGGCCGTCTCCGATCTGGTTCGTGAACTGACCGGTGGCCGTGAGCCCAACAAGGGCGTCAACCCGGACGAGGTCGTCGCCGTCGGCGCCGCACTCCAGGCCGGTGTGCTCAAGGGTGAGGTCAAGGACGTTCTGCTCCTCGACGTCACGCCGCTTTCCCTCGGCATCGAAACCAAGGGTGGCGTGATGACCAAGCTCATCGAGCGCAACACCACGATCCCCACGAAGCGTTCCGAGACCTTCACCACCGCTGACGACAACCAGCCTTCGGTGCAGATCCAGGTCTTCCAGGGTGAGCGCGAAATCGCTTCGCACAACAAGCTGCTCGGCTCCTTCGAGCTCACCGATCTGCCGCCCGCCCCGCGTGGCGTTCCGCAGATCGAGGTCACCTTCGACATCGACGCCAACGGCATCGTGCACGTGACGGCGAAGGACAAGGGCACCGGCAAGGAAAACACGATCAAGATCCAGGACGGCTCCGGTCTGTCCAAGGAAGAGATCGAGCGCATGGTCAAGGACGCCGAGGCTCACGCCGAGGAAGACAAGGCCCGTCGCGAAGAGGCAGAGGTTCGCAACCAGGCCGAGTCGCTGGTCCACCAGACGGAGAAGTTCGTCAAGGAGCAGCGTGAAGGTGAGAACGCGGGCAAGGTCTCCGAGGAGATCCTGACCAAGGTTGAGGCAGCGGTCAAGGACGTCAACGACGCCCTGGCAGGCACCGACATCGCTGCAGTGAAGACCGCAGTGGAGAAGCTGGGCACCGAGTCGCAGGCTCTGGGCCAGGCCATCTACGAGGCTTCCGCTGCAAACGAGGCCGGAAACACCGACGGCGCAGGCAATGACGACGACGTCGTCGACGCCGAGGTTGTCGACGAGCCCACCGACTCGGACAAGAAGTGACCTCGGACAACCCCGAGAACAACCCGGTCGACCCCGAGACCGGTGCACAGGGAGAGGCGGCGGGGGAATCCCTGCCGCCGCTCGACTCGGAAGACACAGGGGTAGTTCAGGAAGCAGAGTCGATCGTGGAGGAAGCATCCGCCACCGATCAGCTCGCCGAACGGACTGCGGATCTGCAGCGACTTCAGGCGGAGTTCACCAACTACCGTCGTCGCGTCGAGCGTGACAAGCAGGTCATCAAGGAAACCGCGCGGGCTTCGGTCATCACCGAGCTCATCGGAATTCTCGACGACCTGGATCGCGCTCGGGCACACGGTGACCTCGAATCGGGTCCACTGCGTGCACTCGCAGACAAACTCAACACGACCCTGACGGGTTTGGGTTTGACCGACTTCGGTAGCGAGGGTGACGATTTCGATCCCGCACTCCACGAAGCGGTGCAACATGAAGGCGAAGGCCACGACCCGGTACTCGGGACGGTCATGCGCAAGGGATACAAGCTCGGCGACCGGGTCCTTCGGACCGCAATGGTGGCCGTGACGGACCGGGTAGGCGACAAGCCTGCAGACGGTTCAGAACAAGAAGCGAAGTAAGAGTGAGAGGAGGAGACGCCCAGTGAGTCAACGGGAGTGGATCGAGAAGGACTTCTACAAGGAGCTGGGCGTCTCGTCCACCGCGACGGCCGACGAAATCAAGAAGGCGTATCGCAAGCTGGCTCGGGATCTTCATCCCGACGCCAACCCTGACGATGCGAAGGCCGAAGAGCGTTTCAAGTCCGTCAGTGAAGCTCATGCCGTTCTGTCTGATCCGGACAAGCGCAAGGAGTACGACGAGGCTCGGCGCCTCTTTGCCAGCGGCGGCTTCGGCCCCCGCGCGCAGGGCGGCGGCGGATTCAACCCCGGCGCTGGTGGTTTCGACATCAACGACCTGTTCGGCGGCGGGGCCGGTGGGCAGGACTCGGGTCTCGGAGACATCTTCGGCGGATTGTTCAACCGCGGGGGAGCGGGCCAGCGAACAGCTGCGCCCAACCGCCCGCGTCGAGGCAAGGATCTCGAGACCGAGACGACGCTCGCCTTTCGTGAAGCAGCGCTCGGTGTCACCGTCCCTCTTCGTCTGACCAGCCCTACGTCGTGCACCACGTGTCACGGCAGCGGCGCAAAGCCAGGCACCAGCCCGCGAGTGTGCCCACATTGCAACGGAACCGGCGTGGTCAGCCGGAACCAGGGCGCCTTCGGATTCAGTGAGCCGTGTGACGATTGCCGGGGAACCGGCTCGATCATCGACTCGCCGTGTGAAGACTGCCACGGTAGCGGAGTCACCAATCGCACACGGACCATCACGGTTCGCGTGCCTGCCGGTGTGAGCGACGGTCAGAAGATCAGACTCAAGGGCAAGGGCGAAGCGGGACTCCGCGGCGCTCCGGCCGGCGACCTGTTCGTCAACATCCGCGTCAAGCCGGACAGTGTCTTCGGACGCAACGGCGACGACCTGACACTGACGGTTCCGGTGAGCTACGGCGAGCTGGTGCTGGGAACGACACTGTCCGTGCCGACTTTGGAAGGCCGTGTCGGAGTGAAGGTTCCGGCTGGAACGGTGGACGGACGCATTCTGCGAGTTCGCGGACGCGGTATCCCCAAGCGGCCGGACGGTGCCGGTGACCTTCTGGTCACGGTCAAGGTATCCGTTCCGCAGAAGTTGGACGACCCGGCGATCGAAGCGCTGAAAACCTATCTCGAAGCCGAGAAGGCGAGCGGGTTCGATCCACGGGCCGGGTGGGCCGGTGCATGATGACAGAGCGACCGCAGAATCAATGGGATGCGACGGTCGATCCTGACGCTCAGATCTTCGTGATCTCGGTGGCAGCCGAGTTGGCCGGAATGCACGCGCAGACTTTGCGTAACTACGACCGACTCGGGTTGGTCACCCCGCATCGAACCACCGGTGGCGGACGACGCTACTCCCCGCGCGATGTTGCGCTTCTTCGTGAAGTACAACGGCTTTCGCAGGACGAGGGAGTCAACCTTGCCGGAATCAAACGAATCATCGAACTGACCAACCAGGTCGAGGCTCTGCAGCATCGCGTCCGCGAATTGGCCGAGGAGATCGCGAAAGTCCATGCGGGCTATCGCCGGGATCTCGTGCCGATTCCGCGCAACAACGCGTTGGTGGTCTGGAAGCCCCGCAACCAGCGATAGTCGGACCTTTACACAAACGGCTCCACGCCCTGTCGGATTCATTTCGTCGAATCCGCCAGGGCGTGGAGCCGTTTCGGCGTTTCCACCCAGCGGGAAGAGATCTGTCGACGCCGCCTCAATGTGCATAGCGTCCGCTTCCATGACTCCACTTTTCAGCGTTTGACGTTATCCAGATCACATTCTATGCTCCATCCCAAGCAACTGCTTGCTAGATCATCAAGCGGGTGCTTGGTTGGCTGGTGCTCGAAATCAGGCACGTCCACCGGCCGATCATTCTTTCGTCAGGTATTCGCCTGACGTTCGGTGCATACATGTGTTCTAGGAGTGCAGACATGAATCGTCGGCCCATTCTTGTTGCGGCAGTTGCCGTGACGGCTCTGGCTCTTGCAGGGTGCAGTGGTTCTTCGGAGTCCGACGGAGGTGCGGACTCGCCCTACCGTGTGCTGCTGACCGGCGGGATCAGTGCACAGGGAGTCCTCGCGGCTAATTCGCAGACCTCGCTGCTCGCCACCAAGGCGGGCGTTCAGGTCCAGAACGAAGCCGGGGGGATCGGTGGCCGTCAGATCGAGCTCACTACGGTGGACGACGCGGGTGACGCAACCATCGCCGTCACCAAGCTGCGCGAAGCCATCAATTCGGGGAACAAGCCTGACCTCTACCTGAACTCGGGTCCGTCGTCGATCGCGGCTGCGGTTCTGCCGATCCTCAAGCAGAACAACATTCTCTCGATGAGCATGGCTCCCTCGCCCGATTCGACGGACCCCTCGAAGTTCCCGCTCAACTTCGATCTGGCTCCGGGTGCGACCGATACCGCTCGCGGAATTTCCGAGTACGCGAAGTCCAAGGGTTACAGCAGCGTCGGAGTCTTGCACGGCAGCACCGCTTACGGTGAGCTGTTCGGCGAAGAAATGACCAGTGCTTTGCAATCCGCAGGTCTGAAGGCCGCCGGTAACGAGGAGTACGACGCCGCCGCTTTGGACATGACGGCGCAGTTGCAGTCGCTCAAGAATTCGGGTGCCGCGGCAATCGCCTTGGATGCGTACGGCGCTCCTCTCGGATACGTGTTGCAAAGCCTCGAGCGACTCGGCTGGGACGTGCCGCTGGTCGGAAACACCTCGGTGTCTGCCACCAACCTGATCGCGAATGATCCGCCGGCCGGTGTGCTCGGCACCCCGCAGGTGAAGAACCTGGTGACGCAGGTGTTCAGCAGCACGGTGTTCGATCCGAACAACGCACTCGTCAACACGATGGTGGACACGATGGCTTCGCTGGGCTCCATCCCGTCGACGCTGATCCTCGCAGACAACTACGACGCATTCCCCCTCGTCGCGGCGGCAGCGGAGAAGGTCGGCAGTTCGACCGATCCGAAGAAGCTCGCCGAAGCACTGGAAACCACTGAGGTCCAGGAGAATGCCAAGACCGCATTCCTCTCGCGCTACAACTTCAGCTCCGACAACCACGGCCCGAACCCGGACACCAGCGAGCTGAAGTTCATCAGCCCGACGAAGATCCTCAACGGTCAGTTCGGAAACCCGGCTGCGTCATGACCATTCTGTGGTCCGGATTGGCGCTCGGCGCGGTTTACGTGCTGGTTGCCATCGGGTACAACATCGTTTTCGTTTCCTCCAACACATTCAACTTCGCTCAAGCTCAGCTGATGATGGTGGGCACCTTTGTCGCCTACACGGGTCTGGTGACCCTGAAACTCCCCGTTCTCGTGGTGGCCGTCATGGCTACCGTGACCGTGATGCTCCTCGCCTCGGTCGAGGAGATCGTCGCGATCAGACCGGTGGCCGATCACCAGAACCAGTTGGTCACGACGTTGGGTGTCGCAACTCTGCTCAACGGCGCCACTCAATTGATCTGGGGTAGTGAACCTCTCACGGTTCCGTTCTTCGGATCGAACGAACCGATCACCCTGCTCGGCGGCCGTACCTACCCGGTCGAGATCGCTCTGCTGGTTGCGGCGATCGCACTGGTCGTCGGGTTGAGTTACGTCTCGAAGAAAACGATGACGGGTCTGGCTCTGATCGGCATCTCCGAGGATCGTGAAGCGGCGATGCTGCGAGGAGTCAACGTACGACGGTTGGCACTGGGAGCGTTTGCCTTCTCGGGTGCCTTGGCCGGTGTCCTCGGACTCTTCGTCGGCCCCAAGACGTTTGCAGTTGCGACGTTGGGTGCAGCGTTGGCCCTCAAGGGATTCGTGGCGTTGGCGATCGGCGGGTTCGGCTCTCTGCCTGGCGCTTTGATCGGCGGTCTGACCGTCGGCCTGGTGGAATCGTTCACCGCCCTGTGGGCGGGAAGTCAGTACAGCAATATCGCCGTCTTCACGGTGCTGATCGTCATCTTGATGGTCAAACCGGCTGGACTGTTCGGCAATGTCCGAGAACGGGTGGTGTGAGATGGTAAGTGCGTGGCGGACTTTCCGTTCCCTACCGAGCTGGATCATCCCACTCGTCCTGGCCGTGGTGATCCTGCTGCTGCCCGTGATGGGACTCGACCTGTCGACATCACGTCAGATTCAATTGGCCTGCATCCTGGCACTTGTGGTCAGTGGCCTGAACTTGAGCCTCGGCTTTGCCGGTGAACTGGCACTCGGCCAGGCAGCGATGTACGCGGCCGGTGCCTACACCGCGGGTCTGATGTCCCAGGCAGGTCACACCGACATTCTGCTTCAGCTTGCTGCCTCCGGAGCAGTGGCACTGGCGGTCGGAATCCTGACCGGTGTTCCCGGTCTGCGCCTGGGCAACTGGTCCCTGGCGATGACGTCGTTCTTCCTGGTTCTGCTGGTACCTGACGTACTGGCGATCTTCGGTGGCAAGACCGGCGGCCGAAACGGCCTCACCGGTATGGAGCCGCCGACGTTCTTCGGTTCCGAACTCGACACCCAGCAGTACTACATGGTGGTCGTCGTCGTGACCGTGCTCTGGTTCGCGGTGATGCGTAACCTGGTGGTCTCGCGGCACGGCATCGCGTTCCGCACGCTCAAGCAGTCGCCGGTTCTGGCGTCGTCGCAGGGTGTATCGGTGTTCCGGATGAAGCTGCTCGGTTATGCCATCGGTGCGTTCCCCGCCGGTCTGGCGGGTGCGCTGTTCGCCAACACCGACCTGTTCATCTCGCCGGAAGCCTTCGGGTTCACCTTTGCCACAGCAGTTCTGGCGGCGTCGATCCTCGGCGGTGCGGCAAGTGTGTACGGCGCCGTGGTCGGTGCCGCGATCATGCAGCTCGGTCCCAACCAGTCGACGGCGTTCCAGGAGTATTCGCTGATCTTCTACGGCGGCTTCCTGATCATCGGCGGTGTGCTTCTCTCCGGGGGTTTGACCAAGGTCGGGCGAGCGATCGTCTCGAAACTCGATCGCAAGGCCGGCCTGGGCGTAGTCACCGCAAAGGAAAACAGCGGTGGGACACCGGAACTGGCGCCGATCAACGGAGCACGGTTGGTGGTCGACGGAGTCTCCAAAGCGTTCGGTGGCAACCAGGCGCTCAATGCGGCAACCCTGACCGCAGAGGCCGGTAAGGTCACCGCGTTGATCGGGCCCAACGGTTCGGGTAAGACGACCATGCTCAACATGATCTGCGGCTTCTACACCGCAGATGCGGGCGTGATCACGATCGGTGACACGGTGGTCTCGCAGTCGTCGCCGCACAAGGTGGCGCGCGTGGGTGTGGCGCGCACGTTCCAAACTCCGACGATTCCGGAAAACATCACGGTTCTGGAAGCTGTTGCATCCGGACGTTATTCGGTGCACCGAGCGTCGATGGCGTCGGCTGTGCTTCGCCTGCCCAGCTTCCGCAGGATCGCGAAGGCCGACATCGTCGAGGCCGAGCGTGTCCTCGAACTCGTGGGGATGTCGCACTTGCGCAACGAGATCGCGACGTCGCTGCCCCTGGGGATGCGTCGCATGCTCGAGGTTGCTCGCGCCGTCATCGCCGAACCGAGGGTCGTCCTCTTCGACGAGGTGGCATCCGGACTCGACGAGGACGAACTCGAACGCCTGGCAGATCTGATCCGGGTACTGCGAGATGCCGGGGCGACAGTGGTGTTGGTGGAGCACAACTTCCGCCTCGTCCTCTCGCTGGCCGACGAGATAGTCGTGCTGGCGCAAGGGCAGGTGATCGCCACCGGCGATGCGGCAACCATCGAACATCACCCACGCGTGTTGAGCGAGTACCTCGGAGTCAAGTCCGGTGACGAAGAAGCACTTCTCGAAGAAATCGGCGCGGTAGACCATCAGACCAGTGAGGTGAAGTGATGGAACCGATTCTGAAGGTCCGAAACTTGCAGACCGGGTACGGCGATCTGCGCGTCGTCTGGGATGTCTCGTTCGACGTCTATCCCGGTCAGGTGACCGCCCTGCTCGGACGCAACGGCGCAGGCAAGACGAGCACGCTCCGTGCCCTGTCCGGCCTCAACAAGGTGGCCTCCGGAACCGTCGAGATGGACGGTGCCGACATCACCGGAGTCCCCGCGCACAAACGGGTACGACAGGGGATGGCGTACGTGCAGGAGGGCAAGCGGGTCTTCCACAAGCAGACCGTCGAGCAGAACCTCCTGCTGGGCGGGTACACCCGCAAGGCAAAGCGCGGCGAGCTTATGGAATCCGTCGAATCGATGTACGAGATGTTCCCGATCCTGGGGGAGAAGCGTTCGCTTCCCGCCGGTTCCATGTCGGGCGGTCAGCAGCAGATGCTCGCGATCGGCGCAGCGCTGATGGCGCAGCCTAGGTTGCTCCTTCTCGACGAACCTTCGGGCGGTCTCGCTCCCGTGATCGTCGGTGAGGTGATGGACCGCGTCCAACAACTCAAGGAAACCGGCCTGGCTGTTCTACTGGTCGAGCAGGCAGTCGAGGCCGCGATGAGCGTCGCCGATCATGTGACGGTCCTCGACATCGGCAAGGTGGTTCTCGACGCCGACGCCAAGGACATCGACGACCTGGCAGTGCTCAAGGATGCGTATTTCGGACGCGTCTGAACGGCAATGACGGCTTCAGCCCGGCCACCTCGGCCGGGCTGAAGCCGTTTCCCGCTCCGTGGCACGGGCCCTAGCCGGCTCGGGGCCATCGATCTACCGTCCTGCAAACAACTCCCGCGAGAGGCAAACTCGATGACCACTGCTCCCGACGTGCTCGCCCCGGCGAAGCTCGGCCCGGTGACCCTTCGAAATCGAATCATCAAGTCCGCGACATTCGAAGGCAAAACTCCCGACGCCCTGGTCACCGACGAGCTGATCGAGTTCCATCGTCGCCCAGCCGCCGGCGGAGTCGGGATGTCCACCGTCGCGTATTGCGCCGTCGCACCGGAAGGGCGCACCGAATACGGCCAGCTCTGGATGCGGCCCGATGCCCTCCCCGGGCTTCGGCGGCTCACCGATGCCATTCACGCCGAAGGTGCTGCTGCGTCGGCGCAGCTCGGCCATGCCGGTCCCGTGGCGAATCAGAAGTCGACCGGACTGCCCGCGCTGGCACCGTCGAGTTCGTTCAATCCGTTGAGCATGAGGATGATTCGCACTGCCACGACAGCGGACATCACCAGAATTGCGGCGGCGCACGGGAGCGCTGCGCGACTTGCCGTCGAGGCAGGATTCGACGCCGTCGAGATCCACTTCGGTCACAACTATTTCGCGAGCTCGTTCCTGAGCCCGAAACTCAACCGTCGTAAGGACTCCTACGGCGGATCGCTGGAGAACCGGGCTCGCGTCGTACTCGAAACTGCACGCAGTGTGCGCGATGCCGTCGGTGACAAGATCGCGATCTTGGCCAAGCTGAACATGGACGACGGTGTGCCAGGCGGATTCTGGGTGGACGAAGCAATCCAGGTGGCGCAGTGGCTCGAAGCATCCGGAAGCGTCGACGCGCTCGAGTTGACGATGGGCAGTTCACTGCTCAACCCGATGTACCTGTTCAAGGGCGATGCGCCGATCCGCGAGTTCGCCGCCGCGATGCCGCAACCTGTTCGACTCGGTGTGCAGTTGGTGGGGAAGAGCATGTTGCATACCTATCCGTACAAGCCGTTGTTCATGCTGGAAGAGGCTCGGCAGATTCGTGCTGCGGTGAAGTTGCCGCTCGTGCTGCTCGGGGGTGTCACGGACAAAGCGGGCATGGATACCGCAATGGCGGAAGGGTTCGAGTTCGTCGCCATGGCACGGGCGCTGCTCAGAGAACCGGATCTGATCAATCGGATCGCGGCCGAATCCGATACCCAATCACTGTGCATCCACTGCAACAAGTGCATGCCCACGATCTTCAGTGGCGCCCGCTGCGTGTTGGTCGAACGCGTCTGAGCTGGTCAGCGCACACCACGTCCCGACATCCATGCGGATACCGGGTCGTGGGCCGTAGCGGATCAAGTTCGTGGTTGCATCAACGCTTGGTTCAGTTCTGCGTGAAGACGTCGTAGGAGGCGTTCATCGTGGGGTAGCCGGTGGCCATGTAGTCGGTGAGGATGACGTGCGTCGGGTCGCCGATGATGCGAGTCCCGTCGAGGGTGGGGTTGCCGACGTAGTTGTTGGCAGCCATGACCGTCTGGACGCCGTCGGCGACGTTGTAGGTGACGTCGACACCGATACCGCGGGGATCGCTGCTGTAGGCGGTGACGATCTCGGTGGTGTGCGGGGCCAGGTAGGAGCGGGGGCCGTTGATCCACTGTCCGTAGGGGTTGGACGCGCTGTCCAGCAGCATCGGGTTGTCGGTGTTGTTGGTGATGGTCATGGCAACCGTCGGGCCGTCGGTGGGCATGGTGCCGGCGTTGGCGATCGCTGCGGTTCCCAGTGCGGTTCCGCCGACAGCGAGGGCGATTGCGGTGACTGCTACGAAGCGAGTGGTGTTGGTACGCATGATGTCTGCTCCTGGGATGGTGTGTGGTTGCCGTTCTCGGCGATGAATCAATCTTGTCGCGAATGAGTGCTGCAGTATGTCCGCCGACGGGGCCGTGGCGGGGTTGAATCTCTTGTCCCCCGATCGGGGGAGGCGTAAGTGCTCGCATTGCTGGTACGGGCGTGAGAAAGTGAGCAATGCGCGAAGGCACGAAGCCGCTGGCCGGCAAGGTTTCCGTGGTGGTCGGCGACGATCACCCACTGTTCCGTGAGGGCGTGGTTCGGGCTCTGACCGGCAGTGACGGCATCGACGTCCTGGGCGAGGCCGACGACGGCGCAGCAGCGCTCGCAATGATCCGCGAACTACGCCCGCAGGTCGCGCTGCTCGACTTCCGGATGCCGCACCTGGATGGAACTCAGGTCGCCGCCGCAGTCGTTCGAGACGAGCTTCCGACGCGTGTGCTTCTGCTCAGCGCTCACGACGAATCGTCTGTCGTGTACCAGGCCCTGCAAGCCGGTGCTGCCGGATTCCTGCCGAAGGAATCCACTCGCGCCGAGATCGTGAGTGCCGTGCTCGACTGTGCTGCGGGACGAGATGTGTTGCCGCCCAGTATCGCCGCCGGATTGGTAGGAGAGGTTCGGCGTCGTAGTGAACCGTCCGGTCCGACGCTCAGCGCGCGCGAACGTGAGGTTCTCGGATTGATCGCGCAGGGCGCCAGCATCCCGGCCATTGCCTCACAACTCTTTCTTGCGCCCTCCACCGTCAAAACCCACGTGCAGCGCCTCTACGAGAAACTCGGAGTCAACGATCGAGGCGCCGCCGTCGCCGCTGCAATGCGGCAGGGATTGTTGGAGTGAGCAAGCGTCACCGAAGCACGTACGTGACGTTCATGGCCGGGTAACCCGAGGTCATCGTCACCGTGACGTCGTGGCTGTCGGGGGCGTACGTACCGCCGGCATCCGCCCTGGTCTTCGAGTTGGTGGCACTGAAGACAAACACTCCACCGTCGTCGGAGCGGTACGTGAGCACGATGGGGAAGTCGTTCTGGTTCTTGCTCGTGGCCACAACGTTCACGTTCATGTTGGGGAGGATGTAGTCCGCCGGCGGGACGACCCAGTCGCCGTTCGGATTGGACGCGTGGACCAGATACAGGGCCCCTCGACCCGAATTGCTGATCATCGCCGTCGTGACGGATGTGTCGGTCATCGACTTCACCGTGTTCGCACCGGCGGAGCGGGCAACCAGAGCTGCCATGCTGAGGCCGGAGAAGGAAAGTGCTTCAGGTCGAATTGTGTTGGTGCTCATCATGTTCTCCTCGATTTGTCGGTCTCGGTGACCGTGTGTTTCTGTGATGAGACAACTATGGCCCCGAAATCCCTTCGGGTCTGTCCACCTACGGGTCCGAGTGCTGGACGACATCGCTGTCCCCCGATCGGTGGACACAGCGCTCTCCGCCCACCCAGTGTCATGGGGTGGAGGCTTCGCCCACCCAGCGGGAGAACCTGTTCCTCTACCATTCAACCCACTCGTAGCGTGGCCACCATGACCGATCCTGACTTCTCCACCGCACCACTCGACGTCGTAGTCATCGGCGCCGGCGTCGCCGGCATGTACGCCATGCACCGACTTCGCGAGCAGGGGCTGCGTGTCCACGGCTTCGAGGCGGGCTCCGGAGTGGGCGGCACGTGGTACTTCAACCGCTACCCGGGCGCACGCTGCGATGTCGAGAGTTTCGACTACTCCTACTCGTTCTCCGAAGAGTTGCAACAGGATTGGGACTGGAGCGAGAAGTACGCCGCGCAACCGGAGATCCTGTCCTACCTCGATCACGTCGCCGATCGCTTCGACCTACGCAGTGGGTTCACTTTCGATACCCGTGTCCTGAGCGCACAGTTCGACGAGGACTCGTCGACGTGGCGAGTGCACACCGACGGTGGTCATGACGTCACCTCGCGGTTCGTGGTGTGCGCCACGGGCAGCCTCTCGACCGCGAACGTTCCGAACATTGCAGGTCGCGAGACTTTCGGCGGTGAGGTCTTCCACACCGGCTTCTGGCCGCACGAGGGCGTCGATTTCACCGGCAAGCGAGTGGGAGTGATCGGCACCGGATCGTCGGGCATCCAGTCCGTTCCGTTGATCGCCGAGCAGGCCGATCACCTCTTCGTGTTCCAGCGGTCCGCGAATTACAGTGTGCCGGCGGGAAACACGCCTCTCGATGACAAACGACGCGCAGAGATCAAGGCCGACTACGCCGAGCGTCGAGCGCTGTCCAAGCGCAGTGGCGGTGGATCTCCGTTCGTTTCGGACCCTCGCAGTGCGCTCGAGGTATCCGAGGCCGAGAGAAACGCGGCCTACGAAGAGCGGTGGAAGCTCGGCGGTGTCCTGTTCGCCAAAACCTTCGCCGACCAGACCAGCAACATCGACGCCAACGCGACGGCGGCCGCATTTGCCGAGGCCAAGATCAGATCGGTGGTCGAAGATCAGGCCATCGCCGACCTGCTGATCCCGAACGACCACCCCATCGGGACCAAGCGGATCGTGACGGACACCGACTACTACCAGAGCTACAACCGTGACAACGTGAGCCTGGTCGATCTCAAGAGCGCACCGATCGAGGCAATCGACGAGGCCGGGATCAAGACGACCGACTCGCACTACGAACTCGACGCATTGGTGTTCGCCACCGGCTTCGATGCGATGACCGGGGCACTCGATCGCATCGAGATCCGTGGCCGCAACGGCGAGACCTTGCGAGAGAACTGGCATGCGGGTCCGAGAACCTATCTTGGTTTGGGAGTTCACGGCTTCCCGAACCTGTTCATCGTCACCGGGCCGGGCAGCCCGAGTGTGCTGTCCAACATGATTCTTGCTGCCGAACAGCACGTCGACTGGATCGCCGACGCGATCAACCACCTCGATTCGGCGGGCATCGACACCATCGAGCCGAGTGCCGAAGCCGTGGACAACTGGCTCGAGGAGTGCTCACGCCGGGCGTCGGCAACATTGTTCCCATCCGCGAACTCCTGGTACATGGGAGCCAACATCCCGGGAAAGCCGAGGATATTCATGCCCTTCATCGGAGGCTTCGGTGTCTACTCCGACATCTGTGCAGACGTGGCAGCAGCGGGATACCGAGGCTTCGAACTGAACAGCACGGTGCACGCATGAGCCGGCTGGAGGGCAAGCGGGTACTCGTGACGGGTGCTGCCGGAGGAATGGGACGCTCACACTGTGAGCGGCTCGCCGAGGAAGGCGCGTCCGTGATCGCGTTGGATGTCGAACAGGCACAATCGGGGTTGGCGGAAACCGCTCAGGCAGTGCGTGATCGAGGCGGTATCGCGGTGACCGGTGTGGCGGATATTCGGGACTTCGACGGTCTGGCCGCCGTCGTGGCCGAGTGCGTTACCGAACTCGGCGGGTTGGACGTCGTGGTCGCGAATGCAGGTGTGTACGACACGCCGGGACCGTCGTGGACCATCGATCCTGCAGTGTGGAACCGCTCGCTGGACGTCAATCTGACCGGGGCGTGGCACACCGTCAAGGCCTGCGTTCCGCACTTCGGCGACGGTGGATCCGTCGTTCTGGTCAGCTCGACAGCGGGAATCAAAGGTATTGCCGGAGCAAGTCATTACAGCGCAGCCAAGCATGCCGTGGTGGGCCTGGCCAGAACGCTGGCCAACGAGTTGGGGGCGCAGAGTATCCGCGTCAACTCCGTGCATCCGGGTTCGGTACGTACCCCGATGATCATCAACGAGCGAGTGTTCGCGAACCTGTGCCCGGACATCGAGAATCCCACCGAAGCAGACGCTGCTGCAGTGCTCAGCGCTCGCAACTTGCTGCCCGTTCCCTGGGTCGATCCGGTGGACGTCAGTAATGCGGTCCTGTTCCTCGCATCCGCGGAGTCCCGCTACATGACCGGCTGTCAGTTGGTTGTCGACGCCGGCCTGACCCAGAAAGTGTGAATTGATGACTTCTCGATTGGAAGGCAAGATCGCGCTGATCACGGGTGCGGCACGAGGAATCGGGCGGGCTCAGGCCGTGCGTTTTGCCGAAGAGGGCGCGGACATCATCGCGGTCGACGTGTGCACCTCGGTGGAAACCACAGTCACGCCGCCCGCGACGGAGGCCGATCTCGATGAGACAGTGGCGCAGATCCGGGCGCTGGGGCGAAAGGCCGAATCTGCGGTAGTGGACGTTCGGGATCTCGAGGCACTACGCAGTGCCGTGGACTCGGCCGTCGGAACGCTCGGTGGTCTCGACATCGTCTGCGCTACAGCTGGTATCACGTCCTCCGACGGGGCCCTGACCATGTCGGAAACGATGTGGCAGACCATGCTGGACGTCAATCTGACCGGCGTGTGGCACACCACGACCGTCGCGGCTCCGCACTTGATCGCGCGGGGCGGGGGATCGATGACACTCACAAGCTCCATCGCCGGACTTCGGGGGCTGGTCGGAGTCGCGCACTACACCGCAGCCAAGCATGGAGTCGTTGGTCTGATGCGTTCGCTGGCAAAGGAACTGGCTCCGCACAACGTACGCGTCAATACGGTCCATCCCACCAACGTCGACACCCTCATGATTCAGAACCCGTTGGTGCGCGGCAAGTTCCGCCCCGATCTCGAGGACCCGACGCGCGAAGAATTTGCTGCCGCAGCGATGACGATGAACATGCTCGCCATTCCGTGGATCGAACCGGTGGACGTAGCGAACGCTGCTCTGTTCCTGTCTTCCGACGAGGCTCGCTACATCACGTCGGTCGCCCTGCCGGTGGATGCAGGAAGTTCGTCCCGCTGAGGTTTCGAACAGCTGAAATCTTGAACAGCTGAGGTTTTGACACGCTGAGTTCCGCCACGGTGTGTAGCGTCGGTTTCACCTAACCGAAAGGCGTACACCGTGGCGGAACGGCGCTATCTGGAAGTCACCGTCGGGACCAACATCGTGATGGTCCTCGACCACCGCACGGTGGAGGTCTTCGACCGCACCGCCGCGAGCACGAGCGAAGTGGCTCGTTGGCATGTCGAACACATTGCGGTGAAGGCGAAACCGTCGAAGTCGGGACTGAAACTCACCATCGGGAACAGGCTCGCCGACGACTCGATCGCGGTAGCGGGTCCACGGGCATCGCTGACTGTTCCGCCGGAGAACGAGGCAGCCGTCATCGCGTTCTTCGACGAGGTCAAGGCTGCTCGGGTGTGAATCGGCAGAAGACCTTCGGCGCGGATGATTCGGATTCTCTCGGCGAGCATGTCGTACGCTGCCACGATAGCGTCCCGGTACGAATCCCGGTTTCATCCGGCGCAGAGGATTCATCTGCGTGACGATCGACCACAACTGACCAGCCACGTAATCGTGCGTGGCTAGTCAGTCGAAAGGCCGGCGATATCAAGCTTTACGCGCGGCGGCATGGGCCCCGGCGACACGGCCGAATGCGAAGGCGTCGGCAATGTGGAATCCGCCGTCCTTCGCCGCGCTGTAGGTGGAACTGACCGCGCCCGCGGCGTAGAGGCCAGGAATCGGATTGCGGGCAGTATCGAGTACGCGGGAATGACCGTCGCGGCGCGGCCCACCGCTACTCCATCCCAGCAGTGGCGACCCGGAGACGGCGTAGAACGGAGCGGTAGCCACCGGGGCCAAAGTTTCGGGATTGCGGCCGAACGAATGGTCGATGCCGTCCGCGCACGCCTCGTTGTAGCGTCGCACGCTCGTTTCCACGACTGTTGGGTCCAGTCCGAGTTTCTCGGCGAGTTCGGCGAGCGTGTCCGCCTTTAGGATCCATCCCTTGTCGATCTCGGCTTGATTGTCCGAGCTCCACTCGTACCCTTCGTCGAGAACCCTGTGGCCGACGGGCAGTGCGTCGCGGCCGGGGCTCAGCTGTCCGGCCAACCTCATCGTCTCGTCGAAGACGACGTTCATCGGTTGCACCGGAAAGTGTTGGTAAGAACCCTCTCTGAACACATGACCATGCCGCATTTCGGCTGACTCGTCGGTGAAGCGTCTACCTTCCCGGCTGAGGAACACATAGTTGTGCGCGTTCCACAGTGCGAGGAAGAATCCAGTCGGATTTTCGAGGTCGCCGGGAATTCCCGTAATGGTCATCATGTTGTTCATGTGCCACAGATCGGCGCCCACGGCCTGTGCCATGCGGTGACCGTCGCCGGTTGCCGATGGTGAGCCCCAGATCTTCGGATTCTCCAGACGCAAGTAGTCGCGCACCATCGTCGGATTTGCTTCGAATCCTCCGGTGGCAAGGATGACGCCCCGGCGTGCCTGGATCTGCGAAGTCTTTTCACCCGAACGGATCTCGACTCCGGTCACCGCTCCGGATTCATCCGTCAGCAGTCCGGTGGCTTCGGTGTCGAATAGTGTTGTGACGCCGCGTTCAGCGAGAGCGGAGACGAGGAACCGGTAGAGAAGTTCATTGCCCATCTTCCCTTCGACGGTGTCCATCCCTGCGTAACAAGAACTTCCGTCAAGTTCGGCGAACTCTGCCGCGGAATGGAAATCGCCGGTCATCGCTACAGTTGCACCCAGACTGCGGATCCAGTCGGACAGTCCGTGAGTGTTCTCGGCCCAGGCATCGATGACGTCCTCGGCAACGGGGAACTCCCCGTTCAACGAACGCAGGAAGGTTCGGGCGGCAGCGGGGTCCTGGTTGACGAACCATCCACTGCCGGACAGTCGAGTGTTGCCGCCCGCGGAATCAGGTCCGCTCTTTTCCAGAATCACGACCGATGCGCCGTTGGCGTGCGCTTGGAGCGCTGCGGCCGATCCGGCAGCGCCCGATCCGATGACGAGTACGTCGACAATGTTATCCATGTCACAGAAGGTATTGCGGAATGGTGGTGCGGCGAACCCACCTTCCCGATGAGCGAGAAAGCCAGTGGTCGACGCCGCAGAGACGTCGCCCCGCAGGCACGTCGGGGGCCAGGCGAGGTAGCGGTTCAGTGCGTCGGGGGTGGCGCCAAAAGTGCGATATCGCGCTGTGACGTTTTCGAGACCCTAGCGTTATAGATGTGGTTGTGTCGGCGAAACCTGCCGGTGGCAGAGTTCGTCTGGAACGCAGTGACCGACACGGTTGGTTATCCGACGCACAGTGATTCATCGCTGATTCGGGCGGTGGGGCACGCCGAGTCCAGACAAGAGGCTTTCATGACTACGATCAACGAACGTTCTTCAGCTGCAAATGTTCTCGATCTCTTTGACAGCGCCGGCCGAGAAGGGCATCGGTACAGTATCGACGTGGAAAGCTACACCCCTTCGTATGCGGTACTGAGACTGGCCGGAGAATTGGACATGGGTCAGCGGGTGGAATTGGTGCACGCGCTCGACCGACTTCTCCTGGTCGGAACCGATATTCACGTCGATCTCTCCGGCGTGACCTTCATGTCGTCCGGAGTGGCGAATGCCGTTGTCGATGCTGCGGGGCGTGGCAACAACCGCATTCGCTTGTTTGCCCCGACGCGAGCGGTCTCCATGATCTTTCAGGCTCTCGGCGCCTCCGAACTCATTGCGGGCGTTGCCACGTCGACCGCTGATGCTCTCGGTGCTTGAGCCGGAAACAACTCCCACGAACGATGTGAAGTGAGCAGTGCTCGATACGCGTTGACTTGGTATCTGGTCTGATCTGCGTGTCGATGTGCACTTTGCGGCGCGGGATCAGGTTGTCGTCACCGGGTTGCGCCGAGATTTGCGGTAGTCTCGTTCGGTGTCGAGCAGCCGGCGCTGCCATCGACGCGTCCGGCCGCATGAACGCTTGGTGGTCCCGACTCGTAGTGAAGAGCCACACCATGGCGTATGACACCAGCAACGGTTCGACATCGTCGAATTCTCCGATCACCCAGTTCTCCGATGTGATTGGTCTGGAAGTAAGCATGCAGTTCGCACCGATACGCCGCCTCGACGACCACGCACTTGCAGGCGCCGAGTTGCAATTGCGTGGGCCTGACAATTCCTCTCTGTGTTCGGCGCATGCCCTCCGTCGCGCCTCGCAATTGATGCAGCAACGCTCGGAATTCGACAGTCACAAACTGGCCATGTCCCGTACTGCACTCGCATGCACCGTCGCGGATCGCCTGCCGTTGCTGGTGGCAGTCGACTCGGCTTCCCGAGCAGCTCTGAACGCTCCTGGTATCGAAGGAGTGACGAGAAATCTGCAACGGATCGTCATCACGGTTGACAGCGCATCGGTGCTTACCGATCCCCACAACTCTCTGGCAGTGATCAGAGAAGCCCGCGCGGGCGGGCGTCTGATTGCACTCGACGGCGTCGGCATCGACAGGCACTCGGCGACACTTCTGTCTTTGGTCGAACCCGACATCATTATCACTTCCGCTGAATTGCTTTCCAAGGCAGCATATTTCGAAGTGGGAACGACGGTGCACGCGCTCGGCGCCTACGTCGAGCGATCGAACGCGATTATCCTTGCCGAGGGTGTCGACTCGGAATCGTCCCGTCTTGCCGCAATCACCATCGGAGCCACATACGGAACGGGTGAGTTGTATCCCGCAGTCGACGATCCGAGTTCACTGTTGTCCGAACCGGTCGTCGCGATGCCCGACAGTCCGGTGTGGAGTGATCCCATCCCCGAGGTGGGCACTCCCTACTCGATCGTGTCTGCTCACAGCCGGATCCGGCGCGGTACCAAGCGTCTGTTGATCCAACTGAGCAAGTCCCTCGAAGCGCAAGCCGCCACATCGGGTTCCTCGATGCTTGTTCTGGGCACCTTTCAACAAGCCGAGCATTTCACCGCATCCACAACAGCACGGTGGCGTCACCTCGCCGACACCGTAGGGTTTGCCGGTGTCTACGGTGTCGGACTGTCCGTGATGCTCGACGGTAAAGTTCAACACGCGCCGCTCGACCCGGGTGATGATCTCGTCAACGAGTGGACGGTCGTCACTCTGGGACCGCACCATGCGGCGATGCTGTCGGCGCGAGATCTTCATGACAACGGTCCAGATCTCGAGCGGACCTTCGACTTCGTGCAAACCTACGATCGCACCGCCGTCACCCAGGCAGCGCACTCTATTCTTCGTCGTTACCCCACGACGAATTCGTGAAACCGGTGCCGAGGTTCTCGACGTTCGCCGCGAGCGCTGCCCGACCGGCGATCGTGGCTAAGGATTGGCCGGGCGCCGCGCAGCACGTCTCTTTGCTGCAGAGTTGAGTAGATACCTTTCGGCGACCGTGTAGTCCGTGACGGTTGCGCCATCCGGTGCTGTGGTGTGGGTGAGCAGTTCGAGATAGCGGCGACGGAAGACATGGGCGTCGGATTCTGCGAGTAGGAACTCCGCCGCTGCGACGACCTCTGGTTTCGGAGCAGCGCGTGCATGCCGGTTTCGGGCAGGCCGAGTGCTCATGTTTTCCTCTGGATTTCGAAAGCGTCTGTGCCGGTAGTCATGTGCGAGTTGATCCTGACGTCGGTTCGGTCGCTACCGGTCATGAGAAGTCGTGAGTGGTTTCAGATCGATCGGCTGTCCGTCGGAGGGGAACGGCAAGGACATGTAGTTGAGAGGGGCGGTGTAGCCGGGCGCGACCTGCCAATCGAAGCGTGTGAGCAGGTGGTGCATGATCGCTTTGATTTCGACGCCGGCGAAGTGCATGCCGAGGCATTTGTGCACGCCTCCACCGAACGGTTCCCAGGCATACCGGTGCACCTTGTCTTCACGTCGGTGGTCCGCGAAACGTTCGGGATCGAAATGTTCGGGGTCGGGCCAGTACTGCGGCATGTGGTGAGTGAAATGTGGCACCACTGACACGTAGGTCCCAGCGGGTACGAAGTGGTCCTGTATCTGGGTGTCACACACCGCTCGGCGAGCCATGACCGGCACGGGAGCGACGAGTCGGAGGCATTCTTTCATCACCAGGTCCAAGCCGGCGAGTTGGTCGAGTTCGGCATAGCTCGGCGTCGACGTACTCAGTGCGAGTGATTCCGCCCGACATCTGTTCTGCCACTGCGGATTCTGGCCGAGATATTGCATCATTGTCGAGATGGTGATGGTGGAGGTGTCATGTGCGGCCATCAGCAGGAAGATCATGTGATCGATCACCTCGCCGTCGCTGAAGCGCTGTCCGGTGTCTGATTCGATGTGACAGAGAACGGAAAACAGGTCGTCGGTTTCGCGTGAACGGCGCGCAGGTAGGTAGCGGCGGAAGAAGTTTTCGAGGGTTCGGCGCCCGTCGAGGCCGCGCTTCCATCTGGTGCCGGGAACTCGATAACGGATCACCGAGGTTGCAGCTTGCACGCAATCGACGAAAGCTTTTTTCACAGAGTCGATTTCGCTTTCAGTGGTCCCTTCCGCGCCGCCCATGAAGATGTCGGTCGCCAGGTTGAGTGTGAGAGCTTTGAGGGCGGTGTAGGCGCGGAACCCATCGGACGGAGTCCAGGCGTCGAGCGCGGAGGCGATCGCGGGATTCAGCACGTCCACGGTCTTTTCGAGACGCGATCTCGTGAAGGCTTGTTGCATGATGCGTCGTTGTCGTAGGTGCTCTTCGGAGTCGAGAAGCATCAGACCCCCGTGAAAGAAGGGGCCGATGAGCACTGACCAACCGTCGCTGTTGACAAAAGCGCGGTCTTTGTTCTGGAGAACTTCTTGGCATGCGTCGGGCCCGAGGGCTGCGACCCACCGTCTACCGGCCATCGAGAACCACGAGACCTCGCCGTAACGATCCCAGCGTTTTTGCATCAGAGCGAGAGGGTCGCGGATGTATTCGAAAGTTTGCCCTATTCCGGGTAGTCCCGAATTGCCTGAGATGGGACGCAACTGCGACCGGATGGGTGGAGCGGCCAGGATTTTCGACATCACGTACCTGCCTTCCGTTTGCATCTGACAGTGGCGCCTGTCAGATGGGGGTAGTCTGCGTCACAGTCGCGTCGTCTGTCAAGATCGACTCATGGCTTCTCCCACGCCCCGTCGATATGCCGGTCTGAGTGGTGAGCAGCGGGCCGCGCTTCGGCGTGAAAGCTTGCTCGCAGCAGGACTGGACGTGTTTGCGGCCGCGGGCAGGCAGGGTGCCACCATGACCGCCATCTGTGCGCATGCCAAGCTGACAGAGCGATATTTCTACGAGAGTTTCACCAGCAGGGACGAACTCCTCCAGCAGGTTTTCGACGGAATCGTCGACGAGGTGCGCGTGGCCGGAATGGCTGCACTCCGAACGACCGAGGGGACACGGGAGGAGCGCGTGCGGAGCGCCATTGCTTCGTTCGTCAACATCCTGACGGACGATCCTCGAAAAGGGCGTGTCGCGATGGTCGAGTCGGTGGCTTACGAGCCGCTGCGCACTCACCGGCGGGGAGCGCTGCGTGGGTTCGCGCAGATGGTGGCCGACGAGGCTGCGCTCTTGTACGGCGATCGAGCTTGGCCTCCCCATCAGGGTGAGATCAACGGATTACTGTTCGTGGGCGGCCTGGCCGAATTGGTGACGGCCTGGCTCAACGGCGAAATCGACATCACGCCCGCTGAGATCGTGGATGCCGCAACCTTCCAATTCACATCCACAGCGCACCGATGAAACGCGGGGCCGGCGATGCGGACTGCCAACTCCAGTGGGCGGCATGTGTCGTGATTCGAGGCAGTTTCGGGTCTGAATTGTCGATGACACTGTCCGCGCGGGTCCAGGGCTCTGCAGCCGCGAAGTACAGACGTTGGCCGCCGACATAACGGTTCATCGACGGGTGTTCCGGATCCGCGTTCGTTCCGTCGCGAAGGTTCATTCGCTCGGCGGTGATCTCGAAGGGCACGTCGAGAAAGATCGAATAGTCCCATCGGGAAGCAAATTCGTCCCGATGCAGAAAGAGTCCCTCGACGAGGACTACGGCTCCGTCGGCTGCATGCAAGTACGCGTCGCTGTCCCGTCGTGGTCGGTACTCGCGGTTACCTCCCGGCCTCAGAGGGGCGAGAACATGACGCTCGAGGGCGTCGTAGTCGTAGCTGTCGAGCCAGAAGCCTTCCGGTGACAGCCGACCTCTGCGATGGCGAATCTCCGGCGGATTGAGGAAGTCGTCGACGTGAATCACAATGGCGGGGCGTTCATTCAGCTGTGCTGCAAGACTTTTCGTGAATGTCGTCTTGCCGCTCCCGTCGACGCCGTCGATCGCGACGACGGGAGAGCCGCGCAGCGCGTTTATTTCGGCGGCCAAGGTCTCGAAGACCGTCTTGGTGCTCATCGAGCAGTTCTTCCCGCGCTCGTAGCGACGCGAAGAGGCCCGGTGTCGTACAGGATTCGGTGGCCGTCTTCGAGGACGCGTCGAGTGCCCGCGTCGAGCGGAAGGTCGGCCCAGCTCTCGCTCGCGAAATTCAGTTCGACGAGAAGACCGGACCGTAGGCGGAAGCGTCGTTCTCGGACTGGTCCCCAGTTGGCGGCTCTGATGAATCGCGCGTCGGGGCGGAGCCGGTCGAACCAGTCTTCATTTGCGAGCGCGTTCGCGTCGTCGGCCAGGATCATCAGATCAAGATCACTCGCCATACGCTCCGCGCCGCGCGCGTAGGACCCGACCAGCGCTACAGCTTTGACGTCATCGTGCTCAGCGGCCCATCGTTCGACGTCGACGAGCAGCGCGTTCACCGCACGTCTTCGTCCCTTCAACCTTGCTGACATACCGGCATCATTCCCCATCGCCACCCTTCTCCGTAGCTTCGCCGGGGCCTCTATCCTGGAACTGTCAGTGACAAACCAGGCGGAGGGATGCGTATGTCCAAAATGAGAGAACTCAGCCGATGAAAGCAATCATCGTGTGTACCTCTGTCTCCCATGGCAATACGAAGCTGATCGCCGACGTCATCGGAGAAGTTCTCGATGCTCGCGTGGTCGAGCCCGGTGACATCGACGCCGCGCAGCTCGCCGACTACGACCTGGTGGGGTTCGGCTCCGGCATCTACCTACGCTCGTACCACGCAGATTTACGCTCGTTCGTCGAGGCACTCCCCGAAGAACGGCGATCCAAGGCTTTTGTCTTCGCCACCAGTGGTTTTCCTGACAAGGGGATTCATCGCTTCTCGCGTCCACTGGTTCAGTTGCTCGAACAGAAGGGCTTCGATGTGGTCGCAGCCTTCTCGTCCCGTGCGTGGGATACCTATCTCCCGTTCAAGCCTTTCGGCGGTATCCGGAAGGGGCGGCCGAACGCCGACGACCTGGAATCGGCGCGCATGTTCGCCGAAATGCTACGCGGAAGCGTTCAGGACAGCTTGCCCGGCACCGGGTAGCTGCGCAGGCTCATCTCCAGCTCACCGGCGTCGGCAAGGTCGTTGATCGTCTGGCGCAGAGCGCCACACGTCCGCTGAGCGTTGGCACGGCTGTTCGCGCGACCCAACTCCGGGCACACTTCCTGCGACTCTTCGAGCCATTGGACGCTGGTGTGCGCTTCGCTGTACTTCTCGACGAGGACACGGTTTCCGCAGTTGCGGCAACTGACCTGACGCATCAGCGTGCAATCAGATCGGCCGGTGACCAGAAGGCGCGCATGCTCGTGATCTTGGCGTCCTCGTCGAAAGTCATGACGTCGATCGGTTCGACCTCGTAGACCTGATCGCCCACCGGTGTGACGACGCGGAAGTGGAAGGCCGCGCTGGATCCGCTCACCCGCAAGGTAAGCAGTTCCGTCTCTTGCGAACCGCCCTCGAGAGCGCCGTAGAACTCGGTGATCGCGGCCTTGCCGACGCGGGGTTCGCTGCCGACCGGGTCTTCGAGCGTCGCGTTCTCGGCGTAGAGGGCGGCGATGTCCGCTGACGATCCGCGAGCCACGGCGTCGAGGTAGGTGGTAACCGTCGCCGTGATCGCGGCCGTGGTGTCTGGTTCGAGAGTGGTCATCGAGTTAGTCCGATCAGTCGAGAAGTTCAGGGTCTGACAACTACTTCGGACGCTATCGGTGCGGGCTCGATTCGGCGCCGGCATCTCCCACGCAGCGGGACAGCCTGAGCACTCAGGCGTCGAAGCGTCCGAACCCGCCGCGGTAGAACAGAAGCGGACCGTCGTGGCGCAGCACGTTCAGATCGGTGATGCGTGCGACGACGATGGTGTGATCACCGGCGTCGTGCTCCTGCTCGACCGTTGCTTCGATGCGGGCGAGCGCGCCGCTCAGCGCCGGAGCACCGTTGCCGGCGGCATCCCACTCGACGCCGAGGAACTTGTCCGTCCCGCCGCGAGCGAACGCCGAACACATGTCCTGCTGATCGTGGGCGAGAACATTGATGCAGAGAGTTCCCGTTTCGCGAAGCTTCGGCCAACTTGTCGACGTCTTCGCCGGGCAGAACGAGAGCAACGGGGGATCAAGCGATACCGAGACCAGGGACTGGCAGGTGAAACCGAGGGGTGAATTTCCGTCGTGAGCGGTGATGACGGTGACGCCGGTGCAGAAATTGCTCATCACGTTGCGAAGTGTGCGTCCGTCCAGAACTGGCGGCTCGGCGTTTTCCACGGTCATGTCGTCTCCTTGTTCAAATCTTTTGTTCAAAACTCTGCAAACAGCTTCAGAAGCAACGATGTGTGGCGCCGCGGCCGTAATCCAGCGGCAGTCCCACTCAATGGCAGCAATGGCTTCTCGGCACGGGTCAGGACCGACCGAGTGGCAGGTGGAGGGGTTTCGAGCAAATTTGATCCCGCTCAGCGGTCCGTTCGGATTCTACGAAACCAGCAAATGACCAGTGATTGTTAGACTTCGGGCATGTCCGAACCTGATGACGTGTCCCGAGGACTTCCCGCTACCAGCTGGGCAGTGCTCGGGATGCTGACGTTCGGGGAGGAGCTGACCGGAAACGATTTGAAGAAGTGGGCTGACTGGAGTGTCGGCTTCTTCTATTGGAGCCCGTCCATCAGCCAGGTGTACGCAGAACTGAAGAAGCTCGAAAGCATCGGGTTCGTGGAGTCCCGGGTCGTCTCCGAACCAGGGGTGCGAGGCAAGCGCCTTTACTCCATTACTCAGTCAGGAACCGACGCCGTCCGGACGTGGTCACGGGAGGCACCGGTGGAAGTTCCGGTGCTCAAGCACGGTGTGATGTTGCGTCTGTGGATGGGACACCTCAACGAGCCCGAGCGACTGAAGGCGCTGGTGGAAGCCCACATCGCCAATGTCGAAGAGCAGATTCGACGCGCGAAACTCCACGCAGATCATGCCGAGAACGAGCCGGCCTGGTCGTTCCCGGTCATGACGTTGCGATGGTCGGAACGGTACTTCCGAGCCGAGATCGAACTTGCTCGCGAACTGCTCGACGACATCGATCGTGCGACCGCCGAGTTCGCGAACGTCGCCGAGCACGACCGACTGGGATCACCGTTGCCCTCGACGCCTGGCAAATGGAAGAACGTCGAGGAGTACGTGTTGGCGCTCGAGCAAGCCGGGCTCACCGGCAACGGTTCGAGTATCTGAGTCAGGCCCCGGCTGCGGTCGGCATGTTGCGCAGCAGATGACGACGTTGCAAAGTCGGAGTGACGCTCAGCGATCCGCCGTCGATGCCTCGCCAAATTGCAGCGGCCGCCATACGGACCGGCGCTGCGCTGACGTGGTCGAGGCGGAGGGCCTTCGACGGCGCGCAGATGGATACCGCGGCGACGGCGCGGCCGATGGGGCCGATCGGTGCCGCAAGACAGCTGAATCCCGGTAGGCCGTTTCCGGATTCGAAGGCCACCCCGGACTCGCGGATTCTGGCGAGGTGGGGCAGTGCGTAGCCCGAGGACTTCGGCGAACCGAACGCGAGCAGTGCCTGACCGATCGCAGTGGTCTCGGCGCGGCGTCGACCACCGACACGCGTCGGCACTGCGGCGGCGAGGCGTCCGCCGATCTTCTCCATGTAGACCACATCGGGCCCGTCGAGGATGCCGAGGTGAACCACGAATCCGGTGACTCGGTAGAGCTCGTGGAGAAGGGGCATGGCTGCAGCGTGGAGGCGGTCCTGATGAACCGCGAGCGATCCCAGTTCGACGAGGCGCATACCGAGTTCGTAGTCACGGCCGTCGCGACGCAGCCAACGCATCGAGACGAGACGTTCGAGCATGCGGTGGGCAGACGAGCGGGGAAGGCCTGTGCTCCGAACGACTTGAGCGAGCGTCAACCTGCCGGGACCGTCGAAGGCGTCGAGAACCAGCGAGACGCGATCGAGAATTGCTGTCGGGGCCGAATCGGCGCCTAAAGCATCCACAGCCTGCAGTGTCATCGTGTACCTCACTTCTCTTAGAGCTCCACAACCAGTGAACTGGCTATTTCAATTAGAAATAGTGTCATAGAGTTACGGATTTGTGAAGTGGATCACCGGTCTGTTTTCGGGCGCGTCGCGGTGGAAACGACGAGGGGGTTTGCGCGAATGCTCGCGCAAACCCCCTCGTCGTTTAACTAACGGCAGGTATTGATCGCCACCGGCAGGTATTGATCGCCACCGGCGGGTACTACATAGCTGCCAGTGGTTCGCTTCCGGACCAGTCGTGGCCCCAGTAGCTGTCAGCGGTGATCTCCTCGGAGGAGTACGAGTCCTGATCCACCCTCGCGCCCTCGGTGCCGAACTCGATGTCCCAGCCGCCGGGTGCGCGGACGTAGAAGGAGATCATCTTGTCGTTGGTGTGACGACCCAGGGTCGACGACACGGAGAATCCGTCCTTCATCACGCGGTCGAGTGCCTGGCCGACGGCGTCGAGGGTGTCCACCTCGACCATGATGTGAATCAGGCCGGGTGCGCCGCCGTGCGGTGCCGGGCACAGGGCCAAGCTGTGGTGACGCTCGTTGACGCCCATGAAACGGATTCGCAGCGGCCCGAATTCAGGCGGGGCCGGCAGGCGGAAGGCGCCGCGCGGGTAGAAGCCGAGCACCTCGGTGTAGAAGTCGAAGCTCGCAGCACTGTCCATGACGGGGAGTACGACGTGGCCGAGACCCTGTGAGCCGGTGACGAATCGAGCGCCGAAGGGCGTCACCACGGGGCTGTGGTCGAGGATCGCTCCGTGGAAGACCTCGATGGCTGCTCCGCCGGGATCGGTGAAGGCGATGACCTCTTCGACCCGTCGAGCATCTGCTTCGGCGAGCGAAAGCTGCTCGACCTCGGTGCCGTTCTTCTCGAGTGCTTCTTGAACGCGGCGCAGTGCGGCGTGGTCGGCGACCTCCCAACCGATGTTGACGATCTCGTCGCGCTCACCCTCGACGACGACGATGCGAGCAGCACGCTCGTCGAGTCGTAGGTAGAGCGCGTTCTCGTCCGGCCCACTGCCCTTGGCGAAGCCGAGAACGTCGAAAGCGAAAGTGCGCCAACGTGCCATGTCGTTGGTCGAGATCTTGACGTAGCCAAGTCCCTTGATGTCAGTGCGTGTCATCGTGTCTTTTTCCTGTCGATTTCTTGTGTCGAAGTCTGATCAGATCATCGCCCGCAGCGGACCCTGCGGGTCTGCGCCGAGACGGCTCAGTGATGCGGCGTGGAAAACGGTGCTCGGCACGTGAATTGCGTGATGCTGTCCAGCATGAGCATCGCGCCAGAATCGCTGAAGCGGCTTGTCCATCCGCAATGCGTTGCCACCGCAGCGTGGGTAGACCTGATCGATTGCGTTGACGGCGCGCCAGGCGGCCTGTACCTGAGTCTGACGTCCCTCCGCGCGCTGCTCGAAGGTCACTTCCTTGCCAGCGTCCACTCGATCCCACATGCGGTCGACGTTGGCAAGCAGGGTGTCGCGCGCAGCCCGGATGTCGGCGGTTGCCTGACCGATGGCGAACAAGGTGTACGGGTCGTCCTTGATCGCCGTGCCCTGCGCGTTGATGCGATCGGCTTGGTACTCGTTGGCGTGGAAGAGCATTCCCTCGCAGATGCCGATCGTGGCGGCGGTGATTCCGAGGGGGAAAATGTTCGACCACGGCATGAGGTACAGCGTCTCGGTGCGCCCGTACTTGCGCACTGCCGTGCCGTCGATGACCTCGTCGCAGTCCATGACGCGGTAATCGGGGACATACGCATCCTTGACTACGAGATCCTTGGAGCCGGTGCCGCGAAGTCCCATGACATCCCACGAGTCTTCGATGATCTCGTAGTCGGTGCGCGGAATGATCACATGGAGCATGCGCGGCGGCATCTCCATGTTGCCGTCCTTGTCACACGCCATCGCGCCGAGGAATGCCCAGTCGCAATGGTCGGTACCGGAGGAGAACTGCCAGCGACCGGAGAACTTGTAGCCGCCGTCGGTGGGGATACACATTCCGCCGGGCATGTACGGCGATGCCATCCAGGTGTCGGGATCGGATCCCCAGATCTCCTGCTGCACCTTGGGATCCGCGAACGCGAGTTGCCACGGGTGAACTCCGACGATCCCGTGGACCCAGCCGGCCGACGGGTTCAGTGAAGCCATCCGCATGACGGTTTCGGCGAATTCGCGCGGATGCGCCTCCATGCCGCCATGTTCCTTGGGCTGCAGCATGCGGATGGAACCGATTGCCTTCATCTTCTTGGCGGTGTCGTCGGCCACCCGGCCGATCCGCTCGGCCTCGATGCCTTCGGCGAAGATGTCGTCGGCCATCGCGTTGATCTGTTCGAGCACTTCGTACGTCATGTTGTTCCTTGCATCCAGTCTGTTTGTCTCAGCAGTGTTTTCGACTGCGGATCAGGAGGTTGTCTCGAGTGCCTGGGCGTCGCGTGCGGCAACGTTTTCGGCGACTTCCCGCTTCCAGCTCTCCACTGCGCGGGTGGTGTCGATCTCGAATTCGAAGCGCTTCGTCATGTCTTCCGTGACATTCTCGACGTCGGTGTAGAACTGGTTGTACCAGCGACGCAACTGGTAAACCGGGCCGTCCTCCTCGGAGAGCAGGGGGTTGTCGATCGGAGCTTTGTTCTTCCAGATCTCCACGTCCTGAAGGAATCCCATCTCGACGCCCTCGGTGAACTGCGCGGCCATCGCGGCAGTGGACTCGTCGTCCATACCGGGTAGCTTCTTGACCATCGCGCCGTACTGCAGGACGAACGCATTGTTCGAGATCGGGTAGTGGCAGTTGATCAGGACGGTCTCGATGATCTGCCCGTTGGCTTCGCTCTTGATCCAGTCGATCATGTACGACGGTCCGAAATATGAAGCATCCGAACGGAGCACAGCGTTGGGATCGCCGTAGTTGGTGCCGCTGATGACGTCCTCACGTCCCACCGATTCCATGTACTGGCTCGCGACATGACCTTCGAAGATGTTCTTGAAGTACTTGGGGAACGAGTAGTGAACGTAGAAGAAGTGGGCCATGTCCACGACGTTGTCGACGATCTCGCGGCAATGAGAGCCTTCGATGGTGAGCGTGTTCCAGCTCCAGTCGCTCCACTCATCGCTTCCGAAGCCCTCGATGTCGGGGATCGTGACCTCGGCGGGCGGGGGATTTCCCTGGGGATCGTGCCAGACGAACAGCTGACCGTTCTTCTCGAGAGTGATCCATGCCCGCGTCTTGGCCAGCGGCGGAACGCGTCGTGCGTAGGGGATCGCCGTACATTTTCCGTTACCGCCCCAACGCCAGTCGTGGAACGGGCAGGCGATCGAATCGCCCTTGACGGTTCCGTGAGCAAGGTTGCCACCCATGTGGCGGCAGTATGCGTCGAGAATCTTGATGTCGCCCTTGCTGTCGGCGAAGACGACAAGGCTGGTGCCGAATGCCTCGATCTGGTGGGGCTGACCGTCGCGATAGGTATTGCTCAGTCCGAGGCAGTGCCATCCACGTGCGAACCGTGCGGGAGGCGCTGCCGCTTCGATTTCTCGAATTTCCTCGCCGGCGCCCGTCTGCGTCGGGGTGTCCGTAGTGGTGAGTGGGCCGGTTCCGAGTGCCATGTCTTCCTCCGAGCCGCGTCTTGCGACGCTCCAGTGATGTGATCCGTCTCATACAACGACGAAGCGTCCGCTGGAGATACGGCAGTTCCCGCTGGATGGAACGCTTACTCGGTGACCTGCAGAGATTCAGCTCGCGAGTGTCGCCACATCGTCGATCGCGTAAGTCGCCCAGGCCCGGGCAGTGACGACCCCAGCGGGATCGGTGGCGACCAGAGCTACGTCGGCCACGCTCTCGTGGTCCTTCTCGTACGTCGCGAGCACTGTCACGGAGCAGTGCAGATCTGTTCCCGTGGAAGTCGCGGTGCAACGTCCGCGGAAGCGTCGTAGTGACGCCGAGCCGTAACGACGAGCAGCGAAATCAGCAAGGGCGGCAACGGAATCGGTTCCGGTGCCCGCTGTCGGGGCTTCCCGGACGAAGACCTCGGCCACCAGATGCCCGGTCTGGTCGTGGTATTCGGTGATCCGCTCGAGTGTCGAACTCAGCGCCCTCACGGATCCGGTGAGCAGTGCGCCTGGATCGGGGCGTCCGAAGAACACGACGTCCTGCTCGACGACGGCCCCGTCGGGTGCCGAGCGCACGGTGCCGTACAACGAGTCGAAATCGGAGAGGAGCGTGGTGGCAGTACGCGGAGCAGTTGCCGTGAAGTGGGCGGTACCGAGGTTGGTAGTCATGACACTCTCCGTTGGACGCGACCGAGACGCTGTCGTCTCGGTGGGTACATCGACGCTAACCACCGCTCTCGCGGGTGACGACGGGCTTCCCGCTGATCGGGAGCATTCTCGGATTCGATCGAAGAGGTGGAACCTGTTCCAGTTTTGTGCAATTCTGGATATCGTATCCGTGACCGGGAGCACATCTCGATGACTGCACGCGCCGAGCAGAAGGAAGACCAGATGACAGACGAGTTCGCTGACCTGCACCGACCGGTATACGGTCCGGACCTGCTCATCACCGCTCTGGAACGCAATCACGACAAGCCCGCGCTGTACCTCGGCGACGTGATCCTCACCGGCGGTCAGATGCGCGATCAGATCAGCTGCTTCGCCCAGGCGCTCGCGTCTTTGGGAATCACTCAGGGCACCAGCACCGCGATGCTGTCGAAGAATCGCCCCGAGGTTCTGATCAGTATGGGCGCGACCATGATCACCGGCTGCCGGGCGAGCGCCTTGAACCCGATGGGATCGCTCGACGACCACAAGTACATCGTCGACGACGCCGAGATCGAGACGCTGATCTTCGATCCCAATGCCTTCGAAGAGCGTGCCGCCGAGTTGAAGGCGTCGTCACCCTCGTTGACCAACGTGCTCTCGATGGGGCCGTCCGAGGTGGGAATCGACATCCTCGCGCTGGCTGCCACGTTCGAGCCCGCGCCGCTGAAGGCAGCGCACGTCGACGCCGAAGACGCCAGCAGCATGGTTTACACCGGTGGAACGACCGGCAAGCCCAAAGGTGTTGTCGGATCCTTCCGTTCGGGTGCTGCGCTCAATCAGATCCAGATGTCGGAGTGGCAGTGGCCCGAGGACAACCGCTTCCTCATCTGCACGCCACTCTCACACGCAGGTGCAGCGTTCTTCATCCCGACCTTGCTGCGCGGCGGTGCGTTGATCGTCCTGCCTGCCTTCGAGCCAGGTGCTGTGCTCGAAGCGATCGAGAAGCACAAGATCACGGCAACCATGTTGGTGCCCACCATGATCTACATGCTCATGGACCACCCCGATCTGCCCAAGCGGGACGTCTCGAGTTTGCAGACGCTGTTTTACGGAGCGTCCGCGATGTCTCCCGCCAGACTGCAGGAGGGCATCAAGAAGTTCGGTCAGATCTTCTTCCAGTTCTACGGTCAGACCGAGTGCGGCATGACTATCTCGGTGCTGCGCAAGGAAGAACACCTCGCCGACGATCCGGCCCGCCTCGCCACGTGTGGGCGTCCGGTGCCGTGGCTCGACGTCCGGTTGCTCGACGACGACCTCAACGAGGTGCCGCAGGGAGAACTCGGTGAGATCTGCGTCCGTGGCCCGCTGATCATGAAGGGCTACTGGAAGAAGCCGGCCGAAACCGCCGAGGCGTTCCGGGGTGGTTGGCTGCACACCGGCGACATCGCGCGCAAGGACAAGGACGGGTTCATGTCCATCGTCGATCGCAAGAAGGACATGATCGTGACCGGTGGTTTCAACGTGTTCCCCCGCGAAATCGAAGACGTGATCTCGGCGCATCCGTCCGTCGCGTCGGTGGCGGTAGTCGGTGTGCCGGACGACAAGTGGGGCGAAGCCGTCAAGGCCTGTGTCGTACTTCGTGCCGGACTGACCGTCGACACCGAGGAACTGGTCGACAAGGTGAAGGCAGCCAAGGGTTCGGTTCACGCTCCCAAGAGCATCGACTTCGTGGAATCACTCCCGCTGACACCGCTGGGCAAGCTGGACAAGAAGGCGCTGCGCGCGCGGTACTGGGAGACCAGCGCCTGCGCGGTCTAGGAACCAGCGTCGTGTAGCGAAGGGTCAGCGTTTCCAGACGTAACGACGTTCCGGGCGGCCCACCACTCCGTATTTCAGCGAAGTGGTGGACCGCCCGGTTTCGTAGAGGTATTCGAGGTAGCGCCTCGCGCTCGCGCGTGAGATGCCGACCCTCTCGGAAATGTCTGTGGCCGAGGCGGGTTCGGTTTCGTCTCGTAGTGCTGCCTCGACCAGCTGAAGGGTCTCAGGACTGAGTCCTTTCGGTAGACCCTTGAGGGACGACGCCGTTGTCGCGCCACCTGGCACGCCGAAAGCCTCGTCCACCGCCTCCTGTTCTGCTTCGCCGGAGCTGTCGAGATTCGCATATGTCGATCGGTAACGCTCGAGACGCTCACGGAGAACCTCGAACGTGAAGGGCTTCATCAGGTAATGCACGACGCCGCTGCGCAGCGCTTTCTTGACCGAGCCGGCCTCGCGCTCACTAGTGATGACAAGAACATCCAGCTCCGGTGCCAGCTCGCGAAACGGGGCGATCAGATCGAGTCCGGTGGTGCCGGGCAGGTGGACGTCGAGAAGCACCAGGTCGGGTTGCAACTCACCGACTGCGGCCAGCGCGGTCTCGGCCGAATGGGCAACGCCGCACACTTCGAAACCGTCTATCCGTGAGACGAATCCGCTGTGCACCTTCGCCACCATGAAGTCGTCGTCGACCACCAGTACCCGGATCATGCGCCCTCTCCGTCGTGTAGGACCGCGCTGAAGACAGTCCACTCGATGTCCTCTGCCGAACGAGTGCTCACGGTGACGTCGCCGCCCCGCCGACGACACGTCAGGCGCACCAGCGCCAAACCGAAACCGTGTCCGTCACTCGATTGTCCCTTGGTGCTCCAACCCTGGCCGAACACCCTGTCGCGATTCTCCGGCGCGATACCGGGGCCGGCGTCCTCGACCCGCACTTCGACCGCGGTGCCACGGCCCCGAATCGACAACCGAACCTTGCGGCGCGCGGCTTCCGGCATCTCACCGACGGCGTCGACGGCATTGTCGACGAGGTTTCCGACCACTGTCACGAGATCTCGTCCGAGTCTGCGGTCCACCGGTTCCAGATGCGTGTCCGCCGCCAGTTCGACCGTGACCAACCCCTGTGCAGCAGCACCTATCTTGGCGATCACGAGTGCGGCGGTGCCGACGTCGGCGATCTTCTCGGTCACGGTCGCGCTGACCTGCGCGCGCTCCATGGTCAGACCCTCGACGTAGCCGACCACCTCGTCGTATTCGCCGAGCTGGATGAGGCCGGAGATGGTGTGCAGTTGATTGTCGAACTCGTGGATGTGGGCGCGTAGTGCGTCGGTGCTGGTTTTGGTCACGTCGAGTTCTTCTTCCACGGAGCGCAATTCGGTGCGGTCGCGGAAAGTGGTGACCGACCCGATGGTGCGGCCTTTCGATTCGATCAAGACGGTGTTGAGGACGAGCAGGCGATCGCCGACAAGAACCAACTGATCGGATTCGGTTGTGCCGGAGGTCAGTACACTCTGGAGGCGGTCGTCGAGACCGAGGTCCCGCACCGATCTACCGGCGCTGCCGCGTGGGATGTCGAGGAGTTGGTGGGCACTGTCGCTCATCAGCACCACCTTTCCCTGCGCGTCGAATGCGATGACGCCTTCCTTGAGACCGCGCAGCATTGCTTCACGTTGGCGAACCAGGTCCAGGATCTCGCCGGCTTCCATGCCGAGGGTTTGCCGTTTTACCCTGCGGGCCAACAGGATCGACCCGACGCCGCCGAGAAGGGATGCCACCGCGAGGTATACCAGGAGATTCGGTGCAGACTGCAGCAGCCGTGTCCAGATCGAGGGGTACTCGATGCCGACGATCGCGGTTCCGGTAATCGCTCCTTCGCTGCCGAGAATCGGAACGTGCGCCTCCACGGCCTTGCCGGAGGGCGTGTCGACCAAACCCGTCCACGACCGATCCTCCGTCTGACGTGCGTCGATGCCGACATCACCGGGACGCGTCGAAATGACGACACTGCCGTCGGCGTCGGCAAGCGAGACGTAGGTGACGCCCGAGATGGCGCGTACCGAGTCGACCGAACCTTGTAGTCCGGAGCGGAGACGGGTCTGCGCCTGGGGGAGTAGCTCGCGTACTGCCGGATTGGCTGCGAGCGATTCCGCTGCCGAGAGTGCGCGACGTCCCTCCTCGCGTTGGAAACTCGCGGACGACTGCGCGAGGGAGAGGGCGGTGACGCACACGAGAACTGCAACGACGATCAGAAGTTGCAGTTCGAGAAGTTGTGTCGCCAGAGTGTGCCGGCGGCGAAACAGCCGGGCAAACAGAGACGACTTGCTCTCTCGCTCCGCCTGCTCGTTTCCTGAGGACACCAGCCAGACCCTAGCCTTCAGTTCGATGCCGGGAAAGCGGCCGTTCGTGAGCACAATGAGCACAAATCAATTTGCTTTCCCAATGGTGACCCCAGTCACAAAGTGCGTCAGTATGAAACCTGTTCACACATCGGTACCGGCAGACAAGGACGAAGCCATGAGCACATCGAAGCGGCTGAGCAGGCATATCGCCCTGCTCGGTGCCTGCGCGATGACTCTCGTGCTCTCGACCGGATGCACTCCGGTCGAGTCCTTCGTCGCCGGTGGCCGAGCGGGTGAGAGTTCCGAAGAACTGCGCGTACTGGTGCCCTCGGTGGCCGGTGGTGGTTACGACCTGACCGCCCGGACCATGGTGCAAGCACTGGCCGACGAAGGGACCGTCGACGCTGACGTCGTTGTGCTGCCCGGATCGGGCGGCATCGTCGGACTCAACCGGTTGGCTCTCGAAAGCGGGAATCCCGACCTACTCATGGTCATGGGGCTCGGAGTTCTCGGTTCGCTCGAGATACTGCCGTCCGAGCACACACTTGCCGACGTGACACCGATTGCGAGACTCGTCGAAGAACCGGAAGCGCTACTGGTTCCAGCAGATTCACCGTACAAAACTCTCGCCGATCTGACGCAGGCCTGGGTGGCGGATCCGTCGTCGATCTCGATCGGCGGTGGTTCGAGTGAAGGTGGACCGGACGGGTTGTTCCGCCTTCTGTTCGCACGGGCGGTCGGCGTCGATCCGTCGCGCTCCCCGTACCGCATCTACGACGGCGGCGGCGAACTGCTTCCCGCACTGCTCACGAGGCAGGTCGACGTAGCCGCCACCGGTATCGGTGAGTACCTCGATCAGATTGCGGCAGGCACGGTTCGGGTCCTTGCGGTCAGCTCGCCGGCCCGTACCCCGGCGGTGGATGCGCCCACGATGGCGGAGTCTGGCGTCGACGTCACGTTCACCAATTGGCGCGGCCTCATGGCGCCGCCGGGCCTGACGGACGATCAGCGTCAGCACTTGCAGAATTTGGTGCGGGATCTGGCGGCAAGTCCGCGCTGGAACGAGCTGTCTCGCCGAAACGGTTGGAACAGTGCAGTTCTCACCGAACCCGAGTTCTCCGCATTCCTCACCGATCAATCCCGGTTCGTCGACGCAACACTCGATCCGCCCGGCATCAACTGAGCACTACCGAAGTTTCGTTTCACCTCCACGAAGGTCACCGGCTCGATTTGCCGTGCCGTTTTTCTCGGCAATTCAGCACTAAAGGAGTTCATCATGCTCGTCACACTCGGCTTCCTCATGGTTGCGGTGTTCATGTTCCTGATTCTCACCAAACGCGCGACCCCGGTGGTGGGACTGACTCTGGTTCCGGTGGCCTTCGGACTACTTGCCGGGGCCGGCCTCGGAATCGGCGACATGATCACCGACGGCATCAAGTCGCTCGCACCCACCGCGGCGCTGTTGTTCTTCGCGATCATCTTCTTCGGAATCATGATCGACGTCGGCCTCTTCGATCCGCTGGTCAAGCTCATCCTGCGGATGGTGCGAGACGATCCGATGAGGCTCGTGGTCGGAACCGCAGTGCTCGCGATGGTGGTCTCGCTGGACGGAGACGGTTCGACGACCTTCATCATCGTGACCTCGGCGCTGCTTCCGCTCTACCTCAAACTCGGTGTCAGTCCCGTCGTTCTGACGGTGATCGCCGGCCTGTCCAACGCGACGATGAACATCATTCCGTGGGGCGGCCCGACCGTCCGGGCCGCGAGCGCGCTGGGACTCTCGCCCTCCGACGTGTTCGTGCCGATGGTGCCGTCGTTGATCGTCGGCCTGATCATGGTGCTCGGATTCGCGATTCACCTCGGGATCATGGAGCGCCGCAGGATCGGGACTTTGGTCCTGACTTCTGAGCGCATCCTCGAAAAGGTCGGAAACGGTGGAAGTTCCAGCACCGGTAGCGCCGGCACCGGCGGCTCGAACGACTCCGAGGACGACGGCGGCGACACCGGACGATTCATCGACGGCCTCGACCCCAAGCGGGACACCTTGCGGCCGAAATTGCTCTGGTTCAACGCTGCGCTGACGACGATCCTTCTCGTCGTACTCGTGATGGACATCCTGCCCATCCCGGTGCTGTTCATGATCGCGTCGTCGATCGCCCTCGCGGTGAACTTCCCGGCGGTCAAGGATCAGGGTGAAGCAATCGCACGCCATTCGTCGAGCATCGTCTCGGTGGTCGCGATGGTGCTGGCAGCAGCGGTGCTGACCGGCGTTTTCCAGGGAACCGGCATGGTCGAGGCGATGGCAGAGTGGCTGCTTCAGGTCATCCCCGACGCGATGGGCCCGCACCTCGCCGTCATCACGGGCGTCCTGAGTATCCCGCTCACGTTCTTCATGACCAACGACGCGTTCTACTTCGGTGTGCTGCCGGTGCTGTCCGAGACTGCAGCGCAGTACGGCATCGAGCCGGTGGAGATGGCGCGCGCCTCGATCACCGGGCAGGCCGTGCACATGCAGAGCCCGCTGGTCCCGGCGATCCTGCTACTGGTCACACTCGCCGGTGTTTCTCTGGCGGATCACCACAAGAAGGTTCTGTGGCGAGCGGGCCTGATCTCGATCACGATGCTCGTGGTCGGCGTCGGATTGGGGCAGATCCCCTTCTGAGCGCGATCAGTTGTGGAAGGGGCACCGGCCTTGGTCGGTGCCCTTCTTCTTTTTTGTCACGAAATTGGGCCGGATGTCGAGATCGGGCTCGTCGTACAGGCGGTGGAACGTCGGCGTGAGCGAGCTGGACATGGGCGGGTTCACCCATGACCAGTCGGTCGGGCACTTGCGCCCGGCCTTGTCCTCACGCGCGATGTGATCGATGAATTGCTTTGCGACAGTGTGATGGTCGACCATGATGACGCCGGCCTTGCGGTAGCTGTGGATAACTGCACGGTTCAGTTCGACCAGTGCGCGGTCCTTCCAGAGCGTGCGGTCGTGGCTCATGTCGAGCTCCATCATCGCTCCGATGGTGGGCAACATGTTGTAGCGATCGGTGTCGCTGAAGTTGCGTGCGCCTACCTCGGTGCTGACGTACCAACCACTGAACGGCGTGCAGGGATAAACGATTCCGCCGATGTCGAGGTTCATGTCCGAGACCGCAGGGACGGCATGCCATTTAAGCCCCAGATCAGCGAACCAGCTGTATTCGGGATGCTCGATCTCGACCTCGAGAATCAGGTCGGTCGGGACGTCGAAGTACTGCAGGGGTTCGTCGGGAACCGAAATCAGTACGGGGAGAACGTCGAACGGCGTACCGGCGCCCTTCCACCCCATCGCGGTGACCTGAGCAGTCAGATCGACGTGCCACGGGTCGCCCAGAATGGTGCCGTCAGGCTGCCGGTAGCCGGCGTAGCGGATCAGTTGCGGGCTGAGGATTCGGTACTCCTGACCGTCCTCGCGGGGGAGTGGTCCGACCGTCACGACCGACTGCAGAGCGCCGCCGTTGGTCGACAGTCGCAGGTGCTCCCAGCATGCTTCGGCGAGAGCGGAAGCCGTGACGGCATCGCGCGCGTCGATGAGTTTGAGGGTCCGCCAATGCGCGCGACCGACGCACCTGGCGTGGTTTCGCCACGCGAGTTTGGCGCCGACGAGCAATTCCTCCGCTGTGTGCGTGTAGGTGCCGGTCCGATGGAGTTCACGCAAGGCCTCACGCCGCCGAGACGTCGGGAGGTGTCCCAGTTCCGGAGAGTCGAAAAATTCGACGCACTCGAGTTCCCGACGTTGAAGCTCGGTCAGCGTCGGGGTAGTGGAGGCGATCTGGGACGTAAGCCCGCTATCGGTGGGCAATTCGTCCTGTCGAACAAAATCCACGGCACGACTCCTGTTTGGCTGGTTGAGATTTCGCTGAACGTTAGCTCGGCGATCGAGAGTGTCGAAGCTCTTGTTTATCTTGCACGCAAGAATAAGAAAGGGACGGTCACACCGCGAAATGGGGTCGCATTGTGACACTTGTCCAGAATGATTTACGAGTCAGACATTTGTGACATAAGCTGCAGACGAAATTCCGCGGCGGGTCTTGCCGCGTCTAGTCGGGACGAGGATGAGCGTGGATTCGCAAGCAATCTCTCTGGTCCGGTCGAGCTTCAAATCCGTCGCTGCGGTAGAAGATGGTCCGGAACGGCTCGCCCGTACCTTCTATTCGATCCTGTTCGCTCGATCGCCCGAAACCCGGGAGTTCTTTCCGGCAGCGATGGATGTGCAGCGTGACCGGCTTGTCAGCGCTATCGCTCACGTCGTCGAACGCCTCGACGAGTCCGACGCGATACTCGAGTACCTCGCACAGCTCGGCCGCGATCACCGTAAGTACGGCGTCACCGACGAGCACTACACGGCAGTCGGCAATGCCCTGATCGAAGCACTCGAGACCTTCGGTGGCGCCGAAATGTGGACCGACGAGGTCGACAGCGCGTGGCGTAACGCGCTCGCGATCATCTCGGCGGCGATGATGGATGCCGCCAACGCGGAAGACGGTCCGCCCGCGTGGAGTGCCACGGTCATCGAATGCCGCCCGGTCATCAAGGGCGTCGCCGTCGTGCGGCTGCAACTCGACCAGACGATGGAGTACCGCGCCGGTCAGTACGTCAGCGTGCAGGTCGCCGCGAGGCCACGGATGTGGCGCTACCTCTCTCCGGCCACGCCGTACGACGGGACCGGAATCCTCGAGTTCCACATCCGCCAGGTCACCGGCGGGTGGGTCAGCCCGGTCATGGTGAACCAGACCGCTGTCGGTGACACCTGGGTGGTCGGTTCGCCCATCGGCGCCTTGGGGATTCCGGAGAACTCCAAGGACCTTTTGATGATCGCGTCGGGAACAGGTGTCGCGCCTCTTCGCGCTCAGATCCTCGAACTGATCCGACGCGGCAACACTCGCAAGGTCCAACTGTTCTACTCCGGACAGCATCCGTGCGATCTCTACGACCTTCCGCATCTGTGGAAGCTGGCCGAGAAGTACCCGTGGCTCACGATCATCCCGGTCTCCGAAGAAGACGAGAATCCGTGGTGGCACACCGAAGCGGAGCCACTGCCGCCGATCGGCATGAAGCGGCGCATCGTCGGCAAGGTCGGTAAGGTCGTGACCTCGTTCGGGGACTGGGCGGGCTACGACATTCAGGTCGTCGGCAGCGAATCCATGGTCAACAGCACCAAATTCAGGCTTCGCGCAGTGGGCATCGACGTCGACACCGTTCGCAACGACCCGACGTACTGACCGTCAGTACGGATCGAACTGAATGACCTCGGCCGGCGTTCCGGCCTCGATCAATCGATCACGCGTCGACCGAACCATGGCCGCCGATCCGCACACCAGGACCTGATGTTCGGTGAACGCACCGTACGACGCGACGACGTCGGCGAGCGTGCCTTCGATGAGATGATCGTCGCCGAATCCGATGTCGACGTTCAACCGGTCGAACCATCCGTCGGGCGGGCCGCCGTCGGAGAGATCTTCGACGACGGGAATGGGCTGCAACCACGGAAACTGATCGGCGAGTAGCCACAACATGTCCGCCGCATAGAGATCGCGAAGCGTTCGGCCGCCGAAGAAGAGGTACACCTGCGGCGGGTTCGGGGTCTGAGCCAGATCGAGAATAATCGACCGGAGTGGGGCCAAGCCGGTTCCGCCCGCGACCATGATGACGGTGGGGCCGTTCTCGTCGACGGACAGGTTGCCGCGCGGGTCGAGGATCTGCCAGACGTCACCAGGCTGGGTGTCCTTGACTATCGAACCGCTGACCCAACCGCCGGGAACCGTCTTGACGTGAAACTCCAACTTCCCGTCGTGTGAGGGAGGCAGTGCGGGGGAGAGTCGACGGAGCAACCGCGAATTCTGCGGGACGCTGACGTCGACGTACTGGCCGGGTCGGAACGGGACGACGTCGCCGACAAGACGAACAACCGCCAGATCCTCACGGAGACGGTGATGTTCGACGACTGTGCTCGACCAGGTTCGCTGGGCCATGAAAGTACTCCTGTAGTCAGTAGAGCGGGTCGTGCCGGATCTGGTCGAGCGGAGTTCCGCCGGCACGCAAGGCGTAGACGGTTGTCTTGATCATCGACGGTGACCCCGAGATCTGCACCTGACGGTCGGCCCACGAACCGAACTGCGCGACCACTTTTCCGATCGGTCCGATCAGCCGGCTGTGCATTCCGAACGGTGGTTCGAGCACCGGTCCGTTGTGCCACCAAGGGTTTTCGGGTTCTTCGGAAACCGGTACGACGGTCAACCACGGGTTGCTGAGCGAGATGTGCCAGAGGGTTTCGAGGTCGTACAGATCGCAGGGATAGCGGCCGCCGACGAACAGGTGCACGCGCGGGTTGTGCGCGCGTTGAGACATTTCCATCACCTGTGCCCGCAGTGGAGCGATACCGGTGCCGGACCCGATCATGAGAACGTCACGGTCGCTGGTGAAGTCGACCTCGAGGCCGCCGAGGGGAGTGGACATGACCCAGCGGTCACCGACGTTGGTTTCGCTGACGATCGCGGGGCTGACCCATCCTCCCGACACCTTGCGGATGTGGAACTCGAGCTGACCGAAAGGGTTGGTCGGAATCGCCGGTGAGTAATACCGCCACATTTTCGGGCGCTGGGGAATCTGAACACCTACGTATTGCCCCGCCCCGTACGGAATGGGTGGGTCGGCTTCGAGGCGAACAATCGCCAGATCGTCGAGGACTCGTTCGTGGCTGACCACGGTTGCGCCCCAGAGCGCCGGGGTCGTATCGGATTCGGCGCCGTCGGCCATCGTGCCGACGACGAGGTCGGTGAACTGAGACCAGGCCTCGTCCAGCTCCGGCGTCCACTTGTAGCGGCTGTGCGCGCTCGTGCCGTACATCGACCGAACCGCGCGCTTCAGAGCGACGCCGGCGGCCTCGTAGTGCTCACGCTCGACGCCGTAGCGACGGTGGTCGCGGCCGAGTTGGGTGAGGAACTTCCGGATTCGGCGATGCTGGGGCAGATTCTTCACGACGAACTCGATGGCTCTGAAGAAACGGTGGCCCTGCGATTCCATCCCGGCGGGGAACAATGAGCGGTACAGAGGATGTTCCGCAAAGAGGCCGGTGTAGAACACTGCCGAGAAGTGCGCACGGCTCTCTTCGTCGTCGGTCAGAGAATCGAGGCTGGATTGCAGACGGGCGATCACTGTCGGATCCAATCCATCCCCCTTTCGCACCAGCTGCAACTCTCGCCACAATTCTAGTACGGCTGAAAATGTGACCTACGAAACCAACTCGGCCTGGCGAAAACAAACTTGAGCGGAATAGACTCAAGTTTGTCCGCGTTGAGCATATTGACACAGTCGCAATACCAACCGGTCGCGGCTCTTCCCGTTCGACTTCGCCAGAAAGGTGACAAGTGGACTCGTTCACACCAACAACCAAGACCCAGGCTGCGATGACGGCTGCACTGCAGTCGGCGTCGTCGGCGGGTAACCCCGATATCCGGCCTGCCCATCTGCTGGTCGCATTGCTCGACCAGACCGACGGCATCGCTGCCCCACTACTCAAAGCTGTAGGCGTCGACCCCACGGTCGTACACCGTGAAGCACAGGCGATCGTCGATCGCCTGCCCAAGACAACCGGCGCAAGCTCCACCCCGCAACTCGGGCGTGAGGCACTCGCGGCACTCACTGCTGCTCAGCACCTCGCCACCGAGATGGACGACGAATACGTCTCCACCGAGCACGTCCTCTACGGACTGGCCGGCGGGGACTCCGACGTCGCACAGTTGCTCGTACGGCACGGCGCCACCCAGGACGCATTGCGTGAAGCCTTCACCACCGTCCGCGGTAGCGCTCGCGTCACCAGCCCGGAGCCCGAGGGCACCTACCAAGCGCTGGAAAAGTACTCCACCGACCTCACCGAAGCCGCACGAAGCGGCAAGCTCGACCCGGTGATCGGTCGCGACACCGAGATTCGCCGTGTCGTGCAGGTGCTCTCGCGTCGTACCAAGAACAACCCGGTACTCATCGGTGAGCCCGGCGTCGGCAAGACCGCGATCGTGGAGGGCCTTGCCCAACGCATCGTCGCGGGTGACGTCCCGGAATCGCTGCGAGGCAAGACCGTCGTGTCCCTAGATCTCGGGTCCATGGTCGCCGGTGCCAAGTTCCGCGGTGAATTCGAAGAACGCCTCAAGGCTGTCCTCGACGACATCAAGAACAGTGCCGGACAGGTCATCACCTTCATCGACGAGTTGCACACCATCGTCGGCGCCGGAGCCACCGGTGAATCCGCGATGGACGCAGGCAACATGATCAAGCCGATGCTCGCCCGTGGTGAGCTGCGGCTGGTCGGTGCGACCACACTCGAGGAGTACCGCAAGTACATCGAGAAGGACGCAGCACTCGAGCGTCGTTTCCAGCAGGTGCTCGTCGGTGAGCCCTCTGTCGAGGACACCATCGGTATCCTGCGCGGCCTCAAGGAGCGCTACGAGGTGCACCACGGCGTGCGCATCACCGACTCCGCGTTGGTGGCGGCTGCCGCGCTGTCGGACCGCTACATCACGTCGCGGTTCCTGCCGGACAAGGCCATCGACCTAGTGGACGAAGCCGCATCGCGACTTCGTATGGAGATCGACTCGCGTCCCGTCGAGATCGACGAGGTGGAACGCACGGTTCGCCGACTCGAAATCGAAGAAGTGGCACTCGAGAAGGAAACCGACGACGCGTCCAAGGCTCGGCTCGAGAAGCTGCGTCAGGAACTCGCGGACGACCGCGAAAAGCTCAATCAGCTCAGCACCCGCTGGCAGAACGAAAAGCAGGCCATCGACTCGGTGCGCGTGCTGAAGGAACAGCTCGAAACCCTGCGAGGAGAGTCCGAACGCGCTGAGCGTGACGGCGATCTGGGCAAGGCAGCCGAGTTGCGCTACGGCCGTATCCCGGCGCTCGAGAAGGAACTGGAAGAGGCAGCAGCCGCTTCCGGAGCTGCCTCCGACGGTGACGTGATGCTCAAGGAAGAGGTCGGGCCCGACGACGTCGCAGACGTGGTCGCAGCCTGGACCGGAATCCCCGCCGGCCGGATGATGGAAGGCGAAACCGAGAAGCTGCTCCGCATGGAGTCCGAACTCGGCAAGCGTGTCGTCGGCCAGACCGACGCCGTCGTCGCCGTCTCGGATGCGGTTCGCCGCGCCCGAGCAGGTGTCGCCGACCCCAATCGGCCCACCGGTTCCTTCCTGTTCCTCGGCCCGACCGGCGTCGGTAAGACGGAGCTCGCCAAAGCCTTGGCGGACTTCCTCTTCGACGACGAGCGCGCGATGATCCGCATCGACATGAGCGAATACGGTGAGAAGCACTCGGTGGCCCGACTCGTCGGTGCTCCTCCGGGATACGTCGGCTATGAAGCCGGTGGCCAGCTCACCGAAGCAGTTCGACGACGCCCGTACTCGGTGGTCCTCTTCGACGAGGTCGAGAAGGCACACCCCGACGTGTTCGACGTCTTGCTCGCAGTACTCGACGAAGGCCGACTGACCGACGGTCAAGGCCGCACGGTGGACTTCCGCAACACCATCTTGATCCTGACCTCCAACCTGGGATCCGGAGGCACGCGGGAGCAGGTCATGGATGCGGTACGCCACGCGTTCAAGCCGGAGTTCATCAACCGTCTCGACGACGTGGTCATCTTCGACTCGCTCTCCGAGGAGCAGTTGGAGCACATCGTGGACATCCAGCTCGAGCAGTTGCAGAAGCGTCTGGCTGCGCGTCGTCTCACCCTCGAGGTGAACGGTGCGGCTCGGATGTGGCTCGCAGTGCGCGGCTACGACCCGCTGTACGGCGCTCGGCCATTGCGTCGACTCGTTCAGCAGTCGATCGGCGACCAGCTCGCCAAGCTGCTCCTGGCCGGCAAGGTCCAGGACGGCGACACCGTGCACGTCGGTGTCAGCGAGGACGCGGATCAGTTGGTTCTCTCCTGATTCGGTAAGCGGAATGCCCCGTCGATCCACTTGGATCGGCGGGGCATTCGCATTTTGTTCTACCCTGGATGGCTGGATGCTCGAACCGGGGACGAGTGCACCCGCGCCTCTCCGAACGACTCCGACGCTCTTTCGTCCCAACCGAAGGTGAGCCAGGCATGACCGATCAGAACGATCCGCGTAACTCGGGTGGGCCGCGCCGTGAGGATCCCGAGGCGACCGAGGTGTGGGGGCGTACGCCCGACCAGCCGACGGAGCAGTACGGGACGGTGTCCGGCCAGAATCCGAACCAGCCGACGGAGTATTTCGGTCAGCCGCCGGGGGCACAGCAGTATCCGGGGGCACAGCAGTATCCCTACGGCGGACCGGATCAGAACACGGAGTACTTGGGGCAGCAGGGGCAGCAGCCGAATCCCACTCAGGCGTTCCCTGCCTACAACCCGCAGTTCGATCCGCAGGCGCCGCCGCCTGGTGCGACGCAGGCCTATCCGCCGTACACCGCTCAGCAGTACGGGAACCCGGATCAGTACGGGAACACGCAGCAGTACGGAAATACACAGCAGTATCCGGTTGCCGGTGGTGGCGGTGGAGTTCCGCCGGAACAGCCGTTCATCGACGATGGATCGTCGGGCGGCGGTAAGAAGCGCAAGCTCGCGACGTGGGTGGCCGCCGGTGTGGTCGGGATCCTGGTCGCCGTGATCGCGATCATCGCGTTCTCGGCGTTCGGCTCGAACGGCAAGGGCACCCAGACCGCTTTCGTTCCCCCGACCACCACGACGCAGGCGCCCACCACGACACCGCCGAAGGCCAGCACCACGGCGCCGACTCCGACGACGGATTCTCCGCTCAGCCAGCTTCCAGGCGGGCTCGGCGAAGTCATCGGTGACGCCGGGGGAGCCGTCGGCACCGTGAAGTCGAACGACGGCGGCACGTTGGTCATCGATTCGATCGGGGGTTCGCAGGTGACGATTCTGACCACCGCGGACACCACGCTCATCGCGCTCAACCGCGCCACCATCGCCGATCTGCAACCGGGAGACAACATCGTCGTCGACGGAACGCCGGTGGAGAACGGCACGATGACCGCCAACACGATTCTGAGTACGTCGCTGCCGAAGTTCGGCAACTGAGTCGTTCACGACACATCGGGCGAGTCCACCAGGGTGTCGCGGGAGGTTGAGGCCGCGAGTCGCTACCCTGGAGGGTGATGACTGGAATGTGGTTCGGACTGGCAGCAATTGCACTCGCAGGCGCGGGTGCGCTTCTGTACGTCGACAGGACGAGGCGAGATCAATCCGGGCGAGTGCGTCAGATCTGGGCCAAGGCGCAGGGTTACACGTACACGGCCACTGACGATCAGCTGGCAGGCGAATGGCACCGCGCGGTCATGGCCAAGCAGGACTACCTCACTGCTACCGACGTCGTCCGCGGCCGCCGTCGCGGAGAGCAGTTCGTGCTGTTCGACCTGGAGGAGACCGCAACCATCGTGGCTGTTCGCCGCGAGATCGGGTCGGACGTCGACATCGACCTTCGGTTGAAGTCGACGGCTCCGCCCAAGGACGGCGACCTGAACCTGTTGGGTGCGATCGGTTCACGAGTCGTCTTCGCGACCGATCTCGAGATCGCACGTCGTGTCTGTGATCAGCGCATGGTGGCGTTCACCGAATCGGTTCCGCCGTCGATCAGCATGCTGTGGAGCGAAGGGCAGTGGACGCTCGGTTCGCTTCCGGTGACCAGTAACGGCCGGGACTGGGACGCGGCAATCGAGTCGGTTGCGCGCCTGTCCGGCATTCTGCATGTCCTGCCTCCCGTCACCGATCCCAACGAACTCGAGGTCGATCACGATCCGAGCCGCCCGCGGCCGGGCGCCGAGAAGTCTCGCCCAACTCCGGATCCGGTAGAACAGCCCCGTTCGCGTCAAGAGCAGCCGCCCCGTGACGCTCCGCCGCGTGAATTTGCCCCGCGTGAGTCCGCACCGCGTGAGCCCGCACCGCGGGAATCTGCGCCACGTCCGGATCAATCGCTGCGCAAGCCCGAGGCGGCTGACAAGCCGGCTCAGCGCCCGGCGTCGCAGCGCTCGGGCACAATTCGCCCGGTCGACTGACCTTTAAGGTTCCCGTCCAGGCGCGATAACCACTAGCGTGGCCGGTATGTCGACTTCCCACTCGGATCGCCCTGTGCGTCCCGTTGCCCTGGTGACCGGACCCACCTCTGGTCTCGGCGCCGGTTTCGCCAAGAAATACGCCTCCCTCGGATACGACCTGGTTCTCGTCGCACGTGACGAGGTCAGATTGCACGACCTCGCGTCCGAGTTGAAGACGATGTTCGGCACCGAGTCGGAGATTCTGGTTGCCGATCTCGCATCGGAGGCCGGACGCGACACGGTCGCGCTTCGTTTGGAGAAGGGCGTCGAGGTGTTGGTGAACAACGCCGGATTCGGTACCTCCGGCGAGTTCTGGACCGCCGATCCGGCGCTTCTTCAGTCTCAACTCGACGTCAACGTCACCGCCGTGATGCGGCTGACCCGTGCGGCGCTGCCCAGCATGATCGCGTCGGCGCACGGAACGATTGTCAACGTGGCGAGCGTCGCGGGCCTGCTGTCCGGGCGGGGTTCGACGTATTCGGCAAGCAAGGCCTATGTCATCTCGTTCACCGAAGGGCTGTCCGGCGGGTTGGCCGGGACGGGAGTGCGCGTGCAGGCGCTGTGCCCGGGCTTCATTCGCACCGAGTTCCACGAGCGCGCGGGCATCGAGATGTCCACGATCCCCAAGCCGATGTGGCTGAGCGTCGACCAGGTGGTTGCGGCGTCGATGAAGGATCTCGGTGACGACAAGGTCATCAGTATTCCGGGATTCCAGTACAAGGTCCTCACGACGGCCGGGCGTCTCGTTCCCAAGGGGCTGGTTCGCCGGCTGACCAACATCGTCGGACGAGGCCGCGGGCGGACGTAGCCCAGAGGCGGAAGCCGGACGTAGCCCAGAGGCAGAAGCCGAACACAAGGCAGTGGTCGGTAGGCTGAGCACTCATGAGCGATCGTGAGGATTTGGCTGCGCTGGTGCGCGAATTGGCTGTTGTACACGGAAAGGTGACGTTGTCCTCGGGCAAGGAAGCCGATTACTACGTCGACCTTCGCCGCGCGACACTTCACCACAAGGCAGCGCCGCTGATCGGCTCGCTGCTGCGTGAACTGGTCGCGGACTGGGATTTCGACGCCGTCGGCGGTTTGACGATGGGCGCCGATCCGGTTGCTATGGCGGTGATGCACGCTCCCGGCCGACCGATCGATGCGTTTGTCGTCCGCAAGGCCGCGAAGGCCCACGGGATGCAGCGCCAGATCGAGGGCCCGGACATCGTGGGCAAGCGTGTCCTGGTTGTCGAGGACACGACCACGACGGGCAATTCGCCGTTGACAGCAGTGAAGGCCCTGCGCGAGGCAGGGGCCACCGTGGTCGGAGTCGCTACGGTCGTCGATCGCGCGACGGGTGCGGATGCGGTGATCGGTGCCGAGGGCGTCGAGTACCGCTCGCTGCTGGGCCTGGAAGATCTGAACCTGAGCTGACGCCCCGTGAGTGGTTAAGGAGTCCCTGCGCTCCTCAACCACTCACAGGGGTCAGTCGCCTACGGTGACGGCGAGTGCTTCGTCGACGCTGTGCGGCGCGGGATCGTGGTCGTCGACGTGAGCGAGAACCTTACGTCCGCTCGACAGGACGAATACGGCGGCGAGGGTGAGCACCGCGCCGACCCAGAACGGCATGTGGACGTTGGATTCGCCGAGCTTGCCGGCTACCCACGGAGCAGCGGCGCCGCCGACGAATCGAACGAAGCTGTAAGCAGCCGAGGCGGTCGACCGCTCCACGGGAGCTGAGATCATGACGGTTTCGGTGATGAGTGTGTTGTTCACGCCGAGGAACAAACCGGCGAGGACGACACCGACGATCAATACGATCTTGTTCTCGGTGAACAGCGCCATCATGCCCAGGTCGAGTGCGAACAGGGTCAGTGCCAGCATCATCATCGGCAGGGTGCCGAAGCGTCGTTGCAGGCGAGGGGCGAGGAAAACCGACGAGATCGCCAGCATCAGGCCCCAACCGAAGAAGATGAATCCGATCGGGTACGCCCCCATGTCGAGGGGGAACGGCGTGTACGCGAGCAGCGTGAAGAATCCGTAGTTGTAGAGCAGCGCGGTGATGGCAACGGTGAGTAGCCCGCGGTGCCGCAACGCCTGGAAGGGCGCAGCGATGGACGTGTGGTGTTCGGGCTTGGGTGCGCTCGGAAGCATCACGACGATGAGAATGAAGGCGACCGCCATCAGGGCTGCGACGCCGAAGAACGGTGCGCGCCAGCTGATGTCACCGAGAACTCCGCCGACCAGCGGTCCGACTGCGATACCGATTCCCAGTGCAGCCTCGTACAGGATGATCGCCCGTGCCACGCCGCCGCTGGCCGCGCCGACGATTGCCGCGAGCGCCGTTGCGATGAACAGTGCATTGCCGAGTCCCCAGCCCGCACGGAATCCGACGATCTGGCCGATGGTGCTGGAAGCGCCTGCCAGAGAAGCGAACACGATGATGATGGCAAGGCCTGCAAGAAGCGTTTTCTTGGCGCCGATGCGGCTGGACACCACACCGGTGATGAGCATGGCCACGCCGGTGACGAGCATGTAGCTGGTGAACAGCAGCGAAACCTGCGACGGTGTGGCGTCGAGTTGTTCGCCGATCGGTTTGAGGATCGGATCGACCAATCCGATGCCCATGAAGGCGATGACGCTGGCAAAGGCTACCGCCCACACCGCTTTCGGTTGTTTCAGGAGGCTCGGCGGAGCCTCGTTCTGGTGCGTTGATGTCGCGGTCGTGTTGCTCACGGCCACCTCCTTTTTCAGTGGTGGGTATTTCAGCTGGGATCGGAAGTCTTGATGATGGACCGCAATTCGGCCAATCCGTCGGCCAGTTTCTTGATCTGCTCGGGCCCGAGTTCGACGAAGTGGGGGACTAGAGCGTCGGCGATCTCGTTTCGACCGTCGTTCAAGATCTTTCGTCCCTTGTCCGTCATGGCCACTCGAACTGCCCGGGCGTCCTCGGGGTCGGCGCGGCGTTCGACGTAACCGTTCTCGCCGAGTTTGCGCAGTAGTGCAGTGGCAGAGGGCTGCGAGCTTCTGTCGAGTCGAGCGAAGTCGCTGATCCGCATTTCGCCGTATTCCTCGAGTAGCGAGAGTGCGCGCAGCCAGGCGCGTGGGTACTGATCGGACGCGAAGGAGCCTGCCAGCTTCGCGAAGCGGTGCGTATTGCTCACGAGGTCGACGAGTAGTTCGTGCAGTTGCTGTTCTTCGTCTGTCACGAAGAATATTATTGCATAGGTTAACTATGTAAATCAACGAGTCCGTGGAAGGTGGTCCGTCACGGCGGTGGCTACCAGCGACGGCACATCGAGGTCGGGTGCGACGAGTGTGAGGCTTCGATTTGCCGCCAGCACTGCGATGCCGTGGGTTCCGGTCCAGATGTTCAACGCAGATGTGGTGGGATCGGAGGCGTCGGCCTCTTCGGTCAGGGATTGCAGGGCGGCGAAGAGTGGGAGAGAAGACTCTCGGAGGTTGCTGCCTGCGCCCTCGAGGAGGTCGTGGCGAAACATCAACTCGAACATCGCCGGTCGCTCCTGGGCGAATGACACGTATTCGATTGCTGCCGAGATCAATCGGCTACGAGCGGGTTGTTTGCCGGCGAGGACGGGATCGAGTCTGTCGGCGAGATCGCGCAGGCCGTGTGAGGCAATTGCGGCTAGCAGGCTGTTGTGAGTCGGAAAGTATCTCCGCGGGGCGCCGTGCGACACGCCCGCCCGACGCGCTATCTCCCGTAGCGTCAGGTCTGTGGCGCCGTCGGCATCGAGAATCTCGACGCCGGTGGCGACGAGTGTTTCGCGAAGGCTGCTGACAGTCATGGAAGACAGTGTCTACTATTCTCGTCGTAGACACTGTCTACTAGACGGAAAAGGTGATGCCCTGTGCTCTATTGGCTGTTCAAATACGTCCTGATCGGCCCGGTCCTCTGGCTGTTCGGGCGGCCGACGATCGAGGGTCAGCACCACATCCCCAAGAAAGGGCCGGTGATTCTCGCCGGCAACCATCGGGCAGTCGTCGACTCGTTCTTCCTGGTTCTCATGGTGCGCCGACGCATCACCTTCGTCGCGAAGAGTGAATATTTCACCGGGACCGGTGTGAAGGGCGCGATGCAGCGCTGGTTCTTCGGTGGGGCCGGTCAGGTGCCGATCGACCGTAGCGGCGCCGACGCCTCCCGTGCGGCGTTGGACACGGCCATCGGGATTCTCGACAAGGGTGGTGTCTGGGGGATCTACCCCGAGGGAACACGATCACCCGACGGTTGCCTGTACAAGGGAAAGACCGGAGCGATTCGAGTTGCCTTGGAAACCGGGGCGCCGGTCATTCCCGTCGTCGTACACGGCGGCGACGCAGTCAACCCGCCGGGTACGCGGATGTGGCGCTTCAGCAAGGTCCGGATCACGGTAGGGGAGCCGATCGACTTCTCTCGGTACCGCGAACTTCGTGGCTACCAGGCCGTCGTGCGTGCGGCGACGGACGAATTGATGGCAGTGCTCTGTGACCAGTCGGGGCAGGAATACGTCGATGTCTACGGCGCGGACGTCAAATCCGGCGATGCCGCCTGAGTGACACAGTACGGTCGCTGTTGGACGTGTAACCAACAGGAGGATTGTGATGGCGGGCAAGTGGGGCATCGAGCACGCAGTTTTTGCGGCGGCGACGGCAGCGACAGTGGTCGGGGCAGTAGTCGGTAACGAGCGGGTTCAGCAGATCGCGAAGCCGTTGATCGCACCCGCTCTGGCCGCCCGAGTGCTGCGCAAGCGCTCGGAGACGGAAACTGCCGATACCGCACTGCTTCTGGCCGGTCTCGCCGCTGCAACTGTCGGCGACGTGTTCATGATCGACCCGGACAACGATGCTCGTCTGATCAAGGGCGCGTCCTCGTTCGCGGTGATGCAGGCCAGTTACTCGGCGCTCCTGCTGCGGCGCGGCGCTCGGCCGACCCGCGCTGCCCTGCGGCCCCGCATCAGCGGTTGGTCGACGGCGTCCGGACTGCTCCGTGCCAAGGCCCGAGCGTGTCGACGCCGCTCACCGGATACGGATTGATGTTGGGAACCACCTCGACGTTGTCGGCGGACCCCGCTCTGGCACCGCAGTCCAAGGCCGTGCTCGACGTGGTCGTCCCGAACAAGGATCGACGCTCCTGGCTCGGATTGGGCGGAGTGCTCTTCACCGCATCCGACGGATTGATCGTGGTGCGTCGTCTGTTCATCCGCGGGACCGCCGGCCGCGCTGCTGCCGAGGGTGTGATCCTGGCGTCGTACGCGGGAGCGCAGCTGATGCTGGTGGAGGGCATGTTGGCGCTGGGGCGCAAGAAGAGCGTCTAGTCTTTCACGGGCACAGCATGATTCGGTCTCGGTTCTTCGGGTCCACCATGACGGTGACCGTGGATCCGGGAGTGATCTTGTCTTTGTACTCGGGTCGGATCTCGTACTCGATCCGGCCCGAGTACGAATCGGAACCTGGAACCGTGAGGTGGAGTGCGAGCTTGGCCAATTCGCCGTCGACGGTTCGGCGCAGGGGTGTGACGGTGTCGATTCGTGCCCACCCTTCGAGGCCGTGCTTTTCGAGTTTGCGCTCGGCGCGGGTCGGGCGGTTGGCCCATGCCATTCCGAATCCGAGAACCGAGCCGAAAGCGGCGAGCAGCCCGCCGATCTGATAGGGCAGCGTGCCAGGCGGAGTGTGCTCGACCAGCCATCCGAGCCACACGGCGAGCACGATCAGATACCCCACCGCGATGAAACACACGGTGTGTACGACGCGACGGTGATTCATCAGATTTCCTCCACATCCAGGATAGCCTGACCGGATGAGCGAACCGAACGTCTTCATCACCGGTGCTGCGGCTGGAATCGGGCGGGAGACGTCGCTGTTGTTCGCGCGCAACGGATACCGCGTCGGCGCGTTCGACATCGACGACGCCGGCCTTGCCTCCTTGAAGGCCGAGATCGACGGTTTCGGTGGGAGTGTCGTGACGGGTGTCCTGGACGTCACCGATCCGGCCGGATGGGCGCAGTGTCTGGCCGATTTTGCCGGGGAGTCCGGGCGTCTGGACATCCTGATCAACAATGCGGGCGTGCTCTCGTCGGGACGGTTCGAGGATATTTCTCTTGCGGCGCATCGCCGAATGGTCGACATCAACATCACCGGCACCCTCAACGGCACGCACACGGCTTTCCCGTACCTCCGCGATACCGTCGGCGCTCAGGTGGTCAATCTGTGCTCCGCTTCGGCGATCTACGGCCAGCCCGAACTGGCGACGTACGGTGCAACCAAGTTCGCGATCCGCGGCCTGACCGAGGCGCTCGATCTGGAATGGGCACAGCACGACATCCGTGTTCTCGCGCTCTGGCCGTTGTTCGTCCAGACCGCGATGGTCACTGGAATGGACACCGGAGCCACCAGATCGTTGGGTATCAAGCTGACTGCAACCGACGTCGCGCAGGAACTGTGGGCGGCCACACGCGGCGCCGGACGGATGCACAAGGTTCACTACCCGGTCGGAACTCAGGCGAAGCTCTTCCTCAGCGCGTCGCGGTTCTCGCCCGCGTGGCTCTCACGGCTGATGAACAAGCGCGTCACCAGCACTTAGTCGACCACACGATAGAGTGCACTGTCGGCTGTTGCTGGGCCAAGATGACGTGTGTGGAGGTAGTCGGGTGGTTCGTGTTCGGGTGGGGTTCGTCTTGTTGGGCGTCGGGTCGGCGCTCGTGCTCGCAGGGTGCAGCGGGGAGGCGGATTCAGCGCCGACCGTAGCGGCGCAGCCCAGTTCGTCCACCACTACCGCAGTGCCGACGACGACCACCACCGTCGCGCCCGTCGTCCCCACGACCACCGAACCACCGACCACGACGCTGCCACCGACGACGACACTCACGGACGTGCAGTTCGAGCGCAACGAGTCGTACTACTTCACCACTCCCGACGGAAACTTCCAGTGCGGCATCATCAAGTTGCCCACCAGAATCGAAGCCGGGTGCGAGGGAACGACCACTCCCGTTCCGCCGCGGCCGGAGAGCTGCATGGTCAACTGGGGCAACGGTATTCGCGTCACCGACGAGGGTGAGGGTGCTTTCATGTGTTCGGGCGGAGAGGTGTACACCTCTGGCGGCCCCGACGCCGATCCGGTGTTGGCGGCCGGTCAACCGCTGAGCAAACTGGGTTTCACCTGTACGACCACCGCGACAGACGTCTCGTGTGTCAACGATCAGACCACGCACGGCTTCACCGTGGCTGCAGATTCCAACGAGGTGTTCTGATGTCCGAAGTCGCAGCCGACGACGTGTCCGGCGGAGCCGGTGAACCGGGACCCACCGAGTGGGGCGAGAATCCCAACGGCGTCGGACCCTGGGCCGAGGAGCACGACACGGAACCGCCGACCGACGAGCGCTACGACCCGGTACTTCTGGCCGAGGGTGATCGTCGAAACGTCTTGGACGAGTATCGGTACTGGACGCGGGAAGCGATAGTCGCGGATATCGACTCGCGCCGTCACACGATGCATGTCGCCATCGAGAACTTCGCGCACGACGCCAACATCGGCACGGTGGTCCGCACGGCCAACGCGTTTGCCGCGGCCGCGGTCCACATCGTGGGGCGTCGGCGCTGGAATCGGCGGGGTGCCATGGTGACCGATCGATACCAACACATCGTTCACCACGCCGACATCAGCGAGCTCGTCGAGTACGCCCGTGAGAATTCACTCACGATCGTGGCCGTCGACAACACCCCGGGGTCGGTGCCGCTGGAAACGGCAAGCCTGCCGCGAGAGTGCATCCTGCTGTTCGGTCAAGAAGGGCCCGGAGTGACCGATCATGCGAAAGAGGTTGCGTCCATGACGGTCTCGATCGCACAATTCGGGTCGACTCGCAGTATCAACGCCGGTGTCGCGGCCGGCATTGCGATGCACGCGTGGGTACGTGAGCATGCCGATCTCGCCGATTCCCGCTGATCTCGCTCGCGAATTCCGGCTAGCGCGTAGCGCCTCGACCAGACAGGATAGGTAGTTATGCAGGAAGTGTGGGCAGAGCGAGCCGATGCGGCTGAGGGCGCGATAGTCAGTCGTCACCTTCGGCGCCTGTGGGGAATGCCCCGGACAGCACTCGGCGTGGTTGCCTGGCCTGCTGTTCGGCGCGAGCGGATGTTCAAGCCGTGGCACTACTGGTGGCAAGCACACCTGCTCGACACTGCGATCGACGCGCTCGAACGTGACCCGACGCCCAAGCGTCGTCGCCGGGTCGCGAAGGTTGCCCGCAGTGTGCGGGTCCGCAACGTCTCGGCGTGGACCAACAACTACTACGACGACATGGCGTGGCTGGGCCTCTCGCTCGAACGTGCGCAACGCATGTTCTCGGTCGATCACCGAACCGCGGTTCAGGCGCTCGAATCGCAACTCTTCGATTCGTGGTCCCCGGCCGACGGCGGCGGTATTCCGTGGTGCAAAGGCTCCGATTTCTACAACACGCCGGCAAACGGACCCGCCGGAATCATGCTGGCGCGCACCGGAAAACTCTGGCGTGCGCAGGCAACGGCCGACTGGATCGACGAGACGCTGCGGGATCCGGACTCCGGACTGATCTTCGACGGTATCCGCCGCGACGGCACCCTCGAGCGCGCGATCTATTCGTACTGTCAGGGCGTCACGCTGGGGTTGGAAACCGAGTTGTCGACACGATTGGGCGAACCGCGTCACCGCGAGCGAGTCCACAAACTCGTCGACGCCGTGTACGACGGCATGACCGAGTACGGAGTCATCACGGGCGGTGGCGGAGGCGACGGCGGACTGTTCAACGCAATCCTGGCTCGCTACCTCGCGTTCGTGGTGGTGAACCTGTCCTGGGAGACTCACGAGGACCTGCGAGCGCGCGAACTCGCAGCGCAGATCGTTCTGTCCTCCGCGGAAGCGGCCTGGAACAACAGACTGCAGATCGAAGGTCTGCCGCTGTTCGGGCACGACTGGACCAAGGATGCTCAGTTGCCGAGTCTGTCCGGCGACATCGCCACCTTCGCCGCCGGAACCGTGCGCTCGTCGAGCGTGCCCGAGCGAGACCTCTCGGTGCAGGTAGGTGGGTGGATGCTCATGGAGGCGGCATTTGTCGTCTCGGCGGCTGGATACCCGCGTAAGCGTTAGGCTTTTTCCTCATGGAATCCCGGCACGTGGTCGACACGGACGGCGTACGTCTTCACGTCGATGTCGGTGGGGCAGGGGCGGACGTTCTGGTTCTCTCCGGCGGCCCGGGATGCGTTCACTATCTTGCTCACGACGAGCTGGTTCCGGAAGGAATGCGCGCGTGGTGCCCTGAGCCACGCGGAGTCGGCCGGTCCGGTGGCGGCGCTCATACGATGGCGCAGGCCGTTGCGGACCTCGAACTCGTCCGCCGCACGTTCGAGATCGACAGCTGGGTCGTGCTGGGGCACTCGTGGGGATCCGACTTGGCGGTGCGGTACGCACTCGACTGTCCGGAATCGGTGTCCGGCGTCGTCGGCATCGCGGGGCACGGCCTCCACAAGGACCGGACATGGTCGAAGCAGTACGAAGCGGGAATCGAGCCGGACCCGCAGATACCTTGGGAACCTGTTGTCTGGCAATCGCTTCAAGAATCGTTCATCGAATGGATCCATGAACCACAGCTGTTTCGGCGGTTGGCCGACTCACCAGTGCCCATGACATTTCTCGCGGCGGCCGACGACATTCGCCCGTCGTGGCCGTTGCAGCAACTGGCCGAGCTCGTGCCTAACGGTAGTTTCGAGGTCGTCGACGGTGTCGCGCACAACTTCTGGCAGTCTCACCCGCTCCTGTGGAGGAAGATCGTCACCGAGGCTTGTGCGGCGCACTCTCGGCTCTCCTGATTTCCACCAGGATCCGCTCCGCGACGGTCTGGTATCCCAGGCTCCGATTGACGGTCAGCATCGGGTGATTCTCCGCGTTCACCGTTGTGTAAATCTTTCGCACGGAGGGAAATTCAGCTGCCAATACAGACGCTTGTTGCTCCTTGACCCACTGAGCGAGACCGTGCCCGCGGTGCTGGGGAAGTACCACGGTGTCGTGCTGCGATGCGTGGGTGCTGTCATGTTCGTCCACCGTCACCACTGTCGCTGCGGCTACTTCGCCGACGCCGTCGTCGACCGCGCAGCACACCAGGAGGACTTGAGAGCCGTCCGTCATCTTCTGTTCCCACGATCTGACCTCGTCGGCTCCCCAATTACGTTCGGGTATCTGCAGTTCGGCGCCCGGCGCGTCGAGGAGTCGGTTCAATGCCTCCGAGAAGGAGTGGACCAGCTCGTCCGGGGTTCGGTTGCGCCAACTGACGATTCGATAGCCGGGGCGGGTGCTGTGTGCGGTGGGAGGGCTGAGGTGCTGAACCTGGTTGGCCAACCGAAGCAACACGCGGTGACCGTCGAACGATCGCAGGAAATGCTCGGCTGCGCTTCCGACGAGCGCCGTCACTCTGATTCTTCGCACGCCGAACCCGGCGATGTCGACTTCGACGAGTTCGGCAAGCGCTCGTCCTACCCCTCGTCGCTGCGCGTGGGGTGTCACGTACATCCGAAACTCTGCGAGATCGGCTTCGGCCGAGTTGCGTCGTGCCTGGGCGATGCCGAGGACCTCGTCGGTGCCGGCGTCGCGTGCAATCCAACGCCGTACATCGGCCGAATTGTCCTCGGCCTCGATCATTTCCATCAGCGCAGTCGCTGTCGGCGCAGTCCCGGACAGGTGACGCTGGCCTTCGGCGAACACCTCACACCACTGATGAAGAACAGTTGCTGTCGCTCCGGACGGTACGAACTCGGCTACAACTACGCGGCTCACCCATGTGACGATACCGACCTGCCCACCCTGAGTTGGAATCACGCGAACCCTAACCCTGTCGGACTGCGGCGGCAGTTGCCAGCATTCAAGCATGTCTGATTCTCCGCGCCAACTGAGCCTCAACGCGTTCATCCACCCCGCCGGTCATCACGAAGCGGCGTGGCGTCATCCCTGGACAACCCCGGAACGTCTGTTCGACGTCACGTATTTCCAGGAGATCGCTCGCACTGCTGAGGCGGCGAAGTTCGACGGAATCTTCTTCGCCGACGGTCCCGCGTTGCGCAGCGACGTCGAGCACGGTCCCGCAGGGACATTGGAGCCGATCACCTTGTTGACGGCCATTGCAGTGGCGACCGAGCGAATCGGATTGATCGCGACGGCGTCGACCACGTACTACGAGCCGTACAACCTGGCTCGGCTGTTCGCCTCGCTCGACCACATCTCGAACGGACGCGCGGGGTGGAACATCGTCACCACGGGTACGGATCTGGCGGCAGCCAACTTCGGGCTGGCCAAGCACCCGGATCACGGGGACCGGTATTCGCGCGCAAGGGAATTCGTCGACGCGGTGGTGCGGTTGTGGGACAGCTGGGAGGACGACGCGATCAGTCTGGACCGGGAGAACGGAATCTACGCGGACAGAAACAAGATTCACGAGATCAACTACGTCGGGCGGCATCTGCGGGTGCGGGGACCGTTCAACGCACCGCGAACTCCGCAGGGATACCCGGTGCTGGTGCAGGCCGGTGCGTCCAACGACGGTCGCGCGTTTGCCGGTCAGTATGCGGAGGCGATCTTCACAGCGCACCAGAGACTTTCCGATGCGCAGGCGTTCTACACCGACATCAAGTCGAGGGCTGCGCAGTTCGGGCGTAACCCCGACCACGTCAAGATCCTGCCCGGAATCAGCCCGTTCATCGGTGACACCGAGGAGCAGGCCAAGGCGCTCGAGCGAGAATTCAACGAGTTGACCTCGCCGGAGTACGGCCTCGCGCAACTCGGTGCACTCACCGGGGCCGATGTTCGGAATCTGGAACTGGATGCACCGGTTCCTGTCGAATTGTTCGCGGCTGCAGGGGATGTCACCGACAACAAGCAAAGCAGATTGCAGGTGATCGCCGGCATCGTCGAGCGCGAGCGTCCGACGGTTCGTGGCCTCCTTCATCGATTGGCGGGTGCGCGCGGGCACCGGGTGTTTGCCGGAACCGCCGAGCAAGTAGCCGACACGATCGAGGAGTGGTTCACCAGCGGTGCTGCTGACGGCTTCAACGTCATGCCGCCGTACTACCCGGGTGGACTCGAGATCTTCACCGAGCGTGTGGTCCCGATCCTGCAGGATCGCGGTCTGTTCCGGACCGAATACTCGGGTACGACCCTTCGTGATCATTTCGGTTTGCCGAGGCCTGAGAGCCAGTTCTCGGGTAGTGCCTCTGCAGTGCAGTAGGCCCGCCCACTGCTGTCGATAATGACAATGGTTACCATTAAGGAATGAAGCAGCTACCGGTAACCGTGCTGTCCGGATTTCTGGGCGCAGGCAAGACCACACTCCTCAACCACATTCTCGCCAATCGCGATGGCCGGAGGGTCGCCGTCATCGTCAACGACATGAGCGAGATCAACATCGACGCGGCCCTCGTCGCGGGCCAGGGTCATCTCGACCGCACGGAAGAGAAGTTGGTCGAGCTGACCAACGGATGCATCTGCTGCACGCTGCGTGAGGATCTGATCGACGCCGTCGGCGCTCTCGCGCGAGAAGGACGGTTCGATCAGTTGGTGATCGAGTCCACCGGCATCTCCGAACCGATGCCGGTGGCGGCCACCTTCGACTGGGAATTCGAGGACGGTTTCAGCCTCGGCTCGCTCGCGAAGCTCGACACCATGGTGACCGTGGTGGACGCGTCGACCTTCCTCGGCGAACTGGCAAAAGGCGAACGACTGGACGAGCGCAACCTCGAAGCCGGGGAGGGGGACGGACGCAGCATCTCCGATCTCCTGGTCGATCAGGTGGAGTTCGCCGACGTCATCTTGCTGAACAAAACCGACCTGGTGAGCCCGCGGGCGGCAGGAACCGTCGAGGCAACGCTTCGTAGGCTCAACCCCACCGCTCAACTGATTCGAACAGATCACGGCAACGTCACCCTCGACCGTGTCCTCGAAACCGGTCTCTACAACCCGGAACTTGCTGCGCAGGTACCCGGTTGGGACGAGGAACTGGCCGGTGGGCACACCCCGGAAACCGAGGAATACGGAATACGCAGCGTCACATACCGCGCCTCGCGACCCTTTCATCCGGCGCGACTCGAGGCCGCGCTCGGTCAGTTCGCCGGACTCCTGCGGAGCAAGGGATTCTGCTGGATCGCCAGTCGGCCCGAGTTCGCCGCGATCTGGTCGCAGGCAGGCCCCAACCTCGTCATCGAACCGGCTCAGCTGTGGGCGTCGGCGGCGGAGGTGCCAGGGCAGGAGATCGTGTTCATCGGAGTGAAACTGGACCCGGCGGCGCCGTCACGAATCCTCGATCCGGCTCTGCTGACCGATGACGAACTACGCGAAGGACCGCGGGCATGGACTCGCTACGAGGACCCGCTGCCGGCGTGGGACCAGGGACACCTGCACTGAGCAGTCAGCTTCTAGTCGAGGACTTCTTCGACCTCGACGTCTTCGGCCGGTCGGGCCATCTCCTTGCGGTACTGCCAGATTCCCAGCGCAGTACCGATGACCAAGCTGACCATCATCACGATCAGCACGGCGGGCAGCAACCACGGCACGCGATCGAGGAACGAGCCACCGTAGAAACCGAGCAGCAGGAGCACGGGCGCCCAGATGATCGCGCCGATGGTGCTCGCGATGGTGTAGCGCGTGTGGTTCATCTTGGCTGCGCCCGCGACCATCGGGCACAGGGTGCGCACCCACGGAACCCAGCGAGCAATCAGGACCGCCCAGAACCCGTGTTTTTCCAACAGGATGTTCACGCGGTGCAGGTTCTTCTCGGTGAAGTATTTGCCGCCCTTACGGGCTTTGATGTGATTGCCGGTCCGGTGGCCGATGACGTACCCGACCTGGTTGCCGGCAATGGCCGCGATCATCGCACCGACAGACAACGCCCACACGTGGCCCGCGCCGGATTCGTGGCCGGCAAGAACGATTCCGGCTGTGATCAGAAGCGAATCACCGGGGAGAAACAACCCGAGGATGATCGCGCACTCGATGAAGACGAACGTGACGACGATGATCCAGACCAACAGAGGCCCGGCAGTCTCGAGCGGGGAGAAACTGCCGGATGCGAGCGTCATCGTCGTCAGTTCTTCGCCTCGTTCTGCAATCAGGGGGTGGGGTCTTCGGGGACTGTCACCGTCGAATTGTCCGTAGTGGAAGTATTCGCCGTTTCACCACGTCTCGACGCCAGAATTCGCTTCCCGATTTCGAAGACGATCGGCAGAACCGACACCAGGACGATCAAGATGAAGATGTAGTCGACATTGTCGCGGATGAATTCGATCTGCCCCAGGAGGTAGCCGAGCAAAGTCACGCCGGCACCCCACAGGATGCCGCCGACGATGTTGTACGTCAGGAACAGTGAGTACTTCATCTTCGAAGCGCCGGCGACAACCGGAGCAAAAGTACGCACGATCGGCACGAACCGAGCCAGGATAATGGTGATCGGGCCGTGCTTTTCGAAGAAGGCGTGTGACTCGTCGATGTACTTCTTCTTGAAGAACCGCGCGTCGTCCGTCTTGAACAGGGCAGTTCCGCCCTTGGCGCCGATGTAGAACCCGACTTGGTCACCCAGAATCGCGGCGATCGGAATGGTCACCAGGAGCACCCACAGCGGCGCGAACGGTTCGATCTCGGTGGACTTGGACGCCGCGATCAGCCCTGCGGTGAAGAGGAGCGAATCGCCGGGCAAGAGCGGAAACAGCAGGCCTGATTCGATGAAGACCACCAGAAGCAATCCCACCAGAACCCACGTTCCGAAGGAATTCAAGAGGTTCACGGGATCGAGGAAGCCGGGCAGCAAGGCCAGGTTCGTCACGGATTCAGTTGCTGCCTGCACATTCACGGTGGCCAGAGTACCGGCCGAATCTGAGTGTTTCCCACCACCGCAGGTCATCGCGTCGGTGGCGGCGGGCCGAGACCGCAAAGAGACGTGACGAGTCGGACTTGCCATACTGCTAGGACCACACGAAGCGCTTTCACATCGCCGAGCGCTCCGAACGACACGTATATGGAGGACTCCCGCCGTGCCTATCGCAACTCCCGAGGTCTATGCCGAGATGCTTGGTCGGGCCAAGGAGCATTCCTTTGCCTTCCCCGCCATCAACTGTGTCGGCTCCGAATCCATCAACGCAGCCATCAAGGGCTTCGCGGACGCCGGCAGTGACGGCATCATCCAGTTCTCGACGGGCGGCGCCGAGTTCGGTTCCGGTTTGGGTGTCAAGGACATGGTCACCGGCGCTGTTGCGCTCGCCGAGTTCGCACACGTGATCGCGGCAAAGTACGACGTCACCATCGCGCTGCACACCGATCACTGCCCGAAGGACAAGCTGGACACCTACGTGCGTCCGCTGCTCGCGATCTCGCAGGAGCGCGTCGACGCCGGTCGTAACCCGCTGTTCCAGTCGCACATGTGGGACGGCTCGGCTATCCCGATCGACGAGAACCTGGCCATCGCCAAGGAACTGCTCGCCCTCTCGAAGGCTGCACGCATCATCCTCGAGGTCGAGATCGGTGTCGTCGGCGGTGAAGAAGACGGCGTCGAAGCCGAGATCAACGACAAGCTCTACACCTCGAGCGAAGACTTCGAGAAGACGGTCGATGCTCTGGGCATCGGCGAACAGGGCAAGTACCTCCTTGCCGCCACCTTCGGCAACGTCCACGGCGTCTACAAGCCGGGCAACGTCAAGCTCAAGCCCGAGGTTCTCGAAGAGGGCCAGAAGGTCGCCGCTGCCAAGCTCGGCCTGGCTTCCGGTTCGCAGCCCTTCGACTTCGTCTTCCACGGTGGATCGGGATCGTTGAAGTCGGAGATCGAGGACTCGCTGAACTTCGGCGTCGTCAAGATGAACGTCGACACCGACACCCAGTACGCGTTCTCCCGTCCGATCGCCGGACACTTCTTCACCAACTACGACGGCGTCCTCAAGGTCGACGGCGAGGTCGGAAACAAGAAGGCATACGACCCGCGCAGCTACCTCAAGAAGGCCGAAGCCGGCATGACGGCTCGCGTCGTCGAGGCGTGCAACGACCTGAAGTCGGCCGGACGCTCGGTGTCGGCAGGCTGATCGGTTTCACAACTGCGCTTCACAGAACAAAATGCGCGCCGGCGAAATTCTCCCCGGCGCGCATTTTCTGTTCAGGTACCTACTTGCTGGGATCGCAGACCTTCCACGTGCCGTCCTGGCGCTCGAGGTCGAACGTGCGCCACGACTGCTCGCCCGTGCTCGGCAAACTTGCCTGGACCTGAGCGATCGCGGTGTCGTCGGTGATGCGCACCGCGTCGACGGCTCCGACCTGCGGGATCGTCTTCTGCGCGACGGCATTGTCGTGGACCTGCGCGAACGCTGCGTCGGGAATGGTGCGGTAGTACTCGCCCAACGCCCCACAGGTCGACGTTCGCAGTGTTGCCAGATCGCCGGTCTGCAGAGCGTCGACGTACGTCGAGATGGCGGTCTGGACCTGAGCTTCGGGTGAGCTTTCACCGCTACCGCTGTTGGACGAGACGAATACGGCGACGCCGATCGCCGCGAGGACGGCGACGCCGGCCGCTGCTGCCGCGATGTACCAGCCCTTGCCGCTGCGCTTGGTCTTCTCCGGCGCGGCGGGCTCGATGCGAGTCGGCATCGGCTGAGCCGGCGGTGGGGTCGCTGCGACACCCACACGTTGAGGCGCGGCGCGCTGCTGCGGTTGAGGCGCAGCGCGCTGCGGTGGTGGTGGGGTCGGAGCCTGCCGGGGTGGTGGTGGTGGTGTCGGCTGCGCGGCTTTCGGAATCGCGACGGTGGCGGGCTCCGGCTTGGGCTGGGGTGTCGGTGCTGCTGTGGGTGCCTGAGTTGCCTTGGGGATCGCGACGGTTGGTGCGCTGGCAGCTTTGGCGTCGCCGTCCGCTTTCGAGGCCTTGTCTGTCTTCTGGATCGCCACAGTCGCAGGTTCGGTCGGGGCCGACTTCTCGGGCGCACCCTTCGGTGCTGCGCTCTTTTTCGAGTTGTCGTCTTTCGAGTCCGGCACGGGTAACCCTTCGGTCTTATGCAGCAATGACCATGTCAGGGTAACGACCGGTATGTAGCCTGCATAACTCCGACCGTCGGCGAGGCGGTCCTGTGGCAGAAAGGCGTAGCGGGCACAATGAGCGCATGACCCAATTCGGTGACCTGCTCGGACCCAAGCCCACTCTGCTTCCCGGCGACGACGACGCGGAATCGGCACTGCTCAACCACGCTGAACCGGCCCAGGTAGCGGCCGACCACCCCACTGCCTCCATTGCGTGGGCCTACCTGGCCGAGGCTGCCCTGGACAAGGGCGAAACCATCACGGCCTACGCCTACGCGCGTACCGGATACCACCGCGGACTGGACCAACTGCGTCGCAACGGTTGGAAGGGTTTCGGTCCCGTGCCCTACAGCCATGAACCGAACCGTGGTTTCCTGCGTTGCGTCGCAGTCCTGGCCAAGGCCGCGAAGACGATCGGCGAAGCCGACGAGTACGCGCGTTGCCTCGATCTGCTCGAAGACTGCGATCCCAACGCCGCCGAAGCGCTTGGCCTCGGTTAGCAGTTTCCGTCCGAGCCGGGCCGGCATCAAGGACCGGGCTCGCAAATCGGTGCGTCGGCTTCAGACGTCGGCGCTACCGATCATTCAATGTGCCTTGGCGGCCGGATTGGCGTGGTGGGTTGCCACCACGGTGATCGGGCACCACGCGCCGTTCTTCGCGCCGATTGCCGCTGTGGTCTCGCTCGGTCTGTCGTTGGGTGCACGACTACGACGCTCGTTCGAGTTGGTTGCGGGAGTCACGGTCGGTATCGGAATCGGTGATCTGATCATCTCCGGTATCGGGAGCGGACCGTGGCAGATCAGTTTGGTTGTCGTGCTGGCGATGTCCGTCGCGGTGCTTCTCAACAGCGGGCCGATCTTCTCCATGCAGGCGGGAAACTCGGCTGTGCTGGTGGCGACGCTGATCCCGCCGGGCGGCAGCGGCGGTCCCGATCGCATGATCGATGCCCTTGTCGGTGGTCTGGTGGGTATCGCGGTGGTCGCGATCATCCCCACCCACCCGGTACGACGCGCGCGCAAGGATGCTGCATCAATCCTCGGAACAGCTTCCGAGGTACTGCAATTGGTGGCAGACGGCCTCGTCGCGAATGACCCGGACCCGATCGTGAAGGCACTGCAGAAGGCGCGCGCAACTCAGGGTGCCATCGACGGGTTGCGCAGTAACCTTCTCGGCGGGAGGGAGATCAGCCGAATCTCCCCGCTGTACTGGAACAGTCGGCCTCGCCTCGAAAGGCTCATGGCGACAGCCGATCCCATCGACAACGCGATGCGCAACATTCGAGTGCTCGCGCGTCGTTCGTTGACGTTGGTCAGGGACGACGAGATCCTCGATCCGCGTCTGGTGGCTCAGGTCGAGCGCTTGTCGAAAGCCGTCGAAGTTCTCGAGGACATGATCCTGGCGGAGCCGGGGGAGCAGCCTGATCAGGCCGAAGCAGCGCGCGTCCTGCGCTCGGTGGCGAAGGAACTGAAACCGGCGATAGTGGAGAACGCAGGCCTGTCCTCGACGGTGGTGTTCGCCCAGATTCGATCGCTGGTCGTCGACCTGTTGCAGGTCGCGGGCATGAAGCGAATCTCGTCGATCGCCACTCTGCCGCCCACCGTGCCTCATCCCGCCTACGAGCCGGATCACTGACCTCTGCCGTTTCCCGCTCACTGAGCAACTCGTTGTATGTATGCGAATGTATGCATATGCTCTGAGAAGGACTTGGGAGGGAACAGGACAAATGGGAGCAGGGCACGGTCATTCACATGGCCACTCGGCAGCAGATTCGGTCGGCGTAGGACCGTCACCGCAACGCATCAGAAAAATGGCGATCGCGCTTGCGATCCTCGTTGCGTTCCTCGTGCTCGAGGCCACGGTCGGCATCCTGATCAACTCGTTGGCTCTGCTTGCCGACGCCGGTCACATGCTCACAGACGTGGTGGGTATGGCCATGGGACTGACGGCGCTGCTGCTCGCGAAGAGGGGCAGCACCACCGCGGCCAGGACCTTCGGTTGGCACCGCGCCGAAGTGCTGACCGCCATGGCCAATGCGGTGATGCTGCTGGCCGTCGCCGCCTGGGTCTTCTACGAGGCAATCGGCCGCATCGGTAACGAACCCGAGATCCCGGGCGGCGCCCTGATCATCACGGCGGCCGCCGGCCTGGCCGCGAACATCGTCGTGATGCTGATGCTGCGCGGCGATTCCAAGGACAGCCTGGCCGTGCGTGGCGCCTACCTCGAAGTGCTTGCCGACGCCGTCGGTAGCGTCGGCGTTCTGATCGCCGGTGGCCTTGTCCTGCTGTTCAACTGGACGTGGGCAGACGTCGTCGTCGGTGTTCTCATCTCGCTGTGGGTGGTGCCGCGTGCGATCAAACTGGCCGCAGCATCGCTGCGCATTCTGACGCAGGCGTCGCCGGCCGACGTCGACGTCGAAGCGGTCGAGGCCGACCTGGCGGCGCTGCCGAGCGTGATGGGTGTCCACGACCTACATGTCTGGACTCTCACCACCGGCATGGATGTCGCCACGGTCCACCTGACCAGTGACGCGAATTCGTCGAATGTTCTGGAATCCGCGCGCACCGTCCTCGAGAGTCACGGTCTTTCCCACGCCACCGTCCAGGTGGAATCGTGTGCCAACGGAGAGCACTGCGAGAAGAACGTCACTTGGTGAAGCGGGTGATATCCTTGCCCGGCTTCCAGAGGTCGACATACATGTGTTCGTCGTCGACAGTCGTGTGCACCACCTCGTCGATGTCGAGGACAAAGAGGTGCAGAGGCTTCGGAACCTCGTAGGTGTAGCTTGCGAGCACGGCTTCGAACTCGTCGCCGGTCACCTCGCGTGCGATTCCGGCGATCTTCGCGTCACCGCCCTCCATGGTGTGTTCGCCGGGATTGCTGTGGAGGGCGTAGCGCCCGTCACGGATGAGGTCCTTCGCCTTGAGTGCGCCGAACATCGAACCGAGCACCAGACGCCCGTCGAGGATTTCGACTTCGGTGCCGCTGACCCGTGGTGAACCGTCCTTGCGCAGCGTTGCGAGGACGTGATGCTTGTGGGCTTTGAATCGTGCTTGGACCGCGTCGGCAAGAGCGGGTACTTCTTCGGAGAACTGCTTCCAGGTGACCATGACGGTCATTGTGCACCCCTATTCCTGACAACTTCTGTCAGTGATTCTCGGTAATGTTCGGTCCATGAGATCCGCGCGGTTACTCCAACTCATGCTGCGTTTGCAGGGGAGTCGCGGCGTCGTCGCCGAGCAGTTGGCCGACGAGTTCGGTGTGTCAGTGCGGACGATCTACCGCGACGTGGCCTCGTTGTCGGCTGCCGGTGTGCCGATCTGGACCGAGAGCGGCCCCGGTGGTGGCATCCGTCTGCTCGACGGATGGCAGTCCAAGTTGTCCGGCATGACGGACGACGAGACGTCCGCACTCATGCTGTTGGGTGTGCCGTCCATCGCTGCAGATCTCGGACGATCAGACGCCGTCGGTTCGGCGGGGGCCAAACTGCTCCGCTCCCTGCCCGGTCCCCTGCGCGAGAGTGCACGACTGTGGCAGGACCGCATTCTCGTGGACGTTCCGGGTTGGTTCGGCGGCGTCGACGACATCTCTGCGCTTCCGATCGTCACATCCGCTGTGCTGGACTCGCGTCGACTGCGCTTCGCCTATCGCGATCGCGAGCGGACGGTCGATCCGCTGGGTCTGGTCATCAAAGCCGGTGTTTGGTATCTGGTGGCGGGGATGAACGGTCGAACGCTGTCGTTTCGAGTCGGGCGCATCAAAAATGCCGTGGTAGAAGATGATTCGTTCACTCGGCCGGTGGATTTCGACCTGCCGTCGTGGTGGGCGGCGTCGATGGCCGAGTTCGACCGGTCGCTGCTTCGCTTCGAGTGTCGGGTGCGGTTGTCGCCCGAGGGGAGGCGCAGGCTCCCCGATGTGGTGGGCGAGCTTGCCGCTGCAGTCGAAGTGGGGCCAGAGGACTACGACGGATGGGTCAGTGCCGAGCTGAAACTCGAGAGCGAAGCTGTCGCGCTCTCGCAGCTGATCGGGCTGGGAGCCGACGTCGAGGTGCTCGAACCCTCGTCTTTGCGTGAAGGGATACGCACCGTGGCGGAGCAGATGGTGCTCCGCCACGGGCACGACAGCTAAGCCGTCGCAGAACGCTTTGCGAGCATGCGGGTGATACCCAGTTGAGCGGCGACGATAACGGCGCCAACCACCAGGCCCAGTGCTGCCGAGGCAAGTGTGTTGACGATCCACGCCAGCACGCCACCGACTCCGGCGATGTCACTGACTGCTTCTTCGCCGTGATGAACGGCGTCGTAGAGCGGGTGGAAGCCCAGTTCGTCGATGCCGACCAACAGGATGTGGCCACCGACCCACAGCATCGCGGCGGTACCCACGACCGAGAGCACTGACATCACGTGAGGCATGCCGCGAACGAGGCCTCGGCCGACCTTGTGGGTGAAGCCAGACGACGTCTCGGCGATCTTCAATCCGATGTCGTCCATCTTCACGATCAGTCCGACGACGCCGTAGACGACCACGGTGATGACGACCGCCACGACGGCAAGGATCACCAATCGGCTCCAGAAGCCTTCGCCTGCGATGGTGTTGAGTGCGATCACCATGATCTCGGCGGACAGGATCAGGTCGGTGCGGACGGCGCCCGAAACCACTGCTTCTTCGTCGCGAGGATGCTCGTCAGCGGCCTCGTGGTGGTCACCGTGGCCGAAGATTGCACCCCAGATCTTGTGAACCGCTTCGTAGCTGAGGTAACAGCCGCCGACCATCAACAGCGGCGTCAGCAGCCAGGGGAGGAACTGACTCAGCAGCAGAGCGATCGGAAGGATGATCAGCAGCTTGTTGCGCAACGATCCGATGGCGATGCGCTTGATGATGGGCAACTCGCGTTCGGCTGCGAGCCCACGGACGTACTGCGGCGTGACGGCTGCGTCGTCGATGACCACGCCGGCCGCTTTGGCGGTCGCCTTACCGGTTGCGGCGGCAACGTCGTCGATCGAGGCGGCAGCCATGCGAGCCAGGGCTGCGACGTCGTCGAGCAGGGCGAAGAGTCCGCCGGCCATCACAGACCTCCAGTGGAATCAGTGGAAAAAGGTGGCCGGACCGAACCGGTGACGCAGTTACTTGATCGCACGAGGTCTCTATCCATGATCGTCGTAGGTGAGGTCAGGTCACCTGGAACGATACCGGGGGCATCCGTCAGGGACGACCTCGCGAGGTCGGTTGCCCTTCGTCACGAAAGGTCTTCCCGACCCGGTGCCCGCGTGTAAGACTGCACAGAAGATCGATCGAAACGGGGCACTATGCGTGAACCAGACACTGCACAGGTCGCCAAGACTTTCGACGCAATGGCGGCGCACTACGACCGACAGATCGGGCGCTTCGAACGCTTTGTGCTCGGTGACGCCCGGAAATGGGCCGTGGACCAGGCGCATGGCCGCGTGGTCGAGATCGCCGTGGGTACCGGACTGAACCTGCCTCTCTACGGAGACGACGTCGATTACGTCATCGGCGTGGACATCTCGACTGCGATGCTCGATCAGGCCAGGCTCAAGGTCTCCGAGGGAGTGAAGACCGAAGTCGACCTACGACTCGGAGACGTGCAAGCACTCGATGTTCCCGACGAGTGCGTGGACACGTTGGTCTCGACCTACGCCTTTTGCACGATCCCCGATCCGGACCGAGTTGCGAACGAAGCATTTCGAGTCCTGGTACCCGGTGGTCGATTCGTCCTCGCCGAGCACGGACCGAGCAAGAACGTTGTTGCTCGTACGTTGATGAAGGTCGTCGAACCGCTTTTTGTTCGGTTCGGTGCCGATCATCTCACCCGTGAACCGGTTGAATACCTCGAAAACGCCGGTTTCCTGATCGACGAGGTGCAGCGCAGCGGCCGGGGCGGAATCGTGTTTCGGGTCGTTGCGCGCAAGCCGGATCCCGAATGGACGGCACTCGGTCACTGATGTCGGAATGCCGTCCATCGGGGATTGCTCAGCCCAGGCGCTCCAGGATGGTCGCGTTGGCCAACCCACCTGCCTCACACATGGTCTGGAGTCCGTAGCGCGCGCCGCGCTGCTCCATCGCGTTGACCAGGGTGGTCATGATCCGCGTTCCGCTGCCGCCCAGTGGGTGGCCGAGCGCGATGGCGCCGCCGTGGACGTTGACCTTGGACAGGTCGACGCCGGTGTCCGCTGCCCACGAGAGGACCACTGGGGCAAAGGCCTCGTTGACCTCGAACAGATCTATGTCCGAGACCGTCAATCCCGCACGGGCCAGGACCTTCTGCGTAGCCGGGATGACCGCGGTGAGCATGTAGAGCGGATCGTCGCCGGCAACTGCGAAGCTGTGCAATCGTGCCTTCGGGGTGAGGCCGAGTTTCGCGGCGATCTCACTGGTCGTGATCATCACCGCCGAACTGCCGTCCGAAAGCGGGCTGCTGTTGCCCGCGGTGATGGACCAGTCGATCTGTGGGAATCGCTGTGCGTAGTAGTCGGATTCGAAGGCGGTCCGTAGGCCGGCCAGGGTCTCGACCGTGGTGCCGGGGCGGATGGCCTCGTCGACCGACAGCTGCGGGAGCGTGGCGAGTTCCTTGGTGAAGTAACCACTCTCGGTTGCCAGCGCGGCTTTCCGATGGCTCGACGCCGAGAACTCGTCGAGTTGGGTGCGGCTCAGTCCCCACTTGGCGGCGATCAATTCGGCGCTGATGCCCTGCGGTACCAGACCGTCCGGATAGCGCTCTTCGAAACCCACGCCGAGTGATTCGCGCCCGATGCTGCTCGAGCCCATAGGGACTCGGCTCATCGACTCGACTCCGGCAGCGACAACGATGTCGTACGCACCGGCAATGACGCCCTGAGCGGCAAAATGAACTGCTTGTTGGCTACTTCCACACTGTCGGTCGACGGTGGTTCCCGGTACCGACTCAGGGTAGCCTGCGGCGAGAAGGGCAGTGCGAGTGACATTCTGGCTCTGTTCACCGACTTGGCTTACCGCTCCACCGATGACGTCGTCGATCAATGCTGCATCGATTCCAGTGCGTTCGACTACCGCCTTGAGGCTGTGGGCGAGGAGGTCGACGGCGTTGATGCCGTGCAGGGCGCCGTTCGCCTTTCCCTTGCCGATCGGAGTGCGAACGGCTTCGACGATAACTGCGTCTCTCATGACAAATTCCTTTCAGGGATGGCGGATTCAGCAGGGACAACCGGGGTGGGTGTGGTCGCAGGCGTCATTCCCAGTGATGCCAGGGCAGACACAAGCGCGACGGCAAAGATCACCCACCAGGCCTGGCGGAAGGTGTCGTAGTCGACAGCAGAGCCGAGAACCGCGATCAGAACGCTCACGCCGAGAACGGTTCCGATCTGTCGGCTCATGCTGACGATTGCGCTACCGGTGGCCGATCTGGCAGGTGCCAGATCCGCCGTGGCCTGCGACAGAATGGTCGGCAGGGCAAGACCGACACCGATCCCGGCGATGATCCAGCCTGGTAGGAGTCCGGTCGCGTAGTTGGGCGTCGTATCAACCGAGACGAGAACGAGTACGGTTCCGACTGCCCACAGAAGGCTGCCGAGTGCGGCGACGCGTCCCGCCGAGTACCTGCGCGTCAGCGATCCGCCGGCGATGGCGAACAGCGGAACGAGAAGTGGACCCGGTGAGACGGCGAAACCGGTTCGCAGAGCCGAGTATCCCCAGGCTTCCTGGAGCCACAGGATGTTCGAGAGAAGACCCGCGGCGAATGCTGCGCTGAACAGGATGGCGGTGACGTTGGACCAGGCAAACGAGCGGATCTTCAGAAGATCCGGAGCAATCAACGGAGTCCGGTGACGAGAGTTGCTCCACCAGAACGAGAGTAGTGTCACGGCGGCCACGGCGAAGGCGATCAGAACGCGATTGTCGGTCCATCCCCAGTCCGGACCCTGGACGAGTGCCAGGGCGAGAGAGCCGATTCCGACGGTGAGGAGGGCAGCGCCGACGAAGTCGATACCGGCATCGGGGTCCTTGTGTGTTGTATCCGGTACGAGTCGGACTGCGAAGTAGAGCAACACGATGCCCACTGGAACATTGATCAGGAAGACCCAGCGCCACGAGGCCTCTACGAGGATGCCGCCCACGACAGGGCCGAATGCAGCTGCTGCAGCGCCGGCGGCTGCCCAGATGCGAACGCCGGATTGACGTTTCGCGGCGGGAAGCGCATTGATCAGAAGCCCGAGGCTGGCCGGGGTGAGCGCAGCGGCGCCGACTGCCTGGACGATACGGAAGGCCACCAGTGCCCACAAGGACGGGCTGAAGGCACAGGCGGCGCTGGCGAGGGTGAACAGTGCGAGGCCGGCGATGAAGGCGCGCTTGTGCCCGATCCTGTCCGCCCAGCGTCCGAGGGGTATCAACAGTGCGGCGTAGACGATCGCGTAGCTGTTGAGGATCCAACTGAACTCGCCGAGCGAGTGACCCGGGTAGCTCTTGGCGATGTCGCCGAAGGCCACGTTGACCACAAAAAGATCGAGGCTGGCGACAAACGGCGCCCCCGACAGTATCGCGAGCAGGGGTCCGGTCCGCACCGGCTGGCTATGAAGTTCCATAGTCAGCAATCTAGACTCTGGCTATGGTTATGGCAAGCCAGGGGGTATGGTGAATTGCATGGACGCTGTACGACTGACCGGAGTGCTCGAAGATCGCGACGCCTGGCGGGCCACGCACTGTTCGATCGGGCGGGCCATGGAAGTGGTCGGCACTCGATCCGCGATGCTCATTCTGCGAGAGGCCTATTACGGCACAACGCGTTTCGACGACTTCGCGTCGCGAGTCGGCATCACCGAGGCGGTTGCGTCGGCGAGGCTGAAAGAACTCACTGAGGCGGGACTGTTCGAGCGTGTGCCGTACAAGGAGCCTGGAAAGCGGACGCGGCACGAGTACGTGCTCACCGAGAAGGGCCGTGACCTGCTGCCGGCGGTTCTCGCGCTGATGCAGTGGGGCGACAAGTATCTGCACGGCGGAAAAGGTGGACCGTTGGAGGTGGCCGACGACGCTACTGGTGAGCGCGTTCGCGTCGAGGTGCGCAGTGAGTCGGGTCGTGAAGTGCCTTTGGGGGAGTTGCGAGTCTCTGTCAACGAATCGCGTCGGCGGTTGCGCGAATAGCGATGCATCTCAACAGCTCTCGAGTGTAGGTCTTCTTGAAGTTGTCCGGTTTGTCTCTGGTTATCGAAAGTATGTTCGATTAAACTTTGAGCATGGACAGTCGGGAAGCGTGGCAGCTGGATGGCGAGGACCTCAAGAGTGAGGTTCTGGGTCTGGTGCGCGCCCGACACGAGTTGCAGTCGCGGATGGTGTTGCTGATCGTGGAGATGTTTTCCCGTGAGGTTCTCGGTGGGAAGGGTTTTCGGGCGATCGCGCAGTGGTTGCATGGTTCGACGAATCTGGAGATCGGTGAGTGCAGTCTGCTGGTCGGGTTGGCGCGGTTGTTGATGCTCGAACCTGTTGTCGCGGATGCGTTTCATCGTGGTGACGTGGATGCGTTGAAGGCGCGGCAGGTGGCGTCGTTTTGTCAGCATCCGCCGAAGAACATGACCCTGGCGGATGTGGACAAGGCCCGAGGGATCTTGTTGTGGTTGGCGTCGAAGAACATTGCTGATTGTGATGCGGTGCGGGCGGCGATTCGGCGGATCGAGAAGCAGTACGGCAAGCGCGAGGACGGCGTCCCGGTCGGCGAGGATTCGGAGCGTAACGAGTTCTACGCGTCGAAAGGCCTGTACGGCAGAGTAACTGTGAAGGGTGATCTGGATGCTGTGAACGGGGCCCGGTTGATGACGTTGTTGTCGAGTCTGTCGGCGCCGACGCCGGAGAAGGACGGCGTCAAAGACACGCGTACGCCGGCATTACGGCGGGCGGACGGGTTTTGCGAATTGTTGCGGCGGTACGAGCGGGCGGGGTTGGGTCCGATCGAAGGCGGGGTGAAACCGCACATCACGGTCACCGCGTCCGCGAAAGACATGACGGATCTGCAGGCTTTGAAAGACCTCCTGCCGTCGACGGAGGAACTCGGGTTTGCGTGGACGGATTGGGTGGGCCCGATCAGCATCGACACCGCACGGATGTTGGCCTGCGACTGCACCGTGACGCGGATTTTGTTGGACGAGAACGGTGTTCCGCTCGACTGCGGCAAAGAAGCGAGAACAGCGACGGTGCCGCAGCGGCGGGCGTTGACGGTTCGCGATGGCGGGTGTGCGTTTCCGGGGTGCGGTACACCATCGGGGTGGTGCGATGCCCATCATATTGTTCACTGGAACGATGGTGGCCCAACGGATCTCGACAATCTGATCTTGTTGTGCGGTCATCATCATCGGACGCTGCACCACACCGAATGGCGGGTCGAGATCGGCCCCGACCGAAAAACAGTGTTCTATCCACCGATGTCGATCGATCCGTATCAACAGCCGATCGGCGGGAACAGCCCACCCACCGCGGCGTGAACCGCGACAACTGAAGACGTGAGCACCGGGGCACCTCTACGCCCCGGTGCTCGAGCTCGCGTTTGGGAGTCCCCGCGTTTGGGAGTTTTGTGGCAGGGCGTCAGCTCAGTGACTTCTTGAACCCGACATGGGAGGCCACAAATCCGAGTCGCTCGTAGAAGTCGTGAGCTTCCTTGCGAGTTTGATCCGAGGTGAGCTGCGCCAGGAACGCGCCGCGCCGGGCACCTTCTTCGCAGGCCCAACGGATCATCGAACTGCCGATGCCTTTACTTCGGTAGTCCTCGTGGACGCGAACTGCTTCGATCTGCAGTCGCGTGGCACCCATCCGGCTCATACCCGGAATGAAGGTCAATTGCATTGTGCCGATTACCGCGTCGCCGACCAGAACGGTGACGAGAAGTTGAGCCGGATCCTCGTCGATTCGCTTGAACGCGTCCTCGTAGATCGTTCGGGCTTCGGGGTTGGTCGTCTCCCGGGTGCTGCCGATCGGGTCGTCGGCGAGCAAGTCGATCAGTGCCTCCACGTGTCGAATCTCGGCCCGCGTGAGGGTGTACTCCACTCCGCCGGACTGAAATGACGTCGCAATCATCGATGCTCCCCTGAAGAAGAATGAATGTCTGAAATGTCAGACTCTCACGAGTCTCCTCCAGCGCACTCGATCACGTCCAAAAACGCATGAGGGCGTTACCGAGCATGGCGTAGTAGTCGGACACACCGCTCAATTCGAAGATCCAGTAGATCGCGTCGAAGAAGACGACATTGATCTGTGGGACGAACAGGAGCGCAACCAGCAGGAGCAGTCCGTACGGCTTGAACTGGTCGAGTTGGTGCCGTGTGTTGGGTGCGAGGTAGGGCTCCAGTGCGTTGTAACCGTCCAGACCGGGGACTGGTAGCAGGTTCAAAACTGTTGCCATGACCTGCAAGAAGGCCAGGAAACTGAGGCCGGCCCAGAACGTCAGATGCTCGGCCGATGAGCCGTACGTACGTATGACGACGAGGAGGATCACGGCGGCGACGGCGTTCGTGAACGGACCGGCGAGCGATATTCGGGCCTGCACCTTGGGCGGGAACATCCCGGTGCGCAGGTACACGGCGCCGCCGGGAAGCCCGATGCCGCCCAATGCGATGAACAGCACCGGCAGACCGATCGAGAGCATCGGATGGCTGTACTTGAGCGGGTTGAGCGTCAGGTAGCCACGAGCCTCGACGTCGGTGTCTCCATGACGCCACGCCAGATAGGCATGCGCGAATTCGTGCAAGCAGAGCGTGACCACCCAGCCGGCAACCACGAGGACAAAAACACCCGCGCGGCCCGCGATGGAACCCCACGTCGAGTTCCAAGCGACGATTCCGGCGATGACAGTGATCGCAACGACGCCGAGGAAGACAGGGCTCGGCCGAACCGCCGACCGTGCTGCTCCGGTTCTCACCTGACCAACAACCAAGTCTTGTCGTGCCGGTAGAAGGTCGAACGCTTCAGATCGCGTGGGTTGGCCACCCCGTCGCGAACCAGTCGCGCTGCCGGCGAGCCCAGTTGAATGGCTCGGCCTTCCAGCCAGCGTCGCCCGCTCCAGCGGCTCTTGCGGTCGACTGATGCCTTGATCCCGGGGAGCTTGGGGCTCGGCACTATCCGGATGCCGGGGACTGTGCCGGAGAACAGCTTGTTGTCGTCGACGTAGGCCTCGCCGATCAGTTCGTCTGCATCCGCCGGACCCGTGACAGTTGCTGCACCTACCAGCGCGATTCCGGCGTCGTCGCGAATGAGCGGCACGGTGTGGACTGTGCCTTTCAAGGCCGTGCGCGCAGCTCGTGCACCGGTCGCGAGTTTGTACGCGTCGGTTGCGTCGGACCTGTTCTCGGTGACGTAGGCGAGTTCGACGTTGAGTCGCTCCAATCGCATCAACCGCGTCAATGCCGCGGCAAACGCGCCGTCGTTGCCCACGACGATCAAACGCGGCTCCGTCACGACCTGCAGTTGGGACAGTGCCTCGTCGAAGTCTTGCTTCTCCGGAAGCTCGGGGACAGTGAACGACGTGAGTTCACCCAGGGGGAGTGGAACCGGCGAATCGCCACATTTGAGCACCACAGGGGTCAAAGCCACTCCTAGCTCGATCAGACTTCTTCTCGGGTAGTGGGACCTCGCCACCCTTCCCCGAAATGGCCGTCCGAATCACTGCCGACGATCTTAGTGCGAGTGTCTGTGTCGACTCGCAATCGTGATGGTCACCGGCCAAATTCTGGACCGTCAGGTCTGGTCTGATGCTCTGGGCTAGACTGCTCCTTCGGTCACTGCAACAGTTCGGCGCTGCATCATGTGCGCGGAAGCCAGGCAGTACCAATGCGGCGGGACAACTGCTGCACGTCGACCGTAGGAGACAACGTCATGCCGGCAATCGTCCTGATCGGCGCCCAGTGGGGCGACGAAGGTAAGGGCAAAGCTACAGATCTACTGGGCGAGCAGCTTCAGTGGGTCGTGCGATACCAGGGCGGTAACAACGCCGGACACACCGTGGTTCTGCCGAACGGTGACAAGTTCGCACTGCACCTCATCCCGTCCGGAATCCTCACCCCCGCCGTCAACAACGTCATCGGTAACGGTGTCGTCGTCGACCCGGGTGTGTTGTTGACCGAATTGGCAGGCCTGGAAGAGCGCGGCGTGGACACGTCCCGCCTGCTGCTTTCTGCTGATGCGCACCTGATCATGCCGTACCACGTGGCCATCGACAAGGTCACCGAACGCTTCCTGGGAGCGAAGAAGATCGGCACGACCGGCCGCGGTATCGGCCCGTGCTACCAGGACAAGATCGCCCGTGTCGGTGTCCGTGCCGCGGACGTCCTTGACGAGAAGATCCTGACCCAGAAGGTCGAAGCAGCACTCGAATTCAAGAACCAGGTGCTGGTCAAGATCTACAACCGCAAGGCACTCGACCCGCAGCAGGTCGTCGAAGAGGTACTGACGCAGGCCGAGGGTTTCAAGCACCGCATCTCGGACACGCGCCTGGAGCTCAACCTCGCCCTCGAGCGCGGCGAGACCGTTCTGCTCGAAGGTTCGCAGGGCACTCTGCTGGACGTCGACCACGGCACGTACCCGTACGTGACCTCGTCCAACCCCACTTCGGGTGGTGCGGCGGTCGGTTCGGGAATCGGTCCCACCAAGATCACCACAGTGCTCGGCATCCTGAAGGCGTACACGACGCGTGTCGGTTCCGGTCCGTTCCCGACGGAGCTGTTCGACGATCACGGCGCATACCTGGCGAAGCAGGGCGGCGAGGTCGGTGTCACCACCGGACGCGCTCGTCGTACGGGATGGTTCGACGCTGTCATCGCGCGCTACGCGACGCGCGTCAACGGCATCACCGACTACTTCCTCACCAAGCTGGACGTGCTGAGCAGCCTCGACACCGTGCCGATCTGTGTCGCGTACGAGGTGGACGGTGTCCGCCACGACGAAATGCCGATGTCACAGAGCGACATTCACCACGCCAAGCCCATCTACGAAGAGATGCCCGGCTGGTGGGAAGACATCTCGGAGGCTCGCACCTTCGAGGAACTGCCGCAGAATGCGCAGAACTACGTGCTTCGTCTCGAAGAGCTTTCGGGTGCGTTCATCTCCTGCATCGGTGTCGGCCCCGGCCGCGACGAGACGATCGTCCGGCGCGAGATCGTCCGCTAGTTCGTTCCCTCGAAATCCCCGCTCATGCAAGCATGAGCGGGGATTTCGTGTTTCAAGCCAGCTTCGACAAGTGTGCGGTGACGGTCTTCCAGTCGGGAAACTTGGTGCTGCCGAACTTGATCCACTCACCCTCGAATCGATCTGCTCCGTTTGCTCCGCGGTCGTCGACGAGGTACTCGCCTCGATTGAGGTGCTTGTGGTGCGAGAGGATCAGTCGTTTGTACGCGACGCTGCCTTCCTCCATTCCGAGGTGCTCTTGGACCCACAGAACCTTGTCGTGCCAGGCTGTGGCGTTCTTCCACGGCGCTGTCGAGAGGATGTAGGTGTCGAACTGTTGTGCCAGTTGGTGGTAGGCGTCGATAGCGCCGTCGAGAGGATCCATGCGAGAGAAGATGTGCGGCGCTTCGTCGAGGTCGTTCTTGTACTTCTCTCGGACGCTGTCGGTCAGGCGATCGATGCCCGACTGGAAGTTGACCAAGGTGTTGTCGAGATCGATATAGAGAATCTTTTTGGAAGCCGGCATGGGAACCCTCTCTGGAGACTTTCTGAGTGCGAAAAGAGTCCAGTTTTACGCAACTGGACTGAGATCAGTGAATTCTTCCCCCTGATCACAATCGCACGGGGGTCTGACAGCGTCGTTCTCGCGGTCTGAAGTCTTGTCGTGGAAGATGCCGCCGAGGGGTGCTGCCAGGCGAAACTGCTCCAACCGAATGTATGTACCTTCACCTTCGGCGGGCGCGAAGAAGTAGACGAGTGCCACGAAGAGTCCGATGCCGATCAGGGTTGCGAAGGTAGTCATGGACATATGATCAACTCGACTGGTATTGAGTTACATAGCCAAGTTGTCGATACTGGACTGCATGATGACTCGAGTTCTCGGTGCCCGTTCGCTTGCGCGCGATCTGGGATCCTGGCAGGAAGAGTCCGGACGCAGGCCCGCGTACCGTGCGCTCGCCGACGGTATCCGCCTGCTTGTGCACGACGGTCGCGTTCCGCTGGGGGTCGCACTGCCGAGTGAGCGTGAACTTGCGGCGGTACTCGAACTCAGTCGGACCACGATCACGTCGTCGTACTCGGTGCTGCGCGACGAGGGGTACCTGATCAGCAGGCAGGGTTCGCGAAGCACCGTGGCATTGCCTGCCGGCGCGCGGCCGAACGGGTTGATGTTCCGCTCCCATCAACCCGGGCCGAGTGGACCCGTCGTCGACCTCAGTTACGCGGCGATGGCAGCTCCCGCCGCTCAGGTCGAACTGGCGTATGCGTCTGCGCTGCAGGAACTTCCGAACTTCCTGCCCACGCACGGGATGGAACCGGTCGGGATCGCCGACTTGCGTGACGTGATCGCGCAGCGCTACACGGCGCGGGGTCTTCCCACCACCGCCGAACAGATCATGGTGACCTCGGGTGCGCAGCACGCGCTTCGATTGTTGCTGTCGGTGCTCACCTCACCCGGCGAGCGAGTGCTGGTCGATCATCCGACGTACCCCAATGCGCTGGAAGCGATTCGGCGAAACGGCGCTCGGCCCGTACCGGTTCCGGTCCGACCGGAGTTCGCAGCAGCCGGAGCCTGGGATCTCGACGGGATTCGAAGTGCAGCAAGGCAAACCGCTGCCAGAATGGCATACCTGATCCCCGACTTTCACAACCCGACCGGCCTCTGCATGGACTCTTCCGGCCGCGCCGAGCTTGCGAAGATTGCGCACGAAACGCGAATGACTCTGGTCGTCGACGAGACGATGGTGGATCTGTGGCTCGACGCACCACCGCCGGCGCCGGTCGCCTCACATGGGCGAGGCGCAGCGAAAACCGAAGTGGTGACGCTCGGTTCGACGGCGAAGTCGCTGTGGGGCGGGCTACGTGTCGGTTGGATTCGCGCCGATGCCGCGCTCATCACCCAGTTGGTGGGGGCGCGTGCCGCGGTCGACCTCGGTACTCCCGTCATGGATCAGTTGGCAGCCGCCTACTTGCTCGCCGACGACCGCTCGTTGCTCGAACAGCGTCGCGAAGTTCTGCGAGAACAGCGTGCGGTACTCCTCGGTGCGGTGGCCGAGCATCTGCCGGACTGGCGTCCCACCATCGGTTCCGGCGGAATGTCGGTCTGGATGCGAATGTCCGCGCCCGTCTCGACGGCGTTGGCGGCGGTGGCACCCAACTTCGGCGTACTCCTTGCCGCCGGCCCCCGTTTCGGCGTAGAAGGTGCGTTCGAACGATTCATCCGCGTGCCGTACGCACGTTCTCCCGAGGACCTCATTCGCGGCGTTGCGTCCATCGCCGCTGCGTACGACACTCTCGCGACGGATCGCGACACGGCAGACCAACGAATGGTCGTCGTCTGAGAACTGGGTACACACCCTGAAAGTGGTGTGAAACCAGGAGGTAGGGCATGACGGCGGTAGACGGTACAGGCGCAGCGGGAACCAGTGCGGCGGAAGCGCTCGCAGAACGATTGTTCGCGGCCACGCTCGGGGCATCGGAGCTGCAGGCCGTGTATCTGGGCGACCGGTTGGGCTGGTACCGCGCGCTGAGCGATCATGGCCCGCTCACGTCGACGGAGTTGGCGGACCGGACAGGGACCGTCGAAAGATATGCGCGGGAGTGGCTCGAGCAGCAGGCCGTCGCCGGTTATGTGGACGTCAATTCGGATGCCGATCGCCGGTATAGCCTGCCGCAGGCCCACGCCGATGTTCTGGTCGACGACGAGAACCTACTTTTCCTGGCGCCGCTGGCGAGGCTGTTCGTCGCGACGACGTCGTCGATGCCACGTCTACTCGACGCTTATCGTCACGGCGGGGGAGTCACGTGGGAATCGATGGGCCCCGATGCTCGCGAGGGTCAGGCGCTGCTGAACCGGCCGATGTATCTCCAGCAGCTCTGTCAGCAGTTTCTGCCGGTGGTCACCGACCTGCACGCCACACTTACGGACGGCGGGCAGGTCGCTGATCTCGGGATGGGGGAGGGCTGGTCGTCGATCGCGCTCGCCCTCGGATACCCGAAGATAGAAGTGCACGGCTTCGACGTCGACGCGGCGTCGGTGAACGCTGCCCGTCGTAACGCTCATGATCGGGGGGTGGACGACCGCGTGCATTTCTCGTTGGTCGACGTCGCCGGACAGGCTCCTGAGGCCGGGCGAGCCGATGCCGGGACCTACGACGCCGTCTTCGCTTTCGAGTGCCTTCACGACGTTCCGGATCCGGTGGGTTTTCTGTCCACGGCTCGGGCGATTGCCCAGCCGGGCGCTCCGGTGATCGTGATGGACGAACGAACGGCGGATGAGTTCGATCCCGAGGCGGGTCCGATCGAGCAATTGCTGTACGGATTTTCGCTGACCTGCTGCTTACCGGACAGTCTTTCGCATCCGGGAAGCATTGCCACCGGGACGGTGATGAGGCACTCGACACTCGAAAGCTATGCCAAGGCGGCAGGTTTCGAGCGGGTGGACGTGCTGCCGATCGAGCACGAGATGTTCAGGTTCTACAGGTTGGGCTGACGCCCCGTGCGCCTTTTTGGTTGCAGTAACTACCAAAAAGGCGCACAGGGGCCGAAGGCCCTAGGTCCAGACCGTATCGATATCCGTCGCCTCACGCGCCGGCGCAGCAGGCGTCGTGGTGGGCGTGCGCGAGAAGCGCGGTGCGGGAGCATGCTGGGTGACGCCGTCCAGTTCGATGAGCGAACCGCGAGCCGCGATGTGTTCGTTGGACGGAGCCTCGGCGAAAGTCAGGACAGGGGAGACGCAGGCGTCGGTGCCGAGGAAGATCTTGGCCCACTCGTCGCGAGTCTTGGACAGGAACTTTTCGGTGAAGAGCTTCTTCATGTCGTCCCACTTGGACGTGTCCATCTGGTGAGGGAGCGTCGCGGGATCGAGTTCGAGGCCCTCGAGCAGCAATGCGTAGAACTGGGGTTCGATGGATCCGACGGCCATGTACTTGCCGTCGGAGGTCTCGTAGGTGTCGTAGAACGGAGCGCCGGTGTCGAGGAGATTGACGCCGCGCTCGTCGGACCAGACGCCGCGACCGCGGAATGCCCACATCATGTGGGAGAGCGCGAGGGTTCCGTCGACCATTGCCGCGTCGACGACCTGGCCCTTACCGGACGTCGAGCGCTCGACGAGAGCCGACAGAATGCCGAAGATCAGGAACATGGAACCGCCGCCGAAATCGCCGACCATGTTGAGCGGCGGGACGGGACGTTCACCCTTGCGTCCGATGGCGTTGAGGACACCGGTCAGTGAGATGTAGTTGATGTCGTGACCGGCGGCGTTGGCGAGCGGTCCTTCCTGTCCCCAGCCCGTCATACGGGCGTAGACGAGGCGCGGATTGCGCTCCGAGACCACGTCGGGTCCGAGTCCCATGCGTTCCATGACGCCGGGACGGAAACCCTCGATGAGGACGTCGGCGCGGCCCAGGAGATCGAGCACTTTCGCGACGTCGGCCGGGTCCTTCAGGTTGGCCTCGACGATGCGGCGGCCGCGCTTGATCTGGTCGGTTGCGTTCGAGTCCTGCGGAATCTGCCCTGCCCGCTGCACGATGACGATGTCGGCGCCCATGTCCGCCAACAGTGTCGCGGCGTGCGGGCCCGGTCCCAATCCAGCGAATTCCACGATCCGAATGCCCGCGAGCGGGCCCTTCTTCTCCACAGCTTCTGCAGACACACGCACTCCCAATTCAGACGGTGACAACACTTCTGACCCGACGGTAACGTGTCGAATCGATCAGGTGTGCTCCGGGGCACTGTGTCCGCCGAGGGAGGCGCCGATCACTAGACGGCGGCACCCTCGAACTGAGCGTTGTAGAGACGGAAGTACGCGCCCGCCGCTGCGATGAGTTCGTCGTGTGTGCCCTGCTCGACGATCTTGCCCGCCTCCATCACGACGATCAGATCGGCGTTACGGATGGTGGAGAGCCGGTGCGCGATGATGAAGCTGGTCCGCCCGACGCGCAACGCGGACATTGCTTGCTGCACAAGCTGTTCCGTACGTGTGTCGACCGAGCTCGTCGCCTCGTCGAGAATCAGCAGCGACGGCTCCGACAGGAATGCACGAGCGATCGTGATGAGCTGCTTCTCGCCGGAGCTGATGTTCGACGCCTCCTCGTCCAGCACGGTGTCGTACCCGTCCGGGAGGGTGTGGATGAAGCGGTCGACGAAGGCAGCGCGTGCGGCTTCGTGAATCTCGTATTCGCTGGCGTCGAGTCGGCCGTATGCGATGTTGTCGCGGATCGTGCCGCCGAAGAGCCAGGTGTCCTGCAGAACCATGCCGACGTGCTTGCGCAAGTCGGAGCGGCGCATCTGCGAGATGTCGACGTCGTCGAGAGTGATTCGGCCGGAGTCGACTTCGTAGAAGCGCATGAGCAGGTTGACCAAGGTGGTCTTGCCGGCACCGGTGGGCCCGACGATGGCGACCATCTGCCCGGGCCGGGCCGTGAGGTACACGTTCTCGATCAACGGCTTGTCCGGCTCGTACCGGAACGAGACGTTCTCGAACTCGATGTGACCGACGTTGCGATGACGTCCGGCGGGCTCGGGGAGAAGCGGCACGTCGATGTCGGGCGACTGCTCGGGTTCGTCGAGAAGCTCGAAGACCCGCTCCGCCGACGCGGCTCCGGACTGCAGGCTCGTCGACATGGACGCGATCTGCGTCAGTGGCTGGCTGAACTGGCGCGAATAGACGATGAAGGCCTGAACGTCACCGAGTGACATGTTGCCGCTGGCGACCTTGAGAGCGCCGACCACAGCGAGCAGCACGTAGGTGATGTTTCCGACGAAGTTCATGACCGGCATGATCAGGCTGGAGAGGAACTGTGCGCCGAAGGACGCGTCGAGGAGCTTCTTGTTCTGCTCGGCGAATTCACGCTCGGCTTCGGCCTGATGCCCGTACACGCGTACCAGGTCGCGACCGCTGTAGTTCTCCTCGATCTGCGCGTTGATCTTGCCCGTCTCGGTCCACTGAGCCTTGTACAACACCTGTGCTCGCTTGGCGACCCTGGCAACGAGGAGCACCGATACCGGCACCGCGATCAGTGCGATCAGGGCGAGCATCGGAGAGATGACGAACATCATCGTCAGGACGCCGAGGACGGTGAGCACCGACGTCAGGAGCGAGGTCAACGTCGACGACAGCGTCGACGAGATGTTGTCGATGTCGTTGGTGACGCGGCTGAGGATCTCGCCGCGCGGTGTCTTGTCGAAATACGGAAGGGGGAGACGGTGAAGCTTCGCCTCCACCGAGGCACGCAGGTTGTAGATGGTCTTCTGGACGATGATGTTGAGGAGGAATGCTTCCAACCAGGCAAGCAGCGACGAGAGCAAGTACACGCCGATCGCGAGCATGACGACCTTGCCGATGGCGTCGAAGTTCAGACCCACACCGGGAACGACGTCGGTCGAGTTGGCGACAAGATCGGCGAACGTCGAATTCCCTGATGCCCGGATGGCGTCTGCGGCCTGCTCGCGGGTGAGTCCGGCGGGCAGGCTCTTGCCGATGAACCCGGCGAAGATGAGGTCTGTCGCGTGACCGAGGATTTTCGGCACTGCGACCGACAGCGCGATGCTGGCGATCGTCGCAACGACGACACAGAAGACCGCAAACTTGTGCGGCTGCAGAAGCGAGAGAAGCCGCTTCATCGTCGCCTTGAAGTGGCGAGGTTTGGTGTCCGTCGCGGTCAGCGCGGGCTTCGGCTCTTTGTCGGGGGTCTCGGGGTTACTCGACTTCGCATCCCCGTCCGCGGATTCAGGTTCGCTCGGGATCTTGGCGAACACCACCGTCGGGGCATCGTCGAAGTACTGGCTGTTGGGGCCGCCCCATGTCGGGTCCTGCGGGCTGGTCATGCGCTCATCTCCGCGGGAATCTGGGAAGCCACGATCTCTTGGTACGTCGGACAGTTGGCCAGAAGGAACTGATGGTCGCCGAGGCCGACCGGCGCACCGTCTTCGAGGACCATGATCTGGTCGGCATCGATGATGGATGCGACGCGCTGAGCCACGATGATGACCGTCGAATGAGTCGAAACCGTCCGGAGTTCGCGTCGGACCGCGGCGTCCGTATGCATGTCGAGAGCGGAGAACGAATCGTCGAAGACGAAGATCCGGGGTCTGCGGACCACCGCTCTGGCGATGGCGAGACGTTGTTTTTGTCCGCCCGAGAGATTGCCGCCGCCCTGGGCGATCGGTGACTCGAGACCGTCGGACAGCTCCCGGACGAAGTCGTCTGCCTGGGCGATGGTGAGGGCTGCCCAGATGTCGTCGTCGGTGGCGGTCGGGTTTCCGTAGCGGATATTGCTCGCGATCGTGCCGGCGAACAGATAGGCCTTCTGGGGCACGTATCCGAAGTTGGCGAAGAGTTCGTCCTGATCCCAGCCACGGACGTCCAAGCCGTCGACCAAGACGGCGCCGGCCGTGACGTCGAACAGTCGGGGGATGAGTGAGACGAGGGTCGATTTGCCACTACCGGTACTGCCGACGATCGCGGTGACCGTTCCTGGCATGCATCGCATCGAGACATTCGACAGGACCGGCGTTTCAGCTCCCGGATACGTGAATCCGGCTCCACCGAACTCGACAACGCCGTATGGGCTGGTCGGGCGAAGGGGCTGGGCCGGCGCGGGCACGGTCGGCTCGGTGTCGAGTACTTCGGTGATGCGGTCGGCACACACGGCCGCGCGGGGGATCACGACGGCCAACATGGTCGCCATGACCACGGACATCAGGATCTGCATGACGTAGGCGAGGAAGGCGCTGATCTGGCCGATCTGCATGTCTCCGGTATCGACCAGATGCGCGCCGAACCACAGCACCGCGACGCTCGACAGGTTGGCGATCAACATGACGGTGGGCAGCAGAACCGCCTGGTACCGGCCGATGAGGAGCGAAGTGTCGGTCAGTTCCTTGTTGGCCTTGTCGAAGCGGATCGTTTCGTCGGGTTCGCGAACGAAGGCGCGAATGACACGCATACCGGTGAGCTGTTCGCGCAGTGATCGATTGATGTTGTCGATCCGCGTCTGCATCGTCCGGAAATGCGGGATCAGCTTGGCCACCACGACCGAGACGGTGATGCCGAGCAGTGGTACCGAAATCGTCAGGAGCCAGGACATCTGCAGGTTCTCGCGCAGAGCCATGATGATGCCGCCGATGCACATAAGTGGGGCGCTGACGAGCATCGAGGACGTCAGCATGACCAGGGCCTGGATCTGCAGGACGTCGTTGGTGTTGCGTGTGATCAGCGTCGGCGCACCGAAACTGTTGAATTCGCGATCCGAGAAACTGCCGACTGCCTTGTAAAAGGCGCCTCGAACGTCGTGGCCGAAGCCCATCGACGATTTTGCAGCCAGATAGGTCGATGCGACCGACGCGATGATCGACGCAAGCGAGACCAGGAGCATGATCCCGCCGGTGGACATGATGAATCCGGTGTCGCCTCGGGCGACGCCGTCGTCGATGATCCGCGCGTTGAGTGTGGGGAGGACCAACGACGCGATGGCCCCGAAGAGTTGCAGTGCGAGGACCCCGGCAAGCAACCAGCGGTACGGCGGCAGGTACGTCTTGAGGAGTTTTGCTAGCACGACGGTTCCCGGTGAGTTGCCTCGGTTGCCGCTCGTTCGCGATTGATCACACGCACACGGTATGACAGATCGCGGTCGAGGTTGGCACCGACTCTGACGATTGCATCCTTTTGTCCTAATTGACTGTGATCTCGAACACACTCGAATTCGACATTGGATTCAGGTCACAGCACCTGAATTGCAGGTTTACATATTCATCCAATGTGTCACGTTTTCGATTGGACAGAAACAAACTGGACGTACGTATTTAGCTTGGCTACAAAGACGTGCAGCGAACAAAACGTGCGCCGCGTCATAGATATTCATGCAAGGAGTCACATATGGGATCCCTCGGAAACCTCCTCAAGGCCAACGGTATGGGCTGGGGCATTCTCCAGCTTCTGCCCCTGGTCAACATGCTCAAAACCCTTCAGGGGCTGGACACCGCGAGCTCGAACTCCTGACGTTCGACCTCGAGAAGTCTTCCGAAACAACACAGGAGTAGTCGCATGACCTCGATTCAGAATCTCGACGCCTTCCTCAAGAGCGTTCTTGCATTCGTGACCAAGTTGAACGCGGGATCGGCAGACGGCTCGGGTTCGGCCGGTTCGGCCGCCGAGTAGTTCTCGGTCCTCACTTCATCTCAACTGCATTCCGACAAAAGGAGGCCCGACATGGGTTCATTCGAAGACTTCAGCGGCGTCGTCAAGACGTTCATTCCGGTGCTCAAGGACCTGTTCACGGCACTCGGTGGTGGCTCTCTCACCCCTGGGACGGGATCGGCGGCCGATAAGTAAGTCCAGTTTGTCCGAAAGTGTGGCTCGCAGTTGTCTGTGGGTCACACTTTTCGGCTTTTCACTGTGAGCTAAATCACATTATGGGACATTCTAGAGGGTGAATTTGCGCTTTGAGCTGCAATTATCCGTAAAGGTGTGACCGAAAGTCCGCATTGATAGCTATTAGGTAGCTAGACAAGTGTGGAAAGCCGGTCTATAAATGCAGGCAGCGCCAAGTAAGTGCGCTACATCACAGCTCGGGATGTTGTTCGGGGGGCGGTTCAGCCATCCGTGCGGCAGAAGTTCCCGAACCATCTCGGCCACCGCCTGCGGCCGGAATGGCGCTGGAACATCACATCACCTCACATACAGGAGAACCTCCTATGTTCGGATCACTCAGCACCCTCGGACCCCTGCTCACCGCGCTCGGAGCTTTCCTCAAGTCCGTTCCCACCGAATCGCTGTCCGGCAAGGGCGAGGGCTCGTCCACCGGTTCACTCTCGGGTCTGTCCAGCGGATCCGCCGAGTAGTCATCCCTTCCGGCAGGTCCATTCGGCTCTGCCGATCGGATTGCATGCAGGTGCCCTCTGTCCACTGTCGTGGCCGGAGGGCACTCGCGTTTGCGGAGATGGTCGCAGCTGCCGTTTTGGCATGTGAACACAGAACTGCGAGTGGCAGCACCTGCGTACGATGGTTCGACGACATCGGCATACGGTCACCGCGACGTCCGGTGCTCCCGAATTCAGAGGTAGCCGACCGCGAGGTGACGCATGGTAGGGACGAGTCGCTTTCTGCGCCTTCTCCTAGTGCTGGCCGTCGTACTTGCGGCATCGTTGATCGGCATCCTCACGCGCCCACCAGGTTTGCTCGCGACTTTCTGGTGCGCCAACGCCATTCTGCTGGGAATGATGGTCAGATGGCCGGTCCTGATCGAATGGCGGACGTGGATCGCCGCGGCCGTCGGATACGTCTGCGCTGACCTGATTACGGGCAACTCGCTGTCGCTTGCCCTGCAGCTGAACGGGGCCAACCTCGCCGGAGTGACGCTCGGTGTTCTCGTTCTGTACTACTTGAAGCGCACACCGTTCCGATTGGTCGATTCGCAGTCGCTGGTATGGATGGTCTTCGTTTCGTTCGTCGCGGCGACTGGTACCGCGGCCACGGCCGGCGCCTTGGACCGGCTCTTACGCGGTCAGTCCTTTGCCGACACGTTTTTCCACTGGGGTGCCACCGAGGTCATGGCGTACCTGCTGGTCCTTCCTCTCATTCTCACTCTCACCATCCCGTCGAGCCTTGCCGAGTTCCGCAGGAGACTGACCGCCAGAACTGTCGCCGCTCTGAGCGTTCCGCTACTCGCCACTGCAGCCTGCGTGCCGATCGCCCTCAGTATCGAAGGGCCGATTGCGCTGGTCTTGCCGATTCCGGCTCTCCTCTGGTGTGCCACTCGCATCTCGGTTCCGAGCACTGCCTTCGTTTCAGTGGTCTGGTCGGTGTGGTCACTCATGATGGCGGGTAGCGGTCGACTCGACATCGGAGATCAAGCCGCCTCGACGTGGAACGAGGACGTCATCACATCCATAGCGGTCACCCTGATCGCGTTGGGGCCGATAGCGGTTGCCTGTGCGACCGAGGAACGCCGTGCTGCCGAGCGTGAGCTCTTCCTTGCCGTCGAATTCGACCATCTGACCGGGGTCCTCTCGCGCGGTGCGTTCCTCGGCCACGCGGAAGCGGAACTTGCCGACGCGGCTCGCACACAATCTCCGGTCGGCCTGCTGATGCTCGACCTGGACCACTTCAAGAGCATCAACGACACGCATGGACATATGACCGGTGACAGCGTTCTCGCGAACTTCGCCGAGCGGGCCGCTGACCGATTGTCGGACGGCGATCTGATCGGAAGGCTCGGCGGCGAGGAGTTCGCCGTTCTGCTTCCGGACTGCAGCTACGCGCGAGCAATCGATGTCGCCGAGACGGTCCGCGGCGCGCAAGTCGAGTACTCGGCCGAATCAGATGTGACGAGCACCGTCAGCGTCGGCGTCGCGTGGGTCGATCATGCGACGCCGGCGCTGTCGACCCTCATGAGCGTCGCAGACGAGGCTCTGTACGACGCCAAGCGTGCTGGGCGCAACCTCGTGAAAGTGCACCGCGTCGGCAACGACACCGTGCCGCAACGGAATTCCGAGCCGGACACTGCCACCCGCACCTATCGCAAACCTGCGCTACCCCGAACGATCCGGCGAGGATTTGGCCGCGAAGGTGTGGTGGACGGCCGATAACCGCGCTGACCTGCATCGGGATTGGCATATAGTCGCACCCATGCAGCTTGATTCGACGCCTTCGCCCCTGCCGACGCTTCCGCTCCGATTCGGAACCCCACTGACCGAGAACTCCATCCGCGTGATGATGTTGGGATCAGGCGAGTTGGGTAAGGAAGTTGTCATCGCGCTGCAGCGTCTGGGCGTCGAAGTGATTGCGGTGGATCGGTATCCCGATGCCCCTGGGCACCAGGTGGCTCATCGTGCTCATACCGTCGACATGACCGATCCGGAAGCACTGCTTGCCGTCATCGAGTTGGAAAAGCCTCACTTCGTGGTTCCCGAGATCGAGGCCATCGCGACGGATGCGCTTGCACTCGTCGAAGAACGCGGGGGTGCGGTGGTCATTCCGACCGCCCGAGCCACCCAGCTCACGATGAACCGTGAGGGAATCCGTCGGCTCGCGGCCGAGGAGTTGGGCCTGCCCACTTCGCCGTACGCTTTCGCGGACTCGCTTGCCGAAGTGCAGGCAGCGACAGACCGAATCGGTTTCCCGTGCGTCATCAAGCCAGTCATGTCCTCGTCGGGGAAGGGACAGTCGACGGTTCGATCCGCCGAAGATCTCGACGCCGCATGGGATTACGCGATGGCCGGAGGTCGTGTGAATCACGGCCGGGTGATCGTCGAAGGCTTTGTCGATTTCGATTACGAGATAACGCAATTGACAGTTCGAGCCGTCGGTGAGAGCGGTCAGGTCGAGACGTCGTTCTGCGAACCGATCGGGCACCTGCAGGAGGCCGGAGACTACATCGAATCGTGGCAGCCGCAGCAGATGTCCGCGGTTGCCCTCGCCTCGGCCCGAGACGTCGCCGAGAAGGTGACCACGGCTCTGGGCGGGCGAGGCATCTTCGGCGTCGAGCTATTCGTGAAGGGCGACGACGTCTTCTTCTCCGAAGTGAGCCCACGGCCGCACGACACCGGATTGGTGACTCTGCGGACGCAGCGACTTTCGGAGTTCGAACTGCATGCCCGCGCGATCCTGGGCTTGCCGGTCGACACGACGCTCACGTCTCCAGGAGCATCGGCAGTGATCTACGGCGGAGTGGAGGCAAAGGGGATCGGATTCGACGGCGTCGCCGAGGCGCTCGCGTTTCCCGAGACGGACCTGCGGCTCTTCGGCAAGCCGGAGAGCTTCACGCGTCGTCGCATGGGTGTTGCAGTGTCGACGGCCGCCGATGTGCCTACTGCACGCGACCGTGCTCGCGAGGCTGCGTCGAAGGTGCGTCCCGTCGGATGAGTCCAGCGGCCGAGGTCCTCGTCGGGCTGGTCATCCTGGTCGGTCTGATCGGTGTCGTCGTTCCGATTCTCCCGGGGACGCTTCTCGTTTTCGGTGCAATTCTGGTGTGGGCGATCATGACCGGTGGTGCCACGGCGTGGACGGTGTTCGCGCTGTCCACGCTGGCACTGGTGGTCACCGGGATCGTGAAGTACACGTGGCCGGGCAAGCGGATGAAGTCCGGGGGAGTGCCCAACCTGTCGGTGGTGGTCGGCGGCGTCGTCGGCATCATCGGGTTCTTCGTGATTCCGGTCGTGGGCTTGTTCCTGGGATTCATCGTCGGAACGTATTTCGCGGAACTAGCGCGGCTGCGCCGTTACGACATCGCTTGGTCGTCGACGCTTCACGCGGTGAAGGCAGTCGGATTGTCCATGCTGGTGGAACTGTTCGGAGCGCTGATCGCGGCGGGGCTGTGGCTGGGAGCCGTTGCGTTCACCTGAGCGCAGCGGTACCAGGAGCGGGCGTTGTCGCACATGACCGCGGGCAGGTCGTCGCCGACAGCGTCGGCGATCACGTCCAGGTCGTGGACCTCGAACGCTCGACGTGCCCGTGTACCGGGTAGATCGGTGCCGAACATCAGCGCAGCGGGATTGACCGCGTGGATCTGGCGCAGCACATCGCTGACGTCGGAGATGGTGGTGCGGCCGAACCCGGTGGCTTTGACGCGCACTCCGCGGTCGACGAGGTTGAGGAGATACGGCAGTCCGCGGGTGGACATTCCCAAATGGTCGATGCTCACCGCGGGCAATTTGGCGAAGACCGGTTCCAACGACAGCAACAGCGTGGCATCGACGTAGAACTCGGCGTGCCAGCCGACCAGATCGAATGCGCGGTTGGCAAGATCGGCAAGCAGACGCAGGTCGGTGGCGCCGCGGCGCAGGTTGAACCGGACGGCACGTACTCCCAGTGCGTCCAGAGCAACGATGTCTTCATCCGTCGCATCGAGCGGCAAAGCAGTGACGCCCACCCAGCCTTCACCGAGTTCGGACAAGGCAGCTTTCAGGTATTCCTGGTCATTGCCCTGGTACGACGCGGTCACCACCGCGCCGCCGTCAACGCTGAGGCCCTTCAGCGAGGCAATCCGGGCCCGGTAATCGGCCACGGTGAAGGGCTCAGGCAGGTACCCGTGATTCTCGACCAGCGGGAAGCGCGGGTCGATGATATGCACATGGGCGTCAAACACGGGGTCTATTTTGCCCTGTTGCCCTGGGTCCCTGCACACACCACCGGCCCGATGTGACCTGGGTCGCGTCGGGCCGGTGGAGGGCTTCTGTTCAGTTACTTCCGCGCACTCAGTTCGCGCGGTCGGGCTCGGATGCCTTCAGCATGTCGTGACGCTCGACGACCTTGATGCGCTCACGGCCCTCGGGCTCGCCCAGGCTGCGCTCGTGCGCGTCGAGGCGGTACCAGCCCTGCCAGGTCGTGTACGGAACCTGCTTGCCTTCGAGGAACTCGATGACTGCGTTCTCGTCGGGGTTCGCGGCGCCCGCGAAGTCGACGGAATCCTCGAGAAGATTCGCGACGGTTTCGTTGGCGTCACCCTTGGTGTGGCCGATGAGGCCGACGGGGCCGCGCTTGATCCAGCCGGTGACGTAGGTGGCCGGCATGAACCGGGCTGCGCCCTCGGCGTTGTCGTCGGCGACGACGCGTCCGGCGTCGTTGGGGACGGTGCCGGCCTGGTCGTCGAACGGCAACTGCGTGATGTTCTGCGAGAGGTAACCGACGGCGCGGTACACGGCCTGGACATCCCAGTCCTTGTACGTGCCGGTGCCCTTGACGTTGCCGGTGCCGTCGAGCTGAGTGCGCTCGGTGCGCAGGCCGACGACCTTGCCGTCTTCACCGAGGATCTCCGTGGGAGATTCGAAGAAGTGCAGGAACAGCTTGTGAGGACGGGCTCCGACGTCGCGAATTGCCCAGTCCTGCAGCGTATTCGCAACCATGTCGACCTGCTTGGAGTTGCGGCGAGCCTGCTCGGAACCCTCGTCGTAGTCGATGTCCTCGGGGTCGACGATGACCTCGATGGTCGGCGAGTGGTCGAGTTCGCGCAGTTCGAGAGGGGTGAACTTGGCCTGGGCCGGGCCGCGGCGTCCGAAGACGTGAACCTCGACGGCCTTGTTGTTCTTGAGGCCCTCGTAGACGTTGGCGGGGATCTCGGTCGGCAGCAGTTCGTCGCCGGTCTTGGCGAGAACGCGGGCGATGTCGAGTGCAACGTTGCCGACGCCGAGGACGGCGACCTTCTCGGCTTCGAGCGGCCACGTACGCGGTACGTCGGGGTGGCCGTCGTACCAGGAGACGAAGTCGGCCGCGCCGTAGCTGCCGTCGAGTTCGATGCCCGGGATGCCGAGCGCACGGTCGGCATTGGCGCCGGTGGAGAAGATGACCGCGTCGTAGAACGACTGCAGGTCGTCGAGGGTGATGTCGGTGCCGTAGTCGATGTTGCCGAGCAGGCGTACCTGAGGCTTGTCGAGCACCTTGTGCAGGGCGGTGATGATGCCCTTGATGCGCGGATGATCAGGCGCGACGCCGTAACGAATCAGGCCGAAGGGCGCGGGCATGCGCTCGAAGAGGTCGATGCTGACGCCGCGGCCGGAAACTGCGGTGTCGGATTTCATGAGGGCGTCGGCGGCGTAGATGCCGGCGGGGCCGGCGCCGACGATAGCGACCCGGAGTGGGCGGTTGGAGTCAGTCATCGTGAGGACAGCTACCTTCTTCGAAGTTCGGACAACATATCGACAAGTATCCAATTTAGCCGAACCTAAGCACAGTGCCTCGGTTGCGGCCGAACGGATCCACACTCTCACTCGATCGGTTGTGGGTAAACCTATTCTTTCCTCCCATTCTCCTGTTGTCTCGGGTATCCGGGGTAGGGGCCTGATCCTTGACGGGCCACAATTTCAAGTTGTGGGGGACTATTGGCGTTATGAGTGACGAGCTGCGCGAATCCGACAACATCGATGGCAAGAAGGCGTCTGCGGGGCCGTTCCTCTTGGCTGTCGCCATCGTCGCCTTGATCCTGGGTGGAATCTTCGTCGCATCGTGGATCTCGCCGGCCGAGGAGAACGTCACCGAGTCGGACCGCGTGAGCCGCTCCGTCACCGACTACGTCGATGCCGAGAATCGGAATGACGCGGAGACGGTCAAGACCCTGACCTGCGCGAGCTTCAATTCGAGCACTGGTCCGATGGCCGGCGTCGACGGAACGGTCGAACTGAAGGGTGTGGACGGGGTCGTGGTCAACGGCGATCGCGCCCGGGCCGACGTGACGATCACCGGTGGCGGAGCGGGCGAGCGAGTCTCGACCTGGGCCCTGACCCGTGACGGCAACCGTTGGGTCGTCTGCAACTGACGGCCCGCTCAGGCGCTCACGGCAGTCTTGTGAAAACATGGACTACGTGAGTTACGCAGGCGATCTGACGCCGGAGCAAGCCTGGGAGCTGCTCCGCGAAAACCCCGACGCCGTGCTGGTCGACGTGCGGACCGATGCGGAGTGGAAGTACGTCGGTGTCCCCGATGTGTCCTCCCTCGGCAAGCAGGCCGCACTGATCGAATGGGTGAGCCACCCGACCGGCGCGCGCAATGACAACTTCGTCGACCAGTTGAAGGAAGCCGGCATCACTGCTGATTCCTCCGGGTCGGAGCGTCCGGTGATTTTCCTGTGTCGATCCGGACAGCGTTCCATCGGTGCGGCGGAAGCTGCGACTGCGGCGGGCATCGGCCCGTCGTACAACGTGCTCGACGGGTTCGAAGGCGCATTGGGTGCCGACGGACATCGCGGACTTGTAGGTTGGCGGGCCATCGGCTTGCCGTGGAGGCAGCAGTGAGCGGAATTCCCCAGGGTGGCGCATTTCAACGGGCGCTGCCGGACGACGTCGGTCTCGGCACTCTCGGTGTTCGCGGCGGACTGATGCGTACCGGGTTCGAGGAGACTTCCGAAGCGCTGTTCCTCAACTCCGGATTCGTCTACGAGAGTGCAGAAGCCGCCGAACAAGCCTTCACCGGCGAGGTGGATCATTTTGTCTACTCCCGCTACGGCAACCCGACGGTCAAGATGTTCGAAGAGCGCCTGCGTCTCATCGAAGGTGCAGAAGCCTGCTTTGCGACTGCCAGCGGAATGTCGGCAGTCTTCACGGCGTTGGGCGCACTGTTGGCCAACGGCGACCGATTGGTGGCTGCGCGCAGCCTCTTCGGATCCTGCTTCGTCGTGTGCAACGAGATTCTTCCGCGCTGGGGAGTCGAGGTCGTCTTCGTCGACGGTGAAGACAACGCGCAGTGGGAAGAGGCGCTGTCCGTGCCTACCACGGCAGTGTTCTTCGAGACGCCGTCCAACCCGATGCAATCTCTCGTCGACGTTCGACGGGTGTCGGAGCTTGCTCATGCAGCCGGTGCAAAGGTAGTGCTGGACAACGTCTTCGCGACGCCGCTTCTGCAGCGCAGCCTCGATCTGGGCGCCGACGTCGTTGTGTACTCCGGCACCAAGCACATCGACGGTCAGGGGCGCGTGCTCGGTGGCGCGATTCTCGGAACCGAGGAATACATCAGTGGTCCCGTCCGAGAACTGATGCGGCACACCGGTCCTGCGCTCAGTCCATTCAATGCGTGGACTCTGCTCAAGGGCCTGGAGACGATGCAGGTCCGTATTCGGCACTCCGTGGCTTCGGCACTCGAGATCGCCGAATTCCTCGAAGGACACTCCGGCGTCAAGTGGGTCAAGTATCCGTACCTGACGTCGCATCCGCAGCACGAGCTCGCGAAGTCTCAGATGAGCGGTGGCGGAACGGTTGTCACGTTCGAGCTCGATGCGCCTGACGGAGAGGGCAAGAAGCGGGCGTTCGAGGTTCTCAACGGTCTGCGCGTCATCGACATCTCCAACAACTTGGGAGATTCCAAGTCGTTGATCACTCACCCCGCCACGACGACGCACCGGGCCATGGGTCCGGAAGGCCGTGCAGCAGTGGGTCTTACAGACGGCGTTGTCCGTCTGTCCGTCGGGCTCGAAGACACGGCTGATCTGTTGGCTGATCTGAAGCGAGCACTCGGCTGAATCGCTGGAGCGCCTTGCCTCGAACTTCCGACGGCAAGGCGTTCTACGGTGCGGGCGTGAGACCCAGTTGTTTGACGTCGATCGTCAACGCCGTCGTATTCAGTTTGAGACCTGAGCTTGTCGTGTCGGTGGGGTAGATCGTGAACAACACCTGCGCCGTCAGATTGGTGTTGTTCAGGGCCGACGTGACCGCGATGAGGTTCGGCGTCGGTGCTGTGCTGTCGTACAGCAGATTGTTGCTCTGATCCGTGACGTACGTGCGAAGGTCGATGTTGGCGGCTGCGAGCCCGCCGCTCAACTTGGTCTTGTCGACTGTCACGTTCGCTTTCAGACGTGGGCCGGTGGCCATCACCTTCGAATCGCAGAAATACGTGTAGTTGAATCCGGGCTTGAGCCGGTAGGTAGTGATGTCCGGGATATATACGAGTGGATTCGGATTGGTGGGCGCGTTGACGTAGACCTGCGAATACCAGCCCCCGCCGCTCGTGGTCACGCATGCTCCCAGATCCAGGGTCCCGGACTGGACAGCGGCGCTTGTCAGGGTCGCACTGTCGGTCCACTTCGCCAATGTGCCCGAACCGCCGAGCAATACGGCTCCGGCCGCGGCAACTGCCATGGCAGCTTTCGTTGTCTTTCTCATCACGGCACCAGCGCCTTGATCTCGTCCGGAAGTTCGCTCGGGGCAGGAGATTCGGCCCAGACTCCCGTTGACGTGTCGATGACGGTGACGCCGCCAGTGGTGATCACATACAACTGATCGGTTCCGGTGAGCCAATGCAGGACAGCGTCGCTGTCAACGGGACCTCGATATACCTCAGCGCCCGATGAATTCGACACGGACACAACCGTTCCGCTGGCAGTCGAGAGCTTCTGGGCGCTGAGACCGGTCGTGGTCGCCGGGGCGTCGACGGGAACCTCGCTCGGGGTGGTCGTAGTTGGTGGCACCGTTGTCGTTGTCGTTGTCGTTGTCGTTGTAGCGGTCGTCGTCTGGGGCGCCGTAGTTGTAGCCGGTGACGAGGTGGTTGTCGACGGTGCAGTTGTGCTGGTGGTTGTCACAGCCGGCGCCAATGTCGTGGTGGGCGTGGTGGATGAGGCGGTCGTGGAAGTGACGGCCGTAGTAGGAGTGCTCGGAGCGTCTGCCGCCAGTGCCGGCGCTGCCGATCGACTGAGAGCAGATGTCCCGCTGATCGGACCGCCACACGAGTAGAGCAGGCCGACGAGAATGCTGAATTGGTAGCCGGAGTACGACGGCGTGACCGACGTGCCGCTCAGTCCATGGATTTCGATGTTGTAGGTGCCGACGATGAGCGGGAACGCGACTGTTGTACCGCCCGAGCCGTATCTCATGGAGCCAGTGGTCGACGTTGCGATGTAGTCGTTCGACCCCAAAAGGTTTCCGCTGGCGTCGCGAGCGATGAGGCGGTATGAGCTTCCGACCGTCGCTGGCCAAGTGATCGTTACTGCGACCGGAACAACGACCGCAAAATTCACCGCGCAACTGGCTGCGCTTGGAGACGTGGGAAAGGTTGCAGCAGTGCCGAACTGAATGTTTGTTGCCGTGGCTTCGTCGGTGTACCCCGCCTTGGTGCCACCGATCTGGGACGCACCGACAACAGTGAAGCCGACCGTTGCCAATGCGACGATTGCCTTGAAGGCGTGGGAATCGCCGTGCGCGTCCTGACGATCCAGGCTGGGTTCCCCTTCATCCGGTCTTTTTCGTGGGCGAAATGCGATGTACAGCAGTCCTCCGACGGCAATCGCACCAAGCACAAGCCCACTCGGTCCGGACAGCCAGACTGCCACGTAGCCGAGGCGGTTGATGCTGAAGAAGACGCGATCGGCTTCGGTGATGACGTAGGGATCGGGATCGGCGATCGGATTTGCATCACCACGCAGTTGTGCGACGGCAAGGTTGTTGCCCTGCTGATCTATTGATTCCACACGATGGGTGATGCGCGTGCCTTGGCTGTCGGAGACGCTGACGATGTCACCGACCAGCACTTCCGAAGCAGGCACGGTGCGCGCGAATGCGAGAGCACCGGTATCGATCGTGGGTGACATCGATCCACTCCGAAAGATCAGCGGGGTGATACCGAAAGCCAGACCGGCGATGAAAATGATGATGGATACCAAGCCTGCGAGGGCTCCCAGACTGAGTAGGACTTCCCGTACCCGGTTCGGCATCGAGGCCTTTGCATGTTTTTTCGTGTGTCGGGCCATTGCCATCACACCTTTGCCGCGAAGGTCAGGACAATGTTCGACGTGCTGTTCGTCGGCGGTGTCGGTGTTGTCGGAAGCTGCACCGAGACACATAAATTCTCGGTAGCCCCGACCGCCAGTGGGCGGTCGGGGCTACCGATGGCTTGATTCGCGGTGAGTGTCAGCGCGAGCGAGGACACCACGTTGGCGCCGTCAGTGCACTTGTTGGCAACAGTTCCGTTGGAGGAAACCGTCATTCGTAGAGAGGTCGTCAACGCACCACTACTCGTAGACGTGATCGTGTACTTCAGCGGGACAGTTGTCCCTGTGCCCAGGTTGTTGACCTTGATCAGAGCGGTATTCGAATCGCCGGGAATCATTCCGGACTTGCCAAGCTCACTGAAATTCAGAGACCTGGTCAGAATGGGCTGGGCAATGCTGTTCAACTGCAGATTGATGGAACCCGTCGTGATGTTGCCCGAGGTTGCCGTGGCGGAAGACGTCCAGGCCGCGAGCGTGGTCACACCGCCGACGCCAAGCACCATCCCCAGTGCGAGCAGCGCGCGAAAACGCGTGCTGGTCAACAGGTGACGAATCCGGTGGGCCGGACGGTCAGGGCGCGAGGGCATCGTGCTGGCCTTTCTCGATCTGGGCGGAGTCTGCGGGCGCGAAAGGTGCAGGGTCAGGAGCGAATCGGGCTCGAGCTCGCTCCTTCCGGCCGTCACGGATGCCGCTGATCATCATGTACGACGCGTACAGCAGTAGAGCGGTCACTACGATCACCACGATCACGGTGCGCTGCTCTCCCGTCAGCCAGGTGTTCACGTAACCGAGATAAGGCAGGCTGTACCAGACCTTTCCCCGGATCTGCACCGGCCGTACTTCCTTCTCGTCAGGCTCACCGTTCGCATCGCCCTGGGTGATGAAAGTTCTTTCACCCTTCTGGTTTTCACTTGTGGCGATGATCCGGTGCGTGACGACGGTCGGCTGACCCGATTCCAGCTGGTGCGTAATAGGTGTACCGATCCCCAGTTCGGACGGATCGACAGGTTTGACGACTACCAGTGATCCAGGGTTGTACGTCGGGCGCATCGAACCGGTCAGAATCGTGAAGCGCTGTGCTCCGGCAAAGAAGGGAACGACAATGGTTGCGACGATGACTGCCGAAATTGCCAGCAGCAGTGTCCAACTGACGATAGAGGTGATCCACCAGAGTGGGCCGGTGCGATCGGTGCGATCGGTGCGCTTCGTGGAGTGTTTTGTCATACCGGACCTGCCTGGAAGGTCAAGGTCGTGGTGCTTGTTGCACCTGAGACCGCCCCGACGCCTACCGTGAGTCGCAAGCACAGAATGTACGTACCGCCTGAGACCAGCGGACTCGGCATGTACGCCGGTGAAACCGGGTACTGCAGCGATGCATTCATCGATCCGGACGTCAGTGGGGTCACTGCCGGAGCCGCGGTGTTGACGCCGGCAGGGCAGGCGCCTTCGTTGGCGACTCCGTACGTGGTCAACGTGAATCCCGTAAATGCGGTCGTCGACTGCATTCGCCATTGCAGAGGATCAGCCCCCGAATTCTTGACGGTGAGCGGTGCTTGCACCGTGTTTCCCGGGACAACGGGCGTCGCGGCCGTCGTCAAGTTCGCCAGGGTGTACGCCGCACTGGTTCCGGCAGATGTACCAACCGTGAGGTTGACGCTGGCGGCTGTCGCCGTACCGCCATTCGCGCTCGCCGAATCGGACCACAGCGCGAGCGACTGCTGCGACGATGCGAACACCGCTACAGCAGCCACCGCGACTGCGATCGCTCCCCAGACCTTTTTCCTCATGAAATTACGGGGCCGGTGTCAGTGCTGTCTGAGTGACGACCAACTTCATCGCCGACAAGTTCAGCGACTGGTTCTGCGCGACCTGATTGGCCACCTCGTTGAAGTTCAGCCGGACTCCGACGTGGACGATCGTTCCGTTCTGGGCTTTGGTGATCTGCGAAATCGGGTTGCCACCAGTGTCCTTGATTGTCGTCACGGGCACGACAGCAGCGGCAAGCTCGGCGCTGTTCGCACCCGGAACGATTCCGGCCGTATCAGCGGTCAGAACAGCCGCGAGACGATCGCCCACTGCGGTCACAGTGACGTCGCAGGTGTATTCGATGCTTTCGGTCGTGACGATGCGGTAGGCCGAGATGTTGGTGATCGCGGTCTTCGTCGGGTTGAGGGAGTTCCAACCCCCGCCGACCGGTGCGCAAGAGCTCAGGTCGAGGGCGCCGGACGTGACGGGCCCGCCGCCACTGACGTCGGCCGAATCGCTCCAGACTGCGAGCGAGCCGGCACCGCCGAGGAGGAGAGCACCGGCCGCCGCAGCAGCGATCGCACCCTTGGTCTGCTTCTTCATGAAAATCTCATTTCATGTCTGGGACCCGAAATGGGGCCATTCAGACATGAGTATCAGACACGGCAAACGATTCGTTACCACTTTTCGAAAAATCAATTTTACGACTGGAGTCCAACTGTCACTCGGTGTCGAAATGATCTTTGACCTGCGTCTAACTACTCGTTTGTAAGTTTGGTGCGAATAAAACCGTTGGTTTGTTCAGTTGGACAAAGCGGACGAGTCGGAACCTGGCAAATCTGCTGTTTTTTACCAGTTAATTACCGAGTTTCGGTTTTGTTTTGCAATTTGAATCAATTGTTTGTGTTGCTACGAAATGGATCGGTTGTTGTTCCCACAAGATCGGCGACCGACTCGAGGACGATGGTCGGGCGGTAGGGATAGAGCTCTACCGACGCGCGGGTCGAGATCCCGGTCATCACCAGAATCGTCTGCAGTCCGGCTTCGAGGCCACAGACGATGTCGGTGTCCATGCGGTCGCCGATCATCAACGTATTGGCGGAATGAGCGCCGATGGACCGCAGGGCTGAGCGCATCATCAAGGCGTTGGGCTTGCCGACGTAGTAGGGGTCGCGTCCGGTTGCCTTGGTGATGAGAGCGGCGACCGAGCCGGTGGCCGGCAGCGAGCCGTCACGCGACGGTCCAGTGGCGTCGGGGTTCGTGGCGATGAACCGCGATCCACGCTCGACCAGGCGAATGGCGGTGGTGATTGCCTCGAAGGAGTACGTTCGCGTCTCGCCGAGGACGACGTAGTCGGGGTCGCTGTCCGTCAGAACGTAACCGATGTCGTGCAGGGCAGTGGTCAGGCCCGATTCGCCGACCACGTAGGCGCTGCCGCCCGGCCGCTGGTTGGCCAGGAACGTCGCGGTTGCGAGCGCTGACGTCCAGATCGACTTCTCCGGGATGTCGAGTCCCGAATTGAGCAGGCGTGCTCGCAGGTCACGCGGGGTGCGGATGGAGTTGTTGGTGAGCACCATGTACGGGATGTCGTTCGACGCCAGCTCTGCCAGGAACGTGTCCGCTCCAGGTATCAAGTGCTCCTCGTGGACGAGAACCCCGTCCATGTCCATGAGGTAGGTCCAACCGGTCTGATCTTCTGTACTGGTCATTACTCCAGTATGTGCGGGTGGCGCCTGATGTGGGCGGTCAAGCGAGAAGGCGCCACAGTCCGATCAGGCCGACGACGACAATCGTGTAGCGCAATGCAGTGGGGGACAGGCGCCGTCCGTAGCGGGCACCGAGAACGCCACCACCGAGTGAGCCGACGGCGATCAAACCGGCTGCTGCCCAATTGATCTGATCGAATGCCAGAGTGATGTACATCCCTGCTGCAACGATGTTGACGAGCAGCGACAGCAGGTTCTTCGCGCCGTTCATGCGCTGGAGGGTTTCCGGGAGGATGGCACCCATCACACCGATGAGAAGGATGCCCTGCGCGGCAGTGAAGTACCCGCCGTAGATGCCGACTGCAAAAGTGCCGGCGGTCAGGAGCATCAGCCTCTTGGTGGACAGCGTCGTTTCTTCGGTGGAACGCTTCTTGGCCCACGCCTGGATGCGTGGTTGGAGGAGGACGAGCGCGAGAGCGAGGACCAGCAGCACCGGAACGATGGTCTCGAACAGTTTCTCGGGTAGGTGCATGAGCAACCACGAACCGAGTAGTGCTCCGGCGAGGGACGCCGGAATCTGCCACTTCAGTCGGTCCCACTGTCCGGACAGCTCACGTCGGTAGCCCCAGGTACCCGAAACTCCGCCGGCGACGAGCCCGACCGCGTTGGACATGGTTGCGGTCACGGGCGGCATGCCGAAGGCGACCAGGGTGGGAAACGTGATCAGCGTTCCACTGCCGACCACGGCGTTGATCGCGCCCGCGCCGATACCGGCCAACAAGATGAAGAAAGCGTCGAGTCCACTCACTCCGCAGACGGTACGGCAGAGGAAAAGTCAGTCCGGACGGCGGTCCCGGTCTTCATTCGAACGCTCCATTCAACACGCCGAACGCGGCTTCGGACACCGTTGAAATCAATGCGATTTCAACATCGTAGACACTTCATTTCCCTTGCAGTGCAGGGAAATACAACATTTGACGACTCGACATTTCGCGTCTAGTCTTTGCTCACCATCCAGAGCGACCGAGAGACCTGGCTCGTCGACGTCGCAGCAACCCCCCGAGTGATCGGGAGCGGGTGCTACCGCCAGGACCGATGGAAGGCATCACATGGGTACCACTTCGCACGCTGCGCACAAGCGACGTCACATCGATCTGTGCCGCACCGCTTCGTGTCACTGTCGCTGACCGAACTCTCGTCGTCTTCGCAACTCGAGCGCACCAACTCGAGGACACAGCTGCGTTCCCATTTCCCCGAAAGGTCTATTCGTGATGTCCACTCCGTCAGGTAGCGCGCCGTGAGCGCGCCCACCGATGTCCGCCCCGAAAAGTCGGTGTCCGAGTCGCAACTTCCCGACTCGGAGCTTGTCGTCGCTCGCACCTGGCACCCGCTGCGCTGGGTGATCAGTGCGGTCGTGCTGGTCCTGCTTGCTCAGTTCATCCACGGGCTCGTCGTCAACCCCGGCTGGGACTGGCCGACGTTCGCGCAGTACTTCACCGCGAAATCAGTGCTCGCCGCGTTGTGGATGACGATCAAACTGACCCTGTGGGGGACGATCCTCGGGTTCGGTCTCGGTGTTTTCCTGGCACTCGGTCGGTTGTCGAAGAATCCGGTCCTGCAGGTGATCGCCTGGACCTACATCTGGGCCTTCCGCTCGATTCCACTCATCGTGCAGTTGCTCTTCTGGTTCAACATCACTTACCTGTACCAGACACTTTCTCTCGGAATACCTTTCGGTCCCGAGTTCTTCACCTTCCAGGTCAGCGGTGTGATCGGCGGATTCACCGCGGCAGTCATCGGTTTGGCGCTGCACCAGGCTGCATACTCGGCCGAGATCATTCGCTCCGGAATCATCTCGGTGGATCACGGTCAGATCGAAGCTGCTCACTCGCTCGGCATTCCGCGCAGTCGCCAGTTCTTCAAGATCGTTCTCCCGCAGGCAATGCGGGCGATCCTCCCCAACGCCGCCAACGAGGTCATCGGACTCTTCAAGGGAACGTCGATCGTCTCCACCATGGCAATCGCCGAACTGTTCTACCAGGTGCAGGTCATCTTCGGACGCAACGGACGAGTCGTGCCCCTGCTGATGGTCGCCACGATCTGGTACATCATCCTCACGACGTTGCTCTCGATCGGTCAGTACTACGTGGAGCGCCACTATGCACGAGGATCCGCCCGTGCTCTTCCGTTGACTCCGGTACAGAAGGCGCGCAAGAAGTTCGAAGAGATTCGCGATGCGCGTCTCGATATTCCGAGAGGTGCGACCCGATGACCGCAGAACTGGCCGAAGAGACGGTGTATGCCGTCGAAGCGCGCGGAATTCACAAGTCCTTCGGCACGCTGGAAGTACTTGCCGGCGTTGATCTCCTGGTCCGCAAGGGCGAAGTGACCGTCATTCTCGGTCCGTCGGGTTCCGGTAAGTCCACCTTGCTGCGAACCCTCAATCACCTCGAAAAAGTCGACCGCGGAACCGTACGGATCGACGGAGAGCTGATCGGATACCGGCGCAAGGGAAATCGACTCCACGAACTGCGTGACCGCGAGATCCTGAAACAGCGTTCGCACATCGGATTCGTGTTCCAGAACTTCAACCTGTTTCCGCACCTGACCGCGTTGGAAAACGTGGTGGAAGCGCCGCTCTCGGCCCAGAAGCGTGATCGTGACGAGGTGTACCGCGAGGCCCGCGCACTGCTTGAGCGAGTGGGAGTGGGGGACAAGGCGGACGAGTATCCCCGCCAACTCTCCGGTGGCCAGCAACAGCGCGTCGCGATAGCGCGAGCGCTGGCACTGCGGCCGGCGGTCATTCTCTTCGACGAGCCGACGTCGGCGCTCGACCCGGAACTGGTGGGCGAGGTTCTCGAAGTCCTGGCTCAGCTGGCCCGTGACGGCGCCACCTTGGTGATCGTCACACACGAGGTCGGATTTGCTCGGGAAGTGGCGGACACTGCGGTCTTCATGGACGGCGGCGTCATCGTCGAACAGGGCCCGCCTTCGCAGGTGATCGACAATCCGGTCCACGAACGGACCAAAGCCTTTCTCTCCCGCGTCCTCTGACGCGACCCAGACTCATTCCCGGAAGGAAAAATTGATGTTCTCCACATCCCGTCGCGCGACTTTTCTGATCTCGGCGCTTGCCACCGTCGGATTGCTCAGCGCTGCATGCAGCAGCGCGGACGCCGAGTCCGACGGCGCCCAGGTCACCGCTGCTGCGGGTTACAACCTCACGGCCGATCAGAACCGCATCACCACCGACAAGGTGGATTCAATCGCCGCCGAGCTACCTCAGGACATCCGCGATCGTGGCACGCTGCGCGTCACCGGTAGTGCCGGTTCCGCTCCGCCGCTCCGTTTCTACGCCGACGACGACACCACCCTCATCGGTTCCGAGACCGACTTCGCCTATCTGATCGGTGACGTTCTCGGCTTGAAGGTCGACCTGCAGACAGCAGATTGGGCACAGAACTTCGTCCGGATCGACTCCGGTGAGGCCGACGCCTTCCTCTCCAATGTGACTGTCACAGAAGAGCGTAAGGAGAAGTACGACTTCGCGACCTACCGTCTCGACACCCTCGCCTTCGAAGCCAAGAAGGGTGCCGGAATCTCCATCAAGGAACCCAAGGACGTCGCGGGCAAGAAGATCGCCGTCTCCTCGGGCACCAATCAGGAAGCGCTGCTGGTCAAGTGGAGTGAGCAGAACGTCGCGGCCGGCCTGGCGCCTACCGACATCTCCTACTACCAGAACACCACCGACTACTACCTCCCGCTGCAGTCCGGCCGGATCGACGCCTACTTCGGCCCGAACCCGTCGTCGCAGTTCCACGCCAAGCAGTCGGGGGAGACCGAGGTTGTCGGTGAGTTCTCCGGGGCCGGCGACACCCTGCAGGGGCAGATCGCGGTGCTGGTGAAGAAGGACAACGGCCTGATCAAGGCGATCAACGACGCGATCAACCACACGATCGAGAACGGCACGTACCAGCAGATCCTCGAGCGCTGGAACATCACCAGCGAAGCCGTCGACACGTCCCTGATCAACCCGCCCGGCCTTCCGAAGACCAAGTGAGCTCTCGTCCATGAGTGAGATTTTCGATGTGATCGTCATCGGCGGAGGACTCGTCGGGTCCTCCGCCGCCTGGCGGCTCGCGGCACGCGGACGTAGCGTCGTTCAGCTGGAACAGTTCGGGCCGGGGCACAAGCACGGTGCGTCGCACGGTACTTCGCGTATCTATCGGCAGGCGTACGACAATCACCTGTACACAGGTTTGGCGGCCGACGCGCTGCCGCTGTGGCGGGAGTTGGAGACCACGACGGACATCGGGTTCCTGGAACTCACCGGTGCCGTTGATCACGGCCTGCCGCAGGCCGTGCAGTCCAAGGCGAAGATACTTCTCGAGGCGGGCATCAAGGGTGAGATCCTCACCCCTGCCGAGGCGTCCGCCCGTTGGCCGGGGCTGCGATTCGACACCACGGTGCTCCATCACCCCGACGCAGGCCGGTTGCACGCGGACCGCGCCGTGACCGCTCTGAAGGCAGGAGCGGTGTTTGCCGGTGCCGAGGTCCGTCACGATGTTCGGGTGTTGGCACTCGCGCGAGCGTCCTACGGCGTGGACGTGGTGACGGACAGTGGAACGCTCGCAGCTCGTCAGGTCGTGATCGCGGCCGGTGCGTGGACTGCAGATCTGATCGCAGACAGCGGTCTCGGCTCCGAGATCGTACTGCCGACGCTGCGCACGACACAGGAACAACCGGCACACTTCGCACCGCTCGATCCCGGAGTCGAGTGGCCGAGTTTCGTCCACCACACCGGCGCAGAATTGGAGACCGCGGGGATCTACGGGCTCGGTTCCGAGGACGGGATCAAGATCGGCGAACACGCGACCGGGCCGGTGGTGACTCCGCAGACCCGTGACTACACCCCTGATGTCGACGGAGAGCAGCGATTGGCCCAGTACGCCGAGTCGTGGTTGCCCGGCGTCGATTCCACCCGTGTCGAGTCGATCACGTGCCTGTACACGAGCACGCCGGACAGTAACTTCGTCATCGACCGAGTCGGCGCCGTCACGGTGGCGGCGGGATTCTCGGGGCATGGGTTCAAGTTCGGTCCGGCCTTGGGTGAACTTGTGGCGGACCTCGTCGACGGAACCACCCTCGCTCCGGAAGTTTTCAGGCTGGGGGAGCGTTGACCAGATTCATGGAGGAAAGTGTTGTGGCACTGGAGCTCGGAACTCGACAGCTCGAGGGTGTCGGAGCGGTAGAGGTCTATTCGGTATCGCAGGACGATCCCTTGGCAGCTCCACTGATCGCGGAGTTGGCACTCGAATACAGTTCGCGTTACGGCGGTACTCACGAAGCGATGCTCGCGGATCTCACGACGTATCCGGCAGAAGAATTTGCCTACCCGCAGGGTGCGCTTCTGGTGCTCACCCATGACGGTCTGCCGATCGCCGGCGGTGCGTTTCGTCAATTCGATTCCACCACTGCCGAACTGAAGAGAATCTGGACATCGGTCGACCATCGGAAGCGCGGCCTCGGCAAGGCCGTCGTTCGCGAGTTGGAACGAGAGATCGAACTTCGTGGATACAACCGGGTGTTTCTCACGACGGGCCCTCGGCAACCCGAGGCCGTCGCGCTGTATCTGTCCAGTGGATACACACCGCTTTACGACGCTTCACTCTCGCCCGAAGAGGTGGGCATCCACCCGTTCGAAAAGCAGCTTCGGGTCCTCGAAAATGTGACTCGAGCAGCAATTCCTACCGACCGGGTTGACAACACCCGGGTTTGACCTCGTACACTTGCGAACGACCATCCAGAGCGACCGAGAGACCTGGCTCATTGAAGTCGCAGCAACCCCCCGAGTGATCGGGTGCGGGTGCTACCGCCAGGACCGATGGAGGAACACGAAATGAAGGCAGTCGAAGGCGGTTTCGATACCGCCTGGTCGCGTCGTCACGTAGACCTGTGCCGCACCGCGGGATCTTTCTGTACCAACTGACCTCGGTCAGTCATTCACACTCAGGCGAGTCGTCGACAAGTCTGTTTTCTCTTCTCTCACAAGTGATTCGTGCTCGATCGCCTTTCTCGTCTCAGGCGACGGGTGCGCTCTTCGGCATGCCTCTTTAGGAGTTCTTGGTGTCTTCGCCCTCATTCGGTGCCCGCAAACGCGCGACCGTAATCGCCGGTATCGGTGCTGTCTCGGTTCTCGGCACCGTCCTCGCCGGCTGCAGCAGCGGGAGTGACAGTGCTGCCGACGCAGGCCCCGCCCAGTCCGGCGGAACCCTTCGCTACGGTCTGTCACAGGCGCCGACGTGCGCCGATCCGGCCCAGGCCGGCAGTAACCAGACCGTGTATGTCACTCGGACAGTGGTGGATTCGCTTACCGATCAAAATCCCGACACCGGAGAGATCACCCCGTGGCTCGCCAAGAGCTGGGAGATCAGCCCCGACGCCGCGAGCTTCACGTTCGTCCTTCGCGACGACGCCACCTTCAGTGACGGCACACCGGTGACGGCGGATTCGGTGAAGAAGACCTTCGACTCGGTCAAGAACCTGGGACCGAACGCGTCGTTGGCGAAGAGTTACCTGTCCTCGTACACCGGTACCGACGTCGTAGATGCTCACACGGCGAAGATCAATTTCTCCGGACCCAATGTTCAGTTCCTGCAAGCAACTTCGACGCCACAGCTCGGAATCCTCGCCGATTCCACCACCGCGCTGGCATCCGAGCAGCGCTGCCCCGGTGCAGCGGTGATCGCCTCCGGACCGTTCGTGTACACCGACTGGCAGCAGGACAAGAGCGTCAAGATCGCCAAGCGTGCGGGATACAACTGGGCCTCGGATGCGGTCGCGCATCAGGGCGAGGCGTACCTCGATGGCGTCGACTTCACGGTGGTTCCCGAATCCGGTGTGCGGGCGGGCAGCGTGGCCTCCGGCCAGCTCGATGCGGTCAGCGATGCGCTTCCGCAGGATGCGCCGCAAATCGAGGGCGCGGGTGGACGAATCCTCACAAGGCCGAACCCGGGTGTGAGCTTCTTCTTCCAGCCCAACGTCAGTCGCGGCGTTCTCGCTGATCAGGCTGTTCGTCAGGCCATCATTCCCGCGATCAACCGCCAAGAACTCGTCGACACCGTTCTGGATCCGTCGTTCTTCCCGGCCACGAGCCCGCTGGCTCACACCACTCCGCTCTACAGCGACGAATCCAGTGTCGTGACGTACGACGCCGACAAGTCGGCGAAACTCCTCGACGCGGCTGGTTGGAAGACCGGCAGCGACGGTATCCGCGAGAAGGACGGGCAGAAGCTCACTTTCAGCGTCACCTTCAGTCCGGTGTTCTCGGGTAACCAGGCCATCCTCGAGCTCGTGCAGCAGCAGCTCAAGAAGGTCGGCGTCGACCTGCAGCTCAACTTGGTCTCGAACGGTGAATGGACCGAGAAGGGAGTATCGGGTGATTACGATTCGCTGTATTACAACAGCACTCGCGCGGACGCCGACATCTTGCGGGCATCGTTCAGCACCGAAGGCCGCAACCTGAACCGTCGCGGCGCGGATCCGGAGCTCGACAAGGTACTCACAGACCAGCTTGCAGCCACGGACAACGGCCAACGCGGCGAACTGGTATCCACCGCACAGGAATTGATCCTCGACCGTGGACTCTCCATCCCCACCATCGAGCTCTCGCAGGCCATCGGCGCCGGATCGAGTGTGCAGGACCTGAACTTCGAAGCCTCCTCGCGCCTGCAGTTCTACGACGCATGGTTGTCGGGTAAGTAATCATGACTCGATACGTACTCACCCGACTGGGCCAGGCCGCAGTGGTTCTGTGGGCCGCCTTCACCATCTCGTTCGTGATTCTGTTCCTCCTGCCGAGTGATCCCGTCAGCATGGCTGCCGACTCGTCCGGTCAGGGTGTTGCAGTGGATCAGGCTGCGCTCGATCAGCTTCGGGCACGGTACGGCTTGGACCAGTCGGTGTGGGTGCAGTACTGGACATCGCTGACGAATGCTCTTCGCGGCGATTTCGGAACGTCCATCTCCACCGGTCAGTCGGTGACGGATGCCATCTTCTCGGCGCTGCCGAGCACTCTGGTCTTGGCAACCACCGCTTTGGTTCTGGCCGTGTTGTTCGGAGTGGCGATCGCGTTCTTCGCTACCTACACCCGCAAGCGGTGGCTCGCGAATCTGTTGTTCTCGCTGCCGCCGCTGGGTGTGGCAGTGCCCACTTTCTGGGTGGGCCTGATTCTTCTGCAACTCTTCTCGTTCCGTCTGCACATCTTCCCGGCATTCGGAGACAAGGGATTCGCAACGGTGATTCTTCCGGCGATCACCTTGGCGATCCCGACCGGCGCGGTGATCGCGCAGGTGCTCACGACCAGCCTGCAGTCGACGCTACGTTCGCCGCACGTGGAGACTGCGTACGCCAAGGGCGCAAGCCGTTGGCGCGTGCAGACCCGTCACGCGTTGCGACTGGCGAGCATTCCGGCATTCACCATTGCCGGTGTGCTGGTCGGCACGCTGCTGGCGGGCTCGGTGGTTGTGGAAACGGTGTTCTCCCGCGCGGGCGTCGGCCGTCTGACACAGACGTCGGTGATGGCGCAGGACATCCCGGTGGTGCAGGGAGTCGTTGTGTTCGCCTCTCTCGTGTTCGTGCTCGTCAACCTCGCGGTCGACCTCTTCTACCCCTTGATAGATCCACGGATCATCCAGACGAAGAAGAGTCACACCGAAAAGTCGAATACCGAAAGCTCGACCGATCTGGAGCCGGCTCATGTCTGACACATTGATCGAACCCCTACTCCTCGATCCGAGCGTCGAGGCGAAGGCACCTGTTGTTTCGCGCCGAAAGTCCACGGCCATCGGCTGGATCCGAAAGCCCGGCTTGGTGATTCCGGTGTTGATCGTGTTGCTTGCCATCGGCTTTGCCGTCGCACCCGGATTCTTTGCCAGCGGCGATCCGTTGTCCGGTGTCCCGGCGGACAAACTGCAGGGCCCGAGCCTGGCTCACTGGTTCGGAACCGACAATCTCGGTCGTGACCTGTACACACGGTTCGTGCACGGCGCCGCGCTGTCCCTGACCGCAACCTTGGTGGCGGTCGGAATCGCATTGGTGGCGGGATCGATAATCGGTTTGCTCGCGGGCTTTGTCGGTGGCGTCGTCGACGCCGTGCTGATGCGCATCGTCGACGTGCTGCTGTCCATTCCGGCGCTGCTGCTCTCGTTGGCACTGGTGACCGCACTCGGCTTCGGCACCATCAACGTCGCCATTGCTGTCGGCGTCAGTATGGTCGCCAATTTCGCGCGAGTGATGCGTGCCGAAGTGATGCGGGTGCGCGGAGCTCAGTACGTCGAGGCCGCGTTCAGTTCGGGTGTGCAGTGGCTCGGTGTCCTGCGTCGGCACGTGCTTCCCAACTCCTACGCGCCGGTGGTCGCGCTGTCCGCTGTCGAGTTCGGGCAGGCAGTACTGGCGGTGTCGGCTCTGAGCTTCTTGGGATTCGGCGCCGTTCCGCCTACCCCGGAATGGGGATCGCTGGTATCCGAGGGACGTAATTTCCTCGCCAATGCCTGGTGGATGACCACACTTCCCGGTCTCGCGATTGTCGCCGTGGTCATCTCGGCACACCGTATCGGCCACGAGATCGAAAGGAATAACCGGCGATGAGCACGACCGAGGAACAGTTGCTTTCCGTCACCGACTTACAGATCGCCTACGGCGCCGAGCCCGCGGTATCCGGCGTGAGCTTCACCGTCGGTCGGGGCGAAGTAGTTGCGGTGGTCGGGGAATCGGGTTCCGGTAAGTCGACCACGGCCCACGCGATATTGGGTCTGCTCGCCGGCAGTGGCCACGTCACCGGCGGGACCGTCGAGTTCGAGGGTGAACAGATCGACTCGTATTCCGACCGTGCGTGGCAGCGAATCCGCGGCGCGCGTATCGGTTTGGTGCCGCAGGATCCGACGACCTCGCTCAACCCGGTGACGAGGATCGGCGACCAGGTTGCAGAAGTCCTCCGGATCCACGGCCTCGCAGACCGTCGCAAAGCCCGGTTGGACGCCGTCGAGGTGCTCGAGCGCGCGGGTATCGACCGGCCGGAAATCCGAGCACGCCAGTACCCGCACGAGCTCTCCGGCGGTATGCGGCAACGCGTTCTGATCGGTATCGCGCTTGTCGCGAACCCGGCCCTCGTAATCGCCGACGAGCCGACCAGTGCTCTGGATGTCACGGTTCAACGGCGCATTCTCGACCATCTCGACGAGCGGATTGCCGAATCCGGTGCCGCCGTGCTCCTGATCACGCACGACCTGGGTGTGGCCGCAGACCGCGCGGACCGGATCCTGGTGATGCAGGGCGGCAGGATCGTCGAATCCGGCCGCACCGCAGATATTCTGGACAACCCGCGAGACGAGTACACGAAGAAACTTCTGAGCTCTGCGCCGAGCCTGTCCTCGGGACCAGTCGTTCGCCCGGTCCGCCAGGACACCAGCCCGCTGCTGACCCTGACGGGAATCACCAAGCACTTCAACGTCGGACGCGGGAGTTCGATCACCGCGGTGAACGAAGTGTCGCTGACTGTTCCGAGGGGTCAGACGGTGTCGCTGGTGGGGGAGTCGGGCTCCGGCAAGTCGACCACGGCGCGCATCGCCGTGCGGTTGGAGCAGGCGGATGCCGGCACCATCTCCTTCGACGGACACGACATCACGAAGGTCAAGGGCAGCGATCTGCGCGAGCTGCGCCGAAAGATCCAGCTCGTGTACCAGAACCCCTATGCATCACTAGACCCGAAATTGTCGGTCCAGGACATCGTTGCGGAGCCGCTGCGGGCCTTCAAGGTTGGTGGACGCAGCCAGCAGCAGACTCGTGCAGCAGAGTTGCTCGATCAGGTTGCACTTCCCGAGCAGTTTCTGAGCCGCAAACCGGCCGAACTCTCGGGCGGCCAGCGTCAACGGGTGGCGATCGCTCGTGCGCTCGCGTTGAAGCCGGACCTGCTCGTTCTCGACGAACCTGTGTCCGCTCTCGACGTCTCGGTGCAAGCGCAGATTCTGGCGCTACTCGACGAGTTGCAGCGCGAACTGGGCCTGACCTATCTCTTCATCTCCCACGATCTTGCGGTTGTTCGCCAGATCAGCGACGTCGTCGGCGTCATGCAGGCCGGGCGATTGCTCGAAATCGGCACTACCACCGAGATTTTCGACAATCCCCGAAACGAGTACACACGCACACTTCTCGACGCGATCCCCGGGCGGGATCATTCGACACGAAAGGCCGAACATGTCCGAGCGTAGTTCCGGAGCATTCCTGGTCGGCCTCGAATTCGAGGGAACCGGAGCTCATCCGTACTCCTGGCGACGCGAGGATTCGCGCGCCGAAGATCTGTTCACGCCCTCGTACTGGGTGGACCTGGTGACCGCCGCGGATCGGGGTGGGGTGGATCTGGCGTTCCTCCCCGACTCGTTCGGACTGCAATCCGAGGGCCAGCACGCAGTGCGGGGCAGATTGGAGGCGGTTGCAACTGCGGCGCGGCTGAGTGCTTTGACCTCGCGTATCGGCCTGATCCCCACCGCGACAGTCACGCACACCGAGCCGTTCCACATCTCCAAGGCTGTCGCGAGTATCGACTACTCCTCAGCGGGGCGGGCCGGCTGGCAGGTCGCGGTGTCCGACACCGCTGAGCAGGCGTCGTTGTTCGGCCGAAAGGCAGTGCAGGGCCCCGAGTCCGCGTGGGAGGAAGCGTCCGAGGCTGTCGAGGTGGTCAGTCGGCTGTGGGACAGCTGGGAGGACGACGCCGAGATACGGGACGCTGCGAGCGGACGATTCATCGATCGAGACAAGCTGCACTACATCGACTTCGAGGGAAAGAACTTTTCCGTCAAAGGGCCGTCCATCACGCCGCGCTCCCCGCAGGGGCAGCCGCTGATCGCCGTCGACGCGAGCAGGCCGGAGGCACGCGAGCTCGCTGTTGCGCGCGGAGATCTGATTCGGATCTCGGCAACCGACCTCGGCGTGGCCAACGCCACGGCCAAGCTGGTCCACGCGAATGCCGCTGCCCTCGGGCGCAGCGTCAGGGTTCTCCTCGACGTCGACGTGCTTCTCGGCGCTGATCGCGGAGCCGCCGACGACGCTCTGGCCGAACTCGAGGAATGGGCGGGAGCGCCGTACGCCCCGCACTCGCTGTTCTATCGCGGTGACAGTGCCGGCCTGACTGTCCTCCTTCGCGAGATCGGTGGGCTGGCCGGGGTCAACGGTGTTGTCCTGCGTCCCTTGGCTTTGGCTGCCGCAGTGGAGAAGATCGCGGCGGACGTGGTGCCGAATCTCAATCCGCGACCGACTACCGGCCCGACGCTGCGCGAGCGGTTGGGTTTCGAGTTGCCCGTCAATCAGTTCGCGTAGCGCGAGCAGAGAACAGGAACACCGATGACACAGAACAGGATTCGCAAGCAAGTTCATCTGGGCGCTCACTTCCCCGGCGTGAACAACACCACGGTGTGGACCGATCCGGCGTCCAAGAGCCAGATCGAGTTCAGCTCGTTCGAGCATCTCGCCCGCAGTGCCGAACGCGGATTGTTCGACTTCTTCTTCCTCGCAGAGGGTTTGCGCCTACGCGAACATCAGGGCAAAATTCACGACCTCGACGTAGTCGGTCGCCCGGACACCTTCAGCATTCTCAATGCGGTTGCCGGTGTGACAACGCATCTCGGCCTGGCCGGGACGATCAACACCACGTTCAACGAACCGTACGAGTTGGCCAAGCAGTTCTCGACGCTCGATCATCTCTCCGACGGCCGCGCCGCCTGGAACCTGGTCACCTCCTCGGACGCCTTCACCGGCGAGAACTTCCGCCGCGGTGGCTATCTGGAGCATTCCGAGCGGTATGCACGCGCCAACGAGTTGGTCGACGCAGTACGGACGCTGTGGGACAGCTGGAGCATCGATCGTCCGATCGTCGACCGTGAGCGCGGTGTTTTCGCCACCGACCAGCAGGTCGGCCAGTTCCAGCACTCCGGTAAGCAGTTCGACATCGCCGGACGCTTCGAAGTTCCACGGAGTCCGCAGGGGCACCCAGTTCTGTTGCAGGCCGGTGACTCCGACGAAGGACGCGAGTTCGGCGCGGCCAAGGCCGATGCCATCTTCACCGGGCACGGAACGCTCGAAGCAGGCAAGGCGTTCTACGCCGACGTGAAGGGACGCTTGGCCAAGTACGGACGCACGCACGCAGACCTCAAGATTCTCCCCGCCGCCACCTTCGTCCTCGGTGACAACGCCGCGGACGCACAGGAGAAGGCGTATCACATCCGGCGGCAGCAGGTCGGGCCCCAGACTGCCATCGCTTTTCTCGAACAGGTGTGGGGCAGAGATCTTTCCCAGTACGACGCCGACGGCCCGTTGCCGAAGGAAGATCCGTCGGACGACGTCAACATCACCCGCGGACGCGTCCGCCACGTCAAGGATCCGCGAGCGGTCGCAGATCAGTGGCGTGCCAAGGCCGAGGCCGAAAACCTCAGCATCCGTGAACTCATCATCGAAGTGACTGCCCGCCAACAGTTCGTGGGTAGTGCAGCGGAGGTGGCTGCCGAGATCGACACCTACGTCCAGGGCGACGCGAGCGACGGATTCATCCTCGTTCCCCACATCACCCCCGCGGGCCTCGACGAGTTCATCGACACCGTCGTACCGGAACTTCAGGACCGCGGCAGTTTCCGGACCGAGTACTCAGGAACCACCCTGCGCAGCCATCTCGGGCTGCGCCACCCGCACGAGCAGGCTGAAGGAGTCCGCGCATCATGACCGTTACCGACACTTCCACCAGTACCTTCACCGGCGATTGGAATGCCTGGCACGCCTCGCGCGACGCCACCTTCGGCGAACCCCTCGGCTGGCTGAGCCTGACTGCGTTGCATTGGCTGGTGGACACCGATTCCACCTTCGCGGACCTGCCCGGTGCATGGCGCGCCGACGCGAATGCCGTTGTCGTCACCGCGACGCCCGCAGACGACTTGTCGATCGACGGCGTCGCAGTGGACGGTTCGGCCACTCTGAATCCGATCGAGGGGGCGCCGGGACTGATCGTCAAGCAGGGCGCGCGGTTGGTCGAGGTCATCCGCCGCACCGGCGAGGTGGCTCTGCGGATCCACGATTCGTCGGCCCCGGCATTGGCGCAGTTCAGTGGTATCCCGACCTTCGAGCCTGACCCGCAGTGGCGCATCGAGGGTGTCTTCACAGCTTTCGAGGAGGCTCGCACGGTGACGACGGGCGCGGTCGTCGAGCGCCTCGAGCATCATCACGACGCCCGAGGAACCATCAGCTTCGAACACGACGGTGCAACGCATACGCTGATTGCGTTCGCGGGCAAGGACAACGGCTTTCACATCCTGTTCACCGACGCGACCAGTGGTGTGTCCACCTACCCGGCCGCACGCTCGCTGCACGTGAGCGCACCTGAACCCGGTGGCGCGGTAGTCCTCGATTTCAATCGGGCGTCGAACCTGCCCTGCGCGTTCACCGATTACGCGACGTGCCCGGTGGCCCCCGCCGAGAACCGCCTGGCGTTCGCGGTGGAAGCCGGCGAGAAGACACCGGACACCCGCTCCGAAAGCGGACCGAGGTGAGCGCGCCGCTGTCCGTACTCGACCTCTCGCCGATCAGTGAGGGCGGAACGGCCCGCCAGGCTTTGCGGAACTCGCTGGACCTCGCTCGTTCTGCCGAAGCGTGGGGATACAAGCGTTACTGGGTCGCCGAACACCACTTCGTCGGTGTTGCCTCTTCGTCGCCAGCAGTGCTTGTCGGGCTGATCGCGGCCGCCACCAACACCATTCGCGTCGGCTCGGCCGCCGTGCTGCTGGGCAACAACACGGCGGCTCAGGTGGTCGAGGCCTTCGGTACCGTCGAAGCGTTGTATCCGGGTCGTATCGATCTCGGCATCGGGCGCAGCGGACAGCGTCGGGTGGAGGCACTTCGCGCCGTCGCTGCCGGAACGCCTGCGCCGGCAGAATCGAAGCGAGAGAACGTCGTACGCGACGGCGTCGTGATCCCGGCACCCTTCGATCCAACCGGTCTTCTCACGTCACCGCGGTTGCAGGCGTCGTTCGAGGCATTGGCGTTTCCGGGCGCGCAGGCGCCCGATTTCGAGCAGCAGGTCGACGACATACGCTCGCTCCTGAACGGTACCTACAGAACCCGCGACGGCATCGAATTGCACGCCAGTCCCGGCGAGAATGCCGACGTCGAACTGTGGGTGTTCGGAAGCAGTGCGGGCCCCAGTGCCGAGCTCGCCGGACGACTCGGATTGCCGTTCGGTGCGAATTACCATGTGGCGCCCTCGAGTACGCTCGATGCCGTCGAGGCATACCGTGCAGCATTCCGACCGTCGGCAGTTCTGTCGGAGCCGTATGTCGTCGTCTCCGCGGATGTTGTTGCTGCGGAAGACGATGCGACGGCGAGGGAGTTGGCGTCGACCTTCGCGCACTGGACGCACAGCATTCGCAGCGGGCACGGCGCCATCCCGTACCCCGATCCCGCGACAGCGCTCCCACTTTCCGACGCCGACGAAGCAGTGGTGGAGGATCGGCTGATCACGCAGTTCGTCGGTTCACCGTCTACCGTCGCCGACAGGCTCGACAGTTTGCAGAAGCTCACCGGAGCGGACGAATTGGTGATCACCGGGGTGACCCATCGGCACGAGGATCGTCTGCGCTCGTACGAGCTGCTTGCCAAGGAATGGGGACTGCCCGCACTACTGGCAGCGTGAGTTTGCCTTGGTCCATTAGTGTCGAGTGATGTTTTCACCTCGAGATGCCCTTGCGGTTGCTCTTGACGTAGCGCGTGAGGGCATGGAGCTCGGGGAGATGCCGATCGGCGCAGTCGTGTTCGACGACGACCGTGTGCTCGGGCGGGCGTATACGCAAGAACGGGCACTCGGTCGACGGGTAGTCCATGCGGACCTTCAAGCGCTCTTGCAGGCCGACGAGGCTCTCGGATTCACTCGAGCGTCCGGTGAATTGACATTGGCGGTCAATCTCGAACCATGTCTCATGTGTATGGGTGCCGCGATCACGCTCGGTGTGACCCGGGTGTGGTTCGCTCTCGAATCCCCGAACGACGGTGCGGCGGAACTCGTGCAGCTGTGGGCGCCGCCTGTGGAACTTCCGTTTTTCCGTAAGCCGCGTGAAGTCCTCGGCGGCATCCGCCGTGACGAAGCGCGAAATCTGTTCGCTGAATACGCCACCGGCACTGGCCCCGCCGGGATGCGGGACTGGGCGCGCAGTCTCACCTGACGCCATGGCTTGTAAGGAGGGCCGTGAGGCTCACGCCCCGATAGCGCCCGCGATCATCGGCCACGACGCGCGCATGTCGGCTTCGAAGAGCCCCCAGGTGTGGGTGCCTTCGGGTCGGAAGCTGAACGTCGCGGGAATGCCGAGCTGACCGAATCGCCCCTGCAGGGCAGCGGTGCACATGTTGGTGATGCCTTCGAGGACCGCGCCGGGAACGACGCCGGCGGCCATCGCCAGCGAGTTGATTCCGTCCACCGGGCCGGGGAGGCCGTTGCCGGTCGAGATGAACAGCGCTGTGCCACGCAGTCTCTCGGCGTTGATCAACGGGTCGTGCGCCGCCCACTGCGGGCTACCCCACGGCCCCCACATGTTGGCCGCGTTGCCGCCGCCGAGTATCTCGACCATCGAGCGCACCGCTGCCTGGCCGAGCGGGTCGCCGGCGCGCGGACAGCCGCTGTACGAGCCGACTGCGCGGTAGGTGCCCGGCGACTGGATCGCGAGGTCCAGAACCGGTCCGCCTGCCATCGACACACCACCGAGTGCGTTGACACCGGTCGTGTTGTACCGAGCGTTGACCGCCGCCGGTAGTTCCTTGGTGAGATACGTCTGCCACTTGTTACGGCCCAGCACCGGATCGTCGGCGTTCCAGTCGGTGTACATGCTGAACTTGCCGCCGACCGGCATGACCACATTGACGTGTTTGTCGTCGAAGAAGTCACGAACTCCGGTGTTGTTGAACCACGAGATCCCGTCCTCGCCGCCGCCGACACCGGTCAACAGATAGAAGGTCGGGGCCGGGCCTCCTCCGGCCGGCGAAATCACGTCGTTGGCGATCCAGCGGTCCATCGAGGGGGAGTAGACGTCGATGCGACTGACCACGGAATCCGCACTCGCGGTCGGCGTGCTGAGGCCGAGAAAGCCGGCGGCCATGGCCACCGCCATCGTCAGCCGAACCGTGAAACGACGTGTCTTCATATTTCCCCCCAGGCGCAAGCCGGACAGCGTATTTGTGCCTTCCAACAGTGGCACAATGCGAAGAGGAGTGACGAATGTCCGGGTAACAGTCGTATAAGAAGATGGAGACAATTGCGTGGGATCGCAGTCGCACCACCCCGAATCCGACGTGATTCGGCTGGCCTTCGGGCTGGCCGCGATCACGGCTGGTGCGGCGCGCAGAACCGCTGGTCTCGCACTTGATTCCGTGCAGCGGATCCCTGTCGTCGGTGACGCACTCGACGGCGCGATCACCCAGGTCACCACTCGCGGCACGGAAGCGATGCACTCGACCGTGGAGTTCGCCGACTCGACCTTGCGGACGGTGATCAAAGCTGTCGTCGACGCTGCTCTGTCCGAAGTCGACATCACCAAGATCGTCGTCGACCACGTGGACATCGACAAGATCGCCGAGAACATCGACGTGGACAAGATTGCCGAACGGGTCTCGCTCGAACCGATCATCGACCGGGTCGACGTGGACGAGATCGCAAGCCGCCTCGACGTCAAAGCGGTGATCGATCGCCTCGATCTCGACGGGATAGTCGACACGGTCGACCTCGAACGCCAGGTCAACCGCATCGACCTCGTCAAGATCGCCGACCAGGTCATCGAGGGCGTCGACCTGCCCCAGATGATTCGTGAATCGACCGGTTCACTCTCCACGGAAGCCGTGCACGGAGCTCGAGTGCAGGGCATGCAGGCGGACGACGCTGTCGCCGGCTTCGTCGGGCGACTCTTCGGCCGCGACAACGCACCGTCATCAGATAAACCGTCACCAGAAAAACCGTCGACAGAGACCGATCCGAAGACGAACGCAGGCGAACGCTAGTGGCCCAGGAGAGTTCCGGCCCAGCCGGCATCGTCACCCGTGGACTCGCCGGACTGATCGACCTGGGCGTCGTCCTGCTCCTGATGGGTTCCGTGTACGTGGGCTTCGCCTTCGTCCGACTGCTCTTCTCGCCACAGAGTTTCACTTTCTCGGAACCGGGAATCTTCCTGTCCACGACGGCATTTCTCGGTGTCTCGGTGGCGTATCTGACCGCCTGCTGGGCGACCACCGGTCGGACCGTCGGGTCCCTCGTGATGGGGCTGCGGGTGATCACGTCCGGGCATCGCCTCGTGCGCTGGCCGTTGGCCTTCATCCGTGCGGTGCTCTGCGTGCTCTTCGCCTTCGGATTGCTGTGGTCGGCGGTCGATCGACGACGACGTTCGTTGCAGGACATCGTTCTGCGCACCGAGGTCGTCTACGACTGGCGTCAGGACCCGGATCTGGTGGCACCGCACGGAGGTGAGCACGCATGAGTGAACCGAACCGCCCGGACGAGCGCTTCACCCTTGCCAGCGAGCGCACCTTCCTCGCCTGGATGCGTAGCTCACTCGCCCTGCTGGCCGGAGGCATCGCCGTCGTCCAATTGGTACCGGAATGGAGTACCGGGTGGGTTCGCACGACTCTCGGTCTGACCCTGATCGCACTCGCGGCGGCAGCCGCACTGGTAGGTATGCGACGCTGGCTACAGGTGAAGAAGGCGCTCGAGGACGGAGCGGCGATGCCGGAACCGCACGCATTGTGGCTGTTTGCACTGGCACTGGCCGGGGTTGCCGTCGCAGCCGGCGTGGCAACGGTGGTCACCAGCCTCGCTCGCTGAGATACGCAGAGAAGTCCCAGCGGTGTCTGGATAGTCTGCAAAGAACGTGAAGCATGTCAGAGAAGTAAACGAAACAGACGACAAGGGAGTGCACGGTGGCGCAGGAACTCAAGCTCGGATACAAGGCATCGGCTGAGCAATTCGGCCCTCGCGAACTGGTAGAGCTGGCAGTTCTGGCAGAGCAGCACGGCATGGATTCCGTTGCGGTGAGCGATCATTTCCAGCCGTGGCGCCACAACGGTGGCCACGCACCGTTCTCGCTCGCCTGGATGACCGCCGTCGGTGAGCGCACCGAGCGCGTGCAGATCGGCACGTCCGTGATGACGCCGACGTTCCGCTACAACCCGGCAGTCATCGCTCAGGCGTTCGCGACGATGGGATGTCTCTACCCGGGACGCATCATGCTCGGCGTCGGCAGCGGTGAGGCTCTCAACGAGATCGCCACCGGCTTCCAGGGCGAGTGGCCCGAGTTCAAGGAACGCTTCGCGCGGCTGCGTGAGTCCGTGCGGTTGATGCGTGAGCTGTGGCTGGGGGATCGTGTCGACTTCGAAGGCGAGTACTTCACCACTCGTGGCGCGTCGATCTACGACGTTCCCGAGGGCGGCATTCCCGTGTACATCGCGGCCGGCGGACCCGTTGTCGCCCGATACGCGGGACGTGCCGGTGACGGCTTCATCTGCACCTCCGGAAAGGGCATGGAGCTCTACACCGAGAAGCTGCTTCCAGCCGTTGCCGAGGGCGCAGCCAAGGCCGAGCGCGACGTCGCCGACATCGACAAGATGATCGAGATCAAGATCAGCTACGACACCGATCCGGAGGCTGCACTCGAGAACACCCGCTTCTGGGCTCCGCTGTCCCTGACGCCGGAGCAGAAGCACAGCATCGAGGATCCGATCGAAATGGAAGCCGCTGCCGACGCTCTGCCCATCGAGCAGGTGGCCAAGCGTTGGATCGTCGCTTCCGATCCGGACGACGCCGTCGAGCAGGTCAAGGCCTACGTCGATGCCGGTCTCAATCACCTGGTGTTCCACGCACCGGGCCATGATCAGCGCCGGTTCCTCGAACTGTTCGAGCGTGACCTCGCGCCTCGCTTGCGTGCTCTGGGCTGATCCTCGAGATCAACTGAACGGTGTCTGCCACTCGACGTGTGGCAGGCACCGTTCGTCTTTCTCGTAGCCGCCGGTTGTCGGCACGAGCGTGAGCGTGACCACGATCAGTGGCAAGGTGGGCGGCGGCCCACACTAGGCTGTTGGGCATGCCAGAAGCGCCCGCTGCCGTGTCGAGTGTCTACGTTGCCTCTCCTGAAGGTGACACCGGAAAATCCACCATCGCGCTTGGCGTGCTGCAGATGCTGTGCGCGACCGTCGCCCGGGTCGGTGTCTTCCGCCCGATCGCCCGCTCTACCGAGGAAACCGACTACATCCTCGAACTGCTGCTCGAGCACACCACCGCCGATCTCTCCTACGCCGACGCACTCGGCGTCACCTACGAGCAGGTTCACGCCGATCCTGAAGCCGCGCTGGCCGACATCGTCGCGAAGTACCACACCGTGGCCGAGCAGTGCGACGCCGTCGTCATCATCGGAAGTGACTACACCGACGTAGCAAGCCCGAGCGAGCTGAGCTTCAACGCCCGCATCGCCGTGAACCTCGGCGCGCCGGTTCTGCTGGCGGTTCGAGGCGCTCGGCGCAGTGTCGAGGAGGTCGCCCAGCTCGCGCATCTATGCGCCGCCGAGTTGGCCGCCAACCACGCTCATCTGCTCGCGGTCGTCGCCAATCGTTGCGATCCCGACAAGCTCGACGAGGTCACCGCAGCGCTGTCCGACATCGGAGTTCCGACGTGGAGCCTGCCGGAGATTCCGTTGCTCGTCTCGCCCACGATGGCCGAGTTGATGGAGGCCACCGGCGGCGAGTTGTATTCGGGTGACCCGGAACTGCTGCACCGCGAAGCGCTCAAGGTGATGGTGGGCGGCATGACCGCGGAGCACATCCTCGAGCGTCTGGTCGAGGGCATGGTCGTCATCGCACCGGGCGATCGCTCGGACGTACTGCTCGCATTGCTCAATGCACATGAGGCGGAAGGATTTCCGTCGCTCGCGGGCATCATCATGAACGGCGGAATCACACCGCACCCAGCCATCGCAGCGTTGATGGCCGGCCTCAAACAGCGTCTTCCGATCCTGACGACAACCCTCGGTACCTTCGACACCGCAAGCGCCGCAGCCCAAACCCGCGGACGCGTGGCAGTCGGTTCGCAGCGCAAGGTCGACACCGCGTTGAGCTTGATGGAACAGCGCGTCGACGCCGACATCCTGATGGACCGACTGGCACTGCCGATCCCGTCCGTCGTGACCCCACAGATGTTCGAGTACAAGCTGATCGACCGCGCTCGACGCGATCGCAAGCACATCGTCCTGCCTGAGGGTGACGACGACCGGATCCTCCGCGCGGCCGGCCGGTTGCTGCAGCGCCAGGTTGCCGACCTGACGATCCTCGGTGACGAACCCAGTGTGCGTCGACGCGCCGCGGAACTCGGCGTCGACATCAGTGGCGCGCAGGTACTCGCACCCGCGCAGTCCGAGTACACCGAGCGCTTCGCACAGGAATACACCGCGCTGCGTGCGCACAAGGGCATGACCATCGAGCGGGCCCGCGAGGTGATCGCCGACATCTCGTACTTCGGAACGATGATGGTGCACTTGGGAATTGCCGACGGCATGGTGTCCGGCGCTGCACACACCACCGCTCACACGATTCGACCCTCGTTCGAGATCATCAAGACCGCCCCCGGTGTCTCGACGGTCTCGAGCATCTTCCTGATGTGCCTGGCCGACCGCGTTCTCTCCTACGGTGACTGCGCCGTGGTTCCGGACCCGACGTCGGAGCAGTTGGCGGACATCGCGATCTCGTCCGCACAGACGGCGTCGCAGTTCGGGATCGATCCGCGCATCGCGATGCTCTCGTACTCCACCGGGGATTCGGGCAGCGGAGCCGACGTCGACAAGGTTCGCACCGCGACCGCTTTGGTGCGCGAGCGTCGACCGGATCTGTTGGTGGAAGGGCCCATTCAGTACGACGCCGCCGTCGAGCAGAGTGTCGCCGACAAGAAGATGCCGGATTCGCTGGTGGCGGGCAAAGCAACGGTGTTCGTGTTCCCGGACCTGAACACCGGCAACAACACGTACAAGGCAGTGCAGCGTAGCGCCGGTGCTATCGCCGTCGGGCCGGTTCTGCAGGGACTGAACAAGCCGGTCAACGACCTCTCGCGTGGAGCGTTGGTCCAGGACATCGTCAACACCGTGGCTATCACGGCAATACAGGCACAGGGAGCGCAAGCGTGAGCGACGGCACCGTACTGGTCATCAATTCCGGCTCGTCATCCATCAAATTTCAACTCGTGCATCCGGATACGGCGGAATCGGTGGCACACGGTCTCATCGAGCGCATCGGTGAGCCCGACGGCCACATCGTCTACAACCACCGCACCGGAGTCGAAGACCGGAGCCTTCCGATCGCCGATCACCGCGCAGGTCTGAAGATGGTGCTCGACATCGTCGCCGAGGTCGGGCGGCCGCTGAGTGAGGCCGGAATCATCGCAGTCGGTCACCGAGTCGTGCACGGTGGTGACATCTTCTATTCGCCGACTCTCATCGACGACGGCGTCGTGAAAGCCATCGCGGATTTGTCGAACCTTGCGCCGCTGCACAATCCGGCCAACGTGATCGGTATCGAGGTGGCGCGCGAGGAACTGCCCGACGTTCCGCACGTCGCAGTGTTCGACACTGCCTTCTTTCACACACTGCCCGCGGCGGCGTCCACCTATGCGATCGATCGGGATGTGGCCAAGGCCAACCAGATTCGCCGGTACGGCTTCCACGGGACCTCACACGAATACGTGTCTGGACGGGTCGCGGAGTTCCTCGGCAAGGATCCCGCCGAGCTGAATCAGATAGTCCTGCACCTCGGAAACGGCGCTTCGGCCTCGGCAATCAAGGGCGGCAAGGCCATCGACACCACGATGGGCCTCACCCCGCTCGAGGGTCTTGTCATGGGCACCCGCAGCGGCGACATCGACCCAGGCATCATCTTGCACCTCAATCGCAACTCGGGAATGAAGGTCGACGAGATCGACGACCTCCTCAACCGGCGCTCCGGTTTGAAGGGACTGTCGGGAGTCAACGATTTCCGTGCCCTGCTCGCACTGATCGAGGGCGGCGACCAAGACGCACAACTTGCGTACGACGTTTACGTACACATGCTCCGTAAGTACATCGGCGCCTTCATCGTTCAACTCGGTGGCGTCGACGTCATCACCTTCACCGGCGGTGTTGGCGAGAACAACATCGACGTACGACGCGACAGCCTGGCCGGGCTTTCCCGTCTCGGTATCGAGGTCGATCCGGCTCTCAACGAGGCGAAGAGTCGCGACGAGCGTCGTATCTCCGCATCCTCGTCGGCCGTCGAGGTGCTGGTGGTCCCCACCAACGAGGAGTTGGCGATCGCCCGCGCGGCGAAGGCTTTGGTGGCCGCACTGTAGGTTTCTGCAGCACTGTAAACCTCGGGGCGTCCGTCAGAAATTGCTGCGCGGACGCACCGCATTCGCCCGGTCCACGAGGGCGTAGCGGTGCGTGCGGGAGGTCGTGGCGCGAGCGAGGGCGCGAAGGCAGGCTTCGGCTCCGGTGCGCAGACCTTGCTCGGTGAAGGGCAGGTCGAGGATGGGTTCGAGTTCGGTGTGCGAGCGATTGCCGTAGCGAATCCAATCGAGTGCCGTGCCCAACACCAGGGTTCGCATCTGCAGGCTTCGGCTCTCTTCAGCAGGCAGCGCCCGAACACGACGGGCGGCTTCCCGCAGAGTCGATTCGTCGAGTTCGGCGATCGGAACGCCGGACAGCATCGTCAGAGCGCTGGACATCCGTGCGACGTTGTAGTGCCGGGAAGACGTGGGTACTTCGTCGAGGGCGGCGATGGCTGCCTTCTTGTTGCCGTGATCGGCGAGTTGTCGGGCGAGCCCGAATGCTGCGCTGACGTAGTTCCGTTCGGTCCGCCAGACGGTGCGGTAGTACTTCTCGGAGAAGCGGCACCATTGGTCCGGGTCGTCGCTCTCCCAGTGCTGGAGGATCAGTTCTGCCGTCGCTGCCAACGCCAGCTTTGGTGCAGCCTCGCCGGGCAGTGCGGTGAGAACTGTCTCGAAGTGACTGAAAGCGGGCTCGAATCGGTCCAGTTGTAACGCCGCAAGTCCTCGATACCACTCGATCTTCCAGTGGTCCCCGATGTTCTGCTGGAGTTCGCCCAGAACTGTCAGTGCGGTTTCCGGATCACCGAGATCGAGATGAGCTTTGGCCTCGGCCAGTCGAACTTCGCCCGAGACGGCGGCCGCCGGTGTGCCTGACGTTCGGTCGATTCCGTTCTCGCGGGCATGCTTGAGAGCATCGAGAGTCTGAGACGGTTCGCTGTGCACCGCCGCTGCCAGCAACGGCGCGCTGGGATCGGTGGGGTCGACCAACGGAATGGGAAGTGCGTGCGCAACTTCGCGCGGATCGAGAGCGGCGTCGTGGCTGACACCGTCCACGTACACATCGGTTTGCCCGACCAATTCATCGGTGCCGAAAGACGTTCGCTGCCTGCTGAACACGAGCGAGAGTCCGGGATTCTCCTGCCCGGTCTGCTCGGCGAGGATTTCTCGCAGAACGCCGGTGAGTTGTCCCGCGATTTCCTCGGCGGACTGGAATCGCTTCTTCGGATCCGGGTCGGTGGCGCGTAACAGTAGACGGTGAAAGAACTCGTGGTCGCGCAGTAGTGGCTCGTCCTCGGGTTCGGGAAGGCCGTCGAGGTACCGTCCGTGCTTCGAGGGCATGTCGAGGGTGAGAACCGCGAGTGTTCTTCCGACGGTGAAGATGTCGGAGGCGATGGTCGGACCGGTCTCGATGATCTCGGGTGCTTGATAGCCGGCGGTACCGTACAGGTATCCGTAGTCTTCGATTCCGGACACGGCGCCGAGATCGATCAGCTTCAACTGATCCTCGGTGACCATTACGTTCTCGGGTTTGAGGTCGTTGTAGGCCAGGCCGGTGGAATGCAGATAGCTCAGCGCCGGAAGGATTTCCAGTACGTAGCCGATTGCCTGCTCGATCGGCATGTGCTTGCCGTCCGGGAATTCGGCCAGCACCTCGCGCAATGATCGCCCACCCACGTACTCCATGACGATGTACCCCATGGGTGTGCCATCCGGGCGCGGATGCTCGACGAAGTTGAAGATCTTGACGATGCTGGGGTTGGCGACCTCGGCGAGGAACTGACGCTCGGCCACCGCAACGGCTTGCGCTTCGGAATCACCGAAATGCAAGAGCCCCTTGAGAACTACCCACCTGTCGCTGACATTGCGATCGATCGCGAGGTAGATCCATCCCAGGCCGCCGTGCGCGATGGGCCCTTGAACCTCGTACTGACCGGACACCAATTCGCCCTCTTCGAGGAGTGGACGGAAGTCGAAAGTGGAACCGCACTTGGGGCAGGTGCCGTGCTGAGTTGCCTTGGTGCTTGCGCTCTTACGACCGACTGGTTCGTTGCATTTCCAACAGAACCGTTTCCGCTCGGGGACGGTCGGGTCACTCATCACCGCAGATGCGGGGTCGATCTGAGGGACGGGGGGAACCTCGACCAGGCCGCCGCCGAGGCGCAGCTTTCGTCCCGACCGGCTGCGGCGGGATCGAGTGGAGCGGCCGGTCGGGGAGGAGGATGCGGACGGCGTGGTTCCTCGTATCTGGGCCGAGGTCGGTTCGAGACGCTCGTAGGCGCCCGTGGCTTCGGGCTCGGGCCGCTCGTAGGCGCCGGTGGCTTCGGGTTCGGGACGCAGGGAAGCCTGCGTGGCGTCGGGCTCGGGGCCGGTTTCTTCGGTCATGTCAGCCTCAATCCCGGTAGACGGCCGGCGGGGGACCGGGCGAAGGACCGAGGACGCTGAGCCAGCGGTCGTAGATACGGTTCCAGGTCCCGTCGCTCCGGATCCGATCCAGTGTTCCGTTGACGAATCGGACCAAGTCGGGGTTGTCCTTGTTCACTCCGATTCCGTACGGTTCGACGCCCAGTGAGCCACCGACCATCATCAGATACGGGTCTTGCGAGGCGAGGCCCGCGAGGATCGTGTCGTCGGTGCTGATCGCGTCCACCTGCCCCTGCTGGAGGACGACGAGGCAGTCGGACCACATCGGGACGGTGACGACGGTCGCTTCGGGTTGGAGTTGCTGGATTCGAGTCGCCGAGGTCGTTCCCCGGGCAGCGCAGACCCGCTTGCCTGCGAGGTCGTCGATGCCGCGGACGGATGACCCCTGCAAGACCTGAATTCGTTGTTCAGCGGAGAAGTACTGCGTCGAGAAGTCGACCTTCTCGCGCCGCTCGCACGTGATGGTCATGGTCTTGACGACCACGTCGACCATCGATTCCTGGAGTGCGGCGATCCGATCGTCCGACGTCAGGATTCGGTACTCGATCTTCTCCGGGTCACCGAGCAGATCTCGGGCGATTTCGCGGGCGATGTCCACGTCGAAACCCTCGAGGCGCCCGGTGGCCGGATCGCGAAAGCTCATGAGGTTGGAACCGGTGTCCAGGCCCACGATCAGCCGCCCGCGGGCGCGGATGGCGTCGAGGCTCGGCGTGGGTGGCTGCGGAGATGCGTCTGCGGGGGTGGGCCGCAGGCTCGCGGTGAGGTTGGTGCACGACGCGGTAGTCGTCGGTGTCGGGCTGGGAGCGATGGTGGCCTCGGCCGGCAGCGGCGGTTCCGTGTACGACGTGGCGCCTGCGTTGTCCAAGTCTTCGGCTCGATCCGCACCGCAACCGGCGAGCACCAGCATGGCCGCTGCCAGAACCGCGACACATACGGCCGGGCTCTTCCTCCGCATCACCGGTACTCCCGTCACTGATACTCCCGCAGTCGAGGCCAGAATCCGATGAAGATTCCGGCAACTCCGAGAACTGCCAATACAGACATGCCCGGTGCAGAGGCAGCCAACACCCGGGAGGCGTACGAGACGTCGGACCGAAGATTCGTGCGCGAATCCACGATTCCCTGCCAGAGTTCGTGATCGAGCTTTCCGTACTCCGCGGCCGAATCCTGTTCTCCGGCGCCGATGGTGATGGCTGCGGCGGACGTGAAGTCGCCGTTTCCGAGACGGTCGTACATGCGCGTGTGCGCAGCCACCCACTGCTGGCGCGAGTCGAGTGCGGCGGTCAGCACTTCGCTGTTCACTCGGGCGCGTTCGTCGCTTTGCAGGCCCTCGAGGATGTCCCGCAGAGCATCGACCTTGCGGGTGAACGTCACGTTGTCCTCGGCGGTCGAATCCCGCCTCGCCAGCGTGAGGGTTTCCACGGTGCGTGCTTGCTGCGCCATGATTCGTGCCTCGGTCAGTTCGTGCAGTGGCTCGGCCCCGGCGTCGAGCGCGCGCCCGGTGGCCAGTGCGGAGACCAGTCCGACCGTGAGCAGCCACAGCAGAGCTGCAGCGACCGCGAGCGAGGCAAGGATCAACCCGAGATTGAAGCGTCGGCGACTCTTGCGGGAGAAGTACATCTGTGTCGCCACCAGCGCGCACAGCACGAAGACGAACGCCACGATCGGCCACCACGGTGGAGTCTCGAAATCGCGCTGTACTTGGGAGACCAGCGTCTCCTGCGAGGCGTGCAGTTGCTGGGCCATCGGCAGCAGCGAGGTCTGCATCAACTGCGAGGCCTCGCTCAAATATGCTGCCCCGACCGGGTTTCCGACGCGATTGTTCGCCCGTGCAGTTTCGACCAGCCCGGTGTAGACGGAGAGGTCGGTCGAGATTGTGGTCAACGCGCTGTGACCGGCAAGATCGGTCGAGTCGAGACCGGCCGACGCCTGGACGATCTCCGCAGAGGCCTCACCGATCGACTGCGTGTATCGGTCGCGGACTTCGGCGGGTTCGAGGCCGCCGGAGATGAAGGCGGTGGCCGCGGCGGCGTCTGCCAAGGACAACGCACTGTAGAGATTCTGGGCCGAGTTGGCGAGAGGCTCGGTTTCGACGAGGAGGAGGTCGAGGTTCGCCTGGCGGTTCTCGATCGCTGCGGTGGCGAGGAGTCCGGAGATCAAAGTGATCGCGATCAGGATCAGTCCGACGACGGTCAACCGGCCAGGCGTCGAGGACATGAAGGCCTGCAGTTCGCGCCGCAGAAGTGCCTGCTCGTCCTCCGCCGACACTGATGTGGCCTCGGAGTGCGGCAGCGACCGGGGTTCGATGGACGGGACGACACGGTCGACCATCGAGCACCTCACTTCGCTGTAGGCGGGCTACCGAGAAATGATGCCGCCGAGAAATGATTCAGGGCATCTTCGCGAGCATATAAGCATCACCTACACCTGGAGCAGATTGAAACGGTTAGTGTGGGACAACGGCGAGAGCGGGCGGAGCGAGGTAGTCGATGCGTGGTGACGGTGACGGTTGGTCCATCGGATCGGACGGTACTCGGCATTGGGGTAAACACGGAGCTGCAGGACTGCTTCTGCGTGCCCCCGATTCGGACGGATCACCCATGGTCTTGCTGCAGCATCGTGCGGCGTGGAGCCATCAGGGCGGAACGTGGGCACTGCCCGGCGGTGCGCGGGACTCACACGAGAGCACGACGCACGCTGCCGTCCGGGAGGCACACGAAGAAGCAGGTATCGCCGAGGACGCCGTCCGTGTCCGCGGGGAAGTAGTGACGATGCGCGCCGAGAGCGGGTGGACTTACACCACCGTCGTGGCTGACGCGGCGCATCCACTGTCGACGGTTGCCAATGGTGAGAGCACCGAGTTGCGGTGGGTACGCGAAGCCGACGTCGACTCACTGCCGCTGCATCCGGGCTTCGGTTCCTCATGGCCCGACCTCCGGACCGAGCCTGTTGTGGCCGTGGACGGCGATCCGCACACCGTCGTGCTCGAGGACGGCGGATTCGGATGGTTGTCGGGTAGTTCCCACCACGGCAGTGACCAGGCAGGCAGCGACCAGGCAGGCAGCGACCAGGCACGCGGTGACCAGGCAGGCAGCGACCAGAACCTGTCCGAGGCGAGCAGTACCCAGTCGTAGCAGTCGAGTCTTCACAGTTCATACACAGCAGAAGGGCCGGACTCCGCGGGAGTCCGGCCCTTCGGTGTTTCGGTCGTCGACCGAAACGAGGCTCAGCTGAGCGAGTTCAGCGCCGTGATGAAGCTGACCGCGGTGATACCGAGCTTGAGCAGCTCGCTGATCTTGCCGAGGTTCAGGTCTTCGAGCGATTCGGTGCTGAGCGAGCCGGTGTCGAGGGATCCCATTTAGTGCTCCTAGGTTCAGTTAGTAACTGGAGGTAAACTACAACAAACCGAATGGGATGTGACACGCAATCGAAGCAACTGTGAGCAAGATCACTTAATCCGACTTTTCGGACATCCAATCGCACCTAGGAACTGGGAGTTTGTTGTCTGATCGGACAACTTCCGTTCACAATTCGAGTCAGGCGTGCTGACCCGTAACTGTGCGGAAATCGCCCGGCAAACACTTGACGAACGCCAGTTACCGGCTTTCAGCGCCCAGCGACGGCTGCGGCGAGGCGTTGCGCGGCCGCCTGGGGATCCGATGCTTGCGTGATTGCACGCACGACGACGATGCGCGTGGCGCCGGCATCGAGCAGCTCTGGCAGACGTTCCTCGTCGATGCCGCCGATCGCAAACCAGGGCCGCGGCGGTGCGGCGTCGGCGGTCGATCGAACCAGTTCCAAACCGGACGCACTTCGATTCGGTTTGGTCGGTGTCGCCCAGACCGGCCCGGTACAGAAGTAGTCGACGCCCTCCTCGATGGCGGCCAGACTCGCCTGCGCGCGACTGCTCGTCGAACGGCCGATGACGACGTCTTCACCGACAACGGTTCGCGCGTAGGGGACGGGAATGTCGTTCTGGCCGAGGTGGAGGATGTCGGCGCCGGAAGCCATCGCGAGATCCGCGCGATCGTTGACGGCCAACAATGCGCCGTGGCGTCGCGCTGCGGCCGCGAGAATGCCCAGCGCCACCAGTTCGTCCTTGGCCTCGAGCGGGCCGAACTCGCGCTCACCGGCAGAGCCTTTGTCACGCAATTGGATGATGTCGACTCCGCCGGACAATGCTGCCTCGGCGAACTGCGCGAGGTCGCCTTTCTCGCGGCGCGCGTCGGTGCACAGGTACAGCCGTGCTGCTGCCAGGCGCTCGCGCCGGTCGATGTCGTTACTGGGATGTGTGGGGTGCACGGAGCAAACGGTAGCCTCTAGGGAGCAAGGTTCGACACGGGAGTCCTGAAACGTCGTCGTCACTTTTTGTCGTGACTGCGAGGTTCGTAGGGCTGAGAGGGGATCGCGACCAGATCCCGACCGTCAGACCTGACCCGGATCATGCCGGCGCAGGAAGTGGAGGTGGAGTTTCGTGAGTACACACGCTCGTACGGTGTCGGTTGTCGGCGGCGGTGTCATCGGTCTCGCTATCGCGTGGCGAGCAGCCCGCGACGGGTGGGCCGTTCGGTTGTACGACCCGTCCATTGGATCAGGTGCTTCGTGGGTGGCGGGCGGAATGCTTGCCCCGCTTTCCGAAGGCTGGCCGGGTGAAGAAACCGCGTTGACAATCGGTGCAGCGTCCCTGGAACGGTGGCCGACGTTCGGCGAGGAGCTCGGAAAATTCGGGCAATCGGTCTTCACCGCGGACAGCTCGCTGACGGTTGCACTCGACGCTGCCGACGCGCAGGACCTGCAGACCATCGCCGAGTGGGTGAGCTCGCAGGGGCACGAACTCGAAGTTCTCGGTCGCGCGCGCATCCGTGAACTCGAACCGATGCTGGGCCGGGGCATCCGGTCGGGGTTGATGGCTGTCGGTGAGTCCGCCGTCGACAACAGACTTCTGCTGGCGGCGTTGCAGAAGGCCTGTGCGGAATCCGGCGTCGAATTGATCGCGCGGGCCGTCGACGACCTCGCCGAACTCGATACCGATCAGATAGTGCTCACCGCCGGTATCGCGTCACCCAAGCTGTGGCCCGGGCTACCGGTACGCCCGGTCAAGGGCGAAATCCTTCGCTTGCGCAGTAGGCCTGGAGTCACCCCGGCGCCCAGCCGCACCATCCGCGGAAGCGTCCACGGGCGGCCCGCCTACCTCGTCCCGCGCGGTGACGGAATCGTCGTCGGCGCAACACAATACGAGTCTGGTGAGGACACACAGGTCACGATGGCCGGAGTACGGGACCTGATCAACGACGCCGAGGCACTGATGCCGGCGATCGGCGAATACGAACTGTACGAGTGCGCGGCAGGTCTGCGTCCCATGACGCCGGACAACCTGCCGTTGATCGGGCGCGTGTCCGATCGTGTTGTCGTCTCCACCGGGCACGGCCGCAACGGAGTCCTGCTGACGCCCGTCACCGCCGATGCGACGGTCGCGTTGCTGAACGGCACATCTTTGGTCGAGGTAAAAGGAACCGAACCCGAGCGGTTCGCAGTAGCTAAGGAAAATTCATGAGTGAGCAGGTCCCGATCGGGATCACCGTCAACGGCGAAGATCTCGAGTTCGATCGAGCAGTCACGGTGACCGAACTTCTGACGCACCTCGAGTTGCCGAGCAAAGGCATCGCCGTCGCCGTCGACGGTGCGCTCTTTCCTCGCGGGCGTTGGGACGAATCCGTCGGACGTGGTTGGGAAATCGAGATCCTCACGGCGGTGCAGGGTGGCTGAGCAGGACCTTCTCACTATCGCGGGCCGCAGTTTCGGTTCCCGGCTCATCACGGGGACAGGCGGCGCCGCCAACCTTGCGGTCCTCGAGGAAGCGCTTGTCGCCTCCGGTACCGAACTGACCACCGTCGCGATGCGGCGAGTCGACGCGGCCGGCGGCACCGGCGTTCTGGACCTGCTTCGTCGCCTCGGAATCGAACCGTTGCCGAACACCGCCGGGTGTCGGGGCGCCGCCGAAGCGGTCCTGACGGCGCAGTTGGCACGCGAAGCGCTCGAGACGAACTGGGTCAAACTCGAAGTCATCGCCGACGAGCGGACTCTGCTGCCCGACGCAATCGAACTCGTCTCCGCCGCAGAACAATTGGTGGACGACGGATTCACCGTCCTGCCGTACACGACGGACGATCCGGTGCTGGCGCTTCGCCTCGAAGAGGTCGGCTGCGCGGCAGTCATGCCGCTCGGTTCACCCATCGGGACAGGGCTGGGTATCGCGAATCCGCACAATATCGAGATGATCGTCGAGCGCGCCGGCGTGCCCGTCATCCTCGACGCCGGAATCGGAACGGCCAGCGACGCCACCCTTGCCATGGAGTTGGGCTGCGACGCCGTCCTACTTGCGACAGCGGTGACGCGGGCCAAGAATCCCGCGTTGATGGCGTCGGCGATGCGGCACGCAGTGGTAGCAGGTTTCGAAGCGCGTCACGCCGGCCGGATTCCCAAGCGGTTCTGGGCCCAAGCATCGTCCTGACGGACCATTTCCGGGTGTTTTCTCAGGGTTATGCCCGGATTGTCCGGCTTCGTGTCCTACCTGAGTACCACTCGGAACTAGACCTGTGGCCGATGTGCTGGTCATTGCCGGTAGGGCAAAGTTCTCCTCATGATTGAACTGAGGGGATTGACCAAGGTTTACGGACCGACGAAAGCGGTGGACGATTTGTCGTTCACGGTCAAGCCGGGCATCGTGACGGGCTTCCTGGGCCCGAACGGTGCCGGTAAGTCGACGACGATGCGGATGATCCTGGGTTTGGATCAGCCGACGTCGGGTGCGGCGTTGATCGAGGGCAAGCCGTACCGGGAGCTCAAGACGCCGTTGCGGACGGTGGGTGCGTTGTTGGATGCGAAGTGGGTGCACCCCAATCGCAGTGCGCGTGCGCATCTGCAGTGGATGGCTGCTTCGAACGGGATCCCGAAGTCCCGGGTCGACGAGGTGCTCGGGTTGGTCGGGTTGTCCGAGGTGGCGGGCAAGAAGGCCGGCGGGTTCTCGTTGGGAATGTCGCAGCGTCTGGGGTTGGCGGGTGCGTTGTTGGGGGATCCGAAGGTGTTGTTGTTCGACGAGCCGGTCAACGGTCTCGATCCGGAGGGCATCGTCTGGATTCGTAAGTTCATGCAGCGGTTGGCGGCCGAGGGCCGCACGGTGTTGGTGTCGAGTCACCTTCTGTCGGAGATGGCGCTCACGGCGGAGCAGTTGGTGGTGATCGGTCGGGGTCGGTTGATTTCGGATTCGACGGTTGCGGAGTTCGTGGATCGTTCGTCGGAGTCGACGGTGCGGGTGCGTAGTCCTCAGCTCGATGCGTTGCGCAGTGTGTTGCTCTCGCAGGGGTTGACGGTGCGTGAGGACGGTTCCGGTGTTGCCCCGGCTTTGGTGGTCGTGGATTCGACCACCGATGTGATCGGTGGTTTGGCTGGTTCGCAGGGGATCGTGTTGTACGAGTTGGCTTCTCAGCAGGGGTCGCTCGAGGATGCGTTCATGAAGTTGACCGGGGACGATGTCCAGTACCACGCATCCGGTATCGATCCGGGTGTCGGTGCACACCACGCAAATACACAGCAGGCAAACACGCAGCAGGCTATGGGAGGTGCACTGTAATGGCTGTTCTCAGTGCTGAACGTATCAAGATCACCACGACCAAGTCGCCGCTGTGGTGCTCGGTCATCATCGTCGTGCTCGCGCTCGGCTTCGCGGCCATCATGGGCGCGGTTGCCAAGTCGGCTCTGACGTCCTCCGACGTCCAGGGAGCACCGGACCTCGACACCGCCGTTGCCACGGCCGGCATCTCGGGTTTCGGAATCATGGTTCTCATGATCATGGCGGCCCTCGCGGTCACCAGTGAGTACCGCTTCGGGACCATCCGCACCACCTTCCAGGCCGTTCCGAACCGTGCCTCGGTTCTGATCGCCAAAGCCGGCCTCATCGGTGCTTTCGGTGCTGTACTGACATTTGTTCTCGCCTTCGGCGCGTACGCCATGGCCAAGGCCATCGCCGGTACCGAGGCGAGTGCCGGATTGACCCTGTCGAGCGGCAGTGACTGGCGCGCGATCTACGGCATCCCGATCTACGCCTTCCTGTGCGTGATTCTCGCTGTCGGCGTCGGATCGATCATTCGCCAGTCGGCCGGCGCAATTGCGTTGCTCCTGCTCTGGCCGCTGCTCATCGAGAGCCTGTTCGGACTGTTCGGCAGCTTCGGCGAGAAGATCACCCCGTTCCTGCCGTTCGCGAATGCAAACCACTTCCTCAGTGCGAGCAGCGGTGGCGTCGACTTCCACTGGGGACCCTGGGGCAGCCTGATCTACTTCGCGGCCTTCGTTCTGGTGATTTTCGGAGCAAGTATCGTCATCGTGAATCGTCGCGACGCCTGATCTTGTCGCTCCCTCGGTAGGTGTTGTCGGGAGACCTACCGAGAACCAGGAGTGACAGCAGAGTAGGGACCCAGTACGAAAAACCATTCGTACTGGGTCCCTTTCCTGTGCTTCGGCCGATATCCTCCGAAGATGAGACTCTTCGGTGTGGTTGTGGTCGCAATGGCTGGAGCACTCGTGGTGAGTGGATGCTCGTCGGGAAGTGAAGCGGCCGTCCCGACAGACCCGGTTGCATTCTCCGAGACCGTCACGGTCGACGCCGTGACCGGGCATCTGGAGCAACTCGAGAAGATCGCCGCCAACAACGAGGGCAATCGATCGGCCGGTACCCCCGGCTACGACGCCAGTGTCGACTACGTGGCAAACCTGCTCGAAGACAAGGGTTTCGAGGTCAGCACCCCGGAATTCGACTTCAGCTCCTTCGATCCCGGCACCGAATCCCTGAAAGCCGCTGACGGCTCCGATGTTCCGGTGCGGGCGCTGACATATTCCACCTCCACGGGACCGACCGGAATCACGGCGCGTCTGGTGGCGATTCCCGCCGACGAGACCCCCGGTTGCGAGGCCACCGACTACGACGGCCGCGACGTGAACGGTGCAATCGTGCTGGTCACCCGCGGAGTGTGCCCGTTCGGCGACAAGCAGAAGATCGCCGCTGATCGCGGCGCGGCGGCGTTGCTGGTTGCCAACAACGAGGACGCAATGCTGGGCGGGGCTACCTTGGGTGAACCCGAAGACGCCCGCATTCCGACCGGCGGGGTGAGTAAGGCGTCGGGCGAGGCTCTTGCCGCAGCGCCCGGAGACCTCACGCTGATTCTCGACACGTCGACGGAAACGACGAAGTCGCGCAACGTGATTGCGCAGACCAAGACCGGCGCGACCGACAACGTGGTTGTCGTGGGCGCCCACCTGGACAGTGTGCCGGAAGGTCCCGGAATCAACGACAACGGAAGCGGTACCGCAGCCGTACTGGAAACCGCGCTGCAGATGGGAAGCTCACCGAGCATCGAGAATGCCGTGCGTTTCGCTTTCTGGGGAGCGGAAGAAGTGGGATTGGTCGGCTCCACCCGCTACGTCGAGGGTCTGAGCGATCAGGAACGGGCCGACATCGCCCTGTACCTGAATTTCGACATGCTCGGTTCGCCCAACGCCGGATACCTGGCTTACGACGGCGACAACTCGGATGCCGTCGGGGAGGGGCCCGGGCCCGAGGGGTCGGCGGGCATCGAGCGCACCTTCGTCGATTTTCTCGCCGGGCGAGGGATTGCGGCGGACGGAACGGACTTCGACGGGCGCTCCGACTACGGCCCGTTCATCGAGATCGGGATCCCGGCGGGCGGAGTGTTCAGCGGCGCGGACGAGCGCAAGACGCCGGCACAGGCCGAGAAGTGGGGCGGAGAGGCGGAGGAGACTTTCGACCCGAACTACCACAGTGCCCAGGACAACCTCGCGAACATCGATCGCGAAGCGCTCGCTGCCAACGCTTCTGCAGTAGCCTTCGGAGTTGCGACGTATGCCCAGGATTTGAGCGGGCCGAACGGAGTTCCCGTCGGCGATGCCCGGACACAGGCCAGAACCGAATGATCGACTGACCGAATGATCGACTGACCGAATGATCGACTGTGCGAGCGACCAGGAGGCCACTGTGCGAGAACGGCGGCAGCACACTGTCTGTAACTCTGAGTTACGCTTGAGTTATGGCTGATCTGTCCCCGGAGAACACCGACACGGCAGGTGCTTCTTCCTCCTCGGTTCGAGGCGTCGTCGACGTCGTCTTGAACTCTGCGGCAGAACTTAACCGTCGGCAGCAGCTCATCGACGCGCTACGACGCCTCAGGCGGGCACTACCCGGTGATCCAGGGTTTGGGGATCCGCTCTCGCTCGCCGGCCCCGGCGGTGCGCGCGCCGTGGCGCGCGTCGCTGACAGATTGCTCGATCAGAAGCCGGCAGCCACTCGCGAAGTGAGCCTCGGAGCACTGCAGGTGTGGCAGGCAGCGCTGGAAAAGATGGGCCGCGGACGTGGCGATCAAGAACTGACCATCGTCTTCACCGATCTGGTGGGCTTCTCCACCTGGTCGCTCGCAGCCGGTGACGGCGCGACGCTGACCCTTCTGCGTGCGGTGGCGCAGGCCGTGGAAACTCCGATCACCGACAACGGCGGACACGTCGTCAAACGGATGGGCGACGGTCTGATGGCAGTGTTCATTCGCCCGGATGCGGCATTGAAGGCGGTGTTCACCGCGCAGGACGCGCTCGCGGAAGTCGATCTCGACGGATACACCCCGCGCATGCGCGTCGGCCTACACACGGGTACCCCGCGTCAGATCGGTGACGACTGGCTCGGCGTCGACGTGACCATCGCCGCCCGGATGATGGGCTTGGGCGGCGACGGCAACGTCATGATGTCGGCGACAACTCTCGAGGAACTCGAAGCCGGCACCCTGGAGGATCTCGATCTCACGATCCGGCCATGGCGGCGAGGGTTTTTCGCGACCACGCCCAACGGAGTTCCCGTCGACCTGGGAATCTGGCGCGTGCGCCGGAACTAGCGCACTAAACCTGGAGCCGCCAGAGCGGGGACACCGGACCATGTCCCGCGCCGAGGTCGTACGACGCCTCGAGACACTTGGTCACCCACTCTTTGCCGAACGCCACCGCGTCCGGAACGGAATGGCCGTGTGCGAGAGCGCAAGTGATCGCAGCAGCCAGCGTGTCTCCGCCGCCGTGATCGTTGCCGGTGTCGATCCGGGCACTGCTGAATTCGAGGAAACGGTCGCCGTCGAACAACAGGTCGGTGGACAACTCCGAAGTACGAAGGTGGCCACCCTTGACGATGGACCATTGAGCGCCGAGCGCATGCAGCGCTTCTGCCGCTTGGCGGGCGCTCTTGTCGTCGACGACCTCGATACCGGTGATCAACCGAACCTCGTCGAGGTTCGGAGTGACCACCGTGGCTGCCGGAATCAAGGTGTTGCGGACCGCGTCGAGAGCTTCTTCGTGCAACAGCGGATCGCCGTGCATCGACGCGCACACCGGGTCGACCACGAGCGGAATCGGACGGTCGCGGCCGATCCCAACCTCGGCGGCAACCGCGGCCACCGCTTCGATGATGGTCGTCGACGCGAGCATTCCCGTCTTCGCCGCACCGACGCCGATGTCCGAGACCACGACGCGCACCTGGTCGGCGACGATCTCCGGCGGAATCTCGTGGAATCCGCTGACTCCCACCGAATTCTGGACCGTCACTGCGGCGACGGCCACGCAGGCGTGCACTCCGCACATCGCCATCGTGCGGGAATCGGCTTGAATGCCGGCTCCGCCACCGGAGTCGGTTCCGGCGATGGTCAATGCCCGAATCGGGGTCTGTCCGGCGGGGGTCAGGGGCAGCAGCTTCACGACGACGAGCCTACCGATCGGACCTGGGGAAACGGCAGCTCGGTCCCACCTCTCGCGGGAACGACGGCGCGAACTGCGATTGCGATCCGGTCGTTCCCGGTGCAAAAATTGGTCGAACCCGGGACAGCGTCGTCGGTAGCTGATTCTATGAGTGGCATGGATCACAGTTATGGAGAGCGTGCGAACGCAGCTGTCGCCGATCGCGCAGGTGCACATCGTGCCGTGGAGGTCGCCGCAATGAACGACATCGAAAATTCGAAAACCGGAACCTCACCGGAAGTCACGCTCGTGGACAATCCGTCGCACGAACGATTCGAACTGCTCTCCGACGACGAGTTGGTCGGCATCCTCGGATACCGCGACGAAGACGAGATTTCGGGGAGCGGAGCCGAAGCGGGCGACGTGGTTGCGTACATGCATACCGTTGTCAAAGAGGAGTACGGCGGGCAGGGACTGGCAGCCGTACTCGTGCAGTTCGCAATGGACTGCGCCCGTGAACGTGAATGGTCGGTACGGCCCGTGTGTACCTATGTTCAGCGGTACCTCGGCGAGCATCCCGAGTATCTGGAACTGCTCGTCGAGGACTAGAAGCCCGAGGGTGCAAACAGACGATCAGGCTCCGAGATTCACGATCACCCGAGATTCACGATCACCGGAGCGTGATCGCTGGCGCCCTTGCCTTTTCGCTCGTTTCGATCGATCTCGGCCGCCTCGACGCGAGCTGTGAATGCCGGTGAGCCGAGGATGAAGTCGATTCGCATGCCCTGCTTCTTCGGGAAGCGAAGCTGCGTGTAATCCCAGTACGTGTACACGCCGGGACCGGGTGTGTACGGGCGAACTACGTCCGCGAACCCGGACTCGGTGAAGGCGGTGAACGCAGCTCGTTCCGGCTCCGACGTGTGGGTCTTGCCCTCGAAGAAAGCGGGATCCCACACGTCGTCGTCCGTGGGAGCGACGTTCCAGTCGCCGACCAGGGCGATCTGCGCGTCGGGATCCTGCTTGAGCCAGCCCTCCGCGTCGTCGCGCAGCTTGGCCAGCCAATCCAGCTTGTAGGCGTAATGCGGGTCTTCCAGCTCACGGCCGTTGGGGACGTACAGGCTCCACACCCGCACACCGCCGCAGGTCGCACCGATCGCACGTGCCTCGCGGACCGGGTCTGCCTCGGGATCCTTGTCGAATCCGGGCTGATCCTCGAATCCGATCTGCACGTCGTCCAAGCCGACGCGGGAAGCGATGGCGACACCGTTCCACTGGCTCAACCCGACGTGGGCGACCTCGTAGCCGATTTCCTTGAAGCGTTCGTACGGAAACTGCTCGTCCTTGCACTTGGTTTCCTGCATTGCCAGGACGTCGACGTCGGATCGACCGAGCCAGTCGATGATCCTGTCGGTACGGGCACGGACGGAGTTGACGTTCCAGGTAGCGATGCGCACGAGGGCAAGCCTAGCGTCAGCCGCCGACAGGATCGGTGGCGTATCGGTAGCGGTGGTGTTCGACGAATCCGAGCTGCTCGTAGAGCGCGATCGCCGCGAAGTTGTCCGCCGAAACCTGGAGGTACGCGTGCGTCGCACCGTTCTCACGACCCCAGGAGAGTAGATCTCCGCAGATCAGCGACCCGATTCCGTGACGACGGTGTTCAGGGGCGACGTGAATGCCGGTCAGTCCTACCCAGCGTTTGTGGTCGGGCGCCTCGGTGAGCGCAGCGCGCCCGATGGCAAGCGTCGTGTCGGTGTTTCCGATCGCGCCGAAAGTTGCAGTGCCCACGACAGCCGTGAGGACCGCCTCGACGTACGCCGGATCGCCGTGGGCGTCGTACATCGACAGCCAGTTGTGGTTGGGGTGGTCGGCGAACGAGGTGACCGGAGGACCGAGCGGCAGCGTGACATTGTCCAGATCGGCGGCCATCACGATGGTTTCCTTCTTGCTGGTCCACCCGTCCGGAGCGGTGCCGAGTCGATCGGGGAGGAGCAGCAGGGTCGGCAGGCCGCGGTCACCGAACCACTGGCGTATCCGCTCGATGGTGCTCGCGTCGAAGCCGGCAACCGCTCCCGCACCACCGAGCGGCAAAGCCGAATTGGCGCGGCCGGTGACACCGTGACCGGCGCGCAGCAACCAACCGTCGATCCACGCCTGCTCGACACCCGGCCACGCCGCCGCAGCAGCCGTTTCGAGGTTTCGAATCTCGCCGATGCGAATCGGGCGGGCCGAGAGACTCTTGAGCGCGATCACCTGATCGGCGGAGACCTGGACCAGCCGACCGTCGCCGGCGCGGACGGCGATGGGATCGGCGCCCTCGAGGATGCCGATGACGTCGGTCATGGGATGCGAATAGCCGGGTGGGAGCTTGTATCGCAAAACCACCCGGCTACCGATCGAAATGTTGCCGTTCAGAGCAGAATTCTCAGTCTTCGTAATCGTCGTCGTCGTGACCGAACGGATCGTCGACGGTCCCCGGCGTCCAGGTCAGACCGGGCTTGCCCCAACCGGAACGCTTGATGATCTTCTTGGCAGCACGCGCGTTGCGGCCGATGAGTACGTCCGTGTAGAGGAAACCGTCGAGATGCCCGGTCTCGTGCTGGAGCATCCGTGCGAAGAATCCGGTGCCCTCGACCTCGATCGGGTTGCCGTCGGCGTCGGTGCCGGTGACCTTCGCCCAATCGGCGCGACCCGTCGGGAACTGCTCGCCCGGAACGGACAGGCAACCCTCGAAGTCTTCGTCCGGGTCGGGCATCGTCTGGGGGATTTCGGACGTCTCGAGTACCGGGTTCACGACGACGCCGCGTCGACGCTCGCTGCTGCGGTCGTCGCCGGGGCAGTCGTAGACGAAGACTCGCAGTGGAACACCGACCTGATTGGCCGCCAGACCGACGCCGTTGGCAGCGTCCATCGTCTCGTACATGTCTGCGATCAGTTCGGCGATCTCGGCCGGGGACTGAGTGACCGGCTCTGTCGCCTTGTGCAGTACCGGGTCGCCGACGATTCGGATGGGGAGGATAGCCATGCGGACAAGGATAGTGCGGCGCGCCCGCGTAGTTATCACGGCCCGCACACTCGATCATGGTTCAATGGTTGCTGAAGAACAGCGATGTAATTCGTTGCTCGGTCGGAACGTGGGCCGCGGGGGAAATTGTGAGTTACCTTCGGGCCAGGGGACCGGGAAACTCACGGCCGCGAGAATATCGGTCGGAAAAGAACACCGGGCATACGAGTCTCGCTGACGCCGAGCACAGCAGTCGAGGAGTGACATGGACGGCGCAACCGCGCGTAGTCGGAACCAGTCCGAAGGCACTGGCGCCGACGATTCGGTAGTAGATACAGCAGGCATGCACGAGGTCGGCGAAGACGGCCTCACCCGCCGGGAGCACGACATCCTCTCCTTCGAGCGTCAGTGGTGGAAGTACGCCGGTGCGAAGGAAGAAGCCATCAAGGAGTTGTTCGACATGTCGGCAACCCGCTACTACCAGGTTCTCAATGCCTTGGTCGATCGCCCCGAATCCTTGGCGGCTGATCCCATGCTGGTCAAGCGCCTGCGTCGTCTGCGCGCCAGCCGTCAGAAGGCCAGGGCCGCGCGTCGCCTCGGCTTCGAGGTCACCTGAATCACGCGTACATATGATCGGGCTGTCCACGCACTGGCGATAAGGTCGACATCGTGAGTACCCCGAAAGAGCAGCCGTCCGGACCTCCGCTTCGCGCAATCGCCATGGTGTTGATCGCGTTGGCGATCGTGTTCATCGGTCTCGGAGCAGCCTCACTCGGTGGATCGAGCGACGAGAACACCGCAGCAGAGCAGACCGAATCCTCGGCGCCTGCCACGACGAGCGCCCCCGCGCCGGCACCTGCCACTTCCAAGCCGGCAGCGACGACGCAACCCGCTTCGGGCGATACCACCACTACCTCGCGTCCCTCGGGAACTGCGACGACCACGACTTCCAGCTCCGCGAGCGGCACCGACACGTCGAATGTCAGCGTTCGAGTTCTCAACAACAGCACCGTCTCGGGTCTGGCAGCAGGTACCGCCGAGGAATTGACGGCAGCAGGTTGGAACGTCGAGGAGACGGGTAACTACAGCGAGGGCACCGTCAGTACGACGACGGTGTATTACGGATCGTCCGCGGCGGAGAAGGCAGCGGCGCAGAAGATCGCGGCTGAACTCGGAGTCTCCGCAGAGCCTCGATTCGCCGGCATCGCGAACGCGTCACCTGGCGTGATCGTGATCGTGACCTCCAACTGACCGGTCGTGAAGGTGGAACTGACCCGTCGGTTCCAGCTACTACACGCGCCGTTATGATCAGAAGCACTTTCTCGCCACCTCAAAGGAGCGGTTCGATGGCCCCCAGCAGCACCCGGCGTATGTCCTGGCGCGTCGTTGCCCCTGTAGTCGCGATTGCCGCTTTCGGCTTGACCGCTTGCAGTAACAGCGAAGAGCCCAGCAGCGTCCCCGGCACGACTCCTCCGGTGTGGACCGGTGCAGCCGATCCCAGCGCGCACGAAAGCGCGGGCGGCCACGGTTCCGAGACGGCTCACGCCGGCGCTTCTGCCGAAACGGTCACCGCAACGCTGAACGGCACCGACGGCGCCAAGGTCGGAACGGTCACGTTCGCGCAGGAAGGTAGCGACGTCAAGGTCACCCTCGACGCCAAGGGCCTCACCCCCGGCTTCCACGGATTCCACGTCCACCAGGTCGCCAAGTGCGAGACCAATTCCGTTGCCCCCAGCGGCGGAGAGCCGGGTAACTTCCTCTCGGCAGGTGGACACTTCCAGGCCGAGGGTCACACGGGCCACCCGGCGAGCGGCGACCTCACTTCGGTTCAGGTCCTCGAAGACGGCACCGCCACGCTGGTCACCACCACCGATGCATTCACCGTCGACGAACTGGTCGCAAACGGTGGAACATCCGTCATGATCCACGCCGGAGCGGACAACTTCGGCAACATCCCGACGCGTTACGCGCCGGCACCGGACCAGCAGACCCTCGACACCGGTGACGCAGGCGGACGCGTTGCTTGCGGTGTCATCACCAAGAGCTGACAAACTCACCTGAGTTTTGCATCACTTCCGGCGACTACCACGCAGTAGCCAGCACGGTGTTTTTACCGACACTGTGATTGGATTCTCTGCGTGGTAGTTCCATTTCCAGGTTCGCCGCGCCCGACGCTGGGCGTGGAGTGGGAGATCGCGCTGGTCGATCGCAAGACCAGAGATCTCTCCAACACAGCAGCCGAGGTGTTTTCGGCGGTCGAAGAGCTTGCCGGCTCCGAAACCCCGCACATCACCAAGGAACTACTGCGAAATACCGTCGAACTCGTCACGGGTATTCATTCGACGGTCGGCGAGGCGATGAGTGATCTCGACAGGTCACTGGATCTGCTGCGTCGCGCTGCGAATCCGCTGGGCGTCGACCTCATCAGCGCGGGCACGCACCCGTTCGCGCAATGGTCGACTCAGTTGGTCACCCGGACGCCCGACTACGACGAGCTCATCGAACGCACGCAGTGGTGGGGTCGGCAGATGCTGATCTGGGGCGTGCACGTCCACGTGGGTGTCTCGTCCGCGGACCGCGTTTTCCCCATCATCAACGCACTGCTGCAGCGCTATCCGCATTTGCTGGCGCTGTCGGCATCCTCGCCGATGTGGGCCGGTGTCGACACCGGCTATGCGTCCAATCGAGCGTTGATGTTCCAGCAGCTCCCCACCGCAGGTCTTCCGTACCAGTTCGAGAACTGGGCCGAATACGAGTCGTTCATCGACGACCAGATGAAGACCGGTGTGATCACCAAGATCGGTGGCATGCACTGGGACATCCGTCCCGCGCCGAAGTGGGGAACCATCGAGGTCCGGGTGTTCGACGGCGTCTCGACACGCGCCGAACTGGGTGCCCTCGTTGCTCTGGTCCACTGCCTCATCGTCGATCTGGACCGCAGACTGAGCGCCGGTGAGACTCTGCCGAACATGCAGCCGTGGCACGTCAAGGAAAACAAGTGGCGCGCAGCGAGATACGGACTGGACGCCGAGATCATCCTCGACTCCGACGCAAACGAGTGCCTCGTCACTGACGATCTGGATCGCCTGCTCGACGACTTGGCGCCGATTGCGGTCTCACTCGGCTGCGCGGACGAGTTGGCGTCGGTGGCGGACATTCCCCGTCGCGGCGCGTCCTACCAGCGGCAACGTCGTGTCGCGGAAGCGACGGGCGGCGATCTGGTTGCGGTCGTCGACGCCTTGGTCGCAGAGTTGGGCACCTAGCAGGTTCACAGTGCGAATGGCTGTTTCGCGGACTGGAAATCCGGGCATACCAACCGTTTGTCCAGTGGGTGTCCATATTCAGTTCACACGCCGTTTACTATTGTCCGGTGTTGATAGACAGTTGGTCCCAACGAGGGGGCGCACCCGGACAGTCGGACCGTTCGTGGTCGAGTTCTCACCGACTCCTTCTGATCGGCACAGCAGCATTGACCGTGCTGGTCCTGGGCGTGCAGGCGTTCGCGTCGTACAAGGGCTATCTCGGTCCGGTGGAAAGCCTGTTTGGTGACTACTTCCTCGTTCCCCGCTCCGCGACCATGCCTTGGGTGGGCCTCGCTCTCGCGCTCGTCGGACTGAACAACAAAGAACGCATCTACGCGGTATCCGCGGCCGTCGTGATCGACGTGGTCGTCGGCGCGATCCGCTGGTTCTCGGGTGGACCGCTGACTATGGGCACCGGCGGCACCTGGGTGCTGACGGCCATCGCGGTGTACGCGGTGTGGAAGTTGTCCGGTGAGCGTCGACTCAGCGTTCTGCACGGCGTCGCGCTGGGCGCGTTGCTCATCATCGCGGCCAAGGTTGCCGAGACGTGGCTGGAGATCACCATTCTCGTCGGCACCGACGTGTGGGACGAGTACGTGTTCCTCGCCGACCAGGCTCTCGGGAATCCGTCGTGGGTGATGGGCCAGATCGTCGACGCCATGGGCCCCGTCGGTGCAGCAGCCCTCGACTGGATCTACGTCGAACTGCCGGTCGCGGTGATCGTGGTTGCTCTCTATCAAGTACGTAAGGGATGGCCGTCGCATCACCTGCTGCGCACGTTCCTGCTCATCGGGCTGATCGGCCCGATCTTCTACGTCCTGTTCCCGGTGGTCGGCCCGGTGTTCGCCTTCGGTCCGCGTGGGTTCGGATTCCAGATCGGTGACTACTGGCCGAACATCGTGCCCAACTTCGACTTCGCATCACCGTCGTCGCTGCCGTTCGACGACGCCGCACCGCGAAACTGCATGCCGAGCCTGCACACCGCGTGGGCGGTCGCATTGTTTATCCACTCGCGCAGCGGGCCGTGGTGGATTCGCAGCCTGGGATCGTTCTGGCTCGTTGCGACCCTGACCGCGACGCTCGGTTTCGGATTCCACTACGGCGTCGACCTCATTGCCGGTGCCGTCCTGTGCTTGACCCTCGATGCGGCGCTACGGGATCCGGAGCGAGGCTGGGGGTGGTTCCGAGTGCGTCTGTTGATCGGTGGCTCGGCACTCCTGGCGGGATTGTTGCTCTCGTACCGGTTCGCTGCGGTGCAGATGGCCGAGTACCCGGCGATCTTCGGGCCGCTGCTGATGGCTGTCCTGGTTCTCATGTCGGTGGCGTACTTCGCCACCTTCTTCGCCCGCCCCGGCACTGCTCTTGCGGTGTGGGGCGAGCGCGACGGCGAGTGGGATGCCGTTACAGGAGAGAGTCCGGGTCTTCCAGCTCGTTGATCTTCATGAGGTCGTCCTCTTCGCGCTGTTCGCGGTAGGCGACTCGGCCGACGCTGTGCGCGATCACGGGCGCCGTCAGCAGCGTGAAGATGCCCACCAGGACCAACATCCAGATGTCGACGCTCCCACGAAGCAGGAACACGGCGCCCATCAGGACCAAGATCAGTCCGACCACCTGAGGTTTCGTGGCCGCGTGCATACGACGCAGAGTGTCGGGGAAGCGAACGATTCCCACCGCGGCGGTCAGCGCGAGCAGCGCGCCGAGGAAGATGGAGATGGCCCCGATCGTGTCGAGGATGTTGCCGATCACTGGTCACTCACCCGGAAGCGCGCGACGGACACCGAACCGATGAAGCCGACCAGCGCCAGCGCGACGATCGCGGGAACGATGGTCGTGTCTTTGCTGTACGCGGCCCAGACCGCGAGTCCACACATCGAGACCGCGATGATCGTGTCCAGGGCGACGAGGCGGTCGAGTGAGCTCGGACCGTCGAGCAATCGGAACGTGGTCAGTACGGCGGCGATCAGCAGAATCACTCCGGAAATGATCAAGATCGTGGTGATGAACCCGTTCATGGTTGGTCCTCCTGCCGGGGTGCATCGAATTCGTAGTCGCGCTGGTGCCATGGGCTGGGTTGCCAGTCCGAATCACGTTCGAACGACGCGATGAACAACCGCTCGAGGTCCTCCACCGAGCGGTAGAACGCGCTGACGGCTTTCTGCGAGCCGACGTCGAGCACGTGGACGTAGACGATGCGTCGGTTCTGGTCGATCTCGAGAACCATCGTGCCGGGGATCAGGTTGAGAACGTCGATGCACAGCGTGAGAACCAGGTCGGACTTGATCCCGAGTTGGTACCGCAGAACTCCGGTGACCGGCGGCGGCGACGGACGGATCGCCAGCCACGCGACCTGGATACTCGACTGGATCGCGTAGTACACGATCATCCACAGCAGACGCAGAATCGACAGCAGATGTACCCGACCCTCGACCGGTACGCGGGGGAGGGGAAGCAGGACCATGATGATCAGGCCGACGGCGAGTCCGCCGAAGATGTTGCCGAAACTGATGTTGCCCCACAACAGGATCCATACGACCATCAGCCACAGCAGGATCCCGACGCGGAGTACCTGTTCGCGTTTCATCGCGGAGCCTCCTCGGTATTCGGGACGTCGGTGTTCGGGGCCTCGGTATTCGGGACATCGGTACTGGGAGCTACAGCAGGGTCGTCTGCAGCGACGGGAGCTTCGTCGACCGGCACGGGCCGGTGGTTGCCGAGAACCGCGTCGATGTAGATGGACCGGTCCTGCAGGTCCTTCGCCGCTCTGTCGCTGATGTCGATGATCCGGCCCGCGAACACCGTCAGTGCCAGACCGACGATGACAAGTCCGACCGTCGGAATCAGCATGAAGAGCGGAATCTTGCCGACATCCTCGCGGTCGACGAACGCGATGTCCTCTTCGGACTCGTCGATCAACGCTGACGGGCTGACGTCGGCGAGGTCACCTTCGGGCGCGTCGGCCCGGGCTCGCCAGAAAGCCTTGGTCCACACGCGGGCGACGGCGTAGAGCGTCAGCAAGCTGGTGATCGTGCCGCCGGCAACGAGGATCCAAGCCAACGCGCTGGCGTCGGCCGCACCGGCCTGAAGGAGCGCGACCTTGCCGATGAAGCCCGAGAACGGCGGGATACCACCGAGATTCAGCGCCGGGATCAGGAAGACGATCGCGAGGATCGGGCTGGCCGCCGCCAGACCGCCGAGACGGCGCAGCGACGACGACCCGGCTTGTCGTTCGATCAGACCCACGACGAGGAAGAGCGTCGTCTGCACGATGATGTGGTGGGCGACGTAGTAGATCGCGCCGGACAGCCCGGACGTCGTGGACAGTGCGATACCGAAGATCATGTAACCGATATGGCTGACCAGTGTGAACGAGAGCAGACGTTTGATGTCGCTCTGCGCGATGGCACCCATGATGCCGACCACCATCGTGAGCAGGCCGCACACCATCAGTACGTTGTCGAGTTCTCCTTGCGGGAACAGCAGTGAGTGTGCGCGGATGATCGCGTACACACCGACCTTGGTGAGCAACCCGGCGAAGACGGCGGTGATCGGTGCGGGCGCGGTCGGATACGAGTCCGGTAGCCACGCGGACAGCGGGAAAACCGCGGCCTTGATGCCGAACGCCACGAGCAGGACAGCGAAGATGGCGGTTCGTGTGCCCGGCGGAATGTTGTCGAAGCGCAGGGCCATGTCGGCCATGTTGAGGGTGCCGGTCGCCGCGTAGGCGAAGGCGATGCCCGCCAGGAAGATCAGCGAGGACACCATCGAGACCATCACGTACGAGACGCCGGCCCGGACGCGGTCGGCGCTGGCACCGAGCGTCAGGAGCACGAAACTCGCGGCGAGCAGAACCTCGAACCCGACGTAGAGGTTGAAGAGGTCACCGGCGAGGAACGCGTTGGAGATTCCGGCAGTCAATGCGAGATAGGTCGGCAGGAAGATCGAGACCGGCTGGGCCTCGCTGCCGTCGCGAATACCCTGACCGATCGCGTAGATCATGACGGCGAGCAACACCACCGACGAGACCACGAGCATCATCGCCGAGAGACGGTCGACCACGAGTGTGATGCCGATGGGGGAGTCCCAGCCGCCGACCTGAACGGCCGTCGTACCGTCGCGGTCGGCGAGGTAGAGCAGCAAGCCCGACACCGCGACGACGCCGACGAGCGCGATCAGTGTGATCACGCGCTGGAAACGAGGACGTCGGCCGACGACCAGCGTCGCAGCTGCGGCCAGCATCGGGATCAAGACGGGCAGGGGCGCAAGGGCTCCCATCAGGTTGTCCGAGATGGTCATGCGCCTCCACCTCCCTCGATCTTGGTCTGGCGAGCGTCTTTGCGCCGCTTCTCGGATTCCTTCTTACGAGCAAGGTCGGTGGCCCAGTCGGGTACCGGTTCGTCCTCGAAGTCGCCGTCGTGGAGGTCGTCGTAGCATTCGATGTCCTCGAGGTTGACCAGTTGTTCGAGGGGAATAGGGTTGCCGTCCTTGTCGAATGCGTCGCCGCCGATGCTCGGGGCACCGGTGACCGGGTCGTCGGAGCGGTCGTGGTCGGGAGCGTCGGCAGGCAGGCGACGCTTGAGAACCTTGGTGTCCTCGGGATCGTCCTCGACGGCGTCGGCGGTGTTGATCTTGTAAGACCGGTACGCCAGTGCCAGAACGAAGCCGGCGATACCCATCGTGATCACGATCGCCGTCAGGATCATGCCCTGGGCGAGCGGATCCGCTATTTCCTCGTGGACCGAATCTCGGCCGACGATGGGCGGATTCCCGTCCGATCCACCGACGGTCAGGATCAAGAGGTTGATGGCGTTGCCGAATAGAAGTAGACCGAGCAGCATCCGAGTGATGCTTCGTTCGATCAGCAGGTAGACACCGGCCGACGTGAGGACGCCGATCAGGATCAGCATTCCGATGTTTGCGCTCATGGTGCTTTCACCTCGATTTCTGCGTCGAGGCGGGCGCCGAGACTTCGGAGTACGTCCAGGACCAGGCCGACCACGATGAGGTAGACGCCCAGGTCGAAGAACAGTGCGGTGACCAGTTTGACGTGGCCGATGAGCGGGAGTGTGAACTCGAAGACGGCGGACGAGAGCGCCGGGGCGCCGAGGAACAGCGACACCAGGGCGGTGCCCGCGGCCAGCGCCAAACCGAGGCCGAGAATCTTGCCCGCGTCGATGGGTACGGCTTCACCGAGTTCGTAGCGTCCGCCGGCGAGGTACCGAAGTACCAGCGCCAGGCCCGCCGTCAGGCCTCCGGCGAAACCGCCACCGGGGGCATTGTGACCGGAGAAGAAGAAGTAGATCGACAACACCATGATGGTCGGGAAGATCAACCTCGTGGTGACCTCGAGAACCAGCGAACGGTGTCGAGGATCGATGAGGTCTCCGCCGCGCAACCACGTCGTGTCCGAGTTGGCAGCTGCCTTGTCGACGATGACGGAGGGGGCGTCCGCGACGCGCGGCGCGATACCGAACCGGCGGTTGCGGAAGACGAGGCTGGCGACGCCTGTCGCAGCTACCAGCAGCACCGAGATCTCACCGAGGGTGTCCCATGCGCGGATGTCGACGAGTAGGACGTTGACGACGTTCTTGCCGTTGCCCAGGTCGTAGGCAGCGTCGGGAAGCAGCTCGTAGATCGGACGAGTGTTTCGGGCATTGGTCGCGAAGGCCGCGATGGTGGTGACGGTGATACCGACGGCGACAGCGAGTGCGGCACGCGGCCACTTGAAGCCGATCGCCTTGCTCTCGTCGACTTCGGCGGGGAACTTCCGGAGCACGAGCACGAAGATCACCAGTGTCAGTGTCTCGACGAGGAACTGGGTCAGCGCGAGGTCGGGTGCGCCGTGCAGCGCGAACAACACGCCGCAGCCGTAGCCGGTGAGTCCGACGAGGATGACGCTGGCGAGTCGGTTGCGCATCAGCGTCGCGGCGATGGCGGCCGAGATCATCATCAGCGCGATAGTGAACTGGATGGGTGAATCCCACATCCGAAGGTCGACTCCGCCGCCATCGGTGTCGATGATCAGCAGGAACAGCGGCACAACGACCAGCGTCGCGAGAATCGTCGACTGTGTGCGGGGGAGCGAACCACGCTGAGTGGCACCGGTCAGGCGCATCGAGATGGTGTCCATGCCGCGCAGGGTCGCGTCGTAGATACGGTCGGCGTTGCCGAGCGGCGGGTGCTCGAAGTGCAGTCGGCTGATCTGACGCTGCGCGATGTAGAGCGCGATGCCGCCGGCGATGACGATGCAGGTGAGCAGCAGCGGAGTGTTGAATCCGTGCCACAGCGCGAGGTGGTAGTCGGCGTGAGGTCCGGGGGCCAGTGTGGTGGAGTACGGGGTCAGCAGCTTCTCGAGCTGGGGCGAGAGAATGCCGGCGGCCAGACCGAGAACAGCGAGCAGGCCGGGCGCGAACAGGAACAGCCAACCCGGCTTGTGCATCTTGCTCACGGCTGGGCTGGGCTTGCTCAGGGTCTTACGTCCGAAGGCGCCCCAGATGAAGCGGACGCTGTAGCCGACGGTGAGGATCGAGCCCAACACGATCACCGTGACGACGGCGATGGACGACCAGTGGCCGAGCGCGTTCGTTTCGAGCACCGATTCGAGTGCGGCTTCCTTGCCGACGAATCCGAGTAGCGGTGGCAGACCGGCCATGCTGGCGGCAGCGAGGCTCGCGATGATCGCGAGAGCGGGTGCCGCTTTACCCAGGTGAGCAAGTTTGCGCAGGTCACGGGTACCGGTCGTGTGATCGATGATGCCAACGACCATGAAGAGTGCGGCCTTGAACATCGCGTGCGCCACGACCATCGTCATGCCGGCCAGGGCGGCGTCACGCGTGCCGATGCCGACCAGGACCATCATGAAGCCGAGTTGGCTGACGGTTCCGAAGGCGAGGACGAGTTTGAGGTCGTACGCGCGCATGGCTCGCCAACCGGCGAGGATCATCGACAGCAGACCCAAACTGATGATGGTGATGCGCCACGGCGGCGAATCGGCGTACCCGGGAGCCAGGCGCGCGACGAGGTAGATACCGGCCTTGACCATTGCAGCAGCGTGAAGATAACCGCTGACAGGGGTTGGCGCGGCCATTGCACCGGGAAGCCAGAAGTGCAGGGGCACGATTGCCGATTTGGAGAGCGCACCGATCAGGATCAGGACGATCGCGACGGACGGGAGCCACCCCGTCGGCGGGTTCGCGACCAGTTCGGACAGGTTGTAGCTGCCGCCGACCTGGCCGAGGATGATCATGCCGACCAACATCGCCAGACCACCCGCGGTGGTGACCAGCAGTGCCTGGGTCGCGGCGCGGCGGCTGGTGGCGCGTTCGGCGTAGTGACCCACGAGCAGGAACGACAGGACCGTTGTCAGTTCCCAGAACACGTAGAGAAGCAGCATGTTGTCGCTGGTCACTAGCCCGAACATGGCACCCGCGAAGGCGACCATCTCGGCGGCGAAGATACCGAGTCGAGGTTCGTCGTCGGTGAAATAGCGGGCGCAGTAGACCAGGATGAGCGTGCCGACACCCAGGACGAGCACGGCCATGATGGCCGAAAGCGCGTCGAACCTGAAGTCGATGTCCATCGACAGCCCTGGAACCCAGGTGATGTGCAGCGTCTCGACGGTGCCCCATTTGTCGATGACCCAGCCGAGGCCGGCGAGGGGGACTATCGCGAGGGGGAAGAAGCCGTTTCGCCCTAACCTGCGCACCACAAGCGGAGCCAAGAGGGCGGCAACGGCATGGGCAAGCAAGATAGCGAGCAAAAGGCACTCCGTCGTGTTGTCAGCGGGCGGCGGGGTGTCCGAACAAAATCGAACCTATCGGATTAACGAGACAATTCACCTTGTCGGAGAGGTTGTCTTTGCGTACATATTACCGGGCGTGGCAGTTTCGATGTGCAGCGAGTCGATTCGGACATCATCGGCACTCGCTGATACACGTAGGTTGGACGACGTGAATTCGTCGACACCCACCACGATCATCCGTACCGCTGCCCTTGCACACATTCGTGACCGCAAGCTGATCCAGACCCGCTCCGTGGGCAAGACGGCGTTCTACATGGCCGGCGGAAAGATCGACCCGGGGGAGACGCCCGAGCAGGCACTGCACCGCGAAATTCGGGAGGAACTCGACGTCGATCTGGTCGACGGGACGGTCACGTTCCTCGACGTCTTCGAGGCTCACGCTTTCGGACATTCCGCGGACACGGGCCTGCACATGAGTTGTTATCTGGCGGAGATGGCCGGAGACCCGCACCCGACCAGCGAGATCGCCGAGTTCCGCTACTTCACGCTCGCCGAGTACGCAGCGATGGACGAGGTGGCGCCCGGATCGCTCAAAGTGTTCCATCGCCTGGCGTCGATGGATCTGATCGACTGATCGGCGGAGGAACGGATCGATTGATCCGCCCCAATCGGAGACTCACGTAGGCGCAGACGGCCACGATGATCAGCGCCACGGCGTCGAGTATCAGAATGTCGGTCGAGATTTCGAACGGGCCGACCGTCGTGATGCCGTTGAAGGGCTTGTTCTCGTCGAGCGGCGTGTACGCCGTCCATCCGTAGTCGAACTGCGGATAGACGAGCAGGGCCAGCGCCGTCGGGCCGAAGATGACACCGAGTCCGACGAGTGCTCGCGACGCTCCGGTCCGCGGTGGCTCTCGGTACATCGCGCTGGCGATCGCGTATGTGACGACCGCAGCGGTGAAGGCGACAAGAAGATCGCTGATCGTGAGAACGTCACCGATCTTCGGCGACGGCGACGTGGCGTAGCTGACGATCCCGGCGACCGTGACCGTCAGGAGCAATCCGTAGCCGACGACTCGCGAGGGAGCGATCGCGCCGATCGCTGCCGCGGCGACGATGACGAGTCCGATCACGACGGCGGTGGAGGCGGGGGTTTTCGACCATTCCATGGCTTCGGTTGCGGGACGGTTCGCCGAGACCGCCGCCAGAGTTGCGACGGCAGCGGTACACATCAGCAGGATTCGACTGCCGTCGCCCAGCACCCGCGCGCAGATCACCGTGATCACCAGCGCGACGAGTAGTAGAGGCACCGCCGCCGTGACGGTGGTGATCTCGAACCACCAATTCGCCGCGACCCCGAAGAGAGTGAGCACCGCCGCGATAGTCACCGGTCGAACGGCCATCCGTTCCTTGGGGTGGTCCTTGTCGAAGTCGTGGAACCAGAACGCGGCGACGCAGGCGGCGGCCAAAGCGAGCGCGAGCAGTGTTGCCCCCAACACTGGTGGTTGAAACTGGTTGGTGTTGTCGGCGATGTAGTCCGCGTACCGCCGAGGAATAGCGTCTTCGTCGAGGAGTGAATCCGAGACATGCACGGCAACAATCGTTCCCGCGACGGAAGCGGCTCGGACCCGGGGAGCGGCAGCAACCGTGACCGCGCCGACAGCGACTCCCGCACCCACGGGTGAGAGTGCCTCGAAGTTGTGATCGTAGAGCCCGGGCAGTTCGAGTAGGAGTCCACCGAAGACCGTCATGGCCGCGGTCCGCAAGCGGCAGCGGGCCATCATCGCGGCTGTCCCGACCGCGACGACAGCCAGAACGCCGGCGCCGATCGTCGAGATCGACCAGAACCTGTCGCCCGTCGAAATCGACGTCGACTGGCTGTTCACGAACGGTGCCAAGGCGACGACGGTGACGACGAATGCCGTCACACCACTCAGCGCGACGAGCAGCGTCCTGCGGGCGATGGGCACTGCTCCAAAATAGTCAATCCGGTACCAGTTGCACCGCAATAGCAGGTCTCAGTCCGGTGACGGTGTGTCAGTCGACTGGCTCCGGTTCGATCCGAGAATCCGTGGTGTCGACGGGCGGGTGGGATCGTCGAAGGATCGCTGCACCGCAGAAGCCGATGATCAAGGCGAAGAGGATTGCAGTGCCGACGGTCTGAGGGGTGACGTAGTCGATGGTGATTCCTATGCCGCGTCCGAATAGTCCTCCGTCGGCGCTGACGTGCGCCGGGACGGGAAGTTCCATCAATCGCTGAATGTCTGCCGCTGTCAACTCTGGCGGCGCGGTGAGCTGATCGGTGAGAATCGCGATCGACGAGAAGGTCATCGCGGCAAAGGGAATGGCGAGTCCGAGTGTGGCGTCGACCAGGCTGCCGGGAGCAAGGGCACCGAACAGCAATCCGGCGGCGAGGCCCAGTGCGGCGATCTTCAGTGCGATTGACCAGACACCGTGCGCGGAGTCGAAGGGCAGTAGTTCTGACAGCGGTACCGCAACGAGAACGGCGATGGGAACGAGGTTTGGCACCTGCTTGTGCAGTCGCAATCCGACGGCGACCGGCAGGGCTGCGAAAAGCACCAGTACCCAGGGGGACTTCAGGTCTCCCCAGTGGCCGGAACCCTTCGCGATGTCGACGAACAGCGGAGCCGACGCAGCGGCCAGCGCGGTTGCGGCCCAGAGGAACTTGCCACCAGCACCGGAGGTGTCGCCGAGACGGTAGGCGGCGATCCATGTCAACGCGAGCGCAGCGCCCGCTGCCAAGACCATGACGATCCAGGCAGTTGCCTCGGACGCGTACTGCTGGCGATCGATCACGGCGCCGAGCACTCGATGCCCGATCGCCAGCGCGGCGATCACCACGAGCGCGATGCGGATTTCGCCCGCGTCGGGCTTGCGGATCCGGAAGCCGGATTGCGCGGTCACTGCACAGGCGATTGCTGCTGCGGCCGTGGCGCCGATCAGCCACCACGACGGCTCACCTACCGAAGACGTACTCATCCGGCCCGTCCCGCCGGCGAACGTGCGAACCGCGAGGAAGGCGGCAAGCACGCCGAGGAGGGTGGCGTTCTTCGTGGCGGTGCGATCCCAACTGACGGCAACCACACAACCCAGAATCGCCCCGGCTGCAACACTTTTGACGATGATCACGGCGATCAGCAGGTCCAGTGAGGCAACCTCGGGCACGACTGCCCGAATGATCGCGATGACGGCGACCCCGACGGTGATCGCGATCCAGGCTGCCCGACGGGAGCCGCGACGCTGTGAGAGTGCGCAGGCAAGCACGGCAACCACGGCGCCGAGCCCGACAGCGGTGGGTCCACTGCTGATCCAGCGATCTACTTCCGACGGAGAGGCCACGATGGCCCAGTCACGGAGAACCGGATTGGTCAGGGCCAGCGCCGCGAGTATCCCGGACAGGAGCGCAGCGACGGTGGTGAGGATCGCTCGAAGATCGAGTGGCATCGGGCCAACCTATCGCGGCGCCGCAACATCGGTCGTGGGCGGCGTGAGTGCCGGAAACCAGATGTCGGTGAGAACGTCTGCTGCGACGTCCGCACCCGCGGTGATCGCGCCCTGTTCCGCCCAGCGAATGAAGAAGCGCTCGACCTGTGTCAGCAGGAGTTCGACCCGGAGTTTCGCCTCGTCGTGTCGATTCTGCGGCCAACGGGCGAGGTACGACGGCATCGCGTTGGGCAGTGCGGAGATGCCTTCGCGGGCCAGTGTGCGGAACTCGGGTTCGAGGACCATGGCCTCGTCCCACGCCCGCATCATGTGGTGGTGATCGCGGCACCAGTCGAGAGCGCGGTTGATCCAGCCGGCGAATTCTTCGCGCGAACCGGAATCGAGTACGTGGTCGAGATCCTGGAATATGGCGAGGGTGCTGGATACGACGGTGTTCGAGCCGAGCGCCTTGAGGATGTCGATCTTTCCGGGAAAGTGCAGGTAGAAGGTGGCTCGGCTGCAACCGACCCGGCCGGCGATGTCCTCGACGGTGACAGCCGCGTATCCGCGTTCGGTGAAGAGCGCGCCGGCGGCATCCACGAGGTCTGCGCGGGTTCGCTGCTTCTGCTTCTCTCGCAGCGTCAGTCTGCCGGAGGTATCTGTCATTACCAGGATCCTAGTGCCGCGGGGGCTCTCACGGGTCAATTGCACGAGACTCTCCGTCTTTCACTTGACAGTCCGTTAGTGAAAGCTACTCTGTGGTGTAGCGCACATTCGACCGATCAGAGGACGCCATGACCATCTCGGACACAACACGCACGCCTGACCTGCCGGCCGGATTCGACGTCACCGATCCTGCTGTCCTCGGGGAGCGGATCCCTTTCGAGGAATTCGCCGAACTGCGTCGCAACGCACCCGTGTGGTGGTGTGAGCAGCCGCCGACGGTCGGTGGATTCCAGGACGAGGGCTACTGGGTGGTCTCGCGTCACGCTGACGTCAAAGAGGTCAGCCAGCGCAGCGATGTGTTCTCGAGCTGGGAGAACACCGCGATCGCGCGTTTCGCCGACGACATGCCACGTGAGGCCGTCGAGATGCTCCGGCATCTTCTGCTCAACAAGGATGCACCGGAGCACACCAAGCTCCGCAAGCTGATTTCGAAGCTGTTCACGCCTCGCGCGATCAACGGCATGCGCGACGAATTGGATCGTCGTGCACGGAGCATCGTCGACACCGCTGTGAGCGAAGGCCCGGGCGACTTCGTGAAGCAGGTTGCCAGCGAGCTGCCGCTCCAGGCGATCGCGGATCTGATCGGTGTACCGCAGGACGATCGAGACAAGCTGTTCAAGTGGTCCAACGAGATGATGGGCTACGACGACCCGGAATACCAGGGTGATCCGGCAGTCGCGTCCACCGAGGTCCTCGGATACGCGTACCAAATGGCAGACGCACGTCGTACCTGCCCGGCAGACGACATCGTCACCACTCTGGTCCAGGCCGACATCGACGGCGACTCCTTGAGCCCGGAGGAGTTCGGGTTCTTCGTGCTCATCCTGGCGGTCGCAGGGAACGAGACCACTCGCAACGCCATCACGCACGGAATGATCGCGTTCCTGGACAACCCCGAGCAGTGGGAGCTGTACAAGAAGGAACGTCCCAAGACGACGGCCGACGAGATCGTCCGTTGGGCGACACCCGTCACCGCCTTCCAGCGCACCGCGCTCGAGGACACGGAATTGGCAGGAGTGTCGATCAAGAAGGGGCAGCGCGTGGTGATGCTGTACAGCTCCGCGAACTTCGACGAGGACGTCTTCGAGAACCCGATGACGTTCGACATCACTCGTAACCCCAATCCGCACTTGGGCTTCGGCGGAACGGGCGCGCACTTCTGCATCGGTGCCAACCTCGCTCGTATGGAGATCGACTTGATGTTCAACGCGATCGCCGACAACGTCCCGGACATCACCAAGATCGGTGATCCGCGCCGTCTGCGCTCGGGTTGGATCAACGGCATCAAGGAGTTCCAGGTCGATTACAAGAGCACAGGCTGCCCGGTCGCTCACTAGAGTCGGTAGGTGAGAGGTACACCCCACGATCTCGAGGAGCCACCGCATGACTTCGATCAACGACAAGGCAACTGCTCTATTGGCGTTGCACCAGCCAGGTAATCCGGTCATTCTCCCGACGGTATGGGACGCGTGGTCGGCGAATCTTGCGGTGGCTGCCGGTTTTGCAGCCCTGACGGTAGGCAGTCATCCGGTTTCCGATTCCATCGGCAAGCCGGACAACGAGGGCATCACCTTCGACGAACTTCTGCACCGGATCAAGCAGATCACCGGTGCGGTCGACGCCCCGATCTCGGTGGACATCGAGGGTGGTTACGGGCTCGAGCCGGCAGTTCTCATCGACGGGTTGATCGATGCCGGCGCTGTCGGACTCAACATCGAGGACACCGTTCACAGTGAAGGCGGACGCTTGCGCGAGGCGCAGGAGCACGCCGACTTCGTGGGTGGGCTTCGTCAGGCCGCCGACGCAGCCGGAGTTCACGTTGTCGTCAACGCGCGCACCGACCTGTTCGTGAAGCAGGTCGGTGACGAGGCCGATCGCGTCGATCGCGCCATCGCACGCCTCAAGCTGGCGGCCGACGCCGGCGCCGACGTTCTCTACCCCGTCGGGCGGCATGACGACGCGACCCAGCGCCGCCTGACGTCCGAACTTCCACTTCCGATCAATGCGATCGGAATCCCGGACCAGGACGATCCGGCAAGTTTCGGGCCGCTCGGAGTGGCACGTGTGAGCTTCGGTCCGTTCTTCCAGATGGCATTGGCCAACCGTGCGAACGAGATCTTGGGACGCTGGAAGTAAGAATGCAGACACTGATGTCGCCCGGCCCGCTTCTCGACGATGGCGGACATTTGGTCGAGACGGGTTGGGCCCCATCGGAGATTCGCAAGTATCGACGCTCTGCGATCACCGCTCCCAAGTTCCGGATCAAGGAGTGGGACTACTACTGCGTTCTCACTGCGGATTACGGCATCGCGCTGACCGTCGCCGACAACGGGTACATGGGCTTGCTCGGAGTCTCCTGGCTCGATTTCCGAACACCACACGAGATCACCGAAAACGTGATGCTGCCGTTCCCGATGGGAAGGCTCGGTCTGCCCGAAAGCGCGGACGACGGTGATGTGGTGGTGTCGAAAGGTAAAGCTCGCTTCGGGTTTCGCCATGTGGACGGTGGGCGCCACCTGATTGTCGACTACCCGGCTTTCGACGGTGGGCGAGGTCTTCATGCCGATTTGTTCCTGGCGAGTCCTGCCGATGACCGGATGGTGATCGCCACACCGTTTCCGAAGGCGTCCCGTTCGTTTTACTACAACCAGAAGATCAACTGCCTGCCCGCTGCCGGGACCGTGCGAATCGGGAGCGACGACTTCACATTTCGCTCGGAGGACTCGTTCGGCGTTCTCGATTGGGGCAGGGGAGTCTGGACTTACGACAACACCTGGTACTGGGGTTCTGCATCCGGACTGGTGAACGGCGAGCGGTTCGGATTCAACATCGGGTACGGCTTCGGCGATACTACGGCGGCCAGCGAGAACATCGTGTTTGTCGGAGGGCGGGCACACAAACTGGACAGGATCGACTTCGGCATCCCGCAGGGAACGTACGACGGCGCTCCGTGGAACTTCTCGAGCAACGATGGTCGCTTCGAGATGACTTTCGAGCCGATCATCGACCGTGCCGCGACTTTCGACGTCGGGGTGCTGCGTTCGATTCAGCATCAGGTGTTCGGAAAGTTCTCCGGCACAGTAATCCTCGACGACGGTACCTCCGTGGTGGTTCGAGATCTCCTCGGATTTGCCGAGGAGGTTCGGAACCGCTGGTAGGCCGTACGTCTCCGCGAAGATGGCGGAACGCAGCATGAGCACCGGGGCATGATCGTGCCCCGGTGCTCACGTCTTCAGTTGTCGCGATTCACGCCGCGGTGGGCGGACTGTTCCCGCCGATCGGCCGCTGATACGGATCGATCGACATCGGTGGATAGAACACCGTTTTCCGATCCGGGCCGATCTCCACCCGCCACTCCGTGTGATGCAGCGTCCGATGATGATGACCACACAACAAGACCAGATTATCGAGATCCGTTGGGCCACCATCGTTCCAGTGAACAATATGATGGGCATCGCACCACCCCGACGGCGTCCCGCACCCGGGAAACGCACACCCGCCATCCCGAACCGCCAACGCCCGCCGCTGGGGTACCGTCGCGGTCCTTGCTTCTTTGCCGCAGTCGAGCGGAACCCCGTTCTCATCCAACAAAATCCGCGTCACGGTGCAGTCGCAGGCCAACATCCGTGCGGTATCGATACTGATCGGACCTACCCAATCCGCCCACGCGAAACCCAGTTCCTGAGTCGACGGCAGGAGGTCTTTCAACGCTTTGAGGTCGGTCATGTCTTTCGCCGACGCTGTCACCGTGATGTGCGGTTTCACTCCGCCTTCGATCGGACCCAACCCCGCCCGCTCGTACCGCCGCAGTAGTTCGCAGAACCCGTCCGCCCGTCGTAGCGCCGGCGTGCGGGTGTCCTTGACGCCGTCCTTCTCCGGCGTCGGCGCAGACAGGCTCGACAGCAACGTGATCAGACGCGCCCCGTTCACCGCATCCAAATCACCCTTCACGGTCACCCGCCCGTACAAGCCTTTCGAGGCGTAGAACTCGTTACGCTCCGAATCCTCGCCGACCGGGACGCCGTCTTCGCGTTTGCCGTACTGCTTCTCGATCCGCCGGATCGCTGCCCGCACCGCATCACAATCCGTGATGTTCTTCGACGCCAACCCCAACAGAATCCCGCGGGCCTTGTCCACATCCGCCAGGGTCATGTTCTTCGGCGGATGCTGACAAAACGACGCCACCTGACGGGCTTTCAACGCATCCACGTCACCACGATGGAATGCATCCGCGACAACAGGTTCGAGCATCAACAACCGCGCCAACCCGACCAGCAGGCTGCACTCACCGATCTCCAGATTCGTCGAACCATGCAACCACTGCGCGATCACCCGAAAACCCTTCCCGCCAAGAACCTCACGGGAAAACATCTCCACGATCAACAACACCATCCGCGACTGCAACTCGTGCCGGACACGCACCAGATCCAGAACCTCACCCTTGAGGCCCTCACCATCCAACTGCCACGCATCCCGACTGTCCATGCTCAAAGTCTAATCGAACAAAGTTTCGAACACAAGACTTGTATCTCGAAAACTGTTCCTATGCAATAATTTTCGACAATTCCGATTTTTGGGACTTTTCGGATCTTCATTCGATTTGCGGCAGGCAATCTCGACTGCCTCATTGCATGGACTCTGCTGACGCCGAGCGCTCGGCATACATTCCGGCTTCATGTTGACGTGGACGAGGGCACTTGGACGCGTGGCCGCGCATGGGCTCTGTCGATTGCATTGGTTGCCTTGCCGTACTACCGCGACACGAACGAGCAGATCACGGCCTGGGCGAAACATGCGATCGCTCAGGTCGTTGACGACATCCGCACTGAACCCTGAGACCACCTGCGCCGTCTCCGGTTTCGCAACAATCCTTGGAACTCGAGCAGAGAAGGTTATCGGCCTTTGTCCACGGCGTTCGGCGACCGATCAGCCGATCGCGCTCAGGTCCCCGTACACCGTCCGGCCCTCCAGGACGGTGGCGAGCACCGTGATGTCGGCCAGCTCGGCCGGCTCGACGTCGAGGGGATTTGCCGACAGCACAACAAGATCCGCGTAGGCACCGGGAAAGATGGACCCGATGTGATCTTCGCTGAACAGCTGCCACGCGGCGTTGGCCGTATGGGCGCGCACGGCGGCGTCCACGGGGATCCGTTCCTGGGGTGCCACGACGCGGCCGCTGGGCGAAAGCCTGGTGACGGCGTCCTGCATGTTTCGTAGCGGATTGGCGGGGGTGACGGGTCCGTCGTTGTGGAAGGTGAACCGTTGCCCGGCTGCCAGCGCAGAACCTGCTGCGGCCCAGACGGATCCGTATTCGGGGCCGAACAGGTCATCCACCAGAACGTCACCCCAGTAGTGCAGGTGGTCGATGAAGATGCTGACCGTGACGCCCAGTTCCGCCGCGCGGACGAACTGATCCGGACGCATCGCGCCGACGTGTTCGAGACGCAACCGGTGATCGGGCCGGGGGTGCTCCTTCAGAAGTCGTTCCCACGCGTCGAGAACCATGGTGATCGCGTCGTCGCCGTGGGCGTGGCACGCCATCTGCCACCCCTTGGCGAAGTAAGCGGAACTGATGTCGTGGATCTGTTCGCCGGTGTAGTTGGCATGCCCGTGCGTGCAGGCGATCCCGAGCGCACGGGTGGCTTCGGTATCGAGATACGGGAAACTGGTGGCGATGTTGCCGACCCACGGCGAACCGTCGGACCAGACCTTGATGCCGATCTGGCGCACCAGGTCGTTTCCGTCGCCCGGTGACGCCTCGGTAGTGCGCGCGTCGTTGGACATCTCGTAGAGCCGCAGACGGGTGGTGAGCAGTCCGGCGTCAGCTATCGCGGCCAGGGCTGGCCGCATCTTGGGGTCGAACGACAATTCGGCGATGGTGGTGATTCCCGCGGCGTTCAGCCGGGCGCATTCGGCCGCCACCAGTGCGGGGAAGTCGTCACCGATGGTGACTGCGTGGCCCGCGACTGCAAACACCGCAGGCATTTCGTACGCGGCTCCGTCGAGTGCGCCCGTCGCGTCGTGGCCGTACGATCCGCCGATCGGATCGGGGGTATCGCGGGTGATGCCGGCCTGCACTGCTGCCGCCGTGTTGAAATACGCGACGTGTCCCGAGTTGTGCATGATCACGAGGGGGTACTCCGGCGCTACGGAGTCCAGCCAGTCGATGGTCGGGTCGGGTAGGCCCTTCTGCAGCAATGGGTCCCAACCGTTCAGAGAAGCGCCGGCAGCACCTCGCGAACGAACAGTGTCGACGACGGCAGCAACTACGGCGTCCGCCTCGGCGATCGTGACAGGCCGGATGTCGACGACGTCAGGCCCGAGCACGATGGCTTCTTCCAAAGGGTGACCGTGTGGCTCGATGAACCCCGGCAGAACAGTGGCACCTCCGACGTCGACGACGCGGGTATCCGGCCCCACCAGTTCCTCGACGTCCGTGCGCGCGCCGACGGCTGTGATCCGGCCGCCCGTCACGGCGAGCGCCTGGGCGCGTGGTGCTTCCTCGTGCATGGTCACGATGTCGCCGTACAGAACCAGATCAGCAGCCATGGTCAGTCCTTATCGGTTGTCCGCGTACGCCTGTAGGTGTGCCACCTGCTCGGGATCGAGTGAGGGACGTACCTTCTCACGGGCGGTTGCCACGTCCGCGGCCGTCACGTCGGCCGCGTCCATGCTCCGACGCATGGCGGCGAGTGCAGCCTCACGCAGGAGAGCCGAGCAGTCTGCTGCCGAGTATCCCTCGAGATCGACGGCCAGAATGTCCAAATCGACATCTTCGGCGAGCGGTACCGACTTGCCGGAAGCACGCAGAATCGCTTTGCGGGCCTCCGCATCCGGCGGCGGTACGAATACGAGACGTTCGAGTCTGCCGGGGCGCAGAAGAGCCGGGTCGATCAGATCCGGTCGGTTGGTGGCGCCCAACACCACGACGTCGCGTAGCGGTTCGACGCCGTCGAGTTCGGTCAGCAACGCGGCTACGACGCGATCCGACACCCCGGAGTCGGAACTTTGACCACGACGCGGGGCAAGGGCGTCGATTTCGTCGAGGAAGATCAACGAGGGCGCCGAATCGCGTGCGCGCTGGAACAACTCGCGTACGGCCTTTTCGGAGGCGCCGACCCACTTGTCCATCAGCTCCGCACCTTTGACGGCGTGGACGCTGAGGTGACCTGAGCTGGCAAGGGCACGAACGAGATACGTCTTACCGCAGCCGGGAGGGCCGTAGAGGAGCACGCCGCGGGGTGGGTCGACACCGAGGCGTGCGAAGGAGTCGGGGTGCTGTAGCGGCCACAGCACCGCTTCGGTGAGGGCCTGTTTGGTTTCGACCATGTCGCCGACGTCGTCGAGGGTGACGCTGCCGATCGACAGTTCTTCGGTACTCGAACGAGACAGTGGCCGAATCACTTCGAGGGCACCGACAAGATCTTCCTGCGTGATCTCCGGAGAATCACCGGATTTGGACGCCCGCGTCGCCGCTCGCAAGGCAGCTTCACGGCAGAGCGCCGCGAGGTCGGCGACCACGAATCCCGGTGCGCGCGAGGCGATGGCGTCGAGTTCGAGGGTTCCGGTGGGCACGCGGCGGAGCAGGAGTTCGAGCAACGCCTTGCGGGTTGCGCCGTCGGGCAGGGTAAGTGCGAGTTCTCGATCGCAGAGATCCTGTCCGCGAAGGCGCGCGTCGACGGTCTCCGGATGGGCGGAGGTCGCGACGAATGCCACGCCCGGGGTTGCGACGGCGCTGCGCAGTTGTTCGAGGATCAGTGCGGATACCGGTTCCGCGGTGGCCGGAAGCAGAGCGTCGATGTCACTGATCAGCAGTACGCCACCGCCGCGCACGGCAGCAACGGCGTCGACGATTCGCTGCAGGCGGGTATTCGCCTCGGTGGCACCGACTCCCGGGCCGTCGAGTTCGACAAGTTTGCGCGAGGACAGGACCGAGCGGGCCAACGTGGCTTTGCCCACGCCGGCGGGGCCCGTGATGAGGACGCCGAGGTGCGGGGAGGCGCCGAGCGTACGGAGCAGTTCTGGTTCGTCGAGTGCCAGGCCGAGCCACTCGGTCAGCTTGGCTGCCTGCGCTTGCGCGCCGACGAGGTGATCCAGCGGAACCGACGGTGCAGGCTCGATCGCGACGGCGGCCGGACTGGAAACAAGCGCACTCGGTGTCAGTGTGCCCGCCGAGCCGGAACCCCAGTTGACTGCCGAATTCGGCTGGACGCTGACCGGACCACCGGCAGGTTCGACGGCCGTGACGGTGAGCAGTTCGGATGTCCACGCGACGCCGAAGGTACGGGAAAGCGCTTGGGTGGCTTCGGAAGTGCTCGTACCCGGACCGAGATCGCGGGGGAGGAGCGAGACCGTGTCGCCGACGCTGACGACCTTGCCCAGAAGGGCTTGTCGCAGAACCGTCGAGCTGATCGAATTTGTCGCCATGGACGAGCCGGTGACGGAGACGGATCGCGCTCCGTACACCGTCACCGGACCGACCACGACGGATGAGTTCTCGGTCAGGCCGACGTTCGACATGGTGACGTCGTCGAGAAGGATCGTGCCTGCCGGGGTTCCGGTGGGCGCACGGCCCGCGACGGTCGCGGTGCCGCGGGCTCCCATGAGTGCGATGGCATCCCATTCGCGGATGCCCAACGCCGCCAACGCTTCGGGGTGCAAGCGCACTACCCCGCGGCGTAGGTCGGCGGCAGAGGTGTTGAGTCGAACGGTGAGGGCGAGTTCCGGCGAAGTCACCTCTCGAGAGTACGTCGTGGACTAGCGGGGTCGCCGCAATCCGAGACGAGCGGCCGAGCGGCGACCACCGACGTTGGGTTGGCGTCGGATCGCGCGGCGTTCGGAAGGCTTGATGTCCCAGGTTTCGGGACGTGCTGCCACCCACCGCTTCGAGTGCACGGCAAACGGGATGTGCACCAGGTAGATCGCGATGAGAACGATCAGCAGGATGTACGGGTAGGTGATGAGTGCGGCCGCAGCCAACGTCACCAGGACGAGCAGGCCGGCCGCCATGTGCGGCGGCACGGATACCGACTTCATCGCCAGCGTCGGGATGCGGCTGACGATCAGTGCAGCCGAGAAGAGCGTCCACACGATGACGACGAAGTGCGAAGACCACCAGCCGTCACCCCACTGAGCCGTCGCGGCCAGGGGAGTGAGGGCGATGAGTGCGCCGGCCGGAGCCGGCACGCCGACGAAGTACTCACGTGCGTACGCGGGGACGTCGTCGTCGTCGAGCAGAGTGTTGAAACGGGCGAGTCGCAACACGATGCTGACCGCGTAGATCAACGCGATGATCCAGCCGATGCTGGTGCCGTCCAGCAAGGTCACGTATAGGACCAGGGCCGGGGCGACGCCGAAGGAGATGGAGTCGGCCAGTGAGTCGAGTTCGGCGCCGATCTTGCTGGTGGCGTCGAGCAGTCGCGCGATGCGGCCGTCGAGTGAATCGAGGACGGCAGCGGCGCCGATCATCGCGAGCGAGGTACCGGGTTGTCCGTCGAGAGCGAATTTGACGGCGGACAGCCCGGCGCACAGCGCCAGGATGGTGATGACGGACGGCAGCAACCGCACCGCCTGGGTGCGTTTGGGCATCTTCGCGCCGGGTTGGGCTGCTCCCGGCTTCTTCACGGCTGACTTCATCTTCGGCGTCTTCACGGCAGTTGCGCGATAACTGTTTCAGCACCGATCGTGCGTTGTCCCGGCTCGACCAGGAGTGTGGTTCCGGCGGGGAAGTACGTGTCGACGCGTGAGCCGAAACGGATCAGTCCGTACGTGTCGCCGATCGGCAGGACGTCACCGACACCGGCGTAGCAGACGATGCGGCGCGCGAGCAGTCCCGCGATCTGGACAACCGCAACGTCGTGACCATCGGCGGTTTCGATCAGCATGCTGTTGCGCTCGTTGACCTCGCTGGCGTCGGCGAGATCTGCGGAGAGGAACTTGCCTGCCTGGTGAACGACCTCTTTGACCGTTCCACCGACAGGGCTGCGCTGGACATGCACGTCGAGAACCGACAGGAAGATGCTGACGCGCGGGCGCGGCTCGCTTCCGAGATTGAGCTCGGCGGGCGGAACGGCGTTGTCGACCAACGCCACCTCGCCGTCGGCGGGTGCGACGACGACGCCGATGCGGTTGGGCGGCACCCGGTGCGGGTGACGGAAGAACGTGGCGCATGCGGCGGCGGTGGTCAGACCGGCTCGGCGCACCCACTTACGGTTGCGGCCCAGAGCTGCAACTCCCAGCGGGGCCAGCACGAACGGCAGGCCGGCGGGATGAAGTGGCGGAATCGCATGGCGAACCAGATCGACGATATGTCCGATCCCGGTGGGTTGCGGGGTTCCGGGGGGTGTGGGTCGGCGTGCCACAGGCTCCTCTAACTACTCGGTAGGTCTTCTGCTGGTCGCACTGACAGTACGGGGTGGTAGAGCATCCATAGATTACGTGAACGCCTTCTCTCCTACAGGCTGTAGTGGCATCAAGTACGAGTAGTACCCGACACAGTCGCCGGTGCGTATCGCCAGCGGGAGCGTCGCACCGCTTACTCGGATCACCAGTTGTCGCCCCGGTTGGGCTGCGGCGGCGTCGCGCAGTCGCTGCCGGTCGACCAGTACTCGGAACTTCTCACGGGGATCCGTTCCGCCCGGATCCACCCGGGCACCACCGTCTTCGCCGACGCTGACGACGGCACTGTCCTCGGTGCCGTTGAGCAGGGCGGCAAGGTGGTCGCCGCTCAGTTCGACGGCGTTGTGGTGCTCGCGCAGGATTCGGTGATCGGGGAACTCTCCGTCCTCGATCAGGGGGCTGGACACCTCACCTCCCGGATACGACGCAGTCACCGTGCGCGCGGAGAAAGTCAGCGTCACGACGCCGGCGACGTCGCGCAACAATCGCGCGAAGGTGACGGGAACGACAGCGGACACCGTCAGAGCGGAGTGAACTGTCACCTCGGCGACCGCGAGCCGGAACTGATCAGTGGTGACAAACGCAGCGACGCCGTCGTGAATGTCGAGGTGGACGCCGCGAAGTATCGGGAACTCCGATTCCTCGTTCACGGCGAACAGCACGGCGTCGAGTGCGCGTCGTAGATCCCACGAGTCGATGTCCACGCCGCCGGAGATAGGTAGCGCGTCGATCAGGCGGTGGATTCGTCCCAGTTCGGCCCGGGCGTCGGCGAGACCGTCCTCGAGGTTGCGCAGATGGGCGTCGAGGCACGAATGGGGTTCCGGTCCGGTCAGGACGGCCATCATGTCGCGGATCGGAACACCGACGCGCCGCATACCGGCGATCACGCGTGCGTCGCGGAGTTGGTCGTCGGTGTACCAGCGGTAACCGGTGTGCGGATCGACGGAATGCGGGACGAGCACGCCTTCCTTGTCGTAGAACCGCAGCGCGCTGATCGGGAGCGCCGACGCCCTGGACATCTCGCCGATCGTCAAGAGGGCGGAACTAGTGGTCACGGATCAATTCTGCCCGCAGTCGCTCGATAGCGCCCCTGATCATCCGGCCGTAACCGTCGTCGGCGAGTGTGCCGACCGACGCCTCGGCCTTCGTCAGATGCTCGACGGCCTCGGCGTCGCGTCCGAGTTTGCGGTAGTCGGCAGCCAGGTTGAGGTGCAGCGATGGATAGAAACCGGCGACCTGCAGCGATGCGTGGTGTTCCTGGGCTCGCGCGTCGGTCAACGAATCTGCAGCGTCGAGGGCGCGCAGGTCCCAGCAGAGCTCTTGAGCCGGATCGTCTTGAACGTCGGCCATGTAGTGCGCGAGGGAGACGATGTGGAGCGCATCGGGGGCGGCGCTGATCTCTTCCCACACCTTCTCGAACGCAGAGCGAGCCCCGGCTCGATCGCCGGAGCTCGCCAATTCTTGTGCCTGCGCTATCTGTGTCATCACGGGATCCATGGAACGGATCCTGATGCCTCGACCAGGTCGAGGGTCAAGCAGAGGTGCGTGCAGCCGCCTCGGCCTCGCTCTTCACACGCTTCAAGGTGGCATTCATGCCTTCAACGAGCTCGACCTCGAAGTCGGCGTTTCCGCCCAGGACGGTCTTGACGAGGAACTGCGAGACCTTCGACGTTCCGGTGGGAGCCTCGCGACGCTCGGTCACTTTGGTGCCGGTAGCGGTCGGCTCGAGTTCGTAGGACCAGATCGTGCGGTTCTCCGCGATGCGGAACGCCACCGACTTGTTGGGCTCGAAGCGAACGACCTTCGACGACGTCGGCCAGACCAGCAGGCCCTTGCGGTTGACGTTGATCGTCTTGGCGCCCTCACGCACGGTCCCGCCGATTACCTTCATCACCTTGCACTGGGGGCTCCATTCGCCCATGCGCTGCAGGTCGGCGACGATTGCCCACACGTCCTGCGGTGATGCGTCGATGTCGATGCTTGCTTCGAGGGTGTTGGACACAGTCTCTCCAGTCGAGTTGATGCTACGTAAAGTTACAAACACTTTTGTCGATCGTAAGCGATCCGTCAATGGACCATGTGTGTCAGGTCACTGTACGGCCGTCCAACAGGGTCGTGCGGGAACACGCGCGGTGGTAGCGGACAATGGTTCGCGCACGTATGACGATCCATCCGACTGGAGTACCGAGAAGTGAACAGCGACGCCGCGACGCAGGATGGCCTCAAGCGAGGGCTGACAGCGCGCCATATCCGCTTCATCGCCCTCGGATCAGCCATCGGAACCGGACTGTTCTACGGCAGCGCCGAGGCCATCAAACGAGCCGGCCCGTCGGTGCTCCTGGCCTACCTGATCGGCGGTATCGCGGTCTACCTGGTGTTGCGAGCGCTCGGCGAGATGGCGGTCCGTAACCCGGTTTCCGGTTCGTTCAGCGAGTACGCGAACAAGCACCTCGGACCACTCGCCGGTTTCATGACCGGGTGGACGTACACGTTCGAGATGGTGATCGTGTGCCTCGCCGACGTCACCGCCTTCGGCCTGTACATGCAGTTCTGGTTCCCGGACGTACCGAGATGGATCTGGGTTCTGGCTGTCGTCTTCTTCATCGGCGCGATAAACCTGTTGAGCGTCAAGGTGTTCGGCGAACTGGAATTCTGGTTCACGCTCGTGAAGATCACCGCCATCATCGCGATGATCGCCGGCGGCATCGCGATCATCGTGTTCGGATTCGGCGTTCACGACACCGATGCCGGAATCAGCCACCTCTGGTCGGACGGCGGGTTCTTCGCGACGGGCTTCGGCGGATTCGTCGCGTGTTTCGCGATCGTCATGTTCGCGTTCGGTGGCACCGAGATCATCGGTATCACCGCGGGCGAAGCCGAGGATCCGGCGCAGACCATCAGGAAAGCCGTCAACACGGTCCCGGTGCGCATCATTCTCTTCTACATCTGCACCCTCGCCGTCATCATGGCGATCATTCCGTGGCAGACCATCAACTCCGACAACAGCCCGTTCGTCCAGATCTTCGAGAACCTCGGATTGGGAACGGCCGCATCGATCCTCAACATCGTCGTCATCACCGCAGCCCTGTCAGCCATCAACAGCGACGTTTTCGGTGCGGGTCGCATGATGTTCGGAATGTCGCATGCCGGCCAGGCCCCGCAGGTGATGAAGAGAGTCTCCGCCAACGGTGTTCCGTGGATGACCGTTGTCATCATGACCGTTGCCCTGTTGGTGGGAGTAGTGCTCAACTACCTGATCCCGGACCAGGTGTTCCTCGTCATCGCCTCGCTGGCGACCTTCGCCACCATTTTCGTCTGGATCATGATCCTGCTCTCGCAGTTCCGTTCCCGCGCTCAGATGAGTGCAGACGAAACAGCGGCACTGAAGTTTCCAGTGCCGCTGTGGCCGTACGGTCAGATCTTCGCGATCGTGTTCCTGGCTTTTGTCATCGTGTTGCTCGGCGTCATCGCCGATACCCGAGTTGCGCTGCTCGTCGGCGCCGGATGGCTGGTTCTGCTGACGGGCGCGTACTACAAGTGGGTGAAACCGGCTGTCAGCGCAGCGGATCGAAGCGGCGCATGACGGTCGGCGTCTGAGCACCGGTCATCGAGTCGGCCACCATCTTTCCCGTCAACGGACCCAGAGCGATTCCCCACATTCCGTGACCACCGGCGACGTGCACGCGCGGCGAGCGCGTGGCGCCGATCAACGGCAAACCGTCGGTAGTGCACGGCCGTGAGCCCACCCACTCCTCTTCCCGTGCAGTCCAGTCGATGCCGCTGAGCATCGGCTTGGCTGCATCGATGATCGCCTGCACCCGGCGCGGATCCAGCGGCGCGTCAGGGCTGCGGAATTCCATCATTCCGGCCACGCGGAAGCGATCGTGCAACGGCGTGCACGCAACGCGCTGGGTGGGGAAATACACAGGGTTCTTGGGGAGGTGCTCAGGCTTGACACTGAAGCTGTATCCGCGTCCGGCCTGCACCAGTTTGCGCACACCGAACGGTGCGGCGAGCTTGTTCAAGCGGGCACCACTCGAGATGACTACGGAGTCACCGTCGCGTGAATCACCCTGTGCACTGCGAACACTGACTCCGCCGACCCGATCGTCGATCTGCGTGACCTCGAAACCGCTGACGATTTCTCCACCGCGTTCACGAACCGCGTCCGCCAACGAGTTCACGAACAACGGGGGATCGATGAAACGCTGATTACGCAGACGCAAACCGGCTTTCACACCCTGGCCGAGTGAAGGCTCGAGCGAATGAATCGCGTCGTAGTCGAGGAGGTCGAAGTCGACCTCGCCGCCCGCGGCCTCGACGTGATGGAACTCGTCCACCAAAGTCTGTCGGTCCTTCTCGGATGCAAACGCGGCGAGGAAAGGATCGGCCAGGCGGGTCAGCTCTTTGACGCCACCGTCGGCGAGTTCGTCATACGCGCCCAAGGCTGTTCGGTTGACCTCGGTGTAGACCGACATCGCTTCCTGCCACTTCGACGGCGTGCAGTGGCGCGCGAACCCGACCAGGAACCGAATCAGCTTCAGATCGGTGGTCAGTGGCACGTACACCGGGGACGACGGGCTGAGCATCGCGCGCAAGCCGTATTGGAGCACTGCGGGTTCGGGCAGCGGAAGCGTCAATGCGGGGGCAAGCCAACCGGCGTTGCCCCAGCTCGCGTCGGCTGCGACCCCGTCGCGATCGACGACGGTGACCTCGACTCCACGTTCCTGCAAGAACCAGGCCGTCGACAATCCGACAACGCCCGCACCGACCACGACCACACGATCGGGGCTCTGACGAGTTCCCATGACGCACTCCTTCTACAGACTCTGCTCGAACCGAGACGCCGGTCACATCCGGCTCTTCTCTCAAGCATGAATCGCGGGGGCGGCAAAAGGACTGGCCGTTCGGCCACAGCTTCGGGGAATGCGTTGTGCGAGTGCACAGCCCTCGCTTGGGAAGCGAATCACAGTGAGTCGGTTCGTGAATGCGCTGGAACTTTTGAATTAATACTAAAGTATTAACCATCTCTCGAATGAGCTGCGTTGTTAATACTTTAGTATTAATGTTTCGCTGAATGTTAGTTCCTTGGTATTAGTCGCGTGCAAATCCTGGATGTAAGTGGGGGCGCCATTTCAAGTTGTCGAGAGATTTCTTTCAAAAACTGTTACAAGTTCTAGTAATTGAGGTATGGTGACGGTCATCACATAAGCGGCAAATCGTGAATGGCCTTCAATCGTCGATCAGCTGTTCCAACTTACCGCTCGGTGTGAGCATCCAGTGGAATGGGTGCTACCAAACCAGCTGATTGGAGGTGGTTTCTCACGGTCGGACGTCATCTTTTTCGGAATCGAGACATGATTCCCGGGTGATGTCGTATCGCTAATCTCCGTTGTCAAGATTTCGGTCGTGCATCGGTAGTGAACAAATCCTATCGTGCTGCGCACGGCCTCAAAGACTTCCCCTTCGCCGCGAAAATTCCGGTGATGCGGAGGCTGTCAATGCAGTAGTTCAACTTTACTCGAACTGCGTTTTGGCGGGAAGTGCTATCAACGCTATAAACCGATCCCGAAAGGGAATGAGGAGTAGAAGATATGCATGTTTCAACGGCAAAACGTACGGTGGCCGCTCTAGCAGTAGCAACTGCTTCGGCGGGCATGGTATTCGCAGCAGTTGCACCGGCGTCGGCAACTGCAGGTACGACGGTGACGAGCTATAACCAGGCGTGCCGCGCTGTAAGTGTTGGGCAGACCGTGGATCAGGTAGTTCCAACCTCGGTCACGGCTAACCACGTCACTGTGAATGCCACGCCCGGGGTAAATTCATACACCCTTCAGCCCGGTTCAGCGACGACGCCCAGCAGTTCTGGCGTCTCGGGTGTCACATTCCTCGGCATTGATGACGTCAGGCTTGTCTACCGCTATGACCCAGCGACGTTCGTCGCAGGATCGGCCGCACTGGTGGCCGGTTCCGGTTCGGGCTACACAGGCACGGTCACTCTCACCGATACCGGATCGCAACTGATCGTGGACGGTGCGGATGTCGGCGTAGGCGTGACATACCAGCTTCCGAAGATCAGTTTCCAAACTCGGAACAGTGCGTTGGACGTGAAGTTCGACACTCAGGGCACCGCGGCCCAGATGTATAACTTCTCGGCGAATTACTTCCGTTTCACATCGAAGGCGTCAGTGCCTATCTTCGGGACAGTCAGTGCGCCGACCTCATGCATTCCCGCCAATGCGGTGGGTGCGACCGGTAGTTACCCGGCACTGAATTCGGGTGCGGGCGTTCTGCATCCATAGTCAATCCGGACCCCGGTGATAACAGCGCTGCCTGACACCCCACTCAGGCAGCGCTGTTTTGCGTAGTCTTGTGCGTGAGTGCCAGAAGTGTGTGCCGGGAGGCGCTTCCAGACCATGTGGATGCGAGTTACGTGCAGAATTACCCGCTCGACAAGAATCCCGACCTACCGCAGTGGTAGGCCGGGCTCGTAATGTCTTGGTGAATAAGGGATCAGGATGCGATGACGGTCGAGTTGCTCTCGAGCTCACGCGTCTTTGCGGCTTCCTTCAGTTCCTCGAAACTCGCGCGAAGCAACTCCAGGTAGTGGCCTAGATCTGGCATCGTTGCGGCGTCTGCAATCACGTTGAGCGTTAGGTTGCCGCCACTCGCAGCTACCATGAAGTGCCGCAGCCCGTCACCGTCGACCGGTGCTTGATTAGCGAGTACGGCAGTGCCAGTTGCCCCGTTCAGGGTCAGTCCGTTGACCGAGAGCGGAATGTTACTCACCATCGTGTGCTGATACCGCGGCCCATCCGGCTTGTAGTCGTCATGGTGACGTGAATATGCCATCAACCGCGCTATCGGAGCGGGTAGGGTCTCCAACACTGTGCTCATCCGCCGGACCGCTGTGTGGGACGTACGGGCCTTCTCCGAGCGTGCAGACTCTGCGATGAGAGCGAGTCTCTTCAGCGGATCCGTGATCGTGGTGTGCATGTTCACGGACAGATTCACCAATTGGTTTGCGGACTCCCACTCCTCTTGCTTGCGCATGGACCGCGGAACCATCGCGAACAGAGAACCTCGAGGCGCTTCGCTCTTCTCGGTAAGGTATCGCGCCATCGCGCAACCGACCACAGCCAGAAGGACGTCGTTGACAGTCGCTCCGGGGACTGCGTTCTTCACATGCCGAACCTCGTTGCCTGCGAGGATGATCGGCTCCACCAATGCCGACCCGCTTACCTTGCAGTTGAAGCGGGTGCTAGTACTTTCGTAGATGCACTCGTCCCATTCTCCAGCACTCTTCGCCTCGACTACCGCACGGGCAGCAGCCCGATTGCCCGGAATGCTCTTGGCGAACTGGATAAGTTGGCCGGGGAAACTCAGCACTGATCGCGTGAAGAGACGTCCCCGTAGGAACCGTATTGCAGGTGCTGATTTCCTCGGCCGTTGCGCATCCGAAAATATGGCTTCACCCAGCATTCGGATCGCGATTCCGTCGGCCGCGCTGTGATGAGACTTGAGCACAACCGCCGTCAGCCTGCCGGGTAGAGCGTCAAGCCCCTCGATCCCCGTGAAAAAGTGCAGTTCCCAGGGTGGGCGGCTGAGATCCATTCTCGAGGTCAGCAGGGCGCTGAGCATTTCTTGAAATGGTGCCCAACCCGGCTCGGAAATCGCGTTGACCCGCACGTGGTCGCCCACATCCAGGTTGGGGTCTGGAACCCAGTACGGATGGCCGAGTCCCAGTGGCGTGTGCTGGATTCGGTGGGTGAACATGCGATTGTGTCCGAGCCTGGCGGTGACCCAATCGACGGCTTGCGCCTGCGTGAATTCTGCGGCTGGGTGCTGAGATGTTTCGAAGAAGTACACGCCGACCAGATGCTTCAGGTGGCCGGCGGACTCGTTGTAGACGAAGTCCGCGTCTCGCGGATTCACCTGTGTGACAGCCGCATCCAGCAGGTTGGGCAGTCTCATGTCGAACTCCTCACGTGGCGGGTGCCGGATCAAAGTGTCCGTGCCCCGGAACTCTCGTGGCCCGGAACTCTCGTGCCTGGAAAACTCTCGTGCTTGGAACGCGAAATGACCCCCGAGGCGAATTGGAGCCTCGGGGATCATCGAAGTTCAGAGTAGAGAAGTTGCACCAGAGAATTTACTTCTGCAGAATGGTACTTCCCAGGCCGGTCAACTCTATGGTCCCAGTAGCCCAGGCGATCAAACTGGTGATATATCTTTGCAGCATTGTAAATCACCTTTCCTTAGAGCGGCGTCGGCGTGTACGCGGACAGGGTGTTGAGATACTTCGCGAACGTACCTACTAGGTCGATTGAGCCAAATCCCACCAGATCCGACAGATAGCTCATTGAAAGATCGAACATTATTGTCTCCTCTCCCGACTACGGGGCAACGGTCGAGCCGAGGGCGGTCTGAATGCTTCCACCAATACCTGCAGAACCGCTAGCCATTAGGTTGATGGCTGCGGAGATAGACTTGAAGATGCCGTCGACTATTGCCTGCACATAAACGAACGGGGGAAGCAATGATTGCGAATCAATGCTCGTGACTGCGTCGATGATACTTGCTGTATCCACTATGCTAACGCTCCTTGCGGTAGATTTTTATCACGGTAGGAAATTCTGTTGAAGTCAGCCGAGTGGGGGTTGCCAGTCGAAGTCGACTGACGCCATGGAGCCTCTGTATACGAGCAATGAAATGATCTGCAAAATTATCGGTTCCTTGAGGTAAGGCACCATCGATCCTAGATCCATCGTTTACTCCTGTCGTTGGGTGATGTTCTGAAATGGATCAGGGTTGCGATGAGCCGGTCTCGATTAATCCGGCTAGCGAGCCGGTGGCGCCCTCGATGCCGGGCACTAGGGATCCGCTCCATACATTGTCCAGTAATCCGGTGAACAACGCAGCCGTTGCTTGAAGGAACATTGCGATCATATGAAGTTCCATCCTTTCGATAGATCTGGAAGACTTTTTGTACATCGGCGCATGCTTGTTGCATTCCACAAAGAGCAGGTTCGACTAGTGCACGGACCCTTGCGATCGTTCTGCTAAGAGATCCGTGTGGCGTTCGGGGTCTTATGTGGCGTGACGAGAATGAGGTTAGCTCGAGCAAGTCCACTTTGACTAGGAATTTGTAGAACCAAACTGAAACGTGTTTCATTTATGCTGGTCAGGCAACCAAAATGGCCTATTTGGGCCGTGAGAGGAAGATCTTGCGGAACGCTAACCAGATTGCAAGATTGATGATTGCCGAATTGCTGGGTTTTGGGAATCGTGGCCGGTAATTATGACTTTTGGCGGACTGGTCGTTAATACTTTTGGGTGATATTTTGTCGAATACCTCCCAAAGTGGAGCGGCACGGGAGATGCTCCGATACCTTCTTCGCCGGCTCAGGAACTTCGTAGTTTGAACTGAAGCATCAGGATCAGTCGAGTGTCCGCGTCGCTCAGGTCAACCCCGCACATCTCCTTGCAGCGGCGTAATCGATTGCGGAGAGTGTTGGGGTGAACATGCAATGCTGCGGAGGAACTCGCGACATCACCGCCCTTGTCGAGGAAGGTGTGGGCCGTTGCGACGAGTTCGCTTCCATGTCGACGGTCGTACCCTTCCAGGGCGTGCATAGGTGTGGCGGTGCTCAGTCCGTCGAATATGTCGGCAACATGTAAGGCCAGTACCGACGCCAAGGTGTCGTTCATACCCGCGACAATCCCGCCGGACCGGTTGTGTCGCAGCGCGCCCAGAACATGGTCGGCGTCGGCGCGTGACAAATGGCATTCGCTGGCTGATTTCACGGTGCGGCCCACCGCAACGGCAAGTTGTGCTCGTGTGCGGGCGCGGCTGAGGAAGTCCTCCAACAGTCGGCGGGCGTTCGCTTCGTCAGCGCCGACAACAAGGTACGTCGAGTCGATCAACTGTGCGATCACGGCGTCGACGGCCAGAGTGTCCAGGTACAAGCTCAAGGAGGCGACCAACCCCGCCGGCAGTGGTCCCGTGACGGTTCCGACCGCGACCACCGTGAGCGGACCTGCCAACCGCAAGTCGTCGGCGGCGCGGAATGCGGGTTCGCCACCGCCGATCAGTGCTTGGACGCGCTGGGATTGGCGACGACGTGTGCTGTCGACCCGGTCACGCTCCGAGGCGATTCTCTCGGCCACGACAGATACCGCGGAACGAAGTATCGATTCCTGTGTGGGCGTCGGTGTTCCGGCCAGTGCGACCCAGATCGAGCCGACGGGGTGATCGTTCTCGCGAACTGCGATAACCAGTCGCGGCGTGATCGCGGGGTCTTCGAGGTCGACGTAGATGGGGTCGCTCTCTCGGTGGAGACGATCGAATACTCCTGCATCGGAGAGTAATTGGCGGAATCGGCTGGGTACCTGCCGGCCGAGGATCGTGCCGATGCGGGCTTCGTCTACGGCCTGCTCGCCGCCGGAGTACGCGAGGACAGTCGAGTTCTCGTCCTCGATCGTGACGGGAGCGCCGAGCAATTCGGCCAGAGAACCGGCAACGGAGAATAGGTCGTCGTCGCGCAGGTCCATGGGTGGGAGCCTACTGAGCGATGGACGGATTTCGGGTTTCGACGCCTCGGCAGGACCTCGATGGCGAATATAGGCTGGTGCAATGGCCGACATCGAAGGTGTTCTGTTCGATATCGACGGAGTCCTGCTCACGTCCTGGCAGCCGATCGAGGGAGCAGGGGAAGCCGTACGCGAAGTCCGGCGGCGGGGATTGGCCTGTGGGTTTCTGACCAACACAACCTCGCGCAGTTCGTCGCTCATCGCGCAGGGGTTGTGCGACGCCGGTATCGAGGTCGAGGCGAGCCAGATAGTTACTGCCGCCAGGCTCACGGGGGAGTACGTGCGGGCGACGTATCCGGACGCGCGGGCGTGGGTCCTCAATCACGGTGACGTGTCTGCCGATCTCGAGGGAATCGAATTCGACGACGCCGATCCGGAGGTCGTGATTCTCGGCGGTGCCGGCCCGGAGTTCACTCACGAGGCGCTGAGCCGAGTGCTCGAACTTCTGCTCGCCGGTGTGCCCGTCGTCGCGATGCACCGCGGGATGATGTGGGAGACCGTAGACGGCCTTCGGATCGACACCGGAACGTACTTGCCGGGCTTCGAGGAAGTGGCAGGTGTAAATATCGCCGCAGTGGGTAAACCGTCTCTCACGGGGTTCCTGACAGCCACGGAGCTGATGCATGTCGAACCTGAGGCGACGGTGATGGTCGGCGACGATCTGATCGGGGACGTCCTCTCCTCACAACGAGTCGGCTTGACCGGAGTTCTGGTGCGCACAGGCAAGTTTCGGCAAACAGTGCTCGATCTGTCGGTTCAGAAGCCTGATCATGTCATCGATTCGGTCGCGGATCTTCCGGCCCTTCTCGGGGTCGTCCTCGAGGCTTGACCAGGCGGGGGTGACGGACTTCACTCGAGCGGGTACTCTCGCGCCCGAATCCAATGAACTTGTTCCACGAAGGAGTTTTCTATGCCCTTGATCTCGTCAGTCTGGTTCCGTCGCTCATCCTCTCGAGTCAGCGGAATTTCCAGTAGTCGGTTGGGGGGCCGCCTGGCGAGAACAGGGGCTGTGATGACTGTAGGTATGGGGCTCGCCGCCGGGCTGGCGCTGACCGGTGCGGGAGCTGCTTCGGCAGCCCCCGTCACGTGTGTCTCGCCGCCGTCGGCCAATGACATCCAGGTCTCCGAGACCGCGAGCTGCGGCGCGCAGTCCGTCGGAGCCGGCCGTTCGCAGGCCGGTGCTGCCGAGAGCGGTACCGCTGTGAGCGTCGCCGCCGACAACGGCTACTCCAATTCATATGCAAACGGCTTCGGAACCGCGCTGGGGGCTTCTCGCGGTAACGGTCAGGCGCAGGCATTTGCGCTCGGCGGCGGTATCGCGCGGGCCGGGGCGGCTGACGGAAATGTCACCTTCGCCATCGCTGGTTACGGAGCGGGCGCTACGGCCGATGCCAATGGCGTCGACTGCGTCGGAGTGCTCTCGTTTGCGGTCAATTTGAGTAACGGACAGTTCTGCATCGCGGGCTGAGGCTCAACCTTGCACTCGGCACGCTCGAGTGCTAAAAATGCAGTTGGCACTCGCGAACCGTGAGTGCCAGGTCGAGGCAGTGAGACCGGGAACCATAGACACCCCCGGTCGTCCGTCGCGGGCACTGACTAGACCACAGGCGTAGATGGGTGACCAGGCAAATCGGTCGCCCGTGTAATGAGGTGACTGGTCAAACGGTCGCCTTGTGCCGATGAGGTGACCCGACGAGCGGTCACCTTGTGTGTCACCCCCTATCCGGAGGATCACTTCGCAATGGCAAAGATCATCGCGTTCGACGAAGAGGCACGTCGTGGCCTCGAGCGAGGCCTCAACGCCCTCGCCGACGCTGTCAAGGTGACGTTGGGCCCCAAGGGTCGCAACGTCGTTCTCGAAAAGAAGTGGGGCGCCCCCACGATCACCAACGATGGTGTTTCCATCGCCAAGGAGATCGAACTCGACGACCCGTACGAGAAGATCGGCGCCGAGCTCGTCAAGGAGGTCGCCAAGAAGACTGACGACGTCGCTGGCGACGGCACCACCACCGCTACCGTTCTCGCACAGGCTCTGGTCCGTGAAGGCCTGCGCAACGTCGCAGCCGGCGCGAACCCGCTCGGCCTCAAGCGCGGCATCGAGAAGGCTGTCGAGGCTGTCACAGCTCGCCTGCTCGAGACCGCCAAGGAGATCGACACCAAGGAGCAGATCGCTGCTACCGCCGGTATTTCCGCCGGCGACCCGTCCATCGGTGAGCTCATCGCCGAGGCTATGGACAAGGTCGGCAAGGAAGGCGTCATCACGGTCGAGGAGTCCAACACCTTCGGCCTGCAGCTCGAGCTCACCGAGGGCATGCGCTTCGACAAGGGCTACATCTCGGCGTACTTCGCCACCGATGCAGAGCGTCAGGAAGCCGTCCTCGAAGACGCGTACATCCTGCTCGTCAGCTCCAAGATCTCCACGGTCAAGGACCTGCTGCCCCTGCTGGAGAAGGTCATCCAGTCCGGCAAGCCGCTCCTGATCATCGCCGAGGACGTCGAGGGCGAAGCTCTCTCCACCCTCGTGGTCAACAAGATCCGTGGCACCTTCAAGTCTGTTGCCGTCAAGGCTCCCGGCTTCGGTGACCGTCGTAAGGCTCAGCTCGCCGACATCGCCATCCTCACCGGTGGCGAGGTCATCAGCGAAGAGGTCGGACTCTCCTTGGAGACCGCAGGCCTCGAGCTCCTCGGCCAGGCACGCAAGGTCGTCATCACCAAGGACGAGACCACCATCGTCGAGGGTGCCGGCGACGCCGACGCAATCGCCGGTCGTGTCAGCCAGATCCGCGCCGAGATCGAGAACAGCGACTCGGATTACGACCGTGAGAAGCTGCAGGAACGTCTGGCCAAGCTGGCCGGCGGCGTTGCAGTCATCAAGGCCGGCGCTGCTACCGAGGTCGAGCTCAAGGAGCGCAAGCACCGCATCGAAGATGCAGTGCGTAACGCAAAGGCAGCCGTCGAAGAGGGCATCGTCGCCGGTGGTGGCGTTGCACTTCTCCAGGCAGCTCCCGCACTGGACGACCTCAAGCTCGAAGGTGACGAGGCAACCGGCGCGAACATCGTTCGCGTTGCACTGTCCGCTCCGCTCAAGCAGATCGCATTCAACGCAGGCCTCGAGCCCGGCGTTGTTGCGGACAAGGTCTCCAACCTGCCCGCAGGTCACGGCCTCAACGCTGCGACCAACGAGTACGGCGACCTGCTCGCTGCAGGCATCAACGACCCGGTCAAGGTCACCCGCTCGGCACTGCAGAACGCAGCGTCCATCGCGGCTCTGTTCCTGACGACCGAAGCCGTTGTCGCTGACAAGCCCGAGAAGGCCGGGGCGCCTGCAGGCGATCCGACCGGCGGCATGGGCGGCATGGACTTCTGAGTCCATCTCCACCTAGCTCCTGGAGCCCGGCCCACCATTCGGTGGGCCGGGCTTTTGCTCGTGCGGAGGAGGCAAGTTTCGATGACTTGGCAGCGGCAGCCGCGATGCAGACTGCGGATTCACCTAACCAAGAGGTTGCCTCCTGATCGATCGGAATCGCAGGCACCTTCTCCGATTGCTGGATTTGGTGACACCCAACGATTCCGAGCAGAACCCAGAGGATCTGCATGTCAGCTCGCTACAATTCGGACATTCGTTCAGCGTCGGAATTGAGGGGCATGCATGATCTTTCGGAACTCGTTGCCAGCCGCGGTATCTCAGATGGGACCGCGAGACGCGGAGTTCGTCTACAACGAGTCCGGCGGACATCTGAGCCACATGGTCTGCGCCTACTTCTTCGACACGACGGGCCATCCGCTCGCAGAGATGACGCACGACGACGCGGTTCGGTGGATCACCGAAAGATTCGGGTACTGGCCACTGTTCACGAGTCGGCTCCAGCGAGTTCCGCTGGATCTGGACTATCCCTATTGGGTCCCGGCCGATTTCGACGTCGATGATCACGTGCACGTCCATCGTGCCCCTGTTGCCGGGTGGGCGCCGGTTCGTGAATTGCTCGGGCGCTCGCTCGGGGAGCCGATGGACCTGTCCCGGCCGCCTTGGGAGTTGCACGTCATGACCGGCGTGCACGGGATCGACGAGCTACCGGGCAATCTGACGCTGATCATGCTCAAGACCCACCACGGGGCCGGTGACGGTCTGGCGATCCGCGATCTGACCAACCTTCTGTTCTCCGGTCCGCCGAAACCGGAGACGAAGCGTGCCGGTTCGGGGCTTTCGTCGCTGGATTTGATCGGGCGCACGGTCGTGGGTCTGCCCGGCCAGGCGATCCGTTTCGGCCGGGGTCTGTCCGTGACAAAGGTTGCGGCCGAGACGGTTCGGGAGGCGGAAGAGGCCGGAGAGCTGCCTACGTACTCGGCCGACCGCCTACCGACCCGATTCAACGGCGTGCTGGGCGGAGACATCACGATCGATTTCCTGACGCTGGACGGCCCAGACATCAAGGCGATCCGAGCGGCCGTTCCGGGCGTGACGGTCAACGACATCTTCCTGACCGTCGTCGCCGGTGCTCTCGACGCATACCTGTCGGAGAAGGGCGAGAAATCGGCCAGTGGGTTGGCGGCGATGGTTCCCCGATCGATGCGGAAGATAGCCGAATGGGAGTCGGCCAACCAACTGGCGCTGTTGACGGTCGATCTGCACACAGACGTCGAAGATCCGGTCGAGCGGCTGACACGAATCAGAGATTCGGCGCTGAGGGCCAAAGGGCGGAGTTCACACCCAGCCGTCCGTCGTTACGGCACGCGCATCGAAACTTCGCCTGCGGCTCTGCTCAGACTCACCGGTCTCTCGCGTCGGCTCAACAAGCTGGACCCTTCGCACAAGGTCATTCAGAACACGACGATCAGCAATGTCCCGGTATCAGTCGACGGCAATGTTTTCGAAGGTGCGCCGGCGGTGGCAGTTCTCGGCGGGCAGGCGCCGGTCGACGGAGACATTCTGCGCCACTTCCTCATTGCTGCGCGTGGAGGTTCTCTGACGCTCAATGTCATCGTCTCGCAAGAGACGATGCCGGATATCGAGCACTACGTCGAATTGTTGCGGGTGGGGTTCACGACGCTTTTGCAGGCAGTTTCTGACCAAAATCGTGAGGTAGTCGAACGATAAAGTGCAACTTGCGTCGGAACTTGTGGTGAATCGACGATTTGTGTTCGGGAAATTTCTGTCGAATTCATCCTAATTAAGGTAATTGTCCGTAGTGGTGTCGAGTCGTTATCTCGCGGATTAATGTGACTGTCGACACGTCGAGTGTCTACCGCCGGACTGGTTCGATAATCGTCACCGACGGTAAAAAGAATCACCTACGCGAGGAGCTGAACATGGGTTCGTTGATGGATATTCTCGGTGGTCCGAATGGGGACGGTGCACCGATGCAGGCTTTGCTGACAATGCTGCTGGGATTGGACAATGTCGGTGCAAACCTCTTCGGTTCACTGGCTGACACCGCCGGTGGAATCTTCGGATCTCTCGACACCCTCAGCTTTACGCCGCCTGTCGTTCCCTGAGTTTTCTGATCGGCGTCATTTGCTCGTCCCAAGTGAACCACTGAACATCTAAAGGAGAACGTCATGCTTGAAGGATCTGTCATGGACGCTGCCGGCTCAGTCGGTGCGATCATCGGTCAGGGGTTGGGCAGCGTCAGTGGCCTGGCCGTCAAGGGTCTCGAGGCCCTCGCTGCGCTCAGCGGTGGAGAGTTGAAGGCCGCCAAGTAGATTGTTGATTTCGGGGCCTGCTCGTGTTGGCGCGTAGGCCCCGAAATACCTTTTGTCGGCGCGTAATTCTCGCCATGTCAGGTGCCGGAATCCTCAACCTAACGGCATGAGCATCCAGGCGGCGAGATATACCAAAGCCGCGGTTCCGCCCGTGCAAATAGCGGCGATAACGGCGAGTAGACGGACAAGATTGACGTCGGCGCCGAAGTAATCTGCAATTCCGCCGCACACTCCGGCGAACATTTTCTTGTCGTTGGAACGGGTGAAGGGGCGAGGTGTGTTGCTTTCGAATGTCATGCTTCAATTCTGAAGCGAGATGGCACCGCGCACCATCGGGGACGACCCCCATCTGCACCCTGATCTTTTGAGGCCGCCGTGTCATACCCCGGTAGTTCATCCCAGCTTCACCGAACAGTTGCTGCGGGAGACTAACTTGTCGGCGGTGACCGATTTAGCAGAACGCCGACCGTTCCTCAGCGCCTTCGCGGATCTCTCGACCGCCGTCGATCTGGCCGACACCGCCGCCTTCACCGTCGACGACAATGACGACGACGATCCGGTGCTGCTGACGTCGCCGGACGGTTTCGAGGTCGACACCTGGCGGGAGGGCTACCCGTACGACGCACGGATGCCTCGGGACGAGTACGAAATGTCCAAGCGTCTGCTGCAGATCGAACTCCTCAAGCTGCAGAACTGGTCGAAGGAAACCGGCGCACGGCACGCCATCGTGTTCGAAGGACGCGACGCTGCCGGCAAGGGCGGAACGATCAAACGATTCATGGAGCACCTCAATCCTCGCGGCGCACGGGTCGTCGCATTGGAGAAGCCGTCGGCTCGCGAGTCGACGCAGTGGTACTTCCAGCGCTACGTGCAGCACCTTCCCGCCGCCGGGGAACTGGTGATGTTCGATCGATCTTGGTACAACCGGGCCGGGGTCGAGCGGGTCATGGGTTTCTGCACCGACGAGGAGCATGAGCGATTTCTGCGCCAGGTGCCGTTGTTCGAGCAGATGCTCGTCGACGACGGCATCAGCTTGATCAAGTTCTGGTTCTCGGTTTCCCCGCTGGAGCAGCGCACGCGGTTCGCGATCAGACAGGTCGATCCCGTTCGGCAGTGGAAGCTTTCGCCGATGGACATCGCTTCTCTGGACAAGTGGGATGCGTACACGGCGGCGAAGGAAGAGATGATCCGGTTCACCGATACCGACACCGCTCCGTGGACCGTCATCAAGAGCAATGACAAGAAACGCGCGCGGATAAACGCGATGCGTCACGTGCTCAGTCAGTTCGATTACGACAACAAGGATTACGAGATCGTGGGTACTCCGGATCCGCTGATCGTGGGAAGCCTCGAATAGTCGGCGCGTGGGCTCTGCCCATCCGCGGCGTGGGTGGTTAGTGTGAGTTGAATGGAGACCGTACCGATCCAACTCCCCGACGGCACCGTGACCCCGGTCCGTCTGTTTCCCGGACCGAACGACGACGCACCCGTGGTGGTGATGTTGCCCGGGCTCGGAGTTCCCGCCGGGTTCTACGATCCGGTGGCGCAGGCCCTGGTCGAAGCCGGCTTCAATGCGGCCATCGGTGAACTGCGTGGCCAAGGTGACAGCAAACCGCGCCCGAGCGCGTCGAGTGTTTTCGGATATCAGGAACTGGTCTCGATCGATTGTCCGGCGACGTTCGAGGTGGTGCGTGAGCGGTTTCCGGCCAGCACACCATTTCTGATGGGGCACAGCATGGGCGGCCAGATCGGGGTCATGTACGCGTCGAGGATTCGGGGCCGGCTCGGCGGACTGATCCTGGTTGCCTCCGGATCGCCGTATCACCGCGGATTCCCCGGAATCCGTGCGCCCGGACTCTATCTGGGTTCGTCCGCGATGTCGGTGACAGCCAACATCGCCGGCTTCTGGCCGGGAGACCGGGTCAACGTCGGCGGCTTCGGTCGACAGTCGAAAGTACTGATCACCGATTGGGCACGGTTCGCCAGGACCGGTCGCATGGAACCCGTCGGTGCGGATATCGACTACGAGGAGCGGATCGCTCGCCTGACCTTGCCGGTTCTGTCGATCACGATCGAAGGGGACGATCTCGCTCCACGCCGGTCGGCAAAGAACCTGGTGGACAAGCTCTCCGGGGCCCAAGTGACGATGAAGCACATCGACGAACCACTCGGTCACAACGGTTGGATACGCAATCCCACCGCTGTGAGCGAGCGCGTCGTCGCGTGGTTACGCGACCGCTGAAAGATCAGCCGAGTTTCTGCCAGAGGAACTCGTAGGTCAGCGCAGTCTTGAAGGCCAGCTGAGCATTGTCCGCGGCGCCGCCGTGGCCACCCTCGATGTTCTCGAAATACAGCACCGGCTTGCCGACCTCTTCCAGCCTTGCAGCCATCTTGCGGGCATGCGCGGGGTGGACGCGGTCGTCGCGGGTGGACGTCGCGATCAGGATCGGTGGGTACGACGCGGCGGCGTCGATGTTCTGATACGGCGAGTACTCCGAGATGAATGCCCACTCCTCCGGGACATCGGGGTCACCGTATTCGGCCATCCAGGACGCGCCGGCCAGCAGGAGATGGAATCGGCGCATGTCCAGCAGCGGGACCTGGCAGACGATGGCGCCGAAGAGTTCGGGGTACTTGGTCAGCATGATGCCCATCAGCAGGCCGCCGTTGCTACCGCCCTGAGCTGCCAGAAGATCCGGGGTCGTGATTCCGCGATCGACGAGGTCTCTCGCGACGGCAGCGAAGTCTTCGTGCACCTTGTGGCGCCCGGCCTTGAGAACCTGTGTGTGCCAACCGGGTCCGTACTCGCCGCCACCACGAATGTTCGCAACCACATAGGTTCCGCCCTGCGTCAGCCAGGCACGGCCCAGAGAACCGCTGTACGACGGTGTCAGCGAGATCTCGAATCCGCCGTACCCGTAGAGCAGGGTAGGGCCGGGCTCGCTACGCGGACTGCGCACCACGAAGTACGGAACTTGGGTGCCGTCGGCAGAGGTGGCGAAGAACTGCTCCGTGGTGATGCCCTCGGCGTCGAAGAACGCGGGAGCCTGCTTGAGGGCAGTGGGTTCGGTTTCGCCGATCACGCCGTGCAAAAGAGTTGCAGGGGAGGTGTATCCACTCGAATTGACGAAGTACTCGTTGCTGACATCAGGGTCGGTGTCGAGAATTTCGATACTGGTCAGTTCTGGAAGCCCTTCGAAAGGTCGATCCTCCCAGCCGTTTTCGCCCGGCGTCAGGATTCGCAGCGTCGTGCGCACGTCGGTCAGGACCACCAGAATCAGATGATCGCGTGTCCAGGTGTAGTGCTCGAGCGAGGAATGTGCGTCGGGTTCGAAGATCGATGTCAGTGCTCGTGAGCCGGCAAGGAAATCGTCGTAACGGATGGCAAGCAGTGCGCCGGTCGGATATTCGGTGTCCTCGACGGCCCACACGGACTTGGTGCGGATCAACAACCACTCGTGGTGAATCGAGATCCCGGCGTCCTCGGGGACGTCCACGAGCACCAGTTCACCGTCGGGGCGAACTTCGAAATGCTGAGAGTTGTAGAAATCGACCGAGCGAGTGACGAAGTCCCGTTCGAACCCGGGCGTCGGATCGTGCGAAGCCGAGATGGCCACGTCCGTGGCCTGGCCCTCGTAGACGGTCTCGGCGCTGGAGAGGGGAGTGCCGCGCTTCCACCGCTGGGCCAGACGGGGATATCCGGAATCGGTGAGCGACCCCGGTCCGATATCCGTTCCGACGTAGACGGTATCGATGTCGATCCAGTCGATGTCGGTCTTGGCCTCGGGAAGGTAGAAGCCGGGATTCTCGCCCTCGGGAGCGAGGAACTCGCGCTTGTCGATGTCGAACTCGCGAACGACCGCCGCGTCTGCCCCGCCGCGGGAGAGGCTGATCAATGCACGGTTGCGGTGTGGCCGTAGAAGTTGCGTGCCCTTCCAGACCCAGTTCTCGCCCTCGGCCTCGGCCAGGGCGTCGAGGTCGACCAGGACGTCCCATTCCGGGTCGTCGGTGACGTACTGATCGAACGTCGTGCGTCGCCACAATCCGCGAACGTGGGTGCTGTCGCGCCAGAAGTTGTAGAGGAACTCACCTCGACGGCGGACGTAGGGGATTCGCGCGTCGGTATCGAGGATCTCGCGCACGTCGCTCTGTAGTCGATCGAAGCGCTCGTTGTCGGTGAGCTGCTCCTCGGTCACGGCATTGTGCTGACGGACCCAATCGAGTGCAGACTCACCGGTCACGTCTTCGAGCCAGAGGTAGGGGTCGTCGCCGGTGGTGGGCTGCTGATCGGAAGTCATACGTCCATTCTTACTGCTCGCTCCCGACAGCACTCGACCCCGCTCCCGAAACACTGGAGCGGGGTCGAGTGAGAACGAATCGGGTCAGACGCCCAGGGAGTGAGCGAGCATCGGCCAGGAGTTGTGGAGATCGTCCTGCCAGTAGCCCCACGAGTGGGTGCCGGTCGGCTTGAAGTCGAAGGTGGCCGGGATCTTCAGATCGCTCAGGCGGTAGGCGAGGTTGTGGGTGCAGTAGTTGACCGCTGCCTCGATGACGCCGCCGACGATTGCCTGGTTGGCGAGCGCACCGACCTGACCGTTGATCGCGGGATTGGCGAGAGTGTCGTGTGGACCGGGGAGTCCCGAGCCGGTGGAGACGTAGAGCTCGGTGCCGCGGAGCTTCTCGGCGTTGAGGACCGGATCGTTGTCCTTCCATCCCTGACCGTCGAGCGGGCCCCACATGTTGGTGATGTCAGCTCCACCGCGGGTACCTGTGACAAGTTCGATCGCACTCTGACCGACGGGGGTGCTGGTCTCAGCGCATCCGCTGTACGCCCCGACGCCCTTGTAGAGGCCGGGAGCCGCGATGGCGAGGTTGAGGACCGAGGTCGCGGTCATGGAGATCGCGGAGATCGACTGGACCTTGTTGGTGTTGAACTCGGCGTCGATGACGGGCGGGAGTTCCTTGGTGAGGAACGTCTGCCACTTCTGGCGACCGAGAACCGGATCGTCGTTCACCCAGTCGGTGTAATAGCTGAACGCGCCTTCGAGTGGAGTGACGACGTTGACGTTCTTGTCCTGGAAGAAGTTCATGACGTCGGTCTTGCGTTGCCAGGTCGCCGAGTCTTCGCCGCCGCCTGCACCGTTGAGCAGGTAGAGCGTCGGGCGGGGTTCGCTGTTGTCTGCGGGGAGGATGACCTCGAGCGGGATGTTGCGATCCATCGCCGGGGAGAAAACCGAGATGGTGACCTTGCGGTCGCCGGTCTTGGTGTTGCTCACGACGTGCGATCCGGACGTGTCACCGCCCGCAGAAGCTGTCGCCGGACTGATCAGCATCGGCAGCACCGTGGCCACTGCGAGAGCTGCGATCACACTGCCACGCTTGAAAATTCGAGCACGCATACGTTCGGATCCTCCACCTGAATGTCTTCGGATCCGGAACGGATCGAAGTGCCTGTGAGCCCTTACTGGAACAGGTTCACTTTTTGTTATGTGTCAGTAAAGCAGAGCGGGCGCAGAAAGTGACGCGATTCGATTGCCTGACAATTGAATTGGCCCCGGAATTAACCCCCGAATTAACCCCCGAATCGGCCCAGACAAGCACTCGACCCCGCTCCCGGAAGTGCAGGGAGCGGGGTCGAGTCGGAACGATTTCGGTCAGATGCCCATCGAACGAGCGAGCATCGGCCAGGAGTTGTGGAGATCGTCTTCCCAGTAGCCCCACGAGTGGGTGCCGGTCGGCTTGAAGTCGAAGGTGGCCGGGATCTTGAGATCGTTGAGGCGGTAGGCGAGGTTGTGGGTGCAGTAGTTGACTGCTGCCTCGATGACGCCGCCGACGATCACCTGGTTGGCGAGTGTGCCGACCTGTCCGTTGATCGCCTCGTTGTTCAGGGTGTCGTGCGGGCCGGGGAGTCCGGAGCCGGTGGAGATGAAGAGCTCGGTGCCGCGGAGCTTCTCGGCGTTGACGACGGGGTCGTTGTCGATCCAGCCCTGGCCGTCGAGGGGGCCCCACATGTTGGTCACGTCAGCGTCGCCGCGCATGCCCACAACCAGTTCGATGGAGGACTGGCCGACCGGTGTGCTGGTCTCGGCGCATCCGCTGTATGCACCGACGCCCTTGTAGAGGCCCGGAGCTGCGATGGCGAGGTTGAGGACCGAGGTCGCGGTCATCGAGATCGCGGAGATCGACTGGACGCCGTTGGTGTTGAACTCGGCGTCGATGACGGGCGGGAGTTCCTGGGTCAGGAACGTCTGCCACTTCTGACGGCCGAGGGACGGGTCGTCGTTCACCCAGTCGGTGTAGTAGCTGAATGCACCTTCGAGCGGGGTGACGACGTTGACGTTCTTGTCAGCGAAGAACTCGTTGACGTCGGTCTGACGCTGCCACGTCGCCCGGTCTTCGCCGCCGCCTGCACCGTTGAGCAGGTAGAGGGTCGGGCGGGGTTCGCTGCCGTCTGCCGGGAGGATGACCTCGAGCGGAATATCGCGTTCCATGGAAGGGGAGTACACCTTGATGGTGGCGATGCGCCCGTTGTCCGTGCGGCTCGAGAGCTTGGAACCCGTTGTGTTTGCCTTGGCAACAGTTGCCGTGGTGGTCGACGGATCTCCGCCTGCGGACGACACTGCAGGGCTGATCAGCATCGGCAGCACGGATACTGCGGCTACAGCGGCGACCAGACGGCCACGCTTGAAAGTGCGAGCACGCATACGTTCAGAAACCTCCACCTAAAATTCCTTCGAATCCGCCCAGGAGTGAACGGTCCTTTGTTGCTGTTCCCGTACGGGAATTCATGCTGGGTACATGCTCTGTCGATAGGTACAGGGCGTGTGAGTCTTGTAAGTTCTACCGCATCGGTGCGTTATCCGCCAGTGAACCAGAGATTTGCTGAACGTACGACCAGTTTCAGGTGAATTTCCCTGATCATCGACGGGATTAGTGAGTGAACCGGACATATCCACTATGGGAACAACATTGTTGCCTACCTCTGCAGTCGAACGCGTCTGTCGAAGATCTTCTCCGATATCAGCGCCCAGCGGGGAGTTACGTTTCGGTGAACGTCGGTTACTCGCCGCAGACTCGCGCGGACTCGACGGCAATCGCCAAGAGTTTCGCGTGGCAGGCGCGGGTCGAGTTCCCGGAGATCACCCCTGTCTTCAGCGTCGACGGCGTCGTCGAGATTCAGGAGTCCGGCGGAATCGCCCTGGCCTTCGACCTGGAGGACTCGAATCCGCTGGAGGGAGACCTGGCCAACGTCTCGTACTTCTACGACCTCGGAGTCCGCTCGATGTTGCCGACGTATAACTACATGAACGCTGCCGGCTGCGGCTGCTTGGACCTGGCGGACACGGGGTTGAGTGGATACGGCCGTGACCTGGTTGCCGAGATGAATCGCGTCGGAATGACGGTCGACGGCTCACATTGTTCGGTACAGACGGGGTTGGACATCTCAGCTATCACCCAGCGAGCAATGATCTACAGCCACTCGAACCTCCGAAGGTTGTGGGAGCATCCGCGCAACATCACCGACGATCAGGCCAGAGCGTGTGCGGAGACCGGCGGCGTAATCGGGGTCAACGGCGTGGGCATATTCCTCGGCGTCAACGGACCGGATGACGACCAGGCTCGGCTGTCCGCGATGGCCGACCACATCGAAGAGGCTGTGGGACTCGTCGGCATCGATCATGTCGGGATCGGCTCCGACTTCTCCTTCGACGCCGACGACTTCCGCGAAGAGATCGAGCAGAACCCGTCGTCGTTCTCCGAGGCGTACACCGCGTGGGGGCCACTGCAGTGGACTCCTCCGGAGGAGGTGCTGACACTTGATCAGGTATTGCGTGAGCGGGGCTTCGACGAGCCGTCGATCGAGGCCGTGTACGGCGGAAATTTCGCCCGAGTTGCCCGAGAAGTGTGGGCTACCGACGGGTAATACGACCATCTGGGGACAGCGAAACGATGCAGGACTACCCTGGTGAATCGTGACCTCACACTATGACGTCGTTGTCCTCGGAGCCGGCCCCGGTGGGTACGTCGCTGCTATCCGCGCGGCACAACTGGGCCTGAGCACCGCCATCATCGAGCAGAAGTACTGGGGCGGTGTATGCCTGAATGTCGGCTGCATTCCGTCCAAGGCGCTTCTCCGTAACGCCGAACTCGCGCACATCTTCACGAAAGAAGCGAAGACGTTCGGCATGTCCGGAGACGTGTCCTTCGATTTCGGCTCCGCTTTCGATCGCAGCCGCAAGGTCGCGGACGGGCGAGTCAAGGGCATTCACTTCTTGATGAAGAAGAACAAGATCCCGGAGTACGACGGCAAGGGCACGTTCGTCGACGCCAACACCATCAGCGTGGAGCTGAGCAAGGGTGGCACCGAGACGATCACGTTCGACAACGCGATCATCGCGACGGGTTCGTACACCAAGCTGCTGCCCGGCACCTCGCTGAGCGAGAACGTCGTGACCTACGAAGAGCAGATCCTCACCCGTGACCTTCCGGGTTCGATCCTCATCGTCGGTGCCGGCGCGATCGGCATGGAGTTCGGTTACGTCCTCAAGAACTACGGCGTCGACGTCACGATCGTCGAGTTCCTCGATCGGGCACTGCCCAACGAGGACGCCGACGTCTCGAAGGAAATCGCCAAGCAGTACAAGAAGCTCGGCGTCACCATCAAGACCGGTGCCGCTGTGCAGTCCATCAGCGACGACGGCAGCAAGGTCACCGTCTCGATCAAGGACAACAAGTCCGGCGAGATCGAGACCGTGGTCGTCGACAAGGTTCTGCAGTCCGTCGGCTTCGCACCGCGCGTGGAGGGCTTCGGTCTCGAGAACACCGGTGTCGCGTTGACCGATCGCGGCGCCATCGCGATCGACGACTACATGCGCACCAACGTCCCGCACATCTTCGCCATCGGTGACGTCACCGCCAAACTGCAGCTCGCGCACGTCGCGGAAGCTCAGGCTGTCGTCGCTGCCGAGACCATCGGCGGCGCGGAGACGCAGACACTCGGTGACTACCGGATGATGCCGCGTGCGACGTTCTGCCAGCCGCAGGTCGCCTCGTTCGGTTTGACCGAGGAGCAGGCCAAGGCCGAGGGCTACGACGTCAAGGTCGCGAACTTCCCGTTCGCTGCCAACGGCAAGGCACACGGTCTCGGTGACCCGACCGGTTTCGTCAAGCTGATCGCCGACAAGAAGTACGGCGAACTGCTCGGCGGGCACCTCATCGGGCCGGACGTTTCGGAACTGCTGCCCGAGCTGACCTTGGCCCAGAAGTGGGACCTCACGGTCAACGAGTTGGCACGCAACGTCCACACCCACCCCACACTCAGTGAGGCACTGCAGGAAGCGATCCACGGCCTCGCAGGCCACATGATCAACTTCTGACGGCAGGGCCTTCGGCCCCGTGCGCCTTTTCGGTAGTTCGCACTACCGGAAAGGCACACGGGGTTTTTCGTCTTTTGTGTCGAGTTGTGTTGCGAAACCGCCATCTGAGGCCTTCGAGTCGGGGTGTAGGCGCGCAACGCATTAGCGTCCCGAGTCGACCATTCGGCTTTCGAAGGACCACTCATGAAAACTCGTTCCGTACTGCTCGCGGCTTGCGTCGCGCTGACGCTCTCCGCCTGTGGAACCTCAGGTCACTCCGGATCGGACACCGAAGCTTCGGGTGCCGCCGAGGCGGGGGCGTTCCCCGTGACCGTCGACCACGCCTACGGTTCGACGACGATCGACGCGGAGCCTATGCGCATCGTGACCATCGGATGGAGTGGCCAGGATGCGGTGATCGCACTGAACAAGGTTCCGGTCGCCATGGAGAGCTTCTCCGGCGACGGCATCGAGAACAACATCCTGCCCTGGGACGCTTCGCGTCTGAACGGTGCCAAGCCCGTTCTCATGACGACCAATCCCGATATCCCGTTCGAGCAGATCCTCGGGCTCGATCCCGACGTGATCCTCGCCGTCTACTCCGGCATCGACGAGGGCGAGTACAAGCGCCTCAGTGACATCGCGCCGACCGTCGCGTTCCCCGACCAGCCGTGGGATACGGCGTGGGACAAGCAGATGAGCATGATCGGTGCAGCGCTCGGACAGCCGGAGCAGGCTCAGACGCTGATCGACGAGACCGGGGCGTACTTCGAGAAGCAGGCCGCTGATCACCCACAGTTCCAGGGCAAAACCGCAACGTATGCAATGCGCACCGACGAGGGCCTGATCGTCTTCTGCGGCACCGACCCGCGGATCCGTCTTCTCGGCCAGCTCGGGGTGAAGACCTCGCCCGGTGTCGACGCAGTGTGCACTTCCGGCGACAGTTCGGTGTCCGTGGGCATGGAATCCATCGACACACTCGACGCCGACGTCTTCATTCTCGTCGACGCCGACGGCACCAACCTGGACAAGCTGATGTCCTTCGGTCCGTTCGCGAACATGACCTCGGTGTCGAACGGCCGTCTGGTTCGTCTGGTCGGAATGGACTACGCGATGGCTACGTCCGCTCCGACGGTGCTGAGCGTTCCCTACGCATTCGACGAGTTCATCGCTCAGCTTTCGGACAAGTTGAGCTGATTCCGGGCGTCGTACGACGCTTGTGACGCAACGATTTTCGGCACCTGCGATTCGAGTAGTTCGATCAGGGCCGTGATCTTTGCGGCGACGTCGGCGCCGAGTTCGGTCAGGCTGTATTCCACTTTGGGCGGGATGGTTTCGAGTACCTCACGGTGCACGAGGCCATCCCGCTCGAGTGTTTGCAGGGTCTGTGAGAGCATGCGCTCGCTGACTCCGTCGACGCGTCGGCGCAGGGCACTGAACCGGTACGGGCCCTCGTTCAATGCCGCCAGCGCGAGTGCGCCCCAGCGTCCGGTTGCATTCTGCAATGCCGCCCGAGAGTTGCATCCGCGAGCGAAGACGTCAGCCTCGAGGGTTGGGTCCACGACGTCGGCATTCGGATCAGGAGTCTGGGCAGCACGTGAAGGTGAGTCGGTGCTGGTCATGAACCCAGGCTACTACTGCACGATCCGATAGCGCTAACTCTCCGTGTTGCACTTACGAAAAATAAGTGCATGATGGTTGCAGAACGCATTTACGCTTCAACCTGGATCGGGAGTTCGTATGAGCATTGCAGTCACCGGCGCAACCGGAAACCTCGGACAACTGGTAGTCGAGTCGTTGATCGAGCGGGGAACCGCCGCGTCCGACATCGTCGCAGTGGTCCGCAATCCACAGAAGGCGGAAAGCCTCGCCGCCCGCGGAGTAGTTGTACGCCAAGCGGACTACGCCGATGCCTCGGCGTTGGAAACCGCATTGGCGGGCGTCGACAAGCTGGTGCTGATCTCGGGAAGTGAAGTGGGGTCACGGCTCGCGCAACACACCAACATCATCGACGCGGCGAAGGCTGCCGGCGTCGTATTCATCGCCTACACGAGCATCTTGAATGCTCAGGACACGCCGATGAAGCTTGCTGCCGAGCACAAGGCGACCGAGGACGTGCTCACTCGGAGCGGTATTCCGTTCGCGCTGTTGCGCAACGGTTGGTACTGGGAGAACTTCACCAACGACCTGGCCGGTGTGATCGAACGCGGCGCACTGGTCGGTGCGGGAGCGGAAGGCAAGATCGCGGCTGCGGCGCGTGCGGATTACGCCGACGCCGCAGCAGTAGTCGCGACCACCGATGGCCACGAAGGTGCAGTGTACGAGTTGGGCGGTGACGAGAGGCTCACCTACGCCGAATTGGCCGAGAAGATCAGCGAGTTTGCCGGCAAGCCTGTCGCGTACCAGTTCGTGGACGAGCAGGCATACGAAGGCATTCTCGAGAGCGTCGGACTGCCTGCACCTGTTGCGCAGATCCTCGCCGATTCCGATGCTGCAATTGCCAAGGGGGCGTTGGACACCGAGTCGGGTGACCTACAGAAGTTGATCGGCCGCAGCAGCACTCCGGTGGCTGAGGTGTTGAGGAAGGCCTGACCTGCTGTGCGCCTTTATTAACCGCGGGCGGTTAATAAAGGCGCACAGGGGGGTTACCCCATGTGGACTGCACCCTCGGCGGGCAGATCACCCTTCTTGGCGCGGACCAGCACCAGCACTACCGGTGCGATGATCGCCAACAGGATTGCCGCCCAACCGAATGCGGCCGAGTATCCGGATACCTCGGCGCCGAAGAAGTAGTCCGTCATCGAGGCGACGAAGTCCTGCACCGGCTGGGGGAGTAGCGCCAATTGGTCACCAGTCGGGATGGTCGCGTTCGACATGTCGACAGGAATGCCTTCCGGCGGGATCGGCGCCGCGTTGTCGGCGGTGAAGGCCGACTTTGCCGAAGCGTAGATCGTGGTGAACAGTGCGGTTCCGAGTGCGCCGCCGATCTGCAGGGTGGCGTTGACCAGGGCACTGGCAGCGCCGGCGTCGTGGTCGGGGACACCGATCAGTGCGAGGTTCTGCATCGGCACCATCAGCAGACCCAGTCCGAAGCCGAAGATCGCGAGGCCGGGGAACACGTGCGTCCAGTAGGAGCTGTGTACCTCGATCTGGGTCAGCATGAGCAGTCCTACTGCTGCCACCAGCGGGCCGGCGACCATGAGCGGCTTGGGGCCGATCTTGGTGGACAACTGCGCTGCGATGGTCGACGCCAAGACGATGAAGAACGCCATCGGCAGCGATCCGACGCCGGCCATGACCGGGCTGAATCCGAGCACGATCTGCAGGTAGAACGTCAGGTACAACGTGCCGCCGAGCAGGGCGGCGCCCACCAGCATGGAGCCGATCAGAGCAGCGCCGCGATCGCGATGGCACGGAACGCTCAGCGGTAGAAGCGGATTCTTGCTGCGGCTCTCGACGACCACGAAGATCGCGAGGAAGACCAGACCCAGTGCGATGAACAGCAAAGTGTCCGCCTGACCCCAGCCGTGCTCGGCGCGTGTGAATCCGTAGACCAGTGAGCCGAGCCCCAGGGCGATGAGGACAGCGCCGGGAAGGTCGTAGCTCGTGTCGCCGTGCGCTTTGGTTTCCTTGACGATCGGGACGGCCGCAGCGATGGCGATCAGCGCGATCGGGATGTTGACGAGCAGGCACCAGCGCCAGTCGACGTACTGCGTCAGCACTCCACCGAGGAGAAGGCCGATAGCAGCGCCACCGCCGGAGATCGCGCCGTAGACGGCAAAAGCCTTGGCGCGCTCCTTCTCTCCGATGAAGGTGGTGGTGAGCATCGACAGCGCGGCGGGCGCGAGCAGTGCTGCGAAGACGCCCTGGCCGGCGCGGGCGATGAACAGTTCGATACCGCTCTGCGCGATGCCGCCGATGCCGGAGGCAACCGCGAAGCCCGCCATGCCGACGATGAAGGAGCGCTTGCGGCCCCAGTAGTCGGCGATACGTCCGCCGAGGAGCAGCAGCGCACCGAACGCCAAGGCGTACGACGTGACCACCCACGCGCGGTCAAGGTCGCTGATGCCCAGTTCTTCCTGGGCTGCCGGTAGGGCGATGGAAACGATGGTGCCGTCGAGCACCACCATGAGTTGAGCGAACGCGACGATGCAGAGCACCAGCCAGCGACGTTGATGATTCGGATTCTCGGAGACAGCCGGGATCGGTGGCAGAGTGCCGCCGTCGACGTGGGACGTGGTGGTCATTGGAAAAAGGTATTCCAGCCTTCTCGGGTGAGTCAAACGAAATAGTTCGTTCGGTTACCATCATCACTATGGCTCCCACTGACGTGACCGCGACGAAACAGCGAATCCTCGACGCTGCGCAAGAAGAATTCGGCACCTACGGGCTTGCCGGTGCGCGCATCGATCGGATTGCGAAGAACGGAAACGCCAGTAAGGAGCGCCTCTACGCCTATTTCGGTGACAAGGTCGCGTTGTTCCACGCGGTGCTCGACGTCGACTTCGAGCAGGCGATGGAATCCGTCGAGTTCACCGGTGAAGACATGCCCGCGCATGCCGTCGAACTGTTCGACGCAATGCTCGGCAAACCACAGATTCAACGGATGATGATCTGGGGTCAATTGCAGGGTGAGGCACCACGGATGAAGAAGCTGGCCGAGGAACATTCCAGCTGGGTTCCGCGAATGGCCACGATTCGCAAGGCTCAAGAAGACGGCCTCATCTCGAAGCACTGGGACCCCCAGGACCTGATCACGATGCTGTTCGGCCTCGTGTTCGGCTGGGTGGTGGCCCCCGGTGTGGCCGACAACCAGAACGTCGACGCCGACGAGATCGCGCGCCGCCGTGAAGTGGTGCGCGAGGCCGTCACTCGAATCTGCAAGCCGTGACTGTCAGCGAGAGAGGTACGCGGCCCAACCGCCGTAGTCGGTGATGTCAGCTGCGCCGTTTACGGCGTCATGAGTGCAGCTGAAACCGACTGTCGTTCTGCCGTCGGATAACTCGACGCTCGTGAGCGCCATCGGTGCAGGCAAGGCGGCGAGGAATGTTCCCAGCCCGGCCGGTGAGATTCGGAAGATCTCGCCGACGACCGGTGCGCCGAGTCCAGGGCCACGGCGTACCAGGCCGGGCTTCGGTGGCGTCGTGTCGAGAGCGAAGAGCCGGTAGGCATCCGAGGTCGTGACGGTTTCGACGTACCGCGCGCCGAGGTCGACCAACTGTGTGTTGAGGGGTTGCCCGCGCAGGTGAGCGCCGAATACTGCGAGGTCGATTCCGGTATCGACGAGGGTAGGTGAAGGCACACCGCCGAGTCGCGCAGCGAGGTCGATGGCGCTCTGGTCGTCGAAAGCGGGTACGACGAACATGACGCCGAACGGGTGATCTTCGGCAGTGCGGTGTCCGGGCGCCGCGACGGCCGCCATGTCGAGCAGGTTGCAGAAGTTGGTGAAAGTTCCCATCCGGCGGTTGATTCCGAACGGATCCTCGGTCACGGCGGCAATCGTCGGGTGTTCGGTGGTGGTGGGAAGCAGTAGGGCGTCGAACCCGGCGAGGAGTTCCCGGGCGGCAGCCTTGGCGCGGGTGAGAGCATCGAGATCGTCGACTAGCTGGTATCCGGTGGGGTGCTTCGCACCGAGCACGATGTCGGACACCGCGGGATCTGCTCCGGCAGGACGAGTTTCGAGGAACTCGCCGGCAGCGGCGTACCGCTGCGCCACTACGGCGCCGTCGTAGAGCAATCGGGCCGCGTCGAGCAGCCCGGAGATGTCGACGGTCTCGGTCTCGGCGCCGCCGGCTACCAGAGCTGTCACAGTGTCCTGAAATGCTGCTGTATACGACGGGCTCAGTTGAGCGAGATCCTCGATTCGGGGGACGGCGACGCGGGGATTCGGCGCCGCCGCGAGACGAACGTCGGAAGGCCAGACGCGGCTGCGGGGATCCCGAGGTTCGTGGCCGATCATGATTGCCGCTGCCGCGGTTGCCGATTCGAGGTCGTCGGCAAATACCGTCAGAGCGTCGTAGTCCACGCAGGCGGGCACTACTCCGTGGGCTGGGATGACGCCGAGCGAGAGCTTGAGTCCGTAGATCCCGTGGAACGCTGCCGGCACCCGGCCGGAACCGGCGGTGTCGGTGCCGATTCCGATGTCTGCAATTCCCAGCGCGACAGCGACGGCGGATCCGGAGCTACTACCGCCCGAGATCAACTCTTCGTCCCAGGCGCAGCGAACGGCTCCGTACGGACTGCGCGTTCCGACCAGTCCGGTGGCGAACTGGTCCAGATTGGTCTTCCCCAGAACAACAGCCCCGTGCTCGATCAACCGCGCAACGGCACTGGCGGTTTCGTCCGGCGAATACGCGAATTCGGGGCACGCCGCTGTGGTCGGCAGACCGGCGACGTCGACGTTGTCCTTGACGGCGACCAGACGCCCAGCCAGAGGAAGATGCTCGCCCGTGGCGATTCTGGCTTCGACCGAAGCGGCATCGGCAAGCACATCTTCCTTGCGGCGCAACGTGATCCAGACTTCGGGGCGATCTACTTCCTCGATCCGCTGGAATGCCTGCTCGACCCGGGCTGTCGGGGTGAAAACTTCTGCTGCGATGGTCATGGTGTGTACTGCTCCGATCAGTCCGTGATGTTGGCGAGTGAGAGCGCGGTGATCGCGCGGGTCACCCGGTCGAGGACGACGTCGAGAGACTCGCCGATGTGCTGGTGCAAAAGCGTGCGGGCCTCGGGCAGATTGCCGGCACGTAGTTCTTCGAGGATTCGAATGTGCTCCGCGATCGAGGTGTCGATGCGGCCGTTGACCATGAAGTCGTACATCCGAACGTGCCGGATACGGGAATTCACCGACAGCAGCGACGCGACCAGTTCATTGTTTCCCGACGCCCTCAGTACGGCGACGTGGAATTCCTCGTCCAGTTCGACGAACCCCGGTTCCTGAGCGGGCGGATCGAGAGCCAGGGCACGCCACCGCACCAATTCGTCGTCGAGGATTGTTCGGTCGTGCCGGATCGTCGGATCTGCGATCGCCCGGGTAATTCCTTGTAGTTCCAGAGTGATTCGGAGTTCATACAGATCTCGGATCCGCGGGATACTCGGGCGCACGGCGGAGAACCCGTACTCTTCCCGGCGCAGGAGTCCATCGGCGCACAGCATCGTCAACGCTTCCCGTACTGGTGTGCGAGAAATGCCGAAACGCGTGGAGAGTTTCGGTTCCGTCAGGCGCTGATCGAACCCGATAGTCCCGTTGACCAGTTCGGTGCGTAGTTCCCGGTAGACCACCTCACGCAGTGGCTCCGGCGCCGTATTCATCCCTGTCGACATACCTGTATACGCTATTGATCAGGTGTTTCGTCCAGATGTCTTCGGGTTAGAGCTGAGTTACGGCCGCCGCGGAACTTCAGGAGAAGTCGCGCTGAACCCGCAAGGTTCCGATCGTGGTGGCCAGGCCGTCGTACTGAGTGACCAACAAGGTGAATTCGATCAACCGACGATCGTCGAGATGCTGCGAGAGCGTTCCCCACGTGTCGTCGGTGACGTCCTTGGTGGTGACCAACTCGTCGACCGCAGTCAAGATCGCACGGTGACGCGGACTCAACTCGGAAGCGCCAGGGCCCTCGATGATTCGGGCCAGTTCTTCTGCGTCGATTCCGGCTTTGCGGCCGAGCCTGATGTGGTGATCCATCTCGTAACCGCAGTCCCGCAGGTGCGCGACCCGCAGGATGATCAGTTCGGTGTCGTGGCGAGAGATCTTGCCGCCGGGCATGAGTGAGCCGGAGTAGTGCAGCCAACCGCGGAAGAGTCCACCCGTGCGCCCCAAGGTGCTGAACAGATGCGCATCGGGTGCTCCGGCAGCCTTCGACAGGACACGCCAGATTCCCCAGTTGATCGGACCGAGGTCCTTGAATCGGCCGGGCGGGATGCGGGGGTTCATGCGACTCCACGGATGTGAGAGGGACGGAGGTCGATAGCTCGTTGCGCGATGTGGCGAACCGCGGCGCTGCGGCGGGGCGCGTGTACGCGTGACTTCCGGCCGACGATACCGCGCTCGAACGCGTCGACGGCGTCAGCGACGGTCGTGGTGCCGGCGCTGGCGAGGGTTCCGCGAGCGCCGTCGAAAGAGAGTGCGGTGGTATCGGTGTCGATGTCGCCGATGTACGCGACGCCCACCTTGGTGCCGAGGTGTTTCATTTCCAAGCGCAACGCGTCACCCAACGCGTCGACGCCGGCGCGCGAAGCACCGAACGGTCCGCGAAACGGATGCTTGGCGGCGCCGTGGGCCGAGGCGACCACCAGGGCGTAACCGTTTTCGTGACTGATGTGCGGACCTGCTGCGCGCAGGGTGTAGTACGTGCCCATGAGGTTGACTTCGACGGCGCGGCGCATGTCCGCAGGGTCGCCGCCGAGGATCGACGAGTTCGCCTCGACCCCGGCATTGGCGACGACGACGTCGATGCCTCCCAGCTTCTCAGCGATGTAGTCGACGCCGCGAGATACCTGCTCGAGGTCGGCGACGTCGCACAACTGCCACGGCGCGCGGCCGCAGGAAGTGGCGACTTGTTCGAGAAGTTCAGGCTCGAGGCCGAGCAGTCCCACGGACGCACCACGGTCGTACAGGCGTCTGGCCAGCGAAGAACCGATATTGCGGGCAGCGCCGGTGATCAGGATGCGCCGACCCGTCAGGTCGTCCGCACTACTCTTGGCCGATTCGGCCTTGCCCGCCTCGCTCTTGCCCATTGCTGTGTCCCTACGCAGTGACCTTCTGGTCCTCCGACGCTAACACCGCCGGGTAGCTGCGACTGCAAGTACCGCCAACTCCGTCCGAACGGGTGTTCAGACCGATGCGGCTTCGAGACGCGGATGTGACGAGGAAGCCTGGGTCGACCGCAATCGACGGAATCGGACCACGGCAACGACGGCGGCAACAGCGGCGAGGATCACCAACGGCAGTGACGGACCCATCGTGGGTTCGATGACAACAAGTAGCACCGGCAGTCCGAATCCGAGATAGGTGCCGACGTAGAAGATCCCGGTCAGGGCGCCCCGCGAGGCCGGGGGAGCCAGCGACTCGAGGTCGAGCAGTCCCTCACGCAGACACAGTCCGTAGGCCGTACCGAGGACGAGCGCGCAGACGATGAACAACCCGAGCGCGGGGTGCGCGCCGCCGACTGCGACCAGGCAGTATCCGAGTGCCGCCAGTGCGGCGCCTGTCGTGCCGGCCTGAGGACCCCAATTGCGATGGCGCGCAGCGGTTTGAACCAGGATTCCAGCACCCAGAGTCAGCGCCGCCGCGAAACCCGGAAGGAGAGGACCTGAGTAGCGGTCCCCGAGCCTGGCCGTCATGGTCACGAAAGACACTGTTGCGCTGGCGAACACCCATGGAGCCAACGGAAGTGCCCAGAGCAGCGCATTTGCGACGGAGCGCTCCGCGCCGTCTGGCGCATTTGCGACGGAGCGCTCCGCGCCGTCTGGGACGGGTGTGATGGTCGCGGCTTCTACGGGAACGGGTGTACGACTCCACACAGCTGCCGCGGTAACCGAACCCACCGACAAGACGGCCGAGACGACAAAGGGCGTAGCGAGTGGGAAGGCGGCAAATTGTGCCAACAGACCCGAAAACAGTGGTCCCAGTGCAAAACCCGAGGTGAGTACTACGCCCGCCATCACGGTTCCGGACTTGCCGCGAAGGTCAGCCGCCCACGCGGTGCCGGCGCCGATTGCCAGACCGGCACCGATACCGACAACGAGGCGCCCGACCATGAGCCCGGGCGCGTCGTGCCAGAGAAGAAGAATCAAGGTTCCGAGCGAGGCTATGAGCGCTCCGGGCAGGACGACTACAGCTCGGCCGACGCGATCCGACAGTGCTCCACCGGTTAACAGGCCGGGTAGGAGTCCGAGCGCGTAGATACCGAAAACACCGTCGAGCACGGTATGCGAAAGACCCTCGTCCACCCGGAGAACCGGGATGAGCGAAGCAAAGTGGTTGGCGGCCCAACCCGTCGAAAGTAGAACTGCCAGTACCGAGATGAACCCGCGACGGGATGGATCGCCCATACCGGCAGCTTAGGCGGGTACCAGATCGCTCACGTCGGCGAGGAGTTCGAACGTGCGCAACCAAGCCTCGCGGTTGGTGCCGGTCGACACCGTGATCAGCTCGTCGGCCTGTGCATGCTCGGTGAACTCGTCGAGGTAGGCGCGGACCTCCGTGGGCGTGCCGATGGCGCTGTACTTGGTCATCTGCAGAACCTGCTGACCCGCGGGGGAGTCGAGCAGCATGTCCGCTTCGTCGTCCGTGAACTTGCGTCCGCGTCCGAGAAGAAGGCTGACGCGCGAACGCTTGGCCGCGAGGAAGTCCTGCTGAGCCTGCTCATGGGTGTCGGCGGCGATGACGTTGACGCCCGCGATGACGTACGGCTCCGCCAACTGCTCCGACGGTTTGAACTCGCGTCGATAGATCGCGACGGCGTCGCGCAGGGCGTTGGGGGCGAAGTGCGAGGCAAATGCATACGGCAGGCCGAGCATCGCGGCGAGCTTGGCTCCGAACAGTGACGATCCGAGAATGTAGAGCGGAACGTGAGTGCCCTTACCGGGAACGGCATTGATTCCGGGGACGCGCGAAGTGTCGCCGAGGTAGCCCTGAAGCTCGAGTACGTCCTGCGGGAAGCTGTCCGAAGAACTCGGGTCGCGTCGCAAAGCCTGCATGGTCTTCTGATCACTACCGGGCGCGCGACCGAGACCGAGATCGATGCGACCCGGGTGCAGAGTCTCGAGGGTGCCGAACTGCTCGGCGATCGTCAGCGGCGCGTGGTTGGGCAGCATGATTCCACCGGCGCCGAGGCGGATTTTGCTGGTGTGCGCGGCGACGTGGCTGATCAGAACGCTGGTGGCCGAAGACGCGATGGAACCCATGTTGTGGTGCTCGGCATACCAGATTCGCTTGTAACCCCACTCCTCGGCACGCTGCGCCAAGGTCACGCTGGCGTCGAAGCTGTCTTTGGCGGTTTCGTTGTCGCCGATGTGGGCGAGATCGAGGATGGAAAGTGGGACGGCCATGAATGTGGTGCCTTTCTCAGCGAATAGAACGCAAACGTCGTTGGAAGGTGCAACCATCTGGCCGGCTTTCCTATTTCCGCCTGGTCAGCGCCCACGAATGGTAGCGAGGCGGACAAGGCGTGAAGTTCTTGTCTCGATTTCGGTCATTTCGGATATTTCGGATGAAATTGGGGGCTAGATTTCCCGAATCGGAGGTTCTTTCGCATTCCAAGTGAATCGAGACCAGCATGGCCACTGATCGGAAGGCTGTAAACAAGCGCAAAGTACGTGCGTTACTTGCCGGAGGACTTGTCCTCGGTATCGGCGCCGCTGTCACCTTGGCGGCGTGGACAGACAACGTTTTCGGCGACGCGCAGTTCAAGACGGGAAGTTGGAATCTCCAGGGCAGCTTCGACGGACTGACGACCTGGGGTGAGTATCAAGTGGACGCTTCCGCCGGCCACTTCCAATTCAGCACGGGATTCGACGCACTCTCACCCGGAACGACGGTATACGCGCCGGTAGCGCTTCGGATCGGTCCCACGGCCAGCACTTCCGGCGCGACGGTACAACTACTCGGTGCAACGGGCGGTGATACCGACCTCAAACCCGCCCTGCGGTACTCGGTGTATCGAGGTGTCCCCTCCACGACCTGCACGGCAGCGGGAATTGGAGCAGGAACAGCATGGGTAGGCACGACAGCCAGTCCGGTGGCCTTGACGGCAGGTTCGGGTTCGGATGTCACCTTGCTAGGCACGGGCGTGCCGGTGGAACTGTGCTTCGCGGTCACGCTGCCTGCCGGAGTCGACCCTTCGATCGTGTCGGGCAAGAACACCGGGCGCTTGCTCTGGCAGTTCACCGGCCAGTCCACCCCCTGACGCCTGCGTGGTCACACGGCGAATGCGTCAGGTGTACGCACTGGCGGCCTCGGGACTCGTCCTGGGTATCGGTGCAACCACCGTGGCGGCCAGTTGGGTGGACAGCACGATGGGCGATGCATCGTTTCGCACCGGAACATTCGGAATCGAGTCGAACGTCGGCGGCGGATGGTCGTCGCATTCATCCAGTGCCCCTGGCGTTTTCACGTACACGCCCTCGGCGCTCCTGATTCGCCCCGGTGCGTTCTCGTACGGCCCGATATCTCTTCGAACAGTGCCGGTCTCGCCGGCAGCATCCGTCACTCTGCAGGCGGCCACGGTTGCCGGCGACTCCACTCTGGCGTCGGCGCTGCGGTATCGGGTGGTCAAGTCGACGACCTGTGATGCGTCGGCCTTCTCCGCGGGAACACCACAATTCGTGGTGGGAAGTGCGACGGTGTTTCCGTCGCTCTCAACTGGTTCCGCAGTCGGGGCCATCGCGCTACCCACCGGTGGAGCGTCCCCGGGCGCCGCGGTGGCGCTGTGCTTCGAGATTTCGCTGCCCGCAACCTCGGCTAATTGGAGCAACTCGGCGCTGACCGGTAAAACGGCAACTCCCACTTGGCAGTTCAGTGCAACACCCTGAAGGAGCTGCAATGCCAACACATGCCCGGGCAACACATGCCCGGACGAAGAAGCGTTCGGTCCCCACGATCATCGGGGACTGCATCCTTCAGGTTCTTGCAGTCGGTGGGGTCATCTGTATCGCTTTGGTGATCTGTGCCTTCGTTTTCGACATCACACTGATCATGTTCAAGACCGGATCGATGTCGCCGACCATTCCAACCGGATCTCTGGCAGTTGTGCGGGAAGTACCGGCAGATTCCGTCGAGGTGGGCGACGTCGTCACCGTCGATCGGGGAGTGTCCGAACTGCCGGTGACCCACCGGGTCGTCTCCGCTCGTACCCAGGACAACGGCATCACGATTCTCGATCTCAAGGGTGATGCCAACGCTTCGGCTGATCCCGCGGTATACGAGGTCACCACGGTCCGAAAGGTGCTCTGGCACGTTCCGGGATTGGCGCGGGTGATCGTCTACTTCTCGAATCCTCTTGTTCTGGGGGCGATCACGCTGACCATGGCCGCTTTGGTGGTCGCGGTATTCTGGCCGCGCAATACCGATGACGACGATGATGCCGACTCGGCCGACCCGAAAACCGAACCCATTCAGGTTCTTCTACCGCCAGACGGCGGTAGACAATGAAGCGTCGCCACCTGTTTTCAGTCATCATATTGGCAGTTGCGGTTGTTCTGGGCTCTGGTTTCTCGTCTCACCCACTCCTCGGAGAGACAGAAGCGGCGTGGACAGACTCCGAGTACGTTACCGGCCCGATTTCCACCGGTTCATGGACGACGAGTGGGTACGGCAGAGGCGCCGGCGGGCTCGGGTTGTCCAGTGGCGGAATCGTGATAGATCTTTTCGGCAGTTCGATGTTCGAAGGTGTCTCACAACAGAACACGATTGGAAAGGACCTGGACACAACCAATCTGGTGGTAGCAAAGCTACTGGGCGTCAACTCGTTGTCCCGGACCGGATCGATCTCGTCGTGCGCTGCCTACTCGGTCGGGCAGCCTGCGAGCGGCCGCTGCCAGTCGGCAATTGTTTCGGATACCGATGCGACGTCGACACTCACCTCGATGACCGTGACAGTGAACTTGCTGTCTCTACTGGGGGTTGATCTGGTCAGTGCGCCGATAGTCACTGTGGCATCGCCGATTACGGCAGGGGCTGCGTGCGATACCTCGAACAGGGCATCGGTATCGGCGAGTAGCCCCACGAATCAGGTGACGGTGGGATCTCGCGTCCTCACGATTCCACAGCCTGCCGAGAACGCATCGGTGACGGTAACAGGGGCGGACGCCACTGTGAACGCCGCTGGCTTGGCGACGATTCAATACACGAACATCAAGCTCGTGAGCACGCGAACGTCCACGGCAACAACGGCGCAATCGACGCTGAGCGTGAGTCTTTCGATGGCAGCTTTTGCGATTCTGGGGGCGCAGATACTGGGCACCACAAACGTGACATTCAATCTTGTAACGGCCCAATGCGGAATTGGCAGCGCGACATACCCGGTCACGCCGCTGAGCCTCCCAACCGGATTTGCTGCGCGTGCGGTCAGCCCGACGTCTACTTCGGTGAGCGAACCCCCGTCATCGACGACTTCTTCGACCACGGCAGCTGAGACCACGGCAGCTGAGAACACTGCAGGGATGACGACCACCGCGTCTGTGCCGACACCGACAGCAACCCCGACATCGACAGCAACCCCGACATCGACAGCAACCCCGACAACGACGGCTACACCAACTACGAGCACACCGGCGCCGGCGGATCCAATCGGGACAGCGATCCACGGCCCCGCCGATTCGAGCATCTCCGCCTTCACCACGGATACCGGACTCTCCTGCGACGTTGCGCCTGATGCGGACTACACGAGCGAAGTTGCAGTCGAATGCTCGGACGGCACAACGGGTACGGTCCCCGGTTCTGTACTCGGCCCGAAGCCAACCGTACCGGGGGAGTACCTCAGGATCCCCCTGACGAGAGACCACGTCACCGAAGTCTTCACCCTGAAGTCAGCGACACGACGCTGATCAGTTCCGCACAGCGTTGGCCATGGCGGCCAACGAGAGGGCCTGCCGAGCGCGGTCGAGGACAACCGCACGAGAGATGTCGATGTGCGACACCAGTGCCTCGTGTGCTTGCGGAATCTTGCCGTCCAGAACCAGCTCGACGACGGCGATATGTTCCTCCACGGTGGCCTTCATACGGTCGGGAGTCAGGTAGTCGAACATCCGCACGGGGCGCAGCTTCGAGTTGACGGCCTGCAAGGCGTCGACCAACGCATGGTTTCCGGACGAGGCGAGGAGCGCGATGTGGAACTCCTCGTCGAGCGTCACGAAGCCGGCGTCCGGTACCGGCATCTGTTTGAGAAATGCGTACCACTTGTCGAGTTCGGAACCGAGCGCGTCTCGATCATGAGCGGGGGCCTCACCGTCGAGTACCCGCCGAAGCCCGTGCACTTCGAGGAGTATGCGCAGCTCGTAGAGGCCACCCAACTCGTCGAGGTGCGGTCGGTACGGAAAGAGTCCATGTTCGTCGCGCTCGACCAGCCCGTCGGATTCCAACTTCGCGAGCGCTTCGCGCACCGGTGTTCGCGAGACACCGTAGAGATGAGCCAACCGTTCTTCGCCGAGTCGTTCGGATGGCGCGATCTGACCCGACATCAGATCGTTCCGGATCGACCGATAGACCTGCTCGCGCAGCGGCGGGCGCACACTCATGTCAGATTGCCATCGCTCGACGAACCGCCTCGGTGGACGTGGTGCCGCCCTCACCGGTCGAGGTCACGTGTCCGGCCGCGAGAATGCTGTAATGCTGAGCAGATTGGAGCGCGAAACCGATGTGCTGCTCTACGAGGAGGACACCGAGATCGCCGCGCTCGGTGAGTTCCATGACGGTTCTTTCGATTTCGGCGACCACGTTGGGTTGAATGCCCTCGGTTGGTTCGTCCAGAATGAGGATCTTGGGCTCGGTGATCAGGGCGCGAGCGATGGCAAGCTGTTGTCGCTGCCCACCGGAGAGAAGTCCCGCGCGACGGTCGAGGAGCGTGGTGAGTGCGGGAAACAGATCCAATGCCTCTGCGATGAGTGCCTTTCCGCGTTTGCGCCCGTCGGCGACCACCCGAAGATTCTCGGCAGTTGTCAGTTGTCCGAACGACTGCTGACCCTGGGGTACGTAGGCAAGTCCGCGAGCGACGCGGGCGCTCGGCCGTAGACCGGTGATGTCCTCACCGTTCAGAAGTACCTTTCCCCGTGTAGGTTTGATCAGACCGACGGCGGCGCGCAGCAAGGTGGTTTTACCCGCACCGTTGTGACCCATGACTGCCGCAACTCCGTCGCTGGGAACCAGCAGGGATACGCCGTGGATCACTTCGGTGCGTCCGTAGCCGGCGCGGATGTCGACGAGCTCGAGCATGATTCAGTCCTCCGGGGTCGGTTCGGTGTCGGCGCCGAGATCGGTTCCGGCAGCGGCTGTGCCGAGGTAGACCTCTTGCACCTTGGGGTCGGCTTGGACCTCCGCCACAGTTCCTTCGGCAAGCACTTTCCCAGCGGCGAGCACTGTGACGGACGTGGCGAAGGATCGCATGAAGTCCATGTCGTGCTCGACTACGACGACGGTTCGCGCACCGCCGATGCGCCGCAGAAGGTGCCCGGTCTCCTCGCGCTCCTCGAGGCTCATGCCTGCGACGGGCTCGTCGAGCAGGAGCACGGAACAGTTCTGTACCAACAACATTCCGATTTCGAGCCACTGCTTCTGTCCGTGCGCCAGAATGCCTGCGGCGGTGTCCCTGAGGTGCTCCAACCCGGTTGTCTCCAGCGCCTCTTCGATCTCGGGAAGCACACCTTTGCGTTTTCTGAGCAGGTTCCACGGTGATCGGCCGGCTCCGGCCGCGATGTCGAGATTCTGCAGCACCGAGAGCTCTTCGAAGACGCTTGCCGTCTGGAAGGTTCGCCCGACGCCGAGGCGGGCGATCTTGTGAACCTTCTTGCCGAGCAGTTGCTCGCCGGACTTCGTGATGGAACCCGTCGCGGGAACGAGTCCGGTGATGGCGTCGACCAACGTTGTCTTTCCAGCCCCGTTCGGGCCGATGAGAAACCTCAGGTCGCCCTGCATGAGGGTCAAGTCGACGCCGTCGACGGCCTTGAAACCGTCGAAGCTGACCGAAAGATTTCGTACTTCGAGGTACTCGGACGACATTCCGGCGTTGCCACCCAGTGCCGGTGTGGGTTCGCTGGTGGCGGTTGTGTTGGTCATGACGACACCTCCACTGGTTCGGGTTGGGAGACCTTGACCGGCGGGTCGGCCGGGGTCTCACGCTTCTTGCGGTGGCGCATCAGGGCGAACAATCCGGCCACACCTGCCGGGAAGAACCCGACCACGACGATGAACATCAACCCTTGTGCGTAGATCCATCCCGAAGGGAGTTTCTCCGAGAATGTCGACTGCGCCCACGCGACGCCGATCGCACCGAGTACCGGACCGAGAAGCGTTGCGCGGCCGCCGATCGCGACCCCGATGAGGAAAGCGATGGACGGGACGATCCCGACGTCGGCGGGGGAGATGATGCCCACGATCGGAACGAACAGCGCGCCGGCGATACCGGCGAGGAACGCCGCGGTCACGTAGGCGACCAGTTTGATGTTCGCGGGATCGTATCCGAGGAAACGTACTCGCTCCTCTTGATCACGGACGGCGACGAGGAGTTCGCCGTATCGGGAGTTCATCAGCTGGCGAATGAGAGCGACCGATGCGAGAAGAACTCCGGCAGCGATGAAGAACAACATCTGCTTGTTCGCCGGATCGTTGAGATTGAAACCGAAGAACGTACGAAAACGGTTGAGGCCGTTGCTGCCACCGATCGACTGCTGGCCGATCAAGAGGATTGCGAAAGCCGCGGCGAGTGCCTGCGAGAGGATCGCGAAGTACGCGCCCTTGACTCTCCGCTTGAACACACCGAGTCCGAGGAGAAAGGCAACAGCGGCCGGCAGGAAAAGGATGGCGAAGATCGCCACGAATGGCGAGGCGAACGGTTGCCAGTATCCCGGCAGTTCGGTCTTGCCGGCGATGGACATGAAGTCCGGGACCGCGTCACCCTTGAGTTCGGCATCGGCGATCTTGAGGTGCATCGCCATCACGTATGCGCCGATCCCGAAGAACACCCCCTGGCCGAGCGTGAGCATTCCGCCTCTGCCCCAAGCCAAACCGATACCGACAGCGACTATGGCGAAGCACAGGAATTTGGCCAACAGTGACAGCCTGAAGTCCGAGAGCACAGCCGGAGCGACGGCGAACAGCACGATGGCGGCGAGTGCAAAACCGCCCCACACCCGAATTCGGGAATTGTTCAGGATGCTCATACGAGGCTCCTCGTCTTGACTGCGAACAGGCCCTGCGGCCGAACTTGAAGGAAGACGACGATGATGACGAACACGATCACCTTCGCGATCGACGCTGTCGTCGAGTACTCGATGAACGAGTTCAAGATGCCGAGGGCGAAGGCTGCGATCACGGCTCCCTTCATCTGACCGAGACCGCCGACGACAACAACCAGGAAGGCGTCGATCAGATAGGACTGGCCGATGGTCGGGCTGGTGGAACCGATGAGCGTCAACGCGACACCCGCGACGCCGGCGAGCCCGGAACCGAGGAAGAAGGTCGTGATGTCCGTACGACGAGAGGAGATTCCGCTCGTCTCGGCCAGATCGCGATTTTGGACGACGGCCCGGATGCGTCTACCCATCGACGACTGCTTCAGTGCGACCGAAAGTGCGATCACTGCTGCGATCGCCAACACCAGAATGAAGATGCGGGTTTTCGGCACCACGGCGCCGAAAATATCGACCCCGCCCGAAAGCCAGCTCGGCGCCGAAACATTGACTGCCGGCGCGCCGAAGATGTCGCGCGCCAACTGCTGAAGGATCAATCCGACGCCGAATGTCACCAACAGGGTGTCGAGGGGTCGGTGGTACATCCGCGATACCAGGACCACTTCGAGCACAACACCCATCAGTCCGCCGACGACGAAACCGACGAGCAGAGAAATGATCAACGATCCCGTTGCATTCGAGATCACCTGCTGCACTACGTATGCGGTGTACGAGCCGGCCATGATGAACTCGCCGTGTGCCATGTTGATGACACCCATCTGCCCGAACGTGAGAGACAACCCCAACGCTGCCAACAGGAGAATCGATCCGATACTCAAACCCGTGAACAACTGCCCGATCACAACATCCATGACAGACGCTCCACCTCTCTACTCGTCGATTCCGTCAATTCCGCCTTTTGTCGATCAGCTACCGAGCCCCTCAGCCCAGGGGTAGTTCTTCAGGTACGGATCCGGCTCGATCGGCTGTCCCGAATCCCAGACCGTGTAGATCAGTCCGTCGGAACGGATTTCGCCGATCCGGGCAGTCTTGGTGATGTGGTGGTTGTCGCCGTCGATGGTGACGAGTCCTTCGGGCGCCTGGAAGGTCACACCGTCGGCGTTGTCCTGAATATCCTTGACCGCAAACGAGTTGGCCTTCTCGACGGTGTTCTTCCAGAGGTAGACGGAGGTGTATGCCGCTTCCATCGGATCGGACGTGGGCTTGTCCTGGCCGAACTTTGCCTTGTACGCCGCGACGAACTTCTTGTTCTCGGGGGAGTCGATGGTCTGGTAGTAGTTCCACGCCGTCAGCTGGCCTTCGACGTTCTGGACTCCGATACCACCGACCTCTTCCTCCGCAATGGAGACGGAGACGACGGGCATGTCGGCGGGCTTCAGGCCGACATTTGAGTATTCACGGAAGAACGCAACGTTGGAATCGCCGTTGAGTGTGTTGAACACGGCATCGGCGTCGGCTGTGCGGACCTTGTTCACGATGGTGGAGAAGTCGGTCGAACCCAGAGGCGTGTAATCCTCGCCCTTGATCTCGATGCCGTTCGCTGCCGCGTACGCCTTGATGATGCGGTTGGCGGTCTGAGGGAACACGTAGTCGCTGCCGACCAGATACAGCGACTTGACGCCCTTCTCCTTCAGGTAATCCAGAGCCGGGATGATCTGCTGGTTGGTCGTTGCGCCCGTATAGAAGATGTTCTTCGAATCTTCCAGTCCCTCGTACTGGACCGGGTAGTAGAGCAAAGAGTTGTTGTCCTCGAACACGGGCAGCATGGCCTTGCGGCTCGAGGAGGTCCAGCCACCGAAAACTGCTGCGACGCAATCGCTGCTGATCAGTTTCTCGGCCTTCTCGGCGAACACTGTCGGCTCCGACGCGCCGTCCTCTGCGACGATCTGGATCTTCTTACCCAGTACACCGCCGGAATCGTTGATCTCCTGCACCGCCAACGAGATGGAGTCGCGGACCGTCACTTCACTGATGGCCATGGTGCCCGAGAGTGAATTCAGGGAACCGACCTTGATCGTGTCCCCCGAGGTGTCGACGCACGACGTAGCCGTCGAATCTCCCGATGCGGTGTCTGTTGCCTTGCTTCCGCAGCCGGTGAGAACCAAGCCCAGCGCGGCGAGAGCGGCCGGCGCGGCAAGGGTGCGCTTCGAGAAGGTTCGCATGTACGGGCCTTTCGTGTCGATGGCTCTGGCAGACAATGGCTCTGACAGATCTGTATCCGGAGTGCGTATACAACGCTGTATTCGTCGAGTGCACAGAGTAGGTGGAAGTTGTTGCGGTGGAATGACTGTCGGTGACAAGTGTGTGTCCGGTGTTTCGATTGGGTGTCCAGGACCTCACACCGCAGGTCAGCGAGGGTGCGGTGTTAGCATCGACGAGAAATTGATCAAGCACTCGCTTGACGATCGGAACGTCGGAAGGATCTTCTCGTGCGCTCGACCCGACGGGACGAAATACTCGCTCATGCGGCCAAGCTGTTCAGTGAGCGGGGGATCGCCGCGACGACGGTGCGAGACATCGCCGACGAAGTCGGGATCCTCTCCGGCAGCCTCTATCACTACTTCGACTCCAAGGATGCGATAGCCAACGAGATCGTCGTCCGGTTCCTCGAAGATCTCAACGTCCGGTACGAGGACTCGATCGAACCGGAAGGTTCGGCTCGAAATCGCCTGGCCACGATGGTGTCGGTCTCTTTTGCCTCGGCGGTGGATCACCCGTATGCCACGGAGGTCTATCAGGGAGAAGCCATACTTTCGTCGCAACCGGCGGACGCGCCCATCACCATCCTGGTTCAGAAGGCACACAGCTACTGGCGATCGGCTATCGCTCGCGGAATTGCCGACGCGGAGTTTCGGGAAGACATCGATCCCGAACAGTTTCACCGTCTCCTGCGTGAATCCGTCTGGTCCACCGTCGCGCAGTATCGCCCGCAGCTTTCCGAATTGGCCGAAGATCTGCAGCGCAATCTGATTTCGGTTTTCCTGGACGGCTTTGCCGCACGTTCCGTCGACGGCGAGCCGGTGACACGCATTGCGCGGCGCACGGCGAAGAAGGAAGCGCAGACCGAATCTCCCGACTCGGACCTTGCCGAACTCCGCTCTGATGTCGACGAATTGAAGTCCGTCATTCGCGAACTCAGCTCGTCGATCCGGCAGCTGCAGAAGCCGTAACACCGCAGTTCCTGCGCGTGTAGTTCGGATTTTGACTATCAGTGTGACCCAGTGCATACTTCTGTCCACACTCGTAAATCAAGCGCTTGTTTGATTTACCAAGCACAGTTTGGACGGGAGTTCGATGTGAGACTCGGAAAGGCGATCGCCGTCTGCGCGGCAGTGGTCCTCGGGGCGAGCGCGTGCGCATCTGCCGGTGTCATTCCCGAAGACACCATCGTCATCGGTTTGGACGAGGACTCCACCGGGCCCGGTGCGTCGTACAGCACGATCGCCGGCAAGACGGTGCGGATGACCGTCGACCTGATCAACCAGGCGGGCGGAATCAACGGTAAGCAAGTCGAATTGGTTGTCGAGAACGACGAGAGCAGTCCCACCAAGACCCCGTCGATCATTCGGAAGTTGGTCGATCACGGGTCCAGTGCGGTCATCCTCGCCACGGGCAGCGGGTCGGTGCTGCAGGCCAAGTCGATTCTCCAGCAGTCGAAGATTCCTGCGATAGCTCCGGTCGTTCTCAGCGACGCCTTTGCCTCGGCGCCCGACAACGACTTCTCGTTCATGATTCCGAACTCGTTGAAGCAGTACGCCCAGGTGTACTGCGGGGCTTTCGAGAAGATGGGGTACAAGTCCCTGGGAATTCTCGGTGACGCGAGTGCGTCCATCGACGGAATCATCAAGACCCTGCGGCCGGCGCTCGAGAAGTGCGCGAGAGTGACGGGCGTCGAAAAGGCGCCGGTCGATGCCGCGGACATCACCGCACAGGTCTCACGTCTCGCGGAAACCGAACCGGACGCGATTCTGGTCGCCAGTATCGGCGGGCACTTCGAAATCCTCGCGCACAACACCTTGTCGAAGGTCACCCCGCAGACGCAACGCTTCTCACTCGCTTCCATCGGAAACCAGCCCGCATCTTGGGCTTTGGCGGACCCGAAGGCGTTGAGCGGCATGGTGTACATGGGCTCGCTCAGTGAGAACAACCCGAGAACCGCCGAACTGCGTCGCAAGGTGCAGGCGGTGAAGGGGCCTGATTATCAACTGACCGCCTACGACGCACAGGCGTACGACGCCGTCATGATGTTGGCCGAGGCAATCGAAATTGCCGGCGACCACCGAGATCGGACGGCCGTTCGTGATGCTCTTCAACAGGTTTCGGCACTTCCCGCCAGCTTCGGCCAGGACGGATTGACACTGTCGTTTTCTTCGCAGGATCACCTGGCTCCTGACAGCCTCTGCGGACTGGTGCTCGTCGAATTCGGTGAGGACAACAAGCCGGCCCATCCGTGGGATTCCTACCAACCCCCGTGCGGATAACCGAGGAGCCTTGACATGACAGACGCACAACTGTGGCTCGCAGCCATCGAGATCGGTGCATTCTTCTCACTGATAGCCCTCGGAATGTATCTCGTGGTGGTCGGCGCCGATTTCTTCAACTTTGCGATGGGCCCGTACGCGATGGCTGCGGCCATGGCGTCGAGTTGGGTCGCGATCAATTACGGGCTCGCTCTCTGGATTGCCATGCCGCTGGGGATCGCGGTAGCGGTGGCGCTGTCGATCCTGACGGAAAAGCTTGTGGTCAAACAGGTTCAGAAGCGTTCGGGTCGTGGGGAACTACCGGCGTTGGTGGCGGTGACCGCAGTACTGTTCGGGATCCAGCAGCTCGCCGGCACGGTCTTCGGCCGAACACCACTTCCCGGACAGAAGATCTTCGACTTCGATCCGATATCGGTGCTCGGTGCCACCGTCGACAGTTCGACCGTTGTACTCGTCGTCGGAACTGCCGTGATCTTCGTCGGTATCGGACTGTGGCTGAACCGGTCCACCTCGGGCCGTCTGCTTCGCGCCGTCGGCGACAATCCGGATGCCGCCCGCGTCCTGGGCTTGCCGGTGGATCGGGTACGCCTCATCGCGTTCACCCTCGCGGGTGTGATCGCCGCCGTCGCCGGACTTCTGTTCGCTCCCAAGGCCGGTGTTCAGTTCACGAGCGGTCTGTCCTGGACGCTGACGGCATTCATCGCACTCGTCATCGGTGGTACCGGCCGGAGTTGGGCTCCGCTGATCGGCGGAATGGTGTTGGGCGTCGTCCAGGTATTCGCCCCGTACTACTTCGGTGCGAGTGCTGCGCAAACCGCGATTCTGTTGATTGCCCTGGTGTTCTTCGCTTTCCGTCCGGAAGGCTTGCTCTCGAGGAAGGTTCGCGTCTGATGGCCTCGCTTTCTACCAGTCCGCTGACGTCAAATCCGCCCGCTACATCCGGCCGTTCCCGGACGAGGATGCTCGCCCTGTCACGAGAAGCGCTGATCACCGTGGTCGTGGTTGCTGCCGTGCTGCTGTGGATGGGGCCGAGTCTGTACCGGCAGGATCTGGTGTTCCTCGCTGCGACGTATTCGCTGATCGCACTCGGCATGTACGTGCCATTCGTGCTCGCGGGATCACTGTCGATGGCGTACAGCGCGTATGCGGCGATCGGCGCGTATGCCGTTGCGCTGATCTCGGTTCGGACCGGGTTGTCGATGTGGTGGGGATGGATTCTCGGCGCCCTCGCCGCTGCAGCGGTTGCAGTACTCCTCAGCTTGGCAACGCAGAAACTCTCCGGCTTCTACCTTGCCGCGGTGACCTTGTTGTTCGGTATCGCTTTCGAGCACTGGTTGATCGACGGGCCGAGTTTCACCGGCGGATCGGCCGGGATCTCGGGCGTCGAGACTGTGACGATGTTCGGCTGGGAGCCACCGCGCTACGCATTGGTCGTGTTCGCGATCTTGTTCGTGTGTCTGATCGCGGTCGCTGTCGATCGACTCCGGAAATCGGTGTGGGGGCTGATGTTGCAAGCTGCCCGCGACAATCGTAATGTCGCACGGTCTTCCGGCGTCAATCCTGCGCACCTGACCGTTGTGGCGCTGGCGATCGGTGCCGCGATCGCGTCGACCGGCGGATCGCTGTTCACCGTGTCGGTGCAAGCTGTCACTCCTGAAACCTTCACTCTCAGTATTGTTTTCCTTGCGATCTTCATGCCGATCATCGGCGGTCGCAGTTCGGCGTGGGGTGCTCCGCTCGGTGCATTGATCGTGGTGATCGTGACGCTGAACATGCCCGGGTACCAGGGAAGTGGCGAACTCCTGCTTGCCGGAGCCGTCCTGGTGATCCTCATCGTCGCGCCTGGTGGGGTGATCGGGTGGAGTCAGAACGTTCTGGGTCGAATGAACCGTCTGTACAAGGAGCGTGGCAATCGATGACTCGGCTACTCGAAGTGAGCGGGCTCCACAAGTCCTACGGCGGCGTCCGCGCTGTCGACGATGTCTCGTTCAGCGTCGGACCGGGAGAGGTGATCGGACTGGTCGGCCCGAACGGGGCAGGCAAGACCACACTGGTGGACTGCATCTTCGGCACTCAGCAAGCAGACTCCGGAACCGTCGCGCTCGCGGGTGCTCCCTTGACCGGGCCGTCGGAGCGCCGTGCACGGCAAGGGCTCTCGCGCACGTTTCAACATCCGCAGCTCGCGGCGGAACTCGACGCCGTCGACAACATCATCCCGGGACTGTACGGGCACAAGATCACCTCACCTCTGCACTCGCTGTGGTGGGCGATCAAAGGACCTTTCGAGAACTGGGACCGGACAGCACAGCGGGCCCGAGAGATTGCTGCGCGATACTCGGTCACCGACGTCGAGAGTGCTTGCGGGATCTCAGTTTGGGCGCGCAGCGTCTGGTCGAGGTGGCGCGGGCGATGGCGACCGAACCCGAAGTCCTCCTGTTGGACGAACCGTTTGCCGGTGCGGATCACGACGGCATCGCTGCCATCTCCGGTGCCGTGCGATCGATTGCCGCGCAGGGCAAGGGAGTAGTCCTGGTCGATCACAACGTCGATCTCATCGCGGCGCTCGCCACCAAGATCGTGCTGCTCAATTTCGGATCAGTGGCGTTCTACGGACCACCGCAGGAGTGCTTGGCCAGCGACGCGATGCGAGAAGTCTATTTCGGTTCCGAATACGAGGAAGGCGCCTGACATGCTCGAACTCGACAGAGTCACAGTTCGATACGGATCCGCTGTCGCCGTCCGGGAAGTCTCCCTTGTCGCCCCCGCCGGTGAAGTGACAGCGATCGTCGGGCCGAACGGTGCGGGCAAGACCAGCTTGGCGGGATCCATCTACGGCTCGGTTCCCGCCACCGGGACAATCAAATTCGATGGTCGAGAGATCCAGAAATTATCGGCACTGGATCGTGTCCGCAGCGGATTTGCCTACGTTCCCCAAGGCAGGCAACTGTTCATGCGAATGTCCGTTCGCGAGAACCTACGCGTCGGCGCAGACCTGCTGGGATTGAAAGCCGAAGCCGTGGAAACAGCTTTCGAGAGGTTCCCGATCCTGCGTGAACGCTCGGAGAGTTATGCCGGGGTCCTCAGCGGTGGTGAGCAGCAGATGTTGGTTCTGGGGCGGGCCCTTCTGGAAACCCCGAAGGTGTTGCTCCTCGACGAGATGATGACAGGACTGGCACCGAAAATCGTCGCGGAGCTGCGAGCATTGGTCGGGGGTCTGGCCGCCGAGGGTGTGACCGTCATCGTGACGGAACCGGCACTTACTGCACTGAAATCGGTTGTCGACCGCGGATATGTCATGCAGCGCGGCGAACTCGTCCGCGAATGCGATTCCGCAGCGACACTGGACAACGCGTACAAACAATCGATGGGCGTCCTCAGCGCCGACGGGAGATGATCGACGATCATGCTTGAAACGAAGACACTCGACTTCACCGTCGGTGAATTCGCCACGAATCCGGACCGCTTCGCCGGCGTCAGCATCAGCGAAATGGTCAGGCATTGGTCTGAGACCATCCCGGACGAAACCGCCTTTGTCACTCCGGAATCGAGGGTGTCGTGGAAGCAGTACGACGCGGCTGCCGATGCGATCGCGTCGGCGCTGGATCTAGCTGGTGAGGGATACGGACATGTAGCCGTGTTGCTCCCCGACACCGCTGTATTCCATGCGGCTCTCTGCGCAGCATTTCGTACCGGCCGCGTCGCCGTCGGAATCGGTTCGCGCTCGGGCATTCGCGAGATCTCTCATCTGATCGCCCGCTCGGAAGCCTCCGTACTCGTCACCACTCGCACGCTGCGCGGCGTCGATACCGCCGAACTCGTGGCGAGTCTGCGGGCAGAGCATCCCGGACTGGACGTCGTCTTCGCCGACGAACGCGCCGACGTGAGTTTCGAACGCGTGAGCGCAAACGGCGAACTCACCTCGTTGCCGGTCGAGCTAAAGCAGTTCCCCGCAACCAGTCCGTGTTTTGTCACGTCAGCCGTTTCGATGCTGAACTCGACCTCCGGCACAACGGGCCTACCCAAACTGGTCACACAAACCGAGGATCGTTGGGTTGGTTTCTCCGAGATTGCCGCCGAGGCGGCGGCGATCGGTTCGGATGAGGTGTTCCTCGGCGCGGTTCCAGCACCTTTCGGATTCGGCCTCTGGACTTCGCATTTCCTGCCGGCACTACTCGGTGCTCGCAATGTCGTCATGGAACGCTTCGACGTTTCGGTGATGATCGAGTTGATCGAGCGCGAACGGGTGACTGCTTTGAATTGTGTGAGTACACAATTCAAGATGCTGTTGCGTTCGGAGGCTGCGGAATCGGCCGATCTCTCGTCACTTCGTTTCATGTTCACCGGTGGTGAAGCCGTGCCCTATTCGGAGGCGCTGGCATTCGAACAACGTACCGGAGCGGCTGTCCTGCAGTTCTACGGATCGAACGAAACCGGCGCCGTCTCGGTGACGACGGTTTCGGACGATTCCGACACCCGACTGAAGACGTGCGGCCACGTCATCGATCGCATGCAAGTTCGTGTATTCGACGATGCGGCAAAGGAAATGACCGGCTCCGTCCGCCGCGGTCAGCCTGGGGTGAACGGACCGCTGATGTGTCAGGGCTATTGGGGGGACACCGATGCGAACGACGAGTTGTACACCGATGACGGTTGGATGCTTCTCGGCGACATCGTCGAGATCGACGAGACAGGACGGGTGCGTGTGGTCGGGCGCAAAGCCGACATCATCATTCGTGGCGGCAAGAACATCTCCGCGGTCGAAGTCGAGGAGTACGTGCGCGCGCACCCTTCGGTGGAGTTGGTCGCCGTGGTCGGGGTCGACGATCCGCTGTTCGGTGAGAAGGTCTGTGCGGTCGTCGTGTCCGCCGATGACGATCTGAGTTCGGAGGATCTGACCGCCTGGCTGCAGAGCCGAGGAGTGACCCGCGAGTACATACCCGAGTACGTGATGACGGTCGCCGAATTGCCGATGGCGGCAGGCGGCAAAGTAGCCAAGGGTGAAGTCAAGGCACTCGCGCAGAGGCGGATCGCTGAACTCGGCTGATCGCACTTGGCGGTACCGGCTTCGCGTTACGCTGATCTGGACATTGTGCCGAGAGTGAAGGAAACCCGATGACGAACCCTTCACCGCATCGGTGGCGCAGGCGCTTGTTGTGGGCTCTGGCAATTGTGTTCGTTCTGGTCGGAGCCGTGGTTCTGGCCTTCGTTCTGAGCCCGAGACCTGGCGCACTCACCGTGCGATGGGTCTTCGATCGTGATGCGGTGAAAGTCACCGAGGCGCTCGAGAAGCACGCGCCCGAAGGCGTCGACTCGATCAAGGACCAGCAGTACCGCGCCGATGACGACGACGCATACCTGGATGTCTACTTTCCCGCAGCGACGACGACCGCATTGCCTACGGTGATCTGGACTCATGGCGGTGCCTGGATCTCGGGAAGCAAGTCCAACTACGCGCCGTACTACGAGTTGCTGGCCTCGCGTGGCTACACAGTTGTGTCCCTGGACTACTCACTCGGACCTGAGCACCACTATCCGACGGCAGTGCGGCAGCTCAACGACGCTCACGCGTACGTCGTCGCGAATGCGGAACGGCTGCATGTTGATCCGACGACGGTCGTTCTGGCGGGTGATTCTGCGGGAGCGCAACTCTCGAGTCAGCTCGCCACTCTCATCACTGATCCCGCCTATGCGAACCGTGTGGGCGTGGTCCCGTCGCTGCGGCCGGATCAGTTACGTGGAGTAATCCTGAACTGTGGAATCTACGACGTCGGGAACATGGTCGGCGGACCCGGCATCATCGGTTGGGGAGTTGATCGGTCCCTCTGGGCGTATACCGGCGTGCGTGACTTCATGAGTACCGACGCAGCGGATCAGATGTCGACCTTGAACTACGTCACCGATCGATTTCCGCCTGCCTACATCAGCGGCGGCAACGCCGATCCGTTGACGGATTCTCAGTCGAAACCGATGGCTGACAAATTGACCGGGTTGGGAGTTGCGGTCGACACACTGTTCTATCCGGCCGATCACGTTCCGGCGCTCGGTCACGAGTATCAGTTCGATCTGGACAATGCCGACGGTCTCACTGCGCTCGATCGCACGGTTCAGTTTCTCGAGGCTCATACCGGCTAAATGTCGGATTGTGGTGAACCACTGCGAAAATGGTCATTGTGGACAAAGCTCCGCGGGTGCGTTGCCAGGGAATTCTCAACTAGTCCTTTTGGTCTAGCCTGGGTGAATCCGATCCGACCCCAGGAGTTGTTGTGCGCGCGTCTTCCCCCGACAGACGGCGAAGGCGCAATGTCGGAACCGCGGCGGTATTCGTCGTCATTCTGCTGTCCGGGGTAACCGCGGCACTCGTCAGTCCGTGGCCAGGAGTTCTCCTCGTACGGTGGATGTCGGCGGGTGGCTCCGAATCGACTCACGCACAACTCGACAGGCATGCACCGTCAGGAATCGTCTCGATTCTCGATCAGTCGTACCGCGAAGGCGACGACGATGCACAACTCGACGTGTACTACCCGTCGGAGTCCACTTCGGCGCTACCCACGGTGGTCTGGGTGCACGGCGGTGGCTGGATATCAGGATCGAGAACTGATGCCGACGGTTACTACAAACTGTTGGCAAATCAAGGCTTCACTGTGATTTCGGTGGACTACTCACTGGGACCAGATGCGTATTACCCCACCGCAGTGAATCAGCTGAACGACGCGTATCGATTTATCGTGAGCAATGCGGACAGGTTGCATGTCGATTCGACCAATCTCTTTCTTGCGGGAGATTCGGCAGGCGCGCAGTTGTCCAGTCAGTTGGCGACCGTCATGACCAGCCCTGACTACGCGTCGGAAATGGGTGTGGAGCCGGCATTACGTCCCGAGCAGACACGCGGAGTTGTCCTCGACTGTGGGGTCTTCGATCTGAAACCGCTGCTGTCACAGGGGAAGTACTTCGGTTGGGGCGTCGACAAGCAATCGCTGTGGGGGTACCTCGGAACGAGGGACTTCGACGGGTCGACTGCAGTGCGTCAGATGTCGACACTGGGTCATGTGACCTCGGACTTTCCAGCGACGTTCATCACCGGCGGAAATGTCGACCCACTGACCGCCAGCCAGTCGAAACCCATGGCAGAACGGCTCGCCGATCTGGGCGTCGAGGTCGATGCACTGTTCTACCCGGACGATCACGAGCCTGCACTCGACCACGAATATCAGTTCGACCTCGACACCGTCGACGGGGTGATCGCGTTCGATCGCACAGTCGCGTTCCTACGCGACCACGTGCGTTAGCGCGGTCAGCGAATCACGTACGGCGAAATCGAACTCCGGTGCTCGCTGATGTCGAGGTCTTTACCCAACGGAGGGAAGGCACGCTGCGGACAATTGAGGCGTTCGCAGACACGGCAGCCCGAGCCGATCGGCGTTCCCGGATTCGACTCGTCCAGATCCAGACCGTCGCTGTAGACGAGTCGGTGGGCGTGTCGAATCTCGCATCCCAATCCGATGGCGAAGATCTTTGCGGGCTGTCCGTATCGAGCCGCTCGACGTTCGACCGTGCGAGCAACCCATAGGTATCGGCGGCCGTCGGGCATCTGTGCGATCTGAGGCATGATCTTGCCCGGATACGAGAACGTCTCGTAGACGTTCCACAGCGGACACGTACCGCCGCTGGTGGAGAAGTGGAATCCGGTGGCGGACTGACGCTTCGACATGTTTCCGGCACGATCGACACGCACGAACATGAACGGAACCCCGCGAAGTTTGGGGCGCTGCAGGGTCGAGAGGCGGTGGCAGATCGTCTCGTAGCTCGCGGAATAGAAGGCGGACATACGCTCGATGTCGTACCGGAAGTCCTCGGCAACCTCGTGAAACTGGCTGTAGGGCAGCACGGTGGCCGCGGCGAAATAGTTGGCCAAACCAAGCTTCGCCAGGGAAACCGACGCTTCGCTGGTGAAGTTGCCCTCGGCCACCAACGAGTCGAGCAGGTCGCCATGCTCGAGGTATGCGAGTTCTGTCGCGAACTTGAAGACCTGTTGCCCGCCGGAGAGTCGTGCGGAAATTTCCAGGACCCTGGTGTCCGGGTCGTAGCGATGAAGTATGTTCTCGCCCAAGTCGACTCGTCGAACGATCTGCACGTCATGGACGGACTCGAGGCGTCTGGCGATCTCGCCGGCGACGTCGCCACGGTGAAAGCGCATCCGGGCAGTGAGTTCTTCGGCCGCGGTGTCGAGATCGTGGATGTAGTTCTGTCGCTGATAGAAGTAGTCGCGCACTTCCTCGTGCGGCATGGTGATCGAACCGCTGCCGCTGCCGTCCGAGAAACGGTCCTCCGTGGCTGCGGCGAGCTGCGCCGTCGTGTTCCGGAAGCGGCGATGCATGTTCACCATCGCCTTGGCCAGGCCCGGGTGGGTGGAGACCATCTCCGCGATTTCGTGGGCGTCGGCGTCGATACCCATCTCTTGATCGAGGGCAACTTCACGCATTTCCGCGATCAGGCGTGTGTCGTCCTGCGGGGAGAAGAAGGTGGTGTCGACACCGAAGACTTCACTGATTCGCAGGAGCACCGGCACGGTGAGTGGCCGGACGTCGTGCTCGATCTGATTGAGATAGCTTGCCGAGATCTCGAGCGTCTTGGCCAGCGAAGCCTGACTCAACCCGCGCTCGGTCCGCAGTTGGCGGAGCCGGACACCGACAAAGGTTTTCGACATTTTCCCAGGATACGAGTGACAGTCCGGCTTCGCAAAGGTGGGTTCGCAGTCTTCGCACAGGGGCTCCGCCCCCGTGAGTGGTTGAGGAGCCTCGGCACTCCCTAACCACTCACGGGGCCGGAGGCCTAGACCCTGTTCTCCGAACGAGGGGCGCCGATTCCGGGATCGATCTGGAACGGCCCGCTCGACGAGGGTGCAAGGGGGAAGTCGAAGATCGCAGTCGGGAGATAGACCGTCGAACACGAGTTGGGGATATCCACGACACCCGACAGGCGACCCTCGATCGGCGCCGCACCGAGTAGCAGGTACGCCTGCTCTGGCGCGTACCCGAACTTGGTCAGATACTCGATCGCATGCAGGCACGCACGCTGGTAGGACAGATGTGAATCCAGGTACTTCTGTTCGCCGTCCAACGTGACGGAAGTGCCCGAGAACGCAAGCCACTCGGAATACTGCGGATCCGTGTTGCCCGGCATGAAGATGGCGTTCTCGGAAACGCCGTAGGTATCCATTCCGCCCTTGATGATGTCCACACGAAGATCGATGAAGCCGCCCATCTCGATGGCACCGCAGAAAGTGATCTCTCCGTCGCCCTGGGAGAAGTGAAGATCGCCGACCGACAGATTCGCACCGTCCACGAATACCGGATAGAAGATTCGGCTGCCCTTGGTGAGGTTCTTGATGTCCTGGTTTCCACCGTTCTCGCGAGGGGGAGCGGTGCGCGCCGCCTCGCCGGCCACGCGTGTGTACTCGTCACCGGTCAAGGTTCCCAGCACTGCATCGCGGGGCTCGGGCGGAAGTGCAAGCGGGGGAACCCGATTGGGATCGGTGGCAATGAGGGCGCCCTCGCGGGCATTCCACTTGGCGAGCAAGGCTGCAGACGGAGCCGTGCCCATGAGTCCCGGGTGGACGATGCCCGTGAACGAGACGTGCGGAATGTGACGCGACGTCGCCGTTTGGCCGGAGAAATCCCAGACGGCCTTGTACGCGTCGGGGAACTGTTCGGTGAGGAAGCCACCGCCGTTGTTCCGAGGGAAGATGCCGGTGTACCCCCAGCCTTGTCCGGCCAACGGACCCGAATCTTCTTGGGGGATAGGCCCGATATCCAAGATGTCGACGATCAAGAGGTCGCCGGGCTTCGCGCCTTCGACGGAAAAGGGGCCGGACAGCGTGTGGACCGTGGTCAGTGGTGCATTGAGAATGTCGTCGGCCGAGTCGTCGTTGTGTATTGCGCCGTCGAACCATTCGCGGCAATGGACACGAAACGCATCACCGGGTTTCACCGTCACCGCCGCTGGGATGTCCGGGTGCCACCGATTGTGGCCGACGATTGCCTGGTCGGTGAATTTCTTGGCGGAATCGAGTGGAAACAGCAGTTCAGGCATATGCACTCCTCATTCTCGAAGAAACGGAAAACTCGTGGCGGCAGGACTTTCGTGTCGGATCGGGACTCACGGCGAGGGCGCGCGGTGAGGACGCTCAGGGGCGAGGTAGCTTGCGGTGCAACGGATTGGATGTCGTCGGCGCAGATTGCCGGCCGCGGCCGGGTAGCGACCCACTGACCACGGCAGGCTCGTGAGCCGATCGAGCAGTGCTGTCCAGTAGACCCATCGCGGCCGACGACGCGTGACTCAACCGGGGAGACGAGACCACCCGCTTGGACTCGAGACTGCACTGGGGGCAAGTAATCGACTGGGGCACTTCGGCCATCGCGAACGACCGCTCGAGCGGGCCGCAGCCGGTACAGCGAAACTCGTACAGAGGCATGCGGTCACGCTATCGGAGGATCCGTAAGTGCGACACTGGAACGACACGCACCGGGTTGCCGATGCCGCAATTGCGCCCGTCAGCGCAAGTACACAACCGCGTTGTCTCCGCCGGTACAGGTGACGATGCCGGAGGTCACCTTGCATGCCATCGTGTACTCCTTGCCGGTCACCGGACTACGTGCGGACACGGTGCTGGATGCACCGGTTGCACCGGAGTTCCCGTAGGCGATCCGAACCGCCTCGGCAAACTCACATGAAGTTTTGCCCCCACTTGTCGCGGACTCCTTGTAACTTCCGGCCGGCTGCCCGCCGGGGCAGGCGGACGCACCGGCCGGGAAGTTCGCGGCGCGTGTGGTCGTCGGGGATGTCGTGCTGGGAGCGGTTGTCGTGGTGCCGGGTGTGTTCGCGGCGCTGATGGTGGTGTGGGCGGCGCCACCGGCGGCCGAGTTGGGGACGTCCTTCGGCCAGAGGACCCAGGCAAGCCCGCCGAAGAGAGCCAACACAGTGATGACTCCGATTACGGATACCGGAATCACCCAGCCGGGCCGACGCGGCGGCGGATTTCCACGTGGCGGTGCAGGCGGGAATCCCTGGGGCGGGGGATACGACTGCGGCGCGGCTCGGTAGCCCAACTGCGGCGGCTGTGGACCGGATTGCGACCATGCCTGGTTGTTCGGTGGCCGCTGATAGTTGTCCGGCACCGCTTTATCGCCCGGTCGGGGGCGTCGAACGACAAGTCATGGTTCGACAGCATATGGCCGGCGAATGGGTTGTCTGTGGTTTTCTGACGGGTAGATCCCTGGAATCGCCCGAGCGAAGGCTGTTGCCGAGGAGTGATTGCGGTCACTCGCGGGTAGTGAAGTTGGCTCCGAAGTAGCGGACGGGCCCGTTCCGAGTGGCGTGCGAACTGCCGGAATTCGCAAGCGGCAGAGTTGAGTGCATTTCGTTCACAGCCTGCGGTTTCTTTCCTACTCGCCAGTACGGAACCTGTCCGATTGGGTAGTACCAGCCGCGTAGGAATCTTCACAGACTTAGCAAAGTGTGTTGAAAAGGTAGCGAAGATTGGCATTAGCAACAGGTAGACGGCACTTTTTCGATGTGCCATTCTCGGTAAGTACACAAGAAGGGCCTGGCAAGTATGTGAAGTAGTACGCACGTACTGCTCACAACAGGCCGGACCAGCAGATCAAAGAGATGGAGTCTTGATGTCGACCACCGGCACCCCGAAGACCGCAGCTGAGCTCCAGCAGGATTGGGACACCAACCCTCGCTGGAAGGGCGTTACTCGTAACTACACGGCCGATCAGGTCGTCAAGCTCCAGGGCACCGTCGTCGAGGAGCAGACCCTCGCTCGTCGCGGATCCGAGATCCTGTGGGATCTCGTGAACAACGAGGACTACATCAACTCCCTCGGTGCACTTACCGGCAACATGGCTGTGCAGCAGGTTCGCGCCGGCCTGAAGGCCATCTACCTCTCCGGTTGGCAGGTTGCCGGCGACGCTAACCTCTCGGGCCACACGTACCCGGACCAGAGCCTCTACCCGGCCAACTCGGTTCCGACCGTCGTTCGTCGCATCAACAACGCACTGCTGCGCGCCGACGAGATCGCCAAGACCGAGGGTGACACCTCCGTCAGCAACTGGCTCGCTCCGATCGTTGCCGACGCCGAAGCCGGCTTCGGTGGCGCTCTCAACGCTTACGAGCTGCAGAAGGCCATGATCGGCGCCGGCGCTGCCGGTGTCCACTGGGAGGATCAGCTCGCTTCGGAGAAGAAGTGCGGCCACCTCGGTGGCAAGGTGCTCATCCCCACGCAGCAGCACATCCGCACCCTGACCTCGGCTCGCCTGGCTTCCGACGTTGCGGACGTTCCGTCCGTCATCATCGCCCGCACCGACGCTGAGGCCGCAACCCTCATCACCTCCGACGTGGACGAGCGTGACCGCCCGTTCCTCGACGGAACCCGCACGGCTGAAGGCTTCTACGGCGTCAAGAACGGCATCGAGCCCTGCATCGCTCGCGCCAAGGCTTACGCACCGTACGCAGACCTCATCTGGATGGAGACCGGCGTGCCGGATCTCGAGGTTGCAAAGAAGTTCGCCGAGTCCGTTCGCAGCGAATTCCCGGACCAGCTCCTGGCCTACAACTGCTCCCCTTCCTTCAACTGGAAGGCGCACCTGGACGACGCGACCATCGCGAAGTTCCAGAAGGAGCTCGGCGCAATGGGCTTCAAGTTCCAGTTCATCACGCTGGCCGGCTTCCACTCGCTCAACTACGGCATGTTCGACCTTGCCTACGGCTACGCCCGCGAAGGCATGACGGCATTCGTCGACCTGCAGGAGCGCGAGTTCAAGGCTGCCGAAGAGCGTGGCTTCACCGCCATCAAGCACCAGCGTGAGGTTGGCGCCGGCTACTTCGACACCATCGCCACCACCGTTGACCCCAACACCTCGACGGCAGCTCTCAAGGGCTCCACCGAAGAGGGACAGTTCCACTAAGAACTGACTTCGGGTGGGGGAGAGGCTCGGCTTCGGGTCTCTCCCCTGCTTGTATCACCGCACTACTTTCTCTCGTCTTCAAGGCAGTTCCGATTGCGTCGGCCACCAGCGTCGACGCAGTTCGAAGTGCTTGTTTTGCAACACCTTCACCAGACAAACTCCACGAGACAAACAAGGAGCTGACGTGACCAGCGAAAAAATTCAGCGCGTCGGCGTTATCGGCGCCGGAATCATGGGTGCCGGAATCGCCGAGGTGTGCGCCCGCGCACATGTCGATGTTCTGGTCTTCGAGCAGACTCGCGAGCTTGCAGCGGCCGGGCGTTCACGCATCCTGCGTTCGCTCGACCGCGGCGTGAGCAGCGGAAAGATCACAGAACGTGAGCGTGAGCAGGCCGCATGGCGTCTCCGTTTCACCTCCGATCTGGGAGATTTCGCGGACCGCCAGCTCGTCGTGGAGGCCGTCGTCGAAGACGAGAAGATCAAGAGCGAAATCTTCGCCGAGCTCGACGCGGTCGTGACGGACCCGGATGCGGTTCTCGCGTCCAACACGTCGTCGATCCCGATCATGAAGCTCGGCATCTCGACCAAGCGTCCCGAGCGAGTCATCGGCATGCACTTCTTCAACCCGGTTCCGGTTCTGCCGCTCGTCGAGTTGGTGACGACGCTCAAGACCAGTGCCTCCGTCTCGCAGCGCGCCGAGGCTTTTGCCAGCGACATCCTCGGCAAGCAGGTCGTCCGCAGTGCCGACCGCTCCGGCTTCGTCGTCAACGCACTCCTGGTGCCGTACCTGCTCTCGGCGATCCGCATGGTCGAGTCGGGCTTCGCGACCAAGGAAGACATCGACAAGGCAACGGTTCTCGGCCTCGCGCACCCAATGGGTCCGCTGGCTCTGACGGACCTGGTCGGACTCGACACCGTCAAGTCCATCGCCGACTCCATGTACGAAGAGTTCAAGGAGCCGCTGTACTCCGCTCCGCCGCTGCTCCTGCGTATGGTCGAAGCCGGCTTGACCGGCAAGAAGTCCGGCGCGGGCTTCTACGAATACGCCGACAACGGTCGCTCCACCAAGCAGGCAAGCTAAGGCCCAACGCCCCTGTGCGCCTTTCTGGTAGTTCCGGCTACCACAAAGGCGCACAGGGCGCTCGCGCCCCTCGGTTAGAAAGGTCGACCGCATGTCCAGCAGCACTGCAGCATTCGGCTCCAGCGTCCTGGGGTATCCGCGCATCGGGCCGCGCCGTGAGCTCAAGCGCGCCCTCGAGTCCTACTGGCACGGCACTTCGGACAAGGACGCACTTCTCGCGGTCGCCAAGGAACTCCAGGAATCGACCTGGAGCGAATTGGCTGCGACGGGATTGAGCCAGGTTCCCGGCAACACCTTCTCCTTCTACGATCACGTGCTCGACAATGCGCTGCTCTTCGGCGCAGTGCCGGAGCGGTTCAAGCCGCTCGAGGGCGCCCTCGAGCCGCTCGATTTCTACTTCACGATGGCCCGCGGCCGCCCGGACTTCCCGCCTCTCGAGCTGGTGCGCTTCTTCGGTACGAACTACTACTACCGTCAGCCCGAGATCGACGCGAACACTGTGTTCGCGCTCAACTCGGATGCACTTCTCGACGAGTTCGAACGTGCGAAGGCGCGCGGCATCGAATTGCGCCCCGTCATCATGGGGCCCGTCTCGCTGCTTCTGCTTTCGAAGGTCGGACCTGCCACCGAGAAGTCCGATCCGAACTTCACCCCGCTCGACCTGTTGGACGCGCTCCTGCCCGAGTACGAGAAGCTCTTCGAGCAGCTCGCCAAGGCCGGTGCGACCTGTGTTCAGTTGGACGAGCCTTCGGTCACCGAGGACCGCACCCCCGAGGAGCTAGCCGCTCTGGGACGTGCGTACGAGAAGCTTTCGACGGCCCCGCTGCGCCCGCGCCTGTTGGTGACGGGTCCGTACGGCAAGTTCGGCGAAGCCCTCAACATCTTGGCGCCCACCAAGATCGAAGCCTTCGGACTGGACCTGGTGCACGGCAAGATCACGGCCGAGGAACTGGCCGCGGTGCCGAACATCAAGCGCAAGCGCATCTACGCGGGCGTCGTCGACGGTCGCAACGTCTGGCGCGTCGACCGGTTCAACACCTTGACGTACCTGAACGAACTCAAAGACGTTGTGCCTGACCTCGTCGTCTCCACGTCGTCGTCGCTGCTGCACGTGCCGTACGACGTGCTCTCCGAGTACGACATTCCGGGAGACGTCGCAGACCGTCTGGCTTTTGCGAAGCAGAAGGTCGGCGAAGTCGTCTCACTGGCGAAGGCGCTCACCGAAGGTCCTTCGGACAAGTGGCGTAAGCGTCCGACGAAGGTGCACTTCAAGCTCAAGCACGCTGTCCGTGCTCGGGTGAACGCGATCAAGCCCGAAGATCGTGTGCGTGCACCGTACGAGGAGCGTCGTAAGGCTCAGCAGGAACGGTTGAATCTGCCCTTGGTGCCGGCCCAGACACTGGGTTCGTTCCCGCAGACCGACGCGATTCGCCAGGCTCGTTACGAACTCGGCCAGGGGCGTTTGGAGTGGGACGACTACTACAAGCGCATCCAGGAAGAGATCGAGCGCACAATCCGTCTGCAAGAGGACATCGGTCTCGATGTTTTCGTGCACGGCGAGCACGAGCGCAACGACATGGTCCAGTACTTCGCCGAACTGCTCGAGGGCTATGCCTTCACGCACAACGGTTGGGTTCAGGCCTACGGATCTCGTTGCACGCGTCCGCCGATCCTCTACGGCGACATCGCACGTCCGAAGCCGATGACGGTCGAGTGGATTGCGTACGCGCAGTCGCTGACCGACAAGCCGGTCAAGGGCATGCTGACGGGTCCGGTCACCATGATCGCCCGTTCGTTCGTTCGCCAGGATCAGCCGCTCTACGAAACGGCAGAGCAACTGGCACTTGTCATTCGAGACGAAATCGCGGATCTCGAAGCTGCCGGAATCGCCATCATCCAGGTGGACGAACCGGCAATTCGTGAACTGCTGCCACTGCGTGAGGACGGCCGGGAGGCCTACCTGGAGTGGGCCGTCGACGCGTTCCGTCTGGCAACAGGTGGAGCGAAGCCGGAAACACAGATCCACACACATCTGACGTACTCCGCTCGGTCGTCGGTGGTCGACGCCATCGAACGGTTGGACGCCGATGTGACGGCTATCGTCGCGACCCGCTCCATCACGTGGGTTCTCGAAGCACTCAAGGAAGGCGCGCTCACGCACGGCGTCGGTCCCGGTGTCTACGAATCTCGCTCGGCTCGGATTCCCGACATCGACGAACTCGACGAATTGCTCACTGAGGCAAGCGAATCGATCTCTCTCGATCGCTTGTGGGCAAACCCGGACGGCGGCCTCAAGACCCGCCATCCGTGGCAACTCGAGCCTTCGCTGCGCAATATGGTTGCGGCCGCGAGGCGCCTGCGTCGTCGGGCCGAGCAAGCCGAGCGCGACGCCGGGTAAGTCACGTAAAGAACAAGTCATGGAGGGGCCTGCGAGTTGCAGGTCCCTCCATGCACGGGTAGGCATGTGTGCATGGTTACTGCTGCTGCTTATGCCGCGACGTCCGCTGACGGTCCCCTCGAGAAGACCACTGTCGAACGCCGCGAGCTCGGTCCACTGGACATTCTCATCGACATCAAATTTGCCGGCATCTGCCATTCCGACATCCACACCGCTCGCAACGAGTGGGGCGGAGCCAAGTACCCGATCGTCCCCGGACACGAAATCGCCGGCGTCGTCGCCGCCGTGGGTTCCGATGTCACCAAGCACAAGGTCGGCGACCGAGTGGGCGTCGGCTGCTTCGTCGACTCGTGCGGGGAGTGCGACGCCTGCACCGCCGGTGAAGAGCAGTACTGCCGCAAGGGTGTGACGGGTACGTACAACGCCACCGGCCGCGACGGCGAGCGCACTCAGGGTGGCTACTCGACGCACATCGTCGTCACCGAGCACTTCGTGCTCTCGATCCCGGAGGGCATCGAACTCGACGTTGCAGCGCCGCTCCTGTGCGCGGGCATCACCTTGTACTCACCGCTGCGGCACTGGAACGCCGGCCCCGGCAAGAAGGTCGCCATCATCGGTTTCGGCGGCCTCGGGCACGTCGGCGTGAAGATCGCCAAGGCGCTCGGAGCGGAAGTCACCGTCCTGAGCCAGACGCTCGGCAAGAAAGACGACGGGCTTCGCCTCGGCGCCGATCACTACTACGCGACCAACGACCGTGAGACGTTCAAGGCTCTTCGCGGCGAGTTCGACCTGATCCTCAACACGGTCTCGGTCAACCTCGACATCGACGCCTACATGTCCTTGCTTGCCATCAACGGCACTCTCGTCGAACTCGGCCTGCCCGAGAAGCCGATCGAAGTTCGAGCATTCTCGCTCGCCGCAAACCGTCGTAGCCTCGCCGGTTCCATGGTCGGAGGTATCCCGCAGACACAGGAGATGCTCGACTTCTGCGCCGAGCACGGCATCGGCGCAGAAATCGAACTGATCCCGGCGAGCGACATCAACGACGCTTACGAGCGCGTGATCAAGAGCGACGTTCGATACCGATTCGTGATCGACACCGCAACAATCTGACCCGCTCGGTCCTGCTCAGTCGAATTGTTCGCGGAGCTCAGTCGAGTTGCTCGCGAAGATTACTCAATGTCTTCGCGAGCAACCTCGACACGTGCATCTGGGACACACCGACTTTCTCGGCGATCTGTGTCTGCGTCAGATTTCCGAAGAATCTGAGCATCAACACCGTCCGCTCTCGCTCGGGCAGCTTGTCGAGAAGCGGACGCAACGCCTCGTGATTCTCGACGTTCTCGAGAGCTGCGTCGTAGTCACCGAGTGTCTCCACGAGTGGGAGATCGTCGGTGTGATTGGACGCGGCACCGTCGACCGAGACCGTCTGATACGCGTTGCCGGCGATCAAGGCCTGGGCAACTTCTTCGCGTTCGATCCCCAACGTCTCGGCCAACTCGTCGACGGTCGGCGCGTGCCCGAGCTGTTGTGACAGCTCGCTGATGGCCTGCCCGAGTTGGAAGTGCAACTCCTTCATCCGGCGGGGAACCCGCAATGCCCAACCGGTGTCGCGGAAGTGTCGTCGAACCTCGCCCATCACGGTGGGAACTGCGAACGAGACGAAATCGGATCCGCGCGTGGAATCGAAACGGTCGACGGCGTTGACCAGACCGAGACGCGCCACCTGAACCAGATCGTCGTGTGCCTCGCCACGACCGTCGAATCGTCTGGCGATGTGCTCGGCCAACGGTAGGCATCTGGTGATGAGTGCAGTGCGCACTCGTTCGTACTCCGGGCTGTGGGGCTCGAGGGTCCGCAGTTCCTCGAAAACTGGTATTACGTCCCGATATTCGTCGGTGGACCGCCGACGCGGGCGTGACGGGCCGTCTGCGGAAGCGGTCACAGGCGCCCGCTGAGGGCCTTGGTGAACTTCATGGTGGTGATGTAGCCGACGCCGCCGAGGTTCTCTTCCTGGTCGAGCGAAATCGAATCGGTGAGTTCGGTGAGGATGTGCCACCCGAACGAACGCTGACTGCTGTCCTCGTACTCCGTGGTCGTCGTGGACACGGACACGTGCAATTGCGGGGGCGTGAAGACGAACCGACACACCAGAACCGAATCAGGCGCAGCGCGAACGATCAGATGCGTACAGATTTCGTCCATGGCCAGTTTGATGTCGGCGATGGCGTCGAGGTCGAAGTTTTCCTGAATGGCAACGGTGGCGGCCAGTGCACGCAAAATCGACAGCTGATCGAGAGTCGCTTGAATCCTCAACTCCACAACTGGCTGAGTCTGATCCTGATCGGGCTCGAGTGCGCTGAGGTGTGCCATAAGTTCTCCGGATCGTCGTACCAGGGGTCGCGGTGAAGTCTGGTGCCGAGAACGATACCCATCCCGACCTTCACAGTGACCCCCGAACACGAAATTTGGTCGATGGTGGTGCCGGGGTAAACGACACGATTCTGCTCACGACCGTTGGCGATCGCAACATCGGATTACCTCGCGGAACCGCAGACCAAACCACATTTTTGTTCGGAACACCGAAACGAATGGTCGCAACGCACTTGTGACGTCCGTCATGCTGGCGTACTGTTTCAAACCGAGGTTGAGCACACAGCCGATGAGGGATTTATCCGTATTTCTGGAGACCCGTTCATCGTGCGTCTCCTTCGGAGGTCCCTTCTCTTTTGCAGAGTGTAAACCGTTGCGGGATGGGAGAACCATGACTGTTGTTCCAGGATCATCTATTTCAGGCTTTACGAACGCGGCGAAGGGATCGGTAGACTACGGACCTCCCGCGACCGGGACAGCGACCGCATCGTTTCACGCGCACCGCATCAGTGCACACACCGCTGTGATCAAAGTTCGTGGTGAGATCGATCTGATGAGCGCCAATGCTTTTCGTGACTTCTTGACGTACCACGTGGCCGCGGACCGGACGCTGGTCGTCGATCTATCCGAACTCGAATTCATGGGGACCTGCGGCTTGTCCGTACTGTCGGTCCTGTCGACGCGATCACGCGACGTGGGCGGCACACTCGCGCTCGTCTGCGCCCGCCCGGTGCAAAGGTTGCTCAAAGCAGCTGGTCAGGAGTCGATGTTTGCCTGCTACGAGTCGCTCGATCATGCAATCGGACTCGAAGAGACCCGACGTTTCCCCGCTTGATCACGCAGTTTCAGTCCAAGCTTCGTGAAATTCAGTTTCGTAGAGCCCGTCAGCGTCAGTGCACTTCACTTCGGTGAGTGCCCTTGTGTTGGCGGGCTCTCGGCGGTGCTGTGACGCAGCGGCCGTAGGTGCGGACCACTTCGGTGGCGACGTGATCCCACGAATACGATTCGCACGCTCGGGCCCGGCTCTGCCGTGCAAACGCCGCGCCTTCGTCCTCGTCGTCGAGAAGATGGCGGACTGCGCGCGCGGTTTCCACCGGGTTGTTGACCGGGACCCGACGCCCGGTGAGTCCGTCGATCACCGTATCCCGCAGTCCGCCAACAGGAGTCGCGACTACGGGAACTCCGCACGCCATTGCTTCCAGCGCCGCGATTCCGAACGGTTCGTATCGAGGGGTGCACACGAGGGCGTCGGCCGATCGCATCAGTTTCGGTAGTTGGCGGTGCGGAACCCGTCCCAACAATTGGACGCGATCTGCGACGCCGAGGCGCTCGGCGAGCTTGACCAAGCGGATCGCCACTTCGTCGGTGCTCAGTTGCGCGACGGGTGGCCCGCCGATCACCACCAACTCCGTATCCGGCAGCGAAGCCAGCGCGGCGACGGCAACATCGAAGCCCTTCTGCTCCACCAGTCTTCCGACGCAGATCAATCGATGCGGTGCGGTTTTCTTCGCGGCGGGTCCCTCCGGGGTGAATGCTTCGGTGTCCACGCCCGAGGGCACCATCGTGGTCCGTGATCGTGGTGATCCCTGCCGGACCAGATCGAAGATTTCGTCCGAACTGGTCGCGATGACATGGGTTGCGCCCCTGGCGATCAACGGTTCCAGGTGAGTCCGCTCCGAGGGGCTGTCGTCGGCTGCTCCGAGGTGGCGGTGCGCCGCAGATCCCAGGGAATGGAATGTCTGAAGTACGGGGATGCCGAGCGATCGGGTCGCGAGTTCCGTTGCCACACCGGACATCCAGAAGTGCGAATGCACCACATCGGGTCGGTCGGTACTCCACTGAGCGCGCAGAATGCTGGCAAAGGTTCCCGGGTGAGGGAGGATGTCGGCATCCGGAAGAGCCTGCGTCGGGCCGGCCTCGAGATAGTCGACGGAGTACCCGGCGCGGGCGCGAACGCGGTCCGGCCCACCGACGTGGGCACGCCTGGTGAAGACGGTGACGTCGTGTCCGGCACGAACCAAGGCGGCAGACAGTTCGTCGACGTGCAGGTTCTGTGCACCGGCTGCCGAGCAGCCCACCGGTGCGAGTGGATCGGCGTTCACCGACACCATGGAGATCTTCAGCATTCGTCCGGGAGCCATAGCGGGCGAGTACTTCATCGGGTCCCCTCTCCACTTGATCGGTTCGTCTGGGGATACCCGGAGTCCGTGATCTGAACCGGGTTTCGACGCGGTCAGCGCTGGGCACATTCCAAACACGATGGCGAGGAGTGAGGTTCGATGACAGAACAAATGCTGGTCGACGCAACCGTCGGACTCGGGTTCGAGCGGTACGTACAACGGGTGGCGGTCGGTGTGGGGGCCGGCATCGAGCAGTGGTGTTGCAGGCGCGAGCACCCTCTGGAGGCTTACATCGCATTGGACCGAACTGTGCCGCGTTTCCCCGGGCGCGAGGTGGCTTTGCTGTGGGAGGAGACGTGCGGTTGGGCCCTGGCCGTGGAGACCAGATCAGGGGAGGACCTCATCGTTCTCGGATATCTGGGCGAACACGCAGTGCCGACCCCGGACGCCGTCGCCGATTTTGCCGCGACACTGGGCACGCGCAGCCCACACTGGGTCATGAACAGACCATTGGCGGATTCGGACGAGACCGCGCGAGAACTGCGGAGCTACTCCGGAAGTGCTTACGCCTGAACAGTATCGAGGTCCGATCGGCTCAGTTGACTACATCCAGGATGGGATCGAGAACCGGAGTCGCTGCAGCCTCCACGGCCGGATCGTCCATGAGCTTGAAAACGATGTGACCACCGAGCGCGCCACCGACACCGACCGCGGTGAGCCCCAGCACCGACAGCACTCGCGCCAGCGCGAGTGAGTCCTTTCCGCGTAGCCTGTACGACGCCGCAAAAGACCAGATCCCCACTGCATTCGACGCCGCGTGCACCAGCCCCACTCGGCGTGCGACGTCGCCACGTTCGGACCAGTCCAGCCATCCCGTCAGCAAAGCCGGCGGAGTCGAAACCAATCCGAGCCCGATCAGCCGTCGTGCAGTCTGCGGATCGCCTAGAACATCGAAGACCAACGAAGCCGTCCACGCGCCCGCGGGAATGGTCACGAGGGCAGGATGGATGGGATGCCCGACGGCGGCGCCGCGCAGAAGTGCGGCGACAGTGCGCGATCGGTCGGATCGCTCCGTGATCTCGAGGATTCTGCGCCTGAGGCCAGTGGACGGACCGTCCAGTCCGCGAGCGGATTCGATTCCGCGATAAAGAGTTCCGATGTCCATGTAATTCGGCTACCCGGCGTAGACGTCGGGAAACCTCGCGACGGCGGTGTCTTGTCGACCGTCATGCTCCGGCGTACGGTCGAAACGAAAGAGATCCGACCGGAGGAGCGAACGATGAAGCTCAATCTCTTTGCAGCGTGGGCGTCGTATTTCCTGGTGCTGGCCACAGTGGTCTGCCTCGGCAGTTTTCTGGTGGCGGCAGGTTCAGGCCAGGGTGGTTGGGCATTGATCGCCGGCCTCGCCGGCGTCGCGTGCATCGGCCTCGCGGTAGCCCTGTACGCCAGTACTGTGCGTCACGACCACAAAGTGCACCGCGAATCCCCACACCTGTTCTGATCAGGCCTGCTTCTGATCAAGACTGTGCGAGTCGTGCCTTCTCCGCCTCGATGTCGAAGTCGGCAGGGGGCCAGTCGAGATCGAGCTTTTCCAAAGCGTCGATCAGTAGCTCCGTGACCGCAATGCGGCTGTACCACTTCCGATCACACGGCACGACGTACCACGGCGCGTGCTCGGTCGACGTCTTGTCGAGCATTGCCTGATACGCCTGTTGATATGCAGGCCACAAACCGCGTTCGGTCACGTCGCCGGGGTTGTACTTCCAATACTTGTCCGGGCGGTCGAGACGTTCTTCGAGTCGCTTCTTCTGCTCGTCGAGCGAGACGAACATCGCGACTTTCACGATAGTGGTTCCGGCGTCGACGAGTTCCTTTTCGAACTGGTTGATCTCGTCGTAGCGCTTGCTCCAGACATCCTCCGGGACAAGATCGTGGACGCGCACTACCAGGACGTCCTCGTAGTGGGAGCGATCGAACACACCGAGATAGCCGCCGCGGGGGAGTTCCTTCTTGATCCGCCAAAGGTAGTGATGTTGCTTTTCCTCTTCGGTCGGGACGCCGAAGGCCGCGTGCTGAACTCCCGAAGGATCCACGTGACCGATCACGTGTCGGACCATGCCGCCCTTGCCTGCGGTGTCCATTCCTTGCAGAACCAGCAGGACTGAACGACTGTCCCCTGACCGGCCGTTGGCGTACAGCAACTCCTGCAGGTCGGACAGAACCGCGCCGCGCTCCTCGAGCAGACGTTCGCCGTCAGCTTTGTTTCCGGTGAATCCCGGAGTGCTGTTGCGATCGAGTTGATCGAGTTCGAACCCGGGCTCCGCCCGCAGGGTCTTGGCGGCCGGTGTTTCCCACAGCGAGTCTTGTGCCATGCCGAAAGAGTGCCACAGGATCGCGCCCGGCGGCTCGAAAGTTCGGTCTCGGGCGAGTCAGTCCTCGGCAGGCTTGACGAGGGGATGCGGAACCGACTTGAACTTGGCCGGTGATCCGTTGACCGCCGCTATGCCGGTGATGCCGCCCCACGTCATCATCGTGAGGTAGTCGATCAGCGATTCCGCGGACATCGACTTGTTGGAGATCCACCAGTGCGTCGCGAGCTGAATTCCGCCGACGATCCCGAACGCCCACGGCAGCGAACCGCCGGAATCCATCTCCATCTCGCGAAGACGATTGCCCAACACCGTGGAGAGCAATTCGGCGATCATGCGCTCGGAATCGGCAACGACGTCGCGGTTGGCGCCGGCGCCGTTGGCCATGACGTAGAGGTAGATGTCGGGGTCGGATGCCACCGTCTCGACGTATGCGGTGATGCTCGCCTGGGTGAGTTCGAAATCGTCGAGATCGCCACTGATCGCTTCGTAGATACGCGGCGACAAGATGGTCTCGACGTACCGCATCATCGTGGCGGTCGTGAGGTCGCTCTTGTCGGCGAAGTATCGGTAGAGCACGGTCTTGGAGACACCGATCTCGGACGCGATCTCGTCCATGCCGATCTCACGGCCGCGCGCGCGGATGGCGGCGATGGTGCCGTCGACGAGTTCCTCGCGGCGAGCGATCTTGTGCTCACGCCAACGACGCTTCCGACCGTCGGATTTCTCGGGCTTCGCATCAGCAACGACTGGGCCGTCTACCTGCTCGTTGTCCTGCACGGCATTCTTGGCCACGAGTCATCTCATATCTGTGGTGCGAGCCACGTCCGATCGGTCTACTTTCCGGTCCAGCTTAATGTCCGCGCCTTTATCTCGGGCACTCACATCCGCAGTTCGGGGGATTAGGTCCTGCAGAATCGGACTTCGTGTCGCTCGCGCTACGCCGCGTCACACCTTTCGGCACAATGGCGAGGGTGCAGCAACTGAGCCTCTCCGCCTTCGACGACGCCGCCAAGCGTCGGGACCTTCGCAAGATGAAGGTCTTCGCTACTGGCCTTCTGGGCTTCGCGACGGTGGTCTACATCTTCTGCCGGTGGCAGGAATCCCGCGGCGCCGGAGAGTGGGTCGGGTACGTCCGGGCCGCGTCCGAGGCAGGCATGGTCGGCGCGCTTGCCGACTGGTTTGCCGTCACCGCGCTCTTCCGTCATCCGATGGGCCTTCCCATCCCGCACACTGCCATCATCAAGCGTAAGAAAGACCAGCTCGGAGCCAGCCTGAGCTCATTCGTCGGTCAAAACTTCCTGGCTCCCGAGGTTGTGTCGGCCAAGGTGCAGCAGGCGCAGATTCCGCTGCGGCTCGGCACGTGGATGGCCGAACCTGCCAACGCCGCTCGCGTCGCCGCCGAGACGTCGACGGTCTTGCGCGGCATGGTCGAGGTTCTTCGCGACGAGGACATCGCCCAGATCATCGACAACACGATCGTGAAGCGTCTGGCCGAGCCCATGTGGGGACCGCCGATCGGCCGAGTGCTCGGTGAACTTCTCAAGGACAACAAGCAACTGCCGATCATCGAATTGCTTGCCGAGCGGGCGCATCAGTGGGCTCTCGGCAGCCAGGAGACGATCGATCGTGTGATCGTTCGCGATTCGCCCGCGTGGTCGCCGAAGTTCGTCGACGCCATGCTGGGGGAGAAGATATACAAGGAACTCGTCGAGTTCACCTGGAAGGTCCGTTCCAACCCCGAACACGAGGTACGCCTCGCCGCCAACCGCTTCCTGATCGACTTCGCCGATGATCTGCAGAACGACCCGGAGACCATCAAGAAGGCCGAGGGGATCAAGGCCGAGATCATGGGTCGCGAGGAAGTGACGGGTCTGGCGTCGTCGACATGGCAGGTTGCCAAGCGGCTCATCATGGAGTCCGTCGACGATCCGAACAGCACCCTGCGGACCAAGGTCGCCGAGAACGTCGCCGGCTTCGGAGTCAGGCTGCGTGACGACGAGTCCATGCGTGAGAAGGTCGACGGCTGGCTGGTGCAGGGCACCAAGTACATCGCGGAGAACTACACCGACGAGATCACTGGAGTCATCAGTGACACCGTCGAGCGGTGGGACGCCGACGAAGCGAGCCAGAAGATCGAGTTGCAGGTCGGTCGAGATCTTCAGTTCATCCGTATCAACGGCACCGTTGTGGGCTCGATCGCCGGACTGCTGATCTACACGATTTCGACGCTCATCTTCGGCTGAGCTGTCCGGTATGTGACGTCCACCACGAGTGCTAGCAGTAGTGCTTGCAATAGTTAGCACCCTCTCCTATCCTGGGAAATGTCCACTGGAAAGGGAGGACGCAATGCCAGCGAAGTCGACGAACTCCGATGACGGAGATCGTGAATCATCCGGTGCCGCAGCCGGAGCAAGCGACTTGGCAGCTCGCGTCGTCAGCTCTGCGGCACACGACATCGGGGGGTTCATTCGTGCACAGCGGGAAGCCGCCCAAGTTTCGATGCGCCAACTCGCTCAACTCGCCGGCGTCAGCAATCCGTATCTGAGTCAGATCGAACGCGGATTGCGCAAACCGTCGGCGGACGTACTGGCGCAAATCGCCAAGGGCCTTCGAGTCTCATCAGAAGTGCTGTACGTCCAAGCGGGATATCTCGAGCAACGCCCGCACAGTCCCATCAGGGACGCGGTGTTGGCCGAGACGGCCATCAACGAACGGCAGAAGCAAGTACTGCTCGAAATCTACGACTCGTTCTGTCGCGAGAACGAGTCGTCAAGACCAGCCGCAGCGCCCGATTTCGCTGAATCGGCCGCAATTCCAGACACCGAGACTTCACTAGGAGAACAAGATGACTGACAAGAACGCCATCGACAGCGTCAAGACCTCGCTCTACGCCGCCGTCGGCGCAGGCGACCTGGTTGTCCAGGCCGTGGCCGATGTAGTTGCTCAGGTTCGTGAGCGCGCCGAGAACACCCAGGGCGATGTCAACGGCCGTGTCGACGGTGCTCGCGAGAAGCTCGCTTCCGTCCAGGGTGACGTTGCCGAGAGCGTCGATGCGCTGCGCGAGCGTCTCGCCGGCCTGCCGTCCGAGCTGCCCGAAGAGCTTGCCGAGCTGCGCGAGAAGTTCTCACCCGAGGAACTCCGCAAGGTCGCCGAGGCATACCTCAAGGTTGCCGGAGATCTGTACAACTCCCTCGCAGAACGTGGCGAAGACGCAGTCGAGCGCATCCGCAAGCAGCCCGCAGTCGAAGAAGGCATCGCTGCTGCAGAGTCGGCACTCGGCGACGCCGTCGAGCTGACCGAAGACGCACTCGGAACCGTTGCTCGTCAGACGCGCGCCGTAGGCGAGCAGGCTGCCAAGCTGGCCGGCCGCGCTGCCGGACGCATCTCCGACACCGCAGAAGAGGTCGGCGAGAAGATCTCTGACGCCGGTGAGAAGATCGCCGACGCAGGCGACGAGGCTGCACTGAAGGTCCTCGACCTCGGTGACCAGGCTGACGAGGCTTCCAAGGAAGCTGCCGCTCGCGTGACTGCTGCTGCTTCCGACGTCCAGGAGCGCGCGACCACCGCCGCGAAGAAGGCCGCTCCGGCCAAGGCTGCACCCGCCAAGGCTGCTCCGGCCAAGGCCACCGCACCGGCTCCGGCGAAGAAGGCTGCTCCGGCCAAGAAGGCCTGATTTGCCCAGCTCCGCCTGACGAAGGCTCCCTCACTCAGCCGGGTGTGGGAGCCTTCGTGTTCGTCGGGAACCGGATGAGAACTTAGGATGTAGTTGTGACTCAAGTCGATGGGCTAGTCGGTCTGATCTTTCTCGCACTCAAAGTGCTCGCGTTGGTGGGTGCTGTCTACGCGATCGTTCATGCCGTCAGGCAGCGTCCTGACGCTTTCACCGCGGTCAACAAATTGACCAAGCCGATCTGGCTGGGAATTCTGATCGTCGCGGCGTTGATCCTCTTGGCGACGTCCCCTGTCGGGCTCCTGGGCATCATCGCGGTCGTTGCAGTGTGCGTGTATCTCGTCGACGTTCGCCCGCGGGTGGACGACATTCAGCACGGCGGTTCTCGCTGGTAGTTTGCCGCACTCCCGCTCATTCCGAGCCGTGGTTCCCGGCTCATGGTGTGCTGCCCCACTCTTCTCTCCAACGCTGACAACGGGCGTTGTTCGAGTGATAGTGTCGGTTAACGGCAGTCACACATAGATTGCATCCGTCTGTCGTCAGCAGCAGTCAGGGGTAAATGCATGTCCAGTCGTTCGCGCACCACAGAGCTTCGAGTACTGGCAGGCGCCGTCGGAGTGGGAGCACTCGTCGCGGCCGTCGCTGGGATCCGTCATCGGCGATCCACGCGTGGGTTGACTCTTTCGAGCGACGTCGAGCCCAATGCACTCCTGAAGACTCCGACTCTCAAAGCTGACATCAGCGAACTGACCACCGACGACGGTGCGATCATCAATGTCCGGGCTTACGGTCCCGTCGACGGCGATCCGATCGTTCTCAGTCACGGCTGGACGTGCTCCACCGAATTCTGGTACCCGCAGGTCAATGCGCTTGCCGGCGAATATCGCGTCATCACCTACGATCAGCGCGGTCACGGCCGCAGCACCGTCGGCAATCTTCCGCTCGGCCCGGACGTCCTTGCCGACGATCTCTCTGCAGTGCTGGCGGCCACGGTTCGCGAGGACAAGAAGGCCGTCATCGTCGGTCACAGCATGGGCGGGATGAGCATCATCGCCTGGGCAGGTCGTCACCCCGACGAGGTCAAGAAGTACGCGTCGGCGGTCATGCTCGCGAGCACCGCGAGCGAAAGGTTGATCGCCGAGACCACGGTCATCCCACTGCCCAATCGTTTCCCTCGCGTGCCGGTCCCCGTGGGCCGCGCCATCCTCAGTTCGCCCGTTCCGTTCGTCTCCTCGGGCGCCATGACGAAGGCGATCCAGTACGTCTCGATGTCACCGAACGCGACCAAGGCCGAGATTCAGTTCTGCGAGAACATCGTTCGTGAGTGCAAGCCCCGCATCCGTGGAGGTTGGGGAGCAGCGCTGAGCACCCTCGACATTCACGAGGGACTCGACAATCTCGAAGTGCCGACCACCGTGCTCGTCGGTTCGCTCGATCGGCTCACTCCGCCGGTCCATGCGCGCAAGCTTGCGCAAGTCCTCGACGACGCCGGCAACCTCGAACGGTTGATCGTGTTGCCGGGCGTCGGTCACATGTCGTCGATCGAGAACATCGACGAGTTCGACAAGGAAATCGTGCGACTGCGCAATCTCTAGCGCAACGCAGCTCTAGCTGAAGACGACCGTCTTGCGCCCGTGGACAAGCACACGATCCTCGAGGTGCCAGCGCAGTCCGCGGGAGAGTACGAGCTTTTCGATGTCTCGACCCTGACGGACCATGTCGGCGACATCGTCGGCGTGGTCCACACGGATCACGTCCTGCTCGATGATCGGACCGGCATCGAGTTCGGCGGTCACGTAGTGGCAGGTGGCGCCGATCAACTTCACGCCGCGGGCGAACGCCTGGTGATAGGGGCGGGCACCGATGAACGACGGCAAGAAGCTGTGGTGAATGTTGATCGCGCGCCCGGCCCAGTGCTCGCACAGTGATTCGGGCAGCACCTGCATGAATCGGGCAAGCACCACGGCGTCGGGATTGTGAGCGTCGACCAGGGCGCGGACCTTCTCGAAGGACGGTCCCCGTTCTGCCGGGTCCTTGGCGAACGGAACATGGTGGAAGTCGATCCCGTGGCGCTCGGTGACACTGCGCAGATCTTCGTGGTTTCCGATGACGGCGCTGATTTCTGCGGGGAGTTCCCCGCCCGCGGCGCGGCCAAGGAGGTCATGCAAGCAGTGACCTTCCTTGCTCACGAGCAACACGATCTTCTTGGGTGCGCCGGAGTCGTGAAGAGTCCACTCGGTTTCCGGACCGATCTCGGCCGCAACAGCTTTGAACCGTTCACGAAGCTCGTCGATGCTCATGCTCACCGACGATGCACGGACCGCCTGACGCGTGAAGAACCATCCGGTGTCGGCATCGGCGTGGTATGCGGCCTCCACGATCCATCCACCGACGTCGGTGAGAAAGGTCGAGATGCGTGCGACGATGCCCGTGGTGTCGGGGCAGCCGAGGGACAGAACATAGCGACGATCATCGATCGATGGTGCAGCGGTCATGCGGCCTAGTCTCTCAGGTGCGGCTGCAGCGACGGTCGCGTGGTGGTGTGCCAAGCTTTCCAACATGTCTGAAGCTGCACTCACTCGTTCCCAGGTTGCCGCGATGGTGGACCACACTCTCCTCAAACCCGAAGCCACCGCGGCCGATGTGACCGCCCTGATCGACGAAGCACGCAGCCTCGGTGTGCTGGCTGTCTGTGTCTCGCCGTCGATGTTGCCGATTCGCGCCGAGGGACTTGTGACGGCGGCCGTCGTCGGATTCCCGTCGGGGAAACATCATTCGCTGGTCAAGGGTGCTGAAGCGCGACTGGCCGTCGATCAAGGCGCAGCCGAGATCGACATGGTCATCGACGTAGGAGCGGCGGTCGCCGGCGACTACAGTGCGGTGTTGGCCGATATCCTCACCGTCCGCGAGGCGATGGGGGAGAGTGCGATCCTCAAAGTGATCCTCGAAACCGCAGCGCTGTCCGACGAGGCCATCGTCGAATGTTGCCGCACAGCTGTGCGTGCCGGGGCGAACTTCGTCAAGACCTCCACCGGCTTCCACCCCGCGGGTGGAGCGACGGTCGAGGCCGTCGCACTGATGGCGCAGACGGTCGGCCCGGGCGTGGGAGTCAAGGCCAGTGGCGGAATACGTACGACGCAGGCAGCGCTCGACATGATCGCGGCCGGCGCCACCCGCCTCGGACTATCCGGAAGTCGAGCAGTATTGGACGGTCTGGCCGACTAGGTCAGCAGGCCGCAGCTGTCCGGAACCGCCGAGGTGTTCTGGTTGTTCGCGTCGGCGACGGGCATGGCGTAAGCGCCGCCCTCCAACGAGATCTGGATAGCGTCGTCGGTGACGGTCAGCTTCGTGGGCTTCATGTCCAGCGGGTAGGTCTGCAGGCTGTCGGTGAGTGTCTGGACGATGCCGTCGACCAGATCGGTCGGCAGACCCAATCCGAGAATCTCGGCGCCGACGGTCTGGACGTCGACCACACCGTTGGTGACGGTGGGCTTGACCGTGAGCTTCGCGAGCCCGACCGGACCGACGTCGAACGCGAGTGTTCCGGCGCTCGAGTCGGCGGTGACGCCGGAGACGAGCCCGCCGAAGGTCTGTTCCTGCAAGGTGGCGAGAATGCCTGCGGTAGACCAGGTGACGTCGGCGCTGGAGCTGCCGATGGTGCCGCTGTTGCCCGCCGAGGGCTGCAAGTTGATGTCGTTCACCTTCGCGTGAACCTGCATTCCCGTTGCGGGGCCGAACGAAGAGTCGTCACTGTCGATGCTGATGTACGGCACCTTCTTGTCGACTGCCTGCAGGAGTACGGGCTTCCAGCTCAACCCGACGTCGACCTGGGATCCCAGTTCGCTCTGGAACTGATCGGCCATGCAGGTCTTCACCTGGTTGCGTACGTACAGTTCTCCACCGACGAGCGCCGCGACGAGTACGGCGATCACCACGAGAAGGATGATGAGCACTCGGTTGCGCGGACGAGGGTTGTTCGCTGCGACAGTCATTCGCCAGATTCTTCCCGACGAGTCTGAACGAACTCTGTGAATACGCACTTCCTCATTCCTGTGATGCGCGACACACTCGCCCGTAGTCTGTTCGAAACGGCGTTTTCGACGGTCACCGGAGGTGGTCATGGCTTCGGACTACGAATCACTGGAGTTGCTGGCGCTGCGACAGTGCGGATTTGTCACGGCTCTCCAGGCATCCGAACTGGGTTTCGGTCTGGCGTTGATGGAAGAAATGACGGAATCCGGAACATGGACATGTGAGTGCCGCGGGCTTTTTCGCCTCGAACGCGTCAGACATACCGCCTTGGACGAGTTCGCGAAGTGGTGCACGTGGTTCGCCGGTAGCGCCACCGTCTCGCACTACAGTGCCGCAGATCTGCATGGCCTCGGGCACCTCCAACCTCGCTTCATTCACCTCTCCGTTGCGCACCCTCTCGCGGCGCCGACCCGCCAGGTAGCACTGCACCGACTGCCGCTCGCGGACGACGAGTGTGAACAGATCGGGCCCATCCGCATCACCACGCCTTTGCGTACCGTGCACGACCTCGCTTCCGGTGGAATTTCTCAAGTCCTGCTCAACGAAGTAGTCGCCGATGCGGTCGCGATAGGTCGACTGGACGCGCACGAGCTGTATCTCTCGTGTGAGAACGCGAGCGTCGACGTTGCTGTTCGGGTCGAGTTGGCTCTGGCCGCAAGCCTGTAGCCGAGAGAGATCTTCGAGGCTCCTGCGACCTTCTGGCATCACGCCCGAAATCGAATATGACGCCGATATCAGAGATTTGTAAATCGCTATTTTCGGGCGACTGTTTTGTCTTTAGCGCAGGTAAGAAGGCATCCAGATGTGCGGTTCGGGACGTTCAGCCCACTGTTACTGCAGTTCGGCGATGTCGCCGATGAACTAAATCTGCGAAAAGCGTAGTTACTTTACAGTCAATGGGATAACGTCACGGCATCGAAAGCAGACGGACGCTTGTCCTGGACGCCTGTCTGCCCCGTTGTCGAGAGGGATCTGGATGTCCGTGAGTGGTGTTCGTCGTGTTGTCGGTGGGTTGAGTGTTTTTGCTGTTTCTGCGGGCTTCGCGGTGGTTGCGGGCGTCGGGGTTGCTGGTGCGGCTCCGGTGACGGCGGAGTTCAATTCCGACGGGTACAAGGTGACTCGGACGATCAGTAACGGGACGCCGTCCGAGGGTGATGTGATCACGTCGAAGACGGTGTTCAAGCGAACTGCCGCGGTTCACAATCTGTATGCGGTGCGCGATTTTCATCCGGCGTGTATGACGTATGTCGATGGTTCGGCGACGGTGAACGGTAGTGCGTTCCGTGTCAACGAGGTGGCTACTGATTCTGTTCGTTTGAGTGCGGGTGCTACGGAATGGCCGATGTGGGGCGGTGACGTCAAGACGTTCGAATTCCAGTATCGCGTCGGTGCGGATTGTGCTCGTGGTACTGATTTGTCGACGACGGTGCATTTCGACGGCACGGTGTTCGTTGACGACACGACAAATGGTCGTGGTCCGTCGATCAACGTTCAGAAGAACGTCTCGACGACCGCCGTGTCACCGGTCAGTGGCGCTCAGGTGGGGCAGCCGGTGACGCTGAGCGCGACGGTGACCGGTGGTGCCGACGGTGATTCGGTGGAGTTCTTCGACGCCGGTTCCAAGATCGGTGCGGGCGCGCTCGCCAATGGTGTTGCAACACTTGCCTGGACACCGACCACCCGTGGAGACCACTCGATCACAGCGAAGTTCGCCGACACGGCGCGTGCCGTCGGTTCCGCTTCGGCAGCGCTGATCGTGAACGTTTCGCAGGCCGATGCTCAGTCCAGTACGACGCTGGCGCCGATCTCGGGCGCGCAGGTCGGCAAGTCGACCAATCTCAAAGCGACTGTGTCCGCGTCGGGCACCGGTGGAACGGTCACGTTCAAGGTCGGCGGAACGGTGCTCGCTTCGGTACCGGTGGCAGGCAACGGTGAAGCGACCTATGCCTGGGTTCCGACGGTCGCCGGTGCACAGACGGTGGAAGCCGTATTCGCCGGTCGATCCGGTGTCACCGGGTCGAGTACCACCGCGAATGTGACAGTCGCCGAACAGCCCGCCGGAACAACAAGCTCCACAACAGATCTCAGCGTAGTAGCGGGCCAGGTCGGCGTTGCCCAGACGATCTCCGCTCAAATCAGCCCCGCCAATGCGGGTGGCACAGTCACCTTCAAGGACGGCGAGACCGTCATCGGCACGGCTACGGTCGATTCATCCGGAAAGGCCAGCCTTTCGTGGAAGCCCGCAACTCAAGGGCAGCGAGTTGTCGCGGCGGAGTACTCGGGCGCCGGCACGGTGACGGCATCGTCCGATCAGGTCTCCGTCCAGATCGCCGCACCCGTCGACGGTGAAGAACCAGGCAACGGCACCGGTTCGCTCGGCAGCCTCGGCAACATCTTCGGCTCCTAGCCGCCGACACCTGGTGATGCCCCGCCCGCGTTCGGCGGTGGGGCATCACCCATTTCGCTCACTTCTCGAGAAGGAAAAGCTATGTCTGTAGGTTCTGCACGCCGTGCAGTTGCAGGTTTGAGTGTGTTTGCTGTTGCTGCGGGTTTCGCGGTGGTTGCGGGTGTCGGGGTTGCTGGTGCGGCTCCGGTGACGGCGGAGTTCAATTCCGACGGGTACAAGGTGACTCGGACGATCAGTAACGGGACGCCGTCCGAGGGTGATGTGATCACGTCGAAGACGGTGTTCAAGCGAACTGCCGCGGTTCACAATCTGTATGCGGTGCGCGATTTTCATCCGGCGTGTATGACGTATGTCGATGGTTCGGCGACGGTGAACGGTAGTGCGTTCCGTGTCAACGAGGTGGCTACTGATTCTGTTCGTTTGAGTGCGGGTGCTACGGAATGGCCGATGTGGGGTGGTGACGTCAAGACGTTCGAATTCCAGTATCGCGTCGGTGCGGATTGTGCTCGTGGTACTGATTTGTCGACGACGGTGCATTTCGACGGCACGGTGTTCGTTGACGACACGACAAATGGTCGTGGTCCGTCGATCAACGTTCAGAAGAACGTCTCGACGACGACGCTGTCACCGACCAGTGGCGTGAAGTTGGGACAACTTGTTCCGCTGAGCGCGACGGTGACCGGTGGTGCCGACGGTGATTCGGTGGAGTTCTTCGACGGTGCCACCAAGATCGGTGCGGGCGCGCTCGCCAATGGTGTTGCAACGCTTGCCTGGACACCGGCTGACGTCCGAACCCACAGCGTGACGGCCAAGTATCTCGGTAATGCAAAGGTGGCGTCTTCCACGTCGTCAGCTGTCGACGTCGTAGTGTCCGAAGCGGACAAGAGCACTGCAACCGCGATCACCGGTCCCGCAAGTGCAGTTGCAGGTGAGTCCGTGACCGTCGAGGCTACGGTGTCGCCCACTCCGGCGGGTGGCACGGTGCAGTTCAAAGACGGTGCAACCGACCTCGGCGGCGCCGTTCCCGTCGATGCCAACGGCAAGGCTTCGCTGACGAATTCCTATGTAGTCGGAGCGCATTCGATCGTGGCGGTGTACTCCGGTTCCGGTGTCTACCAGACTTCGACGTCGGCGCCACATGCGCTGACAGTCGCTCCGGTGGTGGTCGAGGAGAACACAACGACTACCCTCGTCGGCCCGTCGACAGGTTCGACAGGGGAGGCCTTGTCGTTCACTGCCTCCGTCTCGACCGGTGCTGCAGGCGGAACCGTGCAGTTCAAGGAAGGTGGCAGGGATCTGGGATCCCCGGTTCCCGTGGATGCCTCAGGTAAGGCAACAACCACGCCGACCTTCAACGTGGCGGGCGAGTACAGCATCACCGCAGTGTTCTCGGGCTCGGGCAACTACTTGGGTTCGACATCGAACGCCCAGACCGTGAACGTCAAGGCGCCGGCTCCCACCGACCAGCAGACCCAGACGGTCTTGACCGTTCCGGCGGATGCAAAAACCGGTACGGCAGTTGGTCTGTCCGTAACCGTCACGCCGACGCCGGTGGGCGGCACAGTGCAGTTCAAGGACGGCTCGGGCAATCTCGGCTCGCCGGTGCCGGTCGTCGAGGGCAAGGCGTCGATCATGCACGAGTTCGCGAGCGTCGGTACGCACGACATCACGGCCGTCTACTCGGGTGCAACAGGATTCCTCACCTCTACCTCGGCCGCTCAGTCGGTTTCGGTCACGGCTCCGGCCGCGGAGGATCAGGAAACGTCCATCACCGTGAGCGCTCCGGCGTCAGCGGTCAAGGGCGCGAAGGTTGATCTCGTTGCGGCAGTGGTACCTACGCTCAGCGCAGGAACGGTTCAGTTCATGGACGGAACCACCCCGATCGGTGGACCAGTTGCGGTGGTGAACGGTAAGGCCACGCTCTCGCACACCTTCACCGAACTCGGAGATCGCCGAATCACCGCGGTGTTCAGCGGAACTGACGGCTATCTCGGTTCCGAGACCCAGGCCGCAGTCACCGTCAAGGTAACGGCAGCGTCCGACGGCGGCGATCCCGGCAACGGCGGCAGTTCGACTGGTTCACTGGGAAGCCTGGAAAACATCTTCGGGTCCTAGCCCGACGCCTGCATACAGACGCCTCGCCGCGGAGAACACCTCCGCGGCGGGGCGTTTCCCGTCTGTGAGTTCAGGGATTCGGCGCTACGACGTGCCAGGGCACGGTCAGGATGCAGTCACGAAGACGTCGCCGCGCGGGCTGCACGGGAATTCCTTGCGCCCGAAGAATTTCCAATGCGGCGGCCCAACGATGGCGAGGTCCGAACGAGGCGTGCGGCGCGGCGGTGGCCCAGGCTCGATCGGCCGCGCTGAGCAACGCGTGGATCGGCTCACCGGGAACGTTGCGGTGGATGAGAGCCTTCGGGAGACGTTCCGCGATGTCGGAAGGGCGCTCGATGTCGAAGGGATCCCAGGCCAGTGTCAGGGTCAATGGACGATCAGCGTCGAGAAGCACCCAGGCGCAACGTCTCCCGAGCTCGTCGCAGGTTCCGTCGAGTAGCAGCCCGCCCGGTGCGAGACCGGACTGAATGTGTGACCACGCAGAGTCCACAGCCTCCTCCGGGTACTGCCGGAGCACGTTGAAGGCGCGTACGAAAACGGGTGTGAGACCGGCAAGTTCGAATCCACCACGGGCGAAGCTGACACCGTCACGACTCTCGACCACGCGGGCGGGGTCGATCTCGAGCCCGATGACGCGTCGATCCCGCCGGACAGCGGTGAGGCGGCTTGCCATCTCGAAGGTGGTGTCCGGCCTCGCCCCGTACCCGAGGTCGACGATCAACGGATCGGTCGCGTTGTTCAGGGCGTGCGCGATAGTGCGGTTGTGCACGATCCACCGGTCACTACGTCGCAGTCTGTTGATTCCCGTCGTGCCACGGGTGATGACCCCCTCGATCTTCGGGGTGGAGCTTTCTTCACGGCGGGTTCAGCGTGCGGCGAGCCAGGTCGCGGTGACCTGGGCTTCGGTGCGGAACAGATCTACGAGGTTGATGAGCATCAGTTGCTCCAACTTCGCGCCGATGAACGGTATGAAGACCTTGGCCTCGGACGTGGTTCGCAGCGTGGACCCGGTATCGGTCGCGAACAACTCCATGGTGCCGGACAAACTCCCCGGCCCGGCCGGGATGGACGCTTCGTACGTTCCGGTCACGGTGTCACCGAAGGCGCCGTACGACTCCTTACGAGTGATGACAAGATCCTTCTTCATCACTGTCTGAGCGATGTCGGGCAAATCCGTGCGCGGAAGAATGTGGTGGAGCACGAGATCGATTCCGGAATCGGTGACCTCGAAATGTTCCACATGGTTCTCGGAATGCTTGCGCATCTCCTCGACACGGGCCTCCCAGTACGAGCGGTCCGCCAGCGCCGCATAGACCTGCTCGGGGGAGTGCTGATAGCGGGCGGAGTAGTCGATGCGGCGAGCCATGATCGAAAAGAATACCGGTTACACGCTGTGACAAGCCAAATCGGCTGTATCCACAACTGCCGCCGCCCGCAGGGTTTTACTTCGCGATCCACTCCCGGGTGAAGTCCTGTTCGGCCTGGATGAGCCGGACAACCTCGTCGACAATCGCACTTTCGATCTTTCCGCCGAGGAACGGGATCTTGACCTCGACCTCACCGTCGATCTCGAGAGTGGCGGAGTTCTCGTCACCTGTCAGCACCTGCGTGCCCTCGACACGGGCGGGAACGCCGTCGACGTGGGCGGAGAAGGTGCCGGTGGCCTTGCCGTCCTTGAAAGGCGCCATCGTTTCACTGCGCTTGATGACGATGTCGCCGTTGACGACTTTCGACACCATGCTGGGGAGGTGCTCTGCGGCAATGATCTGCGACATCGTGACCGCGACGGTCTCGTCGCGAACGGTCAGCTCTTCGATCGCCGCGCCGGGACCACCGACAGCGACGATTCGGTCGCGCCAGTACTGCTCGGAGGTCACCGCCTCATGGACCTTCTCGGCGGGGACTGTGTACTTCGACGAATGCTCGATGCGACGGCTCACGATTGTGGAGGCTACCGTTTATCGATGTGTGGGACGTAACCATTGGCAGACGCGTCGTGGAATCAGGCGCTTTCGTATCCGAGAACGTTGACTTGTCGGGATTGACGACGCTCCGAATCGGGGGACCGGCGCGGCTGCTCGCCGAATGCCCGACGACGCAGTCGTTGATCGACGTCGTGACGCTGCTCGATCGCGAGCAGGTCCCGACGCTGATTCTCGCCGGCGGATCCAATCTCGTGATCTCCGACTCGGGATTCGACGGAGTTGTCGTTCGTGTGGCCAACACCACCGTGAGCCTCGACACGGACCGCGTCGTCGCCGAAGCGGGCGCGGTGTGGGACGAAGTAGTCGGCCAATCCGTCGCCGCGGAACTGGGTGGCCTCGAGTGCCTGTCCGGGATTCCGGGCTCGACCGGTGCGACGCCGGTGCAGAACGTCGGCGCGTACGGCGTCGAGGTGGGCTCGCGACTCCGGCGGGTTCAACTGCTCGACCGACGCAATGGCGAAGTGTCGTGGGTCGAACCGTCGAAACTCGAATTGGGTTACCGGTCGAGCGTCCTCAAGCATTCGGACGCAGCACTGGTTCTCGCCGTCGAATTCGATGCGTCGACCGACGGATTGAGCGCCCCGCTCGCGTACCGCGAACTGTTCACCGCACTCGGGGCCGAAGAAGGCGAGCGGTTCCCTGCGTCGCAGGTCCGCGAGGCAGTTCTGGGACTTCGGACGGGTAAGGCGATGGTGCTCGATCCGTACGACCACGACACCTGGAGCGCGGGTTCCTTCTTCACCAACCCCGTGGTGCCCGACGACAAGCTGCCTGCCGTGCTCGCAGCCATCGCCGAACAGCTCGGCGACGTCACCGTGCCGCAGTTCCCCGGCAGTGGTGGAACCAAGCTCTCGGCCGGATGGTTGATCGAACGGGCCGGATTCTCCAAGGGTTATCCCGGCGAAGATGCACCGGCCAGGCTGTCGACCAAACACACCTTGGCGTTGACCAACAGAGGGTCCGCAACGAGTGCGGATGTGGTCTCGCTCGCGCGGGCAGTGCGCGACGGAGTCGAGGCCGCGTTCGGCGTCCGCCTGGAACCGGAACCGGTAACTGTGGGCTGCACCGTCTGATTCCTGACAGAGCCCGCAGGTAGCCTGTTGAAGTGCATGAGCTGGGTGGTAGGAGAAGTCGTTCGCGTCTTGTTGCGTTGGTAGCTGTATTGCTCGCTGTGATGGTGGCCGTCGTCGGCTGCACGATCGGCGGCAAGGACGGACAGGGCGGCGCGGCGGCCGCCGAACCAGCACCGGTGGCGACCGTGGTGTCGACGCCGGCGCCCGGCACCAAAGATGTCAGCCCGGTCGCCCCCGTCTCGGTAGCCGTGACCCAGGGAACGCTGTCCGACGTCAGCCTCAGCAATGCGGCCGGTAAAGCCGTTGCAGGACAATTGTCGCCTGACAAGACATCGTTCACCGTCAGTGAGGCACTCGGCTACGGCACCACGTATTCGTGGTCGGGCTCGGCAACCGGGACCGACGGTAAATCCGTGCCAGTCCAAGGGAGCTTTACGACGGTTGCCCCGGAGTCGACCACCGGCGCCACCCTCAACATCGCCGACGGCCAAGAAGTTGGTATCGCGGCACCGATCACGTTGCAGTTCGACAACTCCGTCGTCGACAAGGCGGCCGTCGAGAAGGCTCTTGTCGTGACCACCGTGCCGCCCACCGCCGGATCGTGGGCTTGGCTGGCCGACGACAACGGCGGATCGCGGGCCCATTGGCGTCCGGCCGATTACTGGGTGCCGGGCACGACTGTCCATCTGGACGCCAAGCTCTACGGCTTGAACTACGGCGGTGGCGCCTTCGGCGACCAGGATCTCACGCTCGACTTCACGATCGGTCGCAGCCAGATCGTGAAGGCGAATGCGCCGAGCCACCGCATGCAGGTGGTGCGCGACGGTCAGACGATCATGGACATTCCCGTCAGCTACGGCGAGGGAAACGAACCTCGAAACGTCACGCGCAGCGGCATTCACATGGTGACGGAGAAGTACGAAGACTTCATGATGTCCAATCCGCCGTTCTACGAGAACGTGCGTGAGCGTTGGGCGGTGCGCATCTCCAACAACGGCGAATTCATCCACGCCAATCCTGAGACCACCGGGGTGCAGGGCTCGTCGAACGTCACGAACGGTTGCATCAACCTGTCGACATCCGACGCGCAGGAATACTTCGGAACCGCCCTCTACGGTGACCCCGTAGAGGTGACCGGCACGTCGATCGACCTGTCTCCTGCGGACGGCGACATCTACGACTGGGCAATCGATCTGCCGACCTGGAAGTCGATGTCGGCACTGCCGTAACTCTGTACTGCGGTAAATCCGTGGATGAGGGAACCGTCCGGGCTCTGCTTGCGTCTGTACAGGTAAGTGCTGTCGGCTCGGGGGAGTCCGACGGGGGTTTTCGACTTCAGGGGGACAGCGGTGGGCATTCCATTTCTGGAAGACGTGCTGGGAAGAATCTCCGATGCGACGCAGGTCGTGCCTCCCGGCGTGGCGGCATTGCCAGTTGTCGGCACTCCCATCGCGAGCGCAATCGCTACATCTGCTCTGGTGCAATCCATAACCGACGACCGCGGCGCGTTCGACGACGAGATGGCTGCTGCGACCGTCGACGCCGATGTGGAGCGCGCACGAGCCTGGGGTGAGCGCGATGCCCTCACCGCTCAGACGTCGTCGCTCGAGTACAGCGAACACGCAATCGTGGACGACGATCCGTTCGATGCGATGTCGCACTCCGAAATCTTCGACCACGTCAACGAGATGAATCCGGCAACCCTGAGTGCGATCGGTGAGGCTTGGAAGGCCATTGCAGGCCGGGTCGAAGCCGGCATCGGGAAGTTCCAGAACGACGTGAACGGTGCGATCACCGAAGGCTGGCAGGGGCGCGGCGGCTCGGCTGCGCTGGAAGCAGTGCTGGCCTACTCGGCTGATGCGGGTGAGCTGAAGGTGCGGGTCGATCTGATCTCGAACAAGATCGAGGAGGCGAAGATCGCACTCGACGAGGCAAAACGCTCGATTCCGGCACCCGACGGCGCCTCGACGGTCGAGAGGTTTCTCAGCATGGTTCCCGGGGCTACATGGAAGCAGGCCCAATACGAAGCGGAAGAAGCCGAACGTCAAGCGCGCCAGGTGATGAAGGACGTGTATCTGCCGTCCATGAAGCGTGCGGACGATCAGGTGCCGATCCTCCCGGCCGCATTCAATCCGGTCACCGGCGGTGGAGGGGCTGGAAGTGGCGGGGCTGGAAGTGGCGGTGCATTCGGTGGTGGTGGTGCCGACGGCGGGAACTTTTCGGGTCCAGGAAACGGGCTCGGCACGCCATCTACATCGGGTGGCGGAGTCGGTGGGGGAGCGGACGGTGGAAACTCCGGCGGTGCAAACCCGGCCGGAGACGGTTCCGGTCAGAATCCATCCGGCACCGATTCCGGAAATGGTGACAACCGTAGCGGCGTTGATGCCCAAGGGAATCCGAACGTCGATGCAGTTCGATCCGGAACCGATTCCGACCCGGCCGGGACCACGGCGGCACATGCCGGCCCACTGCCGGCCGGTGCAGCGCCAGGTGGCCTGGCAGGTGCAACTCCGAATGGCGCTCAGCTTGGTTCCGGAACGCCGTCAGGCCTGGTAGGTAGCGGTTCGGGTGGTGGTCCTGCTGGTGGAATCGGTACCGGAGGCTTCGGGCCAGGCGGAACCGGAGTCGGAGCCCTCGGCCCTGGCGGCACCGGTGGCCTCGCCGGTGGCGGGCGTGGGGGCGTCAACGGAACTGGCGGTACCTCGGCGACGGGCGCGCAGAGCGGTCGGGGCGCGATGGGTGGCGTCGGCGGCATGGCACCGGGACGAGGGCAAGGGCAAGACGAAGACAACGTTCACGACACCCCCGGCTACCTCGTCACCGTCGAGAACGGCAATGCCCTGGTCGGCGACCTACCGATGGTCTCCCCGGCGGTGCTGGGCGAATGACCACCATGCAGTGGCAGTTCACCGGCCTCGAATTCCAGATTCTCTGGGAAGCGGTCGGACGTGACCGACTCCCGTACCCGCTGCGGTTTCGTCCGACGGCCGAAACCATGAACGAGCTGACAGAAGAGCGACGTCGAGCGGGAGCACACCTGGCTTGGTTGCTCGACGATCGGCTGCATCACGTTCTCGGTGCTCTTGCGAATCCTGATGCTCGCGTGGAGGTTTCTGGTTTTCACGGGCAGAACATGAGTACGGTGACGCGATTGCACGGCGTTGTTGCCGGCGACCTGGGGGTGCTCCTGACTCAACTGCCCGACAGGACTGTCGACTGTGGCTCCGACGTGGTTTTCACCGTGGTACGCCCATCGGCAATTCCACGGATGCTCGTCGATCACCTGCCGACCTCCCCCGCTGGATCGGAGCGTGGTGTGAGCATCGAAAGGCCGAAAACTTCCGGTAGAGCGAGCTTTCTGAGCAGTGCTGCCGGTGCGCGCGGGAGCGAGGAAGTGAGCAGATTCTTCGGCCGAGAGCGGACCTCGATAGGTGAAGTCACCACATACCCGGGAGGAGCGGTGGACAGCAGACCGACAGACGACGGAATAACGTTCCACTGGTACGACTATGCCGGAGATGGTCGGTACATCGTCACCGCTGGTGAAACCGTAAGTGCCCGTAGCGCTTCCACGGAAATGACGGAGGCCGAGATTGCACGCAATCTCGGCCTCGTCCTGCACCGGGTGATTCGCACTGGTTAGTCAGAACGATTCGAACTAGCTGGTGGTGCGGTGGAACCGACCGGGGCTTGCCTGATCCCTCGGCTTGACGATGATCTGATCGAGGTTCACATGTGACGGCCGCGACGCGACAAAACCGATGATCTCGGCGATGTCCTGCGCCACCAACGGTGTGATTCCCTCGTACACCTTGTCGGCCTTGTCCTGATCGCCCTCGAACCGGACGAGTGAGAACTCCGTCTCGACGGCTCCCGGCGCGATTTCGGTCAGTCGAACGGGCTTGCCCAACAGTTCACCACGCAATGTCCGATGAAGGACGGCTTGAGCGTGCTTGGCGGTGGTGTAGCCCGAGCCGTTGTCGTATGCCTCCAGCGCGGCCACCGAGGTGATGGTCACGACCAGACCGTCACCCGAATCGATCAGCTTGGGCAGCAGTGCCTTCGTCACACGCAACGTGCCCAGAACATTGGTCTCCCACATCCACCGCCAGTCGTCCAGATCGGCGTCCAGGACTGTTGCCAGACCCTTTGCACCACCCGCGTTGTTGACCAACACGTCGACACGTGGGACCACGGCCGCAAACGCGTCGACGGAATCCTCGTCGGTGACGTCGAGTTCGAGAGCGGTACCACCGATTTCCTCGGCGATCTTCTCGAGACGATCGACGCGGCGAGCACCGATCACGACGTGGAATCCCTGAGCTGCCAGGGTGCGGGCGGTGGCCTCACCGATGCCGGAGCTGGCTCCGGTGACTACGGCGATGCGGGCATCGGAAGAAATGGTCATGATGCAATCGTAGGGCTAGTCGGCGGCATACTCTGCTTCCCGTTCGATGGATTCGATGTGACGACGCGGTACTTGTATCCGGCCGGGTGTGTAGGTGACGGCGCGCAGCGCGCCGCTGTACCGGAAGGGACCATGGCGTCGTCGTACCTCCCACGACACAGGTCCCCTGGCGTCGACACCGACCGAGATACCGGTCCACGGCGCCATTCCCACCAGTTGTACTTGCCCGAGCAGCCGGCCCGCGTGAATGCCGTCGACGCTGACGTGGAGATCCCAACGCAACCGCGGTACCACCGTCACCGACAGCTCGATGCGTTCGGTGCCGAGCGCCAGCGGTCCGGCGTCGACAACGGAGTAGGAACCGAACGCGTTGTACCCGAGATGCAGGTGCCCGTCCTCGACGTAGAGAAGGTACCCACCCTGCGGATCGCCATGGGCGACAAGGACACCGGCGTCACTTTCGCGGTAACCGTCGAGTTCGACCGTGATGTCGAAGTCGCGGAACCCGATCAGCTTGGATGAGCGGTAGCGCTCCAGCGGGGGCGTTCCGGCAAGTAGTCGCACCGGGCGTGAGAGTGCTCCTTCCTCCGGACGGCGAACCGCGCCGACGGTATTGCCGAGTAGAGGAAACACGGTGTTCGCCCACGCCGAGTGGTCCCAGGCCTCGGCGAGTTCGCGAACCTTGTCGGGAAACCGTGATGCCAGGTCGTCGAGCTCGGTCGGGTCGGTGCGGACGTCGAACAACTGCCAGTGCGGTTTGTCGATGTCCGCCGGGGTGAGAGCCAGCAGTTTCCAGCCGTCCTTGTAGTAGCCACGGTTGCCGGTCATCTCGGTGTACTGCTCGGTGTGAGTGCTCGGAGCGGCAGACGAACGCAGAACGGACGCGGAAGACACCCCGTCGAACTCTTTCACCGGGAGCCCGTTTCGCACACTGGGTGCGTCGATTCCGGCCAGTTCGAGCAGCGTAGGGGTCAGGTCGGTGACGTACGCGAACTGGTCGCGAATCCCGTTGTCGTCTGCTCCGGGTTTCAATCCAGCGGGCCAGGACAGGAGAAAAGGAACACGGATCCCGCCGGCAAAGGATTGCCCTTTGTAGAACCGGAACGGGGTGTTGGACGTCTGTCCCCATCCACGTGGATAGTGGACGCCCAATTCAGGTCCGCCGATGAGGGATTCGTCGTGGGGGACATCGCCCACCCAGTCCGGATCCTGAATATGCGCGAACTGTGCGAAGTAGCTTCGGGTCCCGTCCGAACCGCCCTCGGCGGTGCCGCCGTTGTCGGAGGTGAAGACGATGATCGTGTTGTCGAGCTCGCCGAGTTCGTCCAGGGTGTCGACGATGCGTCCGACGCTCTGATCGATCGAGTCGACCATCGCCGCGTACACCTCCATGTAGCGGGCGAACCTGGACTGCACTTCCGGCGTGAGTGATTCCCATTCGGGGACGTCGAAGCCGGGTTCGGAGTTTCGCGGTGCTTGTTGCGTACCTTCCGGAAAGAGGCCTTGCACGAGCTGAGAGGCGAACCGCGACTCGCGGATTCGATCCCACCCTTCGTCGTAGCGGCCGCGGTACTTTTCCTGGTCGGCAGGCTTGGCCTGCAACGGTCCGTGCATGGCGACGTGTGCGAAGTAGAGGAAGAACGGCTTGTCCTGATCGTGGGCGCGGAGGTCCTTGATGTACCCGACCGCTTTGTCGGTCAGATCGTCGGTGAGGTAGTACCCCTCGGGGTACTCGTCCACGTCGACCACAGAATTGTCGGAGATCAGTTGATTGGGATAGTAGAAGGAGTTGAGGCCTTCGAGTGAGCCGTAGTAGCGATCGAAACCGCGCTGCGTCGGCCAGGAGTCACGACTTCGTCCCGGGGCCAGGTTGGCGTCGCGTACGAGGTGCCACTTGCCGACGGCATAGGTCGCATAGCCCGCGCCGCGGAGGATTTCGGGGAGTGTCTGGACGTCGTCGGCCAATTCCAGACGCAGTCCGGGGTAGCCCGGATCGGCGTTGGCGACAAAACCGTACCCGGCGCGGTGCGGATTCAGGCCGGTGAGAAGAGCTGCGCGCGACGGCGAGCAGAGGGGCGTCGTGTGATAGTTGGTCATCCGAATGCCCTGCGCGGCAAGGCGGTCGAGGGTGGGAGTCTCGATCTCGGAGCCGAACGGCCCGATGTCGCTGTACCCCATGTCGTCGATCAGAACCACGACGATGTTGGGTGATCCGGGAATCGGGGTCGTGGAGGTGGGCCACGACGGGGTCGAATCGGCTGCGGTGCGGCCGATTCGACCCTCGAAGCCTTCGTATCCGCGGGCGTGCGGAGGAGGGGCGGAATCCGGTGAAGTCATGGGAGAGTCGAGGCGCCTTCGATGATCGAGTATTCGGAAGCGTCGCCGGCGATGCTGCGGCTTCGTTCCCCGTGGATGTTGACCGGGATGTCGCCGGCAAGGGTGATGCGTTCCAGACGCCGGTACTGATCGTCGTAGTCGGCGATCGCGTAGTGCTGGGTGGCGCGGTTGTCCCAGATCGCGACGTCACCCGCTTCCCAGTTCCACCGCGTCGTGTACTCGAGCTTGATGGCGTGATCCTGCAAGAGCTTGAATACACCGTTCGACTGTTCGGTGCTCAACCCGACGAAGTTCTTGACAAAATGTCCGAGGACGAGCGTGCGTTCTCCGGTTTCGGGGTGGACCCGCACCACCGGGTGTTCCGTCTCGAAGTACGTGGACTGGAACTCCTCGCGGTAGGCGGCCGTGCGATCTTCGGTGAGCCGCTCGGCGCTGGTTGCCGCATAGTCGTAGACGTTCGTGTGGCGAGCCCAGAGGTTCTCCGCGAGCGCCTTGAGCGGATCCGGCAGTCCGTTGTAGGCGGCTACCCCTGACGCCCACGTCGTGGAACCGCCGTATTCGGGTAGCTGCACCGCGCGCAGGATCGAAGCCTTGGGGATGCGGTCGACGAAGGTGACGTCGGTGTGCCAGCTGTTGGCCTTGCCCAGGTCCGAGTCGATGGGCAGAACTTTTGCGCCGTGCGACTTCACGGTGGGGTGGGCAGTGGTCGGGGTACCCAGCAGATGGGCGAACTCGTACTGCGAATCGTTGTCGAGGTGGTCTTGCCCGCGAAAGAAGATCACCTTGTGTTCGAGAAGTGCTTGCCGGATGAGGGAAATCGTCGCCGGGTCGAGATGCCCGCCGAGAGTGATTCCGTCGATTCGGGCGCCGATATGCGCGCCGAGGGCGGTGACAGTGCCGCGAGCGGCGTCAACGGCCGCTCCGTTCGTTGATGCCGAATTCGTGAGGGTCGGCTTGGCGAAAGCTGTAGACATGGTGCACCTTTCGTGGGGAGTGTGCCCACCCAAACACGCGAGATTTCGCCCCGACAGGGTTGCGTTCAGTGTGATCGTTACCGCACCTGATTTGTGAATCTCGGTGAAGCTGCTACTTTTGGAGCCATGTCGACCGACCAGCCTGCCGCTTTGCGGGTCACCTATGTGACCGCTGCGCTTGGTTCGCGTCTGCCTCTGGCGCGAGAGCTGTGTTGTCGCCGCCGTTCTTTCTGCAGCTAATTTCTGCGCCTTTTCTGTCTATTTCTTCGTGTGACCAGTGGAAACGCTGATTTCTCGGTCGACAGAGATATGCGCCTTCTCCTCCTTCTGCAAGGGACAGCCATGTCGACACCCACAATCTCCGCCATTCCGAACATCCGATCGCGAACCGCGCTCTCGGGAACCCGGACCCGCACCCAGATAGTTGCGCCCGAACTACGCATCGCCGACGGTCCGTCCGCGACTGTGTTGCGCATTGCTCGATCCCGTGGGCCGCTCTCACGTGACACTGCGGCAAAGGCATCAGGGCTGAGCATCGCCACCGTGAACCGGCAGGTCACGAGCCTGCTGGACCTCGGGATCCTGCGCGAACGCGCGGACCTGACGGCCTCCGGAGCAATCGGGCGTCCGCGAGTTCCGTTCGAGGTCAACCACGAGCCTTATCTGACAGTCGGCATCCACATCGGTGCCGTCGTCACCAGCATCATTGCCAGCGACATTCGAGGAAAGGTGCTCGGCGCCGTCGAGATTCCGACGCCTGCCACCAATTCTGCTGTCGCGCTTGCCACGATTGCGCGCTCGGCCAAATCCTTTGCCTCGCGGTGGCACAAGCGTCGTCCGCTCGCCGTCGGCGTGGCCATCGGCGGTCGCGTCGATTCAGCGACCGGAGTCGTCGATCACCCGCGTCTGGGATGGAAGGGCGCCAAGGTCGGGTCCATCATCGGAGCCGGCTTGGATCTCCCTGTATCGGTAGCCGCCCACGTCGAGGCGATGGCTGCGTCGGAACTTCTGCTCAGCACCGACCGTGCCGAAGCCCCGACGCCGGGCACTACCGGCCTGTACTTCTATGCTCGTGAAACTGCCGGTATCGCAATCACTTTCGAAGGGCGAGTACACACGCCGTCCAGCGGACCCGGTTCGATCGCGCACCTCCCCACCGGTTCGTCCGCACGGTGCACCTGCGGAGCCGTGGGTTGCCTTGAAGCGACGATCAGTGACCGCGCCGTAGTCGCGCAGGCTTTGTCTTCGGGCGCCGTGATCCAGGGCAGCGAGCGTGTCACGATCGCGGACGTCTACCGGGCAGCGTCGTCGGGTTCCATTCCGGCACACGAGCTTCTGGTTGATCGAGCACGCGTCCTCGGCCGGACAGTGGCGATGCTGCGTGACCTGTTCAACCCGGATCGGGTGATTCTGGGTGGTCAGGCATTCACCGACTATCCGGCCGGGGTGCCCCATGTCGCCGAGGCCTTCTCGACGGCATCCTCCTTGGAGCGTAAGGACATTCGAATTACCGGTTTCGGCAATCGGGTTCAGGAATACGCTTCCACGGTCGTGTCACTGAGCTCGCTGTTCGCCGATCCGGCGGCGGCCATGCGGCGTGCGTCGGCCGTCTGACTGCGAAGAGGGCAGTCAGAGTTCCGGTCGATCCAAGACTCGCAACCATGATCCGTCGGGCTGGCGGCGCGCGACCTGCGTGCGCCCGCCGGTTCCGTCGGAAGGTTTGGTCGAGGTCATTGCCAGGTCGCCGCTGATCACCGTCGGTAGAGATTCCTCGACGGTGAATCTCGGTGCAGCTGCCAGCATCTGAGAGATCACCTCGCGGATGGCTTGGCGGCCCACGGTGAGGGACCCGGGCGGGAAGGCCATCACCGCATCCTCCTCGTAAAGTGCGGCGACGGCGTCTGCGTCACCAGCGTTGGCAAACTGCACAAAAAGCTTCGCGATGTCTTCCGGGGTTCCGGCCTTCTGAACGTCATCTGTTGTTGTCATGCTTCCATCGTTCTACCGCACCGGCGATAAGTCCAAGATCTAGTTTGTCTCGCAGCTAGAATTAGCAGTTATGGAACTTCGGCAACTCGAGTACTTTGTCGCTGTCGTTGAGGAAGCTAATTTCACTCGCGCCGCCGAGCGGCTTCACGTAGCCCAACCGGGTGTGAGTGCGCAGGTCAAACGGCTGGAACGTGAGCTGGGGCAGGAATTGCTCGATCGTAGTGGTCGAACCGTTCGTCTGACCGACGCCGGGCGAGCTGTCCTCCCACACGCCTACGCTGCACTCGCTTCCGTTCAGAGCACCCGCGACGCTGTCGATGCCCTGAACGGACTTGTTCGCGGCTCCGTTTCGGTCGGGATGGTTACCGCCTGCGCTTCCGCCGACCTCACAGATCTGCTCAGTCGGTTGCACAACAAACACCCCGGACTGGACATCTCGCTGGCCGAGGACGATTCGCGCAGTCTGCTTGCCGGAGTGTTGGACGGAACCTTCGACATAGCCGTCATCGGGGTGGCGGGAGAGTTGCCGGAAGGGCTCGAATCGAGGGTGATCACCGACGAACGACTGGTGGCCGGAGTGGCAACGGATCATCCGCTGGCCGAGGTGTCGTCTCTACCGTTTGCCGAGCTCGCCACGCGATCGGTCATCTGTCTGCCGGAGGGAACCGGTATCAGGACGTGTCTGAACTTCGCATGCGCCGCGGCCGGCACCACGCCGACGGTTGCGCTCGAGGCAAGCAACCTCGGCATCATCGTTTCATTGGCCGCGCAGGGGCTGGGAATGGCCGTGCTTCCCGAGTCGGCAGTGGGGGAGTTGCATCGGATCGATCTCGAACCGGAGGCGCGATCTCGGCTGGAATTGGTCTGGCGTTCGTCGGGCGGCAAGAATCCTGCGGCCTCCGCTCTCATCGATCTTGCGAGAGCTGTTCCCGCCGAGTGAGTTCGGCCTGCGCCCGATCCAATCCGCCGTGCTCGAGAGCAGCCAACCTCGACCTGTCCTTCCAGACGATGGTGCCGCGCCGGCGGACGATGACCGACATCGATCCACCGAGATGCTCGAGCGCTCCTGGCACGTTTCGACGCTCGGCAGGTATCGGAACAGGAAGTATGTGTGCGTCGGCGATGGGTGCGGTCCCGTCGATGTCGACGCTCCACTTCCGGCTGTAACCCCGAAGCGTCCAGCGATCGTCGGACACCGTCGTCTCCACCTGTGACGTCAGTGGATTACCCAGCCGCAATACCGTTCCGTCCGGTAGCGCGGCAACGACGGCGGTGACTTCGGTGCGCAGAGGTCCGGCGCTGACCTGTCCGCCGGCAAACGCCACGCAGGCTCGAGGATCGGTGAACCCCTGTGCCTGTCCCCACCACCAGGATTCCGGAAATCCTCCCTTTCCCCAGTTCTTCTCGCCGTACACCTGCGCTCCGGTGAGATCCCAGCTCTGCCCGTCGATGACGGCGCTTCCCTCGACCCGGCCGCCGAGCAGCCACGGATGCCAGTACTGATTGAGTGCGGGAATTGATTGGAAGTAACTCGATCCCCCGAAGCGGCGGTGCGGCCAGAATCGCTGACTACTGATGCGCACGTCGAGATGACTGTCGCCGAAATCGACCTGGAGTCGATCGGCATTGCCGCGGAAAGCGTTGTCGGCGTAGGCCCCCAGGATACGGGGATCGGCCGATCCATTCGGATGCTCAGCAGTGCGGAGGAATCCGCCTGGGTGTGCCGCGAGACCGAGCGTCGACCAGCTGCCGCCGTCGGCCTTGTTGATTCCGGCGAGCGCGATCACCACCCGCCCGCTGTCTGGCATCGTGAATCGCCAGAAGTAACCCTCCATCGCAACGTCATGGGAGGCAAGCAGATTGCCGTACGGCAGGGTGGCACCCGAAGCGCGGTACGCGGGAAGCTTCACGGTCCCAGTACTGCCTGTGATGCGGTGACCTGAGCGACGAGGCGGCCCTCGTCGTCGCGGATCTCGGTCACCACCGCGACGGTGCTGCGCCCCGCGTGCAGTGGCCGGGCGGTGGCGGTGACCGTGCCCTTGCGCACGCCGCGAGTGAAGACGGTCGACGAACTGGTGGTGGACGTACTTGCGCCGGACGGCAGATTGAGGAATGCACAGACGGCGCCGACGCTGTCTGCCAGCGTCATCAAGGCGCCGCCGTGCATTCCGTTGCCGGCGGTGGTGCGGTGGCTGTCCCAATCCAGATGGCCGACAACCTGTTCGGGTGCCGCGCTGTCCAACTGAATTCCGGTGTGAACTGCAAAAGGCATGCTCGCGACAAGTTGTTCGAGGTCCATGCCTACCGATGTTAACGAGCCGCCGAAACCTCCGTCGGGACTTCGGTTTATCGAGGGCGGTGACTCACAGGGGCAGGGCGGTTTCCGACAGCCCTTCCGGCGCGTTGCGACGACGGAACCACTCGGTGCCGAATGCCGCGGCGAGCTGCTCCGTCGGCATTTCGAGGAACGGGCCGAAATCGCCGACCTGCGTTGCGTGCGCGTACATGGCCGCGCGCTTGGACGAGATCACCGAACTGACGTCGACCGCGGTGGTGAGTTGGTCAGCCGGAAGCCCGAACGATTCGATGTCCGGCGGCTGCGCCTCCTCGGTCCACTCGGGGTTGGCCTGCATCAGCATCTTCATGTGATCGCGGTTGGTGGACGCCTCGTAGACGAACGGCGTGCCCGCGAGTTCTGCAGCACGAACGCCGACGTGGTGGACCTGGATGTGATCCGGGTGGCCGTATCCGCCGTTGGGGTCGTAGATGGTCAGGACATCGGCGTTCTCTTCACGAAGAACCTCGGCCAGACGCTCGGCGGCCTTCTCGACGTCGACGTTGCAGAACGCTTCCGGATTCTCGTTCTCGGGCGTACCCACCATCCCCGAATCCGGGTAGTGCAGGGACACGACGCGACTGGCACCCAACGCGTCGGTGGACGCCTCGAGCTCACGGCTGCGGCGCTGAGCCAACGTCTCGTATTCGTCCAACAGTCCGTCGGGGAATTCACCGAGAGCACCGTCGGTAGCGGTGACGACTACGACGCGGTGACCTGCGTCGGCGGCCATTCTCATCACGCCGCCCGTAGTGAAAACTTCGTCATCGGGATGGGCGTGGAAACACACCAGGACACTCATTCGCGCAATCGTAAGGCAAGTTACCGACAGGTCAACCCGAGCGCACAGTGAAAACGATTTGTCGAGTCGGCCTCGGCTCTGTGAACCTTGTTCAGTGCACGAGAAGCTGACATGAGCGAATCCACCAACAAAGGCCTGCTGAGCGCCTACCGCGAGATCTTTGCCGCCCCCGGATCGGTCGCCTTCTCGGCCGCCGGATTTGTCGCAAGGCTGCCGATCGCCATGATCGGTATCGGAATCGTGACGATGATCTCGCAACTTCGTGGTGACTACGCGCTCGCCGGCGCGCTCGCCGCGGTTTTTGCGCTCTCGTCGGCGATCATCGCGCCCGCGGTCTCGCGTGCGGTCGACCGCTTCGGACAGCGAGCGGTCCTGCCGATTGCCGCAGCCGTGAGCGTCACCGCGATCGGGGCGCTCCTGCTCGCAGTCCGGATGGAAGCTCCCGACTGGCTGCTGTTCGTTCTGGTCGTCCCCGGCGGCGCCACTCCGACGATCGGCGCGATGATTCGCGCCAGGTGGGTGGCGATCTATGTCGGAAAACCTCAGCTGCGCACCGCCTTCGCCTTCGAATCGGTGGTGGACGAGCTCTGCTTCGTGGCGGGCCCGGTCATATCGGTAGGTCTGAGCATCGGGCTCTTCCCCGAGGCTGGACCACTGGCAGGGTTGATCCTGCTGGTCACCGGAACCCTGCTGCTGGTCATACAGCGCGGAACCGAACCGAAGGTGCATCCGCGTCGACCCGGCCGCGGACGATCGGTTCTCGGTAACCACGTGATGTGGATCGTCATCGTGATCATGGTGATGCTCGGAACGATCTTCGGCGTCATCGACGTCGGCGCCATCGCGTTCACCAAGGAACAGAATTCGCCGGGGTCGGCGACGCTGGTCCTCGCGCTGTTCGCCGGCGGTTCGGGAATCGCGGGACTGATCTTCGGGTCGATGCACCCGGCGCGATCGCTGCGCGGGCAGTTGATGATCGCGTCCTCGGCGGTCGCCGTTCTCAGCGTCCCGCTTCTGTTGGTCGGAAACGTGGCCGCACTTGCGGGTGCCTACGTGCTGGCGGGCGCGACCATCGCACCGACGCTCATCATCGCGACAGCCCTGGTCGAACAGATCGTCCCACCGGAAAAGCTCACCGAGGGAATGACCCTGACGGTTACCGGCCTCGGCGTCGGCGTGGCGCTCGGGTCTGCGCTGGCCGGACAGCTGATCGATCGCTACGGCGTCCCGTCGGCCTACATGCTCGCCGTCGGCGCCGCAGTCGCAGCCTCTATCGTGACGGCATGTCTATTCGTGAAGCCGTCAGCGTCGACGGCACGTCCATCGTCTATCGAGTAACCGGAAATTCGGCGGGGACCCCGCTGGTGTTGCTGCACGGCTGGGCTCAGTCCTCGCAGTGCTGGGGCGAGCAGGTCCTCGCGGACCTGGCCGCGGACTATCGGCTGATCGCCGTCGATCTGCGCGGCCACGGTTACTCAGATGCGCCCGAATCCGGATACGACGATTCCGCGAACTGGGCCGGCGACGTCGCGGCTGTTCTTGCGGCCGAAGGCGTCACCGAGAACGCGATCCTGCTCGGCTGGTCGTACGGCGGTCTGGTGATCTGCGATTACCTGGCAGCGCACGGCACCGGCGCGGTGGCGGGCGCGGTTCTGGTCGGGGCGATCACCAGCATCGGGCGCGGCGAAAAAGGTGGCAAGGTCGGCTCGGCGATGCGTAGCGCAGTTCCCGGCGCGATGTCCGAAGATCCCCGCGAGGCGATCCGTGCACTCGGCGCTTTCGGCAATGCTCTCACCGGCCCACACGAGGGCAAGGGTGCAGCGTCGCAGGCCTTGTTCGGGTACAGCCTCTCGACGCGTCCGCGGGTGCGCGCAGCACTGTTCAACCGTGCTGTCGGTCACGACGAGTTGCTTCGCAACCTGGACATCCCGGTCCTCGTTCTGCACGGAACCGACGACTCCGTCGTCGACGTGAGCGCAGGTAAGCACGCCGAGGAACTGATTCCCAAGTCCCAGGCGTCGTACTGGGAAGGCTGCAATCACGGCCCGTTCGTGGAGGATCCGACACGATTCGTGTCCGAAGTGCGAACCTTCATCTCGAGCCTCGGTTAGAGTTCGCGCCCGGTGAGGGGGCAGTATGGAGTCGTGACGCCCATGCACATTTCGCGCCCTCGCCGGGTGGCCGTTCTCTCGGTCCACACCTCGCCATTGGCGCAACCCGGCACCGGTGACGCGGGTGGGATGAACGTCTACGTTCTGCAATCCGCCATTCAGCTCGCCAAACGTGGCGTCGAGGTGGAGATATTCACCCGCGCGACGTCCTCGGCCGACGCACCCGTGGTGGACGCCGCTCCCGGAGTGCGGGTTCGGAACATTGCTGCTGGTCCCTTCGAAGGGCTGGACAAGGCGGATCTGCCGACTCAACTGTGTGCCTTCGTCGCAGGAGTTCTGCGGGAGGAAGCGCGCCACGAGCCCGGGTACTACAGCCTGATTCACTCGCACTACTGGTTGTCCGGTCAGGTCGGCTGGCTGGCCCGCGACCGCTGGGGCGTGCCCCTCGTACACACCGCCCACACCCTCGCGGCGGTGAAGAATCTTTCGCTTGCCGAGGGAGACACCCCGGAGCCGGCAGCACGTCAGATCGGCGAGCAGCAAGTAGTCGCCGAGTCCGATCGCCTGGTCGCCAACACCACCGACGAAGCCAAGGCGCTGCACGAGTTGTACGGCGCAGATCCCACGCGTATCGACGTCGTGGCTCCCGGCGCCGATCTCACCCGCTACCGACCGGGCGATCGCGATTCCGCCCGCGCGTCGTTGGGGTTGGACCCGGGCGAGGTCGTCGTGACTTTCGTCGGCCGGATCCAACCTCTGAAAGCGCCGGACGTTCTGCTGCGTGCTGCCGCCGAAGTGATCAGCCGTCGCCCCGAGTTGCCGTTGCGCATCCTCGTCGTCGGCGGGCCGTCCGGAACTGGCCTCGCGCGGCCGGACGTGCTGATCGAACTGGCACGCTCACTCGGCATCACAGCGCAGGTGACGTTCTTGCCGCCGCAGGCTCCTGAGCGTCTCGCCGATGTCTACCGTGCCTCGGATCTGGTTGCGGTGCCGAGCTATTCGGAGTCCTTCGGATTGGTCGCCATCGAAGCTCAAGCCTGCGGAACTCCCGTGATCGCCGCCGACGTCGGCGGACTGGGAGTAGCCGTACGCAACGGGGAGACAGGCCTGCTGGTTCAAGGACACCGCACCGAAGACTGGGCCGGCGCCCTCGAATCTTTGGTGACAGCACCGACGCGCTTGGCCGAACTCGCCGCGCAGGCACCGCGTCACGCCGAAAATTTCTCGTGGGAACACACCGCGGACGGTTTGCTCGAGAGCTATCGCAAAGCCGCAGTCAACTACAACAACGGAACCGGTCCCAGCGACTTCTCGCCCCGCCGTGCGCGGGGTCTGTGGCGTCTGCGCCGGACCGGGGGAGTGCGTACATGAGCAGCATTTCGGACACCATCGAGCAGGCCCTCACCGAGCGTGAACTCGACTTCACCAGAAAAGACGACGCGCATTTCATCGTCGAACTTCCCGGTGAACACAAACTCAAGACGTCGACTCTGCTCACCGTTGGCAATCACGGTGTGCGGGTCGAGGCCTTCGTGTGCCGCAAGGTGGACGAGAACTTCGAAGGCGTCTACAAGTTCCTGCTCAAGCGCAACCGCCGTCTGTACGGGGTGGCGTACACACTCGACAAGGTCGGGGACATCTACCTGGTCGGCAAGATCGCGGAGCATGCCGTGACCGGCGATGAACTCGACCGAGTGCTCGGTCAGGTTCTCGAAGCCGCCGACGGCGATTTCAACGTCATCCTCGAACTCGGCTTCTCCTCGTCCATCAAGCGTGAGTGGGCGTGGCGGGTGTCGCGAGGCGAGTCGCTGGCGAATCTCGAACCGTTCAAGCACCTCATCGAGGAGGAGCCCGCGCAGAGCTGATCGAGCGGGGTGAGACACATCGCGGATGTGTCACGTAAAGTGACCTTTACTTGTGACTGTCGTCACGGAATAATACTGTTCCCGTGAGTCACAGTAAGTTGGTCACACCACCCCGCCGCGCAACTTTTCGAGGAGCACAGTGAGCTTCAAGAGTCCGTTCCCCGACGTTGAAATCCCCAACCTCAGCGTCTACGACTTCCTGTTCGGAAACACCGACCCCGCAGACCTCGACAAGACGGCATTCGTCGAGGGCAGTTCGGGCGCAGTCACCACATACGCTTCGCTGATCGCACAGATCAACGGCGTTGCAGGCGCTCTCGCAGCGCGCGGACTCAGCGTCGGCGACGTGGTCGGGCTGCATTCGCCCAACGTCCCGGCCTTCGGTTCCGTCTTCCACGGCATCCTTCGTGCCGGTGGCGTCGCGACCACGATCAACGCGCTCTACACCGCCGAGGACATCGCCAAGCAGCTCACCGATTCCAAGGCCAAGTTCCTCTTCACCGTCTCGCCGCTCCTGCCGCAGGCAAAGGCCGCTGCTGACCTGGTCGGTATCCCGGCCGAGAACGTGTTCGTACTCGACGGGGCCGAAGGCCACCTCTCGCTGCGTGATCTGCTCGGCGAGGGTGCAGCGGCGCCCGAGGTCTCCTTCGATCCGGCCACCCAACTCGCGGTGCTGCCGTACTCCTCGGGCACCACCGGCCGACCCAAGGGGGTCATGCTCACCCATCGGAACCTCGTGGCCAACGTCTGCCAGATCATTCCGCGGATGGGCATCGAGACCGACGACAAGATTCTCGCGGTCCTGCCGTTCTTCCACATCTACGGCATGACTGTCCTGCTCAACGCTGCGCTCTATCGCCGCGCGAGCCTCATCACGATGCCGAAGTTCGATCTCGTCGAGTTCCTGCGGATCGTCGCCGAGCAGAAGTCGACGTACATCTTCGTCGCACCGCCCGTTGCCGTCGCGCTGGCCAAGCATCCGCTCGTCGATCAGTACGACCTCTCGAGCGTGCACACCATCTTCTCCGGTGCGGCCCCGCTCGACGCGGCGCTCGGCAAGGCCGTCGCCGACCGGTTGAACTGCCACGTCCGCCAGGGCTACGGCATGTCCGAGATGAGCCCGGTCTCGCACGCGATTCCGTTCGACCGCGACGACATCGCGCTCGACACCTGCGGTCCGACCATCGCCAACATGGAATGCAAGCTCGTCGACCCCGGAACGGGCGAAGAGGTCGCGTACCCGGCTCTCGGCTCGGACGGCGTCAGCGAGCCCGGCGAACTGTGGTGCAAGGGCCCGAACATCATGCTCGGCTACCTCGGCAACGACCAGGCCACCAAGGACACCCTCGACGACGACGGTTACCTGCACACCGGTGACATCGCGACCGTCGACGGCGACGGCGTCGTCAAGATCGTCGACCGCCTCAAGGAACTGATCAAGTACAAGGGCTACCAGGTTCCCCCGGCGGAACTCGAGGCCTTGCTGCTGACCCATCCGCAGATCGCCGACGCCGCAGTGATCGGTGTGCTCGACGCTGAGGGCGAAGAGGTTCCGAAGGCATTCGTCGTGCTCCAGGACGGCGCCGAGTTGACCGAAGACGACGTGATCACCTTCGTCGCCGAGCGCGTCTCGCCGCACAAGAAGGTTCGCCAGGTTTCGTTCATCAGCACCGTGCCGAAATCCGCGGCCGGAAAGATCCTCCGCAAGGATCTGCGAACTGCGGAAGTAGCCCCGAGCTGATTTCCGGACAGGGTTGATCAAGAAGGGTTCCGGTACTCGTGCCAGGATGAACGCCATGAGTATCGGAACCCTGGTCCTGCTCCGCCACGGCGAGAGCGAATGGAATGCACTCAATCTGTTCACCGGCTGGGTGGACGTACACCTGACAGACAAGGGCATGGCCGAGGGCAAGCGCGCCGGCGAACTGCTCGCCGAGCACAACCTGTTGCCCGACGTTCTCTACACGTCTCTGCTGCGCCGCGCGATCAGCACCGCCAACCTCGCGCTCGACGCCGCCGATCGCCACTGGATCCCGGTAGTGCGCGACTGGCGTCTCAACGAGCGCCACTACGGCGCTCTGCAGGGCAAGAACAAGGCGCAGACCAAGGAAGAGTACGGAAACGAGCAGTTCATGCTCTGGCGTCGTAGCTACGACACCCCGCCGCCCGCCATCGAAGCCGGCAGCGAGTACAGCCAGGACACCGATCCCCGGTACGCGAACCTCGACGAGGTTCCCTTGACCGAGTGCCTGCTCGACGTCGTCAAGCGTCTGATCCCGTACTGGGAGGACACCATCTCCCAGGAGCTGCTCGCCGGTCGGAACGTGCTGGTCACCGCGCACGGCAACTCGCTGCGTGCGTTGGTCAAGCACCTCGACGGCATCTCGGACGAGGACATCGCGGGCCTGAACATCCCGACCGGAATCCCGCTGCGTTACGACCTCGACGAGAACCTGAAGCCGCTCAATCCCGGCGGCACCTACCTGGATCCGGAGGCCGCAGCTGCCGGCGCCGCCGCGGTGGCGAATCAGGGCGGAAAGTAGCAACCCGATGATGTGCGTCGAGGCCCCCCGAACAGTGATTTCGGGGGGCCTCGGCCAACAACAGATGAACGACGAACCAACGCCGTCCACCTGGCGGATTACGCGGGTGGGAACGTCCGAACCCGCCGTAACCGACTCTTCGCGCGAACGTACGATTGCGCCGTGAGTGTCGTGATTGCAGTGCTGCTGGTCGTGGTCGCCGGCTTGGTCGGCTACCTCGTCGGCGGGGTGCTGGTACCCAGGCTGTCGTCGCGCCAGAGTCAGCGCTCGGACGAACAGACCGGGCTCACGATGTCCCAGGTTCTCGACCTCATCGTGTTGGCTTCGGAAAGCGGTATCGCCGTCGTCGACGGTTTTCACGACGTCGTGCTCTTCAATCCTCGCGCCGAGGAACTCGGTCTCGTCAAGAATCGTCTGGTCGACGAGCGAGCTTGGCGGGCTGCTCAGGAAGTTCTGCGGACGGGTCAACCTGTCGAGGTCGATCTGACGGCGCAGACCGCTCAGCGGGGCCGCGACAAGATCGCGGTACGTGGCACGGCCCGGTTGCTCAGCAAGGACGATCGCAACTTCGTGGTCCTGTTCGCCGACGACGATTCCGAGCAGGTCCGCATGGAGGCGACCCGACGCGATTTCGTCGCGAACGTCAGCCACGAACTCAAGACGCCGGTCGGTGCGATGAGTTTGCTTGCCGAGGCACTGCTCGAGTCCGCTGACGACCCGGAATCGGTACGCCACTTCGGCGAACGGGTGCTCGGTGAGTCGATTCGTCTGGGCAAGATGGTCACCGAGTTGATCGCACTCTCGCGTCTGCAAGGTGCCGAGAAGCTGCCGGATCTCGACGTGGTCGACGTCGACACCGTGGTGTCCGAAGCACTGTCGAGGTCGAATCTGTCGGCCGAGGCGGCCGGGATCACGGTCACCACCGACCATCCGAGTGGGCTGGAAGTACTCGGGGATCAGACTCTCCTCGTCACAGCATTGTCCAACCTCATCGAGAACGCTATTGCTTACTCGCCCAAGGGTTCTCCGGTGTCCGTCAGTCGTTCGGTGCGCGGCGACAATGTCGCGATCGCAGTCACCGACCGAGGAGAAGGCATCGCGAAAGCGGACCAGGAGCGAGTGTTCGAGAGATTCTTCCGCGTGGACAAGGCGCGGTCACGGCAGACCGGTGGAACCGGTCTGGGGCTGGCGATCGTCAAACACGTCGCGGCCAATCACAACGGCTCCATCGAACTGTGGAGCAAACCGGGAACAGGGTCTACCTTCACGTTGCAGATACCGGCACACGTGGAGTCGGACGACGACATCGACTCTGACGACGCGGGAACCGCCGGTTCCACGCGGATCGGCAGACGAGAACAAGGCAGTAGAGAAAACGGCATGGAGGCCAAACGATGACGAGTGTGCTGATCGTGGAGGACGAGGAGTCCTTGGCGGACCCGCTGGCGTTCCTGCTCCGCAAGGAAGGCTTCGAGACCACCATCGTCAACGACGGACCGTCGGCGTTGGCGGAATTCGATCGCTCCGGAGCGGACATCGTCCTGCTCGACCTCATGCTGCCCGGCATGAGTGGCACGGACGTCTGCAAGGCGCTGCGGTCGCGCTCCGGCGTCCCCGTCATCATGGTGACGGCGCGTGACAGTGAGATCGACAAGGTTGTCGGCCTGGAACTCGGTGCGGACGACTATGTGACCAAACCGTATTCGGCGCGCGAGCTGATCGCTCGCATCCGTGCGGTGCTGCGCCGCGGGGTGGAGAACGAGGCGGACCTCGCCTCCGACAACGGGGTGCTCGAGGCCGGACCGGTACGGATGGACGTCGAGCGCCACGTCGTGCAGGTCGCGGGTAACCCGGTGACGTTGCCGCTCAAGGAGTTCGACCTCCTCGAGTACCTGCTCCGCAACTCCGGTCGGGTGCTGACCCGCGGACAGTTGATCGACCGCGTCTGGGGCGCCGACTACGTCGGTGACACCAAAACCCTTGACGTACACGTGAAGCGGTTGCGTTCGAAGATCGAATCGGATCCGGCCAAGCCGGAACATCTGGTCACGGTCCGTGGATTGGGTTACAAGCTCGAAGCGTGATCGAACCTCGTCGAGAAGAAATGTCGAGAAGAAATGTCGAGGAGAATTCAGCCGCTCACACGATCGTGTGAGCGGCTGAATTCTTTTGTCTAGGCGGAGTCAGCCCTGAGCTTTGTTCTGAGCGATCGTGGTCGCCGGATGGACTGCGATGAGGCCGAGGCCCGCGCGACGTCTGCAGAGGCGAGCCAGCTCGTCGTACGCGCGCTTTCCGAGAAGTTCCGTCAACTCGGGCCCGTAGGACTGCCAGACCTGCCGCTCCCCGACATGAGCGTCGGGGGAGCCGGAGCAGTACCAGGCGAGGTCGTCGCCGCCCTCACCCCAGCCGCGGCGGTCGTACTCGGTGATCGTGGTCTTGAGGATCTGGACGCCGTCCGGCCGGTCGACCCAGTCCTGGGTGCGGCGGATCGGTAGCTGCCAGCACACGTCCGGTTTCACCTCGAGCGGCTCGATGCCCTTCTTGAGCGCCATGGAATGCAGAGCGCAGCCCTCGCCTCCGGCAAAACCCGGCCGGTTGAGGAAGATGCACGCTCCTTTGTAGCGGCGGGTGCGCAGCGCGGGCTCGTCCTCGAGGTCGTCTTCTTCGACGTAGCCCTTCTTGCCGAGACCCTTTTCCATGAACTGCCAGTCTTCGGCTGTGAGCATTTTCACTGACGCATCGAGCTTGTCCTGATCTTCCTGATCGGAGAGGAAAGCGCCGTGCGAGCAGCAACCGTCGTCCGGGCGGTCTCCGATGATGCCCTGACACGCCGGCGTGCCGAACACGCAGGTCCAATGCGAGAGCAACCACGTCATATCAGCGGAAATGAGGTGTTCGGAGTTATCCGGATCGACAAATTCGACCCATTCGCGCGGGAAATCGAGATCGACCTCGGGGCTCGGAGTCATCTTGTGGGACCGGTCTGGGTTACCTGCTGTCACAAGGGCCGACCGTAGACCCAGTAACGTGGCGATGTGCGACTAGGGGTACTCGACGTCGGAAGCAATACCGTCCATCTATTGGTTGTGGACGCCCATCGGGGCGGCCACCCAACACCCATGAGCTCGACCAAGTCCACGTTGAGGCTGGCAGAAAACACTGACGACCGCGGCGATATCACCACGTCAGGAGCCGATCGGTTGGTCTCGACGGTTTCCGAATTCGCCGGTATCGCCAAGACGTCCGGGTGCGAGGAAATGATGGCTTTTGCCACTTCCGCGGTCCGTGACGCCAACAATTCCGAAGCCGTACTCGCCCGCGTCCGCGCCGAGACCGGAGTCAACCTCGAGGTTCTCTCCGGGGTCGACGAAGCCCGCTTGACCTTTCTGGCCGTGCGCCGCTGGTACGGCTGGAGCGCCGGACGCATCCTGAACCTGGACATCGGCGGCGGCTCGCTCGAACTCACAGCAGGTGGTGACGAGGATCCGGACGTCGCCTTCTCACTGCAACTCGGTGCCGGACGGTTGACGCGCGACTGGCTACAGGCCGATCCGCCGGGCAAGCGCCGGGTCGCTGTATTGCGCGACTGGCTGGACGCGGAGTTGGTCGGACCAGCCAAGGAACTGCGCGCCGCCGGCGACTGGGACCGCACGGTCGGGACTTCGAAGACCTTCCGATCGTTGGCTCGGCTCACCGGCGCGGCCCCTTCTGCCGCAGGCCCCCGGGCAAAACGGACCCTGACTTCCAGCGGACTCAGGCAACTCATAGCCTTCATATCCAGGATGACGGCAGCGGACCGTGCAGAATTGGAAGGAGTGAGCTCGGATCGGTCACAGCAGATTGTGGCCGGCGCGCTCATCGCAGAGGCAACCATGCGGGCGCTCGGAGTGGACGAACTGGAAATTTGTCCCTGGGCACTGCGTGAGGGTCTGATTCTGCGAAAGCTCGACACAGAAATGGGCGGTGAATTGGTGGTGAGTGCTTGATGACCGAGGACAGTCAGCAGATTTCCGTAGCGGAACTGCTCAAGCGGAACGGTCAGAGCGTCGAATCCCGAGGTGGACGACGCCGGCGCGGCGTAGCCGGTGGCATCTCCGTCGCCGAACTGACGGGTGAGATCCCGATCGTTCGCCAGTCGGGATCGCGCGCGGCCGCCGAGCCCGAGTCCGGCGAACCAGCAGCCCAGCCTGAAGCCGCTGCGCCGGAAACCGCTGCGCCGGAGAACTCTGCACCTTCAGCGCCGGCCGAGGCTGTCGCGGAAACCGCCAAGTCAGTCGAACCGGCACCGAAGGTTCCCGCCGATCGCACCGCAGCCTTCGCCGTCTCGTTCGACGACGACGATGACGATGACGAGCCGCAGGCACCCAAGGGCGAGTCGAAGCCGGTTGCTGCGCCGCCGGTCACCACTCCGAAGCCGACTTCCACGCCTTCGCCGGGACAGACCTCGAAGTCCTCGCCCGGGCAGTGGGTGAGCCGGGCACCGCTCAACTCCTCGTCACCGACGCAGGTAACGCAGGAACCAGCCCTGCTGTCGGGTCAGACCCTGGCGGGCGACCTGATGCGTCAGGAGCGCGCCGCAACGCAGTCGCCGTCGTTGCGTCCGCCGATCCTGCCGCCGCGTGTCCCCACTCCCGTCGCCAAGGCACCTGCACAGACCGCTCCCGCTCCGGCCGCGCCGGAAGAGAGCACCGAACTGATCGACAAGATCGCAGACGCGGATGTCGGCGAGGCCGAATCCACCGCTGTTGTCGATCTGGTCAAGGCTCCGGCAGTCGATGACGGTGCAAAAAAGTCCAGTGCCGTCGCGGAGTCCGATGTCGAAGCCGAATCGGCAGCGGAAGAGACAGGCGAGCGTAACGCGATCCGTGAATGGGCAGTGCTTGCCGGTCAGGTGGTTGTTGCACTGATCGTCGGCGGCGCGATGTTCAAGGGCTTCGAGAAGCTGTGGGACATGCTGCCGTGGGTGGCGTTGGTGCTCGCGCTGATCGTGATCGTCGGCCTGGTTGCCGTCGTGCGGGTTCTGCGGAAGACGGACGACATCACGAGTTTCGTGATCGCGGTGGTCGTCGGCATGATCGTGACGCTCGGTCCACTGGCGTTCTTGTTGACCTCGGGTTGATCGGACGATGATCGGGGGATCGCAGCGCATGGTTCGTCGGCCGATAGCCGTCGGCCTGTCGACGGCTTCGGTATATCCGGAGAACACGGAAGCAGCATTTCGCTACGCCGCTGATCTCGGATACGACGGTGTCGAACTGATGGTGTGGGCCGAATCCGTGAGTCAGGACGTCGGTGCTGTTGCCGCCCTCGTTCGCAAGTACGCCATTCCGGTGCAGGCCGTGCATGCGCCGTGTCTTCTGATTTCGCAGCGCGTGTGGGGTTCCGATCCGGTCGAGAAGCTCGAGCGTTCGGTGCGCACGGCCGAAACCTTGGGAGCGACGACGGTGGTCGTCCACCCGCCGTTCCGGTGGCAGCGCAAGTACGCCGAAGGCTTCGCGGAACAGGTTGTCGATCTCGAATCGAAGAGCAGCGTCGTGGTGGCGGTGGAGAACATGTTCCCCATGCGCGCCGACAGCTTCTTCGGCGGCAAGGACAAGTCCGCGGAGCGTCTGCGTAAACGTGGCGGTCCAGGGGCAGCGTTGTCCGCGTTCAGTCCGTCGTACGACCCGACCGATTCCGATCATGCTCACTACACACTCGACCTGTCGCACACCGCGACGGCGGGCATGGATGCCCTGGAGTTGGCCTCCCGTATGGGCAAGGGGCTCGAGCACCTGCACCTGGCCGACGGTCGCGGGGCGTCGATGGACGAGCACCTGATTCCGGGGCATGGCTCACAGCCGTGCGCGGAGTTGTGTCAGCAATTGGCTGCGAGCGAATTCAGCGGCCAGGCTGTCATCGAGATCAACACGCAGAACGCGCGCACCCGGCGGGAGCGGTCGTCGATGCTGGCGCAGGCGCTCGCGTTTGCACGCGAGCACCTGGCACGCTCAGCGGTGGCCGGCAAGTAGCGCAGCTTCGAACTGCGCGCGCACCTTCTCGACGTGTGCGTCGAGGTCTTTGGTCTCCCAGCCTTCGGTCGAGATGGGATCGAGCACCGAGACATAGACCGGGCCTGGATGGGCGACAAGCGAATTGCGCCACATCCGTTCACCCGCGTTGTGAATCACCACGGGCACGATCGGCACACCGGCTTGGATCGCCAAGTGGAATCCACCCTTCTTGAAAGGGCCCAGACGTGGCGTCGGAGAACGGGTGCCCTCCGGAGCTATGACTATCGAGACACCATTCTTCAGCTTGTCGACTGCCGGTTGCAGTGCAGCCTTCGCCTTCGTGGTGTCGGTGCGGTCGATGTAGGCGACGTCGAGCAGTGCACCGACGGGCATGAACCGCGGATCGCTTGCCGCTTCTTTCTTCGCGACGCCGGTCACGTCACGCTTGATCACGGTGCCCAGGACCAACATGTCCAGGGAACTCTGATGGTTGAACATGAACACCGCCGGGCGGTGATCCCACACGTTGTGCTCGCCGTCGATCTCGACGTCGATGCCCAGCAGTGAGAGCGAGATGTCGGGGCCGTACGTGCCGACCAGGTTCGCACCCAGTTGACGGTTCCCGGTGACAATGCCTGCCGACGCACCGAGGGCGGCGGTGGCAGCAAGCGCGCCCATGGCAGTCGCCGTTCGGATCGTGGAGATCGGTGTTGCGCCTCGTTGCGGTTTACGCAGGCTGACCGAAGGCCAGTGATTGCGCAACGCGATCTTGGCCAGACCACGATCGGGATTCAACGCGACAGGTCGCCCGACGGCCTCGAGCATGAATACGTCTTCGACACCGTTGGAGTACGCAAACGCGTTCTTCAGATCGGCGCCCATCTTCTCGGCATAGCCTGCAAGGGCATTGGCCTTGGCCGGCCCCCACAGTGCGGGCGAAGACAGTTCGCCGGTGAGCATGCCGTCCACGACTTCGGGCTCGGTGCACAGCACGTCTTCGATGTCGAGATCTTCGGCGACGTACTTGGCCTGGAACGGAGTCGCCGACGTAGCCATCACGATCGTGTGGCCGGCTCGCCGGTGTGCCGCCAGTAGCCCGCGGGCTTCCGGGTAGATCATCGCGGCGATCTCCTGCTTGAACAGCCGTCGGCCCCAGTCGTTCAGTTCCTCGACGGTACGGCCGCCCAATGCTCGAACGCCGATGTCCATCAGTGCTCCGACGTCAGCGCCGCGGAATTGGGTGTCGATCGCGGCACCGGTGGTGCGCAAGAGTTCGCCGACGCTGATATCCAAGCGTCGCAGGCGGTCTCGGTACACAACGCTGGCCGAGTACCCGCTGATCAAGGTGCCGTCGAGGTCGAAGGCGGCGATCGTTCCGGGCCCGGGCGGGGCGGCTTCGATGGCGGAGTGCAGACGCTCGAGTCCGGTCACAGTCCTACTTCCTCGTTCGCGGCGGGCGCTCGGTTTGCTTCTGGAATGGTCACTACCGCGGCGGCGTCCGGTACCGGCATCGCCACCTGATCGAGTCGTGCATGCGCGAGTGCGCGAAGGTGACGCAGGCGCTCGACCTGAACCTTGATCTCGGCAGCGAATGCCAGGCGCCTGGCCCGGACTCCGTCGTCGTCGACTTCGATCAAGTTACGGTTGCGCGCCAAATTCAGTGCGGTGGCGAATAATTCGCCGGAGACGGATTCGTTGCTGGCGATCTGCTGCCGCAGTCGACGCTGATGTGCGACGTCGATGCAGTTGCTGATGAACGACTTTTCGTCGAACGATGTCGAAATCGGCGCGAGCACAAGCTGATCGGCGACAACCTGGTACGCCTCGAGGAACGGTTGGAGCACGCGGTGCGCGAGGTACGGGCGAACCGTCTCGATCATGTGCTCGGTTCGTTTGTCGTCGGCCATGACGGTTTCCCACTCGGGGTCGATCAGCGTCAGCTCGGTCCGCATCTCCTGCTCGAACGTGTCCCGGTCACTGAAGAAGAACTCGAATTTCAACAAATCTCGGATGCGCTTGGCCTCTGCCCACCCGTCCCCGATGGGGTCCTCGAACCGCTCTTCGACGGCTGCCTGAAGTACGAGTTCGGTGATGGCACGCACGACAAGAAAGTGAATCGTGTTGTTGCGGTAGAAGGCAGCGACAAGATGCTGGTCCTTGCCGAGGTAGAAGACCTGCTCGCCGCCCCGATCGAAGCGCTCGAGCACCCCGGAATCGACGTGTGTCTGCAATGCCTTCTCGATGACACGCGGATCGGACAGTTCGACGTCGCCGGCGATCGGAAGATTTCGCGCGGTGATGTAGCCGAACAGCGGCGTGAGAATCGCGGTGAGTTCACGAACTGTCAACGCCCGGTCTTCGATTCCGAGGAACGCCAACATCGCCAGTGAAGACACGGTCACCGGGGTGACCTCGTTGATGCGGTGACACACCTCGATGCCGGCCTTCTGAATGGCGAGGCGCTGATCGGTTTCCTGGCTGAGTGCGTCCGCGAGTGAGAGCGGCCGGCCGATGGTCACGTGCGCGACACCGTTGCGTTTTCCCTGGGCGCGTACGTAACCCACCATCCAGCGCAGGCCTTCCGGTGTCTTCTCGGCGCCGAGCGCCTCGGCAGCCATGGCCCCGACCTCGTAGAGTTGGTCGTAGCTCAGCGCAACCGGGACGAGGTACACGTCGGACGCTCCGCTGACCTGAAATGCCTTGGTCAGGTAGGTCAGGAGACCGAAGCGCGGCGGGCGTAGTTTCCCGGTACGTCCGCGTCCACCTTCGATGTACCACTCCAGATTGAAGCGCTTGGTCAGCAGATAGCGCATGTACTCGTGCATCGACCATTTGTAGACCTCGTCGTTGCCGATGCTTCGACGAATGAAGACGGTGCCGCTGCGCTTGAGGATCGAGCCCATGGGCCAGAAACTGATGTTGAGGCCGCCCATGACGTGATTGAGCGGCAAGCCGTTCGCGATCAACGCCGGACGCAGGACGAGGGGATCGAGGTACGAACGGTGACTGGGGAGGAAGACCAGTGAGTGTTCCTTGTTCAGCTCACGGAGTTCCTCGAAGCGGCTCGTGTCCACGTCCAGCTTGTAGGCGCGAGCGAAGTAGCGGCCCAGGCGATCCCACACCGCGATGGCTTGGCGACTCTGGGTGGCAACCATTTCTTCGAGAGCTTCACGTGCGCGGCGATCGACTTCGGCGACGGCGATGTTCAACCGGTCGGCCAAAGCCATGACCTCGGTGGCGAATCGGCGGGTGTCGGTGATCTCGTCGACGACGAACCGTGACACCTTGTACTGGCCACCCAGTAGGCCCAATTCGGCGCGTTCGAGTGCCAGAGCGGCCTGCCGTCGGATGAACTCCGGTAGCGAACCGCCACCGCTCTTTTCGAGGCGACGCTCGAGATCGCTCAGTGGTGCGGGTTCACCTTCGATGACCTGGCACCGAGAGGGGTCGGTGCGCAGGGTTCTGCGTTGTGCACCGCGTCCGGGGTGGAGAGGATCGCGTGGTGCCAGCGCATCACGTAGTCGCACCGCGACGTTGTGCTTGGTATGGGTGTCCGGAATCCACACCACGCGAAGCGGTGCGAGCATCGGGTCGTCGGTCCGTGCCGCCAGTTCTGCCAGGGTCTTGTCGGTGATGTTGACGGTGACCGGCCGAGTTTCGGATGAGCTTGCCTTGTCGGCAAGCCACTTTCGCAGCACGCCGGCTTCGGCCTCTGTCATGGTTTCGGTGAGGTACACGCGCGGGTTGGTCGTGTTCTCGCTCATGACTCACGCACCTTCCGTTGTGACTCCGAGAGCGACGATCTCGTCCAGGCTCTCCTGCAAGCACTGCATCAGCAGCGCGGGCTTCGTGATCGCGGCGGTGTCGAGATTGATTCCGATACAGCACACCCCGACGTGGGAGACCAGTGTCGCCATTGCCGCGCAACCGGGCGCCGGGCCGAACGGGAACATCCGCTCGATCTTCGCTCCGGCGAGATAGACCGGTACCGGTACGCCGGCGACGTTGCTGGCCTGCAGGTCCAGACCCGTCGACTGTGACAGATACCAGTTCGCGAGTAGATAATTCGGCAGGCGGGCGAGGATCGGGGCGGCGACGTCGAGAGCGTCCAACGCGGGCTCCTCCCGCAGACCCAGTATGATCTCTCGCACCTGCCTGATGCGTTTGGCCGGATCGGTTTCGGAGACCGGGCCGTTGAAGCGAACGGCTGCAAACCTGTTGCCGCCGTTGGCGTCTGCGCCCGTACGCATGCTGATCGGCATACCCATCGGAATGCTGTCGACGGACTGTCCGAAGGCTTCGTGGTAGCGACGGAAGCCGCCGAGCAAGGCAGCGACGTACGCGTCGTTGAGTGAGCCACCGGCAGCTTTCGCCCCGGCCTTGAGCTCGGGGACACCCACCTCGAGAGTTCCGAACCATCGTCCGAGACCACGATCGTGGAGCAGAGGGGAACCGGAACGAGCTGGGGGAGTGACGATCTTGCGGAGTGAATTGGCGTAACCGAGGACCTCGGAAGCAGTCGTGATCGGACTCGAGATCGCCGTGGTCGCAACATTGGTGGCACCACGGACCAGCTTGGCGATACGCGAGGGCGCACGCCGGATCTCGCTGACGACCTCCTCGCCGAAGGCGCCCACCGACGACAGATGCTCAGGAGCAGGCGGTGTGCGGTCGGGCTTGTTCGGAGTGGGGTCCGGGCGTCTGCTGTGCAGGAGCGTCATCATCTGGATGCCGCCCATGCCGTCGGTGATGGAGTGGTGAGTCTTGACCACGAACACGGCGCGACCGTCGTCGAGACCTTCGATGAGCAGCGCGCTCCACGGCGGTCGAGCCTTGTCGAAAGGTTCCGTCGCAAGGTGACGACACATGCGCAGTGCGTGATCGAAGTCCGCCGGTGCAGGTAAGCGGACGCGTCGTAGGTGGTAGCCGATGTCGAACTCGGGATCGACGGACCACACCGGATTGCCCAGCTGCATTGCCGGTTCCACTGCTCGCATACGAATACGCGGAACCACGTGCGATGCCCACTCGACTGCGTCGAGAAGTCGATCCCAGTCCGGGGCACGATCGAGTACCTCTACCGCAACGATCGGTGAGCGCAGTTGCGGCTGCGCCTCTTCCATCCGCCACATTCCAGTCTCGAAGTCGGACATCGTGCGGTTCGCCCCCCAGGCGACCGCGGAAAGGTCGACGTCGACCGCGCTAGGAGGAACAAATGGATTGCTGTTGGCCATACGTCAAGAACTCCCTCGGTCTGCGGATCCACCCCGCGCATCTCTGCTTCTAAGTGTGGACCCGCGACCGTGGGCGCGTCCCGGTTTCGGTGTCAGCCGACAGGTGTGACGTTCGTCAGTTAAGGGCTAATCGGACATGCCGGGAAGTTCAGTGCTCAAGAAGTGACGCCGACGGCTTTCAGGGCTATCTCGCGGTAGAGAACACTGACTTCGCGCGGAGTCTGCGGTCCGTCGAGTCGATACCAGAGGACGACGGACTGACACATTCCCAGTAGTGCACGGCCCGTTCCGGTGATGTCCGGGACCGTGAACTCACCGCTCTCGACGCCTGCCGTCAGTACGTCGACGAGTAGGTTCTCGAGCTTCTTTCGCTTGGCGGCGTAGCTCTTTCGTTCCGCGTCCTCGAGGTATCGCAGTTCGGAATCGAGGAAGGCTATGTCGGAGCGACTGGTCATGTGCAGAACACACGCCTCGACGAGATTGCCGAACTGTGCCGTCGGCGACGGTCCGGCAGCGTCGACCGCAGCGCTCGCGCGTGCGGTGACGTTCTCGATGCCCGGTTCCATCAGCGCGACGAGGATGCCCTGTTTGTTGCCGTGGTGGTAATACAGCGTCGGCACGGTGACACCGGCACGTTTTGCGATGTCACGAACCGACGCTCCGTGGTAACCGAGTTCGTGGAACACCTCGAGTGCGGCGGTGAGCAGGGGAGTCAGCGTCAGTGGTTCCACGATGCGCCACTGTTCGTCGGGCTGAGCCTCCGACTGCAAATCCGTCATTCCGCCTGTTCGCTCCGTTCGGAAATTTCTGGTGGTGTGACTAAAGAAGGTTCAACCCTAGCGCAAGGCGTGTCCTCCTTACCGATGCTCGGCCACCATTGGATAGCATCACTATCCAGTAATGGGTCGAGCGAGTTGGACGGAGGAGCGGTGAAGGTTTCCGAACTGGCCGCACAGTCCGGCGTTGCACTGGCCACTATCAAGTACTACCTCCGTGAAGGTCTGCTGATGCCTGGTGAGCCGACCAGCGCAACGGGAGCGAGGTACGGCGAACAGCACGTCCGGCGACTCGCGTTGATCAGGGCCCTGGCCGGGGCGGGACTCGCGATTCCACGGATTCGCGCGGTGCTCGAACTGGTGGACAGTGACGAGCGATCCGAATTCGAGACTTTCGGCCGCGCAATCGCGCAACTACCCCCGTACGTCGAACCTGAACCGGATCCAGAGTTCCCCAGAGCTCGCAAGGTTCTGGAGTTTCTCGGTCAGGTCTTCGAGCCGAGGTACGTGGCGGTCGCGCACCTCGAGCGGGCACTGATCGGCCTCGAGGATGCCGGACTGAGTCTCTCGGACGCGCGCCTGCGCGCCTACGGCGACCACATCCGAGGGATTGCCGAAGTGGAAATCGAGCTGATGCCTACCAGTTCGACCGAGGACGGCATTCGCTATGCGGTCCTCGGAACCGCCATGTACGAACCCGTCCTGACAGCTTTGCGACGCCTGGCGCACCAAGATTTGGCCGCACGACATTTCCCGCAACACCGAGAAAGCACCGAACAGGAAAATCGATGAGCACCAGTCCCTTTCAAGATCTCAATCGCCTCACCTCGCTCGGCGACGGGCGATACACCGCAACGATCGATTCGATCTGGACCATCGGGCCGAAAGTGCACGGCGGCTCCATGATGGCTGTGTGCGCCGCGGCCGCGCGTCAATGTCTGCGAGACGGCGCAGGTGAGAACGACTCGCTTCTGAAGATGCAGCCACTCGCAGTGAGCGCCAACTATCTGTCGGCCCCAGATCCGGGTGAAGTCGAACTGGAGGTGATCGTCCGAAAGCAGGGACGCCAGGTCGCGTTGTTAGACGTCGAGTTGAGCCAGGCGGGCCGCAGCGCTGTTCGCGCGGCGGTCACGCTCGGATTCCCCGATGACGGCGACCCCACCTTCGTCACGGCCTCGTCGATCGACGACATGTCACCGGAACCGCCGGAGAGTGCGGTGGCAGTCATCGGCGATCACCCGATGGCGCAGGTCGTGCATGTCGGTCAGGGTTGCGACATGCGAATCGACACCACCTCGGCGCACTTCCTGACTGGCAGCCAAGGCGAGGCCGAGGTCAGGATGTGGGTCCGTCCTCGACCCGAGGACGAAAACGACCTCGACACCGCTGTGCTGTTCGCGATCATGGCGGGTGACATCAGCGCGCCGGTGACGATGAACCGCGGCCTGTTCGGGTGGGCGCCGACCGTGCAGTTGACGACGTACCTGCGCCGACTGCCGACGCCGGGATGGCTTCGCGTGCGGGCGAGCTCGGATGTTCTGGGCAGCACGTGGTTCGAAGAGGATCATGCTGTTCTCGATTCGACGGGCGCAGTCGTCGTCCAGAGTCGTCAATTGGCGATGATGCCCCGCTAGGGTCGATCGCTGCGGTCGTGGCAGGCTGTTCGCCATGACAAGAATTGCGATTATCGGTGGCGGCAAGATCGGCGAGGCGCTGATCTCCGGGCTGTTGCAGGCCGGCCACGCCATCAAGGATCTGGTCGTCGCCGAGCAATATCAGCCTCGCGCAGACGAATTGATCGCCGAATACTCCATCCGCGTCAGCACGGTCGCCGATGCCGCCGAGGGTGCGGACGTCATCGTCATCGCGGTGAAGCCGAACGACGTCGAGTCAGCGCTCACGGCGTTGACGAAGGTCGATCTGGACGGCGACCTCGAACAATTGATCGTTTCCCTTGCGGCGGGAATCCCCACGGGATTCTTCGAAACGCGTCTGCCCGCAGGGTTCCCGGTCATCCGCGTCATGCCGAACACCCCCATGTTGGTCGGGGAGGGCGTGAGCGTGCTCTCGCCCGGACGGCACGTCAAGGCCGAGCATCTCGAGCTCGTACGCGGCATCCTCGGCAGCGTCGGCAAGGTGGTCACGGTTCCCGAATCGCAGATCGACGCGGTCACGGCTGTCTCCGGTTCCGGCCCGGCCTACTTCTTTCTGGTCGCCGAAGCGATGATCGACGCGGGAGTCGGTCTCGGCCTGACGCGCCCGGTCGCTACCGAATTGGTGGTGCAGACGATGGTCGGTTCCGCAGCGATGCTCGATCGCACCGGCGACAGCGCGACGGATCTTCGCGCCGCGGTGACGTCACCGGGCGGAACGACGGCTGCGGCACTGCGTCAGCTCGAAGCGGGCGGCCTGCGGACGGCGTTCTTCGATGCCTTGGATGCCGCCAAGTCGCGCTCGGCCGCGATGGGTGCAGCTGCGGATTAGTCGTCCGTTTAGCCACACCCGTCGCTTTAACCCCACCAGTACAGCTAAGCTCGACTTAGTACGTACGTGTCTGTTCCGCCGGAGGGGAAGCCGGCGGCGCGAGTCGTGCTGGAGGTATGTGGATTAATGGTGTCTGCAAACAAGCCGTCCATGGGTTCGTCCCACGACGGAAAGCCGGCAGTGGCCGGCACGCAATTCCTCACTGTTGCTGAGGTAGCAACTTTGATGAGGGTGTCGAAAATGACTGTGTACCGGTTGGTACACAGTGGCGAATTGCCTGCTGTACGAGTGGGCCGTTCGTTCCGTGTACATGCGAAGGCAGTACACGATTACCTCGAAACCTCGTACTTCGATGCCGGCTGACCAGCCGGTTCGAAGAGGATGACCTCGGCGTGAGCCGAGTCGCGGGCACAGCGGTTGCTGTGCCGGAGGCTCGGTTTATGCCGAGTGACTCCACACCGGTACGATGAGTCACTGTCGTACCAGCAAGCTGGTGTCGTAAGGCGCTGAGCTAGTTAAAACGAGGGCCAGGCGCCAATTGCTTGGCGCAGGCGTACGTGACCGGCGTGCGCAGGAACGCTAGAGAAGAACGTGAGGGACACCCGCTATGGGTTCAGTGATCAAGAAGCGTCGCAAGCGCATGTCGAAGAAGAAGCACCGCAAGCTGCTTCGTCGTACCCGAGTACAGCGCAGGAAACTCGGTAAATAAGCAGTACCTGTTGATGCCCGCCACCCCTTCCGGGGTGGCGGGCATCAGCATATTCGGGGGAAGCGATGTGTGCCACGTCTCATTGGCTGGGCGGTTTGTCTTGAATGGCCGAAATTTGGGTAGTCAGCGCGGGACCCCCTCTGCCCGTAAAGTGGGGGAAAATCGCGGGAGGGACGCTTCGGCAGAGCGCGTTTCTACTGGATATGGGGGTACTTGGTGGTTGAAGGTGACAACACTTCAGGGGGCACGACGCCTCGCGTCGTACTGGTGACCGGGGCGAGCAGATTTCTCGGCGGCTACCTGGTGACCAGGCTTGCGCAGAATCCGTCGATCGAGCGTGTCATCGCCGTCGACGCCGTCAGTCCGAGCAAGGACATGATGCGCAGAATGGGCCGCGCGGAATTCGTGCGAGCAGACATCCGCAATCCGCTGATCGGCAAAGTGATCCGAAACGCCGAGGTCGACACCGTCGTGCACGCGTCGACGCTTCAGAAAGCCCCCAAAGCCGGCAGCCGCGCCGCGATGAAGGACATGAACGTCATCGGCGCCATGCAACTGTTCGCGGTCTGTCAGAAAGCTCCGACGGTTCGCAAGGTGGTCCTGCGCTCGGCTTCGGTCGTCTACGGGTGCAGTGCCAAGGATCCCGCTCAGTTCACCGAAGAAATGAGTGCGCGCCGCCGGCCGCCGGGCGGATATGCCCGCGACAGCCTCGAGATCGAGGGATACCTCCGCGGAATGGGGCGTCGGCGCCCGGACATCTCGGTCGGGATTCTGCGGTTGGCGCCGTTGATCGGACCTCAGCTGACTGCAACCGTCGGGCACTACGTCACCGCCCCACTCGTGCCCACCATCGTCGGGCGCAACGCGCGCCTGCAATTGCTCCACGTCGAGGATGCCCTCGCGGCGCTGGAGAAGGCGACCATCGGACACGCTTCGGGTACGTACAACATCGCCGGCGACGGAGTGGTCATGATGTCGCAGGCGATCCGCCGGGCAGGCAGGGTGGAAGTTCCCATGCCGCTCGCTCTGTTCCGCAGCGTCGGGAGCGCGTTGGTGGGGTCGTCCATGAGGCTGTACACCGACGAGCAACTCGAGTACTTCCGGTTCGGCTGCGGACTCGACACCACTCGCATGCGCAGCGAGCTGGGGTTCGAGCCGCGATGGACCACCATGCAAGCACTCGACGATTTCATGCGTGCGATGCAGACGCGCCGGATCATCAAGTCCGAGTGGATCGATCGGGCGGAGAATGCGTTGACCACCATCCTCGGCGGTGACACCGCCGCGGCGGCAACAAGTGCAGATGTGATGCACATGCCGCTGTCGGGACGAAGTGCGGTGAAGGGGTGACTGACGTGGCGAAGGTAATTCCCCTGCGGCCCAGCGCAACTCACACCGGAAAGTCGGCAACTTCCCGTTCGCGTGAGTCCGTCACCGGTGCGGAGCGTGACATCCGTGAACAAAGTGAGCGCCGGCATCCGTCCGGAGTGTCCTCGGCGGCCGACCACGGCGGTGAGAGCACGTTCGTCGATTCGGCCAGGTCGGCGATCGTCGATCAGATCGCCTCGGCAGCAGAATTCTTCCGACGTCGGGTGTCCGGCGACTACGAGGTCGACGAGTTCGGATTCGACCCGCATTTCGCGGACAACGTGGTCATGCCGATGTTGCGCCCGTTGTTCGAGAAGTGGTTTCGCGTCGAGGTCAGTGGGATCGAGAACATTCCCCTCACCGGGGGAGCGCTTGTGGTCGCCAACCACGCCGGTGTGATCCCGATCGACGGACTGATGACGTCGGTTGCCGTGCACGATCACCATCCAGCGCATCGTCCACTGCGAATGTTGGCTGCGGACATGGCATTCGAGATGCCGGTGGTGGGTGGACTGGCGCGCAAAGCCGGTCATACGTTGGCCTGCAACCCCGACGCCGAGCGTCTGCTCAACGACGGTGAAGTCGCGGCCGTGTTCCCGGAAGGATTCAAGGGCATCGGGAAACCGTTCAGTGAGCGGTACAAGTTGCAGCGGTTCGGGCGCGGTGGCTTCGTGTCGGCCGCAATGCGAACCGGTGTTCCGATCATTCCGTGCTCGATCGTGGGTTCGGAGGAGATCTATCCCAAAATCGGTGATCTCACCACACTCGCACGCGTTCTCGGTCTTCCGTATTTCCCGGTGACACCGCTGTTTCCACACTTCGGGCCGCTCGGCCTGGTTCCGTTGCCGTCGAAGTGGTACATCGAGTTCGGAAAGCCCATCGTCACCGACACCTTCGAGAGCGGTGCCGCCGACGATCCGATGGTCCTGTTCGAGGTCACGGACCACGTCCGAGAAACGATTCAGCAGACGCTGTATCGACTGTTGGCCAAGCGTCGCAACGTCTTTCTCGGCTGAGCTCGGTCCGGATCGCTGCTCGATCCGGACCGAACCCGCTCAGGCGTTCTGTTCTTTGCGCCTGGCGAGAATTGCCGCGAGCGCCCCGCCGACCGCTCCGAGCACCAGCGCCGTCGGTACGCCGATCTTGGCGGCCTTTCGTCCGGTGCGGAAATCGCGAACTTCCCACCCGCGGTTCTTCGCGAGTTCACGAAGATCTGCGTCGGGATTGATCGCCACCGGTGTCCCCACCAACGAGAGCATCGGAACGTCGTTGTGGCTGTCGGAGTAGGCGGAACAGCGCTTGAGATTGAGTCCTTCACGCACCGCCAACGTCCGTACGGCGTGCGCCTTGCCCATGCCGTGCAGGATGTCGCCGACGAGTCGGCCGGTGAAGACGCCGTCCTCACTCTCGGCGACAGTGCCCAAGGCGCCGGTCAATCCCAGTTTCTCGGCGATGACCTGAGCCAGTTCGACCGGAGTTGCCGTCACCAACCACACCTGTTGTCCGGCGTCGAGGTGCATCTGGGCCAACGCCCTCGTGCCTGGCCAGATCTTGTCGGCGATGACCTCGTCGTAGATCTCCTCGCCGAGGCGGGCGAGTTCGGCGGTGGATCGACCGGCCACGAAGGACAGTGCTTTCTCGCGGCCTTCGGCGACGTCGTTGCTACTTTCCCGGCCGGTGACTCGGAACTTGATCTGCTTCCACGCGAAATCCACCAGATCCGAGGTCTTGAGATACTTTCGTGCAGCGAGACCACGGGCGAAGTGGATGATCGACGCACCCTGCACCATGGTGTTGTCGACGTCGAAGAATGCGGCGGCCGTGAGGTCGCGCGGAACGGCCGGGGGCTCTTCGCCGGTTTCCGGTTCTGTGGGGTTGGCAGCTTCGTGCAATGCCAGAGCTGCGTCAGCGCTCGCCTCGCCGGCGAGATTGGCTCGAACTTCCGACTCACTCGGGCCCAGCGGATTCTTCACATGGCGACGTCCGGGGAGAATGACCCCGGCAAGCCCTGATCCGAATCCGGAGCCGTTCGGTAGTGATCGCGCAGGCACCCGCACCTCCCGTGTTGCATTCTCGAGCAGAGAACTCTTCGAGTCAGCCTATCCTCCGCGATGAGGCCCGATGGGTTGGATGGTGACCTTCCCTGTGGTGTGTGACGTTCCTCTCCGCCGATTTGGCACCGAGTGGGGCTCCGGAGGCACACTCGACCGATCAAGTAGATGGCGTCCCCGTAGAAGAAAGGTATGCGTCGATGACTGCAGCTACGCATGAAGTGACCCTGTTGACACGCGCAGGATGCGCGTCCTGCGTCGGCGCGGCGGAGGTCCTGCGACGGGTCTGTTCCGAGTTCGAGCTGGAATTGACGTGCATCGACGTGGACGAAGCTGCCGCGACGGATCCAGAGCTGAGAGCGGAGTACGGAGACAGATTGCCCGTCATTCTTCTCGACGGACGCGAGCACGGTTACTGGGAAGTCGACGAGGAGCGCCTTCGTGACGATTTACGCAAGTAAGGCAACCCTCAAAGTTGTCCGCGGAGCCGCTTTGCAGGTGAACGGCACATCGAACCCGTCTCGAGCAACTTTGTGCATGGGTTCACAAGCGGTTACCGTGGTGTGAACATTCCCCCGGAGCATCGTGGAGGTCGACAGTCGTGTCGACCGGACGAGGAGCCAGCGACGTGACCGAACCGCACCAGACGCATGAGCCTGTGGCTCAGCGCGTCACCGGCGCTGCGGGCTCTTCCGTCACCGACGCTTCCAGCGCCTCGGTTACCGACCCGATCGCTCAGGATCGCGTCATCCCCCAGGCTACGGTGACGCGCTTGGCCGCATACCTGCGGGTCCTCGGAGTGATGTCCGACCGGGGTACCTCCATCGTCTCGAGCGAGGAACTCGCGCAGGCGTCAGGTGTCGGATCAGCGAAGTTGCGTAAGGATCTGTCGTTCCTCGGACCCAACGGTGTCCGTGGCGTCGGGTACGACGTCAACAGGCTCCGCATCCGCATCGAGCGTGCACTCGGACTCGATCGTGGGCACAAGGTCGTTCTCGTCGGAGTCGGAAACCTCGGCAAGGCGCTGGTCGGCTACGGCGGATTCAGCCGCCGCGGTTTCGAGATGGTCGGACTCTTCGACAGTGATGCAGATCGAATCGGAAGCAGAGTCGGGGATCTCGTCGTGCGCAGCACCGAGGAACTGACCGTCGCCTGCCGTGAACTGAATGCGACCATCGGCGTCATCTCCACACCGGACGAGGCAGCTCAGGGCGTGTGCGACCAGTTCGTCAGCGCCGGGCTGCGCTGCATCATGAGTTTTTCGCCGATCGCCCTCGACGTTCCCGATCACGTGGAACTGCGACGTGTAGATCTAGCCGTCGAGATGCAGGTTCTCTCCTTCAACAGTGCGCGCAATGCCGATCAGGCATCCAGCGCGCCGCGAGTACGAGTGGCTCACGCCGCATCCGCTTCGTCAGTCCCATCCACCAGTTCACCCGCTCCGGTCGGAGCAGGTTCGACAAGAAACGGATCAGTGATCGCGCCGTGAGTGTTCTGCTTGTCGGGGTCTCGCATCGAACCGCGCCCGTCCCGGTGCTCGAGCGAGTAGCTGTCACCGACACCGATCGTCCGAAGCTGATCGACAAGCTTCTGGCGTCTTCGCACATCTCCGAAGCGATGATCGTCTCCACCTGTAACCGGGTGGAGGTCTACGCGGTGGTGGACGCGTTCCACGGTGCACTCACCGAGGTCGGTGAAATCCTGGCCGACCATTCGGGTCTCGACCTGACAGCGCTGCACGCTCACGCGTACGTCCGCTACAGCGAAGCAGCCGTCGAGCACCTCTTCGCGGTGGCCAGCGGCCTCGATTCCATGGTGATCGGCGAACAGCAGATCCTCGGCCAGATCCGTTCGGCCTACGCATCTTCGGATGCGCAGCAGGCCGCCGGACGCGTCGTCCACGAACTGGCTCAGCAGGCACTGCGCGTCGGCAAGCGAGTGCATTCCGAAACCGGAATCGACTCCGCCGGAGCATCAGTCGTGTCCGTGGCTCTCGATCGTGCAGCGGGCATCATCGGTGAGGGCGGCCTGGTCGGCCGCACTGCCGTGGTTGTCGGTGCAGGCTCGATGGGCGGTCTGTCGGTTGCGCATCTCACCCGCGCCGGAATCGCACGCATCGTCGTCGTCAACCGGACACAGGAACGCGCCGAGCACCTGGCAGAGACGGCACGCTCCAACGGCGTCGACGCCGACGGTGTTGCCTTCGATCAGCTTTCGGCCGCGATGGCGCAGGCAGATGTCATGGTGACCTGTACCGGCGCGGTCGGGGCAGTGGTCACCCTGGCGGATGTGCACCGCGCACTCGCCGAGCCCGATCGCGACAACACCAAGCACCTCGTCATCTGCGACCTCGGGCTGCCGCGCGACATCGATCCCGCCGTCGCCGGCCTGCCGGGTGTGACCGTTCTCGACATGGAGACGCTGCAGCGTGATCCAGCGGCAGGCGCCGCCGCTTCCGACGCAGATGCCGCACGCACCATCGTTGCCGGTGAGCTTGCGACGTACCTCGCGGGACAGCGTCTCGCCGAGGTCACTCCGACCGTCACGGCTTTGCGTCAGCGCGCCGCCGACGTCGTCGAAGCCGAACTGATGCGGCTCGATTCGCGTCTGCCCGGCCTGGACGATCCGCAGCGCGACGAGGTTGCGCGCACCGTGCGCCGCGTCGTGGACAAGCTTCTCCACGCCCCGACCGTGCGCGTCAAGCAACTGGCGTCGGCCCCCGGCGGCGACTCCTACGCAGCAGCGCTGCGCGAACTCTTCGAACTCAGCCCCGGATCTCCCGCGGCCGTGGCCACACCCACCGATCTGGTGGACGGCGACCGCACTGGAAGGGACCTGCAGGCATGAGCGTCACCACCCCTCGATCGGGGAGCCCGCTGCGGATCGGCACTCGCGGAAGTCTTCTCGCGACCACGCAAGCCGGTACCGTGCGCGATGCCCTCGTTGCGGCCGGACATCCCGCCGAGTTGGTCATCATCAAGACCAAGGGCGACCAGTCCACCGATCCCGTCCAGAAGATCGGCGTCGGAGTGTTCACGGCAGAGCTTCGAGAAGCCTTGCTGGACAACCGCGTCGACGTTGCGGTGCATTCCTACAAGGACTTACCGACCGCGCAGGACCCGCGTTTCGTCATCGCGGCGATTCCGCCACGCGAAGATCCGCGTGACGCGCTGGTCGCCCGTGACGGTCTGGTCCTCGGGGAGCTTCCGGCCGGTTCCAAGGTGGGAACCTCGGCGCCGCGCCGTGTTTCGCAGCTGAAGGCACTCGGTCTCGGCCTCGACATCGTGCCGTTGCGGGGCAACCTGCAGCGCCGTCTCGGCAAAGTCGAATCCGGTGAACTCGACGCCGTGATCCTCGCTCGCGCCGGCCTGTCCCGTATCGGCCTGCTCGATCTCATCACCGAGAACATCGAGCCCGTGCAGATGCTCCCCGCTCCGGCGCAGGGTGCTCTGGCCGTCGAATGCCTTTCTGCCAATGCGGAATTGGCGGCGATCCTCGCCGAGCACGACGACGCGGGTACCCGGGCGGCAGTTACTGCCGAGCGCGCCCTGCTCGCCGAGTTGGAAGCCGGCTGCACCGCTCCGGTGGGAGCGATCGCGGAGATCGTCGAATCCCTCGACGACGACGGCAGAATCTTCGACGAACTGTCGGTACGCGGCTGCGCAGCCGCCATCGACGGTTCGGACGTCATCCGTACCGGCGCAGTGGGTGCGCCGGACAAGGCCGAGGAACTCGGCCGAGCGGTAGCGCGCGAGTTACTCGAACTCGGCGCCCGCGAGTTGATGAACGTGACTACAGGCGAGGCAGCCGATGTTTGACGCCCCACTTTGCACTTGCACCAAGTTCCCATTTCGATACAGCGCACTGGAGAATCACCGATGACCCGAGTCCGAAAGAACACTCCCGGACGGATCCTGTTCGTGGGATCGGGACCGGGCGACCCCGCCCTGCTCACCGTTCGCGCACGTGACGTCCTCACCGGCGCCGCAATGGCATTCACCGATCCGGATGTCGACAAGGGCGTCGTCGCACTCGTCGGGATCGACATGGGCCGCGACGAGGAGACCGGCGAGCTGATCGCGGACGTGCGTCCGGCACTCGGCGAGCCTGCCGAGGTTGCAAAGACATTGGTGCACGAGGCCAAGAACGGTCACGACGTCGTGCGTCTGGTCTCCGGCGACCCGCTGACCACGGATTCCGTGATCGCAGAGGTCACCGCAGTCGCCCGCACGCAGGTTCAGTTCGAGGTTCTCCCGGGTCTGCCTTCCGGTTCGGCTGTGCCGAGCTACGCCGGCATGGCGCTCGGCTCGGGTCACACCGAGGCCGACGTTCGCGGTGAAGTCGACTGGGCTGCTCTGGCCGCTGCACCGGGACCGCTTGTCCTGCACGCGACGTCCGGACATCTCGCCGAGACCGCCAGCGCGCTGGTCGAGAACGGCTTGGCCCCGCAGACGCCTGCTGCGATCACCGTCCGCGGTACCACTCGTCAGCAGCGAACCGTCGAGGCAACTCTCGCGACGCTCAACGAAGCCGGATCCGAACTGGTGGGCTCGCTCATCGTCACCGTCGGCAAGGTTGTCGCGCAGCGCAACAAGATGTCGTGGTGGGAATCGCGCGCTCTGTACGGCTGGACCGTCCTCGTGCCGCGCACCAAGGATCAGGCCGGCGAGATGAGCGACCGTCTGGTCACTCACGGAGCGATCCCGATCGAGGTTCCGACCATCGCCGTCGAGCCGCCTCGCAGCCCGGCTCAGATGGAGCGTTCGGTCAAGGGACTCGTCGACGGTCGCTACCAGTGGGTCGTCTTCACTTCCACCAATGCTGTTCGCGCAGTGTGGGAGAAGTTCGAAGAGTTCGGCCTCGACGCTCGCGCCTTCTCCGGTGTGAAGATCGCCTGCATCGGTGAAGCAACCGCAGCCAAGGTGCGCTCGTTCGGCATCAACCCCGAGCTGATCCCGACCGGTGAGCAGTCCAGCGAAGGCCTGTTGGCCGAATTCGCCCCGTACGACGACGTTTTCGATCCGGTCAACCGGGTTCTGTTGCCGCGGGCGGACATTGCGACCGAAACCCTCGCAGAGGGCCTGCGCGAACGCGGTTGGGAGATCGACGACGTCACCGCCTACCGCACCGTCCGGGCAGCGCCGCCGCCGGCCGAGACCCGCGAGATGATCAAGACCGGTGGATTCGACGCCGTCTGCTTCACCTCGTCCTCGACCGTGCGCAACCTCGTCGGCATCGCCGGCAAGCCGCACGCCCGCACGTTGGTCGCGTGCATCGGCCCGAAGACGGCCGAAACCGCTATCGAGTTCGGTCTGCGCGTCGACGTGCAGCCCGAGACCTCGCAGGTGGGACCGCTGGTGGAGGCTCTCGCCGAGCATGCTGCTCGTCTGCGCGCCGAAGGTGCTTTGCCGCCCCCGCGCAAGAAGTCTCGAAGGCGCTAGCGCACCCGTGAGTGGTTGAGGAGTCTGTGGACTCCTCAACCGCTCACAGGTTCCGACGAAGGAGGGCTACTTCTCGTGTTTCCCACTCATCGCCCTCGCCGGCTCCGGCGCACTCCTGCGCTCCGGCGACTCGTGGCAGAGACCTCGCTCGAACCCCGGCACCTCGTTTTGCCGATGTTCGTCGCCGACGGCATCGACGCACCGCGTGAGATCAGTTCCATGCCAGGCGTTTTCCAGCACACCCTCGATTCGCTGCGGTCCGCAGCGGTGGAAGCGGTGGAAGCCGGCGTCGGTGGCCTGATGCTGTTCGGTGTCCCGAAGGCGGAGGACAAGGATCCCCAGGGGTCCGGTGCCTCCGATCCCGACGGAATCCTCAATGTCGGATTGCGCGCTCTGGCAGACGAACTCGGCGATTCGACGGTCATCATGGCCGATACCTGCCTCGACGAGTTCACCGATCACGGCCACTGCGGCGTGTTGACTGCCGGCGGCGCTGTCGACAACGACGCGACCTTGATCCGATACGTAGAAATGGCTCTCGCGCAGGCTGAATCGGGTGCGCACCTGCTCGGTCCCAGCGGCATGATGGACGGTCAGGTGGCTGCGATCCGCGGTGCACTCGATGCTTCGGGGTATGTAGATGTCGGTCAGCTCGCCTATGCCGCGAAATATGCGTCAGCGTTCTACGGGCCGTTCCGTGAAGCCGTCGGATCCTCACTGCAAGGCGACCGTCGTACGTATCAGCAGGACGGCGCCAATCGCCGCGAGTCGATGCGCGAGGTAGACCTCGACGTCGCCGAGGGCGCCGACATGGTGATGGTCAAGCCTGCAATGTCCTACCTGGACATTCTGCGTGAGACCGCCGACCGGTCCCCGGTTCCGGTCGCTGCGTACCAGATCTCGGGGGAGTACTCGATGATCACCGCGGCCGCGCAGAACGGGTGGATCGATCGGGACGCGGCGATTCTCGAATCGCTCATCGGCATTCGCCGCGCCGGTGCCGACGTGGTCCTCACGTACTGGGCGTCGGAAGTTGCCGGATGGCTGTGACGGAGTCACGCATGGTGGCTGCGCCGGTATCGACCGATACGCTGGTGTCATGACCGAGCAGTGGCCGCCGTCGCGCCAGGAACCGCCCCGCCGGGAACCTCCCTACGAGAACCAGCCGTTCGAGAATCAGCCGTACCGCGAACTCGGACCGATGCCGACGGGTCAGATCCCGGGATACGGCCCCGGTTACAACGGATACCCGGGACCTGCGCCGAAACCCGAGCCGCCGACGGACGTCGTGACTGCGATTCAGTTGTGGTGGGCTGTGACGGCGCTCGGGTTGGTCCAGGGCGGCGCGATGATCTGGATGCTGCTCGGGCAGAAGTCGATGTTCGTCGACGAGATGCTCAGAAATCAGGCAGCTGTCGACGCCGGTCTGACGCGTTCCGACGTGGAGGGCATGTTCCCACTGGTCATCGTGTTCTCTGCGGTTTTGGTCGTGATCGTCACCGCGGTGTTCCTTCTGTTCGTGCGCGCGATGAGTCGCGGCAGGAACTGGGCTCGAATGTTGCTGACGTTCTGTGGCGTCTTCATGCTGGTCTCCGCGATCCCGGTGATCTTCGGGCTCGGCGGAGACGGCGGCGCGGCCACTCTGCTGTTCGGCGGAGCGGAAATCCTGCAGGCAGTTGCTGCTGTCGGGGCGATCGTGATGATGCACCGAAAAGAGTCCAATCCGTACTTTCTTCGTTTCCCCCCGGCGGGGAACCGGTAGGTAGCTCGGGGTACTGTGAAACGGGTCACTGAAGTAGTAGGGGAGAGGTCGGACGCGATGAGTTCTCAGGAAGCCCTGCGTACGGAAAGCACCCACGACGCGCCACTGCGCCAACGTGGTTCACGCACCGAAGTGATCTTGTTCGCGATCCTCGGAGCCTCTGTTCTGGTGACACTCCTGATGCTCATGATTCCGGGCATCGTCAGCGGATAGCGCACACTTGAACCCGTGAGTATCTCTACGAAGGTCAGGCGCCCGACGGCTGTCGAGGCAGCATTCTGGCTGTGGATCGCCAGCGCGTTCCTGCTCATACTCTTCGGCCTGATCAATGTCACCAGCGCTTCGTATTCGTTGCGTGAGCAGTTCACCGATCAAGGCGTTTCGGCCGGAAACATCGACATCTACGTCACCTTCGTGCGGGTGTCAGGGCTGGTTCTGCTGTTGACCGGCCTCGCGATCGGCGGCCTCGCCGGTCCCACTCGCGCCGGAAGGGCGTTGTGCCGACGGATCCTGGTGATCGTGTCCGGAGTGTTCGCGGTGCTGCAGATCGCGCTGGTCGTGGCCGGGATCAGTACCGTGCTCGCGCTGGTTGTTCCCGTCATGCTGATCTGTGCCTGCGTCGCGATCTACCGCGACACCACCCGAAGTTGGTTTGCCCGTGGCTGATCGCGCGCCGGAAATCGGCCCGGACGTTCTGTACTACGAACCGGGTTCTCGGTGGTGGGCCATCGCGTTCGGTCCGATCTTCTGCCTGATCGCCTTGGTCATCGAACTGTTCACCGGCCCGGTGGTGCATTGGTTCGGTCTGGCGATGTTCGCCGTGATCCTCACCGGATTGGTCTACGTGCAGGTGATCGCAGCACGGCGGCACGCGAGCGTACTTCTGACCGCGACCACGTTGCGTCAGGGAACCGAAGAGGTGCCGATCACCGAGATCGCCGAGGTGTTCCCGGAGTCCGACGACGCTGCCTACGAGGACGAAATGGAACCGTGGGAAACGGCACGCGCGCTCGGTGAGCTGTCCGGAGTGCCCAGGCGTCGGCACGGTATCGGCTTACGTTTGACCACCGGGGGATTGGTGCGGGCGTGGGCAAAGGACGATCAGGCACTGCGCGAGGCGTTGAGTCAGGTCGTTGTGGTTGGTGTCGAACCGGACGGGTCTGCCGATGACTGAGCCACAGCCATCCCCGCGTGTCGACGTGAAGACGTGGATCGGTGTACTCGGTATCGTCGCCGCAACGATTCTGGCGGTCGTGTGCTGGCGAGCGGGTACGACGACGTCCGACTTCGGACCGATACTGGAGGGCGCTCCACCGTTCGAGAGCACGCACTACGACGGTCTCTGGATCTCGGGCGCCGGGTTGTCGATTCTGATTGCGGGGCTGATGGCCATCGATGTCGTGCGCCGCGTCCGGGTGGGCTTCGTCGCATCGCAGTAGCCCTCATACGGGTAGGGGGTATAGTTGCGGTATGAGTAGTTACAGCCCCGAGCAGGACGATCTGCTCAAGCGCCTTCGTCGTATCGAAGGTCAGGTAGCCGGAATTTCACGCATGGTCGCAGACGACCGGTACTGCATCGACGTGCTCACCCAGGTATCCGCCGCGACGAGCGCGTTGCAGTCCGTGTCCCTGAAGCTTCTCGACGCCCACCTTGCGGGTTGCGTCGTCGAAGCTGCCAAGCAGGGTGGTCCGGAAGCGGACGTCAAGATCAAGGAAGCTCAGGCGGCCATCGCTCGCCTCGTTCGTTCGTAAGGTGTCGGTCCGTCACTCCGTGATGGACCGCGCGAGCGCCCGGGCGGAGAAGCTCACGAAGTACTCGGGTGTGACTTCTTTGGCGATGTTGATGACGATGGTGTCCGACAGGCCTTTGAGTCCGGAGAGCACGAGATGGATCAACGCGGGGTCGTCGATCAACCGGCTCCCTTCGGCTGCAGCAGATTCGGTGAGCGCTCGAATCAATGCCGAGTTGTAGACCGCTACGGATGCGTGAAGTTCCCGCATGCTTTCTCGGTCGGACCCGGCCATGCCTTCGATGTCGCGCCAAGTGGTGGTGAGTCGACCCGCCCGTGCCCAGTGCCGAGCAAACTCGGAAATCATGGACTCGAGTAAGGCGCTCAGTCCCTGCTCGCGGGGGAGCGAGTTCACGAAGTCCGCCATTTCCAGCTGACTTTCGCTGAGGAGGGCGGCGAAGATGTCCTGCTTGTCGACGAAGTACTGGTAGATCAGGCCAGTGCTGGTGCCGGCTCGTTTGGCGACAGCGCGGATCGTGAGCGCGGAGTAGCCTCCTTCGTCCAGAAGCGAGATCGCCGCGTCGAGAGTTCGGCGTCGACGCACTTCGGCGTCGCCGTAGATCGACTTGCTGCTGGTACTGCTCATTTGATCACCGTAGTCGCGGTGGTCGGCATCCTCAATTCACATCGAACACTGTTCGTTGTCGAACGCCGCCCAGAAACCAATGTGACTCAGATCATAGAATGAACATTGTTCGAAATAGAATGAACATCGTTCATTCTGGTGTTACGGTATGGCGCAGACCACATCGAGGCCAGTGCAAAGCGCTGGACACTCTGCGGTCTGCCTGACCTTTCTTCCCGTATCGATCGGGAGGTCTACACAGTTGTGGAGTACCTATGACACGCACTAACGATGAACGCGCGGCGATCGACATCGCCGCTGCGGCTGGAGAACTTCTGCTCGACCATCGGAAATCCCTCGGCGAAAACGACGGTGATGTCGCGACTTTCAAGAACGCGGCCGATCGGCTCAGTCATGAATTCATCGTCGCCGAACTTGCCCGACGCTTTCCTGCGGATGCAGTGCTGTCGGAGGAAGGGGCTGACGACCTCGCGAGGCTGGCTGCGGATCGGGTGTGGATCGTCGACCCTCTCGACGGCACCCGTGAGTACGGCGAGGCCGGACGATCGGACTGGGCCGTTCATGTTGCGCTGACCGAAAACGGTGTCCTCACAACCGGTGCGGTCGCAATGCCTGCCCTTGGCGTCACCTATTCGAGCAGCGATGATCGGACCGAACGGGATGCCGCGACGCCGGTTCGAGTCGTCGTATCGCGGACGCGTCGTCCGGAACCGGTCATGCGCATGGCCGACTCGATGGGCGCGGAGTTGATCGAAATGGGATCCGCCGGAGCCAAAGCAATGGCGGTCGTCTCGGGTGAGGCAGACATCTACGCACATGTGGGCGGACAGTACGAGTGGGATTCGGCGGCGCCCGTTGCTGTCGCACATGCTGCGGGACTGCATGTTTCGCGTATCGATGGCAGCGAACTGCGCTACAACCAGGAAAACCCGTGGTTGCCGGATCTGCTGATCTGCCGACCCGAACTCGCCCCGAAAGCACTGGAGGAACTGGGCCGATGACCGCGACACTGACGCACCTCGAACGACTCGAAGCCGAGAGCATTCACATCATGCGTGAAGCTGTTGCCCAGAGCGAGAACCCGGTGATGTTGTACTCGGTGGGCAAGGACTCCGCCGTGATGCTGCATCTGGCGCGCAAGGCCTTCTATCCGTCGAAGCTGCCGTTTCCGCTTCTGCACGTCGATACCACGTGGAAGTTCCGTGAAATGTACAAACTTCGTGACAGTACCGCCGCTGCAGGCGATCTCGATCTGATCGTCCACACCAACCCGGACTGCGTGAAGCAGGGGATCAACCCGTTCACTCACGGCAGCGCTGTCCATACCGACATGTGGAAGACCGAAGGCCTCAAACAAGCCCTCGATCACTACAAGTTCGACGCTGCATTCGGCGGCGCCCGCCGTGACGAAGAAAAATCCCGCGCCAAGGAACGCATCTTCTCGATCCGATCAGCTGCGCACCGTTGGGATCCCAAGCAGCAGCGACCGGAACTGTGGCGGATGTACAACGTCCGCAAAGCGCCGGGCGAGAGCCTGCGCGTCTTCCCTCTCTCGAACTGGACCGAGCTGGATGTGTGGGAATACATACGCCAGGAAGAGATTCCGATCGTTCCGCTGTATTTTGCCGACAAGCGGCCCGTCGTCGAGCGGGACGGTGCGCTGATCATGGTCGACGACGACCGGATGCCGTTGCTGCCGGGAGAGACTCCGGAACTCAAGAGCGTTCGTTTCCGCACCCTCGGCTGCTACCCGCTGACCGGAGCCGTCGAATCGACCGCCACGAGCCTGACCGAGATCATCTCGGAAATGTTGCTCACCACCACTTCCGAACGCCAGGGACGGGTCATCGACCACGACTCCAGTGCGTCGATGGAGAAGAAGAAGCAAGAGGGGTACTTCTGATGACTGTTTCCTCGGATCTGATCGCTGACGACATCGAGGCGTACCTCGAACGTCATGCGAACAAGAGCATGCTGCGATTCATCACGTGCGGCAGCGTCGACGACGGCAAGAGCACCTTGATCGGCCGTCTGCTCTACGAATCGAAACTCGTCTTCGACGACCAGTTGACGGCGCTCGAAGCCGATTCGCGCAAGAGCGGAACTCAGGGGGAGGGGCTCGATTTCGCGCTCCTGGTCGACGGTCTCGCCGCCGAACGTGAGCAGGGCATCACGATCGACGTCGCCTACCGCTACTTCACGACCGAGCGACGCAAGTTCGTCGTCGCCGATACTCCGGGGCACGAGCAGTACACCCGAAACATGGTGACGGGCGCGTCGACCGCCGATCTTGCTGTGATCCTTGTCGATTCCCGCAAGGGGATACTGACTCAGACCCGCCGGCACTCGTATCTGGTGTCGTTGCTGGGGATCAAGCACGTGGTGCTTGCCGTGAACAAACTCGACCTCGTCGACTACTCGCAAGAGGTCTTCGATGCCATTACCGCGGATTACGCAGAGTTCGCTCACGAGATCGGTCTGGACGGGTTCGTCGCCATCCCGATGTCGGCATACATGGGTGACAATCTCACCGAGCGCAGTGCGAATACCCCGTGGTACTCCGGACCAAGCCTGATCGAGCATCTCGAAAGCGTGGACATCGACGATGCTGCCGCCGCGGCTCCGTTCCGGATGCCGGTGCAGTGGGTCAACCGGCCGGACCTCGACTTCCGCGGATTCTCCGGCCAGATCGTTTCAGGCACCGTATCTCCCGGAGATCCCATCCGCGTGCTCCCCAGTGGAAAGACGTCCACAGTCGAGCGCATCGTGACCATGGGTGGCGACCTCGACGTTGCCGGTGCGGGCCGCTCGGTCACCATCACGCTCGCCGACCAGATCGACATCAGTCGCGGTGATGTGCTGTCCATCGGCGACAATCCGCCGGCCGTAGCCGATCAGTTCGAGGCCTGCATCGTCTGGATGGGTGAGGCTCCCATGCTGCCCGAACGGCCGTTCCTGTGCCAGATCGGTACCGTCACAGTCACTGCGCGCATCACCAAACCGAAACACAAGATCAACGTCAACACTCTCGAGAAGACCGCAACGACTACTCTCGCGCTCAACGAAATCGGTGTGTGCAACCTCAGTTTCGATCGACCGGTCCCGTTCGACCCGTACGTCGGCAACCGTGACACCGGTAGCTTCATCCTCATCGACCGCCTCACCAACGGCACTGTCGGTGCGGGCATGATCACGCACTCGCTGCGTCGATCGGACAACATTCACTGGCAATCCGTCGACGTCGACGAGGCCGCGCACACCAGGCTCAAGGGACACCAACCCGCAGTTCTGTGGTTCACCGGTCTCTCCGGTTCGGGAAAGTCGACCATCGCGAACGATGTCGAGCGTCAACTACACGCACTCGGCGCGCACACCTACCTCCTCGACGGAGACAACGTCCGTCACGGGCTGAATCGAGACCTCGGATTCACCGAAGCCGACCGCGTCGAGAACATCCGTCGCGTCACCGAGGTCACCCGACTGATGGCGGACGCCGGTCTGATCGTGCTCGCGTCCTTCATTTCACCGTTCGAGGCCGAGCGTCATGCCGCCCGCGAATTGATCGGCGACGAACAGTTCGTCGAAATCTTCGTCGACACCGCTCTTGCCGTCGCAGAGGAGCGAGATCCCAAGGGTCTGTACAAGAAGGCTCGACGGGGCGAGTTGGTGAACTTCACCGGAATCGATTCGCCGTACGAACCGCCGCAGAACCCTGACATTCACATCGACACCAGTGTCACGACGACCGAGGACGCTGCGATCGCGATCGTCGACCATCTCCGCGCCCGCGGAACCATTTCTTGATCCGCCTGAACACGAGGAGCATCCATGCCTGACAGGGCTGAAATAGTTTCTGCCGTAGAAGATTACGTCAAGTGTCTCGGAAGTCACGACGTCGACGGACTGGTTGCGCTGTTTGCGCCCGACGCAGTTCAACACGAACCGCTGGGGGTCCAGACCTACCGCGGCATCGACGAGATTCGCGAATTCGATACCGCGAACGCGCAGGTCGATTTCACAGTCAGCCTGCTCGGTCCGATTTCGGTGACGGGAAAGTACGCAGCGATGCAGCTTCGGGTGCAGCGCGCCGGTATCCCTGACTTCGCTGCCACCGACGTGTTCGAGTTCGACGAGAACGGCAAGATCATCTCCCTGAGTGTTGTTCTCGATCCGCAGGCGCTGTGCTGACCCATCAGGGCCTGCTGGCAGGCAAGGTTGTCGTCGTCTCGGGAGTGGGCCCGGCGCTGGGTCGTTCGATTGCGCTGCAGAGTGCGGCGGCCGGAGCGAAGGTTGTTCTGGCTGCCCGCACACCCGAGCGCTTGGAATCGGTGGCAAGGGAGATTCGAGACCGCGGCGGAATCGCGTTGGCCGTACCGACGAACCTCACCGACGTCGATTCGATCGCTTCGTTGGCGGAGACAACTGTCGCTGAGTTCGGTGCGGCGCATTGCTTGGTGAACAACGCATTTGTTCAACCCGCGCAGGTCCCGCTCCTGGACGCCGACGTGGCGTCCATCCAGTCGGGCATCGACATCAACTTGCTCGCGGCGTTGAACGTCACCAGAGAATTTGCTCCGGCATTGATCGAGTCGCACGGGTCCGTCGTGATGGTCACGTCCATGGTGTTGCGCAACCAGCTTCCCGGGTTCGGGGCCTACCGCATCATGAAATCCGGGCTCCTGGCAATGGCACGCAGTTTGTCGATCGATCTCGGTCCCAAGGGCGTTCGAGTCAATTCGGTTGCTCCCGGCTATATCTGGGCGGACTCGGTCAAGAACATGTTCGAGAAGAAGGCGGCGGAGGCAGGAGTCGACCCCAAGGTGATCTACGACGAGATCGCAGCGGGCGCCGATCTGCGCCGATTGCCGGAGCCAGATGACATCGCAAACGCTGTCGTCTTCCTCCTGTCCGATTCAGCCAGGGCCATCACAGGGCAATGTCTCGACGTCAACTGCGGTCACACGCACCACTGATCAACTCATACAAGGACTAGCCATGACACAGGATTACGACGGCATCGGTTCCATCGATCACCTGCACCAGGCTGCGTGCGAGGCGGCCGGGTACGAAAACTTCGGCAGCGAAGGCTATCTCGAAGGACTTCGAGTTCTCCTCGAGTCGTTCCAGAACGAGGCCGACCTCACTCCTCACGGCAAGGTGATCGCTCGCAAGATGATCGTCGGAGCGCTCGCGGGTCGCCTGACCAGTGAGGCCGGATTCGCGAAATATCCAGAGCACGTAGATGTTCCGATCGAACGCCCGATCTTCGTGGTCGGGTTGACCCGCACCGGCAGCACCGCGCTGCACCGCTTGCTCGGTGCCGACCCAGCGCATCAGGGCGCCGAGATGTGGCTCGCCGAGACGCCGCAGCCGCGCCCCGAGCGCGACACGTGGTCGGAGAACGAAGATTACGTTCGCTCCGACGCCTTCTACCGTGCTCGCCAGCGTAACGAGGCAGACCTGATGAAGGTTCATTTCATGGGGGCGGAGGAGGTCGAGGAATGCTGGCGGCTGCTGCAGCAGACGATGCTCTCGACCGCGTTCGAGACGGTGGCGTACGTGCCGAGTTACACCCGGTGGCTGGCGGAGCAGGACTGGACCGAAACATATGCGCGGCACAAGAAGAACCTGCAGTTGATCGGGCTGCACGACCAGGACAGACGGTGGGTGCTCAAAAGCCCGAGCCATGTCTTCGCGATCGACGAGATCATGTCGGTCTATCCGGATGCACTGTTCGTTCGGACCTTCCGAGACCCGTTGACATCGATGGCGTCCACCTTCAGCCTCGTAGAGCAGGGCGGACACGACATGTCGAAGGCATTCGACCGTCCCGCCATCGGGCGCACGCAACTGGACCTGTGGGCGCGAGGGAACGCGAACTTCAACAATGCCCGTAGCCGTTACAACCCCGATCAGTTCATCGACGTCGACTACAAGGACTTCATCGCCGATGCGGTCGGCACCGTCGAGAAGATCTATGCACAGTTCGCCCTGCCCTTCACAGACGACGCCCGCGCCGCGGTGGAGGCGTCGCATCAGGCCAGCCTTGCCGAGCACCGTCGTCCGTCGCATCGCTATTCGCTCGAGGATTTCGGCGTGAGCGCTGCCGACGTCGAAGCGAAGTTCTCCACCACACCCTGAAGGCCTCCGGCCCTGTGCGCCTTTTTGGTAGTGCCGACTACCAAAAAGGCGCACAGGGCGAAGCCCCAACCGAAACAAGGAGATTCACATGAATGCTGTTTGGGAAAAGTTCTGCGCAGATCTGCTCGAGGTCGGAAAGGTCCTGGAAGACGAGATCGTCCCTCAGGATCCGCTGACTCAAGCCGAGGGCGTCCGCTACCTGAGTCGGTTGCTTCGGTACGGCACGATCAACTGTGTCGAGTACACCGATCCACGGTGGCCGCAGTTCTCGTCGGCTCCGAACCCGAACATGATGACGAAGATCGGTGCCGACAACCCGGACAACGTCTACATGCGCGCCAACATTTCCGGTAAGTACAACTACCGGATCATCGGCACCCGAGGCACCGTCCCGCTGATCACCTTCGGCTCGCGCGTAAATCGGTACCACATCGACGGCACCATGCTGCAGACCGGCGATCTGCATATCCACGACCTCGAGGTCGACGAGAACGGCCGTTTCGAGTTCATCGCGAGCGTCGACAAGCCCGATGAGGGCGCTTGGCTGCCTTTGGCGCCCGACAGCAACCTCATCTCCGTTCGGCAAACTCACCAGGATCGACGCAACGAGATTGTCGGTGATCTGACCATCGAATGCCTGAACCCGGACGGGGAGTTCGTCCCGTTGACTCCGGAAGAGATCGGCGAGCGCCTCACCAAGTCCGTCGGGATCGTGAAGGGGATGGCGGAGACCTTCCTGGAATGGTCGCGCAAATTCCAGCCGCACACCAACGAGATCTTCGACTGGGGACAGGACTACTTCCAGGATGCCGGCGGCGATCCGACGATCTTCTACTTCCACGGTTACTGGAAGCTCGCCGAGGACGAGGCGTGGGTCATCGAGACCGAGGTTCCGAACTGCGAGTACTTCAACTTCGTGCTGCAGAACTTCTGGGTCGAGTCCCTCGACTACAACCGCACGAACATCTACATCAACAATCACACCGCGAAGCTCAACGACGACGGCACCATGACAATCGTCGTGGCGGCGAAGGATCCGGGTTATGGCAACTGGATCGACACCGATTCGCATGCCGAGGGACATGGGCGCTGCGCTGGATCAAGGCGGACTCGCACCCGATCCCGACGTCGAAGGTAGTCAAGATCTGACACGCTGACGGAGATTGGGAACGTATGTACACCAGGAAGATTAGGTTCGGCCCTCGCTTTGTCGCGCTCGGGCTTGCCGGTGCATTGATGTTGGCCGGCTGCGCGTCGAGCAGTGGGGACAACTCGGGATCGGCTTCACCGAGCAGTAGTGGCGCAGCTGGTTTTGTGGGCGCCCCAGATGTGGGGGAGCGGATCGACGGCGGTGTTCTCACCTTCGGGTCCTATTCGTTCCCTTCCTCGTTGGACCCCACGAGAACGCAAGCCGCCGGTTCGACCGGCGGAACCGAAATGGCCGCGATTTACGACACGCTGGTACGCAGCGACTCCACAAACGGGAGCTTCGTGCCACAACTCGCGAAGACACTGTCGAACAACAGCGACTTCACCTCGTACACCGTCACTTTGGCTGATGGCCTCACCTTCAGCGACGGAAGTCCGCTCGACGCGGAAGCGGTGAAGTGGAGTATCGATCGATTCGTGGCAGGCAAGGGTGATGTATCGCAGACCTGGCTCAACATCGTGGATCGGATCGAGACGCCCGACGCCACCACAGTCGAATTCGTGCTCGAGCGGCCCTGGCGTCAATTCCCGGCGCTGTTGTCGCTCGGGCCCGGAATGATCGTTGCGCGAAGTTCAGGGGGAGAGGCAGGGTCGGTTTCAGGAACCGGGGAGGGAGCGTTCACACCGATCGGGGCGGGTCCGTTCACCTTGGCCAAGTTCGCCCCGCACGAAGAACTGGTACTCGCCGCACGCACGGATTATCAGGGCGGTAAACCTCCACTGGACACAGTGCGGTTTGTTCCCACGTCGGGTGCGCAGTCTCAGTACGAATCGTTGAAGAGCGGCCAGATCGACATGACGTACATCCTCCGCGACGAGGCCGTGATCGAACAAGCTCTCGACGACGGATACTCGGGTTACCTCAGTCCGACCGGACAGAACGGGATCGGCACGATCAACAACCGTGAGGGCAAGCCCGGGGCTGATGTTCGCGTCCGTCAGGCGATCGCCTACGGGGTGGATCCGGCGGCGGTCAATACCAGGGCGAACAACGGATTGGGCACCGCCAGTTCCGAACTGGTCCCGCAGACGTCACGTTGGTACAACAACACAGCAGGCATTCCGTTCGATCAGGTGAAGGCAAAGGCGCTGCTCGATCAAGCGAAGTCCGACGGGTACGACGGGAAACTCCGCTACCTCACCACCTCGGAGCCGAGCCAACAGGCGACGGCACTGACGGTTCAGGCGTCGCTGAACGCGATCGGTTTCGACGTCACCATCGACTACGCGACCGATGTGACCGATCTGGTTCGACGGGTATACAAGGACCACGATTTCGACATGACCAGAGGTGGCGCTCCGGTCGGAGAAGAAGCGCCGTACCTCAATTTGTACAACAGTATGGCCAGTGATTCGAAGAACAACCCGTCCGGCTTCGCGGACCCGGAGATGGACGCGATGATCACAGCTGTGCAGACGGCATCGACGGACGATGCTGTCCGTGAGGCGATCAGCAAGGTGCAGGAGTACGCCAACGCGACTGTGCCTTACGTGATCTGGGGGCCGGCGTCGGTGTTGACCGCATGGGACGGCAATGTTCACGGCGTCGTACGCAACATCACCGACATCATGTTCTTGGGCGGCGCTTGGATCTCGCCCAACGGCGAAACGGTGGAACGATGAAGTGGTCCTTGGCCGGTGCGATGATCGACGCCCTGGAACTGTGCGAGTTGGCGCAGGTCGCCGAAGAGGTGGGGTTCGACGGAATCGCGATGCCGGATTCCGTGTTCTATCCGGAGCAGGTGTCGGCGCCGTACCCGTACACTGCTGACGGGAAGCGGATGTGGGCGCCCGAGACGCCGATGCCTGATCCGTTCATTGCCATGGCGGCGATGGCGGCCGTCACATCGCGAATTCAGTTCTACACCAACGTGTTCAAACTTCCACTGCGCGATCCGCTGTTGACGGCCAAGCAGGTCGCGACCATGGCCGTGATGTCGAGGAACCGCGTCGCTCTCGGCGTCGGTTTGTCCTGGATTCCCGAGGAATTCACCTTCACCGGTACCGAGATGCGCACCCGCGGTGCGCGTACCGACGAAGCCATCGAGATCATCAAGGCGGTGTGTGCGGGACGTGGGCCGGAATGGGTCGAATACCACGGCAAGCACTACGATTTCGACGCTCTGATGATCAGTCCTGCTCCGGAGATTCCGGTTCCGATCTACATCGGTGGGCACAGCGAACCGGGGTTGCGTCGTGCAGCCAGGCTGGCTGACGGTTGGATGTCGGTGAACACGACCAAAGCCGAATTAGCCTGCGCCATCGATCGTCTCACGGAATTGCGGGTCGAGTACGGTCGTGCCGATGTTCCTTTCGGCGTCAACGTCTCGCCGACGGATGTTCGTGATCTGGACGGATATCGCGAACTCGAGACTCTCGGAGTCACGGAAATCAGAGTTTTGCCCTGGTATCGCTACGGAGTTGACGCCGGTGATCGTCAGGGGCGACTCGACTCCGTTCGGCGGTTTGCCGAGGAGGTCATCGCTCAGTACTGATCGATCAGCGTCTGCATCGCCCGGCCGTAGAGTTTTGCCAACTCGTCGCGATCTGCGGACTGGGGGATACTCTCGTCGCTGAGGACGCTCAACAGCCCGGACACCTGGGCGGAGACCAGGAGTGCGCGGGTGTACGCGTCTTCGCCGTCTAGACGAGCGGCGAGATTGGTGGCGAATACTCCGGTCATGTCTCTGAGTCGCTCCCGGATGCGTGGACTGTCCGACGCTCGCATGAGCGCTGTGTACACCGACAGCATCCGGGCGTCGGCCTTGCCCAGGACGAAGGCGGCGATTCGCTCACCGAGGGTGTCGAGTGGGCCGTCGAACTGGCCTTCGAAGTAGTCCGCAACCGGCGTGGTTTCCAGGAACAGTGCTTCTTTGGACCCGAAATGCCGGATGACCAGGGCCGGATCGATTCCGGCAACTTTGGCGATGGCGCGAACTGACGTGCCGCCGAACCCGTGCTCGCCGAACAGTTGGAACGCCGCCGCGCGAATCGCCTCGGATGTCGAGGGTTGCTCCTGCTCTGGCGTGTGCCTCGTGGGTGTCACGACATCGACCTCCGTGCTCGCTCGCCGACCGCGTTGTCAACGGCGTTGACTATAACGTGTCAACGGTGTTGACTGTTGAGTCTGTCAACGGTGTTGACAGCTAGATGCGGTTAGTGAAGAGAGCGTGGAATATGACAGATACCGACGTCCGAGTACCCAGCGAAGAAGTTGTCGATCCGCCGACCAATTGGAAGATGGTGGGCAGTGGACTCGCATTTCCGTTGTTCTTCGTCATCATGTTCTGCCTGTGCTACGTCAGCGCCTTCCATGCGCCGACGCCGAATCAGGCACCGATCGTGGTGGTCGGGTCGCCGTCCGTCACGGCCCCGCTGATCGACGGAATCCAGGCTTCGTCGGGTGGCAAGTTCGACATCGTTGCCACAGCCAACGCCGCCGACGCACTCTCTCGGATCGACAACCGCGATGCGATCGGCGCCATCGAGATCGGTGACACCGTGACCGCACATATCGCCACCGGCGCGGGCGCCTCGACGGTTTCCGTGGTGAGCAGCTTGGCGCATTCGGTTGCGGAGCAGACGGGGCAGCAGGTCACGGTGATCGACTCGGCGCCTGTCACGGCGCGAGACTCCTCGACCGTCGGACTCTTCTACTTCCTGATCGTCTGCACCCTCGGTGGCTACCTGACCATCACGGTGCTCAGTCAGGTTGCGCCGAGAATGCGGTTGCGAGAGCAGTATTCGATCCTGGCCGGTGCGGCGATACTCACCCCGCTCATAGCCTTCGGCATCACCAGCATCTTCATGCACGCCTTCGGGGCGTCATTCGGCCAGATCCTGCAACTGCTGGGAATCTCGATGGTTTACACGTTCACCGTCGGTGCGGTGAGCATCCTGCTCAATCGACTGCTCGGCCAAGCCGCGATCTTCGCGGTGCTGACGGTGCTCGTTTTCATCAACTTCCCGAGTTCGGGTGGTGCCATTCCGGTGTCGTTCCTGCCGGGATTTTGGCAGCACATCCATTCGTTCTGGCTCGGATCGGCAGCCATGGAGCCCATCCGCTCCGTCATCTACTTCAGTGGCAACGGCGCCGGACCGCACCTGCTCGTTCTGGGGATCTGGCTGGTCGCGGCACTCGGCCTGACCGGACTGCTCGCCTCTCGCCAGTCGAAAAAGGCAGCAGCGCACTGAGTGTGGTGGGGCCGGCGATTGCCGACCCCACCCGAACCCTTTACTTCAGCCGTACCGCGTCGGTGCCCGGTCCGTCGAGCATCGCGGACCCCAGCAGGATGTCCGGAATGCCGAACCCGTCGATCAGTGTCTCGACGTGGGGGCGCAGGGTGCGGCAACGCTCGTTGATTCCGCGCGTCACGGCCTTCGAACGCTCCACCGACAGATGCCGGTGCTCCATGAACCAGGCCTTGTCCTCTTCGATCACGGACAGTGCGTAGAGATCGCACACCTCGCCGAAGAGTTCCTTTGCGGTCTCGTCCTCACACGAGTCGATGCCGGCGACGAATGCTTCCAGGATGACGCGCTCGATGTGCGCCTGAGCGGCTTTGAGCACGTGGTCCTGCACGAAGTTGAACGCGTCGAACGGGTTCTCCTCGCGCTTCTGCGCTGCCTGCAATCGCCTTGCCGCAGTGGCGAGTAGGTACTCTTCGCGGTCTTCGAACATCTTCATCTGGGTGCCGCGATTGAAGAGGCTGCCGTCCTCTTCGTTGTCCTGGCGAGTGTCGACGATCGTCTGCAGGATCTGCTGCGCTGCCGTGCGTTTCTTGACCACGTCGGAGACCGTCGTAGCGGCGAAGCGCATCCAGTCGACCGGGCTCATGCCGCGGACTTCGTCGGCGTAGGAGGTGAGGAGTTCTTTTGCGACCAACTGCGTCAGAACGTGGTTGTCACCCTCGAACGTGGTGAAGACGTCGGTGTCCGCCTTGAGTGCGGTGAGGCGGTTCTCGGCGAGATAGCCTGCGCCGCCGCAGGCTTCGCGTGCCTCCTGGATGGCCCGAGTGGCATGCCAGGTGTTGGCGGCCTTGAGTCCGGCGGCGCGACCTTCGAGTTCGCGCTGCTCCTGCGGATCCGGGTCGTCGCTGCTCTGGATGTCGTGCATCGCGGCGACGAGTTCGTTCTGTGCGAACTGCAGAGCGTACGAGCGGGCGATCAACGGCAGCAGACGCTTCTGGTGGACGAGGTAGTCCATGATCAGGACTTCGTCGTCACTCTTCGGAGCACTGAACTGCCTGCGCTGCAGGGCGTATCGACCGGCGATGGCCAATCCGACGCGGGCGGCCGCTGCCGCGGAACCACCGACGGTGACACGTCCACGAACCAGTGTGCCGACCATCGTGAAGAAACGACGGTTCGGGTTCTCGATCGCCGAGCTGTACGTGCCGTCCTCGGCGACGTCGGCGTAACGGTTGAGTAGATTCTCACGCGGGATGCGGACCTGGTCGAAGACGATGCGGCCGTTGTCGACTCCGGGCAGTCCACCCTTGAGCCCGCAGTCGGACGTCGTGACGCCGGGGAGGTCGTTGCCGGCGTCGTCACGAATCGGCACGACAAAGCAGTGGACGCCCTGACTTTCGCCTCCGGTGATCAGCTGTGCGAACACCGCTGCGACGGTGGCGTGCTGGGCAGCGCCGCCGATGTAGTCCTTGCGAGAGGACGGAGTGGGGGAGTTGACGACGAACTCGCCCGTCTCGACGTCGTAGGTCGCCGTGGTTTCGAGTTCCTGGACGTCGCTGCCGTGACCGGTCTCGGTCATCGCAAAGCAACCGAGCAGGTCCAGATCGATCAGCGGCTTGACGTACGCCTGGTGGTGACGCTCGGTGCCGAGGTTTTCGATGGCGCCGCCGAACAGACCCCACTGGACGCCGGCCTTGACCATCAGTGAGAGGTCGGACATCGCGAGCATCTCGATGCTGGTGACGGCGCCACCCGCGTCGCCCGTTCCGCCGTGAGAGACGGCGAAACCGTTTGCGGCGTACCCGAGATCGGCGAGGACCCGCATCTGTTCGAGAGCCTTGGAGCGCGCAATGGCGGTGTTGGGTGTGTAGTGCGGAGCAAAACGTTCGTCGTTCAATTCGCCGCGAACGCGCTCACGCACCTCCCGCCAGCGTCCGTCGAGTGTTGTCCTGAGGTGGTCCGCTGTGGTGGCCATGGAACCGACGATAGCGCGTAGCGCACCGCGGGCAACCCGGTTCGATCCCAACCTCACATTCAGCAGGAGCCCGCGGCACCCGCTTCGATTCCTTGGCGGAAGAGTTCCTTCTCGCTCTCGGACATAGCCTGGTACGAAGGGTCGTTCTCGACGATCTTCAGGAAGTCGGCGCCCGCCGTCTGGGTCGACGTGTCGCCGCTCTGAACACGCTGCTGAACGTAGACGGACACCGCCGAACACCCGCCGAGAAACGCGGGGTCGGTGCTCGTCGCCGCGGTGGTTCGAGCCGAGTCGGTGGCGCTCGGCGGCGACGAAACTGTCGCCTGGTCGTCGTTCGAAGCGTCCGAACCACACGATGTGAGAAGAATCGCAGCCGAGACCATCAGCGTCGTCAACAGTCGCTTCATGCCCGGAATCGTCTCACGCGGGGCCCGGTTCGACCGGAAAACTCGCCTCGAGCACCGAAGTCCTACACCCTGTCGTTGTCAGATTCGACAGAACTGGGACACTGGAAGCCGTGACTGTGTCTTCCGGTGATCCCGACGTGCATGCAACGAACTCCGCTCGGCTCTTCGAACGTGCCGGCAACGTGATTCCGGGTGGCGTCAACTCGCCCGTCCGCGCGTTCGGTTCGGTCGGCGGAACACCGCGATTCATTCGCGAAGCATCCGGCTACACCCTCACCGACGTCGACGGAAACAACTACGTCGACCTGGTGTCGTCCTGGGGTCCGATGATTCTCGGGCACGCTCACCCGGCAGTCGTCGAAGCCGTTCGCGAAGCAGCCCTCGGAGGTCTCTCCTTCGGTGCGCCGACCGAAGGCGAAGTCGCTCTCGCCGAGGAAATCGTCGCCCGCGTCGCGCCCGTGGAAAAGGTTCGCCTGGTCAACTCCGGAACCGAAGCCACGATGAGCGCAGTCCGCCTCGCCCGCGGATTCACCGGGCGGACCAAGATCGTCAAGTTCTCCGGTTGCTACCACGGCCACGTCGACGCCCTTCTCGCCGACGCCGGATCCGGCCTCGCGACGTTCGGGCTGCCGACCTCTCCCGGCGTGACCGGCGCTCAAGCAGAAGACACCATCGTCGTGCGCTACAACGATCTCGACGCGGTGGCCGCGGCGTTCGAGGCCAATCCCGGGGCCATCGCGTGTGTCATCACCGAAGCTGCCGCCGGAAACATGGGCGCCGTCGCACCGCTTCCCGGTTTCAACGAGGGTCTGCGTCGTCTCACCCGTGAGCACGGCGCACTCCTGATCATGGACGAGGTGATGACCGGATTCCGCGTCAGTGCCTCGGGTTGGTACGGCATCGACAACGTCGCAGGCGACCTCTACACCTTCGGCAAGGTCATGAGCGGCGGCCTGCCTGCCGCAGCATTCGGCGGCCGCGCCGACATCATGGGCCACCTCGCACCGGACGGTCCCGTCTACCAGGCAGGCACCCTCTCGGGTAACCCTGTCGCCGTCGCCGCCGGACTCGCGAGCCTTCGCGCCGCCGACGCCGAGGTGTACGCCAAGCTCGGCCGGAACGCGACCGCCCTCGGCGACCTCATGACCCAAGCACTCACCGCCGAAGGCGTCGAACACCGAGTGCAGTACGCAGGCACCTTGGTGAGCGTGTTCTTCACCGAGAACACGGTGACCAACTACGACGAAGCCAAAGCCGCGCAGACCTGGCGATTCCCCGCCTTCTTCCACGCACTGCTCTCCCGCGGCGTGTACCCGCCGCCGAGCGCGTTCGAAGCGTGGTTCGTCTCCGCAGCCCTCGACGATCGAGCCTTCTCGATCATCGCCGACGCCATGCCTCACGCAGCCAAGGCCGCGGCTGCTGCCGTCAAGCCCTGAGCAGTTCCAGTTCCAGAACACCCGCACGCTTCCGACATCCATCATCTTCAGCGAGGACCCTCGACTGTGACCGACGCCGATCACCCCGACCACACGTCCACCCGCACCATCGTCCACGTCCTGCGCCACGGCGAAGTACACAACCCGCGCGGGATCCTCTACGGACGGCTCCCGGGTTTCCGGTTGTCGGTGGCGGGCGAAGCTCAGGCTCGTGCGGTCGCGTCGGTGCTCGCCGATCACGACATCACCCACGTGGTCGCGTCGCCGCTGCAGCGGGCACAAGAGACCGCGACTCCGATCGCCGAGGCACACAAGCTCGACATCGTCACGGACGAAAACCTGATCGAGGCAGGCAACGAGTTCGAGGGTCTCAAGGTTGCCGTCGGGGACGGTGCGCTCTCGCGTCCGCGTCACTGGTGGAAACTGCGTGACCCGTTCACCCCGTCCTGGGGCGAGCCCTACCTGCAGATCGCCCATCGCATGCTCGCAGCCGTCAATGCCGCACGCGTCGCGGCAGTCGGACACGAAGCCGTCGTCGTCAGCCATCAGCTTCCGGTCTGGACTCTGCGTCGATTCCTGCAGGGTGAGCGTCTCTGGCACGACCCCCGTCACCGTCAGTGTGGACTGGCGTCGTTGACGTCACTGGTCTACGAAGGCGACACCCTGGTCGACATCGTCTACTCCGAACCTGCCGGCGCCTCCGACCCGAGAGTGACAGGAGCATGATTTCGCGCCGCATCGCCGCAGCATTCGCAGCCGCTGCGTCGGCGATGCTTATTCTCTCGTCCTGCGCGACCGGCGACGACGCCGTCGCACAGGGCGGAACTTTCGACTTCGTCTCACCGGGCGGACAAACCAAGATCTTCTACGATCCGCCGTCCGACCGAGGCACCATCGGCAAGCTCTCCGGGCCCGATCTGATGAACGAAGGTCAGAAGGTCGGTGTCGAGGACTTCGAGGGCAAGGTCGTCGTTCTCAACGTCTGGGGTCAGTGGTGCGGACCGTGCCGCGCCGAAGCCGACGACCTGGAACAGGTCTACGAGCAGACCAAGGATTCGGGCGTGCAGTTCCTCGGCATCAACGTCCGCGACGACACCAAGAACAAAGCGCAGGACTTCGTGGTCGACAACAAGGTCTCGTACCCGTCGATCTACGACCCGTCGATGCGTTCGCTGATCGCCCTCGGTGACGGCTACCCCACGTCGGTCATTCCGACGACGATCGTCCTGGACCGCCAGCATCGCGTCGCCGCGGTGTTCCTCCAAGAACTTCTCGCCGAGGATTTGCTGCCCGTCGTCCAGCGAGTAGCTCAGGAAGACGCGCAGTAAAGATGACAACCACGACCACTACGCTGCTGGCCGGCAGCGACACATTGAGTGCCGGTGTGGGCGAAGCGTTTCAGAACGCGGCGTCGTCCGGTCCGCTTCTGCTCGCCCTCGGCGCCTGTGTGCTCGCCGGTCTGGTGTCGTTCGCTTCACCGTGCGTCGTGCCGCTCGTTCCCGGCTACCTGTCCTACCTGGCCGGCGTCGTCGGTGCCGACGCTCCCGCGATCACCGCCGAAGAGGCGAAGACGCGGACGATCACCCGGAGCAGTCGACTGAGGGTGGCCGGTGCGGCCGGACTGTTCGTCGCGGGCTTCACCGTTGTGTTCGTCCTCGCGACCGCGTCGGTATTCGGCGTGATCTCCACGCTGCTCGTCAACCGCGAGGTCCTGATGCGAGTGGGCGGTGTCGTCACCATCGCAATGGGTCTCGTCTTCATCGGGCTGATTCCGGCGCTGCAGAAGGACGTTCGTTTCGAACCGCGTCGCGTGTCGTCACTGGTGGGTGCGCCGCTGCTCGGGGGAGTGTTCGCTCTGGGCTGGACGCCGTGCCTCGGTCCGACATTGGCAGGCGTGATGTCCGTAGCGGCGGGAACCGACGGGATGACCGCCGCGCGTGGTGTCACGTTGATCGTCGCGTACTGCATCGGACTCGGCCTGCCGTTCATCATCTTGGCGCTGGGATCGGCGCGCGCGCTGACCGGCGTCGGCTGGTTGCGTCGTAATGCACGCACCATTCAAATTTTCGGCGGAATCATGTTGGTGGCAGTGGGAATCGCCCTCGTCACCGGCGCGTGGGACCAGTTCGTCGGCTGGGTTCGCGACGCATTTATCTCGGAGGTGACGCTGCCGATATGACAGCTGACGACAATAACGACCACCCGAAACCCGTGCTGCCGAAGCAGTCGGTGATCGGTCGAGTCGTTGCACTCGGGCGCAACACCTGGCGCGGGCTCACCTCGATGCGGACCGCGCTGGTACTGCTGTTCCTCCTCGCGCTCGCTGCGATCCCCGGCGCCCTGCTGCCACAGCGAACCCTCAACGAGGGCAAGGTCACCGACTACATCGCCGCGCGTCCGACGCTCGGTCCGTGGATGGACCGCCTCGAATTGTTCGACGTGTTCAGCAGTTTCTGGTTCACCGCGATCTACGCATTGCTCTTCATCTCGCTGGTCGGCTGCATCCTGCCGCGTTGCGTGGAGCACGCGAAGGCGCTGCGCACCCGTCCGGTGAATGCGCCGCGCAATCTTGCTCGCCTGCCGCACCACACCACGAGCGTCGTGGACGGCGAGACTCCTGACGAACTTGCTGCCCGGGTGTCGAAAGAACTGCGCGGGTGGCGCGTCGAAACGCGTCGCGGCGATTCGAAATCACGACGCGAAGGCGAGATCACCATCTCGGCGGAGAAGGGATACCTCCGCGAGTTCGGCAACCTCGTGTTCCACCTCTCGCTGGTCGGATTGTTGATCGCGATCGCCGCGGGCAAGTTGTTCGGCTACGAGGGCAATCGCATCGTCATCGCCAACGACGGCCCCGGGTTCTGCACGACCTCGCCGGCAGTGTTCGACTCCTTCGTCGCCGGTCTGAGCCTCGACGGCACCGGCATGACCCCGCTGTGTGTACGTGTGAAGAATTTCCAGGCCGACTACCTCGAGACCGGTCAGGCCGAGATGTTCACCTCGGACATCTCGTACCAGGCAGGCGACGACCTCGAGTCCGATACCTGGCGGGACACGACCATCCAGGTGAACCACCCACTGCGGATCGCCGGCGATCGTGTGTACCTGCAGGGACACGGATACGCGCCGACATTCACCGTCACGTTCCCGAACGGTGAGACCCGCACCGAGACGCTCCAGTGGCGTCCGGACGACGCCACGACGTTCCTCAGCAGTGGCGCGATGCGCTTCGACCCGCCGGGCGGCATGTATCCCGATGCGGACGAGCGTCGGAAGAATCAGATTGCCATCGAAGGATTGTTCGCGCCCACCGCGCTGTTCCACGGCAACCTGCTGTCGTCGAGCTACCCGGCGATGAACGATCCGGCAGTCGCCATCGACATCTACAAGGGCGACACCGGACTCGATACCGGTAACCCGCAATCGCTGTTCGAACTCAACACCGAACTGATCAATCAGGGCCGACTGGTCAAGCAGGATCGAGTCAATCTGTTTCCGGGGGAGAGCGCGACGCTTGCCGACGGAACCCAGGTGCGATTCGATGGTGCCGTCGACTTCGTGAACCTGCAGGTCTCCCACGATCCCGCTCAGGTGTGGGTGTTGGTTTCGGCGTTGACCATGATGGCGGGCCTACTCGTCTCGCTCGTGATCAAGCGTCGCCGCGTCTGGGCACGTATCTATCCAGATGACGAACGACGTACTGTAGTAGAACTTGGTGGGCTTGCCCGCACCGACCACGCAGGCTGGGGCGACGAGTTCGACCGCCTCGCCGACCGCTTGCTGAAAAGCAATCCGACCACCGCGGTGAACCAACCGCACGCGCAGGAGAACGCCCGATGACAACGAACGAGACACTCGCGCAGTACAGCGACTGGGCCTTCAAGTCCGCCTTCACCGTGCTCGTGCTGGCGTTTGTGCTGCTCATCGTGCAGTACGCGTCGGCCAGAGCAAAGGCGGTTCAGGACAAGGAACTGGTCTCCGCCGGCGGTGTCGACGCATCCGTGCCTGGCAGGGTCGCGGAGACTCCGAGCAAGTCGCTCTCGGAACGATTCGGCGGAATGGGCCGAGCTGTCCTGGTCGTCGGAACGGTGCTGATCATCGCGTCGATCGTGCTCCGCGGATTTGCGACGGAACGATTCCCGCTCGGCAACATGTACGAATTCGTGGCGATGGCGTGTGCGGCGTCGTTGCTGGTCGGGCACGTCCTGTTGATCAAGCCGGCGTACCGTCCGATGTGGGTCTTCTTGCTGGTGCCGGTTCTGATCTTGATGTTCCTCGCCGGCACGGTCCTCTACGCCGACGCGGCTCCCGTGGTGCCGGCGCTACGCTCGTACTGGCTTCCGATTCACGTGACGATCGTCAGCGTCGGCTCCGGAATCTTCATGATCGGCGGTATCGCGAGCCTTCTGTTCCTGCTGCGACTGAAGTTCCCGCCCGGTGAGGAAGGCACGAGCATCGGTGGCCGGATCGCAGAGCGACTGCCGGATGCCCAGACTCTCGACCGCTTGGCGTACAAGAGCACGATCATCGCGTTTCCGCTGTTCGGCGCCGGCGTCATCCTCGGTGCCATCTGGGCGGAAGCTGCGTGGGGACGCTTCTGGGGTTGGGATCCGAAGGAGACGATGTCCTTCATCGCCTGGGTGATCTACGCGGCCTACCTGCATGCGAGGGCAACCTCCGGGTGGCGGGAGACGAAGGCCGCCTGGATCAACATCGCCGGTTTTGTTGCGATGCTGTTCAATCTCTTCATCATCAACATGGTCGTCTCCGGCTTGCACTCCTACGCGGGACTCACCTGATCCTCTCGAGGTACCGTGGGTGGCTGCCGACCGGCCTGTAGGTATTACCGGTAGGTACGTCAGGGGCGGGCAACAGTTACGATGCAGCTTGGCGAATTACTAGCTGTCTGGTAGCTGTGGGATCGACGAGGGGGAGCGGCGAGATGGCCGACAAGATTGAAGACGCCGGAGCAGGATTGTGGGAGCCGGTGCGCCCTGCCGAGCCGACGCGGCGCGAGCCGCGCGCATCCGCGCCCGAGCCGTCATCGGACTCGGTTCCCAGCGACGTTCGTAGTCTCTTCGTGGCCCCGGTCGACTCCGGGCCGCTCCAGCAAGTCGCCGGCCAGGCGCCCAGTGCACCCGCCGCTCCGCCGCCGACGACGACCCCAGCGGCTCCGGTACCAGGTCCCAAGACTCCGGTCATCCAGTATCCGGCAGCGCAGCCAGGCCCGATCAACGGCCAGTTCTCGACCTCGCCTGCGATGCCGATGCAGACCTACGAACCTACGAATCGTGGAGGGTCGCTTCCGGATTCACGAACTGGCGTTCCGCAGCCTGTTCAGAATTCGCAGCCTGTTCGGAATTCGCAGCCTTTTCAGAACCTGCATCCTGTTCAGAATTCGCAGCCCGGCCCGACGGCGCATTCATCCGCGAGACCGCTCCAGCAACCGCAGGCACCTTTTTCGCCCGGCGTCCATCCGCCCAATCCCGCGATTCGGCAGTTCGGTCATCCCGGCGCTGCGCCGGTGCAGAACGGCCACACCCTCCAGAATGGTCAGGCCGTGCCGATGGCCCCGCCGACAGTGCCACCTACTCGCGCTCCGATGCCGCAGACCGGACTGACCTCGGCTCCGGACAGTCGCTTCGAGTCCGCTCTCCCGATGACTGCGCAAGATCTCTCGGCTGCGCTCCTCGTCAAGCGGCCTGTCCGGCCTGCGCCGGTGGGCGGCTGGCGCAAGGCGCTGTACACGTTGTCCGGCCGATCGGTGAACCTCGGAAACGGTGCAAAGGAGCAGCACCTCGTCGAGTTGACGCGCCAGATCAACCAGCCGCTGCAGGGCTGCTACAAGGTTGCGGTGCTCAGTCTCAAAGGCGGCGTCGGAAAGACCACGACCACAGCGACACTGGGGTCGATGTTCGGCTCGATCCGCGGCGATCGCGTCGTCGCTGTCGATGCAAACCCCGACCGGGGAACGCTGAGCCAGAAGATCCCGCTCGAAACTCCGGCAACAGTGCGAAACCTGCTGCGCGACGAGAACAGCATCGAGAAGTACAGCGACGTCCGTGGCTACACATCGCAAAATCGACACCGGCTCGAAGTGCTTGCCTCCGACAGCGATCCAGCAGTTTCAGAGGCCTTCAGCGGTGGGGACTACACGCGCACGGTCGACATGCTCGAGAAGTTCTACAGCATAGTTCTGACCGATTGCGGCACCGGATTGATGCACTCGGCGATGCAGGCCATTCTCGAAGGTGCAGATTCGTTGATCGTCGTCAGTTCCGGTTCCGTCGACGGTGCACGTAGCGCCTCCGCAACACTTGACTGGCTCGACGCTCACGGTTACAGCAGGCTGGTCGCCACGTCCGTAGCTGTCATCAACGCGGTACGGCCTCGCTCGGGCAAGGTTGATCTGCCGCGGGTCGTCGAGCACTTCGAGCAGCGCTGTCGAGCGGTGAAACTGATTCCGTTCGATCCGCATTTGGAAGAGGGCGCCGAAATCGATCTGGACCGGCTGCGTCCAGGTACTCGGGAAGCGGTGCTGGAGTTGGCTGCGGTGGTTGCGCAGGACTTTCCGGCCTCCCCGTTCGCGTTGACGGGGCGGTAATCGGATAGCCGGGCGAGCCCGGACGCTACGTCGACGCGTCAGTCGGCGGTACGTCCGGACCTTCCGTGCGCTTGCGTCGTGTTTGCTGGTTCACATTCCACAGGAATTCGGGATCGTCATCCGGCCCGCGTACACCGCTCACCGGGGTGCGCGTCGACGGATCGGGCCCGAATGCCTTCCACATCAGAACGATCAATGTCACCAAACCCACCAACGCCAACAGATACAACACGGCGCACCTCCTCAGGGAACTGAAGTCGAGCCTACTCAGTCTCCGCCCCGCTTCACCAGAAGTGGTGCGGACAAGCGTTTCGGCTCAGTGCGCTAGTGCTGTATCTGTCGGGTACTGCAAGATCTGTCGGGTATTGCAAGATCTGTCGGGTACTGCAAAGTGCTTCGAAGTGAGCCGAGTTTGCTCAGTTGTTGTCTGCTTCGGTGGTCAGCGAGCGCAGAAGCTGCATGACCTCGGTCTCACGGAATCGACGATGTCCTCCTGGCGTGCGAAGCGAGCCCAGTCGTCCTGCGTGTGCCCAGCGGGTCACGGTCTTGGGATCGACATGAAACAATGCCGCTACCTGTCCGGGCGTCATGAGTGCGTCTGCGGCGGTATTGAAGGTTGGTGCGCTCATTGTGAGGTCCTCCATGTTGATGTCGAACGTTTGACGAACAGTGATTCCGAACCGAGCAGTGATTCCGAACTTTGGTTCCGAACCGGTGTGTCGACCAGTTGCCAAAAACCTGCGTCGAGTTTGTTTCGAAGTCCTTCGCTCACATTCGACCGTTTTCTGAGTGGTAGCGCAATGTTTGCACAGATATAGCCGGGTAGTCGATCTTTCAAGAAAAAGTAATGTTTAAGTAAAGGACAAAATGGATAAAGCGGGCTCGGTCCCACCCGTATTCGGAATGGGTAACCTGAGAGGGTGAGTCAGTTGTCTGAAAACCCCGAAAATGTTCCTTCTGAGCCGGTCAAGGCCAGTAAACCTTCCGCAAACTCTGGGCAAGCAAAGTCGGCTTCCGGGCCGGTGACCAAGGGTCAACTAGCCCGCGACGTGGTGCTGTACTCGGTCGCTCGGCTGCTGCTTGTCGTCGTGATCGGTGCCGTCATCATCGGTGGCGGAAAGCTCGCCGGCACGGACGTTCCCTTGATCGTCGCGGCGCTGTTCGCAGTTCTGATCGCGCTGCCGCTGTCGTTGCTGCTCTTCGCGAAACTGCGCAAGCGTGTCAATGCGGGCATTGCGGCGGTCGACGCCCAGCGTCGGTCCGATCGTGACGATCTTCGCTCCAAGCTGCGCGGAGACGGGCGGTGACCACGGGGTCGCTCGACGTCGACCGTCGGACCTCACGCCAGTGGGTCGACAACGCGGTGCGGTTGATCGAAGCCGACGCGCAACGCAGCGCGGACACTCACCTGCTGCGCTATCCGCTGCCGAGTAACTGGACCGTCCAGCTTTATCTGAAGGACGAGTCGACCCACATCACGGGGAGTCTCAAGCATCGACTCGCACGGTCGCTTTTCCTCTACGCGATCTGCAACGGCTGGGTTACCGAAGAGACCACTGTCATCGAAGCGTCGTCCGGATCGACGGCTGTCAGCGAGGCGTATTTCGCGAAGTTGCTGGGCCTGGATTTTGTCGCGGTGATGCCCGCGAGCACGAGTCCCGCCAAGATCGCGTTGATCGAGGCGCAGGGGGACGTTGTCATTTCGTGAGCGATCCGTCGTCGATCTACTCGGAATCGCATCGGCTCGCGAGTGAGTTGAACGGTCACTACATGGACCAGTTCACCCACGCCGAGCGCGCGACGGATTGGCGCGGAAACAACAACATCGCCGAATCGATCTTCACTCAGCTCGAACACGAGGAACATCCGATTCCCGACTGGGTGGTCGTCGGAGCCGGGACGGGCGGAACCGGTGCCACGATCGGCCGCTTTCTTCGTTACCGGAAATTCGACACGGGGCTGTGCGTGGTGGACCCGGAGCACTCCGTGTTTTTCGACGCGTGGCGAGCGAGCGATCCGTCGATCGTCGGTACTCGAGGTTCCCGGATCGAGGGCATCGGCCGTCCGCGCGTCGAACCGTCGTTTGTCGGTCAGGTGGTCGACCGAATGATCAAGGTGCCGGACGCAGGCTCGATCGCGGCCGCCCGGCACGCCAGCGCAGCCCTGGGGCGCAAAGTGGGCGGCTCGACGGGGACGAACCTGTGGGGAGCTTTTGCGTTGATTGCCGAAATGATGGCGGCCGGGCGCAGCGGCAGCGTCGTCACCCTCCTGTGCGACGGCGGAGAGCGTTACTCAGGCACGTATTACAACGACGAATGGGTGGCTTCGGAAGGGATCGACCTGCTCGGCCCGACGACAGTGCTGGACGAGTTCGTCCGTTCGGGTGCGTGGACGGCCAGTTCCTGAATCGCCGGCGCCGGACCGTGTGACGGGCGGCTCATCGTCACGCGCGGCCAGGCGTCCAGCCCGGACGACTGCTCGTCCGTTCTGATGCGTATCAGGCCGGGGGAGAGCGTGTTCTCGGCCAGACGCACGAACCCGAGTCGCTCGTAGTACGGCGCGTTCCACGGAACGTCGACGAACGTCGTCAGAGTCACGAGATCGTGGTGATGGTCCGCCGCCCATTCGGTGACGGCGTCGATCAGCTGGGCTCCGAGGCCTTTGCGGGCATGATCGGGGTGAACGGAGACCTGTTCGATATGCGCACCGCCGTCCACGATCTCGACGAGCGCGTACGCAACGGGTACGTCGTTTGCGTCGGTCTGAACCCAGATGTGCTCGGCTGCGAGAAAATCGTTCAACTCGTCGAGCGTCGGCGGTGGATCGTCTGCGATGGCGTCCATCCCGATGTCTCGGAACGGTTCGCCCGCGGCGATCTCGATCTGTTGCAGTGCGGGTAGGTCGGTGGATATGGCCGAGCGGATCACAGAAACCGTTTTACCTCGAGAGTGGAGTTTCTCCCAGCGCTACGCCTTCTGTAACGCAAACCTACGCAACCGTAGGTTGTGTATCGTTTGGTCAAGGGGCACTTCTCCAGCGAGGGCGGATCATGGGCAATCCTGAAGTTTCACTCGACAATTACGAGGCTGTGTACGAGTACTACCGCAGTCATCAGCAGAACCGATTCGTGGCGAAGCTCGCTTATGCCGCATTGGCGCTGAAGTACCGCCCGCGGGTGAGGTACGCGCCGGGTGCGGAAGCTGCGCTGAAGACTCTGCTGGAACGTAAGACGCAGTTGGTCGTGGCGGTCAATCATCTGACCGAGAGCGACCAGTTCACGCTCGCCGCGACCGCGTGGCGTACTCCGTTGCGTCGAGTGATCGGACGGACCCGGGTCCTCGCCAAAGACGAACTCTTCGTTGATCCTTCACAGCGCAAGAAGGTCGACATGATGGGCAGCATCCCGGTTTTTCGCAGCAAGAACTACGGCCTCCGTGCAGTTTCGGATGCCGGCCGAGTGATGATGGACGTCGCGGCCGAGCGTCTGGGCAACGGGGATTGTCTGGCGATTTTCCCGGAAGGGACGTGCAACACCGAAGATCCGACGCGGTTGCAGCACGTCAACAGTGGAATCGGCCACATCGTCGCGCGCGCCGAGAAGTTGGGATGCTCACCGGCCCTGGTGTCGATCGGCATCAATTACGGTCCGGTGGCCGGCGACGTCAAGGCTGCGAGTGTCTTTGTCGGAATGCCGGTGACCGAACTTCCGGACAAGCCGATGGATATCGCCCGAACTGTGCAGGCTGACTTGCAGGTGGCAGTGAACGGGGCCGTCGCCGGATACTAGGCGCGCCTGTCAATTTTGGTTGACAGATTCCGGTTGTCAACCTAAATTGACATCATGACCGAAGCAACCTCTCTCGCTGCTGCCGCCGGTAGCCCGGATCCCACCGAGGGATTGCGTGCTGTTCGAGCGCTGCGTCGTCTACTCGAAAAACTCGAGGCCATTCAGGTCGCCAATGCGCGCCGTCACGGATGGTCCTGGCAGGCGATCGCGGAAGCTCTCGAGGTCAGCCGTCAAGCCGTCCACAAGAAATACGCGTCCGCGCAGTCGGAATCGATGCTGCGTTCACTGCGCGAGAAGGGCAGGTAATTGCCATGTTCGAAAGGTTCTCCGCACAGGCTCGCGGCGTCGTTGTCGATGCTGTCGCCGGATCCGGTCCGGTCACGCCGATGGAACTTCTGACCGCGCTGCTCACCTCTGATCGGGGCATCGCCACCGAGGTGCTCACCGAGTCTGGTGTCACGCTCGACGTGATCCACCGTGCCGGCGCCGGCTCGAACGAAGGTAGCTCGAACAATCTCGACGACGACGCCGAGATACTCAAGTCGATCGGCATCGATCTCGATGCGGTTCGGGAGAGTCTCGAGCAGTCCTTCGGCGAAGGTGTGCTGGACGAGACTCCTGTGCCGGACGGCGTCGACACTTCTCGCAAGAGCCGATTCGGGTTCCCTCGTTCACGATTCGAGAAGGACTCCAAGAAGGTGTTGGAACTCTCGCTCCGTGAAGCGCTCGCGCACAAGGACAATCGCATCGGCGCCGAACACATCCTGCTCGGCATCCTGCGTGTCGCCGACGGGCCTACCCGTCAGGCCCTCGAAACGCAGGTCACGATGTCGGTGATCCGTGAGCGCTTGGAAGCGAAGATGAATCGCGCCGCCTAGATTCGGCACGGCTCCGCATGCACGGGGCGGGATGTGCCAGCATTCAGACATGACATTTCTGGCACGTCTCATCATCAACGGCATAGCCATCTGGCTGGCGTCGGCGTGGGTCACCGGCATCACGATCGCCAACCACGACAACGGCACCTGGGGCACGGTTCTCGTGATCGCGGTGATCGCTTTGATCTTCACGGTGGTCAACGCGTTCATCAAGCCGGTAGTGCAGCTTCTCTCGCTGCCGCTGCTCATCTTGACTCTCGGATTGTTCACGCTCGTGATCAACGCCCTCATGCTGATGCTGACGGCGTGGATCTCGTCCGGAACGTCCTACGGCTTGACGGTCGACGGCTTCTGGACGGCAGTCTGGGGCGCGCTGATCATCTCGATCGTGAACTTCCTGCTCAGCGCGTTCGTCCCGGACAACCGTTGAGTCCGTCGACTTTCAGGCGAGACTGAGCGCAACTGCGGTCGCGGCACCCCAGACGAGCATGGCGAGTCCGGTGTCGCGCAACGCGGGGATCAGGGCCATACCCTGCCCGCCCGAACGCAGTGGGGCGTTGGCTCGGATTGCCAGTGGCAACGCCAGCAATCCGAGCAATGCCCACGGAGTACGCAGGATCAGCAGCAGGGTCGCGACGAACGGGACGGCCAGCAGGATCACGTGCAGCGTGCGGGTCCTGGCGTCGCCGAGCCGGACTGCGAGAGTGATCTTTCCGGACTCGGTGTCGGTCGGGATGTCTCGAAGATTGTTGGCAACGAGCACCGCGCTCGAGAACGAGCCGATGGCGATCGCGCCGGCCAGCCCGGCCAGATCCACCCGCTCGGCCTGTACGAACTGAGTTCCCAGCACTGCAATCAGTCCGAAGAAGATGAACACGGCGATCTCGCCGAACCCGCTGTATCCGTAAGGCTTCTTGCCGCCGGTGTAGAACCAGGCACCGATGATGCAGAACACGCCGACCGCAACCAGCCACCAGGCTGTGGTCGCCGCCAGAACGAACCCGGCTACCGCGGCAACGGTGAAGCAGCTGATCGCCGCGGCCTTCACAGCTCCGGGACTGACCAACTTCGATCCGACCAAGCGCAGTGGCCCGACGCGGTCGTCGTCCGTTCCACGGATTCCGTCGGAGTAGTCGTTCGCGAAATTCACCCCGACGATCAAGGCCAAGGAGACGATCAGTGCCAGGAGCGCCTTCCACCACACTGCGAGGTCCAGGGACGCCGCGGCTCCGGTGCCGACCAGCACGGGCGCAATCGCGTTCGGGAGTGTGCGCGGCCTCGCGCCTTCGATCCATTGAGCAGCTGTTGCCATACAACGATCTTTGCACTGTGCAATACGATCGAACGCGGTGGATCAGCACATGACTCGAGACGTGAGTGAGCGCGCCAGGTACGCGCAGTCGGGCGAAGACCTGGCAGACATTGCCTTGCTCGGACCCGTTTCGACCAAAGTGGGCGATCGTCTGGTTCCGTTGCCGGGTCCGCGAGCTCGAACTCTGCTGGTTGCGCTGGCTCGCAATCCGGGTGAGCCACGTACCGCGCAGAGCCTGATCGACGACGTCTGGGGGCTGGAGCCGCCGCGCTCACCGATGAACGCCCTCCACACTCAGGTCTCGCGCCTGCGATCTGCACTCCCGGACGGGGCCCTCGAAGTCACGGCGGCCGGATACCGGCTCACTCTCGCTCGGGAGCGTGTCGACCTGGCCAGGGCAGCGGACGCCGCCCGTGGTCTGCGCACCGTCGGCGCCGACGCGTCCGAAGCGCTCGCCGTCACGACCGCGTCATTGCGCCTGTGGCGCGGTACCCCCGGGAGTGACGTCGTCGGCGACGTTGCAGATCGTCTGGCGCTCGACGCAGGCCGGGTGTACGACGAACTGGAGACGGCGCAGATCGACGCGTTGCTCACATTGGGGGAGTACGCGGCAGCCATTCCCCTGGTGCGCGGACGCCATCTGGCGAGCCCATTCGACGACACAGCGGCCGAGGCGTTGATGCGTGCGCTCGCCGGAGCAGGCCGAGTCAACGAGGCACTCGAAGTGTTCGCGGAGTTCCGCAACCACCTCGCCAATCGCCTGGGCGCTGATCCGTCACCCGCACTGGTGACTCTCAACGCGGAACTTCTCGGGGCACCTGCGGCTACACCGCGGGCCGCCCGTGCGATCGGTCTGCGCGCTGCCCCCAACACCTTGCTCGGTCGCGACAACGACATCGACCAGATCGAATCCTTGCTCGCCCGCTCGCGCGTCGTCACCATTCTCGGACCTGGCGGCGCCGGAAAGACCCGTCTCGCACACGAATTGGGCCTGCGCGGATCCGTGAACCAGCCGGGCGTCTCGGTGGTCCTCGTGGAGTTGGCGTCGTTGCGCAGCAGCGAAGATGTCATCGCGGCCATCGGAGGCACCCTCGGAATCAGCGAATCCGATCTGGCGCCAGGCAAATTGACCGTCGGCCGAACGCATTCGGCGAGAGAGCGACTCAAAGAGGCGCTGTCCGCCGGTCCGATGTTGCTCATCCTCGACAATTGTGAGCACGTGATCGGCGCGTGTTCGGAGATCGCGGCCGAGATGATCGCGGCCGGTCGTCAGCTGACGGTTCTGACCACCAGTCGTTCTCCGCTCATGATCAGTGCCGAGGCGGTGTACCCGTTGCCGCCGTTGGCGATCGACGACGGAACCGGCTCGGCAGTCGAACTCTTCTCGGCGAGAGCCCGTGCGGTGCGGCCGTCTGTTCATCTGGACGTCGACGCGGTCGTCAAGCTGTGTACGACGCTCGACGGACTCCCGCTGGCGATCGAGCTCGCTGCCGCGCGGGTCCGCACCATGAGCGTCGACGAAATCGGTTCGAGACTGCGAGACAGGTTCGCGTTGTTGCGCTCCGATGATCCGACGTCTCCGGATCGGCATCGCACCCTGCACGCGGTGATCGACTGGAGCTGGAATCTGTTGGGCAGCGGGGATCAGATTGCGTTGCGTCGATTGTGCCGATTCCCGGCCGGCTTCACCCTTTCTTCGGCGCAAGCCGTTGCCGGGTGGGGCGAGTTGACCGATGTGGCAAGTGCCGTCGAAGCGCTGGTGAATCAGTCACTTCTTTCCGTCAGCGACGGGCAGGGAGATCTTCGGTACTACATGCTCGAGACTGTCCGTGAATACGGCGAGGAGCAACTCGCCGCGTCCGGGGAGGGACCGGAAGTGATTCGGCGCCTCGACGACTGGGCGATTGCGATCGCCGAGGATGCCGTCGTGCGTGCACGGACGGATCAGCTCCGTCTGATTGCCGACCTCGACGCCGAGCACGACAACCTTCTGGCTGTACTTCGCTGGGCCGTGGAACGCGGCGACGCGGTGACCGTAGCCAACGTCTTCCCCGTCCTTGCGATTCTGTGGGCCGTACGAGGATCGAACTCGGAAATTTCGAACTGGGCGTCGAAGATCGTCGGGGCGACCGCGGACAACGATCTGCGCGACGTGAATGCAGAACTGGTGGGCGCTACGTTCATCCTGGTGGCGATGCATCTCTTCTTCGGAGAGGCCGATCGAAACCATGCCCGTGCGCGGATCCGACTTCGAAAGCTGTTGCGTGAGCGCGATGATCTCGGTCCGTTGTTCGCATTTCTGATCAAGCTGACCACGAGTGGGATCGCCAACCACAAACTTGCGCGGTTGGTGGCCGAAGGCGTTCGCAGTTCCGATCCCGAGACCCGAATGGCGGCGCTGTCCGCGCGTTCGAACATGCGGGAGAACATCGGAGATCTGCGCGGTGCGTTGCTGGACGGGGAGACTCTGTTCGACTACGCCACCAGCATCGGTGACGAGTGGGGTCTGGCGATGGCGGCCCAACATGTCGGGTCGGTTCACAGCCAATCCGCCCGCTATGGCGAGGCCATCGAGTTCTACGCGATCGCGGCGGCGTCGATGGAACGCCTCGGTGCGCGTGACGAGGCGATGCAGCTCATCTGCTTTCAAGCCGGAGCAATGATCGCGGCCGGTGACACCGCTGGTGGTCGGGTGCTTCTCGATCGTGCACGTCCGGCATTGGCGCATTCGGGTGGGACCGGGGCCATCGAAACCGATCAACGGCGCGCGGCGCTCATAGCGAGTATCGCCGAGGCGGATCTCGCGGACGGCCGTATCGACGAGGGCTTGGCTCGGTATCGAGAAGCGCTGGAGCTGTTGGGTTCTGCGATCGAGAACATCTTCGGTGATCCCTTCGTCGTTCTGCTCGGTGCCGCGGCTGTGTGCGCTCACGCAGTTCACGGCCGGCACGAACTGGTGGCGGGCCGCGTTCTGCAGATGAAGGAGTCGAGTGCTCTCAAGCTCGATCCCAACGGTTACGCGGACCTGCCGCTCGCGGGTTCGTTGGCGTCGGCGATCGGGTCGTTCGATCTTGTCACGGGCAACATCGAACGCGGAGTCGAACTGATGGCTTTGTCGTTGAAAATGCCGGGGAGACAAGACTTCGTCTCGCTCCATCACGCGCGCCTCTCCGACTTCGCGGTTGGTCTGGTCGGAGCCGACAGGTGGTCTGTGGAAACCGAGAAGGTATCGGGTTACTCACGCAGAGCGGTCCGCGAAGCAGTGTTGGCTGCGCTTCGCGGACCGGTGCTGGACTAGGTCTGGACGATGGTGCGGGACTTATGTCTTGCGCATGTACATCCGCACGGTCAAAGGTGCCATGACGGCAACGATCACCGCGGCGCCCACCAGCGACCATACGACGTGGATACCGAAGTGTCCGTCGTTGGCCAGCTCGCGAACCGCGGTCACCAGGTGTGAGACCGGATTGACGTTCACGAACTTCTGAAGCCAACTCGGCATGGTGGCAGGATCGACGAACGCATTCGACAGGAACGTCAGCGGGAACAGCACGAGCATCGAAACACCCTGCACCGTGGACGCTTTGTTCATCAGCACGCCCATGAGAGCGAAGATCCAGCTGATGGAGAAGGCGCACACCATGACCAGGATCGCGGCAGACAGAATGCCGACCACGCCGCCTGCGGGGCGGTAACCCATCGCGAAACCGACGATGAACGTGATGGTCGTGGCGATGCCGTAGCGCACGACGTCGGCGAGCAATGCACCGGACAGCGGGGCGATACGAGCGATGGGAAGGGACTTGAAGCGGTCGAACACGCCCTTGTCCATGTCCTCACGAAGCTGCGTGCCCGTGACGATGGAACCGGTGATGACGGTCTGGACGAGGATGCCGGGGATGATCGTCGGCAGATATGCCGTCACGTCACCGGCGATCGCGCCGCCGAAGATGTAGGTGAACATCAACGTGAAGATGATCGGCTGGATGACGACGTCGAACAGTTGCTCGGGGTTGTGCTTGATCTTGAGAATTCCGCGGTACGCCATCGTGAACGTGTTCGCGAAGCTCTGCTGCAGGCTGATGCGGCGGGGTGCGGCATCCGGCTGGGCTATCGGCGACCGGGGTTTGGTGAGGGTGGTTGTCATGCGACGCTCCGATCGGAGTCGTTGTCGGACTGGGCGTCGTTGCGTCCACCGTCTTCGGGCTGGTGCCCGGTGATGGTCAGGAACACTTCGTCCAGGCTGGGTTTCTGTACGTTGATCTCGTCGACGGCGATACCTTGCTCACGCAGACGGATCAACAGGTCCGCCGTGATCGACGGGTCGCTCAGTGGTGCGGTGATCCGCCCGACCTCGGGAGTGACACCCACCTCGACGCTCAGCGCAGCGGCGATGAGCGAGCGAGCCTCCTCGGTGCGATCACGATCGACCAGCTTGAGTTGGAGCGAGGAGATCCCGACCGAAGCCTTGAGTTCGTCGGCGGTGCCGTTGGCGATCACGCGGCCGCGGTCGATCACCGCGATGCGATCGGCCAGTTGATCGGCTTCGTCGAGGTACTGCGTGGTGAGCAACACCGTCGAACCCTCGGCGACGAGTCGCCGGATGGTCACCCACATCTGGGCGCGGGTGCGCGGATCGAGGCCGGTGGTGGGCTCATCGAGAAACAGCAGCGGCGGGCGCGCGATCAGGCTTGCCGCCAGATCCAGGCGTCGACGCATGCCGCCGGAGAAGTTCTTCAGCGGTTTGGTCGCGGCCTCGACCAGATCGAACTCCTCGAGGAGTTCCAGGGACTTGGTGCGCGCATCGCGGCGGCTCAGGCCGAGCAACCGGGAGAAGATCACGAGGTTCTCGGTCGCGGTCAGATCCTCGTCGACGGAGGCGTACTGACCGGTGACGCCGATCAGGGATCGGACCGCGGTGGGTTCACGGCTGACGTCGTGGCCGAAGATGCGCGCCTCACCGCCGTCGGGGCGAAGGAGAGTGGCGAGCATGCGGACGGTGGTGGTCTTGCCGGCGCCGTTCGGCCCGAGGACGCCGAACACCGAGCCGGTGGGGACGGTGAGGCTGACGCCGTCGACCGCGCGGTGCTCGCCGAACTTCTTGACGAGTCCGTCGGCCTCGATGGCAAGAGGCGAAGCTGTGTGGTTCATGGGATGAAGCTTGGCAGACCGATCTTGCATGGACCTTGCGTGGAACTTGCGGTTACTTGCACAGTGCGCGAGGTCGGTGCTCCACAACCGGCAAACAATCCCCAGACGGATCTTGCTTGTCGGTGTGCGGGCGCGGCGGCATCACGCTCGCTGCATGGAGATTCTTACGCGGGCACAGGCTCACCGGGACGGCACCAGCGACGCGCAGTTGCAGCGAGCGGTCAGGCGCGGCGAGCTGCACCGAATCGCAGCGGGGATCTACATGCGCGCCGATCACTTCCGCGAACTCGATGCGAGAGCACGCCACCGCTGCGCTGTCATGGTAGCCACCGAAAGCTGTGGACCAGGCGCAATCGTGAGCCACGCTTCGGCAGCGGTCATGCACGGATTGGATTGCGGCGGATTGCGATTGGACACCGTGCACATGACGCGTAACCGGTGCTCGGGTGGGCGGAAGAGTCAAACCTTGCATCTTCATCCGGCAGTGGTCCCGGCCGAGGAGGTCGTGCTGATCGACGGCGTCGCAACCACGTCGCTTGCGCGAACGTTCGTCGACCTCGCACGGACGACGCCGTTCGAGACCGCCGTGGTGATCGGTGATTGCGCCCTGCGACGTGGGATGAGGCGTGAGAACGTCGACGCTTCGCTCGATCATGCGCGCGGACGGCTGGGAATGAGTCGCGCTCGAGTGGCGGCGACGTTCATCGAACCAGGTGCCGAGAGTCCGGGGGAGTCCATCAGCCGGGTACGCATGCGCGACGACGGTTGGCCGATGCCGACCCTGCAGCACGAGATCCGTCACGGTGGCCGGTTCATCGGGAGAGTCGATTTCTTCTGGAAAGAGCACGGTGTGGTGGGCGAGTTCGACGGGATGGTCAAGTATCGCGGCGACAATCCGGGGAGGGCGGTAGAGCGCGAGAAACTGCGGGAGGACGCGATCCGGGACGCGGGGTTCGAGGTGTTCCGGTGGGTATGGGCGGATCTTCGCGACTTCGAACGTGTCCGCGAAAGGTTCGAGCGGGCTTGCCTCCGCGGAGCCGCGCGCTGATTGTGCAGCCGCGGCGCTGATCAGGCCTGCGGCTGAACAATCGGGCTGCGGCTGCTAGCTGAACCGAGCCACCAGGGCGGCGCGGTCGAGCTTGCCCGGTCCGCGCAGGGGGAGCGCGTCCAGGACGAAGAGTTCCCGCGGCGCTGCGGTGACGTCGAGTGTCCGCTGAGCATGTGCGCGTAGTTCGTCGAGCGTCGGAGCTTCGCCCTCGGGTACGACGACGGCCACCACCCGCTGCCCCAGCCGCGGGTCCTTGATGCCGATCACCGCGCACTCGCGCACGGCGGGGTGATCGGCCAGCGCGGCCTCGACCACCTGCGGTACGACGGTCAGCCCACCGGTGGAGATTGCCTCGTCCAACCGGCCGCTGATGCGCAGGACCCCGTCGACCACAGCTCCGGCGTCGTCGGTCCGGAACCACCCGGGCTCGGCGAAAGCGGGGTGGTCGGGAAGCCCGCGGTACCCGGACGCGAGCATCGGACCGCCCAGCAGTACTCGGCCGTCGTCGATACGAATCTGTGCTCCGGACAACGGGATTCCGTCGTAGACGCAACCGCCGGACGTTTCGCTCATCCCGTAGGTGCGGACGACGGTGATGCCCGCTTCGGTGGCCTGCGCGAGTACCGGTGCGGGAGTAGCAGCGCCGCCGAGCAGAACCGCGTCGAGCGAAGCCAGAGCCTCGACCGCGGAGCGATCACCGAGTGCCTTGACCAACTGAGTCGGCACCAACGAGGTGTAGCGGCGCGGTCCGCTCATCGCGGCGACAGCGCCCGGCAATGCTGCAGGGTCGAAACCCGCACTGACGTCGACGATCACCGGTTGTGTTCCGGCGAGGACACTGCGCAACAGAACTTGCATCCCGGCGATGTGGTGCGGGGGGAGAACCAGCAACCAGGATCCGGTGCCGCCGAGGCGTTCATGGGTCGCGTCGCCGCTGGCTCGCAGTGCGCTCGCGGTGAGCATCGCGCCCTTCGGGGTTCCGGTGGTCCCCGACGTGGCGACCACAAGCGAGATGCCGTCGTCGATTGGCTGATCGGGGTGCAGAGCGTCGCTCAGTCGGGCCGTCTCGCGTGCGTCGGCCGCCGGGACGGGAAGCACGGCGTCGTGCACGCCGTCCAGGATCTGCGCGATGGCAGGCAGTACCTCGAAGACCGCCTCACCCTGTGGAACGGCCAGTGTGCGAAGAACGTTCACCGGACGTCCGGTCCAGCCAGCGGCCAACCACCGGCAGCCAGATGGCTTCGTACGCGGTCGACGTCGGTTTCGAGTGGCATCTCGTTGGTGATCTTCGTGATGAGGACCTGGATGTCGGTCTTCTCGATGGGCAGATCGCCGTCCTCGATCAACGCGTCGGCGACGGCGTCGACCTCGGTTTCGGAGAGTCTGCGAGTGAGGAGCGCGAAAAGTGGGATGTAGTCCTGCTCGGGGACGCCATTGGGATAGCCGGCCCGCAACCAGCCGACTATCGACGTGAGGAAGGGCGGAAGGGCCATGACGTCAGCTCACGTCTCGAACTTCGTTGTCGGTGTCCACGTCTTCGATGACCGGCCACCCACCTGCGCGCAGCCTTTCGGTGACACGATCGACGTCGTCCTCGGACGGCTCCTCGTTGAGGATTCCCTCGATGATGGCGCGGATGGTGTCGTAGTCGACATGGCGGTCCGGAACTTCGTGTGCCGACTCGATGGACATCGAAACGACCTGCTCGATCTCCTCGTCCGTCAGACGACGACGGAGAACGGCGAGCAGCGCAAAATGATCCTTGTCCGGGATGCCCTCGGGATACCCGGCACGCAGCCAGTCGAGCACGCTGCGCAATGAATACTTGCTCAAATCCTCGGCCTCATTTTCGTTTCGGTGGTTTCAGTGGTGTGCCGCGACGACCACTCAGAAGACGTGGATTCCGAACGTGCTGGCCAAGAAGTTCTTCATCAACAACAGTATTCCGGCGAAGATCGTGACGAGCACGACCGCAAAACAGAGGTACGCACCCATTTTACCCAGGGTGGACGGTCCTTCGGTGCCGTCGGCGTTCGGCAGACTCAGCGACTTGAGGCCGAAGGCGAAGATCGCCGGCAGTCCGGCTCCGAAGAGCAGTCCGACTGCCACTACCTGCCAGAGCGAATCGAGGGTATCGGTGAGTAGATGCATTCTCTTGCGCCCCTTTCAGGAGTTGCGAGTGGGTTCGGTGGACGGAGTGGGATCAGCAGTCGGAATCTCGCGAGCCGTCGCATCCGGATTCTCGTCCCATTCGGCGGTCACGTTGGCGGCGTCTACGGGTTCCTTACGCGAACGCAGGTACATGAAGATCGCGAACGCGATGAGGGCAGCGAAGACGACGAGCACGCCGGCCAGGCCGCCGATCAGATGCGCGAGTGCCCAGCAGATGGCGCCGACCACTGCGGCCGACGGCAAGGTGATCAACCAGGCGGCGGCCATCCGGCCTGCGACGCCCCAGCGGACCTCGGCGCCCTTGCGCCCGATGCCGGTACCGAGGATCGATCCGGTGGCGACGTGGGTGGTCGAGAGGGGGAGTCCGAGGTGGCTCGACGTGAGAATGATGGCGGCGGACGACGCTTCGGCTGCCAGACCCTGCGGCGCGGCGATCTCGACAAGGCCTTTGCCCAGGGTGCGGATGATGCGCCAACCGCCCAGGTAGGTGCCGAGAGCGATCGCGACGGCACAGGTGAACTTCACCCAGAACGGCATCTCGGTCTCGGCGGTGATGGTGCCGTGAGCGACCAGGGCCAAAAAGATGACGCCCATAGTCTTCTGGGCGTCATTGGTGCCGTGCGCAAGTGAGATCAGCGAGGCGGTGCCGATCTGGCCGAAACGGAAACCGCGCTCACGCTCGTCTTCCTTGACGGATGCGGTGATTCGGTACACGAGCTTGGTACCGACGCCTGCGACCAGGGCCGCGACGACCGGCGCGAGGATCGCGGGGACGACGACCTTGGTCAGAACTCCACCCCACTCGACGCCGCCCATACCGATGGAGGCGATTGCGGCGCCGATCAATCCGCCGAACAGTGCGTGTGAGGAGCTCGACGGCAATCCGAGCAGCCAGGTCGCCAGATTCCAGATGATTCCGCCGACGAGACCGGCGAAGACGATCAGCAGCAGATCCTGCCCACTGACCGCGCCGAGGTTGACGACGCCTTTGGCCACGGTCGCAGCGACCTCGACGGACAGGAACGCACCGACCAGGTTCAGGATCGCGGAAAGTGTGACCGCAACTTTGGGCTTGAGTGCTCCGGTCGCGATGGAGGTGGCCATTGCGTTACCGGTGTCGTGAAAACCATTCGTGAAATCGAACGCGAGGGCGGTGACAACTACCACCAGGAGGATTACGAGCTCTGCGGTCACAACGTGAATTGTGCGTATCGAACGCGTAAAAGTACAGCGAACGGGATGCGAACAGGGGCTCCGCGGAGTACGTCCCCGCGCGTGGGCTGCGGCGCTGCCGTTCGCGATGTGTTCAGCGCCACGAAATCGGAACCCTGTGTGGGACCTCACTTTTTGGTCTCACTCACCGGGAAGGCACATTCGGACCGTTTTAAACGCTGATTACCTACGGGCACCGAGCGCACCGGAACAGGGGTTTCACCCCTGTTTCTCGGTGTCTGTCAGTGAGAAGGAGAGCTCCGACCGTGAAGCCCAACAAGTCCACGAAGCTGATCGTGGCACTCGCCGCGACCGCCGTTCTGGCGTCAGCCTGCGCATCGAATCGTGGTGACGATCCCTACGCCGTCGCTGTCGGCGGACCCGGCGTCAGCGCAGACCTTGCGTCGAGCACATCCGACGCGAAGTTCGGCACCCTCGATTCGCCCTGTGGTGAAGGCGACGCCACCGGCGCAACCGATCAAGGCGTCAGCGACACCGAGATCAAGATCGGGTTCGGTGACGACCGCGGTTATGTGAAGTCTCCTGGGCTGAACAAGGAAATGAGCGATGCGGTGAACGCGCTCATCTCTTGGTGCAACGATCAGGGCGGCATCAACGGCCGCAAGGTTGTCGGTACCGACTACGACGCCGCGATGACGCAGGCCAACTCGGTCATGCAGGAAGCGTGCGCGAGCCAGTTCATGATGGTCGGCAACGGCTTCGCGATGGATCAGACCGCCGAGCAGACGCGTGTCGCGTGCAACCTGGTGTCCGTGCCAGGCTTCACCGTGTCACCCGACGCAGCCAACGGACCGATGACATTCCAGGGTGTCCCGTTCCCGGTCGACTACGCGAACGGTTCGCAGTGGTTCCAGATGGCCGAGATGCACCCCGATCTGGTGAACGACTTCGACGTCGTCAACAGCACGATGCCCACGATCATCAGCTCCACCACGAAGATTCGCTCGATCGCCGAGGCTGCGGGCTTCAAGCTCAAGGATTGCGGCGTCACCCTCAACTACGAGGGGGAATCGAGCTATGTGCCGTTCGCCGAGAAGTACAAGGAGTGCGGCGCGAAGGGGATCTGGACGTCACGATCGGCAAGCCCGTCGGAGCTGAACTTCGTGAAGGCCCTCGACCAGGTCGGGATCGATCCCGTCTTCTTCGGTGAAGCCACCTGGTACGGCGCGACCGTCTCCGATTGGAACAAGGACACCGGACTGCTCGACAACCTCAACGCGGGCATGACCTTCCAGATGCTCGAGAACGCGGACAAGGTGCCCGCAGTGAAGAAGTACGTGGATCTGGTCTCCGAGCAGGGTGGCAAGACCGCGCTCCTCGGTATGCAGGCGGCGTCGTCGTTCCTACTGTGGGCGGCCGCCGCGGACGAGTGCGGTAGCGATCTGACGCGTCAGTGCATGGTGAACGAACTCTCGAACATTCACGAGTGGGACGGCGGCGGATTGCATGCCGTCACCGATCCCGGCAAGAACATGCCGGCCACCTGCGGACTCATGACCTCGCTGAAGGGCAGTACCTACTCGCAGGCGTTCCCGTCCACCGCGGGCGAATTCAAGTGTGACCCCAAGTACCTCGTCGCGACCGACAAGAGCACCTGGGGAACCGAACTCGGCGCTGACCGCGTGTCGACGAAGTACCAGAACGCCAACGTCATCAAGCCGCAGTCCTGATTCTTCCGACTCGGGCGGCGAGCGCCAACCGCCGCCCGAGTCCCTAACGAGGGTTCAGCCATGAACACTTTTGTCACTTTCACGATCCTGGGCCTGGTCCTGGGGTCCGTGTACGCGATCGCCGCCTCCGGGCTGGTACTCACGTACAACACGTCAGGCATCTTCAACTTCGCGCACGGTGCACAGGCAATGCTCGGTGCGTTCATCTACTGGCAGTTGCGCTACGGCTGGGAACTTCCCACTTTCGTCGCCTTGCTGGTTTCACTCGTCCTGGTCGGGCCACTGATGGGCCTCGGCCTCTACGTCCTGATCATGAAGGGTCTGCGCGATACCGCCGAGGTCACCAAAATCGTTGTGACGGTCTCGATCCTGCTCGGAATGCTCTCGATCTCGCACTGGTTCTGGCACCCCGAGACCGCTCGGACGATGCAGATGTTCTTCGGCGACCAGTCCAAGATCACGGTGTTCGGCGCGAGCATCCGCTACCACGAGTTGATCTGCATCCTCGTTGCGATCGCCATCGCCGTCGGCCTGCGCATCCTGTTCACGCGCACCCGCGCCGGTGTCGCGATGCGCGGCGTCGTCGACGATCCGGAACTGTTGCGCCTCAACGGCCACAATCCGGAGCGTCTTGCGGCACTGTCCTGGGCGATGGGTTCGACGCTCGCAGTCCTGGCCGGCATCCTGATCACCCCGATCAGTGGCGGCACACTCGAGGCGAACATGTTGACACTCTTGGTGATCGACGCGTTTGCCGCGGCCATGTTCGGCCGGTTGCGCAGCATCCCACGCACGTTTGTCGGCGCCGTGGTTCTCGGGCTTGCCGGTACGTACGTATTGGCGTACTTCCCGACAAGTTGGAGTTGGACGTCGAATTTCCGTGTCTCCCTACCTATGATCGCGCTGTTCGTCGTACTCATCGTCCTACCTCAGGACCGCCTGCGTGGTGCGGTCACTCGCACCCGTGAGCGGTACCACGTTCCGAGCGTGCGCAAGGCCGTCGTCTGGGGCGTGGCACTGATCGTCATCGTGTACCTGATCCGTCTGCTGATGGTGACCTCCGCCGTCACCACACTGACCATCGGAATGACGTTCGCGATCATCGCGCTCTCGCTCACACTCCTCACCGGTTACGCGGGTGAATTGAACTTGGCGCCGGTGTCTTTCGGCGCTATCGCTACCATCGTGGCCTTCCACTTCGGGATCTCCGGTTCCGGTTTGGCTGCGCACCTCAACCTGTGGGGCATCGTCGTCGGAGTCCTCGTCACCGCCGTGATCGGTGGCCTCGTCGCCCTACCGGCGCTGCGGCTGAGAGGGCTGTATCTCGCGCTGGCAACCATGGCCTTCGGAGTGTTCCTCTCCAACATGGTTCTTCGTGACACCACCGAACACGAGATGTTCGGCATGAAGTACTCGCTGTTCAAGGACGGGAACATCGCCCTCCCTCCGCTGAAGATCGGTCCGCTCGATCTGAGCAACGAGACGGTGTTCCTGATGACCGTGACCGCGCTGTTCTCGATACTCGGCGTCGGCGTCATCGCGTTGCGTAACAGCGGCTACGGGCGCCGACTCGCGGCGATGAAGGACAGCCCGGCCGGTTCGGCCATGCTCGGACAGAGCCTGGTTCGGCTCAAGCTGAGCGTCTTCATGATCTCTTCGGGGATCGCCGGTCTCGGCGGCATTCTGATGTCGAGCGCCATGGGGTCCGTCTCGGGCGAGAGCTTTGCCATCATGGTCAGCCTCTCGCTGCTCATGCTGACCGTCGTCGCGGGTATCGGATACGTCACCGGCGCCCTGTTCGGTGGACTGATGGCCGGAATCGGGTTTGCGGTCATCATGGTCTCGTTCACCAATCTGGCTTCGGCGCAACCGGAGTTGGAGGGAATGTGGCTGCTCTTCGGCAACATCGCGGCAGTCAGCCCGGCACTGATCGGCATCGGCGTCGGCGCGAACCCCAGCGGAACGGTCCACAGCGTGATCGAGGGCTACCGACGGCTCGCCGGTGCCAAGCCTGTTCTGATCGGCGGCGCCGCAGTCGTTCTGCTGACCTACGTCCTTGCTCTGACCGGTGTACTCGGCAACTGGTGGTTCGCGTCCATCACGATCGCGGTGGTGTTCATGCTGCCGGTGATCGGTGAGATGGTCATGCCCAGCGCGGTTCTCACTCCGGAGGAACTGGCCGCCAAAGCGACAGTCGTTCCCGAGGACATCGGGATCGATGTCCCTTACAGCCCCGAGATCCGTGACGAGATCGACCGCGAACTGGGGATTCCTCAGTACCAGGGTGGCTCGCCGAAGGAGTTGACCGTCCATGTCTGATACACCACTTCTCGAAACGCGCGGTGTGAGCGTTCGTTTCGGTGGACACGTCGCGGTCAAGGACGTTTCGCTCACCGTGCAACCCGGCACCGTGACAGGACTCATCGGACCGAACGGTGCCGGCAAGACGACGCTCTTCAACACCATCACCGGGCTGCAGAAACCCACCTCCGGTCAGGTGTTCCTCGGTGGCGTCGACGTGACGAAGCTGCCGCCGCACAAGCGGGCGGGTCGCGGGCTGGCACGTACCTTCCAGCGGCTCGAACTGTTCGTCTCGCTGTCGGTGCGTGACAACCTGCGCGTCGCGGGAGACATCCACAAGGCGAACGGCCGCAACAAGATCGACGTGGATGGCGAGACGGATCGTCTGCTGGAGCTGACCGGGCTGACGGATGTCGCGGACAAGGACGTCGCGGACATCCCCACCGGACGCGCCCGCGTCGTCGAAGTTGCACGGGCGCTCATGACCGATCCGCGAGTGCTTCTGCTCGACGAACCGGCCTCGGGTCAGACGGAGCAGGAAACCGAGGTCTTTGCCGAGATGCTCACCGAACTTGCTGCGGGTGGACTCGGAATCTGTCTGGTGGAGCACGACATTCCGCTGGTGATGAAAGTGTGCTCGACCATCCACGTGCTCGACTACGGCGCAGTCCTCGCCTCGGGTGATCCGGAGAAGATCCGGACGGATCCGGAAGTGATCGCGGCCTACATCGGGACCGAGGAGGAGGCGGTATGACTTCAGCGAAAATTGGCGAGGCGAAAATCGACGAGGGTATACGCAGCCCCGACCGCGCCGAACCGTTGCTCGAACTGTCCGGTGTCCGCGCCGGTTACGGATCCATCGAAGTTCTGCACGGGGTGGACCTGATTCTGGAACCGGGCGCCGTGGTGGCGCTACTCGGACCCAACGGTGGCGGCAAGACGTCGACGCTCAAGATCTGCTCGGGCGTCCTTCCGGTCACCCGCGGCGAGTTCCGGCTCGCGGGCCAGGTCGTGAACGGAGTCGAGCCTTCGGAGTTGGCTCGGCTGGGGGTCTGCTCCATCCCCGAAGGACGCGGGATCTTCGCCAACCTCACTGTGCGGGAAAACCTGTGGATCGCCACCGGAACGGGCGTCGGGCTGGCCGAACTCGAAGAGGTTGCGTACGGCAGGTTCCCGATCCTGGGGGAGCGGCGCGGACAGTTGGCCGGATCGATGTCCGGTGGTGAGCAGCAGATGCTGGCGCTGTCACGGGCACTCGGCACTCACCCGACGGTGCTCCTGCTCGACGAGCTGTCGATGGGTCTCGCACCTCGAATCGTCTCGCAGATGTACGACGTCGTCGGCTCGCTTGCAGCCGAAGGCATTTCCATTCTCGTCGCCGAGCAGTTCGCGCGAGCGGTGCTGCCCATCGCGACCTCGGCCGCACTGATGTTGCAGGGACGCGTCGTCAAGACCGGCGATCCACACGACATCGAAAACGAACTTTCTACCAGTTATCTAGGAGGATGACGATGACTACTCTCGCCGAAGATCGCCGTGAGGAATTCAAGAAGAACATCGCAGAGTTGAAGCTGGACAAGAAGCAGGCAGGCGGCGACGCGGCGACGCGCATCGCGGGCCTGGTGCTCATGGTCGTCGGTGTGGTCGGCGCCTTCGTCGTCTACATCTCTTCGCTGACGCTCTCGGACCTGCGGGATCTGGTGTCGTACCAGATCCTCACCGTGGTTTTCCTCGCCCTGACAGTGGTCGGTGCCGCTCTCTTCCTGGCCGCATCGGTGGCAAAGGTGCTGCGGCTGTGGTTGGTTCGCCAACTGCTCGAGGGTCAGGCACAGACAGATCAGATCTCGCAGGCGTTGAGCACGCGCAACTGATCTTTGTGAAGAACCGAAAGATGCCCGCCACGAAAGTCGTGGCGGGCATCTGTCATTGCTCGGCTACAGCGGTGTCTCGGCTAATGCGGTGTCTCGACTACGCGGACGGTGGCCGGGAATCGCGTCGGATGGGATGATCCTCCGGGATCTGCACCATCACGATCGGTGTCCCGTCCGGGTCGGCGATCCACATCTCGTGTAGACCCCACGGTTCCTGTCTTGCCTCGCGCGCGATCTTGACCCCGGCGAGAACCAGTTCGGTCTGAACGGCAGTGAGGTCCCGGACCTGCAGCCAGATCGCGCCGCGAAAGCCGCCCTCGCCGGTGCCGCCGTGCGCAGCGACTTCGATCAGCCCTTGGCCGGCGAAGAAGACTGTGCCGCCGGGATATTCACGAGCGATCGCCAGACCGAGGGTGTCTCGGTAGAAGCTCAGCGTTCGTTCGTACTCGCTCGGGCGCAATATCGTCCGACTGCTCAGAATCTCCACGTCCGACCTCCCTCTCGCACCTACTGTGTCAGAAATACCAGGGATATGGTGACCAGTCGGGATCACGCTTTTCGAGGAACGAGTCACGACCCTCGACGGCCTCGTCGGTCATGTACGCCAAACGTGTTGCCTCACCGGCGAACAGCTGCTGGCCGACCAACCCGTCGTCCTGCAGGTTGAACGCGTACTTGAGCATCCGCTGTGCCTGCGGCGACTTGCCGTTGATCTTGCCGGCCCAGTCGATCGCGACGTTTTCGAGTTCAGCGTGGTCGACAACCTTGTTGACCGCGCCCATCTGATGCATTTCCTCGGCGGTGTACGTCTCACCCAGGAAGAAGATCTCGCGAGCGAACTTCTGGCCCACCATCTTTGCCAGATAGGCGCTGCCGTAGCCGCCGTCGAAGCTTCCGACGTCGGCGTCGGTCTGCTTGAACCGTGCGTGCTCGCGGCTGGCGAGCGTCAGGTCGCACACCACGTGCAGGCTGTGGCCGCCGCCCGCAGCCCAGCCGTTGACCAGGCAGATCACGACCTTCGGCATGAAGCGGATCAAGCGCTGGACCTCGAGGATGTGCAGGCGCCCGGCGCGTGCTTTGTCGACGGTGTCCGCCGTTTCACCTTCGGCGTACTGGTAGCCGCTGCGACCACGGATGCGCTGGTCTCCGCCGGAGCAGAACGCCCAACCGCCGTCCTTCTCGCTCGGTCCGTTGCCGGTCAGGAGCACCGCTCCCACGTCGGAGGTCATCCGGGCGTGATCGAGCGCGCGGTACAACTCGTCGACGGTGTGCGGGCGGAACGCATTACGCACTTCCGGTCGGTCGAAGGCGACGCGAACGGTGCCTTGGCTGACATGCCGGTGGTAGGTGATGTCGGTGAGGTTCTCGAATCCGGGGACAGGGCGCCAGAGCTGCGGGTTGAAGGTCACCTGAGCCACGATAGAGGCACGGCTCGCGCGTCTAACGGATACCTGAGGTAGAACACGTTCCCGGGCGCGCTAACGTGCAGGTCATGAGCGAACAAACCGCAGACGGCACGGAGATCGTCACAGACGGTGAGAAGCGGGGCGGATTTCCACGGTTCCGGCACACTCCCGCAGGTCCGGACTTCGGCCGCTTCGTCGAAGCGATGCGCAGGTTGCAGGACCTTGCCGTCTCGACCAATGTTCCCGACGACGTACTCGCAGACATCGCTACGCAAGCCGAGGAGCTTGCCGATCGGTTGACTCCGTACGAGGTCCCGGAAGGCAAGTCGCCCGCGGGCTCGAACATCCAACTGCCCGGACGCGGCAGCCTCCTCATGCTCCCGTGGATGGTCGAGAAGTTCGACACCGAAGGAGTCCGCAGTACCGGCGTCTTCCGCCGCTACCACCTGGGCGGCAACGGCGCCGCTCACGGCGGTGTCCTGCCCTTGCTGTTCGACGACGTCTTCGGGATGACGGTCCACGCGGGTGGCCGTCCGATCTCCCGCACCGGCTACCTCCACATCAATTACCGCGCGATCACTCCGCTCAATCAACAACTGGTGATCGAGGGGCAGGTGGATCGGGTCGAGGGTCGCAAGACTTTTGTCAGCGCGCGCCTGACCGATCTCGACGGCAAGCTCCTCGCCGACGGTGAGGCGCTCATGATCGAACTGCTTCCGGGACAGCCCTGACATGTTCCCCTCGTTCGACGATCTGATCGCGGACGCCGTGGTGCTCGCACTACCGATGCGAGTTCGCTTTCGCGGCATCACGACTCGTGAGGCCCTGCTCGTTCGCGGCCCGGCCGGGTGGGGAGAATTCGCCCCCTTCGTCGAGTACGACGACGACGAGGCGTCGCAGTGGCTGCTCGCGGGTATCGAAGCGGCGTGGCTGGGTCCGCCGCCTGCGCTTCGTGACGCAGTTCCCGTCAACGCGACCGTGCCGGCGATCGACGCGTCTGCCGTTCCGGAATTGCTGGAGCGCTTCCCCGGCGCCCGGACAGCCAAGGTCAAGGTCGCCGAGAAGGGACAGTCGCTGGCGCAGGACGTCGCCCGGGTGAACGAGGTGCGTCGGCACATCCCGAACGTGCGCGTCGACGCCAACGGCGGGTGGAGCGTGGACGAGGCGATCACGGCCTTGCGAGCGATCACCGATGCCGGTGAACTCGAATACGCCGAGCAGCCGTGTGCAAGCGTCGAGGAACTGGTCAGGGTCCGCGCCGCGGGGACCGGTGTGCGGATCGCTGCCGACGAGAGCATTCGCCGTGCCGAGGACCCGCTGCGCGTCGTACGAGCCGGGGGAGCGGACGTCGCCGTCGTGAAGGTGCCCCCGCTGGGCGGAATGCGTGCTGTGGTGGCGCTGTCGGCGCAGCTGGCGGACTACGGGGTGCCGGTGGTGGTCTCGAGTGCGCTGGACACGGCTGTGGGGATGTCCGCGGGACTGGCGGCCGCGGCAGCGTTGCCTTCGCTTCCGTTTGCCTGCGGCCTCGGCACGGGCGGCCTGTTCGTCCGGGATGTCGCGGTCACCGGGGCAGCTGTCGACGGTGCTTTGTCGGTGAGTGCCGTCGAGCCTGATCCGGTTCTGCTCGAGACGCTGGCCGCGCCCGCGGACCGGCGCGACTGGTGGTTGGAGAGGGCCAGGCGCTGCCATCGGATACTCGGCAGTAGGGACCAGCCGAATTTCGTATAGTCTCGGGCGCGACCTGATGAACATCAGTGAAGAATGAAGGGATCGAAAGTGGTTGCAGCTCTGAACGAAACCCTGCTCGAGGAATCACGGGTTCCCGCGGTCGTCGCGGACGTGCAGACCTTGATCGACGCAGAGGTTTCGGATAAGTCGGGGGCCTCAGGGCTGGCTCTCAAGGGTGGCTACGGCGCGGTCAAGAAGGTGAGCCCGTCCATCGTGCCGGACGCCGTCACCGCGCTTCTGCCGGCTTTCGTGGCAAAGCTCGAGCCGTACTGGCAGGAATTCTCGGCTTCCGGCGAAGGCAGCTTCGCCGATTTCATCAGCGCCCGCGGCGACGCGGTTGCCGATTCCCTCCTCGAGGTGACGGACGAGCGTATCGAAGGTAGCGACAAGGCCGTCGTCAAGTCGATGTACTCGAAGCTGCGCGGTTCGGCGAAGAAGCATGTGACTGCAGCTCTGCCGCGTCTGGGCGATGTGATCCAGAAGCACGCTGCATAAGCGAACGTAAAACGACGAGTGGCCCGGGAGTTTCTCTCGGGCCACTCGTCGTTTTCGGTGCGTTTGTCAGTGAGCCGAATGTCCGTGGCGCCAGAAGCCGGTGAAGGTGATGTCGGTTTTGGCGAACTTCCGGTCGTTCACGAGGTGCCGACGCAGCCCGGTGGTGAGTGCCTGTTCGCCGGCGACAAAGGTGTACGACGGCCCCTCGGGCAGTTCGGCGGCGCGGACGGTCTCGAGGGTCAGAACACCCGGCGTCGCGTGTTCGTCCTCGCGAACGAGCCAATGCACGTTGACGTTCGCCAACTCCGGAATGTCTTGCTTGTCTTCGATGTTCGGAATCTCGACGAAGACCTCGGCACGCAGGTCTGCGGGCGCGGATTCCAGAATGCCGATGATCGCGGGAAGTGCACTCTCGTCGCCGACGAGCAGTTGCCACTTGGCCTCGGGTGTGGGGTTGTAGATGCAGCCTTCGTCCAAGAGGGCGACCTCGTCGCCGGCCGACGCGGTGTCCGCCCACGCGGATGCCGGGCCGATGTCGCCGTGATAAGCGAAGTCGATGTCGATCTCCGTGGTCTCGCCGAAGAGACCGGATCCGGCAGCACGGTAGGCGCGAATCGTGTAGTTGCGCACGACGGGTCGCGTGTCCTTGGACATCAACAGGTACTGCGCATACCAGAGATTGCTGGCCGCGCTCGGCAACCGGAGTTCACTCTGGCCGACCTGCGGGATGAACATGCGGAACCACTGATCGGCACCCATCGGAGCGATGGTGGACAGCTCTTCGCCGGCAATGGTCACCCGGATGAAGCTGGGGCTGATTCGTTTGTTCGCCACGACCTGCGCCGACACGATGCTGCGTGAGGCCGGTTTCACGAACTTGGCGCGCTTGGCCATGACTGGTTGCTCCCTGATTATCTGTTACTCGTACCTAATCAGGTAACCCTAACCTGATTTACGGTCGCTGTGGAGTGGTGGGTCTGTCCTTTTCGACGACTTCGGGAGGAAGACCCCACTGCGCTCGGCCAAGTCGGCTCATCGGTGCTATTGCCGCGAAGTCCGGCAGGCCGTCGTCGGCGACAGCCTCGGGACGTACTGCGACCGCCACCACATTTCCCATCACGACAAATGAATTGCCGACCTCGACGACCTGGTGGAGCGTGCATTCGATGGCGATCGGGGAGTCGGCGACCCGGACGGGGCGAACCCGCTCGCTCGGCTCGCTACGGATGTTCAACTCGAGAAACTCGTCGGCCTCGGCGTCGTAGAAGGCGGAACTCTGGTTCACCACGTCGGCAAGCCTGGCAGTCGCCAGGTTGATCACGAATTCGCCGGTCGCTTCGATGTTGCGCAGACTGTCCTTGCGTCCGACCGACGTGAACTGCACGATCGGCGGCGCCGAACTTGCCACGGTGAAAAAGCTGTACGGAGCCAGATTGCCGACGCCGTCCGCCGACAGGGTGGACACCCAGGCAATCGGCCGGGGACCACCGAAGCGGTGAGTAACTGATAGAACCGGCGGGGTTCGAGCTCGGCTGGATCGAAGAGTGTGCGCACCCACACATAATGCCGCTGTCCCCGCCCCTGGGCATGCTTGCACCCGAACATCTGACACTCTTGAAGGCGTGAATCCGTCCACTGCACAAGCCACAGCCGTCGTCGACGAACTGGTTCGTGGTGGCGTGCGTGAAGTCGTGCTGTGTCCAGGCTCTCGCAACGCGCCCCTCGCATTTGCCCTCCAGGCCGCCGATCTCGACGGCCGGTTGCGTCTGCACATGCGGATCGACGAGCGGACAGCAGGCTTTCTGGCACTCGGACTGGCAATCGCCGGGAAACGACCGGTCCCCATCGTGATGACTTCCGGGACCGCCGTCGCGAATCTCGGACCCGCTGTCCTCGAGGCCAACTACGCGCGAGTGCCGCTGGTGGTCCTGAGCGCCAACCGGCCGTACGAGATGCTCGGCACCGGCGCCAACCAGACCGTCGAGCAACTCGGGCTCTTCGGCAGTCAAGTCCGCGCAACCATCAGCCTGGGCCTGGCGGAGGACGATTCGACGCAGAACAGCCAGTGGCGCTCGGCGGTCTGCCGGGTCCTCGCCGCTGCCCGCGGAACCCGATCCGGAAACGCGGGTCCGGTGCATTTCGACATTCCACTTCGTGAGCCGCTGGTGCCGGACGTGCACGTGCAGGGACCGGTCCCGGAGGGCCGTCCCGGCGGTGCGGCCTGGACCACCACCCAGAATGCGACGCTCGACGTTCCCGTCGATCTGGATCTCACCGCAGATACGGTGGTCATTTCCGGACACGGTAGTGCGCTTCGGCCTGAGCTGGCGGGCCTGCCGACCGTGGCCGAGCCGACGGCTCCGATGCACGGGATCGCACTGCATCCACTCGCGCTCTCGCAACTCAAGCCCAAGCAGGCGATCATCACCGGCCGCCCGACGTTGCATCGTCAGGTCTCGAAGGTGCTGGCCGACCCAGGCGTCGACGTCTACGCGCTGACTACCGGGCCGCGCTGGCCGGACGTATCCGGCAACGTACTCGCCACCGGAACCAGAGCAGTGGTCACCGGGACTCCCGATCCCGCCTGGATCGCTCGATGTGCCGCGCTGACCGAACACGCCGAAACTGCCGTCCGCAAGCAACTCGACGCCCACCCCAAGGCCACCGGCCTGCACGTGGCTGCTGCTGTGATGGATGCTCTCGCGGACGGCGACCAGCTTCTGCTCGGCGCATCCAACCCTGTTCGCGACGCGGCACTCGTGAGCTATCCCAAGCCCGCCGTGCGGGTGCTGTCGAATCGTGGCGTCGCAGGTATCGACGGCACCGTCTCGGCGGCGGTCGGCGCCGCGTTGGCGTACGACGGTGGCCGGACCGTCGCTCTCATGGGCGACCTGACATTCCTGCACGACGCTTCCGGGCTGCTGATCGGGACCGGTGAGCCGAGGCCGAGCGACCTCACCATCGTCGTCGCCAACGACGACGGCGGCGGTATCTTCGAGCTCCTCGAACAAGGCGACCCGCAGTACGCCGGCGTCTTCGAGCGAGTGTTCGGAACACCACACGGCATGGACCTCGCTGCGCTGTGCGCGGCCTACCGCGTGCCGCACGCAGCGGTCACCGTCGACGCCCTGGCAACGACGCTGGCGCAACCGGCCAACGGCATTCGTGTGCTCGAGGTCGCGACGGATCGTAGTGGGCTGCGCGAACTCCACGCTTCCGTGCGGGCACAGCTGTGACGCAAACGGTTCTGCGTCGTCTCCGCATCGGCGTACTGGTGGTTGCGGTCGGCATTTCCGTGCTCGCGGTGATCCTGGTTCTCGGTGCCTGGCGCAACGATCGGACCATCGAATCGAACATGGGGACCGCAACTGCCGAGGTGCTCTCGGCAGGCTCGCTACGTTCGGCGATCAGCTTCGTGACACCGGACGGCGCCAACCACAACCCTGAACTCGGCGTGCTCTACCCCACCAATCTGACTGTGGGACAACGCATCGAGGTGGAGTACTCCAAAGCCGACCCTGATTTGGTCCGGGTAGCGGGACGCAACGCGACGGTGGCGCTGATCCCGGCAGGATCGGTGATCGTCGTGACGTGGCTCCTGGCTGGACCGTCGATCTGGTACCTGCGTAAGCGGGAAGCGCAGGCGGCAAGTTCGGCGCCGGTCGCCTCGAGTTAGTTCGCGCTTCGCCCGAACTTCACACGAACATGACGTGGACTTTTCCTGGCCCTGTCACCGTTCTCGGTGTGAGAGTAGCCATCGTTGCGGAGTCATTCCTGCCCAACATGAACGGCGTCACCAACTCGGTACTACGCGTGCTCGAACACCTCGATCGCACTGGCCACGACGCCATGGTCATTGCGCCGGACACTGTCGGATCCGACACCTCTGCCGCCACCGAACACGAAGGCGTTCAGGTGGTTCGGGTGCCAGCCGTCATGGTGCCCAAAGTCAGTTCACTTCCCGTCGGCCTGCCGCAACCACGATTGACCACGGCCGTGCGGACCTTCGCGCCCGACGTCGTCCATCTGGCGTCACCGTTCCTGCTCGGCGCCGGGGGAGTGGCCGTCGCGAAGCGGCTCGGGATCCCGACCGTCGCGGTCTACCAGACCGACGTCGCCGGATTTGCCGAAAGCTACGGGCTCGGCGTCACCAGCCGCGCCGCGTGGGCGTGGACCCGTCGAATCCACAAGAGCTGCAACAGGACCCTCGCGCCCTCCACGTCGGCAGTCGACGCCCTCGAAGAGCACGGCATTCCGCGTGTCCACCGGTGGGCCCGCGGCGTCGACGCGCAACGATTCGCGCCTTCGCGTCGTAGCTCGGTGTTGCGGCGGTCCTGGATCGGTGACAGCGACCGGTTGGTGGTCGGCTTCGTCGGTCGCCTCGCGCCCGAAAAGCACGTCGAGCGACTGGCCGTGCTGACGGCCGATCCCAGCGTGCAGATCGTGATCGTCGGAGACGGCCCGGATCGCGAGAACCTACGACGACTGATGCCGGACGCGATCTTCACCGGACAACTCGGCGGTACCGCGCTGGCCGACGCCTATGCGAGCCTGGACGTATTCGTTCACCCCGGCGAGCACGAGACCTTCTGCCAGGCGGTTCAGGAAGCCCTCGCGAGTGGTGTGCCTGTCGTCGGACCGGACGCCGGCGGACCGCGTGACCTGATCTCGCATTGCCGCAACGGCTACCTCCTGCCGACGGACCGGTTCACCGAACTCCTGCCAAGCGCCGTCGACGCACTTCGTCAGCGTGATCTGCGGGTGCAGTTCGGCTCCGCGGCGAGGCGCTCGGTGCTGCACCGGACCTGGCCGGCAATCTGCGAAGAGTTGCTCCGTCACTACGAGGACGTGCAGGGCCTCGGGCGGCGAACGGGTGCCAGAGCAGCCTGAACGCCCTCGCTGCCCGAGGGTTGGTAGCGTTTCGGGTGTGGCCACTACACACGGAACCCGAGCAACTCTCGAGAAGCAACCGCACGAAGTCGCGTCGATGTTCGACGACGTCGCGGAGCGATACGACCTCACCAACACCGTGCTGTCCTTCGGCCAGGACAAGGGTTGGCGCAAGGCCACCCGCGAAGCCCTCGACCTCAAGCCGGGCGAGAAGGTACTCGACCTCGCCGCCGGAACCGGAGTCTCGACCGTCGAACTGGGGCGCTCCGGTGCCTGGTGCGTCGCCACCGACTTCTCCAAGGGCATGCTCAAGGCCGGAATCTCGCGCAAAGTTCCGATGGTCGCCGGTGACGCGATGTACCTGCCCTATGCCGACAACGTGTTCGACGCCGCGACGATTTCCTTCGGCCTGCGCAACGTCTCCGACTTCGAAGCCGGACTGCGTGAGATCGCCCGCGTCACCAAGCCGGGCGGACGTCTCGTCGTCAGCGAGTTCTCGACGCCCGTCTTCGGGCCCTTCCGCACGGTCTACATGGAGTACCTGATGAAGGCGCTCCCGCAGGTCGCACGCACCGTCAGCAGCAACCCCGACGCCTACGTGTACCTCGCCGAATCGATCCGCGCCTGGCCGACCCAGGAAGAGTTGGCCCGCAAGATCGAGGCTGCCGGCTGGAAGAACGTCAAGTGGCGCAACCTCACCGGCGGCATCGTGGCGCTGCATTACGCCACTGCCTGAACTGCTGTGCGCCTTTATCAACCCCCGGCGGTTAATAAAGGCGCACAGCACTTGCTCAACCGAACAGCGGCCGGGAGTCGATCTTTCTCGACGCGGCCCCCGACGCCCGCCAGGCCTTCGCCGTCAGATCGACGTCGGCGTCGGTGACGAGGTTCCCCATCACCCGAACGGCGACCGTCATCAGTGCCCGTGAGCGCATCGCGATCGGACCCGACGCGGGCAGGAACTGCGGAACCGTCAGCAGGCCTGCGAGCCGGCGCGCGACCGAGAACGCCTGCCCGTAGTGCTCCCGAAGCACGGTCGGCCACAGCTCCGTCAGATCGTCGGCGCCGAGCTGTTCGACCACCAGACGTCCGCCTTCGAGGCCGTAGTCGATGCCCTCACCGTTGAGCGGGTTCACACACGCTGCGGCGTCGCCGATCACGGCCCAGTTGCGTCCGGCGATGTTGGAAACGGCTCCACCCATGGGTAGCAAAGCCGAAGCGACGGAATGTATTTCGCTGCTCCACTGCCACTCGCTTCGGCGCTGATCGGTGTAGAGGTCCAGCAAGGGTCGCAGGGCACCTGGTGCCGGGCGCCTGGACGTCGCCAGTGTCCCGACGCCGATGTTCACCTCGCCGGTACCGAGCGGGAAGATCCAGCCGTACCCCGCCTGCAACGTGCCCTCCGCGTCCCGCAGTTCCAGATGCGAGGTGATCCACGGGTCGGCGCTGCGCGGCGTCGCGACGTAAGCGCGTGCCGCGACGCCGTACGCGGTGTCCCGGTGCCACTGCCGTCCCAGCTTCTTGCCGAGCGTCGAGCGAACGCCGTCGGCGATGATCAGCGTCCGGCAACGAAGAGCGCTGCGTCCCGAGGGGCCGGCGAGTACGACGGCGGCTACTCGATCACCGTCGAGTTCGACGTCGACGGCCTTGGTGCCCTCGACCATGACCGCGCCCGATTCGACGGCGCACCGGCGAATGGCGTCGTCGAGTTCGGTGCGGGGGATGGCGCTGCCGATCGGCGGGAACGACGTCCCCGGCCACTCGAGTTCGAGTTCTTGTCCGAAGCCGGACAACCGCAGGCCCTTGTTCGTCGTATGTGACCGAACCCACTCGCCGAGGCCGAGGAGATCCAGTTCGGCCACGGCGCGCGGAGTGAGTCCATCACCACAAGTCTTGTCTCGCGGGAAGACGGCAGCGTCCACGAGGACGACGTCTCGGCCGCTGCGGGCGGCCCATGCAGCGGCCGAAGAACCCGCGGGACCTGCGCCGATGACCACAATGTCGGTTTCGTTCGGAAGCGAATCGACGACGGGGGACTGCTCTTCTACGGACACACTCACATCTTCCCAGGCTCGCGATCGCCACCGTGGCGAGGCCGTCCCGAGTGCGAACCGCTAGGTTCACTACCGTGGGAACCGAGCCGTCACTGACGACAGGAATGGGTACTGACATCGTGAGCACCGAAAAGACTGCTGCCGACGCAACCGCATCGAGCACCGTCGTTGCAGGCATCGACCTGGGCGACGAACAGCTCGCCGCAGTAGTGCGTGGTGGACTCTCCGATGTCGAGGAGTTGTTGGTCAGCGAGCTGTCCGACGGAGAAGACTTCCTCACCGAGGCCGCGCTGCATCTCGCGCGAGCTGGTGGAAAGCGCTTCCGTCCGTTGTTCACGATCCTGACCGCGCAACTCGGACCGGTGCCGAACGATCCGTCGATCATCACCGCAGCGACTGTCACCGAACTCGTTCATCTGGCGACGCTCTATCACGACGACGTCATGGACGAGGCGTCCATGCGGCGCGGAGCACCCAGCGCCAACGCCCGCTGGGGAAACAGTGTGGCGATCCTGGCCGGCGACTATCTGTTCGCGCACGCATCACGACTGGTGTCGACGCTCGGACCCGAGGCCGTTCGGATCATCGCCGAAACATTCGCCGAACTGGTCACCGGCCAGATGCGCGAGACGATCGGTGTCAAGAAGGAGCAGGATCCGGTCGAGCACTACCTCAAGGTCGTGTGGGAGAAGACCGGTTCGCTGATCGCTGCTTCGGGACGCTTCGGCGGCACCTTCTCCGGCGCCGACGCAGCTCACATCGAGCGCCTCGAGCGCCTGGGTGACGCCGTCGGCACCGCGTTCCAGATCTCCGACGACATCATCGACATCTCGTCCGTCTCGGCGCAGTCCGGCAAGACTCCGGGCACCGACCTGCGCGAGGGTGTCCACACCCTGCCCGTCCTGTACGCGTTCCGCGAAGAAGGGGCCGACGCAGATCGCCTGCGGGAGCTGCTCGCGGGCCCGGTTACCGAAGATGCCCTGGTAGAAGAAGCTCTCGAACTGCTCGAGCGTTCGCCGGGCATGGTCAAGGCGAAGGCAAAGCTGGGCGAGTATGCCGTCGCGGCGAAAGCTCAGTTGGCTGAGCTCCCGCAGGGACCGGCCAACGAAGCGCTCGTGCGTCTCGTCGATTACACGATCGAACGAGTCGGCTGACACCTCGGCGAATCGGGGCTACCGGGTGGAAACCCCGACAGTCACTGGGTGGGAACCCTGATGACCCTGTCCTTCGTTGACTGAACAGAACCGGTGCATACACCGGGGAGTTCGGGTGAGCCTTCGGCTCCAGCGAGGCAAGAGGTGAGCGGTTTGCACGGCTACGCGAACGGTGCGAAGACATTCGGCTTGTTGGTGGGGATGTCGGCGCTGATCGTCTTCATCGGCTCGCTGTTCAACAGCCCGTTCCTTCTGTGGGGATCCGTTCTGTTTGCCGTCGGCATGAATGCCTACGTGTACTTCAACAGCGACAAGCTGGCGCTTCGATCGATGCGCGCCCAGCCCATCACCGAGGTCGAGGCACCGGCGATCTACCGGATCGTGCGCGAACTCGCCACTACGGCGCACCAACCGATGCCCAGGCTGTACATCAGCCCCACGAACGCCCCGAACGCGTTTGCCACCGGTCGTAGCCCTCGGCATGCCGCGGTATGCGTGACCAGCGGCATCATGCAGATCCTGAACGAACGCGAACTGCGTGCCGTGCTCGGGCACGAACTCTCCCACGTTTACAACCGGGACATTTTGATCTCTTCCGTGGCCGGCGCGATGGCCAGCGTCATCTCTGGCCTGGCCAACTTCGCGATGTACGCGAGCATCTTCGGCGGCCGAGGGAACGGGCAGGGAAGCAATCCGATCGCGCTGCTGCTCGTCTCCCTGCTGGGACCGATCGCAGCAACCGTGGTCAAGCTGGCCGTCTCGCGCTCTCGCGAGTACCAGGCGGATCAATCGGGAGCCGAGCTCACCGGTGACCCGCTGGCGTTGGCGTCGGCGCTGCGCAAGCTCGAGTCGGGCGTGGCAGCCGCGCCGTTGCCGCCTGAGCCCAAGCTCGCGGCGCAGTCACACCTGATGATCGCCAACCCCTTCAGAGCGGGGGACAAGGTGAGCAAGCTGTTCTCGACGCATCCGCCCATGGCGGATCGTATCGAGCGTTTGGAGAAGATGGCGGGGATGTAGGGGCCTTCGGCCCCTGTGAGCCTTTCTGGTCGTCGGAACTACCAAAAAGGCGCACAGGGGCGCAGCCCCTACTACCGGTAGTTCACGAACTGCAGGGCGATCCCGAAGTCCTCACCCTTGAGCAGGGAGATGACGCCCTGGAGGTCGTCGCGCTTCTTGCTGCTCACACGAAGTTCCTCACCCTGGATCTGCGCCTTGACGCCCTTGGGGCCCTCGTCGCGAATCTTCTTGCTGATCTTCTTCGCGTTCTCGCTGCTGATGCCCTGGACCAAGGTTCCGGACAGCTTGTAGATCTTTCCGGACTGCGCCGGCTCGCCGGCATCGAATGCCTTCAGCGAGATGTCACGACGGATCAACTTCTCCTTGAACACGTCGAGGGCGGCCAGCAGTCGCTCCTCGGTGTCGGCGTTCAACGTGATCGTCTCTTCACCAGACCACTCGATCGACGCTCCCGTGTTTCGGAAGTCGAAACGCGTGGTCAACTCCTTGGCAGCCTGATGCAGGGCGTTGTCCACCTCTTGACGGTCAACCTTGCTCACCACGTCGAAGGACGAATCAGCCACTTCACACTCCCGCTTTCCGGTAGTTCACGAACATCGAGTTCCGCCCACCTTCCATACCGGTGGACACCTCGACGTTATCGGGTCGGCACCGCCCGTTACCACCCGGTTTGCAAAATGGGGGTGTGTTCGTTGTATTCTTCTCACCGCACCGAGGAAGCCGTTTTCGGCCGCCGCACGTCGCGATATACTTGCGAATGCGCCGGATCGAAGCCTGGTGCAAGCACGGCAGATTGCCCGAGCGGCCAATGGGAGCGGACTGTAAATCCGTCGGCTTATGCCTACGTAGGTTCGAATCCTACATCTGCCACACCAAGTCAGCCCCGATTCTCTTCGCGAGAGTCGGGGCTGACTTTTTTTGTGCGTGTACCGAGGTCGAGCGCGCGTTGGCGACGCAGGCGCCGGCTTCGGCTCAGGGGTGTCGGAGGCTCAGGGGCCTCGGGATGGGCCCCGGGGGATGGTTTCAGGGGGAGTGCGGGGTCAAGTTGGTTCCCGCAAAGCCCTCGCCAGCGGCCTCGATCGGTGCAACAATGGGCTCCGGCACCATTTTTGCCCCGATGACCAGCGGATTTGGTGCTGGCGCTCGTTCGTGTGTAATCTTTCGGAGGCTTCAAGAGAGCGGCAACGCGCTCCTGAGCCACGCCCCCTTAGCTCAGTCGGTAGAGCGTTTCCATGGTAAGGAAAAGGTCAACGGTTCGATTCCGTTAGGGGGCTCGCTGGATTGTGGTGCCGTGCTTTCCGCGCGACACTCGACACCGAGGCGGTGTAGCTCAGTTGGTAGAGCAAACGACTCATAATCGTTGCGTCGCCGGTTCAAGTCCGGTCACCGCTACACAATATGCATGATCCACCCTGATTGCTCGTAATCAGATACACCCGAAAGAAGGCATCCCGTGGCCTCCTCGACCGACGTTCGGCCCAAGATCACCTTGGCCTGCGAGGTATGCAAGCACCGCAACTACATCACCAAGAAGAATCGGCGCAACGACCCCGATCGCCTGGAGCTCAAGAAGTTCTGCCCCAACTGCGGAACCCACCAGTCGCATCGCGAGTCGAAGTAGTAAGTCCTTAACAGGACGACGATTTTCGCGGAAGACCCTCTCTGGGCCTGCGTCTTCGGGTCCTAGCTAGAAGAGAGTCTCACCGCGTGACAGATTTGCAAGAGAACCAGGCAGCGGCCGAGGTCCCTACGGACCCGGCCGCTCATGCCGTCCAGATGGTCGGTCACCACTATCGTGTCGAAGACTTCTACGAGGTCGGACGCGAGAAGGTGCGCGAGTTCGCTCGCGCCGTCCAGGACGCCCATCCCGCGCACTACGACGAGTCGGCAGCCAAGGGCCTCGGATACGACGGCCTGATCGCTCCCATCACGTTCGTCGCCATCGTGGGTGCCATTGCTCAGCGACGTCTGTTCGAAGAGATCGTCACAGGCTACGACTTGAGTCAGATTCTTCAGACCGATCAGCGCTTGGTGCTGCACAAGCCCATGCAGGTCGGTGACCGACTCTTCTGCGACGTCTTCCTGGATTCGTTCAGGCAGGCCGCAGGTAGCGACATCATCGTGACCAAGAACATCATCACCGATCAGCACGACGAAGCCGTCGTCACCACGTGGACGACGCTTGTTGCTCGAACGGGTGGGGAAGTGGACGAGAACATCGCCCACGCAGTCAAGGACGTGATGATGCATGTCGCTTCGTAAATTTTCCGACGTGAGTGTCGGCGAACTTCTCCCCGAGAAGTCCGTCACCCTGACGCGTGGAAACCTCGCCAACTACGCGGGTGTTTCGGGAGATCCCAATCCGATTCACTTCAGTGACGAGGTCGCACGACTTGCCGGCTTGCCGGACGTCGTCGCGCACGGCATGCTCTCCATGGGCATCGGTGCCGGCTACGTCACCGAATGGCTGGGAGATCCGGGCGCAGTGACCGAGTACAACGTACGGTTCACGAGCCCGGTGATCGTGGCAGCCGACAAGGCTGCCGAGATCGAGTTCACCGCCAAGGTGAAGTCGATCGACGAAGAAAGCAAGACCGCAGTACTGGCAATTGTGGCCAAGTCCGAAGGTAAGAAGATCTTCGGTCGTGCCACTGCCACGGTCCGTCTAGCCTGATCGCAGGGCGGATTGTGTTTGTTCCGGGGCTTTGAAGTACACTGAGATTTCTGGGATTCCTCAGCGCTGCGCGCTGCCCTGAATGTTGCAAGACATTCACCTCGGGTAGCGCGTATGTTGTGTGATCGCAGAACGGTTGATTCAGGCAGGGTCTACCTGTCGAGGTCAACCAAAGGGGCGTAGCTCAACTGGCAGAGCAGCGGTCTCCAAAACCGCAGGTTGCAGGTTCAAGTCCTGTCGCCCCTGCCCCCGGATGCCAGCGACTGAGAGGAACGACGTGAGCGAGGAGCGCGCCAAGCGCGACGCCGACACTTCGGATGCGGAGACTTCACCGTCTACCGATTCGACCGGTGTCGACGACACTGCAGCTGACGCGACTACGCGTTCCGATCTTTCGTTGGACAAGGACGGTGCCGAAAAGGCTCCCTCCGCATCCAGTGGGGTTTCCAACAAGCCGACCGGCAAGCGCGCTGCACGCGGCGCCTCGGTCAGCGCGTCCACCGTGAAGACTCCGGCCCGGACGGCATCCCGGACATCTTCGGCCAAGCCGACTGCAACGAACCCCGGCAAGAAGCCCAAGGCGAAGAAGGACAACATCTTCAAGCGCCTGCGCAAATTCTTCCGCGAAGTCATCGCAGAACTCCGTAAGGTCATCTGGCCGAACCGCAAGCAGATGATCACCTACACCAGCGTCGTGCTGACGTTCGTGGTCTTCATGGTCGCTTTCATCAGCGGCGTCGATATCGCTGTGATCAAGGGTGTCACCTGGCTGTTCGGCTGATCGCCGTAGCAGTCGGGCGTCTTTGCCTGCGAGCGCGACAAGACCCGACCCGGGTCCGAGTAACGAGAGGAAGCGAGTGCCCCAGTGAGCACCCCCGAGAACGACACGAATGAGGCTTTGGCCGAAGAGCGTGTTTCTGCCGAGGCGGCAGCCGAAGTAGACGTCGTGGTTGCCGAAGGCACCGATGCAGACGTTGCCGAAGGCACTGATGCAGACGCTGCAGCGACCGAGGACGTCATCTCCGACGATGCCGAGAACTCCGACGAGGCCGCTCCCGCCGCCGAGCTCGAGGTCGAGGATCCCGTTGCCGAACTCAAGGCTGCGCTGCGCCGCGCCCCGGGTGACTGGTACGTCATCCACTCGTACGCCGGTTACGAGAACAAGGTCAAGACCAACCTCGAGACTCGCGTTCAGAACCTCGATGTCGGCGACTACATCTTCCAGGTGGAAGTTCCCACCGAAGAGGTCACCGAGATCAAGAACGGCCAGCGCAAGCAGGTCAACCGCAAGGTTCTGCCCGGATACATCCTCGTTCGCATGGAGCTCAACGACGAGTCGTGGGGCGCCGTGCGCAACACGCCTGGTGTCACCGGTTTTGTCGGTGCCACGTCGCGTCCCTCGCCGCTGACCCTCAACGAGGTCGTCAAGTTCCTGCTCCCGCAGCAGGAGCAGAAGAAGCAGCAGGCTGCAGCGGCCGCCGTCGCAGCAGGCGAGGCACCGTCCGAGTCCTTCGGCAAGCCCCTCATCGAGGTCGACTTCGAGGTCGGCGAGTCGGTCACCGTCATGGACGGCCCGTTCGCAACCCTTCCGGCCAGCATCAGCGAGGTCAACGGCGAGCAGCAGAAGCTCAAGGTTCTCGTGTCGATCTTCGGTCGTGAAACCCCGGTTGAGCTCAACTTCAACCAGGTCGCGAAGATCTGACCACCCCAAAACTTGCAATTTGTTCGACGCAAGACACACACCCAAGCTAGAAACTAGGAACTAGAGATGCCCCCAAAGAAGAAGAAGCTCGCCGGGCTCATCAAGCTGCAGATCCAGGCAGGTCAGGCTAACCCTGCACCTCCCGTGGGTCCCGCGCTCGGTCAGCACGGCGTGAACATCATGGAGTTCTGCAAGGCCTACAACGCGGCGACTGAGTCCCAGCGCGGCAACGTTGTGCCGGTCGAGATCTCGGTCTACGAAGACCGGACCTTCGATTTCAAGCTGAAGACCCCTCCCGCCGCCAAGCTGCTCCTCAAGGCAGCCGGCGTCGCCAAGGGCTCCGGCGAACCGCACAAGACCAAGGTTGCCTCGGTGACCATGGATCAGGTGCGCGAAATCGCGAAGACCAAGGCTGAAGACCTCAATGCCAATGACATCGAGCAGGCCGCGAAGATCATCGCCGGCACCGCTCGTTCCATGGGCATCACGGTCCAGGGCTGATAGTCGCTCCACAGCATTACGTGGGAGGGCCGGCCAGGCCCCGACCACAACTGAACCATTCACCACTGCACAGGTAATTCGCTGCAGTGACAAGTAAGGACAGAACAAATGGCAAAGCGCAGCAAGGCGTACCTCGCCGCCGCTGAGAAGATCGACGCAGACAAGCTCTACAGCCCGCTTCAGGCTGCAAAGCTCGCCAAGGAGACGTCGTCCACCAAGATGGATGCAACCGTTGAGGTTGCAGTTCGTCTGGGCGTCGACCCCCGTAAGGCTGACCAGATGGTCCGCGGAACGGTCAACCTGCCCCACGGCACCGGTAAGACCGCTCGCGTCATCGTGTTCGCTGTTGGCGAGAAGGCAGCAGAAGCCGAGGCTGCAGGCGCTGACGTAGTCGGTGCAGAAGACCTGATCGAGCGCATCCAGGGTGGATGGGTCGATTTCGACGCCGCAATCGCGACTCCTGATCAGATGGCCAAGGTCGGCCGCATCGCCCGTGTCCTCGGACCGCGTGGCCTGATGCCGAACCCGAAGACGGGCACCGTTACGGCGGATGTCACCAAGGCTGTCAACGACATCAAGGGCGGAAAGATCAACTTCCGCGTCGACAAGCAGGCCAACCTGCACTTCGTCATCGGCAAGGCATCGTTCGACGATGAGAAGCTGGTGGAGAACTACGGCGCAGCCCTGGACGAGATCCTGCGTGCGAAGCCCTCGTCGGCCAAGGGTCGCTACGTGAAGAAGATCACGGTCTCGACCACCACCGGTCCGGGCATCCCGGTGGATCCGAACCGTACTCGCAACCTCCTCGAGGATGCTGCAGACGCGTAAGCAGTCCGCATACGAACAAGAAGGCCGGCAGGGATCACTCCCTGCCGGCCTTCTTGCCGTTTCGGGAGAGTGTGATCCCTGCCGGTGGTATCGGTCCATCGGTGGTATCGGTCCAACGGTGGTATCGATCTAACGGTGGCATCATCGGGGTATGCACGAAGCGTTCCAGTTCCTCGGAAACTTTTGGTGGCTGATCTTCGTTTTCGGCGGCACCATCGGTGGGGCGCTGAAAGGTGTCGCGGTTGCCAACGAAAGGCGGATCGAGCGCCGGCAAGAGCGCTTCCGGCTCAAGCAGCAGACCAAGGTCGCCATCGCGCAAGCCAACGCACAACATCACGCCGACGAAAACACAGCGCCGAGAGCTGGCCAAGGCAATCGAGCAGCACGATGCGGTCGACGCCCGATGGTTCTCGTACGAACTCGATCCGGTCACACTGCTCGACACCCCGATCATGACGGACATGCGCGAGCCTTTGACCGCCGATTTTCATCGAGCCAAATATCGTGCCGATCTGCTTCGCCCAGGCAATCCGGAGACGATGATCGGCAATCAGCAGGCACAAACCGAGTACCGCGAGGCGGTGCACGCTTACTCGATCGCCTTCGAAATCGCGGAAGCTGAGGCGAAGCGCCGCCGACGGAGCGGATTCACCCTCGACGAACAAGAACGCCTGGTAAGGGCGCAACGTCTGCTGCGACTGGCCATGGACGAGGGCGCGACGCCACAGGAACGTCAGAGTGCGTACCGGAAGGCCCACAAGGAACTCGATGGACTGCTGGTGTTGCCGGACCGAGCTCGGGCAGCAGTCGAACACAAGATCGCCAGGGCTATCGGTGCTTGAAGGAATCGGGTGCGTGACGAACCCGATTTGGTTGTGCAGCGAGCAGTCAGGTAGTCTTCGACGCGGAGTTCAGTGCTGGATATGAACTTCACCCCAAAATCATGTTCTACCCAAGACCGTTGGTGATTGCACTCAGTGATGGGTGTGGTTGAAAGTCCGGGAGTGCCCGGCGGCCCACGTAGGTGAACGAGGTAGGGGGATAGCTTGATGTAGTGGTTCTACAGTTTGCCTGGTTATGCACTGCCTCGCTTTGCATCGTTACGCTGATTCGTAAGCCTCTTCTTCATGTTTCCTCTGTACGCCCCGTGCGCTTGCGCCGGGGCGTTTTGCATGTCGCGGACTGTGTCTTCTCGGGTTCACCCCGATGAGGTGCAGCGGTTCCTGAGTGGGACAACGACTGTCACGAGAGGAGGCGAAGTATGGCAAAGCCTGAGAAGGTTTCCGCAGTTGCGGAAATCACCGAGCAGTTCAAGGGTTCGACCGCCGCTGTGGTCACGGAATACCGTGGCCTTTCGGTTGGCAACATCACGACACTGCGACGCGCTCTCGGAGAAGGTGCCACCTACTCCGTCGCCAAGAACACCCTGGTCAAGCGTGCCGCCGCAGAGGCTGGCATCGAGGGCCTTGATGACCTGTTCGTTGGTCCGACCGCCATTGCATTCATCAAGGGCGAACCGGTCGACGCTGCGAAGGCTCTGAAGAACTTCGCTAAGGACAACAAGGCGCTCATCATCAAGGGCGGCTACATGGACGGCGCTGCGCTGTCCGTGGAAGAGGTCAACAAGATCGCGGATCTCGAATCCCGCGAAATCCTGTTGGCAAAGCTTGCCGGCGCGATGAAGGGCAACTTGGCAAAGGCCGCAGGCCTGTTCAATGCTCCCGCTTCGCAGATGGCCCGTCTGGCCGCTGCCCTGCAGGAGAAGAAGGCTGCAGAAGGCGGAGCCGCAGAGGCCCCCGCAGAGGCTGCCACCGAGGCTCCGGCCGAGGCCGAAGCCGAAAGCTGATCCGCACCCGCGCATCACTGCTATAACCCCGCCCGGTCGCGGATCAGCGACATGGGACTTACAGGAAGGACCGCCACAATGGCGAAGCTCAGCACCGAAGAGTTGTTGGACCAGTTCAAGGAGCTCACCCTCCTCGAGCTCTCGGAGTTCGTTAAGGCATTCGAGGAGACCTTCGAGGTCACCGCTGCTGCTCCCGTCGCCGTCGCCGCTGCAGGCGCACCGGCTGCCGGCGCAGAAGCTGCTGAAGAGCAGGACGAGTTCGACGTCGTCCTCGAGTCGGCTGGCGACAAGAAGATCCAGGTCATCAAGGTCGTCCGTGAGGTCGTTTCCGGCCTCGGCCTGAAGGAAGCCAAGGATCTCGTCGAGAGCGCTCCGAAGGCCATCCTCGAGAAGGTTGCCAAGGACGCCGCAGAGGCTGCCAAGGAAAAGCTCGAAGCTGCCGGCGCAAAGATCGTCATCAAGTAAGACGGTTTTCCCGCTGCTCTTCGCGAGTAGTAACGAAGAGGGCCACTCCCCACGGGGAGTGGCCCTCTTTTTTTGAACTTTTTTCGCGGGTGATATGCCGGAATTCATGCAGGTGGGAGGGGTGTCCGAACTAGGCTGTGATCTGAATTATGCTTCTTCCCTACTCGTTAGTAGTATTCGCAGTCACGGGTACCACTCCCATGCGATAGAGTGACCCAACCCACACGGGTGCATGCATGCAACGGACGTCGCGGAGGTAATGGTGGGAGTCGAGGTAGCGGTACAAGGACTGACAAAGTCTTTCGGGTCGCAGAGGATTTGGCAGGACGTGTCGTTGACACTTCCCGCGGGTGAGGTCAGCGCACTGCTCGGGCCTTCGGGTACCGGTAAGTCGGTGTTCCTGAAGTCCCTGATCGGACTGCTCCGCCCTGAACAAGGCTCCATCGTCATCGACGGCACGGACATCCTGCAGTGCTCCTCCAAGGAGCTCTACGAGATCCGCAAACTGTTCGGCGTTCTCTTCCAGGACGGCGCACTGTTCGGCTCGATGAACTTGTACGACAACATCGCCTTCCCGCTTCGTGAGCACACCAAGAAGTCGGAATCCGATATCCGCAAGATCGTGATGGAGAAGTTGGACCTCACGGGTCTGGTCGGCGCCGAGGACAAGCTTCCCGGTGAGATCTCCGGCGGTATGCGCAAGCGTGCCGGTCTGGCGCGTGCACTCGTTCTCGATCCCGAGATCATCCTCGTCGACGAGCCCGACTCCGGTCTGGATCCGGTGCGTACGACGTACATCAGCCAAACGCTGATCGACATCAATGCCCAGTCGGACGCGACGATTCTGATCGTCTCGCACAACATCAACCTCGCACGCACGGTGCCGGACAACATCGGCATGCTCTTCCGTCGTCAGTTGGTGATGTTCGGTCCTCGTGAGGTGCTGCTCACCTCGGACGAGCCCGTCGTCAAGCAGTTCCTCAACGGAACGATGATCGGTCCGATCGGTATGTCGGAGGAGAAGGACGAGGCTCAGATGGCGCACGAGCAGGCGCTCGTCGACGCCGGTCACCACGCCGGTGGTGTCGACGACGTCGAGGGCATCGTGCCGCAGATGAAGGCCACCCCCGGAAACCCGGAGCGTCAGGCTGTTCGTCGTCGCCAGGAGCGCGTCCGCCAGATCATGCACACCCTCCCAGCTAACGCTCAGGCGGCAATTCAGGACAGCCTTGACGAGGTTGACGGAACTGGGCAGTACGCTCCCCAGTACGCCGACGCGAGCGGCTATCAGGGGGAGTGGAACGACAACTCGCAAGACACGCAGGTCATTCCTGCATACGAGGGCGATCCCTACGGAAACACGACACACGGGCAAGGGTAGGCATATCGGATGGGGGTTACCCGCAACTCGGTTCTGAGTCCGGTCAACGGAGCATTAACTCAGGCCGGAAACATCGTCGAACTGTTTGTCGACGTCGTCAGGAATACGTTCCGGCGTCCATTTCAGTTCCGTGAGTTCATCGAGCAGGCCTGGTTCATCGCCAGCGTGACAATTTTGCCGACGGCATTGGTAGCCATTCCTTTCGGCGCCGTCGTCTCACTGCAGACCGGTTCGCTGATCAAGCAGTTGGGCGCAGAATCGTTCACCGGCGCTGCCAGCGTCCTGGCGGTGATCCAGCAGGGTAGCCCTCTGGTGACAGCATTGTTGGTCGCCGGTGCGGCCGGATCGGCCGTGACGGCCGACCTCGGTTCTCGAACCATTCGCGAAGAGATCGACGCGATGGAAGTCCTCGGAATCAATCCGATTCAGCGCCTGGTGGTTCCGCGTGTACTCGCGATGGTGCTGATCGCTGTTCTGCTCAACGGACTGGTGTCCGTCGTCGGTATCGCGGGTGGTTACTTCTTCAACGTGATCCTGCAGGGCGGTAACCCCGGCGCCTACATCTCGTCGTTCTCAGCTTTTGCGCAGCTACCGGACATTTGGAGCGGTGAGATCAAAGCCGCGGTGTTCGGTGTCATCGCTGGTGTGATCTCCGCGTACAAGGGACTCCACCCGTCCGGTGGCCCGAAGGGCGTCGGTGAGGCGGTGAACCAGGCCGTCGTCATCACGTTCCTGCTGTTGTTCTTCGCCAATCTGATTCTGACGATGGTGTACCTCCAGATCGTGCCGGCGAAGGGATCTTGACCTAAATGACCATCGCACGAGGCCGCGGCGATCAGTTCCTGCTGAAGAGTCGCAAAGTAGCCAGAATTCCAGTGAACGCGTTGGACCGCGCGGGCGAGCAGATGTCGTTCTACGCGCGCGCCATCGCGTGGACCCCGCGCACCCTGCATCGGTATCGGAAGGAGACGCTTCGACTACTCGCCGAAGTGACCTTCGGTAGCGGTGCGCTCGCAGTGATCGGCGGAACCATCGGCGTCATCGCGATGATGTCCGGATTCACCGGTGTCGTCGTCGGCCTCCAGGGCTTCGCCGCTCTGGAGCAGTTGGGTAGCTCGGTCCTGACCGGCTTCCTCTCCGCATACGTCAACACCCGTGAGATCGCTCCGATCGTTGCGGCTCTTGCGCTCTCGGCCACGGTTGGTTGTGGCTTCACCGCCCAACTCGGTGCCATGCGTATCTCCGAAGAGATCGACGCGCTCGAGGTCATGGCAGTTCCGTCGGTGCCGTTCCTGGTCACGACGCGCATGATCGCCGGCTTCGTCGCCGTCATCCCGCTGTACATCGTGGGTCTGCTTGCGGCGTACCTCGCCTCGAGAGTGATCAGCACGGTCTTCAACGGGCAGTCGACGGGTTCCTACGACCACTACTTCAACCTGTTCCTGCCACCGCAGGACGTGCTGTATTCGTTTGCGAAAGTCCTGGTATTCGCCTTCGTGCTGATCCTGATCCACTGCTACTACGGGTTCCATGCCTCAGGTGGTCCCGCAGGTGTCGGCGTGGCCGTCGGCCGCGCTGTTCGCGCCGCAATCGTGACGATCGCCGTTCTCGACTTCTTCCTCAGCCTCGCAATCTGGGGCACCACGACGACAGTGAGGGTGGCCGGATGATCGAGGCTCCGTCAGTCCTGCGCCGCCGTGTGCTCGGACTCGTGTTCTTCGTGGTGTTGGCATTGTTCCTGGCCTTCACCATCGGAACCTTCAACAAGACGTTCAAGGACGTCGTGAAGATCGACCTCGTGACCGACACAGTCGGAAATGCGTTGCCACCCAACGCGGACGTCAAGGTCCGTGGGCTGCTGGTCGGCGAGGTGCGATCCGCGTCGACGAAAGACGGCCAGGTCACCTCGGTCCTCGCGATCGAGCCGGACAAGGCTGATCTCATTCCGTCCAACGTCACGGCGCGTCTGCTCCCGAAGACGCTTTTCGGTGAGCGCTACGTCTCCCTGATCATTCCGGAGGGAACCACCGCGACCCCGATTTCCGCGGGAACGGTGATCCACCAGGACAAGAGCGGCAATGCTGTCGAGGTCGGCGACGTTCTGGACGGACTGCTCCCACTTCTGCAGGCGATTCCGCCGCAGGATCTGGCGAACACTCTCGGTTCTCTCGCGCAGGGTCTGACGGGACGCGGCGCCGAGCTCGGTCTGACGGTCGATCGTCTCGAGGAGATCTTCCGCGGCGTCAATACCGAACTGCCCGCGGTGCAAGAGGATCTGCGCAAGTTCGCGGACTTCTCCCAGACGTACTCGGACGCTGCGCCCGATCTGATCAACGCTCTCGACAATCTGCGGACCACGGGTAACACGGTGGTGCAGAAGCAGGACCAGTTGCGGACACTGCTGGCGTCGCTCACCGTGACATCGTCGGACACCGCAGCCTTCCTCGAAGCGAACTCGTCCTCGATCATCACGCTCGCTGCGGATTCGAAGGAAGCTCTCCAGCTTCTGGCCCAGTACTCTCCGACCTTCGGGTGCACGTTCAAGGGCTTCTCGGACACCGCTCCGGAAGCTGCCAAGATCCTGTCCACCGACGCGCCCAATCCTGGTGTGCGTGCGAGTATTCAGATCGTGAACCCCAAGGGTCGCTACCTGCCCAACCAAGACGAGCCACGGCTCGTCGACAACCGCGGCCCGGTTTGCTACGACAACGTCACCGAGCCCGGCCGTCCGTTCCCGCAGTACCCCGGCGGTTCGTACGGTGACGGTTCCTACCAGGTTCCTTCCCGCAATCCAGGTCCCGCCACCATGGAATTCCTGCCTGCACCCGAGGGCTCCGGACCTCAGTTGTTCTCGACCAACAACAGCGGTCCGGCTCAGCAGGCCGGCTACGCGGGCTCGAAACTCGAAGAGGATACGTTGAAGGTGATCTACGGACAGGCCAACGGTGTTGCGCCGGACGATGTTCCGGCGTGGACCACGATGGTCAGCGCTCCGGCATTCGCAGGTGCGGAGGTGAGCGTCCAATGAGAGGACTCGCAGCTCCGCTGACAAAGCTCATCATCTTCGTTGTGGTGACGGTCCTGGCGACAGGACTGCTGGCAGCCAGTATCGCCAACCTCGGCGGCGGTGGCGGCACCAAGTTCAACGCAGTCTTCTCCGACGTCACTTCGTTGAACGAGGGCGACGAGGTTCGCATTGCCGGTGTTCGTGTCGGCCAGGTCGAGAAGATTGCCATCGTCAACGACAACCAGGCCGAGGTCCAGTTCTCGGTATCCGACCGTGATTGGTTGCCGGCCAGTTCCATCGCCACCATCCGGTTCCGCAACCTGGTGGGGCAGCGGTACATCTCGCTCTCGCAAGGTGAAGGCAGCCAAGGCAAGAAGATCACCGGCGGCGATACCCTGCCGCTGTCTCAGACGCGCCCGGCAGTCAACCTCACGACACTCTTCAACGGCTTCAAGCCGCTGTTCACCACCCTGAGCGCGGACGACGTCAACAAGCTGTCGTACCAGATCATCCAGGTCTTCCAAGGCGAATCGGGCACCATCAGTGAGCTCGTGCGCAACACCGCGAGCCTGACCAACACCGTCGCGGACAAGGACGCGGTCATCGGCGCGGTGATCAAGAACCTCAACGACGTTCTCGACACCGTCAACGCGAACGACAAGAACCTCGATTCACTGATCGTCAACACCCAGCAACTCGTCACCGGGTTGGCCAACGAGCGTGGGGTGGTCGGTTCGGCCGTCACCTCACTCGCAGGCCTGACCGACGCGACGGCAGACTTGCTCGAGCCGACGCGGCCGTCGATTCAGGGCTCGATCACGGCACTCAACACGCTGGCGACCACACTCAATCGTCGGAGTGACGACGTCAACGCGGTGCTCGAGACCTTGCCGGTCAAGCTCGAGAAGCTCGCACGCGTAGCGAGCTACGGTTCCTGGTTCCAGTTCTATCTGTGCGGAATCGACATCGTTGCCGGTCCAGGACAGTCTGCGTCGCTGAATCTGCCCACCGGCCTGCCGACGGTCAATCAGCCGATTTACACCAACGCGGCCACGCGATGCACTCAAGACGGTATGAGGGAGTTGCAAGGTCGATGAGTAAACGTCGCAGTCCGGCAATGGCCGGAGCCATCGGTATCTTCGTGGTGCTGCTGGCCACTTTGTCCGCGTTCTTCCTCGATTCGCTTCCGTTCGTGGGAGCAGGCTCGTCCTACTCCGCCGAGTTCTCCGAAGCCGCGGGTCTCAAGCCTGGTAACGAGGTTCGTATCGCCGGCGTGAAGGTCGGCAAGGTCACTTCCGTCGATCTCGACGGTGACCGTGTTCTCGTCGACTTCAAGGTCAGTGACGCGTGGGTGGGAGATCAAACCTCTGCGTCCATTCAGATCAAGACCATTCTGGGACAGAAGTACCTCGCCCTAGATCCGCGCGGAACCGACAACCTCGATCCCAAGGATCGGATTCCGCTCGAGCGCACCACCTCTCCGTACGACGTCGTTCAGGCCTTCTCGGCCGCGGCAGACACAGTCGGCGACATCGACACCGACCAGTTGGCGAAGAGCATGGAGACGTTGTCCCAGGCATTCTCCGAGACACCTGGCGATGTCCGCGCTTCGCTCGACGGCGTCAGTCGGCTGTCGCAGACGATCGCGAGCCGCGATCAGGACTTGCAGAAGCTCTTCGCCGCCACCGGGAAGACGTCGCAGATTCTTGCTGACCGCAACAAGGAATTCACCCAGCTGATCCGTGACGGCGGACTTTTGGTGCAGGAACTCAACAATCGCCAGCAAGCGATTTCGCAGCTGCTCACCGGAACTCAGCGCGTCTCTCAGCAGCTCACCGGTCTCGTTCGTGACAACGAGGCGGCAATCGGGCCGGCGCTGACGCAGCTCAACGGCGTCATCGACATCTTGAAGGCCAACAACGAGAACTTGGACAAGGCACTGAAGCTCTACGAACCCTTCATTCGCTTGTACGCCAACGTGGTCGGCAACGGCCGTTGGTTCGACCAGGTCGTCGTGAACCTCCTTCCGCCGGGTCTGCCGGACATTCCGGGCTACCGTGACCCCGTTCGTACGTTGGGAGGCAACTGATGGCTGATACTGCCGAAGCCGGAAGCGGCTCCAAGAAGCGCTCGGTCGCGATCATCGCCGCTGTTCTGATCGGGTTACTCGTAATCGGTGGCGCGCTGTGGTGGGTGTTCACTCGCGCCGGTACCACCAAGATCACCGCCTACTTCGACAAGTCGGTGGGTATCTACGACGGTTCCGACGTTCGTGTCCTCGGTGTCAAGGTCGGCACCGTCGAATCCGTCGAACCCCAGGGAGATCAGGTCAAGGTCGAGCTGCGTGTCGATCGTGGGATCGACATTCCCGCGGGTGCCAGTGCCGCTCAGATCACGCCGTCGGTGGTTGCCGACCGCTACATCCAGCTGACACCGGTCTTCACCGGCGGCGACAAGATGGCCAGCGGTGCAGTAATTCCGATCGAGAAGACGGCGACGCCTGTCGAGGTCGACCAGTTGTACTCCAGCATCGACGAACTCGCGTCGGCTCTCGGTCCTGAAGGTGCCAACAAGAACGGAGCACTGTCCGATTTCGTCGAGACAGGTGCGGCCAACCTCGAGGGCAACGGTGAAGCGTTGGGAGACAGCATCACCAACCTCTCGGATGCCGCACGGACGCTCAACGATTCGCGTGACAACATCTCGCTCACCATCAAGAACCTGGATACTTTTGTGGGCGCTCTCGCGGCCAACGATCAGCAGGTGCGCCAGTTCAACACGCAGTTGTCGGACCTGACCGGATTCCTGGCAGGTGAGCGCGACGATCTCGGTGCCGCTCTGAACCAGCTCTCGATTGCGCTCGGCGACGTCGCGAAGTTCGTGGCCGACAACCGCGATCAACTGGTCCAGACAACCGAAGGTCTCGTCGAACCGACACAGACATTGGCGAACAACAAGGAAGCACTGGCCAACACGCTCACCATGCTTCCGCTGGCGATCTCCAACTTGGTCAACTCGTACGACGCCGAATCAGGTGTGCTGGCTTCACGTCTGGCGTTCCCTGATCTTCAGAACCCGGCCGGCGTGCTCTGCAAGTTGATGGACCTCGGCAAGCTGTTGCCCGGTGATCCGCGGTTCGAGGCATTGGGAAGGCAGATGCAACCGGCTATCGACCAGTGCGCAAACGTCGCAGCGATGACCGACGCAGCCAATCAGGCTGCAGGCCTGAACCTTCCCTTCGGCATCCTTGCCGGTTCCGAACGACAGATGCAGGTAGTTCCGGGCACTGTGCCCGGCGTCGTGTCACCGCGACTGACCAGTGGAAACGGGGAGGGCGAGTGAAGCGTTCATTGATAGTCGGCGCCGGATTGTGCGCCGTCCTGATCTCGGCAACCGCCTGCTCGTCCGAGGGGATCTACGCTGTCCCGCTTCCCGGCGGTCCTGATGTGGGTTCCGATCCGATGCACTTGACCATTCAGTTCGACGACGTGCTCGACTTGGTTCCGCAGTCCGCTGTGAAGGTCGACGGCGTTCCCGTCGGTCGCGTCGACGACGTGTCGGTCGGACCGGACGGATGGACCGCGGATGTCGGCATTATCCTCGACTCGTCGGTTGATCTGCCCGCCAACGCAATTGCCGCGGTCGAGCAGACCAACCTGCTCGGCGAGAAGTTCATCCAGCTGTCGGCCCCGCCGTCCGGACCGGACTCTACGAAGCTGGCCGACGGTGATCTCATTCCGCTGGATCGCACTCGCCACGCCACGGAGATCGAGCAGGTTCTCGGCGCATTGTCGCTGCTGCTCAATGGCGGCGGTGTGGGCCAGTTGCAGCCCATCGTCGAAGAACTCGGTGCCGCGTTCGACGGTCGCGAAGGCAAGACGAGAAGTCTTCTGGAGCAGGCGAACACACTCATCGGTGGACTCAACGAGCAGCGTGACGACATCACACGCGCGCTCGACGGCCTGGATGTGCTCTCGACTCGCGTCAACGATCAGAACGAGAAGATCGGGAAGATTCTCGAGGAACTCCCCGTTGCGACACAGGTTCTCAACGAGCAGCGTCCGCAGCTGACGCAGATGCTCGCTCAGGTGGATCGACTCGGAACAGTGGGAACCGACGTCCTCACACAGTCCAAGGACGATCTGATCGCTGATCTTCAGGCTCTGCGTCCGACGCTGCAGGCGCTCGCAGACTCCGGTGACGACTTCGTGGGGGCACTTCCGTTCCTTCCGACGTTCCCGTTCCCGGACGGTGTCGAGAAGATTGCACAGGGTGGTTCCGTCAACCTCTTCCTGAGTGTCGACCTGCAGATCGGCAATACACTCTCGGGTCTCGGTGTCGGGCAGGGAGAACCGGAATACCGCCAGCCCAAGTTCGGCAATCCCAAGCCGGTGGTCGACCCCTCCAACCCGTACTACAACGGCAACGGACCGCGACCGGGCTGGCCGACAGTGTCACTGCTGCCGATCGCTCCGATCCTGCCGCAGGTTCCCGTTGTCGCCGGCCTTCCCGCCACAACAGCGGGTGACCCGGCAACGCCGGCGCCCGCGGCGAACCCACTCAACCCCATCCAGGGAATGCTGGAACAGTTCGGAATCGGCGGTGATGGACAGTGAGATCAGCTCTGGTCAGATGGCAGCTCGTCGGCTTTGTCGTGGTTGCGCTCCTGGGTCTCATCTACGTCGGCGCCAAGTACGTGCGCCTGGACAACCTCATGGGGTTCGGTCAGTACACGGTCAAGACCGAATTGGCCACGTCCGGTGGAATTTTCACCAACGCCGAGGTGACGTATCGCGGCGTGCCGGTCGGGCGAGTGGGCGACATGTCGTTGACCGAGGACGGAATTCAGGTCGACCTGAAGATCGACAACAGTGCTCCGGAGATTCCCGCGTCGGCCCGTGCCGTCGTGGCCAACCGCTCCGCCATCGGTGAGCAGTACGTCGACCTTCAGCCCGATACCGACCAGGGACCGTTTCTCGAGGACGGCTCGGTGATCGCGGTGGGGGACACCACAACTCCGATCCCGATCGAGGATGTGCTGACCAGTGCCAACGGCTTGGTCAAGTCCGTGCCCGTCGACGCGCTCCACACCGTCGCCGTCGAACTCGGTGCAGCGTTCAACGGCAAGGGCGAGGACATTCAGGTCCTGGCCGATTCGCTGTCCGGCCTCTCGCAGTCCGGGCTCGACACTCTGCCTCAGACGCTCGCGCTGATTCGGAACAGTGAGACGGTATTGACGACGCAGTCGGATCAGTCCTCCGCGATCAAGCAGTTCAGTACCGATCTCGATGCTGTCACGGCGCAGTTGCGGACCAGCGATCCGGACATCCGTCGCTTGATCGACAACGGCATCCCGGCCAGCGATCAGATCGGTGCCCTCATCAACGAGGCGGGCCCGAGCCTGACGACTGACCTGACCAATCTTGCCGCGACCACCGAGACGCTTGCGCCGCGAACGATCGCGCTGCAGCCGTTCCTGATCTTCCTTCCCGGCCTGGCCGCTGCCGCACCGACGGTTGCTCCCGGCGACGGAACGGTCCATCAGGGCTTGGTGCTGGAGACCAACAATCCGCTCTCGTGCACGGTGGGTTACGAAGGCACCATGGCGATCCTGGACGAGATGAAGCGTCAGAATCCCAATTTCGACGACACCCAGCAGGACTTCCCGCTCAACACCGCCGCGTCGTGTGAGACGCCGCTGGGCAGCGAGACGGGCGTCCGCAGTGCCAACCGCGTGGTGTACGCCGATCCCGACACGATCCAGCCTTGGGACTTCAAGCCGAAGGTCGATCCGGACAAGTTGAACCTCAACCCGATCGCGACGCAGTTGGCGCCGTTGCTCGGAGTGACACCGAAGTAGACCGATCCGAATGTGGTCGAGTTTGTGCAGTTCAGGCTACTGAGTTGTGGCAGTTGACGATTCGCGGCCAGAGGCTGGGCAAAACAGGTAAGTAGGGTAGTGAGTGTGATTCAGAGAAACAGTTCCCCGCAGTCCGGCGGGCCCGAGCAAGTCGAATCGGGAGCGCCGACAACCGGTAGACCGAAGGGGCTGACAGCGTCTCTGATTGCGGTCGGTGTCTTGCTTCTGGCGGCAGTGGTTGCGCTCGGTGTGTTCGGCGTCCCGTACGTTCGGGCGCTCACCACCGACCGCACCACCGCCGAGATGCGTGACGACGCGCTTATCGGTGCGCAGCAAGTCGCGATCAACCTCAACAACGCGGATTCGGCCAATCTCGACCAGTCGATCGAGAACATGCGTTCTTCGGTGACCGGTGACGAGATGACGGCGTATCTGCAGACCGTTCAGGATTCCATCACCGACGAGTTGCGTAACTCGGGCTCGAAGGCTGACACCGAAGTCGTTCAGTCCGCGCTGACCGAGCTCAATACCGATGACCGGACCGCCACGGCACTGGTCCTCGTTCGAGTCACCACGACCCAGGGCAACCAGTTCGTCAAGAATCAGCTCGGCATGCGGCTGGGCATGGTCGAGGTCGACGGGGTCTGGAAGGCTCAGTCGGCTGATCCGATCGGCTCTCGGCTCGATCTCGGCTCCGGCACCCTGCCGGCCACCGACGGCTCCACGCCTGCTCCTGACGCAACGCCCGCACCCGGTTCGGGGACCGAGGCACCTGCCTCCGGTGCTCCCGCACCGACAACCGAGGGTGGTGATTCCGGTGGCCAGTAGTTCGTCGAACCTGCACACCGACATCCCTCGAAGGAGAAGCGCGTAATGCCACCCAAACGTCGTACCGGCGGACCGTCCTCCCCGCAGAACCGTCGGCCGAAGATCGCGGGAAGCGCTCGCTCGCTCAACGTCCCCGCGGGGACGTCCGATTCGGATCCGGTCGAGCCCACGATCGAACAGCCGGAAGAAGAAACACAGGAGGCTGTGAAGCCGGAGGTTGCGAAGCCGACGCTCACGAAGGCCGAGTCCGGAGAAATCGAGCCGCCGAAGACGGAAACCGACGCTCCGGAATCCACACCGGGCCCCGATCTGACCAAACCGGCGAAAACCGTCGCAGACGAGCCCCAGGCCCCTGCTACCCCGGAGACGGGCGCGGGGGAGTCGGCGACAACACCTACACAATCCAAGGCCGGTTGGCGCCTGGTCGCGATCCTGGGGGCCGCAGCGGTCATCGTCGCGATCCTCGCCGGCATCGCCTTCTTCAAAGTCGGCGCGAAGACGGACGACATCGCCTGGGTGGACGAAGGCGCCACGGCTGAAGTTCTTCGTGTGACGCCGTCGGCGTTGGCTGCAGTCTTCACGTTTTCTCCCGACACCTTCGACGCCGATTTCGACAAGGGTGTCCAGGGCCTGAACCAGTCGATGCGCGATCAGCTGACGCAGTACAAGGACACGCAGAAGGCCGGCGTCGAACAAACCCAGACGGCAACGACCGCTGATGTCCCGCTGATCGGGATCACACGGCTCGAGAAGGACCGGGCGCAGTTGCTCGCCCAACTGAACGTCAGCTCGACGCAGAACGGCGTGGCGGCAGACTCTCGCTCCGGAATGGTCATCGTGAGTCTGGAGAAGCAGGACGGAAACTGGCTGATCTCGGAGATTCGCGACCAGTAGCTCGGAGATTCGCGACCAGTAGCACCTGCGCACCAGCGCGAAGATCTGGATCGACGCACGATGTCGGTCCAGATTTTTCGTATGTGACGCCGTTGCTGGCTACACTCCCGGTGGCAGTGTTCGAATGCGCGTCACGAATGTTCGAATGCTGCGACACGCGCTCTCGCCCTTGACGGAGCGGTCCGCAAGGTCCACTCTGATCGGTGAACATGCACGGACGAGTGATCGGCAGTCTCACGTCAGTATCTGAATTCGACCCTCAGTTACACCCGACTCGACATTTCCAGAGTAAGGGTGTACTTTTGGACGTTGCGCTGGCTGCCTCCTGTCCACCCCTCGTCTCAACCGCTGCGAAGTCAAGTACTTCTTGCTTTCTGCGACGGGTTTCGTTCGGGTTGTAACCAGCGAAATTCGAAGCAGATACAGCGGCGGTCGCAACAGCACGGAGCGGCCCGCGTGAGGTGCTGGAAGGACGCATCTTGGCAGTCTCTAGCCAGACCAAGGCAGTTTCCGGAATCCCCGGAGCCCCGAAGAGGGTTTCGTTCGCGAAAGTTCGCGAACCCCTCGAAGTTCCCGGGCTTCTTGACGTACAGACAGATTCGTTCGAGTGGCTGATCGGCGCGCAGAGTTGGCGTGAACGAGCAGCGGCACTCGGCGACAATGCAGTGTCCGGTGGTCTCGAGGACATCCTCGCGGAGCTTTCTCCGATCGAGGATTTCAACGGCACTATGTCGCTGTCCTTCTCCGACCCTCGATTCGACGAGGTCAAGGCCTCGACGGACGAGTGCAAAGACAAGGACATGACCTACGCGGCGCCGTTGTTCGTCACCGCGGAGTTCATCAACAACAACACTGGTGAGATCAAGAGCCAGACGGTCTTCATGGGAGATTTCCCGATGATGACCGACAAGGGCACCTTCATCATCAACGGCACCGAGCGTGTGGTCGTCTCGCAGCTCGTGCGTTCCCCCGGTGTGTACTTCGACATGAGCGTCGACAAGAGCACCGAGAAGGATCTGCACAGCGTCAAGGTGATCCCGGGTCGCGGCGCATGGCTCGAGTTCGACGTCGACAAGCGCGACACCGTTGGTGTCCGTATCGACCGCAAGCGTCGTCAGCCTGTCACCGTCCTGCTCAAGGCACTCGGCTGGACCACCGAGCAGATCACGGAGCGCTTCGGCTTCTCCGAGATCCTCATGGCCACGCTGGAGAAGGACAACACCGCCGGCACCGATGAGGCGTTGCTCGACATCTACCGCAAGCTGCGTCCGGGCGAGCCCCCACCAAGGAGAGCGCGCAGACCCTGCTGGAGAACCTGTTCTTCAAGGACAAGCGCTACGACCTCGCTCGCGTGGGTCGTTACAAGATCAACAAGAAGCTCGGCCTGAACGCGGGTCAGCCGATCGTTGCATCCACGCTCACCGAAGAAGACATCGTCGCCACCGTCGAGTACCTCGTGCGTCTGCACGCAGGTGACACCTCGATGACGGCTCCGGGCGGCGTCGAGGTTCCCGTCGAGGTCGACGACATCGACCACTTCGGCAACCGTCGTCTGCGTACCGTCGGCGAGCTCATCCAGAACCAGATCCGCGTGGGCCTGTCCCGCATGGAGCGTGTGGTTCGTGAGCGCATGACCACGCAGGACGTCGAGGCAATCACGCCTCAGACGCTGATCAACATCCGTCCCGTCGTCGCTGCGATCAGGGAGTTCTTCGGAACCTCCCAGCTGTCGCAGTTCATGGACCAGAACAACCCGCTGTCGGGGCTGACGCACAAGCGTCGTCTGTCCGCCCTGGGCCCGGGTGGTCTGTCCCGTGAGCGCGCCGGCCTCGAGGTTCGCGACGTTCACCCGTCGCACTACGGCCGCATGTGCCCGATCGAGACCCCGGAAGGCCCGAACATCGGCCTGATCGGTTCGCTGTCGGTCTACGCCCGCGTCAACCCGTTCGGTTTCATCGAGACCCCGTACCGTCGCGTCGTCGACGGACAGGTGACCGACGAGGTCGACTACCTGACCGCTGACGAAGAAGACCGCCACGTAGTCGCGCAGGCCAACTCGGCCATCGACCGCGAGGGTCGCTTCACCGACTCGAAGATTCTCGTCCGCCGTAAGGGTGGCGAGGTCGAGTTCGTCGCGTCCTCCGACATCGACTACATGGACGTTTCGCCGCGTCAGATGGTGTCCGTCGCAACCGCGATGATTCCGTTCCTCGAGCACGACGATGCAAACCGTGCCCTGATGGGCGCGAACATGCAGCGTCAGGCTGTCCCGCTGGTTCGCAGCGAGGCACCTCTCGTCGGTACCGGCATGGAGTTGCGTGCAGCTGTGGATGCCGGCGACGTCATCATCACCGAGAAGACCGGTGTCGTGGAGGAGATCTCCGCGGACTACGTCACGGTGATGGCTGACGACGGAAGCCGCAAGACGTACCGGATGCGCAAGTTCGCGCGTTCCAACCAGGGCACGTGCGCCAACCAGCGTCCGATCGTGGACGAGGGACAGCGTGTCGAGGCCGGCCAGGTTCTGGCCGACGGTCCTTGCACCGAGAACGGTGAGATGGCGCTGGGCAAGAACTTGCTCGTCGCGATCATGCCGTGGGAAGGCCACAACTACGAGGACGCGATCATTCTGTCGCAGCGTCTCGTGGAAGAGGACGTCCTGACCTCGATTCACATCGAGGAGCACGAGATCGATGCCCGCGACACCAAGCTCGGTGCCGAGGAAATCACTCGCGACATCCCGAACGTCTCCGACGAGGTCCTCGCCGACCTCGACGAGCGCGGCATCATCCGTATCGGTGCCGAGGTTCGTGACGGCGACGTGCTGGTCGGAAAGGTCACGCCGAAGGGCGAGACCGAGCTGACCCCCGAAGAGCGCCTCCTTCGCGCCATCTTCGGTGAGAAGGCTCGCGAGGTTCGTGACACGTCCCTCAAGGTTCCTCACGGTGAGACCGGCAAGGTCATCGGAATCCGCGTGTTCTCGCGTGACGAAGACGACGATCTGCCTCCCGGTGTCAACGAGCTGGTCCGCGTCTACGTGGCACAGAAGCGCAAGATCCAGGACGGCGACAAGCTCGCCGGCCGCCACGGTAACAAGGGCGTCATCGGCAAGATCCTGCCGCAGGAAGACATGCCGTTCCTCTCGGACGGCACGCCTGTCGACATCATCTTGAACACGCACGGCGTCCCGCGTCGTATGAACATCGGTCAGGTCTTGGAGACCCACCTCGGGTGGATCGGCAAGACCGGCTGGAACGTTCAGATCGCGTCCGACGGCTCTCGTCCCGACTGGGCTGCGACCCTGCCGGAAGAGATGCTGTCCGCTCCGGCCGACTCGAACATCGCCACCCCGGTGTTCGACGGTGCGAAGGAAGACGAGCTCACCGGTCTCCTCGGCGCGACGCTGCCGAACCGTGACGGCGAGCAGATGGTCGGACCCGACGGAAAGGCCGCCTTGTTCGACGGCCGCTCCGGCGAGCCGTTCCCGTACCCGGTCTCGGTCGGTTACATGTACATCATCAAGCTGCACCACTTGGTCGACGACAAGATCCACGCTCGTTCGACCGGTCCGTACTCGATGATCACGCAGCAGCCTCTCGGTGGTAAGGCCCAGTTCGGTGGCCAGCGCTTCGGTGAGATGGAGTGCTGGGCGATGCAGGCCTACGGCGCGGCTTACACGCTGCAGGAACTGCTGACCATCAAGTCGGACGACGTGGTCGGTCGAGTCAAGGTGTACGAAGCCATCGTCAAGGGCGAGAACATCCCCGAACCCGGCATCCCCGAGTCGTTCAAGGTGCTCCTCAAGGAGCTCCAGTCGCTCTGCCTCAATGTGGAGGTGCTGTCCTCGGACGGCGCGGCCATCACGATGGCGGACGGCGACGACGAGGACTTGGAGCGGGCCGCAGCGAACCTGGGCATCAACCTGTCCAGGAACGAAGCTGCGACGGTCGACGACCTCGCGAACTAGGTTTCGGTCCCCGGGTTGCTCTTGAAAGAGCGGCCCGGGGGCGTAGTTCACATTTGAATTGGCAGTCAGGTTGCCGGGTGACCGGCAACCGTAACCCCAACGGGGAAAGGAAGTTACGTGCTCGACGTCAACTTCTTCGATGAACTCCGCATTGGCTTGGCCAGTGCAGAGGACATCCGCAATTGGTCCTACGGCGAGGTCAAGAAGCCGGAGACCATCAACTACCGCACGCTCAAGCCCGAGAAGGACGGCCTCTTCTGCGAGAAGATCTTCGGCCCCACTCGGGACTGGGAGTGCTACTGCGGTAAGTACAAGCGTGTCCGCTTCAAGGGCATCATCTGTGAGCGCTGTGGCGTCGAGGTCACTCGCGCCAAGGTTCGTCGTGAGCGCATGGGTCACATCGAACTGGCCGCACCGGTCACGCACATCTGGTACTTCAAGGGTGTTCCGAGCCGTCTCGGTTACCTGCTCGACCTGGCTCCGAAGGATCTCGAAAAGATCATCTACTTCGCTGCCTACGTCATCGTCGGTGTCGACGAGGAGCTCCGTCACAACGAGCTGTCCACCCTCGAAGCCGAGATGCAGGTCGAAAAGAAGACCGTCGCAGATCAGCGCGACGCCGATCTCGAGGCACGTGCGCAGAAGCTCGAAGCCGACATCGCCGAGCTCGAGGCAGAGGGCGCGAAGTCCGATGTCCGCCGCAAGGTCAAGGACGGCGGCGAGCGCGAAATGCGTCAGCTCCGTGACCGCGCGCAGCGTGAGCTGGATCGTCTCGACGAGATCTGGACCACCTTCACCAAGCTGAGCGTCAAGCAGCTCATCATCGACGAGCTCCTGTACCGCGAGCTGGTCGACCGTTACGGCGAGTACTTCACGGGTGCGATGGGCGCAGAGTCCATCCAGATCCTGATGCAGAACTTCGACCTCGACGCCGAGGCAGAGTCTCTCCGCGAGACCATCCGCAGCGGCAAGGGCCAGAAGAAGCTGCGTGCACTCAAGCGCCTCAAGGTGGTTGCGGCATTCCAGACCAACGGCAACTCGCCGATGGGCATGGTCCTCAACGCTGTTCCGGTGATCCCGCCGGAGCTTCGCCCGATGGTTCAGCTCGACGGTGGACGTTTCGCGACGTCCGACCTCAACGACCTGTACCGCCGCGTCATCAACCGCAACAACCGCCTCAAGCGACTGATCGACCTCGGTGCACCCGAGATCATCGTCAACAACGAGAAGCGGATGCTGCAGGAGTCGGTCGACGCCCTGTTCGACAACGGTCGTCGTGGACGTCCGGTCACCGGACCGGGTAACCGCCCGCTGAAGTCCCTGAGCGATCTGCTCAAGGGCAAGCAGGGTCGCTTCCGTCAGAACCTGCTCGGTAAGCGCGTCGACTACTCGGGTCGTTCCGTCATCGTCGTCGGTCCTCAGCTCAAGCTGCACCAGTGTGGTCTGCCCAAGCTGATGGCTCTCGAGCTGTTCAAGCCGTTCGTGATGAAGCGTCTGGTCGATCTCAACCACGCGCAGAACATCAAGTCGGCCAAGCGCATGGTCGAGCGCAAGCGCGTCCAGGTGTGGGACGTCCTCGAAGAGGTCATCGCCGAGCACCCCGTGCTGCTCAACCGTGCACCTACGCTGCACCGTCTGGGTATCCAGGCATTCGAGCCGCAGCTCGTCGAGGGCAAGGCCATTCAGCTCCACCCGCTGGTGTGTGAGGCCTTCAACGCCGACTTCGACGGTGACCAGATGGCTGTTCACCTCCCGCTGTCGGCAGAGGCTCAGGCCGAGGCACGCATCCTGATGCTGTCCTCGAACAACATCCTCTCGCCTGCTTCGGGTCGCCCGCTCGCCATGCCGCGTCTGGACATGGTCACGGGTCTGTTCCACCTGACCCGTCTCGACGAGGGTGTCACCGGTGAGCTCGTTGCTCCGACCAACGACGAGGCAGAGCAGGGCGTGTACTCCTCGCCCGCCGAGGCTCAGATGGCAGTCGACCGCGGCGCGCTCTCGGTTCAGGCTCAGATCAAGGTGCGTCTGACGCAGCAGCGTCCGCCGCGCGACCTCGAGAACGAACTGTTCCCCGAGGGCTGGAACTACGGTGACGGCTGGACCGCCACCACGACACTCGGCCGTGTGCTCTTCAACGAGCTGCTTCCGGCGGACTACCCGTTCGTCAACGAGCAGATGCCGAAGAAGCGCCAGGCGACGATCATCAACGATCTCGCCGAGCGGTACCCGATGATCGTGGTTGCTCAGACCGTCGACAAGCTCAAGGACGTCGGGTTCTACTGGGCCACCCGTTCGGGTGTCACGGTCTCGATCTCCGACGTGCTCGTGCCGCCGGAGAAGCCTGCCATCATCGAGGACTTCGAGGCTCAGGCCGACAAGATCGAGAAGCAGTACCAGCGTGGTGCTCTGGACAAGAAGGAGCGCAACAGCGCTCTGGTCACCATTTGGCAGGAAGCGACCGACAAGGTCGGCAAGGCCATGGAGGCTCACTTCCCCGACAGCAACCCGATCCCGATGATCGTGAAGTCCGGCGCAGCCGGCAACATGACTCAGGTTCGCTCGCTCGCCGGTATGAAGGGCCTGGTGACAAACCCGAAGGGTGAGTTCATCCCGCGTCCGATCAAGTCTTCCTTCAAGGAAGGCCTGACCGTTCTCGAGTACTTCATCAACACGCACGGTGCTCGTAAGGGTCTGGCCGATACCGCACTCCGCACCGCCGACTCGGGTTACCTGACCCGTCGTCTGGTGGACGTTTCGCAGGACGTCATCGTCCGCGAGGTCGACTGTGGAACAGAGCGCGGCATCGTCACCACGATCGCCGAGAAGCAGGCCGACGGCACGATGATCCGCGATGCTCACGTGGAGACCAGCACGTACGCCCGTACCTTGGCGGCCGATGCAGTCGACGCGAACGGCACCGTCATCGTCGAGCGTGGCCACGATCTCGGTGACCCCGCGATCGATGCTCTGCTCGAAGCCGGCATCACGACGGTCAAGGTCCGCTCGGTCCTGACCTGCACCACCGGCACCGGCGTTTGCGCCACTTGCTACGGCCGCTCGATGGCCACCGGCAAGCTGGTCGACATCGGTGAGGCTGTCGGTATCGTCGCCGCACAGTCGATCGGTGAGCCCGGTACCCAGCTGACCATGCGTACCTTCCACCAGGGTGGTGTCGCAGGAGATGACATCACCGGCGGTCTGCCGCGTGTCCAGGAGCTGTTCGAGGCACGTGTGCCCAAGGGCAAGGCTCCTATCGCGGACGTCACCGGTCGGGTACAGCTCGAAGACGGCGATCGTTTCTACAAGATCACCATCGTTCCGGACGACGGCGGCGAAGAGGTTGTCTACGACAAGCTCAGCAAGCGTCAGCGTCTGCGTGTCTTCAAGCACGCCGACGGTCGCGAAAGCCTCTTGGCTGACGGTGACCACGTCGAGGTCGGACAGCAGCTCATGGAAGGTGCTGCCGATCCCCACGAGGTCCTGCGAGTCATGGGTCCGCGTCAGGTTCAGATCCACTTGGTCAACGAGGTCCAGGAGGTGTACCGGAGCCAGGGTGTGTCGATCCACGACAAGCACATCGAGGTCATCGTGCGCCAGATGCTTCGTCGCGTGACGATCATCGATTCCGGTGCCACCGAGTTCCTGCCCGGTTCGCTCACCGAGCGCGCCGAGTTCGAGTCGGCAAACCGCCGCGTTGTCGCCGAGGGTGGCGAGCCCGCAGCCGGCCGTCCGGTGCTCATGGGTATCACGAAGGCGTCGCTCGCGACGGATTCGTGGCTGTCCGCGGCATCGTTCCAGGAGACCACTCGTGTCTTGACCGACGCGGCTATCAACTGCCGCTCGGACAAGCTGATCGGTCTGAAGGAAAATGTCATCATCGGCAAGCTGATCCCTGCCGGTACCGGTATCAACCGTTACCGCAACATCCAGGTTCAGCCCACCGAAGAGGCACGCGCCGCTGCTTACGCAGTGCCGTCGTACGACGACCAGTACTACAGCCCGGACGGCTTCGGCCAGAACACCGGTGCTGCAGTTCCGCTGGACGACTACGGCTTCAGCAACGACTACCGCTAAGCGTTAGTTCGTAGAAATCCCCCCACTTCGAAAGAGGTGGGGGGATTTTTCATGTCAGGAGTGGGACGTTTTCAGGAGTTGCTGCCGCTGAGGTCCGGGATGACGATCTCCTGGACGGCCCACTTGTTCCCGTCGGGGTCGGCGAAGTAGATGAACCGCCCCCAGGCCTGGTCGTCGATCGGGCTGATGTCGATGCCGCGGCTCTTGAACTCGCGCTCGGCCTCTTCGATGTCCTTGACCACTACCTGCATGCCGACGACCGAGCCGGGCTCGGCGTCGGTGATTCCCTTGCCGATGCAGATCGAGCAGGCCGAACCGGGAGGGGTCAGCTGGACGAATCGCAGGTCTTCGCTGACCGTGTGATCGTGGTCGGCATTGAATCCGAGGCGGACGTAGAAGTCCTTGGCGCGGTCGATGTCGGTGACGGGAATGGCGACCAGTTCGAGCTTGATGTCCATGACGTGCCCTTCATGTGATGGTGAATTCCGGCGACAGGTCCAGTGTTGCGGGTATTGCGGTCAGAAACGGTCCTCGTTCGGCGTCCGGATGAAACTTTCCGAATTCCTTGTTGCTCCGAGGGTGCTTCTCTCACTGCTCGACCGATCCCGAACCAGGAGCGGATACCCCGACTCCGCAGCTCTGACGCATTCCGTCGAACGTGCCGCGCACGCCGACGCTCTCGGCTACCACCGGTTCTGGGTGGCCGAGCATCACGCGGTGCCCGGGATCGGGAGCGGGTCGCCGGCAGTACTGCTTGCCGCGATCGGCGCGCATACGCGCGATATCAGACTCGGCAGCGGTGGGGTCATGCTGCCGAATCACCAACCGCTGATCGTCGCCGAGCAGTTCCTGATGCTGGAGGCTCTGTACCCGGGGCGAATCGATCTCGGCCTCGGCCGATCGCTGGGATTCACGGAGCCTGTTCGTCAGGCACTACGACGCAGCAAGGACGCTCCGGACACGTTTGTGTCGGACCTGGACGAGGTGAGGCGTTACCTGGACGGATCCGCCGCAGTGACGGCACGGCCGGCGTCGCAGACTGGGGTGCCGATCTTCGTGCTGGCGACGCGCACAGGTCTGAAAGTGGCAGCGCAGCTGGGGCTTCCGGTGGTCGTGGGTGGGCCGATACTGGGAATCGGTAGCACCGATCGGGTGGATGCGTTGGACGAGTACCGCCGAGCTTTCCAGCCCACCGACACACACCCCGAACCCTATGTGGTGGTTTCCCTCGAGGTGGCGGTTGCCGATACCACCGAGGCGGCCCGTGAGTTGCTGATCCCGGAGGCGTACGCGCTCGCAGAATCGTCACGGACAGGGGAGTTTCCGCCGCTCGTGTCGCCGGACGAGATCAGGCGCGCCCCGCGCAGTGATCGAAACGCCAGGCGCATCGAGTCGTTCACGGCTTCGGCGCTGCACGGGACGCCCGTCGAGGTGAAGCAGCAGCTTCACGATCTGGCCGAGCGAACCGGTGCCGACGAATTGCTGGCGTCCACGTCGACGTACGACCGTGACGCGCTTGCACTTTCGGACCGCCTACTGCGTGAGGTGGTTTAGCAGTGTGGTTGATCTAACGAGGCACGTGAAACTCGAGCAGAGTGGCGACGGAGTCGTCGAGTTCGGTCCACGGCACCGGTACGGAGAGGACGGCGATCGCCGAAGTCGGGAACTTGTCGCGGATACGTTGGGCCGCTTCGGAGTTTTCGTTCGATGCGAGATCGAGTGCAGTCCAGGGAATTCCGGGTTCGTGTCCGACGATCAGGAGCGTCTTGACGTGGTCGGACGTGGTTCGCGCAGCTGCAATGACGTCTGCGGGTGAGCCGCCGTAGATGGACTTCTCGAACCCGGCGGGAGCTTCGATTCCCGTCGAGGCAAGGGTTTCGACGGTCCGCCGGGAGGTGGAGCACAGAACGGCGTCGACGGGCGGGACGTTTTCACGGATCCATTCGCCGCCGATGCGGGCCTCGCGCAGGCCCCGTTCGGCGAGCGGACGCTCGTGATCACGGATGCCCTCGGGGTAGCTGGACTTGCCGTGTCGCATGAGGACGAGGGTGCGGTGGTCGGCCATGCGTTCACGGTATCCGCTTTGTGCCCGTCAGTCCGGTTACTCTGGATGGTCAGGACCTTGAAGGAGGTTTTCGATGGCCGGTAAGAAGCTCGATCGAACTAATGCCCGAACTGCACTCGAGGTGGTACGAGAAAGCCCCACCATCGCTTTCATCACCGTTGCCCCGGCAGTGGTCGTGTTCGGCGTGGTGTGGTGGCTCTTCGGTTTCTGGGCCGCGATTCTTCTTGCGTTGGTGTTCGGTGTCGCGGCTGTCGCGACCCAGAAACTGCGTTAGAGGGCGCTCACCTGCGCAACTGCGCGGAGCGCTTCGCCGACCAGGAACCAGACCGTGACGGTCTTGTCGTCGACGCGGCTGCGCAGGACGACGTCGTCGCTGGAGACGATGGGGGAGAGGTACTCGATCAGTGCTCGATGCGGAACTGTCCGTAGTTCGGTGCGAGCGCTGAGGACCTCTTCGACTGCCTGCCAGTAGACGGCGTTGTTGACGTGGTCGAACGGGTCGATATCCGTGGCGCGCAGAGCGAACGGCGTGTCCAGAACACCGGCGTCGTCCGCCTCCGGTGCGTTCTCGGCGAGGACTCGCTTCCACTTCAGGCGATGCTCGTCGGTGGATTCCTCCAGTGGCCGCATGAAGTCGTCACTCATCCGCGTGGGCATGCCCGACTCGGCGCTGATGTTGATCCAGAAGCCTTCGGTTTCCATCAGCGCGCCGTTGCTGCCGTCGAAGCGCACACGCATGTTCGCCCATCTCGTGGAGAAGCCGGAGCACCAGCGAGTCATCGTCAACTCTTCCGGCCAGATCGCCGGGCGTACGACGTCGACGACCGTACGACGCACTATCCAGAGCGGATGGGTGTCGATGGCTCCCGCGGCCTCGATGTTGTCGTTGCCGATGTCCTGCAGGTAGCGGGCGACGGCGTCGAGCCTGACCTGCTTGGCGACGTCGATGTCGCCGGTGCGGACCGGGCGTGACTTGACGAAGATCGGTCCTCGGTCCGGCTGTTGCGCGAGCGTGAGATCTGGGTTCACGTGAGATTCCTGTTCGCTGGAGTGAGCCGATTCTGTCAGGCTTTTCAGCGAGTGGCGATTATCTGCTTTCCGCAGCCGGAGCCGTCGACCATTCGTGCCACGGCGACGGCGGTGTCGGCAAGGGGATGAACGGAGTCGATCACCGGGGTGATGTCACCTGCGTCGATCATCTGCGTCAGGACCTCCAGATCGTCGGCGTTCTCCGAAGCGATGAAGGTGCCCATTTTCTGAGATATGAACGGAGACAAGCACTGTGCGCGTATTTGGCGATCGGTTCCGCCGAGCCACCGTCCGCCGTTCTCGCCGCCGACGATCACCAGCGTTCCGGTGCGTGTGAGCGCCCGTCGAAGATCTCGCAGTCGGCGGTTGCCGCCGGTGTCGATGATGACGTCGTACCGATGCGATCCGTCGGTGGCGTCGTCGACGCGGTAGTCGAGAACCTCGTCGGCACCGATGGAGCGGACGGTATCGGTTTTCGAGGTGCTGCACACGCCGGTGACGTGAGCGCCCATGGTTTTTGCCACCTGCACCGCGTAGATCCCGACGCCACCGGATGCGCCGAGTACGAGGACGGATTGGCCCGCCTGCACGCGGCCGTGGTCGCGCACGGCTTGCAACGCTGTGAGGGCGGAGACCGGCACCGCTGCTGCTTGTGCGAACGACAACCGGGCAGGTTTTGCGGCAATCTTCGTCTCGAGTGCGCGTGCGTACTCCGCGAACGAACCGACCGCGATCCCGTATACCTCCTGGCCGACTGCCACGCGGGTCACCGAACTGCCGACGGCCTCGACTCGGCCGGATACGTCCAGTCCGCGTACCCGGTTCCTAGGTCTGCGCAGCCCGAAACCCGCGAGGCGCAACGGATATGGCAGTCCGGCCATGAGATGCCATGCCCCGCGGTCGACGGACGCGGCCTCGACGCGTATCAGCACTTCGTTGTCGGCGACAGTGGGGCGCGGAATGTGGTCGACGTAGAGAACGTCGGCCTCGCCGTAGCGATCCTGTACGACGGCGGTCATCAGTTCCTTCGGCATGCGAGTCTCCGTTCGTCGAATACTTACAGCGTAAGTATTGCACTTACGGTGTAAGTTCTGTCAACGTGGAGAAGCGCGCAAGATTGACCCGAGACGACGTCGTACACGCTGCTGTCGCGCTTGCCGATTCCGTCGGAATCGATTCGATGACCATGCGGAAGTTGGGCACCGAACTGGGCGTCGAAGCGATGTCTCTGTACAACCATGTTTCGGACAAGGGGGATCTGCTCGACGGAATGGTCGATGCGGTCTTCGCGGAGATCGATCTGCCGACGCCGGGACGCCCGTGGCGCACGGAACTTCACGTGCGAGCGGTATCGACAAGGGAAGTGTTGGGGAGGCACCCGTGGGCAACTCCGTTGATGGAGTCCCGAACGACGCCTGGTCCCGCGACCCTGCGCCACCACGATGCCGTCATCGGAACGCTACGCGCCGCCGACTTTCCCGTCGCCCTTGCTGCGCATGCCTTTTCGATCATGGATGCGTACATCTACGGCTTCGTGCTGCAAGAAGTGAGCTTGCCGTTCGAAACAGCGCAGGAAACGACGGAACTGGCGAAGGCGATCATGGGCTCGTTCGAGAGCGGTCAGTATCCGCACCTGGCCGAGTTGACCACCGAGCACGTCCTTGCTCCGGGATACAGCTACGCCGCCGAATTCGCTTTCGGTCTCGATCTGATTCTCGACGGACTCGAACGTCTGCACATCGGGAGCGAACGATGATCTGACGTGAGTACCGGGTTAAAGTCGAGAAAACCGGGTTACCGGTCCAGACTTCAGATGTCCCGAAGAGGAGCTTTCTGTGCGCGCCATGGTGGTTACGGAACTGTCCGGTCCCGAAGGAATTGTCGCGCAGGAGGTTCCCGAGCCCGCAGCCGAAGGTCTTGTTCTCATCGATGTGAAGGCAAGTGGCGTCTGCTTTCCGGACCTGCTCATCACCTACGGCAAGTATCAGATCCGCCCGGAACCGCCGTTCATTCCCGGCGCGGAGATCTCGGGCGTCGTGGTCTCCGCGCCGGAAGGGTCGGGTTTCGCTCCGGGCGATCGTGTTCTCGCGGCCGCGTATCTGGGTGGGTATGCAGAGCGGATTGCCGTCAACCCGGCGCAGGTACTCCGAATTCCGGACGGACTCGCCTTCGACGAGGCGGCCTCGCTGATCATCAACTATCAGACGATGGAGTTCGCGCTCGCTCGTCGCGCGAAGATCGTCGCGGGGGAGACTGTCGTCGTGCTCGGCGCTGCAGGCGGAGTCGGAACGGCAACCATCCAGCTGGCCAAGGCGCACGGTGCCCGGGTGATCGCCGTGGTACGACGCGAGGGCGTCGATGACTTCTTGCGTGAGCTCGGTGCCGACGAGGTGGTCGCGCTGGCCCCGGGATGGGGAGAGCGGATTCGGGAACTGACCGACGGCGTCGGCGCTCAGATCGTGGTGGATCCGGTGGGCGGCGATGCGTTCGACGACGCGGTCCGGGTTCTGGCACCCGAAGGACGACTCGTGGTGATCGGATTCGCCGGCGGCGGTATTCCCGAGGTAAAGGTGAACCGGGTGCTGTTTCGCAATATCAGCATTGTCGGCGCGGCATGGGGTGAGTTCACGCGTACCAATCCCGAGGCGGTAGCCGAGGTACACGCATCGCTGGTAGAACACGTCCGAAACGGCTTGCGTCCGCTGGTCAAGGCACGGTATCCGCTTGCCGATGCAGCAGTTGCCCTGGCTGATCTCGAAAGCGGCAAAGTTCTCGGAAAGGCCATCTTGCTGCAGGAATGATTCTTCGCAACGTGATGGTGGTCACCAAATAATAAGTTGCAACATGTTTTCATTTGGGCAATAGTTGCAACCGCACTACCATTTGCCAGGTGATCGCTTCCGATTCTGATGACCTGTATGGAGCACTCGACGAGTTGTTCACTCGCCTGATGAGCGCCGGTGATTCGGAGTCGATCGATGCGTTGATCGAACTGGATCTCTCGTTCTCTCAGGTGCGTGTGCTGTTCGTACTTGCACAACGTGATGCGGCGATCCCGATCAACGAGGTTGCCGACGAGCTTCGGCTCTCGGTGGCAGCTACGGGGCGGAACATCGATCAGCTCGTGAACATGGGTCTGGTCGATCGCCGTGAAGACGAGCGGGACCGACGCGTCAAGCGGGTTTCCTTGTCGGAGGCCGGTCGTAAGGTGACGACCAACCACATCGAGTGCAAGCGCGGCCAGCTTCGCGAATTCGCGTCGCGTGTTCCTGAGCCAGAGCGGATTCGTTTGTTCGAGGCTCTCAAGCCCATTCTCGCGGGTGACTATCTGCGAGCACTTAACCAGGAGACTTCGCGATGACATCGCCGAACGCGCCGGCACCGGCGTCCGACAAACTTGACGGGGCGGTCCTCAAGATCGCTTCCGTGGTGGTGCTCGGCGCCATCATGTCGATTCTCGACGTAACCGTGGTGAGCGTCGCGCTCACCACCTTTGCCGAGGACTTCGAAACTTCGTACGCCACCGTCGCGTGGACGATGACGGCCTACACCCTCGCTTTGGCGACGGTCATTCCGGTTACCGGTTGGGCTGCCGACCGTTTCGGCACCAAGCGCCTCTACATGACGGCCCTGGTGCTGTTCGTGCTCGGTTCGGTCGCCTGTGCGATGGCGTGGGACATCACCTCGCTCATCGGCTTCCGTGTGCTCCAGGGCCTCGGCGGCGGCATGTTGATGCCGCTCGGTATGACCATCATGACCCGGGCCGCCGGTCCGGACCGCGTCGGTCGCGTCATGGCAGTTCTCGGTATCCCGATGCTGCTCGGCCCCATCGGTGGCCCGATTCTTGGTGGTTGGCTGATCGAGGCCGCGAGCTGGCACTGGATCTTCCTGATCAACCTGCCGATCGGCATCATCGCGTTGGCAGCAGCATTCATCATTCTGCCGTCCGACAAGGCGAAGCCTTCGGAGTCGTTCGACTTCCTCGGCATGATCCTGCTGTCGCCCGGCCTGGCGCTGTTCCTGTTCGGTGTGTCGTCCATCCCTGAGGTGGGAACCGTCGCGTCCGCTCGGGTTCTGGTGTCGGCCGGTATCGGTCTGGCGCTGATCATCGCCTTCGTGTTCCACGCGCTCAACAAGGATCACCCGCTGATCGACCTGCACCTGTTCAAGAACCGTCAGTTGACCACCGCCGTCATCACGACGTCGCTGTTCATCGTCGCCTTCATGGGCGCCGGGTTGCTGTTCCCGAGCTACTTCATCCAGGTCGGCGGTCACACCACGCTCGCGGCCGGATTGTTGATGGCTCCGCAGGGTCTGGGCGCTATGGTCACCATGCCGATCGCTGGTCGACTGGTCGACAAGATCGGCCCGGGCAAGATCGTCCTGACCGGTTTGCCGCTGATTCTCATCGGTTTGGGTGTGTTCACACAGGTTGCCTCGGATTCCCCGACGTGGCTGCTGATGGGCGCCTTGTTCGTCATGGGCCTCGGTATGGGTTGCACCATGATGCCGCTGATGACCGCAGCTATCGTGACGCTCTCCAACGAGCAGATTGCTCGCGGCTCCACCCTGATGAACATCGTTCAGCAGACCGCAGGTTCGATCGGTACCGCCGTGATGTCGGTGGTCTTGACCAACCAGCTTCTCGATCGTGGCCTCGACACGACGATGGTCGGTGCGGCCTCGCACATTCCGACCGAACCGGGAAGTCCGCAGGAGTCTGCTGCGAATTCGATTCTCAGTGCGGCGTCGGATGCCTTCGGTAACACCTTCCTCGTTGCCACTGTGCTTATCGTCCTGACCCTCATCCCGGCGTTCTTCCTGCCGCGGAGCAAGACCACCAGGCCGGTGGCCGAGGGCGAGACGGCAACGCCGATCGTTATGCACTGACCGCTTTTCGGTAGATCGTTCGTCCAGGTGAGGGCGGCACACATCTTGTGTGCCGCCCTCACCTTTTTGCCGTGGAATACAGCTGGATGGTTGAATGTTTGATCAGTTACATGCAAACGCATGGATCTAGTTCGCGGAGGAGCAACCATGCAGTTCGGAATCTTCACGGTCGGTGACGTCACCACTGATCCCACGACGGGTAAGACCCCGACAGAGCACGAGCGCATCAAGGCCATGACGACCATCGCCAAGCACGCCGAGGAAGTCGGTCTCGACGTCTTCGCGACCGGCGAGCATCACAACAAGCCGTTCGTGCCGTCATCTCCGACCACGATGCTCGGATACATCGCGGCCCAGACCGAGAAGATCACGCTCTCCACGTCCACGACGCTGATCACCACCAACGACCCGGTGAAGATCGCCGAGGATTACGCGATGCTTCAACACCTCGCCGAGGGGCGCGTCGACCTGATGATGGGACGCGGAAACACCGCGCCTGTGTACCCGTGGTTCGGCAAGGACATTCGCGCCGGTATCCCGTTGGCGCTCGAGAACTATCAACTTCTTCGCCGGCTCTGGGACGAGGAGGTCGTGAACTGGCAAGGGGAGTACCGCACTCCACTCCAGGGATTCACGTCCACCCCGCGCCCGCTGGACGGCGTCGCGCCGTTCGTGTGGCACGGCTCGATCCGCAGCCCCGAGATCGCGGAGATCGCGGCGTATCACGGCGACGGATTCTTCGCGAACAACATCTTCTGGCCGAAAGAGCACTACATCGAGCTGATCAATCTTTACCGCCGGCGTTACGAGCATTACGGCCACGGGTCCGCGGATCAGGCGATCGTCGGTCTCGGTGGTCAGGTCTTCATGCGCAAGAACAGTCAGGACGCGGTCAAGGAATTCCGTCCGTATTTCGACAATGCTCCGGTGTACGGCCACGGGCCCTCACTCGAAGAGTTCACCGAGCAGACGCCGCTGACCGTCGGTTCCCCTGAACAGGTCATCGAGAAGACGTTGGCGTTTGCCGATTTCTTCGGTGACTACCAGCGCCAGCTGTTCCTGATGGATCACGCCGGACTGCCGTTGAAGACGGTGCTCGAGCAGCTCGATCTGCTCGGTGAGGAAGTTGTTCCGGTTCTGCGCCGTGAGTTCGCGGCCAGGCGGCCAGCACATGTGCCGGACAACCCGCCCACTCACGCGTCGATGAAGGCGGCTCGTGAGGCAAGCAGTGTCACTGCCTGACGAGCAACCGCCTGAGGTTCCGGTCAGCACCACCGAACTCGCCACCGACGCCTGGGAAGCCTTGTTTCGCGCCCAGGTGTCGGTGATGCGGCGGCTCTCTGCCGACGACGTCTGGGATCAGGTGTCGATGCGCGAGTACGACGTGCTGTTCACGCTGAGTCTTGCGCCGAGTAGTTCCCTTCGCCTGCATGACCTGAATCGGGAGATATTGCTGAGCCAGCCTTCGCTCAGTCGCCTGGTGGAACGGTTGGAGGGCGAAGGTCTGGTAACGAGAAGTGTTGATCCACAGGATCGCCGCGGGACGATCGTGCAACTCACCGAAACGGGTGCAGCGCTGCAGAAATCAGTGGGTCGCCGTCATGCGGCGAGCATTCGCCGCCACGTCGGACCGGCCCTGGACGCGGATGAACTTCGACTGTTGGCCGAATTGTGCACGCGTCTGCGTCTCGCGCAGTCATGACTGGAGGCAGGATGGACGATATGAGCAACCTCGAAGCGCAGCCCGTCGAGCAGGAATGCGAAGGCCATCCGGCGGAGAGCGAGATTCAGATCCTCACCCCGCGCGACGTACCGCTCGGTGGCCCGCGGGCCATGCGAGTGCGACGCACCCTCCCGCAACGCGAGCGTTCGCTGATCGGGGGATGGTGTTTTGCAGATCATTACGGTCCGGATGACGTCGGCTCAGGACCGGGCATGCATGTGCCGCCGCATCCGCATACCGGTTTGCAGACGGTGAGTTGGCTGTTCACCGGAGAGATCGAGCACCGTGACAGCATCGGTTCCCATGCGATGGTACGGCCGGGTGAACTGAATCTGATGACGGCCGGGAGTGGGATCGCGCACTCCGAGGTGTCGACGCCGAATACGAAGGTTCTGCACGGGATGCAGTTGTGGGTGGCGCTGCCGGATGCGGCGCGCGATACCGCACCCGCGTTCGTTCACTATCGACCGGAGCCGGTGACCACCGATGGTGTCACGCTCAGTGTGTTCCTCGGTTCGCTCGCCGGTGAAACGTCTCCGGTGTCTACCTTCACCGAATTACTCGGTGCCGAGGTGATTCTCGATCCTGGGGCCGAGATCGCCCTCGATGTCGATCGTTCACATGAGCACGGCGTGATCGTCGATCAAGGATCGGTTGTTCTGCGTGGTACCACTGTCGGCTGGGCCGAGTTGGGTTATCAAGCACCGGGTTTCGGAAAACTGACTTTGCGCAATCCGGGATCCGAACCGGCTCGACTGCTACTTCTCGGCGGGAAACCGTTGGGCGAGCAGGTCATCATGTGGTGGAACTTCATGGGCCGTACACACGAAGAGATCGTCGAGTATCGACGCAAGTGGCAGGCCGAGCTTGCCTCCGGATTCGACGGCAGCGTCCCGGACCGGCGTTTCGGCGTCGTGCCGGGATACGACGGTCCGGCGCTCCCGGCACCCGAGTTGCCGAACAGCACGTTGCGGCCCCGAGGCTAGTCGTTGCTCTTGCTGCTACCGGCCGCGAGCGTCGTTTCGATCAGGCTTGTTCGATGTCCTGGTGAGCCTTCGCGAGCATGATGTAGCCGGCGCCGTTGGCGGTGATACCGGCCTTTTCGCCTTCGGAGAGTTCACGTTTGACCTTGGCGGGCACGCCGGCGACCAGTGATCCAGGCGGGATTTGCATCCCCTGAGACACGACGGCGCCGGCTGCAATCAGTGACCCCGAGCCGATGTGTGCGCCGTTGAGCACCACGGCACCCATGCCGACGAGAACGTCGTCTTCGACGGTGCACCCGTGCAGCACTGCGTTGTGGCCGACCGAGATTCGTTCGCCCAGCACTGCGGGGAACGTCGGGTCGGCGTGCACGGTGCAGTTGTCCTGAATGTTGGTGTCAGCGCCGATGGAGATCGATTCTGCGTCGCCGCGGATGACCGCGCCGTACCAGATGCTGGCTCCCGCAGCGATGGTCACCGCGCCGACAACGGTGGCGTTGGGTGCGATGAACGCACTTTCGTCGATCTGCGGGGTGTTACCGAGAACGGTGGCGATTATCGGGTTGGTCATGGTTCTCCTGTGCGTTGGAATGACGTGCTCTGACGGTACCTGGACTACTTCGCTGTGGGTTTTCGATTCATGACGACTGTGCCGACGCCCGCGGCCACCACCAGTGCGATGGCCACGAGTGCGAACGCGTCGAGCGTTTGCCCGATCACGAGGACTCCGGCCAGTGCGGCCGCTGCGGGTTCGAGGGCGATGAGGACGGCAAAGACTTTCTTGGCTAGAGAGCGCAGCGCCCACATTTCCAAGCTGTACGGGATGACGGACGAGAGGACGGCGACGGCTGCGCCTGCGGCGAGCATCGTCGGATCCAGCAGTTCACTTCCGCCCGAGACGACGCCGAAGGGCAGCGTCAATACGGCCGCGACGATGCTTGCGCCTGCCAACCCGTCGGCGCTCGGGGGCGTCGCGGCCAGGTGGGAACCGGCCACGATGTATCCGGCCCACGCAGTAGCGGCGATCAACGCGAACATCACCCCGATCGGGTCCAAACCGGATTCGCCGTGATCGCCCAACCCGAGCAGCAACACTCCGCCGAAGGCGAGCAGCACCCATGCTCCGTCGGCCCACCGACGAGACAGAACTGCGGCCAGGGTGAGCGGTCCGAGGAACTCGATGGTGACGGCCGTTCCGATGGGCACCGTGTCGAGGGCGAGGTAGAAGGCGCCGTTCATCACGGCGAGGGCGATGCCCAGCGCGAAGATGCCTTTGCGCTGCCGGTTCGACCATCTGCTCCATCGCGGGCGGACGATGACGCCGAGGATGATCGCGGCGATCGTCAGCCGCAGCGTCGTGGCTCCGGCCGGCCCGATCTGCGAGAACAGTGTCGTCGCGAATGCCGCTCCGAACTGGAGCGACAGTATCGACGTGAGGACTGCTCCGACCGGCAGTAGTTGACTGCCGGCCTTCATTCTCCGGTGAACTCGGGACTTCGACGCTCGAGCATCGCGGCGACGGCTTCGTGGTGATCTCGGGTGTGGTGGGCGATCGACTGCATGGCGGCCGAGAGTTCGAGCAAGCTCTCGAGGCTCTGGTGCTGGCCCTCGCGGAGGAGCTTTTTGGTCATGCGGAGTACCTGCGGGGGATTGGCGGCTACTCGAGCTGCCAAAGCGTGCGCAGCGGAAAGCAATTCTTCGGGCTCGGTCACCTGCGAGACCAGACCCCAGTCGAGTGCCTTCGCAGCATCGATCGGTTCACCGGTGAACGCCATCTCGGCCGCGCGGGCGTTGCCGATCGCGCGGGGGAGCAGCCACGCTCCGCCGTCGCCGGGAATGAGTCCTACCTTGACGAAACTCTCGGCGAAGACTGCGGCGGTCGAGGCGATGCGGAGGTCGCACATGAGTGAGAGGTCGCAGCCCGCTCCGATGGCCGGGCCGTTGACCGCCGCGATGGTCGGCACCTCACACGTGTACAGCGCGAGCGGGATGCGTTGGATGCCGTGCCGGTAGCCCTGGCGGATCTCGCCGGGTGCGCCACCGAACATGCCCTCCTTGTCTCGCATGTGCTTGACGTTGCCGCCGGAGGAGAAGGCCGATCCGGCCCCCGTCAGAATGACCGTGCGCACACTCTGATCTCGGTTGACCGCGGTGACTGCGTCTTCGAGGGCCTCGATCATGTCGATCTCGGAGATCGCATTGCGGGTGTCCGGGCGATTGAGGGTCCACGTGACCACATCGCCGGTTCGCGAGATCAGTACGGCGTCGCTCATGGGTGCTCCTGGTTGTCGATGGCAGTTGAGCTCAGTCTCTCACCACAGGATTTCGCAATAACAATCATTCGTGCTTGATTTTTATGGATGTGAGTGTGATGCTGGTCGCATGGCCGAACTTCAGACGTTCATCGATGACTTGCGGGCCGAAGGCGAGAGCCTCGACGCCCTGGTTGCGGATCTGCCCGAGGAGAAGTGGGCGACAATGACGCCTGCGGAAGGGTGGACCATCGCACATCAGATCGGGCACCTGCACTGGACGGACAGTGCAGCGATCCTGGCGATCACCGACCCGGACGGGTTCGCGGAGCAGTTGAAGGCGGCGTTCGTGAACCCGGCAGGGTTTGTCGACGACGGTGCTGCCGAACAGGCGGCCCGCCAGCCGGCGGAGTTGCTCGCCGATTGGCGAGCGGGGCGCACCGCTCTCGTCGAGGCGCTCACCGCCGCCCCGGCCGGAACCAAGTTCCCCTGGTACGGCCCGCCCATGGGCGGTGTCTCCATGGCTACCGCGCGACTGATGGAGACGTGGGCGCACGGGCAGGACGTTGCCGACGCACTCGGCGTCGAACGCGCTCCGACGGCGCGCATCAAGAACATCGCTCACCTGGGTGTGCGGACGCGAAACTTCGCGTACTCGGTCAACGAGAAGACGCCGCCCGCCGACGATTTCCGGGTTGAGTTGACCGCGCCGGACGGGTCGCTCTGGACCTGGGGGCCGGAAGATGCGCCGCAGAAGGTCACCGGGCCGGCGTTGGACTTCTGCTTGCTGGTCACCCAGCGTGCCAATCGCGCCGATCTCGATCTGGTCGCCGTGGGTGCCGATGCGGACGAGTGGCTCGGGTTCGCGCAGGCCTTTGCCGGACCCAGCGGTGAGGGACGAGCCGCCGTCGGATCCAGCGGTGAGGGACGAGCATCGAAGGTGGGCAAATGAGTTCGGTACGGATCGGTAACTGCTCCGGGTTCTACGGCGACCGCGTCTCGGCGATGCGCGAGATGCTCGAGGGCGGCGAACTCGACTACCTGACCGGCGACTACCTGGCCGAACTGACGATGTTGATCCTCGGGCGGGATCGGATGAAGGACCCGTCGCTCGGCTACGCGAAGACGTTCCTGCGGCAGGTGGAGGACGCGCTCGGCCTTGCGCTCGACAAGGGGGTGAAGATCGTCGCGAATGCAGGCGGTCTCAATCCCGCCGGACTGGCCGACGCGTTGCGCGAGGTCAACACCAAGCTGGGGTTGAACGCGAAGATCGCCCACGTCGAGGGCGACGATTTGATCTCTCGGGCAGACGAACTCGGACTCGGCTCCCCACTGACGGCCAATGCGTACCTCGGCGCCTGGGGCATCGTCGAAGCATTGTCGGCCGACGCCGATGTCGTGGTCACCGGACGGGTCACCGATGCGTCGGTGATCGTCGGTCCGGCCGCTCACCATTTCGGTTGGAAGCGAGATGATTTCGATCAGCTTGCCGGTGCTGTCGCGGCGGGCCACGTCATCGAGTGCGGAACCCAGGCCACCGGCGGCAACTACGCGTTCTTCACAGAGATTCCCAATCTGGGCCGGCCTGGCTTCCCGATCGCCGAGATCAACGCGGACGGAACCTCGGTCATCACCAAGCACGCCGGAACGGACGGCGAGGTGAGCGTCGGCACGGTGACGGCGCAGCTGCTGTACGAGATCACCGGTGGACGCTATGCAGGCCCGGACGTGACGACCCGCATCGACAACGCAGTGCTCACCCAGGAAGGCCCGGACCGGGTGTTGATCAGCGGCGTCACGGGCGAGGCTCCGCCGCCGCAGTACAAGGTCTCCCTGAACACGCTGGCCGGGTTCCGTAACGAGGCCACCTTCATCCTCACGGGTCTCGACATCGAGGCCAAGGCCGATCTGGCGAAGACTCAGCTCGAATCCTGGCTGACGAAGAAGCCCGCCGAACTGGTCTGGACTCTCGCTCGCACGGATCATCCGGATTCCGACACCGAGGAAACCGCGAGTGCGTTGCTGCGCTGCGTGGTTCGCGATTCCGACCCCAAGGTGATCGGTCGCCCTTTCTCCGCGGTTGCGGTGGAAATGGCACTTGCCAGCTACCCCGGCTTCTCGCTGACGGCTCCGCCGAGCAACGGCCAACCGTACGGAGTGTTCACCCCCGGCTACGTCGACGCGGGATCGGTGCCGCACGTGGCCGTACTGCCGGACGGCACGCGCGTGGACATCGCTCCGTCCACGTTGACGCAGGACCTCGAACCCGTCGGCGAACCGGAGCGTCCGGAGCCGTTGCCGCCACAGACGTCGCTTTCAGTACCACTCGGCACGATCGCCGGTGCCCGTAGCGGCGACAAGGGCGGAAATGCCAACGTCGGCGTCTGGGTTCGCACGGACGATCAGTGGAAGTGGTTGGCGCACACACTGACCGTCGAGATGCTCAAGGAACTGCTACCGGAAGCAGCAGACCTGAACGTCACTCGCTACCAGCTTCCGCACCTTCGTGCCGTCAACTTCGTGATCGAGGGAATTCTCGGTCAGGGTGTCGCCTCGCAGGCGCGGTTCGATCCGCAGGCCAAGGGAATTGGTGAATGGCTGCGTTCGCGCCACATCGACATCCCGATTTCGCTACTCCCCGTAACTGACGAGAAAGAGGATTCACGGTGACCGTGTGGACCACACCGGAAAGGCTTGCGCTTCGCGAGACCGTACGCGGATTCGTGAACCAGGAGATTCTGCCGCATCTGACGCAGTGGGAGCGAGACGGCGAGATTCCGCGCGAATTGCACCGCAAGGCAGGCGCTCTCGGACTCCTCGGGGCCAGCGCACCCGAATCGGCCGGTGGTGAGGGCGGCGACGCCGTCGACTCCATCGTGATCTGTGAGGAGATGCATCAGGCAGGTGCATCGGGCGGGCTGTTCGCATCGCTCTTCACCTGCGGCATCGCGGTGCCGCACCTGATCGCGGCCGGCGACGAGGCGCAGATCGAGAAGTGGGTCAAGCCGACCCTGCGCGGCGACAAGATCGGCTCGCTCGCCATCACCGAACCCGGCGGTGGCAGCGACGTCGGCCACCTGACGACAACGGCCAAGCGCGACGGTGATCACTACGTCGTAAACGGGGCCAAGACGTTCATCACCTCTGGTGTTCGCGCCGACTTCGTTGTCACCGCCGTCCGCACCGGTGGCCCTGGTGCGGGTGGTGTCTCACTGCTCGTGATCGAGAAGGGCACACCGGGATTCACCGTCTCGCGCAAACTCGAGAAGATGGGCTGGCGCGCATCCGATACCGCGGAACTGTCCTTTGTCGACGCTCGGGTTCCGGTGGAGAATCTGGTTGGCGCAGAGAACAGCGGCTTCGCACAGATCGCCCAGGCATTTGTTTCCGAACGTGTCGCTCTCGCCGCGCAGGCGTATGCCAGTGCAGAGCGTTGCCTGGAGCTGACCCTCGAATGGTGTCGCGCCCGCGAGACTTTCGGTCGCCCCCTGATCAGCCGGCAGGCCGTGCAGAACACCGTCACCGAGATGGCCCGCAAGATCGACGTCGCCAAGGTGTACACGCACTCGGTGATCGAACGGCACATGGCCGGTGACGGCGATCTGATCGCCGAGGTGTGCTTCGCCAAGAACACGGCAGTCGAGACGGGCGAATGGGTTGCGAACCAAGCCGTTCAGCTGTTCGGCGGCCTCGGATACATGCAGGAAAGCGAAGTGGAGAGGCAGTACCGGGACATGCGAATTCTGGGAATCGGTGGCGGAACCACCGAAATCCTCACCGGCCTCGCGGCCAAGCGATTGGGGTATCAGTCATGAGTGTCATCCGGTCAACACTGGACACCAATTCCGAGGTGTACAAGACCGCAACTTCGACCATGAACACCAAGCTCGCCGAGATCGAGGTCGAGCACGCCAAGGCGTTGGCGGGTGGCGGCGAGAAGTACACCGAGCGGCACCACAAGCGGGGAAAGCTCCTGGCACGCGAGCGGATCGAACTCCTGCTCGATCAGGATTCACCGTTCCTCGAACTGTGTCCCCTCGCTGCGTGGGGGAGTGACTTCCCGGTCGGCGCCAGCACTGTGGTCGGTATCGGCGTCGTCGAAGGTGTCGAATGCCTGATCGTCGCCAACGATCCCACCGTGCGCGGCGGCACCAGCAATCCGTGGACGCTGCGTAAGGGATTCCGGGCCAACGACATCGCCATGCAGAACCGCCTCCCGGTGATCTCCCTCGTAGAGTCCGGTGGCGCAGACTTGCCGACGCAGAAAGAGGTGTTCATCCCGGGCGGGCGTATGTTCCGTGACCTCACTCAGCTGTCCGCAGCCGGAATCCCCACCATTGCACTGGTCTTCGGTAACTCGACGGCCGGCGGTGCGTACATCCCGGGCATGTCCGACCACGTCGTGATGATCAAGGAACGCTCCAAGGTGTTCCTCGCAGGCCCGCCGCTGGTCAAGATGGCCACCGGTGAGGAATCCGACGACGAGGCACTCGGCGGCGCCGAAATGCACGCTCGCAAGTCCGGGTTGGCCGACTACTTCGCCGCCGACGAGCAGGACGCGATCCGCATCGGGCGCTCGATCGTCAAGCGGCTCAACTGGACCAAGAAGGGGCCGGCGCCGCGCGCGGAGATCATCGAACCGCTCGAGGATCCGGAAGAGTTGCTCGGCATCGTTCCGGCCGACCTTAAGATCCCGTTCGATCCGCGTGAGGTCATCGCCCGTATCGTCGACGGTTCCGACTTCGACGAGTTCAAGCCGCTCTACGGTTCCTCCCTCGTGACCGGGTGGGCCGAGCTCAACGGCTACCCGATCGGCATCCTGGCGAACGCACGTGGAGTGCTCTTCAGTGAGGAATCACAGAAGGCCACGCAGTTCATCCAGCTCGCCAATCGTTCCAACACGCCGTTGCTGTTCCTGCACAACACCACCGGGTACATGGTGGGTAAGGAATACGAGGAGGGCGGCATGATCAAGCACGGATCGATGATGATCAATGCGGTTGCCAACTCCAAGGTTCCGCACATCTCGATCCTGCTCGGAGCGTCCTACGGCGCCGGTCACTACGGTATGTGCGGACGCGCGTTCGATCCGCGGTTCCTCTTTGCGTGGCCCAGTTCCAAGTCCGCCGTCATGGGCGGTGCGCAGCTCGCCGGCGTCATCTCCATCGTGGGACGCGCTGCTGCCGAGGCGCGCGGCCAGGTATTCGACGAGCAGGCCGATGCCGGCATGCGCGCGATGATCGAGAACCAGATCGAGGCCGAGTCACTCCCGATGTTCCTGTCGGGTCGTCTGTACGACGACGGCGTCATCGATCCCCGAGACACCCGCACCGTGGTGGGAATGTGCCTGTCGGCCATCGCCACCGCCCCGATCGAAGGCACCGACAACTTCGGCGTCTTCCGTATGTGAGGCACGCCGTGACAATCACTTCAGTACTGGTCGCCAATCGTGGCGAAATCGCCCGCCGTGTCTTTGCAACCTGCCGCAAGAACGGAATCGGCACGGTCGCGGTATTTTCCGACGCAGATGCCGACAGCCCGCACGTCGCCGAAGCCGATGCTTCGGTTCGCCTGCCGGGTAACACGCCCGCCGAGACCTACTTGCGGGGTGAGCTCGTCATCGCCGCCGCCAAGGCTTCGGGCGCCGACGCGATTCACCCCGGATACGGATTCCTCTCCGAGAACGCGGAGTTCGCGCGCAGCGTCATCGACGCGGGACTGACGTGGATCGGCCCGCCCGTCGAATCCATCGAGCTCATGGGGTCGAAGGTCGAGTCCAAGAAGATCATGGACGCCGCCGGAGTGCCGGTGCTCTCCGAACTCGATCCCGCCGCGGTGACCGAGGCTCATCTGCCGGTGCTGATCAAGGCGTCGGCGGGCGGCGGCGGACGCGGAATGCGTGTCGTTCGTGAATTGTCGGCGCTGGACGGCGAACTGGAAGCGGCGCGGCGTGAGGCGCAGTCCGCTTTCGGCGACCCGACAGTCTTCTGTGAGCGGTACCTCGAGACCGGTCGGCACATCGAGGTTCAGGTCATGGCCGACCGCCACGGTGCGGTGTGGGCGGTGGGGGAGCGCGAGTGCTCGATCCAGCGTCGGCATCAGAAGGTGGTCGAAGAGGCACCGTCGCCGCTCGTGCAACGCATCCCCGCCATGCGCGACAAGCTGTTCGATGCCTCGCGGCTCGCCGCCAACGCCATCGGTTACGAAGGCGCAGGAACCGTTGAATTCCTGGCTGACGAAAAAGGCGACTTCTTCTTCCTGGAAATGAACACGCGTTTGCAGGTGGAGCATCCGGTCACCGAGTGCACCACTGGACTCGATCTGGTGGAACTCCAATTGCAGGTCGCTTCAGGTGAAGCACTTCCGGACGAACAGCCGGAGATCCGGGGGCATTCGATCGAAGTGCGCCTGTACGCCGAGGACCCCGCCAAGAACTGGCAGCCGCAGAGCGGAACCGTCCACCACATCGAGTTGCCCGGTGACCCGCAAGAATTCAGTGTTCTGCGTGAGCAGGGCGTTCGCCTCGACTCCGGCGTCGTCGACGGCAGTGTTGTCGGCGTCCACTACGACCCGATGTTGGCCAAGGTCATCTCGTACGCGCCGACGCGGACCGCAGCTGCCCGGCTGCTCGCATCGACGCTGGCGCGCACCAGGATTCACGGCCTGCGCACCAACCGCGACCTGCTCGTCAACGTCCTGGCCCACCCCGCCTTCATTGCCGGAGACACCGACACTGCCTTCTTCGAGACTCACGACCTCGAGAAGCTGTCTACGCCCTTGGCCGATACCGCCGCCGAAAGACTCTCGGCGCTGGCGGCGGCACTTGCCGATGCCGCGCACAACCGGGCGTCGGCCCGCGTCATCGGCCGCTTGCCCAGCGGGTGGCGCAACCTCCCGTCGCAGCCGCAGAGCAAGAGCTATTCCACTGCGTCGGGCGAGTACGACGTCCGCTACTCCCTGAGCCGAAGCGGCGTGCTGAGTGCAGAAGGCTTCGACGACGTGCGCCTGGTATCGGCAACTGCGACCCGGGTAGTGCTCGAGCAGAGCGGAGTACAGCGCTCGTTCGACGTTGCGGCCTACGGGAGTGAGATTTTTGTCGACTCCTCGCTCGGACCCGTCGCGTTGACGGCAGCACCGCGCTTCGTGGATCCGTCGGCAGAAGTCGCCGCCGGTTCGTTGCTCGCTCCGATGCCGGGATCGGTCATCCGCCTCGGTGCCGCACTCGGTGACACCGTCACCGCCGGCCAGCCGATTCTGTGGCTGGAGGCCATGAAGATGGAACACACCGTCACCGCGCCGACTGCCGGTGTCCTGGTGGAACTTCCGGTCGCCGTCGGCCAGCAGGTCGAGGTCGGATCGGTACTCGCACGTGTGGAAGAACCCGCTACAGAAGAGGAAGCATGATGAGTTTCATCGAAACCGAAGAGCAGAAGGAACTGCGGGCATCCGTTTCCAAACTGGGTGAGCGCTTCAACTACGTCGACTACGTGCTGCCCAAGGCGCGAAAGGGGGAGCCGCTCACCGAATTGTGGAACGAGGCGGGCAAACTCGGATTCCTGGGCGTCAACCTGCCGGAGGAATACGGCGGCGGCGGTGCAGGCATCTACGAACTCGCGCTGGTGCAGGAGGAATTGGCGGCGCAGGGTGCCGGTCTGCTCCTGGTTGTCGTATCCCCGGCCATCTGCGGCACCATCATCGGCAAGTACGGCACGGCGGAGCAGAAGCAGCAGTGGCTACCCAGCCTCGCCGACGGCTCCAAGATCATGGCGTTCGGAATCACCGAGGCCGACGCTGGTTCCAACTCTCATCAGATCACCACGACGGCACGCAGGGATGGCGACGACTGGATCCTGAGCGGCAACAAGATCTACATCTCGGGTGTCGATCAGGCTGACGCGGTCCTCGTCGTTGCGCGGACCGAGGACTCCAAGACGGGCAAGCTCAAGCCCGCTCTGTTCATCGTCCCCACGGATTCTCCCGGATTCGTGAAGACGCAGATGGAGATGGACATCATCGAACCGGACCACCAGTTCATCCTCTTCCTCGACGACGTCCGTCTGCCGGCCGACGCTCTGGTCGGCGAAGCCGATGCCGCCCTGATGCAGTTGTTCGCCGGCCTCAACCCCGAGCGCATCCTGGGTGCGTCGATGGCCATCGGCATGGGCCGTTACGCCCTGAACGCCGCAGTGAAGTTCGCCAACGAGCGCACGGTGTGGAAGACGCCGATCGGTGCGCACCAAGGCATTTCGCATCCACTCGCGCAGGTGAAGATCGAACTCGAGCTCGCCAAGCTGATGATGCAGAAGGCCGCGGTGCTCTACGACAGCGGTGACGATTTCGGTGCTGCCGAAGCCGCGAACATGGCCAAGTACGCCGCCGCCGAAGCCAGCATCAAGGCGCTCGATCAGGCGATCCAGACGCATGGCGGCGCAGGACTGACGAAGGAATACGGACTGGCCGCCATGCTCGGTGCGGCTCGTATCGCCCGTGTCGCGCCGGTGAGCCGCGAGATGATCCTCAACTTCGTCTCACAGCATTCCCTCGGTCTGCCACGGTCCTACTAGGAAGAGGCGACTCATGACGGATCAGGACAAGCCATACGTACGGTACGAAGTATCGGGCGGTGCTGCCACGATCACTCTCGACTCACCCCACAACCGCAACGCGATTTCGACGCGGTTGGTCACGGAGTTGCAGGCTGGGTTGACGTCGGCTGCCGCCGATCCGGCAGTTCGAGCGGTGGTACTCACCCACACCGGTGGAACATTCTGTGCGGGAGCCGATCTCAGTGAGGCCTCCGGTTCGTCCGCATCACCGGAGGACGCCGTCAAGGAGCGAGGACGGGGGATGCTGACACTCTTGCGCAGCATTCTCGAGCTTCCCAAGCCGGTGATCGGGCGGATCGACGGTCACGTCCGGGCCGGAGGCATGGGTCTTGTCGGGGCGTGCGACATCGTCGTCGCCGGACCGGCGAGCACCTTCGCGGTGACGGAATCACGGTTGGGTTTGGCAGCGTCCATCATTTCGCTCACGGTCCTACCGAGGCTCGACCAGCGATCTGCGAGCCGCTATCTGCTCACCGGCGAGAAGTTCGGCCAGCACGAGGCCGAATCCATCGGACTCGTCACCTCCGCGTCGCAGGACACGGAGGAGTCGATCACCGAACTGCTCGGCACCTTGCGCCAATGTTCACCGCAGGGACTTGCCGAATCGAAGTGGATCACGACGCGTTCGGTCCTGGCTGGATTCGACCGGGACGGCGAGGAGATGATCGCGCAGTCGGCTCGGCTGTTTTCCTCTGACGAGGCTCGTGAGGGCATGATGTCTTTCTTGCAGAAGCGTCCAGCAGCCTGGGCGCAGTAGAAACTGCGCAGCTGGGACACAGAAGCGCTGGAACACAGAAGTAGAAGGGATGGCGGCGCGATGACTCGAGAGCCCAAGCAGGACCGAAGTCGAGTCACGCGCTCCCACCTGCTCGAAGTGACTGTGGAGTGTCTCGCCGAACTCGGGTGGAGCGCAACGACGATGAGCGTCGTCGCGCAGCGTGCCGGGGTGTCCAGAGGCGCGATGCAGCATCACTTCCCGACCCGCGAGGACCTCATCACCGCGGCGCTCGAGGTGATGTTCGACGCCCGGATGGATCAGGCACGAAAGGAATCGACCGACCTTCCGGTGGGTGCCGGACGAACCGAGGCGATCATTTCGCGGTTGGTGGAGTACTACACCGGGACTCTGTTCAAAGCAGCACTGCAGGTGTGGACGGCCGCTGCCTCCGACCCCGACCTGCGTGCCCGCGTACTGCCCCTCGAGGAACGATTCGGGCGCATCGCGCACCGCATGGCCGTCGAGAGTCTGGGTGTCGACGACTCCGACCCGGTGACGCACCGCTTGGTACAGGCGACCCTGGACCTGGCCCGCGGGCTGGGGCTGGCTGATGTCTTGACAGACGACTCGCGCCGACGCACCGAGGTGGTCAAACAGTGGGCGGCGCAATTGGATTCCACGCTTGTTCGGGTACCGGTGGCAACTCCCTGAATCGGTAGCGGCGGGGCCGGCGCCGGTGCTCTCGACGCGCACGTGGCGTGTGTCGGGGGCCACCGAGAAGTACAGTCGGCTCCATGGCCGCACGCACTCTCACTTCGATCGGGACTTCGGTATTGGTCTCGGCTGCCGTGCTCTCGGCCGTGGTCGGCTGCAGCTCCGGTGACGGGTCCGTCGATCAGCCGGGCGACGGTGCGGGTTCGCAGGCACTCGCACCTACGGATCCGGGCCCGATGTTCGCCGAATGCGGCTCGGTGACCGACGAGGAAGTTGTCAACGCCTTCAATCTCGGCGCTTTTGCGACGACGACGCGCAACGGCGTCGGGTGCCAGTGGGAAGTCGCCGGTTCGAACGGTCCGAGCGTCAGTTTCTCCTGGTACCGCGGTAGCCCGATCGGCCGCGAACGGGCCGGGTCCGACCTGCTCGGACGTCCTGCCGACGACATCACGATCGGTGGACACCAGGGCTTCATCGCGTCCACCGCAGGTTCGTTGTGCGAGTTGGGTATCGCGTTCGGCGGAGACTTCGTGCACTGGTCGATCACCTACGGTTTGCTGCCACCGACCGCGGATCCATGCACGGTGGCGCGGGATCTGATGGAAAAAACAGTTTCGAGGGCACAGTGAAGTTCGAGGGCGCCGTGAAGCGCATAAGGATCGGACTCGCCTTGGCGGGGTCGCTGGTTCTGCTGACAGGCTGCGGCTCGGTGGTCACCGGGACTCCTCGTACGGAGGGCAGCTACGGCGGTAGTGACAGCCAGGAATTCGCGAACGTCCTCCAAGAATGCGAAGCCGTCACCGACGAGCAGATCGCCGGTGCCGTGGGTGCCGACGCCGTCGGGCGTGGGTTCTTCGGCGCTATCTGCCGTTGGGACGGCATCGGAGCTGCGGGTCCGATCAAGATCACCTTCAACTGGTTCGAGACGGGCACCCTCGATCACGAGCGCGCTGCATTCGAGCATCTGGGATACGTGGTGGCGAAAATCGACATCAACGGCAGTGGCGGGTACCAGGTTCGCCAGCCGGCCGATCCGCAGAGCTGCGGGGTGAGCGCGAGCGCACCGGCCGGGGGAGTGTTCGGTTGGTGGGTCACCGAGCCGCAAGGCGGCGCGGATCCGTGCGAGGCTGCGGCAAAGCTCGGCGCGTTGACGTTGAACCGCAGCATCTGATCGCGACCGGTCCGGCTGCGTGGTCTGAGTGTGCAGCCAGAGTGTCTGGTCAGAGCGTGAGGTCACTATCACCGTGGCCTCGCTTTGACCTCGTGGCGCGCCGACAGGTATCGTTATGGGTCGTGTCCGGCATGCCCGGGCCGATCTGTGTGCCTAGCTAGGTATTGCCGTGCGCGCGTTCGAGCAGAAACTGCTGATGAACGAGCATCCGGCTGCCTGTGTGGGGGTATGCGACACGCCCGACCTCGGGGGCAGTGCGCGGCATGAAAGTGCTGAGTACAGACTCTGAGGTGGGTGAGGAGCAGCAGCTCTCTTGCTCCAACTGCTAGATCCCTAATTTCAGAACAGCCACGTTTTCGAACGGCCCGAGTTCGCTCGAGCAGTCTGTTCGTCACAAGAAAGCCGGTAAATGCCAACCATCAACCAGCTGGTCCGCAAGGGTCGCCGCGACAAGACCGCCAAGGTCAAGACGGCAGCCCTCAAGGGCAGCCCGCAGCGTCGTGGCGTGTGCACTCGCGTGTACACCACCACCCCCAAGAAGCCGAACTCCGCGCTCCGTAAGGTCGCACGTGTTCGCCTCACGACTTCGGTCGAGGTCACCGCGTACATCCCCGGTGAAGGTCACAACCTTCAGGAGCACTCCATGGTGCTCGTCCGTGGCGGTCGTGTGAAGGACCTCCCGGGTGTCCGTTACAAGATCATCCGCGGCTCCCTCGACACCCAGGGTGTCAAGGGTCGCAAGCAGGCACGCAGCCGCTACGGCGCCAAGAAGGAGAAGAGCTAATGCCACGTAAGGGCCCCGCTCCGAAGCGCCCGCTCATCAACGACCCGGTTTACGGTTCCCCGTTGGTGACGCAGCTCGTCAACAAGATCCTGCTGGACGGCAAGAAGTCCACCGCAGAGCGAATCGTGTACCAGGCTCTCGAGCAGGCACGCGAGAAGACCGGCACCGATCCGGTCGTCACCCTCAAGCGCGCCCTGGACAACGTCAAGCCTGCACTCGAGGTTCGTAGCCGCCGCGTCGGTGGCGCTACCTACCAGGTGCCGGTCGAGGTTCGCCCCGGTCGTTCCACCACGCTGGCACTGCGCTGGCTGGTCACCTTCTCGCGTGCACGTCGTGAGAAGACCATGGTCGAGCGTCTCGCCAACGAGCTCCTCGATGCCAGCAATGGCCTCGGTGCAGCTGTGAAGCGTCGCGAAGACACTCACAAGATGGCCGAAGCCAACAAGGCATTCGCCCACTACCGCTGGTGATGTAAAGCGTCGGAGCAACTGCCATCGGGTGGGGCTCCGACGCTTGTCGCCGTTGGCGGCCTGATCATCGCGACGGATTCCGGACGCAGGTGGCCAGGTTCGCCTCGGCAGAGACATAATTGAAAGACCATGGCCCTGACGGTGGAACACACCGATAAGGCCGACACCCGAAAACCAAGCAACGAGCGGGGAAGAAACCTGTGGCACAGGAAGTGCTGACTGACCTGAACAAGGTCCGCAACATCGGCATCATGGCGCACATCGATGCCGGCAAGACCACCACCACCGAGCGCATCCTGTTCTACACCGGTGTCAATTACAAGATCGGTGAGACGCACGACGGTGCGTCGACGACGGACTGGATGGAGCAGGAGAAGGAACGCGGCATCACGATCACGTCTGCCGCCGTGACTTGCTTCTGGAACAACAACCAGATCAACATCATCGACACCCCCGGCCACGTCGACTTCACGGTCGAGGTGGAGCGGTCGCTGCGCGTGCTCGACGGCGCAGTTGCTGTCTTCGACGGTAAAGAGGGTGTCGAGCCGCAGTCCGAGCAGGTTTGGCGTCAGGCTGCCAAATACGACGTTCCGCGCATCTGCTTCGTCAACAAGATGGACAAGATGGGCGCGGACTTCTACTTCACAGTCCAGACCATCATCGACCGCTTGGGCGCGAAGCCGCTCGTTCTCCAGCTGCCCATCGGCGCTGAGGACGACTTCGACGGCGTCGTCGACCTGGTCGAGATGAAGGCCATCACCTGGCGCGGCGTGGTCCCGACGGGAACCGCTCCGACCATCGAGGAGATCCCCGCGGATCTCGTCGAGAAGGCTGCCGAGTACCGCGAGAAGCTGCTCGAGACGGTTGCAGAGTCCGACGAAGCTCTCATGGAGAAGTACTTCGGCGGCGAAGAGCTCACCATCGAGGAGATCAAGGGCGCCATCCGCAAGATGACGGTCGCCTCCGAGCTGTACCCGGTTCTCTGTGGCTCTGCGTTCAAGAACAAGGGCGTTCAGCCCATGCTCGACGCGGTCATCGACTACCTTCCGAACCCGCTGGACATCGGCGAGGTCATCGGCCACAAGCTCGGTGACGAAGAAGTAGAGATCACTCGCAAGCCGAGCAAGGACGAGCCGTTCTCGGCTCTCGCCTTCAAGATCGCTGCTCACCCGTTCTTCGGCAAGCTGACCTTCGTCCGCGTGTACTCGGGTCGTATCGATCCGGGTGCTCAGGTGCTCAACGCAACCAAGGGCAAGAAGGAGCGCATCGGAAAGCTCTTCCAGATGCACGCCAACAAGGAGAACCCGGTAGACGAGGCCGTAGCCGGCCACATCTACGCAATGATCGGCCTCAAGGACACCACCACCGGTGACACCTTGTGCGATCAGGCGAGCCCCATCGTCCTCGAGTCGATGTCGTTCCCCGCGCCGGTCATCCAGGTCTCCATCGAGCCCAAGACCAAGTCCGACCAGGAAAAGCTGGGCGTCGCGATCCAGAAGCTCGCCGAAGAGGACCCGACCTTCTCGGTCGAGCTCGACGAAGAGACCGGTCAGACCGTCATCGGCGGTATGGGCGAGCTCCACCTCGACATCCTCGTCGACCGCATGCGTCGCGAGTTCAAGGTCGAGGCGAACGTCGGTAAGCCGCAGGTTGCGTACCGCGAGACCATCACCAAGAAGGTCGAGAAGCACGACTACACCCACAAGAAGCAGACGGGTGGCTCGGGCCAGTTCGCAAAGGTCATCATCGCTCTGGAGCCTTTCGTGGGCGAAGACGGTGCTACCTACGAGTTCGAGAACAAGGTCTCCGGCGGACGTATCCCGCGCGAGTACATCCCCTCCGTGGATGCCGGTGCGCAGGACGCGATGCAGTACGGTGTTCTCGCCGGCTACCCGCTCGTGAACCTGAAGCTGTCGCTGCTCGATGGTGCTTACCACGACGTCGACTCCTCGGAAATGGCGTTCAAGGTTGCCGGTTCGCAGGCACTGAAGGAAGCCGCCCGCAAGGCCGGCCCCGTCATTCTCGAGCCGCTCATGGCTGTCGAGGTCACAACGCCCGAGGAGTACATGGGCGACGTGATCGGCGACCTCAACTCCCGCCGTGGCCAGATCCAGGCCATGGAGGAACGCAGTGGTGCCCGTGTCGTGAAGGCGCTGGTTCCGCTCTCGGAGATGTTCGGTTACATCGGTGACCTGCGGTCGAAGACCCAGGGCCGAGCGAACTTCTCCATGGTGTTCGATTCCTACGCAGAGGTTCCCGCGAACGTCTCGAAGGAAATCATCGCCAAGGCGACGGGCGAGTAAGCACAGCGAGCTCCCCAGCCCGCGCCGGCAAGTAACCTCGGTTTCTTCCGGCACGAAGCACGACCTAGTAACAACCAACCGCACTGCTGCATACGGCAAGCAACAACAGTCCAGGAGGACACAAAGTGGCGAAGGCGAAGTTCGAGCGGACGAAGCCGCACGTGAACATCGGCACCATTGGTCACGTCGACCACGGCAAGACCACGACGACGGCGGCCATCACCAAGGTTCTCGCGGATGCATTCCCCGACCTGAACGAGGCTTCGGCCTTCGATCAGATCGACAAGGCTCCCGAGGAAAAGGCTCGTGGCATCACGATCAACATCTCGCATGTTGAGTACCAGACGGAAAAGCGCCACTACGCGCACGTCGATGCACCGGGTCACGCCGACTACATCAAGAACATGATCACCGGCGCAGCTCAGATGGACGGCGCTATTCTCGTCGTCGCAGCTACCGACGGCCCGATGCCCCAGACGCGCGAGCATGTCCTGCTCGCTCGCCAGGTTGGCGTTCCTTACATCCTCGTCGCCCTGAACAAGGCCGACATGGTTGACGACGACGAGATCCTCGAGCTCGTCGAGATGGAGGTCCGCGAACTGCTGGCCGCTCAGGAATTCGACGAGGAAGCCCCCGTCATTCCGATCTCGGCACTCAAGGCACTCGAGGGTGACCCGAAGTGGACGCAGTCCATTCTCGACCTGATGGCTGCTGTCGACGAGTCCATCCCGGACCCGATTCGTGAGACCGAGAAGCCCTTCCTCATGCCCGTCGAGGACGTCTTCACGATCACCGGCCGTGGCACCGTTGTCACCGGTCGTATCGAGCGTGGCGTTGTCAACGTCAACGAAGAGGTCGAGATCGTCGGCATCAAGGAAACCTCGACCAAGACCACGGTCACGGGTATCGAGATGTTCCGCAAGCTGCTCGACTCGGGCCAGGCCGGCGACAACGTCGGACTGCTCGTTCGTGGCATCAAGCGCGAAGATGTCGAGCGTGGACAGGTTGTCGTCAAGCCGGGCACCACGACTCCCCACACGGAGTTCGAGGGCCAGGCATACATCCTGTCGAAGGACGAGGGCGGCCGCCACACCCCGTTCTTCAACAACTACCGCCCGCAGTTCTACTTCCGTACCACGGACGTTACGGGCGTCGTGACGCTGCCTGAGGGCACCGAGATGGTCATGCCCGGTGACAACACCGAGATGTCCGTCAAGCTGATCCAGCCTGTCGCCATGGACGAGGGCCTGCGCTTCGCAATTCGCGAAGGCGGCCGTACGGTCGGCGCCGGCAAGGTTGCCAAGATCATCAAGTGAGACTCTTGTCTCGCTAGCTGATTCACAGCACTGAAAAAGGCGCTCATTCCCTTCGGGGAGTGAGCGCCTTTTCTGTGTCTTCCATCGGGTGGCCTGTGATCGAGTGTTCGGTGATCGGGTGCCTGCGTGGTTCTTACTTACTTGTTGGCTTCCACCCGGTCGAGGTGCAGCAGAACCTGTACTGCGACGGTCGAGCCGTCCAGGCTGCGCCTGGTTGCGCCGGCGATACGTTCGGCCGAAGCGGTGAATCCGGCGACGTCGATCGACGGATCTGCAGTGACGACAATCGACAGCGTCGGCAATCCGCGATCGACCGTCGCTTTGCTCTTGGTGCTCCGCACGCCGGTCAGCTGAGCGAGCTCGGCCGCTACGCCGTCTGCGACGGGTCCGAGATCCACGCTGACGTCGGTACCGGATTCGTTGTGCCGCAATGTGACTGCGCTTGTGCGGCGCCGGCGAAGGTTCAGGTACAACAGCCCGAAACCGGCGAAGACACAGAGGACGAAGGTGCCCGACAGTACCCAGTGCCACCACGGCTCCTCCGGAAGGCCGAAGAGGACCTCCCGATCGAAGCGTGACACCCAGGTTCGAATCAGCGACGCGCCCGCGTCCCACGCGATGGCGTATGCGCCCGCCGCGAGGAGTGCGATTCCGACGATGAGGACGATGATCCGATCGACCGCGGAGATCCAACGGTTCACGAGGCGTCCTTTCGTCGTACTACAGTTTCTCGCACGACAACCGAAAGTTGCAGTGGCCGCTGCAGTATCGCGAGGTGGGGCCGAACCGCCGCGTCGACGGCTGCGGCAAGTTCAGCTCGATCGCCACCGGTCGATTCGATGTGGACCTTGACGTGTTTACGGTCGACGCTGGTGTGAGCCGAGCCGACGCCGGGAACGACCGCTGCGTGGCTACTGCACAGACGTGCAATGTCAGTCGGCCGCATCCACACCGTCGATGCGCTCGAGTTCCCGAGTGGGACATGGGTTTTCGCACGGCGTTTGATCGCCGACATTATCAGGACAACACCCGCGACAACGGCAGCGATCGCCACCGGAAGCAGCCACGGTTGCCAGTGCAGGCGAGACGTCCACTCCACGGAGTTTCGGATCCAGGGCGCCGATTCGAAAGTTCCACGGTTGATGAACCATTCGCGCGAGACGACGAAGGCGAGTGCGAGTAGACCACACGCGATGACGACGGCCGAAACCGCGGCCGCCGGGTTCGCAGAGGGGACCCGCGGCGGAATCGGATCCGAGAGTGCCTGCTGTGCCGGGCCCTCCGCGATCTCGACGCCGGAAACACAGGAGTCGTCAGAACCCTCGGTTGCCGCGATCATCACGTTCATGTCGTGGAGTGGAAGCCCGGTCAGCGATTCGACGCTGCGTCCGACTTCCGTTCGCACCCGGCCGGTCAACTCGGTGACCGAACACGGCCAGGACACGGCGAGGAAGAGATTGATCGCGACGGCGTCGCTACCCATCGAGATGTCGGCTCGCGGAAGGTCGCGTCCGGTCAGGCGGGTCAAGCCACCGGACTGGCGGACCACCCCCGGGACGTTCACCGCTGCGGCCGTGGCGATCTTGGCCATCGCACGGTCCTTGATGACCAAGGAGCCGCGTAGGCCAGGATCGCCCGCTGCGCTGGGATCGGACGACTCAGCCACGGCCACGGCTTCGGAGGATCGCGCCGAGGTCGAGATGTCCGTCGCGGTGTGCTCCGATCGCCATACCGGCGGCGCCGAGCAGGACTGCGAAGACGAAACCGCTGAACCCACCCATGATTCCGGCGAGTGCGAGGAGCAGACCGACCAGCAGTCCGACGGTGGTGCTGTTCATGTCAGTTCCCTTCTCGAATGTTCGGTGCAATGTCTGTGACGGTGGCAGGCTCGGTGACTGCATTTTCGGAATCAACGGGTAGATATCCCGCTGTCGACAGGTCGCCGACGGTCACGTTCACCGGTACGTCGACCAATCTCGCCACCACCACTCGTACGCGTTCGGCGACGCTGCGAACGTCTGCCGGATAGTGAACGGAAATGTGTACAGCACAGGAGTTTTCGTCGACGACGACGCCGGTGATGCGGCGTCCGGGGAGGTAGGTTCCCACTTCGCCGAACTGTCCTCCGTGCAGATCTGCCACTTCCGGGATGGCAAGAACCGCGTCGGCGACTACCTCGGCCGCGTCGATCTCGCGGCCGGCGTCGGCGGTACTCACTGAACCCTCGGCTTGGCTTCCGGATCGGTACTGCCGCCGCTCTCTGCATCCTCGAAGAGCATGACGTCGAAGACGGTGATGTTGACCTCGGTGACCTCGAGACCCGTCATGCTTTCCACTGCGGCAATGACGTTGCGGCGGATACCTACCGCCAGTTCGTGGAGTGCGACGCCGTACTCGGCGACAATGCCGATGTCGATGGCGGCTTGTTTCTCGCCTACCTCCACCGCCACGCCCTGGGCATGGTTGACGCGGGCGCCCGGTATGCGGTCGCGAAGTGCCCCCACCGCACGCGCTGTGCCCCCGCCGACGTCGTACACGCCGTTGATCTCGCGGGTCGCGATACCGGCGATCTTGGCGACCACGGCGTCGGCGATGATCGTCTTACCCTGGGTGCTGACTAGTTCCGCGCCACCGTCGGCGCCGAATCGGACGCTGTTCTTTTCACTGGAATCGCTGGTCATGGGGGCTCCCTGCTCATGTGTCAGTGCGTGCGTCTGAAGTACCTCCAACTGTAGTGACTGGTAGGTGACCATGCGGGATGCACCACACCTACTCCGGCATTTGGTATGGCAGAGTCGGAGGCAAATAGTGACGGCGTTCATAGTGAGCGCTGCAAGTGACGTGGGTCGGACAGGGTGGTACGTGGTGGCACGGATAGTGATCGTGGGTGCGGGTTTGTCGGGACTGCGGACCGTCGAGGAACTGCGACGAGCGGGTTTCGAAGGTGAATTGACGCTCGCGGGTGGGGAAACGCATCTGCCCTACGACAGGCCTCCGTTGTCGAAGGAAGTGATCCGCGGCGACAAGGACGAGACGACCTTGCGTCCGGCCGAGTTCTACGTCGAGAACAAGGTCGATCTCAAGCTCGGTTCGCCGGCAACCTCGGTGGACACGGTCGCCAAGTCGGTGGCGTTCGCCGACGGATCCACCCTGGACTACGACGAGTTGGTCATCGCGACCGGACTGACTCCGCGTCGCATCGCCGGCCTTCCGGAGTTGTCCGGAGTGCACGTTCTGCGCTCCATCGAGGAAGCGTTGGCCCTCCGCGCCGACCTTGCTCCCGGTAAGCGTGCGCTGATCGTCGGGGCCGGCTTCATCGGCTGCGAACTGGCCGCGAGCATGAAGTCTCACGGCGTCGACGTCGTGTTGCTCGAACCCCAGCCGACGCCGCTGGCGTCGGTGCTCGGCCCCACCGTCGGCGCCCTCGTCGAACGTCTGCATCGGAACGAGGGCATCGACGTCCGAGTCGGTACGGGCTTGACCTCGTTGTCCGGCGACGGAGCGGTTGCCGCTGCGACCTTGAGCGACGGTTCGGAAATCCCGGTCGACGTGGTCGCGATCGGAGTCGGTTCGGTGCCGGTCACGGAATGGCTCGACGGTTCGGGGATCGAACTCGACAACGGAGTGCTCTGCGACGGTGTCGGCCGCACCAGCACCGAACACGTCTGGGCGGTCGGCGACGTCGCGTCCTGGCAGATCGGAGATCGACGCAAGCGTGTCGAACACTGGACCAATGCTGGGGACCAGGCCAAGATCCTGGCGGGAGCGATCACCGGAACGGGTGATCCGGATGCGCCGGCGCAGGTTCCGTACTTCTGGAGCGATCAGTACGACGTCAAGATCCAGGCATTGGGGACCGTCGCACCCACGGACACCGTTCACATCGTGAAGGACGACGGCCGAAAGTTCGTCGCATACTACGAGCGCGACGGTGTGCTGGCAGCTGTCGTCGGCGGCGGTAGCGCGGGAGCTGTGATGAAGATGCGCGCGAAGATCGCAGCCGGCACGCCCATCTCGGACGTGTTGGAGTCCACACCGGCCTGAACGGATGAGGCAGGACCGGTTCCGAGGCGATAGATTTGTGCGGTGATCGTTGCACTCATCGACTCGGGACTGGGCCTGCTCCCTACCTCTGCGTGGCTCAGACGCCTGCGCCCGGATCTCGATCTTGTGCTGTCCCTCGATCCGGACGGCGCCCCCTGGGGGCCCAAGCCCGAGCCGTGGGTCGTCGACCGGGTACTCGGTGCGGTGCGGCGGAGCCTCGATCGTGGGGCTCAGGTCATCGTTCTTCCATGCAATACCGCGAGCGTCACCGCTCTCCCACACGTCCGCGAACTGGTCGGACCGGGTGTGCCGGTCATCGGAACGGTGCCCGCGATCAAGCCCGCGGCCGCCGCGTGCGATTCAGTGGCGATCTGGGCTACCGCCGCGACGACTGCCAGCCGGTACCAAGCCGATCTGATCGAACAGTTCGGCAACGGCGCCAAGGTCGTCGGGGTGCCGTGCCACGGCCTGGCCGATTCGATAGACCTCGGTGATCGTGCAGCCGCACTTGCAGCCATCGAATCCGCAGTGGCCCGGACGCCGGACGACGTCAACGGCGTTGTCCTCGGCTGCACGCACTACCCACTGCTCGCGGACGAAATCGCAGCGCGGCTACCCGCCGGCGTCACACTCTTCGACAGTGCCGAAGCCGTTGCACGACAGACCCTGCGGCGGATCGACGGGCTCGGTGACGCGGGTGAAGGATCGGGAACCGTCGAGGTTTTCGTGAGTGGACGTCCGGGCGCGCTACCGCCCAGCGCCGAAGCCTTCGACGCCGGGCGGTTGTTGGGCGCGATCAAAGCCTGATCCAGCCTGCAGCCAGCCATTCATCAATGGGCAGCTTCTCCGCTCCGTCAATGGGCGGCTACTCCGCTCTGTCAATGGGCGGCTACTCCGCCGTGACCCCCGTGATGCATCCGCGCACTCATCACCGGCATCGCACTCACCGCGACCACAACGGTCAGGACCCCGACCACCCAGGCCGTCCACGACGCACCGCGTAGAGCGTCGAAGCTCATGACCCAGGGTGAAATGAACATCAAGACGCCGAAAACGCCCATCGCGTAATCCGCCATGGCCATGTCCGGACGTGCCATGTGCGCCAGACCCGACAGTGCAACCAGGACACCCAGGACGACGAGTGACCACATTGCCCGATCGGTGGTGTCGAGCCACATCGGCGAGAGAGCCGCAAAGACGCCGAGAACCACCGCGACGGCATCTTGCATTCGATTCCACGACTTCATGACGAGACCTCCAAAGACGAGAGTGTGTCCACCTGTAGTACACGCCCGCGGCAGATCGAGATCAACTCTCCGCCAATTGCATTCGCGTTGCAGTTAGAGGCGATGTGGAGGCTCGAATATCAAGATTTGTGACTATTCGTCCGGATTGCCACGAGCCCGCGCGGAGCGCTGGCCGCGATATGTCCCGAGAGTGCCATGAGGGTGAGAGTGGTGAATGCGATAGCGGCGGTGATCATGGGTGGTCCTTTCACTGACTGTCCTCGAGTGTCGTCTGCCGACCTGTGGCCGAGCAGGGCACACGGTGTGAGGACGCTGAGAGAATCGAAGAGTCCGCACAGACGACCCGTGAGAAGGTTCTGGGGTGACGCAATCGAGTGCCCAGGACGTGATCGAACAGTTGGCCGACCTCGCGGATCCCGCGGATGCCGTCCAGCTACAGAAGTTCTTCAAGACAGCGCCGGGGGAGTACGGCGAGGGTGACGTCTTCATCGGCGTGCGAGTACCGAAGACGCGTTCGGTGGTGAAGAAGCATGTCGGTCTCGAGTTGTCTCAGGTACGCCTCCTTCTCGACAGCGACGTCCACGAGCATCGCTTGGCCGGTCTGTTGATCCTTGTTGCTCGATTCGAAAAGGTCAGTCGCCCAAAATTTTTCGACGACGAGAGTCGCTCCCGCATCGCCGACTTCTATCTCAGCGCTGTCGAGGACGGGCGGGTGAACAATTGGGATCTCGTGGATTCGTCCGCCGGACAGATCCTCGGCGGCTGGCTGTACGACCGAGATCGCCGGCTGATCTTCGAGCTTTCCGATTCGGGTGACCTGTGGCGACGACGGGTGGCGCTGCTGACGACTTACGGATTCATCACTCGCGGCGACGGGTCGACCACGCTCGAGCTTGCCGCGCGGGTGCTGGGTGATCGACGAGACCTGACCCAGAAAGCGATGGGCTGGATGCTCCGCGAGGTGGGCAAGCGGGTGGACCGGGATTTGTTGACCGGTTTCCTCGCGAAGAATGCAGCAGACATGGGACGCACGGCACTGAGCTACGCGTGCGAACACCTGACCGCAGACGAGCGAGCGCACTTCCGGGCGGCCCGCTAGCGAAGTACCGCTCGGTAGGTTGTGGGACGATTCTCGGTATGCCCGCCACCCGTGTCGAGGCGTCTCGAATTGTGACGATCGGTTCACTGATCGCTGCCGGCGTCGCAGCTCTGTGTTATCTCGTGTACTCCGTTCGAGCCGTCGAACCCGTTGATTTTCTCGTCTACCGCTACGCTGCCCAGGCGTTCGCAGCGGGATCGAACATCTACGAGGGCAATCTGTCCGGCCCGTTGATCGTCGAAGAGGGTATGCCGTTCACCTACACCCCATTCGCGGTGATCTTCCTCTGGCCGACTGTCCTCTTCGGCTGGTGGACTGCCTATCTGCTGTGGTCGGGATTGTGCATCGCGGCGTTGGTGTGGACGGTTGCGAGGTTCACTCCCGCTCGCGTCCCCAAGCGGCCGCTTGTCATGGCGGCATTGGTCCTGGCCGTGTCGGTGACTCCCATCGTCAGTGCGCACATCTCATTCGGCCAGGTGAACTTGGTGCTGATGGCGCTCGTACTGCTCGACGTGACTCGCCGAGAGGATTCGAGATTCGGCCGGTGGTTTCCGCGAGGACTGCTGATCGGCGTCGCGGCCGCGATCAAGCTGACTCCGGCTCTCTTCATCGTCTACTTCGTCGTCACGAAGCAGTGGCGACTCGCGATCTGGAGTTCGATCGGATTTGCCGCGGCGACCGCCGTCGCAGCAGTGGTGGACCCGGCCGTCAGCTGGACCTTCTGGTCGGACGTCGTCTGGAACCTCAGCGACCGGGTGGATTTGAGCGGGCAGGCGATCGCGAGTGCCGGCAACAGTTCGCTGCAGGGCGGACTTGCCGCGCTGGGCCCATGGACAGCGTCTCTGGCGATGCCGTCGACCGTGCTGTGCGCGGGGGTAGCGCTATGGATCGCCCGAGATGTCTATCGCGTCGGGCGAGCGGTCGATGCGGCGTTGGTGATCGGATTGAGCGCGCCGATTCTTTCGCCGATCAGCTGGATTCACCACTGGGTGTATCTCGTGCCTGCTGCCGTCACGGTTCTCTTTCGGCTTCGATCGCCGCTGCAGTTCGGTGCGGCCGCTCTGGGGTTGGCCATCGTCTACTGCGGGCCGAGTATGGGACAGCAGTTCATCGAGACGTCACCGCTCCTGCTGCCGTTCGGGTTGGTCCTTCGTGAGGGTTTCCTGATCGTGACCCTCGTACTGATTCTTGCGCTGTGGCGGTTGCCCACAACGGCGCCTGCGTGGGTTTCGCGGCGGGACTCGGGAGACTCCGAACATGACAAAGCCCCCGATTCCGCAGGGAATCAGGGGCCGTCATGCATCGAGGCAGGGTTCAGAACTCGATCTTCAGGTGATCGGTGATCGGCTTCGCCTGGCAACCGAGGATGTAGCCGTTCGCCACGTCCTCGGCGTCGAGGATTTCGGAGTTGTCCATCTGAACTTCGCCTTCGGTGACGGTGCAGGCACACGACCCGCACTCGCCTTCCTGGCAGGAGTACGGCACGTCGAGGCCCTTGGCGAGCATGATGTCGACGAGCGTCTGCTTGCGCGGCCAGACGAGGGTGTGGGTTTCACCGTCCAGTTCGACCTCGACGGTTGCGGCGTCGGCTGCTTCCTCGTCGGAGACCTCGGCTACCTCGACGTCACGGAACGGGTCGCCCGCGAGTGAATTGAAGACCTCGGCGTGAACCTGCGTGCGGGGCATGCCGGCCTCTGCCAGTGCCTTGTGGACGGCGTCCATGAAGGGGCCCGGACCGCACATGAAGGCCTCGTACGCGACAAATGGCTTGGCCAGTGTCGCCAACTGTGAGACGGCGGGGAGTCCCTGCACGGTTTCGATCCAGTGGACAACGGTGAGGCGGCCGGGGTGTTGCGCTGCCAATTCGCGAAGTTCGGCGCCGAAGATGACGGACTTCTCGTCGCGATTCGCGTAGATCAGCACGACGTTGCCGCTGCCCTGCGTGAGGGCGGACTTGAGGATCGAGATCACCGGAGTGATACCGCTGCCTGCACCGAAGAGCAGGAAGTCGTGATCGAGCGACTTGGGCGTGAAGACACCTGACGGCGGCAGCACTTCGATGGTGTCGCCGACCTGGAGCTTGTCGCACAACCAGTTGGAGCCGTAGCCGTCGACGGTTCGCTTGACGGTCACCTTGGGGGCGTCGTCGGTGAAGGGTGAACTGGCCAGCGAGTAGCAGCGTGCGACCGAGCCGGTCTGATCACTCGGGATGCGCAGGGTCAGGAATTGACCTGGCTTGTAGTCGAACTTGTCCTTCAGTTCTGCGGGAATCTCGAACACCAGCGACCGGGCGTCGGAAGTCTCTTCGATGACTCCGGACACGGTGAGTACCGCCGATCGCGAGCTGTGCGGTACCTCGACTGTCGTCATCGCGAAGCTAGTCCTCTCGTGAAGCTGGGTAAAGCGCAGGTCAGTGAAGTGCAACATCTAGAACGTGTTCTAGTTCAATGTTAGCAGTGATGAAAAGCTACTGGGGATCGTAGTCGCCGAGCAACACGTTCCCGATCAGCGGGAACCATGGCGGTCTGATCCAGCCGTCCTGGCAGTCCGGGGTGGCGTCGACCTGCCCGAACGGGCGGTTCGTGAGCGGCGTCCGGGCGGTTGAGCTGCCGAAGTCTGTGCACGGGCTGTTTGTCGGTACACAGTGGGAACCAGGTGAGACGCCGGTCACAAAGATTCGGCTCGAATCCCTCCCGCAGTCACATTCGTGCACATCCCTGAGGAGATACCGATGGCTATCGAGCTCAACCAGATCTGGGACTTTCCCATCAAGGAGTTCCACCCCTTCCCTCGCGCCCTGATGGGGTGGGCGCTCACGACATCATCGGGTGGAGGCCAAGAACCTCGGCTTCAAGCGCACCCTTCTGATGACGACCGGTCTGCGCGGTTCGGGCATCATCGAGGAACTCGTCGGCAAGATCGAGTACCAGGGTGTCGAGGTCGTGCTCTACGACAAGGTCGAGTCGAATCCCAAGGACTACAACGTCATGGAGGCCGCGGCTCTCTACCAGAAGGAGAAGTGCGACTCGATCATCTCGATCGGCGGTGGTTCGAGCCACGACGCCGCCAAGGGCGCTCGCGTCGTGATCGCACACGACGGTCGCAACATCAACGAGTTCGAGGGCTTCGCCAAGTCCACCAACAAGGAGAACCCGCCCCATATCGCCGTATCCACCACGGCCGGAACGGGTTCCGAGACGTCGTGGGCGTACGTCATCACCGACACGTCGGACATGAACAACCCGCACAAGTGGGTGGGCTTCGACGAGGCGACCATCGTCACCCTGGCGATCGACGATCCGCTGCTCTACTACACCTGCCCTCAGCATTTCACCGCGTACTGCGGCTTCGACGTACTCGCGCACGGCAGTGAGCCTTTCGTGTCTCGTCTCGATTTCGCGCCTTCGCTCGGTAACGCGATCTACTCGGTCGAGTTGGTCGCGAAGAACCTGCGCGAGGCCGTCTTCGAGCCGCGCAACCTCAAGGCCCGCGAGGGAATGATGAACGCGCAGTACATTGCCGGGCAGGCCTTCAACTCCGGTGGCCTCGGCATCGTTCACTCGATCTCGCACGCGGTCAGTGCCTTCTTCGACAGCCACCACGGTCTGAACAACGCAATCGCGTTGCCGCGTGTGTGGGAGTACAACCTGCCTTCGCGCTACGAGCGCTACGCCCAGTTGGCCGGCGCACTCGGTGTCGACACTCGCAACCTCACCACGGTTCAGGCCGCAGATGCTGCCGTCGAGGCTGCCATCCGTCTGGCCAAGGACGTCGGTATCCCCGACAACTTCGGTCAGGTTCGCACCGACTCGTACGCGAAGAACCAGATGAACACCAAGAAGTACGAGGGCCGTGGTGATGTCATCAAGGGTGACGAGAAGACTGTGCGCGCCATCTCCGAGCACATTCAAGACGACTGGTGCACCCCGGGCAATCCCCGTGAGGTCACCGTGGAGTCGATGATCCCGGTTGTCGATCACGCGATCAACAAGTCGTACTTCTAGCAGGGCCTTCGGCCCCGTGCGCCTTTTTGGTAGCCCGCACTACCAAAAAGGCGCACATGGGCTGTGCCCCCCCATGAAAGGTGTTCCATGTCCGGTCGCAGTTTCTCCAGCGGAATCGAAGTGAAAGATGCTCTGCGAGAGCAGGACTACATTGCCGATGACGAGTTCGCGGTAGTCGTTCATCTGGCGACGGCGCTGGGGCGCCCGCTCCTGCTCGAAGGGCCGGCCGGTGTCGGCAAGACGGAACTGGCTAAGTCTCTGGCTGCGATCGGGGGCCGCAAACTGGTGCGATTGCAGTGCTACGAAGGGCTGGACGACAATCGCGCCCTGTACGAATGGGACTACGCGAAGCAACTCCTGCACGTGCAGATGCTCCGCGACCGGATCAGCGATCAGGTTTCCGAATTCGACAGCGTCGCCGAAGCGTCCAAGTTTCTGGCCGATCAGGATTTCGGTTTGTACTCCGAGAACTTCCTGTCCGTACGGCCGCTGCTCGAAGCAATCCTCTCACCCGATCCGGTAGTACTTCTGGTCGACGAGGTGGACCGCACCGAGGAGTCGATGGAAGCACTGCTCCTGGAGATTCTCGCCGAACAGCAGGTCACCATTCCCGAGGTCGGTACGTTCGTTGCCCGCTCGCAGCCCTGGGTCATTCTGACGTCCAACGACACCCGCGAGCTCTCGCCCGCACTCAAGCGTCGTTGTCTACATTACCATCTCGGCTATCCGACGTCGGAGCGTGAACGCGAGATCGTCACGGCCCGAGCGCCGGAGGTGGATTCGGCTACGGCCACCGAGGTCGTCGAATTGGCTCGCATCCTGCGTGACCTCCCGCTGCGCAAGAGTCCGTCCATCTCGGAGGTCATCGACGCGGCCAGGGCGGCAACAGTGCTCGCGGCCGGCGGATTCGACACCGCCTCCGACGCCAAGGTGCGCGACATCCTGCTCACGGCGTTGCTCAAGTACTCGTCCGATGTGACGCTGGCCAAGGAACGATTCGACGGAAAGCGTTTCGAATCATCGTCGCGTGACGGTGGCGAGCCGATCGAGCGGGCCACGGTGGCAAGCAAACCCGCCAACACGACGACGGCCGTGTTCCGGGGCACGGGTGGACGTGACCCTCATCAACAGGGAATCCGCGGCGGCAGCGGAATCCGTTCGACGCGATGACGACGCTCGGTGGCCTTGCCGTGTGGCAACCGTCGTTTGTTCTCGACGTGGTGTCCGCGAGTTTCGGCCGATTGCTGAGGGCGGCCGGAGTTTCCGCGTCACCGGCCGAGGTCATCGAGGTTCGGCGTGTTCTCGCGATGGTCGGCGCTTCGGATCGTGAGACGTTGCGAGCATGTCTTCGGGCAGTGTGCGCCAAGTACTCTCACGAGCAGGCCGGTTTCGATCGGGCATTCGACGCGCTGTTCCGGCCGGCCGCAGGCAAAGCGCACGGCGAGCGGATGGGTTCGCGCGCCGAGGTGGCGGACGGTCTGCCCACCGCGCTGGGGATCGACGAGGATCAAGAAGTTGGTCGGTACGCCGAGTACAACGAGCGTGCGGCCGAGGTCGGCGACTACTTCGACACTCCGGAAGCGGAGAAGGGCTTCAACCCGCACAAGGACGACGACGATGTGTCGATGACGTCGAGCGATGCCGAACTGTCGGTCGATACCGGTTCGGAGACCGGTCGACGCGGAGTCAGTTACACGGTCGACGTGGACCGTGCAGCATCGGCGGTGGTCGGTGACCTGAGCATTAGTGTTGCTGCAGCAGTGGTCGGCTCGTTGTCCTGGGACGATCCGACGTCGATCCTCGCCTGGTTGGATGCCTACGACCCGAGCAAAGCGTATGCAGATGTCTCCGACGACGGGCCGTTGACGCAAGCACAATTGAACCGGCTCGTCGAGGCGGTCGAAGCGTTCGTGCAAGCACTCTCGGCCGCTGCACTCGCCGAAACCGCTCCCGATGCGCCCGACAGTGAATCTGCCGCGGGCGCAACGCACAACGACATCGAACTCGCGTGCCACGAAGTGCTTCGGCGAATGAGAGGACCGTCCAGACCTCGGCCCCGTGAGCGTTCTCGTGGGCATCTCGACATGCGGCGCACGGTGCGTTCGAGCCTGCGCACCGACGGGATACCCTTCCATCTCGTCGTGAAAGCTCCTCGCCCCGATCGTGTTCGACTACTTCTCATCGCCGACGTGTCGCTGTCCGTGCGCCCCATCACCGCGTTCACTCTGCGCTTGGCTCAGGCAATGCATCGCCGAGCAGATCGTTGTGAAGTCCTCGCCTTCGTCGATCGTCCGGTCGACGTGACCGACACCCTTCTCGCCAGTAGTGGTGACGGCGCACTGGCCGCGGTACTCGCGCACCCGGGTCTGGATCTGGAAGCCAGCAGCGATTACGGGCGGGTGCTCACAGAATTGTTGGACGAGCACGGAAACACCTTGAACTCACGGACGTCTGTCATCATCGTGGGCGACGGTCGGTGCAACGGGTTGCCCCCGCAGGCGGACAAGCTCGAGGAACTCCGCCGAAAGGTCCACCGTCTGGCCTGGATCACGCCTGAACCACAGCGTTACTGGAACCAGGCATCGTGCGCGATGCCGGAGTATTCGGAGATCTGCGACGAGGTTGTTGTTGCCCGAGATGCCGCGCAACTGATGGCAAAGGCCGCCGAGCTGGGGCACGCACTTCGCTGATGTCAGTGCACTTCACCGATGTCACTGCGCGATCTGTCGTGAACTAGTTTGATCTCATGTCCGAAATCAGGGGATCGATCTGGCGACCGATCGCGGCGCTGACAGTGCTCGGCGCCGTGTGTGGGGTTGTGGCGCTCGGCGTGTTTCAGTGGTGGTGGAAGTCGTTGGCGTCACCGCACATTCTCACCGGAGGATCCTATCGGGAGCCGTTTTCCGAACCGACATACACCGGACCCATATTCATGGACCTCTTTCCGGCAGAACCTGCCCCGTGGTTGTACTCGGGACTGGTCCTCGGACCGACTGTGGTCGGCTTGCTCGCCGGGATCGTGTTCGTGGTCTTCGTCCGGTGTAATCGTGCGCAGAACCGCGCGAGTACACCGGACGAATCATCAGAGCGCTAGCAACGCGCGCGAGCGCAGGCGGGGGTCTGCCAACGGACGTAGCGCCAAGCGCAGCAGGACCAAGACGTTGTCGTCGCCGGCAATCCTGTTGACTTTCAACGTATTGCACTCGACACACTGGTGAACGAGCATCCATTCACCGTCTTGACGGACCGACAGGCACAGCGCCGCCATGGCACCTCGGCACTGTTGTGCTCGGTCGCCCGGAACGCGACCGTCCACGTGGCGGCTGGCCAGACAGTTCGGGCAGTGGTTCCGATGAGCGGTACCCGGCGCCGCAGTGGAGATGTCCAAACGGCATGTGAGACAACGGAAGCTCGATCCTTGTTCTCCGCCGATTCCGTGCAGTACGTGCTTGGCCCGTTGCGGTGCCCGCCGCGCGCGGGTGCTGGGATTCCTACGTGGCATCTGATTCCCCCTCACAAGTCGCCGAAGGCTTCGAGCGGGAAGGGCGGTTGCGCGAGCGGTCGCACTGCCATTCTCATCAACAACAACTGGTTGTCGTCTCGGCTGACGGGGTTGGAGGTGAGCTCGAGGCACTGTGCGCAGCGGTGGATGATCATCCAATCGCCACTGCGCAGTACTGCGATCGAAATGGGAGCCATCCGCATTCCGCAGTCCGACGGTCCACCTTCCACCTGGTCGAACAGGTGTCGGGAATGCAGGCAACTGGGGCAGTGGTTTCGGCGATCACCATCGGGGCCGTACGTCATGACTGTGAGTCCGCACTGAATGCACGAGAAGGTGTCGGTTTTCGAGATGGAATTGTGTGATTGAGGCACTGGAGAACTCCTAGCTGAGTGAACAAAGCAGTAGGAGCAGGCCGAGGGGGCCTCGCGGCTGTCAGTCCGACGTTTCGAGGATCAGCATGTGACCCTCGAGGTTGCCGGCAGTGCAGGGGCGGGAGGCGCGCTCGGCGCGGGCTGGGTCATAAACACCTTCTGAATCGGTTCTACGGGCCACTCTGGCCGCAACCGAAAGTACAGCGGGACCTTCTCGCCGCGCCATTCATTTTCCCGAGACGCCTTACCTGCCCGAACGGGTAGGTAAGCGCCTCTCCTTCGGTGGGTGTGCCCCGACTGCTGTCCGCGTAGGCTCGGGGCCAGCGATTGTAAGGTGGATCACACCAGTTTGTGCACGTGGGAGTTGATGCGCTGAGAGCGACGGATGCGAAATCCCGACCGGAGATCTCAGAGCAGCGAGAGGAGAGTGGGGTCGTGTCCGTGGCATACCCGGATGCTGTGAACCACGGTGTTCATCGCCGCGGCACTGCTGCTCGACTGGTCAAATTTCACGCCCCCGAGATCGTCTTCGGTATCGGTTCCCTGGTCGAGGCAGCACACGCGACTCTGAGGTTCGGCGGGTTCCGGCCATTCCTGGTCACCGATCCCGGTCTGATCGACGCGGGGTGGGTCAGCGAACTCGAAGACCATCTCACGGAGCAGGGATTGACGGCGACGGTGTGGTCAGGGCTGACGCCCAATCCCAAGGACTTCGAGATCGCGGCCGGTTTCGAGGTGTACCAGGAAGGCGAGTGTGACGTCATCATCGCGCTCGGCGGCGGTTCGGTCATCGACGCGGCTAAAGGTGTAGCCGTCCTCGCTGCCAACGGTGGCAACATACTCGACTACGAGGGGGTAGATCAGGCGACCAAACCGATCCCGCCGTTGGTGATGGTTCCCACCACGTCCGGCACGGGCGCGGACGTGTCGCAGTTCTGCATCGTCACGGACACGACCCGCGGCACCAAGATCACCATCATCGGCCGGGCGCTGGTTCCAGATGTGACGGTCATCGATCCGCGGTTGCTCACGACGATGCCCGAGTGGCTCAATGCGGCAACAGGATTGGACGCACTGACGCACGGAATCGAAGCCTTCGTCTCACTGGCGCACAATCCGTTGACCGATCATCACGCGCTCCGCGCTGTCGGCCTCGTGACCGAGAATCTGGTGCACACGATCCAGGACCCGATGGAGATGGAAGCTCGATCGGTGATGGCGCAGGCGAGCCTCGAGGCCGGGTTGGCGTTCACCAACGCGATACTCGGAGCCGCGCACGCCATGAGCCATCAGGTGGGCGGCATGCTCGACCTTCCGCACGGCGTCATCAACGGAATTCTCTTGCCCCACGTCATCCGGTTCAATTCCACCACGGACGCCGCCCCCTTTGTCGCCATCGCTGCGGCACTGAGTCTTCCCGAGCAGCGCGGCACCCCGGAGGAAGCAGCGCTGGCGGTGGCCGACCGTGTCGAACGTCTCGCCCGGGAGGTCGGTGTGCCGAAGGGGCTGGGGGAGTTGGGTGTTCGAGAGGAAGACCTCAGTCGACTTGCCAGCTTCGCGTTACTCGACGCCTGCATGTCCACCAATCCCAGGGAAGCGACGCAGGAACAGATGGTGGCGTTGTTCCGAGGTGCCTTGTGAAGATGGACGCTGTGAAGATGGACGCTGTGAAGAGGGCCGCTGTGAATTGGTGCAGGCGATGACCGCGGACCTGTCCCGGCTCACCGGATTACGATCGGGTAAGAGTTCGTTCTACCCGCAGTATCGCGGTGCGGCCGAGCGCCTCGAACGCGTCGTGCATGCCTTGGAGTTGATCTCGCGGGCTTTGGTGCGCACCGTCGAAGGGCCGGAAACCCTCGTCTGCGCGGTCGCGGAAGCTGCCCGTGCGCATCTGAGTGCCAACTGGATAGTCTTCGCCTTGGCTGACGGAACATTGCCCGACGCCGGACCACGGCGACTGGTTCTCGGCCCGGACGCCACCCCTTTTCTGGTCGACAATGTGGAGGGGCCGCCACTTCCGGAGGATGTCGTCGAATGCCTCGACGACATCCGGTACGGAAGAATCGAATCCAACTCGGTGATCGACGCGCACTACGCGTTTGTGCCGATCGTGCTCGGTGGCGGCGTGGTAGGTGCCTTTGCAGCCTGGACGCCGGCCAACCGAACCCTCGACACGACGGACGGAGCCGTGCTCAGCATTCTGGCCAGCCAGACTGCTGTGGCTCTGCAGAATTCGGCGCTCTATCAGCGAGGACAACTACTGCTCGAGCGTGCCGAAGATGCCTATGCGGAGGCCAATCGTACTGCAGCCGACCTTGCGGTGCGCAACAGCGAATTGGAGTCCACTCAGCGTCAACTCGGAGTGGCGCACCGGCACCAAGTGGTCGACGACGAACGTCACCGGATCGCCCGCGAACTGCACGACAGCGTGACACAGGCGGTGTTGTCGGCCGGCATGCAGATCGAGGTCTGCCGGAGTGACATCCCGGAGGCTGAACGCAGTGAAAGACTGGACTTGGCAAAGGATTTGACCAGGAGGGCGGTCGAGCAGCTTCGTTCGGCGATCTACGCGCTCAATCATTCGTCGGACGCGGACCGGACGTCGTTGCCCGAGATGCTCGAGCAACTCGGCGTGGTTCACATGCCGGACGAGTTGGCGGTGAGCGTTCGCGTCGGCGGTACCCCGACCGAACTTCCGGGCGATGCCGAACACGCTCTTCTCCGGATCGCTGGGGAAGCTCTCTTCAATGCAGCGGTCCATGCTCACGCGAATCGGGCGGTGCTACGTCTGACCTATCGGGCGGACTCCGTGTTGCTGTCGGTCTCCGACGACGGTGACGGCGACCCTGCGCGAATGCGTCTGATCCTCAAACTCGCAGCCACCAACGACGTCGACGGCCGCCATCGCGGTCTCGCGAACATGCAGGCGAGAACACTCGAGTTGGGTGGTGCGCTCGAAGTACGGCGCGCGCGGATCGGTGGGATTCAGATTCTCGTGCGACTACCACTGCCGTTCGACTCGGGCATGGAAAACCTTTGCTCCACAACTGAAATCGAGAGCGAGGAATCATGACCACTGCGCGTCCCGTCATCACCCGCGGAGCATCGCCGGTTCAGGGATTGGTTCGAATCGTCCTGGTCGACGACCATGCAATTCTGCGGCAAGGGCTCCGCTCGGTTCTCGAGCGCGAAAGCGATCTCGAGATCGTGGGGGAGGCGTCGTCCCTCGCCGAGGCCCTCGCCGTGGTCGACAAGGTCGGCCCGGACATCGTCCTGATGGATCTCAAACTCTCCGCCAGTTCCGACTACGAGGGACTGACCCTGTGTGGCCAGCTGTCCTCGGCGCATCCCGGCCTCGGACTGTTGGTTCTCACCACGTTTCTCGACGATCAACTGGTGGTGCGAGCGGTGCACGCGGGTGCTCGCGGCTATGTCGTCAAAGACGTCGACACCACCGAATTGGTGCGTGCGATCAGGGCGGTCTCGCGGGGTGAGAGTGCGTTCGATTCGCGCAGCGCGTCAGCTGTCGTGCGATCGCTCAACGGGCAGTCGTCGTCGAAAGAACGATTGACCGATCGCGAACTCGAAGTGCTCAGACTCCTCGCAAACGGCTTGTCCAACATCAAGATCGGTGAGAGATTGTTCATCTCACCGACCACCGTCAAGTTTCACGTCAGCAACATCATGCGCAAACTCGAGGTGAGCCGTCGAGCAGAGGCCGTCTACGCCGCCAGTAAGCAAGGTCTGATCTAGCTCCGCTCGGAGACCGTCCAGGCGCGCAGCGCTTGATGCTGTACGAGGAGCACACTCGAACGAGTTGTGCGCAGAGTCGACGCGGTCATCTCGGCAGTCAGACCCACTGCGATTCGTAGTACCAGAACCTCACGTTGGTCGTCGGTCAGGCGACGCGGGCGTTTGAATTGTCCGTCGATGTTGCGTGACTGGGGAATTGACGCAATTCGTCGAGAGGCCAACTCGTACGCGAAGGTCTCGATGCGTGTGTCGGCCGAGATCGTGTCGGACATTCGTGTGACGACGTCCAGGGTGCATTGGTGGGCGAGATCGTCGGCGAATGTCGCGACGGGCGTCCCGAGGAGTCTGGCGCGATAGTAGAGAACGACGCGAGGGTGCAACCGGGCCAGTAGTTTCGACAGTGCATGGTGATCACCGGCGAATGCCTCGGCGGCGGTGCGATTCAGGGAAATCGATCGTTCACAGGTTTCGGGTGAAGCGGTACGCGCGAAGGGTGGAGTCGGTGAAGTGTTCGCGCCCCTGATCGACAGCTTCATCAGCAACTCCTCGATTACACCGCACCTGACCATGCTGGAACGAGAATTGAGGTACCCAGCCGAAATTGCGAGTAAACCTGAAGTTACCTGCCAGGTGTCCGGTCTTTTCGCCGGGAGCGCCAGTCCGCGAGCATTCGCGGCATTTCCGCGGCCATGAAGTCGAAGAAGTCGCGCAGATCTGCCATTCGATCGCCGGCTGTTGTTCCTTCACCGAGGACTCGTATGCCCTCGTCCGCAACTGCCGAGACCTGGTAGAGCGAGGACTGTTTCGTGACAAACGCGTCGGCCCACATGTCGACGCTGACGCAGTAGTGCTGACGCCGCGATCCGGGGACGGCCACACGCTCGATCAATCCGACTTGCTGGAGGTATCGGACGGCTCCGGAAATGGCGGCGGGGCTCACTCCCAACCGAGATCCGAGATCTCCTGGCGTGGACGAGGGTGTCTCGCTGGTCATCAACGCGGCCCAGACGCGAGCGGGCATCGGCGGAAAACCCATGTCGCTCAGTACGAGTGAGAGTCGCTCGACATAGTGTCGGCTCTCGTCCGGTGCAACGGTGTGGCTGGTGTCGGTCATCGGAACCCTTCGATCTTTCCGTCTTTTCTATCTTCACACATTTGTGAAATCGGCGTACGGTCAAATTCATGGGTGCGGCAATTTCAGTGAATAGCCTCGTCAAGACCTTCGGTACCACCCGCGCGCTGGACGGCCTCGACCTCGACGTCTCGACGGGTGAAGTGCACGGATTCCTGGGGCCGAACGGTTCCGGAAAGTCCACCACTATTCGGGTGCTCCTCGGCCTGCTCCGCTCGGACTCCGGAAACGCAACCGTTCTCGGCGGCGATCCGTGGCGAGACGCTGTTACTTTGCATCGACGTCTCGCCTATGTGCCTGGCGACGTGAATCTGTGGCCCAACCTCACCGGCGGTGAGGCTATCGATCTGTTGGCGGGCCTGCGCGGTGGCCTGGACCGAAAACGCCGCTGCGAGTTGCTCGATCGCTTCGAATTGGACCCGACCAAGAAGGCGCGCACGTACTCGAAAGGTAACCGGCAGAAGGTTGCACTCGTGGCCGCGTTCTCGTCCGACGTCGACCTTTACGTCCTCGACGAACCCACATCGGGGCTCGACCCGTTGATGGAGGCGGTATTCCAGGACTGCGTCGAGGAGGTGGCTCACGCCGGAAAGACGGTACTGCTGTCGAGCCATATCCTCGCCGAGGTCGAAGCGCTGTGCGATCGCGTGAGCATCATCCGCGACGGGCGGACGGTGGAAGAGGGAACACTGTCCGAACTCAGGCATCTCACGCGCACGTCCGTCGCGGCGGAGACGCAGCGTCCGATCGGTGGACTCGACGGACTCGGCGGTGTCCACGACGCGGTGATCGACGGTAACCACGTCACCTGCGAAGTCGACAGCGCGCAACTCGGACCACTCATGACGTACTTGGTCGGATTCGGAATCGTGGCGCTCACTTCCACTCCGCCGACTCTCGAAGAACTTTTCTTGCGGCATTACGGTGACGAACGGGCCAGGGAGACTTCGGTACACCTGCGAGCCGAGACCGGAGTACGGCCGTGACCGTTGTTGTCGAGGCCGCTTCACCGGTACCGGCCTCGGCAAGTCAATTCGCCGGCACACGCCGACTGGTTCGGCTGGCTTTGCGGCGGGACCGAATTCAGCTCTCCGTGTGGGTTATCTCCATCGTCTTGTTCATGCTGCTGGTTGTCGCCAGTGTGACCGGGCTGTACTCGACATCCGAGGAATTACGAAACATCGCAGTCAGTTCCGCGGTATCGCCGGTCGCGCTGGCGACCAACGGGATCGTGTCCGGTGATTCGCAGGGCGCGATAGTCGCCAGCCAGTCGGTGCTCGTGTTCGCGTTGGTGGCCGCATTGATGAGCACCCTCGCGGTGGTTCGCCATACGCGACAGAACGAGGAGACCGGCCGAGCCGAGATGATCGGTGCAGCGGTGGTAGGTCGACGAGCGCTCCTGACCTCCGCATTGATCGTAACGGTCGGTGCGAACGTCGTTCTTGCACTGGGAATTGCACTGGGATCGATCGCCGTCGGTTTGCCTGTCGTCGGTTCGTTCGCGTTGGGCGCCTCGATAGGTGGGACCGGAATCGCGTTTGCCGGAGTGGCAGCCGTGACGGCGCAGATCACCGACGGTGCTCGTACGGCCAACGGCCTGGCGGGTGCCGCGATCGGCGTTGCGTTCATGCTGCGCGCGATCGGCGACGTGAACAGTACGGTCGTCGACGACGGAACTCGCGTGGTCAGTGGCTGGTTGTCGTGGCTCTCGCCGATCGGATGGGCACAACAGATCAGACCTTTCGACGACGACGCCTGGTGGATCCTGTTGTTGCTGATCGGATTCGCGGCTGTGCACGTGGTGGTGGCTTTTGTTCTCATCGGCCATCGCGATCAGGGAGCGGGACTCGTTCAGCCCCGACCCGGCCCGCCAGTCGCGGCATCGTGGCTACCGTCGGCTTGGGGCCTGGCGTGGCGCATGCAGCGAATGACGATGTTCTGGTGGATCTTTGCCGTTGTCATACTCGGGTTCGCGTACGGCGCTGTGGGCAACGAGATCGACGCGATGGTGGGATCGTCGCAGCAGACCGCGGAGATGTTCGAGAAACTTGGCGGCGGCGGATCGGATCTGGTGGATTCCTACTTGGCCACTGCTCTGGGGCTCACGTCGATAGTCATCGCGGCGTATTCGGTCCAGAGTCTTCTCCGGATGCGGGGCGAGGAAACTTCGGGACGGCTCGAACCGTTGCTGGCAACGTCTTTGTCGCGGTGGAGGTGGATGCTTTCCCACCTGGGTGTGGTTGTGGGCGGCGTGATCCTCGCGCACGTCTTGATGGGTGCCTTCACCGGATTTGCCTTCGGGCTCGTCACGGACGACATCGGCGGCAACACACTTCGCATGACTGGCGCCGCGTTGGCCTATCTGCCTGCGGTGCTCGTAGTCGTGGGGTTGGTGTCGTTGGCTTTCGGACTGTTTCCGACGTACGCGTCGGCGCTCTCCTGGGTAATCTTGGCGGCATGCATCGTGCTCGGGCAACTCGGCACGTTGCTGAAGCTTCCGCAGGTAGTGCTGGATCTGTCGCCCTACACTCACGTGCCGGGTGCCCCTGCCGAGCCGGTGACAGTTCTGCCACTGCTGGCAATGATCGTTGTGGCAGTGGTGCTTTCGACAGCATCGCTTGTTGCGTTCCGTCGTCGCGACCTCCAGGTGTAGGAGAGCTGAAACTCAACTCAGAATTCGACGAAGCTGGCGAGCCCGAGCAGCAAGTCGTCCGGTCGAGTCGAATAGTTCGGATTCGTCAACACAGAGAGTGTCCGTCGCCCAGGCAGTCCCGTGGCGTAGGCGATACCACGGTGACAGCGTTCGGGGATCTGCCGTGAGGTGCTCCGGGGTGAAATGCGCGGTGAACTCGATGGTCGGTATGGCCACGGGCATCGTCAGTGTCGCGAACAGTCCGGGCGGAAGCGCGTCGAGAAGGACCGCGGCGCGCTCTTGGGCCGTGAAATCGAGGTCTGTGAGCAGGCGGATCCAGACGTCGAATTCAGGGGAGTCGCCACCGGCGAACGGCCTCGCGGAATTGATCGGCCGGATGTCGAGGTGCTGGGCGAACGGCACAAAATCCACCGGGATCTCCAGCGGCGGCAGGGTTGACGGGTCGGCCGGAGCCGGTTCGGCGACAGGGGCGGACATTGTTGTAGCTCCTATGTCGCGGGCCAACCGAACGAGAGCGGATCCCGAACCGGTCAGCGTGACGTGGCAACTGACGGTCCGCCCGCCCCGCATCTCGCCGACAGTCAACTCGGCCGGCCCAGGAGGAACGGGGCGGTCCAGATGCGCCGTGACTGCCAGCGGTTCGGCTCCGGACGCGTCGGCCGCCACCCGCAGCATCCGTGCAATTGCGAGTCCGCCCTGGATGCCGTCGAAACTCCGCCAACTGGAGTCGAACTCGGTGTGATGACGCGCTGCGTCGGTCGACGGCGCGGCCGCCACTGATGCCTGACTAGTAATTGCCATAGTCAGCACCCTAGATGCTGACTATGGCTATGGCAAGCTAGGGTCTATTCGGGAGTGCTGGACGACCCACCGAAGAGCATGTAGATGAGGATCTGAAGAATGCCGAGAGGATTGATCTCGCCGAGGCTGCTCATGTGTGAGGAACTCCTGATTGCAGGGATGGGTATTGTTGCGTCGCAACGTCACTGAAAGTACGGCAATTCGAACAGTGTGGTGCGAAATTTACCGATAATTCACTGTCCGCGAGTCGAGCGGCAGTGCAGGTAGGCGTCAGTGACCACGTCGAGAACGCGATTGCCGTGTGCATCGACCAATTTCGCTGTGATGGTCACCAATCCTCGCGCGCGATTGTCGAACACGACGTTGTCGACGGTGACCTTTCCGCTCAGGGTGTCACCGGGGCGAAGCGGACGGAGGAAGCTCACGTCGCGCATGGTTTTCCCGGCGATCACGTTCCACTGGTCGTAGAGACTGGCGACCACCAACTTCTGGCAGATCGACAGGGTGTGCAGCCCGCTGGCGATCAACCCGCCGAAGACGCCGGACTCGGCGGCTTCCTTGTCGACGTGAAACCACTGGGGATCCCACTGAGTTGCGAACTCGACGATTTCCTCTTCGGTCACCGAATACGAACCCAATGGGATCACTTGGCCGATCTCGAGATCCTCGGCGAACACTGCGCGTTTGTGAAGGGCGGCCGAATCGTTCATGGTTGTGAAAATCTCCTGCGTGTTCCGGGTGTACTCGGAACATACTCTCGCAGTGTGTTCGAGTCGGTCTCCGGTGTCGTCGGGCAATGCAGGGTCACTAGAATCGCCACATGGTCGACGACGCGAAAATCGAGCCGAGGGCGCTGGTAGGAAAGTGGCACTTCGAGCGGGACATCGTCGACCGCCTTTCTGGTTCCACCAAGCATGTATTCGGCGAGACCACTATCTCCGACGCCGGTGACGGTCGGATGCGCTGGTACGAGAGCGGCACGCTGCGTGACGGCGACCTGGAATTACCCGTGTTCCGAACTCTGTTCGTTGCCGAGCGCGGCCTCGAGTGGGCCGTGACATTCGAAGACGGCAGAGAGTTCCACGACTGGGCGCCGGGGGAGGAAGTCGAGCACCTGTGCGGTGCGGATACCTACCGCGGGCGAATCGACGTCACTGCCGGAGATCGATCGACCTGGACTGTCGTCTGGACCGTGACGGGGCCGAGCAAGGACTACACGATGACCACGCATCTCACCCGGCCCTGATCACATCGCTCGCCAGTTACTCGACGCCGATCGTCACCTCGGTGGACTTCACGAATACCGTTGCGGCTTGGCCTGGTTCAAGATCGAGATCCAGTGCGGCATCGCGGGTGATCGACGAGGTCACAATCTGATTCCCGCCGTCCAACTTCACCTTGACCGTCGCCATGACGGTGCCGAGGTTGACCTCGGTTATGGTGCCGGTGAGTTGATTTCGTGTGGACAGTCGCATCGCTGAACTCCTGTGCTCTCGGGTGGGTGTTCTTCGACCATAATGCGATGGTCGCGTATCTACCCAGCGATTCCGCAGGTGCGGACATGCGGGCGCCGCCGGTGCGCGAATATTGTCGGGCGGTGGAGGTAGATTCCGGTCATGACTGAACCCGTGAAAGGCCCGGCGTCGTATTTTCCGTCGATCGAGAAGAAGTACGGTCGGCCGATCGGTGAATGGCAAGAGCTGATCAGAAGCTCAGACCTCACGAAGCACATGGAATTGGTCAACTGGTTGAAGTCGGAGCACGGTATGGGTCATGGGCACGCGAATGCGCTTGTCGCCCATACGCTGAAAGAAGGGTAGTTCTTTTCAGGCGGCCGATGCGTCCAGCACCAACCAGCCGCCGTGATGCTCGAATACCTCGAACGGCACACGGCTCTGCCGGCCGACCGCACGCAGTGACTCGAGATCGAAAGTGCGGATGTGGCCGTGGCACGCGGTGGCTTCGTCTTCGAAGGGGACGGCAAGGACGACCCGTTGACGCGCGATCCGGAGTGCTTGCGCGATCACGGCCTCGCCGACTGCGTTGTCGACGTGTTCGAGGAGATGAATCGCGGTGACGGTGTCGGCGCTGTTGTCCGGTGCCGGTACTTCACCCGCGTCGCAGATCACCGTGTCGATCGTGATGCCGAGTTCGGGGGCAACCGCGTCGAGCAGGATCATCGTTCCGGGCAGGATGTCCGTGGCGGTCACGTCCATTCCGGCGCGCGCGAGCCGCAGGGGCAGGAAACCGAAGCAGGAACCCAGATCGAGCACGGAACCGCGGACCAGCTCTTCGGCTTTGTCGTGAATCGGCGCGAAATCTGCAGTGCCGTCCAGTAGTTCGGCAAGTGAGTTCCGGTAGTAGGTGGTCCAGGATTCGAGAGCGCCGTCCACGGTGGAGCGAACCAGGCCGACCATCGTCAACTCGAATTCGTCCTGACCGAACTCCGCGTCCTGGATCGACGAGGTGACTCCGGCGACGAGTCGCTCACTCAGATCGGCGGGAGTGAGGGAGTGCCTGACGTGGAGGCGACCGCCTCGGCGATCGAGCGAGATCGGACCGGACTCGACGCGTTCGACGGTGACATGTCCGAACGACCACAAGCCCGGCGTCGACGGCGCCAGGGAATCCAGGACGGGTTCGTTCGTGATGGTGGACATGATCGCCTTTCTCAGGTGGTGATGCTTTCTCAGGTGCTGATACCGGTCCGCAGGGACTGCGTACCTGTTTTCAAGAGTTCCGGTAGCTCGAGTGAATCGTCGGTGAGCCACTGCTCGTACGCCGACATCGCGACCCCGAGCAGAAGATAGCCGACCGTGCGTGGGCCGTGATCGGTCGGCTCGAGATTCATTCGGCGTGCGACGTAGTCGGCGACCACCTGCCGCCAACCTTCGTACATCACCACAGAGTATGCCTGAAGCGTCGGAACTTCGAGGATCAATTCCATCCGTTTGCGATGTACCGCAGTCTCTTCCGGTGGGAAGGTGTTGAACGTCAACAATGCGGATTCGAGTGCGTCGACCAACGGAATATCAGCGGGCAGTGAATCCAGGTGCTCGCGCATCTCGTCGAGATGTCCGTCGAAGTCTCCCCAGGGGACGGCGTTCTTGGACGGGAAGTAGCGAAAGAAGGTCCGACGCGCGATGCCGGCGGCGTCGGCTATCTGGTCGACGCTCACCTCGTTGAAGCCGACTGTCGAGAACAGTTCGATCCCGATCGTGCTGATTCCCTCCTTCGTTGTGGAGGGGCGACGACCTATCCGAGCGGACGGTTTCTTGCGGCTACGCATACTTTTTTCGCTCCATGTGTGTCATTCTGCACTCGATGCCATTACAGTGGTGAACCGAGTCACAGTGAAGTCCCACTAGTGACCACCAACTCCCAGGTTGGAAGTCTGATCTACAGACTTCCAGACGGAGTGCGACCGCAGGAGGAATCCATGTCAGATCGTGACAACAAGGCGCTCGAGAACGACCTCGTCGAGGAGTCCCTCGTGGAGGAAGTTTCCATCGACGGCATGTGCGGCGTGTACTGACCGTGTCTGCTTTGGATCTCGATGCGGGGTGGAAACTCCACCCGCAGGTAGCGCTTCGCCCCGAACCTTTCGGGGCGTTGCTCTACCACTTCGGAACACGCAAGCTGTCGTTCCTGAAGAACACGACCATCGTTGCGGTGGTCAAGGCGTTGCCAGACCATCCTGATGTCCGGTCCGCACTACGTGCGCAAGGCATCGAAGATGACGCGGCTCCCCAATATGCCCGCGCGCTGAGCACTCTCGCCGACTCGCACATGATCGTGCCTGTCTGAGCCAGACGCTCGCCCCCACGTGCGGAACAGCCCTTCCGCACGTTCGCCCGCTTCATTTCTTCGCGAGGACACAGCCATGACCTCAGTTCTTGAACAGCCCTCCCCGCCCGCCAAGGTGGGTCGCCTCGTCGATCAGTTCGAACTCGGACTCGACGCCCCCATCTGCCTGACGTGGGAACTCACCTACGCCTGCAACCTGTCCTGCGTGCACTGCCTTTCGTCGTCGGGTCGTCGTGACCCCAACGAGCTGAGCACCGAACAGTGCAAGTCCATCATCGACGAGCTGCAGCGTATGCAGGTTTTTTACGTCAACATCGGTGGCGGCGAGCCGACGGTACGCTCCGACTTCTGGGAGCTCGTCGACTACGCGACCGACCACCAGGTTGGTGTGAAGTTCTCCACCAACGGCGTGAAGATCGACAAGAAGGTCGCGGCGCGCCTCGCAGCCAGTGACTACGTCGACGTGCAGATTTCCATCGACGGTGCCACCGCTGAGGTCAATGACGCTGTGCGCGGGCCTGGTTCGTTCGCGATGGCCGAGCGCGCTCTCGCGAACCTGAAGGAAGCCGGCTTCAAGGACGCCAAGATTTCGGTGGTCGTCACGCGGCACAACGTCAGTCAGCTCGACGAGTTCAAGGCTCTCGCGGACAAGTACGACGCGACCCTGCGCATCACTCGACTGCGTCCTTCGGGCCGCGGCGCCGACGTGTGGGACGACCTGCACCCGCGTCCGGAGCAGCAGCGTGAGCTCTACAACTGGCTGGTCGCCAATGGCGAAGGCGTCCTGACGGGCGACTCGTTCTTCCACCTCTCCGCCTTCGGCGATGCACTGCCCGGTCTCAATCTCTGTGGCGCGGGCCGCGTCGTGTGCCTGATCGACCCGGTCGGTGACGTGTACGCATGCCCCTTCGCGATTCACGAGCAGTTCCTCGCCGGAAACATCGTGAAAGACGGTGGATTCCAGGAAGTCTGGCAGCACTCGGACCTGTTCGAGGAGCTGCGCTCGCCCCAAACCGGTGGCGCCTGCAGCAAGTGCAACCACTACGACTCCTGCCGCGGCGGCTGCATGGCGGCCAAGTTCTTCACCGGACTGCCGATGGACGGACCTGACCCCGAGTGCGTCATCGGTAACGGTGAAATGGCACTGGCGTCGGCGGGCGAGGTCCCGAAGTCCAGTGTCGACCACTCCCGTTCCGGTCAACGTAAGACCCCACGCGCATCGGTGCCACTGACACTGATGATGCGTCCGCCCGCCAAGATTTGTGACGAAAACCCGCTTGCGGGAATGCAGTAACTACTGCGCGATACCGACAGTGCGGCGAAAGCTGCACCCCAGAGAGGTCAGTTCAATGGCTAAGAATGCTTTCTTCGAGACGGTGGCAGAAGCACAGCGCCGTGCGAAGAAGAGGTTGCCCAAGTCCGTGTACGCGGCGTTGGTGGCGGGATCCGAGAAAGGGCTGACGGTCGACGACAACGTCGCGGCATTCAGCGAATTGGGTTTCGCTCCCCACGCTGCCGGGCTGTCGGACAAGCGCGAGATGTCCACCACCATTATGGGCCAGGACATTTCGTTGCCCGTCATGATTTCACCGACCGGTGTGCAGGCAGTGCACCCCGACGGTGAAGTAGCGGTAGCCCGTGCGGCTGCAGCACGGGGAACAGCCATCGGACTGAGTTCTTTTGCCAGCAAGTCCATCGAAGAAGTTGCCGCGGCCAACCCGCAGGTCTTCTTCCAGATGTATTGGGTCGGCAGCCGCGACGTGCTCCTGCAGCGTATGGAGCGCGCTCGCGCTGCCGGTGCCAAGGGCCTGATCATCACCACCGACTGGTCCTTCTCGTACGGTCGCGACTGGGGCAGCCCGTCCATCCCCGAAAAGATGGACCTCAAGGCGATGTTCCAGTTCGCACCCGAGGGAATCATGCGCCCGAAGTGGTTGCTCGAGTTCGCCAAGACCGGCAAGATCCCGGACCTGACCACCCCCAACCTCGCGGCTCCCGGCCAGCCTGCACCGACGTTCTTCGGCGCATACGGCGAGTGGATGCAGACTCCGCTTCCGACGTGGGAAGACATCGCCTGGCTTCGTGAGCAGTGGGGTGGACCGTTCATGCTCAAGGGCATCATGCGCATCGACGACGCCAAGCGAGCTGTCGACGCCGGTGTCTCCGCTATCTCGGTCTCCAACCACGGTGGTAACAACCTCGACGGCACCCCGGCGCCGATCCGTGTGCTCCCGGGCATTGCCGAGGCCGTGGGCGATCAGGTGGAAGTTGTTCTCGACGGCGGCATTCGACGCGGCGGCGACGTCGTCAAGGCGCTCGCACTCGGAGCCAAGGCCGTCATGCTCGGGCGCGCCTACCTGTGGGGCCTCTCGGCCAACGGCCAGGCCGGTGTCGAGAACGTGCTCGACCTCATGCGGATGGGCATCGACTCGGGGCTGATGGGCCTCGGCCACTCGTCCATCACCGAACTGAGCCCGGCGGACCTGGTGATTCCGGAAGGCTTCACACGCACATTGGGTGCCAGCTGAGATTACGGCTCCGATAGAGCTGTGAGTTGACACTCGACGAACACACGACCCTGGCCGGACGCCTCGTCCGGTCCAGGGTTGTTTTCGGTCCGCACGAGACCAATCTTGCTGTGGGACGCTCGCTTTCCGATCGGCACCGTGCGTACTACCAGCGCCGCGCCGAGGGCGGAACCGGGATCGTCGTCACCGAAGTGGCCTCGGTATCGGAGAACGACTGGCCGTACGAGCGGGCGCCGTTGGCGTCGCAATGTGGCCCGGGGTGGCAGTCGATCGCGGCTGCATGTGCTCCGTACGGAACGCTGGTTCTGGCCGGGCTCGGTCATACCGGCATGCAGGGATCGAGCGCATACTCCCAGTCGGTGCTGTGGGGACCGTCAAGAGTGGCCGACCCGGCGACGCGTGAGTTGCCGATGGCAATGGGGCAGCCGGAAATCGACCAGCTGATAGTCGGCTTCCGTGAGGCGTCGGCGCTGGCCGTCGCTTCGGGAATGGACGGAGTGGAACTCGATGCCGGTCCTCGAAGCATTCTGCGACAATTCCTTTCGGGTCTGACCAACACTCGGCAAGACCGATACGGTAGCGATCGCGTTGCTCTTGTTCGCGAGGTCATCTCGGCAGTGCGCGAGGAAGTCGGGTCGGATCACGTTGTCTCCCTGCGGTTGTCCTGTGACGAGGAAGCTCCATGGGCGGGCCTGACGCCCGATCTTGCCATCGGTATCGCGCGTGAAGTGTCTCCGTTCCTCGATCTCCTTGTCGTCGTTCGTGGCGGACTCTATTCGTCTGACCGGTACCGCCCCGATTTTCACTGCCCGCCGAACTTCAACCTCGATCTGTGCCGTGAGGTCAAGGCCGCTCTGTCGATTCCTGTTGTCGTGCAGGGGAGCGTCGTGGACATCGCCGACGCTCACGCGGCGCTGGAAGTAGGTGAGTTCGTCGAGATGACCCGGGCCCAGATCGCAGACCCGGACCTGGTTGTGAAAGCCGCGCGCGGCGATCGTCCCCGGCCGTGTGTGCTCTGCAATCAGACGTGCCTCGTGCCTGATCCTCGCAATCCTGTCGTGACGTGCGTCGGGAATCCGAGCGCGGGTTTCGAGACGGTGGACCCCGATGAGCGAGAGCAGATTTCGACACCGGGAGCCGTGCTGGTCGTGGGGGGTGGCCCCGCTGGGATGGAAGCCGCACGGATCTCGGCGGTGGCGGGGCACTCGGTCACACTCGTCGAGAGTTCATCGCAGTTCGGCGGCATGATCCGAACTTTTGCGCGAGGTGACGGCCGTAGCCGGTTCGCACTCCTCGCGCAGTGGTTGGAGGACGAATGCCGTCGTAGCGGCGTGACGATGCGGACCGGGGCGGCGCTCGACGCCCAAGACCTGGGTGACGCACGCAGCCGGGGCGAGTTTGTTGTCGTTGCCACCGGTAGTGCTGCGAGGCCGCCGACGTATCCGGTCGACGATTCGGTTCGGTGGTTGGATGCGTCGGAAGCCTTCGAGAAGTTGAGCACCGTGGGGCCGGGTCCGGTCGCGCTGATCGATCCCCTCGGTGGACCGATCGCGGTGGCGCTCGCAGAAGCACTCGCGGCCCATGGCATCTCCGTCTCGATTGTGACTCCCGACAGCATCGTCGGTTCGAGGCTCGGCGCGAGTGGGGATCTGGTCGGCGCCAACACGCGCATCCAGCAGGCCGGGATCACCAGGGTGCTCGCGTCACGTGTCACCGAAATCGCTCGAGGGGCCGTCTGCGTCGAACACGTCCATACCGGCGAGCGGTCACAGCTCGAGTGCGAAGTGGTGATCGACTGCTCGCCTCGTCTGCCGAACGAAACGCTGAAGGAAGAGGCCGACATTCAGGTGGGCGACTCGGTTGCCCCGAGAACTGTTCTCGAATCCATCCGCGAAGGGCGCTTTGCAGGGTTTACTACTAGAACGAGTTTCAATTCTGCAGAGAGGGCTATCTCATGACACAGGGTTCAGTTCGTTCGCTCGAAGGTCGCGTTGCTTTCATCACCGGCGCAGCGCGCGGTCAAGGACGTGCGCACGCGGTCAAGATGGCGCGCGAGGGAGCAGCGATCATCGCGGTCGACGTATGCGCGTCGGTGGCGTCGGACAATTCCTACGACGCAGCAACTTCCGAGGACTTTGCCGAGACGATACGTCTGGTGGAAGCGGAGGGCGGGAAGATCCTCGCCCGTGAGGTCGATGTCCGTGACGGCGCAGCGCTCACCGCGGTGGTCAAGGACGGCGTCGAACAGTTCGGACGTCTCGACATCGTGGTCGCCAACGCCGGGGTCTGCAACTGGAATCGATTCTGGGAAATGTCGGACGAGCAGTGGGAAACCCTGATCGACATCAACCTGACCGGAGTCTGGAAAACCCTCAAGGCCTCGGTGCCGGCGATCATCGAGGGTGGGCGCGGTGGATCGATCATCGTGGTCAGTTCGGTGGCCGGACTCAAGGCGCTGCCCGGACAGGCGCACTACGCGAGCGCCAAGTTCGGTCTCGTCGGTCTGACGCAGGCCGCGGCAAAGGAACTGGGGGAGTACAAGATCAGGGTCAACTCGATCCACCCTTACGGAGTAAATACGCCGATGGGGGTCGACCAGGGCGCGCTCGAGGTATTTGCAAAGTTTCCGCAGTACCTTCCCAACTTCACTCCGATCCTCTCGGACATCGCTTTCGCCGAACCTGACGAGATCGCCGATACCGTCCTGTGGCTCGCCGGTGACGGTTCCCGCACCGTCACGGCAAGTCATATCGCTCTCGATCAAGGAAACTCCAAGGTCTGATGACGCCGTACCCGCGCCTCTTCGCGCCACTGCGCCTGGGCAACCTGACACTCCGCAATCGGGTCGTGTTCTCCGCACACCTGACCAATTACGCGGAGAACGGGTTGCCGACGGAGCAGCACTCGAGCTACTACGAGGCGCGGGCACGCGGCGGTGCGGGTCTGATCATCACCGAGGAGCACTCGACGCATCCTTCGGATCGACCGTACGAGAAGATGATTGCGGGCTATCGGCCGGAAGCGATCGAGGGATACCGGCGGATCACCGACGCCGTTCATGCGCATGGTTCGTCGATTCTCGCGCAGATCAACCACAATGGGGGTCAGGGCGCTGGAACCTATTCGCGATCGCCGCTGTTGGCGCCGAGCGCCGTTGCGGATCCGTTGTTCCGCGAGGTGCCCAAGGCTGTCGACGACGCGGACATCGCCGAGATTCTCGCAGGGTTCGCCCTTGTTGCGCGCAACTGCGTTGCCGGTGGCTTCGACGGGGTGGAATTGCAGGCGTCGCAGTCGTCCATCGTGCGCGCGTTTCTCGCACCCTCGACCAACCTGCGCACCGATCGCTACGGCGGGGGCGTGGCGAATCGTGCGCGTTTCCTTCTCGAAGTGCTCGGGGTACTGCGTAAGGCCATCGGCCCGGATCGTGTGCTCGGTGTGCGCCTGAGTGGATACGAAGGAACGCGGGGTGGCATCGAACTGTCCGACGCAGTAGCCACCGCTCAACTCATCGAAGCTGACGGTCACGTCGACTACATCAACACCACCGTCGGAATGGCCACGGAAACACTGCATCTGGTGGAAGCATCGATGGCTGTACCCACCGGCTACGCCAACTTCGTCCCGTCTGCTATCAGGGAGGTCGTCGATCTTCCAGTCGTCGGAGTCGGCCGTTTCAAGACGCCGGAGCATGCCGAAGCCGCACTCGAGGACGGTGTATGCGATCTGGTGGGAGTAGTTCGCGGGCAGATCGCCGATCCGGATTTTGTGAACAAGGCGCGTGCTGGTCAATCGGTACAGGTGCGAACCTGCCTGTCCTGCAACCAGGAATGCGTCGGGCGGATGGGTCTGGGACGTTGGTTGGGGTGCACCGAAAATCCGCGCGCCGGTCGGGAATCGGTACCGCTGCCGATGCCGCGGCGACGGGGCCGCACGGTGATGGTGGTCGGTGGTGGCCCGGCCGGCCTGCAAGCTGCGGCTACAGCGGCCCAGCGAGGTCATGCGGTGACGCTGTTCGAGCGTGAACGAAGACTTGGGGGACAGATTCTTACCGCCTCGGTGGTACCGGCTCGCCGTGAGCTCGCCGACCTCGTCCGGAATCTCGAATCTGAGTGTCGCCGAAGCGGTGTGACGATCGAGTTGGATGCTGGAGCCGATCTCGCGATCGTGGAGGAGCGCGCGCCCGAGGTGGTCGTGATTGCAACCGGAGCGCGGCCTGTGCGACCGGCGTGGGCGGGTGGATCAGAGCGTGTGGTGGGTGTTCGAGACGTTCTCGACGGCAAGATTCTGCCGAGTGGAACGGTGCTCGTCTACGACGAACTGGGATTCCATCAAGGTACGTCGGTGGCTGAGTTCCTCGCTGATCGAGGCTGTGCCGTCACGATCGCGACCAACGGCATGGTGGTCGCGCAGGACCTGAGCATCACCCTGGATTTCGAGGGGTGGAACCGCCGGGCGTTCGAGAAGTCGATCGGTCAACGGACAGATCTGATGGTGACTTCGGTGAGTGCTGGGGCCACGCCGCTCGTGAGCTTGGTTCACCTTCCGACGGGTGTGACCGAGGAAGTTGCAGTCGACTGGGTGGTCTTCGCGACACAGCAGGAACCTGTCGACGAGTTGTGGAACACCTTGCAGGGAAGCTGTTTCGAGAAATTTCGCATCGGTGACGCCTTGTCTCCGAGGCGTTCGCACGCGGCCGTCATCGAGGGGCATCGGGCCGCGTTGGCGATATAAGTCGTCCGTTTTGTCTCTGGTTCTCGAAAGTATGTTCGATTAAACTTTCGGCATGGACAGTCGGGGAGCGTGGCAGCTGGATGGCGAGGACCTCAAGAGTGAGGTTCTCGATCTGGTGCGCGCCCGGCACGAGTTGCAGTCGCGGTTGGTGTTGTTGATCGTGGAGATGTTTTCCCGTGAGGTTCTTGGCGGGAAGGGTTTTCGGGCGATCGCGCTGTGGTTGCATGGTTCGACGAATTTGGAGATCGGTGAGTGCAGTCTGCTGGTCGGGTTGGCGCAGTTGTTGATGCTCGAACCCGTTGTGGGCGATGCGTTTCACCGTGGTGACGTGGATGCGTTGAAGGCGCGGCAGGTGGCGTCGTTTTGTCAGCATCCGCCGAAGAACATGACCCTGGCGGATGTGGACAAGGCTCGCGGGATTTTGTTGTCGTTGGCGTCGAAGAACATTGCGGATTGCGATGCGGTGCGGGCGGCGATTCGGCGGATCGAGAAGCAGTACGGCAAGCGCGAGGACGGCGTCCCGGTCGGCGAGGATTCGGAGCGCAACGAGTTCTACGCCTCGAAAGGCTTGTACGGGCGGGTCACTGTGAAGGGTGATCTGGATGCGATCAACGGGGCCCGGTTGATCACGTTGTTGTCGAGTCTGTCGGCGCCGACGCCGGAGAAGGACGGCGTGAAGGACACCCGTACGCCGGGATTACGACGGGCGGACGGGTTCTGCGAATTGTTGCGGCGGTACGAGCGGGCGGGGTTGGGTCCGATCGAGGGCGGGGTGAAACCGCACATCACGGTGACCGCGTCGGCAAAAGATATGACGGACCTTAAAGTTCTGAAAGACCTCCTGCCGTCCACTGAGGAGTTGGGGTTCGCGTGGACGGATTGGGTGGGCCCGATCAGCATCGACACCGCACGGATGTTGGCCTGCGACTGCACGGTCACCCGGATTTTGTTGGATGAGAACGGGGTTCCGCTCGACTGCGGCAAAGAAGCAAGGACCGCGACGGTACCCCAGCGGCGGGCGTTGGCGGTTCGGGATGGCGGGTGTGCGTTTCCAGGGTGCGGGACACCGTCGGGGTGGTGCGATGCCCATCATATTGTTCACTGGAACGATGGTGGCCCAACGGATCTCGACAATCTGATCTTGTTGTGCGGTCATCATCATCGGACGCTGCACCACACCGAATGGCGGGTCGAGATCGGCCCCGACCGAAAAACAGTGTTCTATCCACCGATGTCGATCGATCCGTATCAACAGCCGATCGGCGGGAACAGCCCACCGACAGCGGCGTGAACCGCGACAACTGACGAATACGCCGGGGCACAACAATGCCCCGGTGTATCCGCATGCAGTGTTGCGGTGGGAGGGGCCCGCACCAATACGATCGGGGGATGAGTTCTCCGCGTGACCTTGCTGCCATCCCGAGTCCTGCGCTCGAGGGCACTGCGCTCACCGTCGTGGTCCCGGTCGGTTCTTTCGAACAACACGGACCGCACCTGCCTCTCGATACCGACACTCGGATCGCGAGAGCAGTCGCACAGGCTCTGCCCGACGTCGTCGTGGCCCCGGCCATCGAATACGGGGCGAGCGGCGAACACGAAGGGTTTGCCGGCACGATTTCGATCGGTGCCGAGGCTATGGAAACCGTCGTCGTCGAATACGGAAGGTCGGCGTTCCGATGGACGAAGCGGGTGCTGTTCGTCAACGGCCACGGCGGAAATGGTCCCGCATTGGCCAAAGCGGTGGCACTTCTGCGGTATGAGGGGCGTGATGCTGCTTGGGTGCCGTGCGCTGTTGCGGGTGCCGACGCGCATGCCGGACACACTGAAACGAGCCTATTGCTGCACCTTTCGCCCGATTTGGTGCACATGAGCCTTGCTGAGACAGGAAATTTGTCTCCTATCGCGGACCTGATGCCAGGAATGCGTTCGGGCGGTATGGTCGCTGTGTCGCAAAACGGCGTTCTCGGCAATCCAGTCGGGGCTACCGCCGAAGACGGCGCATACATCTTCGGTGAGTTGGTAGGACGCGTGACGGATGGACTGGCCCGGTGGGAGCCTGGTCCAGATGGGAGGCTTCGGTGACGACCACGACCGAGTGGGGGCGGACGGTCCACCTGCGACGGCTTTCGAGGCTGCGACGAGTTGCAGCACGACGGGCTACGTCCCTTACGATCATCTGATGCGACCAGCAAGACTCCCCGACGGCTTCGGCATTCGGTTGGACCCCAAGGTGCGCACGTACTCGGGTGGCCGGGTACTCATCGGCGGATCTCCGACACGGATGCTCAAGCTGGCGCCGACGGCTGCGGCGATGATCGGTGACGGCTTCCTCGAGGTGGTCGATCAGCAGAGCGCTGCGGTTGCGCGACACCTTCTCGATTCAGGTGTCGCGAATCCTCGTCCGATGTCGACGCCGTCCGCTGCCGATGTCACGGTCGTGATTCCGGTCAAGGACAACCAGGCCGGCGTCGAACGCCTATTGCCCGTCCTCAAGGATCTGACCGTCATCGTTGTCGACGACGGTTCGGAAGTGCCGGTGGAGCCCCGTCGCGCCTGCCCGGGCACCGGCACCATCACAGTGGTCCGGCACGAGAGTGCGCGCGGACCCTCGGCAGCGAGAAACTCGGGATTGCGTTCGGCCCAAACACGTTTCGTAGCTTTTCTGGACTCCGACGTCATACCGCGTGCCGGTTGGCTCGAGTTGATGTTGGGCCACTTCAGCGATCCGGGGGTTGCCCTTGTTGCACCCCGCATCGTCGCCCTCGATCCGTACGGGACGGCGCTGGCGCGGTACGAGAACATGCGATCGTCTCTCGACCTCGGACGCAAGGAAGCTGCGGTGAAGTCGGGCAGTCCGGTCGCCTATGTCCCCAGCGCCGCCGTGATCGTCCGGCGCGACGTGGCACTCGAATGCAACGGTTTCGACGAGAGTCTCGAAGTAGCCGAGGACGTCGATTTCTGCTGGCGACTGCAGGCTGCGGGTTGGCGACTGAGGTACGAACCGGTTGCGCATGTCGCCCACGATCATCGAGTTCAGTTCGACAAGTGGTTCGCCAGGAGAGCGTTCTACGGCACGGGTGCGGCGCCGTTGGCTGCAAGACACGAGGGTTCGGTTCCGCCGATGGCGATGTCGTTCTCGACGCTCTTCGCGTGTATCGCCGCTGCAACACTGACCCGTTCCGGTCTTGCCGGCGCACTCGGCGCTTTGCTGTTTACCGTTTACCGGCTGCGAAAGATGTTCACCGGCCTGAGTCAACCCACCCGGATCGCGGCGATCCTCACCGCGCAGGGAGTTGTCGGCGGATTCTGGCAACTCGCCTCGGCAATGTGTCGTCACTACTGGCCCGTGACGCTCCTGGCGGTGATCGCCTCCAGGCGAATTCGGCGGCTGGCCGTCGCTGCAGCAGTCACCGAAGGTTTGGTGGACTGGTATCGCCACCGTGAGCCAGGCGGGCTGGGACCGGTTCGGTACGTCTTCTTCAAACGAGCCGACGACATCGCGTATGGAGCCGGACTCTGGCGTGGCGCATTCGACGCCCGCGACTGGGCGGCGCTGAAACCTCGAATCACCAAGTGACAGAAGCCGACTACGCAGATTTCCTGGTTGTCGGTGGTGGCACGTGTGGTTGCGTGGTCGCAGCCAGGCTCAGTGAAGATCCATCCGCCACGGTGATGCTCCTCGAATCGGGAAGCGGATATCGATCGGCGCTCGAACTCCCGGACGTCCTGGGTGATCCGTACCGACTGCCGGTCGGACCTGCGAGCGAATACACGTGGACCTATCCGGTCGAACTGACGCCGCGTCGGGCGTCCACAATTGCGCGGGGGCGGACACTCGGTGGATCCGGAGCCGTCAACGGTGCGTACTTCACCCGCGCGACCCGTGCTGATTTCGAGAATTGGCCGAGTTCATGGCGATACGACGACGTCTTGCCGTACTTCAAGAAGTCCGAAACGGATCGTGATTTCGAGGGCGAGTTCCACGGGACCGCCGGACCGATCCCGGTCGAGCGTCGAGCGTGGGACCAACTACATCCACTGAGCGGCGAGTTTCATGCGGCAGCGCTCGGAGCAGGCTTTCCCGACGACGTCGACAAGAATGCGCCGGACTCGTTCGGGGTGGGCCGAGTGCCACTGAACGTGTCGGATCATCGTCGGATCAGTACGGCGATCGGGTATCTGATGCCGGCGTTGCACCGGCCGAATCTGCGGGTGGAATCCGGAGTGAACGTCATTCGCATCGCGTTCTCGGGTACCCGTGCGATCGGCGTCGACGTTCTCGGCGACGGCAATGTCCGACGCATTCGTGCCGACCATGTGGTCGTGTGTTCGGGTGCGGTGGCGACACCGCACATTCTCCTCAATTCCGGTGTTGGTCCAGCGGAACAACTTGTAGAGCAAGGAGTTTCCGTCGTTCTCGATCGACCGGGCGTCGGACAGAACTTCGTCGACCACCCGGAAGTGCTGCTGCCGTACCATTTTTCGAAGCCCCGCACGATTCGATCGCAGACTCCGGTGCTGGAGACAGCCCTCAACCTCGCTGAGATCGAAATCCGTCCGTACACCGCATCTTTCACAGACCTGGTTCCCGGTGTGCCTCGCATGGACCACGGCGTCGGAGTGGTCCTCATGGCGCCGCACAGCCGGGGAAGCATCGAGCTGGCATCGGGGGATCCCGCTGGGGCGCCGCGTATTCGGTACAACTACGTCGCGTCGGCGCACGATCGAGCTGCCATTCGGGAAGGGATGCGGATCGCCGAGAATCTTCTCGAGTCGATCGCCGAGACGGGGTTGATCGATCGCCCCGTCATGGAGTACACCGATGAGTGGGTCGAATCCCGCCTGGGAACGTCGCTGCATATGTCCGGTAGTTGCGTGATGGGTGCCGAGGCGGACCCGTTCGCAGTCGTCGACGGTCGGTGCCGTGTGATCGGCGCGCAAGGACTCAGTATTGTTGACACGTCAATCCTGCCGACGATCCCGACCCGCGGCCCGCATGCGACCGCGGTGATGGTCGCGGAACGAGCAAGCGCCATTCTGCTCGGCGACGAGTGACCGCGAGGGGCAGCAGGCTGGGTCGGCAGTCATACCGAATGGTCGTTCTCGCCTATGGGCTGTGATCGGCGTTACAGTGGTCCACGGAGCGGAGGAACGCAAAATATGGCACGTGAACAGGCTGTGCCCGGCAACCCGTGGGTGGCGGTCAGGCCAGGCGATGACGTCGCGTTACTCGCGCGGCGACTTTCGTCTGCCCATCAGTCGTTCATCGATGCCCGCGGCGTGCCCGGCCAGGGGCTGACCGACGACTCCCATGTCCGCTCGGTCGTACTCGAGTCCTGGATGCGTAGCCGCAACAAGGGGGTAAATCCCGATGTGGTCGGCAACCCTGAGATGCTCGAAGGGTTGGAGCTCGAAAAATATCGCTCCGCGCATCCCATGTCACTGATCCGTCCGGTGATTCGGAAACTCCTGGTGGAAGATGCTGCCGAGACCGGACTACTGATCGCGATCAGTGACGCACACGGTCGATTGCTCTGGGTGGAGGGTGACAACTCGGCCAAGGACAAGGCGTTGTCCATGAACTTCGTCGAAGGCGCCGATTGGAGCGAAGATCGTGTCGGCACCAATGCGCCGGGAACGGCGCTTGCTCTCGATCACTCCGTACAGATTTTCGGATCCGAGCATTTCAACCGAACCGTGCACGACTGGAGTTGTTCGGCCGCACCCGTCCACGATCCCACCACTGGGCAAATCCTTGGTGCCATCGACATCACCGGTGGTCCCAGGGTTGCGGTTCCCGAAGTGCTGTCACTGATCCGTGCAACTGTCGCGGCCGCCGAATCGGAATTGCGATTCCATCTCTTGAACTCGCCCATCCCACTCAGTGCCACGGCTCCGCGCCTCGAAACATTCGGTGCCGGCCGGCCGACGCTGGTTCGCGGCGGTGACCGCATCCCGATTTCGCAGCGTCACGCCGAGATTCTCCTTCTGCTTTCCGAACACCCGGAGGGTCTCAGCTCCGACCACCTTGCGGTCCTGCTCGACGAGGGCGAACTCGACGCAGTGACCATTCGCGCGGAAATGTCGCGGCTTCGTAAGGTTTTCGGTGCCGACCGGCTGGCTTCGCGCCCCTATCGGATCATCACGGAGTTCACGACAGATGTCGGCGAGGTGCGGGCAGCGTTGGATCGAGGCGACGCAGCGACGGCGATGAAACTGTATTCGGGCCCGGTGCTGGCGGGCTCGGCGTCTCCCGGCATCGAAGAGGTGCGGGAAGAACTACGCACCAGGGTCCAGGCAGCTCTGCTGCGTGGAGGTGACGCCAACCTTCTGGCCCGGTGGACCACATCGGTACACGGCCGCGAAGACTCAGTCGTGTGGGAGGCCTACCTGTCCACGTTGGATCCTCAATCTCCGCTGTATTCGCAGGTCCAGGCTAGAATTGATCTCCTCGACCGCCAATTGGGCATCTGAGAATCATCTGCGTTTCTCGCACGCAACGTACTTGCAACGTTGCAACTCCTAGTGTTGTGAATCACACCCCACCGGGGGGTGGGATTGCAGTCACCGATTTGGTGGGTGCGCCCAGGAAGATCACGTTTACATAGGAGCTTGCAATGACCGTGTACGCCCGCCCAGGTACCGCCGACGCGATCATGTCCTTCCAGTCTCGATACGACAACTGGATCGGCAACGAATGGGTTGCTCCGGTCAAGGGTCAGTACTTCGAGAACCCGACACCGGTGACCGGACAGAATTTCTGTGATGTGGCTCGTTCCACCGCAGAAGACATCGAACTCGCTCTCGACGCAGCGCACGCAGCAGCTCCGGCCTGGGGCAAGACCTCGGTCGCCGAGCGCGCGATCATCTTGAACAAGATCGCTGATCGTATGGAGGAGAACCTCGAATCCATCGCACTCGCCGAGTCGTGGGACAACGGCAAGCCGATCCGCGAGACCCTCAACGCCGACATTCCGCTCGCCATCGATCACTTCCGATACTTCGCGGGAGCTATTCGCGCACAGGAAGGTTCGCTCTCGGAGATCAACTCCGACACCGTGGCGTACCACTTCCACGAGCCGCTCGGCGTAGTCGGCCAGATCATTCCGTGGAACTTCCCGATCCTCATGGCCGTGTGGAAGCTTGCCCCCGCCCTCGCTGCCGGCAATGCCATCGTGCTCAAGCCTGCCGAGCAGACGCCAGTCTCGATCCTGCACCTCATCGGCATCATCGGTGACCTGCTGCCTGCCGGTGTTCTCAACATCGTCAACGGCTTCGGCGTCGAGGCCGGAAAGCCGCTCGCGTCCAGCCCGCGTATCAAGAAGATCGCGTTCACCGGTGAGACCACCACCGGTCGCCTGATCATGCAGTACGCGTCGCAGAACCTTATCCCCGTCACCCTCGAACTCGGTGGCAAGAGCCCCAACATCTTCTTCTCCGACGTTCTCGCCTCAAACGACGACTACCAGGACAAGGCACTCGAGGGCTTCACGATGTTCGCCCTCAACCAGGGCGAGGTCTGCACCTGCCCGTCACGTTCGCTGATCCAGGAAGACATCTTCGACGAGTTCCTCGCGATGGCAGCCATCCGCACCAAGGCTGTGCGCCAAGGGGATCCGCTCGACACCGACACCATGATCGGTGCCCAGGCCAGCAACGATCAGCTCGAGAAGATCCTCTCGTACATCGAGATCGGCAAGGCCGAAGGCGCCAAGGTCATCACCGGTGGTGAGCGAGCCGAACTCGGCGGAGACCTGTCCGGCGGCTACTACGTCCAGCCGACGGTGTTCACCGGCAACAACAAGATGCGCATCTTCCAGGAAGAGATCTTCGGACCCGTCGTCTCGGTCACCTCGTTCAAGGACTACGACGAGGCCATCGAAATCGCCAACGACACGCTCTACGGTTTGGGCGCCGGTGTCTGGTCCCGCGACGGCGGAGTTGCTTACCGCGCAGGCCGCGACATCCAAGCCGGTCGCGTCTGGACCAACACGTACCACCAGTACCCGGCACACGCCGCTTTCGGTGGATACAAGCAGTCCGGCATCGGCCGCGAGAACCACCTGATGATGCTCTCGCACTACCAGCAGACCAAGAACCTCCTGGTCAGCTACGCCCAGAAGGCTCAGGGCTTCTTCTGATCTACCCACCGGCACCCGTGAGCCCCTCGCTGCGGGTGCCGGTGAGCAAGACTGCAACACGCGAAACCTGCACAAACACACGGAGGTTGGAATGAGCGCCACGGACACACCCGATACCGGCGCCGTTCCACCCCGGTTGGTGACCACCGCTGGGGCGGCTGACCTCCTGCGCCGCCTCAGCGGGACTCACGGCGAACTGATGATGCATCAATCCGGCGGATGCTGCGACGGCTCGGCCCCGATGTGTTATCCCTCAGGCGAATTCATCGTCGGGGACCGTGACGTACTACTCGGAATCGTCGATCTCCGACTTGCTGTCGGAGAGACTCCCGAAGACCTTCCCACCGGAACCGACGCTGTACAGGTCTGGATTTCCGGATCACAGTTCGAAGCCTGGAAGCACACCCAGTTGGTACTGGACGTCGTGCCCGGCCGCGGCAGTGGATTCAGCCTGGAGTCTCCTGAAGGATTCAGATTCCTCAGTCGAGCAAGGGCATTCACACCGGACGAAAACGAAGCACTCGGCGCGTCGAGCATTCTCGTGGGCGCTGATTGGGAAGCGGGCGTGCGTCCTTTGCCCCCGACGGTTCCCCAGGTGGTCGCCGAGGCCGTCGACGCCTGCCCGGTGCCGGGCGCGGCCGCCCGATCCTGAGAACGGCAGCCTGAAGAAGATCTGAACAGACTCGGGGCCGCTCACATGACAGCCAGTTAACAGCACGGTCATCTCCAGGCGACCTTCTCCGTACATCGCCCACATACCGTTCATTTCACGCGACGCATCCACCGTGCGTCGTCTCATTCTTGACCGATTCAGAGGATGGACATGTCTCTTTCCGACCACGCAACCGGCAAAAACGCCGGTGCCGCGGGTGCACACCACGACGGCGCAGACTTCCATGCGGAAGACAATTCGTATCTGGAGAAACGAACACTCCGAAAGGGAACAGCAGGGTGGGTGCTGCTTGCGGGGTTGGGTGTCAGCTATGTGATTTCCGGTGACTACGCCGGCTGGAACAACGGTCTGGCCGAAGGTGGTTTCGGTGGCCTTCTCATCGCGGCGGTTGTCATCGCGGGTATGTACCTGGCGATGGTGCTCGGTATGGCCGAGATGTCGTCGGCACTTCCTGCCGCTGGTGGTGGATACACGTTTGCCAGACGGGCCATGGGGCCCTGGGGCGGATTTGCCACCGGCACAGCAATTCTCATCGAGTACTCGATAGCACCCGCAGCGATCGCGACCTTCATCGGTGCGTACGTCGAGTCCCTGAACCTGTTCGGGATCACCGACGGCTGGTGGGTGTACCTCGCGGTGTACGCGATCTTCATCGGCATTCACCTCACCGGCGCCGGTGAGGCACTCAAGGCGATGTTCATCATCACCGCCATTGCACTCGTCGGCCTGGTCGTGTTCGCGGTTTCGGCTGTCGGCCTTTTCGATTCGTCCAACCTCACCGATATCGCCGTCGACACCAGCGCAGTCGGATCGTCGTCGTTCCTGCCATTCGGTCTGCTCGGAATCTGGGCCGCCGTGCCCTTCGCGATCTGGTTCTTCCTTGCGGTCGAAGGTGTACCGCTGGCCGCCGAGGAAGCACGTGAGCCGGAGAAGAACGTCCCCCGCGGCATCATCATCAGCATGTTGATCCTGATCGTCACAGGCGCAACGGTTCTCTTCCTCGCCACCGGTGCGCTCGGCGCAGACGCCCTGTCCACCTCCGGAAATCCGCTCGTCGAGGCTCTGGGGGACAGCGGAGCGGCAAAGGCCGTCAACTACATCGGACTTGCCGGTCTGGTCGCGAGCTTCTTCTCGATCATGTACGCCTACTCGCGCCAGACGTTTGCGCTCTCCCGCGCCGGCTACCTGCCGAAGAACCTGTCGGTGACCAACAAGCGCAAGGCCCCCACTCTCGCGCTCGTCGTACCCGGAATCATCGGCTTCGCGCTCTCACTCACCGGTGAAGGTGCAATGTTGCTCAACATGGCGGTGTTCGGCGCGGCAGTAAGCTACGTCCTGATGATGGTGAGTCACATCGTTCTTCGTAAGCGTGAGCCGAACATGCCGCGCCCGTACCGCACGCCCGGCGGTATCGCCACCACCTCGTTTGCGCTCGTGATCGCGGCAGTGTCGGTGGTGGCCACCTTCCTGGTCGATCCCGTTGCGGCATTGCTGACGTTGGTTGCCTTCGGAGTTCTGATGGCGTACTTCGGTCTCTACAGTCGTCACCACCTTGTTGCCAACTCGCCGGACGAGGAGTTTGCTGTACTTGCACAGGCGGAAGAAGAATTGGGATGAGTCGCGGGATGGCCAAGTATCACCAGCAGGTATCCGGAACCAACTACTCGTTCGACGGTCTCGTCGATCTGATGGCAAAAGCGACACCACTGCGGTCGGGTGACGAACTAGCCGGTTGCGCGGCAAGCTCCGACGCCGAACGTGCTGCTGCTCAATGGGTTCTGGCTGATCTTCCGTTGACGGTGTTCCTCGAAGATCTGTTGGTTCCGTACGAGGACGACGAGGTAACCAGGCTCATCATCGACAGCCACGATCGCCTGGCCTTTGCGCCGGTGGCGCACCTGACTGTCGGCGGACTACGAGACTGGTTGCTCGAGACCGCGTCGGCGCCGGAAGCTTCCGCACGGTTGTCCGCCGTAAGTCCCGGGCTCACCCCCGAGATGGTTGCGGCGGTCAGTAAGATCATGCGCAATCAGGACCTGATCGCCGTCGCGAAGGCCATCACCGTGACCGCGGGGTTCCGTACGACCATCGGACTGCCCGGCCGGCTGAGCACCCGACTCCAGCCAAACCACCCGACAGACGATCCACGCGGCATCGCGGCGGCCACATTGGACGGTCTCCTGATGGGATGTGGCGACGCCGTCATCGGTATCAACCCCGCGACGGACTCACCCCAGGCCACCTCGGATCTGCTCCACCTGCTCGACGACATCCGTCAGCGATTCGAGATCCCGACTCAGTCGTGCGTGCTCTCGCACGTGACCACCACGATCGGACTGATCGAATCGGGGGTGCCGGTCGATCTTGTCTTCCAATCGATTGCCGGTACCGAAGGCGCCAATTCCGGTTTCGGAGTGAACATTCCGCTCCTGCGTGAGGGCAACGAGGCCGGGCGCTCCTTGAACCGCGGAACGGTCGGCAACAACGTCATGTACCTGGAGACGGGGCAGGGGTCCGCCCTCAGCTCAGGTGCCCACTACGGCACCGGCGGAGCCCCGGTCGATCAGCAGACACTCGAGACCAGGGCATACGCAGTGGCACGTGATCTCGAACCGCTGCTGGTCAACACCGTGGTCGGCTTCATCGGTCCCGAGTATCTCTACGACGGCAAGCAGATCATTCGCGCGGGCTTGGAGGATCACTTCTGCGGAAAACTCCTCGGGCTGCCGATGGGAGTGGACGTTTGCTACACCAACCACGCCGAAGCCGATCAAGACGACATGGACAACCTGCTCACCTTGCTGGGCGTCGCCGGCGCGGCGTTCGTGATCGCGGTGCCCGGCGCCGACGACGTGATGCTCGGCTATCAAAGTCTGGCGTTCCACGACGCGCTGTATGTGCGTAAGGTTCTCGGTTTGCAGCCCGCCCCGGAGTTCGAGACCTGGCTCCACAACTTGGGGATGACCGACGCAAACGGTCGGGTTCTTCCGATCGATGCCGAAATGTCGCCGTTGCGGGCTTTGACGGTGAACTCATGACCGAAGATCAGGCACCGATCCTCGATTTCTGGGGTCCACTGCGCAAGACCACACAATCGCGTATCGGGCTGGGGCGTGCCGGAGATTCGTTGCCCACCAAGCGGGTTCTCGAATTCAAGGCAGCTCACGCCGCAGCCCGCGACGCGGTCCACGAGCCACTCGACTCCGAGACGCTTGCCAGTCGGGTCGAAGGGGTGGGCATCGGGGCGCCGGTGGTGGTGGCGAGCAGCGTCTCCACCCGCAGTGAGTATCTCCGGAGACCCGACCTGGGGCGCCAGCCGGCTGACCTGAGCGCGATCAAGAGCTCCGACAAGGAAATCGGGTTCATCCTCGCCGACGGACTCTCCCCGCGAGCACTGATGGACCACGGCGAGCAACTATTGTCCGCGTTGGTCACGGTGTTGGGGGAGCGGTACTCGATTGCGCCGCCGGTGATCGCCACGAATGCCCGTGTGGCACTGGGTGATCACATCGCCGCCGCGATGGGAGTGCAGACGGCGATCGTCCTGATCGGCGAACGTCCAGGGCTCTCCGTTGCGGACAGCGTCGGGATCTATCTGACTCATCTTCCGCGCGTCGGTCGTACCGACGCGGATCGAAACTGCATTTCCAATGTCCACCCACCCGAGGGACTCGGATACGAGCAGGCTGCTCGTGTCGTCCTGGGATTGGTGACGGGAGCGCGCCAGTTGGGCCGCTCCGGCGTCGACCTCAAGGACACCTCTCGCGCCGACGCCGTTGCGTCGGGAGAAGTGCTGACGCTCGATTAATTGACAACTGCACGGCATACCCGGGTCGATCGACCCGGGTATGCCGTCGTACCCGAATCACGACGAAAACGAGGGAATCGATGTTCCGTTCGCTGCATTCCCGCGCCCTGTGCGCGTTGGCAGTAGGTAGTGTCCTGTTGAGTGCAACTGCATGTAGTTCGGCCGAGAGCGCCCCGAAAGAAGATGTGGCGCAGAGTGGTTCATCCTGCGCGGCGTTGGATCCCAGTCTTGCGTGGTACGGCGACAACCGTGTGACGTTGGATGCCATGATGACGGAGTTCGGAACGTGTGGAGCTGCAGGTGATGTCGATGACGGAGCTCCGTTGGCGCTCTTCGACTGGGACAACACAGTTGTCAAGAACGACATCGGAAGCGCCACCGCATTCTGGATGATCAAGAACAACAAGGTGTTACAGCCTGCCGGAGGGGACTGGGCAACCACCAGCCGCTTCATGACGCCAGCCGGCGCTGCCGCACTTTCCGCCGCGTGCGGCTCCGAGACCGCGCCGGGGCAACCGTTGGCAACCAGCACCGACTTGGACTGCGCGGACGAGATCGTTGCGGTACTCGAAGAGAAGACTCGCGACGGGCAGGCCGCATTCGACGGTTACGATCACCGCCGGACAAAAGCCGCATACGCGTGGGCCGTGCAGTTGATGGCAGGGCACACCGAGGACGAGGTCACCGAGTACGCCCGCGCAGCGCGTGCCGAGAATCTCGCTGCTGCAGAAGGATCCGATCAGACCGTCGGTACGACGGAAGTCGACGGCTCGGTGCGGTACTACGCGCAAATCGAAGATTTGGTGAAATCCCTCGGCGCTCATGGATTCGACGTGCGGATCATCTCCGCGTCGGCCGAACCGGTCGTTCGAGTCTGGGCGGAACAGCTGGGATTGGACGCCGATCACGTGATGGGAGTTCGGCCCATCGTCGAGGGCGGGGTTCTCACCGGGCGCCTGCGTGGGTGTGGTGGCGTTGCGGACGGCGACGACTCGGTCATTCCGTACATCGACGGCAAACGGTGCCAGGTCAACGAGGTTGTCTACGGGGTTCAAGGGCCTACGGCGTTCGAGCAGTTGGCCGCCGATCGACGTCAGGTATTTGCTGCCGGTGATTCTGTCACCGACGTGACGTTCCTCGGAGATGCGACCGGCGCGCGCCTGGTGATCAACCGCAACAATCCCGAACTGATGTGCAATGCCTACGACAACAGTGACGGGAAATGGCTGGTCAACCCCATGTTCATCGAACCGAAAGCACAGGCGGATGCTCCCTATCGCTGCTCGACCGATGCTTACACCGACGCGGCCGGGGAGAAAGGCGCCGTGACTCGTGCGGACGGCAGCGTGATCCCCGATCAGGTCGATTCCGTCGCCTGAAACGATATCGGGCGCTCAGAAGTAGAAGGTGCGATTCCTGGCGGCGCATTTGAGCTTGCCCACCTGTAGACCGGCAAAGGCGATCCATCGACCCCGCGGCATTCCGCTGAGCCTTTGTGGAATCAACGGATTCAGCAAGATTAGGCCGGCAAGCGTCGTGAGCGAAGATTTCATCGTCGGTCGTTGGACCCCGTAGTCCCGAAATGCAAGAAATAGCTCGACTTCAGCCATGCCGTACGACACGGTCTGGTGCCATGTTCCTCTAAGGGTTGATCTAAGCCGGTAGGCGACGGTTGCCTTAGGTGCGTGGGCGAAGGACAGCCCTGAGATCTGGGCTCGCCACGAAAATTCGACATCCTCGCCCGCTGTCATCGATTCGTCAAAGCCGCCAATAGAATCGAAGGCGCGCTTCCAGATTCCAATGTTGCACCCCATCGCAGAAGGGAGAAAGCGGCCGAGAACCAACCCGTCGGTCGAGGCAAGTGGCCGCCATGAATGCACTTCCGACGAATTGATCGATTCTGATTCCACGCCGCCGGCGATCAGGTCGGCGAATTCGGCCGAAAGAAGCAGTTGGGTCAGCCAGGAACTGTGAACACGGTCGTCTCCGTCGCAAAATGCAAGAAATTGCCCACGCGCATATGCCGACCCATTGTTCCTGGCAAAGCTGATGCCAGCTCTCTGAGAAGAATCTATATATCGAAGGTTGAGCTCAGCCGTGAGCGGGTGATTTGCAATGTGCTGTTCGAGACCGTCTGTCGATCCATTGTCACTCACGATGACCTCGAAAACTCCGCCGAAGTTCTGCTCGCTCAAGGCAACCAACTGGACGTCGATGTATTTCATGACGTTCAGGCAGGGGATTATTACAGACACCATTGGAGCTATCACACTGCAAACATACCGGATCGTCCGAATTGTCATTCGGGGAGCCCATCGTAAGTTACTCGACACACGGCTAAGCGTGTGTGATCTGATTCTGTCGAGCCCTTTGTCGGGCTGCGGAAACCCACGGGTGTCCGCTGTGATGCTGGAGCCGCAGAGGCGGCACGTGAGTAGGAGAAATCGATGGCCTTCGCTGGCAATGTGGACGAGTTGGCACTGCTCCAGGCAGTACGTCTCAAGGAGCGGGTCGGAGCGGTCGTCCTGGCCGAGCACCTGGGCGTCAGCTCGGCTTCCGGTCAAGCTGCGTGCGACGCACTTGTCGCGCAGGGCAAAGCGGTCGAAGCGGAAAACGCCATCAGCCTGACCGAGAAAGGTTTGGCAGAACTCGAAGATCAGTTGGACGCCGAGCGCGTCTCGATCGACGAGGACTCCATCGGTGAGGTGTACGAGGCGTTCCTTCCCTTGGACGAGGAGTTCGCCGCGCTCATCGACGACGCAGATGCGGATTCCCTTGCAGAGTTGGATCGCCGGGCTGCAAACCTGTTCGACGATCTGTCGGCATTCGTTCCGCGGTTGTCTCGTTACCAGGATCTCTTCTCGGATGCTCTCGCGAAAGTGCAAGCGGGGGAGTCCAAGTGGATTTCCGAACCGATCATCGACTCCTACGCCACGGTGTGGGGCGAGATCCGTCAGGAACTGTTCGGGGCTGCCGGTAAGGCTTGATCCGTAGCGTTGCACCGTGACGCCGTTTCTCGAGGGCCGTCCGATTCGTGAGAGCGAATCGGACGGCCTGCGGCATGTCGAGGGTCGTGAAACTCGTTACCATTGCATACAAGTGGTGACCGAGATCACTCCTACCCCCTTTCGGGGGTAGTGCGGGGGTGAGCCACATCACTACCTTTCCTCCTATCGACGGTGATGCCCACAGGGCGACACCACGGGACCACGGAGGAATCGAGTGACCACAGTCTCTCCCACAGGCGGCACCAGTGCCGCCGGCGCCGGGGGTGCGAGTGCCGCAGGTGCGACGCAGCCCCCGCAGAACACCACCAGTGTGCGGCGCGTCGCAATCGCGAGTTGCATCGGCACGACTATCGAGTTCTACGACTTCTTCATCTACGGAACCGCTGCGGCACTTGTCTTTCCGACGGTGTTCTTCCCCGCGCTCGGTGCCACTGCGGGAACTGTCGCATCGTTTGCGACTTTCGCAGTCGCATTCATCGCCCGGCCCGTCGGCGCAATGTTGTTCGGACACTTCGGTGATCGCATCGGTCGCAAGAAGACGCTGATCTCGACGCTCCTGCTCATGGGTATCTCGACGCTCCTGATCGGCTTGCTGCCGGGTGCTGCAACCATCGGTGTCGCGGCCCCGATCATCTTGGTGCTCTTGCGATTCGGCCAAGGTTTCGCGGTCGGTGGTGAGTGGGCAGGCGCAACCTTGCTCACCGCGGAATACGCTCCGCCGGGCAAACGTGGTCTGTATGCGATGTTCCCGCAGCTCGGCCCTGCAATCGCCTTCGTTCTCTCGAGCAGTACCTTCCTCATCACCGGCGCAGTTCTCGGCGACACCAACCAGGCTTTCCTCGACTACGGCTGGCGTATCCCGTTCCTGTTCTCCATCGTGTTGGTCGGCATCGGCCTCTACATGCGACTCGCTATCGAGGAGACTCCCGTCTTCAAGGCGGAGCAGGCAGAGCGCGTCGCTGAGCAGAAGAACGAAGCACCACGCACCCTCCCGTTCCTGGATGCTTGGCGGTTCCAGACCAAGGAGATCCTGCTCTCGGCAGGCGCCCTGGCTTGCCTGTTCGCGTTTTTCTACATGGGCACGGCTTTCCTGACGAGCTACGGAACAAAGACCCTCGGCTTCTCCCGTCCGTTCGTCCTGTCGGTCGGTATCGCTTCCGCGGTTGTCTTCGGTGCGGCGATCGTCGTTTCCGCTCTGTACTCGGACCGCATCGGGCGCCGCAAGGTCATCATGATCTCGTGTGGTCTGGCCGTCGTCTGGGCGCTGGTGCTGTTCCCGCTCCTCGACACGGGATCGCCGATCGCGTTCATCATCGGAATGTTCGGCACGCTCATGATCTTCGGAATCGCCTACGGCCCCTGCGGTGCGCTGCTTCCGGAAATGTTCCAGACCCGCTACCGCTACACCGGTGCCGGCCTCGGCTACAACCTCGCCGGAGTGCTCGGTGGGGCAGTGCCGCCGCTGATCGCCGCACCGCTGGCCTCGGCCTACGGGAGTATGGCCATCGGAGTCATGCTGGCGATCCTGGGTGTGTTGAGTCTGGTCTGCACCTGGGCACTCGTCGAGACCAAGGACCACGCGCTGTAACCACTGTGCGCCTTTATTAACCGCCGGCGGTTAATAAAGGCGCACAGCAGGCGGGTGGGGTGTCCGGACTCTGAACAGTTACGGCCACCCCGCACCGGGAAGTATGTCGTGCATCACACCGAATCGAGTAAATTCGTAGATGAGAGGGTCCGCTGCGGCGGCCCCTCTCATAGGTGCCTGAACAGGTAACCGGAGAGGACAGAACACATGAGTACGCCGCTGCCCAGCTATACGTCCGGAGTATGGGACGGTCCGATGCTGGGCGACACCATCGGAGACAACCTCGATCGCACGGTTGCCGCACACGGCGACCGCGATGCGTTGATCGACCATGCCAGCGGTCGACGATGGACGTACCGGGAGTTCGCCGAGCAGGTGAACGGGCTCGCTGCCGGACTACTTTCCCGTGGTGTGGGGAAGGGCGATCGGGTAGGAATCTGGGCTCCCAACTGTCCGGAATGGACGTTCACGCAATACGCGACGGCAAAGGTCGGCGCGATCCTGGTCAACATCAATCCGGCGTACCGCTCGCACGAGTTGCAGTACGTACTCGAGCAGGCCGGGATCTCGACGCTGGTGTCTGCGGCCAGCTTCAAGACCTCGGACTACGCGTCGATGATCGAGACGGTGCGGCCGCAGTGCCCGGATCTGACGTCGGTGCTCCTGCTCGGTTCACCCGAGTGGGACGCGGTGCTTGCAGACGGCTTGGCGGCGCAGGCAAGCGATCCGGCTCCGCTCGCCGCAGCCCAGGCCGCGTTGTCGGCCGACGACGCGATCAACATCCAATACACCTCGGGTACTACCGGTTTCCCGAAGGGCGCGACGCTCAGTCACCACAACATCCTCAACAACGGCTATTTCGTCGGCGAGTTGTGCCACTACAGCGAGGTCGATCGGGTGTGCATCCCGGTGCCGTTCTACCACTGTTTCGGTATGGTAATGGGCAACCTTGCGTGCACCAGTCACGGTGCTGCCATGGTCATTCCGGGTCCGGCTTTCGATCCGCGTGCTTCGCTCGAAGCCGTTCAGGCCGAAAAGTGCACGTCCCTCTACGGCGTTCCGACGATGTTCATCGCGGAGTTGGCGTTGCCGGACTTCGACAGCTTCGATCTGTCGTCCCTTCGCACCGGCATCATGGCGGGCTCGCCCTGCCCGGTCGAGGTGATGAAGCAGGTCATCGATCGCATGGGCATGTCGGAGGTGTCCATCTGCTACGGCATGACGGAGACCTCGCCGGTGTCGTTGCAGACCCGCTCGGACGATTCGATCGAGCAGCGCACCGAAACGGTCGGACGGGTAGGGCCGCATCTCGAGATCAAGATCGTCGATCCGGCAACCGGATTGACGGTGCCCCGTGGCGAGCCGGGTGAACTGTGCACGCGTGGTTACTCGGTCATGCTCGGATACTGGGAGAACCCGGAGAAGACCGCCGAGGCGATCGACGCTGCCCGGTGGATGCACACCGGAGACATCGGAGTCATGGACGAGGCCGGATACGTCGCCATCACGGGACGCATCAAGGACATGGTCATCCGCGGTGGCGAGAACGTCTATCCGCGTGAGATCGAGGAGTTCCTCTACACCCACCCCGACATTCTCGATGCGCAGGTCATCGGTGTACCCGACGCAAAGTACGGCGAGGAATTGATGGTGTGGGTCCAGATGCGCGAAGGTGCAGACGATCTCGACGCCGATTCGGTCCGCGCGTTCTGCACCGGCAAGCTCGCGCACTACAAGATTCCGCGGTACGTCCATGTCGTCGACGAGTTCCCGATGACAGTCACGGGCAAGGTCCGCAAGATCGCGATGCGAGAACAGGCGATCGAATTGATCGGTCAGGCCTGAGAGTATGTCCGCGAACCCAGGGGAGCGTGAGCCGGTACGCCCCGAGATCGCGCTCTCCTGGAAGCGTTCTCGACTCAGTGGCCTCGACCCGTCGTCGGCCATCGCCGTGGACACCGAGGAGCAGGACGGTGAGTCTCGTCTGCTCCGGGCAGCCGCACCCGTGCTCGACGAAGTTTCGCAACAGATCGCGGGCACCGGTTTCTGCGTGCTGCTTGCCGATCGAGAATGCCGCGTCGTCGCTTCGGTGTACTCCGACAGTCGCGTCGAGCGAACGATCGAGCGGTTGGGCGTCGTCAACGGTTCACGCTTCGGCGAAGAGCACGCCGGCACCAACGCGCTCGGTACGCCCCTCGAGGTCGGACGAAGCGTGGTGATCCACGGTGACGAGCATTTCCTCGACAGCCTCAAGGGTTTGAGCTGCTACGGACAGCCGATCCTGCATCCCGTCACACGTCGTGTCGAAGGCATTCTCGACATGACCGGCGTTGTCTCGCAGGCCAACCCACTGTTCGCGCCCTTCCTTGCGCGTGCTGCAGCGGACATCGAGAAACGGCTGCTCGAAGGCTCGAAAGCATCGGAGCAGCGGCTGGTCGACGCATTCCAGCGAGTTTCACATCAGCGCCACATTGCCGTCGCGGCCATCGGCGACGACATCCTGCTGAGCAACCGAACCGCTTTGGATTTGCTCGACACCGCAGACCATGTATCGCTCCGTTCCTTGATTGCCGACCTGAATCCGGACCAATCACGATTGGTGACAGTCGAATTGGCGTCCGGCGCTCTGGCGCGAGTTCAAGCCGACCGGATTTCCGGGGCTGACGGTGGTGCGCTCTTCCTGGTCGAACCACTCCAACGGGAACGGGCACCGATCCGCAGAACGCACGAGCGGGCACCGTCTCCGGGCGAACGACTGCGGCGCGACCTGATGCGGGCGCGGGCAACCTCTGCCGCCGTGGCGATCTCTGGTGAAGCGGGATCCGGCCGAACCTCGGCTGCATCGGACGTAGTCGGCAGTGTCGATGCGAGTTGGCTCGATGCCACGCGAATCGCGTTCGACGGCCGTGAGCAGTGGGTCACCGATCTCGTGCGAGCAGCCCGTAAGCGTTCGGGCGTGGTCGTGATCGAACAGGTACAACTCCTTCCTGACTCGGTGTTGCCGCTGGTCGCAGACCTGATCGACGCCAGCGCCGAGGGGCCGAAAATCGTACTGACCAGCGGAGCGGCAGTTGATCTTCCGCCGACCATCGCCGCGCTGCTCTCACGATGCGCCTCCCGGGTTGTCATCACCCCACTGCGCGAGCGACAGGCTGAGATCGCCGAGTTGGCACAAGTCATGTTGGAGGGGATCTCGCCAGAACTGAGGTTGACCGCCAGCGCTGCCGAAGCACTCGCGGCGGCCAACTGGCCGGGCAACCTGGCCGAATTGCGCGTCGTGTTGAATCGCGCCTCGGATGTACGCTCGAGCAATCGCATCGACGTCGCTGATCTGCCCGAGGACTATCGCACCACGACCAAGGTGTCGCGGTTGGCAGGGCGGGAGAAAGCCGAGCGCCAGGCGATCATCGGAGCGTTGAAAGACTGCGGCGGCAACAAGGTTCACGCGTCGGCGCAACTCGGAATCAGCCGAAGCACTCTCTATACACGGATGCGGGCGCTCGACATTACTGTGTAGTTTGCTGTCCGACTTCAGTTGTACAAAGTTCGGACAGTTAGCACCCCTGGAAGCGCGGAAGTATGGCGTGCATCACATTCGCACCTCACTACTTCAGGGGAGTTTCCGATGACGGCAGTAGCCGAACACACCATCAGTTCCGCGGTACAGGGTTTCCTGAACGGACCGAAGAAGCTCTACATCGGCGGCGAATTCGTCGACGCCGCTTCGGGTCAGACCTTCGCGACGTACAACCCGGCTGACGGACAGAAGCTCGCAGACGTGGCACACGGTCAGGCCGAAGACATCGACCGCGCGGTACGTGCCGCTCGAACGGCTTTCGAGGACGGCCCCTGGTCACGTATGAAGGCAAACGAGCGCGAGCGGATGATCTGGCGCGTCGGCGACATTCTCAGTGCTCGTGCCGAGGAATTCGGTCAGCTCGAAGCTCTCGACAACGGCAAGTCCGTTGCCATCGCCACCGCCGTCGACGTGGCTTGGGCCGCAGACGTTTTCCGCTACTACGCGGGTTGGGCCACCAAGATCGAAGGCAGCACCGTCAACGTGTCGATGCCCTTCTCTCCGGGCGGCGAGTTCCACGCCTACACCCTGCGTGAGGCGATCGGCGTCTGTGGACTGATCGTGCCGTGGAACTTCCCGCTGCTGATGTCGTCGTGGAAGCTCGCCCCCGCGCTCGCCGCCGGCAACACGGTGATCCTCAAGCCCGCTGAGCAGACCCCGCTCACCGCACTGCTTCTCGCGGAGGTCTTCGAAGAAGCAGGCTTCCCGCCCGGCGTCGTCAACATCGTTCCCGGCTTCGGCGATGCAGGTGCTGCTCTGTCCGGCCACGACGACGTGGACAAGGTTGCGTTCACCGGTTCCACCGAGGTGGGTAAGAAGATCGTCGACGCCGCCAAGGGCAATCTGAAGAAGGTTACGCTCGAGCTCGGTGGCAAGAGCCCCAATATCGTGTTCGCCGACGCCGATTTCGATTCCGCGGTGGAGGGTTCGCTCAACGCGTGGCTGTTCAACCACGGACAGTGCTGCGTTGCGGGTACTCGTCTGTACGTCGAGGACACCATCTTCGAGAAGTTCACCGAGGCCGTCGCGCACGCAGCGAGCCAGGTCAAGATCGGACCCGGCCTCGATCCCACCACCCAGCTCGGACCGCTGGTCTCGCAGGAGCAGTTCGACAAGGTGACCGGCTACCTGCGTGAGGGAATCGCCGACGGCGCACGTGCACTGACGGGCGGCAACCGCTGGGGCGATCAGGGCTACTTCGTCGAGCCGACCGTCTTCGTTGACGTCAAGCCCGAATTCTCCATCGTTCAGGAGGAGATCTTCGGACCCGTCGTGGCGGCGCTGCCGTTCAATGCGGACGACGGACCGATCACTGCCGCAAACGATTCCATCTACGGCTTGGCCGCCGGCATCTGGACCCGGGACATTTCCAAGGCTCACCGCACGGCGAAGCGCTTGAAGGCCGGTTCGGTGTGGATCAACCAGTACAACGGCTTCGACACTGCAATGCCCTTCGGTGGATACAAGCAGTCCGGCTGGGGCCGCGAGCTCGGCGCTTCGGCTATCGATCTCTACACCCAGACCAAGGCCGTCAACATCGCTCTCTGACCGACCCCATCGCTCATTCTCTCGTCCGACAATCAAGGAGATCACCAGTGAAGACCAAAGCTGCTGTACTGCTCGAGCCCGGAAAGCCTTTCGAGATCATGGAACTCGACCTCGACGGCCCGGGTGTGGGTGAGGTACTGATCAAGTACACCGCTGCCGGACTGTGCCATTCGGATCTGCACCTGACCGACGGTGATCTCCCGCCGCGTTACCCGATCGTCGGCGGACACGAAGGCTCGGGCATCATCGAAGAGGTCGGCCCAGGCGTCACGAAGGTCAAGCCGGGCGACCATGTCGTGTGTAGCTTCATCCCCAACTGCGGCACCTGTCGCTACTGCTCGACCGGTCGCCAGAACCTCTGCGACATGGGTGCCACCATCCTCGAAGGCTCGATGCCCGACGGTTCCTTCCGTTTCCACGGCAACGGAATGGATTTCGGCGGAATGTGCATGTTGGGAACGTTCTCCGAGCGCGCCACCATTTCTCAGCACTCGGTAGTCAAGATCGACGACTGGCTTCCCTTGGAGACAGCGGTGGTCGTCGGCTGCGGCGTGCCTTCGGGTTGGGGAACGGCAGTAAATGCCGGTAACCTTCGCGCCGGTGACACCGCTGTGATCTACGGCATCGGTGGTCTCGGCATCAACGCCGTCCAGGGCGCCGTTTCGGCCGGCTGCAAGTACGTCGTTGTGGTCGATCCGGTTGCTCTCAAGCGTGAGACCGCACTGAAGTTCGGTGCAACCCATGCCTTTGCAGACGCCGAGAGCGCTGCTGCCAAGGTCAACGAGCTGACGTGGGGACAGGGTGCCGACGCTGCGCTCATCCTTGTCGGCACCGTCGACGAGGACGTGGTCAGTGCAGCGACGGCAGTGATCGGCAAGGGTGGCACCGTGGTGATCACGGGACTCGCCGACCCCGCCAAGCTGACCGTTCACGTGTCGGGTACCGACCTGACGCTGAATCAGAAGACGATCAAGGGCACGTTGTTCGGGTCCATGAATCCGCAGTACGACATCGTGCGACTGCTGCGTCTCTACGATGCCGGTCAGCTCAAGCTCGACGAACTGATCACCAACACCTACAGCCTCGAAGACGTCAACAAGGGCTACCAGGATCTACGTGACGGCAAGAACATCCGTGGCGTGATCATTCACGACAAGTAACCCCAAGTGCTGTGCGCCTTTATTAACCGCCCGCGGTTAATAAAGGCGCACAGCACTATTTCTTGGCTTTCGACAAAATCTGCATCAACTGAAGTAGCGCCGAGAACTTCGCGAACACCGAGCGCGAGACCACCGGACCGAAAGCCGCGGTGTCGGTTGCGTCGAAGGCGTCGAGCAGATCCCGAAAGCTTTCGATCTGCTTGATCATCGCGTCCAGGTCGACGTGCGTGACGGCGTCGGCTTCGCGCAGAGCGAGCAGGTACTGCGGCGCCGTCACCAAGGCGACCGCCGGGATCTTCCGCTCGAACAGTGGTTCGCCCTCACCGAAATGAATGACCGGTCCTGGCGCCACGATTCGGCGATCGCCCGCTCCAATGTCGCGCCACAGCGGTGCAACGATGTCGTGCACTTCCCGACTCGTCGCGTAGAGCAGTTCCGGTTCCGGAGTGGTCTCCAAGGCATAGCCGCCGGTCGAGTTGTCCTCGGTATCACCCAGTGCGCCGAGGTGCTCGATGGCGATCCCCGCTACGGCGCGCGCCTGACCGGCTTCGCCCTTCCACATCTCGGGGTGCGCTTCGAGCCAGGTGGACGTTGCCTGTCCGTGCTTGGACACCGCTGGAATACGAAGGTGGCCAGTCGTCAGGACAAAAACGTACGACCGTCGATGCGGCTGCGCCACGGCGTGCCGCGCCAAGGCCAACATTCCCAGATGGCCGTTCTCCTCGACACCGTTGGTTCCGTCGCTGTGAGTGATGAGCAGAATCGTCTCTTCGGGTGAGGTTCCGGGGGACACCGCCCACACCGTGTCGGTCCGGGTGTCCGGATGCAGAGTCGCATCCAGTACCAGAGTCGCCAGCTGACCGGAGCGAGCTGCAGCGACAACCTTCGCGCCCTCGTCGCCGGCCACCCAGACGGCGGGGATGTCGTGATATGGCTGCGTGAACGGAAGATATTGTCCCAGTGCGTTGTCCGGAGCGATGTCACGCCACACCGCGATCACGCCGAGGACACCGGCCTTGCGGGCCTTGTCGAGCTTCGGGCCCAGAAGTGTTGCGGAGAGAACCGGATTTCGAAGTGTCTCGTCGGTGGCGATCGGGCCCCACTCGCTGACCAGTAGCTTGCGGGGGAGATCGATGTGCGGGATCTCGATCACTGCGATCGCGCCCTTGGCCGCCGACCACTTGGGGCGTCGCGCGCTGACGTAGACCAGGGGAGCGGAGATTCCCTGTGGCCCGGTCAATCCGGAGTAGGGGAATGCGGACGAAACTCTGATCGGTCCCGTCGGCAATTCGATGCGAAGTCCGTCAGGTGTCGCCGGCAGATCCCAGCGTTCGAAAGTGTGTGAATCACGCCGGACGTCGAGGCCCAGTTCGGTCAGTTCGTTCGCGACTTCTTCCACCACCTCGTGGTGTGCAGGAGAGCCCGTCAATCGTGGGCCCAGCGCGTCGAGTCGCTGTTGGCCGGCAAGGAGGAGATCGCGATCGACGGCCTGGCCGTGATTCATGGGATTGCCTTTCGTACTACGTGGCGTCTGCTCTGGCGAGGCGCCTGCCCGTGTCGTGTCCACGGTACCGAGCGGTCTGAAAACGGGACGAAGGCGCGTCGGATATGCCGTTTTCGCAGATATACCGGGTGCCAACAGGCCGATCGGTCCGTACCGTATGTCCCTGGCACCGAAAGACTCCGTGTTCTTCGGACAGACCAGTCCACGGCGAGAGAGGCCTACGTTGGCTACGTATCTTTACAGGTTGGGGAAGTTTGCTTTCCGCCACAAGTATCTTGTGGTGGCCGCGTGGATTATCGTGATCGCGGTGGTGGGGGGCGCAATCAGCGCCACAAATCCGACGTTCTCCAAAGAATTCAATCTTCCGGGCACTGATTCCCAACGTGCGACCGAGTTGATGAACGAGAACTTTGCAGCGGCAGCAGAGCAACAAACTCAGGCGTCGACCAGCATTCTCATCGCGGCAGACGACGGACTTGCCGCACACAGCGATCAGATCGACCAGTTGATCGCGCAGGCGAAGACGTTGCCGGATATCGTCGATCCCGAGAAGATCGTCAATCCGGAGACCCTCGCGGAGGCAAATCCGGCGGTGGCGTCGGCCGTTCTCGGCGACAACGGCAAGGTCGGGCTGATCCAGCTCAATCAGTCGATTCGCATCGAGGATCAGACACAGGCCAACAAGACGGCGTTCCTCGACTTGATGGCAAAATTCCGCACCGGTGGCCTGCAAGTCGAAGGCACCGGTTCGATGATGCAGGTACAGGCCGCAGGTGGTCTGTCGGAGATGCTCGGCTTCGCGGTGGCGTTCATCGTGATGATCGTGGCGTTCGGCGCGCTCATTGCGGCCTTTATTCCGCTGTTCACCGCAATTCTGGGAATTGCGCTGGCCACTTTGACGGTCACACTCGGTTCGGGCTTCTTCGACATCAACGAAGGCGTCACGGGAATCGTCACGATGATCGGCATCGCAGTCTCGATCGACTACGCGTTGTTCATCGTTTCGCGTTACCGCAGTGAGCTCAATTTGGGCGGAACGAGGGAAGCCGCTGCCGGGCGCGCAGTGGGTACTGCCGGTTCGTCCGTCGTCTTCGCCGGCCTGACGGTTGTGGTCGCGCTGGCAGCCCTGGCGGTGGTCGGGGTTCCGATGATCACCCAGATGGGAATCTCTGCAGCGGTTGCCGTCATCATCGCCGTCCTCGGCGCAATCACGTTGATCCCGGCTGTCCTGGGTATCTTCGGCAGATTCGCGTTCTCGCCTCGTATCCCCGGGCTTCGCCACGGTGACGAGCCCGAGACGATGGAATCCAACGGACATCGCTGGGCCAAGATAGTCACCAAGTACCCGTGGCCGATCGCGGGTGCTGCGCTGGTGCTTCTGGTGATCGCGGCTATTCCGATGACGAAGCTCGAACTCGGACTCTCGTTCACTCAGGACGAAGAGCGGCCGGCACTTGCCCTGCTGCAACGTGGGTTCGGTGAAGGCGTCAATGGCGAATTGTTCGTCGTGCTCGACGCGCCTGACGGCACCGACATCACCGCGATTGCCGAAGGCACTGTCGCGCACATCAAGGGCCTCGACAACGTCGCAACTCCGGATCAGTTGATGTGGGTCGGAAACGGACCGGACGCAGCAAACCCGATGGCGGGCGCCAACTCTGCGCTGATCGCGGTCACCCCGCAGATGTCACCGAGCGGCCCAGAAACCCACGAGCTGATGAATCAGATCCGGGATTACGGATCGACGGTGAAATCGGAAGGCGCAGAACTCGGTGTAGCGGGGCAAACCGCGATCGTTGCCGACATGTCGTCGAAGCTCAGTTCCGCGCTCATCCCGTATCTCATCGTGGTTGTGGGGCTGGCGTTCATCATCATGATGGTCGTCTTCCGCTCGATCCTGGTGCCGCTGACCGCAACTCTCGGATTCCTGTTTTCCGTCTGTGCGACCTTCGGCGCCACGGTGGCCATCTTCCAGGAGGGCGACTTCGGGCTGATCGAGCACACACAACCCATCATCTCGTTCCTGCCGATCTTCATGATCGGTGTGGTCTTCGGGTTGGCGATGGACTATCAAGTGTTCCTCGTGACGCGAATGCGCGAGGAATACGTGCACGGATTGTCGACCAAGGACGCCATCATCTCCGGCTACACCCATGGTGCTCGCGTGGTCGCGTCGGCGGCCATCATCATGATCTCCGTGTTCGGCGCATTCATGCTGTCCTCGGAGACGACAAGCAAGATGATGGGCTTCGGCCTCGCGGCTGCAGTCTTCTTCGACGCCTTCATCATCCGCATGATCGTGATCCCTGCGGTCATGTCGATTCTCGGTGATTCGGCATGGAAGTTGCCGGCGTGGCTCGACAAGATCCTGCCGAACGTCGACATCGAGGGTGAAGCGATTCGACGGATTCCGATCGAGCAGGATCCGGATTCCGATCCAGACCCGAATCAGGTGCCTGTGAGGGTGTAAGCACTCAGGCAGTCAGAACGGGGTGCCGGTTGCACAGCAACTGGCACCCCGTTCTTCTGTGTTCATACGGAGCCCGCGCGATAGGAAACCATCCGGTTGGTAACAGAAATTGCTGTGATCGCGACAGGAATTCCAGAGGCGACGCGCATCGGGGGCGAGCCGTGACGGTGACTGCGAGGGTACGTGTCGAAGGAGCAAACCGATTTGAAGCGGGCCGAGAAGTGGACCTTCGCGCTGACGGTCGTCTCCCTGATCGCCGGTGGGACAGTGGTTGCCGGGCTGGTGGATCGGTGGAGCAGTTCTCCGTCCGATGACATCTCGGTAGCTGCGTCATCTTCGATCACCATGACGTCCACACCGGACGAGATTCCGGCGGAAGACGTGCCTGAATTCTCGTACGTCACGCCGAGCGCGGTGTACCCGACCACGATTCCGGGTTGTGAAAGCGTCGAAGCGCCGGACGACGAACACGGAATCTCGATCTTCACATCGACAGGTGGCGACGACGCGTACGACGACCCACGTTTTCCGTGGTTTTCCGGCGCCAAAGCTGTATCGATGTCGGATGCGGTCGCCGATGCGATTCCGGACGGCGTCGAGATCAAGTTCGCCAGTCCGAGCCGATCACTCCAGTTCGGTCCGATCTCGGCACCGTCGACCTCGGACGAGTTGCCCGAGGGATGGACGATCGAGGATCTGGCGTCCACTGATGCGTCGGCGACAATACTTCGAGGCGAGGCCAGTGGTGGACTGTCGGTCTCGGTCAACAGCAGTAAGGCGCCGGTTCCTCCGTGCATTGCCGGTTCTCTCGTCGAACGTCGCTCACTCGCGGATGGTTCAGTTGTGGACGTGCAGGACTCGTGGAGTGAAATCAACGGACAACGCACTCTCTCTCGTTCGGCGTTCCTTTACGGCATCGATGGCACACGAGTTCACGCCTATCTCGATGACACTGCCGATCGAGTCGGCGCCGAGGTTCAGGCAAGCGGCGCGCTTCCACTGACCATCGACGAACTGGTGTCCTTGGTCAGCCTGCCGCAACTGCGAATCACGACGCCTGCTCCGCCGGGTACGGCACCGCTTTCGCCCGGGTGCCACGGGATCCCCGAGACTCTGGCGACGTGGCCGAACTCGATCGCGCGACGATCGAACGTCTCAACGCGGTACTCGAAGTCAGATGGCGCGCTGTACCTCCGGGTTTTCCGATTCTTGATACCGGACCGGGCACTCTGACGGTGGCGGAGAATGACAAGTCCACTGCATGTCAGAGACTTCTCACCCGGACGGGAGACAGCGAGTCGACCCTCAACATGACAATTACCGGCGGACAACCACTCCCTACGGAGCCCAACAAATACGACCCTTCCTACGACGGGCACCCCTTGGAGGTCGTGACGCGACCGGATGGATCCGTGATCGAGCGAGACGAACGGAACTACGCGACCGTGCCCATGACAAATGACGGCTCGAAAGCAGAATCTACGCAGGAAACGAGCAGGTCGGTGGTCGTCACCCGCCCGAATGGGACCCAAGTCTCGGTTTCGTCGTCGGCTGCGATCCCGAACGATCCGATGACGTTCGCGCAGTTGGAGTTTCTCGCGACGACCGAAGGCCTGGAGATTCGATGACCACCAGATTCTCCCCGAAATCGCGACTTCGGATCGCGGCCGCCGCAGCCGTAGTCACCGTCACTGCCGCCATCGCCACGGTGGTCACGTCGACGAGTTCCGAACCGACAGCGATCTCGTCGCCGCTATGGAGCGTCGAGGCCTCCGAGATTCTCGGGCGCGAGTTCGCGATCTTCCGGAGCCCACTTGTTGGAACCGAATTCAACATGGACATGGGCGGATTCATCGACGCCGGATCACTCGTGGTCACGATGATCGGTATGCCGGACCGCCAGGCATATTCGTTGGACGACGCGGAATTGGTCGCACTCGATGCCGACGACGGCACTGTCCGTTGGCGCACGTCGGCGGTCGACGTCGGTGGTTGCTCCGAGACTCTGCTCGGCAGTTCGGTGCTGTGTTTCTCCGGGCCGTACGTATCCGGTGGTTCGTACTCACTTTTCGATATCGAGACAGGAGAGCGTCGAGACATCAAGACGCCGTGGGCACCGATCATCGCGGTTGTCTCGGGTGACACGGTCCTCGCGCTCGAGGGTGATATCGAGAGCAACGACGTTCGCGTGCACAGCGGAACCGTCGACGATCCGGAAGCGAACTGGTCCAAAGCGTTCGACGTCGGTGGATCGTGGGAAGCCGGATACGTCGATCCGGTGATGTCGGTGCACGGCGATCTGGGTGTGATCGCTCTCGACGAGTCTCTGGGATTCGACCTGAAGACCGGCGAACAGCGGTGGGTACACGGTTACTCCACCTGTTCGACCGCGCACACATCGTCGGACGGCGTGACATTGGTGTCGGATGGCGGTTGCGAAGGCAATGGCCGTCCGACAAGTGAGTACGCGCTCGATCAGAACGGGCGCGAGTTCGCCAGGACAGACGAACTGCCCTCGGAGTCCTCGTACTACGGCGGGCGATACAGCCGAGATAATCCCGCAGGAGGATCGACTCCGATCATTCTGGGACACAGCGGTTTCGACCGGACTTCGGGTGAGAAGTTGTGGTCCAACAGTGAAGTCTTCGACACCGCACAGTCGTTGGCGGTGATCGGTAACGTGGTTGCCGTGACCCGTTCTGGTTCCGAGCCCGAGGTCCAGTTCGTGGACCTGCTCACCGGTGAGGTCCTGTGGCGATCGAACGCCGAGCGCGCCGGGGAGGTTGTCTGGCACGGCGATGTCGTTATCGACGAGGGAAACGTCTACGGAACGAATGTCCTTACAGGCCAACGTAGTTGGGAGATTCGGGTGGACCAGGACGGGGACGACGAGTTCACGCCTTGGGTGATGCCGCGCGAGCTGTGGGCGGGGGAGAAGGTGCTGTTGCGTTCCAGTGAAGACCGCATCACGGCGTTGAAGGTGGCGTGAGATCCGGTGTGGTGCATGTCCGTTAATACACTCGGATAAGCGCTCGGTACTCGTCGGTCAGCGGCCCGAACGGTCATCGATGAGCGGGTTTCGGTGTACCCCGTGGAGGACACGGCGGACTTTTGTGCCCATCAGCAACGAGGGGGTCTCTGCTGCACTGTCACTTCGCACCTGTAGTGAATAGCGAGCTGGATTGGCTACTGGTTGACCGGCATGATTCGTCCTTGCGATTTGCCGAACAAGCGTCTGAACTCAAAACGCTCCTGCTCGAAATTGTATGCACGGTAAATCGGCCATGCCAAGGCGTGGACAACTGTGTCCAGCCGGATCAGGAACTTGAAGCGCCAATTCATGATGTTGTGGAGTCGAAGGACCGATTCAGAAGCGCGGTTGTACTTCGAGTATTCGCGCGGAGGTGTTTCTCCCCGCCTCCCCGATGTTTCGACGCGCATGGAGTCGCACTGTCCGATTGTCAACCCGATCTTCTGGAGACATATCGAGAGATCCATGTCTTCGTGAATGTCAGTGCGCTCGCTCAAATTCTTCCGCACTTCTAGCCACGCTGATCTTTTCACGGCCATGTTCGCTCCGGTAGCAGCTAGCACTCGGCGATCATGATTGAACTTTCCACGTCGAATTTGTCGGTCAAGTACGAACCGGTGGACGCGCGAGAAAGGGGATTCGAAGAGGTATGTGACGCCCGCAACGGCGCAGTGGGTGGAGTTGGGGCCGAGGAATTCGCAAATCGCGGCCGCCCATCCGGTCTGGACCCGGGTGTCGGCGTCGATTCGGCCGACCAGTTCACAAGAAGACGCGTCAAAACCCGCATTTCGGGCATGCACAACACCTTGGCGTGACTCGAAGATATATCGAACTTTTTCGTGTGACCCTGCGTAGCGTTCTATTATCGAGGCGGTTCGGTCGGTGGAGTTGTTGTCGACTATCAAGATTTCATCGATTGTGTCACCTTGCGCGAGCAGACGGTCAATGCAGTCCGCGATTCCTGCCTCTTCGTTAAACACAGGTACAACGACCGACAATATATTTCGGTGAGGATTCTCAGTCGATTGCTTTGGGGACGTCACAATCGTTCCTGAGGTTTACGGTTCGGGTGAATCTTCACAAAATAACGGTATCAATCAATTTTTCACCTTCAAAATCGTGGCACTCGGGTAGGTACGCCATGCCGAAACGGCCGCATGGCTACTGGTGTACGATTTGTTCTTTTTGTTGAGATTCTTGTTTGTAAAATTGCAGGTAGCGGGATATCTGATCGATAAGAGGGCTGTGGCGGCGCCGGCTGTCGGTCGATGTGTGGGCCGTCGTTCGAGTGCCAGAACTTATGCCGTATCTCACGCATTCCATACCGTGGTGGATGACTTGATGAGACGGACTGCCCGACTGTTTGGCCTCGGCGTAGGTTTACTGCGAGATTCAGATCGAACTATGCCGAACGGCCTTCCCGTGCGGATCGACTTCCCCGAGCGATGGAACGTCTTCGCCCCCGTGTACTCGGCGCATGAGCTCGTCGTCGAGTTGCCAACCGCCGTCGGTAAGGTATTCAAGATTCCACTGATCAATGGCGCAATGCAACGGGTGATCGTCGAAGAGGTTGTCGACCTCGCCCTCGCGGCCGAATTGTCGTCGATGGTGACCGGGCATCGGTATACCTCGACCAGTTGTCGGCGAACGATCGTGTGGATCAGCTACGAGACCGTATTCTGCACTATCACTTCGAATCTGCGGTGATTATCGAAATCGATGGGCTACTGGTGAACCGGCATGATTCGACCCTGCGATCTGCCAAACAAGCGCCTGAACTCCAGGCGCTCCTGCTCGAAGTTGTAGAGGCGGTAAACGGGCCACACGAGCGCGTGGAGCATCGAGTCGCCCCAGATTGTCAGTTTGAGGCGCCAATTCATGATGTTGTGAAGGTGCAAAACCGATTCGGATGCCTGGTTGTACTTCAGGTACTCCAACGGAGGGGTTTCACCGCGTCGACCGGACGTTTCTGCTCGCATGTCGGCGATCTGACCGATCGTCATCCCTTCCTTCCGAAGGCACAGTGAAAGGTCGATATCTTCGTGGATGTCCGGCCGGTCGCTGACTCGCTCGCGGACGGCCAGCCATGCGCTTTTTCTGATCGCCATGTTTGCTCCGGCGACAGCAAGTACTTGACGTTCGCAATCGAACTTTCCCTGCTTGACCTGACGGTCCAGTGCGAAACGGTGGATTCGGGCAAACGGCGATTCGAAGAGATAGGTGAGTCCGGCGACCGCTGAATGCGCAGTGCTGCGCTGGAAGAAACCTTTGACCGCACGGGCCCATCCCGGTTGGACCCGCGTGTCTGCGTCGATCCGACCGATGATGTTGCCGGTCGAGGCGTCGAAGCCGGCGTTCCGCGCATGAACGACGCCTTGCCGGGCCTCGAAGACATATCTCACTCGGTCGTGCTTCTCGGCGAACTTGTGAATGATCGATGCGGTGCTGTCCGTCGAGTTGTTGTCGACGACCAGAATCTCGTCGATTTCGGACTGGATCAGTAAGCGCTCGATGCAGTTCGAAAGGGAGTTTTCTTCGTTGAATACTGGAACAACCACGGAGAGTCGATTAGTGGACAAGTGTTCAATTTCTTGCATGGACTCGGTCACTTGGCTCCTTTGCTGGGCAATTAGTCCAGTCCTTCGCAAAGGTTACGATAGCAATGGGTGTCCGTTTCGGCAATTTGGAGTGGTGAGATTTCGGTCATTTTTGCAAATGCCCACTCCGTCGAGGAGTCGACATAAGTGCAGCTAGATGCGCGTTTCTGTGTTCGGAAGAATGGTTTCCGCAATGTTTGATTCTTTGCTCACTCGAGTCTGTTTGTCGGCTGAACAGTGGACTTTAGTCCTTCTATTTTCGGCAAACATAATGCTGGCAGTTCGCTGATCTTCGGATCTGAACAATGGCAACCGCGTAGCAATATTGAGATAGTGGAGGATGCTTTCCCTGGTGCCGAGTTAGCCCAGCGCACGTGGAATATCTGTGAATTCACCAGTCCTTAGTCGGCAAGCTCGCCACCCCCTGCAAATATTTGCGTTCGGGCGTGCTGGTCTGAGTATTCCGGTCAAGTACGTCCCCGCGAACCTTCAGCACCGATTCCGACGCGCAGCCGGTGGTCACCATCTCCTCAACGGGGCACGGCGCCCTCGGCTTCGGGTGCCGGAACAGTTTTCCCGGTGATCGGATCGACTTCCTCGAGCGGTGGAACGTCTTCTCCGTCGAGCACTCGGCGCATGCGCTCCTTGTCGAGCTGCCCCTCCCAATTGGCGACCACGAAGGTTGCGACACAGTTCCCGAGCAGGTTCACCGACACCCGCATCGAATCCATGATTCGATCGGCGCCCAGTAGGAGAGCGACTGCGGCGACGGGAATTGCGCCGTGACCGATTGCGGCCACGGTGGCCGACAGCGCCAGGAATGACGATCCCGGCACGCCGGCCATTCCCTTGGACGTGAGCATCAGTACCAGGACGGCAGTGATCTGCTCACCGAGTGTCAGGTCCACACCGAGTGCCTGAGCCAGAAACAGCATGCAGATCGACAGGTACAGCGTCGCGCCGTCGAGATTGAACGAGTAGCCGGTAGGCACCACCAATCCTGTTGTAGTGCGCGAGCATCCGGCGTTGGTGAGCTTGACCATGATTCGGGGCAGAACTACTTCGGTCGACGCCGTTCCCAAAGCGAGGAAGAGTTCGTCCTTGATGTACTTGACGAACTTCCACAGGTTCACGCCCGCGAAGTACCTGACTATCGCGGCCAGGATGAGGATGAACAGGACGGCGGCGAGATAGCATGCGGCGATCAGCTTTCCGTAACTTCCGAGCGAAGCGATCCCGTACTGACCGACGATGTACGCCATCGCGCCCAAAGCGCCCAACGGCGCCAGTTTCATGATCCAGCCGATGATCGTGAAGAACAGATGGCTCAGACGATCGACGAGTTCGAACACGATCGGTGGTCCACTCTCACCCGCCTTGGCCAATGCGAGCCCGAACAGTACGGCGAAGAAGAGGACTTGGAGGAGTGCGTTCTCGGCGAAGGCCGAAACTATCGACACCGGAATGATATTGAGCAGGAATTCGACGGTGTGGGGAAGTTCGCCACTTCCGGTCTTGGCGGCCACGGCGTCCGCACCGTTCGCCAGCGTCTCCGGATCGATGTCGAATCCCGCACCCGGCTTCATCAGATTTCCGATGAGCAGCCCGAACAACAGGGCGAAGGTGGTCACGACCTCGAAGTAGATGAGTGCTTTGACGCCGATACGCCCCACGGCCTTCAGATCCCCGACGTGGGCGATCCCGATCACAACGGTGCAGAAGATGATCGGCGCGATCAGCATTTTGATCAGCTTGATGAATCCGTCGGCGAGGGGCTTGAGGTTCGCGCCGAATTCCGGCCACAACCAGCCGATGAGAACACCGATGACGATAGCGGCGATCAATTGCACGAACAGTGATCGGTACCAGGGCGGCTTGTTGGCGAGTCGCGCGAGCTCGCTGTTCGGCAGTTTTACGGAAGTTGGCATGGATGGGAACGGTAGGTCCGCTTGATTGCGAAAAAATAACTCGCGAATGTCGTGGATGTAACGCGTCGAGGTTGCATCTCGGACAACAATTCGGTCAACAAGCGACAGTTGTGTGTGACTGTGGTTATTGTTTCCCTGAGCGGTGATCTTCCGTCCGCGTGCATGCACGACGTGTGAGAGGGGCTGTCATGGGGCAAATTATCGGAACCATCATTTTCGGCGCAGTCATCGGAATCCTGGCTCGTCTCGTACTGCCAGGTAAGCAGCAGTACGGCATGATCGTGACCGTCGTGCTGGGTATCGCCGGAGCGCTTATCGGGTACTGGGTCTGGGGAGCGATCTCGGACAAGGGCGACACGGGCGGAATCGACTGGATCCGCTGGATCATCAGCATCGCCGCGGCGGCCGTGCTCTCGATCGGCTACAGCGCCGTCACTGGCAAGAAATAGCAAGCCGACCCAATTCGAGAAGTGCGCCCTCCCGAAGTTCGGGAGGGCGCACTTCTTTTTGTTTGCCTTAGTTGTCCGACCCCAGTTGTGAGCGAACGGCACTTTCGTCGCCTCAGATGCGCCGAAAGGCGCGTTCGCTCAGGGGAGGGGGACCGAATTCAGAGCGCCCGTCGCTGAAGATGCAGCGCCTCGAGGAACTGCGCCGGCAGATCCTGCTCGAGGATTTCGTCATCAGGATGGGGCAGCGCTTTGATTTTCGCGAACTCGTCGTTGAGTCGTTCCATCTTGACGTCGAGGCGGTGTGCCGCGGCTGCAGCCTCGGTGAGTTCGTCGAGGAGTTCGACGGGAACCTCGCGGTTGTACTTGTAGTAGATCTTGTGCTCGAGGCTCGCCCAGAAATCCATCGCGATCGTGCGGATCTGAAGTTCGATCGGTACGTGCCTGACGCGGTCACTCATGAAAACCGGGACCTCGACGATCAAGTGCAAGCTCTTGTAGCCGTTGGGTTTCGGATCGGCGATGTAGTCCTCGCGCTCGATCACCCGAAGGTCCGTCTGGCTGGTGAGCATCTCGGCGATTCGGTACGTGTCGGAAATGAAGCTGCAGGTGATACGTACTCCAGCGATGTCGAAGATGTTCTTCGAGATGTCGTCGATCGTCAGCGGGACGTTCAGGCGTTGAGCCTTTCGCAGGATGCTGTCCGGTGACTTGACCCGTGACGTGACGTGTTCGATGGGGCTGTACTGATTGATGTGAGTGAACTCGTCCTTGAGGATGTTCACCTTGGTCATCAGTTCGGAGATTCCGAATTGGTACAACATCATGAAGCGGGAGAACTCGGTCCGCAGTTCGGCGAAATCGGCCCTGCTGACCCCACTGCTGTCTTCCACGTTCGGCACCCTCATCTGTTAGCTGGTGTAACCAGTCTGCCACCGATTGTGCCGTGTCCGGTTTCAGTGGGTGCGCAGTGCGGCGAGCGTCATATCCCGCAGGACTCGACGCGCGCGTGCCGGCGAAGCGGGGTTGGCGCTGTGAGGGGTCGAGTTGATCAGACCGAAGGTGGCATGCGCTTTGATTCGTGCGTCCGCCTGATCGAGTTGGGGATCGAGTTGCTCGAGCACCCCGACCCAGACCTCGACGTACTTGCGCTGCGTCTGGCGTACCTGTCGACGCGCGTCGGCCGGCAGGCTTTCGAGGTCGCGGTCCTGGATGCGGATCAGGTCCGGCTCGCCGAGCGCGAAGTCGAGGTGGAACTCCACCAGTGCGTCGAGAGCAGCGCTCGGTGAGTCCGCTGCCTCCGCTGCCGCAGAGCCGCCTTCGTGCAGGCGCGTGCTGATGCCGACGAGAAGTTCCACGAGGACGGCGTCCTTGTTCGGAAAGTGCCGGTACACGGCCGGGCCGCTGATGCCGACGGCCGCGCCGAGGTCTTCGAGTCGCACACTCACGAATCCGCGTTCGGCGATCAACCGTGCGGCGGCGTCCAAGAGCTGACGTCGACGGTCGGCCTTCATCTGATCGCGTCGCGTCGGAGCTGCTACCTGCTCAGAGGTCATTCTCTCGATCTTTCTTCGCTTGTGTTCTGGACAACTCAGTTAATCATAGTTAATCTAGTTTCAGTTATCGAGCATTAACTCATGGCGAAGGCGGCGGGATGACTCCCAGTGGAATCACGCAAGGATCGGGCTACCGGTCCGATCACACCGTTCTGGTGGACGAACTGAAGAAGAAACTGGCGCAAGCAGCGCTGGGTGGCAACGAGCGCTCTCGCGAGCGTCACGTGAGCAGAGGGAAGTTGCTGCCGCGAGATCGCGTCGACTCGCTGCTCGACCAGGGCAGCCCGTTCCTCGAGCTGTCCCCACTGGCGGCCAACGGCCTGTACGACGACGAGTGCCCGGGCGCCGGCGTCATCACCGGTATCGGCCGTGTGTCGGGTCGCGAGTGCGTCATCGTTGCCAACGACGCGACGGTCAAGGGCGGCACCTACTACCCGATGACGGTGAAGAAGCACCTGCGCGCGCAGGAAGTTGCGCTGCAGAACAACCTTCCCTGCATCTACCTCGTCGACTCCGGCGGCGCCTTCCTGCCGCGCCAGGACGAGGTCTTCCCGGACCGTGAGCACTTCGGCCGGATCTTCTACAACCAGGCGACCATGAGCGCCAAGGGGATTCCCCAGATCGCCGCGGTTCTCGGTTCGTGCACCGCGGGCGGCGCCTACGTGCCCGCGATGAGCGACGAAGCAGTGATCGTCCGCAACCAGGGCACCATCTTCCTCGGCGGCCCGCCGCTGGTGAAGGCAGCCACCGGCGAGATCGTGACGGCGGAAGAGCTCGGCGGCGGCGACCTGCACTCCAAGGTTTCCGGCGTCACCGACCACCTGGCCGAGGACGACCGCGACGCACTTCGGATCGTGCGCAACATCATTGCCACGCTCGGCCCCCGCTCCGAGCGCCCGTGGGACGTCATCTCCACGGTTCCGCCCGTCGCCGATCAGAGCGAGCTGTACGACGTCGTTCCGACTGATCCCCGTACTCCGTACGACGTGCACGAGGTCATCACCAAGCTCGTTGACGGTGGCGCGTTCCAGGAGTTCAAGGCTGAATACGGCAAGACGCTCGTCACCGGTTTCGCCCACATCGAGGGCCACCCGGTCGGCATCATTGCCAACAACGGCGTGCTCTTCGGCGAATCCGCCATGAAGGGAGCACATTTCATCGAACTGTGCGACAAGCGCAGTGTGCCGCTGCTGTTCCTGCAGAACATCGCAGGCTTCATGGTGGGACGCGACTACGAGGCCGGCGGCATCGCCAAGCACGGCGCCAAGATGGTCACGGCAGTCGCGTGTGCACGGGTCCCCAAGCTGACAGTCGTCATCGGCGGCTCGTACGGCGCCGGCAACTACTCCATGTGTGGACGCGCGTATTCACCTCGCTTCCTGTGGATGTGGCCGAACGCGCGCATCTCGGTCATGGGCGGCGAGCAGGCCGCGTCGGTGCTCTCGACGGTTCGTAGTGACCAGCTCGACAGCGCGGGTAATCCGTGGTCGGCCGAGGACGAAGAATCCTTCAAGGCGCCGATCCGCGAGCAGTACGAGGCTCAGGGCAATCCGTACTACTCCACTGCGCGGCTGTGGGATGACGGTGTCATCGATCCCGCAGATACCAGAACTGTTCTCGGCCTGGCCCTTTCGGTGTGCGCGAACGCGCCGATCGAGCCGGTCTCCTACGGCGTCTTCCGGATGTGAGCGAAATGACTGAGTTGCGCACTATCGATACTGTTCTCGTGGCCAACCGCGGTGAGATCGCGGTTCGCGTGATCCGCACGTTGCGTGAGTTGGGAATTCGCAGCGTCGCCGTCTACAGCGACGCCGACGCGAATGCTCGCCACGTCCGCGAGGCCGACACTGCCGTCAACATCGGACCGGCCGCGGCGCGTGAAAGCTACCTCGTCATCGACAAGGTCATCGACGCTGCCAAGTCCACCGGTGCTCAGGGTATTCACCCCGGTTACGGCTTCCTGTCGGAGAACTCGGCGTTCTCGGCTGCCTGTGCGGCTGCCGGAATCGCCTTCCTCGGCCCCTCCGAGCACGCCATCGAGGTGATGGGTGACAAGATCACCGCGAAGAACGCCGTTGCCGCGTTCGACGTACCGGTGGTCCCGGGTATCGCTCGCCCCAATCTGACCGACGAAGAACTGATCGCAGCGGCCGAGGACATCGGCTACCCGGTGTTGGTCAAGCCTTCGGCCGGCGGAGGCGGCAAGGGAATGCGTCTGGTCGAGGATCCGGCCAATCTGGCCGAGGCTCTTCGCAGTGCCCGCCGTGAGGCCGCGTCGTCGTTCGGCGACGACACCCTGTTCCTCGAGCGATTCGTCCTGCGGCCCCGGCACATCGAGGTCCAGGTTCTCGCCGACCAGCACGGCAACGTCGTTCACCTCGGTGAGCGCGAATGCAGCCTGCAGCGGCGTCATCAGAAGGTCATCGAAGAGGCTCCCTCGCCGCTGCTCGATCAGGTGACCCGTGACCGGATCGGCGCGGCAGCGTGCAACACCGCTCGAAGCGTCGATTACACCGGCGCCGGCACCGTGGAGTTCATCGTCTCCGCCGACAAGCCGGACGAGTTCTTCTTCATGGAGATGAACACCCGCCTCCAGGTCGAGCATCCCGTCACCGAAATGGTGACCGGACTGGATCTGGTCGAATGGCAGGTCCGTGTGGCAGCAGGGGAGAAGTTGGCCTTCTCCCAGAGTGACATCACGCTGACCGGGCACGCCATCGAAGCTCGTGTGTACGCGGAGGATCCGGGCCGTGGATTCCTGCCGACCGGCGGCAGCGTCGTCGATCTGGTCGAGCCGTCAGGTTCCGGCGTGCGCGTCGATTCCGGACTGCTCGCGGGCACCGTCGTCGGCAGTGACTACGACCCGATGCTCAGCAAGGTCATCGCCCACGCTCCCGACCGCGCGGGCGCACTGCGCAAGCTCGATCGCGCACTCGGTGACACCGCAGTGCTCGGAGTCGTGACCAACATCGAATTCGCACGGTTCCTCCTCGCTGATCCGGATGTGATCGCGGGCAACCTCGACACCGGTCTGCTCGATCGTCGCGTCGAAGACTTTGTCGCAGCCGACGCCTCCGACGAGGTGCTCATTGCTGCCGCGGCGTATCGCTGGCTCTCGCGGTGGACAACTTCGGAATCCGTTGATCCCTGGGACGTCCCGAGTGGGTGGCGCGTCGGAACTCCCGCTCCGACCAGCATCAGGCTCTCCGCCGGCACCCGAACGGCGCACGTTGCGATCGTCGGCGTTCCCGCGGATGCAAAGGTCGAGGTCGAAGGTTCACAGCCTCGCGCATTCAGCGCGACCCTGACGGGATCCGAACTGGCGGTGGTGATCGACGGACGTCGACGCACGTTTGTCGTCGCCCAGACCGATGGCGGTCTGTGGCTGGCAGGCGGCGGAACCTGGCACGTGCGCGAGGTAGCCGAAGTCAGCGTTCGCGGTGAGGACAAGCATGCCGGTGACGCCGAAATCGCCAGCCCCATGCCCGGTGCCGTCATCGCAGTCAACGTCGAGAACGGCGCGGCAGTGAGCGCGGGACAACCACTCGTCGTGGTCGAGGCCATGAAGATGGAGCACTCCTTGACGTCCCCGATCGACGGGATCGTGGAAGTGCTTGTCCGTCAGGGCGATCAGGTGATGGTGGATCAGGTTCTGGCCCGCGTGGTACCTGTCACGGACGAAGAGACTGCAGAAGTAAAGACCGAGAACACGACGCAGAAGGAAGACGCCTGATGTCCGATTACCTTGCCACCGGAGCTCTTCCGGACGAATACCAGCAGCTCGCCAAGACGGTTGCGGATTTCGCGAAGACCGTAGTGGCACCGGTTGCTGCCGAGCACGACGCCAACCACACCTTCCCGTACGAGGTAGTGGCCGGGATGGCCGACATGGGACTGTTCGGCCTGCCGTTTCCCGAGGAGTACGGCGGAATGGGCGGCGACTACTTCGCACTCTGCCTGGCGCTCGAAGAGCTGGGCAAGGTCGACCAGAGCGTCGCGATCACTCTCGAAGCTGGTGTGTCCCTTGGTGCCATGCCGATCTACCGTTTCGGTAACGAGGCACAGAAGCAGGAGTGGCTTCCGCAGCTCACCAGCGGCAAGTCGTTGGCTGCCTTCGGCCTGACCGAACCCGGTGCGGGTAGCGACGCCGGCGGCACCAAGACCACCGCGAAGTTCGACAGCGGTGAGTGGATCATCAACGGCAACAAGCAGTTCATCACCAACTCGGGCACCGACATCACCAAGCTCGTGACGGTCACCGCGGTCACGGGTGTCAAGGACGGCGGCAAGAAGGAGATCTCGACGATCCTCGTGCCGACCACGACGCCCGGCTTCACGGCCGAACCGGCGTACAACAAAGTCGGTTGGAACGCATCCGACACCCATCCGCTCACGTTCGCCGATGTTCGTGTCCCCGAAGAGAATCTGCTCGGTGAGCGCGGCCGCGGCTACGCGAACTTCCTGCGCATCCTCGACGAAGGCCGCATCGCCATCTCCGCGTTGAGCGTCGGTGCCGCCCAGGGCTGCGTCGACGAGTCGATCAAGTACGCCAAGGAGCGCGAGGCGTTCGGTCGCCCCATCGGACACAACCAGGCCATCGCGTTCAAGATCGCGCGTATGGAGGCTCGTGCCCACGTCGCACGTACCGCGTACTACGACGCGGCCGCACTCATGTTGTCGGGCAAGCCGTTCAAGAAGCAGGCGTCCATCGCCAAGCTGATTTCCTCCGAAGCTGCCATGGACAACGCCCGTGACGCCACGCAGATCCACGGCGGATACGGCTTCATGAACGAGTACGCCGTCGCGCGCCACTACCGTGACAGCAAGATCCTCGAAATCGGTGAGGGAACGACCGAGGTGCAGTTGATGCTCATCGCTCGTGAGGCAGGGCTGTGACGAACCCCAAGAAGATCACTCAGCGCGGGCTCTGGTTCGAGGAGTTCGAGGTCGGCGCGATCTACGAGCATCGCCCAGGCCGGACGGTGACCGAGGCTGACAACGTCCTGTTCACGACTTTGACCATGAACACGCAGGCGTTGCATCTCGATGCCGCGTACAGCGAGGACACTCAATTCGGTGTGCGGCTGGTCAATTCGATGTTTACCCTGTCGACCATCGTCGGCCTGTCCGTCGCGCAGTTGACGCAGGGCACCATCGTGGCGAACCTCGGTTTCTCCGAGATCAGCTTCCCGAAGCCGCTCTTTCACGGCGACACCTTGTATGCCGAGACGCTCATCGCGGACAAGCGCGAGTCGAAGAGCCGTCCAGGTGAAGGCATCGTGACCCTCGTGCACACCGGGCGTAACCAGCACGGTGACGTCGTCGCACTGGCCACGCGCAAGACACTGGTGCAACTGCGTCCGGCAGAGGTGTCCTCATGACGTGGACACCGCCGGGGCCGGCGTGGTTGTTCTGCCCGGCGGATCGTCCCGAGCGCTATGCGAAGGCCGCGGCTGTTGCCGACGTCGTGATCCTCGATCTCGAAGACGGTGTGGCTCCGGCCGACAAGGAAGCCGCACGTGCAGCCCTGATCGACACGCCTCTCGATCCGGAGCGGACGGTCGTGCGCGTCAATCCGGTCGGTACACCTGATCACGAACTCGATCTGATCGCGCTGGACGGCACACACTATTCGCGTCTCATGCTGTCCAAGTGCGAATCGGCCGAGGACGTCCTCTCGCTCGCACCGGCGGACGTGGTTGCACTCGTCGAGTCCCCGCGAGGAGCCCTCGCCGTGGCCGACATCGCGCTTGCTGCGAACGCCATCGGTGTCATGTGGGGAGCCGAGGATCTTGTGGCCGGTCTCGGCGGTAATTCGAGCAGGCACCCGAACGGCTCGTACCGCGACGTTGCCAAGCACGTCCGATCGACGTCTCTCCTGGCCGCGAAGAGCTACGGCCGGTTGGCTGTCGATTCCGTGTACCTCGACATCAAGGACCTCGTCGGCCTGGGCGTCGAGTCCGCTGATGCCGTCGCAGTCGGCTTCGACGTGAAGGTTGCGATCCATCCGAGTCAGGTCGAGGTCATCCGCGGGGCCTTCGCACCTTCGGAAAAAGAGATCGACTGGGCCACACGAGTGCTTGCCGCGGTGTCTACTGAACGTGGTGTGTTCGCGTTCGAGGGCAAGATGGTCGACGCTCCCGTTCTCCGTCACGCCGAGAAGCTTCTTCACCGAGCCGGAATCTTTCAGCAGAAGGAGAACTAACGGATGAGCAAAGTCGTGAATACGGCAGCTGAGGCAGTTGCCGACATCGCGAGCGGATCCAGGCTCGCAGTGGGCGGCTTCGGGCTGTGCGGTATTCCCGACGCACTGATCGCGGCGATCGCCGACGGCGACGCCACCGATCTCGAGGTGTTCTCCAACAACTGCGGTGTCGACGACTACGGTCTCGGCATTCTGCTCGGCGCGCACCGGATCGCCAGGGAGACGGCGTCGTACGTGGGGGAGAACAAGGAGTTCGCGCGCCAGTATCTCGCCGGTGAGCTCGAAGTGGAGTTGACGCCGCAGGGGACGCTGGCCGAGCGGCTGCGAGCTGGCGGTACCGGCATCCCGGCGTTCTACACTCCGGCCGGCGTCGGCACCCCGATCGCCGAGGGCGGCTTGCCGTGGCGATACAACCCGGACGGTTCGATCGCCGTGGCGTCGCCACCGAAGGCGACGGCAGTGTTCGGTGGCCGCACGTATGTATTGGAAGAGGCGATCACCGCTGACTTCGCGCTCGTGCACGCGCACTACGGCGACACCGAAGGAAATCTCGTCTTCAACAAGACGGCGATGAACTTCAACCCGCTTGCTGCCATGGCCGGCCGGATCACCATCGCGCAGGTGGAGAACCTCGTCGAGCCGGGCGACATCGACCCCGCACACGTGCACCTACCTGGTGTGTTCGTCGCGCGGGTCGTGCACACAGGCCCACAGGAGAAGCGGATCGAGAAGCGGACCGTCTCAGGAGGTACCAAGTGAGCAGCGCAGAGGAAACTCGTATCGGTTGGACCCGCCACGAGATGGCCGCTCGCGCTGCTGCCGAGATGCGGCCGGGTGAGTACGTCAACCTCGGCATCGGCCTGCCGACGCTGATCCCCAGTTACCTGCCCGAGGGTGTCAAAGTGGTCCTGCACAGCGAGAACGGCATCCTCGGTACCGGACCGTATCCGACCGATGATCAGGTCGATGCCGACCTCATCAATGCCGGTAAAGAAACCGTCACCGTCAATCCTGGTGCCGCGTTCTTCGACTCGGCCCTCTCGTTCGGGATGATCCGCGGTGGTCACATCGACACCGCGGTGCTCGGCGGGATGCAGGTATCGAAGACCGGTGACCTTGCCAACTGGATGGTGCCGGGCAAGATGGTCAAGGGCATGGGTGGGGCGATGGACCTGGTCCATGGAGCCCGCCGCGTCATCGTCGTGATGGAGCACACCGACCGCGACGGCAATCCCAAGATCGTCGAGGCCTGCACGCTGCCGCTTACCGGTCAGAGCGTCGTCAACCGGATCATCACCGACCTGGCAGTGCTGGACGTCACCGCGGACGGGCTGCAGCTTGTGGAGCTGGCTCCAGGGGTCAGCAGCGAGCACCTGAAGAGTGTGACTGGTGTGGGCTTTTCCTGAAGCTTCGTACCGTAAATCGAAGAACGCGCCGACCGCTGGTCGGCGCGTTCTTTCGTCGGTCTGTCGGCGAGTACCGATAGTCTCGATCAGCGACTGTCGAATCTTGTTCGAGCTCAGACACCCAGTACCTGGCGGCCCTGTAAATTGTCCGAGGTGACTGATGTGGGTTGGGGTGTAGATCGTCGGTTGCAATTGATTGTCCCAGGGGGAGAGGTGTCGCGCGCCGCGTCTGAACGGTGCGTTTCGGCAATGCGATCGGGGGGTAGATGAGCTGGGCGATTTGTAACGAATTGCAACAAAACCATCGATACACCGGGGTATGGATTTCTCTTGTCACCTATGTATCGGAGACAATGGGTGGTTCTGGCTCATCGAGGTTGGATGAGGTCGGTAGCTGCTGCGAATCGGACGTTCGGCTCGCACGGGTGCGCAATGGTGTGGAAGAGAGGCTGTGGGCGTGAATTCGCTGGGTAACGGAGAACTGGGGAGCGGCAAGCCGGAGGTCGGCAGCTCGCCGGAAGACGTTCAGCGATCCGACGCATTCCCGCTTTCCGCGGCCCAGCTCGGTATGTGGTTCGCGCAACACCTCGATCCCGCCGTTCCGGTCAACATCGCTCAGTACGTCGAACTCCGTGGTGCTCTGGAACTTGACGCCCTTCGGCAGGCCTGCGCAGACGCCGGTCGCGAAATCGGGTCGGCCTTCGTCCGGATCTTCGAGATCGACGCCCAGCCTTACCAGATCATCGACCCCACACTCGATGATTCGGTCGGTTACGTCGACCTTCGTAGTGAAGACGACTCGCACGATGCTGCCATGCGGTGGATGCGAGCAGATCGCAGCCGGCCGATCGACATGCTCACGGACCGCTTGATCTCTGCCACGATCCTGCGGCTCGGCGAGAATCGCTACTACTGGTACACGCGGGTCCACCACACAATTCTCGACGGATTCGGTGCGTCGACGTTCGTCACTCGTGTGGCGGAGCTGTACTCGGCGCGCGTGGAGGGCCGGGATCCGGAGCCGAGTGAGGCCTCCGATCTCCGGAACGTCTACGAGGTGGACAACAAGTACCGCCAGTCGAGTCGTTTCGAAACCGATCGCAAGTACTGGGCAGACAAGATCGAGAAGCTCGACGAGATCTCGAGCCTCGCGGGTCGAAGTGCCGCGCCGGCTCCAGTCAGTCGGATCGACAGTGCAGCGCTGTCCAACCACGTCGAGGCTCTGCTCGGGCGGTTCCTCGAGCGCATCGAGAAGACCACTGTTGCCGGCACTGTCGTCGCGGCGTTTGCGGCGTACCTCGCTCAGATGACCGGGCGAGAGGACGTGTCGCTGAGTCTGCCCGTTTCCGGTCGAACAACAGCCGTGCTGCGTCGATCCGGAGGCATGGTCTCCAACGTCGTGCCGCTGCGACTGACCGTCACTGCGGACACCACCGTCCAGGAGCTTCTGGACGACGTCAGGAACGAAATGTCCGGCGCACTGCGCCACCAGCGATACCGACACGAGGACATGGTTCGCGGCGGTGACGGGCCGGGCCGGGGCGGATTCTTCGGCCCGTGGATCAACATCATGATGTTTTCCACCGAGTTGGCGTTCGGGCCCCTCGTCGGCGAACTTCACATCTTGTCCACGGGTTTGATCGAAGACCTCGGTGTCAACCTGTATCAGAGCGTCGGCGATACCCGCACGCACATCGACTTCGAGTCGAACCCCAATCTGTACGGGCCCGCTGACGCCCAGCGGAATCACTCGCGGTTCGTGGAGTTCCTCGAGAAGTTCGTCTCGGCCGAAACGAGCCGCAGGGTCTGGGATCTCCCTGTCGCTACCGACGAGGAGCGGAACAAGGTCGCTTTGTGGAACCGCACGGGCTTCCACGTTGCCTCGCAGACCATCACCGAAGCATTCGAGCGTCAGGTCGAGAGTACTCCCGATGCCACCGCTGTCGTTTTCGAAGGCGCCAGCCTCACGTACGCCGAATTCGACGCCCGCGCAAACGGTTTGGCCCGACAGCTCATCGCCATGGGTGTCGGACCCGAATCGCTTGTGGGGCTCTCGATCCGCAGGTCTCTGGACTTGATGGTCGGTTTGTACGCGATCGCCAAGGCCGGCGGGGCCTGGGTACCGGTGGATCCCGACCACCCAGCCGACCGCACCGCCTACATTCTCGAGTCGGCGCAGCCCACGTGTGTTGTGACCACTGCGCGGGACGACGTGGATCTGCCCTCGGGCACACGGGTCATCGAGATCGACACACTGGACTATGGGCAGCTCGACAGCAGACCGATCGTCAACGCGGATCGCCTGTCTCCCTTGCATTTCTCGAACACTGCGTACGTGATCTACACCTCGGGTTCGACCGGTCGACCCAAGGGTGTCGCGGTCACTCACGCGGCGATCAACAATCAGCTTCAGTGGATGAACGCCGAGTACGGGCTTTCGGCGTCGGACATCTACCTGCAGAAGACCGCTACGACATTCGACGTGTCGCTGTGGGGATTTTTCATGCCGTTGCAGGTCGGCGCCACGCTCGTCGTCGCGACTCCGGACGGTCATCGAGACCCGATCTACGTGGCGAACAAGATCGCGGAGCTCGGCGTCACGATCACCGACTTCGTGCCATCCATGCTCACGCTGTTCACTGCGAATGCACCTGCCGGATCTTGTGATTCGTTGCGCCACGTGTTTGTCATCGGCGAGGCGCTCCCGCCCGAGACGTCTTCCGCCTTCCGCGAACTCTGTGGAGCCGGACTGCACAACCTGTACGGTCCGACCGAAGCCGCGGTATCGGTCACGTACTACGAGGCCGTGGCCACGGATACTACTTCCGTGCCGATCGGTATGCCGCAGTGGAACACTCAGGCGCACGTACTGGACGGACAACTTCGCCCGACCCCCATCGGGCAGCCGGGTGAGCTCTATCTCGCCGGCGTTCAACTCGCGCGCGGATACGTTGGTCGACCGGACCTGAGCTCGGATCGGTTCGTAGCCAATCCGTACGGCACGGCCGGTGAGCGTATGTACCGGACCGGCGACCTCGTTCGTCGCCGTGAGGACGGAAATCTCGACTACATCGGGCGTACAGACTTCCAGGTGAAGTTCCGCGGGCAGCGCATCGAACTCGGCGAGATCGAGACCGTCCTTCTGGCGCACCCCGACGTTTCGCAGGCTGTCGTTTTGGTGACCGTCACCCCGACCGGTGATCAATTGGTCGGCTACGTAGTGCCGGGTCCAGGCCGAAACATCGATGCTGCGGTGCTCAGTGAGTTCGCCGGCCGAAGCCTCCCGTCGTACATGGTTCCGGCCGCGTTGATGGTGCTCGATGCGTTGCCGCTCAACACGAGTGGCAAATTGGATCGTGCCGGGTTGCCCGAGCCGGTGTTCGCGAGTGCGAAGCAGTACCGCGAGCCCCGCACCGAAATCGAACGCATCGTGGCGGACGTGTTTGCCGACGTTCTCGGTGTCGAGCGCGTCGGTATCGATGACGACTTCTTCGAGCTCGGTGGAAACTCTCTGGTTGCAACACAATTGGTGACGCGAGTGGGTTCGGCATTGGGAGTGCAACTCGGCGTTCGAGAGCTCTTCGAATCCACCACGGTCGCCACCCTGGCGGCCCGCGCCGAGTCGGTGGCGGGCAACGCCAGGCAGCTCACCCCGCTGATCGCCAAGCCTCGTCCCGAGGTCGTCCCGCTCTCGCTTGCGCAGCAGCGCATGTGGTTCATCAACCGTCTCGATCCGTCGACGCCCGCCTACAATCTTCCGTTCACGGTCCGGCTCACCGGTTCGGTGGACCCGTCCGCCCTGCATGCCGCGGTGATGGATCTTCTCGAGCGACACGAGTCCTTGCGGACGATCTACCCTGATGTCGACGGAACCGCGCAACAGCTGGTTCTGCCGGTCGACCGGGCCGCGGTGGAGTTGAATCCGGTCAAGATTCGGAATTCGCATCTCGACGCGGCGCTGTTCGACGTGGCGTCTCGCGGCTTCGACGTGACGCTCGAAATCCCGGTACGGGTTGCCCTCTTCGAGGTGTCTCCGACGGACTACGTCCTGGTGATGGTTCTCCATCACATCGCTGCAGACGGACTGTCGTTCCGTCCGCTCGCACGTGACCTTCTCGTCGCCTACTCGGCGCGAAGTGAGAAGTCTGCGCCGGCGTGGACGCCGCTGCCAATTCAGTACGCCGACTACGCCCTGTGGCAGCGCGAAGCACTGGGATCCGACGAAGACCCGCGCTCGGAGTCGTCTCGCCAGATAAACTTCTGGCGCCGGGCACTTGCCGATCTGCCGGATCAGTTGGATCTGCCGACCGACCGACCTCGTCCTGCCATCGCGTCCAATCACGGCGCCAAGCACCATTTTCAGATCAGCGAACGCACGACGCGCAAGTTGAACGAGTTGGCGCGCTCGAGGAGCGTCTCGCTGTTCATGGTGTTGCAGGCGGCATATGCAACGCTGTTGAGCCGGCTCAGTGGTACCTCCGACATCGCGATCGGTGCCCCGATCGGTGGGCGAGGCGATCAAGCGCTCAACGACGTGATCGGCATGTTCGTGAACACCCTGGTGCTTCGCACCGAGGTCGATCCGAACGAACGATTCGAAGAGTTGCTCGCTCGGGTAAGGGAATCGGGCTTGTCTGCCTACGGGCATGCCGATGTGCCGTTCGAGCGGTTGGTCGAAGTTCTGAGTCCGGCGCGTTCGCAGGCTCGACACCCGCTGTTCCAGGTTGCGCTCACTGCGGAGATCAGTGGACGACGCGAACTGGAATTCTCAGGTGTCAAAGCAGTTGCAGCTGAATTGGAAGTACCGGTCGCCAAATTCGATCTCGAGCTCATGGTGTCCGAGAATCCTGAAGGCAGCGAAGACTCGGACGTCTTGAGCGCCACCTTCACCTATGCCACGGACCTGTTCGATCCGGCCACGGTGAACACTTTCGCTACTCGGTTCGTGCGCATCCTCGATGCCGTGGCTACCCGACCTGAAACGATCGTCGGCGATATCGACCTGCTCTCACGCTCCGAGCGCACCGATCTGACGGTCGTAGCCGCGGATGACACGATGCCCCGGCAGAGTCTCGTCGACATCTTCCTGTCCGGCACGGCTGAGGCGGATTCGGTTGCTGTGCGCTTCGAGGGTCGATCGATCACCTATCGAGAGCTCGATGAGCAGTCGTCGAAGCTCGCACGGGTTCTGATCGGACGTGGCGCCGGCCCCGAGACCATTGTTGCTCTCGCCTTTCCTCGCTCGTACGAGATGGTCTGTGCAGTATGGGCGGTGGCGAAGTCAGGGGCGGCATACGTCCCAGTCGACCCGAGTTATCCGGAAGATCGTGTCCGGCACATGCTGGCCGATTCTTCGGCCGCGATGGGACTCACGTCGGGACAGTTCGTAGATCAGCTTCCTGCGGTCACAGAATGGTTGGTCCTTGACGGCCAGGCGCTGAACGGAGAACTGTCGGCGCAATCTTCAGCGCCGGTCACGGACGAGGACCGAATCGCTCCGATTCACAGTTCTCACGTTGCATATGTCATTTACACATCCGGTTCCACGGGAAAACCGAAGGGTGTCAGCGTCACTCACGGTGGACTCCGTGGGGTCAGAGACGCAGCACAGCGTCGCTACGAGGTAGAACAGTCCTCGCGCTTCCTCCATATCTGTTCACCGAGCTTCGACCCGTCGGTACTCGAATGGATGGTCGCCTTCTCCGCGGGTGCAACTTTGGTGATCGTTCCGTCGACAATTATCGGTGGACACGAGTTGTCGGATCTTCTTCATTCCGAGAAGGTCACACACGCGATCATCACTCCCGCAGTACTCGGGACCATGGAGCCGGCAGAGCTGCCTGAATTGCGAGTCGTCTCCGTCGGCGGTGACGTGACCACTCCCGAGTTGCTGGCGAAATGGGCCCCAGGGCGCGCCTACTTCAATGGGTATGGTCCGACCGAGACCACTATCATCTCGTCGTTCGGCGATCTCGCGATCGGCCGATCGATCGACATCGGGCGTCCCGTCGAGGGCATGTCGGCACTGGTACTCGACGAGCGTCTGCATCCTGTTCCAGTCGGTACCAGGGGAGAGCTCTACTTTGCGGGCGCTGCATTGGCTCGCGGCTACCATGAGCGGCGAGGCCTTTCTGCGGAACGGTTTGTCGCCAACCCGTATTCGCCGGATGGCGAGCGAATGTACCGGACCGGCGATGTCGTGCGCTGGACCGGCGGAGACGCGCGCGGTGACGCGGGGGTTCTCGAATACGTCGGCCGCAGTGACTTCCAGGTCAAGGTTCGCGGATTCCGTATCGAACTCGGTGAGATCGACGCAGTTCTGTCCTCGCACGAGTCTGTGCGCTTCGCGGTGACGGTCGGAAGCGAAGGCGCGGCGGGTGTCACAACCCTCGTTTCCTACGTCGAACTGGCTGACGGGTCGAGTTTCGATCGGGACGTGCTCGCCTCGTTCGTGGCGGAGGCTCTGCCGAGCTACATGGTTCCGTCCGTCATCATGGAACTCGCTGAGGTTCCGTTGACCCCGGTGGGCAAATTGGATCGCCGGGCTTTGCCGGAGCCTGTTTTCGAGGTCCGCGAGTTTCGTGCACCCACCACGCCGGTGGAAGAGATTGTCGCGCAGGTGATTGCGGATGTTCTCGGAGTGGAACGAGTCGGCCTCGACGACGACTTCTTTGAACTCGGTGGCAACTCCCTGGTGGCTACTCAGGTCACCTCCCGATTGGGGCGGGCGCTCGACACTACGGTGCCGGTGCGAACGCTGTTCGACGTTTCCACCGTCGAGGCGCTCGCCGCACACATCGAGTCGCACGTAGGTAGCGGCGGGCAGAAGGCGCTCGTCGCACAGGTGCGTCCCGCGGAAATTCCGTTGTCGCTGGCGCAGCAGCGCATGTGGTTCCTGAACCGCTTCGACACCGACTCAGCTGCTTACAACATCACTTTTGCTCTGCACCTGACTGGTCATCTCGATACTGCCGCGATGGAAATGGCGCTGGAGGACGTACTGGCCCGGCACGAGGTGCTCCGAACGGTATATCCGGACGGGGCTTCCGGACCGAAGCAGTCGATTCTGTCGCTTTCGGAGGCGTTCGGCGGGCTGACCGTGGAGTCGGTTTCGGATCCGGACGAGCTCGAAAGTCGAGTCGCTGCAATCGGATCCTCAGCGATCGACGTCACTGTCGACGTGCCGATCCGTGTCCGCCTGTTGACGGTCAGCGACACCGAGCACACCCTTGCGATCGTGGTTCATCACATCGCCGCTGACGGTTGGTCGATGGCGCCCCTGGCTCGCGATGTCATGATTGCCTACTCGGCACGCAAGGACGGGATCGCGCCGGCGTGGCAGCCGTTGACTGTGCAGTACGCCGACTATTCGTTGTGGCAGCGTGAGGTTCTGGGGTCGGAAGACGACTCGGAATCACTGATCTCGCAGCAGATCTCGTACTGGACCGAGACTCTGGCAGACCTACCGGATGTGATCGAGCTTCCGTCGGACCGGTCTCGGCCTGATGTGGCGTCGATGCGCGGCGAGCGATTCGCGTTCGAGATCTCCGGGGATGTGCACCGTCGATTGGACGCGCTGGCACGGGAGAACAACGCGACGCTCTTCATGGCGTTGCACTCGGCGCTTGCCGTTCTGATGGCCCGACTGAGCGGAACCTCGGACATCGCCGTGGGCACTCCCGTTGCCGGTCGTGGCGACGAGGCGCTCGACGATCTCGTCGGCATGTTCGTCAACACGCTTGTTCTGCGGACCGAGGTCGACCCGGCCCAGGCATTCACGGATCTGCTGGCTGCGGCGAGTGATTCTGCGCTCGGAGCGTTCGCTCACTCGGACGTGCCCTTCGAGCGGTTGGTGGACGTCTTGGCTCCCGCCCGGTCGCAGGCCAGACATCCGCTGTTCCAGGTCGTGCTGTCCTTGCAGAATCTCGCGCAAACGGCATTGGAACTGCCGGGACTGGCGATCAAGGCCGCCGAAATCGACACGACCACTGCCAAGTTCGACCTCGAACTCGCAGTAACAGAGTCGATCGGCGAAGACGGGATCCAGCAAGGGCTCTCGGCCGAATTCACGTTTGCTGCAGATCTGTTCGACGTTTCGACGGTCGAGGGGTTTGCTCGGCGTCTGGTTCGTATCCTCGAGACCGTCGTGTCGGTTCCTTCGATTGTCGTCGGTGACATCGATATTCTCGATGCGGCCGAGCGGGGTGTGCTGGCCGATGTTCATGGAGGTCAGTCGGTCTCGGGAACCCTGGTCGAGATCCTCACAGCGGCGGCCGCTTTGGATCCGTCGGCGGATGCGATTCGCTTCGACGGTCAGTCAATCAGCTACCGCGAACTCGACGAGCGGTCGTCGCGACTCGCTCGTGTTCTGATTGAGAAGGGCGTCGGGCCGGAGGATCGGGTCGCGATCGCGATTCCGCGTTCGGCCGATTCGGTTCTCGCTCTGTGGGCAGTGGTGAAAACGGGTGCTGCATTCGTGCCCGTCGACCCGACGTATCCGGTTGACCGTATCGCCCACATGATCTCCGATTCCGGTGCGGTGCTGGGTCTTGCGCTCAGTGACGTCGAGGCAGGATTGCCGTCGGCGTTGACGTGGGTTGTTCTCGACGACGAGAAGACAGTGGCGGCGTGCGCGGCAGAATCTTGCGCGCCGGTGAGTGATTCGGATCGACGCAGTGCGATCGACGAGCGGCAGCCTGCTTACGTCATCTACACCTCTGGCACCACGGGTCTGCCCAAGGGCGTTGTGGTCACCAATGCGGGTGTGGCGAACTTCTGCGCCGAGCAGGTCGAGCGCTATGCGCTGACCGCGGATGCTCGAACGCTGCATTTCGCCTCGCCGAGTTTCGATGCTTCTGTTCTCGAGTTGCTGATGGCATTCGGAGCAGCATCGACGATGGTGATTGCGCCGACGACGGTGTACGGCGGCGCGGAATTGGCCGAGATCTTGCGCTCGGAGGGCGTGACGCATGCGTTCGTGACGCCCGCTGCGCTGGCATCAGTGGATCCGAGCGGGCTCGACGCGTTGCGGGTGGTTGTCGTCGGTGGCGAAGCCAGTTCGCGGTCTCTCGTTGCCAAGTGGGCGGTGCCGCTTCCGGATGGCGGTGTGCGTGGATTCTTCAATGCGTACGGTCCGACGGAGTCGACAGTCGCCTCGAACATCAGCGATACGCTGACCGCGTTTGATCGTATGAACATCGGCGGCCCGATTCGGGGAATGGCCGCGCGGATCTTGGACGGCCGCTTGCAGCCCGTTCCGGTTGGTGTCGCAGGTGAGTTGTACGTGTCGGGTGTTCAGGTCGCTCGTGGATACCTGGGACAGCCGGCATTGACAGCGGGTCGTTTTGTCGCAGACCCGTTCGGGGCGCCGGGAGAGCGGTTGTACCGCACGGGTGACGTGGTCCGGTGGATCGACGGTGGCGCAGTGGAGTACGTGGGCCGCAGTGACTTCCAGGTCAAGATCCGTGGGTTCCGTATCGAACTCGGCGAGATCGAGGCCGCGCTGACCCGTTGCGTGGGCGTTGCGCAAGCTGTTGCTCTCGTTCGTTCCGACGATCACTTCGGAGATCGTCTCGTTGCATACGTCGTGCCGCAGGCCGGCGCCGAGGTGGATCCCGCACAGGTCATCGAGTCGGTGTCGACGTTCCTGACCGGCTACATGGTCCCCGACTCGGTACTGGTGCTCGATTCGATTCCGTTGACCACCGCGGGCAAGACGGACATCAAGGCTCTGCCCTCGCCCGTATTCGAGTCCAAGGTGTACCAGGCGCCGATCACGACCGTCGAAGAGACTGTCGCGCAGGTGTTCTCCGAAGTTCTCGGAGTCGCACAGGTTGGCCGCGACGACGATTTCTTCGAACTCGGCGGCAACTCGTTGATCGCGACCCGTGTCGCCGCTCGGCTGGGAGAGGCGCTCGACACAAGCGTTCCGGTTCGTGCGCTCTTCGAAGCGTCGACCGTGCAGTCACTCGCCGTCCGGCTCGAGCTGCACGCCGGTTCGGGCGCCACCGCCCCACTGGTGCAGCAGCCCCGGCCAGCTCGGATCCCACTTTCGTTGGCGCAGCAGCGCATGTGGTTCCTGAACAGGTTCGAACCCGCGTCGGCAGTGAACAACGTCCCGGCGGCGATCAGGATTTCGGGCGCCCTCGATGTGGCAGCTCTTGACGCCGCCGTGATCGATGTCGTGGGCCGACACGAATCACTGCGAACTGTGTATCCAGACGTCGACGGCGTCGGCTATCAGGACGTCCTCGACGTCCAAGACGTTGTCGTCGATCTCAGCCCCGTGTCGATCACGGAAGATCGCCTGGCTGCGGGCGTCGCCGAGCTGGCGACAGTCGGCTTCGACGTGACGTCCGAAGTCCCGTTGCGCGCCAAGCTCTTCAAAGTCGGCGACAGCGAATACGTCCTGGTGTTCGTCGTGCATCACATCTCGACCGACGGTTTCTCGATGGGTCCGTTGACCCGTGACGTGATGGTTGCCTACGAAGCACGTACACGAGCGTCGGTGCCGGCTTGGACGCCGTTGCCGGTGCAGTACGCCGATTACTCGTTGTGGCAGCGTGAGGTTCTCGGGTCCGAGGACGATCCGCGGTCCGTGATCGCGAAGCAGATTGCGTTCTGGTCGGATGCGTTGGCTGATCTTCCGGAGCAGTTGGATCTGCCTGCCGATCGTCCGCGTCCCGAGGTCGCTTCAGGGCGCGGAGCCGAGGTCGAGTTCGATATCGACGCCACCCTGCACGAAGCTGTCAATTCGATTGCGCACAGCAGTAACTCGACACCGTTCATGGTTGTTCACGCAGCGCTCGCCGTCGTACTTTCTCGTTTGTCCGCAACGACCGACATCGCGATCGGTACACCGATCGCGGGTCGCGGTGAGGCGCAGCTCGACGATCTGATCGGTATGTTCGTCAACACTTTGGTGTTGCGCACCGAGGTTGATCCGTCGATGTCGTTCACGGATCTGTTGGCTTCGGCGCGTGAGGTGGATTTGCAGGCGTTCGCGCATGCGGATGTTCCGTTCGAGCGTGTGGTGGAGGTTCTCGATCCGGTTCGTTCGCAGGCTCGTCATCCGTTGTTCCAGGTGGCGTTGACGTTCCAGAACCACGAACAGACAACGCTCGAACTGGGCGACCTCGAAGTGTCGATCGAAAGTGCCGATCTTGCGTTGGCGAAATTCGACCTCCAGTTGACCCTGACCGAACGAACCGACGAGGCCGGCGCACCCGCCGGAATGTCCGCCTCTTTGACGTATGCGACGGATCTGTTCGACGAGTCGACCGTTGTGGAATTCGGTGATCGGCTGGTAAGGACCTTCCGTGCGGTGACTGCTGATCCCACCGTAGCGGTGGGTGACGTTGACATCTTGGTCGATGGAGAACGAAACCTGCTGTCCCGCTTCAGTGCCGGCCAGATCGATCATGGTGTGGATTCGACGTTGTCGGCGTGGTTCGATGATGCTGCTGCGCGGTTTGGTGATCGGGTTGCGGTGCGGTTCGGTGGCGAGTCGTTGTCGTATGGTGAGTTGTCGGTGCGGGCTAATCGTTTGGCGCGCAGGTTGATTGCTCAGGGTTGTGGTCCGGAGTCGTTGGTGGCGGTGGCGTTGCCGCGGTCGGCGGATCTTGTGGTGGCGTTGTTGGCGGTGGTGAAGTCCGGTGCGGGGTATTTGCCGGTGGATCCGTCGTATCCGGCTGATCGTGTCGAGTTCATGTTGGCTGATGCTGCTCCGGTGGCTGCGATTTCGTGGTCCGGGCGTGAGTTGGTGTTGCCCGCTGGTTTGCCTGTGGTTGATATCGACGCGGTGGATGTGTCGGAGTTCGATGGTTCGGTGGTTTCGGATGCGGATCGTGTTGCGCCGTTGCGGTCGTCGAATGTTGCGTATGTGATTTACACGTCGGGTTCGACGGGTCGCCCGAAGGGTGTGCAGGTTCCGCACACGACGGTGGCGAAGTTGTTTGCGAATACCGAGGGTGTGTACGGGTTCGACGAATCCGATGTGTGGACGATGTTCCACAGTTATGCGTTCGACTTCTCGGTGTGGGAGTTGTGGGGTCCGCTGTTGTACGGCGGCACGTTGGTGGTTGTGGATTATGTGACGTCGCGGTCGCCGGAGCAGTTCTTGGAGTTGCTTGCTGCTGAGCGGGTGACGGTGCTCAATCAGACGCCGTCGGCGTTCTATCAGTTGGCCGAGGCTGATCGGTTGGCGTCGGAATCCGGTCGGGCCGCTGAGTTGTCGTTGCGGTGGGTTGTTTTCGGCGGCGAGGCGCTCGAGCTGCGTCGCTTGTCGGATTGGTACGGCCGCCGCGGTGACTTCGCGCCGACGTTGGTGAACATGTACGGCATCACGGAGACGACGGTGCATGTGAGCCATCGTGTGTTGGATGCTGCGTTGGCGGCGGATGCGTCGGCGAGTGTTGTGGGTCAGGCTATTTCGGGTCTGCAGGTGTTCGTGCTCGATACGCGTTTGGCTCCGGTGCCTGTTGGTGTCGCGGGTGAGATGTATGTCTCTGGTGTTCAGTTGGCTCGGGGTTATCTGGGTCAGGCGGGGTTGACGTCGACGCGGTTTGTGGCGAATCCGTTCAATGCCGGCGAGGTGTTGTATCGCACGGGTGACGTCGCGTCGTGGAACAGTGCTGGTGATTTGGAGTATCTGGGTCGCGCGGATGATCAGGTGAAGATCCGTGGTTTCCGGATCGAGATCGGTGAGATCGAGTCTGCGGTGTTGGCGGATGTGTCGGTGGCGCAGACGGCGGTGGTTGTCCGTGAGGATTCTCCGGGTGATCAGCGGTTGGTGGCGTATGTGGTTCCGGCTGCGGGTGTGAGCGTTTCGGTCGACGATCTTCGGGTGTCGGTGGGTTCGTTGTTGCCGGAGTACATGGTGCCGTCGGCGTTTGTGGTGTTGGATTCGATTCCGTTGACGGTGAACGGGAAGTTGGATCGTCGGGCGTTGCCGGTTCCGTCGTTGCAGGTTGCGGTGTTCCGTGCTCCGACGTCGGTGATGGAAGAGGTTGTTGCGCAGACGTTTGCGGATGTTCTGGGCGTCGAGCGTGTTGGTTTGGATGATGATTTCTTCGCGCTCGGTGGTAATTCGCTGATTGCGACGCAGGTGACGTCTCGGTTGGGTCAGGCGTTGGATGCTTCGGTGTCGGTGCGGGAGTTGTTCGAGGCGTCGACGGTGGAGGCGTTGGCTGCTCGTTTGGGTTCTCATGTCGGTGGCGGTTCACGTGCGGCGTTGACTGCGCAGGTGCGTCCGGCGCAGGTGCCGTTGTCGTTGGCGCAGCAGCGCATGTGGTTCCTCAACCGATTCGACACCGATTCTGCTGTCAACAATGTCCCTGTTGCCGTTCGGCTCACGGGTGCGCTCGATCTGGCGGCCCTGAATTCGGCAGTTCACGACGTTATCGGCCGCCACGAGGTTCTGCGCACGGTCTACCCCGAGGTCGACGGCGTCGGCTACCAGAAGATCTGCTCGGTAGAAGATGTCTCGATCGATCTCGGCGCAGAACGCGTCACAGACGACCGAATCCAGGCGGAGCTGTATTCGTTCTTCGCCCAGGGCTTCGATGTCACTGTCGAGGTTCCGTTGCGCGCCAAGCTTTTTCAGGTCGCCGATGACGACTTCGTGTTGTCGTTCGTGATGCATCACATCTCGACCGACGGCTTCTCGATGGGCCCGTTGACCCGCGACGTCATGACCGCCTACTACGCCCGAACCAACGGCCAGGCTCCGACCTGGACGCCGTTGCCGGTGCAGTACGCCGACTATTCGTTGTGGCAGCGTGAGGTTCTCGGGTCCGAGGACGATCCGCAGTCCATGATCGCGAAGCAGATTGCGTTCTGGTCGGATGCGTTGGCTGATCTTCCGGAGCAGTTGGATCTGCCTGGTGATCGTCCGCGTCCCGAGATTGCTTCAGGGCGCGGCGCCAATCACAGTTTCACCATCGAACCGCAGCTGTGGTCTGAGCTGGACGAACTGGCCAAGGCAACGAACGCAACTCCGTTCATGGTTGTTCACTCGGCTCTGGCGGTGCTGTTGGCACGACTGTCCGCGACGACCGACATTGCGATCGGTGCCCCGATCGCGGGTCGTGGTGAAGCCGAGCTCGATGACGTGATCGGTATGTTCGTCAATACCTTGGTGCTGCGTACCGAGGTTGATCCGTCGATGTCGTTTGCCGAGTTGTTGGCGTCGGCGCGTGAGGTGGATTTGCAGGCGTTCGCGCATGCGGATGTTCCGTTCGAGCGTGTGGTGGAGGTTCTCGATCCGGTTCGTTCGCAGGCTCGTCATCCGTTGTTCCAGGTGGCGTTGACGTTCCAGAACCTTGGACAGAGTGCTCTCGAACTGCCCGGACTCACCGCCGCTGCTGTGGAATTCGACGCAGCACTGGCCAAGTTCGATCTGCAATTCACACTTGAAGACGCCGCTGACGCCGGTATGTCCGGCACCCTGACCTACGCGACGGATCTGTTCGACGCGTCGACAGCGGCCGAGTTCGCTGATCGGTTCGTGTCCGTCCTCCGTGGCGTTGTCGCGAATCCGGCCGCTGCCGTTGGCGACGTGGATGTTATGACCGCCGGTGAGTTGGATCGCGTTCTGTCATGGAGCGACACGGGTGTCGACAGTGGTGTGGATTCGACGTTGTCGGCGTGGTTCGATGATGCTGCTGCGCGGTTTGGTGATCGGGTTGCGGTGCGGTTCGGTGGCGAGTCGTTGTCGTATGGTGAGTTGTCGGTGCGGGCTAATCGTTTGGCGCGCAGGTTGATTGCTCAGGGTTGTGGTCCGGAGTCGTTGGTGGCGGTGGCGTTGCCGCGGTCGGCGGATCTTGTGGTGGCGTTGTTGGCGGTGGTGAAGTCCGGTGCGGGGTATTTGCCGGTGGATCCGTCGTATCCGGCTGATCGTGTCGAGTTCATGTTGGCTGATGCTGCTCCGGTGGCTGCGATTTCGTGGTCCGGGCGTGAGTTGGTGTTGCCCGCTGGTTTGCCTGTGGTTGATATCGACGCGGTGGATGTGTCGGAGTTCGATGGTTCGGTGGTTTCGGATGCGGATCGTGTTGCGCCGTTGCGGTCGTCGAATGTTGCGTATGTGATTTACACGTCGGGTTCGACGGGTCGCCCGAAGGGTGTGCAGGTTCCGCACACGACGGTGGCGAAGTTGTTTGCGAATACCGAGGGTGTGTACGGGTTCGACGAATCCGATGTGTGGACGATGTTCCACAGTTATGCGTTCGACTTCTCGGTGTGGGAGTTGTGGGGTCCGCTGTTGTACGGCGGCACGTTGGTGGTTGTGGATTATGTGACGTCGCGGTCGCCGGAGCAGTTCTTGGAGTTGCTTGCTGCTGAGCGGGTGACGGTGCTCAATCAGACGCCGTCGGCGTTCTATCAGTTGGCCGAGGCTGATCGGTTGGCGTCGGAATCCGGTCGGGCCGCTGAGTTGTCGTTGCGGTGGGTTGTTTTCGGCGGCGAGGCGCTCGAGCTGCGTCGCTTGTCGGATTGGTACGGCCGCCGCGGTGACTTCGCGCCGACGTTGGTGAACATGTACGGCATCACGGAGACGACGGTGCATGTGAGCCATCGTGTGTTGGATGCTGCGTTGGCGGCGGATGCGTCGGCGAGTGTTGTGGGTCAGGCTATTTCGGGTCTGCAGGTGTTCGTGCTCGATACGCGTTTGGCTCCGGTGCCTGTTGGTGTCGCGGGTGAGATGTATGTCTCTGGTGTTCAGTTGGCTCGGGGTTATCTGGGTCAGGCGGGGTTGACGTCGACGCGGTTTGTGGCGAATCCGTTCAATGCCGGCGAGGTGTTGTATCGCACGGGTGACGTCGCGTCGTGGAACAGTGCTGGTGATTTGGAGTATCTGGGTCGCGCGGATGATCAGGTGAAGATCCGTGGTTTCCGGATCGAGATCGGTGAGATCGAGTCTGCGGTGTTGGCGGATGTGTCGGTGGCGCAGACGGCGGTGGTTGTCCGTGAGGATTCTCCGGGTGATCAGCGGTTGGTGGCGTATGTGGTTCCGGCTGCGGGTGTGAGCGTTTCGGTCGACGATCTTCGGGTGTCGGTGGGTTCGTTGTTGCCGGAGTACATGGTGCCGTCGGCGTTTGTGGTGTTGGATTCGATTCCGTTGACGGTGAACGGGAAGTTGGATCGTCGGGCGTTGCCGGTTCCGTCGTTGCAGGTTGCGGTGTTCCGTGCTCCGACGTCGGTGGTGGAAGAGGTTGTTGCGCAGACGTTTGCGGATGTTCTGGGCGTCGAGCGTGTTGGTTTGGATGATGATTTCTTCGCGCTCGGTGGTAATTCGCTGATTGCGACGCAGGTGACGTCTCGGTTGGGTCAGGCGTTGGATGCTTCGGTGTCGGTGCGGGAGTTGTTCGAGGCGTCGACGGTGGAGGCGTTGGCTGCTCGTTTGGGTTCTCATGTCGGTGGCGGTTCACGTGCGGCGTTGACTGCGCAGGTGCGTCCGGCGCAGGTGCCGTTGTCGTTGGCGCAGCAGCGCATGTGGTTCCTCAACCAATTGGACCGCGAATCGGCAGCCAACAACATTCCGATGGCGATCACTCTCGCTGGCGAGTTGGATCAGGCGGCGTTGTACGACGCTGTCGTGGACGTGTTGAAGCGTCACGAGGTTCTGCGCACGGTCTACCCCGAGGTGGACGGAATCGGCTACCAGCGGATCTTGCCGGTGGCGGCAGTTCCGGTGAATCTGGCTCCCGTGCAGCTCGAAGCATCCGACATCGTGGCGGCGGTGACGGACTTCGTCACGTCAGGCTTCGACGTCACCGCTGAGGTTCCATTGCGGGCCAAGCTCTTCCAGCTCGCGGAGGACTCGTTTGTACTGGCGTTAGTGATTCACCACATCTCCACCGACGGTTTCTCGATGGGTCCGTTGATCCGCGACGTGATGACCGCGTACTACGCCCGCTCACAGGGTCAAGCCCCGACCTGGGCGCCGTTGTCGGTGCAGTATGCCGACTACGCGTTGTGGCAGCGCGAGGTTCTCGGTTCCGAGGGTGACACGGAATCCGTACTCGCAGAGCAGATCGGCTACTGGGCCAAAGCTCTCGACGGAGTTCCAGACCAGATCACCTTGCCCAGTGACCGCGCGCGTCCAGCCGTGTTCACTGGCCGGGGAGCCACCTACAGCTTCCCGATTTCCGCGGATGTTCACCGCGGACTGGCCGCTGTGGGTCGCGAGCACCAGGCGTCGCTGTTCATGGTGATGCACTCGGCGTTGGCAACACTTCTTGCCCGGTTGTCCGGCACCACCGACATCGCAGTCGGCACCCCGGTCGCCGGTCGCGGTGAAGCGCAGCTCGACGATCTGATCGGCATGTTCGTCAACACGCTCGTGCTGCGTACCGACGTCGATCCGGGGATGTGTTTCCTCGATCTGCTGACGTCGGCGCGTGAGAGTGATCTCGCGGCTTTCGCTCACGCAGACGTGCCGTTCGAGCGGCTGGTCGAGGTACTCGATCCGGTTCGTTCGCAGGCTCACAACCCGTTGTTCCAGGTTGCCTTGGCATTCCAGAACCTGAGGCAGAATAACCTGACGTTGCCGGGACTCGATATCACTGAATTCGATATCGCGGAAACTGTAGCGAAGTTCGACCTTCAGTTGACTCTGGTGGAAGCTGCCGATGGTCACGGCATGACTGCGACCTTCACCTATGCGACGGATCTCTTCGACGAGGGGACAGTTGTCTCCTTCGCCGAGCGGTTGACTAGAATTCTCGAGGCCGTCGCCGTGGATGCGACGCAGGCCGTCGGCGACATCAACATCCTCGAAGCGCCTGAGCGTATCGAATTGACCAGTCGCCGAGCGTCCTCGGGCATCGAGCCGAAGCCGTTGGCCGACATCCTGGCCGAGACCGCGTTGCAGTATCCCTCCAACGAAGCTCTCCGCTACCAGGATCGGTCGATGACCTACGCCGAGGTCGACGAGTGGTCGTCGCGCCTCGCCCGTGTCCTGATCGCTCGCGGTCTGGGCGCCGAAGATCTGGTCGCAGTGTCGATTCCGCGTTCCATCGAATCGGTCCTGCTGGTGTGGGCGGTATCCAAGACAGGTGCCGCGGTTGTTCCCATCGATCCGCACTACCCGGCCGACCGCATCGCGCATATGGTCTCCGACTCGGGCGTCTCGGTCGGTCTGACTCTCGAAGCTGAACTCGCAGGGCTTACCGACACCGTGGAGTGGCTCGCGGTCGACAGTGCTGCTTGCGCGGAACTGATGGCAGCGCAGGATAGTTCACCGATTCGTGAAGATGAGCGTGTGCGCCCCGTCCTTCCGGCGCATCCGGCCTGGGTGATCTACACGTCGGGCACAACAGGCTTGCCCAAGGGCGTTGTTGCTACGGGAGCAGGCCTCGCGAGCTTCAGTGCAACGCAGGCACAGCACTACCTGGTGACGCCGAACTCCCGCACGCTGCACTTCGCGTCGCCGAGTTTCGACGCGTCGATGCTCGAACTGTTCCTGGCTGTCGCGACAGGCGCTGCCATGGTGATCGTCCCGACATCGATCTTCGGCGGCGACGAATTGACCGCGCTGTTCAAGTCCGAACGCGTCACACATGCCTTCATCACGCCCGCGGCGTTGGCTTCCATGGATCCGTCTGGCCTGAACGATCTTGAGGTGGTTGGTGTCGGCGGTGAGGCGTACTCGCCGGAGTTGATGGCCAAGTGGGCGGATCAGCCGAACCGTCGACGTACGTTCCTCAATGTCTACGGTCCCACCGAGACCACTATCGTCACCAATGTCAGTGTGCCGCTGATGCCGGGCAACCGGATGACCATCGGCGAAACCATCGGCGACATGGCCGCGTTTGTTCTCGACACACGTCTGCAGCCCGTTCCGGTTGGCGTTGCCGGTGAGCTGTACCTGTCGGGTCCCCAGGTCACCCGCGGATACCATCGCCGCCCGGGATTGAGCGCGGATCGCTTTGTTGCCAACCCGCACGGCCTGTCCGGTGAGCGCATGTACCGCACCGGTGATGTTGTGCGTTGGACTGACCGATACCAGGTTGAGTACGTGGGCCGCAACGACTTCCAGGTGAAGATCCGTGGGTTCCGTATCGAGCTCGGTGAGATCGACGCGGCACTGACGGCACATTCGGACGTCGAGTTCGCCGCGACGATGGGCACCACGCTGACGTCCGGTGCTCCGGCGCTGGTGTCGTACGTGTTTGTCGGCAAGGAATCGGCTGTCAGCTCGGCGGATCTGAGTGAGTTCGTTTCACGCACTCTGCCGGCGCACATGGTGCCTGCGTCGATCATGGTTCTGACCGACATGCCGCTGACCCCGGCCGGCAAGCTGGACCGAAAGGCTCTGCCGGAGCCGGTATTCGAGGTCAAGGAGTTCCGCGCTCCCACGACCGAGATGGAACGCGTCCTCAGCGAGGTCTTTGCCGACGTTCTCGGCCTCGATCAGATCGGTACCGACGATTCGTTCTTCGCTCAGGGCGGAGACTCGATCATGTCGATCCAGTTGGTGTCCCGGGCCAAGGCCCGCGGTGTTCTGTTCACGCCCAAGGACGTGTTCGAGAACAAGACGGTGGCTGAGTTGGCAGAGGTTGCCGTCTTCGGCTCCGACGCCGATGCGATCACTGTTCTCGCCGAGATCGAAGGCGGCGGCATCGGTTGGATGCCGCTCACGCCGATCAAGCGATTCATGTTCGAACGGCCCGGCAGCTTCCAGCGTTTCAACCAGTTGTTGACGCTGGAGTTGCCGCTCGGCATCGACCGGACCGGTGTTGTCGACACACTGGCTGCCGTCATCAATCACCACGACATGTTCCGTTCGCGTCTGGTCGATGATCAGCGTGGTCCGGGCATGGCTGTGTCCGCGCCCGGAACCGTCGACGTGGATTCTTTGGTGCGACGGGTGCTGGTGGACCCCGCGATTTCGGGCGCAGACCTGACGGCCATCGCGTCGGGTGCTCTCGACGACGCTCTCGGCCGGTTGGATCCGGCCGCCGGTGTCATGGCTCAGTTCGTGTGGATCGACTTCGGTGACACACGCACCGGCCGATTGATCATGGCTGCGCATCACCTGATCGTCGACGGCGTCTCCTGGCGAATCATCGTGCCGGACTTGATTTCCGCGTGGGCTCAGCGCAGTGGCGGAAGTGCACCCGTGCTTGAACCGACGGGCACGTCCATGCGTACCTGGGCGCACTCGCTCGCTGCGGAATCACGATCAGACAAGCGACTGGCAGAACTGCCACGTTGGCGCAAGACGCTGTCGACTCCAGACCCGATTCTCGGTTCGCGGGCGTTCGATCCGTCCGTCGACGTTGCGGCAACAGTCGAGCGTGTGCGCGTGGAGGTGCCCACAGGCGTCACTGAAACCCTGCTGACAACTCTGCCCGAGGTGTTCCGCGGCGGAGCCAACGACGGTTTGCTGGCCGGACTTGCTCTGGCACTGGTGCGCTGGCGCCGTGAGCGGGGCATCGACACCGAAGCGGCACTGCTCCAGCTCGAGGGCCACGGCCGCGAAGAGGGCGTCGTCCCGGGTGCCGATCTCTCACGCACCGTCGGCTGGTTCACGGCGGCCTTCCCCGTCGCACTCGACCTTGCCGGTATCGACATCGACGACGCCTTCGACGCCGGAGTTGCTGCGGGAGCGGCGATCAAGGCAGTCAAGGAGCAGTTGCTCGCCGCTCCCGACAAGGGTGTCGGCTACGGACTGCTGCGGTACGTCAACGACGACACCTGCACCGAGCTGTCGAAGCTGAGCAGCGGGCAGGTCAGCTTCAACTACCTGGGTCGCATTGTGGCGGAGGATATTCCGGCTGCAGCGCAAGGCCTCGGATGGATTCCGGCACGCGACTTCTCCGATGTCGCTGCGCCGGAAGACCCGGACATGCCGGCCAACAAGGTTGTCGACATCAATGCCATCGTCAACGACGGCCCTGACGGCGCGGTGCTCGAAGCGTCGTTTGCCTTCCCGAACGGATTGCTGAGCGCCACCGAGGTGCAAGCCCTGGCCGACCTGTGGGTCGGAGCACTCACAGCGCTGGCGCAGCACGCACAGGCCGTCGGCGCAGGCGGACTCACGCCGTCGGACGTGCCGCTGGTAACGCTGACCCAGCAGGATCTCGACGGGTTCGAGCAGCGTTTCCCCGCGGTGCAGGACGTCTGGCCGCTGGCTCCGCTGCAGTCGGGTCTGCTGTTCCACGCTGTCATGGCCGAGTCCACCGTCGACCTGTACTCCGTGCAGATGGTTCTCTCGCTGTCCGGCCGCGTCGACGCGGATCGCCTCCACGCCGCAGCACAGGCCATCATCGATCGTCACCCGAACCTGCGCACCGCATTTGTGGTCGACGGAACGGGTACGCCGGTCCAGGTAGTTCTCGGTGACATCGACGTGCCGTGGCGCGAACTGGATCTCACCACAATCGCTGACAGCGAAGAACGACGCCGCGAGTTGGATCGGATTCTTGTCGAGGACCAGGCCACGCACTTCGACATGTCGAACCCGCCGTTGATCAAGTTCACGCTGATCAAGATCGCGGCGAGCGAATACCGCCTTGTTGTGGCAAACCACCACATCATCCTCGACGGCTGGTCCATGCCGCTGCTGCTCCAGACGCTCCTCGGCCACTACGCCATGCGTGGGAACATTCCCGCTCAGACGCGGTCACTGAGCTACCGGAACTACCTCGCGTGGCTGGTCCAGCAGGATCGCAGTGTGTCCATGGATGCCTGGGCGAAAGCGTTGGGCGGCGTCGAAGAGCCGACGTTGTTGGCTCCCACCGTCGTTGGTCAGGAATTCAGTGCGCTGTCGCAGAAGTTGCAGATCTCGCTCAGCGAATCGGTGACCGCGACACTGACCGGTTTGGCATCGAGGACCGGCGTTACCGCCAACACGATCGTCCAGGCTGCCTGGGCAATTCTGCTGGGACGCATGACCGGTCGCCAGGACATTGTCTTCGGTGCCACGGTCTCCGGCCGTCCGCCACAACTCGACAGCGTCGAGAAGATGGTGGGTCTGTTCATCAACACGCTGCCCGTTCGTGTCCAACTGGATCTGGCCGAGTCCGTCGAGGCATTGCTCTCTCGGGTTCAGATCGAACAGGCGGGATTGCTCGATCACCATTACCTCGGCCTGACCGATGTGCAGAGCGCCGCGGGCGTCGGCGGACTCTTCGACACTCTGGTGATCTTCGAGTCCTACCCGGTCGACCGTGACGGTCTTGCAGCGCAAGCAGAGTTCTTGGACGGCATGGTGATCGACGATGTCGCCTCCGACGATTCCACGAACTACCCGCTCACACTGCTGATCGGTCTCGACGATCAACTGCACCTGACGCTTCGTTACCTACCCGACTTCTTCGACGAGTCGTACGCGCAGGCCCTGCTGGGTCGCCTCGAGACTCTGCTGACAGAAATCGGTGAAACGCCGTCCACTGCGGTCGGTGACGTCGAGGTCATGACTGTGTCTGAGCGTGCTTTGGTGCTTGAGTCGTGGAACGACACGTCTCGTCCGGTTGTGGGTGGGTTGTTGTTGGATGGTTTTGATTCTGTGGTGGGGGTTTGTTCGGGTTCGCGTGCGGTGGTGTGTGGGGATGTGGTGCTTTCGTATGGGGAGTTCGATGAGCGGGTTAATAGGTTTGCGCGTTATTTGATTGGTTTGGGTGTTGGGCCGGAGTCGTTGGTGGGGTTGGCTGTTCGGCGGTCGGTTGATTTGTTGGTTGGTTTGTATGCGATTGTGCGTGCGGGTGGGGCGTGGGTGCCGTTGGATCCTGATGCGCCGTCCTCGCGTAATGAGTATGTGTTGGATTCGGCTGATCCGGTGTGTGTGGTGTCGACGGAGCGTGATGGTTTCGTGGCGTCGGGTCGTCGGGTTGTGTGTGTGGATGTTGTTGATGTGTCTGGTTTTTCGGGTGCGCGGGTTTCTGATGTGGATCGGCGCTCGCCGTTGCGGGCGTCGAATACGGCGTATGTGATTTTCACGTCGGGGTCGACGGGTCGGCCGAAGGGTGTGGCGGTCTCGCATGCGGCGATTGTGAATCAGCTCGAGTTCATGCAGGGCGAGTATCGCTTGACGTCGTCTGATGTGTATTTGCAGAAGACGGCGACGACGTTCGATGTGTCGTTGTGGGGTTTTTTCATGCCGTTGCGGGTGGGTGCGGTGTTGGTGTTGGCGTCGGCTGATGGTCATCGGGATCCGGGGTATTTGGCGTCGGTGATTGATGATCAGGGTGTGTCGGTGACGGATTTTGTTCCGACGATGTTGTCGACGTTTTCGTCGTTGGTGGATCCGGGGTTGTTGGGTTCGTTGCGTGATGTGTTGGTGATCGGTGAGGCGTTGCCGGTGGAGGCGGTGCGTGAGTTCGGGTTGGTGTCGTCGGCGCGGTTGCATAATTTGTATGGTCCGACTGAGGCGGCGGTGTCGTTTACGTTTGCGGATGTGACGGCTGCCGGGTCGGGGTCGGTGGTCTCGATTGGTGTGCCGGAGTGGAATTGCCGGGTGTTTGTGTTGGATTCGCGCCTTCGGCCGGTTGCTGTGGGTGTTGCGGGTGAGTTGTATTTGTCGGGTGTGCAGTTGGCTCGGGGTATGTGGGTCGTCCGGATTTGAGTGCGGATCGGTTTGTGGCGTCGCCGTTCGGTTCGGGTGAGCGGATGTATCGGACGGGTGATTTGGTCCGTTGGAACACAGTTGGTGAGTTGGAGTACATCGGTCGTACTGATTTTCAGGTGAAGTTCCGTGGTCAGCGGATCGAGTTGGGGGAGATCGAGGCGGCGCTCACGGCGCATGGGTCGGTGTTGTCGGCTGCGGTGGTGGTGCGTGGGTCGGTGATGGGTGATCAGTTGGTGGGGTATGTGGTGCCGGCGGTGGGGTCGGTTGTGGATGTGTCGGTGTTGCGGGGGTTTGTGGGGGAGCGGGTTCCGGGTTATATGGTTCCGGCTGCTGTGGTGGTGTTGGATGCGTTCCCACTTAATTCGTCGGGGAAGTTGGATCGGGCGTTGTTGCCGGAGCCGGTGTTTGAGGCTCGGGTGTTTCGGGCTCCGGTGTCGTCGGTGGAGTTGGTGGTGGCGTCGGCGTTTGTGGGTGTGTTGGGTGTTGATCGGGTGGGGTTGGATGATGATTTCTTCGAGTTGGGTGGCAACTCCCTCATCGCGACTCGGGTTGTCATGCGCATCGCCGAAGAACTCGAGACGGCCGTACCGGTTCGCCTTCTGTTCGAAGCGTCCACCGTTCAGGAACTCGCCGCACGTCTCGAATCACACGTCGGTGAAGGAAGCCGCCTTGCGCTGACAGCTCAGGATCGACCGGAAGAGATTCCGCTTTCTCTTGCGCAGCAACGTATGTGGTTCCTCAACCGGTTCGACGGCTCCGCCGGTGCCTACAACATGCCGTTTGCTCTGCGACTGAGCGGTGAACTCGATCTGGGCGCGATGCGTGCAGCGATCGGCGACGTAGTAGGCCGTCATGAAACCCTGCGCACTGTGTATCCGGAAACCGATTCGGGACCGGTCCAGGTCATCGAACCGGTAGGACATACACCGGTGGAATTGGACGTCGAAAGCGTCACGGAAGCCGAGATTGTCGGCAAGCTGGTCGAATTGGCGTCGACGAGGTTCGACGTGACGGCCGAAATCCCGCTGCGGATTCGGTTGTTCCAGTTAGCCGAGAACGAGTACGTCCTTGCCGTGGTGGTGCACCACATCGCCGCGGACGGTTCCTCGACTACTCCGTTCGCCCGTGACCTCGTCATGGCCTACGCGGCCAGGGCACAGGGAACGGCGCCGGGTTGGGCTCCGCTGAATGTGCAGTACGCGGATTACAGCTTGTGGCAGCGTGAGGTACTGGGAAGCGAGGAAGACCCGGAATCAGTGTCGTCCGAGCAGATCGCCTACTGGAGCCAGGCTTTGGCCGGGTTGCCCGATCAGCTGGACCTGCCGACGGACCGTCTGCGTCCCGCCGCGCAGTCGTACCGTGGGGGTTACCTCCACTTCGAGATCGATGCAGCAGTGCATCAGGGCTTGGCATCACTGGCCCGTGAGCACGGAACAACCTTGTTCATGGTCACGCACGCGGCATTCGCGGTCCTGTTGGCGCGCCTTTCCGGCACCGACGACATCGCCGTTGGCACCCCGATCGCGGGCCGTGGCGAGCGTGCGCTCGACGATCTGATCGGCATGTTCGTCAATACTCTGGTATTCCGGACACACGTCGACGGTTCCGACAGCTTCACGGAACTGCTTGCCCGCGTGAGAGAGAACGACCTGCAGGCGTTTGCGCACGCCGACGTTCCGTTCGAGCGACTGGTCGAAGTTCTCAACCCGGCACGTTCGACCGCTCGGCACCCGCTCTACCAGGTGGGCTTCCTCTTCCAGAACATGGAACAGGCAAGCCTGGAACTGCCTGGTCTCACGGTGAAGGGCCTGGAGATCGACAACGGTGTCGCTCAGTTCGATCTGCAGTTGATCGTCGGTGACAACTACGACGAGCGTGGCGTTGCCTCCGGCATCTCGGCCGTATTCAGCTACGCGCACGACCTTTTCGACGAGTCGACAGTGCAGTCCTTCGCTGATCGGTTCAACACCGTTCTGGCAGCGGTGGTTGCCGATCCGTCGATCGTAATCGGCGACATCGACGTGCTCGATCCGCGTGAGTCGAATCAGGTTCTGCAGGAATGGAATGCAACGGAGCAGGTACTCGACGCCGAGGCGACACTGGTCGATCTGTTCGATCAGCAGGTTGCCGCGCACGGTGATTCCGTCGCGTTGGTGCACGGGCTCGAATCGCTGACGTATGTGGAGTTCGACGACAAGGTCAACCGGCTCGCCCGTCACCTGATCGAACTGGGTGTCGGTCCGGAGTCGTTGGTGGCATTGGGAATGCGACGCTCCATCGACCTGGTGATCGGCATGTACGCCGTTGCCAAGGCAGGCGGCGGTTATGTTCCGATCGATCCGGATCATCCGGCCGATCGCACCGGGTACGTCCTCGAGATGGCCGCGCCGGTCTGCGTGCTCAGCAACGAGAACGACGCACCGTCGCTCGCGGGGATCGACAATGTTCTTCTCATCGACACCCTCGATCTGTCGCGCGTCTCCGGAGCGCCGGTGCGCGGCGACGAGCGGATCGCACCGCTTCGTTCGGCGAATACCGCGTACGTGATCTTCACGTCGGGATCGACCGGCAAGCCGAAGGGTGTGGCGCTGTCCCACGCCGCGATCGTCAATCAGCTTCTGTGGAAGCGTGATCGCTACGGTCTCGACCAGACCGACGCAATGTTGCTCAAGACTGCAGCGACGTTCGACCTCTCGGTCTGGGAGTTCTGGTCCGCGTTGACATCCGGGTCCCGCCTGGTCATCGCCGACCCGGACGGCCACAAGGACGCCGAGTACATGCTGGCGCTCATCGCTCAAGAGAAGGTGACGACGCTGCACGCGGTGCCGTCCATGCTCTCGATGCTGACGGCCGCAGCAGACGGCACTCTTCCGCAGTCGCTCGAGCGTGTCCTTGCCATCGGTGAGGCCTTGCCCGCGGCAACGGCGGCAGAGTTCCGCAAAATGTCCGACGCGGCACTCGTCAATCTGTACGGTCCGACCGAGGCTGCGGTGTCAGTGACCGCGCACGATGTGGACGAGAGCGACACCTCGTCGGTCTCGATCGGTGCCCCGGAATGGAATACGCAGGTCTACGTGCTCGACGAGCGACTGCATCCCGTTCCGGTCGGAGTTACCGGTGAGCTGTACCTGGCCGGAACCCAGTTGGCTCGCGGTTATCACGGCCGCGCCGACCTGACGTCGGAACGCTTTGTCGCCAACACCTTCGGAGAACCGGGCACACGTCTGTACCGCACCGGCGACCTCGTTGTCTGGCGCAGTGGCGGTGAACTCGAGTACGTCGATCGTGCCGACTTCCAGGTGAAGATCCGCGGCTACCGCATCGAACTCGGTGAGATCGAAGCTGTTATCAGAGCTGCTGAGTCCGTGGACGCCGCGGTTGTCGTCGCGAAAACCGATCCGCGACTGGGGGATCGACTGGTCGGGTACCTCGTTCCGCAGGCCGGAGCCACCGTCGACGTCGACAGCGTGAAGGCGGAACTCGTCCGCGAGTTGCCGAGTTACATGGTGCCGTCGGCGTTGATGGTGCTGAGCGAATTGCCGCTCAACATCAACGGCAAGATCGATCGAAAGGCGCTGCCGGAACCCGAATTCGAGGCAACGGAGTTCCGTGCCCCGAGCAATCCGGTCGAAGAGATCGTGGCCTCGGTGTTTGCCGAAGTCCTGGGCGTTCCACGAGTCGGGTTGGACGACGACTTCTTCGATCTCGGCGGGAACTCGCTGATCGCCACACAGGTCGTGGCCAGGTTGGGTCAGGCACTTGACGCCCAGATTCCGGTGCGGATCATCTTCGAAGCGTCGACTGTCGGACTGCTGGCGTCGCGGGTGCTCGAACACGCCGGTTCAGGTTCGCGGGCACAGTTGGTGGCGCAGGAACGGCCGTCGCAGATTCCGTTGTCGCTCGCTCAGCAGCGGATGTGGGTTCTCAACCAGATAGACCGCAGGTCTGCCGCGTACAACATTCCGGTCGCGATCCGGATGTCCGGCGATCTCGACGTCGCAGCATTGCAGTCGGCCGTCTCCGACCTTGTTGCTCGCCACGAGATCCTGCGGACGTTCTATCCCGATCTCGGGGACGGCCCGACGCAGTCGATTCAGTCCAAGTCGGCAGCCGTTGTCGACATGGCCGTGCTGTATGTCGGCGAAGACACGATTGGGGCCGAGGTCGCGAAGGTCGTCGGTCAGGGCTTCGACGTCACTGCCGGTGTTCCGCTGCGCGTTCGCCTGTTCCAGATCACGCCCACCGAGCATGTCCTGATCGTCGTGGTCCACCACATCAGCGGCGACGCGTTCTCGATGGCACCGATGATCAGGGACACGATGGTCGCGTACACGGCGCGTACCGGGGGAGCGGCACCCGAATGGGCTCCGCTCGAAGTCCAGTACGCGGATTACACGTTGTGGCAGCGCGACGTTCTGGGTTCCGAGGACGATCCGGACAGTGAACTGTCGACGCAGCTTGCCTACTGGACGCAGGAACTTGCCGGCGTTCCCGAACTTCTGGAACTGCCGACGGACCGTCCGCGTCCACCAACGCAGTCGATGAAGGGCGCGGACTTCCTGTTCACGCTCGGCGCCGACTCCACGCGTCGAATCGCGGAGATTGCGCGTGAGCAGAACTCGACCGTGTTCATGGTCGTGCACGCCGCGTTCTCGGTGCTGCTGTCCAAGCTCAGCGGCTCGAACGACATCGCGATCGGTACACCGGTGGCGGGTCGCGGCGAGCGAGTCCTGGACGACCTGGTCGGTATGTTCGTCAACACGCTGGTGTTGCGCACGCAGGTGAAACCGGCAACCACGTTTGTCGACCTGCTGCAGCAAGTGAAGGAGAAGGACCTCGCGGCGTTCGGAAACGCAGACGTGCCCTTCGAGCGTCTGGTCGAGCAGGTCGGCCGTGAGCGCTCGCAGGCATACTCACCGCTGTTCCAGGTGATGCTCACGTTCCAGAACATGGCACTGGGTACGTTTGCGCTGCCAGGGCTTGAACTGTCGGCGGTGGACGACGGATTCGACTCGGCGATGTTCGACCTGCAGCTCACCGGTATCGAGGAGTTCGACGAGGGCGGTACGCTGTCCGATATCCGGATGCGATTCACCTATGCAACCGATCTGTACGACGCCGCAACCATGGAACTGTTCGCGGCCAGGTTGCGGGCCGTGGTCGACGCCGTTGCCGCAGATCCGACGGTGGTTCTGCGGACCATCGACATCGTGACGGACTTCGAACGCGCGCTGATCGAGGCAGCCGAGCCGAAGACCGCCGCCGATCTTCCGGACCTCGCATCAGCGGCCGCCGCAGCAGATCCGACGGCGGTTGCCTTCACGCACGGTGACACCGCGGTGACCTTCACACAGCTGGCCGAAAAACTGGCTGTGATGAAGCAGACGATGGGTGCGGCGCTCACTGCCGACGCATTGGTCTCGGTTTCGCTGAACGGTCTGGTTCCGGGCATTCTTCCGGCACTAGGCGCCGACGGTACTACCTCGCTCGTCCAGTCTTTGATAACTGACGCGCAGGCCACGCTGGGGAAGGGTTCCGGTACGGACGGGTAATATGCAGTATTTGCCCCATGGGCGTTGATCTGTACGACCAGTCGTGCGTTGGATCTGCGCCGTGCTGTCGTCAGTTGGAGGAAGTGTTGATGTCCGTCGGTATGCCGGGACCACAGTCGCTGACGATCGAGGAACTGCCGAGATTGATCGCTGCAGTAGCCGAGGCGGAGCCCGACCGGACAGCGCTTGTTCATGCAGACGCCGAGGTCACCTACGAACGGTTGCACTCGGAACTGACCACACTCGACTCCGCGATGGGTGGTGCGCTCGGCCCGGACGCACTTGTACCGGTCGTGATCTCCACGCTGCTGCCAGAGTTGCTCGCCACACGAGAGGGTGGCCTTGAATCCGTCGTCGGTGCGCTCATCGCCGACGCGACTTCCGTCGTTGCTTTCGAGGCTCCGTCGGTCGTCGAGTCGACTCTCGTAAGTCTGTTCGAGGAGCAGGTCGCGCGTACCCCCGATGCCGTCGCCCTTCGTTTCGGCTCCACGGCGTCGACCTACGCGGAATTCGATCGCCGGGTCAATCAGCTCGCCCGCGAGCTCGTCGCCCGTGGCGTCGGACCGGACACACTCGTCGGCCTGGGTATCCGTCGGTCGTTCGAACTGCTGGTTGCGATGTACGCGATCGTCAAGGCCGGTGGTGCGTACCTACCACTCGATCCCGACCATCCCGCTGAGCGTCTGGCGTATGTGATCGACGTCGCCGCGCCCGTCCTCGTGCTGACGACGTCAGTGGACGCGGTCGGCATTCCCGAAAACGTCGATGTACTGCGGATCGATGACATCGATGTCTCGGCGCACTCAGGCGCGCCGCTTGCCGACGGTGACCGGCTGTCACCGCTGCGCACCGACAATCTTGCGTACGTGATCTTCACGTCGGGTTCGACCGGCAGGCCAAAGGGCGTCGGTGTGTCACACGAGGCAATCGTCGCCAACCTCCGATGGAGGCAGAGCGAATATCCCTTCACCGACGAAGACGTCATCCTGCAGAAGACGCCGTTTACGTTCGACGTGTCGGTGTGGGAGTTCTTCTGGCCGTTGCAGGTCGGCGCTTGCCTCGTGATCGCGAAGCCGGACGGGCATCGTGATCCGGCCTACGTCGCAGCGACGATGATCGAGTACGGCGTCACCGTTGTACATTTTGTCCCCTCGATGCTCGCGGTCTTCGTCGCTGAACCGCGCGCTTCCGAGATCACCTCGCTACGTTACGTTTTTGCCTCGGGTGAAGCGCTTCCCGCCCAGACCGCCGCGCGGCTGCGCGACGTCAGCACCGCGGAACTGCACAATCTGTACGGACCGACCGAGGCAGCCGTCGACGTCACGTACTACGCAACCGGACCGCAGGACGAGGTCTCCATTCCGATCGGCCGTGCTGTCGCCGAAACAGAGCTACTCGTCCTCGACGACGCACTGCGTCCAGTACCTCCCGGCGTCCCCGGCGAGCTTTACCTCGCGGGGGTCCAGCTGGCCAGAGGGTATGTCTCCCGCCCCGATCTGACGGCGGATCGGTTCGTCGCGCATTCCACCTCGGACGGCGAGCGCATGTACCGAACCGGCGACCTGGTCCGATGGCGCGGTGCCGGCGCCGACCGCCTGCTCGAGTACCTCGGCCGCACCGACTTCCAGGTGAAGCTGCGGGGACTGCGCATCGAACTCGGCGAAATCGAATCAGCGCTACTCGACAACGACGCAATCGCACAAGCGGCCGTTCTCGTCCACTCCGATGCGGCTTTGGGCGACAATCTGGTGGCATACGTGGTTCCCGCATCGGGAGTTGTGCTCGACACCGACGCTCTTGCACGTGAATTGGGTGGACGCCTGCCGGACTACATGGTGCCGTCGCTGTTTGTCGAACTCGAGGCGTTTCCGCTCAATGCCAGTGGCAAGCTGGACCGCAAGGCGCTGCCGGCGCCCGAGTTCACAGCGCAGGTTGTCGAATACCGGGCAGCGAGTACGCCGGTCGAGAAGACGTTGGTTGCGATCTTTGCCGATCTGCTCGGTCGGGACGACCTCGGCATCGACGACGGATTCTTCGACCTCGGGGGCAATTCACTGCTCGCGACGCGAGTGGTGGCGCGCGCGAACGCCAAACTCGGCGTGGAACTCGACATGCGAGCTTTCTTCGATGCTCCGACGGTATCCGAATTAGCTTCTCTCGTAGGCGATTCTGCTGGCCGCGGTACGAAGGCTCCTCTCGTTGCACAGGAACGTCCCGACCGGATCCCGCTTTCGCTTGCGCAGCAGCGTATGTGGTTCCTCAACCGGTTCGATTCCACGTCAGCCGTCGATCACATCCCAGTCGTTCTCCGGCTGACCGGAATGCTCGATGCCGCTGCGCTCCGTTCGGCGATCGATGATCTCGTCGAGCGGCACGAGAGCCTGCGTACTGTGTACCCGGAGGTCGACGGCGTCGGCTACCAGCAGATCTTGACCGTCTCCGACGTGGAGCTCGATCTGTCGCCGGTCGCTGTGGCCGAATCCGAGATCACCGAGCGTGTCATCACGGAGATCACCGGGGGATTCGACGTCACCTCACAGGTGCCGTTGCGGGTCAAGCTCTTCCAGGTGGCCGCGTCGGAATACGTCCTTGTATTCGTCGTCCACCACATCAGTGGTGACGGCTTCTCGATGGGCCCCTTGGTGCGCGACGTCGTGACCGCTTACGCGAGTCGGGCGGCTGGCAGCGCACCCGAATTCACGCCGCTGGACGTGCAATATGCAGACTTCTCGATCTGGCAGCGAACAGTCCTCGGCAGCGAGCACGACGCGGAATCGGTGATATCGCGCCAGATCGATTACTGGACACAGCAGCTCGACGGGCTCCCCGAGCGGCTAGACCTGCCGATGGATCGACCCCGCCCGCCCGTCGCGAGTTATCGCGGAGCGTCGCACACGATGACTATCGGTGCGGACGTACTCGCGCGCCTCGAGTCGATTGCGCAGGCGAACAAGGCCACGGTGTTCATGGTATTGCACAGCGCAATCGCCGTGCTGTTGGCGCGTTTGTCCGGAACCACTGACATCGCGATCGGCACCCCGGTGGCGGGTCGTGGCGATCGCGCACTCGACGACGTCATCGGCATGTTCGTCAACACCCTGGTGCTGCGTACCGAGATCAATCCGGCAAGTACATTCGACGAGCTGGTGAACCAGGCACGGATTGCAGACCTCGATGCATTCGGTAACGCTGACGTCCCGTTCGAGCGCCTGGTAGAGGTGCTCGACCCGGCACGCTCGCAGGCACACAATCCGCTGTTCCAGGTGATGCTCGCGTTCCAGAATCTCGGCCAGAAAACACAAAGTGGCGCAACGCTCGGCGGCCTCGAGGTAAGCGGTTTCGAGCTCGAGTCCGCAGTCGCCAAGTTCGACCTCCAGTTCACGGTGTGGGAAGACATCGAGGTCGGCGGGCTGTCAGTCGTCATCGATTATGCGCGTGACCTTTTCGATGCCTCGACCATCGAGACGTTCGGTTCCAGGCTGTCCGTATTGCTCGGTGCGGTCGCTGCCGATCCGGCCGTTCTCGTCGGCGAGATCGATCTGTTCGGCGCCGGCGAGGCAGCCCGCGTGCTCGACTGGTCGGTGGGGCAGCGTGTGTCGATCGGCGACAGATCGCCACTTGCACTCTTTGCCCGGCATGTCAGTCGCGACCGGTCGACGGTTGCAGTCGTGGCCGATGATCGGACCCTCACCTACGGGGAACTCGATGCGCGGTCGTCGGTGCTCTCTCAGGACTTGCTCGCTGCGGGTGTGGGAGCGGACGACGTGGTTGCGCTGGTGCTGCCCAGGTCGTGGCAGTGGGTAGTGGCAATGCTCGCGGTGTGGAAGACCGGCGCCGGTTACACACCAATCGATCCCACGTTGCCGACCGAGCGCGTGAATACATTGCTCGAAGACACCAGTGCCCGCGTGGTGATCGCGTCCGGCGGCGTCCAGACGGCGCTCCCGGTGCTGCGGGTCGAGAGCACTGATGGGGCGGAATCCGGCGATTCTGTTCCGGAATGGGTGGACCATTGGCGTGAGCGGGGCGCAGGTGAGCGCGTGGGATACGTCATCTCGACCTCTGGTTCGACGGGTCGGCCCAAGCCCACGGTCGTACCGATGGCGGGCATCGAGAATACGACAGCCTGGTACCGATCCGAACTTCCGGACGCCGCTGGTGTGGTCGTTGCGTCGTCACCGAGTTTCGATCTCACGCAGAAGAATGTGTGGGGACCGCTTACCAGCGGTGGCAGTGTTCACGTCGCCGCAGCGGGGTTCGACCCCGCCGAGATCCTTCGCGCCGTCTCCGACGACGACGTCCAGGTCGCGAACATGTCGCCGAGTGCATTTGATGCACTGGTCGATGCCGACGTGGACGGCGTCCTCGAATCACTCGACGTCGTGTTCCTCGGTGGTGAGCCCATTCAGGTTGGTCGGCTCAAAGATCTGATGGCCGCCGGTGTGCGCGTCGTCAACAGTTACGGCCCCACTGAGGCCTCCGACGTAGTGTCCTTCCAGGAGGCGGCACCGGGAGACGTCAACGGAGTCCCCATCGGGATTCCAATTCCGAATATCGAACTCTACGTGCTGGATTCGCGCCTGCAGCTGGTCCCGGCCGGAGTGGTCGGTGAGCTTTACGTGGGAGGTGTGGGAGTCAGCCGCGGATACGGCGGACGCTTCGACCTTACTGCCGAGAGGTTCGTGGCGAATCCGTTCGGGTCGGCAGGCTCGCGGCTGTACCGTACCGGAGACCAGGTCCGGTGGAACGGTTCGGGAGAGCTGGACTATCTGGGCCGCACCGACTTCCAGGTCAAAATCCGTGGACTCCGAATCGAACTCGGCGAGATCGAAGGGGCCCTGGTGGCACTCGATTCGGTATCGGCTGCTGTCGTGGTGGTACACAAGGACAGCCTGGTCGGAGACCGCCTGGTGGCTTATCTGGTACCAGCACACGGGGCCGACGTCGACATCGCGGCGATACGTTCGACCGTCGCGGCGCGTCTGCCTGACTACATGGTGCCGTCTGCGTTCGTGGCGATCGAGACGGTTCCATTGAACGCCAACGGAAAGGTCGATCGGCGGGCCCTGCCCGAGCCGACGTTCGCGACACTGTCATACCGCGCTCCGACCACTGTGGTCGAAGAAACTGTGGCCCAGATCTTTTCGGATGTTCTGGGGGTAGCTCAGGTCGGTCTCGACGACGACTTCTTCGAACTCGGCGGCAACTCGTTGATTGCCACGCGAGTTGTCTCACGGCTCGGTCAGTCCTTGGACACCGTAGTGCCGGTACGACTGCTGTTCGACGTGTCGACGGTCGAGGCCCTGGCCGCACGACTGAGCACTCACACCGGCGACGCGGGGCGGATGCCTCTCGTCCCACAGGAGCGTCCCGAGCGAGTCCCGCTGTCGTTGGCGCAGCAGCGAATGTGGTTCCTCAACCGGTTCGAGCCGGAATCCGGGGTCGACAACATTCCGGTCGCCGTGCGGTTGACCGGTCCGTTGAACACGGCGGCTCTGGCGGGGGCCGTGCGGGACCTGATCGACCGTCACGAAAGCCTACGCACGATCTATCCCGAGATCGACGGCGTCGGTTACCAGCAGGTTCTCGGTTCGGCGGCAGTCGATCTCGATCTGTCACCGGTTCGAGTTCCGGCCGAGGCTGTGGAACTCCGTGTGCGGGAGCTGATCCAGCCCGGATTCGACGTCACGGTCGAGATCCCTCTCCGTACCGCGCTCTTCCAACTTGCCGACGATGAGTACGTGCTTGTCTTCGTCGTACATCACATCAGCGGAGACGGTTTCTCGATGGTGCCGTTGGTACGTGACGTGGTGACAGCGTATGCGGCGCGATCGCACGGGCGTGCGCCGTCCTGGTCGCCGCTGGCTGTCCAGTTCGTCGACTACACCCTGTGGCAGCGTGAGGTGCTCGGCAGCGAGGACGATCCGCACTCGATCATCTCGGGCCAGGTCAACTACTGGAAGAGCCGGCTCGCGGGAATCCCGGATCAGCTGGACCTGCCGACCGATCGGCCACGTCCAGCCGTAGCAACGAACGGTGGTGCAGAGTACCAATTTGCCATCGAGCAGGGCGTCGTCGATTCCCTCGACCGAATTGCGCGTGAGCATCAGGCTTCGCGATTCATGGTCGTGCACAGTGCATTCGCCGTGATGCTGGCGCGCCTGTCCGGCACCTCCGACATCGTGATCGGTACTCCGGTCGCGGGGCGTGGTGAGCAGGAACTCGACGATGTGATCGGAATGTTCGTCAACACACTCGTGTTGCGGACGAACGTCGATCTGTCGCTGTCGTTCACGGAATTGCTTCGCAGCACGCGTGAGTCGGACCTGCAAGCGTTCGCGCATGCCGACGTGCCGTTCGAGCGCCTCGTCGAAATCATCAACCCGGAACGATCGCAGTCACGCAATCCGCTGTTCCAGGTCATGCTCACGTTCCAGAACGTCGCCCAGGGCAGCGACGAATCGGCCGACATCGACGGCGTCACGGTATCGGCCCTCGACGTCGATGCGTCCGTGGCGAAATTCGATCTGCAATTGACGATCACCGAGCATGACGGTGAACTCCGTGGACTCTTCACTTACGCAACGGATCTGTTCGACCGTAAGACGGTGGCCTCCTTCGTCCAGTATCTGACGGCGACTCTCTCGGCGGTCGCGGCTGCCCCCGCTGGGCCGGTCGGGGACGTCGACGTCGTCGGCGACTCCGATCTGGGGCTGGTCGTCGAGCGCTGGAACAGCACCGGTCACGATGTTCGCGATGTGACGCTGGTGGATCTGTTCGATGAACAGGTCGTCCGCTCTCCCCATTCGATCGCGCTGACCTTCGATGGGCATCAGCTGACGTATCTCGAATTCGACCGGCGGGTCAATCAACTCGCCCGCAAACTCGTGTCGGAAGGCGTCGGCCCGGATACCCTGGTCGGCTTGGCCATTCGCCGAAGCTTCGATTTGCTGGTGGCGATGTACGCGGTAGTCAAGGCCGGCGGCGGCTATCTGCCCATCGACCCCGATCAGCCCGTCGAGCGCAACGAATACGTCGTGTCGACTGCAGCTCCGATCTGTGTGTTGACCACAGAGAGAGATGGATTCGACGCTGAGGGAGTGCTGGTAGTCAGGATCGATACCGTAGACCTGTCCGGTTGTTCCGACGCACCGGTCACCGACGCGGACCGCCTCGGCCCGCTGCGAGGGGAGAACACGGCGTACGTGATCTTCACCTCCGGGTCGACGGGCAAACCGAAGGGCGTTGCGGTGTCACACCGCGCGATCGTCAACCGGCTGATCTGGATGCAGGCCGAGTACAGCCTCCTCGGCGACGACGTGGTCCTCCAGAAGACTCCCTTTACCTTCGATGTCTCCGTGTGGGAGTTCTTCTGGCCGTTGCAAGTCGGAGCTCGACTTGCGATCGCTGCCGTCGACGGCCACCGAGATCCGGCCTATCTGGCCGCGCTGATCGCGTCCGAACGAGTGACCACCATTCACTTCGTGCCGTCGATGTTGGAAGTGTTCCTCGCGGATACGGTTGTCACGAGGTCTTCTACCCTTACCCGAGTCTTCGCCTCGGGTGAGGCGCTCGCCCCGCAGGTGGCCGCGCAGTTCCGGACGGTTCTTCCCGGAACTGAACTGCACAATCTGTACGGACCGACGGAGGCCGCGGTCGACGTGACCTTCCATGAGGTGACGGACGCCGACACCACCACCATGCCGATCGGCGCGCCGGTCTGGAACACACGCGTTCTGGTACTCGACTCACGACTGCATCCGGTGCCCGTCGGGGTCGCGGGCGAGCTCTACCTCGCGGGAGTGCAGTTGGCCCGGGGGTACGTGGCTCGGCCGGACCTCACCGCGGACCGGTTTGTCGCCGATCCGTTCGGACCTGCCGGCTCACGCCTGTATCGGACCGGAGACCTGGTGCGATGGAATGCGTCGGGTGAGTTGGTATACATCGGACGTACCGACTTTCAGGTCAAGCTACGCGGACTACGCATCGAGCTGGGGGAGATCGAGTCGATCCTGCGTGATCATCCGTCGGTCGGTTCGGTGGTGGTTGCCGTCCGGAACGATCAACTGGTCGCGTACCTGACGGCGGCCGGTGAGTCTCTGATCGATTGGCTGGAACTGGAATCGATACTGGGGAAACATCTTCCGTCATACATGGTGCCCACGGCACATGTTGTTCTGGACGAACTGCCGCTCAACGCCTCGGGAAAACTCGACCGGAAGCAACTGCGCGATCCTGAGGTCGAGATCGCGGTCTTCCGGGAACCCGAATCTGTGGTCGAGGTCGAAGTTGCGCGTATTTTCGCCGACCTCCTCGGTATCGGTCAGGTCGGCTTGGACGACGACTTCTTTGCGCTGGGCGGTAATTCACTGATCGCGACGCAGATCGTCGCTCGACTCGGGCATGCACTCGACACCACTGTGCCGGTCCGCATCTTGTTCGATGCATCGACAGTGGAGTCGCTCGCGGCGCGAATCGACGTGCTCGTGGGGCGGGGCGGCCGTCCGCCGCTCGAACCACAGGAGCGCCCTGAGTTGGTTCCGCTGTCGATCGCGCAGCAGCGCATGTGGTTCCTGAACCGATTCGATTCGGCGTCCGGAGTGGACAACATTCCGATCGCGATCCGGTTGACGGGGGATCTCGACATCGAGGCCATGCAGGCAGCGCTTCGTGATCTGTTCGAGCGACATGAGATTCTCAGGACCACATATCCGGAAGTCGACGGTATCGGATACCAGCGAGTCCTCGACACCGCGGATGCACTGCCTGATCTGTCGCCAGTACGTATCCACGAGTCCGTCGTCACCGACCGGGTGGCGGAATACGTACTCGCCGGATTCGATGTCACTGCAGACGTGCCGGTCCGGGCACGTTTGTTCGATCTCGCCGACTCGCAGTACGTTCTGGTGTTCGCCATCCATCACATCAGCGGTGACGGCTTTTCGATGGGGCCGCTGGTCCGGGACGTCGTCTCGGCGTACGCCGCGAGGTCGCAGGGAATCGCTCCGACGTGGAAGCCGCTACCGATCCAATTCGCGGACTTCGCGCTGTGGCAGCGCCGGGTACTCGGTGTCGAGTCCGATCAGGGATCGTTGATCTCGAAACAGATGGAATACTGGAAGTCGCAACTGGACGGATTGCCCGTCGAACTGACCCTGCCGTCGGATCGGCCGCGTCCGCGAGTCGCTTCACACTCCGGTGCCGAGTACTGCTTCGATATCGAAGCGGCCATGCACGAATCATTGAATCATGTTGCACGAGAACATAATGTGTCACTCTTCATGGTTCTGCACAGCGCGCTGGCCGTCCTGCTGGCGAAGCTGTCCGGCACCGCCGACATCGTGATCGGTACACCAGCGGCCGGACGAGGTGAACAGGCTCTCGATGATCTGATCGGCATGTTCGTCAACACTTTGGTCCTGCGGACCGAGGTCGACCCGGGCGAGTCGTTCACTGCACTCCTGTCGAAGGTACGGGACACTGATTTGGCCGGTTTCGAGAACGCTGACGTTCCGTTCGAGCGTCTGGTGGAAGCACTGGACCCCGAACGGTCGCAGGCGCGTAATCCGCTTTTCCAGGTGGGCTTTTCGTTCCAGAATCTCGGTCAGGGCGCGAACGGATCCGTAGAGATTCCGGGCCTGAGCATTTCCGGTGTCGACATTGCGCCGACGTTGGCCAAGTTCGACCTGCAGTTCACGGTCTGGGAGACTCCGGCTCAGGCGGGCGGGCTCACCTTCGCCGTCACCTACGCCACCGATCTCTACGACGAATCGACGATTGCAGGCCTCGAGTCACGACTGAACGCCGTGCTGACATCCGTCGTCGCCAATTCGTCCAATGCAGTCGGCGACATCGACATTCTCGGTGAGGACGAACGCCGGACGATACTCGAAGGGTGGGCCACGCCCGGGGCGGTCGTCGACGACTCGACCACTCTGGCCGGACTGTTCGATGCACAGGTGACCCGATCACCGAACGAGATTGCGGTGGTCTTCGGAGACGAGCGATTGACGTATCGGGACATCGATTCCCGCGCAAACTGTCTGGCCCGCACGCTGATCGATTCGGGAGTCGGATCCGAGGACCTGGTAGCGGTCCTCTTGCCGCGATCGGTCGATCTGGTCGTGGCGCTGCTCGCCGTCGTCAAGTCTGGTGCCGCGTATCTGCCGATCGATCCGAGCTATCCGGATGAGCGGATCGCATATACCCTTGCCGACGCGTCTCCGGTGTGTGCGATCGTCGCTCCGGATTCGCTGCGGGAACTGCCCTGCCCTTCTGTCTCGCCCCGGGACGCCGCAGCCGACTCCCGCCCCGTGACCGACGCAGACCGCGTGCGGCCTTTGCGTTCGAGAGACCTGGCGTACGTCATCTACACATCAGGATCTACCGGCCGCCCCAAAGGTGTTGCGGTCACTCATCGGAATGTTGTGGAGTTGTTCGCCAACGCGCAGACGGAATTCGCATTCGATTCCTCGGATGTGTGGACTTTGTTCCACAGCTACGCATTCGACTTCTCGGTGTGGGAGCTGTGGGGTCCGCTCATTCACGGCGGTGTACTCGTGGTCGTCGACTTCGAGACGTCGCGTTCGCCAGACCAGTTCAGACAATTGCTGACCACCGAGGGCGTCACGGTGCTCAATCAGACTCCGTCGGCTTTCTACCAGCTTGCGGAGGCGGACCGTGTTTCCGGAGGATCGGACGGTACCGCGTCGGATCTTGCGCTCCGGTACGTGATCTTCGGTGGCGAGGCACTCGATCTCGCACAGCTGACCCGGTGGTACGACCGTCATCCGGACGACTCGCCGCAACTGGTCAACATGTACGGAATCACCGAGACCACGGTGCACGTCTCTTATCTCCCGCTCGATCGTGCGAGCGCTGAGACCGCAACGGCGTCGTTGATAGGTCGACCACTCGACGGCCTTCGGGTGTACGTACTCGACGACCGTTTGCAGCCCGCTGCGATCGGCACGGCCGGCGAGATCTACGTCGCCGGCGGACAACTGGCACGCGGGTATCTGGGGCAGAGCGGATTGACGTCCGGGCGGTTCGTCGCGAATCCGTTTGCATCGCACGGCGAGTCGATGTACCGAAGCGGTGATGTGGCGCGCTGGAACCGCGCCGGCCAGCTCGAATACCTGGGGCGTTCCGATTCGCAGGTTCAGCTTCGAGGTTTCCGGATCGAACTCGGCGAGGTCGAAACGGCCCTGCTCCGAGTCGGTGGTGTCGCCCGTGCCGTGGCCGTCGTCCGCAAGGACGCAGATCTGGGCGATCGGCTCATCGCGTACGTCGTGCCCGAAGCCGGTTCGGACCTCGACGCGAGCACGGTCAGCACAAGTGCGGCCGACTTCCTCACCGGCTACATGGTTCCCGACGCGACAGTGTTGTTGGACGCCTTGCCCCTCACGGTGAACGGGAAGCTCGACTCCGCTCGGCTGCCTGCACCCGTCTTCGCTTCCGCCGAATATCGAGCGCCGGTGTCCGACACCGAGAAGGCCGTGGCGACGGTATTCGCCGAATTGCTGGAGGTTCCTCAGGTCGGACTCGACGACGAGTTCTTCGAACTCGGTGGTAACTCATTGATCGCGACCCGGGCGGCGGCACGACTGAGCCGATCCCTCGACGCCGTAGTCCCCGTACGGACTCTGTTCGACACCCGGACAGTCGAAGAACTCTCGAGCGCGATCGAAGTCCACGTCGGAACCGGTTCGCGAAAGCAGCTCGTTGCCCAAGATCGCCCCGAGCGCATTCCGCTGTCACTGGCGCAGCAGCGTATGTGGGTGCTCAACCAGATGGACACCGACGCCTCGACCTACAACATCCCGATGGCGCTGCGTCTGGCCGGGCAGTTGGACGTCGACGCGCTGAAATTTGCTCTGCGTGACGTGATCTCGCGCCACGAGTCACTGCGAACGCTTTACCCGTCCGACGGGCTGGGGCCGGTGCAGCGGATCGTCGGCGCCGACCTCGTGCCCATGTTCGGGGAACCGACAGCGGTCCACGACGGCGCGCAGATGTACACGAAGGTCGTCGAATCGACGACCGCCGGATTCGATGTGTCATCGGAGGTTCCGGTACGTACTGATCTTCTCCAGATCGGAGAAGATCAGTACGTGTTCGTACTCGTCGCGCATCACATCGCGGCCGACGGGCAGTCGATGGGGCCACTGGCCCGCGACGTGATGGTGGCCTACGAAGCGCGTACCCGGGGCAGTGCACCGTCGTGGAGCCCACTCCAAGTGCAGTACGCAGACTTCGCGCTGTGGCAACGCGACGTACTGGGATCGGTAGATGACGCGGGAACGATCGCCGCGCGCCAACTCGACTTCTGGCGCACAGCGCTCGACGATCTGCCTACCGATGTCGGCTTGCCGACAGACCGACCGCGTCCCGTGGTGCAGTCCGCCGCAGCGGGGGCAGTCCAGTTCACCGTCGACGCTGATGTCCACTCGCGACTGAGCGACATCGCCCGAGCAAAGAACGCCACGGTGTTCATGACAATCCACGCCGCACTGGCGGTCCTGATCTCGAGGTTGGGTGGAGGCTCCGACTTCGCGATCGGTACCGCTGTCGGCGGCAGGGGCGAGCGCGCCCTCGACGATCTCGTCGGTATGTTCGTCAACACACTCGCGCTTCGCACCACGGTCGATGCCGGTGCACGCTTCGAGGATCTCGTTTCGCATGTGCGCGACGTCGACCTGGCCGCGTTCGGCGAAGCCGATGTTCCTTACGAGGAAATCGTGGAGGCGCTGCCGCCTCGGGCGGGGGGCCTGTTCCAAATCGTCCTGTCGCTGGAACCGACCGCCCAGACCGAGTTTGCATTGGCAGACCTGACCATAGGCGCCGTCGACAGCGGAGTCCTGACCACGAAGTTCGACCTTCAGCTCACCCTGACCACCGCAGCGGACGGCCTCGGACTCTCCGGCCTGTGGCTGTATTCCGAGGACCTGTTCGACAAGACCACGGTCGAGTCGTTCGCACAGCGGTTCGTTCGTGTACTCGAGCAGGTCACCGACGATCCGACCAGGCAGGTCGGCGATCTCGATCTGCTGACCGACATGGAGAAGTCCGAGGTCGCCGACGGCGTTCGCGAAGCCAGCGCAGTCGCGAGCACGACGTTGCTGCCTCAGTTGCTCGCCTCCGTCGTGGAAAGCGACCCGGACGCGCCTGCGGTGGTAACAGACGGCGAGGAGACCGCTTACGCGGCACTCGACGCGAAGTCTTCGCGTCTGGCTCGCCTGCTCATCGAGGAAGGTGCAGGTCCCGGCACTGCGATCTCCATCGGTGGTGGTGTCGATGCCGTGATCGCCTACTGGTCTGTGGTGAAGACCGGCGCAGCCGTTACCGGGGCGCATCCGTCGGATCCGGCAAGCCTGACCCTGTCGAATGACTCCGACACCTCGACGCTGCTCTTGACGTCACCGGAGATCGAGTCTCGGCTGGCGACGATGTCGGATCGTCCGATCAGCTACGTCGATCGCGCCCGGTCGACAATGGCGGACGATCCGGCGATCGTCGACGGTGACCGAGTGCTGACGTACGGCGACCTGTCGGACTCTCTGGCGGAGCTGCGTAAGCGGTATTCCGTCGACTTCGAGTCGAGGTTGGCATTCGCCGGCGCGGTCGGCTCGCCGGAGCACTCGGTCGCGGTCCTCCTGGCGGCGTCAGCCGGAGCGGCTGTCGTCATTCTCGGTGACGACGAGGCAATCGAAGACTCACTTGCTGACGACTGGGTGACGCATGTGGTGCTTCCGGACGAGGTCCGCTCGGCCGTCGATCGAACCGACTTACCCGATCTCGAGTACGTCCTCGCAACGGGCGAACTACTCGGGTGGTGAGATCGGGCTCCGTCGGCGACCGTGCCAGTGGCCGAATTCATAGGTGATCGTGCCGTTGCCCGGATCGGTGTTACCGGCTGTAACAATGGGCGGTAGGGGTTGGATGTGTTGGGGGAGCCCACTGATGCAATTGTGGGTTCCCCGGCGTCCAGTCTGGACAGACCGGTAGTGACAGTTCAGAAGTATGACGCGAAGGTGAGTTGCTCGATGCAGCGTTGGGTCTCCGTACACACCGTTCGACCGCAGGTGGCGGTCGTATGAGTACTGACGACGCGACCCGGCGGAAGACATCTCGCGCCGGCAGGAACGAACGACCGGCACGCACCAGGCGCGCGCGGGTGCCATTGCTGCCTCAGTTACTCGCAGCTGCAGTAGACCTCAACCCAGCAGCACCGGCGATCACATTCGGGGGTCAAACCCTCACTTATGCCGAAGTGGACGCGCTGTCCTCGCGTCTGGCTCGGTTGCTCATCAGCCGCGGAATCGGGCCGGAGGACCGGGTGGCGGTGTCGATTCCCCGCTCCGTCGAGTCGGTCTGTGCGGTGTGGGCGGTGGCCAAGACCGGCGCAGCTTTCGTGCCGGTCGATCCCAGCTATCCTGCAGACCGCGTCGAACACATGATCACCGATTCTGCAGCCTCGATAGGGCTGACCACGGCCGCGTACGCTATCGACCTTCCTCGCAGCGTCCAATGGCTGGAAGTGGACGGCGACGTGTTGACGGCCGAGTTGTCCGGTATCTCCCCGGATCCGGTGTCGTATACCGAACGCGTTCGAACCCTTCGCGTGGATCATCCGGCATACGTGATCTACACCTCGGGGTCGACAGGACGGCCCAAGGGCGTCGTCGTCACCCACGCCGGGCTTTCAGACCTGTGTGCGGAACAGGTCGAACGGTATGCGCTCACCTCTACGTCGCGGACACTGCATTTTGCTTCGCCGAGTTTCGACGCTTCCGTGCTCGAACTGCTGCTCGCCGTCGGTGCAGGCTCGACGATGGTGATCGCGCGTCCGGACATGTTCGGCGGCGACGAACTCGCGGAACTCCTGGTGTCGGAAAAGATCACGCACGCGTTTGTGACCCCGGCAGCGCTGGGTTCGATTTTCCTTGACGGCGCCCACCAGTTCGACAATCTCGCCGTGGTGGTCGTCGGCGGTGAAGCGTGTTCACCCGCGCTGCTGTCCACCTGGGCGCCCGGCCGACGGTTCTTCAACGCATACGGACCCACGGAAGCCACCGTCGCCAGCAACATCGCCGAGTTGACCGTCGATCGTCCCGTGACGATCGGTGGTCCCGTCCGTGGTGTCGGCGTGTTCGTCCTCGATTCTCGACTTCAGCCGGTCGCCACCGGAACCGCCGGCGAACTCTACCTGTCGGGCACCCACCTTGCCCGCGGGTACAACGGCCTGTCCGCAACTACGGCGGCAAGTTTTGTCGCAAATCCGTTCGGCGGCGCCGGGGAGCGGCTCTACCGGACCGGCGATACCGTGCGGTGGATCCGCACCGGCGGCGATGGCGGAGCCACCGATCAGACCGGTGGTGAGCGCGACCTCGAATATCTCGGGCGGGGGGACTCACAGGTCAAGATTCGCGGCTTCCGGATCGAACTGGGCGAGATCGATGCCGTCCTTGCCGCCCAACCCGGAGTCGACTTCGTCGCCACCGTCGCGATCACCGGTTCCTCAGGTGACGCCGCGCTGGTGTCGTATGTCATGGCGAATGCCGACGTCGACCTGGACCCAGACTCGTTGACCGCCAGCGCTCGGGCCGTTCTTCCGCGCCACATGGTGCCTGCATCGATCATGGTCATCGACCGGATTCCTCTCACCCCAGTGGGTAAGTTGGACACCGACAGCCTTCCCGAGCCGATCTTCATCTCGCGTGCGTACCGCGAACCATCAACGCCTGCACAGGTACTCGTGGCAGCGGCCTTCGTCGACCTGCTCGGAGTCGAGAGGGTCGGTGCCGAAGACGACTTCTTCGAACTCGGCGGCAACTCACTTGTTGCAGCAAGGCTGGCTGGACGTCTCGGAGCTGCGTTCGGGACACGCATTCAGGTGAAAACCCTCTTCGAGGTATCGACGGTCGAAGCATTGGCTGCCCGAATCGAAGCCGAGGCGGAGGGGTCCGTCAGAGTACAGCTTGCGCCGGTGATTCGTCCGGAACATGTGCCGTTGTCGCTGGCGCAGCAACGGATGTGGTTCCTGAGCCAGTTCGATTCCGAATCTGCTGTCAACAACATTCCGATCGTCCTCCGCCTGAGTGGTGAGCTTGACACGGTTGCGCTCGCCTCAGCGGTCGGTGACGTCCTAGCTCGGCACGAAGTCCTTCGTACTGTCTACCCAGGAATCGACGGTGTGGGCTATCAGCAAATTCTGCCGGAATCGACCGCAGACATCGACCTCGATCCCGTTCCGTTGGCCGATTCGGCACTTCTCGGCGAACTGTTGACGCTCGTTACCGCCGGATTCGACGTCAGCTCGGCAGTTCCGTTGCGGGTCAAGCTCTTCCAGACGGATCCGTCCGAGTATGTCCTGGCGATGGTCGTGCACCACATTTCAGCGGACGGCGTTTCCGTAGCGCCGTTGGTTCGGGACGTTGCGTTCGCCTACCTTGCGCGTGTGGACGGCCGGAGTCCGGAGTGGACACCGCTGCCGGTGCAGTACGCAGACTTCGCGATGTGGCAGCGTGAGGTTCTCGGCGTGGATTCCGATCCGACATCGTTGATGTCCGAGCAGCTCGCGTACTGGAAGACGACCTTGCGAGACCTGCCGGAGAAGATCGAACTCCCGGCCGACCGTCCACGACCCTCAATTCTCTCCACCAGAGGCGGCGTCCACCGTTCGGACGTGGACGCTGAATTGCACAGTGCCCTGGAGCAACTCGCACTTGACCACAACGTGTCACTGTTCATGGTCGTCCATGCGGCGCTGGCGGTCCTGTTGGCAAGGTCGAGCGGCAGCGGTGACGTGGCGATCGGTTCACCAATCTCTGGACGAGGGGAACCCGAACTCGACGATCTGATCGGCATGTTCGTAAACACCCTGGTGTTACGCACGGCCGTGAATCCAGGAGCAAGCTTCTCCGATTTGTTCGACCATGTGCGTGACATCGATCTGGGAGCTTTTGCCAACGCCGATGTGCCATTCGAGCGGCTTGTCGAGGTGCTCGACCCGGCACGATCCCAAGCGCACCACCCGTTGTTCCAAGTTGCGCTGTTCTTCCAGAACATGGCCGACGACGCACTGGAATTGCCCGGACTGCGTGTCTCCGGATTCGACGCGGGCGTCGACATCGCGAAGTTCGATTTGCAATTGACCGCAGCTCCACGGGAAAACGAGTCGGGGGATGCCGCAGGGATCGTGCTGTCCTGGCTCTACGCCACGGATCTGTTCGATGCCTCGACCGTGTCCGCCTTCACCGATCGGTTTGTCCGCATACTGCGCGCGATGGTCGCAGATCCCGGTTCAGCGGTCGGTGACGTCGAGGTCATGACTGTGTCTGAGCGTGCTTTGGTGCTTGAGTCGTGGAACGACACGTCTCGTCCGGTTGTGGGTGGGTTGTTGTTGGATGGTTTTGATTCTGTGGTGGGGGTTTGTTCGGGTTCGCGTGCGGTGGTGTGTGGGGATGTGGTGCTTTCGTATGGGGAGTTCGATGAGCGGGTTAATAGGTTTGCGCGTTATTTGATTGGTTTGGGTGTTGGGCCGGAGTCGTTGGTGGGGTTGGCTGTTCGGCGGTCGGTTGATTTGTTGGTTGGTTTGTATGCGATTGTGCGTGCGGGTGGGGCGTGGGTGCCGTTGGATCCTGATGCGCCGTCCTCGCGTAATGAGTATGTGTTGGATTCGGCTGATCCGGTGTGTGTGGTGTCGACGGAGCGTGATGGTTTCGTGGCGTCGGGTCGTCGGGTTGTGTGTGTGGATGTTGTTGATGTGTCTGGTTTTTCGGGTGCGCGGGTTTCTGATGTGGATCGGCGCTCGCCGTTGCGGGCGTCGAATACGGCGTATGTGATTTTCACGTCGGGGTCGACGGGTCGGCCGAAGGGTGTGGCGGTCTCGCATGCGGCGATTGTGAATCAGCTCGAGTTCATGCAGGGCGAGTATCGCTTGACGTCGTCTGATGTGTATTTGCAGAAGACGGCGACGACGTTCGATGTGTCGTTGTGGGGTTTTTTCATGCCGTTGCGGGTGGGTGCGGTGTTGGTGTTGGCGTCGGCTGATGGTCATCGGGATCCGGGGTATTTGGCGTCGGTGATTGATGATCAGGGTGTGTCGGTGACGGATTTTGTTCCGACGATGTTGTCGACGTTTTCGTCGTTGGTGGATCCGGGGTTGTTGGGTTCGTTGCGTGATGTGTTGGTGATCGGTGAGGCGTTGCCGGTGGAGGCGGTGCGTGAGTTCGGGTTGGTGTCGTCGGCGCGGTTGCATAATTTGTATGGTCCGACTGAGGCGGCGGTGTCGTTTACGTTTGCGGATGTGACGGCTGCCGGGTCGGGGTCGGTGGTCTCGATTGGTGTGCCGGAGTGGAATTGCCGGGTGTTTGTGTTGGATTCGCGCCTTCGGCCGGTTGCTGTGGGTGTTGCGGGTGAGTTGTATTTGTCGGGTGTGCAGTTGGCTCGGGGGTATGTGGGTCGTCCGGATTTGAGTGCGGATCGGTTTGTGGCGTCGCCGTTCGGTTCGGGTGAGCGGATGTATCGGACGGGTGATTTGGTCCGTTGGAACACAGTTGGTGAGTTGGAGTACATCGGTCGTACTGATTTTCAGGTGAAGTTCCGTGGTCAGCGGATCGAGTTGGGGGAGATCGAGGCGGCGCTCACGGCGCATGGGTCGGTGTTGTCGGCTGCGGTGGTGGTGCGTGGGTCGGTGATGGGTGATCAGTTGGTGGGGTATGTGGTGCCGGCGGTGGGGTCGGTTGTGGATGTGTCGGTGTTGCGGGGGTTTGTGGGGGAGCGGGTTCCGGGTTATATGGTTCCGGCTGCTGTGGTGGTGTTGGATGCGTTCCCACTTAATTCGTCGGGGAAGTTGGATCGGGCGTTGTTGCCGGAGCCGGTGTTTGAGGCTCGGGTGTTTCGGGCTCCGGTGTCGTCGGTGGAGTTGGTGGTGGCGTCGGCGTTTGTGGGTGTGTTGGGTGTTGATCGGGTGGGGTTGGATGATGATTTCTTCGAGTTGGGTGGCAACTCCCTCATCGCGATGAAATTGACCGCCAACTTGAGCAGCACACTCGATTTCGATGTTCCTGTCCGCATGCTCTTCGGTGCATCGACACCCGAATTACTCGCTGCCAGGATCGAAGAGGCTCGGGAATCAGGTTCGGCGACACCGGACGATCATGCGATCGGCGTGCTCTTTCCCGTTCGCATCGAGGGACAGCGGCCACCGCTCTTCTATATCCATGCAATGAGTGGTCTGGCGTGGAAGGCCTCGGGCTTCGCTCCGTATCTAGAGGCAGATACACCGATCTACGGCCTGCAAACTCCCGTAATGACGGAGGCGTGGGCATTACCGACCTCTGTCGACGAGCTAGCGCACCGTTACGTGCGTGAGATGATCGATGTGAATCCGACTGGGCCGTTTAACATAATCGGCCACTCAGTTGGAGGGTTCATCGGCCATGCATGTGCTGTTCTTCTACGCGAGCAAGGTTTCGAGGTCTCTCTGTTCATGGTGGATCCACGTCATCCGAGGGAGGTCGACGATGATGTAGCGCTCGAGAACACCCGTGACATGGCAGCTAGTTGGGGAGTGGAACTCGGTGAAGGTGCCGACGTCAATTCTCTTGATCGCAGCCAGATCATCGCCATCGGTAAAACGCTGGACTCGGTGTCGTTCATGACTGAGACACAGATTGGCGCACTTTACGACTTCGCTTCGGCGAGTGGTGAATTGATCTCCGGGTATGAGCCGCGCAAATATGATGGCGACGTGGTGATGTTCCGGGCAGCTGCGGGCATGGACATGGACTTCACAGTGACAGACGAATGGAGATCGGTGATCGGTGGACAGATCACTGACATCGATATCGACAGCAATCACACGTCGATGATGCATCCGGACAAGCTCGAGTTGATCGGGCCGATCGTCGCCGAGTACCTACGTACGCAGGAGAAGCGCTCGTCATGACTGATGAAACCCCGGCTCGGTCGGCCGAACCTCGCACTGTCGTGCATTTTGTACGTCACGGAGAGGTGTTCAATCCGTCGAAAGTAATTTACGGCCGGCTACCCGGATACTCGCTTTCCGAATTGGGCAATCGCCAGGCGAAGGCAGTCGCCGAGATTCTCGGTGATCGTCCAATCTCTTCGATCTTCTCCAGCCCGCTCGAACGCGCGATTGAAACTGCCACTCCGCTAGCCGATTTGTTGAATCTAACCATCGAGAAGAACGAAGATCTTGTGGAGTGGGAGGGAAGGTTCGACGGGATCGCAGCGGGAGACCCGAGACTGAAGCCGTCGGTCGGGTTGCTGCTCAAAACGTGGAATCCAGTGACGCCTTCGTGGGGGGAGAGCTACAAATCGATGGTCAGACGTATGTCTGCTGCCCTGGATTCGGCTCGGCGTCGGAGCGCGGGCAAGGAGGGCGTGTGCTTCAGCCACGAGCTGCCCATCTGTACCTTGCGGCGTTCGTTGAGGAGCGAATCATTGTGGCGTCGGCAGCATGAACGCGATGTGGCTCACACTTCGATCACTTCAGTCACTTTTTCTGGCGAAGCCCTCGTTGATGTCAGCTATTCCGCAAGCCATGTACCTACGGACTGAGGTATAGAGGAAAGCCAGCCTGTTCTTCTCGCATTTGATCGAGAAGAACAGGCTGGCTGGTTGAGAATGTTCCTGCGGTTGTCTCAGATTCCGAGCGAACCGGCGATGAACGGCCATGATTTGTGTAGCTGATCCTGCCAGTAGCCCCACGAGTGGGTCCCGACCGGCTGGAAGTCGACAACGGCCGGAATATTCAATTCATACAGGCGCTTGGCCATGTTCGAAGTGCAAAGGTTGGTCGCTGCTTCGATCGGGCCGCCGATGATGATCTGGTTCTCCGTATATGCGCGACCATCACTCAGACGTGGGTTGAGGAATGTGTCGTTCGGAATTCCAGGAAGCCCGTTTCCGGTGCTCATGTAGATGGGCGTCCCACGCAGCTTCTCTGCGTTGACGAGCGGATCGTGTTCGACCCATCCCGGTCCGTCCAATGGTCCCCACATATTCGTGATGTCGTCGACGCCGCCGATCCATTCCGTGGTCGTCCGGACGAATGCTTGTCCGAGGGGATCGCTGGTCTGTGCGCAGCCACTGTAAGCGGCAACAGAACTGTAGAAACCGGGGTACTCGATCGCCAAGTTCAGTACCGACGTACCGGACATCGAGATGGCCGAGATGGCTTGCTTACCGTTGCTCCCCAGCTCTTCGTTCAACAACGGGGGCAATTCTTTGCCCAGGAAGGTCGACCACTTGTTGCGTCCGGCCTTGGGGTCGTCCTTCTCCCAGTCGGTGTAGTAGGAGAGACGCCCACCGACAGGCGTGGCGACGTTCACGTTCTTGTCAGCGAAAAAATCGACTACATCAGTTTGTAGTTCCCATGTCGCGGCATCTTCTCCGCCGCCGGCACCGTTCAGCAGATAGACGATCGGGCGAGGTTCGGAGTTGTCGGCCGGGGTGATCACCTGAATCGGAACGTCCTTGTCCATCGACGCCGCATAGACGTTGACGACGAGCTGACGGTCATTGACCTTCTCGACGGATTTGATGTAGGAGCCCGTCGACGCTGTTTCGGATGAGTCGCCACCGACGCGCGCGGGGGTGGCCTGCGCGAGACCGGCTGTGAGCAGTGAGCCGGCAACGGCCAATGCACCGATCTGTACGGTGCGTCGCCAGGTCGTAGAATTTCGCGTCAAGACCTCATACCTTTCGGTTGATTCATTGTCGATTGCGACCTTGTCGCATTCAGAGAATTGAGTCGGTTATTGTTTGTGGACTGTTACCGTATTTAGATATTTAAATTCTGGTATAAGGCCACACTCGCTGGATGCGTCTGTCATGAAGTCTCCGCAGCCCGGCGGTAACCCCGAATCGCAGGATATAGAAAAACAGCGATCATTCCCGCTGACCAGGCAAGCATTTTCAGAACTGGCACCAGGACCGGGCCTCCGAGCGAAAGTCCGCGCATAGCGTCGACTGCGACGGACATCGGTTGTGCGGCAATTACGGGTTGAAGCCAGACCGGATATGCCATTGTCGGGACAAAACCACTGTTGAAGAACATCAACAGGGTGCACCCAATGGAAACCAATTCGACGAGCGGGACATTTTCCGACATCGTGGCGAGAGCCGTGACCATCACCGCGAACCCAATGCCGAATGCGATGGGTAGAAGTATCATTGCCACTGCCGCAAGCGGGCCCTGAGTGAACCGGAAGCCGACGGCATAACCAACGCCGATGATGACGATCGTTGTCAGTAGAACTCGAACGGCTTCAGCGATCATCCGGCCCACCAGGCCCGATGCTCGGTGTGCGGGCAGCGTCCAGAATCGACCGAGCAGACCGCTCTTCCGCTCGCCCCGCAAGCCAACTGCGCTGGCGATCGAACCGAACATCGCCCCCACGAGAATGATGAGCGGGACAGTCCCATAGATACTCGGCTGCCCGGTGGCAGCTGTGATGGAATTTCCCAGAACAACGCGAAACATGATCAAGGTCAACGCGGGATAAACGAGCGCCTGAACAGTCGTTGAAGGATCGCGCGCCCAGTTGATCAGAAGCCGCTTCGCCTGAATAAGGCTGTGGGTCCAGAGCGCGCTGGCCGAGTTCTCGGGTAGTGCCGCGTTGGGAAGAGGGAACGCGAGCGCCCTCCCACTGCGTATCTCCTCACGCTTCTCGAGAGAACTCATCACGCTCGCCTCGTACTTGCCCAGTATGCGAGTGGCCCGCATACCGCTATCAAACCGATCGACCAAGCCGCAACTGGCACCAACGTATTCGGGGTGAGGGTGCCGGCAGCCAGGTCCCGCATGGCGTAGGAGAACTGAGATACGGGCTGATTGCGTACGAACGGCCGGATCCATTCCGGGAATCCGCTCTCCGGCACAAATCCACACGAGAGCATTCCGAGGATCAATTGGGGAAGTGTCAATGCCTGACTGGTTGCTTGTGGGCTCTTCGACAGCGAGCCGATTGCATCACCGCCGAGCGACAAACACGTACTGAAAGTCAACGCGATCACGCAGAAGAGCATGGCCTGTGACAGACCACCGACGAAGCGAAATCCGATCGCGTATCCGTAGATCACTGCTGCCGTCAGGGAGACGACGGATCGGAGGAATCCACTACTCATCCGCGAAAACAGTGGAACCGGGCCGAAAACCGGCATGGTTTGCATCCGACTGCTGAAGCCAGTGATGCGTTCGGTCGCCGACATCTGCGCCGCTGAGATCGAAGTGAAGGCCATCGCCTGCAAGACGATGATCGGCATCAAGAACTGTGCGTAATTGATTCCCTGCAGCTGCATTACGAACTTGAGGGGCAGGTAAAAGCCGACCGTGAAGATCAATGGCGCGACGATTGCGACTAGCAATTCGTGCCGGCGAATCATTGCGCGAACGGTACGGCCGGTAAGGGTCCACCACTGTGTGACCGCGGATGGCTGCGGACGACGATGGCGTCCGATCCGAGCTGCATTCGGCACCGTGATGGACCGTTGACCTACCTGTTTCAAGGCAAGATCTTGAGTTGCGTATTTCGTCGTCGTGGTCACGTCGCATCGCTTGTTTCGCTCGGACGCGACTGCCCCGTCAACGACAGGAACACGTCGTCAAGTGAAGGCCTGCGCAGGGCGATGTCCGCGAGTGGTATCCGTGCGTGATCGAGACGCCGCAGAGCTTCTGCAAGGGTCGCAGAACCACGGGGTGCGGGAATTGCAATTCGGCCGTTCTCGACTGCCAGATCGAAGCGGAAGTCCGGCGGAACCAAATTACCCAACGCGTTGGCTGCTGGCCCCAGCAAGCTTGCCTCGGCGGGAACGATTTCGCAGAAGCTGGCGCCGGTTCGTGCCTTCAATTCGTTGGCCGTCCCTTCCGCGATGACAGATCCTTTGTCGATGACAATGATGTTGTCGCTGAGGAGGTCAGCTTCCTCGAGGTACTGAGTGGTCAGCAGAACCGTGATGCCTTGCTCCTTCAAAGTCTGCACGAGGTTCCACACGCTCTGGCGGCTGCGGGGGTCCAGTCCAGTCGTCGGCTCGTCGAGAAATACGACTTCTGGCCTCACTACCAATCCACACGCAATGTCGATGCGTCGTCGCATGCCGCCGGAGTAGCCTGCAACGGCTCGCCCCCCAGCTTCCACGAGATCGAATTCCTCGAGAAGGTCCACGGCGCGTTGCCTGGCGGATGCGCGATCGAGGCCCATCAGGCGAGCGAACAGTTCGATGTTCTCGCGTCCGGTGAGTGCGTCGTCGAGTGCGGCGAACTGGCCAGTCATCATGATCGAACGGCGAACGTCGGCTGGGTTGCGAGCGACGTCGTATCCGGCAACCATTGCGACGCCGCGGTCAGGCCGAATCAACGTGGACAGAACCTTGACGGTGGTGGTCTTACCTGCGCCGTTGGGTCCAAGGATGCCGAGCACTGTGCCCTTGGGAGCTTGGAAGTTGATGCCACGCAATGCGTGCACATCCTTGAAGGACTTGTGAACGTCCTCCACGACTACCGCCGCGTCCGTCGATAAGGGCATCAATTCTCCGCTGTCTACATGGGTGTTCGGGCCGAGCTGTGCTTGGACAGGGCCTCTCGGCACTGTCCTTTCTCGAGCAAGCCGTAGCCCGAGCCGGAGTCACTGGTAAGGACCCCAGTGGTTGCGGGAACCTTGTACGTCTATCTCCGGATGCACAGTGGATGTTACCGGAGGGACAACCTCGTTCCGGCCTTCGCGCGGTGGGGATCGATGCAAATGTGCAGCTTGGCGATAAGCCGCGGTCAGGCCGACCGACGGGAATGTGCGATATCGCACAGTGTCCGATACCGGGCCTGATTTCGGGTCGCCGACAGGTGTGAACCGTGTTCGCGCGTCCTGAATGCTCGTCGAATACTACGAGTTCGTACTCGATCGACGGGCACCCCTGACTCGATCATCAAGTCGACTCCCTCTGGCGAGGTAACCTACTGCTCATGGATATCGGCACGTTGTCAGTGGTGGTTCCCGTGTACAACGAGGAGGACTACATCGCCGGGTGTTTGGAGTCCCTCGCTTGTCAAGGGGACGAGATCCTCGAGATAATAGTTGTCGACAACAATTCCACCGATCGCACCCCTGAAATCGCGCGTTCTTTCGAGCAGCGGGATTCTCGAATTCGATATCTTGTAGAACCGCGTCAGGGCGTTGTTCATGCACGTAATGCCGGGTTCGACATCGCAGTGGGTGAATTCATCGGCAGGGTCGATGCGGATTCGCGTGTCGCACCAGGGTGGGCGCGAGCGGTTCGAAGTTCCTTCGCTTCTCATGATCTTGATGCCGTTACCGGTTTCTCGTTGTTTTACGAGTCACCGTTTTCGGGTCTTCAACGAGCAGCGGTGAACAAAGCCGAGGCCCGTGGCGATTTCCACGGAATCAAACCGGCGCACGCACTGACTGGTTCGAATATGGCGATTCGGGCGACGTCGTGGCGCTCGATCCGCGACAAGGTCAGTGATCGCACCGACATTCACGAAGACGTGGATCTGTCGCTGTGCCTGATGAAGGCAGGGATGCAGTTCGGCACTGACCTGGACATGCGGAGCGAAATCTCCGGTCGTAGGGGAGAGACTGGACCCATCGAGTTTCTGTCATACAACAAGGCTTCGGTGACAACGCTCGAGTATCACCAGGCTATGACTACACGACTTCGTTTGATGATTCTCAAGACGTCAATTCTGCATGCTCTGTTGTGGCCGGCGTACCGAATGTACGACCGGCAAACCGATCGGTTGTCATGGCGGAAACTGCTGTCAGGTTCCGGAGCCCGCACTATGCCCGTGGATTCGTGAGAGTCGGCTACATCCTGTCCAGATTCAAGGTCTTGTACAACCTCTCGATACCGCTGAAGTCCTGGACGAACAGGTTGTTGCGCCGTCCCGATTCGATGTCGTCGAGCATCTTCTGTCCGCCGGTTACGGCTTCGATCTCCATGATTGCGCGCCAAGCGCCGAAGTCGGTTCCGCTGAAAGCGCGCATGGCGCCCTCGAAGCCTTCCAATAGATAGCTGCGATCTCCACGATCCAGGGAATCCCAGACCGACACGGCCAGTTCCCCGGCAATCGAGGCATGGCAGTACTCGTCGCGAGCGTGCAACCGGATCGTCGCGCGGTTGATCGACTGCACGCCCGGGTCGTCCGAGATCAGGTCGAGGTATGCGGTGATCGACACCTCGGCGACGGTCATGAACGCCAACTGTGTCAGGGCAATCTTGCGAGGCCCCTCGGCTGCGTCGAGGGCTTGCGCCCGCGTGCGGACCGTCAGGACGTCGGGCAATGCCTTGGTCGGCAGCCCCCAGCCCCTGCCTCGACGGGTCGCTGAACTGGCATTGAAGTGCATGAGCGTGTGATATTGCTCGTCGACCATCGCCTGATTGACCGCCACTGCAGCCCAATCTCCGAGACCGACGCCGAGTCGGTCTTCGGCGAGAACGTCGAAGCCGGGATTGACGACGTACTTCTCGATGTCCATGACGTTCTTGTTGAACGCGATCCATGCCCAGGCTTGCAGGCGTTGCTTCTGCTCGGGGCTCAATGCCAGGTAGGTCGGATGCTCCGCGAACGGGAGAAGTGCTTCGGGGTAGTCGGACAGCGACGAATCGAAGAGATCGTCCAGTTCCGGTTCCGCCTTCTTCACGGCTGCCCGGCGCGCCCAATTGCTCGCAAGGCGGCGGACGATTGCACTCTCGACCGGATCGGAGGCGTCGTACTCCGGGAGGCTGGGCGGACTCACTCCAGGTCTCATCGTGCCCTACTCTCTGTGCCCTTCGGCGATCTCTCTGTGCCCTTCGGCAATGCGATCGAACAAGCTCTGGCACTCCGCGTTCAATTCGCCTGAGCGATTGTCGAGCGCTGCGTCGGCGGTTTTCATCAGCGTCGTGAAGTCGCCGAGGGTCTCGGCCGCCCTGTCCACCTGTGCGGTGGCATCGAACAGTGCTTTTCGTGTCGCACCTGCGTACGGATTGCCCGCTTGTACGTCCCAGTACACCTCCGGTTCGCCGCCGGCTACACGCGCCAGGAGCGCGAGCAAGGCCCGATGCGGGGGAGGGGCGACCGCGAGGAGTTCGTCCGCGGAAACTCCGAGTTCGGCCAGGGCAGCGCCGAAAGCCAGCACCGACGCGTGTGTCAGAACCTGGGTAGCCGCAGCCAACCGGTCGTGACGATCGGCGTCCATCACCGCGACCGACGCTCCCCACGAGCGCACGATGCCGAGGAATCTGTCGGACTGCGGACCGCCGACGTACGGCACTGCGATGACGGCCCGACCGCGTGGCCCGAGCGACGGACGGAACATGGGGTTGAGTCCGAGGAACTCCCCTTCTCGGCCGGCGTCGGCGATTGCTGCGTCCATCCGCGATTTGACCGACAGCGTGTCCACAACGAGAGCGCCGGATGTCCGAAGGCTCGGTAGTGCGGCTAGAGCGACCCGTTCGGGAACCGCGAGCACGATGATGCGCGAGGACTCCACGTGCGCGAGGACTTGCTCACTGGGTTTCGTGATGTCTCCGACGACTACATCTCCGTCGGGATCGCTGCCTGCTGGGTCGACGACGGTGACGGTTGACCCCCCGGCGCGAAGCAGTTCGACGAACATGGATCCGACGGCACCCAGCCCGCCGACAACCGTCGCTGTGCCTGATGACGCCGTCATGGCTGGGTCTACCCGCCGTACTCGAGGACCCGCGAGGACACCGCGTCGAGCGCACGGAGCAGCGTGGACGCCTTGACCGTGGTCTCGTCGAATTCTTCTTCCGGATCGGACAACGCTGTGATGGCACCGCCGATTCCGAAGGTCACGCCGCTCTCGGTGCAGACCAGCGACCGGATCACGATCGAGAGGTCCGCGGCGCCACCGAGCGCGAAGTACCCGATCGATCCCGAGTAGACCCCACGTGGGCCGGATTCGAGACGGTCGATGATCTCCATCGTCCGTACCTTCGGGGCGCCGGTCATCGATCCACCGGGGAACGCGGCACGCACACAGTCCACCGCCGACGACCCCGGACTCAGATGTCCGCGCACCGTCGACACCATTTGGTGAACGGACGAGTACGACTCGATCGCGAACAGCCTCGGAACGTGGACACTTCCCGGAACGCAGACCTTGGTGAGGTCGTTGCGGGTGAGGTCCACGATCATCAGGTTCTCGGCGCGGTCCTTCTCGCTGTCGAGCAGGTCCTGCCGTAGGGCAGCGTCACGCGCTCGGGTGACGCCGCGCGGGCGGGTCCCTTTGATCGGCTTGGACTCGACGTTGCCGGCCGAGTCGACACGAAGGAACCGCTCAGGCGAGGCCGAGACCACCGAGATGCCGGTGAAGTCGAGAAGTGCGCTGTACGGCGTCGGATTGATCGAGCGCAGATACTCGAACGCCTGCTGTGCATCGATCGTCTCGTCGACGCTCGCCATGTTGGTCAGACACACCTCGTAGGACTCACCCGCCCGGATCTCCGAGAGGGCCGTTCCGATCAACGACAGGTACTGATCGCGATCATGCCGAAGGCGAGCCTGCGTCCAGACGGTGTCGCTGATCAGCGGAACCGGGGTGCGTTCCGGAAGGTCCGCGCCGATCCGCGCCAAGGTGTCGACGGTCGATTCGAGCCAATCGTCATAGCCGGCGTCGCGGACTTTCTCGCGCAACCTCAAAACGTGAGTGCGGCCCGCGGTGTGATCGATGACGACGGCGCGGTCGGCAAACACCAGAGCAGCATCAGGAGTGGGTGCCGGATGGACTGCCCTTCCTCCGGTCTGTGCTTTCAGTTCGTAGCCGAGGTAGCCCACGTAGCCGAGGTTGAAGTCGAGTTCCGGATGGGAGGGCACGAAGCGCGTCGCGAGTTGTGCGTCCAAGTAATCGAAGAACGGAACTCGAATGTGCTCGTCGGACAAGCCTTTTCGGCTGACAGTCAGTACCTCGGCTTGCACGTCGTACGTGATGAACTCAGCCAGCGGCCCCGACGAATCGCCGAGAATCGAAAAGCGCGCACTCGGCTCTGCGGTTGCCGCGCGGTCCAGCCAGAACGCGTTCGGGCCGTCGGCGAACAGTGCTGCATAGGCCGCCGACGGGTCCACTGCAAAATCGAGAGTCACGTCGTCGACGTCGTAGTTGATCGCCGGCCGCAGGTCGGGTGTTTGCGGAACAGGTTCGGGTCGGATCACCGAATCCAGAGTGCGTCCGACGGACAGATCGCGGAAGTTCGCGAGCAAATCTATGCCGAACTCGGTGCTGATGGACTCCGGATGGAACTGAACTCCCCACATCGGCTTGGTCCGGTGCCGGACACCCATGAGCAGACCGTCGGACGTCCACGCGGTACGAACGAAGGCGTTCGGCAGATTCTCGACGGTCAACGAGTGGTAGCGAACAGCTCGGAACGGCGACGGAAGTCCGGCAAAGATGCCCGAACCGTCGTGATCGATCAGCGAAATTCGGCCGTGCATCGGGACGGGCGCAACCACCACGTCCGCGCCGAACAACTCGCACAGGCCCTGGTGGCCGAGACAGACACCGAGAAGTGGGAGAGGCGCTTCTTCGATGAAACGGCGGCTGATTCCGAAATCACGGTCGCGATCCGGCCGGCCGGGACCTGGGGAGATGACCACGTTGTCGTACGACGCGAGATCGATGGAATCCCAATCCGCGTCGTTGCGGACCACGGTCGGCACAACCCCGTTGACCTCGGTCAACAGGGTGAACAGGTTGTAGGTGAACGAGTCGTAATTGTCCACCAGAAGGGTGCGGGAACTCATGTCGATGATCCTGATCTCGGTCCGACGGATTCCCGAACAGTGTCCTCCTCCTCAACAGGTGCGTTGATCACCAGGTCTTCGAGTCGACAGGTCTCGGCAATCATCAGCTCGTACAGGGCGTTGAAGAAGTCAGGAGAGAGGTCGTGTCTACGAGCGAATTCACGCGCCCGCTCCTGCACGACGCGCACGCGGCCGGGTTGCATCATCGGAACCTCGCGGGAGCGCTTCCACTCGCCGATGCGCAGGCAGAGCTCCAGCCGCTGCCGCACCGTCTCGAGAAGTAGAGCGTCGATGGCGTCGAGGTCGCGCCGGAAGCTGTCCAATCCCTCGGCCTCGTCCGGATACGACGAGGTCTGCGTGCCTGCTTCGGAACTCGTTGTGGTCAAGAACTCTTCCACGAGGCCTCCCGGTGCTCGGCGTGACGCGAGGTCGACAATGTGGTGCCCGGAACGCAACCCACCTCCGGACACCGGCACCCCGACCGACCATCGCCGTTCGGGGAGGTGTTCCACGATCGTCATTCGCCGAAACCTGCGGTGGTGCCTAATTCTGCGAAACCTGTTTGGCGGGCGAATCAGGTTGCGATGCAGGCGGGTTCGTGAGTGCCTACTTGGGGGAGACCCAGGTGGTGATTTCGGCGTGGACTACTTCCTTGCCGCCCCGGTCGAAGATCGAGATGGGAACGAGAAGTTCCGTGCCACTCTCGATCGCCGCGAAGTCCGGCAAAGTCTCGAGTCGGGCGACCGCCCGCAGGCCGGTCTCGGCCTTGGCGAGGTAGTCGACCTTCATCGACTTGGGGATCCAGCGGTGGGAGTTCGGAACCGTCGCTTCGCTCAGCATGCCCATCGCGACCTCCGCGAGGTTGCAGGCAGCGATCGCGTGAAAAGTGCCGAGATGGTTGTGGACGCCCCACCATTTGGGGGAGCGGACCTCGCAGAGCCCTGGTTCCAACTTGGTCACCCGGGGAGAACAGAGGCGAAATAGGGCACGCGAATCGACATCGCCGCCGAGAAAACTGCATGTCCGAGGGCGTTGTCCGGCAATTTCTGCCATCCGCGATAGGTAGGGCTGGAGATAGTCATAGGCGTATCTTACTTCTGAGTAAGGTTGTTGTCGCGCAGCTCACTTGGAAAAGGCAGTTCGGGGGAGTTGAGGATTTAGGCCAGGTACGGCATACTGGTCGGGTTGCCTTGTCCGGGACGCGGTCGATTGCGGCCGTGATCGGGTAAGGGTAAGACGTCACAGACGATCGATCGCAGATCCCGTCAGGGTAATCGGGTCAACGACTGTGACCATGCAAGACGAGAAGTAATGCAGGACGGAAGCAGTACCTACTTTGTGTTCGACATCGAACACGTCCGGTACGCATCACGCGCCAGATAATCGAAAGATTGTCCGGCGCAGGATGAGTGAGAAGGCGACACGCCCGACCGCGTGTACCGGAGAACAATGACAAACGAACAGCGGCAGCAGATCCTGATCTTGATCCGAATCTCGGTACTCCCGAGAACTTGGACTTGGTCCCGATCGCTTCAGTGTTCGTCGTGTCATCGTCCAGGCAAGGACTGTGCAGACGAGGTAGCTCGAGCCTGACCAGGCGGGCTACGAAACGCGGCAAGAAAAGGACACTAAGCGTGGCGGGACAAAAGATCCGCATCAGGCTCAAGGCCTACGACCACGAGGCGATCGACGCGTCAGCGCGCAAGATCGTCGAGACGGTAACCCGTACGGGTGCCCGCGTCGTTGGACCTGTGCCGTTGCCGACCGAGAAGAACGTATATTGCGTCATCCGCTCGCCGCACAAGTACAAGGACTCGCGCGAGCACTTCGAGATGCGTACTCACAAGCGGCTGATCGACATTCTCGACCCGACGCCGAAGACGGTTGACGCGCTCATGCGCATCGACCTTCCGGCCAGTGTCGACGTGAACATTCAGTGACGGCGGAGACAAAAACAATGACTGATACCAAGATCAAGGGAATCCTGGGCACCAAGCTCGGCATGACCCAGGTCTTCGACGAGAACAACCGGGTTGTCCCGGTCACCGTCGTGAAGGCTGGGCCGAACGTCGTAACCCAGATCCGTACCGAAGAGCGTGACGGCTACAGCGCCGTTCAGCTCGCGTTCGGCGCCATCGACCCGCGCAAGGTGAACAAGCCGACTTCCGGCCAGTTCACCAAGGCTGGTGTGACCCCGCGTCGCCACGTAGTGGAGCTCCGCGTTGCGGACACCTCCGACTACGAGGTCGGCCAGGAGCTCACCGCCGAGGTCTTCGAGGACGGCGCATACGTCGACGTCACCGGAACCAGCAAGGGCAAGGGCTTCGCCGGAACCATGAAGCGTCACGGCTTCAAGGGACAGGGCGCGTCGCACGGTACCCAGGCTGTTCACCGCCGCCCGGGCTCCATCGGTGGCTGTGCAACTCCCGGCCGCGTGTTCAAGGGCATGCGCATGTCCGGACGCATGGGTAGCGACCGCATCACGACGCAGAACCTCTCGGTCCACAAGGTGGATGCAGAGAACGGCCTGCTGCTGATCAAGGGTGCGATCCCCGGCCGCAAGGGCGGCCTCGTGATCGTCAAGAGTGCAGTGAAGGGTGGTGCACGGGCATGACCAGCACCGAGACCAAGTTGACCCTGGACGTCAAGGTCGCCGGCGGCAAGACCAACGGCACCGTCGATCTCCCCGCTGAGATCTTCGACGCTCCGGCCAACATCGCGCTTCTCCATCAGGTTGTCGTCGCGCAGCTCGCAGCTGCTCGTCAGGGAACCCACTCCACCAAGACCCGCGGCGACGTCCGCGGCGGTGGCAAGAAGCCGTACCGCCAGAAGGGCACCGGCCGCGCACGCCAGGGCTCGACTCGCGCACCGCAGTTCGTCGGCGGCGGAACCGTTCACGGCCCGCAGCCGCGTGACTACAGCCAGCGCACCCCCAAGAAGATGAAGGCAGCCGCTCTTCGCGGAGCCCTCTCTGACCGCGCACGCAACGAGCGCATCCACGTCATCACCGAACTGGTTGCAGGGCAGACGCCTTCGACCAAGGGCGCAATCGCGTTCCTCGGCGAGATTTCGGATCGCAAGAAGTTGCTGCTCGTCGTGGGTCGCCAGGATGTAGCCGCTTGGAAGAGCGTGCAGAACCTGGAAGGCGTGCATCCCATTGCACCCGACCAGCTCAACACCTACGACGTGCTCAATGCAGACGATGTCGTGTTCAGCGTCGAGGCACTCAACGCGTTCATCCACGGGCCCGCAGAGAGCGCTCAGAACAAGGAGGACGCCAAGTGAGCACCATCGCTGACCCCCGCGACATCCTGCTCGCTCCGGTCATCTCCGAGAAGTCCTACGGACTGATCGAGGAAGGCACCTACACCTTCCTGGTGCACCCGGACTCGAACAAGACGCAGATCAAGATTGCCGTCGAGAAGGTCTTCGGCGTCAAGGTGACCAGCGTCAACACCGCCAACCGTCAGGGCAAGCGTAAGCGGACCCGATTCGGTTACGGCAAGCGCAAGGACACCAAGCGCGCGCTCGTGACCCTGTCCGCTGACAGCAAGCCCATCGAGATCTTCGGAGGACCGGTCGCGTAAGCGCCGGGACTTGACGAGACATAGAGGACGAGAAGACTCATGGCAATCCGTAAGTACAAGCCGACAACACCGGGCCGTCGTGGCTCGAGCGTCTCGGACTTCGCCGAGATCACTCGGTCGACCCCCGAGAAGTCGCTGGTTCGCCCGCTGCACGGTCGCGGTGGACGTAACGCACACGGTCGTATCACCACCCGTCACAAGGGTGGCGGACACAAGCGTGCATACCGACTGATCGATTTCCGTCGCAACGACAAGGACGGCATCCCGGCAAAGGTCGCTCACATCGAGTACGACCCCAACCGCACAGCAAACATCGCACTCCTGCATTACGCAGACGGTGAGAAGCGCTACATCATCGCCCCCAAGGGCCTGGTGCAGGGTTCACCGGTCGAGTCCGGTGCAGGCGCCGACATCAAGCCGGGCAACAACCTGCCGCTGCGCAACATCCCGACTGGTACCACCATCCACGGTGTGGAACTGCGTCCCGGCGGCGGAGCCAAGATGGCTCGTTCCGCAGGCGCCAGCATCCAGCTCCTCGGTAAGGAAGGCAGCTACGCCACGCTGCGTATGCCTTCCGGTGAAATCCGTCGCGTCGACGTGCGCTGCCGCGCATCCGTCGGCGAGGTCGGCAACGCCGAGCAGTCGAACATCAACTGGGGCAAGGCCGGCCGTATGCGTTGGAAGGGCAAGCGCCCGACCGTTCGTGGTGTCGTGATGAACCCGGTCGACCACCCGCACGGTGGCGGCGAGGGCAAGACCTCAGGTGGACGCCACCCGGTCAGCCCGTGGGGTAAGCCTGAAGGCCGTACCCGCAAGAACAAGGCAAGCGACAAGATGATCGTCCGTCGCCGCCGCACCGGCAAGAACAAGCGCTAGGAGGGAGTGAAGGATGCCACGCAGCCTTAAGAAGGGCCCGTTCGTCGATGACCACCTCCTCGCGAAGGTGGATGTACAGAACGAAAAGGGAACCAAGCAGGTCATCAAGACCTGGTCCCGTCGTTCGACAATCATCCCGGACTTCATCGGCCACACGTTTGCAGTTCACGACGGCCGCAAGCACGTCCCCGTGTTCGTTTCCGACTCCATGGTCGGACACAAGCTCGGAGAGTTTGCACCGACCCGCACGTTCAAGGGTCACATCAAGGATGATCGGAAGGCGAAGAGGCGATGAGCAACACCGAAACCGCCAACCCGACTGCCAAGGCTGTAGCGAAGCACGTTCGCGTTACGCCGATGAAGGCACGTCGAGTTGTGGACCTGGTCCGCGGGCGCTCGGTTGAAGACGCCCTGAACATCCTGAAGTTCGCGCCGCAGGCAGCGAGCGAGCCGGTCGCCAAGGTGATCGCCTCCGCAGCAGCCAACGCCGAGAACAACCTCGACCTCGACCCCAGCACGCTTGTCGTTGCTACGGCGTTCGTGGACGAGGGCGCGACCCTCAAGCGGTTCCAGCCGCGTGCACAGGGACGTGCGTTCCGTATTCGCAAGCGCACCAGTCACATCACCGTGATCGTGGAGAGCCTGCCGAAGACCGGAACATCGACCCGTAATCGCCGGAAGGGAAGTGCTCAGTAGTGGGCCAGAAAATCAACCCGCACGGCTTCCGTCTCGGCATCACCACCGACTGGAAGTCTCGCTGGTACGCAGACAAGCAGTACGCGGAGTACGTCAAGGAAGACGTCGCGATCCGTAAGCTCCTCGCCACCGGCATGGAGCGCGCAGGAATCGCGAAGGTCGAAATCGAGCGCACCCGTGACCGTGTTCGCGTGGACATCCACACTGCACGTCCGGGCATCGTCATCGGCCGCCGCGGCGCCGAAGCCGATCGCATCCGCTCCGAGCTCGAGAAGCTGACCGGCAAGCAGGTTCAGCTGAACATCCTCGAGGTCAAGAACGCAGAAGCTGAAGCACAGCTCGTCGCACAGGGTGTGGCCGAGCAGCTCTCGAACCGCGTTGCCTTCCGTCGTGCAATGCGCAAGGCCATCCAGTCGGCCATGCGTCAGCCCAACGTCAAGGGAATCCGCGTTCAGTGCTCCGGTCGTCTCGGCGGCGCCGAGATGTCCCGGTCGGAGTTCTACCGCGAAGGCCGTGTGCCGCTGCACACGCTTCGTGCGGACATCGACTACGGCCTCTACGAGGCCAAGACCACCTTCGGTCGCATCGGCGTCAAGGTCTGGATCTACAAGGGCGACATCGTCGGTGGCAAGCGTGAGCTCGCCGCCAACACGGCCGCACCGGCCGGGGATCGCCCGCGTCGTGAGCGTCCGAGCCGTCCGCGTCGTTCCGGTGCCACCGGTACCACTGCGACCAGCACCGAGGCCGGCCGCGCAGCGACCGCAACCGCCGATGCTCCCGCAACTGAACAGAATCAGGAGGGCTGACGCATGTTGATCCCACGGCGGGTCAAGCACCGCAAGCAGCACCACCCGAGCCGTTCGGGTGCCGCCAAGGGCGGTACCCAGGTGACCTTCGGTGACTACGGCATCCAGGCTCTCGAGCCTGCCTACATCACCAACCGGCAGATCGAGTCCGCTCGTATCGCCATGACTCGGCACATCAAGCGTGGCGGCAAGATCTGGATCAACATCTTCCCGGATCGCCCCCTCACGAAGAAGCCGGCCGAAACCCGAATGGGTTCCGGTAAGGGTTCGCCCGAGTGGTGGATTGCCAACGTCAAGCCCGGACGCGTTCTGTTCGAGATGACATACCCCAACGAGGAGATTGCTCGTGAGGCCCTGCGCCGCGCGATGCACAAGCTCCCGTGCAAGTGCCGGATCGTGACCAGAGAGGAGCAGTTCTGATGGCTACTGGAACCCCAGCAGCAGAGCTCCGCGAGCTCAGTGAAGACGAGCTGGTCACCCGGCTCCGTGAGTCGAAGGAAGAGCTTTTCAACCTTCGTTTCCAGATGGCTACCGGCCAGATGGACAACAACCGACGACTGCGCACCGTTCGTCACGAGATCGCGCGCATCTACACCGTCCTGCGTGAGCGTGAGCTCGGACTCGCTGTGGGTCCGGATGCAGGTGACGCGGCATGAGTGAGGAAAAAGCAGTGAGCACAGAAGAGCGCGCGAGCCGTAAGGTCCGTGTCGGATACGTCGTGTCCGACAAGATGGAAAAGACGATCGTGGTCGAGCTCGAAGACCGCGTCAAGCACAAGCTCTACGGCAAGATCATCCGCCGTACGACCAAGGTGAAGGCGCACGACGAGAACGGCGTTGCCGGCGTCGGCGACCGCGTTCAGCTGATGGAAACCCGTCCGCTGTCCGCGACGAAGCACTGGCGTCTGGTCGAGGTCCTCGAAAAGGCCAAGTAAGCCTGATCGAATCCTCGAGCTGATCGAGTATCACCGAATGGCCCGCTTCCCCTTGGGGAGTGGGCCATTCGGCTTTCCGGGGGCTTTCGGGGCTTTCCGGGCGAAGGGTTCGAGTTGCGTCGAGTACGGCTGATTTGGTATTCGGTGAACCCTTCCCTACAATAGAACGGTTGCCTGTGGCAGAGGTGTGTCTTCACGTGCGCAGCTCGAACGGTGCTTGCAGTGATCGTCTCCCGACGTCAGTCGGTGGGACTGCAGCTCAGACACGACGCAGGTGGCAACAATGACCGCGCGCACCGGGTCGGTAATCCGTTGCGCACGAAATTCCAGGTCTAGGGAGATCAAGTGATTCAGCAGGAGTCGCGAGTTCGCGTCGCTGATAACACGGGTGCCAAGGAAATCCTTTGCATCCGCGTTCTCGGCGGTTCGTCACGTCGCTACGCCGGGATCGGTGACGTCATCGTCGCCACCGTCAAGGACGCAATCCCCGGTGGAAACATCAAGAAGGGTGAGGTCGTCAAGGCCGTCATCGTTCGCACGACCAAGGAGCGCCGTCGTCCGGACGGTTCCTACATCAAGTTCGACGAGAACGCTGCAGTGCTCATCAAGGCTGACAGTGATCCCCGTGGAACCCGCATCTTCGGACCCGTCGGCCGTGAGCTGCGCGAGAAGAAGTTCATGAAGATCGTTTCGCTTGCCCCGGAGGTGCTGTGATGAAGGTGCACAAGGGTGACACCGTTCTGGTCATCGCCGGCAAGGACAAGGGCGCGAAGGGCAAGGTCATTCAGGCCTACCCCGCGACCGACAAGGTCCTCGTCGAAGGCGTGAACCGAATCAAGAAGCACACCGCGGTTTCCGCGAACGAGCGCGGAGCATCCTCCGGCGGCATCGTCACGCAGGAAGCCCCGATCCACGTTTCCAACGTTGCAGTCGTCGACTCGGACGGAAACCCCACCCGCGTGGGCTACCGCACCGACGAAGAGTCCGGCAAGCGCGTTCGGATTTCCCGGAAGAACGGGAAGGACATCTGACATGACCTCCACCGAAAACAAGGTCCAGCCGCGCCTCAAGGCACGCTACCGCGCTGAGATCAAGGACGCGCTCAACAGCGAGTTCGACTACTCGAACGTCATGCAGATCCCCGGCGTCGTCAAGGTTGTCGTCAACATGGGCGTCGGCGACGCTGCCCGTGACGCCAAGCTGATCAACGGCGCTGTCCATGACCTGTCGCTGATCACGGGCCAGAAGCCCGAGATCCGCAAGGCACGTAAGTCCATCGCGCAGTTCAAGCTCCGCGAAGGTATGCCCATCGGTGCACGCGTCACCCTCCGTGGTGACCGCATGTGGGAGTTCCTGGACCGCCTCGTGTCTGTCGCTCTGCCCCGTATCCGCGACTTCCGCGGTCTCTCGGGCAACCAGTTCGACGGCAACGGCAACTACACGTTCGGCCTCAACGAGCAGTCGATGTTCCACGAGATCGACGTGGACAAGATCGATCGCCCCCGCGGCATGGACATCACCGTCGTGACCACCGCAACCAACAACGAAGAAGGCCGTGCACTGCTCAAGCACCTCGGCTTCCCGTTCAAGGAGAACTGAGCGCATGGCTAAGAAGGCATTGGTCAACAAGGCCAACAAGAAGCCCAAGTTCGCGGTTCGCGCCTACACCCGCTGCCAGCGGTGCGGTCGCCCGCACTCGGTGTTCCGCAAGTTCGGCTTGTGCCGTATCTGCGTTCGCGAGATGGCTCACGCCGGCGAGCTTCCCGGAGTTCGCAAGAGCTCTTGGTGATCTGAGGCCCTCGGGCTTCGTCACACCACGCATGTGAATGGGCGTGGGTTCCTTTGGAACCCACGCCCATTCGTGTTTTTCATCGAGATGTGAATCGTGCCGATCCTGAAAAGAACTGCCCCGCTGCGACTCTGGTTGAAAGCGATCATCGTTCGTCGGTGTCGTTCTTCGGTGCCGAACGAGCAGTTCAGATTTCGGGGTGCGTCGATAGCTTCCCGATCGCATCCTTCGGGCGGCAGTGGGGGAGGCGACATGGGATCCCGGTGGACACCTGCGCCAAAGTTCCCTACACTAGAGCGGTTGCCGTGGCTGACGCATGCGTTCAGCTCGGTGCGGTAACTTACGCCGTCTGACACAAGTCGGACGGCCCAGCCGAATTGCTGGAGGCCCACGATCGGATTCGTCCGGTGTTGCATGGGAACCACAGCGAGAAAGGTGTCGAGGTCGACCTATGACCATGACTGACCCCATCGCAGACTTCTTGACGCGTCTGCGCAACGCCAACACGGCGTACCACGATGAGGTGAAGCTTCCCCACTCGAAGATCAAGGCGAACATCGCCGAGATCCTCAAGCGCGAGGGCTACATCTCCGATTTCCGTACCGAAGACGCAGAGGTCGGCAAGACCCTCATCGTCGATCTGAAGTACGGTCCCAGCCGCGAGCGTAGCCTCGCCGGCGTGCGTCGCGTTTCCAAGCCCGGTCTCCGGGTTTACGCGAAGTCCACCAACCTGCCCAAGGTCCTCGGAGGCCTCGGCGTGGCCATCATCTCCACGTCGTCCGGTCTGCTCACCGATCGCCAGGCGGCCAATCAAGGAGTAGGCGGGGAAGTCCTCGCCTACGTCTGGTAAGGGAGGCCACCACAATGTCGCGTATTGGAAAGATTCCGGTCACCGTCCCCGCGGGCGTTGACGTCACGATCAGCGGCCAGGATGTCACCGTCAAGGGTCCCAAGGGCACCCTCGCGCTGACCATCTCCGAGCCCATCGCAATCGAAAAGGCAGAGGACGGCTCGCTGAGCGTCACGCGCCCCGACGACGAGCGTCGTAGCCGCGCGCTGCACGGTCTGTCGCGGACCCTGGTTGCGAACATCATCACCGGTGTCACCGAGGGTTACACGAAGAAGATGGAGATCCACGGTGTTGGTTACCGTGTGGCACTGAAGGGCAAGGACCTCGAGTTCGCGCTCGGCTTCAGCCACCCGGTGCCGATCGAGGCTCCTGAAGGCATCACCTTCGTCGTCGAGTCGCCCACCCGGTTCTCGGTGTCCGGCATCGACAAGCAGAAGGTCGGGCAGATCTCGGCCAACATCCGTCGTCTCCGTCGTCCGGACCCGTACAAGGGTAAGGGCGTGCGTTACGAGGGTGAGCAGATCCGCCGCAAGGTCGGAAAGACGGGTAAGTGATATGAGCCAGACTGCAAACCAGAAAGCCAAGCGGATTCCGCTGGGCAAGGATGCGTCCACCAAGCGTCGTCTCTCGAAGACGCGTCGTCACTTCCGTCTCCGCAAGAAGGTCTCCGGCACGCCCGAGCGTCCCCGCTTGGTCGTCAACCGGTCCTCGCGCCACATCCACGTCCAGCTCGTGGACGACCTGGCCGGCCACACCCTGGCCTCCGCGTCGACCATCGAAGCAGACGTGCGCGTGGCAGAAGGCGACAAGAAGGCTGCGAGCGCGAAGGTCGGTCAGCTGATCGCCGAGCGCGCCAAGGCTGCCGGCGTGGAAGCAGTTGTCTTCGACCACGGCGGACACGGCTACCACGGTCGCATCGCGGCCCTGGCAGACGCGGCTCGCGAAGGCGGGTTGAAGTTCTGATGACCAACATTTTCAACGGAAGGACAGCCTGATGCCGGGACGTCAAAGGCGTGACGGCGGAAGCGGACCCGCCGGACAGAATGGCCCCAACAGCGGTGACAACAGCAACGCTCGTGGGGACAACCGTGGTGGCGGCCGTGACCGTCGCGACGGTGGCCGTGGCGGAAACGCTGCGGAGAAGTCACAGTTCATCGAGCGCGTTGTCACGATCAACCGCGTTTCCAAGGTCGTCAAGGGTGGTCGTCGCTTCAGCTTCACCGCTCTGGTGATCGTCGGAGACGGCAACGGACTGGTCGGCGTCGGCTACGGAAAGGCCAAGGAAGTTCCCGCGGCCATCCAGAAGGGTGTCGAGGAGGCTCGCAAGAGCTTCTTCCGCGTCCCGATGATCGCCAACACCATCACTCACCCCGTTCAGGGTGAGGCTGCTGCCGGCATCGTCATGCTTCGCCCGGCAAGCCCCGGTACCGGTGTTATCGCCGGTGGCGCTGTGCGCGCCGTGCTGGAGTGCGCTGGTATCGCGGACATCCTGTCGAAGTCGCTCGGTAGCGACAACGCCATCAACGTCGTGCATGCGACCGTTGCTGCGCTCAAGGGTCTGCAGCGTCCCGAGGAAGTTGCGGCTCGCCGCGGCCTCACCCTCGAAGAGGTTGCACCCGCCGGCATGCTTCGCGCTCGCGCACAGGCTGCTGGGAGTGTGAAGTAATGGCAGATCTCAAGGTCACTCAGATCAAGAGCATCATCGGGACCAAGCAGAACCAGAAGGATTCTCTGCGCACGCTGGGTCTCAAGGGCATCCGTCAGACCGTTGTTCGTGAGGACAACGCACAGAACCGCGGTCTGATCAACGTGGTGCGCCACCTCGTAACAGTTGAGGAGGTCTAACCATGACCATCAAACTGCACCACCTGCGCCCCGCTCCGGGATCCAAGTCCAACAAGATTCGTGTTGGACGCGGTGAGGGCGGCAAGCGTGGTAAGACCGCAGGTCGCGGTACCAAGGGCACCAAGGCACGTAACACCGTGCGCGTGGGCTTCGAGGGTGGACAGATGCCGCTTCACATGCGTCTGCCCAAGCTCAAGGGCTTCACGAACCCGTTCCGCGTCGAGTACCAGGTCGTCAATGTCGGCGACATCGCCCGTCTGTTCCCCGAAGGTGGAGCAATCACGGTCGAGGATCTCGTCGCCAAGGGCGCAGTCCGCAAGAACCAGCTCGTCAAGGTTCTGGGCGACGGCGAACTGACAGTTGCCGTTCAGGTGACCGTCGACAAGTTCACCGGTTCCGCCAAGGAAAAGATTGCTGCTGCCGGTGGTTCCGCCACCGAGCTGTGAGTGATCACGCGTAGCTAGTCCGATGGCCGCAGCGCAGCGTTTGCTGCGGTGCGGCCATCGGCGTCTACGAGGTCGTGTCACAGGTACGAGGTCGTGGCACAGATTGGTCGTGCATGCTCGGACGGGCCAGTATTCTGGTCACCGAGTGGCAAATGTATCTTCGGCTTACCCGGTTTTCGTGGTCTGCCCGCCTAGTTCCCAAATGCTCACTGTTAGAGTTCAAAAGTTCGACAGGTCAAAACGATCTGTCTCCCTACCGTCGTGCCAGGAGGATCTTTGCTTTCCGCCTTCGTCTCGGCCCTCAGGACCCCAGACCTGAGGCGGAAGATCCTCTTCACCCTCGGCTTGGTGGCTCTGTATCGGGTCGGCGCTCTCATCCCGTCCCCAGGTGTCGACTACGGCCGTGTGCGTCAGTGCATCGATATCGCCAACTCCGGTGACTCAGCAGGTATCTACTCGCTGATCAACCTGTTCTCCGGCGGCGCTCTGCTGCAGATGTCGATCTTTGCGATCGGCATCATGCCGTACATCACGGCGAGCATCATCGTGCAGCTCCTGACCGTGGTGATTCCGAAGTTCGAGGAACTTCGGAAAGAAGGCCAGTCCGGCCAGGCCAAGATGACGCAGTACACGCGTTACCTGTCCATTGCTCTGGCAATCCTGCAGTCGACCGGCATCGTCGCTCTTGCGGCACGCGGACAGTTGCTCCAGGGCTGTGACGACATCATCGCCGACAAGTCGATCTTCGGACTTGTCATCATCGTGCTGGTCATGACTGCCGGTGCTGCCATGGTCATGTGGTTCGGCGAGGTCATCACCGAACGTGGCGTCGGCAACGGTATGTCCCTCCTCATCTTCGCCGGTATCGCATCGCGTATCCCGAGCGAGGGCAAGGCAATCCTCGACAGCCGTGGTCCGCTGGTCTTCGCCTTCGTCTGCCTCGCAGCGCTGCTGATCATCGCCGGTGTCGTCTTCGTCGAGCAGGGTCAGCGTCGTATCCCGGTGCAGTACGCGAAGCGGATGGTCGGACGCAAGATGTACGGCGGATCCTCGACGTACCTGCCTCTGAAGGTGAACCAGGCCGGCGTCATCCCGGTGATCTTCGCGTCTTCACTGCTGTACCTCCCGAACTTGATTGCACAGCTGACTTCGGCCAGTACAGCGGTCGACCCCAGTTGGTGGCAGCGCCTCATCAACACCTACCTGGTGAATCCGGCCAACCCGGTGTACATCGCGATCTACTTCGGCCTGATCGTCTTCTTCACGTACTTCTACGTCGCCATCACCTTCAATCCCGAAGAGCGCGCCGACGAGATGAAGAAGTTCGGCGGCTTCATCCCCGGTATCCGACCCGGTCAGCCGACCGCGGACTACCTCAACTACGTGCTGAGTCGCATCACCCTTCCGGGTGCGATTTACCTCGGCACCATTGCTGTTCTGCCCAACCTGTTCCTCGACATCGGGAATGGCGGCGGCGCGCAGAACCTGCCGTTCGGTGGCACCGCGGTGCTGATCATGGTCAGCGTCGGCCTGGACACCGTGAAGCAGATCGAGAGTCAGCTAATGCAGCGTAACTATGAAGGGTTCCTCAAGTGAGACTTGTCCTCCTTGGTCCTCCCGGTGCCGGCAAGGGCACCCAGGCCGCTATCTTGTCCGAGAAGTTCGGCGTTCCCCATATCTCCACGGGTGATCTCTTCCGCGCGAACATCGGTCAGGCCACCGCTCTCGGTGTGGAAGCAAAGAAGTACATCGACGCCGGCGAACTCGTACCGAGCTCGATCACCAACGACATGGTGAAGGCTCGCGTCGCAGAACCGGACGCAGCAAACGGTTTCCTTCTCGACGGATTTCCGCGCTCGGTCGAACAGGCTCAGGCACTCGAGGGAATCTTGAAGGATCTCGACACCAAGCTCGACGGTGTCCTCTCCTTCGTCGTCGACGAGGACATCGTGGTCGAGCGTATGCTCGCCCGCGGTCGTGCCGACGACACAGAGGACGTCATTCGCAACCGACTCCGGGTCTACCGCGACGAGACGTCACCGCTGTTCGATTACTACAAGGACAGCATCGTCTCCGTCGACGCGATCGGCGAGGTCGAAGAGGTCAACGCTCGCGCACTGGCAGCGTTGGGTAAGTAATGGTCTTCGGGCGCAAACGCAAGGTTGTTCCGTTCCGCTCCGCGGGCGAACTCGACGCGATGGCTGCTGCCGGCGCGATCGTGGGTTCGGCTCTGGTGGCGGTTCGCGCTGCGGCGAAGCCCGGTGTCAGCACTTTGGAATTGAACGCGGTCGCTGAATCCGTCATTCGTGACGCCGGCGCCGTGCCCTCGTTCCTCGGGTACCACGGCTTCACCGGCTCGATCTGCTCCTCGGTCAACGATCGCGTCGTTCACGGAATCCCTTCAGCTCAGGACATCCTGGCTGAAGGCGACCTGGTTTCCATCGACTGTGGCGCGATCCTCGACGGATGGCACGGTGACTCCGCTTGGACGTTCGGTGTCGGTGAGATCAGCGTCGCCGATCAGGAGCTCAGCGAAGCCACTCGGCTTTCCATGGAAGCCGGGATCGCGGCAATGATCGCCGGCAACCGTCTGACGGATGTTTCGCACGCGATCGAGGTCGGTACTCATGCCGCCGAGAAGTTGCACGGTCGTTCCTACGGCATCGTCGACGGATACGGCGGACACGGAATCGGCCGGGAAATGCACATGGATCCGTTCCTCGCCAATGAAGGTGCCCCGGGTAAGGGTCCTGAACTGGTTGTCGGATCTTGCCTGGCGATTGAGCCGATGCTCACGCTCGGCACCACCGACACGGTGATTCTCGACGACGACTGGACCGTTGTGACGACCGACGGGTCCCGTGCGGCGCACTGGGAACACACTGTCGCAGTGACCGAAGACGGTCCGCGGATTCTGACACTCCGGCCGGAGTAGTCGACACAGTCGCTGACAAGTGTTGGCAGCGAGCATGATTCATGTTCGAGAAGTCCCAGCCTCATTTCGAGGCTGGGACTTTTTCGGTGGGGGAGCGGTGTGCGTCGTCACCCTGACCGGAGGCGCATTTGGCCTGGTCGTTTACATCGCGTAACATGGCTAGGCGGTGCGCTATGCGCGTCGATAGTTCGTGTGCCTACGCCTGGATCGCTCCGGGATCGGGCTTTCGAACTGCCGACGATCTTTCCATTGCGTGCCAATGTAACGGAAGCCGATGCACGAAGCATGCCAAACCAAACGGATCGCGGAGGATATGGCTAAGAAAGACGGGGCCATCGAGGTCGAAGGACGAGTAGTCGAGCCGCTGCCCAATGCGATGTTCCGCATTGAGCTCGAGAATGGCCACAAGGTCCTCGCCCACATCAGCGGAAAGATGCGTCAGCACTACATTCGCATCCTCCCGGAAGATCGCGTTGTCGTAGAGCTCTCGCCCTACGATTTGTCGCGCGGACGCATCGTTTACCGCTACAAGTAACGAACTTCCCGGACCTGACCTGGGTCAGGGAGAAGTATGTCTGCCGCGGTTCATCGCGGCGGGCTGCGACAAAACAGGAGATCAGAAGACGTGAAGGTTCAGCCGAGCGTCAAGAAGATCTGCGAGAAGTGCAAAGTGATTCGCCGTAACGGTCGAGTCATGGTGATCTGCGAGAACCTGCGTCACAAGCAGCGTCAGGGCTAGATCTAGCTTTTCGAAGATCTGCTTGGCAACAAGCAAAGAAGACCTCCCAGTACCAGCCATTGTTGACGAGACCCCACGCGATCGTTCACCGATCGCCAAGGTCGGACAATGGTTCACCCCCGGCACGGAGGCCGGGGCCCCACTGAGTTAGTTGATGAGATCATCTGCGCCTTCGGGCGTCGGTACTCGGCAAGAGGCACAGGGGAAGGGCTGGGAGCAGACCTCCGCACACCGATAAGGAAATGCCACCATGGCACGTCTCTCTGGTGTTGATCTTCCTCGCGAAAAGCGCATGGAGATCGCACTGACATACATCTACGGCATCGGCCGTACCCGCTCCAAGGAAATCCTTGACGCCACCGGCGTCAGCCCGGATCTCCGGAGCAAGGACCTCTCGGACGAGGACCTGGCAAAGCTCCGCGAGTACATCGAGGAGTCGCTCAAGGTCGAGGGTGACCTTCGCCGCGAGGTTCAGGCCGACATCCGTCGCAAGATCGAGATCGGCTGCTACCAGGGCCTGCGCCACCGTCGTGGTCTGCCCGTGCGTGGTCAGCGCACCAAGACCAACGCCCGTACCCGTAAGGGTCCGAAGCGCACCATTGCCGGCAAGAAGAAGGCGAAGTAATGCCCCCGAAGTCACGTAGCACCGGTCCGAAGAAGACCCAGAAGACGCGTCGCAGGGATAAGAAGAACATCCCGCACGGCGCCGCTCACATCAAGAGCACCTTCAACAACACCATCGTGTCCATCACGGACCCCGCCGGAAATGTCATTTCCTGGGCGTCTTCGGGACACGTCGGCTTCAAGGGTTCGCGTAAGTCGACTCCCTTCGCCGCTCAGCTTGCTGCTGAGAGCGCTGCCCGTAAGGCGCAGGAGCACGGTGTCAAGAAGGTTGACGTCTTCGTCAAGGGACCGGGATCCGGTCGCGAGACCGCAATCCGTTCCCTCCAGGCTGCTGGCCTCGAGGTCGGCACCATTTCCGATGTAACCCCCCAGCCGCACAACGGCTGCCGTCCGCCCAAGCGGCGTCGGGTATAGCGGGAAGGATAGGTAGAAGAAAATGGCACGTTATACCGGACCCATCACCCGCAAGTCGCGTCGTCTGCGCGTCGACCTCGTTGGAGGCGACCAGGCATTCGAGCGTCGCCCGTACCCGCCCGGACAGCACGGCCGCGCGCGTATCAAGGAGAGCGAGTACCTGCTCCAGCTGCAGGAGAAGCAGAAGGCTCGCTTCACCTACGGCGTCATGGAGAAGCAGTTCCGCCTGTACTACAAGGAGGCGAACAACCGCCCCGGCAAGACCGGCGAGAACCTGCTTCGCATCCTCGAGTCGCGTCTCGACAACGTCGTGTACCGCGCAGGCCTCGCTCGCACGCGCCGTCAGGCACGTCAGCTGGTCACGCACGGTCACCTTCTCGTGAACAACAAGAAGGTCGACATCCCGAGCTACCGCGTCTCGCAGTACGACATCATCGATGTCAAGGAGAAGTCGCTCTCCACGCTTCCGTTCCAGGTTGCGCGTGAGACCGTCGGCGATCGCCCGGTTCCCGGGTGGCTGCAGGTTGTCGGCTCGCGTCTGCGGATCCTGGTTCACCAGCTTCCCGAGCGCGCGCAGATCGACATTGCTCTGCAGGAACAGCTCATCGTCGAGTACTACTCGAAGTAAGGCGCTTCGCACCCCGGGAGTGGTTGAGGAGTCTCCGGACTCCTCAACCACTCACAGGGCCGCAGGCCCTTTCCCATCGTGGGCGTCAAATAGTGGACGTCCGTACAGGAGGAAATACCAATGCTCATTTCTCAGCGACCCACGCTGACCGAAGAGGTCATCGCTGATAACCGCTCGAAGTTCGTCATCGAGCCCCTGGAGCCAGGTTTCGGGTACACGCTCGGCAATTCGCTGCGCCGCACGCTGCTCTCGTCGATCCCCGGCGCTGCTGTCACCAGCATCCGTATCGACGGCGTTCTCCACGAGTTCACCACCGTCCCGGGCGTGAAGGAAGATGTCACCGACATCATCCTGAACCTCAAGGGCCTCGTCGTGAACTCCGAAGAGGACGAGCCGGTCACCATGTACGTCCGCAAGCAGGGCCCCGGCGCTGTTACTGCAGGCGACATCGTGCCCCCGGCAGGCGTCACCGTGAACAACCCTGATCTGCACATCGCCACCCTGAACGACAAGGGAAAGCTGGAGATCGAGCTCGTAGTCGAGCGCGGTCGCGGCTATGTCCCCGCCGTTCAGAACAAGGCGTCCGGCGCAGAGATCGGCCGTATCCCGGTCGACTCGATCTACTCGCCGGTGCTCAAGGTCACCTACAAGGTGGAGGCCACTCGCGTCGAACAGCGCACCGACTTCGATCGGCTCGTTCTCGACGTGGAAACGAAGAACTCCATCACCGCACGGGACGCGCTCGCTTCGGCGGGCAAGACCCTGGTTGAGCTCTTCGGCCTGGCCCGTGAGCTGAACGTCGAAGCAGAAGGAATCGAGATCGGACCCTCGCCTGCCGAGGCCGATCACATCGCTTCCTTCGGACTCCCCATCGAGGATCTGGACCTCACGGTCCGCTCCTACAACTGCCTCAAGCGCGAAGGTGTTCACACCGTCGGTGAGCTTGTCGGCCGTACCGAGTCCGATCTGCTCGACATCCGCAACTTCGGACAGAAGTCCATCGACGAGGTCAAGGTCAAGCTGCATTCGCTCGGCCTGTCCCTCAAGGACAGCCCCGCATCCTTCGATCCCACCACCGTTGCCGGCTACGACGCCGCCACCGGAACGTGGAGTGACACTGATGCCGGTTCCTTCGGCGATGCCGAAGGTACCGAGGACTACGCCGAGACCGAACAGCTGTAGCAGCTCAGGTCCTTTACTAGGAGATCATCATGCCCAAGCCCAAGAAGGGTGCCCGCTTCGGCGGGTCGGCTTCCCACCAGAAGGCGATTTTCGCCAATCTGGCTACCGCGCTCTTCGAGCACGGTCGCATCACCACCACCGAGTCCAAGGCCAAGGCATTGCGCCCCTACGCCGAGAAGCTCGTCACGCACGCAAAGGCCGGCACGTTGGCTCACCGTCGTGAGGTGCTGAAGGTCATCCGCAACAAGGATGTCGTTCACACCCTGTTCGCCGAGATCGGCCCGTTCTACGCGGACCGTAACGGTGGATACACCCGCATCATCAAGACGATCCCCGCAAGGGTGATAACGCTCCGATGGCAATCATCGAGCTCGTCAAGGAAAAGACCGTCACCTCCGAGGCTGACCGCGCTCGTCGCGTCAAGTCCTCGCAGGAAGCTCCCGCCGCAGAGAACGTCGTCGAGGCCGTAGAGGCCGACGCGACCGAGGCTGAGGTCGAGAACGCTGACGCAGTCGTCGAGGCCATCGAGAACGAGACCGCAACTGCGGCCGACGCTCCCGAGGCCGAAGAGGCCAAGAAGGACTAGTCTCCCTTGGTTTCGGCACACGCTGAATCGAACGAGCCCGCCGCCCCCATCGGGGACGGCGGGCTCGTTCGATTGCGGCTCGACATCTCCTACGACGGCACCGACTTCTCGGGTTGGGCCCGCCAGACCGATCTGCGCACCGTGTGCGGTGAGATCGAAGACAAGTTGGGAACGGTGCTTCGACGCCCGGTTCAGTTGACCGTTGCCGGTCGAACCGACGCCGGTGTCCACGCCACCGGTCAGGTAGCGCACGTCGACGTTCCGGGAGAGTTGCTCCCGGACGATCCGTCTCGACTCGTGCGCAGACTTGCACGATTTCTGCCCAAGGACGTTCGGGTCAAACAGATATCGGTGGTTCCGGGTGACTTCGATGCGCGCTTCTCCGCGATGCGACGTTATTACGAGTACCGGGTGACCAACGCGGCGTTCGGAGTGGAACCACTACGCGCACGCGACACCGTCTCGTATCCCAAACCACTCGATCTCGGAGCGATGCAGGAAGCGTCGAATCGGCTGCTGGGTCTGCACAACTTCGCGGCATTCTGCAAGCGTCGAGAAGGCGCTACGACGGTGCGGGAGCTGCAGCGTTTCGACTGGACCCAAGAGGGCACGGTGTTCACGGCGTACGTGAATGCTGACGCATTCTGCTGGTCGATGGTTCGCAGTCTCGTCGGCGCAGTCCTCTCCGTCGGTGAGGGACGGCGCACGGCCGCCTGGGTGGCAGGGTTGCTCGACGAAACGTCGCGATCCAGTTCCATCCTCGTTGCGCCGGCGCACGGACTTTCGTTGGTCCGCGTGGACTACCCCGACTACTCGGAACTGGCTGCCCGCAACGCGATTACCCGTGAGACCCGCGAGATTCCGTCTTCGGGTGGATGCTGCGGCGACTGAACATCACCATGCAAAATGCCCTCCCGCTCTGTGTGGGAGGGCATTCGTATCGGGGGGCTATCCCGCCAGTTGGCGCGCGATGACCAATCGCTGAATCTGGTTGGTGCCCTCGAAGATCTGCGTGATCTTGGCCTCGCGCATGTAGCGCTCGACGGGGAAGTCCTGGGTGTATCCGTACCCACCGAATACCTGAACGGCGTCGGTGGTGACCTTCATTGCCGCGTCGGTGGCCACGAGCTTGGCGACGCTCGCGTTGCGTGAATACGGAACTCCGGCGTCGCGGCGGCGGGCTGCATCGAGGTAGGTGGCTCGCGCGGAGTCGACTGCGGCAGCCATGTCCGCGAGCACGAAACCGAGTCCCTGGTGATCGATGATCCGCTTGCCGAATGCCTTGCGCTCCTTCGCGTAAGCGACCGCGTCGTCGAGCGCGCCTTGAGCGATTCCGACGGCAACGGCAGCGATTCCGAGTCGGCCGGAGTCGAGAGCGCTGAAGGCAATCGGCAGCCCCTGGCCGCGCTGACCGATCAATCGCTCCTCAGGAATGAAGGCGTCGTCGTAGTTCGCGGAGGCAGTGGGGACCGCGCGTAGCCCCATCTTCTCTTCGGGTTTTCCGAAGCTGAGGCCTTCGGTGTCCTTGTCCACCAGGAGGCAGGAGACGCCGCGTGAACCGTCGTCACTGGTGCGTGCGAAGAGGTTGTAGAAGTCCGCCTTGCCGCCGTTGGTGATCCAGGCTTTCGAACCGTTGACGCGGTAGCCACCGTCGGTGGGCGTCGCCTTGCACGACAACGCGGCGGCGTCGGATCCGGCCTGCGCTTCGGAAAGGCTGTACGCGCCGATGGTGTTGCCGCCCAGCATGTCCGGTAGCCAGCGGTTCTTCTGTTCGTCGGTGCCGAAGGTGAACAGCGGGAAGCACGACAGGCTGTGCACGCTCACCGCCACTGCAACCGCTGCCCAGCGTGAGGCGATCTCTTCGAGCACTTGGAGATACACCTCGTACGGCTGATCGCCGCCGCCGAACTCCTCGGGATACGGAAGGCTCAGCAGACCCGCCTGTCCGAGTGCGGGGAACACTCCGTCTGGATACTTCTCGGCCTTCTCGTATTCGTTGACCTTGGGCGCGACTACCTTGTCCGCGACATCACGCGTCAGTTCGATGAGATCGCGAGCTTCTTGGCTGGGCATCAGGCGTTCGACGGGCACGGTCGGCTCCTAGCTAGGTAATAGTACTGAGAACGATACTGCAGTACTGTTGTAGGTATGGCAAGGCTGGTTCACAAGACGACTGCGCGCAGGGCAGAGTTGTTCGATCAACTGGTCGAACTGTTCTTGAGCGAGGGTTTCGCCCACCTCACGCTCGACGAGATCTCAGCTCGTCTGCACTGCTCCAAGAGCACCTTGTACACCGTGGCGGCCGGCAAAGAGGATCTGGTGCGGGCTGTGACAGTGCACTTCTTCCGGGCGGCGACCGATGCAGTGGAGAGTGCAGTCGCCGCCGAAACGGCCCCGCCTCGTCGAGTCGCGGTGTATCTCGAAGCAGTGGGTGATCGGCTGTCCGCGGCGTCCAGTCAGTTCATGGAAGACCTGGCCGAATCGGTGTCGGCGAGCCAGGTCTACGAGAAGAACACGTCGATCGCTGCTGATCGTGTGCGATCGCTCATCGTCGAGGGAGTCGATTCGGGCGCATTCCGGCAGGTACACGCATCATTTGTCGCCGATGCCGCTGCGGCGACGATGGTTCGGATCCAGCAACGCGCGGTCTACCGGGCAACTGGTCTGGACGATGCCAGCGCTTATCGGGAACTGGCAGCACTTATCACGGACGGGATCACTGCGTGATCAGTCGCTAGCATCGACGTTCATGGCACCTTTGAACGTCGAAGTCATCGTAGGTTCGGTCCGCGAGGGGCGAATGGGACGAGCAGTGGCGGACTGGTTTGTCGAGCGCGCAACCGCGAACCCGTCGTGGAACGTATCGGTGATCGACCTCAGAGAGCTGTCGTTGCCCCAGGATTTCTCGGATTCACCTGCCACGGAGGTTTTCCGCCGGCGAATCGGGCGCGCCGACGCTGTTGTCGCCGTGACCTCCGAATACAACCACGGGTATCCGGCTGCTCTCAAGACCGCATTCGATTCGGTGAAACACGAGTGGCGTGCCAAGCCGATCGGATTCGTGTCCTACGGCGGGATTTCAGGTGGTGTTCGGGCCGTCGAGCAACTGAGGCAAGTGGTGGCGGAGTTGCACATGGTCTCGGTGCGTCAAAGCGTGACCATCCACCGGGTGCGTAAGCAATTCGGACACGAGCCGTACGGCGTCGATTCGATTGCGATCGATGCAAGCGAGAAGATGATTCGTGAATTGGATTGGTGGGGAAGCGGATTGCGGATGCAACGTGCAAGTGATCCCTATCCCGGCTGATCTTGGACATACGCGATCACGCCATCTGGTGAGCGTCGCCGGCTCGTGGACGGCCGATGAACGATGTCTCGGAAGCGATGGTCACCAGAGTCAGGTCGACGCGTGTACGGCCGGTTTCGACCGTGATCTTGTCACCGAGTGCGAATGGCTGGACTATCGAGATTTCAGGGTCGACCCGAGGCCATTGGCGTGGATGTCCGTACACATAGATTGCGGTCACGCCGGCACGCGGAGATAACCCCTCGACGCCGTCGAACACGACAGTGTTGAAGGCGCCCTCAGGCCCACCGCCCTGCCCGGACACGCGGAGTCGGTCAGGCACTCCCATCGAGTCGGTGAGCGCGGTCCACGCTTGCGGTCGATCGGTGTGGACGAGTACCAGTGCGCCGGTCGCGATGGCTCGAAAGATCAACTGCTGAGCCAGATAGAGTTCGCCGGCGACAAGAACGGTGTTGACGCCCGGCCCCGAAATTCTGGCCGCGACACCGTGCCCGTTTCGGTCCGAGCCGATGAGTTGGCCGCACCCGGCAAGGGGTAGAGCGAGTGAGTCGAGTGTGCCCCCGTCCATGCGAACGCCCGGCGTGATGCCGTCCAGCGCGGCCAATGCGGTTGGCAAATTGGTCAGCAATCCGTCGCGCTGGCGCCCACGTAGCGAGACCAAACCGGCCAGCGGTGCGTTCTCAGGTGGATTGCGCGTGGTGAAGCGACATGTCGCACTGACCTTCGCCTCTCCGCGTTGTCCGGTGGGTCGTAACCGAATTGTCACGGACGTCCCGACCGTTGCCACTGCCCACACTCGGGTCAGGGTCGCAGTGGTGATGAAACGGGGTTCGATCCCAAATCCGACGTTGGACACGCCAGGCAAGGGGGTACTTCGCCACGTTTCGGTGACCTCGTGGCCGGCCACTCCTCTTGTCACCTGGGCAGTGGACGACGCGATCTCCGGTGCGGTCAGGATCCGCGCCTTGCACCCCGCTGAATCGAGCACCCGGATGACACGATTGGCGGCAACAGCTATCGCGCGGCCGGCGCCCTGTTCGCCCCCGCCCCGGCGTTCGACTGCTGCACCACCCTCCAGCGCGTCGAAACGTAGTGCAAGCCAAACACTTCTGGTGGCGGTGGCTGGTAGTGGTCCGATGAGACGTTCGTAGACTTCGGTGGCCGGCGTTCCCGACGCGGCGCGGTATCCGTGACTGACGATGTCGATGCCGGTGAGTGAGATGTCGTGCTGATAGAGACAATTGGCGAGGGCTGCCGTGGGCAGAAGGTGGGAAGCGTCGAACGAATGACGGCCGATCCTGGTCAGGTAGTCGCGTGGGGGAGCGATCTCGACGACAGCGACGAGCGAAGATCCGTCCACTCGGAGCCCGATGGACTGCTCGGAGGGAGTGTGAAAACTGACGATCGTGCTGCGGTCGACGTCCTTGCGGTGCAGATAGCGAAAGTACCTGACAATCCAGGACATTACCGACCAACCGCCCACATGAAGCAGCATTGATCCGGCAACCACACAACCGATTGCCAGCGCCCAGAACCAATCGAGCCCACTGGCCATCGCGATTCCGCCCGCACCGATTCCGAAAATCTGTGCCGGCACGAACTCGCGCGTCGAAATCCTGTGTGACGACGGCCAATGCTTCAACCGCGATCGGTCCACGGTTCCTCCCCGATACCTGACCTGCGAACTACCCGAAAATTTCCGCCCCAGCGGAACTGTACTGTGTCTTCGCAAGGGATGTAAGGCACGGGGGGAATGATGGCTGCGACACCTACCACGCGCTGGCAGGTCAACGGGTACCGATTCTTGGTCAGGCGGATGGAACATGCGCTGGTCAGACGAGACGTGCGGATGCTTCACGATCCGATGCGATCACAGTCGCGCGCGTTCACCGTCGGAATAGTCCTCGCTGCACTGGGATTGGCGGGTTGCGCTGTACTCGCTCTGTTTCGGCCACAGGACAGAATCGGCGATGCAGAGATCGTCGTTGCAAAGGAATCGGGCGCGATGTTCGTCGCCATGGAGGGTACGTTTCGCCCTGTGCTGAACTTGGCCTCCGCACGACTGATTCTGGGTTCGCCAGGAAAACCGGCAATAGTCAAGGCATCCGAGGTCGAGGCGAAACCCCGGGGCGCGCTCGTCGGCATTCCCGGCGCACCGTCCGCGCTGCCGGAATCGGCCGACCCTACCAACGCCGCGTGGACGGTGTGCGATTCCGTCGGATCCGACGGGAGAAGATCGTTGACGACTTCGGTCCTGGTCGGCTCGTCCAATGTCGGCGAAAACACGACATATCTGACGAATGACCGTGCATTCCTGGTGAAGTCGGGTTCCGATCACTTTCTCGTGTACGACGGGAAGCGAGCGGAAATCGATGTGGACGATCCGGCGATCATGCGGGCTTTGGGCCTGGAAGGAGCACAGGCGCGACCGATCAGTATCGGATTCCTCAATTCGATTCCCGAAGTTCCGCGCATCGAGGCTCCGCGAATCCGCCAACTGGGATCGGCGCCCCGGTTTCCTCTGCAGAACAAGACTGTCGGCTCCGTCATCCAGGTTTCGGTGGGTGCAGACCCGCAGTATTACGTGGTACTCGAGAACGGGATCCAGAAGATCGGTGCGGCGCTCGCCCAACTGATCTACTTCTCGGATTCGCAGGGCGCCACCGGGATCGCGAGCGTCACCCCTGATGCCATCAGTCGTATTCCCTCGGTGAGTGAGCTGGCCGTCGACTTGTTGCCGCGGGTGGTTCCGGAGATCGTCGATGATCACGGCGCACCTGTCGGCTGTCTGGAATGGGCTCCCTCACCTGCAGTCGAGGGCGCCGAAAGTAGTTCTGCAACGCTGAAACTTGTCGCTGGATTGCAGGTTCCGATCCCGGAGGGTGGCAAGTTGGTGTCCTTGGCGCAGGCGGACGGATCGGGTGACAATCTCGACAACGTCCATGTCGAACAGGGATTCGGCGGATTTGTTCAAGCGACCGGAATCGAGACGAACAGCACCAGGCGCGGCGGAGTGTTCTACGTAGCCGATACCGGTGTGAAGTACGGCGTACCGGACGAAATCTCCGCTCGCGCGCTCGGATTGACGCGAACGCCTGATCGCGCGCCTTGGCAGATGCTCGACCTAGTTGCATCAGGCCCCGCGCTCGAGAAGAGCAATGCACTGATAGCTCACGACGGAATCGCCCCCGATACAGCGCCGGCCGCTCCGGTGAACTGAACACTGCTGACGGTTCAGGGATCGATGTTCTGGCGTTCGGGAAGATGCCGACGAATTACTCGACGAAGAGGCATCGATGCCAACAGCGTCAGTAGAGCGAGGGTGCCGACCGTTCCGGCTCCGACGAGTGCCGTGTCGCGAGATCGGTTGTCGGGGGTCGGCGGCGTGGGTAGGGGATCGATCGACACCGACTGATGGTTGACCTTGACGCGTTCTCCTGGGGCCAATTCGCCCGTCACTGCCGCAAGTGGATCGATGACGCCGTGACCGACGTAGGGATTCCAACCCTGCGCCGGAGCGTGGGCGGTGGCTTCGATACGTTGCATGACCTGAAGCGCAGTCAGTTCCGGGTGAACCGACCGGACCAGTGCGGCGGTTGCCGCGACAAGGGGCGCAGCGAAACTGGTCCCGTTGAACGACTGTACGGCGCCGTCGGAGCCGTACACCCCGTTGGTCAGACCGGGCGACGTCGGGTGAAGTGAGGTGATTCCGGTGCCGGGCGCCGCCACGTCGACCCATGGACCGCCGAGGCTGAAGGAACTGGCGGCGCCATTGGGGTCTACCGACCCCACTGTGAGGACATAGTCGTCGTACCAAGCCGGACTGGCAATCGTCACAACCGAGTTCCATGGATCGGCCAGGGGATTGAGGGGATCCGGCGGCGGATTCTGGTTCTTGCAACCTCCGGATCCGACGTTCCCTGCAGCTGCGACGACTACGACGTTCTTCGCGATCGTGGCGTATTCGATTGCAGCGCCGAGTCGTTGGTCGCTGATCCCGTCCCCGGCAGGCTTGCAGGCGACTTCGGAGATGTTGATGACGCTTGCACCCATGTCCGCAGCGTGACGGACGGCCGATGCCATGGTGTCGACGTTTCCGTACCCGGATGAGTTCTCGGCTACAGCAGGGTCTTCGCGTTGGCCGGCCACCGAGAAGGCGGCACTGGACTGCCTGATCGAAATTATCTTTGCGTCAGGCGCAGCTCCGGAGAATCCGGAACCCTCGACTTGCTGGGCGGCGATGAGACCGGCCACGACAGTTCCGTGTGCGTCACAATCGTCGGTGCCGTCGGAGGTACCGACGTAATCACCGCCGCCGTCGAGCGATGGCAGCCGGGGATGTCTGCTGACACCGGTGTCGATGACAGCAATTCGCTGTCCTGCCCCTCTGGTGATCGGCCACACAGAATCGAATCCCAGATCTCGTTGAGAACGTGGAATGTCCGCACCGTCACCACCTGCCACGGCTGGGACGCACAGGGTTCGTTGTTCGGTGGGTTGTGGAGGTGCAGGCGGACCGTCCTCGGGCAGCATTGCAGGATCGATGGGGGAGGGAACCGCGCTCGATGCGCCACCTGCCCCGGCGAGAACGCTGAAGGCAACGATCACGAGACTGGCGCAGATGTTTGTTGCCCGTCGAATCACCATCGATCACCGATCGCTCAGAGGCCACGCATGAGCGCGAAGAGGCCACTGACCCAGCAGATCAGCGGAACGATTGCTGCAATCGCAGCGAGGTCCAACAGCTCGGCAGCGCGTCGCATCACGGGGCTGAATGTGTTCTGGGGGGCAAGGATTCCCAGAACCAGTGCCAGGAGGAGAACGGTCATCGTGATGGCGAAGACGACCAATGCATGGTCGCGATGGGTCCATGCCATGTCGCCCAGGAGAACGAGAATCACCGAGATGCCTGCCGCGATGAGTGGCACAGCCTGCTGTGCGCCCGCGTAGGTGCGCCCGCGAAACATCAGCACGACGGCCGTCGCGAATGCGAGAGCAAGATTCGGCCAGACGATCCCCTGACCAGGCCAGGACCACGCGAGTGCGACGGCAGCGACGAGCGCGACCACTGACGTGGCCACGATCAGCCCGGTCAGATAGCTACGCGCCCGCCCTGCCCTTTCCGCCAACTCGGTCAGCCCGGGTAGTTCGGGTTCGGGCAGTCCGTCGCGGTCGTCGTCGAGGGGATTACTCGGCGTCGGAACAGGAGGAAGCGGTAGTCGCGCGAACAACATCGACAGTCGAGCGGTGAACGTGAGAACGATCAATGCGGCGGCAATCACCGCGCCGCTGACGGTCGCGGTGCGCGCCTCGGGAAGCGTGGTAGTGACGGCAAAGGTGCCCACCGCCGCGAGAAGGACGACGAGAAGTGCTGTGAAGACAGCTAATCCGGCGCCGCACAAGCGGAAGCAGATCAGAGTTACCGCAGCGGCAAATGCCGAACCGAGAAGCAGATGAGCCGAAAGAACAGTGCCGGGCACGCAGAGTGCGCCGGAGACGAACGCCAGTGGCACCGAAGCGCATCCGAGCGTGACGGAACTTCCAGAGTCTCCGTACACCCGCGCTGCCACGACGGCGGCGACGGTGAGCACCAAAGACGTCACTCCGCCGCAGACGGCGCCGATCAGTCCCGTGTCGCCGAGGACCAGGGCGAGGGCCGCGACGAGCGCAGCGACGAGGGCGGCGGTCGAGCCGACAATGCGCGCGGTGACCGGAGTCCAGCGTCGGTAGACGTCCGCATCCGTGGCCGCGACGGTGTACATGATGTCGTCGAAGAGTGGGGGCGGGGCAGCGGTGTCCGAGGCCTCGAGTACGAGCAATTCTCCATCGCGGATTCCGTGCTCGTGCAGCGACAGCGTCGGTGCCAGCGGTGCCCTGCCGACTTTCGACAGAGTCCAGTCGACGGGCTCGAATTGTTCGGTGGTGTGGTCGAACTCGTTGAAATTGCTGTGGTTGACAATTGTGTCCACAATGCCCGGAATGACCACGGTGAGTGGAACACGAAGCGGCACCGCAAGATCCACCTGCGAATGGGCTGAAAGTACCGTCAACCTGCACAGTTCGGCAGAATGACTCGCGCCTCGTCCGTTTCCGGTGTTCGCAGCGCTGGTTGTAGTGGTGCTGGTCAAGATCTGTCCCCTCCCATGACGCGATTCCCCCTTCGCGTCACCCCAGTTCACCCGAACAATACGACATGAACTGCGCGCCTGTATCGGAGACAGCGCCGACAACAGGTGGCACCGACCCGAGTGTCGGTGTTGTGATCTACTCTCTTGCAATTGCGCGAGTACGCCTTGGGGGGCCGGCGGTAGTCGGACGAGGCGTCTGGCGGCAACAGCTGCAGCACCGATGGGGGTGGGTGAATTGAGCACTGTCAGATTTGCGCGTCGAGCACGCCGTGAATCGCCGCGCACACCGGGCGGCGAGGTGACGCTTCAGCCCCCACCGGAGATACCTCGCGTCACGCCGGGAAACCTACTGACCAAACTACTTCCGGTGATCATGGTGGTTGCCATGATCGGCATGGTGGCGCTGATGTTCTCTTCCGGCATGGCGCGCAATCCGATGTCCCTGCTGTTTCCGGTCATGATGATGGTGTCGATGCTCGGAATGCTCGCCGGGGGCGGTCGTAGCGGTGGAGCAAGAGCGTCCGAAGCGAACGAGGACCGCAAGGACTACCTCCGGTACCTGGATCAGGTGCGTAGTGATGTTGCTGCGACGACTGGTGCGCAGCGTGCTGCTCTCGAGTGGAGCAATCCCGAGCCGTCGCTGCTCTGGACACTGGCCGGGACTGTGCGGATGTGGGAGCGTCAGATCACCGACTCGGACTACTGCCACGTTCGGGTAGGTCTGGGTACACAGCGATTGGCCACCAGACTCGTGTCTCCGGAGACCGGGCCGGTCGAGGATCTCGAACCCGTCGCTGCTGTCTCACTTCGGCGATTCGTCCGTGCACATTCGGTTGTGCAGGACCTGCCGACCGCCGTCTCGCTTCGCGGATTTGCTGCGATGTCCATCGAGGGGCAGAGAGATTCCGCTCGTGCGCTAGTCCGCTCGATGTTGATGCAGCTGTGCACATTCCACGGTCCGGACACGCTCCAAGTTGCGGTGGTGTGCGGTCCCGATACCGAATCCGAGTGGGAGTGGGTCAAGTGGCTCCCACACGTGCAACACCCGCAGTCTCAGGACGGCACCGGCACTGCACGCATGGTGTTCGGTTCGTATCTCGAATTCGAAAGTTCCCTCGGGGAACCGCTTTCGATGCGTGCTCGATTCGCTCGCAACACTCCAGCCAGTGCGGGCGTTCCGCATCTCGTGCTGGTCGTGGACGGTGGCTTACTCGAAGGTGACACCGGCCTGTTGTCCGAATCCGGGCTCGACTCGGTGACAGTCCTCGACCTGTGCGGGTTCTGCCCGCGGCTGGTGGCGACGCGTGGGTTGCGACTGGTCGTCGGTAGCGATCAGATCGGCGCGGTGAGCAGCGCAGGAGTTGAGAACTTTGCGAGGCCCGACGCTGCGACGACGAGCCTGGCGCAGGCGTTCGGGCGTCGCATCGCACCGTTCCGTGCGGCATCGCAGAATGCCGTCGACGCAGCTGACGACGACCGATCCATTCGGACGTGGAGCCAGATGTTGGGGATAGGAAACGTTGCGAGGTTCAATCCTGAGCATGGCTGGCTTCCACGTCAGGGGCGCGACCGACTCCGTGTGCCGATCGGTGTCGGACAAGACGGAAACCCCGTCGAACTGGATCTGAAGGAGTCGGCCGAGAACGGTATGGGTCCGCACGGGCTGTGTATCGGAGCCACCGGTTCTGGCAAGTCGGAGTTCCTGCGAACCTTGGTGCTCGGCCTGATCGCGACCCACTCTCCCAACGCACTGAACCTCGTCCTGATCGACTTCAAAGGTGGTGCAACCTTTCTCGGAACCGTAAGTCAAGTGGGACGCTTATGCTGAATCCATGCGCGCAGCGATCTACACCCGAATCTCCAGTGACCAGACCGGCGAAGGGCTCGGCGTCAGTCGTCAGCTCGAGGACTGCCAGGCTCTCGCAGAATCATTGAATTGGGAAGTAGTAGAACACTTTTCGGACAACAACATTTCGGCTTACTCGGGCCGTGTCAGGCCGGGTTTCGAGGCCATGCTCGACGGAATGAAGAACGGGCAGTACGACGCGTTGATCTGCTGGCACCCCGACCGATTGCACCGGAACATGAAAGACCTCGAGCGATTAATCACCTTGGCCGACGAGGGCGGTATCGAATTGCGCACTGTGCGGGGTGGAAATTTCGACTTGTCGACCCCCGCCGGGCGCATGATTGCCAGTGTCATGGGAGCAATTGCGCGGCAGGAATCCGAGCACACGAGTGAGCGACGCAAGCGCGCCAACGAGCAGAAAGCGGCGTCAGGCGTGTGGAGCGCCTCGCGCAGACCATTCGGCTACTCACCGTCGGGTGAGCCTCACGAGCCCGAGGCGTCGGCTGTGTCCACAGCGGCAGCCGACGTGTTGGCGGGTACGTCGTTGCGGCAGGTTGCGCGGGAATGGAACCAACGTGGTCTACGGACAACTCACGGCGGTATCGAGTGGCGCGCAACGAGTGTGAGACGAGTGTTGGCGAACCCGCGCTACGCCGCCTTGGTCGTGCATCGTGGCCGCGTCGTGGGTGCAGGTAATTGGAAGCCGTTGATCGACCAGGACTCACACCACGCGTTGCTTGCGTTGTTCAACGATCCGAGCCGCACAAGCGCCGTGTCGTTCGAGCGCAAGCATCAGGGGAGCGGGGTCTACCGATGTGGTGAGTGCGGCCAACGTCTGATCCTGCACGTGGCCACAGGCGGCGTTCGGTCGTACCGGTGCCCGCAGCACCATGTGCGCCGCCAACTCGCGGCCCTCGACGAATACGTTGACGCCCTCGTGATCGGTCGACTGACAGCACCCGACGCACAGTTGGTACTCGACGAGCCCGAACGGGATCTACCCGCCATGCAGATCGCTCGGGACGGGTTACAGGCACGGGCAGACGAGTTGTCGTCGTTGTTCGCGGAAGGCGCTATCGACGGTTCTCAGTTGCGCCGTGGCACGTCCGAGCTAAGGGACAAGATTGCTGTCATTGACGCTGAACTTGCCGCCGCGCGGATGGTTTCACCGCTTGCCGACCTCGTGTTGACCGGCGACCAGTTGAGTCGACGGTGGGCTGAACTGTCACCGGATATCCGCGGCAAGGTAATCGACGCCCTGATCACGGTGACCGTACACAAGTCGCCCAAGGGCCTGCGACGGTTCGACCCGACGTACGTCGGTATCGGTTGGAACACCGCCTCGGAGTAGTTCGACACGGCCCCAAGATCAACCCTCTGCACGGCCTTATTTGAAGGGCGAGGGCGGTGTTCATTTTGAACCGTTCCCGAACAGTTCCCACAGACGAGACAGTTCGACGCCGCTACGCCCCAATAACGCTCTGACCTTTACGGGAACTAGTTCCCGCCGATTTGGCACTTTCGACAGTCACCGGCACCGCCGATCGAGCTCAACTGTTCCCCAATAGTTCCCCGACGTTTGTCCTGGTCAATGGCATTTTTGGGGTTTAGTTCCCAATAGTTCCCCATAGTTCCGGGAACGGTTCCGAACTGAACCGTTCCCAGTTCCCCCTCTTTATAAAGGGGGAACTGGGGAACTGTTCGGGCGAATGGAGATCGACAGTGACGGTGTCGGTTGTTGTTTCGTGCCACCTGTTCACCGGCAAAGGCACCGGCAGGTCTGGGGACGCTGCGTAGAACAATGCGGCCAACATGGCTGTGTGTCCCGTCCACGGCCTCGTGGTTGATGGTGGTCTAACGTGCCCGATTCACGGCAAAGGGAACGCAGCGAGTCACACGGCCACCCGATGGCCGGCCTTGGGGCGCACTCGTCGGAAGTCCAATTATGTGACGAGCATCACTAAAAATTCTGTTTGTGCAGGTCAGTCCAGCGGATGGAATGTGTCGACAACTCACGGGTTTACATGCGTCATTTGCAATAAGTTCCTGACCTGCAAAACATCTCACGGGTTTTGTGGCACAAGGCATTTCGGTCGATTTCTGGACCACGGTCGCCTGTCACGCTCAATTCCAAGCGATAAACCGACGAACCGAGGACGACCCCGTGAGGTCTAACAAGACAAACATCAACGCCCCCATTGCCACCCTGCGTGCTCGAGTAGGTGCGCTCACTCGTTACCGACCGGCTTGCCACCCCGAACTGATTGCAGCACATCGGGAGCTGACGACACGACGAATCGAGGCGGTCATTGCCGATTCGCCCGTGCAGCTCACTGATTCGCAAATTGATCGAGTCGTCGCGGTGTTGCGCGGCGGTGCGCGCTAGTCATGACCGCGCCAACCTTAGAACGCAAGGAAAGCCTTGTGCCGAAACGCGACTCGTCGGTGGCTGCCCTCTTGGCTACAGCGCCACCTATGTCGGACGGGCAGCGTGCGCGAATTATCGGCCTGCTGAGAGGCGGTGCAACGGGATGACTTCGACAAAAGAAACCGCCGGTGCTGGACACACCGGCGGTCTTCGAACTGGATTACCAAGTGACAGTGACATTAACAAAATCGTCGACCGTTGGGAAGATGACGACGAGCCGCCGTTCGACGCCGAGGACGACCCGTGGACGGTCATAGGTCATTACTCCCCGCACTCGACCACGATCCTTGAGAGCGTCAGGGCGCATTGGGATTCCAGGGGCGGAAGTGTGCACGAACTGTCCGACGACGCATTGACCGTTGTCGGCTGCCCCGAGGTTCCCCTTGAGGTGACGATTCACTTCGACGACGATCACCCAATCAAGTCGTGCCGCGCCGAGATTGAGCGTCGAGCGAGAGTTCTGACGCTAAAGGATGCTGCTGACGCACGCGTGCAGGCCGAGCTCGATGCAACGGCGCGATTGCGTGAACAGGCCGCCGCTGATGTTGCTGCCGAGGCCGTCACAGCTACGTCCTCGTGGGATCCCGTGGACCTCACCGAGATTCTGGCTGACAGATTCGTTGCGCCGGTACCGTCGATCATGGCCCGCGCTGACGGATTGTGCCTGATGTATCCCGGCCTCGTGCATTCGTTTCACGGTGAATCTGAGTCCGGTAAATCGCTCATCATGCAGCACGCAGCGGCTGTCGAGTTGGGTCAGGGGCGTGACGTTCTGTACCTCGATTACGAGTCCGACGCCGCGTCTGTTGTAGGCCGACTCCGTGAGCTTGGTGCCCCCGTCGACATGATCGCTCGGCACTTCCACTACCTGCACCCCGAGGAATCGTTCACGTCGTTGACAAGTCGAATGCGGTGGGCGCGACTGCTCGAGGCCACCTACTCGCTGGCAATTATCGACGGTGTCACCGACGCGCTGGCCACATTCGGTTACTCGTCGATCGACAACGACGACGTGACCAAATGGCAAATTGCCATGCCTCGCAAGATTGCCAGTGAGACCGGCGCAGCCGTGGCACTGATCGACCACGTGTCGAAGGACAATGCAGGCCGTGGTCGATTCGCTGTCGGCGGCTCGGCCAAGATGAACGGTCTCACCGGTGCTGCCTACATTGTCGAGGTGGGCACACCGCTCGGTCGTGGCCGGCGCGGTGTCGTCAACGTGCGCATCGGCAAGGATCGGCCCGGCGGTGTTCGGGGGCAGCTCATTGCGTCAGACAAGATGCGTGCCGACCGTACCGAGGCCGTAGCTACCGTCGTGGTCGACTCGACGAGTGGTGCCGGGATCCACGTCGAGCTACAGGTGCCAACAGAGCTTGCGCCCGGTGGTGTGAAAGCGAACGATGCCGCGACTTTGGACAAGGCCGCCGCGTACGTGACGGATCACCCCGGAATGTCGAAGACGGCAACGGCGCAGGCGATGACCGGGAAATATGCCGCCAACCTGGCAGCGCTCGCAACTCTGATCACGCAGGGGTACGTGGAAGACGGCGGGCGCGGCAAGGGTTTGCGGACCGTAAATCCCTACGTTGCGTCAGACGACGTATTTGCGATGCATACACAACTCGACCGTCAATCAACTACTTAGACAAAGGATTCCAGCATCATGACCATCAGGTCTGAGCAAGCTCACAACGCAGCGGTCGAGGTCTACCTCGACAAGTTCGCTGACTACGACAAGGGCAAGTGGATTGCCCGCACACTCAAGTTTCAGTTCACCGAGGGCCTAACAGTGAGTGAGCTTTGCGCGCTGGCCGCCTTGGCGCACCCGTACAGCGATGAATCCTCGGACGTGGCCGACACCCTGCGCCGCCTCGTCGAGGACGGGCACGTTTCGTTCGACGCCGACCGGATCCTGCGCATGACCAAGTGACGACCACTCGGTGCCAAGCGTGAACGGCAGATCACGGCACCGCCCACAGATGATCACCCTCGAAGTCCATGCCCTGCACGGCCATAGCCATAGCTATTCCCGTGACAGAGAAGAGCGTCAAGCATCATGACAACACCGATTTCATTCTCAATCGTCGACGTTCAGTTCGACGGACAGCTGCCGACTCGCTTCGTGGTCGACCTGCTCCAGACCTACGACGGGTTGCCGCTAGCCGAGTTGGCCCGTCGGATTCGATACGCCGCCGAGGATCGCCACAGCCGCGTGATGACGCATGCAGCGGTTGACGGTTTGATCAAAGCGGGTAGGGCAGAGCATGTCAGCGTGGCCGGTGGCCGCGTGGTTCGCCTCGTCGAAGGCGTGTCGGCATGAACGAGGCAAACATGAAAGCTGCTGCCCGGCTGCTACTTCAGGATGAAGGTCGGCGGTCTGCCGACCAACCTGAGGTGGCCGAGACGTATGCCGCCAAGGTCGACGCGATCCTTGCCGAGGCCGAGACGGGTGACGGGCTCGATGCCTTGCTACGTGCATTGCTGGATCTGTTCGCTGCGACCGATAGCCTCGAAAACCGGCGCGCGACGATCGCTCGGTGCCAAGCGTTGGCCTACCTCGACGTCGACATTCTCGAGGATCAAGTACGGGGTCGTCGTCCGGGTGCCGGTGGTGACTTGTGAGCGCGCAGCCGCTCGTCGGCGTGTACCTCGACCCCGAGGCCGCCGGGTTGCTCGTGCGCATCATCAACGACTACGACGCCGCCCTACGCGCTGCGCCCGGTGGCCGAGTGCTCGGTCACAAGGTCATGGGATTGCGCGACGAACTTGACCGAGCTAACGCACGCGTCAGTGCTCGGTCGTCAAACGTCAGTTCAAACGTCAGTCAGGTTGGCGTACAGCATGATCCGGCGCAATCTGAGGTCTATGCATTCATCGACTCACGGCAGGCCGCTGCCGTCCTCGGCATTAGTCCGTCCGGTGTCCGAGACCTCGCACGCCGGGGCCGTCTCGTTTCGCGTAAGGCCGGGGGTCGATGGGTTTACTCCCTTGCCGACGCCGAGCGGATCGCAGCCGAGCGGGCTCACGGGCTGCGCCGCTGACACCGCTGGCACGGTGGCCAATGCCTAACGCGCAACTGGTCACCGTGCCGGGCGTGGAACTGATCAAGGTCGGCACGTGGGACATATCAACAGGCAAGTGGGACGTGACAACTGAAATGTTGCACTCGGCTGTCGAGGCCGCCGCTGCCGGTGTCTTGCGCCGCCCACCGCTCAAGCTCGGCCACGACGACCCACGGTTCGACGGTGAGCCTGCAATCGGGTACGTCGGCAACCTGCGAGTCACCGCGGACGGTCAAACGCTCGTCGGGGATTATGTGGGCGTCCCCTCGTGGCTTGCCAACGTGATGGCCACCGCTTACCCGTCACGCAGCGTCGAGGGCGTTAACGAGGTCGAGGCAGCCGACGGCACCAAGTACCCGTTCGTTCTCACGGCCTGCGCATTGCTGGGGGTTACCAACCCTGGCATCACGAGCATTGCCGACCTGCCCGCTCATTTCGGTGTCGCCGCCAAGGCCGTCACCGCCACATTCACCCGCACGGATAACGCGCCTACAGCAATGGCTGTGGCGCTCGCAGCGGCACGGCGCAACCGTCGTGGCCGCGCAACAGAAAGTAGGTAACGGCCCATGGCCGAGTCAATCCTCGTGTACGCGCCCGGCGCAACACTGACGGGACAGGCAACCGCCGCCGTCGTCAAATCGACGTTCGTCGCGGTGTCGGGCAACCGAATTGCCAACGGCGGCAACGTCGCTGTGGCAACCGCTACGGCGGCCGGCCGATCGTTCGGTGTCGCTGCGCACGACGCCGCTACCGGCGAACTGGTCACGATCCACCGCGCGGGCACCGTCCGAGTACTCACCGCCGGTGTGCTCGCAGCGTTCGACGAGGTCGAGGTCGGAGCGACCGGTAAGGCAGTGAAGCTCGCTGCCGGTAAGGCGGTCGGATACGCGCTGTCCGGTGCCGCCTCGGGCGCACTCGCTGAGATTCATCTCTACGTCTGATTAGGAGACACAACCCATGGTCAATCCACTTATCCCGCATCTCGAAGGCCGCCTGCTGACGGTCGATGTTGTCCTGCGCAATCCGACGATCCTGCGCGACCGGATCGCCCACCTGGCCGATGCACAGCTGCTCATGCCCAAGTTCTTCACGAGCCTCGGGGTACCGGTCGAGGGCGGCGGCATTCTCTACAGTGTGGCCAAGGCGTCGGACCTGTACGCCTCGGGCGTCGAGAAGCGTTCGCCCGGCGCAGAGTACGCCGTGGTTGATGGCGTACAGCCCGAACCCAAGCGGGCACTGGTCGAGGATTTCGGTGGAAGATTCCAGATTCTCGACGAGCACAAGGATCGCAACGACCAGAGTTACGTCGATAACCAGACGACGCAGCTCGCGAACAGCGTCGTTGCCAAGGTCGACGCCGCCGCGATGCTGGCTGTGACCGAGGCCGATGTCGACGACCTCGTCGTTAGTGCACCGTGGGACACAGCGATCCTCGACGGCGCGACCCCGACGGATCCCAGCGAGCGCCCCACCGGATCCCTGGCACAGGCACTCGAAGCATTCGAGGTTGACGAGTTGGGCATCGTCCCGGACACGCTGCTCACCTCGCCTGCCGAGGCTCGTGTGCTGCGTACGCTCTACGGAAAAGATTTGGCCGACGTGCTCGAATCGTTCGGTTTGGAACTGGTGAGTAACGCACGCTTGGCCGCCGGATCCGCATACGTCGTGCAGGCCGGGGAACTTGGGGCCGTTGGTTTCGAGAAGCCGCTCACCGTCGAGATTTACGACGAACGGGCAACGCGATCGCATTGGGCGCAAACGTACTGCGTGCCTGCGTTCGCCGTCGAAAAGCCGTACGCCGCCAAGCGTCTCACCGCACTCGCAAGCTAAGGAGGACAGAACCGTGGAACTGACATTCAACGACGAACAGACCACCGCACTGCTCGAGGCGCTCGGCCTGGCAGCGGACACCGCCGACGTAGCCGTGATCCTCGCGGCCATTGCCGACTTGGCTGTAGCAGAGAACGCGATCGCAGCAAAGGCCGCGGGCAAGGGGTTGACGCTGATCGACGCCGCGCAGCTCGCAGCCCTCGAGCTGGCAGCCGAGGAAGGCCGAACCGTGTCGGCTGCGGCGGCCAAGGCAGTCGTCAACGGTCACGTCGATACCGCGATCCGTGAGGGCAAGCTGCCACCGGCCCGGCGCGCTCATTGGGTGAAATTGATCGAGGCCGACGCCGCTATGGCCGACGTGCTCGCATCTGCACCGGTAGTGATCCCGGTTACCGAGGCCGGATACGGCAACGCTGTCGGTGGCCATGACGGTGCCGGTGACGAGAAGTCGCCTTGGTTCCGCTGACCGCTGCCCTGGCAGAGTGAACGGCCCCGACACCGAAAGGTGCGGGGCCGTTCTCGTTGGCTCATATCGGATGGGCCGGGTTCCCTAAAACGAGTTCCACGTTACCGACGTAGGTTGATCTACCGCACAGGACGTGGCTGTGACCTGGGAGTTTCTGCGTAGGGTTGGCATTTGCCCTGGTCGGGCTACCGGGGCCGTCAGGCGTGTACGTAAAAATGGGCAGTTGGCACCGTGGAGGAGCTGCCGCGTACCCCCCACCCTCAGAAAAGTGGTGGTCAGAGTGCTATCGCCGTCGATCGTCTGGTCACTGGTGTACGGGATCGCCTGGCCGACGTTAAGTGACTGCCTGGCGGTTCTCGGTGGCAGAGCGGTTACCGTGGCTGCGAAGCACGAGGTGCAGCCCGCAGAATGGAGTTGAGATTTTATGGACGACGAACCAGAAAACAAGTCACACCACCTGGGTGATGCGTTCAATAACTGGTTTCAGTACTACGAGTCTACCGATGCCCTGGTTCGTTTGACCTACTTAGGTTTTCAGAGAACGACACACGTGCCGGAGATGTACCGAATCCTCAAAGGGGCGCAGGACGTCATTGAACGTGCTGAGAAGGAGGCGGAACGCGCGCAGAAGGAGATTGACGCTGGGTATCCCACGCTGCACGCTCACAGTCTACTCGGCCTTTGGGGTGCGTTCGAATGCCTGGTAGAGGATTTTTTTAAGGCGACGATTAAGGCCGATCCTGGTTTGCTTAGTGGGGATGCTTTTGCCAAAATTAAACTGCCGATCGATATCCTGTTCGCCTCAGACGATGAAAGAGCGGAAACCGTACTTGGCGAGTTGACTCGCGCTACCAGCTCTGAAAAGAGCATAGGGGTTACGCAATTCGAGCGAATTCTGAGGCCAATCAATCTTGGTGGTTCTGTGCCGACGAGAGTCAAAGACGCAGTCTTCCAGGCGCAGCAGATTCGGCATATTTGGGCCCATAGGGGAGGGGTTGCTGACGCGACATTTGTGGGACGTTGTCCCGCTCGGGCGAAAACCGGTGAAAAGGTTCAGATGGATACGGAAGAGTTCTTTCATCTGGCTGGTGGGCTCGCGATGTACAGCATGATTATTGTGAATCGCCAGTGGAAGAATGTTGGAACGGAGTTTCTGTTTACGGAGGCGTCTGGATATGAGGGAGTCTTCGAGGAAGTGGGCATGGGGGCCTCGACCGTTGAGTGATCGATGGTGTCGACCGGCGCGGTAGCTGCCTACGTCTGCCTCAGAATGGGATTGGCCGAGCCGCTTAGACACAACAATGCCCCTCGTTCGAAGGAGCACAACGGACGAGGGGCATTGGGCTTGTTCTCACAAGCGTGCACCGCCAAGCATCACCAAACCGGTACGGGGCAAGTGTATCAACGTGGGTTGCCTCAGGAATTTCAAAGGAGTTGTCACACTGACACATTGGCCGATCGGAGCACCCAAGGGTGCCGGTGTCGAATCCCCTTCCCCAACGCGGCCCGAACTCCATACCCCGATAGTCCATCTCGGCCAACACAAGTAGCCCGACCACTGAGAGTGGACGAGCGAATGTTGAACCCTCACGGCGTCTGCGCAGAACCATCGTGTGGGTGCCCGCGCCGGTTGGCAGGACTAGGGGAGTGCACCGGGGTGGTCGGTTTACGTCGGACTCACCGGATAGCGACGTGCAACAAGCTCACGGATCGTGGCGCGCAGAGCGCAGGCCGGTACGTCGACCGGCCTGGCTCAACAGGTCACGGTCAGTTCACGAGACGTACCAACCGAGGGCGACGACGATGCGCAGAATGCCGAATACCGCTGCGTACGCAGCGATCATGAGAGTGATGACTATGACGCCGAGCAATGGCTCAAGGCGGTTGTCAGGGGATGACGATAGAGTGGTCCTACGGTTCACAGCGGTTTCCGTTCCGTTGGTGGGCCGAGGCCACGCGCCGGTGTTGGTAGCACCGAACGTGGCCGCTCGTTTATGCAGAGCGTCTAATTCGTACATTCCTCGGCCTCGAGGAGGCGCCGCATGTTGCTGCGATCATCACCAACCTTGCCGAGGAATTGGCGATGGTCGATCGTATGAAGGACGCGCTCGCCGGCGAAATGAATCGTCGACAAGAACTGTTGCGTGCGGCAGGAAACTTCGCAAACGTGTCCGATTACGAGAGGGCGAGGCTGGCCGGCGCTGCACTCGATCCGTTACCGGCACTCTTCGTGGTTGTCGACGAGTTTTCCGAACTGCTCAGTCAGCAGCCGGAATTTGCCGAATTGTTCGTGGCCATCGGGCGATTGGGCAGGTCACTTCACATTCACCTGCTGCTGGCCAGTCAGCGGCTCGACGAAGGAAAGCTTCGGGGTCTCGACAGCCATCTTTCGTATCGCGTCGGTTTGAAAACGTTCTCGGCGAACGAGTCTCGTTCCGTCCTCGGCGTTCCCGATGCTTATCACCTTCCGGGTACACCCGGTGCGGGATACCTGAAGTCCGATTCTGCTGAGATCGTTCGCTTCCAAGGTGCGTACGTGTCAGGCCCGTACGAGGGCGAGCGGATCGTGCCCACTCGATTCTCGGTCGATTCCCCCGTCGAACTGGCGCCGCTGCCGTTTATCGCGAAGCCCGTGATCGGACCAGAGGCCGTTGTCGTTCCCGTCGAGCCCGACGTCGTCGACATGGGTGAAATCGGTGACGATGCACGTACTCTCATGGGAGTCCTCGTAGACCGCATGCGCGGTCACGGTCCACGTGCGCATGAAGTGTGGCTCCCGCCGCTCGAGTCATCTCCGACGCTTGACCAGTTGTTGCCGCGGTGGGCGACCGGTGATCAACCTCGCGGAAATCTGAGCGCACCCTTCGGCATAGTCGACAGGCCGTTCGATCAGCGCCGCGATCTACTCGTCGCCGATCTCAACGGATCGACTGGCAACCTCGCGATTGTCGGCGGCCCGCAGTCGGGAAAGTCGACGGCGTTGCGCACGTTGATCTTGTCTCTGAGCATGACGCACACGCCGGAACAGATTCAGTTCTACTGCCTCGACTTCGGCGGTGGAACGCTCCTCGGATTGAAAGATCTGCCGCACGTCGGATCGGTGGCAAACCGCTTGGATTCCGACCGCGTCCGGCGCACAGTTGCCGAGGTACTCGGTGTGGTCGCTAAACGGGAGCGACTGTTTCGTGACCTCGGCATCGAATCGATGGCCGATTTCCGTAGATTGCGAACAGCTGATCCCACCGGGGAAGGTGAGGCTGCGGGACTCCGAGAGGACCCGTACGGTGACGTCTTCCTCGTCGTCGACGGTTGGCCAAGCGTTCGTTCGGATTTCGAATCACTCGAGCCCCAGATCAACATGCTCGCCGGTCAAGGTTTGTCCTTCGGTGTACACGTGATCGTCACGACGTCGAGGTGGGCCGAGATCCGGCCGGCACTCAAGGATCAACTGGGTACTCGCATCGAACTTCGTTTGGGTGATCCGGGAGATTCGGATGCGGGTCGCCGGAAAGCCGGCCTGGTGCCGGAAGGTCGACCGGGTCGTGGCATCACTCGCGACGGACTCCACCTTCTCACCGGACTACCTCGAATCGACGGCCTACCGGGTAGTGAGAACTCGAGTACGGCTGTGGTGGCGACGGTCGAACGTATTGCAGCCATGTCGAATTCGCGTCCGGCACCCACCGTGCGGATGCTCCCGGATTCCTACTCGCGGGCAGAACTTCTCGAAGCTGTCGGGACCCGGTGGCCCTCACCGAGTGCGGCCGACGGTCGGTGCCTCACCGTGCCGATCGGGCTCGGTGAGACCGACCTCGCCCCGGTGTACATGGACTTCCGGGAACACCCGCACCTGTTGATATTCGGCGACACCGCGTGTGGGAAGACATCTCTCGTGCGTGGAATAGCCGAAGGGATCATCGCGTCGAACACACCGGCCCAGGCCAAGCTGATCATCGGTGACTATCGGCATTCCCTGCTGGGCGTGGTCGAAGGGAATCACCTCGGCGGGTACTCGGCGTCGTCGACGACCTTCGGTGAGTTGATGGTCGACTTGGCTCGGATCGTCGCTGCCAGAATGCCGAACGCCGAAACAACGCAGCAGCAATTGCGGGAACGGTCGTGGTGGAGTGGGCCGGAGATTTACGTACTGATCGACGACTACGACCTTGTGGCCACACCGAGTGGAAATCCGGTGGCGCCGTTGCTCGAATACATTCCGCACTCCAAGGACATCGGTTTGCACCTGGTTATTGCCCGCCGTTCGGGTGGTGCGGCCAGAGCACTGTATGAGCCGGTCATTGCGAGAATTCGCGACATGGCGCCGGCCGGATTGATCATGAGCGGAAGCCGTGACGAGGGAAATCTCGTTGGCACTGTCCGCGCGTCGGCGATGCCGGAAGGCCGTGGGGTCTACGTTTCCCGCTCGCAAACCCAACTTGTCCAAGTTCCGTGGATACCACCGCTGTGACCGCTCCGTCCGCAGTGTCGGTCTCGTTACATTGGGGTGCATCGAATATCTGGGTCGTGTCGGGTCAACGCGAATTCTGTTGCAGTGCAGACCTCAGACGCGAACCGGCGTCGGGCCCCGGTGCGGCCGGCGAGAATGCGATCGATTACATCGACGACGATTATGTCGACGTGGATGGTCGGGTTGTCCCGACTGTCTTGGAGGTGGCCAGGCTGATCTCCAGTGCGATGGACGGGTGCGGAATCGTCGACGCAGACATTCTTCATCTCAGTCATCCCTCGGATTGGGGTGCCCCACGCAGGCGGCGATTGCTCGATGCCGCACGTCGAGTGGCGCACGACGTCGTACTCGTTCCGACGTCGATCGCGGCGGCGAGGTCGGCTCATACGGCTTGGCGATCGCGGTGTGTCGTCCTCGAACTGCGAGGCGGAACGGTGGTCGCTTCTGTTGTCGCTGAGGTCGACGGTGAACTCCGAATCGACGGAACACAAAGTTCGGAGATCGCAGACGTTGCGGGGTTGTTTTCCGCAATCGGGGATCTATCGGTTCGGGACGCTGTGGTGTTGGTCGGGCCGAGCTCTCATGCTGTTGCGGCTTCGCTCGAACGGGGGTCGACGAATGTTCACGGCCACGCGAGCATCCGAATTCTGGACGAGAGCCGGGTGGCTGCGTCTCTGGTGGATCCTCAGACGCTCGTTCGCCAGACAACCGCGCGGGACAGTTCGGGACGAATCGTCGACAATTCGGCTTTCGGCGCCGGGTGGGTAGGCGATACGGATGGCGCGAAGTCGATTCCTTCCTTGGACTCGAATGCCTCTTCGCCGCGTCGCGTCGGCGGGCGGCGCGGAGGCCGTCGATGGTTCGCGGCGGCGCTTGCGGTGGTCGCCGTCGCCGGTGCGGTCGCAGGAACGGTGGTGGTGTCCACTCGCGATCGAAACGATTCTCGGTTGACGGGGTCGGTCGCAGCCACGGCGGAAGACGAAGTAGAGATCGTGGAGGCGTCGAAGGATCAGGAAACGCCTGCGCCGAAGACTTCGATCTCGTCGATCGAGTCCGGTGCCACGCCGGAACTCACGCGTGTGGACGTGGGAAGCGTTGCGGCAGAGGTACCTTCCGATTGGAAGCTTCTGTCGCGAGGGACCTCGAGCGGGCGTACCGATTTGGTACCCGGTTCCGGCGCGGATCGCAAGATCGTGGTCATCGAGAAACGTCTTGCGGAAGGTGTGGGATTCGATTCCGTCGAAGCCGTTTTGCATCAGCAGTTTTCGACGTTCGAGGACCCATTGCGGTTCGCAGAGTTTTCTGTGCTCGACGATGCCGCAGGAAAACAGGCAGTGGTGTACGTCGAGTTTCCGGACGATTTCTCCGAGGTGCGTTGGCACGTGTACGTCGACAACGGACGGCAAGTGAGTATCGGCTGCCAGTATCTGGTCGGTGAGTGGGGCAGTCTCGAAGCGGACTGCCTGCGGATGTGGCAGTCGGTCGAATTCACACCGTGACCGGATCGGTCGGTTCTGAAAATATTCTTCGGTCGGGCCGGAACCGTTGGCACGAAGGTCGCGTCAAAGTATGTGTAGCGCACATCAGGGAGTTCCGCTCGACCCCGGTGCACATCCGACGGACAAAGCCCGTTGTGTGTGATCGCCGATACCGAACGGTACTCACCGAATCCAGGGGGACGACATGGGCTTTACCGCAACTACCGCTGAATTGATCGATTCGGCGGGGACCATCGACGGACATCTCGGTGACATCAGGGGGCTGGTCAACGCTGTTCGGTCGGAGGCCGACGCTTCGCACAATTCGTGGAACGGTGCGGCGCAGGTCGAATACGCAGGAATCATGGAGCGATACAACAGCGCGGCCCTGAAGTTGGACACAGCTCTGACCGACATCTGCGAGCAGATCAAACAGGCCGCGGGAACCTTCGACTCGACCGAAGACGACAACGTCAGCTCGCTTCGCGGCGCGACGGTGAACATGTCCTGACCGCCAGCTCTTCATCGTCCGATCAAGCAATCCTCAGCCAGTAGTTCTCGCAAGTTAGTTCTCACAATTTCTCTCCAGTCACACCGAACCGGGAGCAGTTATGTCCGACAGGATCAAGTACGACTTCGGCGGCCTCGCAATGCTGTCCGATCAGATGAAACAGCAGGCCAAAGCGATCAACGACAAACAGGGCGACATCAAGGTTGTCGTGGACAAGCTGCAAGCAGGCTGGGAAGGGGCAGGTTCCGAAGCGTGGAACGACGCACAGCGTCGCTGGGCTCAGGCTTCCGAAGAACTGAACATGGTTCTCGCGCAGATCGCCGGAGCGACGGCGAGCGGCTCGGAGAAGATGCAGGAAGCTGATCGGATCGCGGCAAACGGGTTCGGTCGCTGACAACATCCCATGCCGTGATGACACCCCGCCTGCCCCGGTACCGTCAGGTTGCCGGGGCAGGCGCATGTCGATCGCTCGCATCGCTGTGCTGGACGATGATGCTGTTGGCAGGAATGGCTGCGCTTTGACCTGGCAGCGGGTAGACCGGTATCGTCTATCGGTGGCGTGCCGTAGGGCTCCGGCAGAAATGCGTGGAGACCGGCGGTTCTCGGGTCTCAACTGGCCGCCGAGGATCGTTTACGCGATACGCACATGGTCAGCAGTGGAATGAATTAAGACGAGGAAGATCTGTGTCTACGTACACCCCGAAGGCCGGAGATGTGACCCACACGTGGCACGTCATCGACGCCACTGACGTGGTGCTCGGCCGTCTTGCCGTTCAGGCAGCGAACTTGCTGCGTGGCAAGCACAAGCCCACCTACGCGCCGCACATCGACGGTGGTGACTTCGTTGTCATCATCAACGCAGAGAAGGTTGCCATCAGCGGCAACAAGCTGCAGGGCAAGAACGTTTACCACCACTCCGGATTCCCGGGTGGCCTGAAGTCCCGCACTGTCGGTGAGGTCCTCGACAGGACTCCCGATCGTCTCGTCGAGAAGGCCATTGTCGGCATGCTCCCCAAGACGAAGCTCGGCCGCGCAATGAGCAGCAAGCTCAAGGTTTACGCGGGCCCGAATCACCCCCACACCGCGCAGCAGCCGGTGCCGTTCGAGATCAAGCAGGTCGCACAGTGACATCGCCGGAAGAGCAGAACGTGTCCGAAGAGAACATCGAAGCAGTGGAAGAGCTTGTCTCTGACGCAGTCGAGGTCGTCGAAGAGGTTGCTGCAGCTACGCTCGCACCGATCGTCCTCGATCGCCCGGTCCAGACCGTCGGTCGCCGCAAGGAGGCTGTCGTTCGCGTCCGGATGGCTCCCGGTACCGGTCAGTTCAAGCTCAACGGTCGTACGTTGGAGGACTACTTCCCCAACAAGGTTCACCAGCAGCTGATCAAGGCTCCGCTGGTGCTCGTCGAGCGTCCCGAGTCTTTCGACATCATTGCACTGCTGCACGGTGGCGGCCCGTCCGGTCAGGCAGGCGCACTGCGTCTGGCTATCGCGCGCGCACTCATCGAGGTAACCCCTGATGATCGTCCGGCCCTCAAGCGTGCAGGCTTCCTGACGCGTGACGCCCGCGCGGTCGAGCGTAAGAAGTACGGCCTGAAGAAGGCCCGTAAGGCATCGCAGTACTCCAAGCGCTGATGCTTTGCCGAGGTTGACCCGACGGGTCTGCTTCGGCACCTGTTCACCACAAGAGCGGGCGTCCATCGTTACCGGACGCTCGCTCTTGTGTTTCTCGGAGAAATTCCCTTCTCGAGTTCCCTTCTCGAGGTTCACAGGATTCAGGAGTCGTTCTATGGGTCGGTTGTTCGGTACTGACGGTGTTCGTGGACTTGCCAATTCGGATCTGACTGCAGATCTTGCATTGAGATTGGCAGTTACCGCGGCGAGCGTACTGACAGCCGATACCGCGGACGAACGTCCGACCGCCGTGATCGGCCGCGATCCTCGCGCCAGCGGTGAGATGCTTCAAGCCGCGGTGACCGCAGGATTGAGTTCCGCGGGTGTCGACGTGCTCGACGTGGGTGTTCTTCCGACTCCGGCAGTTGCATACTTGACGGCAAAGCTCGACGCCAGTCTCGGTGTCATGATCTCTGCATCGCATAATCCCATGCCGGACAACGGAATCAAGATTTTCGCAGCCGGTGGACACAAGCTCGATGATGCTGTCGAGGTGGCGATCGAGGATGCACTCGAGGGCACTGCACCGCCCGTCCTACCGACAGGTGCCGGGATCGGCCGCGTCCGTACGGTCGACGACGCCGCTCAGCTGTACCTTGCGCATCTGGCGAGCGCGGCGAGCGAGCCACTCGCTGGACTCACCGTTGTGGTCGACTGCGCCAACGGCGCTGCTTCCGCGCTCGCACCGGTTGCCTACGCGGCAGCGGGCGCTCGCGTCATCGCGATCAGCGCCGATCCCGACGGCCTAAACATCAACGACGGCTGCGGATCGACGCACCTGGAGAATCTTCAGAAAGCCGTAGTCGATCACGGGGCGGACCTAGGCCTCGCGCACGACGGCGACGCCGACCGCTGCCTGGCCGTCGACGAGACCGGAGCGGTGGTCGACGGTGACGCGATCATGGCAGTTCTGGCGATCGCGATGAACGACGCCGGTGAGTTGGTCGAGAACACTCTCGTCGCGACTGTCATGAGCAATCTCGGTTTGCACATCGCGATGCGCGAGGCCGGTATCAACATCGTGACTGCTGCCGTAGGCGACCGCTACGTCTTGGAGGAACTGCGCGCGGGCGGATACAGCCTCGGTGGCGAGCAGTCAGGCCATGTCGTGTTGCCGGCGTTCGGCACCACGGGCGATGGGATTCTCACCGGCCTCCGGCTGCTCGGACGCATGGCTCGCACGGGTAAGTCGGCATCCGCGCTGGCCGCAACGATGACAACCCTCCCGCAAGTTCTGATCAACGTGAAGGTTGGGGACAAGGCGACAGTCGCAGCATCGCCGTCGGTACTCGCAGCAGTCGCGGACGCAGAGCGCGTCCTCGGTGACGGTGGTCGCGTGCTCCTGCGCCCGTCCGGGACAGAGCAACTGGTCCGCGTCATGGTCGAGGCCACCGAACTTCCGCTCGCGCAGAAGCTGGCCGACGAGTTGGCCGAGATCGTCGGTTCGGTTTAGCCCCTCATTACGCGTTCGCGTTTTGAGGGAACGTAATTGCGCCCTGCTGCGTCCAAGGAGTCAAAGGCCGCTCGACGTTCGAGTGGTTCCGTTGAAACTTGGGAGCGCTCGTGGATGTCGACCGCGCTGGAACAGATGAATTGGCACGCCATGCGGTGTCGGTGGCCCAGGCTCTGCGCGATTCTGCCGAGCCGATCAGGCGTTTGCGATTCAGCGGTGCCGTTTCGGGCCGTGATTACGCCGAGCATGGAGCCGCGTTGGCGTCGGCATTGGCGGTCCTGAATTCTCGCTTGACTGGCCGTGCGGATCTTCTCGATGCGTTGGCGCGTCGGCTTTCCTCTTCGGCTGAGGTGATCGCTGAGGTGGACGGTCAGGGTGCGCAGCGATTGCGAGACTCCAGCGGGTCGGTCTCATGATACCGACGAGCGGTACCGCACAGGCAGTACCAAAAGGCTCCTTGTGCGTCGAAGATATTCTTGCACTGCGTGATTCACGCGTGCATCCCGACGAAATCCTGGATGCTGGTGCGAGGGGATTGCAGTTCTTCGATCGATTTCACAACCTGGCCTCTCGGTTGGGCTTCGAAGAACGGATGCTTACGTCCTACGAGGATGCGTATCGCGCAGAGGCTGGTATCGATTTCGAGACACTAATGCGAGATGCGTCGGACATGGCCGCAGCGGTGGACGGTTCGGTCGCCGAGATCGCGATGCTGACGCACCTGGCGGAGAATCTTCCTGCAGTGTGGAATGTTTCCGGCGTGGGTGCGGTCGTAGATCAGGCCTTCGCGGCGCGGCGTGAAGCTCGGTCCGATGCGGATTCGGCGCCACTGTTGATCACGCTGGCCGACGAATTCGCGCGGACGGTTCGAACGGCTTTGGCAGACAAGGCTTTCAAGGTGGCCGGCCTCGACCGGGCGACGATCGGCGGTCTGGGTGCGGGGGAGATCGACCAGCTGACTCACGTCGCTTCCGCCGGTCGTGGTGCGGCGCCATGGCTGGACACGGTTTTTCGTTCGGCGTATCTGGATACTCGCGACGAATTCGACAGGGCGTGTGCGGAGTGCGCGAGTGCGGTTGGTCATGCTTTTGACGCCGCGACCCAGTGGGTGACAGACGCGTTCACGTCAACCTTTCCGATCGCCGAGCCGAGTGCATCCGGTGTCGCCGCCGCTCCTGTCTCTTTCTCGATCGGCGGCAACACTTGGGGTTTCTCGATTGCGTCCGACGGTCGTGGGGTGAGTCTGGATGTTGCAGGTGCTGACGGGAACTCTGTGTCGGCCACCCTGGAGTTGAGCGAAAATGGTTGGCCGAGAATAGTGCTCGATGCCGATCCGGAGATGTCGCTGCACGAGGCGCGCCCGCAAGAAGCGTCCCAGCCTGCGACACTCCAGCCCGAAACTCCCGACCCTGAGATTCGCGAGCACGAGGTGCCGGTTGAATCCAACGCCGAGTTCTCGCCCGCGCCGGACCCGGAGCCGCCTTCCACAGTCCCCGACGAGTCGATCGTGGCTCCCGACGGAGAGACGGGCGCTGAGTTGGCCGGAGCTGGTCCGCTGTGAAGTCCGTTCACGCGCCGTTCGAAGCGATCCGTCGAACCCTCGATTCTCAACTCGACGACTTCCGTGAGCGCAGAGTGGCCGCAGCGAGCGCGGAATCGCACCAGGAGCCGCCGTCCGAAACGACATCCGCCGAGAATGACACGGATGGGCCGGTCAGGTCCGGCCCGTATCTGCGATCCGCGTCAGAGCCGACGCCGACGCCGCCGTGCTCGCCGCCGGAGTCGGTGGCGAGTACGGACTCCTACTTACGCAACAGCTGGCTGGCCCGCGCGTCGGAGTGAGGTTCGACCGGCAGCAACGGCGCCGTGTGCGGAATCTCGACGTCAGGATCAGCAAAATCCTTGTACTTCTTGTCGCCGGTCAGATGGAACAACAGGAAGCCCGTGAGCAGGCACCGTGTGGCGGCCTGTGTCTTGCGCTCGGATCCACCGAGGCCCAGGGCGCCGAGGAGTCGGCGGCCTTCGATCAGTCCGGCGTCTTGGGCGTCGTTCACGGTACGTGCGATGACAGGACCGCCCCACTCCACGCTCAGCGGCCGGGCATTGCTGGTCAAGGAATCGACGTCGTCTTCGCCGGCGAGGATCAATCCGGGCGCTGTGATCTTCGACGCGTAGTTCTCCGCCTTGGGTGCTGTCGGGGCCGGGAACAGTGCGGCTACCGCACCGACATCCCCGCGCTGCGCTGCGGCCAGTACCGCAGCGCCCGCGCCCATGCCGTGACCGGCAAAGGCGACCCGATCGGGTTGGACGCTGATCTGTCCGGGGCCGAGTCGCACGCCGACGCAGATGTCGAGCGTCGCTCGAAGATCTGCAGCCAATCCGAGATGTGACGGGACCGGACCGCGTTCGCTGTCGGGCGCCGCTGCGACAATTCCCCAGGAAGCGAGGTGCTGGAGTGTCTGCTCGTACTTGTGGGACCCGACCATCCACCCGTGCGCGAAGGCAACGGCGGGGAGATTGAAACCGGTTTCCGGCGTGTACACGACACCCGGCTGTCCGGCCAGGGCGAGGTTGCCGCGGAGAACTCGGTGCGGGCCGCGCTTGGACAGCTCACGGGTCAGTGTCTTCAGTTTCGGTGCCACGGTTGAAGACGTTATCCGATGAGCCGCCTCGTGTATGCGGAGCGGACGCCGCAACCAGGTGCGGGAACCGCAAAATGCGCCCACCGCCGATGTCCAAGTACCCTGAGTCACCATGTGCGGAATCGTGGGATACGTCGGCCACCGCCCAGCTCTGGGCGTTGTGGTGGAGGCTTTGCGACGAATGGAGTATCGCGGGTACGACTCGTCGGGAATCGCGATTCTCGACGGAACCGGTGGGGTCGAGATCGAGCGTAAGGCCGGTAAGTTGGCCAACCTCGAGGCGGAGCTCGGCGAGTACGGTGCGGATCACTTCGTCGGTACGTCCGGTATGGGCCATACCCGTTGGGCGACGCATGGGCGTCCGACGGACCGCAATGCGCACCCGCATCGTGATGCCTCGGGCAAGCTGGCTGTCGTTCACAACGGAATCATCGAGAATTTTGCCCCGCTGCGTGCGGAGCTCGAGGCTGCAGGCGTCGAACTGCAGAGCGACACGGATTCCGAGGTCGCGGTTCACCTCGTCGCCCGGGCGTACGCCCAGGGGCCGACGGCAGGTGATTTCATCGAGAGTGCGCTGTCGGTGGTTCGTCGGTTGGAAGGTGCGTTCACGCTCGTCTTCACGCACGCTGATCATGCGGACACGATTGTCGCCGCGCGCCGCTCGACACCGCTCGTAGTCGGTGTCGGTGAGGGCGAGATGTTCCTCGGCTCCGACGTCGCTGCATTCATCGAGCACACACGCGATGCGGTTGAACTCGGACAGGATCAGGCAGTGGTGATCACTGCCGACAGCTACCGGATCTCCGACTTCGCGGGTAACGAGGCAGAAGGACGCCCGTTCCGCATCGACTGGGATCTCGCGGCCGCCGAAAAGGGTGGTCACGATTACTTCATGCTCAAGGAGATCGAAGAGCAGCCGACCGCTGTCGCCGACACGCTCCTCGGCCACTTCGAGAACGGGAAGATCGTCCTCGACGAGCAGCGGTTGTCCGATCAGGAACTGCGCGACGTCGACAAGGTGTTCGTTGTCGCTTGCGGTAGCGCTTACCACTCCGGTCTGTTGGCGAAGTACGCGATCGAGCATTGGACGCGTCTACCTGTCGAGGTCGAACTCGCCAGCGAATTCCGTTACCGCGACCCGGTTCTCGATCGCTCGACGCTTGTTGTCGCAATCTCGCAGTCGGGGGAAACGGCCGATACGCTCGAGGCTGTCAAGCATGCCAAGGACCAGAAGGCACGCGTCCTGGCGATCTGCAACACCAACGGTGCACAGATCCCGCGTGAAGCCGACGCAGTCCTCTACACCCGGGCAGGACCGGAAATCGCGGTCGCGTCCACCAAGGCGTTCCTGGCGCAGGTGACCGCGAACTACCTCGTCGGTTTGGCTTTGGCGCAGGCTCGCGGAACCAAGTATCCGGACGAGGTCGCCCGCGAGTACGCCGACCTCGAAGCGATGCCCGCATTGGTCAGCAAGGTACTCGAGACGGCAGAACCGGTGCGCGCGTTGGCGCGCCAGTTCGCGCACGCGTCGACCGTGCTGTTCCTGGGGCGTCACGTCGGCTACCCGGTGGCGCTCGAGGGTGCGCTCAAGCTCAAGGAACTCGCGTACATGCACGCCGAGGGCTTTGCCGCCGGTGAGCTCAAGCACGGCCCGATCGCCTTGATCGAGGAGGACCTTCCGGTCATCATCGTCATGCCGTCGCCGCAGGGCCGCGCTGTCCTGCACTCGAAGTTGGTGTCCAACATTCAGGAGATCAAGGCGCGCGGGGCGACGACTATCGTCATCGCTGAGGAAGGCGACACCGTCGCCGCGGCGCACGCGGATCACCTGATCGAGATTCCGGCGTCACCGACTCTGCTGCAGCCGTTGCTGTCCACGGTTCCGTTGCAGATCTTTGCGGCCGAGGTTGCCGCGGCGCGTGGCTACGACGTCGACAAGCCGCGTAACCTGGCGAAATCGGTTACGGTCGAGTAGCTTTCGCTAGAAAATCGGGCCCCGCAGTCGCAAGACTGTGGGGCCCGAGCGCGTTACGGCGTCTCGACGACGACGGTTCCGCGCATCTCGGGATGCGGTGTGCAGGTGTAGTCGTAGGTTCCGGGTTCGGTGAACGTGTAGGTGTAGGTTCCCGATTTCTTGAGCGGACTGCGGAGTTTGCCCTTGGCGTCCCCGAGGCCGTTGACGTCGTGGGCCATTCCGTTGTCGTCGAACACCCACGTGACCGTCTCGCCGACATTCACGGTGATGGACGCGGGGGAGTACGCCATCCCGGAGATGGTCACCACGGGTCCGCTGGCCGTCGTTTCCGGAGCCGGTGGTGTGGAGTCGGTGCCGGAACTGCACCCGACCAGACCGAGAGCGAGCACGAGAGCCGCGATTGCCGGGCGAAGACGTGATTTCATGGTTTCGAGGGTAGCGACGGCAACTGAAGGGTTCCGACATGCGTGGGTACTACACAGCCGATCAGGTGCGAGCAGCTGAGGCGCCGCTGCTCGACAAGCTGCCCGACGGGGTGCTGATGCGTCGAGCGGCGTACGGTCTTGCGCGAGTAGTCGCGGACGAATTGCGTTCCCGTACAGGGTCGGTCGCGCATCGGTCGGTGACGCTGCTGGTCGGTACGGGCGACAACGGCGGTGATGCCCTGTGGGCCGGTGCGTTGCTCCGCAAACGAGGTGTGAGCGTGCGGGCCGTGTTGCTCGATCCGGCGCGCGCTCATCGGGCGGGCCTCGATGCTCTCTTGAAGGCCGGCGGCCGAGTCGCCGCCGAAGTCGGGTCGCCGGATCTGGTGATCGACGGCATCGTCGGGATTTCCGGGCACGGCGGTCTACGGCCTGACGCGGCCGATCTCGTCGGCCAGGTGGATGCACCGATCGTGGCGGTCGATCTTCCGAGCGGCGTCGACGCGAACACCGGCGCAGTGGACGGCCCGTCGGTGACCGCTGATGTGACGGTCACATTCGGTGCGCTCAAGCCGGTACACGTACTCGCGGCTCCGCTGTGTGGTCGTGTCGAACTCGTGGACATCGGATTGAGCATCAGCGAACCCGAATTCGGTTCGCTCGATCCGGCGGAGGTCGGTGCGCTGTGGCCGGTGCCCGGTCCGGAGGACGACAAGTATTCGCAGGGTGTGGTGGGCATCGTTGCGGGAAGTGAGCAGTATCCCGGCGCGGGCGTGCTCTGTACCGGTGCCGCGGTGACCGCGACCGCCGGCCTGGTCCGCTACGCCGGGCACGGCGCCACCGAGGTGCTCGCCCGGTTCCCGGAGGTGATTGCGAGTGAGACGTTCCGAGCCGCCGGGCGAGTTCAGGCGTGGGTGGTCGGCCCCGGTATGGGTACCGACGACGACGCCGCGCGACTTCTGGCGTCGGTGCTGGCTACTGATGTACCCGTTGTTGTCGATGCGGACGGACTTACCCTCCTCGCTCAGCGTCCCGAACTTGTCGCAGCCCGGACCGCGCCGACACTGTTGACGCCCCACGCCGGCGAGTTCGCTCGATTCACAACTCTTGGCGACGACAGGATCGCGGCCACGCGTGCTCTTGCCGCACGCCTCGGAGTCACGGTCCTGCTGAAGGGCCATACGACGGTGATCTCGGATCCCGGCGGTGAGGTGCTGGTCAACGACGCCGGCGGCTCCTGGGCATCGACGGCAGGTTCGGGTGACATCCTCTCCGGTGTGATCGGTGCGTTGCTGGCGGCGGGTCTGAGCCCTCTCGAAGCCGGGGCCGTCGGGGCGCGGGCTCACGCGTTGGCTGCGAACATCGCCGCTGCCGGCGGTCAGAGCGATGTCGCCGGAGCACCGATTTCGGCTTCACCCCTGCTGGGAGGTCTGCGGGAATCGGTGCGTGTGCTTCGCTCTTTTGCCCTCGATTGAGGGTGTTCAAACCCGAACACGTGTCCGATTCTGCGTGGGTGGCAGGATTGTCGCCATGACGCTTGCCCAGGGAAGAGCACCGAAGGAGCCTGCGGAGGGGAAGGCGAGCCGACTCGACGACGCAGTAGGGCCGCAGACGGAGGCAGTCGTCGATCTGGACGCGATCGCGCACAACGTGCGTGTTCTGCGTGAATTTGCCGGGGATGCAGCGTTGATGGCGGTCATCAAGGCGGACGGATACAACCACGGCGCAGTTGCGGTGGCGCGGACGGCGCTCTCGGCGGGAGCCCGGGAACTCGGCGTCACCACCATCGCGGAGGCACTGGTCCTTCGCGAGGCAGGCATCACCGCTCCCGTCCTTGCCTGGCTGCACGGCGTCGACGCCGATTTCGCCTCGGCGATCCGATCGGACGTCGAGATCGGCGTGTCCTCCCCGCGACACCTGGCCGCTGTCGTCGGCGCGGCACGGGTTCTGGGACAACAGGCGACGGTGACGCTCAAGGTGGACACCGGTCTCAATCGCAACGGCGTATCGAGAACCGAGTGGCCGCAGATGCTCGACGACCTCGCCACTGCGCGGGACGAGGGCACGATCAGGCTGCGCGGAGTGTTCTCTCACCTCGCGCACTCGGACGAACCGCATCACGACGTCATCGACATGCAGAAGCAGCGTTTGATCGACGCGGTTGCCGACGTCCGCGCTCGCGGATTCGACCCCGAAGTCGTTCATCTTTCCAACTCCGCTGCTACAGTCACCCGTCCTGACCTGCGGTTTGACATGGTTCGGCCGGGAATCGCGATATATGGATTGTCTCCGGTGCCCGAACTCGGAGATTTCGGTTTACGACCGGCGATGACGCTGCGAGCGAAGGTGATTCTGGTGAAGAAGGTAGCCGCCGGAGAGGGCGTCTCCTACGGGCATCAGTGGGTCGCACCGCACGACACCACTCTTGCGCTGCTTCCCGTCGGCTACGCCGACGGTTTGTCTCGCTCACTGAGTGGCAAGTTCGAAGTGCAGTTGGGCGGTAAGCGTCGCCAGGCTGTCGGGCGAATCTGCATGGACCAGGTATTGGTGGACCTGGGTCCGGACGGTGACGGAGTTCGCGAAGGCGACACCGCGATCTTCTTCGGCAACGGCGATCACGGCGAACCCAACGCGCAGGCCTGGGCCGACGTACTCGACACCATTCACTACGAGGTCGTGACCGGGATACGTGGACGCACTGTGCGTACGTACATCGGGGGAGAGACGTCATGAAGACTGCAGGAAAGATGAGCATTCTCGGTGGCCTGCTCAGCGCCGTGGCGCTCGGCTCGATGGCCGGTGTGAACGCATTCAAGACCGCGACGCGTCCAGGCCGGGAAATCTACGCGGACGAGGATTTCGACCTCATGACGCGCGACCGCAAGAGCACGGTGCGCACCGAGGACGGTGTCGAGCTGGCAGTTCGCGAAGTGGGACCGGACGACGCTCCGCTGACGGTCGTTTTCGTGCACGGATACTGCCTGAGTGCGCTGTCCTGGCATTTCCAGCGCCGCCAGCTCGAAGAGCGATGGGGCAACAAGGTTCGCATGGTGTTCTACGACCAGCGCGGACACGGAGACTCGGGCATGCCGCGTTCGAAGAGTTGTACGGTTTCTCAGCTCGGCCGCGACCTCGCGACCGTCGTCGAGGCCAAGGTACCCAAGGGACCGATAGTTCTGGTCGGTCACTCGATGGGCGGCATGACGGTACTCGCGCTCGCCGGTCAGCGACCCGAATGGTTCGAGGGCCGAGTCATCGGCGTGGGGCTGGTCGCGACGACGGCGGCAGGCCTGGCCGAGACCGGCCTGACCCGCAATCTGCAGAATCCGATCATCGACGGATTCCGGTTGGCAGTGCGCACCTCACCAGGAGTAGTTCAGCATGCCCGCGGCGCTGCGCGAGTATTGATCACGCCGATCCTGCGTGCGGCTTCGTACGGCACCGATGTCAGCCCACGGCTGCATGAACTCTCGGACGGCATGCTCGACCGGACCTCGGTTGTGACCATCGTCAATTTCCTGCGGACGTTGGAACTGCACGACGAGTCCGCTTCTCTCGAGGTCCTCGCGCACACAGCGGCAGTCGTGATCTGCGGCGATCAAGACATGATGATTCCGTTCATCAGCTCCAAGCGTCTCGCCGCCGATCTCCCCGAATCCGAACTCGTGCGAGTTCACGGGGCCGGCCATCTGGTGCAGCTCGAGTTCCCGGCGATCGTGACGGACGCAATCGACAAGTTGGTGCAGCGAGCGCAGGTAGAAGAGCGGTCCGATGTCGGCTGAGAACTCCACGGGACTTCCCGTGTCCGGACAGATCACGTTGGAAACGGCCGAGGATACCGAGGCTTTCGGCCGACGCTTGGCGGCGGGACTTGTTGCCGGCGACCTGGTGGTGCTGGACGGTCCACTCGGGGCAGGCAAGACCGCGTTGACGCGCGGAATCGGCGCCGGGCTCGGGGTGCAGGGCCGGGTGACGTCCCCGACGTTCGTCATCGCTCGTGAGCATCGTCCGGGCACCCGCCCTGGCGGCGGAGTTCCCGTCGGCATGATCCACGTCGACGCATACCGGCTGGGAGACAGCGGACCGCATGCGCTCGACGAACTCGATGCCCTCGACCTCGACACCGACCTCACCGATGCAGTGGTGGTGGTCGAATGGGGTGGTGACGTCGTGGAAAGGCTCGTCGAACGGCACCTGCGAGTGCAGCTTCATCGGGAACCCGAATCGGATGTGCGGACTGCGAGTTGGTCCTGGACGTCGTGAAACGGCGTTTCGTGTCACAGACGTCGTGACCCTCCCGGGCCGGAAGTAGTTCTTCACGTGCGGGTACCCTGAGAAATCGTGCTTGTTCTCGCAATTGACACCTCCACTCCGGCAGTCACTGCCGGAGTCGTCTCCCTGTCGGCTTCGTCGCCGGACCCAGTGGCACCGGACGCAGAGTCACCGGACACAGTGGAGACGCTTGCCGTGCGTGTCACGGTCAATCCTCGTGCGCACGCCGAGGTCTTGACCCCTCACGTCCTCGAATGCCTCGCCGAGGCAGGGCTCACACCGGCCGACTTGAACGCCGTCGTCGTGGGTGTCGGGCCAGGGCCGTACACCGGACTGCGTGTCGGCATGGCGACGGGCGCTGCCTTCGGTGACGCACTCGGTGTTCCCGTGTACGGCGTGTGCAGCCTCGATGCGATCGCGGCTGCGGTACCGACCACACCGAGCCTGCTCGTCGTGACTGACGCGAGGCGTCGCGAGATCTACTGGGCGCGCTATGACGGCGGAGTGCGCGTCGAAGGACCGGCTGTGAATTCCGCCGGCGACGTCGATCCTTCGTCTTCGACGCTGATTGCCGGATCCGCTTCGCACGTGGACTTCTTCGATCTACCCGTCGACCCGGCGGAGACACCTTCACCGGCCGGGTTGGTGACAGTCGCTGCTCGCGAGATCCTGGCCGGTTCGGTTCCGGCCCCGCTGGAGCCGCTGTACCTCCGACGCCCGGACGCGAAGACCCTTGCAGAACGTGGCAAGTGAGGCAGAGCAGATGAAGTACAGCATCGAGCCGATGAACGTCGATGACACCGAACGGTGCGCGGAGTTGGAGCGCGCGTTGTTCGCGGGCGACGGACCCTGGAGCGCACAAGCGTTCGTCTCGGAACTTGCAGGCGCACATAATCATTACTTCGTTGCCCGGGAGCCTGACGGTCACGTCCTCGGCTACGCCGGAGTCGCATTGTTGGGGGCGTCGCCGAACATGGAGGCCGAGGTTCACACCATCGGTACAGATCCCTCGGCTCAGCGACTCGGAATCGGCGGCGCGTTGCTCGATGCGCTTCTGACTCTGGCGGATTCACGGCAGTGCCCGGTGTTCCTGGAAGTGCGCACCGACAACCAACCTGCCATCGCGCTGTACCGGCGCGAAGGATTCGAGATCGTCGGAACACGAAAGAAGTACTACCAGCCCAGTGGGGCAGATGCGTACACGATGAGACGGCCTGCCGTGCTCGGTGTCCGCGAAATTGAGGAGCAGCAAGCATGATCGTCATGGGTGTCGAAAGTTCTTGCGACGAAACAGGTGTCGGTATCGTCCGCTGGAACGGTGACGGAACCTGCGAATTGTTGGCCGACGAGGTGGCATCGAGCGTGGATCAGCACGCCAGGTACGGGGGAGTGGTTCCCGAAGTGGCCTCGCGGGCTCACCTCGAGGCGATCGTGCCGACGATGCGCCGTGCCCTTGCTGCCGCCGGTATCGAGAAGCCCGACGCGCTGGCCGTCACCATCGGACCCGGCCTGGCCGGCGCGCTGCTGGTCGGTGTAGCCGCAGCGAAAGCCTATGCGGCAGCATGGAACATCCCGTTCTATGCGGTCAATCATCTCGGCGGTCACGTCTCGGTGGACACTCTCGAGCACGGTCCGTTGCCCTCGTGCGTCGCATTGTTGGTCTCCGGCGGTCACACACACCTGCTTCACGTCGAAGATCTGGGCAAGCCCATTGTCGAACTGGGCACGACTGTCGACGACGCCGCCGGTGAGGCCTTCGACAAGGTGGCCAGACTGCTCGGACTCGGCTTTCCCGGTGGACCGGCACTCGATGCTGCTGCGCAAGAGGGAGATCCGAACGCAATCGCCTTCCCTCGCGGCATGACGGGGCCGCGCGATTCGCGGCACGACTTCTCGTTCTCGGGACTCAAGACGTCCGTCGCGCGCTATGTCGAATCGAAAGAGCGCGCAGGCGAGACCTTTTCGATCCCGGACATCGCTGCCTCGTTCCAGGAAGCGGTTGCAGACGTCCTGACGATGAAGGCAGTGCGTGCAGCCAAGGACGTCGGGGTCGACACGTTGGTTCTCGGCGGCGGCGCCACGGCCAATTCGCGTATCCGCTCACTCGCCGAGCAGCGCTGCGCCGAAGCGGGCATCACGTTGCGCATTCCGAAACCTCGACTGTGCACGGACAACGGCGTGATGATCGCATCGTTGGCCGCTCACCTGATCGGAAACGGCGCAGGCCCTTCGGAATTGAGTGTTGCGACGGACCCGGGGCTGTCGGTCTCCGTCAGCCAGCTGATGCACTGAAAATCGGCCGACTGAGAATCAGCCGACCGGGGCCGGTTCCCGATCCGGTGTGGTCGCGGGACCGTTTTCGGGCATCGAGGTATTCGGTTCACCGGGCTTCGTCGTCGGATCACCACCACCAGGGGTAGTGATTTCGGTTTCGGTGGAACCAGATCCAGGAGTCTCCGGCGTCGTCGGGTTCTCGCCGCCGCTCTCACCCGGGCCGAGACCGCCGCCGGGGTTTGCCTCGGTCGGATCGACCGGGGGCGTCGCCTCGGTGTCCGGTAGCGTCGGCCACCACGCCGGTGGATCGGGCAGCGTGATTCCGGGAATGGTCGGCCAATTCGGAGTGGTCGTTGTCGTGGTCGGCGGCGTGGTTGTCGTCGAGGTGTCCGCGATCGGCGCAGGCGGAAGTGTGTACTGATGCGTTGTGTACGAGTGCGTGTCGTAAGGCTGCGAGTCGAACGGGGTGGTGGGATACCCGTACCGAGGATACGTGCTGCCGGCTACCGAGGGCAGAGGATCATGAGACGGAATGATCGTCGATCCGGTGCTCGGTGTCGCTTCGGGGCTCACCGTCGTCGTGGTCGACCCCGTTCCGACGGGCGAGACCGCGGTGTCGTCGGTCGGTACCAATTCCTTTGCGCCGTAACCGAGTACCAGTCCGCCGACCACGAGCGCACCGATCAACGCTCCCGATACCTTGGCGGTGGATCCGGAGCGCTGGTCACTTCCGGAGCCCAGCAGCGGGAAACGAATTGCGGTGATCGAATCTGCCAGGAGCGCAGCACCTTTGGTTGCCGCAGTCTCGGGCTCGACGATCTCGACCATGGGGACGTCGACGGCAGCGGCGACGGCGGACCGCACGGCCGGAATATGTGCGCCACCTCCGATGAGTACAACGGCACCGACGGGCCGCGGTGAGCCCTTCACGACTTCACGGATGAAGGTGACGGCGCGCTCGATATCCGGGGCGATGATGGCCTCGAACTCGTCGCGCGTGATCGCCATCGCGTCGATCGGAAGGTCGACGGTCACCTTGGTGGACGTGGACAGTTGCTCTTTGGCGACATGGCACCGGGCGGCAAGAAGTTCCGCGTCGGTGTACCGGCGCAAGTGCCCTGGCGCCTTCTCCGTCACGAAGTCGACGAATGCCCGGTCGATTCCGGCCCCTGCGAGGGCGTCTATACGGTCGGAGTGCAGAACTTCACCGGTGTGGTCGACGACGGACACCGTCAGACCTTGATCGCCGACGTCCACCTGAGCTGTCGTGTCGTACCGCTCGGTTTTCCCTGTCTCGGCGAGATACGCGTGTACGGCGGCAGGCTCGGGGATTGCACGGACCTGCTTCGGCGAGCGCGAAAGAGATGACCTGATGCTCGCGAGTTGATCGTCCGTGCGATAGCTGACACCGATCGAGCGCGGCGCTTCAGATCCGTCCGTTACCTGCGTCGTCATCAGCTTGATGGATGCTCTGACAAGGTCACCGACGTTGGAATTGGCCTGATCCGCCGAGACGAAGCGAGTCTCGGCAGGCACGGCGCCTGGCGCGTTTGTGCTGGTATCGGTGTCGACGAGTGCTGAATAGACACCGGAAGATCCAGTGGAAATTCCCAGTGAACAACTCATCGCACACCTCCTCACAGTCAATACCGGTCAATGTTCAATCGACCGCCGTTATATGAACGTTACAGAAGGTTCGTGAGGATTGCTCAGTGCTTTTCGTCTCCGTGACGTCCTTTTCGGACCGAAAGGGTGGTTTTACCTGCGAAATTGTCGATCATTGATTCATGCGGAAAAAAGGCGATTCTCCCCACATCGACCGGGAACGACGACGCGCGCTGATCCGTGGTGCAGTGCTTCGGCCCACACTGACGGTGATCGCCTTCGGATGCGCGTATTTCTTTCTGCCGTGGATCGATGTACATACCGCCAGTGCAATCTTCCTCTTGATCGGTGGAGGCGCCGCGGTACTTGCCGTGACCACCTGGCAGGTGTGGCGAATTCTGCGTTCCGATGTGCCATCTCTGCAGGCGGTCGAAGCTGTGGCGGTGGTGATGCCGACGTACTTGTTGTTGGTGTCCATCACCTATTTTTCGGTCGAGCATGCAAGCCCTGGCAGTTTCACCGAACCGCTGTCGCGTATGGCGGCGCTGTACTTTTCGTTGTCCGTCTTCTCGACAGTCGGATTCGGTGACATCGCCGCGCAGACGGACCTTGCCCGGGGGCTCGTGAGCCTTCAGATCGTCTGCAATCTGGTGTTGATCGGATTCGGCGTTCGATTCGTCGTTGCCGCAGTGTCGTGGGCGAAATCGCACCGCTCGCCTTCGAGCGGACCTGAAATCACCTAGGACACTGCGGCAATCGGAGTCATCGTCCGGTGTGGACCAACAATTCGACGTTCTGGTCGATGCCGGTACCCGTCAGTTTCGGGTCGCGGTGGATGTCGTTGAACGACAGTTCGCGGTACAGCGAGGCGAGCCCGGCTGCCGACTTGTCGCTGTAGTCGACGGAATTGGGACTCTCCGCCTCGAAGAGCGTCGCAAGCAACGACACCGTTCCGTCATGGTTGTCCGCGATCTCGATGATGCGTCCGAGTTGCGGGTAGTCGATGTGAGAGGCGGTGTTGATCTCCCAGAAGCCCTGCTCGGGGGTCGCGCCGGGCCACGGGGTGATCTTGTTCTCGTGGGTGTGTCCGTTGACCCAGGCAAGTACGTTCGGGAAACGATGCAGCAAGTCGAGAAGCTGTGAACCGCGCAGGCGTGGCTCGAGGACGTTCTCGGGGTCGGGAATGAGATTGTCCATCGTGTCGCTCGTGTGGTGACTGAACAGCACGAAATACGTGTCACCTCGCGACTCGGTGACGCGAGAGCCCGCGGCGTCGTAGTAGGTGCTGCTGCCGGCGCGCAGGGTGTTCTCGATCCACTGGAACTGAGCGGCGCCCAGCGAACCGTCGACGAGGCCCGCGCGGTTGGTGGAGTCCATGCTGATGCCGACGACGCCCGGTGCGATCTCGAACGAGTAGTAACCGATACCGGTTTCGCCGGCGTCGGGGGCGAAACCGTGTCCGACGGGGCCGGGACCGGTGTGCGCGGGATCAAGATGTGCGGCGATGAACTGTCGCGGTGTGAAGGGCGCGCGCGACGGGTCGGGGGTGACCTGGCGCGGCGGCGTCGTGAAGGCGGACAGGATTCCGGGTATCGCACTGGGATCGAACTTGGTGGCGACGTCGATCTGCTTGGCCTGCTCCGGTGAACCAGGCACCTCGAATTTGAGAGATCCCGTGTACATCGCTTCGAGCGGCGGGATGCCGCTGGGCACCGTGCCGGACACCGAATCGTCGTGGTTGCCGAACACGCAGTACCAAGGGGTGTTCAGGCCGGGGCTCGACACGGGCGTGAAAGCGGCACCGAAGAAATCGGGGATCTCCGGGAATCCGGCCTTCTTGTACATGTCGAGCATCGGTGACTCGGGGTTCCAGTAGAGATCGGCACCCGAGTTCTGTACACCCTCGTAGCGGTCCTTGGCACCGGTATTGGCGACGACGGTTCCGCCGTTGAGTGAGGTGAGGAACCAGTCGAGTTCGGCGAATTCCTTGTTGTCCGTGTTGTCGCCGGTGGTGACGACGGCATCGAAGGGTCGCGACGTGTGCGGGCCACTGCCGATCGAATTGACCCGGCGGACAAGTGAAATCAGCCCGTGCGCCGTCAGGGTCTCCTGGGGGCGGAACGCCGAGCCGGTGATCTGGTGGACGTACTCGAATCGCATGGGGGACTGGGCGTCGACGATGTGGACGTCGGTCAGCTGCACGAGTGAGGCGAGTGCGGTGCGTCGGTCCTCGCGTCCCGACTTCGGCTCGGCCAACTCGCTGCGCACGATGTTCGCCCAACCGGGTCCGGCGGTGAGCTTGGTGTAGCCGCTACTGCTGACGGGGGTGGACACGGACTCGAGAGTGGTGCCAGGACCTGACGTCGGAATGGTCGACGCGCCTGCATATTGCAGGCCCCACGGCTTGCCAAGGCTGACCGCGCCGACGGCGCCGAGTCCGGCGAAGGTCAGAAAACTACGGCGATTGATGTTCGTCACGAAGTGAACAATAGGTGAACGTGGTGGACGGCTGTCCTGTTTCGCTCTGGACGAAGAGAAAAATGCGCCCAGTCCTTGAGGGTTGGCACTCTCACGTATAGAGTGCCAATTGGCGCTGATCGAGTTCCGGCACCCGCGACGACGGGACTGCAGTGACGCGCCGTAAACGGCATACCCAAACAGCTGTCCGAGGATCGCCTCGGACGCACATACCCCAAAGTGGAGGGCTCATCGTGGCGAGCGTCAACATCAAGCCGCTCGAGGACAAGATCCTCGTCCAGGCCAACGAGGCTGAAACGACGACGGCTTCCGGCCTGGTCATTCCTGACACAGCCAAGGAAAAGCCCCAGGAGGGCACCGTCGTTGCAGTCGGCGAAGGCCGCGTCAACGAGCAGGGCAACCGCATCCCGGTCGACGTCAAGGAGGGTGACACGGTCATCTACTCCAAGTACGGCGGAACCGAGATCAAGTACGCCGGCCAGGAATACCTGATCCTGTCGGCACGCGACGTGCTGGCTGTCGTCTCCAAGTAAGACACACGTGATCCGCCCCGGAGTCCACCCAGGATCCCGGGGCGGAATGCGTTCACGCCCCGAAGATTCAGGAGCTGACAGAACAGATGTCCAAGCAAATTGCGTTCAACGAGACCGCACGCCGCGCTCTCGAAGCCGGAGTCGACAAGCTTGCCGACGCCGTCAAGGTGACCTTGGGCCCGCGTGGACGCCACGTCGTGCTCGCCAAGGCATTCGGCGGCCCCACCGTCACCAACGACGGTGTGAGCATCGCCCGTGAGATCGAGCTCGAAGATCCCTTCGAAAATCTCGGCGCACAGCTCGTCAAGAGCGTCGCCACCAAGACCAACGATGTTGCCGGCGACGGCACCACCACCGCGACCGTTCTGGCCCAGGCCATCGTCCGCGGCGGACTCAAGAACATCGCAGCGGGCGCGAACCCGATGGCTCTCGGCGTCGGCATCAACGCCGCAGCCGACAAGGTCGTCGAGGAACTGCTCGCCGCAGCCACCCCCGTCGAGGGCGAGAAGTCGATCGCTCAGGTCGCCACCGTCTCCTCGCGTGACGAAGAGATCGGCAAGCTCGTCGGCGAGGCACTCACCCGTGTCGGAACCGACGGCGTCGTGACGGTCGAGGAATCCTCCACCGTTGCAACCGAACTCGTTGTCACCGAAGGTGTTCAGTTCGACAAGGGCTACCTCTCGCCCTACTTCGTCACCGACATCGATGCGCAGAAGGCCGTCTACGAAGACGCGCTGATCCTGCTCTTCCGCGAGAAGATCAGCTCACTTCCCGACTTCCTTCCGCTGCTCGAGAAGGTTGCCGAATCCGGCAAGCCGCTCTTGATCATCGCCGAGGACGTCGAGGGTGAAGTTCTCTCCACCCTCGTGGTCAACTCCATCCGCAAGACCATCAAGGCCGTCGCCGTCAAGGCGCCGTTCTTCGGTGATCGTCGCAAGGCATTCCTCGACGACCTCGCAGTCGTCACGGCAGGCACCGTCATCAACACCGACGTCGGCCTCTCGCTCAAGGAAGCCGGCCTCGAGCTGCTCGGCAGCGCTCGCCGCGTTGTCGTCACCAAGGACGAGACGGTCATCGTCGACGGTGCAGGCACCGCTGACGACATCGCGACCCGCGTTGCGCAGCTGCGTCGCGAGATCGAGAACACCGATTCGGATTGGGACCGCGAGAAGCTCGAAGAGCGTCTGGCGAAGCTGTCCGGCGGCGTGGCCGTCATCAAGGTCGGCGCAGCCACCGAAACCGATCTGAAGGAACGCAAGTTCCGCGTTGAGGATGCGGTCAACGCAGCCAAGGCAGCAGTTTCCGAGGGCATCGTCCCCGGTGGCGGATCGGCTCTCGTTCAAGCCGGTACGGCTCTGATCGGGAACCTCGGCTTGACGGGTGACGAGGCCACCGGCGTTGCCGTGGTCCGCGAAGCCCTCAACGCCCCGTTGTTCTGGATCTCCAGCAACGCAGGCATCGACGGTTCCGTCGTTGTCAGCAAGGTCGCCGAGATGACCAAGGGCGAAGGCTTCAACGCTGCCACCCTCACCTACGGCAACCTGCTTGCCGACGGCGTCGTCGACCCGGTCAAGGTCACTCGCTCGGCAGTGGTCAACGCCGCTTCCGTCGCGCGCATGATCCTCACGACCGAGAGCGCCGTCGTCGAGAAGCCGACCGAGGAAGTTGCCGACACCGGACACGGTCACAGCCACTGACTCGCTGCTCGTAGTTTCGACAAAGAAGAGATCCCCCACCGGATTCCGGTGGGGGATCTTTTTTCGTCTGGCGATCAGATGAGCGGGATCGTTGCGAACGGCTCGCTCGTCGGCTGCTGCGATCCGCCGGGCGGTTCGACAGTGAACGCCAACTTCGTATTCGGACCGATGCCGTCGAGCACCACCTGGGTAGTGGGTTTGACGTCGCCCGGAGCCATCGTCCCCATCGGGATCATCGTGGTGTCGTCGGTGTCGCCCGGCACCAGCCACATCTGGTAGACGGTATCCGGACTCGGGGGAGTCACGTCGTTCATCACGAGGACTGCGGCGTCTTCGGAGGGCGAGAACAGCGTCGTGGCACTACCGCCGCCCGGGATGTCACGCGTCGTGGCATGAACGTCGGGTGCTGCCATGATTTCGGACGCGGCGTTCTGCGGCGGCGTGTTGTCGGACAGCGTGCGTCCGATTCCGATGCCGCCGACCAGGATTGCGACTGCGGCGGCCGCCGCAAGAGCCATGGTCCACGGGCGTCGACGGTTACGACGCTCGGCCAGCGAAACCGGGGCGTTGGGAGCCGCGGTCTGTTCTGCGATCGAGGCGAGGACGCTGCTGCGCAGCGACGGCGGGGGCTCGACGGCGTCGACGACGGTCATCGCGGCCATGGTTTCGGCGGTGAGCCGGACCTGGGCGTCGAATTCGGCGTGGGTCGCGGAGTCCGAAGCGGCAAGTCGTTTGTCGACCTCACGGCGCTCGTCGAGGTCCAACGCATCGATCGCGTAGGCGTACGCGTAGTCGATCAGCTCTTCGTCCATCTCACATCACCCCCAAACATCCACGTAGGCGCAGTAGTCCGTCGCGAATTCGCGACTTGATCGTGGGAATCGCCACGCCGAGATCTTCGGCCACCTCGCGGTACGTTCGGCCGCCGTAATAGGCGAGAGTCACCGATTGGCGCTGAGTGTCCGTCAGCGTTTCGAGACAGTCGGTGACAGCACGATGCTCGTCTCTTCGTGTCACTTCGTCGCTGACGACGTCGAATTCGGGAGTGGCATTGGTGGTGTCGTAGAGAGCCTGTCGATCCGAACTCGACTGTTCGGAGCGCACGCGATCCACTGCGCGCCGGTGGGCAAGTGTCAGGAGCCAGGAGAGCGCGGACCCCTTGGCGGGGTCGAAGCTGTCGGCTGATTTCCAGGCTTGGAGGTAGACCTCTTGGACCGCTTCCTCGGAGAAACCTGGATCACGGAGTACACGAAGAACCATGCCGTACACACGGGAGCTGGTTCGGTCGTAGAACTCGGCGAAGGCGCTCTGGTCGCCACCGGCGACGTTCGCGAGGATCACTGCCAGCTCGCGTGATTCCGCGATTCGCGCGGTGCGGGCCGCAGAATTGTCCGTCGGGCATGCGTCGGCCGCATCCGACGCATGGTCTGGCTCGCTCACGAAGAGTTGTCTCGCTTCATCGCGTACAACCGTAGCGTGCATGTCCGGTTCTTTTCTCTTGGCCCGCCGTTGGCCGCTGTGCGCCTTTATTAACCGCGGGGGTTGATAAAGGCGCACAGCAGGTGGGGACTACTGCGGCATCAGCACCGAATCGATGAGGTAGACGGTGGCGTTTGCGGTCTTGACTCCACCGCAGACGACAGTTGCGTCGTTGACCTTGATGTTGTCACCGGATCCGGTGACGGTAACCGTTCCGCCCTCGGCGGTGGGGTGAGTTCCGTCGATCGCGTCAGGGGCGATCTGGCCGGGAACCACGTGGTAGGTGAGGATCTTGGTCAGCGTGGCGCTGTCCGTCTTGAGGCTGTCGATCGTGGCGGGGTCGATCTTGGCGAATGCCGAGTCGATCGGTGCGAAGACGGTGAACTCGCCACCGTTGAGAGTGTCGACCAGGTTGACGTCCGGGTTGAGCTGGCCGGAGACCGCCGCGGTCAAGGTGGTGAGCAACGGATTGTTGGACGCCGCTGTGGCAACCGGATCCTGGGCCATTCCGCTGACCGATCCGGCGCCGCTCGGCACTGCAGCTGCATAGTCGGCACAACCGGCACCGACCAGATCAGAAGCAGGCTCCGCCATCGCGCTGCTGGGAGACATGCTCGATCCCATGGCAGAAGACGTCATGGCGGCGCTGGACGTGTCGGTCGACGAATCGTTGTCGTCGGAGGAGCAACCGACCACGCCGAAGACGGCGAAAGAGGCTGCTGCGGTGACTGCCAGAACTCGAGTAGAGGTGTTCATGGGTCTGCCTTCCTGAAGGGATGTGCTGAGGTGCACTGTCAGAAGGCATTCGGAGGCGGGCGTCGGTCGGATGGGTCGTGTCGGAAATTCTTTTCGACGGTGTCCCGTCCACACGCAAAAGCCCCCGAAAACTCTCGGGGCCTAGTTGTTGTGGGTATGGACGTTGCTGACGCTGGATTGAAGTAGACGGGCTGGCCCTTCGCGGCAGGATGGAAGTTGCGAAACAGACCATCAACAGCAAAGGGACCAGCCCTGTGACACACCGTAATGCTCCGCTGACTGTGGAGGGAAGACGACGACTCATCGAGCGGTGCCGCACTCGTCCGATCGCCCACGTCGCCGCCGAAATGGGCATCTCCCGACAATGCGCCTCCACGTGGGTCAACCGGTACCGCAAATACGGTGAACTGGGATTACAAGACAGATCCAGCGCACCGAACCATCAACCCACCGCCACCGCCGCAGAGATCGTGGCCGAGATCGAAGCGATGCGCCGGACCCGGAAATGGTCGGCCGCGCGCATCACGTTCGAACTCCGAATGGACGGAACGGTCATCGCTCGCCGGACGGTCACGAAACTCCTGCGGGATCTTGGTCTCAATCGCCGCCGGTTCATCGACCCGAACGGCGAAACGAACCGCAAACCCCAGGTCATCGCCGCGAAACGGCCTGGTCAGATGGTGCACGTCGACGTGAAGAAGGTCGGCCGCATCCCTGACGGCGGAGGTTGGCGCGTCCACGGGCGAGGTTCCGAGCAGGCCAAACGATCACAACGTCGGAAAACGAAGAACAAGCAGGGCCGCGTCGGCTACACCTATTTGCATTCCGCGATCGATGGCAACACCCGTTTGGCGTACACCGAGGCCAGAGACAACGAAACTGCCGCGACAGCCATCGATTTCATGAACAACGCCCGACTCTTCTTCGCGGCGCACGGCATCACCCGGATCGAGCGCGTGATCACCGACAACGGATCATGCTATCGGGCAGCAGATTTCACTGCTTCACTGCGGGAAGCGCGGCACTACCGGATCAAGCCGTACACGCCGAAACACAATGGGAAAGTGGAGCGCTACAACCGCATCCTCGCCGAAGAACTGCTGTACTCCCGCGAATACATCAGCGAAGCCGAGCGGCGCACTGCCGTCGAGGTGTGGAACATTCACTATAATTATCACCGACCGCATTCAGCACGCGGAGGACGACCGCCTGCCGCTTACCGCCGGCACCGCGTAACTAACGTCCGTGCCTCATACACCTAGTGCGCTCTACCTACGTGTATCAGGAAGCTATGCGGGTGGTGCGACGGTGGCGCGCGTGTAGTTCACGTTCGGTTTCCGACATTCCTCCCCAGATGCCGTACGGCTCGGCGACGGTCAGCGCGTGGCTGCGGCACTGCATCAGGACCGGGCACTGACGGCACATCTCTTTTGCGCGGGTTTCGCGCTGGGCACGTGCTCTACCGCGTTCGCCATCGGGATGGAAGAACATGGAGGAGTCGACTCCGCGGCACAGACCGTGCATCTGCCAGTCCCAGATGTCTGCGTTGGGGCCTGGAAGGTGATTCGGTGCAGGCATGTTGACTCCTTACTGCAAGCTCGCGTTGATCAACGAGCGGACCAAGTTGCCCGGAGGTTATCCGGGCCTTCTGAATCGTTCACGCTTGCTAACCGTAAGGGTGCTGAGTAAATCGCGTCAATAGGCTCGTTCAGTGGCGATCGGCATATATCGAAATGCGAGAGTTAACGAAGTATATATTTACATTTCGGGCCCCTCGTGCGTTGTTCTGCGCCGATGTCGAAATTGGGTCGATCGAGGTGGCGGCCGGCAAGCCTGGCTGCTCGAGATGCGAAACCTACAGATCAGGGATATGTTCGAGGCTGATCGCCCGGCGAAATCACTCGGTCATTCGGCTCGGTTTGCGTCATTTGTCCGATATTGCGTGGGCGGGGTTGCACTCCATTTCGGGACTTAGTGCCCAAGTTTCAACTAGGACATCCGTCCAATAAGTAATGCGCAGTTAACGTCACGGATATATGCCCGTTAAATATCATTACGAGTACATTTGGCAAATCTCAGTTGAATATCTGATTAACTCCGACAAACTTGCCTTTTCGTGTTTCGTGCGACTTTTGGCATCGTTGGTGTGACGCCGGTCGTGCGAATGTCTGCTCGTGCTGCTGCGATGATCAACCTGTGTCGACACCTGCGCGCCCTCAATCACCTGTGCCCAACGAAACAACTGCACTTCCAGGGCCCCTCGAGTCTGCCGCGTTCGGTGCGGATCCGGATCTCGACCGCCTCCCGGCGCCTTGCTCTACCCGAGATTGGTGGACAACGGCAGTAGTGCTGGGTGGTCAGGGCCACTACGCAAGAGCGCGGGCTGCATTGGATGTCCTCGATCGGCTCACGGCCGGGTTCTCGACGCACTCGGATCGAGTTCTTGCCTCTCTGTCTGCCAGCACGAGGGCGTCGTTTCTTCGCCAGAGCGGACGCCATGCACTCGCGTCCACGTGGGACGGGCGCGCACTGGCGATCGTCGGCGGCCTGGCAGGTGATCCAGAGGCTGCCTGTGACGCTCTGACCGGTCTGGCCGCAGACGCCCTCGGCTGTGGCAGGCTCCCGCTCGGCTGGCGCCTGCTGGCGCAATGTCGGGCGCGTCTGGATGCCGAGGGCGGGCTGTGGCGGCAGGAAATTCGGATCGAATGGGTCTCCGCAGAATTGGCGTTGGCGGGAGGCGACTTCGCTCGTGCCCGCAGACACGCAGAACGCGCCGTCGAATTGTCAGCGGAATCGGAGTCTGTGCGGCACCGCGTGAAGTCGGATCTGCTGCGTAGCGCCGCGCTGACCGGAACCGACGCGAGCGCAGCCGTGAAGATGGCAGCAGATGTGTTCGCGCGGTGCCGGCAATACGGCCTGCTGCCCCTGGCCTGGGCGTCGTCTCTGTTGATCGAAGGTGTCAGCGGTGAGAGAACCTCACCGAGTGCCCGGGAGATCGGCGATCTGATTGCGATGCGTGGTGGATCACTCCTACCTTTGTCGTAACCACGCCACCGAAGTCTCCGGAGAACATTCCAGAAGGAGCTGTATCGATATCGCGACTGCTGGGCAGGTATGCGGAGACCAGTCGGTCCGGATGGTTACTCTTAGAGGGTTCCGCTGAGAGCGGGAGCACACCCGCTCGGGAGGTGCCACTGTAACGCCAGGATTTTCGCTGACGATGACAAATACGAGCGATGAGTTGGACACCGCGGTCGCCGCTGCTGCGCAGGGCGACCGTACAGCTCTAGCTTTGGTTCTGGAGAACATCCGACCGATGGTGGTGCGCTACTGCCGCGGTCGAGTGGGTGCGGCCGAGAGAGGACACCTGTCCGCTGACGACGTCGCACAGGAAGTCTGTCTGGCCGTGATGACCGCGCTGCCGCGATATCAGGACCAGGGACGCCCGTTCATGGCCTTTGTGTACGGAATTGCCGCGCACAAGGTTGCGGACGCACATCGAAGCTCCGCCCGTAACAAGTCGGAGCCCGTTTCCGAAGTACCGGATGTAATAGCACTGGATGATGGTCCCGAACAGCGAGCTCTCGATTCGGAGTCCAGCAGACAGATGCACGAACTTCTCGGCACACTTCCGGAGAAGCATCGAGAAATCTTGATACTTCGCCTGGTGGTCGGGATGTCGGCCGAGGAAACGGCCGTCGCCGTCGGTAGTACCGCCGGAGCTGTACGAGTCGCTCAGCACAGAGCGATCGCGAAACTGAAAAAAGAAGTGACGAAAGCAGGTGAGAGCTTTGGCTAGAGACGAGGGGCATGACGCTTCGAATCTCGGTGATCTCGCCGACGACGGTACGCCAGTGGATTTGGCTGCGGTTCGGCGTGACGATGCGCTGATCGAATCCATTTCGAATGGTGGGCCGGTAGCAACCGATAGCACCGAACAGTACGAACTTGCGTTGATCCTCTCGCAATGGCGTGACGATGTCGTTGCGACTCCGATGCCCGAGGGTCCGTTATTGGACGATGTCATCGCTGCAATCACAGCGACGCCGTCCGGCTTCTCCGATCGTCAGCGTTCACGTTCCCGTTCTCGATTGCGTGTGGTTCGTCCGATCGCCGCCGCTGCAGCAGTTGCAGCAGTGGTCTTCGGTGGCGCCACGGCGATGGCGTACGACGCCCAGCCCGGCGATGCCCTGTGGGGCGTCAAGCAGGTCGTCTTCGCCGACGAGGCCAACTCGACAGTTGCGAAGATCGACACGACTTCCGAGCTGGAAAAGGCCGAGCGGCTGTTGGCTGCCGGGGACATTCCTGCGGCAAAGATGGTGCTGGACAACGCAGCTCACCGTGCCGATGCGGTCAAGGACTCGCAGGACAAGACCGACCTCGTCGAGCGTTGGGGCAAGTTGATGACGCAGGTCCAGGAGACCACGTCACCCGTAGCGCCGCCGCCGACGAGTGGTCAGCCGGCCGGCCCGACCACTTCGATCACGGCAATTCCGGGCTCCTCGGTCAAACCGCTCAATCCTCAGGGACCTGGCGAACCGACAAGTTCGACCAAACCAGATCCGGGAGTGCAGCTGCAGTTGCCGCCGACGTCGGCTTCCTCGACGCCTCCGACCTCGTTGCCGACGACAACCACGACGACAACGACCACCACCACGACGACGACGTCTCTGGCGCCTGCCTCGTCGCCGTCCGGTGATTTCTCGTCACCGCCGCCCTGAGACCCGCTCTGATCGGCATCGTTCCGATCTGAATTCATACGAAAGTGGCCGACAAGCAATTGCTTGTCGGCCACTTTCGTATGAGCTTGGGTGAGGTTTCGCTCAGCTGTCGAAACCGTCGCCGTGCATCGCCTCGTTCATCGACGCGTCGGCGTATCCACGGCAGTAGTCCCACGTGACATATGCCTCAGGCATCGGGTCGTAGGCAGGCTCGTGAGGGCGGACGGTTCCGTCCACGAGCAGCTGCAGCAGGTTCGCGCGCAGCATGTCCCAGTCGTGGTAGTGATCCTGTTGGCAGTCCTCGCAGCAGACTACGAGACCGCGGATACCGCGGTGAGCGAGGAGTGCCTCGTAAACAGCGAGGTCAGCGAGATCCTCCTCGACCGCTTGGCGTTCGTGGGGTCGAGTGGTTGGCCCGGCTCGATGGCATCGAGAGCCGCGGAGGGGTCAGCTGGGTCGCCGGCGAAGGGATCTGGCGGCAGACCGGGGGGCAGTTGATCACGCACAGCACCACGGTACGCAGGTCAGGGGGTCAGCGCCACTTGTTACGCGTACACGCAGCGTGGGTGGGATGGTTCGGACCTTTGAGTGAGCCGATACCATGGTGTGCAACGCCGGGAAAAGGTGCCAGGAATTTCTTTCCGTGCAGGCGCCTTCTATCCGATATCCAGCTTTCGTAATCCGTTTCGAGGCGGCTGCTACAGCGGTCGCCCTGGGCGAATCTAGGTCCATGGAGGGTCCTGACCGCATGAGTAGTTCTGCAGGACATGTACACACCGGAGGAGACGACCCCAACAAGGTCGCGATGCTGGGACTGACATACGACGACGTGCTGCTGTTGCCGGCTGCGTCCGACGTCATCCCGAGCCAGGTCGACACGTCCAGTCAACTGACCCGCGACATCCGTCTGCGGATTCCGTTGGTCAGTTCTGCGATGGACACCGTCACCGAGTCGCGCATGGCAATTGCGATGGCACGCGCCGGCGGCATGGGTGTTCTGCACCGCAACTCGTCGGTTGAGGTCCAGGCAGGACAGGTCGAGACGGTCAAGCGTTCCGAGGCCGGCATGGTGACCGATCCCGTCACGTGTAAGCCGACCGACACGATGGGTGAGGTCGATGCGAAGTGCGCTCGTTTCCGCATCTCGGGTCTGCCTGTCACCGACGACGCCGGCCAGCTGGTTGGCATCGTCACCAACCGGGACATGCGTTTCGAGGTCGACCAGAATCGCCCGGTCGCGGAGATCATGACCAAGATGCCCCTGATCACCGCTCAGGAAGGCGTCACCGCTGACGTGGCACTGGGCCTTCTTCGTCGGCACAAGATCGAGAAGCTGCCGATCGTCGACGGCAACGGCAAGCTCACCGGTCTGATCACGGTCAAGGACTTCGTCAAGACCGAGCAGCATCCCGACGCCACCAAGGACCGTGACGGTCGACTGCTCGTCGGCGCTGCAGTCGGTGCCGGCGATGACGCCTTCCAGCGCGCGATGGCGCTCACCGATGCCGGTGTGGACGTACTCGTGGTGGACAGTGCGCACGGGCATTCGTCCAACGTTCTCGACATGATCGCCAAGCTCAAGCGTGAACTGGGCGAGCGGGTTCAGATCATCGGTGGCAACGTCGCTACGCGCGCGGGTGCTCTGGCACTGGTCGAAGCCGGCGTCGATGCCGTCAAGGTCGGAGTCGGCCCTGGTTCCATCTGCACCACCCGCGTCATCGCCGGTGTCGGTGCCCCTCAGGTCACGGCCATCCTGGAAGCGGTTGCCGCGTGCAAGCCTCTCGGTGTGCCCGTCATCGCTGACGGTGGACTCCAGTTCTCCGGTGACATTGCGAAGGCTCTTGCCGCAGGTGCGTCGACGGCCATGCTGGGTTCACTCCTGGCCGGTACCGCTGAATCGCCCGGCGAACTGATTCTGGTCGGCGGCAAGCAGTTCAAGAGCTACCGCGGAATGGGTTCGCTCGGCGCGATGCAGTCGCGTGGCGAGGCCAAGTCGTACTCCAAGGATCGGTACTTCCAGGACGACGTGCTTTCCGAGGACAAGTTGGTTCCGGAAGGCATCGAAGGACGTGTTCCGTTCCGTGGCCCGCTCTCGCAGGTGACGCACCAGCTCACCGGTGGTCTGCGCGCTGCCATGGGATACACGGGGTCGGCGACGATCGAGCACCTGCAGAACGCTCAGTTCGTCCAGATCACGGCGGCCGGTTTGAAGGAAAGCCATCCGCACGACATCACGATGACTGTCGAAGCACCCAACTACACCGCTCGTTAGCAACCAGTACACGAGAAAGGGGCGCGCGTGCGCGACCTCGTTGAGATCGGCATGGGTCGAACGGCCCGACGTACCTACGAGTTGGACGATGTGAACATCGTTCCCTCCCGGCGAACTCGTTCGTCGAAGGAGGTGTCGACTGCTTGGCAGCTCGACGCTTACAGGTTCGACATTCCTGTCCTCGCACATCCCACCGACGCGTTGGTCTCGCCGACTTTCGCGATCGAGTTGGGTAAGCGCGGCGGCCTCGGTGTCATCAACGGTGAAGGCCTGTGGGGCCGTCACCCCGATGTCGAGGAGAAGCTCCGGCGTCTCGTCGAGATCGCCGAGAAGGACGGTGGCGTCGACGCGGCCATCCGCTACCTGCAGGAGCTGCATGCGGCTCCGCTGCAGGCCGGTCTTCTGGCAGCTGCGGTGGCGCAGGTCCGTGATTCGGGGGTCACCACTGCCGTTCGCGTCAGTCCGCAGAATGCGCGCGCACTGACGCCGGAGCTGATCAAGGCGGGCATCGACCTCCTGGTCGTCCACGGCACGATCATCTCGGCCGAGCACGTCGTGCACACCGAGCAGGAACCGCTCAACCTCAAGACGTTCATCTCGGAACTCGACGTTCCGGTTGTCGCGGGTGGGGTCAGTGACCACCGCACCGCGCTGCACCTGATGCGTACCGGCGCTGCCGGTGTCATCGTCGGGTACGGGTCTACCGAGGGCGCAACCACCACCGGTGAGGTCCTGGGCATCGGCGTTCCGATGGCCACGGCCATTGCCGATGCTGCAGCAGCCAGGCGCGACTACCTCGACGAGACGGGTGGACGCTACGTCCACGTCATCGCCGACGGTGACATCGCAACTTCGGGTGATTTGGCGAAGGCCATCGCCTGCGGTGCCGACGCTGCCGTTCTGGGCACGCCGCTGGCCGTGTCCGCCGAGGCGCCGGGTGGTGGCTGGTACTGGCCGTCCGCTGCGGCTCATCCTTCGGTTCCGCGTGGAGCACTTCTTCCGGTTTCCTATGGTGAGCGTCCGAGTCTGGACCAGGTTCTGAGCGGCCCTTCGGACGATCCGTACGGTTCGCTGAACTTCGTCGGTGGTCTCCGTCGGTCGATGGCGAAGGCCGGATACTCCGATCTCAAGGAGTTCCAGAAGGTCGGGCTGACAGTCCGCGCGTAGTTTGTACCTTTCTGTGGTCCCGGTTCTTCGTGAACCGGGACCACAGTTCGTTGTGCAGGACTTTCTTCCGTTCCTGATACTTGCGGTTACGCTTATGGGGCCCCTTGTGGTGGTAGTCACAAGGGATAGGTGCATACTGGCGGGTAACTACGGTTCACGGTGGAGGTGTCCTGATGGGCAAGCAACGGGCAACGGACTACGACGTACTGATCGTCGGATCCGGGTTCGGCGGAAGCGTGAGCGCGCTTCGTCTCGTGGAGAAGGGCTACAAGGTCGGCGTCATCGAAGCCGGCCGACGGTATGCCGACGAAGATTTCGCGAAGACCAGTTGGGATCTCAAGAAGTTCCTCTGGGCTCCGAAGCTGGGGTGCTTCGGCATTCAGCGCGTGCACCTGTTGCGCGACTGCCTCATTCTCGCGGGCGCAGGCGTCGGCGGCGGGTCGTTGAACTACGCCAACACGCTGTACCAGCCGCCGGAGCCGTTCTTCCAGGACAAGCAGTGGGCGCACATCACCGACTGGCGCAGCGAGCTCACGCCGTACTACGAGCAGGCTCAGAAGATGCTCGGCGTCGTCCAGAATCCGCACATGACGCCCGCCGACGAGATCATGAAGTCCGTCGCAGATGACATGGGTGTCGGCGACACGTTCATCCAGACGCCCGTCGGCGTCTACTTCGGTGAACCTGGCAAGAAGGCGAAGGACCCGTACTTCGGCGGCGTCGGACCCGAGCGCACCGGTTGCATCGAGTGTGGCGAGTGCATGACGGGCTGCCGTCACGGAGCGAAGAACACGCTCCTCAAGAACTATCTGGGCCTTGCCGAGACAGCCGGCGCCGAGATCATTCCGATGACCACCGTGTCCGGGCTTCGTGAGGCTCGCGACGGTTCGTGGGACGTGTTCACCGAGCGAACCGGTGCATTCGGACGAAAGAACCGCCGCACCTACACGGCTGCGAACGTCATTCTCGCGGCCGGAACGTGGGGCACTCAGCATCTGCTCTTCGACATGAAGGACACCGGAGCGCTGCCCAAGCTCTCCGACAAGCTCGGCGAGCTGACTCGAACGAACTCCGAATCCATTGTCGGCGCAGGCAAGTACAAGGTCGATCCCGCACTCGACCTGACCCGCGGAGTGGCGATCACCTCGTCGTTCCACCCGAGCAGCGACACCCACATCGAGCCGGTCCGCTACGGCAAGGGATCGAACGCGATGGGCCTGTTGCAGACCTTGATGACGGACGGCGGCGGCAAGACGCCCCGATGGATCAAGTTCCTCGGTGTGGTTGCGAAGAATCCGTACCAGATGTTGCGCATGTTGACGGTCAAGGACTGGAGTGAGCGCACGATCATCGCGTTGGTCATGCAGAACCTCGACAACTCCATCACCACGTACACGAAGAAGGGCCTGTTCGGTCGACGCAAGGTCACCAGCAAGCAGGGCCACGGTCAGCCGAACCCGACGTGGATCCCGGAGGGCAACGAGGCGACGCGTCGAGTTGCCGAGAAGATCGACGGCGTCGCGGGCGGCACGTGGGGCGAGATCTTCAACGTTCCACTGACGGCGCACTTCCTCGGCGGTTGCGCTATCGCGTCGGATTCCGATCACGGCGTCATCGATCCGTACCACCGCGTGTACGGCTACCCGACGCTCAGCGTCGTCGACGGCGCAGCGGTCTCGGCCAACCTCGGTGTGAATCCGTCGCTGACCATTGCCGCTCAGGCCGAGCGCTCGGCCTCGCTGTGGCCGAACAAGGGGGAGACCGATCTGCGTCCCGCCCAGGGCAGCGGCTACGAGCGTTTGGCTCCGATTGCACCCAAGTCGCCTGTGGTGCCGGCGTCGGCCCCGGCCGCGCTGGTCCTGCCGATCGTGAAGATCACCGGCGGCAAGACAGCTACCGCTGTTCCGGCGGAGCCGGCAGCCGGATAGTTCGCCGCGAACGAAGATGGGGCGTGTCGTCGAGGATTCGACGACACGCCCCATCTCTGTTTCAGATTGTCAGCCTCCTAGCGACCCGAACAGAGTGCCGAGGTCGAGGCTGCCGGTCCCGCCTCCGGGCCCGCCGTCCGTATCGCCGGGGACGGTCAGGGTCTGCGGCGCGGATGCGGAGGCCGTGTAGCCCGAAGCGCCCACGAATTCGGCGGTGACACTGTAGGTCCCGGAGTTGTAGAACGTCGCCGGTACCGTTGCGACACCGTTGACCACGTCGACCGGTCCACCGATGAGGGTGTCACCGACCTTGAACTGGACCTTGCCCGTGGCGCCGGACGGATCGACCGTTGCCTTGAGCGTCACCGGGGTGTTCTTCTGAACAGTTCCGACAGCGTCGAGAACCGTGGTCGTCTCGACGTCAGCCGGAGCCGGCGTCGTCACACTGACCGGGAATGCCGGGGCAGCGGACGGGGCGAATCCTGGTGAGCCCGTGAACTTCGCGACAACCTTGTGCGTTCCGGTCGAGGTGAAGGTGTACGGAGCGACGGCAACTCCGTCGGTTCCGACCGGAGCACTGACCGTTTCGGCGCCGTCGACGATGAAATCGACGGTGCCGCCGGTACCCTGCGGATCGACCTTGGCAGTCAGGTTGACGTCCTGTCCGACCTTCGCGGTCGACGGCGACACCGTGGCGGTAGTGGTCACGGCGTCCGGCGGTGCATCGGTCGTGACGGTCACGATCTTGGCCGACGCCGACGTCGACGCCAGGAACCCGGGGCTCCGCTGTAGCTCGCGGTGATGGAGTGCGGTCCGTCCTCGGTGAAGGTCGGGGAGATGCTGGCCGACCCTCCGGTTACCGGCACGGCGTCCTCGAGTGGGTTGTCGCCGTCGAAGAACTGGACGGTTCCACCGTTTGCGCCGCCGCTCACGTTGGCTGACAGGGTGACGGGAGTTCCGTTCTTGGCGTTGGCCGGTCCGACGACTGTGGTGGTGGTTGCCTTGTCCGCCTCGATGATCCGCGTCGTGGCGAGGGGGCCTGCGCCGCTGTTGAGCGGACCGTTCTCGGCGTCACGCGGGGTGCATCGCGTGGGTGCCCAGGCGGTGATGACCAGGGTGGCCTTGGGGAGGAACGTGAGGAAGTTGCGATCGTTGTTCCACGCTCCCGCGCTGCCGCCGGTGCGTACCTTCATCGCGACGTCCCCTGAATCGCCGGCCTTGAGAACTGCCTTGACCTGGGGGAGCTGGAACTGCGTGTAGCCGTCGGCATTGTTGGAACCGTCGACGTTCTTGCCGGTCGCCTTGACGACGATGCCGCCCTCGGAGTTGATGCTCGAGCTGGGGCTGTTTCCGATGACCTGGTTGTTTCCGGAGAGGCGCAGAATCGTTCCGTTGGGATCGACGTTGCCGTTCTCGTTGACGCGCAGGATGTTCGGCGCGACACCGCTGAGCCCCGCCGAAGTGCCGGGGACGATGGTGGCTTCCACCAGGGTGGCGTTCGCAGGAACGTCGACGTCGACCTTGATGCGGGAGACGTTCTGGACGGTCGCCCCCGAAGCGGAGCCGGGAAAGGCGATGGGGCCGGGTTGGATGGTGACCTCGAAGGTTTCACCGGCGCCGATGGATTCCGGTGCGTCGACGATGACCGAGCCGGACTGTGACTGCGTGGTCGGACCGGCGACAGCGGACGGGGTTGCCAGGCAACTCGTGCCGAAGGTTGTTGTCACGGGGGCCGCTGATGCGGGGATTCCCGCGAGGATGACGCCACTGGCGAGTGCCGTGGCGGCGATCGGCGCCGCGATGCGACGTCTGGAGTACACGAACATGGATTCTCCTGAGCTGGGTACGGGAGTGGTGTCCAAAGCTGATGTGGGGACTAGCTTCCGAAGAGCGGGATGAGGCCGCTGAGCGAACCGGTGTCCACGCTTCCGGTGCCGCCGCCGTCGGTCGGTGCGGTGCCGACCTGCACGACGGTCGGGCCGGAGACGGAGTTCTTCCAACCGGCGTCGCCGACGAAGTTGGCAGTGAGGCCGAACGTTCCCTCGTCGTCGAAGGTGTGCGTGAGTGTCGCGACGCCGTTGACGACGGCAACGGGTGCGCCGATGGGCGTCGTGCCGGACTTGAACTGGATCATTCCGTTTGCTGTTCCGGGTGCGACGGTGGCCTTGAGCTGCAATGCCTTTCCGACCTGAGCCGAGCCGCTGACGGTCAGAGACGTCGTGGTGTCGGCGCGCGCGGGTTCGGGATCGGTCACGTTCACCGTGAACGACGTGGACGTGGAGCCGATGAATCCGGTTCCGCCGGAGAACTCTGCCGTCACGGCTGCAGCGCCCGCTGATGCGAAGGTGTGCGGGAGGATCGCGACGCCGTCACCCGTGCCGACCGGTGCGGTACCGACCTCGGCGCCGTCGACCTTGAACGTCACGGTTCCGCTGCTCGGGATGGGGGAGACGGTGGCCGAGAGGTTGGTCGGTTCACCGACAACAGCGGTGAGTGGTTCGACAACTGTGGTCGTGGTTCCCCAGTCGGGATCGCTGACGTCGAGTTGGGTTGCGGTGGAGACGGAATCGCCGTAACCGGCCTCGCCGGTGAACACTGCGGTGAAGCTGTGGGTGCCCGAAGCGTCGTAGCTGCGGGTCAGGGAAGCCGTCCCGTTGACTACAGCCACCGGTGCGCCGAGGTTGGTCTCGCCGTCTTTGAACTGCACCGTGCCCACGGCGTTTGCCGGTGTGACGACAGCGCTCACGGTGATGCTGTCACCTACCAGCGCGGCGTTCGGGGCCGAGATCGTGGTGGTGGTGTCCGCGGAGACGTCGACGGTCTGGACTCCGGAGGTCGAGCTGTGGAATCCCGGACCGGCGGTGTACGCGGCGGTGATGTCGTGGGCGCCGACGCTGTCGAAAGTGTGGGAGAGGGTGGCGCTACCGCCCGAAACCGGGACCGGTGAGCCGATGTCGTTGCCGCCGTCCTTGAACTGGACGGTGCCGCTCGCGTCGGACGGCGCAACTGTCGCGGTCAGGTCGACCGGCGTGCCGACCTTCGCCGTTGCCGGTGCAACCAGTGTGGTTCCGGTGGCGACAGACGGGTCGACTACCTGGACGTTGACGTTGATCGGGTTGAGACCCTGCTGTGTGCTGAAGGCGTTGACGTCGAAGAGCATGCCGCTGTCGTACGTCCCGAATGCTGTGCCGACGGGGGCCGTGTAGGTCGCTTCCAGCGTGACGGGTTGGTTCTTCTTGACGACGAATCCACCGACCAGGAAGGTGCAGCCGCTCGAGCACTTCGCGGAGACTCCGCCATCTGATTCGTTGCTGATCGTGGCCCGGTTGGTCACCCCCAGGTAGGTGGCCTTGGCGCTGCCCGGCACGAGGACGAATCCTGCGGGCGGGATGTCACGGATCTTTGCGATCGACCGTTCGATGCCGCTTTCGTTGTGCTTGATCTCGGTCTTGTACGTGACGGTGTCGCCTGGGTGAACTGCCGCGTTCCCGATGACACTCTTCGTGAAGATCAGGTTGTCGGTCGTGCCGGTGAAAGTGGTCGGCGGGGCTTCGTCAGCAGTGGCCGGCGTGCCGAGGACTAGAAGTCCGGCGGCAGCCGTCACAGCTGCGACAGGTATGGCGAGTCGTCGTATGAATCGACGCACAGGTCCTCCTCGAGGTGAGCGCCGTTCGGCGGCGCCGGCCGTTTGCGATCGTGATCCTGATCACTTGACGGGCGAGATTACCTTTACTGGACGTTTGGTTCAGGCGAATCGGTCAAACGTCCAGAAAATTCACCCTTCGTCCATTTCGGGCTCTGGCCTGCGATGATGCTGCTGAATTGATTGCCGAAGCTAAGGTGCGGGGGATTGGGGTGCCGTTGACCTGGACGGTGGTCTAGATCCGCGCGAGGTCGCCGCGCAGTTCTGAGGGGCGGCCTTTGTAGTGACGTACCTCGCGCTCGCTCGGTCGAGTAGCGGGCTGAGTCCATGCATGCGCAGAAGCGCTGGCTGCGGCGATTAGACTGCACCTGTGGCAGATATCGAGCAGCAGAGACCAGTTCTTGTCGTCGACTTCGGGGCGCAGTACGCGCAGTTGATCGCACGGCGAGTTCGCGAAGCCAAGGTCTACTCGGAGGTGATTCCGCACACCACGACCGTCGAGGAGATCGTGGCCAAGAACCCCTTGGCTGTTGTGCTCTCGGGTGGGCCCTCGAGTGTCTACGCAGACGGTGCTCCCAAGCTTGATCCCGCACTGTTCGATCACGACATTCCGGTCTTCGGAATCTGCTACGGATTCCAGGCGATGGCAGGCGCCCTGGGCGGCACCGTCGCCGAGACCGGTACCCGCGAATACGGCCGTACCGACATCGCGGTATCCGGCGGATTGCTCCACGACGGTCTTCCCTCGACGCAGCCGGTATGGATGAGCCACGGTGACGCCGTCACCGAAGCGCCTTCCGGCTTCGAGGTGACCGCGACCAGCGACGGTGCTCCCGTCGCGGCGTTCGAGGACCGCGCCCGCAAGCTCGCCGGTGTGCAGTACCACCCTGAGGTTCTGCATTCCCCGCACGGTCAGCAGGTCCTGAGCCGCTTCCTGCACGAGATTGCCGGTATTCCGGCAGCGTGGACGGCGTCGAACATCGCCGATGCGCTGATCGAGCAGGTTCGCGAGCAGGTCGGAGACGGACACGCCATCTGCGGTCTGTCCGGTGGCGTCGACTCCGCTGTCGCTGCGGCTTTGGTTCAGCGCGCAATCGGCGACCGGTTGACATGCGTCTTCGTCGATCACGGTTTGATGCGAGCCGGTGAGCGCACGCAGGTCGAGCAGGATTTTGTCGCGGCAACCGGCGCTCGTCTGATCACCGTGGATGCCGCGGACACCTTCATCGGTGAGTTGGCAGGCGTCACCGATCCCGAGACTAAGCGCAAGATCATCGGCCGCGAGTTCATCCGTAGCTTCGAAGGCGCAGTCAGTGATGTTCTGGGCGAGAACGCATCTCATGGTGCGACCGTCGACTTCCTCGTCCAGGGCACGCTCTACCCGGATGTCGTGGAGTCGGGCGGCGGCACGGGAACTGCAAACATCAAGAGCCACCACAATGTCGGCGGGCTGCCGGAAGACCTGCAGTTCAAGTTGGTCGAACCGTTGCGTCTGCTGTTCAAGGACGAGGTCCGTGCAGTGGGCCGCGAACTCGGCCTGCCGGAAGAGATCGTCGGACGCCAGCCGTTCCCCGGTCCCGGACTCGGTATCCGCATCATCGGTGAGGTCACCCGCGATCGCCTCGAGATCTTGCGTCAGGCAGATTCCATTGCGCGCGAAGAGCTTACGTCTGCAGGCTTGGACGGAACCATCTGGCAGTGCCCGGTCGTTCTCCTCGCCGACGTCCGAAGCGTGGGCGTGCAGGGTGACGGCCGGACGTACGGTCATCCGATTGTGCTGCGTCCGGTCTCGAGTGAAGACGCGATGACCGCGGACTGGACGCGTCTGCCGTACGAGACCCTCGAGCGCATCTCGACTCGAATCACCAACGAGGTTGCGGACGTGAACCGCGTAGTCCTCGACGTGACGAGCAAGCCGCCGGGAACTATCGAGTGGGAGTAAAAACAACTGTGCGCCTTTATTAACCCCCGCGGTTAATAAAGGCGCACAGCAGTTTTACTTCCGGTTGCGCCGATTCGGCAGAATCACCAGCAGTAGTCCTGCCACGACGGCGGCACCGACGAACAGCCAACGGAATTGAATGTTCGCTGCCGGCGCCAGAGAGAACGGCCCGACCAACGCCCACACGCTGACCAGTAGTGCGGCCAGTCCGGCGATCAGCAGAAGTGCCGAGGGGCGCTTGGATTCTCGGGTCTCGTCGTGCTCTGTGGTCTCGTCGTAGTCGCTCATGATTGCGTCACCTTCAGACTGCCGAACGTAGCTTTGGCGTTGATGGTCAGTGTGGGCGAATCCGGTGTCACATCACGGCCCGGGTGTATTCCGCCGTCGAGGCAACCGGATCCGTCCCCCATGACGACGGTGCAGCTGTTCTTGACGTTGACGGTTGGTGGCACCATGACGACGAACTCACCGAACGACGCCGCGACGTCGATGGTCTTGTCCTCGGTGAACTTGACCCCGTTGAGGTCGAGAGTGAAGCTTCCGAAGGCTCCCGAGTACGACGGCTCCAACTCGGAAGCGGTTGCCGGAGTCCATCTTTGCTCACCCGAGGCGTCGAAATCGATCGGGTAGACCAACGAGGCGAGAAGCACGAAACCCACGAGCGGTCCGGTGACGACCAGCAGGCCGTACCCCTTGCGGAAGAATGCCCCGAGGATCAGGCCGAGCGCGATGACGGCGAGTCCGACAGCACCGACTCGGCCGGGAGTGAACCACTCGTTGCCGGTTGCCGCGCCCGCTGCCCCGGTGACGGCGGCGACGATGATCGCGAGTCCGAGCACTGTCAGCGTCCATCGCGAGCGACGCTTACGTGGTGGCAAAGGCAGCAGCGGCGTGGCTTTGACTGCCGGGTCCGGGAGATCCCAGGCGAACGGAGCGACGCCGAGCGGATCCCAGGAGGGCGGTGTGATGGCGGCCTCGCCGATCACCTCGGTCGGATTGGCGGCGGCTGAAGCGCTCGGGTCCTTCGACAGGTTGATCGTCGGATGATCGGCCTGAGATTGCGGTGACTGTTCGGCCGGCCGTTCCTCGGGCACGTAGCTGTCGGGGAGTTTTGTGTACGGCGTGTACACGGGCGGCTGATTGGGTGCGAAGTATCCGGGAGTGAACGGCCCGGGCGTGAATCCCGTGCCTGGATACGCGGTACCCGCGCCGACGTACGGTGACGTGCTCTGTGGCAGTGCAGGCGGGACCGGCGCTCGTTGGTAGAGCAGCCACAGGCCTCCGACCATCAGAATCAGCCCGATCAGACCGGAACCACCCAGGCCGACGCCGACAGGCCCGACGGTCGTAGCCGCGATGGCGAGAGCCACCAACAAGACGATGGTCTTGGTACTGGAATCGGAGCTGTGTCCGCGGCCCATCAACGACTGTGCGGGGGACGATCCGTCACCGGCGCGGGCGAGCACCAACCACCCGGCGAGGTAGAGAAGGATGCCTGAGCCGCCGAAAATAGTGGAGGCCACAAACGCGACACGTACCAGAATGGGGTCGATGCCGTACCGGTATCCGATTCCGGCGCATACCCCGGCCACGTGACCTTGTGCCGGCAGACGCACGGGGCGGGTCCGCCACAGATCCTGGATCTGTTCTTGGAAAGTCGGATTGTTCATGAATCAATCCTGGCTTCCGGGGCGGCCTCCGCGCATCAGGGCCAACCCTGATCTTTGTGACGATCGGGGCCAGGGGCGCCGCCCTGATTCAGGGTTGGACCCTGATGTGACTGCGAGTGGTTCGTGCCAGTATCGACTATGTGCAATATCTGTCAGATCCGCCGTTCGTGAGCGGTCCCGCTCCCGGGTTCACGGGAGGCCCGCCCGTCAACGGGGTACCGGTGCATGCCGTACCCATGAAGAAGGGTGTGCCCATTCCGGGCGGTGTTCCATTGCGAAAGCTGGAGCGGCGCTCCGGCGGTCGCATCGTCGCCGGTGTTGCAGGCGGTATCGCCGATCATCTCGGGATCGACGTCCTGAAGGTTCGAGTCGCCTTCGCGATTCTGGCGGCGATGGCCGGATCCGGCATCGTGATTTACGGCGCCCTCTGGATCTTCACCTCAGCCGGCACGGACACCCAGAAGCCGTCCGCGGCCGAGCGGCAGCGGGCGTACGGATTGATCGCACTCGGATTGGGCGGCGCAGCCGCGTTGTCCTGGCTGTTCAGCGGCACGGCGGGTTCGGTGCTCGCACCGTTCTTCGTCGTCGCGATCGGTGCAGCTTTGGTGTGGCGCGAGTTCGACTCCGACGGTCCCCGGACCGTCATCGGCTTGCCGCAGCGGCCTACCGTTCTCACGTGGGCGCGGGTGGTCGGGGGAGCGACCTTGATCATCTTGGGTCTCGGCGTCGTCGTCCTCGCTCAGGTCGACCTCGAAGCACTGCGCTCGTCCCTGCTGGCCGTGGTGGTGACGCTGATCGGTGTCGGTTTGTTGACGGTGCCGCTGTGGCTGCGGATGTGGCGGGCTCTCGGCGCCGAGCGTGCGGCCCGAATTCGCAACGACGAACGTGAAGAGATCGCCTCGCATCTGCACGACTCCGTACTTCAGACGTTGGCGCTGATTCAGAAGCAGTCCGACAATCCGCAAGAGGTGGCGCGCCTGGCCCGTGGTCAGGAACGCGAGCTGCGCAAGTGGTTGTTCAGCGGCGGGGATATCGACCACACGAGCCTGACCGAAGGTCTGAAGATCATCGCCGGTGAAGTGGAGGACCAGCATGGCGTCACGGTCCGCCCCGTCACGGTCGGCGACGTACAACTCGAAGGCGAAGGCGTCGAGAACGGTCTGCCCAAGGAAGCGTTCACCGCGCTCCTCGGTGCGACGCGTGAAGCTCTGGTCAACTCGGCAAAGCACTCGGGGGAGAAGGAAATCAATCTTTTCGCCGAGGTCGAGGGCGACCAGGTCAGTGTGTTCGTTCGTGATCGCGGAGTCGGATTCGACGTCAATGCGGTGCCGGAGGACCGTCAGGGTTTGGCCAAGTCGATTCGTGGTCGCATCGAGCGACGGGGTGGCCGCGTCGTGGTTCGATCCGACATCGGAAAGGGCACCGAGATCCGCGTGCACATGCCGCTCGGTGACTCTGCTCTAAAGTGGGACCAGACTGCTGACCGTGTCGACAACCCCGAGGAACAGCCCCAGTGACTTCGCTTGCGCCGCCCCCGTACCGCGTATTTCTTGTCGACGATCATGCAGTGTTCCGCTCCGGGGTGAGGGCGGAACTCTCGCGCGAGGCAGACATGGACGTAGTCGGTGAAGCCGGTGGCGTCGCTGAGGCGATCGCGGGTATCAACTCGACGAAACCGCATGTCGTTCTGCTCGATGTCCACATGCCTGACGGTGGTGGAGTGGCAGTTCTGCGCGGAATCGATTCCGGCCCGGTGTGCTTGGCGCTCAGCGTTTCCGATGCGGCCGAGGATGTGATCGCGGTGATCCGCGGCGGCGCGCGCGGGTACGTGACCAAGACGATCTCGGGATCCGAACTGGCCGAGGGTGTACGACGCGTTGCCGGTGGTGACGCAGTGTTCGGGCCTCGCCTGGCAGGCTTCGTACTGGACTCCTTCACCGGGCGTTCCAATGCACCCGAACCGCAACTCGATCCGGAACTCGACTCGCTGACTCCGCGAGAACTCGAAGTGCTCAGATTGCTGGCACGTGGGTACACCTACCGTGAAATCGCCGAGGACCTGGTGATTTCCGTGAAGACGGTCGAGACTCACGCATCGAACGTCCTGCGAAAGACTCAGCAGTCCAATCGCAATGCGTTGACGCGTTGGGCACATCGCCGCCAGATCGACTGAATTCCCGCGCGCTCTTTCGCGATTGCGTGTGAAGGCGCACCATGGACCGATGACGGAACCACTGGCGCTCGCGTCGAAGCGTGGGCGTTGGGTTGTCGCCGCCACCGTTCTCGGCTCGAGCATGGCTCTCCTCGACGGCACCGTCGTCAACATTGCTCTTCCTCACATCGGTGAAGAACTGGGTTCCGGTGTCGCCGGACTGCAGTGGACGCTCAGCGGTTACACCTTGGCCTTGGCGTCGCTGATTCTGCTCGGGGGAGCCCTCGGTGATCGTTGGGGTCGGCGACGGGTATTCGTGTGGGGGACGGTCTGGTTCGCGGTCGCGTCGTTGCTGTGCGGAATTGCACCGGACATCACGTTTCTGGTGATTGCACGAATCCTGCAGGGAGTGGGAGCTGCGCTCTTGACACCTGGCAGCCTTGCCATCATCTCCGCGTCACTTCGTGAGGAGGACCGCGGCGCGGCAATCGGATTGTGGTCGGGTTTAGGTGGTGTTGCCGGCGCCATCGGACCGCTTTTCGGTGGTTGGCTGGTGGAAGTGGCGGGATGGCGATCGGTATTCCTGCTCAATATCCCGCTGGCGATCGTCGTGGTGTGGGCAGCGGTGCGCCATGTACCGGAGAGCCGCGACCCGCATCCGCCCGAGCACCTGGACGTGGTCGGATCTGCCTGCGCAGTAGTCGGTCTCGGCGCACTGACGTACGGGCTGATCGAGGTCAACCCGATAGTCGGGCTGATCGGAGTGATCGCGCTCTGCCTGTTCGTCGTGGTGGAACGACGCTCACCGAGTGCCCTTGTGCCGCCGTCCCTGTTCCGTTCGCGGATGTTCGTCGCGGCCAATCTGGTGACCCTTGCGGTCTATGCGGCGCTGGGCGGTGTGTTCTTCCTGCTCGTGCTGCAACTGCAATTGGTTGCCGGGTACTCGCCGGTGGCTGCCGGCGTCGCAACGGTACCGATCACCTTGGCATTGCTGCTGTTGTCTTCGCGCGCGGGCAGTTACGCGCAGACGCATGGACCGCGATTGCCGATGACGGTCGGGCCCGCCGTTGCCGCGGTGGGGTTGGTGTTGATGACGCGGATCGGCCCGGATGCGTCGTACCTGACCGTCGTGCTGCCGGGAGTTCTGGTGTTCGGGCTCGGCCTGGCGGTGATGGTCGCGCCGTTGACCGCCGCGGTGCTTGGTTCGGTACCGGTGGAGCAGTCCGGAATCGCATCCGGTGTGAACAATGCCGTTGCTCGCACGAGCCAACTTCTTGCCGTCGCGGCCTTGCCTGCCCTCGTGGGTATCGACGCCGAAAGTCTGGTCGATCCGACGAGTTTCTCCGACGGGTTCCGGTACGCGATGTACATCTGTGTGGCACTGCTGTTGGTCGGTGCAGCGATCGCCGCGACGCTGATCCGAACTCCGACAGTAGAGCCTGTTCAGGAAGCGGATTCGGTTGCCTGCAAGCCGCATTGTGATCTGACGGGACCTGCAGTGCAACCGAATCCGATGAGGGACTAGACGCTGATGTCGCGATCGCGGCTGGGCACCAAGGGAATTGCTGCGGCGGGAAATGCCGCGACTATCGCGAAGGCGAGCGGGTAGCCGACCGCGCCGATCAGCGCACCGACCACCGGGCCCACTGCTGACGCGGCAATGAACTGGCCGGTGTTCTGTGCGCCCAATGCTTTTCCTTGCCATTTCGGCCCGGCAGCTTCGGCGACGGAAGTGAATGCCAAACCGTTGTCGGCGACGCTGATAGTGGTTGCCAGCAGCAGGATCAAGGCGGGAACGCCCCAAGGCGCTGCGCCGGCTGCCGCCATTGCCAACATGACCGCAGACGCGGAGACGGCAACCAACCGCAGCGGGCCTACTCTGCTTCCGGCGCGATCACTCCAGATGCCGACAACGATGCGTCCGAGTGCACCCACGAACTGGGAGATCCCGATCAGGAGCCCAGCGGGCGCAGCGTCCCATCCTTGCTCGCTGATCAGCCAGACCATACCGAATGTCGAAAGGGTGAACTGCGGAAACACCAGCAGTGCCGAGACGACGTGAATGCGCCACAGGAACCAGTTCGAACGATAAGGGTTGATCGTCTCGACCGGGCTATCTGTGGGCCGCGCCGCCGGCCGCGGGGGATTGATCAATGCGACGGCGCAGATCAGGGCGAGAACGCCGTTGAGAGCTACCGACAGTCCGACGGCCGAACCGATTCCTACGTTCGCAGCGAGAGTCGGGATGGTCAGCGACGCAATGGTCACGCCCAGGGGCTGTGACATCTGCCGGATTCCCATCGCGAGGCCGCGCCGATCCTTGGGAAACCAGCCGACCACAACACGTCCACTGGCAGCGTTGGTGCTCGCCGCAGCCATTCCGCCCAGCAGAAATGCGATCCCGAGGAGGGTGTAGTTGTCGGTGGTGGTCGCGGCCAGCGCGGCGATCGCCGTCAGGCCGAGCCCGATTGAGATGACCCATTTCTCGCCGAATCTGTCGGCCATCGCTCCCCACGCCACCAGCGTGAGAACCATGCCGAAAGTGGGTGCAGCGGCCAGAGTTCCGGCCTGCGTCAACGAGAGGCCGTGTTCGGAATGCAGTAGCGGGATCAAAAAGGCGGGGGTGCTGACGAAGACGGTGCCTGCGGCCTGGGCTGCGACGCCGATTCCGAGCATCGTCCACGCCTTCGGGGAGACGGCCGTCTTTTCCAGCCGCGGCGCCTGCGTCATGGTGCCCTCCGATCTCTACGCTGTTCGACGATGCCGACGCTACTCGCGTGGTTTCACATGCTGAAACCAGAATCCCACTATTTGGTCAAACGCGGACGGTTCAGGGTGCGAAGTGCCCACCCCTTTTCGAGCGAACGGTACGACGATCGCCTTGGGTGCGCCGAAAGGTACGTTCGCTCGGGAAGGGGTCAGCGACGGGGCAGGCGAACCGTGAAGACCGTGCGACCATCCACCTGGTCCACGCCGATGGTGCCGCCGTGCAAGTGCACGTTCTCGACGGCGAGCGAGAGTCCGAGTCCGCTGCCCTCGCTGCGTCCGCGCGCGGTGTCGACCTTGTAGAACCGCCGAAAGATCGCCTGCCGGTCTTCGGGTGAGATGCCGGGGCCGTGGTCGACGACGGTGATGACGGAGAAACCGGATTCGACGCTCAACTCGACGCGAACCGGGGGCGCTCCGTGGCGCAGTGCATTGCCGACGAGGTTGGCGACGACAATGTCGATCCGACGCGAATCGACTCTGGCGCTGACACTTTCGGGTGCGCGCAGTTCGACGGTGTCTGTCCATCCGCGGCTCTCGAGTGTGCGCTCGGTCAATTCGACGAGGTCGACGTCGTCGAGGACGAGGTGCGCTTGCTGAGAGTCGTGGCGAGACATTTCGATGAGGTCTTCGACAAGTCGAGTGAGCTTGCCGATCTCACTGCTCACGATGCGCGCGGCAGCGGCGGCGTCGGGCGGAAGATTGGGGATCTCTTCACGGAGGATCTCACTGACCGGCACCAGTGCTGCGAGCGGCGTCCGGAGCTCGTGGGAGACGTCTGCGACAAACCTTCTCGACTGCTCTTCCGATTCTTCCAGACCTCGGATGACCGCTTCGTTGCGAGCGACCATGTTGTTGAACGTTGTTGTGACCTGGGCGAGTTCGGCTACTCCGTCTTCGGGGAGTCGGACGCTGAGGTCGCCGTCGGCAGCGCGGGCGGCCGCCTTGTCCAGGCGTTTGAGCGGACGGACAAGCGTCGACGCGATCCACAGCCCGAGTAGTCCGCTCACCAACACACCGGCGGCGAGGGTGAGGCCGACAGCTCGAAGCAGGTCGTCGAACTTGTCCTGCACTCCTACCAGCGGCCGGATGGTGACGGCTTTGACCAATGTCTCGTTGTCGTAGCTGTCGTCCGTGCTCATGTCCACGACATTGACGGACATTCCCAACATGATGCGCTGGGAGTCGAGCCTCTCGAAACGGATCAGCTTCGGACTGTCCAAACCTTCGTCGAAGCTGGGCGGAATGGTCGCCGCATCCACGGATCCTTGACGGATGACTTCGCCGTCGACGATCAGCGTCATGTCGGACTGGAAGATCTGTTGGAGGTTGGCAGGCGTCAACTCGTCTACCGGTGTTCCGTTGACGTATTGCAGTTCGTCGCGAAATTGTGCGGTCGCGACATCCTGAGCGTTGGAATAGATCCACGACCGTGCCATGAACGAGACGACACCCGCGGTTGCCCCGGCGATGATCACGACGATTGCGATGAACACGAGCACGAGCCTGGTTCGCAGACCGTCGACCTGAAGCCAGGTCGGTTTCATCGGGCTGGGCTGGTGTTGAAGCGATACCCGAACCCGCGCACCGTTTCGATGACGGTCGGTGCGGCCGGGTCGTCCTCGATCTTTCCGCGCAGCCGCTGCACTGCTGCATCGACGATTCTGGAATCACCCAGATACTCCTGGTCCCAGGCTGCGGACAACAACTGTCGGCGGCTCAGGACCTGTCCGGGGTTCTCGGTCAGCGCCAGGATCAGTCGGAGTTCGGTCGGGGTGAGGGTCAGCAGCATCCCGGCCTTGCGGACCTGCAGCGACGACCGATCCAATTCCAGGTCGCCGAACGTCTCTGCACCCGGCGTCGCATCCGGGCGCGTCGTTGCGGGTGCCGAGCGCCGCACGACGGCTTTGATACGAGCGTCGAGGACGCGCGGACTGGCCGGTTTGACGACGTAGTCGTCGGCACCGGCTTCCAGGCCGGCGACGGTGTCGATGTCGTCGGATCGAGCGGTCAGAATGATGATCGGGATCGAACTTCGGGTGCGGATACGTCGGCAGATCTCGTAACCGTCGGCACCCGGCAGCCCGAGGTCGAGTAGGACGAGGTCCGTGGCACCCAGGGCGTCGTCGAAATCACCGTTACCGTCGGGGCGATGGCTGACGTCGTGCCCGAGTCGGTTCAGTCCCAACGTGATTGCCTCGGCCACTGCTGGATCGTCTTCTATGAAAAGAATGCTCACCATGAGCTCACCTTGGACTCGCCATGATCAGGGGCCTTCTGCGGTCGGAGAAATCTCGGTCAGCCAAGGGTACAGGGGTCACACTCGCGAGAGTCGCTCGTTGCCTGAGTCTGCCAGCACCGCATGCCGGGCGACGCTGGTGTTCAACGGAAATGCCGACACAGCGAGGGTGTAGCAGCCGACGAGCAGTAGTGCACCGATCACGTCGCTCGGGCGGTGCCATTGCAGCACGACTACCGAGATCGCGGTTCCGATGGTGATCAGCGCACCGTTGACCGCAACGACCGCCCGCCACCTCGAGGGCGTGACGATCACGATCGCGCAGACCAGAGCAGCTATGGCCGTCAAAGTGCCGCTGGGGAAGGAATTGTGCATCACCAGACCGTTCAGGTCCGGTCGATTCAGCGATTGTTTGAGAACCCAGGCTGTCGTGATGGGGCCGAGGGTCACGACGACGACGCGTAAAGCTAGCGCAATCGGGTTGTTGCGCAATGTGATCATGAGCGCCACGAGCACTCCTCCCACTATCAGTATCGGGGTGACGAGGCCGATGAACTCGGCGGAGAACACGCTGAGGCGTTCGGAGGTGGCCGCGCCCACCATGAGTTGTTGATCGACGATCTGACCACCGGTCGTGTTGACCGCCAATTCGAATTCGACGACTCCGAGGATCAAGAGTGCCAGTGCGGCAATCAGTCTCGCTGGTTTGACTCGTGTCATGATCAGCCTTCCGCTCTCTCGTCCGAGGGGTTGCTCAGTTGTGGCGGGCATTCCCCGCCAGGAGTGGTTGCCAATTCGAAATGCCACATCTCGTTGGCGTAGGTCTGGCAGAGGCCGTAATCGCTGCCGTGCTGAATGAGCCAGTCGTCGGCGTCGGTCGGTCCGATGTCGACGGCCTGTCCACTGACATGCTTGGACAGGCTCGGCGAGTGCACCCACTTGGACGCTTCGTCCACGCTGCCGTACTTGACGACGGCTTCGTCGAACAGTCGCTGTTGGTATGCCGCGGACCGCCAACCCGACGTGACGTGCATGTCCACGCCGGATGCCTGTGCGTCGGCCGCTGCCGACTGGAGCGCCGCGAGCAGTGCGGAATCGAGACGGGCAAGCGCGGGCACATGAGTGTCCTGCAAGCTGATGCCGTCCTCGATCTCGCCGCCTGAGGGTCCTGAATCAGGCTGAGTGGCAAGGTAGTTACCGCTCTTCGGTTGTGCTTCTTCTGTGTACGAGCAGGAGCTGAGCGCGACCGCACCGAGCACGACTGCACCGAGTGCGACGAAGCGGATGATTCCGCGGTGGCTGGGCATACAACAGAGACTTCTCGGTCAGTGTCACCGGCAGGTGGTCACCGTTCGTCGACGGTGTCACGGTCTGCAACAGCTCTGTAACAGGACGGAACGGGGCTGGTGAGCGCGCGCTACGCGGGGCGCGGGATCGACGCGAAAGTCGACAGCTCGAACCACGATGGCAGGCTACGACGCAACGCAGTAGGCCCAGAAATGGTGACGTCACCGGACCGTATGGCGTCCGACCAGGTCAGGTTACCTCGCCAGATCTCGGTCATCTGTCGCAAGCCCGCAGAGACCGACACTGCAACGTCGAAACCCGGATCGATATCGCACATGTCCACCTCACCGGAATTGATGACGAGCCACCAGTTCCGCGAATGTCCACGTACTCCGGAGAATGCGAAGTGCACCACGGTCTTGCCTTCAGGCACCACGGAATGATCCACGCGGCGATGCATGTCCCACAGCAGCAGCTTCGGATCCAGATCTTCGTCGCCCAGTTCACCGATCCACCTGGTACCCCAGATGCCGAGAGCTTCGACCACAGGGCGCAGTTCGCGGCCGGCGTCGGTCAGACGATAGCTGACGACACAGTCGGTTTCTTCTCGCTCCACGATGCCGGCGACCGCGAGTTGGTGAAGCCGGGTCGAGAGCAGAGTCGGTGACATTCGCGGGAGCCCGCGGCGGAGATCGTTGAAATGTTCGCTTCCCATGATCAGTTCGCGGAGGAGAAGCAGTGTCCACCGCTCGTCGAGTAGCTCCATCGCCTTGGCGACGGGGCAGAACTGGTGGTACGAGGACCCCATCTCTCGATCGTAGGCGTCCGGGGTGCTCCGGTACAGATTTCGTACTGGAGAGGAGCGAACCGTCGTCGTAGCGTCGGAGTAACGGCATGAACGCTGTCAGGCTCCGAGTACGAAAAATATTGAAGGAGAACGGTAATGAGTGAATCAACGGGGACTCTCGGGTTGGACCGGGAGCTGAAGGCCAAGCACCGGGCAATGTGGGGGCTCGGTAACTATCCGGCGGTGGCGACGCAGGTCATCGCGGAACTCGGACCTGTATTGGTGCGTGAATGCGGCGTGCAGAAAGGAGATCGGGTGCTCGACGTCGCGGCGGGGTCCGGCAACGCCGCCATTCCGGCGGCTGCGCTGGGTGCGCAGGTGATCGCCACCGACCTGGCTCCCGAACTGTTCGTGGCAGGACGGGAGGCCGCGGCGCTCGCGGGTGTCGAACTCGATTGGCAGGAGGCCGATGCCGAGGCTCTTCCGTTCGGCGACAACGAGTTCGACGTAGTGCTCTCGTGCGTCGGTGTGATGTTTGCCCCGCATCATCAGCGCGCCGCGGACGAACTTTTGCGAGTATGCCGACCCGGCGGAAAGATCGGAGTGCTGAGTTGGACTCCGACGGGGTTCATCGGCGAGATGTTCAAAACGATGAAGCCGTATGCACCGCCCCCGCCTCCTGGTTCGCAGCCGGCGCCTTTGTGGGGCGACGAGAACCATGTTCGTGATCTGCTCGGCGATGTTGCCGCGAGGAAAGACGTACTTCGTGTGGACACATTCAGCGGGCCGGAAGATTTCCGCGATTTCTTCAAGAAGAATTACGGCCCGACCATCGCGGTGTACCGGAACATCGCCGGCGATCCTGACCGCACGCAGGCGCTCGATCGCGATCTGCTCGAGTTGGCAAAGAAGTACGGCAGCGGAAGCGAGCCGTTCGTGATGGAGTGGGAATACCTGCTTCTCACCGCGACACCCGACGAGGGCGGTGCATGATGACGACGGTCGAGTTCGCGCCACTGAAATCGGCGATCACGGGTTCTGTGTTCAGCCCCCGAGATCCGGAGTACGACGACGCCAGGTCGATCTGGAACGGGCAGATCGATCATCGTCCGGCGGTGATCGCCAGGTGCCGGTCGGCGTCGGATGTATCTGTGGCACTTGCATTTGCCAGAGCCCATTCGTTGGAGGTTTCGGTCAGAGGTGGTGGGCATTCCTACCGAGGTACCTCGGTGTGTGAAGGCGGTGTGATGATCGATCTCAGTGCGATCAACGTAGTCAGTGTCGCCCCGTCCGCGAAGCGAGCCAGGGTCGGTGGTGGTGCGACGATTGCCGACCTCGACGCCGCGACGCAGGAACACGGATTGGCAGTGACCGGTGGAGTGATCAGTGATACCGGCGTCGGTGGCCTGACCCTCGGCGGCGGCATGGGGTGGTTGACGCGCACGCTCGGCCTGGCGATCGACAATCTGGTGTCGGCAGAGGTGGTGCTCGCCGACGGTTCGATCGTGCGGGCCTCCGAGAACGATCACAGCGACTTGTTCTGGGCGCTGCGCGGCGGCGGTGGAAACTTCGGAGTGGTCACCGAGTTCGAGTACCGTCTGAGCGAGATCGGTCCGGAAGTGCATCTGGGACTGTTCTTCTGGGGGATGGAGGACGGACCCGCAGCGCTTCGTCTGTGCCGCGAAGTGGTGCCTGCCCTGCCGAGAAATGCCGGAGCGATGGTTGCCGTCGGTTTGTCCGCGCCTCCGGCACCGTTTGTTCCGGATCAGTTTCACCTGCTGCCCGGATACGCGTTGCTGGTAGCCGGTTTCGGATCGGAAGAGGAACACTCGAACGCGATTGCGCCGATTCGAGAGGGCGTGCCGACGCTGTTCGAGTTCGTCACCCCGCTCCCGTACATCGGTTTACAGTCGATGCTCGACGAATCGGAACCATGGGGTGCATACGCCTATGAGAAGGCCTTGGACCTGGTGGATTTCTCCGACGCCGTGATCGATGTTCTGACCGAGCAAGCGGGCAAGAAATCGTCGCCGATGTCCTTCATGCCGATCTTTCCGCTGCAGGGAGCTTTCACCTCCGTCGGCGAGGACGACACTGCGTTCGGTGGTTCTCGCACACCACATTACGTGTGCAACATGACGGCTACGGCCACCGATGCCGGGACACTGGAATTGGATCGATCGTGGGTGCGTGAGACCTGGGAAGCCTTGCGTCCGTTCTCGTCCAATCAAGGCGGGTACGTCAACTTCATGACCGATGTCGACGAGGACCGAGTGCGAGCGTCCTACGGTGCGGCGAAGTACGCGCGATTGTCCGCCGTCAAGGCGAAGTACGACCCGGACAACGTGTTTCACCTCAACGCAAACATTCTGCCCGCGTAGAGCGTCCGGTCAGGCCGTGAATACCAGGATGACGACGATCAGTGCGGCCAAGATGATGACGGCAACCATGCCTGTCATGGCGAGGGGAGCCCAGGCCACTACCTTGTCGCGGGTGCTGGCATCGGCGGGGCCGGTCGGTATCCGCGGCGGCCAGGAGAACATGTCCATGGGGCTGGGGACGTTCCGCAGTGGCGTGTTCTGTTGCACTGCAGGCAGTCCGGTGATCGTGGAGCCGGTCAGGCGATTGCGGCGGTGTGGGTCGGCGAGTTGTGTGGTGCGGTGAGCCCACGCCGGCACGGCGCCTTCGGACGAGTAGACGGGAGCGTCGATCAACTGCTCGATCGTGCCACCGCCCGTCGCGGCTGCAGCGAGCGCGTCGCGTGCCTGAGCCATCGTCGGCCGACGGGTGGGGTCCGGCTCGAGGAGCTGAAGGAGAACGTCGGTGAGCGGTCCGGACTTGGTGGGTCGGTAGATCTCGGCCTTGGCGACACGATGCAGTAGAGCGATGGCGTCCGAGTCGATGCCGAAGGGCGGTTGACCCTCGATCACCGTGTAGAGCGTCGACCCGAGTGAGAAGACGTCACTGGCCTCGGTGGGATCGTCGCCGCGGGCAACTTCGGGTGCAAAGTACGCGGGAGTGCCGGTGATGACCTCGTCCTGGGTGTCGGATACGTCGCTCTTTGCGCGGGCGATGCCGAAGTCACTGATCTTGACGGTGCCGAGAGACTTGCCTCGGTCGGCGATCAGGATGTTGCCGGGCTTGATGTCGCGGTGGACGATGCCGGCGGCGTGCGCCTCGGTGAGCGCCGCAGCGATCTGCGCGCCGATCTGCGCGACCTCCAGCGGTGGCAACGTGTCGGCCAAGTTCATCGCCTGGGCGAGGCTGCGGGCGGGGAAGTACTCCATGACCAACCACGGTTCACCGGACTCGATCGCGACGTCGTACATGGCGATGGAGTGGGGGTGGGTGAGCTTTGCGGCGTTCCTGCCTTCGCGCAATGTACGTTCACGGACCTCTTCGGCCGTTTCGGTGTCGAGGCCTTCCGTGCTTGTGACCTGTTTCACCGCGACGTCACGGCTGAGGAGGGTGTCGCGGGCCAGCCAGACGGCGCCCATGCCTCCGTCGCCGATCTTGGAGCGGAGTCGGTACCGCCCCGCCAGCAGGTATTCGGGCCCGATGCCCCTCCCGGTCTGCTCCTGAGCTGTCACATCTCAAGGTTAATGGATTGATGCCACTGTGACGCTCGAGGCTCCTGTGAACTGGGTTTTTTGCTCTGCTTGACGTGTCGGGGGTGACACGGTTTACTGAAAACAGTTCGAAAATATGTTCGAAATTGCTGTTCGTTGGATGCATGTCAGACCCGACTTCCCCGCGGTTTGCCGGCTGGTTATGGATTGCTGCCGAGTGAGTTTTTCCGGTGTTCCGGAGGATGGGGATGACCGAGGTGACCGAGTTGGTGGAGCTGTCGGCAGATGCGGCGGGGTTGTCCCGTCAGGATCGGCTGGCACAGCTCCGCCGACAGATCGCGTCCATTCCCTCTCGCGGCGATACGTCGTTTTCGGGACCGAGTGTTTCCGTGGCTGGTGTTTCCGGGACAAGTGCAGCAGCCTTCGAGAGTGTTGCCGACCGGGACATACCGGTCGTGAACCGCGCGCACAAGGCTGGTGTTCTCCCAGTGCCGGAAGGTATCGGGGCATTGCTACCGCAGGGCGGTTTGGTGCGCGGAACCGTGGTGTCCGTCGAGGGCGCTGCTTCCTTGCTCTTGGGATTGGTCGCGTCCGTGACGGCGTCCGGGGGCATGTGGCAGTCATCGGGCAACCTCGACTGGGATTGCTGGCGGCGTACGAGATGGGTGCGCAACTGGAACGTCTGGCGCTCATTCCGGCGCCTGGGCCGGATCCGGTCGAGATCGCTGCTGTGCTGCTCGACGGTATGGATCTGGTGATTCTGGGATTGGCGGGTGCGTCGGTATCCCCGTCGCGTGCGCGAGCGGTGGTGGCGCGCGCCCGGAGCAAGGGCTCGGCTCTTGTTGTCACCGAAGGTCACTGGGACGGGGCCGAAGTTCGGTTGGACGCTCGGGTTCATGGTTACGGTGGGTTCGGTCAGGGCCGTGAGTTGGGGCGTGGTCGGCTCAGTTCCCTGAGCCTCGCGGTTCGTGCTCGGGGGCGCTCGTTCCAGCCCCGGACCACGCGTCTGGACATCTGTAGTGCAGCCGGGCGGGTCGAGTGGGTACCTTCCCGGCCGGTCGAGGCCGTGTCGGAGCAGGTGGTGTCGGAGCAGGTGGTGTCGTCGCGGGTGGTGTCACTGTGAGCAGAGTTCTGGCGTTGTGGTGCCCGGACTGGCCGGCGGTGGCAGCGGCAGCGCTTGCCGATCTTCCTGCCACGCATCCTGTCGCGGTCACCTCGGGTAATCGGGTGATCGCATGTTCGGCGACGGCCCGCGCGGAGGGAGTGCGACGAGGCCTGCGCCGACGCGAGTCGCAGGCCCGCTGCCCGGAACTGTATGTGGCGATGGCAGATCCGGAACGCGACGCCAGATTGTTCGAGCCGGTCGCCGCGGCCATTGATGCGGTGGCACCGGGCGTCGAGGTACTTCGTCCTGGTTTGTTGGTGCTCAGTGCGCGAGGTGTCAGTCGGTACTTCGGTTCGGAGGAAGCCGCGGCGGAACGATTGGTGGATCAGGCATCTGCTGCGGGCGTCGAGAGTCAGGTGGGTGTGGCGGATCAACTGTCCACAGCGGTCATTGCCGCGCGCCGGGCAGCGCTGGTGCCGCCGGGGGAGGGGGCACGGTTTCTGGCGCCGCTACCCATGCCGGAGTTGGCGGCCGAGCCCAGTCTGTCTGCGCCGCATCGCGGGGAGTTGGTGGATCTGCTGCGCAGGCTCGGGATCAGAACCATCGGTGCTTTCGCGGATTTACCGGCAGTGGACGTCGCTTCGCGTTTCGGGGCCGATGCGGTGCTCGCGCATCGTGCGGCGCGCGGTGAACCCGAGCGGCCACCGTCGGCGCGGACGCTTCCGCCGGATCTGGAAGTGGAGCAGCATTACGATCCGTCGATCGAGCGGGTGGATGCCGCAGCGTTTGCCGGGCGCGCCTTGGCGAGTCTCCTGCACGACAAATTGTCGGCTGCCGCAGTGGCGTGTACCCGCCTGTCGATTTCGGCCAGCACGGGCAACGGTGAAAATCTTTCTCGGACTTGGCGTTGCGCCGAACCTCTGACACCGGAGGGAACGGCCGATCGAGTGCGATGGCAACTGGACGGCTGGCTCACCGGGCGCAGTGGGACCCGGCCGACCGCAGGCATAGCGGTGTTGCGTCTGGAACCGGTGGAGGTGGTCAGTGCCGGCGCTTTGCAGTTGGGGCTGTGGGGCGGTGTCGGCGACGAGGAGGAGCGGGCCAGGCGAGCATTGGTGCGCGTGCAAGGTCTTCTGGGCGGCGAATCGGTTCAGGTCGGTGTCCTGAGCGGTGGTCGAGGGCCCTCGGAGCGAATTACCCTGTTGCCCTTGGGTGACGAGCGGGTAGCTGCTCATGATCCGACAGCCCCGTGGCCTGGTCGTCTGCCGCAGCCGTCTCCGGGGTCGATCTTCGTCGACAATCCCAAGGTATGGCTGGAGGATGTGGCCGGCAACGCCGTGTACGTCACTGAGCGCGGTGTCTTCAGCTCGCAGCCGGGAAGGCTGAAGTGGGGGAGCAAGGAATGGGCAGTGCAGGGATGGGCCGGGCCCTGGCCGGTGGACGAGCGATGGTGGGACGCAGCCTCGGCGCGCACGGCCGCGCGGGCTCAGGTGCTGTTGGAGGAATCGCGGGCGTTGCTGATGATCTGTGAAGGCGGTGGATGGTCGGTGGAGGGCGTGTACGAATGAGCTCGTAGGTACAGCCAGCTGTACCGGACATGGTCGAGTCGACTGTACGAACAGTAGGGGCGCTGGCGCCATCGCACTGACGCCATCGGGCGCCTAGCGTTGATGACATTCAAAAACTCACTGTTGCAATGATTCTCGTCGTTGCAACTCTTCGCGAGGAGTGTCATGAAAACGGCGGGTCGAGCTGACGTTTCCGGAACCGATCGACTTCACTACGAGCCGATGGAGCTACGCGACGCACAACTTCTGGCATACGACGAGTCCGGCGAAGGCCGGATCGTGGAGGTGTTCGGCGATGTCGCCACAGCCGAGCACATCATGATCTTCGTGCCGGGCAACGACAACGGACTGGGAAACTACTTCGACGAGAACCGTCCGACAGGACCACGGGCGAGCGGATGGACACTGGGAAGGATGCTCCGAACGCTCGGGCCGAACGACCGCGTCGCGGTGATCGTGTGGGTCGGTTATCGGACGCCGTGGGGATTTCTCGAGTCGTTCTCCCGGACACTTGCAGAACTTGGTGCGATAGATCTGGCGCGGTTGACTCGTATCCTGCCGCGATCGGCGCATGTGACGCTCGTCGGGCACAGCTACGGGGCCGTGGTGTGCGGACTCGCTCTCCCGTCGGCGCGAGTGGACGATTGCGTGGTGCTGGGTAGTCCGGGGATGGGGACCAGTTCGCGCGAAGACCTGTGCTTTGCCGGAAATCTCTGGGCTGCGCTTGGTCCGTCGGACTGGATCCGCTACTTCCCACGCGTGAAGATCGGCCACATCGGGCACGGCCCGTCTCCAGTTCGGGCGCAGCACGAAGCCATTGTTTTCGGTACCGGTGCCGTTCGAGGGCATTGCGGCTACTTCGCCGATGCAAGCGAGTCGCTGCGAAACATCGCGAGGATCGGACTCGGTCGCTACGACGAGGTCACGCGACCAGGGGAGTTGCGGCCTCGGCTGACCGCGTCAGCAATCCGTGAGGACGGGTCTATCCTGGGAACTCGTGAGTGTCGCTAACGTACGAAGTGCCGGCGGGGTCCAGATCAGCTACCGCGATTCCGGCTCGCATCCCAGTGTGGCCGATCTGCCTCCGGTAGTCCTCGTGCACGGGATGGGCGGCGACAGCGGTACCTGGGACAAGTTCGCGCGGACCTTGCGATCACGCAACCGGCGAGTTGTCTCGGTCGACCTTCGCGGCCACGGCCGGAGCGCTCGTGCGTCGTCGTATCTGTTCGAGGAGTTCGCGGACGACGTCATGGACGTGTGTGATCATCTCGAACTCGAGCAGGTGGATCTGGTCGGCCACTCGCTCGGCGGGCACGCGGCGTCGTTGATCGCGCAGAAACGTCCCACTGCGGTGCGGAAGTTGGTCATCGAGGAAGCGCCGTTACCACTACGTGCGGGTGACCCGGAACAGGTGTTCGCGAGGAAATTGCCGAGTGTCCCAGAACTGTGGCACGCCACAACAAGTTTGGTGCGGCATCCGCGAGCCGCGTTGACGTTCGATCGCTCGATGACGCGGTCCGCGCTCGAGCAGTTCCGCCGACCGGATCCGCAGTGGTGGGATCGGTTGCCGCTCATCGAGGCTGACATGTTGTTCCTGCGTGGAGGTCTGGGCGGGATGGTGGATCCTGTTCGCCTCGACGCTGTTGCAGCCACCGTCGCACGCTGCGAATTGGTCTCTTTCCGTACCGGCCACAGTGTCCACCGCGACGGTCATCGCCAATTCGAATCCGTTGTGTTGCCGTTCATTTCCTGAAAGCGCAATACTCGATCGGTGATGCCAAGAACCCATCCGAAACGTGTGTGGCACCGAATGTACTTCCATGCATACCAACGGCAACGACTGGTCCGCACACGAATACATCGACGCGGTAGCACGGTCCGTTCACGGTGAGACCGTCCGATGGCCGCAGGGGCCGAGCATGGATGCGGTGATCGTCCTTCCCGTTCATGCCAGGCACCATCCGGGGAAGAACGCAGTTCTGCTCTGGAATCACGACTTCGGTTGGTCGTGGGGTGTCGAGGAGGCTGATGTGCGAAGGACGATTTCGATAGTCGACACCCTCGGTATCGGCCGGACACCGGATCCGCTGCGCTGTGCGGATCGGGTTATCGAACTGATCAGCGCACGGGCAGTTTGCTCGCGCATGTGTAGCGAAGAGTGATTCGGTCAACTCTGGGGCGACAACGCCTCCGAGAGGACGACGCCCGTGAACCCAGAGAACGTTCCAGCCCCGCATTGTCATTCATTGCCGCGCCGGACGTTCCTCGGTGGCGTCGGTGCCCTTGTCCTCGCGGGAGTGGCAGACGTCGCGGCCGGCGCGGTGAGCGCGGTGCCGGTACAAGCAGCACCCGCCGATCGGTTTCCGCAGAAACCCAACATCGTTGTCATCATCACCGATCAGGAACGCCGGTCGATGTACTGGCCCCAAGGCTGGGCTGAACAGAATCTGCCCAACCGCAAGAGGATTGCCGATCACGGGCTGAGTTTCGACCAGGCAGTGTGCAACACCGCGATGTGCTCGCCCAGTCGCAGTACGTTCTTCACCGGCCTCTACCCCGCGCAGCACGGGGTCACCAGAACGCTCACCGAAGGTGGCACTGTCTCACCCACCGAGCCACAGTTGCAGGTCTCCGAACAGAACATGGCAAAGCTGCTGGCGTCGGCCGGCTACAACGTCCAGTACCGGGGGAAATGGCATCTGAGCAAAGGCGTCGAGGGTGGTGATCCGACAAGCGAGGACGTGGCAGGATTCGGCTTCGAGGGGTGGATTCCGCCGGACGCGGGCCAGGACACCAATCCGGATCACTTCGGTGGCGGGTGCGCAGACCATGATCGCCGTGTCGCCGAGGAAGCTGTCGAGTTCCTCTCCGGACCCGCAGTCACATCCGGACAGCCTTGGGCGCTGATCGTCTCGTTCGTGAACCCGCACGATGTCCTCGCGTACCCCCAGACGTGGAACGCGATGAACGGCACGTGCGACAACTACGGATCGGACGCGCCGGGCGCCTTCGAGCAGGGTATCGACTTGCCGCCCACCTTCGACGAGATCCTGGCGCTCAATCACAAACCGACAGCCCAGGTTCAGTCGGAACTGCTGTTGGCAGCCGGGCTCGGGCCGCTGCTCGGACCCGATCAGGCGCGTAACTACATCAACTTCTACGCCTATATGCACAAGGTGGTCGACGAACACATCGGCAGCGTGCTCGACGCGATCGAAGCCACTCCACAGATGCTCGACGACACGGTGATCGTTCGGATGTCCGATCACGGGGAGATGGGGATGAGCCACGGAGGTTTGCGGCAGAAAGTGTTCAACGCCTACGAGGAAACACTGCGCGTTCCACTGGTCATCAGCAACCCCTTGCTGTTTCCCGAACCCGTTCGCACCGACGCCCTGGCGTCGTTGATCGACGTGATGCCCACTCTCGCCACGCTCGCCCAAGCGCCTGCGCGTCAATCGTGGAACTTCCTGGGTACCGATCTGACACCGGTCATCGTCGACGCTGCCGCTTATCCGCAAAGTCCCAGCACGCAGGTTCAGGACACGATTCTGTTCACCTACGACGATCAGAACTGTGCGACGCCCGACGGTCAGAACATCGTCACGCAGCCCAACCACATTCGGTGCATACGCGAGAGCCGCTGGAAGTACACGATGTACTTCGATCCTGCGGGAGTTGCTGCGCCGCAATACGAACTGTACGACTTACAAGCCGACCCCTTGGAACTGAACAATCTCGCCAATCCGCTCAACATCGGTTCGTATCGGCCGGATCTGGCAGCTCAGATGAACGCCAAGCTCTTCGCAGTGATGGAGACCAAGGGTGTTTCCTTGAAGGAATAGATCGAATTTCGTCAAAACTGATTCACGTTTCAGTTCTGCGGGCATGCTGGTGGGGCATCTGTCTTCGGTTCGGGAAGAAGGAATGTCATGACTGTCACCTCGCCGGGGCGAGAAGGTTTCAGTTCTCTTCGGTCGGGAGGGTTGAACTGGGATTCGTTCCCACTCCGATTGTTCACCAAGGGAAACGCCAAATTCTGGAACCCAACCGACCTCGATTTTTCGCAGGATGCCCGTGACTGGCAGGAGCTGACCAGCGAACAACAGCGCAGCGCCACCTTCCTGTGTGCGCAGTTCATCGCCGGTGAAGAAGCCGTCACCGAAGACATTCAACCGTTCATGAAAGCAATGTCGACCGAGGGACGATTCGGCGACGAGATGTACTTGACGCAGTTCTGTTTCGAGGAAGCCAAGCACACCCAGGTGTTTCGGCTGTGGATGGACGAAGTGGGATTGACCAGTGACCTGCATTCCTACGTCGCTGACAATCCGTACTACCGGCAACTGTTCTACGAGGAGCTGCCGTCGTCGCTACGCATTCTCGAGACAGACCCCAGCCCGGTCAACCAGGTGCGTGCCAGCGTCACGTACAACCACGTCATCGAGGGCAGTCTGGCGTTGACGGGTTACTACGCCTGGCAGAAAGTTTGTGCGACGCGCGGAATCCTCCCTGGCATGCAGCAATTGGTGCGAAAGATCGGTGACGACGAACGACGGCACATGGCTTGGGGAACGTTCACCTGCCGAAGGCACGTCGCCGCCGACGATCACAACTGGGACGTCGTCCAGCAGCGGATGGGTGAACTCATGCCCATGGCCCTCGGAATGATCAACTGGGTCAACGATCAATTCGAGGTGCAGCCGTTCGGTTTGGACAATCAGGAGTTCCTCGAGTATGCCGCAGACCGTGCGCAGCGCCGACTTTCGGCGATCGAGTCTGCACGCGGGCGCGACGTCGCCGAGATCGACCTCGACTATTCGCCGGAGACCCTCGAGGAAAAGTTCGGGGCAGAAGATGCCGCTGCGATGAGTGAGGCGGCCAAATGACTGCGAATTCTATTGGGGCCAAGCCGAGTTCTGGATGACCTCGACAAAATCGATGTGCCGAAATCCCGGCACGAAATGTTCGAGTACGTCAGCGTTCACCGTCCCGAACGTGCTTTCGGGACGGTGCTTGAAGCCGTCGGTGAAGGCCTTCAAGATCTGATTCTTGAAATCCGGACGGGGGTGGGCCGCGGTGACGGCGTCGATGTCGGCCTGGTCGAGTTCGCTGTATCCGATTCCGAGTACATCGGTCTCCACACCCGCTGTCACCAAGGCGATTTCGGGCTCCAGCCGCGAGGGGACCTCGGGCGTCGTATGTAGAGCGATGCCTTCCCACACTTTGCGGATGTCGGTTTCGTCGACTTCGTAGCCGGTGAGGAATCGCCGCGCTTCGTCCGCGCTGTCCAATTCGAATCGCGCCGTACTGTCCCGGAATTTCTCGGTGAGCCCCAGGTCGTGAAACATGGCGCCGACGTAGAGCAATTCGGGGTCGGCGTGCAGTCCCAAACGCGCGCCTTGCAGCGATCCGAAGAGGAAGACGCGTCGCGAGTGGTGAAACAGTAACTCGGACGCCGTATCTCGGACGAGTTCGGTGGCGTCGGCAGCCATCTTCGAATCGGGGATTTTCACACCGGCAATGATCGTGTTCATCGGTACCTGCTCTGCTCGTCGCTGCTGCGAATTTCTCGGTCTGTCCAAGTGTCGGTCGAGCACGCACGCGGGCGCACCCTGATCTCGGCCATACTGTCCACAGATCAGGACGAAGGGGAGCGATCGTGACCGCAGTGCATCGAGTTGCCGTCCTGGTGTTCGACGGCGTCAAACTGCTCGACGTCGCAGGTCCGAGTGAGGTGTTCGCAGAGGCCAATCGCGGCGGAGCGAACTACGAGTTGGTGATCTGCTCGGTAGGTGGACACGATGTCGACTCGTCGACCGGCATGCGCATTCCGGTCGACTGTGACGTCGCAGATTCCGGTTCCTTCGACACGTTGCTGGTCATGGGTGGCGACGTGTTCCCGTCGATGCCGGTGAGTCCGGAATTGCGTGAGGCAGCGAGCGATCTGGCGAGACGTTCGGGTCGGGTTGCCTCGATCTGTACCGGGACATTCATCCTGGCGGCGAGTGGACTGCTCGATGGACGCCGCGCAACGACGCATTGGCAACACACGGCAACGCTGGCGCGCGCCTATCCGCAGATCACGGTAGTTCCCGACGCCATTTTCATCCAGGACGGCACGGTGTTCTCGTCTGCGGGTGTGACCGCCGGGATCGACCTCGCGCTCGCATTGCTCGAGCGAGATCATGGTGCAGAAATGGCCCGACGTGTCGCACAGCTTCTGGTGGTATTTCTCCAACGTCCAGGTGGGCAGTCACAGTTCTCGCCGTCGTTGAGCGGGCCGCGGCCCCGGGTGCCCGCGCTTCGCGCAGTGGTCGAGGCGGTGGCCGCCGATCCGGCGGGGGAGTACTCGGTCGACGAACTGGCTGCCCTGGCGCACCTGAGCCCACGGCATCTGACGAGGCTCTTTCGGGAAGAACTCGGTACGACGCCGGCCAAATACGTCGAGTTGATCCGTTTCGACTCCGCGAAAGCGCTCCTCGATGCCGGCCACTCGGTGACCGAAGCCGCGCAATTGGCGGGATTCGGCAGTTCGGAATCCCTACGACGAGCATTTTCCACGCATCTCGGAATCTCGCCGCAGGTGTACCGCCGTCGTTTTCAAGCTTTCGGCTGAGACTGACTTTCGTGCTTGCCTTGCGGCGGGCTCATGCCCTGCTTGTCGAGCCAGGCAAGGCTGTAGTCCGCGATCTCACGCCAGCCGTGGTCGATGGTCAGCGAGTGACCTCGATCGCCGAAGACCTTGTATTCGTTGATCGTCGGGGCCTTGGCGTACTTCTTGAACGAGCTGTCCGAACTGGCTTTCGGGACTGTGCGATCCTTGCCGCCGCCGATCATCAGGAGTGGCCCGCGGCGGGCGTTGAAATCTACTGCAGCGGGGCTGTGGGGCGCGAAGTTGGCGAGTGCTGCCTCGAACAACGGCCGACCAGGGGCGGGAATCGCATACTGCTCGAACAATGCGTCGGACTCGTCCTTGGACACGGCACTGGCGAAGGACTTGTGGAACGACTCTCTGTTGTGTGAGTACGCCTTCCGGTAGTTCCCGGGGTTGGACAGGACCGGGAAAACACTGCCCAGTTGAACGAGGGGAAGTTTCAACACCCCTTTGGGCTGAGCCGGGTCGATGGCAATTGCCGCGGTCGCCAGCTTCTGGCCCAGAAGTTTCTGCGCGATCAAACCTCCGAACGAATGCCCCACCACGATCGGTGGTTCGTCGAGATCGGCTATCACCTTGGCGTAGTGATCCGTCACGTCCTCGATGCCGTGTCCCGCGATGTCTTCCGGGTGTTCACGCGTCTCACCCACGGTCGACGCGTCCCCTGGCCATCCCGGCGCCATTGTGGAGTACCCCTGCGCGCTGAAAACCTGCGCCCAGGGGTCCCACGTGGTCGGGTGCATCCAAAGTCCGTGGATGAACAGAACAGTCGGGTTGGACTTGGGCGACATGCGCGCTCCCCGCTATCGGACCGATGATCGATACGGGATGCCCGCTTTTTACAACCTCATTCACCGGCGATCAGATCCAAGGCAGACGTCATTGTCGGTCGTCCGTGATCAGGCGGTAAATGACGTACATGGCAAACCATGCCATCGCGACCGACGCGAGAACAAAAAGCACTTCGAAGAACACAACCATGTCAATCGCCGCCTCACTGGTTAAGAAAACTGTTCGAGTATCGAACATATCGCAAGTAATAGTTGCGATATGACTGAGTGTCGCGATTGGCACAATGAGGCTATGAAGCAAAGGGGTCGAGCGGTCCGAACGGCTGTGATCGAAGCGACTGTGCGGAAGGTCGCTGAACTGGGACCGCAGTCGGTGACGATCGCCGCGATAGCGGTCGAAGCCGACGTTCATCCAACGTCGATCTACCGTCGATGGGCGACGGTCGACTTGCTGGTCGTCGATGCACTCCGAGAGTTCACCGATGCAGATTTGTCGATACCCGACACCGGAACACTCGTCGGTGATCTTCGAACTTTTGCTCGACGTCTGCAAGATTGGCTCGCGACAGACACCGGATTGGCACTGGCCCGCACGGGTGTGATGCCTACTGATGACGCGGAAGTCCTGGCTGCGCGCGCACAGTTCTGGCGTACCCGATTCGATGCGGCAGCAGTCATGATCAACCGCGGAATCGAGCGCGGCGAGGTCCCGGACAGTACTGATCCAGACACTGTTCTCGCGGCAATAGCTTCGCCGATCCGTCTGGCCGCGATTTCCCAGAGCACAGAGCCTCGTATCGATATCGACAAACTGGTTGCACTTGTCGTCGGCGTCGATTCAAGAGTGAAATGATCGACGACATGGCACCAACTGGATCTGCGAAGGCGATGGCACTGTGGACCACCGCTTTTGTTGTCTCACAAGCGAATATTGCTCGCCTACTCGGGCCGGTGGCTCCCAAAGTATTGGAAGTGCAGACGGCGTTCTCCGCTCGCCGGTACGTCGAAATATTGGACTCCATGGACGAAGAGGCCACGGCACGATTTCGTAGTCACTACTACCCCGACTTCGTACATCCCGCGATCTACGCGATGGCTTTGCGGTCAGCGGGCACGAGGCTCGGGGAGCGGGTTCCCCTTTCCCCGGCAACTCGGCGCGCCCTTGCCGTAGTGCCCGTACTGTCGGCGGCCGGCGACTACGTCGAGAACGTGGTCGGACTCCATTTCCTCGATCATCGCGACAGGATCACCGACTCGAGGGTTCGCGCCGCTTCGACCGTCAGTATTGCCAAATGGGTGCTCGCACTCGGAACTCTCGGATATTTGTCGCAGGGTTTTGTCAGGGTATGGGTATCGCGAAAATGAGGAGCACTGATGGCAGTCGAACTCGATACCGAATACTTCGCTGACGGAGCAGAGTTCCGTCGATGGCTGTCCGAGAACCACGAGGTGGTCCCCGGCCTTTGGCTGAAAATGGCCAAGAAGACCTCGTCGCACAGTTCGATCGACTACGACCAAGCGTTGGACGTTGCCCTGTGCTTCGGCTGGATCGACAGCCTCGCACGGCGAATCGACGACGATTTCTTCGTACAGAAGTTTTCGCGACGCACCGCGCGGAGTCCGTGGTCCAAACGCAACGTCGAGATAGTCGCCCGCCTCGACGCTGCGGGACTTCTCGAGCCTTCCGGCATCGCCGAGATCGAGAAGGCCAAGGCCGACGGTCGATGGGATCGCGCGTACGAGGGATCAGCCAAGGCCGAGGTCCCGAAAGACTTTCTCGATGCGCTCGCGGAAAACCCGAAGGCTCGTGAGTTCTACGCGACGCTCAATTCCACCAACCGATTCACCATCGCGTACCGACTGCAGGAGGCAAAGCGTCCGGAGACGCGAGCCAGGCGGATCGAGAAGTTCGTGAACCAGCTTGCGGAGGGCAAGAAGTTCTATTGAGCTGCCGTGTCACTGGGCCACAGGGACTTGCGAATCGACACCCAGCGAGGCTGACACAATGGGCCTCGTGATCGAAGCCGAAACCTGTTCCGCACTGTCTGCTGTCGATGAGCCGCTGGCAGGCAGCGCTGCCGTCGTGCGGGGCTGGGTATGCCTCGAATTCAATGCCGCGTGGGGTCGTGACGTGTTGGACGGTACGGCCTTGGGGGAGGACCTTGCCGCCGAGCTGAGCCGCCGAGCCGATGCAGCGAACGTGCGAATCATGTTCGTTCGGCGACCCGGGCGTACCGATCCGATGACTGATGGACACACCGTCCTGCTTGCGCGCTCCGATCCGAGCGACTCATGGTGTGAAAGGTTGCACATCGATTTGCCGATGGAATTACTCGACGTCGATTTCTTCTTGTTGGATGGGCCGCCACCAGGACTGGGCGAGCAAGTGACCGAGCCAGTCGTATTGGTCTGCGCGCACGGCAAGCGCGACCAGTGCTGCGCTGTATTCGGCAGGCCGATCGCCGCAGCGCTGATGTCGTCCTTCGGACCCCAGGTGTGGGAGTGTTCGCATACCGGCGGGCACCGATTTGCGCCGTCGATGATCCTGTTGCCGAGCGGCAATACGTACGGCCGCCTGTCGGCAAGTGAGAGTGTCACGGCCGTGGAGGTGGCTTCCCGAGATCAGGTCCATTTGCCAGGCCTGCGTGGACGGAGTTGTTGGTCTCCTGCGGGGCAGGCTTCGGAAATTGCTGTGCGACAGCAAATAACCTGCGGAATCGACGACTTGGCTGTCATCGAGCAGGCGAGTGACGGGACATGCGTCGTCGCACATGTGGACGGCCGGCGATGGGCGGTGGAGACGGCACTCTCCGAACTCGCGCCGCGTCCACCGAGTTGCGGCGCGGCGCCCAAGCCGGTCAGGCCAGTTGTGGTCACGTCGATTCGAGACCTGTGATTTCATCGTCGGTTTTCTACGATCAGTCTCGATGAACTCGGGCGTGGGCCAGCGTTACTGCAACGGGAGCGCAAAGACAGCGGGCGGTCATCGAGACATCGCCTGAGAAGATAGCTTTCTCGGGAGAACGTACCGTGGGGTACGTTCTGGGAATGGCACCGACGTGGGAACAGATCCGAGGCGCGAATTACGGCACGATGGGACGCACTGTGCGTGGCGTCGTTCACCGCCCCGACGGGTCGTGGCAGCTGGTGTTGCATGCTCCGGAGGCGGCGTGGCGCTACGAAAACGAGTCGGGTGAGCCGATCTTTCTGGAGAACGCGACGGACAGATGGTCCCGCGACGCGGACGATGCGATGGTCCACGCCGTCAAGTCTCCGAACACGATGTACGCGACCATCGGTATCGGTTCACCAGCGCTGCTTCTCCGCGCTTATGACACGTTCCCTCCTGCATCAAGTCATATGCTCGACAACGAACGATTCGTCGACCCCAGTACACCCCGCGCAGCGATCGTGCGAGGCCGCGAAGGATGGGCGGTGACCGCTCTCGATCAGTACACCAACGAGACGGTTACTTATGTGTTCGATGCGGAACTCGGTGTCGCGTTGCGGTGGCAGCACGGCGACGAGTGGATGGAACTCGAAAACCCCGCACTGGATGAAGAATTCGATCCAGGATTGTTCCGATGGACGGGTCCCTCGCGTCCTGCGCAAGACGAGATCGCGAAGCATCAACGTGAGCATCAGGAACGGGAACGCGCTCTGGCCGAGATTCCTCAGGCGGTTCCGACATGGCTCCCGATGACGATAGTTGCCACGTCGCAGTCAGGTGATCCTCGCACCGGCGAACTGAGCCTGTCGATCCACGGACAGTCGCCCCAATTCACGTTGCGTCGTTGGGTGAGCGCGATCGGCGAGCCAGCTCTAGAGTGGCCGAACGATCTCACACCGCAGCGTTATCGATGCTCGCTCGGTGACTGGACGTACGAAATTCGTGGTTATCAGGACATCGACCCAACGGACTGCGCTCGCATCGTCCAGTCGATTGTGCCCGTCGACCCGCCCAGTCGGGAGGCAGCCGAGATCGCCGCCGAACTCGCGGCGGAGGAACTTGATCGCCGAGAAGCAGAGTTGCTCGAGGCTCTGGGAACCGGTCGAGTGCTTACCGATCACCTCGTCGACGAGTCTTTGTTGATCCGAACCGATTTCACCGACGATGGCGCTTGGCGTGAGATCGCCGTCGCTGCAATGGCTCCGGTATCGGAGGGTGACGGCGATCTGGAGTTTGCTGCATACCTCACCTGCATCGACAATCGGGACTATGACGGATTGACTGTCGACGGCCTGCTCGGGCTGATCGGCGAGCCGCCGCCCTACTACGCGTTTCTAGTCGATGCAGAGACGGTGAGAACCCCTGAGCGTCCCATCGTCGCTGTCTACACGGGCCCCGACGAACCGGATCGGCCACGGGGGAGGACATTTCGCGTCATTCCCGCGGAAATGTGGAGTGTGGAGAACAATCTGTCGATCGCGAATATGGACTTCGAGTCCTTCGCAGACAGTACTGATGACGATGGGGTCTTTCGCGGATTTCCCGAGCCTGCTCGCCCGGTTGAGGAAGTGACGACCCGTGAGATTGCACAGTGGATTGCCGACGATCTCGACACCGACGCCCTCAGAGATTTCTACGCTGAGATCGCCGGGCGCAAGTACCCCTATCCGGTGTCACTGTTCGAAGTCGATCTGTCGGAGGCCCACGCCCAGGCCCGCGACATCGACTACGGCGCGGACACAGATCTTGTCGGATACGAGGCATTTCTGGAAGCGACAGCACGTGGCGGTCCAGCACTGCTTGGAAATGTCCCAGCCCACCACGCGCAGTGGACGTTCGTGATCGACCACGAGTCGTATCGGCCGATTGCGGCGTACCGCGTCGGATTCGGCACCTACACCCCACCCGACTCCGAGAGCGGAGTGCCGCAACCTATGCGCCTAGAGGTGCCGTTCGTGTGCACCGAACCGGTGTCGCTGTCGTCGTTGACGGACAGGGACGACCTGGTGGACCGCGAGGCGGTGAAGCGAGCTGTACTGGCTGAGGCCGCACGCCTGCACGGCGACGCCCAGATCACCGGCGGCGAACCCATACTCGCGCGGATTCCACGACTCGCAGGATTTAACATTGGCTGCCCGGTACAGGTCGACGGTCAACACGTTTACTACATAGCCATCGTGACCGACGCCGCCGACGCATTTATCGTGCAGGAGGTACCGCCGGAGGGACTGAGAGTTGTCGGTCCAGGGGAACCCTGAACAACGGTCAGATGCCGGTAAGTTTGATACATCCCGGCTGTGGGCACCGCGATCATTTCGTTGCCCGAGTTCAACTTCGCGAAACGAGAATCCTTTTGGCCGCAGAAATTGAACGACCTCCGCGATAAGCCTGAGGACAACAACCCAAGAATGGATATCGACGATGAATCCTGCTGCTGGTTGGCATCCCGATCCATACGATTCGACCATCGATCGGTATTGGGATGGGCAACAGTGGACATCGGAAACTCGGCTCAAGACCACAGGTTATGCATCTGTTGGTGATCCGACCGCTCGGGCGAGGAAGAGGCGGACATGGCCGTGGATTTTAGGCGCCGGTGTACTCGCTACCGGTGTTCTCAGTGTCGTGATCGTCGAGACAGGGGCTGATCCCGACGAGAAGACCGACTCGGTGTCCGTAGTATCCACCACCAGTTCGGCGGCGCCGACAACACTCTCGCGGACGACGACATCCGTCACGACTACGGCGGCGGCGTCTTCTATAACGTCGGTGCCTGAGGTCATGGAAACGTCCGAGGTGTACGTGCCGACAACGCAGATGATGCCGGCCGAACCTCCACCGACCTCGCAACGCTCGCTGGAGTATTCGTGCAGCGACGCGGACTGGCGAGACGCGATGGGTGCCGAAGGAAACGCGTTGTGCGGATCAACCTGGACGCCCCGCAACCAGTCCCAGCCCACGACGCAGTACACGCCGCCGGCGACCACCACTCGCGGACAGTCGACGGTTGGCACGGTGCACCCTGGTTCGTACTGCAGTACACCGGGGGCCGTTGGTGTCACAGCCAACGGCACGCCGATGGTGTGCGCGCCAGGTTCGGACGGAAAGGACCGCTGGCGGTCAGCCTGAGCCTGTTTTCGGAGAGCCGGGTCCGTGTCCCAGTTCCTGACTCATCTGGCCGATTTAGGTGCGGTGCGTGTACGGATGGTGAACGCAACACCAGCTATTCGAGGAGCACACATCTACAGCTGCCCTCGTCTTTACCGACACCCACGCCCTGATGGCGACCGAAGTCTGGTCCGAAGCGAACGAGACGAAATTCAAACGGACGCAGGCGTGGAAAGGAGCCCCTCGATAGCTGCTGGCAATATTTGATTTGGTGACCGACGCAGCGGCGGCGTGCGCCGCGCGTATCGACTAGTCCGGCGGTACCTGGACGCGAACTCCCACCGGCGGTCGCGTCGACCGAGTCTTGTCAAACCTGCCAGCGACACACGCTCCGTCGTTGCACGGTCACGGCACTAGGCTGGAACCGCTGACTCGGCCCCAGATGTCGGTCGAGCCTGGCCTGGCCCGACTCGACCGTTGCGGGTGCGACGTAGCATCGCTGCTATGACAGTCGATTTGGTTGCGCCTGACGAGGCCTTGTGGGTGTCCTGGTTGGAGTCGCGTGACGAGTGGGGCGGACCGCAGGCGGATCAGCCCGGTTCGGCGTTGGGAGTTGCGCAACGTCTGGATCTGGACCTTGCATCACGCGATGGATTCGGGCAGTGGGTTCAGGAGTTGTTGGCGCAGCCCGAGGCGTTGCCGGGGCCCGACATTGTCCCGGCAACCAACTGGTGGATCGTGCGAGACGGCAGGTATCTCGGTGCTATCCAGTTGCGACACAGCTTGAATGAGTTCTTGGCGGATCTTGGTGGTCATATCGGCTACGGGATTCGGCCGTCGGAACGGCGGAAAGGGATAGCGTCGGCTGCTCTGCGGGAAGTGCTCACGTATGCCGGCGACCCGGTGGGGCTCAGTCGCGTCCTGATTACCTGCGACGAAACGAACGCGGGTTCGCGTAATGTTATCGAAGGGTGTGGGGGACTTCTCGATAGCGTGCGCCCAGCTGATCAGTTGTCGCGCAACCTCGGCCATTCGGGAGACACGCTTCGCTACTGGGCGGCCACGGGCCGGTCAAGCGCCAGTTGACCGTTTTTGACCGTCAACGGGAAGTCGCGGTCGCAGGGTAGGCGACACGGGACGCGATGCTTTCGCTGAGGTCGTGGATTTCTGCGGCGAGGACGTCTCGGCTCTTCGTGTCCGACTCGTGAACGAAGGTTGTCGATCCCAGTGTGGCACCGCAATATTCGATGATTCCGCGTTCGATCTGTGTCCGGAAGGCCTCGTACACGCCGTGTCGGTCGAAACTCTCGGCGTCGTCACCTGCGACTGGAATCAGGTGGACGGTGAGTCGGTCCAGTTTCTTCACGAATTCGCTTCCCGGGGTGAATTCGTACGCCCATCCGCTGACGAAGACTCGATCGATCCAACCTTTGAGTAGTGCGGGCATCGACCACCAGTACATCGGAAACACGAGAATCAGATCGTCTGCACGATCGATTCGCTCCTGCTCGGCTGCAACGTCGGCCGGGGGAGCCCCTTTGCCGCGGAACAGGTTCACATCGGCTTCGGCGAATCGGGGATCGAAATTCTCGGCATGTAGGTCCGCGAAGTCGACGTCGCCGCCCAGGTCGCGGATCGCGTCGGCGGTAGAACGGGCGACATGCTGGGTAAGTGACTGGGGATCGGGGTGGGAGACTACGACGAGTGTGGTCATGAGCGTCCTTCGGTAGATGGTGCGCTTATGTACTAAGAGTAGGTTACTATTGGTATATAGCGCAAGGAGGTGTCCGATGGCACGTACGAGACTGTCGCGAGCCGGCAGGTACGAACAACTCGTGGAGGTGTCGTGGGCGTTGGTGCGAGAGGAGGGTGCGGACGCGCTGACCCTTGGTCGGTTGGCTGAACGTGCCGTCGTTGCAAAGCCAGTTGTATACAGCCATTTCGCCTCTCGCGCCGCGTTGTTGGCAGCGCTCTTCAAGGAATTCGACGATCGTCAGACGGTGATGCTCGAGGAGTATCTCGATGCCGCGGATGAGTCTCTGAACGGACGCGCGAATGCCATCGCCGACTCCTACGTCGGATGTTCGCTGGCGCAGGGGCGTGAACTGACGGGTGTGCTTGCAGCGCTGGAGGGTTCGCCCGAGCTGGAGCGGGTCAAGCGTGAATCGGAACACGCCTATTCCGAACGATGTCGGGAGGTGCTGACTCCCTTTGGTGCGGGCGGAGGACTTGCGCAACCTTCGATGACCGCAATATTCGGTGCTGCAGAGGCACTCTCGCATGCGGCGGTAGCGGGAGCGCTCTCGCCCGACGATGCTCGAAGCGAACTTGCCGCACTGATAGTCGCGGTGGTCGGCCGGACCTGAGGTCACCGGTTATCTTGGTGCCCATCCAATTCGACGCGCTCACGCATGGATTCGGATATCGCTGTCAGAGTTCTGACGAACGCGTCGATCGCGGGAGCAAGTGGAGGTTTGCCGTAGGTTGCGACGGAGACAGTGCGTCGCTCGCCGGGAATGCGGTGTGCGCGGATACTCGGGTTCTGATGTGCCTGGAGGGCGAGGGCCGGAAGGGTGCTTACCCCGCTTCCGGAGGCGACCAGGGCTTGGACGGCGACGTAGTCGTCGGTCTCGAACTCGATCCGCGGAATGAATCCAGCTCGATTGCAAGCGGTGAGGAGGTGGGCTCGGCAGCTCGGGCAACCGGCAATCCAGGTCTCACCGGCGTAGTCCGTGATCTCGTTGGCGGCATCTGCATTCCGCGTAGAGGTGATCAGGTACAACGGATCTTCCAGCAAAGTCGTCTGCGCGACATGCTTGAGCCCGACTTCAGGGGTGTCCTCGTGCGCGAAGACAACAGCTACGTCGACATCGTTGTTACGAAGCAGTGCAAGTGCTTTGGGTGGTTCTGCATCAACGAGGCTGATGGACACATCGGGGTACTGGGACGTGAACGCTGCCATCGCCTGCGGAATCAAACTCGCCAGGGCTGACGGGAATGCGGCCAGTCGTACCCGCCCGGCCCTCAGTCCTGCGTACGTCTGGACTTCGGCTACCGCTGCGTCGACGTGGCCGAGGATCTCGGTGGCTCGCCGAACCAGCACTGCGCCAGCGTCCGTCAGGCGCAGTCCACGACCCGCTCTCTGGAACAGTGGAACCCCGACTTCCGATTCGAGCTGTCGAAGGTGGTGACTGATGGAGGGCTGCGCGTAACCGAGAGAATCGGCGGCGGCTGTCACCGACCCTTCCTGTGCAACAGCGACCAGGACCCTCAGCCGAATTAGATCGAGCATGCCAAAATCATAGAAGATTTCGATGCTTTGGACGAAAACACGTATTGGATCTATGAATCGGTGTTTGGCAGGGTGAATCACATGGCACCGGCATCTGATCTCACGGCATCAAACCAGCTACATCCACCCGTATGGGCAGACATCGAGCGTGCCAGTCAGGTCGTCCGTCGGCATCTACCGGTCACGCCCCTGATATCGCACCCGACCTTGGGTGCGGGCTCGTGCAGCCAATTGTTCGTCAAACACGAGAACGTGCACCCCACGGGTGCGTTCAAGGTTCGCGGCGGACTGAACCTGGTGGCAGGACTGGATGAGGCGACGCGGGCGCGGGGGATTGTCGGCTACTCGACCGGAAACCATGCTCAATCCTTGGCGTATGCCGCGGCGGGTGCGGGCGTGCGGTGTGTGATCGTCATGCCGGTTGGGGCGAATCCAGTCAAGGCTCACGCTGTCCGCATGCTCGGAGCCGAGCTCATCGAGCACGGTGTGAACTTCGACGAGGCACGTGCTCATGCCGATTTCATCAGCGAACGTGACGGCCTGCGTCTCGTGAGCGCCGCCAATGAGCCGGCAATCCTCGCCGGTGTTGCAACGGCCTACGTCGAACTCCTCGAACAACAACCTGATCTGGACGCGGTGGTGGTCCCAGTCGGTGGCGGCAGCGGTGCGGCGGCGGCGTGTCTCGTCGCCAGTGCGCTTGCACCGCACCTCGAGGTGTTCGCAGTGCAGTCTGAGGCCGCACGAGCCGCACATGACTCGTGGAGTTCCGGCACGTGCGTCGAGCGCTCGAACACCACCCGTGTCGAAGGGCTTGCGACCGGTGCCGGGTTCGCACTCACTCAACGTGTCTTGCGTGAACGCCTCGGGGGATTCCTGCTCGTCACGGACGATGACATCACCCTCGCGCAGCGGGCGTTGCTCTACGACGCTCACACTTTGAGCGAAGGCGCCGGTGCGGCCGCACTTGCTGCGGTCTATGCGCATCCGAACACCTTCGCTGGCAAGCGCGTTGCTGTTGTCTGCACGGGCGCCAATGCCTCCGAGAATGAGATCCGCAGGGTCGTCGGCTGACCGATGGCATGATCGGAACCATGGGCCAGTTTGGTAGGGCGGCACCAATTTTGCATCGCGTATGTGTGTCTGGAACAAGATTTCGCTTCCACGATTCAGCAAAGTGAACAGGGTCGCATCTCGCGACAGCAAGGCCAGGGTGGAGGAGACGTGATGCTGCCGACAATCGTCGTTCGGGACGGGACTGTGCTCGATGGTAGAGGGAGCCCGCCCAGGAAAGCGGATGTTGCGATCTCCGGTGACACGATCGTGGAAGTCGGAACGATCGGTGCTGTGCCGGGGGCGATCGACATCGATGCTCGCGGTTGCATGGTGGCTCCCGGTTTTGTGAATGTGCTCAGCCATAGTTACCTCACGCTGCAGCAAGACCCACGAGGATTGTCGGACTTGTATCAGGGGGTCACAACCCAGGTCTTCGGTGAAGGCGTGTCTCTCGGACCGGTCACGGGTTCGATGACTCCGGCGATGCTCGGATTGGGCGCGATTCCAACTGGGGTGCAATCACATTGGCCGAGGTTGCATGATTTTCTCGAATCCTTGGAGACGAACGGCGTCGGTTTCAACGTGGCGAGCTTCGTCGGCGCGGCGAATCTGCGCATGGTGGTTGCGGGTGTGGACAATCGCCTGTTGAGTGAACAAGAGCTGGCCGAAGCGTGTGCCCTGCTCGACGAGGAGCTTGAAAATGGAGCTCTCGGAGTGGGTTCGGCTCTGATCTATCCACCCGGAAGCTATGCGGATTCCGGCGAGTTGCGAGCATTTTCGCAGGTGCTCGCCAGACACGATGCCGTCCATATCTGCCATCTCCGAAGCGAAGGGCAGAGGTTTCTCGAAAGCATCGAGGAACTGGTCGATATCGCTCGAACGACAGGAGCGCGCGGGGAGATCTACCACCTCAAGGTTGCTGGTAAGTCGCACTGGCACAAAATGTCCGAGGCCTTGCAATTGGTTGAGTCGGCTCGCGAGGACGGTGTGCGAATCACCGCGGACGTATATCCGTACGAGGCGGGGAACACGCTGCTCAGTGCCGCGTTACCACCGGAGTTTCGGTGTCGTGACACGACGGCCGGGCGCACGCACCTGAACTCGACCGGTGTCCGAGAGCAGATCCGCGAGAGGATCCATCGTGAGGACGAGGACTGGGAGAATCTCTACGCTGCGTCCGGAGGCGCCGATGGGGTGACGATCTTGTCCGAGGTACCGGCACTCGGGATCCGAGCGGGGGAAGCTCTGGGATCTATTGCTCGGAGGATGGGGCATCACGACCCGGTAGACACCATACTGGCTGTTCTCGACGCTCTCCCCACAGCCGAGGCTGCCTATTTCATTGCGTCGGAGGACAACACGCGAACTGCCTTCGAGCGTCCCTGGGTTTCGGTTGGTTCCGATGCCGATGCTCAAAGCACGGAGACCCTTTTCGCGGGGCAACCCGTCCACCCCCGTTCATTCGGAACTTTCGCCCGTATTCTGAGCCGCTACACCCGCGGCATTGGCGGGCAATCAGTCGAGGAATGCGTTCGCCGAATGACCAGCCTTCCTGCTGAAAACTTCGGTTTGGCGAAGCGGGGCTACATTGCGCCAGGGGGATACGCCGATCTGGCGATCTTTGACCCCTCGCAGGTAGAGGATCTCGCGACATACGACAACCCAAGAGTGTATGCGACCGGAATGCGGCACGTTGTGGTCAATGGGCAACCGGCACTGTCGGACGGGGTGCCGACGGGGATGCTTGCAGGGCGCGCACTTCGGCGCTCGCGCAACGGGTTCGATGCAGTGAGGTGACGAGCTGGCACCGGGGTCAGCTCCGGATCGGCGAAGCGGCCACTGCCGGGAACGACCCTTCAGCGGCCACTTCGCCGGACCACGTGAGAGCCCTCAGAATTTCGCCGGGGTTTGCGGAACGATCATGGCCACCAGAGCCGCCGCAGCCGTCGCGCCGACCAGGACTCCGAACGCGGCCATGTACGAGAACTGGTCCACCATCCATCCCATCACGAGGGGGGTGATGAAACCGGCGAGCTGTCCACAACCGTTGATCAAACCCATTCCGGAACCGAGGAATTCGGCAGGCAATGCCCGCAACGGGAGGGCGAAGATCGACATCGAGCACAGTCCGCTGACGCCCATCGCGAGGGTTTGATAGAACGTGAACATCGCGACGGTATCGGTGGTAGTCATCAAGAACAGCAGAATGGCGGAGGTGGCCATGCACGGAACGAGCAGAATGCGCGCGCTGTCGTGAAAGTACTTGTCCACCAGACGTCCACCGACGACGATGGCCAATGCCGTGACGATGAACGGGATCGCCGCGAAGATTCCCGTATCGATCAGCGAGAGCCCCTTTTCGTTGAGGAGGTAGCTCGGCACCCAGGTCAACAGCCCATATCCGGCCATGTTAGCCAGGCAGAACAGAAGTGCGAACTTCCAGACCGAAACGGACTTGAATACCGCGGCGCGTGAGTGTTCACGGGCGAGCGGTTGCAGTGCGGCCTCCGGATCTTCCGTGATCTCTGTGTCCAGCGGCGCCGGGAGCACCAACCAGACGACTGTGCCGATCACGGCGCCGACTATGGCAACCAGCCAAAATGCGTCCCGCCAACCGACGGCCATGAGAACTGGGGCGATGATCAATGGTGCGATGCCGGGGCCCAGGTTGTTTGCACCGATCATGAAGCCCATGGCCGTGGCGCGAGTTTTCGGACGGGTTCGCTCAGCCAGAGCTTTGAACGACGCTGCTGGGAAGAGGCCCTGGCTGAGCCCGAACATCGCACGCATGACCATCAGCGAGACGAGTCCCCAGGCGAATCCTGTCAGTGCGGTGAACACCGACCACAGGATCAACGCAACGATCAACAGTGGCCGGGGTCCGAATCGGTCGGCCAGCATGCCGCCGGGGACCTGCCCGAGCATGTAAAAGATGGCGAAGATCGACACGACTCCGCCCAATTGCGTATTACTGAGGGAGAATTCGTCTCCGATCATCGGCAGTGCAAGCCCGATCATCACGCGATCTATCATGTCGATCATCCAGATCGTACTGAGCAGCCCAACAGTCATAGTCGTTGTTCGACGAATTGACTTGTTGTCCAATATGTTTTGTATCGACTTGCCGCCGCTATGCGAGGGTTCCTCAACTGTGGCGCGTTCCGACTTCATCATGCCTCCTGAATTGCGTTGTGCCGCATGGACTGATGAAGTGTGGCAGCGGACACGTAGGCCGCATTGGTCCGTTCGGCCAATAACCTACCGAATGTTTCGTCGGGCGGTACAGCGTCACTCGGGTGAGATTCCGGGTGACGCTGTCACCAGAGCTTTAACTGCACAAAGCTCTGTCCACGGTGTCTACGACGTGTTGCGTGGCGGACGCAGTCGTGGGAAGAGCAGTCACCGCAAGGTTTACGGCGCGCCCGTTGTCGGTGATGCCGCCGCGGGTCTCGTAACCGACTATGTCGCCGCCATGGCCCCAGTAGACCCCGCCGCACGAGAGAGTCCTGCTGGTGAGGCCGAGGCCGTACTCGAGTCCGGTGGGCCCGCCGACGTGGACGGTGGTACGCATCTGGTCGAGTTCGGCTGCGGGGAGCAGTCGTCCGTCGAGTAGCGCGTAGAGGAACTGGTTGAGGTCCGAGGTGGTGGAGATCAGCTGCCCTGCGGCCCATCCCCACGACGGGTCCATCTCTGTGACGTCACTCAGTGGGCTGTCTGGTGCGGTGCGGTGGTATCCCTTGGGATGGGGACCCCGGATGGTCATGTCTCCCGGGGATGGGAAGTAGGTGTCGCGCAGGCCGATCGGCGCGAAGATACGTCGATTCATCTCCTCGGCGAGGGGGCGGCCGGTAACCTTCTGTACGAGTAGGCCGGCCAGAATGTAGTTGGTGTTGCTGTACCCCAACTCGTTCCGGGCGGTGCGTCGGCGGGGTGTTGGAACGCGACGTCGAGCAAATCGTGGGGGTCGGCGTAGCGGTATCTGATCTCTTCGTCATTGACGTGTATTCCGTAATCGGGGAGTCCGCTGGTGTGTTGGAGGAGTTGGCGGATGGTGATGTTGTGGCCGTCGATCCCGTCTCCGCGGACGAGTCCGGGTAGGTAGGTCTCGATGGGGGTGTCGAGTTCGATCTTTCCTTCGGCGACCAGTTGCAGGACCACTACTGCGGTGAAGGTTTTGGTGTTGCTGCCGATTCGTATCTGGCCGTTGGGGGTACCTCTGATCCGGTGGTCAGGTCACCGACTCCTGCGGTGTAGTTGTGGGAGTTGCCGTTTCGGTCTTGGATGCTTGCGAGGGCGGCGGGTAGTCCGTCCTCGCTCACCAGCGCGTCGAGGGAGCGTTGAACCGCGTCGGACTCGGTGGAGGAAGAACCGACGGTATCGGGACTGAGGGCGGATGACGGCGAGCAGGACGCCAGCGTCATGGCACCGAGGGCCGCCGCGGCAACGACCGAAAAGGTCCGGTGCCGTTTGCGGTCCTGCCGGCGATCTGAGGAAGGGAAGCCCTTTCGAATATTGTTACGCATCAGTAGAACTCCTGAGGATTGGTAGGTTCGGGACATCGTTCGCTCGGGAAGAATTGTTGTTCGATGTTGCGTGCGAAGTCGTGCACGAACATGTTTCCTTCACTTCTCGCACATCGCTGCGTCGACAACTCGCTGTGCTGCTACGAAGGCGTCCTCGCTCATCGGGATGTGATTGAGGGTGAGAGTCACAGCGCGTCCTGTGGTATCGACTCCGCCCGAGGTGCCGAAGCCGGGAATTCCGCCGCCGTGACCCCAGATCTCCTTCCCGCAGGAGCTGTTCACGCGGACTAGTCCGAGTCCGTAGCTGTCCTGCGGGCTCCTGTCGAACGGCACGGTGTGTTTCATCTCGGCGAGCCTGTCATTCGAGACGAGATCGCCGCGTAGCAAAGCCGTGAAGAAAGTGTTGAGGTCGGCGCCCGTTGCGACCATCGCACCTGCGGTGTCGGCCCACGACACGTCGCCATCGGTGACATCGACCTGAATGCCGTCAATCGGGTGATAGCCCTGTGCATGAGAACCGCGGATCTGTGTCTCGCGGGAGGCGGGAAAATAGGTGTCCATCAGTCCGAGCGGATCGATTATGCGGGTGGTGATCTCCTGCGCGGCAGGGCGTCCTGTGACCTTCTCGATGAGCATCCCGAGCAGAATGTAGTTCGTGTTCGAATAGACAGCCTTGTCTTTGGCTGCCGGGCCGGGTGGAAGAGACATCGCGATATCGACCAGTTCAGTGGGGGAGAAGTGCTCCGGTGGTTGTGCGCTTGTCCCCACCAGCAGCTGGCCGGGCTTGATGTCTTCCGGCCGTGCTCCGCCGGCGGCGAGGTAGTCCGTCAGTCCACTGGTGTGCTGCAAGAGATCTCGAATGGTGACTCGGTTGCCGTCGTTCCCGTTGCCTACGACCGTTCCGGGCAGGTAGTGCTCGATGCTCATATCGAGGTCGAGCAGTCCGTCGTCGACGAGTTGCATGACGACGGTCGAGACGAAGGCCTTTGTGTTGCTGCCGATTCGGACCCGCGCATCATCGGGGATAGGCTCGCCGGTGGCGGTGTTTCCCATTCCTGCACGAATGATGCGAGTGCCCCGCGACGGGTCGGAGATCACGAGTTGTGCGCCGGGGATCCCCTGCTCGATGACGCCGTCGAGCGCCTGTTGCACGGCAGCGTCGCTTTGCCGAGTGGAATCAGTGGAGTCAGTGGTGTCACCACATCCGCTCACGCCCAATATGAGGGCTGCAGCGGTGACTGCCGGAAGCACGGTGAGCAGGGGGCGACGTCGAAGGGTGGTCATTGGTTGTGGTCTCCTGTTCGTCGAATCTCGTGGTGAGTTCCACATGCAGAGAACAGTATTGACGTGCGTACGCGTCCTCCATGGTGCGAAGTGCAGTCTCTCGGTGGTGCGTGCCGGAGCGTACGGGGTGTAGCTGGCTGCACCTCGGAGTCCGGCGTCTCGCGGCCGATACTGTCGGTTTGACGAGCTATTTCGGAGTAGGCGGCCTTTGGTGATTGACAGGAGGCCTCAGCGACAAAGGGCGATATCCACCGCGTGTTCGAGTTTTCTCCGGGTGGCGTCGTCGACTACTTGCATGCTGACCGCGATGTTCGCTTCGCGTCCGTCGTCGGTAGCGCCCCGCGTGTCTCGTATCCAGGGAAACTGCCGCCGTGGCTCCAGGACAGGCCGCCACACGGTAGCGGGCGGCTGACCAATCCAAGTCCGTAGCGGGCATCGGGTCCGAAGGTTTCCTCCGCGGGGACGGTAGTGCGCATCTGGTCGAGTTGGGCTGCGGGGAGCAGTCGTCCGTCGAGGAGTGCGTGGAGAAACTGGTTGAGGTCCGAGGTGGTGGAGATCAATTGCCCTGCGGCCCATCCCCACGAGGGGTCTATCTCTGTGATGTCGACGGGAGGCGCGTCCGATGACTCCCGGTAGTAGCCGCGGGGGTGAAGTTCCGAGATCTTCTCGTCGTATGGTTCAGGAAAGTATGTGTGCTGCAGATCGATCGGCGCGAAGATTCGCCGGTTCATCTCCTCGGCGAGGGGTTTTTCAGTGATCTTCTGTACGAGTAGGCCAGCGAGGACGTAGTTGGTGTTGCTGTACTTCCAACTCGTTCCGGGGGCGAAGTCGGCAGGATGTTCGAGCGCGATGTCGAGAAGTTCGCGTGGGTCGTAGTATCGGACTTCGTCTTCCAGGTAGTTGCTGTAGTTGGGGAGTCCGCTGGTGTGTTGGAGGAGTTGGCGGATGGTGATGTTGTGGCCGTCGATCCCGTCTCCGCGGACGAGTCCGGGTAGGTAGGTCTCGATGGGGGTGTCGAGTTCGATCTTTCCTTCGGCGACCAGTTGCAGGACCACTACTGCGGTGAAGGTTTTGGTGTTGCTGCCGATTCGTATCTGGCCGTTGGGGGGTACCTCTGATCCGGTGGTCAGGTCACCGACTCCTGCGGTGTAGTTGTGGGAGTTGCCGTTTCGGTCTTGGATGCTTGCGAGGGCGGCGGGTAGTCCGTCCTCGCTCACCAGTGCGTCGAGTGAGTGTTGAACCGCATCGTGCCGCGCAGCGACGGTATCGGCGGACGACGAGCACGCACCGAGGGTGACCACGCTGAGAGTCATTGCGACGGAACAGAGGGCGCGGTGCCGTTTCCGGCTTTGTCTTTGGGGTGAGGGAGGTTGGCCCTGTCGACTGTGGCGGCGCATCAGTAGAACTCCTTGGAGAGATTGATCGGTCTGGACACGATCCTGTCTGCTGGAGGATTGGTCGCGCATCGCTCCGACGCGGGAAAACCATCTCCCTCGATCGGGGGAGGCCATCGCCGAGCGGCCCAGTCATACTTGTCGAATCATGATCACAGGACTACGACCGCTGATGCGGGGCTCTACATACTCAGCTGTACTTTTCGCCTTTTGTGGTGTGTTGGCAAGCCTGCCACTTCTGGTGGTTGCGATGTTGCCTGCTCTCGCGTGGCAATCCGCACCCGAGTTCGTCCGGGTGCTTTCGGTCCTGCTCATATGGGTGACTTTGGTAGGAGCACTCGGCCTGGTGCATCCTGTGCGACGCGCGCTCATCGTTACTGCCCGCCGACTGCTGCAGGTGTCGCTGCCGAGTCCAGCGCTCGGACACCGTACTCCTAACCTCTCGGAGATTGATCGCTGGCGGGCCCCGCTCTGGATTGTCCTGCATGTCATGGTGGGTTGGCTGGCGGCGCTCGCGACCAGCGTCCTTTTCATCATGGGGATTTCGCTCCCGGGGAACTGGCTCGGCGGCACGGCGCGAATCAGTCTGTTCGATACGTCGGTTGACGTGACGGGTGGATGGACCTGGATCGTGGCGGCCGGCTGCCTCCTGCTTGCGGTAGGAATTTGTGTCCTGGTGGCAACACTGCTGAGATGGCTGGCGCCACGACTGTTGGGGCCGTCCACGGCTGAACGGCTCGCGCTGGCGGAAGAACGCGAACTGCAACTGGCCGAACGTAATCGGGTCGCTCACGAGTTGCACGACTCGATCGGACACACGCTCACCGCCGCCACGATCCAGGCGGCGGTGGCCGGCGAGGTGCTTGCCTCCGATCCTGCCGCGGCGAGGGCCGCCATGCGTAGCATCGAGGAGTCGACACGGGCAGCGCTCGAGGACCTGGACTACGTACTGGGTGTACTTCGCGAGGAGAGGCCTGCTGTACCTTCTCGGACGCTGTCGGACTTGCCTGCGTTAATTGATCGGTTGCGGCATGCGGGGGCGGTTGTGGAGGTGAACCTGTCGGGTGACCTTTCACAGATCCAGGGGACACTCTCTCGCGCGGCGTACCGGATCCTGCAAGAGGGGACGACCAATGCTCTGCGGCACGGGGACAGCGGGCCGATCGAAATCACGGTGGCAGTCGGCTCGGAGAGCGTCGAGCTCAGAGTGGTCAACAGCATCGGGGCAGTGACCGGGGGAAAGGCAGACGTAGTTCGAAGATCAGGGCGCGGCCTGGCAGGTTTGGCCGAGCGCGTGCGACTCTTGAACGGTGAGTTCAAGGCTGGACCGGACGGAGCCCAGGGCTGGCGATTGAGTGTTCAGTTGCCGGTACGGGTGGCACGATGACCGAAGCCAATTGGAGTGAGGACGCCGCCAAACCTGCAAGCATGCCAGTCACCCTGCTGATTGCGGATGACGACGACGTTACCCGCAGCGGCCTGCGTATGCTGCTCGCAGCTCAGCCCGGGATTGTGGTCGTCGGCGAGGCTTCCGACGGTATCGAAGCAGTGGAGCTTTCGCGGCAACTTCGTCCGGATGTGGTGCTGATGGACGTGCGGATGCCGCTGCGCAACGGAATAGAGGCAACTCGGCACCTCCAGGCCGAGTGCACCGAACCGCCGAAAGTCTTGGTAATCACCACTTTCGAAAACGATGGCTACGTCACGGCCGCACTCAGTGCGGGCGCGAGTGGCTTCGTGCTGAAGCGGCTCCCAGTCCCGCAGATCGCAGCGGCAGTACGTGTGGTGGCGGCGGGCGAAGTGATCCTGTTCCCTGCCGCGCTACGCCGGATGGTTACGCCCCGCCCGTTGGTCTCCGCTGAGGCGTTCCCGAATGCAGCGCTGACAGCAAAGGAGGAAGAGGTATTGCGGTTGATGGCCACCGGGCTGTGCAACTCGGATATTGCTCAGGTTCTGGTTGTGAGCCTGGAGACAGTGAAAACGCATGTCGGGAACGTGCTGGCAAAGCTCGGTGCTCAGAATCGGACGCACGCTGTCGTCATCGCCTACGAGTCTGGTCTGGTGGTCCCGGGGTCAGGCACCGATACGGAACCCTGTGCAACTGGCGGTTGATTGCTTTTGTCAGCGTGACCCGGTGAGGATTCGCCGACTGAACCTACAGATCCGTTCCTCTTGCCGAAACGCTCCGAGACGAAGTCACACCACCGGTCACCAGTGCGTACCGGGCACGAGTCGGGCGGCCCGACGGCCGAGTTTGCGGATGCGCGAGCGCGAGTGGTGCTGTCGCGCCGGTGTTGCCGGAGCGTCTGCCGGAGTTTCCTTGTCTACCTGACCCTTTGCCGCCGGAGAATCGGGGAAGGCCTGGTACATCTGGTTGAGAATTCGGTCCTTGGTGTGCGGTGCGAACAGGGTTCCCAGATCACCCAGGGTTCCCAGTGGTACGTCGATGCGTTTGGGGCGGTCGATCAGCGCGCGGATCACCATTGCCGCAGCCTTTTCCGGGCTGGTGATCGGGCCGTTGTTGTATTCGCCGGTCGGAGCGATCATCGGTGTTTCGACCAGCGGCATGTGGATGGTCGTGAAAGTGATTCCGTCCGCCAGGGTTTCAGAGGCGGCTACGTCCGAGAAACCGTCGAGGGCGGCCTTGCTCGCCACGTAGGCCGAGAATCTAGGCGTTGCCGCCTGGACTCCCGCGCTGCTGATGTTCACGATGTGGCCGAAGCGGCGAGAACGCATGGTCGGTAACAAGGCGAGCACCAATCGCACAGCGCCGAAGTAGTTCACGGCCATCGTTCGTTCGTAGTCGTGGAAACGATCAGTGGAGTGGTAAATGCCGCGCCGGATGGATCGGCCGGCGTTGTTTACCAACATGTCTACGTGATCGTGTTCTGTCAGAATGCTTTTGATCGTGTGCTGGACCGACTCGTCGTCGGTGATGTCGCAGGGGTAACCGAACGCCTTGCCTCCGGCTGATCGAATCTGCTGTACTGCGGCATCGAGTTCGTCGGTGCGGCGTGCGATCAGGAGAACGGTGGCGCCCTTCTGAGCGGCGGCAATGGCCGATGCCTTGCCGATTCCGGAAGAGCCTCCGGTGATCAGAACGATCCGACCCACGAGTGGTCCTTCGGGACTGTTACGTCGTGCGCGATTGGGATCGAGGTTTGCGCGCCAGTACTTCCACAACACAGTGGAGTACGACCCGAACTCGGGGACCGCCAGTCCTGATCCGGCCAGGGCGGCAACGGTTCTCGCGGAGGTGAAGGTCGGCGCCATCGTCATGTTGTCGAGTAATGCTGCAGGCATGCCGATGCGATCGAGGAAAACCTTCCGCGCCGATTCTGCCGAATCCATCGGCAATGGCGAGACAAAGGGTTTGGCGATCACGCCCGGCAGGCTGAGTGCGGGCCGGGGCGCTCCGGCGGCCTTGGCGAGTCCGGCATAGATTTCGCGTACCGGTTGAGGTTTCGGATTCACGAGATGGAATGCTTCGCCGTCATGGCCGGGCACATGCATCAATTCGACGAGGGCGGCGGCTACGTAATCGACGGGCACCACGTTGGTTGCGCCGAGGTTGGGGATCGGGACGGGGAGTGCTGCAGGTAATTTCGCGAGTAGCGCCAGTCCTGGGAACAAGTAGTACGGACCGTCGATCTTGTCCATCTCGCCGGTGACGGAGTTACCGACCACGGCAGACGGCCGATAAACACGCCAGGTGAGGCCTTCTCGTTCTCGAACGATTTTCTCCGCCTCGAACTTGGTTCGGTGGTACGGAGTGGGAAAGCCTTGACCGCAATCGAAATCGGTTTCGCTGAAGGTTCCCGGGTAGTCGCCCGCAACTGCGACTGATGACACGTGATGAAGGGTGGCTCCCAGCTGTGCGGCAAGGTCGGCCACGGAGCGTGTGCCCTCGACATTCGTCGAAGCCTGCTCGTCTCCGGCGGTGATGTCGTAGATCGCGCCGAGGTGAAGGACGTGGTCGGCAGGCGGGGGAGAGTCGATGCCCAGTCCCGGCTCGGTCAGATCTCCAATGAGTGGATGCACGCGATCGCCGCCGGGAATTGCCGACACCTGTTCTTCGAGTTTGGCTACAGAACCGGCTCTGACCAGCACATGGATCTGAGCAGTTTGATCACGCTCGAGCAGGAGTGGCAGTGCAGCTCGTCCGAGGAATCCGGTACCGCCAGTGACGATGTAAGTGGCCATAGTCGGTAACTTACTCCAAAGTAAGATCAGCGGCTAGAGGGAAACGAACATCAATGCGTCATGACCCCGTCCTCGGCGTCGAAGTCGATGCCCGCGGAGATGATTCCGGAGAACAAGAACGCGACGGCAAGCGCAAGAGCGGGGATTGCAAGGATCCATTCGAAAATTGTCATGCTCCAAGTCTGACGAAATCAGCTTCGGAGAACATCGCCCTGCGGAGCGATTTAGACGATCGGGCAGTCATCCTCGAGGACGACTGCCCGATCAGGGAAATCCACTAGGTCTGTTGCTGAAGAGTTTCGGGCGCAGTGGGGTGCGCGCTCGTCCTTGCGTCGCGTGACCTGATTTCGGATGAGATGTGGGCGGCCGTTGTTCCGAGGGTGTGAAGGCCATGCGCCGTCCGCCAGTAGACCGGCGCACCATCGTCGAGGCGATGGAGTGGCCAGGCCGGCAAACCCTAGGCCGGTTCAGCGCCCGACAAGTCCTCGACCGCATACGGGGTCGTTCCTTCGAACAGAACACCGATCCCGAAAGGATCGGCCATCTCGAGCCTTGACTCAGCGAACCGCAGCAGCCAGGTTCCGTCAGCCCAGATCACCGCCTCAGGTTCGCCGAACAGTGACTCCGTGGCGTCCAACTCCACGAGTTCGGAGTGGCGGAGGCCGAACTGTGGCCCACGCAGCTGTTGACGCAGGTAATCGGCGGCGACTTCGGCAAACTCACCGAACCGGGCCATCACGGTCGCAGCGAGCGCACACACCGCAGACTCCGGCACGGTGGCCGGCTCGATAACCAGACTCACCGGCCTGGAGTCACCGACCCCCTGGACATCGATGATCGATGTCCAGCACGCCAACGAATCGTCCGAGTCGACACGCGAAAACACTGCTGAGCCGACCACAACACTCTCAGGTAAGTCATCCACGACCCCTAGTCAAACACGGCTCTCCGCAGGATCCCAGGCACTCTTCAGCGACATGATCCAGTCGCGATCAGTGGCCGATGCCGACCTTCGCGTGAACCTTTTTCATCCACACAGGAGCCCACCAGTTCGCTTCGCCCATCAACTTCACGAGCGAGGGCACGAGCAACATGCGGATGATGGTCGCGTCGACGATCAGCGCGACGATCATGCCGACGCCCAGGAACTTCATCACTGACAGCCCTGACATTGCGAAGGCCCCCGTCACCACTATCAGGAGTAAGGCGGCAGCCGTCACGATGCGGCCGGTGCGCTCGGTTCCGAACTTGACCGCTTCCTCTGTCGTCGCTCCCGCGTTCTTGGCCTCGACCATCCGTGACATCAGGAAAACCTCGTAGTCCGTGGACAATCCGAAGACCACCGCCAGGATGAGCACGACAAACGTCGCCTCCAGCGGAGTTTGACTGACCCCGAGGAGTTCGACGCCGTGTCCGTCCTGGAAGACGAAGGTGAGGACACCGAAGGTGGTCGCGAGACTCAGGGCTGCCATCAGCACCGCCTTGATCGGCAGCACCACCGAACCGAACGCGAGGAACAACAGGATCAGGGTGGATCCGACCATGATGAGGATCATCACCGGTAGCCAGTGCAGGACGGCGTTGTTGCCGTCGTCGACCATGGCTTGACCGCCGCCGACAAGCAGCACCGTTCCGTCGGGAGCGGAGATCGCACGCAGATCTGTCACTGCGGCGCTCTGTGATTGGGGTGTAGAGCCCTCGCTGTAGAGAGCCTGAACCGCGACGAGTTGATTGGTGCTCGCGACGACGGTCGCCTGACCGATGCCCTCGACTTGACCGGCGGACTCGGCGATCGCTGCACCTTCGGCCGGGGTGAGAGTGTTCCCGTCCTCGGCCTGAAGGATCATCGTTGCGCCGTTTCCGGTTTGCGGGAAGTCGTTGACCAACGTGTCCATTGCAACGCGAGCGGGGTCGTTGTCCGGTAGTGCGGTGTACGAGAGTTCTCCCAGCCGGGCGCCGAGCAGCGGCGAGGCCATCACGAGCAGCACGGCCACGATCGTCACCGAGACTGCGACCGGACGCTTCATCACCCACGTGACGACGCGGCCCCAGAACTTGCGCGAGCGTTCCTCGCCGCGTTGCGCCGCATCCTTGCGCCACGTCAGGGCGTTGATGCGATGCCCCAGAATGGCAAGCAGCGCAGGCACAGCGGTCAGCGACAGGACGGCCGCGCTCAATACTGCGGCGATCGCGCCGAAGCCCAGAGACCGGATGACGGCCTGGGGGAATACGAGCATGCCGCTGAACGCACAGATCAGCAGTAGACCCGAGAACATGACGGTGCGACCCGCCGTCAGAACTGTCCGCTGAGCAGCCGCTCCCGGGTCCGAGCCCGAATTCAGTTCTTCACGGAACCGACCGACCACGAACAGTCCGTAGTCGATGGCCAGTCCCAACCCGAGAAGAGAAGCGACGTTGATCGAGAACGAGGACACATCGGTGATCAGCGTGAGGATTCGCAGAACGGCCAAAGCGCTCAGGACACTGAGTACACCCACGAACACGGGCACGGCAGCAGCGACGATGCCGCCGAAGATGAAGACCAACAGCACCAGAGTGATCGGAATGGCGATGGCTTCGGCGACCACCAGGTCCTTCTCGAGCTTGGTGTTGAATGCGACGCCGACGACGGTGTTACCCGCGAATTGTGCCTCGGCACCTTCGACTTCGAGCTTCGGCAAGAGATCGGCGAAAGTGGCCGGCGTGATGCCCGAGTCCGGTGCCAACGTGATCGCGACGGCCGCCATGGATCCGTCGTTCGAGAGCAGGCTGGCCTTCGCTGCGGCGTCTGTTCCCCAATACGATTTCACCGAAGCGGTCGGCACTTCGGTTTTGAACTGGTCGACGGCGGCTGTCACTGCCGGCCCGATGTCGTCCAGAGTCTTGCCGTCCGTGGGCGAGTAGATCGCGATGATGTCCGGGGTCTGCGGTCCGAGATTGTCTTCGATGATGTCGGCGACCTTCGCGGAGTCGCTGCCCGGATCGATGAAGCCGCCCTGGCTGAGCTTGCCGAACACTCCGAGTCCCCACACCCCACTGATGAGAACTATCAGAACCGCGAGGCTCAGTACCCACCATTTCCGGGCGACGACGGTTTGGGCCCAGCGTGTCATGTATCAACTCCGGTGTGTGGGGGCGTCTGGCCAGATCGACTGTAGTGGGCGTTTGGTCTTGAATCGGAAACGTCATGCATACTGCTCGAAGCACTTGCAAGCCACGCGTGTGGGGGAAGCCGGTCCGAATCCGGCGCTGACCCGCAACGGTAGGTCGATTCTCGGTAGTCACCGAGTGTCGGCAAGCCCGATTACCCGCCGCGCGGTGTGCGACATCCATTCGTCGTGGTCTACGAAAAGGAAGTCCAGCAGGAGCTCTGGCCGAGGATCAGCGTGCGGGCGGAGTTGTCTGTCGGATTCTCATTCGTGGCTCAGAGCCCTTACGAGGTCCCCGTGTCACTTCAGTTCTCCCCGTCCCGCGCCGCCGCTGTTCTCATCGCGGTCGCCTTGGTTTCGGCAGGTTGTTCCAAAGGCGAAGCGGCTGGTGGTTCTTCAACCACCGAATCCTTTACGCAGCCGGTTTCCATCACGAACTGCGATCGAGAAGTAACATTCGATTCGCCACCCCAGCGGATCATCACCATGAACGATCACGTCACCGAAGTACTCATCGAGATGGGCGTCGGTGACCGGATCGTCGGGATGGGATACGGCGACAGCACACCAACCCCCGAGACCGCCGAGCAGTTCGCGAAGATCACCAACCTCGCCAAGGAATACCCGACCACCGAGCAGATTCTCGATCTCGATCCCGATTTTGTCGTCGGAGGTATGAGCAGCGCCTTTCAAGAGAAGGAAGGCCGTTCGCGGGACCTGTTCGCCGAACGCGGAATCAACACGTTCCTGTTCTCCGAGTACTGCGGCCAGGGATTCCCCGACATCTCGATGCTGGAAAACGACTACGAGCAGTTGGGGAGAATCCTCGGCGTCGAAGGTGAAGCAGCCGAGGTCACCGATCAGGTAACGCAAGGGCTCGATGCGGTGAAGGCGGCAGTCGGAGATGCACCGCCGGTGCCGACATTCTTCTATGACGGCGGCAAGGACGTTCCGACGACGATCGGCGGAGTGGGTGTCGGTCAGCTCGTCGCCGGCTACGCGGGAGCGACGAACATCTACTCCGAGGGCGAGCGCCCATACGTCAAGACCACATGGGAGGTCGTGGGTGAGCGTGCGCCCCAGGCGATCGTCGTTCTGGACTACGGATCTGAGAACGCCCAAGCGAAGATCGATTTCCTGAAGTCACATCCCGTCATGGCCACCACTCCCGCCGTCCAACAGAATCGATTCGTGGTCATTCCTCTCGACGACTTCTTCGAGAGCCCTCGTCTGGTGCGCTCGGCCCAGACCATCGCGGCGGGTCTGCATCCGGGCGTAGTTCCGGCACAGTGACCAGATCTCGTTCCAGCTATACCGCTTTGCTTGCAGTCCTGTGTGTTGCGCTTGCCGTGGTCATGGGGCTGGCGGTGTCTTTCGGGTCGGTCCGCATTCCCGTCGGTGACGTCTGGGCGATAGTCGGAGCCCGTTTGGCGCCAGGGACTTTCGCGACGTGGTGGACCGCGGCGCGGGAGTCGATCGTGATCGACTCCCGCCTGCCACGTGCACTCACTGCCGCGGTAGTGGGTGCTTCGTTGGCCATGGCAGGTGCAGTTGCTCAAGCTGTCACCCGTAATCCGCTTGCCGATCCGTATCTGCTCGGAGTCTCGTCGGGCGCAGGATTCATGGTGGTTTTGGTTACGGTTCTGGGGATCGGAGCCGGAATGCTCGGCGTATTCACGATTCCTGTTGCCGCGTTCATCGGAGCGATGATTCCGTTGTTCCTCGCGTTGCTGATTGGTGGTAGATATCCGCAGCCGACTGCAATCATTCTTGTGGGTGTTGCGCTCGGACAGATATTTTCGGCATTGATCACTTTTTGTCTCTTGGTGATTGCAGACGAGCGTCACATCACTGGAGTTATGCATTGGCTCGCCGGCGGATTCGGTGATGCACGATGGTCGACGCTGATCTTCCCGACGATCACACTGGCCGTCGTCGGCACAGCCCTTCTGTTCAGTTCGCGATGGATGGACGTTTTGCAGACCGGTGACGACGGGGCTGCTGCACTCGGTATGAACGTCCGACGGTTCCGTGTGTTGTCCTTGCTCGCGGTCTCCGTACTGGCGGGCGCAGCAGTCAGCGTTGCCGGTGGAATCGGTTTCATCGGTCTGCTGATCCCGCATCTGGCCGGCTTCATCGTCGGCACCAGAGCAATTCGACTGCTCCCTGCTGCAGCCCTGCTGGGCGCCGTCGCGATGGTTGCCGCGGATACCGCTGCGCGCTCGGTGGCACAATCCACTGAAGTTCCGGTCGGAGTGATCACGGCCCTCGTGGGTGCACCGATCTTCGTCTGGATGCTCTACCGGCAGTATCGGAGGCTCGAACAGTGACACAGGCCAGAACAGTGACACTCCCGAAAGACTCCGAAACTGCGCCCCTGCTCGAACTCGTCGAGACCCGGGCGCGGCTCGGAAATCGCGAAGTGTTGCGCGGCATCACTTTCGCAGTCAAGTCCGGTGAAATATTGGGCTTGGTCGGGCCGAACGGCAGTGGCAAGACGACGGCGCTGCGCTGCTGCTACAACGCTTTGACGCCGACAGGTGGCGCAGTTCTGATCGATCAAGTCGACTCGACGACGCTCTCGCGTAAGGACATCGCCCGAACTGTCTCGGCAAGTGTTCAAGAACCCACTGTCTCGGCAGGACTTTCGGTTCGTGAATCGATCGCGCTCGGACGAACTCCGCACCGCAGCTGGTTGGACCGAAGCACGGAGCGCGATACCACCATCGTGGACCGGTGCATCGAGCAGGTCGGTTTGGTCGAGCTTGCCGGACGAGACGTATCGACCCTGTCGGGTGGTGAGCGGCAACGTGTCTCGATAGCTCGCGCATTGGCTCAGGAGCCCAAGGTTCTGTTGTTGGACGAGCCGACCAATCATCTCGATCTTCGTCACCAGTTGATCGTGATGGAACTGCTTACCGAACTTGCGTCGGCGGGGCTCGCAGTTGTGGTCACGATGCACGATCTACGGTTGGCAGTCGAGTACTGCGACAACCTTGCCGTGCTCACCGAAGGTGAACTCCGCGCGTGTGGGTCTACGGTCGAGGTGTTGGACGAGCCGTTGTTGGCCGAGGTTTTCGGCATCAGGGCGCGAGTCGAACGCGGAGTACGTCCGCGGATGGAGATATTGGGGCTGGCATGACGGAATCGGTGGCCGGGATCTACGCCCGTATGGCAGTAGCTGTGCCGTTCTTCGACAACCTGAGCGCGTATCCGGATACGGTGCCCGCGGTGTTGATGACCGACCCCCAGTGGTTGGCAGCACGTGTCGCCGATACGGCAGAGCGATGGGGGAGTGCGGACAGTCGAGTGAACGGCACGTTGTGGTGGTACTCGGCCAGCTCGACGCTGACCGGCATTCCGATCGGAACCGGGATGGTCACCGGGTTCGCGGCCGATCCATCGTTGGACGGTGGGCGGATCTTCTTGCGTGACAACGGCTATCTGGGCGGTTTTGCTGCCGGATCGGTCATTCCGATCTCGCGGAGTGTGGCGGAGTTGGGCCACACGATGTTCCGCTCGCTCAATCCCGTGATCGAGGTACTCGCCGAGGTGTCCGGCGTTCGGCAGCAGGCGCTGTGGGCGATCACAACGGACTCCATCGCCAATCGCAGCCTCGATGCCGCCGGTAATGCGCGGGAGCGCGGAAGTGCATTTGCGGCCGGTCTGATCGAAGTTCTCCGCGGTGAGAACCCGGGCATTCCGGTCCCGCGTTTCGTGGACGTGGATCGCAGAGAATCTGCTGTGCGCGTGAGTAATCCATTGACGCCGGTGGCATTCGGGCGACGCAGATTCACGCAGCGGGCGTCGTGCTGCCTGATCTACGAGGTACCCGGTGAAGGCAAATGCACCAGTTGCCCGAAGCGCGCACCCGAAGATCGGGTGCGCGCCTTGGCCGCTCTGGTGTGACTGTGGGTGGGCGGATTCAGGTGTTATCGGATCAGTGAGCTGCGACCTTGGAACGGTCGAGTCCCAGCGCGTCGGTCATCGTGAAGAACAGGTCGGTCTGGTCCGTGAGACCGCTGACGTTGGCCGCATGCGGGCCGAAAGCTGCTACGCGCAACTGAGTTCCGGTGTGTCCTTCGGACTCGACGGCCGGATCCTCGGACGTTCCGTAGCTGATCGTCATCTCCGAGCCGTCCTTGGTGGTCAGCTTGCGGGTCAGGCCGGGGTAGACGATTTCCTGGGCGCGCTCGACCGGGATGTTCTGGTCCTTGGCGATGGTGGCGATGTCGTCGGCGCTGACATTGGTGACGATCTGGCTGGTGTGAGCGTGGTCGGCTGTGACGATGACCAGGGTTTCTCCGTCGGTCTTCGCAAATTCGAGTGCCTTCTGCACAGCTTCGTCGAGGTCGACGGTTTCACCGATCTGACCGCATGCGTTGGCTGCGTGATCCTGCTTGTCGATCGAGGCACCTTCGACCTGGAGGAAGAATCCGTTGTCGTTGACCTTCAGTAGGTCGATGGCCTTCTGAGTCATGTCCGCGAGCTTGGGTACGTCGGAGGTTCGCTTGGGGTTGTCGACGCAGGTTTCGGCGGGCTGCAGGTAACCGTCGCGGGTGGCGACGGATCCTTCCCAGCGGACGGGCATGTTGCCGTCGGCGAACAAGCCGAGCACGGGTGCATCCTGATCGGCCTTGCCGACCTCGTTCATCTCGGCGGCGTTCTTCACCAGCTGGTAGCCACGGGCGGCGGCCTGCTCATTGAGTGTCTTGCCCTGCCAGTCACCGGCTTTCGCAGTCTCGGCGAAGGACTTGGCGCCGCCGGCAAAGGTGACGTCGGCGCGGGTGTCGAGGAGCTGTTCGCTGATCGATCCCTTGCCGCCGTTCTCGAGGGCGTTCTCCGGGCAGGACTTGGACGTCGCCTCCGGTCCGTAGCACTTGCGGCCACTGACGTGCGCGACCTGCACTGCGGGGGTGGCGTCCTGCACCTCGGCGGTGGAGACGTTGCCGGTGGCCTTGCCGTTCGCCTTGGCGATCTCGAGGACGGTCGACTGGGCCTGCCCCTTGATGTCGACGGAAATCGCGCCGTTGTAGGTCTTGGTGCCGGTGGACCATGCCGATCCGCTGGCTGCGGAGTCGGTGACGTAGTCGGGCTTGCCGTCCTTGGTCAGTGCGTAGTGCGTGTACTGGCCGGTGATCGGCAGGGCGTCGAGGCCGGGGAAGCTGCCCGCAGCGCCTTCGGCGTAGTTGCGTGCGGCGGTGATCTCCGAGTCGCCCATGCCGTCCCCGATCAGGAGGATGACGTTCTTCGCGCCGGAGGCATTGACGGCGTCGCGCACTGCGGCCGACTGATCACCGTCGATGCGACGAGCGCCACCGTTCGAGGACAGTTCGCCGGTCGCGGCGCGATCGACGGTCGCGCCGTTCGAGCCGGTGGCCTCGTCGGCGCTGCTGCTGCAGCCGGCAGCGGCCAGAACGGCGACGGCGCCGGCGACGGCCGTCAACCTACGTGTGTTGCGCGAGAACGACATACGAGTAGTACTCCTGGAAACAGTATGGATGGAGATTATGAACGCCGCTAATGATCTGGGGCGAAAGTGAACGGAGTGCAGACATGCGTACATCTGAATGTGACGAGACGGTGAGGGTTGAGATTCGCTCTGTTGACTGTGGGTGAGTGACCTGTCAGACTGAATCTGCATCGAACATCAGTTCGATGCATGTGGTGCGTCTTCCCTTTCGGCATCCTCGAGCAGTCGGTCGTCCCTGACGGCCGACTCGATCAGGTGCGAGGTCAGTGTGGGTTGGGGAAATGGGCCGCCGACGTGGTCCGAGATGGAACGGGTGCTTTCCGGACGACCCGGCCGTGTGGAACACGAGGATTTGTTTCCGGGCGATGGAAGCGACAGCCCCGCCTGGTCAAGAAAGCGCGGCGAGTACCACGCGGGCGAGCTCACCCGTGGTGCCGGTGTAATTCCTTACGCAGAACTGCACGCTCACTCGGCCTTCAGTTTCCTCGACGGTGCATCACCGCCGGAAGAGCTGGTCGAGGAAGCAGTGCGTCTCGGGCTCGAAGCTATCGCCGTCACCGATCACGACGGCTTCTACGGCGTGGTGAGGTTTGCGGAAGCCGCACGTGAATGGGGAATGCGCACCGTGTTCGGGGCCGAGTTGTCTCTGGATTCGGTACCCAGAACCGGCACGGCAGATCCCGGTGGAACGCACCTCCTGGTACTTGCCCGTGGGCAGGAAGGGTATCGCCGGCTCTCGCGGGAGATCGCTGCCGCGCATCTGGCGGGCGGCGAGAAGGGCAAACTGCAGTACGACTACGACGTGCTGACCGAAGCAGCCGGTGGCCACTGGCAGATCCTGACCGGGTGCCGGAAAGGTCATGTGCGGCAAGCCTTGACGTCGGGTGGTCGCGAAGCAGCGGCGGATGCCTTGGGGGATCTGGTCGAGCGTTTCGGGGCGGAGCGAGTGTCGGTGGAACTCACTCATCATGGGTTGGCGGAGGACGACGAGCGCAATGCCGTTCTGGCCGAATTGGCGAGAGAGCATGGACTACGTACGGTGGCGACCACCGCCGCGCACTTCGCCGCTCCTCCGCGTCGACGCCTCGCCATGGCAATGGCGGCTGTACGGTCGCGTCAAAGCTTGGACGAGGCAGCAGGATGGTTGGCCCCTACCGGCGGAGCGCACCTGCGGTCCGGCGCGGAGATGGCGGCACTGTTCTCGCTCTATCCCGAGGCTGTCAGTGGTGCCGCCGATCTTGGTCGTGAGTGCGCTTTCGATCTCAAGCTCATCGCGCCCAAATTGCCACCGTTCGACGTGCCAGCCGGGCATACCGAGGCGTCGTGGTTGCGTGAGCTCACCATGGTGGGGGCGCTGGAACGCTACGGACCGCCGGAAGGTGCACCGAAGGCATACGAACAGCTCGAACATGAACTTGCCATCATCGAGGGATTGAACTTTCCCGGATATTTCCTGGTGGTGCATGACATCGTGTCGTTCTGCAAGAACAACGACATCCTCTGTCAGGGAAGAGGTTCCGCTGCGAACTCGGCGGTGTGTTACGCGATCGGCATCACCAATGTCGATCCGGTTCGCAACAAACTGCTGTTCGAGAGGTTTCTTGCGCCTGAACGTGACGGCCCGCCGGACATCGACGTGGACATCGAGTCCGACCGCCGGGAAGAGGCGATCCAGCACGTGTACGCGAAGTACGGGCGTACGTATGCCGCGCAGGTCGCCAATGTCATCACCTATCGAGGAAAGTCGTCGGTGCGGGACATGGCTCGGGCGCTGGGCTTTTCGCAGGGACAGCAAGATGCGTGGAGTAAGCAGGTCGGCCGGTGGGGTGGTATCGACAAGAATGCGGATACCGATATTCCGCGTCCGGTACTCGAACTGGCGGCGCAGATCGAAGGCTATCCGCGGCACCTCGGTATCCACTCAGGCGGCATGGTCATCTGCGATCGTCCCATCGCCGACGTCTGCCCGGTGGAGTGGGCGCGGATGGCCAATCGCAGTGTCCTGCAATGGGACAAGGACGATTGCGCTGCCGCTGGGCTGGTCAAGTTCGATCTGCTCGGCCTCGGCATGCTCTCAGCTTTGCACTACATGATGGACCTGGTAGCCGAACACAAAGGCATCACAGTCGATTTGGCGCAACTCGATCTGTCGGAAACAGCGGTGTACGAGATGTTGCAGCGGGCAGATTCGGTGGGTGTGTTCCAAGTGGAATCACGTGCGCAGATGGCGACACTGCCGCGTCTGAAGCCTCGAAACTTCTACGACCTGGTAGTCGAGGTCGCGCTCATCCGTCCGGGGCCGATCCAAGGCGGATCAGTGCATCCGTACATTCGTCGGCGCAACAAACTCGAACCTGTGTCCTACGACCATCCGTCGCTCGAGAAGGCACTCGAACGCACGTTGGGGGTTCCGCTGTTCCAGGAACAGTTGATGCAGATGGCCGTCGACGTTGCGGGCTTCACGCCGTCCGAGGCCGATCAATTGCGTCGGGCAATGGGATCGAAACGCTCCACCGAGAAGATGGAACAACTGCGCGCGAGGTTCTATCAGGGCATGCGAGACCTACACGGCATCGGTGACGAGGTTGCCGACCGGATCTACGAAAAGCTGTATGCATTCGCTAATTTCGGTTTCCCGGAAAGCCATTCACAGAGTTTTGCCGCGCTGGTCTTCTACTCCTCGTGGTTCAAACTTCATCATCCCGCTGCGTTCTGCGCCGGACTTCTGCGCGCGCAGCCCATGGGTTTCTACTCGCCGCAGTCCTTGGTTGCCGATGCGCGCCGGCACGGAGTGCAGGTACACGGTGCAGACATCAATGTCAGCCTCGCGCATGCCACCGTCGAGGCAGGTGGATTCGAGGTTCGGCTGGGGCTGGGGGAAGTGCGCAACATCGGCGATGCACTCGCCGAGAAAATTGTCGAACAGCGCGACCTCGGTGGACCGTTCACGTCGTTTCTCGATCTGACCGGGCGGGTGGAACTGACTACCGCACAAGCTGAATCGCTGGCGACCGCCGGTGCGCTAGCCAGCTTCGGTATCTCGCGTAGAGAAGCGCTGTGGGCAGCGGGCGCTGCGGCGGGGGAGCGCCCCGACCGCTTGCCCGGTATCGGTGCGTCGGTCACAGCTCCCACCCTGCCCGGCATGAGCGACGTCGAATTAGCGGCGGCGGATGTCTGGGCGACAGGAGTATCTCCCGACACGTACCCGACACAATTCCTCCGCCCACAGCTCGACGCGCTCGGCGTGGTGCCGGCGTCGAGACTTCTCGACATCCCGGACGGTGACCGTGTGCTGGTGGGGGGAGCAGTCACACACCGGCAGCGTCCGGCCACAGCTGCGGGCGTCACGTTCATCAACCTCGAGGACGAAACCGGCATGGTCAACGTCGTGTGTTCGGTGGGGTTGTGGGCAAAGTACCGAAAATTGGCAAATACGGCGCCGGCGTTGCTTATTCGAGGGAAGGTGCAGAATGCAGAAGGCGCTGTCACCGTCGTGGCAGACCGGATGCAGCTGATGGATCTGCGAGTTACGGCCAAATCGCGAGACTTCCGTTAACGCCTGATTCTGGCCACCGTGTTAGTGCCGAGAGACAGTTTTGTGCCGAGAGGACAAATGTGGAGCTCAACTCTGACCTCCGAGCATATGGTGCGGGTCACATTTGCTCCCTAGGGTTGTCGCTTGAGCGCGATCGATTCACCACACGCAGCCGCGGTCAGTTGCCTTGCGCGTGAATATCGTCGCCTTCCAAACGCGCTGAACCAAAAGCACTTCGAGTCGAAGAGGAACTTCATGAGCACAGCGATTCTCGTCGCACACGTACACCCCGCCGATCCGTCTTCGGAGGATGCGTTCAACCGCTGGTACGACGACGTGCATATTCCGCAGGTCGTCGAACGAGTGCCCGGAGTTGTCTCCGCCTCCAGATTCTTCCTGGCGGATGTGCAGTTGCTGCCCGAGGATGCATTGCCCGCGCGCCGCTACCTGAGCATCTATCAACTCGACACGGAAGATCTCGCGGGCACCGCGCAGGCGTTGGGAAGTGCTTTGGGCGACGGAACTCTCGACATGTCCGAGGCCATCGCGACCACCGGCGACACCGGACCCGAATTGCTTTTCTACGTCCCGACCGAGAATTGAAGGGGAACGCTGACATGTCCGATCTTCTCGCGAACAAAGTTGCAATTGTCACCGGCGCAGGTGCCGGAATCGGCGCCGCCATTGCCCGGGCGTTCGGGGCGGAGGGCGCGAGGGTCGTGGTCTCCGATATCAACGGTGGCGCAGCACAGGCAGTGGCGGACTCGATCGACGGAGCTATCGCTGTCACAACTGATGTCACCGACGAACAGCAGGTCAAGGATCTCGTCGCCAGAGCGGTCGAAGAGTTCGGCGGACTGAACGTCGTAGTACCCAACGCCGGTATCGCCACCACGACCCCGCTGATCGAGACCTCGTTCGAGGACTGGCGGAAAGTGATGTCGGTCAACCTCGATGGAGTGTTCTTGACAGTGCGTCATTCGCTGCCCGCTCTCGTCGCATCCGGTGGCGGTTCGATCGTGAACATCTCGTCGATCTCGTCGACCACCGGCTCGCCTTTGATCGGCAGCTATGCCGCAGCCAAAGCAGCAGTTCGCAATCTCACCGAAACCCTGTCAGCCGAACTTCGCTTCCACGGAATCCGCGCGAATGCATTGCTGCCCGGATTCATCGATACCGACCTGGTCAAGAGTCACCAGCAGGATTTCGAGAATGCCCTCGGCCTCGAGTCCGGGGGATTCGACGACTTGATGGTCACGAAGCAGACGCGCTATGGCCGGACCGAGGAAGTTGCCGCCGCCGCAGTGTTCTTTGCGAGCGACCAGTCGTCGTGGTGCAACGGCAGCAGCCTGGTTCTCGACGGAGGGTTCACCGCTTCTCTCCTCTGAGCAGCAGAACCCTTTCCGAACGTCACCCGATCACCATTCGTGCGAGGATCCACACCATGACCAACCGCGCCGTGTACGTACTCCCGCCTGGAGGATTGAACAACCTCGAATCGAGGACGATCGAGACCCCGGGCCCGGGTGCGGGTGAGGTGACGATCGCGATCCACGCGAATTCGCTCAACCACCATGACTACCTCGTGGCGACCGGAGAGATAGCAACCGACGGTCCGCGGATCCTGTTGTCCGATGCTGCCGGGGAGGTCGTTGCGGTCGGAGACGGCGTAACGCAGTTCAGCGTCGGAGATCGCGTGATGAGCACCTATTTGCCGCATTGGCGGAGCGGCACACCGGATTTCGACGGATTCGGAAATTCGCCGGGTGACGGTGTCGACGGGTTCGCCCGCGACACCGTCACCGTGCCGGTATCTGCTGTGACAGTGATGCCGCGAAACTACACCTACGAGGAAGCCGCTACCTTGCCCACCGCAGGTTTGTCAGCGTGGCGCGCACTATTTGCCGGAGTCCCGATCATCCCGGGGTCGTCGGTGTTGATCCCTGGGACCAGCACGGTGGCGCTGTTTGCCGTCCAGCTGGCCAAAGCTGTTGGAGCTCAGGTGATCGCAACGTCGTCGGCCCCCGACAAGATGGCACGATTGGTCGAGCTCGGTGCCGATCACGTGGTCAACTACCGTGAGCGCCCGGACTGGGGTTCGGAAGCGATGCGGCTCAGCGGCGGGATCGACCTCGTCCTCGACGTCGGCGGGCCGTCCACCCTCGGCCAATCTCTGGCGGCAGTCCGACCAGGCGGGCGAATCTGCGCGCTTGGCATCATGAACGGCCCCTCGTCGTCGATCGACCTGACTTCGCTACTGACCAAACAGGTCACCATCGAAGGTGTTCTGGTGGGCAGTCGTGCACATCAGGAGGAGATGGTCGCCGGGCTGGAGAGCCTGGCGCTTCGTCCCGTCATAGATTCTTCCTACAGCCTCGACCGCCTCGCTGACGCTTTCGAGCAGCAGAAATCCGGGCAGGCCTACGGCAAGATCGTCATCACAAACCCTTGATCGCTTGCCGGTCCCAACGGGGATCGGTGAGGATTTCCGCCGAGTCGCCGACAAATGCACGTGCGGCAGTCTGGTCGCCGCTCAGGGTGAATCTCAGCCACGCGGTGAGGTAGCCCCGGAATCCTTCGCCATCTGCGGCCCAATTGTGGCCGACGCCAAGCAGTCTACCGCGGACCGCCGGTCCGGCGGTTTTGTCGAAGTACTCAGCTTGCGGATCGGCGGTGGAGACCGGGTCGTCGGCGCCGGTCATGAAGAACGTCGGTCCGGTCAACTGGGCCACGTCGATCACGTCGACAGGTCGCGAGGCCCACCACGGGTCAGGCAAATCGAGTACCGCCGTGGCGGTGATCAGATTCGCGGACTGGGTTGCCGCGTTGATCGCGCCACCGGCGCCCTGGGAGTGTCCGACCGAGGCAATGTTGTCGGTGTCGATCCGCTGGTGAAAAATGCTCTCAGCGTTGGTGTTCTGATCGACGACGTACTGGGCAGCCCCCAAGATCTCCGTCCCGTCGCCGGTGACGCTGCTGTCGGCCACCACAACGACAAAACCCCAAGAAGCGAGATGCTGCAGGAGCGCTTCGTACTCTTCGTAAGTCGCATAGCTGCCGTTGCCGAAGGTGACGACGGGATGCCGATTGCCATCAGACGACAAGCCGGCTGGGTAGAACAGTTGGTACCCGGGAACTGAATCGGCAGCCACTTCATGCGCACCCTTGGCTGCATACAGATCGCTGATCGATTCCGACGCGATGGATTCGGTGGTCGCGACTTCGGGAGTTGTCGGAACCCCCGCGGTGGCATGAGTGACGGCACCGGAGAGTGCCAGCAGACACGATGCAGTCACGACGGCGAACGAGTACGTGGTTCGAGAAGGCATGGGCACAAGTATGTCTTGTACGGTCGCGGTCGGTCAGGCCGAGACGGGTGTGTGCCGATCTTCGCCGATTCGATCTCGAATGAGGAAGACGGCGATCACCCCGAAGACGACCAAGAGGACCGTCAGTAGAGAGGTGATGGCGGCGGCGCCGCTCACTTCCGTGGTCACCGAAGTGTCCAGCCCGCCGGTCGAGAGAATTGTGGTGGGGTCGGTGAGGCCGTGTAACACGATTGCGGCCCAGATCGTGCCCGTCACACGCATTGTCAGGTACATGCACATACCGAAACCGAAGGTGTAGACCACGGTGACCAGAACGGTTGACGCCTTCATCCCGGCGATGAGGTTGACGGTGTGCATGAGTGCAAACACCAGTGAAGACACGACGGCGACAAAGCGTTCCCGGTGGCCGGCGTCGCGCAACATCTTCACTGCCAGGCCACGGGTGGCCAATTCCTCGGTCAGGCCGACGCACGCACCGAGCACCAGCAGGGCGATTACCTCGCCGGTGGTCCAGGCGCTCCAATCGGTTCCCGCCAGATGCGCAACAATGGCGGCGACCACGATGATCGGACCGATCCACATCCAACCCCGCCCACGAATGGGTTGTGGGCCGAAGACGCCGCGCAGCCAGCCGACCTTTGTCGTGAAAACCAGCAGGGCGATCCCGCCGATCGCGATGGGCAATGCGACGCCGAGGAGGATGCTGGAGGCGCTTGCCACGACATTGTCCGTGTCGATCTGGTCTGCAAAAACCCTGGAGGTAACCTGCCCGACAGCAAGATAGAACGCCAGGTAGACGACGATCAGCAGGAGCACTTTCCACACGGTGGGGCGACTCCAAAAACCGGACTTTTCGGGAACCGTATTGGTCATTGTCAGATCGTAAAGGGAGCTGCACGAAAACGCCCGGGTACCGTCTATTCGGACAGCAGCGAACACGAAGGCAGGCGCAGAAGAAATGTTGGAAGTCGATTTGAATGCACTGGACACGGCTTTGGCAGCGGGTGAGCCGTTGATCGACGTCCGTGAGGCCGACGAGTTCGCTCAGGTCCGAGTTCCCGGTGCGACGCTCATTCCGCTCAGCGAATTCGTCTCTCGCGTGGGTGAAATTCCGGACGCGGAAACGGTGTACATCATCTGCGCCGTCGGTGGTCGGAGCTTGCAAGCCGCTGAGTATCTGCAGGCTCGCGGCATCAATGCCGTTTCGGTGGCCGGTGGAACGATGGCGTGGTACCAGTCGGGGCGCCAGGTCGAGACCGGCGAATAGTGCGTAACTGTTGGGGCAGCTCCCGTTTACGGAGCTGCCCCAACACGTCACTTCCGCCAGAACAGGTGGTGCGTCACGCCGCTCGGGCTCGGCACAACGTCGAGGTTGAAGCGGTCGAGTAACTCGTCAGGTGTCTCCCACAGTCGTAGACCGGATCCGAATTCGATCGGGGAGACAGCGATGTGCATCGTGTCGACCAGATCGGCGTCGAGGAATTCACGGATAGTGCTGACTCCGCCGCCGAGTCGAACGTCCTTGCCCTGCGCTGCCTCACGTGCCTGCGCGAGGGCCGTCGCGGGGTCGGCGTCGACGAAGTGGAATGTCGTGTCCGATAGCGTGAACGACGGCCGCACGTGGTGGGTCAAGACAAAAACCGGGGTGTGGAACGGTGGCTCGTCGCCCCACCAGCCCTGCCACTCGAGATTCTCCCAAGGGCCGCGGTAGGGTGAGAATTTGTTGCGGCCCATGATTTCGGCGCCGATGTTGTTGGAGAAGTCCCGCGTGAAATAGTCGTCGAGGCCTCGGCTGCCGCCGGGATCGGTGCGATTGGGCCAGCTGGCCGTAGCTCCTGCCCACGCAAACATTTCACCGTGGTCCAGGCCGAACGGGCTCTCGAAGCTCTGGTCCGGACCGCAGGCTATTCCGTCACTCGAAACGCCGAAATTCTGCACTCGCAATAACTGACTCACCGTGTACTCCTGCTCTCGACAATGGTCTACGTGAGTACAGACCGTACGGCGAGCCAAAACTCATCGGTGCGAATTCATGCAGCCGCCGGTAGAACTCCACTGCGGATCGACCGGACGGTCCTGACCGCGACGGTTGCCCAGATGGGGATCAGTACGGTCAGCAGGGCAAGTGCGATTCCCAGGATCAGGGTGGAACCGGTGGCGACTCCGAAGGCATTCGCTCCGACGGCACATGCTCCGATGGGGAAGGTGAAGCTCCACCAGCCGAGCGAGAAGTCCAAGCCGCGGCGCAGTGCGTGGATGGTGACGACGGTGACGGTGACAAACGCGATCACGCCGATGATTCCGACGACGGTTCCGTAGGCGATCCCGAATTCGTGCAGGGTGTCGGCATGCTCGGGGCTGAGTGCATGCCGTGAGGCGGCGGCCAACAGGTTGGATGCCGCGATCGACTGTCCGATCACGCCCAACGGAATCCACAGTGAGGGAATGGCATTGAACGGGATCACGTCGACGCCGGCCGAACGGTTGCGTGCGAACTGCCTGGCGACGGCTACCAGAATGCCGATGGCGGCGGTCAGCGCCAGAGCGAACAGGATGTAGCAGAAAACCAGTACCGCGATGCGTGGAGCGCCTTCGGGCATGTGGGTGCTGACCGCTGCGCCGGTGGTGGCCGAGACCATCGGAGGTACGACGGGCATGAGCCAGAACGGCATTGCCGTCGCCATCCCGGCATCTCGAACGAGTCGAATCATCATCACGACGTAGGTGACCAGGCCGAGTGCCGTGCCGAGTGTCCACAGTGTCAGCGACACGGTGATCGCCACGTCGTGGCCGAGGAAGTCCGGGCCGGTGATGCCGGTTGCGGATCCCACGGTCAGCAGTGCCATTGCGACGGCGCCGTAGAAGGGGAACATCGCGGGGCTGTGCAGGTAGGCGAGGGCCTGACATCGATGTTGTGACCAATGGGTGGCAAATGCTCCGATCAAGGCGCACAGTACGAGAACCGCCAGAACCCAGAAGATCTCGGAGACCAGTTTCAAGCCCTCGATCTCCGGTTCGAGCGAAGCGGCGGCCACCGACACGATTCCCGTTCCCATCGCTGCCGCGAACCAGTTCGGAGTGATGTGGGCGAAGGTGGAACTCGTTGTGGTGGTCATGTATTTCACTGTCGTCTCATCCGGTCCGTACCGGTAGACCGGTTGTTCTTGAATGCCCACAAACTCGCCTTGTGGGTCTAATCTTGGGACTATGTCGTTGTCTCCTCGGGTGCCGGAACTCAGTGCCCTCGACGTCCTCCTTTCCGTAGGGCGTCTGGGCAGCATGGGTGCTGCCGGCCGGGAGCACGGACTCAGTCAGCAGGCGGTCAGCGCCCGGGTGCGTTCGGTCGAACGCCAACTCGGAATCAAGGTGTTCGATCGAGCGGCGACCGGTGTTCGTCCCACCGCCGAGGGCGGTCTGATTCTCGAGTGGGCAAGTCACATCCTCGTCAGTGCCGAGGAAATGGCATCGGGAGTTGCCGCACTTCGCGGTGAACGTGATGCTGCCGTCACGGTTGCCGCCAGCATGACCATCGCCGAGTATCTGGTTCCCGGATGGACGGTCGCGATGCGGCACAAGTTCCCCAACGTCGTGGCGTCGGTGAGCTTGCACAATTCCTCGGACGTCTCTGCTCAAGTTCAGGCCGGCCAGGCCGATATCGGATTTGTCGAAGGGCCGGATGTGCCGTCGGCGCTCGCGTCGTGCGAAGTAGCGCGTGATCACCTCGTCGTGGTTGTGCCGCCGGGACACGACTGGGCGAATGGTGTGCCCGTTCCGGTCGAGGAACTCGCACGCACACCGCTGATTCAGCGAGAATCAGGGTCCGGTACGCGCCTGACGCTCGAGAATGCTGTTCCCGATTGTGTGCCGCCGCTGCTCGAGCTCACCTCGTGTACCGCTGTCAAGGCTGCGGTGGTGGCAGGCAACGCCCCGGCTGTTCTGTCGTCGCTGGCAGTTGCCGCCGACCTGACGGACGGCCGACTGGTCGCGGTCAACGTCGACGGCTTGCGGATGCCGCGTCGACTCCAAGCCGTCTGGGATCCCGATCGCGGATTGCGCGGTGCGGCAAGAGATTTCCTCGATATAGCGCTCGGATCCAACACCGCTGTTCATTCACGCTGACGGCTACGGCCGCTATCGGACGGTGTCGATCCCCGCGAGGATGAGCTCGATGCCTGCCAGAAACTGTTCTCGGTCGTCGTGGTCGCGCAACTGCGCCGTCACCTGATTGAGGAACGGGTACTTCGCAGAGTCGAGTTCTTCCCATCGCGTGGCGACGCCCGCGAGGAAAGCGGACCGATCTGTCTCACGGGGGAGCAGACGGGCGCCCGCGGCGTACTGTCCGGCGAGACCGAGCACGTAGTTCAGGAGCGCGGACGCGCAGTCGAACTGTGCCGATTCGGGAACGCCGAGCGCCTGGAGTTGCTCGCCGAGACTTTCGAAGATCTGCATCACCGCTGATTGCCACGGTTCACGTGAGAGTTGGGTGCCGACCCAGGGGTGGGCGTCGATCGCGTCGAACACGCCGAGGGTGATGGTCCGGATCGCCTCCCGTGGGGCTGCACCTTCGGTTGCACCGGTTGTCACGCGGGCGATGACGTCGTCGGTCGCCGCGGCGAGCAGTTCGCTCTTGTTGGCAACGTGCCAGTAAATCGCCCCGCTACCTGTTGCCAGGCGTGCGGAGAGCGCGCGAAATGTCAGCGCGGCTTCGCCCTCGTCGTCGAGGATCTCGATCGCAGCCTCGACGATTCGCTCCTTCGAGAGCGCATCCGTACGTCGTTCGGTCCGCTGATTCCTGGTCGCCATGCGAACCATCTTGACATATCTGGAACGCCGTTCCAAGATGTCATTGGAACGACGTTCCAATCGAAGCCTGAAAGGAAACAACATGAGCAACTCGATAACGATCATCGGGGCGGGCCTCGGCGGTCTGACGCTCGCGCGTGTCCTCCACGTCCATGGAATTCCGTCGAAGATCTATGAGGCGGAACTGTCGGCAGAAGCTCGCACGCAGGGCGGCCAACTCGACATCCACGAACACAACGGTCAGGCCGCGCTCGACGCTGCCGGCCTCACCGACGAGTTCCGCGCGATCATCCACGCGGGCGGCGCCGCGTCGCGCGTACTCGATCAACACGCCGCCGTGCTCCTCGACGAACCCGACGACGGCACGGGAGCACGTCCCGAGGTGCTGCGCGGCGACCTCCGTCGAATCCTGATTGATTCCCTTCCGGACTACACGATCGAATGGGGACGCAAAGTCGACACTGTGCGCTCGCTCGGAGATGATCGCCACGAGTTGACCTTCGTCGACGGTTCGACAGTGACCACCGACCTTCTCGTCGGTGCAGACGGTGCCTGGTCGAAGATCCGGCCGCTGCTCTCCGATGCGAAGCCGGAATACGTCGGCACCACGTTCGTCGAGACCTACCTCTACGACGTCGACGAGAAGCATTCGGCTGCAGCCGAAGCCGTCGGGGACGGGGCGATGTACGCGCCCGCACCAGGAAAAGCGATCGCCGCGCATCGAGAGGCGGGAGACATCGTGCACACCTACGTTCAGCTGAACCGTCCGGCGGAGTGGTTTGCCGGTATCGATTTCACCGACGCCGCCGCTGCGACAGCGCGGGTCGCGGCCGAGTTCGACTGTTGGGCACCGGAACTCACGGCGCTGATCACCGATGGCGAAACCGCTCCGATTCCGCGCGCGATCCAAGCACTTCCCGACGAGCACCGATGGGATCGAGTGCCTGGGGTGACGCTCCTCGGTGACGCGGCGCACCTGATGGCCCCGTCCGGTGAGGGTGCGAACTTGGCCATGTTCGACGGCGCCGAACTGGGAAAGGCGATCGCCGCGCACCCCGACGACATCGAAGGGGCACTCGCCGAGTACGAAGAAGCGATGTTCGTGCGCAGCGCATCCGAGGCCGCGGACTCGCACGTGATCCTTGATCTCTGCCTCGGTGAAGGCGCACCGTATTCACTGGTCGATTTCTTTACCGGCGCTGCTTCCATATCCGGATAATGGGCGAATGCCTGTTGATTCCACTCCTTGGTCTGCCGCGATTGCGCACGTGAGCGGTCTCTCGAAGGGCGGCCCGTTGGATCGAAATCACCGGGTGACGTTGCACTTTCATCCGGACCTCCCGTCTGAACGTGGTCTGACACTGGCCTCGATCGCACGTCAAGGCACCTATGTGACCCAGTTCGAGTCTCGAACGAGCAACGGCGGACTGACGGCGCATCACGGCGGCGATCGTTGGCGTTGGGAGAGTCGGATATTCGGCGGAGCTTACGACGAGCGGGAGCCCTCGGAACGGCCGAAGTACGGATCGTTGAACTATCGCTCCGATCCCTACGGGGCATCCCCTCGGTTCGGCTCGTCCTACTTCCGGCTTGCCGAGCACACGCTCGACCGCACCACTTTCTGCTTTCCCGACAGCGTCTTCGAGTCTGATCATTTCGGAACGGCCGAAGCGATGAGCTTGGTCGGCGCCGCACGGGCTGCCGAGCTCGACGATCCGCTCGACCACTACATCGAGGCGCACGTTCACGGCGTCGTCGACATCGGAACGGACGTCGAGGCGCTCGTTCTGGATCCGAGTTACCGGGGCACACGGATCGAAGAGATCGCCCACTCGCTCACGTGCCCGGTGCTGTGGCACGACGGTTACGCGGTCGATGTCGACGAGATAGCCGAACATCCCGAATACCGGGGAGCGGCCGTGATCGACCTTGCCCGAGAAATTGCGCACGGCAGGCGGCTGACGCCTGCCGTCCTGGGGCTCGCACGGGGTGCATCCTTCGATCCGCAGGACGTCAAGAAGGTTTGGCACTACATCGCTCGATTCGGCGGCAGAGCGTAGAACTGGGCATTCGCGTACAGCTGCACGTCGACGACCGCTGGTCCCGGGACCGCACATCGGTCCGAAGGTCGCGGTGAGGAAAGAGTGATTGATACGCAACATCGGGCATGAACTCCCGAAACAACTGCATCCGAAGATAGAAGTCGACCTTGATCCTCGGTCGAAGGGATGCATGAATCGATGGGCGCTCAACTCACCACCACCAGTGTCGACACACTCTGCGCATACTGCGGGGTGGGCTGTGGTCTTGTCCTCGACATCATCACCGATCCCGAGACGGGTCGTCGGAAGGCTGCGAAGTCTTCCGGTCTGAAGACACATCCCACCAACTTCGGGCGTCTGTGCACCAAAGGCACCACGACCGCAGACATGCTCGCCGGCCCGGGGCGCATGGAATCTGCATATCGCCGTCCGCGCCGAGGTGATGCGATCGAAGCGGCGGACATGGCCGCAGTCATCACTGACACCGCCCAGCGCCTGCGGGCAATAATCGACGAGCACGGTCCCGACGCGTTTGCGTTGTACGTGTCCGGGCAGATGTCACTCGAAGCTCAGTACCTGTCGAACAAACTGGCCAAGGGCTTCATCGGGACCAATCAGATCGAATCGAATTCCCGTTTGTGCATGGCGAGTGCCGGCACCGGCTACAAGCAGTCACTCGGGGCCGACGGACCGCCCGGTTCCTATCAGGACTTCGAACACGCCGACGTGTTCTTCGTGACCGGCGCGAACATGGCGGACTGCCATCCGATCCTTTTTCTGCGGGTGCAGGAGCGGATCAAGGCAGGCGCGAAGCTGATCGTCGTCGATCCTCGACGCACCGCCACCGCCGACAAGGCGAACTTGTTCCTGCAGATCGCTCCCGGCACCGATCTCGCGCTACTCAACGGACTACTCCACCTGCTCGTCGTGAACGGCCACACAGATCCGGACTTCATCGCCGACTTCACCGAAGGCTGGGAGGTCATGCCCAGTTTCCTCGCGGAGTACACGCCTGCGAAGGTCAGCGAGATCACCGGTATCCCCGAGGCCGACATCCGCACTGCAGCGCAGTGGATCGGTGAGGCTGCAAACTGGATGAGCTGTTGGACAATGGGTTTGAACCAGAGCACCCACGGCACGTGGAACACCAACGCCATCTGCAACCTTCACCTTGCGACCGGTGCGATCTGCAAGCCCGGCAGCGGTCCGTTCTCGTTGACCGGTCAGCCGAACGCCATGGGTGGGCGTGAAATGGGCTACATGGGGCCAGGTTTGCCCGGCCAGCGTGCCGTGATGGTCGACGCCGATCGCGACTTCGTCGAGGACCGATGGGGGATCCCGCAGGGCTCGCTGCGCACCGACATCGGCGGTGGCACCATTGACATGTTCTCCCGAATGGCGGCGGGCGACATCAAAGCGTGCTGGATCATCTGCACCAATCCCGTTGCGACGGTAGCCAACCGCAAGACCGTCATCGACGGCTTGGAGAAGGCCGACCTCGTCATCACCCAGGATGCTTTCCTGGGCACCGAGACCAACGAATACGCCGATGTTCTGCTGCCTGCTTCGCTGTGGACAGAGTCCGACGGAGTGATGATCAATTCCGAACGCAACCTGACGCTCTTTCAGCAGGCACTGGATCCGGTTGGGCAGGCGCTGCCTGATTGGCAGATCATCGCCCGGATCGCCTGCGAGATGGGGTACGCCGAAGCGTTCACCTACACCTGTGCCGAAGAGGTGTTCGAAGAGATCAAGCAGTTCTGGAATCCGAAGACCGGCTACGACTTACGCGGCGTCACCTACGAGCGCCTCCGCAAGACATCGATTCAGTGGCCATGCCCGCCAGACAGTGATCAGGACCGTCATCCCATCCGATACGTCAATGACGGTGTCAGTCAAAGGCTCCTGATCCGCGAGGACGGCAGCACTCCGCGGCTCGCATTTCCCACCGCCACTGGCCGTGCGATGTTCTTCGCACGGCCGCACATGCTTCCCGCCGAAATGCCCGACGACGACTACCCCTTCCTGCTCAACACCGGTCGTCTCGCGCACCAGTGGCACACCATGACCAAGACCGGCAAGGTGGCCAAGTTGAACAAGCTCAACCCAGGTCCCTTCGTCGAGATCCATCCCGACGACGCCGCCAGGCTCGGTATCGTCGACCAGGATGCGATCGAGGTTGCCTCACGCCGCGGTCGCGCTGTGCTTCCGGCTGTTGTCACCGACCGAGTGCGTCCGGGGAACTGCTTTGCCCCATTTCACTGGAACGACGCCTTCGGTGAATATCTGTCCATCAACGCCGTCACCAACGACGCCATCGACCCTGCCTCGCAGCAACCGGAGTTCAAAGCCTGCGCTGTCACGATGACGAAGGTCGCCGTGAACACACCTGAAACAGTGCTCGCCGAGGCGGCGCTGCTGGCTCCCGCGCCAGCTGATCGGGCTTTGTCGCGAACCGATGTCCTCGCGGGCGTCCTCGGTCAAACAGGAACACCTGCAGTGGTATTCGATCCGCTCCAACAGAGCTACCTGTCCGGCCTTCTCGCCGCGTTGCGTGCGGACGCCGATCGCACTGCCGGGGTACCTACCTTGCCGTCGACGGCACCCTTCGATGCCGAAAAGCGGATGTGGGTCGACGGTGTTCTGGCCGGCCTGTACTCGCGGATCTCACTTCCTGACACCGACGGGCTTGCGTTGTCATCGAGTCCGAGTATTGGATCCGAGCGCGCGCCGATCGTGGTGCTCTGGGCATCGCAGACCGGAAACGCGGAAGAATTCGCTGCTGAGTGCGCCACTCGTCTCGGGGGAATCGGCTTACCCGTGGTGATGCACGCGATGGACGAGTTCCCCGCCGCCGACCTGGCAGCTACCAGAGAGGTCCTGCTGATCACCAGTACCTCCGGTGACGGCGAATCCCCGGACAACGGCAGCGGTTTCTGGGATGCGTTGTCTGCTGACACGGCGCCCCGCATGTCCGAGACACGTTATGCAGTCATCGCTTTCGGCGACTCGAACTATGCCGACTTCTGTGGACACGGACGAAAGCTCGACGCCCGCCTTGCCGAACTGGGAGCCAGTCGTATCGTCGATCGCGCCGACTGCGAGCCCGATTTCGAGGACACCGCTGCTGGATGGCTGGAGGCGGTCACGGCTGAGCTTCGGAGCTCGGTGGCCGGCGAGACGACCGACGTCCTCGTTGCAAAGAAGAATTCTGGGACAACCGTTGCAGCCGAGCCGATTTCACCGGCGATGTCGCCGCCGCTGCGATACAACAAGAAGGCGCCACTGACCACAGCCTTGACGCGCAATGTCGTGCTCAACCGTCCGGGTTCTTCCAAAGACGTGCGGCAGTTGGGCTTTCACCTTCCAGGTGACACGGTCAGTTACGAAGCCGGCGACGCTCTCGGAGTCTGGCCCCGAAACAGCTCTCCGTTTGTCGACGAGTGGCTCACCCTTACTGGCCTCGACGGTGACGAGACCGTCGAACTGGGGCAGTACGGGGAAATGACGCTGCGTACCGCGCTCACCGAGCGCCTGGAGATCACTCGAATCTCGACCGACATGATTCGATTCGTGCATCAACGAACCCGCGATTCGGACCTGGCCGAGTTGTTGAAGCCGGAGAATGTCTCCACGTTCAAAGACTGGTCGTGGGGACGACAGTCCGTCGACATTCTCGCGCAGTCGCCCGTTCGTGCCTCGACAGACGAATGGCTCTCGCTGCTCAAACCGATTCAGCCGCGGCTGTATTCGATATCTTCCAGTCCGAAGGAGAACCCACGCGAAGTGCAGTTGACGGTGTCCGCGGTGCGATACAACGTTGCGGGTGTCCCACGGCGTGGAGTGTGCTCGACTTACCTCGCCGACCACGCTCACGATGACGACATCGGTATCTACGTGCAGAAGTCGACCCACTTCCGGCCACCTTCCGATCCCGAGACCCCGATGATCATGGTCGGTCCGGGGACCGGCATTGCACCGTTCCGTGCCTTCCTGCATGAGCGGCGGGCATTGGGGCACACGGGCCCGAACTGGCTGTTCTTCGGAGAACAGCACGCCGCGACCGACTTCTACTACCGCGAAGAAATCGAAGAATTGCGGAAAGACGGATTCCTCACCGAACTCGACCTCGCGTTTTCCCGGGATCAAGCCGACAAGGTCTACGTGCAGGACCGGATGCGTGAGCGGGGTGCGCTGCTGTGGGAGTGGTTGCAGAAGGGAGCGCACTTCTACGTCTGCGGCGATGCCAACCGGATGGCCAAGGACGTCGACAGTGCCCTCAACGGGGTGGTCGCTCAACACGGAAAACTGGCTCCTCGCAGTGCCGAGGCATACGTGAAGGCTCTTTCGGCGGAGAAGCGCTATGTCCGGGACGTCTACTGACGTCGATCAGACAGCGCCCTTGAACCCGTGCTGACGCCAGGCCTCGTACGTCACGAGGGCGGCAGCGTTGGACAGGTTGAGGGACCGGCGTCCGGGCAGCATCGGGATACGCAGGCGCTCGGTGACGTGTTCGTCCGCCAATACTTCTTCGGACAGTCCGGTGGGTTCGGGCCCGAACAGCAGGACGTCGCCGGGTTGGTAGGCGATATCGGCATACGACGTGGTCGCGTGCGCGGTGAAGGCGAACACGCGAGCGGGGGTGACGGCTTCCCAGGCAGCGGTCAGGTTTTCGTGGACCGTGACAGTCGCCAGGTCGTGGTAGTCCAAGCCTGCGCGCTTGAGCTTCGGCTCCGACAAGTCGAACCCGAGAGGGCCGACCAGGTGGAGTTCGCAACCGGTGCCTGCGACCATGCGGATCGCGTTTCCGGTGTTGGGTGGGATGCGGGGCTCGTGGAACATCACTCGGAACACTCGAGGAACTGTACCGGGCGACGTATCGGTGACCACGTCCGTGAGAAGACCCGGTCGGGAAGTGTGGGCGAATTGGTAACAAACCGGCCAGTCCGTGCGAATCTATTTCCGGCACTCTACGCAGAACGGACATTTTGATGAACCCTCCCGCCGGTTGGAACCCCGACCCCTTCGACCCCACGATCGACCGTTACTGGGACGGTCAGCAGTGGACCGCGCAGACACGGCCCAAGGGCGTCGACGCACCCACTCAGGCTTTCGGCACTCCCACGCAGGTCTTCGGCGCACCCGGATCGGCGGTGCCGGACACTAACGCCGAGGAAGGCAAGACGCGGCGTAAGTGGCCGTGGATCGCCGGCGCGGCAGTCGTGGGGCTGGTTGCCATCGCCGCGGCGACGGGAGCGGGCAAGTCGGAAGAATCGACGACGCCTGCTGCGACCTCTTCGACGACAGCTGCAGCGACGACAACCAAAAGCACGGTCCCGTCGACGACGAAGACCACGACTTCGTCCCTCTTGCCGACGACGACAACGATCGTGCCGCCACCGACGACAACCACCGTGGCAATCGTGCCGCTGGTTCCGCAGGTCCCGGAGACCACGACTACGCCGTATGTTCCGCCCGCTCCTGCGTACACACCGCCGAAGACAACAGAACCGGCGTACGTTCCGCCGCCGGCCAAGGTGCCCGACGCGGGGGTGTATTACGCCAACTGTGCAGCCGTGCGAGCGGCCGGTGCTGCCCCGATCTACCGCGGCGATCCCGGCTATTCGTCCAAGCTTGATCGTGACGGTGACGGCGTGGCCTGCGAGACCTAGGCGATCGAACCGGTGTCGGTGCGGCGGGGCAGTATGGACGGCATGCTCCCCGAAGAATCCGACGATGTCGTCGGCGAAGACTATTCAGACGCGCGGCTGGCCGGGCAGAAGTGGCGTCAGCGCACTTTCACCAACTGCAATTTCCGAGACGCCGACCTCACCGGACTCACGACGGAGTCGGTGGTGTTCACGGACTGTGATTTCACCGGCACCGATCTGGGGGAGTCCGTGCACACGGGAACTGCGTTCCGCTCGTGCAATTTTGCCCGGACCAGCCTGTGGCACAGCACGTTCCGAAACTGCAGTCTGCTCGGGTCGACGTTCGACGGTTGCCGCATCCGGCCGTTGACGCTCGACGAAGTCGACTTCTCGTTGACCTCACTCGGCGGGGCGGACCTGAGGAAGATCGACTTCACCTCATGCCGCTTCCGTGAAGCGAACCTGGTTCGGGCCGACATGCGGGGCGCGGTGCTGGCGTCCGCGGATCTGTCCGGTGCTCGCACGGGTGGACTCAAACTCGAAGGTGCAGACCTGCGCGGTGCGCGGATCGATCCGAGCCTGTGGACGTCCGCGTCGGTCGGAAACGCGCAGATCGAGTTGATGCAGGCGGTGGCGTACGCGTCGGCGCACGGTCTTGTCGTCGACATGAAGTAGCAGCGCCTAGCTCTCCAAGCGCTCCTCGAGGCGCACCGTCACCAGCTCGCCGGTCTCCTTGCCGATGGCTTTGCGAAGATCGGCTTTGACCGGCAGCTTGTGGTTACCGTCTCCCAACGCCATGAACGAACTCTGGAACGGATGTCCGTCGATCGTCCCGCGCACCTTGACCAGGCCGCGGGTGCCGAAGAACTCGGCGGACTCCGGCCAGATCACATAAGTCCACCCGCCCTTGGCGTCGCTCTTCTGCAGGGTGGCCGTGAATTCCTTGTCCAGCAACATGATGTCGGTCCTTTCGAACTCGTCCCAGTCGATCAGCGGATGAATTCCCGTGCGAGCAGATCCATCAGCAGTCCGTCCTTCCACACACCATGGCGATCTCGCGAATACTCGCGCATCACCCCGACGTCTTTGAACCCCACCGATCGGTAGCACGCGATGGCGACGGAGTTGTCGACCTCCGGGTCGATGACCAGACGGTGGAATGCGAGGTCGTCGATCAGGTGGGCACACAGCACGCGAATCGATTCGCGACCGAACCCTCGGCCGTGGAAGTCGGGATCGAGGAACAAGTCGAGCCCGGCGTGGCGGAAGTCGGGGTTGTCCTCCGCCTCATACCACTGGATGAAGCCGATCAGGTGGTCGCCGTGGAAGATGCTGTAGCGCGTGGTGCCAGCCTCCGGCGCTGCAGGCCAGTCGTCGTCGGGATTTTGCCACCAGTGCACGACGTCCGGGTGCAGGTGAATTGCCCGCAGACGGGCGTGATGATCGGGCGCGACGGGGGAGAGGAGCACCCTCGGGCCGCGTAGTTCCGGAGCCGTTGTCACTCATCGACCCTAACCTGGAACAATGGTCGCCGTGACTGCAACGATCCTCGACGGCAAAGCTACCCGCGACGAAATCTTCGAAGACCTGAAGGTGCGGGTGAACGCTCTGAAGGCAGAGGGCATCACACCCGGCTTGGGCACCATCCTGGTGGGCGACGACCCCGGATCCGCGGCTTACGTGCGCGGCAAGCACAACGACTGCGCCAAGGTCGGTATCAATTCTTTGCGACGCGACCTGCCTGCCGACATCACGCAGGAGCAGCTCAACGCGACGATCGACGAGCTCAATGCCAATCCCGAGTGCACCGGCTACATCGTGCAGTTGCCGCTTCCCAAGCACCTTGACGAGAACGCAGCCCTCGAGCGCATCGACCCCGACAAGGACGCCGACGGCTTGCACCCGGTCAACCTCGGTCGACTGGTGTTGGGCAAGGAAGCCCCGCTGCCGTGCACCCCGCGTGGAATCCTGCATCTCCTGCGCCGCTACGAGGTCCCTATTGCAGGCGCACACGTGGTGGTAGTCGGACGAGGCGTCACAGTCGGTCGCCCGATCGGATTGCTGCTGACGCGTCGTAGCGAGAACGCGACGGTCACGCTCTGCCACACCGGTACCCGCGATCTCGCGGCCGAGGTTCGCCGCGCCGACATCATCGTCGCTGCCGCAGGCGTTCCCGGCCTCATCACCGCAGACATGGTCAAGCCCGGGGCAGCGGTCCTCGACGTCGGCGTCAGTCGCACCGACGACGGCCTGCGCGGCGACGTCGCAGCCGACGTCAACGAGGTCGCCGGCTTCGTCTCACCCAATCCCGGTGGTGTCGGACCGCTGACCCGCGCGTTCCTGATCACCAACGTGGTCGAGCGCGCCGAGCGGGTTCTGGCCGGAGTCTGAGTCCGATGTCCTCACTGGTCGGCCTCGCGAAGAAGAATCTGCCCATGCTCGCGGTCCTCGCCGTGATCGCGGCAGCGGTTGTTCTCGTGCTGGCCGACCGGTGGCGCCGCGGCGCCCTCGTCTTCGGTGTTGCCGTCATCATCGGAGCTGCCGCTCGGTGGTTCGTTCCCGAGAACCGTGTGGGGTTGCTCGCGGTGCGTGGAAGGGTCTTCGACACTGCGGCGATGGGCGTTATGGGTGTGCTGATCGCGACGCTCGCCCTGACCATCGATCCGCTCGGTACCGACTGAGAAGATCAGTCCCCGTAGAACGAGCGAATATCGATATCACTCAAAGGGATCCACTCCGCCGAATGTGCGGATGTCGACTTCTTTCCAGCCTTGACCGGTGCACTCCGTAACGTCACCGCAAGTGCAGGTTCCTCGTCGATTCGCCCGGCGAGGGCGTAGATCGCGGCGAGATGGTGAACGCACGGCGAGCGTCTACCTGAGCAGTCGCAGCTGGCAGTGCACTCCGAAAGATCAACGGCTACTGCGATATTTCGAGCCTGCAGTTCGGTGACGATGATGTCCGGCAGTTCGCCGGTGGAGACGGATCTGTTCGCCTTTCCAGCCGAACGGAGAAGGCTCTTCACTGCAGCGATCTCGGATTTGGTCCAGAGCGGGACACCAATCGTCACTGACGAAGTTTTTGCCTTGGTGCTCACCTCGGCGACGACGGTCCCCGACGAGACGGCGGTGAACTCCACGGAACCGTTGCGTGCCAGGGCGCGAGCCGTCGGCAGGGACGGGTTCGGACCGGACGCCGCGGTCCGCTCCACCGTGCGCAGCCACGCTCGACCCCAAGCGGTGACGCCGAATTCGTTGGCCATCAGATGATCACCGCGCCGTCGAGTTCGAGAAGTTCACGCAGTTCGGTGTCGGGGAGATCGGCCAGCGCGGCCTCGACGTTCCCGGAGACAGCATCGGCCACAGCTCGTTTGGACTCGTGCATCGCTGCTATGTGATCCTCCACGGTACCGCCCGTCACCAAGGTGTGGACGTTGACGGTGCGTTTCTGGCCGATGCGGTGTGCCCGGTCGGTTGCTTGATCCTCGACGGCTGGGTTCCACCACCGGTCGTAGTGCACGACATGACTTGCGCGCGTGAGGTTGAGGCCGAAGCCGGCGGCGCGCAAGCTCAGAATCAGAACCGGTGGTGAATCCGTCTCGTTCTGGAACGCGTCGACCATCGCGTCTCGTTTGTCGGTGTTCAGGCCGCCGTGGAGGAAAGGCACGGCACCGATACCCAGTTCGGCTCCCAGGTGTCGCGAGAGCATCTCGCCCATCGTCCGGTACTGCGTGAATATCAGCGCGCGATCGCCGTCGTCGACGATCTCGGCGATCATTTCCGTTGCGCGGTCGAGCTTTCCGGATCTTCCGTAGAGGTCGTCCGTATCGCCGGTGACCTGCGCCGGGTGATTGCATACCTGCTTGAGAGTGGTCAGAAGGGCAAGAATGTTGCCGCGCCGGGCAATTCCCGTGCCCAATCCGGAGTCGAAAGCATCGGCAACTGCCGACCGGTAGATGCGCGCCTGTTCCGACGTCAGAGTGCACGAGACCGTGGAGAACTGCTTGGGCGGAAGATCCTTGGCCACTGTGTCTTTGGTTCTGCGCAGAATGAAGGGATCGATGACCGCGGCAAGCCTGGTCGCCGCGGTGGCCGATCGACCGGATTCGATCGGTACGGCAAAGCGTTGACGAAACCGTGCGCGAGTTCCGAGGACGTCGGGATTGGCGACGCGAAAGAGCGACCACAATTCTTCGAGACGGTTCTCCACCGGCGTGCCGGTCATCGCTACCTTGACGTCCGCCGACAACTGCATTGCTGCTTTCGCGGCGAGGGAAGCGGGGTTCTTGATCTGTTGCGCCTCGTCGAAGACCACTGAACTCCAATGGACCGGGGCCAATTGGGCTGCGTCGGAACGCAAGACGCTGTAGCTGGTCAGAACCGTAGTGCCGGCGGGGATACGAGTGGGAAGTGCACGGGCGGCCCCGTGATGAACGTGCAGTGGCAGATGCGGAGCGAATCGCTCGATCTCGCGGCGCCAGTTTCCTATCACCGAGGTGGGACACACAACCAGATGCGGACCGTCGCCGGCGCGGATCGCGATCATCGAAATCGCTTGCAGTGTCTTACCCAAACCCATCTCGTCGGCCAAGATCCCACCGCCCGAACCCGACAGAGCCGTCAGCCAGGCAACTCCCTGCATTTGATACGGGCGCAGAGTCGCCTGAATCTTTGCTCGGCGAAGACTCTCGATGGCCGCGCGCGCTTCCGTGAACAACCGCACCGTGGACGCGGCGCTTCGGATCTTCGTGTCGTCGCGCTCGATAGCGGCATGCGCTGCGGTCGGAATGTCATGTGCGCCGGTGTCGATGACGCGCTTCCACGCGAGCAGCGACGATCCGAGGTCGCCGCGACCAGCATCGAGGTTGTGGAACGCGTCGATCGCGGTGGTGAGGTCGAGCAGTTGCGCTTCGACGTCGGTTGCTGTGATCGACTCGTCGACCGGGATCGCAAGCCTGCACACGCCCGGCGACCCGGTCGGCATCCCCAGTGCCGACAGCCGCGCTGCCGGGTCTGCGTCACCCCAGAACGCGAAGGACATGTGCTCGGGAATGTACGTAGCCTGCAGGCGCGTCGAGCATGGCTGATTCACGTTCGCCGATGCTAGCCGCGCCGGCTCACGTTCGCCAATGAGAATGTCGGGAAAACCCGCAGATCAGCTGTGGTTTTCCCGACATTGACGAATCCTGAAAACGTGGCTCTGTGCCGAATCAGCGAGCCGTACGCGCGAACTCCATCGTTCGGCGAAGCAGTCCGGCGACGGCGTCCGCCTCCGTCAGGAAGCCGTCGTGGCCGTCCTTGGACTTGAGAATCTCGAGGCCGCTGCACGTGGAAATTCCGTCGGCGATCTCCTCCTGCAAGCGAAGGGGATACAGCCGATCCGAGTCGACGCCGCCCACCACGACCGGTGCCGTGATCGATGCCAACGCCGCCGCAACACCGCCGCGTCCACGACCGATGTCGTGCCGGTTCATGGCCTCGGTCAGGAGGACGTACGTGCTCGGGTCGAAGCGGTCGACCAGCTTGTCTGCCTGATGTTCCAGGTAACTCTGTACGGCGTATCGTCCACCGTTCCAAGGATTTTCGTCGTTCTGAGCGGAGTTCTCGAAGCGTGCGTCCAGTTCGGCCTCGGTGCGGTACGTGAGGTGCGCGATGCGACGGGCGATGCCGAGTCCGGCGCGAGGTGCCCGCCCCGTTCCGTGGTAGTCACCGCCCTGCCAATCCGGATCGGAGACGATGGCAGCGATCTGCGTCGTCTGGGTGCCGATCTGATCTGCAGTGGCCCGTGAACCGGTTGCGAGAACCAACGCGGAGCGAATGCTGTCCGGGTAGGTAACTGCCCATTCGAGGGTGCGCATGCCCCCCATGGATCCGCCGACTACCGAGGCCAACTGGTCGATCCCGAGGAGATCGACGAGCTTCTTCTCCGCCGCGATCTGATCCCGGATGGAGATCTCCGGGAACCTGCTGCCCCACGGCTTGCCGTCGTCGGCCGGCGAACTGGGACCGGTCGTGCCGCGACAACCACCGAGGACATTGGTTGCGATGACGCACCATTCGCCGGTGTCGATCGGTTCGCCGGGGCCGACCATCCCGTTCCACCAGCCGGGGGAGGGCTGATTCGCGGAGATCGGTCCGGTGACGTGTGAGTCTCCGGTCAGTGCGTGCTCGACGAGTACGACGTTGTCGCGGTTCGGGGAAAGCTCACCCCACCGCTGAACGGCGAGCGAAACCGATGGGAGTGCCGCGCCGCTCTCGAGTTCCAAGGCACCGATGTCGACGAACCCCACCTGGCCGTCGGGTGGGGGCAGGAGGTCGATCCTGGGCTCCAATTCGTTCACGGTCACGAGTTTGCCACCGCTGCCAGGCCGACGGTGAGATCGGCGAGGATGTCGTCGATTCCTTCGATGCCGACCGCGAGGCGGACGAGCCCGGGCGTGACGCCCGAAGCGAGCTGCTCTTCGGGGGTGAGCTGCGAGTGCGTCGTCGACGCGGGGTGGATGACGAGTGAGCGAACGTCACCGATGTTGGCGACGTGGCTGTGCAGCGTCAGGGCGTTGACGAACGTCTTGCCCGCATCGATACCGCCGGGCAATTCGAAAGTGACGATGGCGCCGGTTCCCTTGGGCGTCAGCTGCTTTCCACGTTCGAACCATGGCGAGGAGGGAAGTCCCGCGTAGGAAACGGAGGCCACCTCGCTGTGGCCGTCGAGGAATTCGGCGATCTTCTGTGCATTGGATACGTGGCGCTCGATGCGCAGGCTCAAGGTTTCGATACCCTGCGCGATGAGGAACGCGTTGAACGGCGCCACGGCGGAACCGAGATCGCGCAGCAGTTGGACGCGGGCCTTGAGTGCGAACGCCGGCGCGCCGAGGTCCGCGAAGGTGACGCCGTGGTAGCTGGGATTAGGCGTCGTGAAGTTCGTGTGGCGACCCTGCGTCCAGTCGAAAGTGCCACCGTCGACGATGACGCCGGCGATCGCGGTGCCGTGTCCACCAAGGTATTTGGTGGCGGAGTGAACGACGATGTCGGCGCCGTGCTCGAGCGGGCGAAGCAGGTACGGCGTCGCGACTGTGTTGTCCACGATCAACGGAAGACCGTTCTCGTGGGCCAGTGACGAGATACCGGGTAGGTCGAGGATGTGGTTCTTCGGATTGGCGATCGTTTCGCCGTAGAACGCCTTCGTGTTCGGGCGAATGGCTTCGCGCCACTGGTCGATATCGTCGGGATCCTCGACGAACGTGACTTCGATGCCCAGCTTACGAAGTGTGTAATGCAGGAGGTTGTACGTGCCGCCGTACAGGTACGGGCTGGAGACGATGTGGTCGCCGGCCTCGGCGATGTTGAGGATCGCGATGGTCTCGGCGGCCTGACCCGAGGAGAGGAGGAGTGCGGCGACTCCGCCTTCGAGGGCAGCGATGCGCTGCTCGACGGCGTCTTGTGTGGGATTCATGATCCGCGTGTAGATGTTGCCCGGCTCGGCGAGACCGAACAGTGCCGCAGCGTGATCGGTGCTGTCGAAGACGTAGCTGGTGGTCTGGTAGATCGGCAGAGCGCGCGCATTGGTGGCGGTGTCCGCTGTTTGTCCGGCGTGCACCTGCTTGGTCTCGAACGACCAGTTCGCGGTCGGATCCGAAGTTGCTGCGGCGTCGGCTGTGTTGTCGGTCATGATTTGTTCACTCCAGTGGTCTGACGGATAGATGTCGGACGGGGGCGAATGATCGCCGCCCCGTGCTGGGGTCTATCTACAAGTGCGACACATACTGAAATACCTCCGTGGGGCTCGGCCCGGTCTGGGGTCCGTCCCTGTCGGACCCGCGCTTGTCACCCGAATTGCGGTGGAACTGCGCGAGCAGATCCACGTCGGGAAACCTGGTCATCACCCGGGGCACCCCACCGCGGTTGGAGGGTTGCCGTCCAGCGAGCCGGGGCTTGACGCTGGCACTCATGACCAAGTCGGATTCTACCGGGAAGTGAGCGCAGTCCTGACACGGGGCGAAATGTGAGCCGCAACCGCACGCGAGGCAGAGCGACGCAGCCCACTAGCAGGCAAAAGTTACTCGCGAGTAGAGACCGATGAGTGGACCTGCCGGTTGCGGCCTCACGGGTTAGCAGTACGCTTGTCTTGTTTGGGACTCATCTCCCGAGATCAGTCCACACCGTCTAGGTTTGATAATCGAACCGTTCGCGGACCCACTCACAAAGTGTGACCGCAACCGTGTAACCAGGGAAACTTCCTAGGAGGACGCGAAGCACCCATGTCCAAAATCAAGGTTGAGGGCACCGTCGTCGAACTCGACGGCGATGAGATGACGCGCATTATCTGGCAGTTCATCAAAGACAAGTTGATCCATCCGTATCTCGATGTGAACCTCGAGTACTACGACCTCGGTATCGAGTACCGCGACGAGACCGACGACCAGGTCACCATCGACGCAGCGCACGCGATCCAGAAGCACGGCGTCGGCGTCAAATGCGCCACGATCACGCCGGACGAGGCACGTGTCGAGGAATTCGGTCTCAAGAAGATGTGGCGTTCCCCGAACGGAACGATCCGCAACATTCTCGGCGGCACGATCTTCCGCGCACCGATCATCATCTCCAACGTTCCGCGACTCGTTCCGGGCTGGACCAAGCCGATCATCATCGGCCGTCACGCATTCGGCGACCAGTACCGCGCCACAGACTTCAAGGTCCCCGGCCCCGGCAAGGTGATGATCACCTACACGCCTGAGGACGGCAGCGCACCGATCGAGCACGAACTGGTCAACTTCCCCGAAGAGGGCGGCGTCGTCCAGGGGCAGTACAACTTCACCACGTCCATCCGTGACTTCGCTCGCGCGTCGCTCACCTACGGACTGCAGCAGAACTACCCGGTGTACCTGTCCACCAAGAACACCATTCTCAAGGCGTACGACGGTGCCTTCAAGGACATCTTCCAGCACGTCTACGAGACCGAGTTCAAGGCTGAGTTCGATGCTGCAGGTCTGACCTACGAGCACCGCCTCATCGACGACATGGTCGCTTCCGCACTCAAGTGGGAGGGCGGATACGTCTGGGCATGCAAGAACTACGACGGCGACGTCCAGTCCGACACCGTGGCCCAGGGCTTCGGTTCGCTCGGCCTCATGACGTCGGTTCTGCTGACACCGGACGGAAAGACCTGTGAGGCAGAGGCTGCTCACGGCACCGTGACGCGTCACTACCGTCAGCACCAGCAGGGCAAGCCCACCTCGACCAACCCGATCGCGTCCATCTTCGCGTGGACCCGCGGGCTCGAGCATCGTGGCAAGCTCGACAGCACCCCTGAGGTCATCGGCTTCGCGCAGGCGCTCGAAGACGTTGTCATCAAGACCGTCGAAAGCGGCCAGATGACCAAGGACCTCTCGATGCTGGTCGGCGGCGATCAGGGCTACCTGACCACCGAGGAGTTCCTCGGCGCGCTCGACGTGAACCTGCAGAAGGCCATGGCCGCGAAGTAGATTCACCGCTTCACCTGTCAAATGGGACGTCTGGGAAACCGGGCGTCCCATTTGTGTTCGCGGTCTCAAGTGAGTGAACTCACCCGCTCTCACTTGGAAGTTCAACCAGGTGTGAGACCACAATTGATCAGTGACTTCGTCTACCCTCTCCCTTTCTGACACCTCGACACCCGGGGTTCGTTCCGCCAGAGGTCCGGCGATGCTCGCTCTTGCCCTCGGCGGTTTCGGTATCGGCACCACCGAGTTCGTCGCCATGGGATTGCTCCCGGAAATGGCAACCGGGCTCGGTGTCTCGGAACCCATCGCGGGCCACGTGATCTCGGCATACGCGCTCGGGGTTGTCGTCGGTGCTCCACTGATCGCTGCACTCACCGCACGGGTTCCGCGCCGCACCCTGTTGATCGCACTCATGGTCGCGTTCACCGTCGGCAATGCCGCTTCGGTTTTCGCGCCCTCGTACACGACGCTGATGATGGCCCGCTTCGTCGCCGGATTGCCGCACGGCGCCTACTTCGGAGTCGCCGCACTGGTCGCAGCTCACCTGGCCGAACCGGGAAAACGCGCGAAGGCCGTCGCGATGGTGATGATGGGTCTTTCCGTGGCCAACGTGATCGGTGTGCCGGTCGCGGCCTGGATCGGCCAGGCACTCGGCTGGCGCAGCGCCTTTGCCTTGGTTGCGGTGATCGGAGTGGCAACGGTTGCTTCGCTGTTCGTCTGGATTCCGCGGTTGGACGGTATGCCGGTGACGAATCCGATCACCGAACTCGGGGCACTGGGCCGCGTTCAGGTGTGGATGACCTTGATCGTGGGCATGGTCGGATTCGGCGGGATGTTTGCCGTCTACACCTACATCAGTACGACTCTCACCGACGTGTCCGGGCTTGGCGCTTCGTTCATTCCCCTCGCACTCATGCTGTACGGACTGGGCATGGTGGCCGGCAACTTCGTCGGTGGATACCTCGCGGATCGCGCACTGATGAAGGGCTTGTTCCTGTCGATGGGATCCCTCGTTGTGATCCTCGCGGTCTTCGTGATGGCCGTGCGCAATCCGTACACGGCACTGATCTTCGTCTTCCTCATCGGGCTCGCCGGGTCGTCGATGGTGCCTGGCCTCCAGACACGGTTGATGGATGTCGCCGAGGATGCTCAGACCTTGGCCGCGTCTCTCAATCACGCCGCACTCAACATCGCCAACGCCTTCGGAGCGTGGATCGGCGGCGTCGTCATCGCAGCCGGTTACGGGTACACCGCGCCGGCAGCGGTGGGGTCGTTGCTGGCCGTCGCGGGTCTCGTCGTGCTGGCGGTAGCGGTGATTCTGCAGCGTAGGGCCGCGCGCTGACCTGGGCGCCCATCCGCGTCGGTGGAATCGGCTACGGTGCTTGCCGTGCCACAAACTGCTGACTCCCACATTCTTGCGCCCCACACCATCACGTCCGTGAACGTCAACGGCGTTCGAGCAGCTGCCCGCAAGGGCATGCTCGACTGGCTGGAGAAGACGTCGGCGGATTTCATCTGCCTTCAGGAAACGCGTGCGTCGGACGATCAGCTTCGCGAGACTCTCGAACCAGCGCTCGGCAACGGATGGTTCCTCGTCTCCGCCGAGCCGTCCGCGAAGGGACGCAACGGAGTCGCGGTGCTCTCACGCACGGAACCTGACGCGGTGCGGATCGGTCACGGGGACGACGAGTTTCTCGACGCCGGTCGATACATCGAAGCCGACTTCGCCGATCTGACCGTCGCGAGCCTGTACCTGCCCTCCGGTGAGGCGCTCACGCCGAAGCAGGAGGAGAAGGAGCGGTTCATGGCGTCCTTCGCAGTTCACCTCGCTACCACCGCTGCGGCGGCCGAGGCTGCCGATCGTCACGTGGTGGTCAGCGGCGATTGGAACATCGCGCACACCGAACTCGACCTCAAGAACTGGAAGACCAACAAGAAGTCTTCGGGATTCCTCCCCGAGGAGCGCGCCTGGATGGATCTGCTGTTCGCCGAAGATTCCGCGTGGGTGGACGTCTTCCGCGCCCTCCATCCGGGTGTCGACGGCCCGTACTCGTGGTGGTCGTACCGCGGAAAGGCATTCGACAACGATTCGGGTTGGCGTATCGATTACCAGGTTGCCACTCGCGGATACGCCGAGCGGGCCAAGGTCGCGCTCGTGGAACGCGCTGAGTCCTACGACCTCCGTTGGTCGGATCATGCGCCTGTCACCGTCTCGTACCGATAGAGACGCGTATGTCTGAAGGTCTGAAAATGCCGAGCGCAAAGACGCGCAACGCCATCATCACCGTCGTGGTGGCGGTGGTTGCGCTCGTGCTGGCGGTCACCCTTTCTTCACGTGACTCCGACAGTTCGGCGTCGTCGGTGACGAAGTCCTCGAGTGCCCAGTCCTCGAGTGTTCAAGCCAAGCCTGGCGCCACCACCAAGGCTGCGCCGTCGAGTTCCGTGCCCGCGAGCTCCGCTGTCAAGACAACGCAGCAGACGAACAGCGATGCGCCGGCGCGAGTGCTCGCCACGCTGGTGGAGATCGACGCCGGGAGGTGGCCGGATTCCGCCAATGCGCCGGGCACCAAGGGCGGCATCACCTTCCGCAACAGCGAAGGACGTCTACCCGCTGTCGGTGCCGGTGGCGGACGTGTCGTCTATCAGGAATGGGACGTGAACCCGAAGAAGAACGGCCAAGGACGCGACGCCGAGCGAATCGTCACCGGCAACGACGGTTCGGCGTGGTACACCCTTGATCACTACGACACGTTTGTGAGGATTCGCTGATGTCCGATTCGTCTACGGTCAGCGTGGCGCAGTGGCTGGATCCGTCTTCGGATGTGGCTTCGGTGGCGCTGCAGAGCGACCCGGCCGTTGCAGATGATCTTGCACGTCAACTCCGTGCCGAGAATTTTGTCGTTCGGGTGGTTCGCGGAGAGAACATGCGGACAACGGCGCAGGTCTTCGACGAGTTTGCGGCAGCCTTCCAGTTTCCGTCCCACTTCGGGCGAAATAAAGACGCTTTCGACGACGTCATGCGCGATCTCGACGACGTCCTCGGACTCGGCGCCGGATATGTAGTTGTGGTCCGAGGCGCGGGTTCTCTACTGTCCGAGCAACAGGATCAGTTGGAGTGGTTCTGCGAAACGATGGACTTCTACGCCGAAGAATGGGAACCCGTCGTTTTCCGGACCGTCTACCAGTTCGGTGCGGAGGACCTCACCGCCCACGGTGAAGACCTCGTCGAACTCGACTACCCGGGCACCACGCCACTGCACTGATTTCCACTCGTGAAAAGATCGGAACCATGTCGACCCCTGCAGAACAGAAGCCCACCGCAAAGCCTCGCGTGCTTTCCGGAATCCAGCCGACGTCGGATTCTTTCCACCTCGGCAACTACCTGGGTGCGCTGCAGCAGTGGGTTCCGTTGCAGGACGATTTCGACGCTTTCTACTTCATTCCGGATCTTCACGCCATCACGGTGACGCAGGACCCGAAGGAATTGCGTCGTCGCACCAAGGTTGCGGTGGCTCAGCTCCTTGCGGTGGGGATCGATCCGGATCGGGCGACGCTGTTCGTACAGAGTCAGGTTCCCGAGCACGCACAGTTGGCGTGGGTCCTGAACTGCATCACCGGTTTCGGTGAAGCCAGCCGTATGACGCAGTTCAAGGACAAGTCCGCCAAGCAAGGCAGCGACAACGCCAGTGTCGGCTTGTTCACGTATCCGGTTCTGATGGCCGCGGACATCCTTCTGTACCGCCCGCAGCGAGTTCCGGTGGGTGAGGATCAGCGTCAGCACCTCGAACTCGCACGCGATCTGGCCGGACGGTTCAACACCCGCTACGGCAAGGCGTTCGTCGTTCCCGAGCCGCAGATCATCAAGGGCACGGCAAAGATCTACGACCTGCAGGATCCGACCGCGAAGATGAGCAAGTCCGCTGCCAGTGCGGCCGGACTGATCAATCTGCTCGACGATCCGAAGGTGTCGGCGAAGAAGATCAAGTCGGCCGTCACCGACAACGAGCGCGAGATTCGTTTCGACCCGCAGGCCAAGCCGGGCGTCAGCAACCTGCTCACCATTCAGTCGGCTCTCTCGGGAGTACCGATCGAGACTCTGGTGGCCGGTTACGAGGGCAAGGGGTACGGCGACCTCAAGACCGATACCGCTGACGTGCTGACCGAGTTCGTCACCCCACTCAAGGCGAAGGTCGACGGTTACCTTGCCGACGAGGCAGAGCTGGATCGCATCATCGCGGCTGGAGCGCACCGCGCCCGTGAGGTGTCTTCACGCACTCTCGCCGCTGTCTATGACAAGGTCGGATTCCTGGCACCGAAGGGCTGACTTACGCGAATTCGGACTCACGACGCCTGACCGAACATGAGGGGGACGGCAATGGCTGACACGGACGACGACGCACCGAGCTTTCTCGAGAAGCAACGGGCAGCGCGACCCTGGCTCGATCATCTGGTTCGCGCGGCCGGACGGTTTCAAGAGCAAAAAGGCGACTATTACGCTGCTGGTATCACGTACTTCAGCGTTCTCGCGTTGATTCCGATCATGATGGTCGCGTTTGCAGTGGCCGGTTTCGTATTGGCCGGGCATCCCGAGTACCTGGAGTCGATTCAGGAGCAGATCACCAAGAGCATTCCGGGCAGCTTGGGTGACACCATCAACACGCTGATCGATTCGGCCATCGACTCGCGCGCGAGCGTCGGAATCTTCGGTCTCCTGGGTGCCGCGTACGCGGGTCTCGGTTGGATGGCAAACGTTCGCGACGCGCTGACGGCGATGTGGGAGAGCAAGCGCGAGCCGAAGGGTTTCGTACGTACCAAACTTGGTGACGCGGGGGCCCTCGTCGGTCTGGCTCTCGCCATGGTCGTCTCACTGGGAATGTCGGCGCTGAGCAGTGGGCCGGTTGCGACTCAGATCGTGAAATGGCTCAACCTCGAGAACATCACCGGTGTCGGCGTGGGGCTCAGAGTCATTTCACTGTTGCTCTCACTCCTGGCGACGTGGGCGGTGTTCCTGTGGGTGATCGCCCGGCTGCCGCGCGAGCCTGTCACGCTGCGTAGCGCTGCGCAGGCAGCGCTTATCGCCGCAGTTGTGTTCGAGATCTTCAAGCAGGTGGGTGCGATCTACCTCGCTGCCGTCACCAACGGACCAGCGGGCGTGGCATTCGGTCCGATCATCGGTTTGCTCGTGTTCGTGTTCACGGCGTCACGGATGCTGCTGTTCTGCACGGCGTGGGCGGCGACGACCAAGGAAAGTATGGCCCTGGCGTTCGTTCCGCCGCCGGATCCCGCCGTGATCTCGCCGCGAATCGTTGTCAGTGACGGTGCTTCACCGTCTCGCGTGGCTGCGCTGATCGCCACGGGTGCGGTTGCCGGCCTGGGTCTTTCGGGCTTCATGCGTCGTCGGCCGCGCTAGCGCCTCCGACGGTTGAGGGCAACGGCTCCCGCCACCAGCGCGATCACCACTACTCCGCCGACCGCACCGATGAGTATGCGGTCAGTGGTGTCGGATTCGGCGTCGGTAGCGGTGGGTGCAGCCGAGATCGAGCCTGGTGCAGCGGCAGACGGTGTGCGAGTGACCTCGGGCGAGGCATCGTCGGTGGATCGGTCCGTCAACGAGCCGACGGTTGTGCTCGCGGGGAGTGCATATCCGTAGTCGAGTAGACGGGCAGCTTGTTCCCAGGGACGGATCGGCTTGGCTTCGCCGCCCATCAATGTCACCAGTAGTTTCCGGCCGTTACGCTCCGCGCCACCCACATACGTGTGGCGGGCGTCGTCGGTGAAGCCGGTCTTGCCGCCCAATGCGCCGTCGTAGTTGTAGAGCAGCTGATTGTCGTTGGCGAGAGTGAATCCGGGGCGGTCCTGATCGTCGGGAATCGTCGGATCCTTGGGGAAGCCGGGAAATTCGACGGTCTCGGTATGGATCAGACCGGCAAACGTCGGATTCTGCAGGGCGGTATGGAAAATCACGGCCAGGTCGTACGGCGAGCTGCTCATCCCCGGGCCGTCGAGTCCGGATGGAGTTGCCGTGCGAGTGTCGAGGGCGCCGAGTTCGGCCGCGAGCGCGTTCATTTTCGACACGGCTGCAGCGTCACCGCCGAGTTGGCGGGCAAGAGCATGCGCGGCATCGTTTCCCGACGCCATGACCAGACCCTGCATCAGTTGCCGGTTGGTGTACTTGCCGCCCTTGCCGATGCCGACAGCGCTACCTTCAGCGTCCGCGTCTTCGGCCGTTGCGGTGATTTCGGTGTCGAGATCGAGTTCGTCGAGCGCGACAAGAGCCAAGAGCATCTTGATGGTGCTGGCCGGGCGGTAGCGACCGTGCGGATCTTTGGCGGCGAGGACCTCGCCGGTTTCGGCGTCCGCGAGTACCCATCCTGATGCCGCGATGTCGGCCGGGAGCGGGGGAGCGCCGTCAGGGAGCACAACACCGCACTCGCCGAGCTTGTCTCCACCGACGGGGCTTTCCGGAATCGGGACAGCAGTCGGGGCCGTGGATCCGGGCGCGGGTGCTTCGGAGAGATCGATCGCCGGTGCCGGGCTACTCGTGAACGGGCAGCTGTCGGTGTTGGGTGTTGTGAACGGCGCTTCGGTGGTGGTGGTGGGCGGCGGCGGGGCCGGTTGGGCGCCGGCCACTCCCGAGGTCCCTACGACACCGGTAAACGCAATGCTCCCTGAGAGCACTGTTCCGGCTACTGCCACTGCACACTTTCGACGCCACATCATCGATATACGAGGGTATGCGAACCTGAGGGAACGTCCGAATCGCCACGCAAGCAGAGGGATCGAAAACAGGCGATTCGGTTTGTACATCGGTCATAGTGGACGGATGAACTTCGCAGGCACGCGTGGACGCCAGACGCTCGCGGCAATGACGCTCGTTGGAGCATTGACCGCTGTCGTCGGATGTTCCGGCGATTCGGAACCGTCGGCCGAGAGCCAAATCTCTGCGGTCGTCGGTCAGAGTTTCGAATTCATGGCCGAAAGGGACTGGGAGGCAGTGGACAGCACTCAATGCAGTTCGATGCGCAGCGAGAGTCCGCGAGTCGAAGAGTCGCCGTTCGACGACGCACTTGCCAGTCTGAGGCTGGACGGAGTGGAGAACATCGTCGTGAACGGGGATTCGGCGACAGCCAACACTCGCCATTACAGCACCGAGGATCCGTCCGAGATGATGCGCGAAGACATCACGTTGATCAAGGAGAACGGTGCCTGGGTTGTGTGCTGACGTCTTTATGTGGTGACAATCGGAGATCGCCGCCGATGAGTTCCACCACCACGCAGAGTCTGTAACAGTGGGGTAGTCGGCTACTCGAATGGCGCACACGCACTGACGACAGGGGATCGGTATGGGCAAGATCGTGGTGACAGAATTCGTGTCCTTGGACATGGTGATGGAAGCTCCCGGTGGCGAACCGGGTTATGCGCACACTGGATGGGTCTTTCCGTACCAGGAGGGCGATCAGATGAAGTTCAAACTCGACGAAACCCTCGCCGCGGACGTCCTTCTGCTCGGGCGGCGGACCTACGAGAGCTTCGCCGGTGCCTGGCCCGAGCGCGAGGACGACCAAGGCTTTGCGGACAAGATGAACGAGATGCCCAAGTACGTCGTCACGAGTTCGACCGAACCGCTCGAATGGAACAACTCGACGGCGCTCGACGGTCCCATCGAGGAATCTGTCCCGAAGCTCAAGGAGCAGATCGACGGCGAGATCCTGGTCGCGGGAAGTCGGACGCTCGTCCACGCGTTGTTGCTGGCCGGTCTGGTCGACGAGCTTCGTCTGATGGTCTTCCCGGTCATTCTCGGGTCCGGCGGGAGAGTGTTCCCCGAATCGGCCGACAAGATCGTCCTCGAGTTGAAGGACGATCGTCGGTACGAATCCGGAGTTCAAGTACTGACGTACCACCCCACGGTCACGTAGACCTCTCGAAAACATCTGTGGCCGAGACTCTTCGAGAGTCTCGGCCACAGATGTCTTGCCGGCTAACTGTTCTCGGGGAATCCGAGGTTGATTCCGCCGTGGCTGGGGTCGAGCCAGCGACTGGTGACGGCTTTACCTCGCGTGAAGAAATGAACACCTTCTGTCCCGTGAGCGTGGGTGTCACCGAAGAGGCTGTTCTTCCAGCCGCCGAAGCTGTAGTAGGCCATGGGAACCGGGATGGGGACGTTGATGCCGATCATTCCGACCTCCACCTCGTTCTGGAAGCGTCGGGCAGCGCCGCCGTCGTTGGTGAAGATGGCGGTGCCGTTTCCGTACGGGTTGTTGTTGATCAGTTCGAGGGCTTGGTCGTAGGTATCGACACGCACGACGGACAGGACAGGTCCGAAGATTTCGTCGGTGTAGATCGACATGTCGGTGGTGACGTGGTCGATGAGGGTGGGCCCGAGCCAGAAGCCGTCCGGTCCACCATCGGCCTGAACTGTGCGTCCGTCGACCACGATCGTGGCACCGTCCTTCTCGCCGGCATCGACATAGGACGCGACCTTGTCGCGATGGGCCTTGGTGACGAGCGGACCCATGTCGGAGTTCTTGGTGCCGTCACCGGTGACGAGGGGAGTGGTGCGTTCGACGATCTTGGCAACCAGTTCGTCGGCGATGTCGCCGACTGCAACCAGGGCGGAGATCGCCATGCATCGTTCGCCCGCGGAGCCGAATCCCGCGTTGACCATTGCGTCGGCGGCGAGGTCGAGGTCGGCGTCCGGCAGAACGATGGCGTGGTTCTTGGCGCCGCCGAGTGCTTGCACGCGTTTGCCGTTGGCGGTGCCGGTGGCATAGACGTACTGGGCGATGGGGGTGGATCCGACAAACGAAATCGCTTTGACTGCTTTGTTTTCCAGAAGTTCGTCGACGGCGAGCTTGTCACCTTGGAGGACGTTGAAGACGCCGGGGGCAGACCGGCTTCGGCCCAGAGTTCGGCGAGCCAGATCGCCGCGGTGGGGTCCTTCTCCGAGGGCTTGAGAATCACGGTGTTCCCGGCGGCGATGGCGACCGGGAAGAACCACATGGGGACCATCGCGGGAAAGTTGAAGGGCGAGATGATGCCGACGGGGCCGAGGGGTTGGCGGATGGAGTAGACGTCGACCTTGGTCGATGCATTCTCGGTGTATCCGCCCATGAGGAGATGCGGTATTCCGCAAGCGAATTCGACAACTTCCTGCCCGCGGCTGATTTCGCCGATGGCGTCGGAGAGAACCTTGCCGTGCTCGGCTGTGATGATCTCGGCGAGTTCACCTTTGCGAGCGTTGAGGAGTTCGCGGAAGCTGAACAGTACCTGTGTGCGCCGGGCCAGTGAGGTGTCACGCCAGGCGGGGAAGGCCGCCGCAGCCGCGTCGATGACAGCGCGGGCGTCCTCGAGGTTCGCCAGGGCCAGTCGGCCGGTGATCTGTCCGGTGGCGGGGTTGGTGACGGTGGCGGTGTCCTCGGACGTTCCGGCGAACGGCTTGCCGTCCAGCCAGTGCGCGATGACACGAGTATCAGTGCTGGTCATGGTATTTCCTAGTGGTCTGGTGACTCAGGAGTTCGGGGAGGTGTACTTGGCGACGTAGTCGTTCATCGTCTCGCGCTGGTACCGGGAAACCTCGTGCGCGTTTTCGTTCTCGGCGAAGACGCTCGACACCATCACGGTGTTCTCACGTTCGTAGAAGCCGAGTTTGCCGAGACCGCCGAAGAATTCGTCCCAGTTGACGTCTCCGTCACCGATTTTGAGATGCTGATGCACTCGAACGGCATTGCCTGGCGGGTTGGTGATGTAGCGCAGTCCGTGGGAACGGTGATGATCCATGGTGTCCGCCACGTGAACGAGTCGGACCATGTCGCCGGCGGCCTCCATGATGGCGGGAAGGTCCCCACCCATGTGGAATTGGTGGCACGCCACGATCACCATGCCGAGGTTCTTGGAGTTCACACCACGGATCGTGCGGATCGCGGCTAGTCCGTCTTCGACAAAATCGTCCGGGTGGGGGTCGATCAGGACGTCGATTCCCTCGCGTTCGATGATCGGAACCAGTTCCTCCATCGAACGATAGAACGCACGCTCGGACTCTTCGGCCTTTTCGGGGCGGCCGGAGAATTCGGTGTTCATGACGTTGACACCGAGATCGACCGTGATCTGGATGGCCCGCTTCCAGTAGCGCACGGCTGCTTCGCGAGCGTCCTCGTCCGGGCCGGACCACCGAAGGACCGGGAGCACCGACGCGATGCCGACTCCCGCACTCGCGCAGGCCTTCCGGAACTCGGTGACGAGCGCGTCGTCGGCTTTCGGGTGATTGAAGAACGGGATCATGTCGACGTGCGGTGTGAGCTGCAGGTACTCGTACCCGAGATCGGCAACAACCTGAGGTAGCTCGAGTAGTGAGTAATCGTGATGGAAAGGTGTGGGGTCGAGTGCGACCTTCATCGCTAAGCTCCGGCCACAGAGTCGCGCGCAACCATGTCCACGACGACGCGCTGACCCGTCTCCAGAGACTTCACACCGGCGGCGCAGACAGCGGCCGCGGCGTACCCGTCCCAAGCACCTGGTCCGTCGATGTAGTTGCCGGTGCCGGCGCCCGTCTTCACTGCCTTGATCCACCGGGCGAACTCGGTGTCGTAGGCCTGCCCGAAGCGTTCGCGGAATCCTGGGGTGATCTGCCCACCCCAGTTGCCGGGCTTGGTCTTTCGGATCAGTCCCACGTCGAGTCCGATCATCGCGCTTCCGAGTTCGCCGACAACTTCGGTGCGCACCTCGTAGGCAACTCCGGTGGTGACAAACACCTCGGCGTCGACGTGTCTGCCGGACTCGGTCTCGAATATCGCGATCTGTGGGTCTTGAATGCCCTCGGGAGCAAGCGAATTCGCGGCCGGTCGGATGATCTGCACTGAGGTGATCTCTTCGTCGAGCAGGAATCGTGTCACGTCGACCTCGTGGACGAGTGAGTCCTTGACGATCATCGCGCTGTCGAAGCCGTTCGGAACCGCAGGATTGCGGTGAGCGCAGTGCACAACGAGAGGGCGACCGAGATCGCCGCTGTCGATCAAATCCTTGAGCTGGGTGTATTCGTGGTCGAACCGGCGCATGAAACCAACCTGGATCAGTCTTTTTCCCAGCGCTGCTTCGGCTTTGACGATCGTGAGCGAACTGTCCGCGTCGGTGGTCAGCGGCTTTTCGCAGAGAACAGGCTTGCCCGCTTCGAGGCAGGCAAGAACCTGCTTCTCATGGGTCGGGCCCGGGGTTGCGAGAACAACGGCGTCGACGTCCTCGGCTGCGATGGCATCGAACGGATCGACGACGACGCGCGCCCCTGGCGTCAGTGCTGCGATTTCCTCGGCGCGGGCGAGAGAGTAGTCGTTGACGACGGTGACGCGGGCACCGCCGATTTTGTTGGTGATGCGGTCGACGTGATCGGCCCCCATGATGCCGACGCCGAGCACTGCGATCCGGAGATCCTGGTTGTCAGACATGCGGTGGTACTCCTCGATTGTGTTGCTCAGTTGAAACGGACGGCGGGGACGCCACAGGTGGACAGGTATTTCTGAGTGCGCGCTGCGATGGGCAGCGGTGTGTCGGGATGGCAGGGATACATGTCCTGCTCGACGATCGCGAACACGTCGATGCCGAGCTTCTCGATGGCCTCCAGAAGCGGCGGCATGTCGGGGATTCCGCGCGGCGGTTCGATCATGGCACCGAGTTTGACGGCCTCACCGAACGGCAGGTCCTCCGCCTCAACCTTGGCGACTATCGCCGGATCCACCTGTTTGAGGTGTAGGTACCCGATGCGCTCCGGATGTTTGTTGATAATTGCGAGATTGTCGCCGCCGCAGTAGCTGATGTGGCCGGTGTCGAGACACAGATTCACGAAACGCTCGTCGGTCCCTTCGAGGAACTTGTAGACGTTGTCTTCGATGTCGACGTGACTGTCGGCATGAGGATGGTACTGCGCCATGACGCCGTACTCCTCGAGCATTGCCTTCCCGAGAGCGTTCATGCCGTCGGTTTTCTTACGCCACTGCTCGGGCGTCAGATTGCGGTCTTCGAGTACCGCTCCGGTGGAAGGGTCGCGCCACATCTCAGGGATGACCACCACGTGCTTGCCGCCGACGGCTGCGGTCAACTTGGCGACGTCCTTGATCTGATTCCAGACGGCATCCCAGGAATCGTCCTGGTGCAGGTGTTCGAAAACGGTACCGGCCGAAAGCTTCAGGCCGCGGGCGCCGAGTTCGTCCGTCAACTTGGCTGGATCGGTCGGAAGGTATCCGAACGGGCCGAGTTCGATCCATTCGTATCCCGACGCGGATACCTCGTCGAGGAATCGTGTGTAAGGGGTCTGCTGTGGATCGTCCGGAAACCACACGCCCCAGGAGTCGGGGGCTGATCCGACGCGAATCGCGCTCATGTCTAGATTCCTTTCGCGGGCAAGCTTTATGGGGTGTGGTTGTGCGGAATTTTCATTCGGATGGACGGAGGTACGGTCGCTGGATCTTCTTCCAGGACTCGTAAGTTGTCCGTGCCTTCTTGGTGGACTCCAGTTCGGAGGTGGCCGATACCGGTACATCCCACCAGGATTCGCTGTCCGGGGCGCCGATCAGCGGATCGGTTTCGACGTGGATGACGGTGCTGGTGTCGCTTGCTTTGGCAACCTTGATCGCGTCGGCGAACTCGGCAGCGGTGTTGGCGCGGATGACGTCGACACCGAGGCTGGCAGCGTTCGCGGCCAGATCGACCGGGAGAACCCCTCCGTCGAGACGTCCGTCATTCGAGCGGTAGCGGTACTGCGTGCCGAAGCGCTGGGAACCCAGCGACTCGGACAGTGAACCGATGGAGGCAAATCCGTGATTCTGCACCAGGACGACGATGACCTTGAGGCGTTCCTGTACGGCGGTGACCAATTCGGTGGCCATCATCAGATAGGAACCGTCTCCGACCATCACGAACACGTCGCGATCGGGGCACGCCATGCGGACGCCTAGACCGCCGGCAACTTCGTATCCCATGCACGAGTACCCGTATTCGACGTGATACCCCTTGGAATCACGGGTTCGCCACAGCTTGTGGAGGTCACCCGGCATGGACCCGGCAGCGCACACCACGACGTCACGTGGATCGGACAGTGTGTTGACCAGGCCGATCACCTGATTCTGATTCAGTGACCCGTCGGCAGCGGGTTCGGCTGGGTTGTAGACGGATTCGACGATCGCATCCCAATCGCGAGCGAGGTCACCGATCCTGGACGCATATTCGTCGTCCACCCGGTAGTCGTTCAGTGCAAGTGCCAGCGCGTCGAGTGCCTCACGTGCGTCGGCGACAACGCTGACTCCGCCCTGCTTCACGGAGTCCAGTGATGCGACGTTGATGTTGACGAAGCGAACGTCGGGATTGGTGAACGCGGTGCGGGACGCGCTCGTGAAATCGCTGTACCGCGTACCGATTCCGATGACGACGTCAGCCTCGGTGGCCAGTGCGTTTGCAGCCGTAGTGCCGGTGGACCCCACCGCCCCGACGGATTGTGGATGGTCGTAGACCAATGAACCCTTGCCGGCCTGGCTCTGCCCCACGGGGATTCCGGTCTGCGCGCAGAACGCTGCCAGAGAGTCGGTGGCCTGGCTGTAGATCACGCCGCCGCCGGCGACGATCAGTGGCTTGCGAGCCGAGCGGATGATCGCGGCGGCGCGTTCGATCACCGATCGTTCGGGGAGCGGGCGGGCCACGTGCCACACCCGTTCGGCGAAGAAGGACTCGGGCCAGTCGAAAGCCTCGGCCTGCACGTCCTGCGGGATGGCGATGGTGACCGCGCCGGTCTCGACGGGATCAGTGAGAACGCGCATCCCGGCGAGCAGAGCGCTCGGCAACTGCTCCGGGCGCCATACCCGATCGAAGTATCGTGAGACGGGTTTGAAAGCGTCGTTGACTGTGACGTCGCCGCTCGACGGGAGTTCGAGTTCCTGTAAGACGGGGGCACTGGCGCGGGTCGCGAAAGTGTCTGCGGGAAGGAGTAATACAGGTAGACGATTGATGGTGGCCAGTGCCGCGCCGGTGACCATATTGGTGGCACCGGGGCCGACGCTGGACGAGACCGCCCACGTCTGCAGGCGGTCCTTCATGCGGGCGTGCGCGACAGCCGAGTGCACCATCGCCTGTTCATTGCGGCCGAGCACGTAGGGGAGTGTCGGCTCACGGCCGGCGTCGAGATCCTGGATCTCGGCCTGCAAGAGTGCCTGCCCCAGTCCGGCGACGTTGCCGTGCCCGAAGATTCCGAAGCAGCCGGCGAACAGCTTGGTGCGCTGGCCGTCGCGTTCGGTGTACTGGTTGGCGAGGAAGCGGACGACAGCTTGAGAAACGGTCAGGTATACGGTCGGCTCGTCGCGAGGTGGACGATTGCCGGTTGCGTTGTTGGTGGGTGCCACAGCTTTCACTTCCGTCAGTTGTGGGACTGCAACGGCAGTCGAGGGTCGATGTCCTGGTGATCCCAGCTTCCACGTAGCCAGGTGTGTTGCGGATCGTCACAGATGTTCCACGCCCGGATCTCGCCCGAACCTGCCATGACATTGAGGTAGTACATGTGGTGGCCCGGCGCTGCGATGGACGGGCCGTGATAGCCGTGCGGCACGAGGACGACGTCGCCCGAGCGGACTTCCTCGAGCACCTCGATAGGTCTCTCGGCGGTTCCGTACACGCGGTGGTAGCCGAAACCTTCGGTCCCGGTGGGGCTTCTGTCGATCTCGAAGTAGTAGATCTCTTCCAGGGCCGATTCGACGTCGCTGTTCTCGTCGTGTTTGTGGCTGGGATACGACGACCAGTTCCCGCCGGGGGTGATGACCTCACACGCGATGATGGAGTCGGCCTCGAAGGTGTCTGCAGTGGCGAAGTTGTGAACCTGTCGGCTGCAGTTCCCGGCGCCGCGGAGCTCGACCGCAACTCCTGAAGCCGGACCGTAGCGATGGGGAGCTTGGCGCCGGCGCGCGCTCCGCACAGGGCGAAGCGGCCTCCGCCCGTGCTGCTGACCGAGTAGTCGGCGTCGCGACCGACGTACGCGAAATCGCTCGGACCGTCGAAAACCGATGCGCGGCCGGTCAGGGGAATCTCCGTCCCCTCGGCAACAACCACGGCCGAACCCGCCAGTGGAACGACGATGATCTCGTTCTCGCCGGACTGCAGGTGGACGTCAGCGCCAGGGGCGAGTTCGAGTGTCCACAAGCTGGATTCGGTCCACCCGGCGGACTCCGGCGTGACCACTGTCGTGAAATCACCGTCGGCGGACGATCCGGCGGGGACGTAGTACTTGCTGAACATCTTGCTCCTGCCAGGTCGGTTCTAGTGGACGAGCTTGACTGCGGTGTCGACGGCCGCGGTGACGTCGCCGTCGGGTGGGTAGAGCAGCGCGCGTCCGACGATCAGTCCGCGCACGGACGGCAGCTGAAGTGCAGCGTCCCACTTTGCGTACGTTTCTTCCGGCGCGATCTGCGGATCTCCCCCAGGAGGAGCGTCGGGAGGGTGGTCGCATCCATGACGCGTTCCATCTCGTCGACGACCGGCAGTTTCATCCACGTGTACGCCGAGGTGGAGCCGAGACCTTGGGAGATGTGGATGGATTTGATGACGGCGTCGGGGCTGAGATCGTTGACGACCTTGCCGTTCACGCGGCTGGAGAGGAACGGCTCGAGCATCGCGATCAGTCCGGCCGCGGCCAGTTCGTCCACGGCTTCGGCACATGCCGTCATGGTGGGCAGTGTGCCCGCGTCGTCGAGTGCGATGCGTAGCAGCATCTTTCCGCCGTTCATTCCAAACTTCGCGGTGCCCGCCGCGGTATATCCGGTCATGCGGTCGTCGAGTTCGAAGCTCGCGCCTGCCAGGCCGCCGCGGTTCATCGACGAGAAGACGACCTTGTCGTCGAGGGCGCCGAGGAGGAGCAGATCGTCGAGAATGTCCGCGGTGCCGAGAACGCCGTCGACTCCGGGATTGTCGAGCGCAGTGCGTAATCTGTCGAGCAGATCTGTACGACTGTTCATCGCTGTCGGCTTGCCACCGACAGACAGTGCCCCACGGGCCGGGTGATCGGCAGCGACGATCATCAGTCGACCATTGCCTCGAACAGTGGCGCGAGGAGTTCGCGCTGCCCAGGCCTTTTCGATGATCTGCGGATCGCTCGCACGCAGTTCCGTCACTTCGGCGTAGGTGGTGGCGAGGGGGCGGGCGGCGAGCTTGTCAGACATTGACTGCCTCCGTGGCTGTGGCTTCGGCGAGATCGTGGACTTCTTCGGCGGTCGGCATCGCAGTGGAGCATTCGAGCCGAGATGCGACTATCGCGCCGGCCGCGTTGGCGTACCGCAGTACCTTCTCCAGCGGCCACCCGGCCAACAGTCCGTGGCACAGTGATCCGCCGAAGCTGTCGCCTGCTCCCAGCCCGTTGACCACGTCGACGGCGTTGGGCGGCACGGTGATCGACTGCTTTCGCGTTTTGCCGAGTACGCCCTTCGGGCCCTGCTTCACGATGGCCAGTTCGACGCCGAGGTCGAGAAGCGCGTCGGCGGCCTTGTTCGGATTGGTCTCACCGACCGCGATCTCGCACTCTTCGCGGTTTCCGACGGCTACTGTCACGTGCGCCAGAGCGCGCTGCACCTGATTGGTTGCTTCTTGGGGCGTCGACCAGAACATCGGGCGGTAGTCCAGATCGAGGACCGTCAGCGGGCGTCGTTCGCGGGCTTCCCAGGCCGCGAAGTGTGCACTGCGACTCGGTTCTTCGGACAGCCCCGTCACAGTCGACCAGTAGAGGGACGCTGTTCGAACGGCGTCGAGGTCGATGTCTTCCGGGGTGATCCGAAGATCGGGCGCGTGCGGCTTGCGGTAGAAGTACAGCGGAAAGTCGTCAGGAGGGAAGATCTCGCAGAACGTCACCGGTGTCGGGTACTCGGAATTGGTGACGACAAACCTGTTGTCGACGCCCAGACGTGCCAACTCGCGTGTGACGAACTTCCCGAAAGGATCGCTGCCTACGCCGGAGATCAGTGCTGCTCGCCGGCCGAGGCGTGCAGCCGCCACCGAGACATTGGCTGCGCTGCCGCCGAGGAACTTGCCGAACGTCTCGACGTCCTCGAGTCCGACACCGGTCTGAAGTGGGTAGATGTCCACCCCCGATCGGCCGATGGCAAGCACGTCGAAGGGTGCGTCAGGGATGTGTGACCCGCTCTGGTGAGTGTTGATGCTTGTCAAAACTGACTCCCGAGAGTTCGTGGTGGGTTGCCCACGCAGGGCACCGATGTATGACTGAAACTGTGCGCCGCGACACAGCGATTGTCAATAGTTTGTCTGGACATTATGACTTGCGGTCAAGTGAATGTTAGTGTTCGCATACACTGCCGAGAGAAGTAGCGTCGATACGGCGCCTTCCCAAGACAGATCGGAGTTGGCCGTGGTCGCAGCACTCGCCGTCGAGTTGGACCGCTCGAGCCCGGTGCCGCTGTATTTTCAGCTGGCACAGGCAATCGAGGGCGCTATTCTCGGTGGCGAACTTGCCCCAGGTGATCGCTTCGAGAATGAACTGGCGTTGGCCAAACGGCTCAATCTCTCACGTCCGACCACTCGACGCGCGATCCAGGAGCTGGTGGACAAGGGACTACTTGTTCGTAAGCGGGGAGTCGGAACTCAGGTGGTGCAAAGTCCGGTGCACCGCCCGGTCGAGCTCACCAGCCTGTTCGACGACCTCGCGAGGGCCGGCCAGGCGCCGACGACCAAGCTGCTCGAGTTCACGGTGGGAGTTCCCGCCGAGGACGTTGCCGCGGAACTCAACCTCGAACCTGACGCCGAAGTGGCCACCATCAGGCGTCTGCGAAGCACCAACGGCGAACCGCTTGCCGTGATGACCAACTACATTCCGGTGGACATCGCACCCGATCCCGAGGAGTTGGAGACGCAGGGGCTGTACCAAACCTTGCGAACTCGCGGCGTTCACATCCGTGTGGCGCGGCAGCGAATCGGCGCTCGGGCGGCGACTCGCGAAGAAGCAGGATTGCTCGACGAGAAAGTGGGTGCTGCCCTCTTGACCATGAGCCGCACTGCATTTGACGATTCAGGTAGCGCCGTCGAGTACGGCAGCCACTGCTACCGAGCGTCGCGTTACTACTTCGACACCACCGTGGTCGACCGCTAGATCTCGATCCCGGTGACACGAGTACCCGCCTGACCGAGTCAGTGGGGGTGATTTGTGATCCCAGCATTTCTGCGATCCTTCGATCATTTGACCCGAACGGAGCCTCATGACAGGCATTTCAGTAGCAGTTGCCGGATTCGGATGGATGGGCCGCGTCCACACGCAGGCGTATCTGCGTCTGCGGCAGCACTATCCGCAGCTTCCCGTGATCCGCCTGGCCGCCGTCGCCGACGAGGTGCCTGGCAGAGGGGAGGAAGCAGCGGACCAATTCGGTTTCGAAGCTTTCACCCAGGATTGGCGCGATATCGCAGCCGATCCGGCCATCGACGCGGTGAGCATCACGGCCCCGAACTTCTTGCACCGTGAAATCGGCGTCGCAATGGCAGAGGCCGGCAAACACATCTGGATCGAGAAGCCCGTCGGCTTGTCCACGGAAGACGCCAAAGCTGTTGCCGTAGCAGTCTCGAAGGCCGGTGTGCAGTCGACCGTCGGCTTCAACTACCGAAACGCGCCGGCTGTGGCCCTGGCAAAGAGCCTGATCGACTCAGGGGAGTTGGGCACGATCACGCACTCGCGTTTTCGTTTCCTCAGCGACTATGCGGCCCACCCTGAAGGTGCTTTGAGTTGGCGATACGAGCGTGAGCGCGGCGGCGCCGGCGTCCTGGGCGACTTGGCCTCGCACGGCATCGATCTGATTCGTCATCTTCTCGGTGACGTCGACGCTCTCGTTGCGGATACTGCGATCTTCATCCCGGAGCGTGCGCGTCCGTCCGCCGCTACCAGTGGACATGCGCGGGCCAGCGGTGGGGAGATGGGGGCTGTTGAGAACGAAGACTTCGTCAGCGCACTGCTGCGCCTCGGCTCGGGTGGCCGGTGCACCCTCGAAGCATGCCGCGTCGCCGTGGGAGAGCAGAACAATTACGGATTCGAGATTCACGGCACGAAGGGTGCCGTGTTCTGGGACTACCGCCGGATGGGTGAACTGGGCACCAGCCTCGGCTCGAAGTATCAGGACCAATCCGTCACGACGGTTCTGGTCGGCCCCGAGTCCGGTGAGTTCGGCCGCTTCCAGCCTGGCGCGGCCAACGCGATGGGCTACGACGACCTGAAAGTGATCGAGGCTCGCAATTTCATCGCCTCGATCGTGGACGGAGCGCCGCAGGGCGCGACCATCGCTGATGCAGTCGCGTCCGCACAGGCCCTGGACGCGATGGTCGCCTCGGTGACCTCCGGCAGCTGGATTTCTCTCGGCTGATCCACAGCTCCTCCGAAAGGCTCTGGTGCAGTGACATTTCCCCGCGGACTGGCGCTGCTCGTGGCAGCAGCGCTGTTCATGGAGATGCTGGACGCGACGATTCTCGCAACGGCACTGCCGTCGATCGCCCAATCTTTCGGAGTTGATGCCGTCGACGTCAATGTCGCCGTTTCTTCGTACCTCCTGGTGTTGGCCGTCCTGATCCCGGCGAGCGGATGGATGGCCGACAGGTTCGGAACGCGACGTGTCTTCATCTCTGCCATAGCTGTTTTCGCGGTGGCATCGGTGGGATGTGCACTGAGCACCTCCCTCCCGATGCTGGTGGGAATGCGTGCTTTACAAGGGGTAGGCGGCGCCATGATGGTGCCGGTAGGGCGGCTCGCAGTATTGCGGGTGACGTCGAAGGCGGAACTCGTACGGGCTATCGCCTACTTGACGTGGCCGGCGCTCACAGCGCCGGTTCTTGCGCCCGCTGTGGGTGGAGCCATCGTGTCGATCGCTTCGTGGCGCTGGATCTTTCTGATCAACGTTCCGATCGGGATCGTCGGGTTTCTGCTGGCATTGCGCATGGTGCCCGACATTCGGGAGGCGCAGAAACGGAGCCTCGACTGGCTGGGATTGGTGGTGATCGGAGCAAGCGTCGCAGTGCTTGTCGTGGCGCTCGACAGCGTGCACAGTGCCGGAACCGACTGGCTACGAGTGGGCCTCGGGATCGTTGCGGCTCTGATCTTGTTGAGCTTTGCCGTCATTCACCTCGTCCGGTCGGATCATCCGCTCATCGCGCTCGGCGTCCTCCGACTTCGATCGTTTCGGCTCGTCGCGTCGAGCGGCTCGCTGTACCGGCTCGTGATCATGGGCGTGCCGTTTGTGCTGCCGTTGTTGTTCCAAGTGGGATTCGAAATGTCGGCGTTCAAGGCCGGTCTGCTGGTGATGGCTCTGTTCGCGGGGAATATCGCGATCAAACCGCTCACCACTCCGCTCATGCGCAGGTTCGGGATCAGACTAGTTCTGGTGGGAAACGGAGTTCTGTCGGTGGTGTGCTTCGGTGCGCTGGTACTGATCTCGTCGACGACACCGGACGTCGTAATCGCTGTCGCACTGTTTGTCAGTGGCGCGTTGCGATCCATCGGGTTCACCGCGTACAACAGCTTGGCGTTCGCCGACGTCGACTCGGGTGAGCTGACCGATGCCAATACTCTGCATGCAACGCTGCAAGAGTTGGCGTCCGGTCTGGGTATTGCACTGTCCGCTTTGGTGATCACGCTCTGTACACCGTTGGCGGAGTCGGAGGATCTGAGCGGCGGAGTGCCGTTTTCTCTGACGCTGGGTGTTCTCGGGGCCATGCTGGTGCCGACGGTGATCGAGAGTTGGCGGCTCCCACGCGATACGGGTGCTGTGGTGTTGGTGCGCTGATGAAGCGTCTTCCGCCACCTTCATCATAACGCGGGACCCGGGGCTTGCGGCAAGGCCCCGGTGATGGTGCACACTCGTCTGCTGCGAGCAAGCAAAAGCCTTGCCCGAAGGAGGGGATCGCATGAGTGACGTCATCATTGTCGGTGCTGGACCAACTGGATTGATGCTGGCAGGTGAGCTCCGGCTGCAGGGCGTCGATGTCGTCGTCGTGGACAAGGACGAGGAGCCGACTCAGTTCGTCCGTGCCCTCGGCATCCATGTGCGCAGCATCGAAATCATGGAGCAGCGCGGGTTGCTGGACAAGTTCCTCGCGCACGGCCGCAAGTATCCGCTCGGTGGATTCTTCGCGGGGATCAGCAAACCGGCACCGGCGCACCTCGATACTGCGCACGGGTACGTACTGGGCATTCCTCAGCCCGAGATCGACAGGATTCTTGCCGAACATGCCACCGAAGTCGGTGCGGACATTCAGCGAGGGAAGCGCGTCGTCGCGATCCGTCAAGATACCGATAGCGTCACAGCGGAATTGTCCGACGGCACAACACTTCACGCGCGTTATCTCGTGGGCTGCGACGGCGGCCGCAGCACTGTTCGGAAGCTGATCGACGTCGGGTTTCCCGGCGAGCCGTCGAGCGCCGACACGCTGATCGGCGAAATGGACGTGACCATGCCGGCTGATGAACTGGCCGCCGTTGTCGCCGAAATCCGGGAAACGCACAAACGATTCGGAGTCGGTCCCGCCGGTAACGGCGCTTTTCGTGTCGTGGTCCCTGCGGCCGAAGTTGCCGACGATCGCGCAACACCGACCACCCTCGACGACATCAAACAACAGCTACTGGCCATTGCGGGTACCGACTTCGGTGTGCACTCGCCGCGGTGGCTCTCGCGCTTCGGCGACGCCACCCGTCTAGCGGAGCACTACCGGCGCGACCGGGTGTTCCTCGCCGGCGATGCCGCACACATCCACCCACCGATGGGCGGTCAAGGTCTCAATCTCGGTGTGCAAGATGCCTTCAACCTCGGCTGGAAGCTCGCCGCCGAGATCAACGGCTGGGCACCGGACGTCCTGCTCGACACGTACGAATCGGAACGGCGTCCGGTGGCTGCCGACGTTCTCGACAACACGCGCGCGCAGGCGGAGCTGATCTCCACCGCTGCCGGTCCACAAGCCGTGCGGCGCTTGATCTCCGAGCTGATGGAATTCGAAGACGTCAAGCGCTATCTGACCGAGAAGATCACTGCGATCTCGATTCGCTACGATTTCGGCGAAGGTGACGACCTACTCGGTCGGAGGCTGCGGAACATCGCGTTGACGCGCGGCAACCTGTACGACCTGATGCGATCCGGCCGCGGACTTCTTCTCGACCAGGGTGGCCAACTGTCCGTCGATGGTTGGAGCGATCGCGCCGACCACATCGTTGACACAAGCACTGAATTGGACGCTCCGGCTGTCCTGCTTCGGCCGGACGGTCATGTGGCATGGGTCGGGGATTCGCAGGCGGAGTTGGATACTCAGCTGTCCACGTGGTTCGGCCGGCCGGCGACGGGCCCCGTGTGACTCTTCGGATTCGGCAACCGAGCACCGTGGCGACTCGGACGCACTACCGTTGACGACTATGAGGCGAAGGTCAGCACAGGTTGCGGCTGCGAGCTTTGCGGGAGCGCTGCTGCTGACAAGCTGCGCAACCAATGTCGATGTACCGAAAACCTTTGCCGCCACAGTAACGGTGACCGGTCAGGCAAAGCAGGCCGAGACGGGCTCCGGAGAGTGCGTGATCGACTCGATCCGTGTCGCTCCGAACGACCAAATCGATATTTTCGGGGGCAGCGGCGCTGCATCCACAAGGTCGACACTCGAGGTCGAGGCAATCGATCAACTTCCGGACGGAACGAGCACCTGCTCCTACACCGCACATTTTGATGCCGTCCCCGCAAACCAGAGAAACTATGAGGTGCTCCTGCATCACTTTTCTCCGGAGTCCTTCAGCTCAGATGAGTTGGAGAACGGTATCACCTATCAACTGCGCCGGCCCTGACTGAACCAGTTCTCCCTCGCGTTGTATCCGGTCGGACTTTCACTCAGCTCGCTTGGTGGTCCCGTCGCCTCCGCGCTGTCGAGCCTTACCGGGGTTGATATGGAGTCGAACACCCTCGTAGGCGACTGTGTACGGCACATCGTCGTCGTTGTCCGGGTCGCCGGAGTCCGCAGGGTCCGGTAGTTCCGCGATCTGTTCGATGACGGTCTGGGCTCGCGCCGCACCGGGATCGAACATCTCCTGAAACGGCCCGACGAACGACCCCCCAAGCCCGCGGCGCCTTGCCCGAACAGCCGCCCACCCGAACACCGCCAACGGGCCGATCATGGCGAACAGCACTAACAAGTCCCACCCCATGCCACGAGCGTACCGACTGACCGGCATTGGGCGGTCCAAGTCTCGTCAGCGCTGTCGTCCCTCAGGCCATTCGTCTCTCGGACTGTGCCTTCAACAACTCGGCCAGATGGTCAGGCGAGATCCGCTCGCGAACCGCCTCCATCACTAGTTCGGCCTGCGTCTGAGGCGCGAGGCCGTCGATCGGTTGGTCTCGGTCCAGATTGGTCGGGAAGGCGTAGCCCTCAGCGGAAGCGGCGACGGCACAGCGAACGGACTCGTCGGAACCTGCTTCGCTGAGGGCGAGCAGTGCCGGATAGATCGCGTTGACGAGCGCGTCCCGGTCAATGGTTCCGAGGGCGCGACCGAAGGCTGACGACACCTGAAGAAGATTTGCCATGCGCAGGACGTCGGCGGATTTGTTGTGGCCGGCGGCGTGGAACAGTGCAGGGTTGAAGAAGACGGCATCTCCCTTCTCCAAAGGTAATTGGACGTAATTGGCCTCGAAGAACTCCTTGAACTCGGGACGCTCGAACGCGAGGTATCCGGATTCGAATTGTTGGGAGTACGGCAGATATTTCGTCGGGCCCGTCTCGACCGGCATGTCCACATGGGCGACTGCACCTTGCAAGGTGAGGGCGGGGGTCAAGCGATGAACGTGCGCTCGGAACTTCGCAGCGACGTCGCTCGACATGAAACCGAGGTGGTAGTCGCGATGTGGATTCTGTGCGGCGCCACCGGGATTGACGACGTTGACGTCCGACGTCACCTGATACATGGGGCCGAGCCAGGCTTCCGAAGCTAAAGCGACAATGCTGTTTGCGTAGTAGTCGACGTAAGCCTTGGGATCTTCGAGCGCCAACTTCAGTTGTGCTCCCCAGATCCGGTCATTGGCTCCGGGTTTGGCGAAGTGATCTCCGGACACTGCGCCGGCTTCGTGTTGGCGCGCAATGAGTTGCCGGAAGATCTCGCTGGCGCGATCCAGTATCTCCGCGTCGAACGCGCCCTGAAAGACTGTGATGCCGGGGCCGGTGAGTAACGCCCGGGCGATCTCGTCTTGGATCTCGGCCCGGATTTCTGGATTCGACGATTGCTCGACCAATGCTGCCGAGTGGTACAGAAGAACCCCGTCGGCCACTGAATGGGCGTACGGGTAATCGACGGGGTCTGTCTCGTGTGCGACCAAAGCGGCGAAGTCTTCGATGTTGCAGTCTTCTCGGTGCAACCTACCCGCGAACGGCACGGTGTGGTCGGTCAGTGCTGGAGTCATTCGGGGGCCTTCCTGCGGAGTTCACGATGTGCTGTGACTCAAAGACTGCCAAGGAAAAGCCATCGAAACTACCCCTGAAATCCATCAAAAAGACCTCAGGAAGCGCTCCCCGTGGACTCGACCGGTGACGGAAGATCTGCGCGCTACGACGGGATCACGTTCCTGGGTGAGAGCTAGAGAGTGAAGGCGTTCCGGAAAGCAGTGAGTGCGGTGTCACTGTTTCCGGATGCCCAGCCCTCCAATCCGATCGTGCCGGTGTAACCCTGCTCGGCGAGAACGCGTGCGATGGCTGGGTAGTTGATCTCGCCGGTTCCGGGTTCGCATCGGCCGGGTACGTCGGCCACCTGAATCTCCCCGATGTTGTCACCACAACGCCGCACGAGTTCGATGAGGTTTCCTTCGCCGATCTGTGCGTGGTAGAGGTCGAGCATCATCTTGAGATTGGGGTGTGAGACGGATTCCACCAGTGCCAGAGTGTCTTTGGCTCGGGCCATCGGTACGCCAGGGTGATCGACGATCGTATTGAGATTCTCGAGGCAGAAGACGACTCCGGCGTCTTCACCCAGTCGCGCGATCTTCTCGAGAGCGCGTTGCGCCGTCAGCCACATCGCTCCTGTAGTTCGATACTGCGGGCGCGCGGCCTGTCCGTCGATCAGCTCGCCGGTATGGAAGTTCAGCCGAGGAACGCCGAGTTTCGCTGCCGGCGCGAGGCATAGCGTCGCTGTACGTACGAGTTCGGCGCTGCCCGCTTCGTCGAACAAATCGCCGTGAAGATAGCCGGTCATCGAGGAGAACCGAGCCCCGGTGGCGACCAGAGCATCGAGGTCCTTGTCTTGCCAACTCCAGATCTCGGCTGCGAACCCCGCCTCCGAGATCCGCCGAATGCGTTCGACGACAGGGAGTTCGGTGAACGTCATCTCGGCAGAGACCGCCAAATCGAAGGGGCTCACTGCGGCACCGACAGCAGCGATACGGGCAGTCCGGTTTCCACGGATTCTTTTGCAGCCAGTGCGATTTCCAGGGCGTTGCGAGCATCGAGACCGTCGACCGACGGCGCGCTGCCGGAGCGGATGCAGTCTGCGAAGTGCGCCAGCTGGGCAACATAGGCGTCGTGAAACAGTTCGATGTTCACCCGAGGTGTGTCGGCCAGAACGCCCGGTGAGCTGTAATGACGCATCGCGGTCCGCGTGACCTCGCCTGCACTCACCATTCCACCGGAACCGAAAACCTCGCCGCGAACGTCGTAACCGTAGATGGCCTGGAAGTTGGCCTCGGCCGACGCGAAGGCGCCGTTGTCGAACCGCAACTGAACCATCGACGTATCGAGGTACCCCTGCTCCTTGTACTGCGGATGGACGAGAGCATCGGCCTGCGCGAACACCTCGACGACGCGTGCCCCCGGGTTGAGCCAGAGCAGGGCGTCGAAGTCGTGAATCAGTGTCTCGTTGAAGATGGTCCACGGCTTGACTCGGGAGGCGACGTCGGCGGTGATTCCCGGATCGCGAGTCAGAGAGCGAAGTAGCTGCGGTGTCCCGATCCCACCGGAGGTGATCACGTCGTGTGCCGCGGCGAAGTCGGCGGCGAAGCGCCGGTTGAAACCGACCTGCAGCGCAACATTGTTCGCGGCGCATGCGCCGATTGCGCGATCGGCGTCCTCGAGCGTCAATGCCATCGGCTTTTCGCAGAAGACATGCTTGCCTGCCTCCGCTGCTGCTACCACGAGATCGGTGTGAGTTGATGCGGGCGTACTGATGAGCACCGCTTCGACGGTCGGATCGGCAATCAGCTCAAGGGCGTCGGTGTACGCGCGGGCGTCGGGACTGACACGTTCGATCAACGACGCCGCAGCGCCGGGCGCAGGATCGGCGACGGCGACGAGACGGGTGCCGGGGATACGCAGCGCGACGGACTCGCCGTGGAAACGGCCGATCCATCCAGCGCCGATCAGACCGACTGCAACAGAGGCAGACATGGGGGCTCCGTTCGGAGTGAGGATGAGGAACTAGATCGTTCTAGTCGTGTCAGTAAAGCGCTGGTTGCCTCGTGCGTCAACGTTTCGGCGTGTATTCGCTGGAACGATCTAGTCTGTGGAGGTGAACAGTCGACGCCCCACCTTGCAAGACGTAGCAGACCTGGCCGGTGTGTCACGCGCACTGGTGTCCATCGTCATTCGCGATGTCCCGGGTGCCAGCGATGCGACGCGGGTACGGGTCAAGGCGGCCGCGGACGAACTCGGCTATCGACCCGACAACGCGGCGCGACTGCTGCGCCAGCATCGCAGCCGCCTGATCGGTGTCAGTTATGTTGCCGCGCAAACCTTTCACGCGGAGCTGCTCGACGAGATCTACGACGCAGCCGAACGCTTGCGCTACGACGTCGTTCTCAGCGCCGTTTCGGACCGCAGGCCTGGCTCGCGCGCCGTGCGCACCCTGCTCGACGACCGATGCGAGGCGATCTTGCTGTTGGGTTCGCAGGCGCCGGAATCGGAGATTGTCGACCTGGCGGCCAAGGTTCCCGTCGTCGTGCTCGCCCGGAAGATGCCCTCAGCACATGTGGACGTTGTCCGCACGGACGACGAGGCGGGCGCCGTGATGGCCGTGAATCATCTCGTCGGACTCGGGCACCGCTCGATCGTCCACGTCGACGGCGGACGCGGTCCGGGTGCCCAGGAGAGGCGTCAGGGCTACCGGAAGGCCATGCGGGCGACCGGTCTGGAATCGCGGATCCTTCCCGGCGGTCTCACGGAGGCGTTCGGGGCAGGCGCCGCGCGGTCGATGGTCGAAGAAGGGCTTCCCAGTGCGGTCTTCGCTTTCAACGATCGTTGCGCGCTCGGAGTCCTGGACGTCTTCTTGCGTGCGGGAGTCTCGGTGCCCGGCGACGTCTCCGTGATCGGATTCGACAACAGTGCATTGGCAGGTTTGGCGCACATCGATCTGACCAGTGTCGGGCAGGACACGGCGTTTCTGGGTGGCGCCGCGGTGGAGCGAATCTCCGAACGTCTCGACGCCGGAAGTGGACTCTTGGGCAGGGACATAGTCGCGCAACCACAACTTGTAGTTCGAGGTTCAACTGCACCCGCAGGGCATTGACCTGCAGTTTCGACTTCAATCAGATTGTTCGGTCTTTGATAAGCAGTCCTAATGTCAGAACAAACTATTGACATTCGACTGTGACGGGTATTACATCTTTCACATACAACCGAGCACCATCCGTTCGCGGGCCGTTGGTTGATGTCGAGAGGGAGTTCACATGTCGTTTCTCACGGGACGCAAGAGCGTTGCCGTACTGGCCGGAGCCTCAGTCGTGGTCTTGGGTCTGGCCGCCTGTTCCAGCACCGGCGGTAAGCCGGATTCTTCCGGATCCGGAATGGGCGCGGGTACGGCGGACACGCCCCGCGCCACCATTGCGATGATCACCCACGAAGTGCCCGGTGACACGTTCTGGGATCTGGTGCGCAAGGGTGCCGAAACCGCAGCGGCCAAGGACAACATCGAACTTCGGTACTCCGCCGATCCCGAGGCGCCGAATCAGGCCAACTTGGTTCAGAGTGCGATCGACAGCAAGGTCGACGGGATCGCCGTCACCCTCGCGAAGCCCGACGCCATGGTTGCCGCGGTCCAAAGTGCCACCGCCGCGGGCATTCCGGTGGTCGCCCTCAACTCGGGCCTCGAAACCTGGAAGGACATGGGCGTCAAGGAGTACTTCGGTCAGGACGAGTCGATTGCCGGTGAAGCTGCCGGCGAGCGACTCAACACCGAAGGTGCCACCAAGGTGCTGTGCGTGATTCAGGAGCAGGGCAACGTGAGCCTCGAATCACGGTGCGCCGGTGTGAAGAAGTCGTTCAAGGGAACGACGGAGATTCTCAACGTCAACGGCAAGGACATGCCGTCGGTGGAGTCGACCATCACCGCGAAACTTCAACAGGACCCGGCAATCGATCGAGTTCTCGCGCTCGGTGCGCCGTTCGCATTGACGTCCGTGACGTCGGTCGGCAATGCGGGCAGCAAGGCTAAGGTCGTCACCTTCGACACCAACGCGGCGCTCGTCGACGCCATCAAATCCGGTGACGTGCAGTGGGCAGTGGACCAGCAACCCTTCCTGCAGGGCTACCTCGCCATCGATTCGCTGTGGCTTTACCTCAACAACGGCAACGTGATCGGTGGTGGCTTGCCCACCCTGACCGGACCCGCGTTCATCGACAACACCAACATCGACTCGGTCGCCGAGTACGCCAAGAACGGAACTCGCTGATCCGGGCGCACGGAGGGCTGAGAGTCCGCCCTCCGTGCGCCTGTCCAGCACGGAAGGGAAATCATGTCCACTCAGGCAGATCTCGACCTTGCCGCCCATAAAGTCGTGACCGATGAACGGGTGAAGGAGCAAAAGCGCATTCAGCGTCTGCTGCTCCGCCCGGAGATGGGTTCACTTGTCGGCGCCATCGCCATCTTCATCTTCTTCTGTATCGTCGCGGCACCGTTCCGTACGCCGGAAGCGCTTGCGACAGTGCTCTACTCCAGCTCCACGATCGGCATCATGGCTTGCGCGGTCGCCCTGCTCATGATCGGCGGCGAGTTCGACCTCTCCGCCGGCGTCGCAGTCACCACGTCCTCGCTCGCCGCGTCGATGATCGCCTACAACCTGCACCTCAACCTGTGGGTGGGCGCGATTCTGGCGCTGGTCGTCTCGCTCGCCGTCGGATTCTTCAACGGCTACCTCGTCATGAAGACGAAGATTCCCAGCTTCCTCATCACCTTGAGTTCTTTCCTCATGTTGACCGGTATCAACCTGGCCGTCACCAAGCTCGTGAGTGGTCAGGTGGCCACACCCAGCGTCTCCGACATGGCTGGATTCGATTCCGCCAAAAAGGTATTCGCGTCGTCGTTCTCGGTCTTCGGGGTGTCCGTCAAGATCACGGTCGTGTGGTGGCTGCTGTTCACCGCGATTGCAACATTTGTTTTGTTCAAGACCAAGATCGGCAACTGGATCTTCGCGGTCGGCGGCAATCAGGACAGTGCCCGCGCGATCGGTGTGCCGGTGACCGCAGTCAAGATCGGCTTGTTCATGACCGTCGGCTTTGCTGCCTGGTTCGTGGGCATGCATCTGCTGTTCTCGTTCAACACCGTTCAGTCCGGTCAGGGTGTTGGTAACGAGTTCCTGTACATCATCGCCGCAGTCATCGGCGGTTGCCTGCTCACCGGTGGTTACGGAACCGCGATCGGCGCTGCGATCGGTGCATTCATCTTCGGTATGACCAACCAGGGCATCGTCTACGCAGGCTGGAACCCGGACTGGTTCAAGTTCTTCCTCGGCGCCATGCTGCTCTTCGCGGTCATCGCCAACAACGCATTCCGCAACTACGCTGCGAAAAGGTGACACATGAGTACCACAGCTGAAGTTCCCGCTCTCTCGAACTCGGGCGGCAACGTGCCACTGATCGAGCTCAAGGACGTCGGTAAGCAATACGGAAACATCATCGCGCTCAAGGGAATCAACCTGCGCGTCGGTGCGGGTGAAGTAACAGGCGTGCTCGGTGACAACGGCGCAGGCAAGTCCACGCTGATCAAGATCATCGCCGGTCTGCACCAACAGAGCGAAGGTGAACTACTCGTCGACGGTGAACCGACAACGTTCCACTCGCCGAAAGAAGCTCTCGGCAAAGGCATCGCGACGGTCTATCAGGACCTCGCCGTCGTTGCGTTGATGCCGGTGTGGCGCAACTTCTTCCTCGGGCAGGAACTGCGCAAGGGTGGTCTGATTAAGTCGCTCGACGCCAACGCCATGCGCGCGACGACTCTTTCGGAACTGTCGAAGATGGGCATCGAACTACCTGACGTCGACGCACCGATCGGTAGTCTCTCGGGCGGTCAGCGTCAGTGTGTTGCCATCGCCCGCGCCATCTTCTTCGGCGCGCGCGTGCTGATTCTCGACGAGCCGACAGCAGCGCTCGGCGTCAAGCAGTCGGGAATGGTATTGCGCTACATCACCGCTGCCAAGGAACAGGGATTCGGCGTCATCTTCATCACGCACAATCCGCACCACGCGTACATGGTCGGCGATCACTTCGTGCTCCTCAACCGAGGCAGGCAGAAGCTTGACGCCAAGTACGACGACATCTCACTCGAAGAACTGACCAAGGAGATGGCGGGCGGTGACGAGCTCGAGACGCTGACCCACGAGCTTCGCCGCTAGATCAAAACCTCGCGACTACAGCCTCGGTTCGAATCGAACCGAGGCTGTAGTCGTTTCGTCACAGGATGGTCGTCGGCCGAACCCCGAGGCCGGAATGCATGTACGCCTCGTCGATCATCGTCATGTTGGCTACCGCGTCGCCCGGCCCGATCGGCAGCGCCGAGACCCCGGACAGATGATCGGCGAACGCTTCGAGTTGACAGGTGTACGACGACTTCGTGCCCAGATGCTCGACGCTCGTGCGCCCACCGGCCGTGACGGAGACACGGTCGTCGATGTCCGGCTGCAGGAAGTTGTGTACCAGGACGTCTCCTTCAGTGCCGAATACTCGGAAGGTGAAGTGATACCGCTCGTCCAACATCGTGGTCACCACGGATGCCGTGGCGCCGCTGGGGTATTCGAGTTCGATGTCGAACCACGAATCGACCCCCGGAGCGTATTCCTCGTGGCGGGTCCCGGTCACCACTGGCGCACCGCCACAGACGTCACTCAGCGTCCGGGAAGCATGTAACCCGTAGCAGCCCAGGTCCATCAGTGACCCGCCTGCCAATGCGAGCTCCCACCGCGGGTCGTTCTCGGATGGTGTGGGCATCCGCAGTACGGTTTCCACCCGAGTGACCGCGCCGACTGTGCCGCTCCGAACCACATCCAGCAGGCGCCGGTTCACCGGATGAAAGAGGTAGTGGAACCCCTCGAGCAGCGTCACTCCGCTCACGCGCGCTGCCTCGGCTACAGCACGCGCTTCCACCGCGTTGCTCGAAAACGGTTTCTCAGTCAGCACGTGCTTGCCGGCCCGAACGGCGGCGAGATTCCACGGTCCGTGCAGGCTGTTGGGCAGCGCGTTGTAGACGACGTCCACCTCCGGATCCGAGATCAGCTCGGCGTACGAACCGACCACCCGTTCGATCCCATGCTGGGCCGCATAGGCTCTGGCCCGCTCGGGGTCGCGTGCGGCAACGGCCACCAGGCGGTGCCCGGTGGCCGTTGCAGGTTTGATCATCGCGTTCTCGGCGATGCGTGAGGCTCCCAGAATGCCTATCCGCAGCGGGGTAGGTGTCACAGAACCGACCGCAGATACTCGACGCTCGCTCGCACATCGCGCACCGGTCCCTCGTCCGACGGCGCTTCGGCCAGAATGGTGTCCTGCTCGAGCACGTACCACCCGTCGAAACCGTGGCGCTGCAATATGGCTGTGACACCGGCGATGTCGACGTCGCCGCCACCGAGTGGACGGTACATTCCCGCCTTCACGCCGTCGGTGTAGGTGAGCTCACCACTGCGAACGCGTGATGCGAGGGCATCGTCGACGTCCTTGAGATGCACGTGGGTGATGCGCTCGGGAGCCTGACGCGCCAGGTCGACCGGATCGGTGCCGCCGATCAACAGGTGGCCGGTGTCCAGGCACAGGGGGATGGCCGAGCCGTCGAGCACTCGCAGGACCTCGTCGCGCTGCTCGATCATCGTTCCGACGTGAGGGTGGACAACTGCCCTGATTCCGCGCTCGGCCGCGGCGTCGGTGAGGCGATCGAGATTGTGTAGCAGGGTTTTCCAACTCTGCTCGTCCAATTCCGGACGTGAATCGTAGCCGTCGGAACCCGTCGCGGCGGCCAGGACCAAAACTTCGGCACCCGAGGCGACGAAACCATCGAGGATGGGGGAGATGCCGGGAACCGGATCATGATCGCGATCATGCAGCAGTACCGGTGCGAACCCGCCGACTGCGCTCAGATCGTGATCCGCGAGCACCTTGGCCATTTCGGCGGGTGCAGTCGGCAGAAAGCCCTCCGGTCCGATTTCCGTTGCCGCCAGACCGACTTCGCGCATTTCCCGGAGGACTTGCGCAGGGTCGAGCTGGTAACCCCAGCCCGGGACTTCGCACAAGCCCCAGGAGATCGGTGCGCCGGCGATGCGAGGAGTGCTCATGTGTGTGCCTCATTCTTGTCGTGAAGGAACAGATCTTTGACTTCGGTGATCGTGACGGGCCGACCCTCGCGCAGAGAGTGCGTTGCAGCTTCGGAGATCCAGGCCGACTCGACCGCATCTGCGGGCGTGCACGGTGATTCCCGACGCCCGGCGACAACGCCGAGGAATGCTTCGAGTTCCGCACGGTAGGCGGACGTGAAGCGGTCCATGAAGAACGTGTACGGCTCCTTCGAGGGGAACGATGTTTCGGGGTCGAGAGAGCGGAGTGGCAAGCGGTCGTCCAGCCCGGCAACGACGGAGTCCGCCGAGCCGAGTACCTCGAGTCGGCAGTCGTAGCCGCGGCCGTTGTAGCGGGTATTCGACACGACCGCGATGGTTCCGCCTTCGAAAGTGAGAACCGTTGCGGCGGTGTCGACGTCACCGGCATCGGCGATCCCGCGATCACCCTGATTCGAGCCGGTGGCAAAAACAGTGGTGACTTCGCGGCCGCTGATCCACCGTACGATGTCGAAGTCGTGGATCGAGCAGTCGCGGAAGATGCCGCCTGAGTGTTCGATGTACGAGATCGGCGGGGGAGCGGGGTCGAGGGTGGTCGATCGGAGAGTGTGGATCCAACCGAGTTCTCCAGATCGAACCGCGTCGTACGCCGCCACAAATGACGGGTCGAATCGGCGCTGAAATCCGATCTGGACTGGTACCGACGTCTGCTCGGCAGTCGCGAGTACACGAACGGAGGATTCGATGGAGTCGGCTACCGGCTTTTCGCAGAACGTCGGGATGTCTAGGCGAACAGCGGCTTCGATCAATTCGGCATGTGAACTCGACGGCGCGGCGATCAGAACGCCGTCGATGCCTGACGCTAGAAGCGCGTCGGGATCGGCAGCGGACTCCACGTCGAGTTCGCTTGCCACGTCCGAGGTTCGACGTGCGTCGACATCGGTGACAATCAGTGCGTCGACGCCGTCCATCGTCAGCAGGTTTCGGGCGTGGTAGCTGCCGATTCGTCCGAGCCCGATGACTCCGATGCGAGCGCCCATCAGTCCAGCCCTCCGAAGACGTTCTGGTCCCAGTCGATGATCGAACCCGTCACGACTCCGCTGCGATCGGAGAGCAGGAAGACGACGAAGTCGGCGATTTCGTCGACCTGTCCGAGCTTGCCCATGGGGAGGGTGCTGCCCGCGCGTTCCTGCCAGTCGTCACCAGCGTCGTGAAAAGCTCTCTGCGTGAGGTCTTCACCCTCGGTCTGTGTCCACCCGATGTCGAGACCGTTGATCCGGATACGATCCCAGCGATGCGCATGGGCCGCGTTGCGGGTCAGCCCCGCCAGCCCGGCCTTCGCTGCCACGTACGGCGCGAGATACGGCTGCCCGCCGAGTTCGGACGTGGAGATGATGTTGACGATGGACCCGGGGACCGCACGCTCGCGCATGTCTTTGACTGCTGCCTGCATCGTGAAGAACGGACCGCGAAGGTTCACCGCGATGTGCTGGTCGAAGAGTTCTTCGGTGGTGTCGAGCAGCGTTCCGCGTGAAGTGAGCCCGGCGGAATTGACCAGAGCATCCACGCGGCCGAAGTGAGAGATCGTCTCGGCCACGCTGTCGAGCGCGGAATCCGTTTGTGCCACATCGGCTTCGATGAAGTGAGTTCCCGGAAGTTCTGTCTCGAGAGCCTTTCCGACGTCCGGGCGTCGGCCGGTGAAAGCCACCTGAGCGCCCTCACGGACTGCGGCGCGTACGATTCCGGCGCCGACGCCTTGCGAGCCGCCACTGACCAGTAAGACGGTGTCGGCCAGGAGTGCGGGCCTGGTTACGCCCGGCGTAGAAGTCATGGGTTTAGTCTGGCTGTGACGAAGACCTCGAGCAACAGCAAAAAACCATCAAATATCCATCATCGTGAGGTAGTTGTGGCGCATCGATTCAAAGTACGGGAGATCGCTCAGCAGTCGGGCCTGAGTGAGGCCACCGTCGACCGGGTGCTCAACGACCGTCCTGGAGTTCGCGACGGCACACGATCGGAGGTTCGCCAGGCGATCACGGACCTGGAACGTCAACGCTCGCAACTGAAACTGGTCGGTCGCACGTTCATCGTCGACGTCGTGTTGCAAACTCCTGCAAGGTTTTCCGACGCCGTCCGTGACGCGCTCGAGGCCGAACTGCCCACCCTTGCACCCGCTGTTGTTCGTTCTCGGTTTCACTTTCGTGAAACCGGTTCGGTAGAAGCGATGACGTCGACGCTCGACAAGATTCGCCGGCGCGGCTCCCACGGAGTCATCGTCAAGGCTCCCGACACTCCGGAAGTCGTGGCGGCGATCGACCGGTTGGTGGCGGCAAGGATTCCGGTCGTCACGTTGGTGACCGACGTTGCCGGCAGCAGGCGAGCCGCCTATATCGGCATCGACAACCGAGCCGCCGGAGCCACCGCCGCGTACTTGATAGATCAGTGGCTGGGGGATCGGGAAGGAAACGTGCTTGTCAGCATGAGCAGCGGGTTCTTCCGCGGAGAGGAAGAACGGGAGATGGGATTTCGCTCCGCCATGCGAGTCGCGGCTCCGCATCGACGGTTGATCGACATTCCGAACAGTGACGGTCTGGATCAGACGAGTAGGAAACTGGTGCGAGCGGCACTCGAATCCGATCCGCAGATCCGTGCCGTGTATTCGATCGGTGGTGGCAACCTGGCCACTGTCGACGCGTTCGAAGAACTGAACCGGGAGTGCAGTGTCTTCATCGCCCACGATCTCGACGGTGACAATCGAAAGTTGCTGGGGGAGAGGCGAATATCGGCGGTGCTCCACCACGATCTGCGTGCGGATGTTCGCACTGCCTGTCAGGTGGTCATGAAGGAACACGGCGCCATGGGCGCTCACTTCGGCTTTACGACGTCACCGGTTCAAGTCGTGACACCGCTCAACATGCCCCCGACATAGCTGTGCGCGGTCAAGGAGTCCGGAGACTCCCTAACCGCGCACAGGGCCGAAGGCCTGACTATCGAGCGAAGAGCAGTGCTCGCTTGACTTCCTGAATAGCCTTTGTCACCTGGATGCCGCGGGGGCACGCGTCGGTGCAGTTGAACGTGGTGCGGCAACGCCACACGCCGTCCTTGTCGTTCAGGATGTCGAGACGCTCGGAAGCGGCCTCGTCACGGCTGTCGAAGATGAACCGGTGTGCGTTCACGATGGCAGCGGGACCGAAGTAGCTGCCGTCGCTCCAGTACACGGGGCACGACGTGGTGCAGCATGCGCAGAGGATGCACTTGGTGGTGTCGTCGAAACGAGCACGGTCGTGCTGGCTCTGGATGCGCTCACGAGTGGGCTCGTTGCCACTGGTGATGAGGAACGGCTTCACGGCGCGGAATGCGTCGAAGAAGGGCTCCATGTCGACAACCAGGTCCTTCTCGACGGGCAGGCCCTTGATGGGCTCGACCGTGATGGTGACCGGCTTGCCGTCCTTGGGCAGCATGTCCTTCATCAGCAGCTTGCAGGCCAGACGGTTCACACCGTTGATCCGCATGGCGTCCGATCCACAGACACCGTGTGCGCAGCTGCGACGGAACGTGAGGGTGCCGTCGAGGTAACCCTTTACGTACAGCAGCAGGTTGAGCAGACGGTCGGTGGGCAGTGCCGGGACCTGGAAACTGTCCCAGTGCTGGCCCTCGCCCGATTCGGGATTCATCCGCGCGATCTTGAGAGTGACCATGACGGCCCCCTCGGGAACAGCGGGGAGTTTGGGTGCATCTACAGCAGGCGCAGACATCAGTACTTACGCTCCATCGGCTCGTAGCGGGTCTGGATCACCGGCTTGTAGTCCAGACGGATGTCGGAGAGCAGGCCGTCACCCTCCTTGTACGCCATCGTGTGCTTCATGTACTCGGCGTCGTTGCGATCCGGGAAGTCCTCGCGAGCGTGGCCGCCGCGCGATTCCTTGCGGTTGAGGGCGCCGACGACGGTGACCTCTGCCATTTCGAGGAGGAAGCCCAGCTCGATGGCCTCGAGCAGGTCGCTGTTGTAGCGCTTGCCCTTGTCCTGGACCGTGATGTGGTTGTAGCGCTCCTTGAGAGCACGCACATCCTTGAGAGCCTGGGTGAGGCGCTCTTCGGTGCGGAAGACGGAGGCGTTGTTGTCCATCGACTGCTGCAGCTCGGTGCGGATGTCCGCAACGCGCTCGTGGCCGTGATCGGACAGGATGACGCCGACCCAGTCTTCGACCATCGCGGCCGGGGTTTCCGGCATGTCGACGAACTCGGTGGAGTTCGCGTACTCGGCGGCAGCGATGCCGGCGCGACGGCCGAACACGTTGATGTCGAGGAGCGAGTTGGTACCGAGACGGTTTGCACCGTGTACGGAGACACAGGCGCATTCGCCGGCCGCGTACAGACCCTTCACGATCTCGTCGTTGTTGCGCAGCACCTCACCGTTGATCTTGGTGGGGATACCGCCCATGACGTAGTGGCACGTCGGGTAGACGGGCACGGGCTCCTTGACGGGGTCCACGCCGAGGTAGGTGCGCGAGAACTCCATGATGTCGGGGAGCTTCTCGTCGAGAACTTCCTCGGGGATGTGCGTCACGTCGATGTAGACGTAGTCCTTGTTCGGGCCGGCGCCGCGGCCTTCGAGAACCTCGAGGACCATCGAACGCGCCACGATGTCACGAGGAGCGAGGTCCTTGATGGTGGGTGCGTAACGCTCCATGAAGCGTTCACCGTCGGCATTACGGAGAATGCCACCTTCACCGCGGACGGCTTCCGAGATCAGGATGCCGAGACCGGCGAGTCCTGTCGGGTGGAACTGGTGGAACTCCATGTCCTCGAGGGGCAGGCCCTTGCGGAAGATGATGCCCATGCCGTCACCGGTGAGGGTGTGCGCGTTGGACGTCGTCTTGTACATGCGTCCCGAGCCGCCGGTCGCGAAGACGATCGACTTGGCGTGGAAGATGTGCAGCTCGCCGGTCGAGAGCTCGTAGCAGATGACACCGGTGGCAACCGGGCCGTCCTCGGTCTCGGTGATGGCGATGTCGAGCGCGTAGAACTCGTTGAAGAACTCGACGTCGTGCTTGACGCAGTTCTGGTAGAGCGTCTGCAGGATCATGTGACCGGTGCGGTCGGCGGCGTAACACGCACGGCGGACGGGTGCCTTGCCGTGGTCGCGTGTGTGGCCACCGAATCGACGCTGGTCGATCTTGCCTTCGGGCGTGCGGTTGAACGGCAGACCCATCTTCTCGAGGTCGAGCACCGCATCGATGGCCTCCTTGGCCATGATCTCGACGGCGTCCTGGTCGGCGAGGTAGTCGCCGCCCTTGACGGTGTCGAAGGTGTGCCACTCCCAGTTGTCTTCCTCCACGTTCGCCAGTGCGGCACACATGCCGCCCTGGGCCGCGCCGGTGTGGCTGCGGGTGGGGTAGAGCTTGGTCAGTACGGCCGTGCGGGCACGGGGGCCAGCTTCGATTGCCGCACGCATGCCTGCGCCACCGGCGCCGACGATGACCACGTCATAACGATGTTCCTGCATGAAGTCTGTGCTCCCCTAGCTCGCCGAGATATTGGGGTCGAAGGTGAAGATGACGTACGTGCCCAGGCCCATGATCAGGATCATCGAGAGAACGAGGATCGTGGTCAGCCAGAAGCGCGTGGAGTCCTTGCGGGAGTAGTCCGCGATGACCGTGCGCAGACCGTTACCGCCGTGCAGCTGTGCGAGCCACAACATCGTCAGATCCCAGAACTGCCAGAACGGGCTGGACCAGCGACCTGCGACGAACGCGAAGTTCAGACGGTGAACGCCACCGTCGAGCATCAGCATGATGAACATGTGGCCCAGGACCAGAACGATCAGGGCGACGCCGGAGAAGCGCATGAAGAGCCATGCGTACAACTCGAAGTTGTTCCGAGCCTTCGCGCGCGGGGACCGCGGGTTGTCCAGGCTTGCGGGACGGTCGTATGAGGTGCCCAGGCTCTTGGCTTCGGGTCCGTGAGTAGTCGCCATGTCAGTGCTCCGCAAACATGTTGATGAGGATGCGTCCGGCGCCTGGGATCATCACCAGGAACCAGATCGTCAGAATGGTCCAGAGCATGACGCGCTGGTACTTCGGGCCCTTCGACCAGAAGTCCACCAACATCACGCGCACGCCGTTGAGGGCGTGGTAGAGGACTACGCCGACGAGGCCGATCTCCATGAGGCCGACGAGGGGGTTCTTGTACGTGTCGATGACGGCGTCGTACGTATCGGGATTGACCCGAACGAGTGCCGTATCGAGAACGTGTACGAATAGGAAGAAGAAAGTAGCGACGCCTGTGATCCGGTGTAGAACCCAGGACCACATTCCGGGGTCGCCCCGGTAAAGCGACCTCGTGCGCTCCTTCTGAGGAGCGGCTTCAGTCGTAGTACTCATCGAGTGCTGTGCCTCCAACGTCATTGGTGGACGCGTCGAGCCTGCAGAGAGCTTCGATGTACCTCAGCCCGGGCTCGACGGGATCCTGAACCGACTTGACTCAGACTCTAAACCTATGTGAAACCGGGAACTAATCAGATGCGGGATTCGTACGCGTACCAAACTCTTTGTAAGGTTTGCCTTTCCAATCTCCCCGAGACGGTTTCGGCGTGGTTTCTGCATCCATTCAGTCGGCGTGATTGGATAACGAACCATGGGTGACATCGACTGGAAGTTGTTGCGGCACAACGCGCAAGTGGTCATGCGGCACGCCTATGCGCCGTACTCGGGGTACGCGGTGGGTGCAGCGGCCCTGGTAGACGATGGTCGGATCGTCTCAGGATGCAATGTGGAAAATGTCTCATACGGTTTGAGCCTGTGCGCCGAATGTGGACTCGTCGGTAACTTGGCCGCCACCGGGGGTGGCCGGCTGATTGCCTTCACGTGCTGTGACGCGAAGGGCTCGATTCTGATGCCGTGCGGCCGGTGCAGACAGCTTCTCCTCGAGCACGGCGGGGGTGAGATGCTTGTCGACACGAGCAGTGGGTTCAAGCCGCTGAGCGAGCTGTTGCCTGATGCTTTCGGGCCGGAACAAGCAGAGGGGCTCCGCCATGTTTGACGCAGTTTCCATCATCGGCGCCAAGCGTGACGGCCGCGAGCTGTCGGGAACCGAGATCGACTGGATAGTTCAGGCGTTCACACAGGGGATCGTCGGCGACGAGCAGATGTCGGCGCTCGCGATGGCGATCTACTTCCGCGGAATGTCGCGAGCAGAGACCGGCCGATGGACCGAGGCCATGATCGAATCCGGCGGGAGGATGGACTTTTCGGACTTGCCGCTGCCCACCGTCGACAAGCATTCGACCGGTGGAGTGGGGGACAAGATCACCCTTCCGCTTGCACCCCTCGTCGCTGCCTGTGGTCTTGCAGTCCCGCAGTTGTCGGGCCGCGGACTCGGCCACACCGGTGGAACTCTCGACAAGCTCGAGGCCATTCCAGGTTGGCGAGCCGAGCTCACGGCGACGGAGATGGTCGACATTCTCTCGGATCCGAAAATCGGCGCGGTGATCTGCGCTGCCGGAGCGAATCTGGCCCCCGCGGACAAGAAGCTCTACGCGCTGCGCGACGTGACCGGAACGGTGGAATCCATTCCGCTGATCGCAAGTTCGATCATGAGCAAGAAGATTGCCGAGGGAACCGGCGCCCTGGTGCTCGACGTCAAGGTCGGTTCCGGAGCGTTCATGAAGGACCTCGGCGACGCGCGAGAGTTGGCACGTACGATGGTCGAGCTTGGCAACGACGCCGGCGTGCGTACAAGCGCTCTCATCACCGGGATGGACACCCCGCTCGGATTGACGGCGGGCAACGCCCTCGAGGTACGTGAATCCGTCGAGGTGCTGGCAGGCGGCGGGCCGTCGGACGTCGTCGAGCTGACCCTGGTCCTGGCTCGGGAGATGCTGTCCGCGGCTGGGATCGACGGTATCGACCCCGCCGACAAACTGGCCGACGGCACGGCAATGGACCGGTGGCGCGCGATGATCGCCGCACAAGGTGGGGACCCACACGCGACGCTGCCGGTGGCCCGGCACAGCGACGTCGTCACCGCGGACCGAGACGGCGTACTGACCCGACTCGACGCCATGGCGGTGGGCATCGCGGCCTGGAAACTGGGAGCCGGACGCGAACGGCAGGGCGAAGCCGTTCAGGCCGGTGCCGGCATCGAGATGCATGCAAAGCCTGGCGACGTGGTCCGTGCCGGGCAGAAGCTGATGACATTGCACACCGACACTCCCGAGAGATTTGATGCAGCGCGACGAAGCCTCGGCGGTGGATGGTCGATCGGGACCGATTCCGACACCGTTTCGCGACCGTTGCTCATCGAGCGAATTGTGGGTGATTCGCGTTAGCGTTGGCGAATGAACGCACCGGAGTTGACCACGATCCGCAGCGCACCCAAAGTTCTTCTCCACGATCATCTCGACGGAGGACTCCGACCCGAGACCGTTCTCGAACTGGCCGAGCAATGTGGCTACGACGAGCTGCCGGCGAATACGGCATCCGAACTGGCGCAATGGTTCCGAACTGCCGCTGACAGTGGATCGCTCGAGCTCTACCTCGAAACGTTCGCGCACACAGTCGCCGTGATGCAGACCCCCGAAGGGCTCGCACGGGTGGCACGTGAGTGTGCCGAGGATCTGGCCGACGACAACGTCGTCTATGCCGAGATCCGTTTTGCGCCCGAGCAGCACCTGGAACAAGGCCTGAGTTTGGACGAGGTCGTCGAGCACGTTCTCGAAGGTTTCCGGGCCGGCGAATCCGCTGCCAGGGTCGCGGGACGGGAGATCCGCATCGGCTGTCTTCTCACGGCGATGAGGCATGCCGCGCGGTCGCGGGAGATCGCCGAACTCGCTGTGCGATTCCGGGACCGCGGGGTTGTCGGTTTCGACATCGCCGGCGCCGAGGCCGGAAACCCACCGAGCCGGCACCTCGACGCGTTCGAGTACATGCGTGACGCGAACGCCCACTTCACGATTCACGCGGGTGAGGCTTTCGGGTTGCCGTCGATCCACGAAGCCATCGCCTTCTGCGGAGCGGATCGGTTGGGCCACGGCGTGCGGATCGTTGACGACATCGACGTAGGCGTGCCAGGTGGGGCAGAGTTGGGTCGGCTCGCGAACTACGTCCGTGACATGCGCATTCCCCTGGAACTGTGCCCGAGTTCGAACGTGCAGACCGGAGCCGTAGCCGCCCTGGCGGACCATCCGTTCGGACTCTTGGCGGACTTGCGCTTCCGAGTGACCGTCAACACCGACAACAGGCTGATGAGCGACACCACCATGAGCCGGGAAATGGCCGCGTTGGTCGAGACCTTCGGTTACGGATGGACCGATCTCGAACGCTTCACCATCAACGCGATGAAGTCGGCCTTCATCCCGTTCGACGAGCGCCTCGCGTTGATCGACGACGTCATCAAGCCGGGCTACGCCGTGCTCATCGGCTAGATGACGTGCGCCCGACTACTCAGATCGAAGCCGGGCCTCGAACTCGCGCTCGAGTTCGCGCCAGGCCTCGGATTCCTTGGTGAACGGCGCACTCGGAGCCATCCGCGACGGATCGGGGTTGAGGAGGTACGAGACGTACCAACCCAGCTCGTTCGACGCGGACAGAGCCTCCTCGGTGGAGTCGTCGTCGGCGAAATCTGCTGCATCGGTGAACAATTCGACGGCGAGTTCCAGCTGCTCGGCATCTACGACGTCCGGGCCCTGGGCGAGGTCGTCGGCGATACCGGGCAGAACGTAGACGTTCTCGTCCGTGACCTCGATTTCGAGTGAACCGTCGACGGCCGCATTCTGAATTTCGCCGTACGTACTGACCTGCGAGAGATCGTGTTCGTGGTTGTCGGCGAGGTAGCGAGCGAGTGCGCGCTCGCTACGGAAGACGGTGATCAGTCCGTCCTTGCCGAGGAAGATCGCCTGATCTCCCATGTAGCAGCGCAGAGTGTAGAACGTCTCGGCCGAGGTGATGATGCGGATCGGGTCGACACCGACCTCGCCCCAGAAGGTCTCGACTTCGTCTTCGTCCTCTTCGAGGTCGTCTTCGTCGAATTCCTCGTCCTCGCCCTCCTCGGCGACATCGTCGGCGTCGACGGTGTTCTCGGCGGCAGCGAGCAGTTCAGCTTCGGCGACCGCCACAGCAGCTGCATCGACCTTCGGGGAGGTGACCACCTTGTCGATGGCGTCGAGAACGGCGTCCCAGTCCTTGACGATCGCAGCGCCGACCTGGTCCCACAGCTCCAGGCCTTCGCGGCCTTCGAAGGTGCCGGCGCCGGTGGCAAGCGCGCCGAGTACCGGATGGCCGCTGAAGAAGCGGATGACCGCGTCGAGTTCGCACACCTCACCGATGTTGCGAGCCATGTTCAGGGTGTCTTCGAGTTCCGAGACCACCAGTGCCTCAGGGTCACCTGCGGCCAGTTCCGGCACGCCGACGAAGTCGAACGTGAAGTTCTCTTCCGGTTCCAACTCGGCTGCCGACAGTCCGGAGACGACGGCCCACGCCGGATGCTCGACCAGGTCGTTGTCGGAGTCCGTTCGGATGAAGGCCGCGAGTTCCGCGACGGAGGAGAACCCGTAGAGGTCTTCCTCATGGCCGAGAAACGCTTCCCACTCGTCGTCGCCCTCGCGCCAGCGAGGTGCCCACAAAGTGACGAGGTCTCCGTCGGTGAGTCCGATTTCGATAGGGACGATGTCTCCAGCCATGGGCGGAAGCCTATCCACCGCAGCGCGAAAGGCATAGCGGGGGTTCGTCACGTTTGTTTCAGGGCTACTCGGAGCTCACTGACCAGTCGCTCGCGTTCGTCGTTGGACTGTTGAACTGCCTGGTGAATCGTGGCCACCGTCAATGCGGCCACCGTCTGAGAATTCATCGCGGTGATTGCGTCGGTGATCCGTAGGTCGACCAGAGCGCCCAGCCCGTCGACAGTCGCCGTGACTATCCCACCCTCGCTCGAGACGACTACCCGCAGAGCGCCGACCCCGTCGACGGCGTCCTGCAAGAGTCCCGTCCGGTGTTTCGCCAGCTCCATGATTCGATCAATCTCGCTCATATCGAACGCATCCAGCTCGACGGAAGGTTCTGGCCCTCGGCGGCGTCGACATCGGCCAGTTCGTCTCGGGTCGGGAGACCGAGCCGATCGAGGATCGCTGCCGGGACTCCGGTCTCCTCGAGCTCCACACGATGGCGGGCGCCGGCTTCGATTGCTGCATGTGAGCACAGCGTGAGTATCTGCTGCGCCAACCGCTGCCCGCCGTACCGCAGTTCGTCCTGGCTGATCCTCAGGTCCACGGGCACGGCGTGCTCCGTGGCGCGGACCGCGATGGTTCCGTTGCGGTTGACGGCTACGGCTGTGATGATCGGCGGTGATTCGCGCTTGTTCTCGGGCATGATTCCCTGTCATTCCGTCGGACGGTAGAAGCCGTGAAAGCCCATGCCGCTGTTCGTGGTTCGGATGGCGCTGATCTCGACAGGATCGCCGGCTTCGACCATCTGACCGTTGCCGATCACCATGGCGACGTGTCCGTCCCAGACCGCGAGGTCGCCCGGCATCAGATTGTTCTGATCGACCTGGTTCCCGATTCCCTGTTCCTGAGCCAACCTCGGAATATCGACTCCGGCCTGGCCGTACGCCCATTGAGTCAGACCACTGCAGTCCAGACCGACTCCGGGTGTCGTGCCTCCCCAGGCGTACGGGACACCCTGTTGAGTGAGCGCGTTGCGTACGGCAGCAGCGGCCTCGGCGTTCGGTGCGGTGGCAATCGAGCCGTCGGGAAGTTCGACCTCAACGCCACCGACGGAACCGGAACCACTTGCGGAACCGGAACCACTTGCGGAACCGGAACCACCCGCCGACTCGGAGACCCCAGGTGCGGGATCGGGTATCGGGACGGACGGGACGAGTGCGGACATCTTGTCGGTCGACCCGGCCAACTCACCGCGTACCCGCTCGATAACCAATACCGCGCGTCCGAGGTGCTCCAACGCGGCCGACAACAACATCAATTGGCCCGTCGGTGTCATCAGCGTCGGCCCGGCCTTGATCGCGAGTGTCAGAAAGGACTGGAGAATCTCACCGAGTTCGGTCATTCCCGCGTACACGGACGTTGTCGCTTCGTCCACGACGCCGGCGATGTCGGTCCCACGATCGGCGAGGTTTCGCGTCGACGTCTGCGTCTGCTCGGTTTTGGTCACCGCAGCGGTGAGTGCCGTGGACGAGCTCTGAGAGGACGCCAGTTCGCTCAGAGCAGCGCTTCCCAGTTGGTAGGCGATCTCGAGGGCGTCCGTGGCGATTCGGATGCCGACGTCAGGTCCATTTGTGCTGGGGACACCAGTCCCGACAGTGTCGACCAGGTCGATGATCGGTCGTGCGAGTGCGTCGACGTCGATCATGAGCGTGCGGCTTCAGCGAGAGTCCTTCGTACCGATTCCTCGGAGTCGAGATAGACGGCGTGAGCGTCGCGGGTGGCTGACTGGACGCTGGAGATCACAGCGGACAGTCGATCGATGTCGTCGATGTGCGCTTGCTGTGCTCGGCTCGCGACATCGACGAAGTCGCCGCCGATCAGCCCCAGCACAGTGGACAGAGCCAAGTGATCGCCACCCGCCGCGTCCTGTCGAGCTTGCGCGACGTTGTCGGCAACAGTGCCCAACCGCGTGGCGAACTCCGCGATGCTTTCAGTGTCCAGATCCAGATTTGTCAACTTGTCTTCCCCCCGTTGCGCTTACTCCTTCTTGGACGCCGCGCGGGGTGCTCCGGTTCCCGAGGAACTATTCTGATGGTCATGCAAACGCACGTAGTCGACCATCCGCTCGCGGCGGCCCTCTTGACGACAATGCGTGATGCACGCAGTGAGAACGCGACTTTTCGTTCCGCACTTCGCAGGCTCACGCACATGCTGGTCTACGAGGCCATGCGTGACGCGGAGGTCGAGGAATTTCCGGTCGACACCCCGGTAGCAGCGACGACGGGCATCCGGCTCGCGAAGCCGCCGTTGTTGGTACCGGTGCTGCGGGCCGGTCTGGGCATGGTCGAACAGGCGAGTGCGCTGATTCCGTCGGCCGGCGTCGGCTTTGTCGGAATGGCACGTGACGAAGAGACACATCAGCCGGTTCCGTACCTCGAATCCCTGCCGGCGGATCTGTCCGGGATCCCGGTGTTCGTGCTCGATCCGATGCTCGCCACCGGTGGTTCGATGGTGCACACCATCGACTTGCTGGTTGCGCGTGGCGCGACCGACGTCACGGCAGTGTGCGTCGTGGCCGCTCCGGCCGGCGTCGACGCGCTGGCAGCGTCCGGCCACCCGGTTCGTCTGGTCATCGCGAGCATCGATGACGGACTCGACGAGAACGCTTTCATCGTCCCCGGTCTCGGTGACGCCGGCGATCGGCAGTTCGGACCCCGCTAGAGCGAAAGGGCGAAGGTTCGGAGTTCGGCGAGCCGGGCCTTCGCCTGCTCTAGTGCGTTCGCGAGGTCGTCGCGGTTCGCCACCGGGACGACAACTTCGAGATAACACTTGAGCTTGGGCTCGGTGCCGGACGGTCGCACCACCACGCGGATCGACGGTCCGTCGAATATCACTGCGTCCGTGCGCATACCAGCGCGAACCTCGGCCAAGTCCTCGACGGTGACCGGCTCGCCCGCGAGTTGGCTTGGCGGATCGGCGCGTAGTCGTTTCATCATTTCGGCGATGTCGCTCGAATCCTCGACGCGGCGGGATACTTGGTCCCCACGATGCAGTCCGAATTCGACGGCATAGTCGCCTAGAACGTCCAACAGGGTTCTGTTGCTGCCCGCGAGGGTGGCAGCCAAGTCGGCCACCAGCACGGCAGCCGAGATTCCGTCCTTGTCCCGCACCACATCCGGATCGACGCAGTGCCCGATCGCTTCCTCGTAGGCGTAGACGAGTCCGTCGCCGGCGCGCGTGAGCCACTTGAATCCGGTGAGTGTCTGCGCAAACCTGGCTCCGCGGGCTTTCGCCAACTTCGAGAGCAGGGTCGAGGAGACGATCGTCGTCGCCACGAACGAATCTTCGGGCGCCGTGCTCAGTACGTGGTCGGCCAGGAGCACCCCGGTTTCGTCGCCGCGCAACATGCGCCACTGATCACCGTCGCGAACTCCGACGGCGCAGCGGTCGGCATCCGGGTCGAGTGCGATCGCCAGATCCGCGTCGACACTTCGGGCAAGGGCGAGCAGGCGGTCTGCGGCGCCGGGCTCTTCGGGATTGGGGAACTCGACGGTCGGAAACGTGGGGTCGGGATCGAACTGCTCCGCCACGACGTGCAGGTCCTCGAATCCGGCTGCTCGCAGAGCCGCGTTCGCAGTCTCGCCGCCGACGCCGTGCATTGCCGTGAGCGCAATCCGGATCGAGCGGGCGTCGCCGTGCGGGAGGGTCGCGATGCGGGCGATGTACTCCTCGACCAGAGAATCGTCGGCCGGAATCACCGATGCTCGCGCGACGTCGGCGGCACTACCGATGCGAGCGATCTCGCTCTCGATTTCACGATCGGCGGGGGAGACGAGTTGCGCTCCGCCCGAGAGATACACCTTGTAACCGTTGTCGGCGGCAGGATTGTGGGAGGCGGTGATCTGGATACCTGCCGCTGCCCCGAGCCTGCGCACCGCGAACGCCACCAGCGGTGTCGGCAGTGGGCGGGGGAGCAGGGTCACTTCGAACCCGGCGGCTGCCATGACCTCGGCGGCGGCCAGAGCAAATGCCTCTGAACCGAGCCGGGCGTCGCGGCCGACCACAACGCGGGACCCGCCCTGGCAGCGAGCTGTCAGCCAGGCCGCCAGACCGGCCGTGGTCCGGATGACGACCGCGAGGTTCATTCCGTTGGGTCCGCCGCGCACCGGCCCGCGAAGCCCAGCAGTGCCGAACGTCAGTGGTGCGGAAAAGCGTTCGGTCAGTTCATGTTCCGAAAGGGCTGCTAATTCTGCGCGGGTATCTGGGTCCGGATCGGCGTCGATCCACTCGGTGACGTTCAGTGGTGTCACAGCTGCTCGACCAGTTGACGCAGCAGCACTCCCATCCGGGCCGCCGAGGCTTTGCCTGCCGCCAGCACTTCCTGATGGTCGAGCGGGGCTCCCGTGATTCCGGCGGCCAGATTGGTGACCATGGAGATGCCGAGAACGCGAGCGCCGAGCGCGCGAGCCGCGATGGTCTCGTGAACCGTCGACATGCCGACCAGATCGGCGCCGAGTGTACGAAGCATTCGAATCTCGGCCGGAGTCTCGTAATGCGGACCGGGAAGCCCGGCGTAAACACCCTCGGCAAGGTCCGGGTCGATCGAGCGAGCCAGCGCACGCAGTTCCGGCGAGTAGGCGTCGACCAGGTCGACGAACTCTGCGCCGACGAGGGGAGAGCGGGCCGTCAGGTTCAGGTGGTCACTGATCAGCACCGGTTGACCGACTGTGTAGTTTTCAGCAATACCGCCGGCCGCATTGGTGAGGATGACCGTTTGGGCACCGGCAGCAATGGCTGTCCGGACCGGGTGGACGACGGTACCGAGATCGTGGCCCTCGTATGCGTGCGCGCGCCCGAGCAGCAGCAGGACTTCGGTGTTTCCGACGCGCACCGAACGAATGGTGCCCGCATGGCCGAGAGCGGACGGTGGGGCGAAGCCAGGAAGATCCGCCATCGAGACTTCGGCTGTCACGTCCGCACCGGCGTCGCCGAACACGTCTGCGGCATCGGTCCACCCCGACCCGAGCACGATGGCGACTGACGGTGACGAAGAGCCAGTCATGGCGGACAGAGCAGCGGCGGCGGCCTCGGCGATCGTTCCCATGTGAGCAACCCTACTGAGGAGTCGGGTCGGTTCGCCGGGTGAGTTGGCGGGCGTTACTCTCCCATCCATGCCTTATCTCGAACGCGACGGCGACGTATTCATCCTGTACCTCGGCAACGAGGGCGAAACGGACAACGAGAACCGCTTCGGCCCTGAGTGGATCGACGCTGTCCACAGCAAGTTGGACGAGGTCGAAGCGCACGAGGGGCCCGCAGCCCTGGTGACGACGGCGACGGGCAAGTTCTACACGAACGGCCTGGACACGACGTGGATCTTCGGCAATCTCGACGGTCTCCCCGGCTACCTGGACAAGGTCCACACCATCTACAGCCGTTTGCTGACCTTCCCGATGGCCACGGTCGCGGCCGTGCAGGGGCACGCGTTCGGCGCCGGCGCCATGCTCGCGTCCTCGCACGATTTCCAGATCATGCGCGCGGACCGCGGCTTCTACTGCCTGCCCGAGGTGGGACTGAACATGCCGTTCACTGTCGGGATGTCTGCACTGCTGAACAGTCGTCTGCCCAAGCAGACGGCAGTCGATGCCATGACGACGGGGCGTCGCTTCGGCGGCGCCGACGCACTCGCTGCGGGCATCGTGCAGGAAACGGTCGACGGCGACGGAGTGCTCGCCGCTGCTGTGGCCAAGGCGTCGGGACTGACGTCGACTCACGGCAAGAACTTGGCGGGAATCAAGGCAGGCATCCACCGCGATGCTCTTGCAGACCTCGCTCAGGTGACTGACAAGAGCAACTTCTCCTTCGGGTGAGACAATGATCGCGTGAACCAGAATGTCGACAGCGCAGTCAGGTCCGTAGAGGCCGATCTGATTGCGCTGTCGCATTCGATTCACAGCGACCCGGAACTCGCCTTCGAGGAGTTCCGCAGCGCTGCCAAAGTGTCGGACCTGCTGGCGCAGCACGGTTTCGCGGTCACTCACGGGATCGTCGATCTGCCGACGGCTTTCGATGCCACCTACGGCAGCGGAGAGTTGGTCATCGCGATCTGCGCCGAGTACGACGCGCTGCCCGAGATCGGCCATGCCTGTGGGCACAACATCATTGCCGCCGCCGCGGTCGGGGCCGGCATCGCGTTGGCTACCGTGGCCGACGAACTGGGGATCACAGTCCGAGTGATCGGTACTCCCGCGGAGGAAACCGGTGGCGGCAAAGTTCTGATGCTCGAGCGTGGTGCATTCGACGGCGTCGGCGCGGCCATGATGGTTCATCCAGGGCCGATCGACATCATCGGTGCGACCTCGCTGGCCTTGGCGGACATCGCCGTGAGTTATCACGGTCGCGAGGCGCATGCGTCTGCTGCGCCGGAGTTCGGTCGTAACGCCGCCGACGCAGCGACTCTCGCTCAGGTGGCGGTCGGACTGTTGCGTCAGCACCTGCAGCCAGGTCAGCAGATTCACGGAATCGTCAGTGACGGCGGCACGGCTCCCAACATCGTTCCGGCTCGGTCCGAATTGCTCTACTACCTGCGTGCCGAAACGGCCGCGTCGTTGGCCAATCTGTCCGAGCGTGCCGACGCGTGCTTCGCCTCGGGTGCACTCGGCACCGGGTGCACCCACGAAATCCGCACGGTATCGCCTACTTACACCGAGTTGACCCCCGATCCGTGGCTGGCGGCGGCGTACCGTGAACAGATCGTCGATCTCGGGCGGGTGCCACTGGCAGCGGAATGGGAGCGCTCCCGTCCACTGGGTAGTACGGATATGGGTAATGTGACCAATGTGATTCCGGGAATTCACCCGGTCATAGGCTTGGATTCATCGGGGGCAGTGACACATCAGCCGGAGTTCGCGGCTGCGTGTATCACCACCTCCGCAGATCGAGCGGTAGTCGACGGTGCAATTGCGTTGGCCCGCACTGCTGTCCGGGTAGCGTCCGATCCAGAACAACGCGCCCGTCTGTTGGAAGGGGTAGATCGCCGGTGAACGCGGCAATCGACACGTGGATTCACGCGCACACCGACGACCTCGTCGCGTGGCGTCGACACATCCATGCCAACCCGGAGTTGGCTCGCCGCGAATACGCGACCACCGAATTCGTCGCCACCCGCCTCACTGCCGCTGGATTGTCGCCGAAGATCCTTCCCGGTGGCACCGGTCTCACGTGCGATATCGGACCGGAGGGTCCACGAATCGCACTGCGCGCCGACATGGACGCTTTGCCGATGCAGGAGGCGACCGGAGCGACGTACTCGTCCACGGTCCCCGGTGTGTCCCATGCGTGCGGCCACGACGCCCACACCACCATCTTGCTCGGCGCCGGACTGGCTCTGGCCGCGCTGCCCGAACTTCCCGTCGGGGTTCGGCTGATATTCCAGCCCGCCGAGGAAGTCATGCCTGGCGGAGCACTCGACGTCATCGCCGCGGGCGCGCTCGACGGTGTGTCCAGAATCTTTGCTCTGCACTGCGATCCGCGACTCGAGGCAGGCCAGGTGGGAATGCGCCTGGGTGCGATCACCTCTGCTGCCGACACGATCGAGGTCGTCCTCGACTCTCCGGGTGGGCACACGTCGCGGCCGCATTTGACCACGGATCTGATCTACGCGCTCGGCACCGTCGTGACCGGGCTGCCGGGAATGCTCAGCCGTCGTATCGATCCGCGTACCGGAACCGTCATGGTGTGGGGCGCGGTCAGCGCAGGTCAGGCGCCCAACGCGATTCCGCAGACCGGCATGATGACGGGCACGGTACGTACCGGCGATCACGACACCTGGGAGTTGCTCGAACCGCTCGTGGAAGAAATCGTCCACGGACTGCTCGCACCCACCGGAGTTCGCTACCAACTCAACTATCGTCGCGGAGTGCCTCCGGTCGTCAACGACGAGGTGTCCACTCGGATGTTCGAGGACGCCATCGCGACCGTCGGACAAGATGCTTTGGCGGACACCCCGCAATCCGGTGGTGGCGAAGACTTTTCGTGGTACCTCGAAACCGTGCCGGGTGCCATGGCGCGGCTCGGCGTGTGGTCGGGTGAGGGCGATCAGCTCGACATCCACCAACCCACTTTCGATCTCGACGAGCGAGCACTCGGCGTCGGTGTGAAGGTTCTGACGAGCCTGGTTCTGGGATAGTTCCGGTTCCCGTCGGGGGTACCGTTTTTCGTGTCGTTCGAGTGAAGGTACGGGCATGTCCATAGGTGTGGGAGTGCGAATCGGCACATTGGTGTCGACGGCTGTCGTTGCGTCGAACGATCCGGGTTCGGCCGATCCGGTGGTATTGGTTCGGGACACGATCCTCAATCAACGCAAGGACGGAACGACGGTGCTCGGTGGCACCGAGCAACTGGGTGCCGGCCGTGAGTTCGCCGAGAGCTGGTCGGGCTTTGTCGGTCGCGTCGGGGACCCGAGTGGCGTCGCGGGAACTGCCGATACTCGTTACCGCGCCGAGGATTTGGTGGCGACCTCGATTCGCTGTCTGTTGCAGGAATGCGAGCCGCTGCCCGATCGTGGTGGTCGAAGCGGGGGAGCGCCCGACATCGTCGCGACCTACCCGTCACGCTGGGACTCGTCGACAGCGGCCCTCATGCAGGATTCGCTGGTCTACGCGGGCCTCGAACGGGTCACACTCGTCTCGGATGCCGAGGCCGTGTCGGCGTGGTTCGAGTCGGAAATCGCGGCACTCGCCGGCACGCTCATCGGCATCTATCACGTGGACGACACCGGGGCAGCGGTCACCCTCGTGCGTTCTGGTGTCGCGGCCGGCCGTGCATTCGGCTTTGCCGGCGACGGGAGTTCGCCGAGTTCACGCCTCGCGACGGCTCTGGGTGCGTTCGGTTGGATGCCGGAGAACCTGGACGCCGTAGTCGTCACCGGTGACGGCGAACCGGCGACAGACAAAGCGGCCATGATGTCCATAGCGGCCGGGATTGCCGAAAAGCTCGGTGTCAGATGTGAACTCGGTCCCGGACCTGAGCAGTCGGCTGCGCTGGGAGCCGCAATTCTGGCTGCCGGATTCACCTCGACGTCGCACACTATCGTGCCGATCGGATTGCCGCCTTCACACGACGTGACCGAGGTATTCGACACCCTGGGACGCGAGAAGGTGGCGGCAGAAACCGCTGCCGGGGTGGCGACCGCCGAGCCGGAAACTGCAGTTGTCGCAGGCGAATCGGAGTCGCGCGGTTCCAAGCGTGTGCTCATCGGCGTGACGGTTGTGGTGGTGCTCGCAGCACTGGCAGTGCTCGCGTATTTCCTGCTGCTTTGAGCAGGACAGCTATCTAATCGGTAACACCGTTACCCGGACCGACATTGCGGCTGTTTCTCGTCCGCAACTCTCGTACGTACTCGGCCGGCGCTCCGGCAATCTCGGCAGCGTCGGCCATCACACCGATGTAGCGGGCCGACGGCAGCCCGCCTTCGTACGCATCCATGACGTAGAGCCACGCAAGTACCGCGTCGCCGGCGGTGTCGACCCGCACGCGGATCTTGCGGTGCAGACCCAGTTCGGCACCTTCCCAGCGGTCCAGACTCACTTCGTCCTCTTCCGGGACGTCGTAGAGCACCACGAAAACACTGGAATCGGGATCTTCGACCACGGTGGCGAGAGCACCCTCCCAGCCGAGGTCCTCGCCGCTGAAGGTCAGGCGCCAGCCTCGCAGCCACCCTGTCCCGGACATGGGGGAGTGTGGGCAGCGCAACAACATCTGCTCGGGATGCATGTTGGAACCGTAGGCGGCATAAATCGACACGGGCGCAAGCCTAAACCGTGGTCCGAGGGTGTGGCGAAGCGGACCACCGGACGCAAGTAATCTGGTACAAGCACTGCGCGACACGTGGTGCTCGAATAGCGTGACACTGGTCGACGGGAGACCCCTGCCGGCCACGCGAGGACTTGGAGGACACATGACCCGGATCGTGATCATCGGTGGCGGACCCGCCGGCTACGAGGCGGCACTGGTAGCCGCGCAGCACGGGGCCACGGTCACCCTGGTCGATTCGGACGGCGTCGGCGGTGCGTGTGTGCTGTTCGACTGTGTCCCGTCGAAGACGTTCATCGCGTCCACCGGAATCCGCACCGACATGCGTCGTGCATCCGACCTCGGCATCACTCTGGATCCGGAGCAGGCTTCGGTGTCACTGCCGAAGATCCACTCCCGAGTCAAGAGTCTCGCATTGTCCCAGTCCTCGGACATTCGCGCACGGTTGCAGACGGTAGGCGTCGAGGTTCTCTCCGGCACCGCCGAACTGACCGATCCACTCCTCGGCATGGCAGCACACCAGGTTCGCGCGACGCTCGGAAGCGGCGAGCAGAAGACCATCGACGCAGACGTCGTGTTGATCGCCACCGGCGCCAGCCCCCGCATCATCCCGGGAGCCGAGCCCGACGGTGAGCGAATCATGACGTGGCGCCAGCTCTACGACTTGGACGAGCTTCCCGAGCACCTGGTCGTGGTCGGTTCCGGTGTCACCGGTGCCGAGTTCGTCTCCGCGTACACCGAGATGGGCGTCAAGGTCACGCTCGTGTCCAGTCGCGACCGTGTTCTGCCCGGCGAGGATGCCGATGCGGCGCTCGTGCTCGAGGACGCCCTCGCCGAGCGCGGTGTCACCCTCGTCAAGCACGCCCGCGCGGACGCCGTCGAGCGCACCGAGAAGGGCATCGTCGTCAAGCTCTCCGACGGCCGCACGGTCGAAGGAAGCCACGCTCTGATGACCGTCGGTTCCGTCCCCAACACCAACGGTCTCGGCCTGGAGCGGGTCGGCATCGAGTTGGACAAGGGTGGATACCTGCGTGTCGACCGGGTCTCGCGCACCACGGTTTCCGGTATCTACGCTGCCGGTGACTGCACCGGACTGCTCCCGCTCGCGTCGGTGGCTGCGATGCAGGGACGTATCGCGATGTACCACGCACTGGGTGAAGGCGTCAGCCCGATCAAGTTGAAGACCGTCGCGTCGGCCGTCTTCACACGCCCCGAAATTGCAACGGTGGGTGTTTCGCAGGCAGCGATCGACAACGGAGAGGTGCCTGCGCGCACCGTCATGTTGCCGCTCAACACCAACCCGCGCGCCAAGATGTCCGGTTTGCGTCGCGGATTCGTGAAGATTTTCTGCCGCCCGGCTACCGGCGTGGTCATCGGCGGTGTTGTGGTCGCACCCACTGCTTCGGAACTGATCCTGCCGATCGCGATCGCCGTACAGAACAACCTGACGGTCAACGACCTGGCGCAGACGTTCTCGGTGTACCCGTCGCTGACCGGATCGATCACCGAGGCTGCTCGTCAGCTCATGCGTCACGACGACCTGGACTGACAACCGACCAGAGTCTTCTTACAATGTGGGAACTCTGTTTCATATACTGAAGTATTGGTGGGATAGTCGAGATACCGACCGAATCAAGGGTCGGTATCTCGGCGCTCTCCCGCCCCGTTGACCCAGGACGGCTCAGGGTGTTTTTCCTCTGACCTTCATTCTGCGTGCCTGGGAGCTTCATATGACACACGCCGCGCTGTCCGCTCGCATGGACGGACTCCGTAGTTCTGCAATTCGCGATCTGCTCACCCTGACTGCCCGGCCCGACGTCATCAGCTTGGCCGGCGGACTGCCCGATCCCGATTTCATTCCGCGGGAGCGAATCTCGAAGGCAGCCCACGACGCACTCGGTGACCCCTCGTCCGTTCAGTACGGCGAGACGTCAGGCCTGCGGCGCCTCCGTGAGGTGATCGCCGAGCGCGAATCATCCAAGATCGGGCGGACACTCGACGTGTCCGAAGTCGTGATCACCCACGGTTCTCAGCAAGGTTTGAGCTTGCTCGCGCAGGTCCTCCTCGACGCCGGTGACGTCGTGGTCGTGGAGGAACCGGCATATACCGGTGCGCTGCAGGTCTTTCGAACGGCGCAGGCCCGTCTCGTTCCGGTCCAGCTGGACGAGGACGGAATGGATACCGACGCGCTCGAGACGGAACTCGCCGCCGGTCTTCGGCCCAAAGTTGTTCACACCGTGAGCAATTTCCACAACCCGCGCGGCGCGGTGCTTTCGGCGCAGCGGCGAGCGCACTTGGCGGCACTGGCGGACCGATACGGGTTCTGGGTGCTCGAGGACGACCCGTACGGCGAACTGTACTTCGGCGAGAAACCGCCAGCACCGCTGGCGGCGTTGTCGGACAGGGTGATTCGGCTGTCCAGTGCTTCCAAAGTGTTGGCACCGGCGCTGCGCGTCGGCTGGCTGCACGGCGACCGAAAGGTCTGCGAGGCGGTCGAACTGATCAAGCAAGGCGCTGACCTGTGCGGGTCTTCGCTCACCCAGCAGATCGCCGCAGACCTCTTCTCCGACGTCGAATGGTTCGACGCGCATCTCGACGTGCTTCGAGCGGGGTACGGCGCGAGGGCGAAGGCGTTGGTCACGGCCGCCGAGACGGAATTGAGTGGGCGTGCACGCTTTTCCGAGGTCCGCGGCGGGATGTTCTGTTGGATGGATTTCCTCGACGACGTCGACACCACCGAACTCCTGGGTGCCGCGCTCGCGCATGGCGTGGCATTTGTCCCAGGTTCGGCCTTCGCGGTCGAAGCGGACCTTGGTCGAAGCGCTCGACTGTGTTTCGCGACGTATCCCGAAGCGGTGCTGGTCGACGCCGTCGGCAGGCTCCGGGACAGTGTCACCGCAGGTACAGCCTGACTTTGTCGATAGTGTTGCGGAGCAGATCGATCTCCGTACCGGACGGTGGGGTGGTGACGGTGACGTGGTCGGCGACGGCCAGATCCCATCCCGTCGCCTCTCGCACCTGATCGACCGAGATGCCTTCGTGGACACTGGTCAGCTCCAACTCGCCGCCGGGGCCCTGGTGTGTCAGGACACCGAGGTTGGTGAACACCTTTGTCACTCCTGCACCTGCCGGCATGATGCCCTTTCCGCTGGCGTGGGCGCGGGCGGGGCTGGGTGAGGTGCAGAAGTCGAGCGCGGCCGGAAAGGAACTGAGGTCGTGGCGACGCATCACGACGAAGATCTCAGCCGCGTTCGCGATGATCTCGACGGCCCCGCCTGCTCCGGGCAGTCTGACCGTCGGGTTCTTCCAGTCACCGATGAAACTTGTGTTCAGGCTTCCCGTTCGATCGATTTGAGCGGCCCCGAGAAAACCGACGTCGACGTTGCCACCTTGCAGGACATAACCGAAGAGTGCGGCCATACTGAGCACGGATTCGGCGCCGGAGACCACGACGGAGTCGGCGATACCTTCGGCCATCGCCGACGGATGCGCGCCGCACACTCCGGATTCGTAGATCAGTTCTACGTCCGGATTCGACGTGTGGCGCGCGAGATCGACTGCGAGCGTGGGGAGCCCGACTCCGGCGAAGACCCGGCGCTTACCCGCCAACTCGCGTGCCGCGACGGCGACGATCGTTTCGGTGGAGGTGGTGTTACCGCTGACAATCGTGGTGGTCACAGTCTGCTCCCGTAGTCGACAGGTGTGGAGAGTTTTGATCCGACCTCGAGATCCGACCAGTAGTCGGCTCCGAGCTTGGCGAGATATTCGTCGTGATCGCCGAGTGTGTACACCCACTCGTCGAGCCAATTTCTCAGCAACGAAGGGTCTTTGGAAATCTCGGTCCAGCGTCGGTAGAAGCCGCAATCGCGGTCGTAGTATCCCTGTGCGTACGACGGGTGCGCGCCGCGCGGGCAGACGACAACCGCGTCGACGGCGTGCGAGGGAATCAGAGTTCGGCTCGGATCTGACCTGATGACCTCGTCGTCGACAAGCTCTTCCACAACGACGATCGCCTTCTTCGCGGCGTAAACGGCCTCTTGCTGCACCCCGGCGATGCCCCAGATCTGTGCGTTCCCGGACGTGTCCGCTCGCTGTGCGCCGATGATCGTCACATCCGGATTCAACGGCGGCACAACGTAGACGCTCCCGCCTCCGTACGGATCCTCGACGAGTCTCAGTTGTGGGTTGAGTGCGGGTAGATCACTACCGGCGTACGACCGCAGCGGGAAGAAGGGAAGTCTGGCCGCTCCCGCCTGATACCGGCACACCATGCCGTAATGGCTGTATTCCTCGACTTCGAGGGGGAGCGGGTCCTGGTTCTCGATGCGTCTGCGTAACTCGTACAGAGAACCTGCGGAGCCACTGGCGAAGAACGAGGCAACCAGCTTTCGGACGCAGCCGGCGGCGACGAGTTGATCGGAAACGATGTCCGGCGTCATCCGGCAGAGGGTGAGGTCCTTTCTGCCCTGCCGGATGATCTCGTGTGCCGCGGCAAAAGGAATGAGATGCGAAAATCCCTCCAGCGCAACGGTCATCCCGTCTTCGACGTATCGGCCGACGGCCTCTTTCATCGAGAGGGTCTTGTCCACGTGTGTACCTCTTCTTGTTCTTTCGCGCACTCGGTCGGTTTCGGAACTTGACATGTTCGGCCGGTGTGGCGCAACAATGTCGGGTGGAAATTCATCAGATCAACGCATTTCTCGCGGTGGCTGAGGAGCTACATTTCGGCCGTGCGGCGCAGCGGCTTCGGATTGCGCAACCGCCGCTGAGTCGAACGATCAGGCAATTCGAGAAACAGCTCGGTTCGCCGTTGTTCGATCGGAGCACTCGAACTGTGCGGCTCACTGCTGCCGGTGAAGCGCTGCTGCTTCCGGCGCGCGAGATTCTGGACGCGTGCCGGATGGCCGAGATCGCGGTGTCTGCGGCAGGCAAGGGAACGACAGGTCGCGTTCGCCTGGGTTTCGCGGGGACTTCTTCGCATCTGCTCGTCGGGAGGTGGGCGAAATTGGTGAGAAAGACCAATCCCGGTATCGAATTCGTGCTCGACAGTTCTGCTTTCGCGAACGAGGCGTTGTTGATGCTGCTCGATCGACGACTCGACATCGGGATGGTGCGGTGGACCGTACCGCCGCTCGGGATCACGTCGAGATTGATCGCCGAGGAGAACTTTCTGGTGGCCATGTCCAAAGACCACCCGTTGGCGTCGAGGGACTCGGTTCGGTTGATCGAATTGGAGTCCGAGAATTGGGTGACGCTTCCGGCGGAGCCAGGTTCGATTCTGCGGGAGTCTCTGCTCACTGCCTCGAAGAACGCAGGGTTCCTGGCTCGCATCGTGCAGACGGCACCGGATTCGATGTCGTTGATCGCGCTGGTGTCCGCGGAAATCGGATGCTCGTTGACCATTTCCTCGGTGGCCCAGAGCATCGTGAATCCTGATGTTGTCTTTGTTCCGGTCATGGACCCACCTCCTCCTCTTCAACTGCGTATCGCCTGGCGAGAGGGAGACGACAGACCTGCTCTTCTCGAAGTGTTGAAATTGTCCGAGCAGGCGCTGCCGTCCCTGGCCTAGACGGTTGCCCGACCGGTAGGAATCTCACCCGCTTCGGACTTCGGTGAGTTCGCAGTATTGACAAGAGTGTTTTCGAGTTCGAGTTCGTCGTAGTCCGCTTGTTCGGCCGTCGAGAGTTCGCCCGCGTTGTAGCCGGTACGTCGGAGCAGGAGCAGGGTGCAGATCAGCGAGACAAGGGCGTACAGCCCGGATACGATCGCGACCCCGACGATATTGCCTGACGTGTTGAGCATCCACTGCGCCAGTACGGGAGTTCCGCCGCCGACGACAAGGGAACACAATTGGTACGCCGTCGACAGACCGGTATAACGGATGTTGGCGGGGAAGGCACGAGCGAGAACGCCGGCGATGGCGCCGTAGAACATCGAGTGCGGGATCGTGGCCAGACACATCGCGACGACTGCGATGGTGAAGTTCCCGGTTCGGATCGCGAAGAACATGGCGGGCATGAGGACGAACTCCGGTATCACCATCAGGCACATGGCTTTTCGCATGTCGATCTTGGAGACCAGGACGGCACCGAAAGGTTGGACGATGAACTGCACGACGAGCGCGATCGCGATGGCGGCCAGGAAGGTTCCTCGATCGTATCCGAGTTCTTTTGTAGCCCAGGACAATGCGAAGGTGTTCTTGAAATAGGTGACCTGGGCGAGGGGAAGTGCGCCGGCGCCGAGGAGAACCAGTACCCAATGCTTGCGCAAGACTTCGGCGAGCGGAAGCTTGACGACCTTCTTGCGTGCGAGAACGGCCTTCATCTCGTCCGACTCTTCGAGTTTGAGGCGAATGATCATCCCGAGAATGACCAGCACCGCCGAGATGATGAACGGGATGCGCCATCCGTACAGGAGGAACGACGGCGTCGGCATCGAGGACAGAAGGAAGAACGCGATGGTGGCCAACAGATTTCCGGCGGGTGAGCCCTGTTGGGCGAACGCGGAGTAGAGGATGCTCTTGCCCTTCGGTGCATTTTCGCTGGCAATGAGCACTGCGCCGCCCCACTCGCCACCGACCGCGACTCCTTGGATGACGCGAAGGGTGACCAGACCGATCGGCGCCCAGATCCCGACCTGTGCGTAGGTGGGGAGGAGTCCGATGCCGACCGTGGCGACACCCATCATCATCAAGGTGATGACGAGAGTGTTCTTGCGTCCGATCCGGTCGCCGAGGTGTCCGAAGATGATCCCGCCGATCGGCCTGGCGAGGAAGCCTGCCCAGAGCGTGATGAAGGCGAGGAGAGTTCCGACTCCGTTCGGGAGAGTGTCGGAGAAGAAGATGTCGCCGAATACCAGGGCAGCGGCAGTGCCGTAGATGTAGAAGTCGTACCACTCGATAGTGGTTCCGATGAACGAAGCGATACCGGCTCTTCGCGCCTTGGCGTTGATCTCCTCGGAACTGCGAGTGGGTGAACTCATGCGTGGCGACCTTTCTCTGCAACATTCGCGGCGCCGAAACGTGGCGTGCCTGAATGAGATTCGCAGAGTGGTGTAGGTCACGTCCAATACCAACTTGGTCGCCTATTGATACCTCAGGAGTATCAATAGGCGACCATGATCAGCTCTTCCGGTATGGAAGGATCGGGGTGATTACTCGGACCAGTTGTACGTCCGCTCGACGGCCTTGTTCCACTCCGCGTACAGCCGTGACCTTTCGGACTCGTCCATCGCCGGTTCCCACGTCTTGCCGACGGCCCAGTTGTTGCGGATGTCTTCGGTATCGGCCCAATAACCGATGGCGAGGCCCGCTGCGTATGCAGCACCGAGAGCTGTCGTTTCGTTGACCACCGGACGGATGACGGGAACTCCGAGGATGTCCGACTGGAACTGCATCAGGGTTTCGTTGACCACCATGCCGCCGTCGACCTTCAGTGCGGACAGTTCGACTCCCGAATCCGCTCGCATGGCGTCGATGACCTCGCGGGTCTGGTATGCCGTCGCCTCGAGCGCTGCGCGGGCCAGGTGTCCCTTGTTGACGAAGCGCGTCAGGCCGACGATGACACCCCGGGCATCCGGTCGCCACCGAGGTGCGAACAGCCCGGAGAACGCGGGCACGAAGTAGGCGCCGCCGTTGTCATCGACACTTGCGGCGAGCGGCTCGATGTCCTTGGCGTTCTGAATGATTCCGAGATTGTCTCGAAGCCACTGGACCAAGGAACCCGTCACGGCGACGGAACCTTCGAGTGCGTACACGGCTGGGGCTTCGCCGAGTTTGTAGCAGACGGTCGTCAGTAGTCCGTGCTTGCTGTGCACCGGCTTCGTGCCCGTATTGAGAAGCATGAAATTGCCGGTGCCGTAGGTGTTCTTGGCTTCACCCTCGGAGAGGCAGGCCTGGCCGAATGTGGCTGCCTGCTGGTCACCGAGGATTCCGGCGACCGGCACACCGGCGAGATTGCCGCGTGGACGTCCTGTGCCGTAGACCTCTGAGGAACTACGGATTTCCGGGAGCATCGACATCGGGATTCCGAAGTCCGCACAGATCGATTCGTCCCACTGGAGGGTCTCGAGATCCATCAGCATCGTGCGTGACGCATTGGTGACATCTGTCACGTGGACGCCCTCGGTCAGGTTCCACACGATCCACGTGTCGACAGTGCCGAAGCACAATTCGCCGGCCTCCGCTTTTGCTTTCGCACCGTCGACGTTGTCGAGAATCCAGCGGATCTTCGGCCCGGCGAAGTAGGTCGAGAGTGGTAGTCCGGTCTTGTCTCGATACTTGTCCGGACCCTCGTCGCCGCCCAGTTCGACACACAGTTGATCCGTGCGCGTGTCCTGCCACACGATCGCGTTGTAGATCGGCTTACCCGTCGAACGCTCCCAAACGACGGTCGTCTCACGCTGATTCGTGATTCCGACGGCAGCGATGTCGGCCCGCGTGAGATCGACCTTCGCGAGAGCGCCGGCCACCACCTCCCGAGTGTTGATCCACAGCGCCACCGGATCGTGCTCGACCCAACCTGCTCGCGGGAAAATCTGCTCGTGTTCTTTCTGCGCAACGCTCACCACGGCGCCGTCGTGATCGAAGATCATGCAGCGGCTCGACGTCGTGCCTTGGTCGATGGCGGCGATGTATTGATTCACTGTGCTCCTAGGTTCGGGCGTGTTCGCAGTAATCCGTGCGCTGTCGCAGTATGTGGATCAAGCTACTAGCCTGTAAACGGATTCGTCGTCGACTTACAGGAGACCGGGTTGAGTAAGCAGCAAGGTGCGCAGTTTCTCGGCCCGCAGCAGCGCGAAGCTGCTTGGGAACAACTTCAGACCGAGCAATTCGACGTCGTCGTGGTGGGCGGTGGTGTCGTCGGTGTCGGAGCGGCCCTCGATGCGGCCACCCGCGGGCTGAAGGTTGCGTTGGTCGAGGCCCGTGACTACGCATCCGGTACGTCCAGTCGCTCGTCGAAGATGTTCCACGGCGGTCTCCGCTATCTCGAGCAACTCGAATTCGGCCTCGTTCGTGAAGCATTGCGTGAGCGCGAGCTCTCGCTGACCACGCTCGCTCCGCACCTGGTCAAGCCGCTGAAGTTCTTGTTCCCTCTGGCTCACCGCGTGTGGGAGCGCCCGTACATGGCCGCGGGAATCTTCCTCTATGACCGAATGGGCGGCGCCAAGTCGGTCCCCTCCCAGAAGCACTTGACGCGGGCGGGCGCACTGCGCATGTCGCCGAGCCTCAAGCGCAGTTCACTGACCGGTGGCATCCAGTACTACGACACCGTCGTCGACGACGCTCGGCACACCATGACCGTTGCACGGACCGCCGCCCACTACGGCGCGGTCGTCCGAACGTCGACGCAGGTCGTGGGATTTCTGCGTGAAGCGGACCGGGTCTCGGGAGTTCGTGTTCGCGACTGCGAAGACGGCCGTACCGCGGAGGTCAAGGGTCACGTCGTCATCAATGCAACCGGTGTCTGGACGGACGAAATCCAGGCCCTCTCACGTCAGCGCGGACGGTTCCGGGTGCGAGCGTCGAAGGGCGTACACATCGTCGTCCCGCGCGATCGCATCGTCAGTGAAGCCGCCATCATCCTGCGTACCGAGAAATCGGTGCTGTTCGTCATTCCGTGGGGCAGTCACTGGATCATCGGCACCACGGACACCGACTGGAACTTGGATCTCGCTCACCCAGCGGCAACCAAAGCAGATATCGACTACATCCTCGGCCACGTGAACTCCGTCCTGGTCACGCCGCTGACGCACGCCGACATCGACGGTGTCTACGCAGGCCTGCGTCCGCTGCTTGCCGGTGAGAGCGACGAGACGTCGAAGCTCTCGCGCGAGCACGCCGTTGCCCGTGTGGCTCCAGGCCTGGTCGCCATCGCCGGTGGAAAGTACACGACGTATCGGGTCATGGCGGAAGACGCCGTCGATGTCGCAGCAGAAGACATTCCGGCGCGAGTGGCGTCGTCGATCACGGAGAAGGTGCCGCTCGTCGGCGCCGACGGATACTTCGCGTTGATCAATCAGACTGTGCAACTGGGCGAGCAGTACGGCTTGCATCCGTATCGCGTCAAGCACTTGCTCGACCGCTACGGTTCACTCATCACGGAGGTCCTCGAACTCGGCCGACAGACGCCGGAGTTGTTGCAGCCCATCACAGATGCCCCCGATTACCTTCAGGTCGAGGCTGTGTACGCCGCCGCGGCCGAGGGTGCATTGCACCTCGACGACATCCTGGCTCGCCGCATGCGCATCGCAATCGAGTACCCGCATCGTGGTGTCAACTGTGCGCAACAGGTTGCCGGATTGGTTGCTCCGATTCTCGGTTGGGATCCCGCCACCGTCGAGCGCGAGGTCGACACGTACCGAGCGCGCGTCGAAGCGGAGATCGAGTCGCAGACCCAGCCGGACGACGAGTCGGCCGACGCCTTGCGCGCCGCAGCGCCGGAGTCTCGGGCCGAGATCCTCGAACCCGTCGTCGTGGTGCCGGATCGGGTCTGAGTCGCCCGTCGTTTGTTCTCGGTCTGTCGCGGGTAGGCGGATGTCGAATCACCACCCGTGTCAGCACAGACCGGTCGAGCGTCGCCCAGGAGGATCCCAATGTTCGGTAGTCGGTCGAGATCTGCTGAGGAACACATAGCCACTGCTTATCTGGTCACTCACCTGTGCGGAGCGATGGTAGGGCTGCAACTCTCGCGGTCACTCTCGGACTCGTACGGCGCGTGGGCCGACGGTGAGCTGGACTCGTTGCCGGGTGAGCTCGAGTACGAGATCGAGCAGCTGCTGCAACTGATCGAGGACACCCAGGGCATATCTCTGCCGCGGTACTCCAAGATCGACGCGACGGTCAATCGGATCAGGCGCCTCGTCCATGTCGACGCCATCTGGCGCAACCGTCTCGTGAAGCTGGCAACTCTCGAGATCATGCGGACCGCTCTGTGCGGCAAGAGTGCGATGTGGGAGGTCCTGAGAGACATTCCGGCCGGGGAGACGGAGGAGCAGTACCGCGAGCTCAACGACCTGGTGTCCAAGCAGATCACCACCGTCACGGCTCTGCATCACCGCGCGGCCACGGAAGCTTTTCAGGGGACGGACGGGCGGGAATCGGCGAGCGGCGGCGACCCCATCCGCTCGAGTAAGTAAGGTTTGTACCGTTCGGTGAAGAATTCGATGAACGGTAGACCCCGAGGTGTATGGAGATGGCTGAGCGCGATCAAGCACTGACAGAACCCACGGCAGTGTTCGCGGCGTTGGCGGAGATCCTCTACTCCGCCGCAGACAGCGCCGAGGTGTACTCCGCGATCTGTTCGGCGGCTGTCGAGTTGATTCCCGGTTGCGATCACGCAAGCCTGATGCTGCGACGGGGAAACACCAACGTCACGGTAGCGGCAAGCGACGAGATCGCCGAGTATGCAGACGATCTCGAACGTGCGACTGGCGAGGGGCCGTGCATCGACGCCCTCGACACGGAGGCGCCGCAGCTCGAGTCAGATCTTCGCACTCCGAATCAGTGGCCCGAGTTCGCTCGGAAAGTCGTGGCAGAGACACCCATTCGTGGCTCGATGGGGTTCCGACTGATGGTCGATCGTCAGAAGTTTGGTGCCCTCAACCTCTTCTCCGACACTCCGGGAGCATTCACGGAAACTGTTGCCGACCACGCGATCATGTTGGCATCGTTTGCATCCGTGGCCGTCACCGCGCTGAACCGAGGAGAGGATGCCGACTCGCTGCGGCGAGGTCTGGCGAGCAGTCGCGAAATCGGTCAGGCCGTCGGTCTGCTGATGGCATTGCATCGGGTGTCCGACGACGAGGCCTTCGACATTCTGGTGCGAACCTCGCAGAACATGAACGTCAAGATCGCCGAGTTGGCGCGCAAGGTCATCGTCCAGCATCGTTCGACTCTGGACTGAGCGCTTCGTTCGCCCCGGGCGAGCCGAGGAGTTGAGATCGCTTGAGATCCACCGTCTCTCGAAGTGCCGTCACCACCGCTGCGACTTCCGGTCGGCGCAAGGATTCAGAACGAGCCACCAACCAGTACGAAAGCCTGACTTCGATGTGAGCCGGCAGCACGCGAATCAGATCGTCGTGCTGCTCGGCCATGAAGCAGGGCAGCAGGCCGATGCCGGCACCCGCGCGCGTTGCCTCGATGTGGACGAACACGTTGGTGGACGTGACGGCCTCGCGCATGGAAACCGTGAGCTTGCGAGCCAGATCGAGTTCGTCGACCTGCAGCATCGAGTCGATGAAATACACGAGCGAGTGTTCGGCCAGCTCTTCGGCACTTTCGGGAACAGCATTCTGACGTAGATACTCTCGGGAGGCGTACAAACCCAGCGCGTAGTCGGCCAGATGGACGGCCTCGGCGCGGTGAACTTGAGGTTTGCCGACAACAACCTCGATGTCGAGCCCCGAGCGTATCTGCGACGCCTTTCTGGTCGCGACGACTATCTCCACGCTCACGCGAGGATGGCGTCTGCGAACCGCTGCGCCGGCGGGGGCCGCGATGTATGCGCTGAAGCCGTCGGTGGCCGAGACCCGCACGACGCCGTCGAGTTGCTGCTGACCGGTGGAGTCGAGTGCCAGTTCGTTCACCGCGGCCTCGATGCGCTCGGCCGCGCTGAGGGCTTGTCTGCCCAGGTCGGTCAACTCCCAGCCGCCGGACGAGCGGACCAGTACACGGCCGCCGAGGCTCTTCTCGAGCGAGGCGATGCGGCGCGAAATGGTGGTGTGGTTGAGGCCCAGGTCGTCGGCGGCGGTGTTGAAGCGGCCGGTGCGACCGACCGCGAGAAGCACCAGTAGGTCGTCCGGGCTCAGTCCGAGTGTCATATCTGCATTTTTGCACCTGTATGGTGCGAGATTTGTCATTGTCGTGCCAAGAATCTGCACCGATACTCATCGAGTCACAAAAAATGTGCGAGCGGTCACATTCGTGATCGTGAAGAGCAGGCGAATCGCGAACTGAAGACGAGGGAGTCCACGATGAGCGTCGACAACATGCCGAAACCCGAGAGCCAAGCCCCACCATCGGGGCTGAAGAAGGTGGTCGGCGCCTCGATGGCGGGCACCGTGGTCGAGTGGTACGAGTTCTTTCTGTACGGCACGGCGGCCACGCTGGTCTTCAGCAAAGTCTTCTTTCCTGGCGGCGGCAACGAGCTGGATGCGATCATCGCGGCTTTCATCACCTACGCCGTCGGATTCGCCGCCCGGCCACTCGGCGGAATCGTCTTCGGATATTTCGGAGACAAGTTCGGCCGGAAGCAGTTGTTGCAGTTCAGTTTGCTGCTGGTCGGTGCCGCGACCTTCCTGATGGGCTGCCTACCGACCTACGGTCAGATCGGCTACTGGGCGCCGGCACTGCTGGTCACGCTGCGCTTCATCCAAGGATTTGCTGTCGGCGGCGAATGGGGTGGGGCGGTACTCCTTGTCGCCGAGCACAGCCCGAATCGATCTCGCGGGTTCTGGTCGTCCTGGCCTCAGGCCGGCGTGCCGATGGGCAACCTGGTGGCCACTGTCGTGCTGTTGATCCTGACGTCGACGCTCTCGGACGAATCCTTCATGAGTTGGGGCTGGCGCGTTGCCTTCTGGCTCTCCGCGGTGATCGTTCTGGTCGGGTACTACGTTCGGGCCAAGGTCACCGACGCTCCCATTTTCATTGCGGCGCAGAAGGAAGCAGAACTGGTCAAGGCAACCTCGTACAGCGTTTTCGAGGTGGTCAAGCGTTACCCGCGCGGAGTGTTGACCGCGATGGGCCTGCGTTTCGCCGAAAACGTCATGTACTACCTCGTGGTGACCTTCTCGATCACCTACCTCAAGGTCGTCGTTCATGCGGACACGGCGCACATCCTCTGGTGGATGCTGATGGCACATGCCGTGCACTTCGCAGTGATTCCGTTGGTGGGCAAACTGTCCGACACGATCGGTCGACGCCCGGTGTACATGATCGGCGCCGTCACCGCCGGAACATGGGGATTCTTCGCCTTTCCGATGATGAACAGCGGGCACAATGCAGTCATCTTGTCGGCAATCATCATCGGGCTTGTGTTCCACGCGTTCATGTACGCCGGCCAACCCGCGATCATGGCCGAGATGTTCCCGACCCGGATGCGCTATTCCGGTGTCTCCCTGGGATATCAGGTCACGTCGATCGTGGCAGGTTCACTGGCTCCGATCATCGCGACCGGACTGCTGAGCGAGTTCGACTCCTCGGTCCCCATCGCGATCTATCTCCTGCTGGCATCCCTGGTCACTATCGTCGCAGTCGTTTTCGCGCGGGAGACCAAGGGAATCTCGCTCGAGTCCGTCGATGCTGCCGACGCACGAGTGCTCGCCGACGAGCGGGCCGGTGTTTCCGCATGATGCTCTCCGGCAAAACGGCACTGGTCACCGGTGGTGCCAGCGGTATCGGCGAGGCGTGTGCTCGACTCCTTGCCGCCCGCGGCGCCCACGTCACCGTCGCTGATCTCGACGACGTCGCCGCGAAGGCGCTGGCCGACGAGATCGACGGCACTGCGTGGGCCGTCGATCTCCTCGACACCGACCAACTCGTGGATCTGGCACTCGAGACGGACATACTTGTCAACAACGCCGGCATTCAACGGGTCAGTCCCATCGAGGATTTCGACGTCGAGGACTTCCGGAAGATTCAACGCCTCATGGTCGAAGCGCCGTTCCTCCTGGTCAGAGCGGCCCTGCCGTACATGTACCGCAAAGGATTCGGGCGCATCGTCAACATTTCCTCGGTCCACGGGCTCCGCGCTTCGGCATTCAAGAGTGCGTACGTCACGGCAAAGCACGGACTCGAAGGCCTGTCGAAAGTTGTTGCGCTCGAGGGTGCCCCACACGGTGTCACCAGTAACTGTGTCAATCCGGGCTACGTCCTGACACCACTCGTGCGATCCCAGATCTCCGACCAGGCAAAGGTTCACGGAATCAGTGAATCCGAGGTTGTCGAGAAGGTGATGCTCACCGAGAGCGCGATCAAACGGATGGTCGAGCCCGCGGAAGTGGCATCGCTGGTGGGGTGGCTGGCATCGACCGAGGCGTCGATGGTGACGGGGGCTTCGTACACCATCGACGGCGGGTGGAGCGCCAGCTAGATCACTGGGGCTGCTGTGTTGTTCAAGCTGCCGGGTTCAGGCTTCGGGAATCTCGATTCCGAACCTCTCGCGGGTGATGACCTCGGGTTCGGGACCGCCGCGAACTCCGGTGTCGAGTGCGTCGATTGCGGAGAGTTCTTCGGCGGTGAGTTCGAAGTCGAACACGTCGAAGTTCTCCGCGATCCGCGAGGGAGTCACCGACTTGGGGATCACCTGGCGGCCCTGCTGGAGGTGCCAGCGCAGCATCACCTGTGCAGGCGACTTGCCGTGAGCGGTCGCGATGGCGCCGATGGTGGCGTCCTCGAGGGTCGAGCCGTGGGAGCCGTCGCGGTAGAACGTGATTCCGCCGATCGGTGACCATGCCTGAGACAGAATCCCGTGATCGGCGTCGGCCTCGAGCAAAGTCGACTGCCTGAAGTACGGATGAACCTCGATCTGGTTGACCGCCGGCACCACGGACGTTGCGTCCAGGAGTCGGGTGAGGTGATCCGGCATGAAGTTACTGACTCCGATGGCGCGGACCTTGCCGTCGTCCAGAAGCGTTTCCAACGCCCTGTACGCGTCGATCGTGCGCTCGAACTCGCTCGGCAACGCCTGGTGGAGGATCAGGAGGTCGAGTTGTTCGACACCGAGTTTGCCTGCGCTCTTGTCGAAGGCATGCAGAGTCTCGTCGTATCCGTAGTCGGTGATCCAGACCTTCGACTCGACGAAGATGTCCGCGCGATCGAGTCCGGATCGCCGGATCGCCTCACCGACGCCCTTCTCGTTGCCGTAGGCCGCGGCAGTGTCGATATGGCGATAACCCGTCGATAGCGCGGACTCGACGGCGGCGAGTGTTTCGTCCGGCGGCGTCTGGTACACGCCGAAGCCAAGCGCGGGGATGTCGACGCCGTTGTTCAGTTTCAGACTCGGGATGCTCATGTCGTCCACGGTAGCGGCGGCCGGGGGTTCGGCGGGAGTGACTGCTCAGCCGGGTAACGGCAGTACCCCTTCAGGCCTGGGGATTCGCGATCGGGGGACTCGTCAATGAGTGAGCACTATCTTCAACCCGACTATGAGGGTGGCGACGGCAGCGAGGCCGAAGGCTGCCAGATGTGTGTTCGTACTGACTTTCTCGCCGTGCAGTCGGCTGATCACGTAACTGGTGGAACCGATCCGCAGGATCAAGACGATTTCCGCGATCAACTGCGCCGTCCGTGGCTCCAGGAAGTTGAACCACGCCGTCGCGAGAATGACGACAGGAACAACCGCAGAGGTGAGGATCGGGACGGAATCGCGAAGCGAGTCGATTCTCTCCGCGGTCGTCAGTCGGCGATCGTTGCGAATGCTCTCGCCGACTCCCTCAGCAAATGTGTGGGCGATGTATGTCGACAATGCCGTGCCGACCACAATCGCGGCGCCGAGCGATTCCTGAGATTTCGTCACCGGTATGAGTGCGGCGAGGACAAGAATGTTGCCGTAGATGTACGCGGTGGTCCTCGCCGCCACACGTTCTTGTCCCAGCGGCGCACCGTGAGACGTGATCGGACGGTTCAGCAGGGTTCGCAGGTCCCACTCCATGTTCAGAGCATGGCAGATCAGACCCTGGGGCTGTAGTGCATCGGGTTATCTCGCTGCTCGAGCGGGGGCAGGTTGCGCGCCGGTGTGTGGACCAGTGGTGCATCGGCGGGGATTCGGCCGTCAGCTCGATCCCATCCCGCGCGAGCACGTGGCTGATACCGGTATCGCCACGGCACCAGACGGAAGACGGCGTTGACGGTGCGGCCGACAGCGTTGTGAATTTTCTGATCGCGACTGGTCCACGAGTAGCCGAGTAGGTCTCGAACCGGTTGGTCGTACATTCCGACCGTCAGCCACACGAATCCGCGGGCGAGGGGGATTCGGGCGAGCCGCCACAACGGATCGGGTAGCCACGTCATGTACGGGGGCTTGCCGAGTCCCGACAGGTCGAGGACGTCGCGGGTCGCCTTGTTGTCTTCGAGTACGTTGCGGCACATGTGGTCCCAGTACTCCTGAAATGCTTCCCAGGTCTCGGGAACAGGGCGCATGCTCATCCCGTACAGGCGGTACCACTGAATGTGCTCGGTGAAGAGCTGACGTTTCTGGGCCTCGGTCAAGCCACCGGAGAAGTTCTCGGCAGTGACGATGGTGCCCATGAAGAACGTTGCGTGCGCCCAGTAGAAAGTGTCGGGATCAAGTGCGTGATACCGACGCCCCAACTTGTCGACGCCCTTGATTCGTGTGTGATAGCCGCGGACTTCTTCGGCTGTCTGCTGCGCGCGATCGCCGTCGAAGACCACGCCTGCAATGGGATACAGCGAGCGGTACAGCCGTTCCCACCGCTCGTCGAAGAATTGCGAATGCTCCTCGACTCCGGCGCCGAGGCCGGGGTGCATGTTCTGCATCGAACCGGCCCAGACGCCTTGCAGCATCCCGCGCCAGTCGCCGAAATACTTCCACGTCAGGGAATCCGGACCGAGGGGAACCGGGGTGCTGCTGTCGTCAAGTTGACTACGCATGTTGTCAGATTAGGATCGACAACAGCGGTAGTCAAGGATCGAATGCCGGGTGCATTGAAGATCAAGTGTCGGCGAAGTGGGGAAGTTGTGAGCATCGAAGAACGCAGGGCCACTCGAAAGGCGACGTTGTTCGACGTCGGAGTGACACTGCTCGGTGCGGTCGACGGTCCGGCCGTCAACGTGCGTGCGGTCTGCAAGGCTGCCGGTCTGACCGAGCGGTACTTCTACGAAAGCTTCACCGATCGCGATCAGTACGTTGTCGCGGTCCACACGTTTGTCGCCGAGCGCGCGCAGTCGGCGCTTGCGTCGGCAGTGGAGTCGGAGACGACATCCGAGGCCGTCGCCACCGCTGCGGTCGACGCTTTCGTCAAGCTCATGGTCGACGATCCGGCGATGGGGAGAGTGCTCCTGATCGCCCCGCTGTCGGAACCCGTCCTGAGCGGCCGCGGTATCGAATCGATGCCGGCGTTCGTCGACCTGGTGTACGACCAGTTGTCCGAGATCGCTGATCCCGTGGACAAGCAACTGGTGGCAGTCGGACTGGTCGGGGCGTTGTTCACACTGTTCATCGGTTATCTGGACGGCACGATCGTCGTGGACCGTGATCGATTTGTCCGCCACTGCGTCAGGCTGCTGATCAACGCTAACCAGGCGTGAAGGGCTGGCAGGCCGGGCAGAAGAAGATATTTCGCTCGGTGAGCTGATCCGGTCCGAGGGTGTCTTCTCTGATGCGAGTTCCGCAACGGCGGCATGGTTTTCCGCGTCTGCCGTACACCCATGTCTGCCTACCGGGGCGGGTGTCGCCGGTGGTGACCCGGATGCGACGTGACTTGTTGACGTTGATGGTGCGAAAAGACAGATCCACTATCGCGTCGAGATTCCCCGCGAGATGTGTCGGCGTTTTCGGGTGAATACCTCGTAGGAAGCAGATCTCGTTTCGGTACACGTTGCCCAGTCCGGCCATCACCCGCTGATCCAGGAGCGCGATTCCGATCGGTACGGAGTCGGCGGCCCGTAGATTTCGGGCGGCCACGGAACTGTCCCAATCGGTCCCGAGCAGATCCGGTCCGAGATGTCCGACGGCCTCCTGTTCCTGCCCGAGTTCGAGGATCTCGGTGATTCCCAGTGAAAAGCCAACTGCTACAGAGTCTTCGGTGGCCAAGATGATGCGCGCTTGATGGGCGGGTCGGCGCCAGCGCTCGCCGGGGCGATAAATCTGCCACTGACCTTCCATCTTCAGATGCGTGTGAATGGACGCTTCGCCCACTCGGATCAGGAGATGTTTTCCGCGGCTGGCGACGGAATCCACGCGGTGGCCCGAGAGATCAACCGTGGCGTAACGAGGAACGCGGACGTCGCAGGTGGTGAGTACCTTCTCGGCCAGGGCAGCGCGCAGTTCATTGGCGGCCCGCCACACGGTATCGCCCTCAGGCATGGTCGCCGCACCCACACTTCAGGATCTCAACTTCCACGATCTCAATCATCATGACCCCAATCCTCATGACCGCAACCGGAATCCGCGAGGGGTGGCCGCGAAGCCGGCTTCGACCAGGACCGGAGCAAAATCGTTGCCGTGGATGGTCTCTCCGTCGACCTTCTCCACTACCAACTTGTCGATGGCGCGAGAAGTCACCTTCTGAGCAAGTGACAGTGCTGCCAGGCGCAACGTTCCGCCGTCGTCGGTGAATGTCAGGATCGTGCGACCGCCGCGCTCGACGAACAGAACCAACTCACCCTCCACCAGAACTACCAGTGCGCCGGCTTTTCGTCCGGGTCGGTGTCCTGGTGACTCTTCGCCCCCCGACGCCGGCCACGGCAGCGCCGCGCCGTACGGGTTTGCCGGGTCGCACGCCGCGAGAGTGACTGCAGCCGAGGAGGTGTGGCGCCCCTCGATGGAATCACCGAACGTCCGCAAGCGGTCCACCACGGGAGGCGTGGAGAATTGAGCGCCGCCCAGGGTGTCCACGAAGTATCCGCGTCGAGCGCGCCCGTTGTCCTCGAACGTGCTCAGTACCTTGTAGATCAACGCGAAACCGCCCGGCACGTTCTCGCTCATCACCGAACCGCGGGTGACGACGCCGTATCGTTCGAGCAGCAGATCAGCCGTGGCGTGCGCCCGGATAGTGGGGTCAGGTTCGATACCTGGCAGCTGGAACCACCGACCGGAGGCAGTTGCCGGTCCCGTGCGCGCGGGCGTGGAAGCGCGGGCCATTCCGCGGTACGGACGGGCCCGCGGAACACGGCGAGGCGATCGGTGACTGGTTGTTGTTCTGGTGGTGTCGGAGAGAAGTGCGCGCAGCGGTGCAACGGTGTCGTTACCGATGTGTCCGAGCCACACCAACTCCCACAGTGCCGTCGTCACCGCACTGTCGACCGTGTCCGCAGCCGACTCCGTAGTTCGCAACGCGTCGACCAACTGGCGGAAGAAGTAGGCACCGCCGCCGGACAGCAGGTCGAGGATGCGCTTCTGCAATTCCGAGACGTCGGTGTCGGCGGGCGAATTGAGCGTGATCGGTGCCAGGTCGGCGGGGTGCAGCACTACCCACCCGTCCTTGCCCGAGATAGCTCCCGATCCGGACCACAGGACTTCACCCGTCGACGTGAGTTCGTCCAACATCGCGGGAGAGTAGTCGGCAACTCGGCTCGGCAGGATCAACGATTCGAGAGCGGACGCCGGAATCGGGACGCCGGCAAGTTGATCGACCACCGTTGCAACACCGTCGATTCCTCGCAGCGTGCCGCCCACGTGCTGCCAACTGGGAAGGAATCGCCCGAGGGTCGCGGTGCTGACCGGCTCGACCTCCTGCCGTGCCGCGGCGAGCGAGCGACGCCGCAAGCGACGCAGGACCTCGGCGTCGCACCATTCGCTTCCGGTTGCAGACGGGCGGAATTCACCTTCCTGGACCCGCTTTTCGAGCGCGAGCCGACCGAGAACGTCACGCGCGACTGATACTCCGAGACCGAAGCGTGCAGCCGCGTCGGCGAGAGTGAAGGGACCGTGGGTGCGGGCGTACCGGCTCAGGAGGTCGTCGAGTGGTTGATCGACCGGCTCGATGAACGCGGCCGGAACGCCGATGGGTAGGGGAACGCCGAGTCCATCGCGAAGCCGCGCTGCATCTTCGACGACGGTCCACCAGCTCTCGCCCGCATACGAGACGTGGAGGGCGCGTTTGTCCGTAACCAACTTCTCGAGCCATGAGACCGGGTCCTCGAGACAGCGTTCGGTGACTTCTTCGGTGGTCAGCGGGCCGAGCATGCGGAGGAGGTCGGCAACACCCTCGAGGTCTTTGGCCTTTCGGTCAGGGACGAGCCGTTGCAGTTCACGTTCGGCCTGCTCGATCACTCCGGCGTCGAGGAGCTCGCGCAGTTCGACGCGGCCGAGGAGTTCGGCCAACAGCGTGGAGTCCAAGGACAAAGCGGCGGCGCGTCGCTCGGCGAGGGGGCTGTCGCCCTCGTACATGAACGCACCCACGTAGTTGAACAGGAGCGCACTGGCGAACGGAGACGGAGAGGCCGTCTCCACCTCGACGATTCGAATCTGCCTTTTCTCGATCTTGCCGAACAATTCCTTCAGTGCAGGCAGGTCGTAAACGTCCTGCAAGCACTCGCGTACGGTCTCGAGCAGGATCGGGAAGGTCGGGAACTTGCGGGCGACGTCCAGCAGTTGCGCCGACCGCTGACGCTGCTGCCACAGTGGTGCACGTTTTCCGGGATTGCGGCGGGGGAGAAGCAGTGCGCGGGCGGCACATTCGCGGAATCGGGAAGCGAAGAGCGCGGAGCCGCCCACCTCTTGGGTGACCAGATCTTCGATGTCCTCGACGTCGAAGGTGAACAGTTCGGCGCCGGGAGGTTCGTTCTCGGTGTCGGGGAGACGGATGATGATGCCGTCGTCGGAGGCCGTCGGACTGGAATCGACGCCGTATCGTTCCTGCAGGCGCGCCCCGATGGCGAGGGCCCACGGTGCGTGAACCCGTTGGCCGTACGGGGAATGCAGCACCAGACGCCAGTCACCGAGTTCGTCGCGGAAGCGTTCGACCACCAGGGTTCGATCTGACGGCACCTGCCCGGTGGCATTCTTCTGCTCACCGACGAGTTGGATCAGATTGGTTGTGGCGTTGTGATCGAGCCCGCCCACGCGACAACGCTCGACGACGTCGGCTTCGTTACCCAGCGCGGTCTCTCGAACGAATTGTCCCAACGCCTGTCCGAGTTCGGCGGGGCGACCGAGTCCGTCGCCGTGCCAGAAGGGCAAACGACCCGGCATGCCGTAGGCGGGGCTGACCAGAACCCGATCGAAGGTGATCTCCTCGATCCGCCAACTGGTGGCGCCGAGCGCAAAGACGTCGCCGACCCGGGATTCGTAGACCATTTCCTCGTCGAGTTCGCCGACGCGGGACGCTTTCTCGCCAACCATGTAGACGGTGAAGAGGCCGCGGTCGGGGATTGCGCCGCCGGAAGTGACGGCCAAACGCTGCGAACCCGGGCGGCCCGTGAGCGTGTTGGACTCACGATCCCAGACAAGGCGAGGACGTAATTCGGCGAACTCGTCCGAGGGGTACCGCCCCGCCAGCAAGTCCAGAGTCGATTCGTACGCCGAACGGGGAAGCGTTGCAAAGGAACCGCTTCGGCGCACCGTCTCGAACCAGTCGTCGACGTCGATCGGTTCGAGAGCGGTGGCCGCAACAGTTTGCTGAGCGAGGATGTCGAGGGGATTGGCCGGAACGGCCATCGCTTCGATCTTGCCTTCGACCATGCGCTCGACGGTCACCGCGCAATGAATCAGGTCGGTGCGATGCTTGGGGAAGACGACGCCTCGCGATATCTCGCCGACCTGGTGGCCGGCGCGACCGACACGTTGCAGGCCGCTGGCAACAGAAGGCGGTGCCTCCACCTGGATGACCAAGTCGACGGCGCCCATGTCGATTCCGAGTTCGAGGCTGCTGGTGGCGACGACGCATCGCAATCGACCCGATTTGAGGTCGTCTTCGATGAGGGCTCGCTGGTCTTTGCTGACCGATCCGTGGTGGGCGCGAGCAAGGAGGGGTTCGGCGCCGTAGTTGACCTCGGTGGGAGCCCCGATCTGCGCGGGCGGGCGAGATGTTTTCTCGACGGCCAGACCGATGCGTTCTGCATGAATCTCGTTGAGCCTGGCTGTCAATCGTTCGGCGAGGCGGCGAGAGTTGGCGAACACGATGGACGATCGGTGGTCGAGAACGAGGTCGACGATCTGTTCCTCGACGTGGGGCCAGATCGAACCGGCTTGCGGGGTGGGAGATTCGGAACCGTCGTCCGGCGTCGCGATCCCCAGTTCGGTCATGTCCTCGACGGGAACACGGACCGTGAGGTCGAAGGTCTTGGCGGCAGGCGGTGCCACGATCCGGATGGGTGCCGAACCGGCGAGGAACCGCCCGATCTCCTCGTGCGGACGGACAGTGGCCGACAATCCGATGCGTTGCGCCGGACGCTCGAGCAAGCCGTCCAGGCGTTCCAGTGAGAGCGCGAGGTGAGAGCCGCGCTTGGTGCCCGCCACCGCGTGAACCTCGTCGACGATCACGGTGTCGACACCGACCAGTGTTTCCCGGGCAGCGGAGGTGAGCATCAGGAACAACGACTCAGGCGTGGTGATCAGGATGTCCGGGGGTCGTTTGATCAACGAGCGCCGATCGGCCTGGGACGTATCACCGGAACGGACACCGACGGTGATCTCGGGCGGAGTGAGGCCTAGACGCTTCGCCGTCTGCGTGATGCCGACCAGCGGCGCGCGAAGGTTCCGCTCGACGTCCACACCCAGCGCTTTGAGCGGCGAAATGTAGAGGACTTTGGTGGCGCGTTCGCCTTCGTCCTTGGCGGCGAGTTGATCGAGCGCCCACAGGAACGCCGACAATGTCTTGCCGGAGCCGGTGGGCGCGACGACAAGTGTGTGAGAGCCACTCGCGATGGATTCCCAGGCGCCGAGCTGCGCAGCAGTCGGAGCGCTGAAAGCGCCGCCGAACCACTCGCGTGTGGCGGGCGAGAACCTACCGAGGACGTTGGTCACGACCACCATATTGCCCCTTCCCACCGACAGCGTGTTCGTGCCTGCAGCCGAAGCGCAGAGCATACTATTTGCCCTGTTATAGCGATTCTCTTGTTATCGAGAAGGCGAGTGCCTGATGGAAGCAGTCAAGATTGTCCTCGAGCTGGCGGTAGTGCTCGGGGCGATTGTCATGGGTACCAGATCGAGCGGTGTCGCTCTCGGTCTGTGGGGCGGCGCAGGTGTTGCCGTCCTCGTGTTCGTCTTCGGAGAGGACGTCGGCAGTCCGCCGGTCGACGCTCTCCTCATCGTCCTGTCCGTCGTCCTCGCGTCGTCGATGATGCAGGCGGCCGGTGGTATCGACTGGATGGTCACCATCGCGGCCAAGTTGATCGAATCTCGCCCGAAACAGATCACGCTGATCGCGCCGTTGGTGTCATTCCTGTTCTCGGTCGGTGCCGGCACGTCCAACATCCTCTACCCACTGCTCCCCGTCATCTACGACGTCTCGTACAAGAACGGTGTGCGGCCGTCACGACCGCTGTCGCTGTCAGTTGTCTCGACCGGTGTGGCGCTGGCGTGTAGTCCGGTGTCCGCGGCAATGGCGGCAATGGTCACGCTGACCGACGTGCCGCCCTACGATTTCGAACTCATCGACATCATCAAGATCACCTTCCCGGCTGCTGTTGTCGGCATCGTCCTTTCCTCCATCGCGGTCAACCGACTCGGCAAAGATCTCGCCGACGACCCGGAGATACAGGCGAAGATGAAGTCGGGCGAATTGGCCGGACCTGGTGCAGCCTCCAAGACCGAACTCGTCTCGACGAAGACCGGACGAAACGCGGCACTGATCTTCCTCGCCGGCGTCCTGGCTATCGTGATCTTCGGCCTGTTCAAGGGGATTCGTCCCGAAGCTGCCGACGGTACTCCGATGGGGATGACACCGATCATCGAAATGCTGATGTTCGTCGTGGGTACGTTGATCCTGCTGGTGTGCCGCCCGAATGTCGCCGACGTGCCGTCGTCGACGGTGTTCCGTGCCGGTATGGTCTCGGCCATCGCGCTGTTCGGTCTGGCATGGCTGACGGACACGTTCATCAGCGCCCATTCCGAGCTGATCACGAGCACCGTCGGCGACTGGGTCAACGCCGCGCCGTGGATCTTCGCGCTCGGTGTCTTCCTGGTCTGTGTACTGACGACCAGTCAGTCGACCGCTACGAGGACCATCGTGCCGATCGGTCTCGCTGCCGGGATTGCACCCGGTCTGGTGAGCGGAATGTGGGCCGGAGCGTTTGCCGGCGTCTACCTGTTGCCGACAAACGGTTCGCAGATCGCGGCTGCGAACTTCGACCTCTCGGGCAGCACGAAGCTCGGTTCCAAGCTCGTCGACCACTCGTTCTTCCTGCCGACCATCATCTTGGCCGTCACGACGATTGCGGCCGGCGCGTTGTTCGGAGTGGTGCTCGGTTGAGTATTGCGACTGAGTCAGCCCTGAGTGACAGCGCTGAGTCAGCTGTTGCGGTAGTGGTCCCAGCTCGCCTTGCACGCGTGGGCGAGCTGGTCCACCCGTTCGGCGTCGGGTGTAGGCCAGTCGACGCCGGGTTCCATGATGTAGGCGGCCAGTTCGTCTCCCAGTAGGAATTCTCGTTTGAATTCGGCCTGAACCGCGCTCAACGTGATCCCGGCTTCGGCGGCGCGGGCGCTCAATTCGGCGAATCTGGCTCCGGCTCGAATGATTTCGAAACTGCCGAGGTACGGCTGATTGAGAGCGACGGCATCCGGATCGTCGACCTGAAATCCCTTGCGATGTGAGATCGCAAGTGTGCGAATGAGCTCCGGATCCATCGTCACGGGATTGTCGCCGCGTCGATTGCCGTCGTGGTCGCCACGATTGGAGAGCGCGACGACGTCGGGGAGCCGATCTGCTTCCGGCCGTTCGACATTGACGGCGCCGTCCTGCCGGGTGGTGTGGTTCATCGTGTCGTGGAACGACAAGGTCGTGAACGATCGACCGAGTTCGAAGCTCTTCGCCACCATGGCTTCGATCAGTGCGTCGCGAGTTCTCTCGTAGACGCCCAAACCGTGTTCAGCTGTCTCGGTGAAGGTCTCGGCGAGGTCCTTCCAGCCCGCGTCGTCGGTCGGCTCGAGCAGCAGGGGGTAGAACGAGAAGGTGACAGGGCGAACTGCGTCGACGCCGGTGAGGTCTGCTTTGTTGCCTGCACCGGCCTTGTGGACGCGGGCGAATGCTTCGCGCAGTGACGCTTCCAGGTTTTCGGGCTTCGCACGGTTGGGATCGCGAATCATGCGAGGGTGCGGATTCTCCACGTATACGATGCGCGAATCGATTTCGGCCCAACGGCGCACGATGGGACTGGTGGACATGTCGGTGAAGTCGAATTGCAGCCGCTGTGTGAACTCGGGTGCGAGAAAACGTGAGAGTTCTGCTGGAATCGCGGAACCCGAGTGTGGGCAACTGACAAGAAGGTCGGCTTCGGCGATGGCGTCGTCGAGACTGCGGGAGTCGCGATCGGCATAGAACGTCAGGTCCTCCGGCGTGAACACGGTTCCGGCCGGGATGAGTACTGGTTCTCCACTGGTCATGAGCCCCAGCGTAATCGAGTACAACCGTGCGTACTCAGTATCCGCTGAGTCGTTCCACGAGAGCTGTTTTGATCTCCGGGCGACCAGCCGCGACAAGAGTGAAGGTGGCTTCACGCATGAGCCGCTCGGGGGTGTTGCTGCCGACCAGAGCGCGGCTTCCGGTCGCAGTCACGAGTCCGGCCGACGCGCGTATCGCAAGTTCCGACGCTCGGGCGCGGGCGGCCGACATGTCGCCGCCGCCGCGCAGTGCTGCATCGAGATCGGCGCGCGCCCGGGTGGCTTGTTCCTTGAACGCGTCGGTGTCGACTCCCAGATCCGCGAGTTCGGTGACAGCGCGGCGGGTGATGCCCATGGCCATCGCGCCGTTGAGCCACAAGCCGGGGAGCTGGGTGCTCTGGAATTGTTCGTCGCTGACGACAGCACAGACGTCGGTATCGGGAATTTCGAAAGCGTCGAACACGATTCGGACGGTGTTGCTCCCGCGCGCCGCGATCAGTGGAAGCTCCTCGATCGTCAGACCCGGGGCCTCGCCTACCGGTACGACGGAATGAACGATGGAATTGTCGAACTCGTCGCGCGCCGACACCAAGAGAACATCGACGATGCCCCAACCGGTGACGAAGGGTGCGATCCCGTCGAGGACGTAGCCGTCGTTCACCCGCTTCGCCCACAGGAGCGGTGGGCGGGGGATGGCGCCGGCATAGGCAACCCCACCGCGAATCGTGCCGGAAACCAGACCGTCCCAGTATTGTTCGCGCAGAGGTGCATTGGGACTCGCCGCCAGGGCTCCGACGACGCCGTGATGCTGCATCCAGGTGAACGTCGTCGCGAGGCAACCGCCGCACAAGGTTTCGAGGACCTCGACCAGTTCTTCGCTGCTGGGGCCACCCTCACCGAGGGCGGCGATGCCGTAGAAGCCGTCGGCGGCGAGCGCGTCGAAATGGCTGCTGGGGATTTCTCCGTCGGCGTCGACGCTGTCGGCGACGGGAAACAGAACGGTATCGGCGATTTCGCGCGCAAGTTCCGGCCACATGGTCACGCTGTCAGGGTAAGCCGTGAGCCGGGGGTTGTGGTGTGGAACTACAGCCGCGCATCTAGAACGAGGGCGGCGAACTCACGATGAGGAACCTCGCGACCGCATCGGTGCGATTGAACCACCGGTGCGGGATGGTCGAGGTGTAGAGGAGGGTGTCGCCAACGTGAAGAACGTGATGCTCGTCCAGTCCCACCTCGACCTCGACAGATCCTTCGAGAACATGAATGAACTCTTCGCCGGCGTGCTCGGTGTGCTCACCTGCCTCGGAATGAGGTGCTGCCGTGATCTCGTTGGGTTCCATGGTCCGTGAGCCGGTGGAGCAGAATCGAATCACCGAATCGTGTGCCAGTTCGAAGGTTCGCCCCTCGCCGGCGCGGACGAGGCTGGACGGAGTTCGCTCACCCTGTGCCAAGAGTGCGTGCGCCGTGGTGCCGAGCGATTGCGCGAGGCGATGAAGGTTCATGACACTGGGTACTGCGTGGCCGTTTTCGGTCTGGCTCAGGAAGGGCTGCGACAAGCCCGACTTCACGGCAACCTCGCGCAACGTCAGTCCGGCTTCTTTTCGCGCCGTCCGCACGGCAGCCCCGATTGCGGTCGCTATCGCCTTCTGGTCGTCGTCCATGTGCCGAAGATAGCAGTGCTCTGGTGAAAGTTTTGATTACACAGACGAAACAAATTCGACCACGGTAAGAAATTATCGACGTGCTGAATAGTCCCGTACACGAAACACTTCCAGCTTCGGACGGAGATCGGCGCATGGCCATCCATCCTGTCGACCAGCGGCTCCCATTTGCCCGCCAGTCTGCTTTTGCTCTTCAGCACGTCCTCATCATGTACACCGGCTGCATCACGGTCCCGCTGGTTTTCGGTGCCGCCGTAGGGCTGGACCGCAGCACAGTCGCGATGCTGATCAGCGCGGACTTGCTCGTTGCAGGCATCATCACGATCATTCAGAGCCTGGGCGTCGGGAAGGTCGCCGGTGTCCGGCTGCCGATCGTCTGCGGGGCGACCTTCGCCGGGCTGACGCCGATGATTCTGATCGCCAAGGAGTACGGCCTGCAGGCGGTGTACGGGTCCATGCTGGTCGGTGGCGTAGTCGGCATTGCCTTGGCCGTGCCGTTCGCCAAGATCGTCCGATACTTCCCACCCCTGGTTACCGGCGTCGTCCTCACAGTCATCGGCATCTCGTTGATCGGTGTCGCAGGAGGACTGATCGTCGGAAACGACCCCACCTCCCCGTCGTTCGCCGACCCGAAGAATCTGGCGCTGGCTGCCGCAGTCGTTGTGGTCGCGGTGGCCTTCATCTGCCTCGGCCGCGGGATGTGGACGCAGCTCGGTGTACTGATGGCGCTGGTGATCGGCACCGTGATCGCCATCCCGATGGGCCTGATCGATCTGAGTGGCGTCGGCGGCTCGGCCTGGGTGGGCTTCCCGATGCCGTTCCACTTCGGCGCTCCGGAGTTTCCCGTCACCGCCGTGGTGGCGATGAGTATCGTCATGGCAGTCGTCTTCGCAGAATCGACGGCGAGCATGCTGGCGGTCATCGAGATCACCGGAAAGCCTTTGAAGAAAGCAGATCTCGCACGAGGGCTGGTGGCCGACGGGATGTCGGGAGTTCTGGGCGGAATCTTCAATGCCTTTGTCGACACCGTTTTCTCGCAGAATGTCGGCGCCGTTGCCACGACCCGGGTGTACAGCCGGTACGTGACCGCTACCAGCGGTGCCATTCTGATCGTCCTCGGCCTCATCCCGCGAATGGGTGAAGTGGTTGCAGCCCTGCCTGATCCGGTGGTCGGCGGCGTCGGAATCATCTTGTTCTCCACTGTCGCCGTGGTCGGAATCAACACGCTGCGCAAGGTCGATCTCAGCGACCCGATCAACACCACGATCGCCGCTGTATCGGTGGGGATCGGTATTCTTCCGGAATTTGCGGAGGGGATGTTCGAGCGATTCCCCTCCTCGGCTCAGATCCTCCTCGGTAGCGGCATCACCTTGGCTGCGGCCTCGGCCTTTTCGCTCAATCTGCTGTTCAATCACACCCGACTCGGTGAACTCGCGAGGCGATCGCGAGAGAGCCTCCATGCCACTGCAAAATCTGAACCCGCCACCAGCTCTGCAGGAGACGCCAGTGTCACAGTCCCAGTCTGATCCCTTCGAAGTGCCCGTCGTCGACATCTCGCCTTACGTGCTCGGTGGTGCCGACCAGGACAAGGCGCGAGTGGCTGCCGAAGTCGACCATGCTTGTCGGACTGTAGGTTTCATGCAGATTCGGGGCCACGGTGTTCCGGCCGCTGTTTCTTCCGGCCTCGCCGAAGCGATGGACGACTTCTTCGGGCTGCCGATGGAGACGAAGTCGGGCTACCGAATCGAGGGCGCGAATCGTGGGTACAGCCCGCCCAAGAGTGAGTCGCTGAGCCTGAGCCTCGGCGTCGAATCCGCGACCAGAATGAACGACTTTTTCGAGGCCTTCAACGTCGGAACCGAAGCCCGATCATTCACCGAACTCGAACTGTCGGAGGACGATTACGGAATCAACCTGTGGCCCGCAGTGTCTGGTTTCACGGAGCGGGTGGAGAATTACTACGCCCATGGCGAGCGGGTGGCACGCACACTGACCACCATTTTCGAAGATGCGCTCGGGCTGACCCCAGGATTCTTCGAGTCGATCACCGACCACTCCATCGACGTACTGCGGATGAACAACTACGCGTTACCCGAAGGGACGGTGACGTTGGACGGTGAGTTGAAGGGGATGGGCGAACATACCGATTTCGGGCTGGTCACCGTGCTGTGGGCGGATCAGGTCGAAGGTTTGCAAGTACTCGGGAGCGACCGACGCTGGCACGATGTCTGGCCGCACGACGGCGCGCTACTGGTCAACCTCGGGGATCTCACCGCGCGACTGACCAACGACAGGTGGATGTCCACGCTGCACCGAGTTGCGCCTCCGGTGGTGAACGGCACCATCAAGCGCCGGCGATCGGCGGCCTTCTTCCATGACGGAAACGTCGACGCGGTGATTGCGACCTTGCCGAGTTTTCAGGACAACTCCGGCTTGGAGTACGAACCCATTACCGTTCGCGATCACATCAAGGCCAAATTGGCCGGGTCGAGGCAGGGGAAGTCCAACGCCGCCGCAGGTCGTGAGGCGGCTCGGGTACTTTCGGCTGCAGAGCTCGAGGTCAAGCAGTGAGTGCACGGAACATCGTCCTGATCCACGGAGCATGGGCCGGCGGTTGGGTCTGGGATCGTGTGTGTGGCCCACTGAAATCGGCCGGCTTCAATCCTGTTGTGGTGGAGCTTCCCGGCTCGGGAAGTTGGAACTCAGACGACGTGATCGATCTCGATGTCGTTGCCGAACATGTTGTGGCAGTTGTCGAGTCCTTGGACGGGCAGTGCGCCCTCGTTGGTCACTCCGGCGGTGGCATCGTGGCCTCACAGGTGGCTGAGTTGCTGCCTTCGCGGGTAACGGGTCTTGTGTACGTCGCAGGGATGATGCTTCCATCGCAAACGGACTTCGGGATGCTCTGCATCGAACTCGGTCTGGAAAGTCCGGTCGGGATCTCACGTTGGTTGGTCCCCACCGACGACGGGGATGCGACGGTGGTACCGCCCGAAGCCGGTGCCGCTGTGTTCTTCCACGAAGCGCCGGTGGCTGATGCGATCTTCGCCGCGCGCATGCTCGTTCCACAACTGGAGTCAGCCCGCCTGATGGCACCGGTCTGGACGGAAGAGCGATTCGGAACCGTGCCGAGGTTGTATGTCGAATGCACGCTGGATCGAACCGTGCCGATCGAGGCTCAACGCGCCATGCAGAGACTTGTCCCCGGTGCCCAGGTGGTCAGCCTGGGCACCGACCATGCACCGCAGTTGTCGGCGCTCCCGGAGTTGATCGACGCGATCACCGATTTCGCCCGGCAGGTGTTCAGCCGAACTCGACCCCTTGAGCCAGCGGAAGCTGGTCCGAGTAATTGACGGTATTGGTGGCTCGGCGCATGTATGCCTTCCACGAATCCGAACCCGATTCGCGTCCGCCGCCAGTCTCCTTCTCCCCGCCGAATGCGCCGCCGATCTCCGCACCGGACGTTCCGATGTTCACGTTCGCGATGCCGCAATCGGAGCCGTCGGCGGCGAGGAAGCGCTCTGCTTCTCGCTGGTCGAGTGTGAAGATCGAGGACGAGAGTCCTTGAGGTACGCCGTTGTGCAGCGCAATGGCGTCGTCGAAGTCGGTGTAGGTCAAGACGTAGAGGATGGGTGCAAAAGTCTCCGCCCGCACCACCTCGGTCTGTGCGGGCATACGAACGAGGGCAGGTGTCACGTAGAACCCGGAATCGCCGACGCGGTCCCCGCCACACACCACAGTTCCGCCGTCCGCGCGTGCGGCCGAGAGCGATTTCTGCATCGTCTCGAACGCGGCTTCGTTGATCAGCGGCCCGACCAGAACACCGGAATCGAAGGGACTACCGACCTGGAGTTGCGCGTACGCGGACGCAACGCGGTCGACGACGTTGTCGGCGATCGACTCGTGAACGATGAGCCGGCGCAGTGAGGTGCAGCGCTGCCCGGCAGTTCCAGCGGCGGAGAAGACAATTCCGCGCACGGCAAGCTCGAGATCCGCCGACGGCGTGACGACTGCGGCGTTGTTTCCACCCAGTTCCAGGAGACTTCGTCCGAAGCGCTCGGCGACCCGCGGAGCCACGGCGCGGCCCATCCTCACGGAACCGGTGGCGCTGACCAAGGCCACGAGTGGGTTGTCCACGAGAGCCTCACCGACGCCACGTCCGCCGACGACCAACTGGTGAACGTCGATCGGTGCTTGACAATCCGCGAGCGCGCGTCGCAGGAGCGCGTCACATGCCAGCGCGGTCAACGGAGTGGTTTCCGAAGGCTTCCAGACGACGGAGTCGCCGCAGACCAGAGCGATGGCGGTATTCCACGACCACACCGCGACGGGAAAGTTGAACGCGGAGATGACTCCGACAACGCCGAGAGGGTGCCACGTTTCCGTCAACCGGTGTCCGGGACGCTCGGACGGCATGGTGCGTCCGTAGAGCTGCCGGGAGAGACCGACGGCGAACTCGCAGATGTCGATCATCTCCTGTACCTCGCCGAGAGCCTCCGAGGTGACCTTCCCGGCCTCCAACGTCACGATTTCCGCGAGGTCATCCTTGTGCTCGGTCAGTAAGCTGCCCAGCCGGCGTACGACCGCGCCGCGCGCCGGAGCGGGAACGGTTCGCCAGGTGAGGAACGCACGATGAGCCGCCTCGACGGCGTCGTCGACCTCTCGGCCGGAGTGCTGCCGAACGGTACGCAGTTGCGTACCGGTGATGGGGGTTCGTGCGCTCAGGTCGCCGGCGGGCCACTCGACACCGCACGCGGCAAGGGCGCTTTCGGCGCGATCGGCGAGGCTCGAAGAATCAGGCAGGTTCACTGGGGAGTCCTCTGTTGTTGTGGGCGGGAGGCAGCACGGCACGTGACGCCTCTTGTTGTGCGCGGTACAGCTCGAACGGATCTTCGATGGTGCGGTCGATGGCGCCCTCCAATCGATCCTGCCCGTATTCGGCGCCGGGCGCATCGGAAACGAATCCGGTCACGGAATCGAGATTGGATGCGAAGATCCCGGCCGCGGAGGCAGGTAGGAAGTCCTCGTAGACGATCGGGTCGCGGACGACAACAGTTCCTTCGTTTCGGTACGTGAAGTACGCCAACCCCGCGGCATCGAGTTCGCTTTCGGAGTGCGGAAATTCGCTGTCCCAGTCGGCGTCCTCGGGCGTGGCGATCAGTCGGTCGTAGATCGCTCGCCCGCTGCGGGTCAACGCGATTCCGCGTGCCTCCACCTCGCCGAATCTGACGCGGACGGGCTCAGTGGTGACCGATCCGTCGTGCTGACGGAAGAGTCTGTCTTCGGCCAATGCACGAAACGACGTCTGCCGCAGAAGTAGTGGTGGTCCGCTCCATCTCGGCGGGCCTTGGATGCGGTCGATCATGGTGATACCGCGCTCGGTCATGCGGCGGTACAACTCGTCGATGTCGAGCACTCGCGGGGTGAGGTGATTGACGTGGGTCGAGCCCTGCCCCGCAATGTCTGCAGCGACAGGCGAGATTGCGGCGAGTTCGCGGTACCAGCCCGCGTCGATGGGATCGGTGCCGAGCCGAAACGCCGAGGTCGCTGCATCGACGAACTGTGTCGCCTCGGGCTCCGTCAGGCCGCCCTCGCGACTCGATTGACGTGCCCACTGCAGAAGTTCGGGAGAGAACAGGGTCCGGCGACGCAGAAACCCGGTGATCCGACGCTCGAGGTCGGTGTCGAAGAACCTGGAATCGGAACTGGTCAGCACCGAGGTGAAAACGCGGAACGGGTTCCGGGCGAGTTCGGCGGGATCGGTGGGGCGAAATGCCGTCGAGACAACGGGAATGGGGGAGTCGGTGAGCCGGAGGTCGTAATAGCCGACCGGAAACATACCGAATCCGCCGAAGACGGTGGCTACGTCACGTAGTTCGTCGAGAGTCCCCAGTCTGATGGCGCCGTGACGCTCGGCGCTGACTCTCGCCAGGCTGCCCAGGCGCTCCGCAGAATCCGGATGTTCGGCGGCAAAATCACGGTTCACCTGCATCGTTACATCTACCAAGGTGTTGTAAGCGGGGACCTCGTCGCCATACATCTTGGCGAGGGCCGCTGCGAACCGTGCACGTAGCTCCCAGGTTTCAACCATACGAATGTCCGATTGCGTTAGCCTGCGCAGGTGCGAGAAACAGAAACCAGTGACGTTGCCGGTGTTCCGGTCGACGAAACCGATCGACTTTTGATGCGTGAATTGGTCTTGGACGGCCGTGCCACTCTCGCGAGTCTTGCTGAGAAGGCTGGACTCTCGATCTCCGCAGTCCAGTCGCGAGTGCGTCGTTTGGAATCTCGCAAGGTGATCCGTGGGTACTCCGCGAAGATCGATCCGGAGGCACTCGGTCACAATCTGTCCGCATTTGTCGCCATCACTCCTCTCGATCCCTCGCAGCCCGACGATGCGCCTGCCCGCTTGCGTCATCTGCCGGCGGTCGTCTCGTGTCACTCGGTAGCCGGGAGCGAAAGCTACGTCCTCCTGGTCCGGGTGGCGTCACCTCGGGCGTTGGAGCGATTGCTGCAGGAGATTCGTACGGCAGCCAACGTCAACACACGAAGCACCATCATCCTACAAACTTTTTACGACGAATGACGCTTGTTCAATAACTTTTACGGTCCTCTATCGACACTCCCGGAAAATTGACATAGCCTTCGCGTATGAGTACTGCGATGCGAGACTTCGGTGACAGTGCGCTCTTTCCGGTCTACGACGTGTTGAAGGCCAGCATCCTCGTCGACGGATTCGATCTGATTCTCGACGTCGAAGGGTCGCGGGGTTCCTATCTCCGTGACCTGCGAGACGGAACCGAGTATCTGGACATGTTCGGTTTCTTCGGCTCTTCGGCCCTGGGTATGAATCACCCTGCGATCACAGGCGACGAGGAGTTTCAACAGGAGTTGGCTGTCGTGGCCTCCAACAAGCCGAGTAACTCCGACATCTACACCGAACCCATGGCGCGCTTCGTTGCGGCTTTCGCTCGGGTACTGGGGGATTCGGCACTCCCACACTTGTTCTTCGTCGACGGCGGAGCCCTGGCGGTGGAAAATGCACTCAAGGTTGCCTTCGACTGGAAGAGTCGGTGGAACGAAAGCCGTGGGTTGTCAGCAGATCTGGGGACAAAGGTCCTGCACCTGACCGAGGCTTTTCACGGCCGCAGTGGCTACACGATGTCGCTCACCAACACCGAACCGGGCAAGGTCGCGCGATTCCCCAAGTTCGACTGGCCACGTATCGACTCGCCGTACCTGGCAGACGGCCGCGATGTCGAAGCTGCGGAGAGGCAAGCTCTCGATCAAGCGCGCCGAGCTTTTGCCGACAACCCCGACGACATTGCCTGTTTCATCGCCGAGCCGATCCAGGGCGAGGGCGGCGACCATCACCTCAGGCCGGAATTTCTGCAGGCGATGCAGGAGTTGTGCCACGAAAACGACGCCCTCTTCATTCTCGACGAAGTACAGACCGGTTGCGGAATCACCGGAACTGCCTGGGCCTACCAACAATTGGGTCTGAGTCCGGATGTGGTGGCGTTCGGCAAGAAAACGCAGGTGTGCGGAATCATGGCCGGCGGGCGCGTGGATGAAGTGCATGACAACGTGTTTCACGTCAGTTCTCGGATCAATTCGACGTGGGGTGGCAACCTCACCGACATGGTTCGTGCCCGGCGGATACTCGAAGTCGTCGAGCAGGACCGACTGATCGACCGCGTGCGATTCACGGGTGCGCATCTCCTTGCCCGGTTGACCGAAGTCTGCGGGCGGTACGCGGCGGCAACCGAGCCGCGCGGTCGTGGTCTGATGTGCGCGATCACTCTGGAAGACAGTGACCTTCGCGATCGCGTTGTCCAGCGACTGCGAGAAGACGAGCATGTGATGATACTGCCCACCGGGAAGAGAGGAATCAGATTCCGTCCCGCGCTGACGGTGACCACCGGTGAGTTGGACGACGCGGTCGACGCGGTCGAGCGAGTGCTCGAGCGCGAAGTCTAGGCTCTGGCCTGGAGTTCGCTCCACACTCGATCCGGTGTCATCGGTGTGGAGTACATACGCACTCCACACGCGTTGGCTATCGCGTTTGCCAACGCCGGTGCTACCGGATTGAAGGGGGCCTCACTCATCGATTTTGCGCCGAAAGGCCCGAGTTTGTCGTACGTGTCGGCAAACAGTACTTCGGTGATCGGCAAATCTCCGATCTGTGGAACGTGGTAATTGCGTAGCTGAGGATTGATCACTCGGCCTTCTTCGATGACGATTTCCTCCGACAGTGCAGCGCCGAGGGCCTGTCCCACACCGCCTTCCACCTGCCCTCGCAGTTGTGCCGGGTTCATGACGGTGCCGGCATCGGCGGCCTGAACCGACTGCAGGATCTTCACCCGGCCGGTATCCGTGTCGACGGCAACGCGAAAACCGTGAACGTTGAACGAGACCGAGCGCGGTGTTCCGTCGTGGCGACCGTCAGCGGCGAGCGGGCCACCTTCGAGTAGCGTCGCGAAATCGAGGCAACCGTGGGACGTTTCGACACCGTCCGGCGAAAGGTCGTCGATCTGCGCGCCGCGACCGCTCGATCGCACCGCACGGGTCAGTATCCGCTCGCGAAGGCGCTCGCAGGCGATCAGGAGCGCCTTTCCGGCGACCACCGTTCCTGTCGACCCGAATGCTCCGGTGTCGTATCCGCCGGCATCGGTGTCGGATTGAACAATCGTGATGCGATCGACTGTCGTCCGCAATTCGGTGGCCGCGATCTGCTGGTGAATCGTAGTGGTTCCGTTGCCGAACTCAGCGGTGCCGATGTTCACGACGTACCGACCGTCGGCCTCGAGTGCGACGGTGGTGTCGGAGAAGTGACCACGCGGCGGGATCGTCGCGATCATGGCAATTGCCATGCCCCGACCGATCTGCCAACGCGACCCTGCCGGTGCAGCCTCTCCGCGTCCGCTCGACAGTGCACTGTCGACGAGGTCGATGCACTGGTCCAGTCCGTAGCTGCCGAATTCGAGATCACCGTCCTCGACGTGCCAGTCGACAAAATCGTCTCCGGGAACGACGACGTTGCGCCGCCGAAACTCGAAGGGGTCCATGCCGAGACGATCCGCGAGCTGATCCATGGCCGACTCGACGGCGAAGATGATCTGGCCGAGCCCGTAACCACGAAAGGCCCCGGAGGGAACGTTGTTCGTGTAGACCGCTTCGGCGTCGACGCGTTTGGTCGCAGCGCGATAGACCGCCATGGATTCGGCGCAACCATGGAACATGACTCCGATCGAATGGTTCCCGTACGCCCCCGCGTCGGAAAGGACGTCGATAGCGAGCGCAGTGAGAGTTCCGTCGGCGTCGGCGCCCGCACGCACCGATACTCGCATCGGATGCCGTGACGGTGCGATGGTGAACTGATCGCTGCGGCTGAACTCGTAGGCTACGGGCTTGCCGGTCTTCAAGACGGCCAGTGCGACCAGATCCTCGGTGAGTAGTTCCTGCTTCCCGCCGAAACCCCCGCCTACCCGTTTTGCGAACACCCGGATTCGGCTGCGATCGAGATCGAAGATGTGGGCCAATTCGTCCCGAACCAGAAACGGCACCTGTGTGCTGCTTCTGATGACGAGACGGCCCTCCTCGTCGAGCCACCCCACTGCGCCGTGAGTTTCCAAGGCCACGTGCTGGACTCGCGCAGTTTTCCACGTACCTTCGACGACTGCAGTCGCATCCGCGAGCGCACGGTCCAGATCGCCGACGCCATCGTGAAGCGCGGCAACCACGTTGCGAGGGGCCTCGGCGATCCGCGAGCTCTCGTCCTTGTCGCCGTGCAGGAGTGGAGCGCCGGGGGAACGCGCCAGATCTGGTTCGAATACCGCGTCGCGTACCTCGTAGTCGACTTCGATCAGCGAGAGTGCACGTTCCGCCTGCGTCGGGGATTCGGCGATGACCGCGGCTACGCGCTGGCCGCGGAAACGGAGGGTGCTGTCGAACACGCGCGTGTCGTCCGGATCGTCGTTGCGGTCCTCGTGCCGGGCGGTCGAGAACAGCACGTCCGGACTGTCATGAAAAGTGAGGACCGCGGTGACGCCCGGCGCCGCTTCGGCTGCTGCCGTGTCTATCCGGCTTATGTGTGCGTGTGCGTGCGGACTGCCGAGTACTGCGACGTGAAGCAGGTCGACCGGCTTCTCACCCGGGGAGAAGTCCATGGTGTACTGCTCGGTTCCCGTGACGATGCGCGCGGACGCCGGTGCTGCGATCGAACGCCCTTGTGCCCCGCCTATTTTGGCAGTCTCCGTATTGGATGTACCGGCGAGAGCGTCACGAATGGACCGATAACCGGTGCAGCGGCACAGGTTACCTTTCATCGAGCACGCGAGATCGGATTTTTGCTCGACCGACAACGCTGATGCGGTGACTACCATTCCCGCTGTACAGAAACCACATTGGAATCCGCCCGCGTCCACGAATGCCTGTTGAATGGGGTGAAGTTTCTCCGGTGTTCCGAGACCGGAGGCGGTGACGACGTCGCGGCCGTTGATGCGATGGGCGGGAAATATGCACGAATGGGTGGGGTGTCCGTCGACCAGCACCGAGCAGGCGCCACAGTCTCCGGCATCGCACCCCTTCTTGACGGAGTTCGCTCCGTGCTCGCGGAGGAAGGTTCGCAGGCACTGTCCTGGGCGGGGCTGGTCGTCGCGCGGAACTCCGTCCACCGAGTACTTCATTCCAGTTCACCTCGGATTTCTTCGGCAAGAAGCTCGGTCATCGCCTTCCGCCACGGCGCAGTTCCATGGACATCGGTGAAGTAGGCGTCTTCCGGAATCCTGCTGCGCAACGCATCCGCAAGTGCTGTGGCGTCGGGGAGTTCGTCGAATTTGAGAGCGTACGGACGGCGGGTCGCGGCGGTGATCGCCAGCGTGAAACCGTCGGCGCCGCAGCGTCCGGCCACGGCTACGGCCGATCGCCCGAGTGACGTCTGAGCCAGCTTTCGCATCGCGGTACGGGCAGTCAATGCATGCACGGGAATCCGGATACTGCGGATGATCTCGCCGGACCTGAGTACGTTTCGAGAATCGTCGATAACGAAATCGACTACGGGGAACGAGTATTCGGTACCGTCCGGACGCCAGATCGTCAGTTCGGCATCGAGAGCGGTACACAGAGTCGTCATCGCTCCGGCCGGGAAGGAGAGCGCGATGTTGCCGCCGACTGTCGCGTATCGCAACACCTTCCACGATGCGAGTAGTGCGTCAGCGCAGTGTTGGAACAGCGCTGCGGCGCGCCAGGATGCGGGAAGTTCGGCGCGGCACAGTTCCTCGATGGTGCAGGTGGCCGCGATCTCGAGACCGAGATCGCCGACCGCTACAGCTTCCCAGTCGAAGCCCGCAAGGTCGACAAGGGTGGTCAGGTGCGGCTGCGGTTCCGAGTACAGCCAGGTGCCGCCACCGATGAACCCGATGCCGGGTGACGCACAGGGGAGTTCGGCGCGGGTCCGCGGCACCAGAACTTCGTCGACGCTGTGCAGGTCCATCGCGACCTCAAGCCTTTCCGAGTAGATCGCGGTGTGCGCGTGCGACATCCGAGGCCACGACGTCCTCGTCGACGGTGGTGACTCGTCCGTCGGCAACTACGATTCGCCCGTTGACGAGCAGTAACTTCAGCGGGGGAGTCGAGCCGAGTACGAGCGCCGCCACTGGATCGGTGATGCCGGTATGCGCGACGGTGTCGAGTTTCCACACCGCCAGGTCGGCAAGTTTTCCGACCTCGATCGATCCGATTTCGCCCTCGCGGCCCAGAACTCGTGCGCCGGCGATCGTTCCCAATTCCAAGGCTTTTCGCACCGTCATCGTCTGCGGTCCGCCCTTCGCGCGAGCAAACAGAAGTGCATGACGAGACTCCTCGATCAGGCTGCAAGCTTCATTGCTCGCCGCGCCGTCCACGCCGAGCCCCACGGTGACCCCGCCGTTCACCAGATCGGCGGCACGGGCGATACCGGCTCCCAGGCGCGCGTTGGAGGTCGGGCAGTGCGCCGCCGCAGTTCCGGTTCGCGCCATCGTCTCGATACCGGCGTCGTCGAGATGGACTGCGTGGGCGTACCAGACGTCCGGGCCCACCCAGCCGACTCGTTCCATGTATTCGACCGGCGTGCAACCGAAATGCTCGCGGCAGAATCTCTCCTCGTCCAGTGTCTCGGCCAGATGCGTGTGCATACGCACGCCGTTTTCGCGGGCCAGCGTCGCGGACTCGCGGAGCAATGCCTCCGTCACCGAGAAGGGTGAGCAGGGAGCTACCGCGATCTGCAGCATCGATCCGGGATTCGGGTCGTGCCAACGGTCGATCACCGACTGCGTGCCGGCCAGGATGTCATCGAGTTTTTCCACGACGTGATCCGGTGGCAGGCCGCCGGAACTCTGGCCGAGATCCATCGACCCACGACACGGGTGGAATCGAAGGCCGACCTGCGCAGCAGCGGTGATCTCGGCCTCGAAAACGTCGCCGGCGTCGCGGGGAACGACGTAGTGGTGGTCGGTGGTGGTCGTACATCCGGTTTTCGCCAACCACGTGAGGCCGCCGGTGGCCGCCACGTGGACGGCGTCGGCGTCGATACCCGCCCAGACGGGGTACAGGGTGGTCAGCCACTCGAAAAGCGTCGAGTCCGCGGCCAGGCCTCGGGTGATCCATTGGTAGAGATGATGATGTGTGTTGACCAGACCCGGCGTGATCAGGCAACCACTCCCGTCGATCACTTGCGCACCCGGGTATTCGGGTGGCGTTCCGGTGCCGACGTCTTCGATCTTGTTGCCCGAGATCGCCACATAGCCGTCGGAGTACTCGGAGCGGTCGCCGTCCATCGTGACCACATGAGCGCCCGCCACGACGAGTGTTGCCCCGAGAGCTGATTCGGTCACGACAACCAACCGGCGTAGGTGGTCCACGACGGTCCCGCGTCTGGTGCGTCGGATCGGCTGACCGCAGCTTGGATCAGGCCGTACGGACGATCCGCAGCGTGGAACACCTCGTTGTCGTTCTCCACTCCGAAGCGGCCGAGTGCATATTCGAAATGATGCTTGTTGGGTGCGGACAGTCGAACCTCCGCGATGATCGGGAATTCCTCGAGGATTGCCTTGCCGATGTGGAAGAGCGTCTGCTGCAGGGCAAGTGAATGTACCTGTGCGAACTGCTTGACGATCTGTGCCTTGATGCCCGCGTAGACCGATTCCCAGTCGACGTCGGTGGTGACGAATCGCCACTGGGCGACCAACGTCGTCGCCATGACGCGGTCGTCGGTCGGCTCGAGAACGGTGTACGGATCTTCGAGAAAACCCGAGAACTCACTACCGGTCGATTTGAGGATCACGAGGTCCTTCAGGCCGCCGATCACCCATGTCCCGGTATCGGCGATGGTGATCGACGCCGTCCGAACTTCCTGACCCTTCCGAATCCAGGTGTAGTCGTGCTCGCTGCCGTCGACAATCGCACGCTCCCAGGCGTATTCCTCGATCTCGATCCGCGCGCCACTGACCGGTTCGATGTCGTCGACGAAATGACGGGCGAGTTCGAGTCCGTACGTCTCGATCGAGATCAGACCCTTTTCCTTGGCGTAGGAGTAGGCCGTTTGTTTCTGCGTGTCGGTCGGCAGAACCTTCGATTGATCACCGGTGAGGTACGCGTCGGCGAAATCTCCACGCAGGCAGGTGGAGACGTTGATGTCGTGAATTTCGTGACGGGGGGTGTCTCGATAGATTCGGACTACTCGATTTTCCGCTTTGCCGTACTGGTGACCCGATAGTTCGATCGATCCGCTCAACCGTTCGGTGTTCGTACTGCCGGTTGTGATGTTGCCGGTCGTGATGTTTTCGGTAGTCACGTGTTCAGCTCCCGCGATAGGTGGAATAGGCAAAGGGAGACAGCAACAGTGGGACGTGATAGCCCCGTGCCGTGTCGTCCACCCGGAAGGTCACTGTCACTTCCGGGTAGAAGTTTTCTTGTCCGTTGGTCTCGAAATACGTTCCGGTGTCGAAAGTCAGGGTGTAGTGACCGGCGGTCAGGCCACCGGGAGCAAGTTCGGGGATGCGGCCGTCGGAGTCGGTCTCCGCAGTGGTGACGGAGGCGCCGTCTCGATCACGAAGTTCGACGCGAATCCCCGCCGCGGGGTTGCCCGTCGTCGCGTCGAGAACGTGCGTGCTGAGGGTCTTGCTCATGCTGTGCCTCCGGCGAGTGCATCGATCAGACGGGCGAGTCTGATCCGATTGATGGCGGCCAATTCGGTTCGAAGCACGGAACGCTCGGTCGCCGGGTCGTTTCGGAGACGACCTCGAAGGATGTCGAGGAGCTCCGTTCCAGATTTCCCCGACGCGCAGACCAGGTAAACATGGCCGAATGTCTCTTCGTACTCGGCGTTCTTCCGTCGAAGTTCCGCGAGTACGTCTTCTGTCGCCGACGAGACTCCCGACTGTTCACGGGTAGAGGACGCGCTCTCGCTTCGCTCACCGATTCGTGGGTGGCCGGAGAGAGCGTCGTCGATCTCGGACTCGGGAAGCTCGGCCAGCACCGCATCTGCTTTGTCGAACAGAGCTTCCAGATCGGCGAACGGGCGAGACGAGGCGATTTCCTGTGCCCACACGGCGGAATGGCAACACTCGAGCAGCGCCGCGACTGCCTGGTGGTCACCGAGCGCATCGAAGGCTCCGAGACCACTGGAATTCGTTGTAGGCATGTCCACAGGATTACTTGAGCATGTTACGGATCTGTAGCGCAGCAATTACGGGAGATGATGTGTCTCGATCTTATTTCTCCGGCTGCTCTTCCCCGATCACGGTTTCTCGGCGACCGATACATTCTCAGGTATGACCGATACTCCGAAGCTGTCTTCCGTCGTACCGTCCCTGGCGAACCTCCGAGACATCGGTGGCCCCGAATCGAGCTTCGGTGGCACCGTCCGCACCGGGAGCGTGTTTCGTTCCACCGATCTGGCATCGCTCAGTGCGGACGGCGCACAGACCCTCGCCGATCTGGGCATCGTCACGATCTACGATCTGCGCACCGAATCCGAACGCGAGACGGCACCGGATCTGACGCCGGACGGTATCCGAGAAATCGGCCTGGACGTATTGGCGGACAAGCAGTATCGCGCCATTCCGGCTCAGATGCAGCAGATGATCGCCGACCCGGCGTTTGCTGCCGAAGCGTTGGGCAGCGGCCAGGCGCTCGAGTACTTTCAGGGAAGTTACCGCGATTTCGTGACCTTGCCGAGTGCGGTCGCGTCGTACCGGCAACTGTTCGTCGACTTGGCGCAGCCGCCCAGCTCGCCGGCACTCATTCACTGCACCACGGGCAAGGATCGCACGGGTTGGGCAGCGGCCGCGTTACTGCTGTTCCTGGGTGCCTCCGAGGACGCGGTCTTCGCGGACTACCTCGAAACCAACAAGATTTTGTTGCCGATGTTCGCGCCGCTCCTCGAGCGATTCGAGGCCAAGGGGATCGACCCGACCCTGCTCGAGGGTGTCCTCGGTGTCAGGCGCGAGTACCTGGAGGCGTCGATGGCAGAGCTCGCGCAGGTACACGGATCCATCGAGGCCTACTTCACCGACGGCTTGAAGATCGACGCGTCGACCCAGGACCAATTGCGAAGCAACCTGCTCAGCTGATCAGGACCTGCTCGGCTCGTCTCGGCGGGAAGTTCGTCGCCTCGTCACGAGGCTGACGATACCGATCCCGATGGCGATGCCGAGCAGGTCGGCGCTGCCGTCCCAGATCGAACCGGAACGCGAAATGGGCAGCGCTGCTTGAAGAACCTCGGACGTCGCGGCAAAGATCAACAACCACACAGCCGTGAGCCACACCGGGATCCGCGCGTGCAACGAGGTGATCGCCAATACCGCGAACATCAGCGTGTGAGTGATCTTGTCGGTGTTCTCCGGGCTCGAGGGCACGGTGGAACCCGGGGAGAAGAGCATGATCAGGGCAATGACCACGGCGATCGCCAACGGCCAGTATCGGTTGTTCTTCAATTCGTCTGCCCCTCGACGACGACGAGTCCGAGTGCACCTTCGGCGAATCTGGTGACGGCGTCGGCGGCCGTCGTGAGCGCCTCGGTGTGCCCGTCGCGGGCCCAGCCGGTGAGCAGGGCGGTGGAGTCGAGAGGCGTCAGAACGACCTCGGCGAGAAGCTCACCGGTGTTGGGTTGGCACACTGCCCAGGAGTAGACGCTGTTTTCGTGCCACTGAGCGCTTCGCTGACTCACGTAATCGGGGTCGGTGATACCACCATCGGCAAGGGCGGGGCGGTCGTCCACACGCTCGTCTGCGCGTAGTGCGCGTAGATACCAGCCGCCTGCGTTGATCTCGATCGGCTCCATCAGTCGGAGTCCCGCTCGCGGCGGCGCTTGGCTTTGCGTTCCCGGTCGGTACCGAACAGCAGTGCACCGGCCAGGGGAATCGCGAGGAACCACAACCAGGTGCCGGTGACGAAGAACAGGATCACCGCGAGAATCGGGACGACGGCCATGACGCGACCGGACCAGTCGGGGTTGAAGCCTCGCTCCGCCGGCGCGTCGGGAGGCGTCACCATCGACAGTGGAGCGGTGCCGGGGGCTTGGTAGTTGCCCGGAAGATCGGCGAACACCGGAACGAGTTCACTGCGAGTTGTTGCGGCACTGACGATTCCGCTTCTCTCGTCGAACTCGGTGACGGTGAGGCGGCCTGCGGCGAAGTGCTCGCTCAGGAGATCGAGTGCCTGCTCGCGTTCTGCAGTGCCGATGCGAATGTCGGGGACGTCAGCCATCGTTACAGCCTACTCAAACGACTGTGCGCCTTTCCTGTAGTGGGGACTACCGGAAAGGCGCACGGGGCCGGAGGCCCTACTTCAGTTCTGCGAGAACCGTTCCCTGCGTGATTGCTGCACCCGGCTCGACGGACAGTCCGGTGACGACACCGGCCTTGTGCGCGTTGACGGGGTTTTCCATCTTCATGGCTTCGAGAACGGCGATCAGATCGCCTTCTGCGACTTCCTGGCCTTCGGTCACTGCAACCTTGACGACGGTGCCCTGCATCGGAGCCGTGACAGCGTCACCCGATGCTGCACCTCCGCCGGCGCCGCCGCGCTTGCGCGCCTTCGGCTTCTTGCGGATCGCACCGGAGGCAGCGCCGCCGCCGTTGCCGAGCGAGAACTGGCCCGGGAGGGAAACCTCGACGCGACGTCCACCGACCTCGACGACGACGTTCTGACGCGGCAGAGCCTCGTCCTCGTCGTCTACGGGAGCACCGGCGCCTGCGTACGGCTCGATGGGGTTGACCCAGTCGGTTTCGATCCACTTGGTGTAGATGTCGAACTTCTCGCCGTCACCGATGAACGCCGGGTTCTCGACGATGTGGCGGTGGAACGGGAGAACGGTCGCGAGGCCGTCGATCTCGAACTCGGCCAGAGCGCGCGATGCCCGCTGGAGGGCTTCTTCGCGGGTGGCGCCGGTGACGATGAGCTTGGCGAGCATGGAGTCGAATTGTCCGCCGATGACGTCGCCGGCAACGACACCGGAATCGACGCGAACGCCGGGGCCCGTGGGCTCACGGTAGACGGAGACCGGGCCGGGGGCAGGCATGAAGCCGCGGCCGGCGTCTTCGCCGTTGATGCGGAACTCGAAGGAGTGTCCACGCGGGGTGGGATCTTCCTTGATGGAGAGTTCTTCGCCGTTGGCGATGAGGAACTGCTGACGCACGAGGTCGATGCCCGCGGTCTCTTCCGTGACGGGGTGCTCGACCTGCAGGCGGGTGTTGACCTCGAGGAAGGAGATGGTGTCGCCCTGAACCAGGTACTCGACCGTTCCGGCGCCGTAGTAGCCGGCTTCCTTGCAGATGGCCTTGGCGGATGCGTGGATGCGTGCGCGCTGGTCGTCCGTCAGGAAGGGAGCGGGAGCCTCTTCGACGAGCTTCTGGAAGCGACGCTGCAGCGAGCAGTCGCGGGTACCGGCGACGACGACGTTGCCGTGCTGGTCGGCGATGACCTGAGCCTCGACGTGGCGGGCCTTGTCCAGGTACTGCTCGACGAAGCACTCGCCGCGACCGAAGGCTGCGATGGCCTCACGGGTGGCCGACTCGAACAGCTCGGGGATTTCCTCGATGGTCTGGGCGACCTTCATGCCGCGTCCACCGCCACCGAAGGCAGCCTTGATCGCAACCGGGACGCCGTATTCCTTGGCGAATGCGACGACCTCGTCGGCGCCCTTGACGGGATCCTTGGTGCCTGCTGCCATCGGCGCCTTCGCGCGTTCTGCGATATGGCGTGCCGTGACCTTGTCGCCGAGGTCGCGGATGGACTGCGGTGACGGACCGATCCAGATGAGGTTCGCGTCGATGACGGCCTGGGCGAAGTCGGCGTTCTCGGAGAGGAAACCGTAGCCGGGGTGGATGGCGTCGGCGCCGGACTTCTTGGCTGCGTCGAGGATCTTGTCGAACACGAGGTAGGACTCGGCGGACGTCTGTCCACCGAGGGCAAATGCCTCGTCTGCGAGCTTCACGAACTGCGCGTCTGCATCGGGCTCGGCGTAAACGGCAACGCTGCCGTAGCCGGCATCCTTGGCCGCCCGGATGACCCGTACCGCGATTTCACCGCGGTTCGCGACAAGCACCTTCGTAATGTGCGCGCTGGCATGACTGGGCACTGAGCCTCCTGTGGTTCGCATAGTCTGTCTCCGCGGTGTATTCCTCTGGGATTTCACCATCGGGGGATTGGCATCACTTCGGAGTGTATGCATCGCTTCGGCGCTGGTTGTAACCGGATCGCTAAAGCCCACTCCGGCTTAGGAAACGGTTTCGAAAACTACCGATGAGTAGCTGTCGGAGGTGGCGGCGTCCGGTTCGGTGACGATTTCTTCGATGGTCCGGCGCAGTGCGGCCACGTAGGCGTGAACCGCGGCGTTCGCCGTCTCGTTGCCTGGGTACCTGACCGCGAGGTTGAGTCCCTGGGGTGTGCGGTTGATCCAGATGTAGACGTCGTGCGTATATGCCTTGCTTCGAAGTGCTCTGGCGTTCCATTCGGGCCATTGTGCGGCTTCGGGCACGAAGCGAACGTCCATGTAGGACACGACGAATCGCGGTCGGATCGGGGTTTCGAGGTGCTCACCGATCCGATCGAACGGGACAGCTGCGGCAGGCTTGACCGAAGCGATGGATTCGGCGGCGCGTGTCGCGAGGTCGCCGAACGAACAGTCCGATCCAACGGCGAACTCGACCGGGCACAGTCCGACGAACCAGCCGAGCGCGCCCGCCCACTCCTGAGCGCTGCGGGTGTGAACTGGCGTCACGACCTCGAATCGATCGGATCCCGCGACTTCGCGACCTACAGCGGCAAGTCCGCCGAGAAGTCCGGCGAAGTACCCCACGCCGGTGGCTGCACACGTCGAACTGAAGGCCTTGGACTGGTCGGCGTCGAGCAGCCAGGTCGACAGGCCGTTCTGAGAATCGGTTCCACGGTCTCCGATCGGTAGCGGGAACTGGGGTAGACCGTCCGTGCCGAGAGCCTTTCGCCAGATCTCGACCGCAGCCTTCTCGGCTTCCATGTCGGCCATCTGCTCGCGTTCGACGGCACCGAAATCGACGTAGCTGCCCACCGGAAACAGATTTGCAGCACTACCGGTCGAGGCCTCGCGGTAGAGAGCTGCGATCTCGTGAGCGACCAGCACGATCGAGAACCCGTCGATGATCGAGTGGTCCGCCGCGAAGAACACGGTGAACGGACCGTCGCCACCGCGGGGCGTCAACGTCGCGAAGACGTACGACGGCCAACTGTGCGGGGACGCGTAATCGTCGAACAGGCGGTGAAGGTGGTCGAAGTTGTCCTGGCTGGACGCGTCGTAGCCGTGGCTGACGACCCCGATGTCGATTCCGCCGAGCGGGACCGTGTGCCGGGTGATCTCGCCGCTCGAGGGCTCGAGGACGGTATGCGAGCGCAGAACTTCGTGACGGTCGATCCACCGGCCGAGAGCGACTCGGAACGCATCGACGTCGAGCGGGCCGGAAATCTCGAAAGCTGTTCCCAGCCAAGACTTGTCGCCTGCGCCTGCAGCGGAACGGTTGAGATGTGCCTCGTGAATGTAGGAGACGGGCCGCGGATCCGGAACCCAGGGCCCGGTTGCGCACGGCAACCATTCGACGAGTGCGCCGGCCGGAATCGCATAGTCGGCCAGTTCGGTGAACTCCATGTTTTCAGCCCCGCAAGTGCCGCTTGATGCGCGCGAGCATGGCCGACATTCCGCGCAGACGGAGCGGGCTCACGGCTTCTGCGAGACCGAGCGCCGAATAGAAGTCGTCGGGTACACCGAGGATCTCGTCGGCGCTGTGGCCGTCGAGCCCCTGCGCGAGGATCGATGCGAAACCACGCGTCGTGGGAGCCTCGGGGGGAGCGCTGAAGTACAGACGGACGTTGTCGCGATCCGAATCGTCGACCGAGAGGAAGAGCGGCGACTGACATTCGGGGACCGGCTCCATCGCGCTCTGCTCGAGCTCCGCCGGCAACGGCGGCAGCTCTCGGCTGAACTCGAGAAGAAGGGTGAGCTTGTCCGAGGCGCCGACGGCCGCGAAGTCGTCGACGATCTCGGCCAGAGCCGAAGGAAGAGCGCTCATGACGCCGATACAGAGGACGGAACGGCGCCGGGCTCTTCGCCCTGGACGATCGGGACGCGCACGGCATTGCCCCACTCGGTCCATGAACCGTCGTAGTTACGAACGTTCGGGTAGCCGAGAAGATGAGTCAACACGAACCAGGTGTGACTGGAACGCTCACCGATGCGGCAGTACGCGACGATGTTGTCGTCGGCCGACAGGTCGCCGTAGATCTCGCCGAGTTCGGTACGGGTGCGGAAGCGGCTGTCCGGTGCCGCTGCCTTCGCCCACGGGATGCTGAGCGCGCTGGGAATGTGTCCACCACGCAACGCACCCTCTTCGGGGTAGTCGGGCATGTGGGTGCGCTCGCCGGTGTACTCCTGCGGAGATCGCACGTCGATGAGCGGCCCGTCGCCCAAGTGCGCGAGAACGTCGTCCTTGAATGCGCGAATGGGAGCGTCGTTGCGCTCGACGACCGGGTAATCCGTTGACGTGATGTCGGGAACGTCGAAAGCGGTGTCGCGGTTCTCGGCGATCCACGCATCGCGGCCACCGTCGAGAAGACGGACGTCCTCGTGGCCGAAAAGAGTGAAGACCCACAGTGCGTAGGCCGCCCACCAGTTGCTCTTGTCGCCGTAGATGACCACGGTGTCGTCGCGGCCGATGCCCTTGCGGTTCATCAACTCTGCGAACTTCGCACCGTCGATGTAGTCGCGGGTGACCGGATCGTTGAGGTCGAGATGCCAGTCGATCTTCACGGCTCCGGGGATGTGGCCGACGTCGTACAACAACACGTCTTCGTCGGATTCGACAACCTTGAGGCCCGGCGCACCGAGATTCGCCGAGAGCCATTCCGTCGAGACCAACCGGTCGGGATGCGCGAACTCGGCAAACGCGGTTGAGGGATCGGGGGCAACGGGCACGGGCGTACTCCTGAAGACGAATCGTTCGGTTCGAACACGGACTTGATCGATTCTATGCGCTGTGCGCAAGGTGAGACGCCCGGACGCAGGTTCTGCCTGCTCGTGCCCGTTGCCGACCCTAAATCCTCGGTGTTCCTGCTCCGACGCTCGAATCTCTCAATTGTTCGGTGACACTTCCGATCGGCGTCACGCCCCGGGCGCAGACTTCTCTCAGAATCCGGTCGAGTTCGGTGAGGAAATTCACCATGGTGTCGTTTGCCGTCTCGGTATCGGGAAAGCGTGAACGCAGCGAGAGACCACGGTTCGTTCGCGAAATCCAGAACTGGGCATCGTCGGCGACCGTCACATTGCTGATGTGATGGGCGTTGAGGAGATCATGATCGTCTGTGCCGGGTAGTTTGCGGTAATCGATGTACGACACCATGAAGACGTCGGTGCGCGTGCGTCGAATCTTGTCGCCCAAAGCATCTCGAACCTGGGCCATGGTGACGCCCTCGAGCGTCAACGCAACTCGGAACGACGCGTGCGTATGTGCAAGGGATGCACCGAAATCCGCGTCGGGAGTGATCTGGACCGTGATCGGCGCGCTGGTGGTGAGCCAGCCGATCGCGTCGGCCCACCGCGGATCTTTGCGAATGTGAAGCGGAAATTGCAGCGGAAGCGTCGACTGGCCGGTGTACGAGTGGACGGAAAGTCCCATCGCAGTGAGGATTCCGGTGAACACGCTACCGCCGGCGGATAGGCAGATCTCGTCGAACGTCGCAGTCAATTCCTCGTCGAGCAGCACGCGCACATCGGCGCCCTGCGGCGCGGGCTTTCCGCCCTCGACGCCGAGATCCAAGGGGAAACTCGGTGATGTGCCACCGCAGATCTCGTAGAACCTTGCCCACTCTCGGATTCGAGGGTCGTTGTCGACGGGAAGCAGAGCGTCTGCCTCCAGTTCGCAGTACCGCACGAAACTTCCCGGGTCACCCAGTCGGCTCATCACTGCGTCGACGGCCTCGTGGTCGGTCAGGTCGGGTAGGGCGATCAGTCCCTCGTAGATCTGTCGCAGTTCCCCGAGAGCGATGACCAACGAGTAGCCGTCGACGAGTGTGTGATCGAACGCGCTCAGGACCGTGTAATGCTCTTCGCGTTCGACCGTGGCAAACGTGTATGCAGGGAAGGTCAGTGGATCGCATACCGTCGTGAATCGCTTCTTGAGATGCGCTCGGAGGTCTTCGGTCGAATCGAATTTCAGAGGTTCCGAAGTCTCGATGTGTGTGCCGTCTGGATCGAGTCCCATTCGGGTGGTGGTGAACTCGCCCACCTCGAATCCTGTGTGCAGAGTGTCATGGCGACTGATGAACAGGCGCAGCGCGAGATCGAGTGCAGGCCGATTCAGTTCTCCGGGAAGGTCGAATGCGGCTGCCATCCACACACTCCGGCCCATGCCGTGTGTTCGCGCAGTCTCGAGGTGAAAATGCTGGTTGTACGACGGTGGTACTTCCGACTCGGTGACGGCGCCGTCCGCGGGCTGAAGCGACCATTCGGTGACGATTCCGGGGTCGAGTCCGTATCGATCGATCGAGGTGACATGCATCAGGCCACTCCCTCTGGTGCCACGAACGAGTAGTCGCCTTGAGCTGCAACAGTTTTGATGATCTTCGAGACATGCTCGGCGAAGCGGGTGGCCGATTCGTGGGCAATGGGGGTGTCGGGGTGAGACACGGCGATCCAGGTTCCGGTGTGCATCCGGTTGATCCACATCGACGCGATTTGAGTCTCTTTGCCGCCGACGATTCCCGTTGCCTTCGTCTCGGCGTAACTGTATGGATCCGGCATGCGTCGGCCGTCGATGTACGAGACGATCGGCGGCGGGGTGAGCGTCTTCGACAGTCCGCCGGGTGGGGAATCCGACTCGGCCAAGCTCGACAGAACCAGATCGATGACCTGCTGCACAGAGACATCGAGGAGTGCCTTGCCGTCGTGGTACCCCTGCTGCCCGAGCTTTGCCAACTCGGTGAAGCGTCGCTTGTCGTCGACGTCGATGCCGACCGGGATCAGGTTGATGTACCAGCCCTGTGCAAACGAGTCGGCCTCGGTTCGTGTGCTGACCGGCGAGAGGGCGATGTACTTGTCGCGCCCGGCCAGTTCGAATTCCGCAATCGCGAGCGCGGTGAACATTCCGCCGATGAAGTTGGCGCCGTTGGCTTTACAAACCGCACCGAACTTCTCGCACTCGATGTCGTCGGCCAGGTCGAAGCGTGAACCGATAGCCGGTTTGGGCGCGTCTTCGGCCCCGAGCGGGAGCGGAAATCCGGGGAACGAGCCGCCGCTGCGCATGAGGTAACCGAGCCACTGGTGCACTTCGGGTGACTGCATCGTCAGTTCGGTTGTCCGTGCGCGCTCGACGCGACCGAACTGTGCGTAACTTCCGGCCGGCCCGAGCTCGGGATGCGATCCGGTCGTTTCCGCGGCGTAGAGCTGACGCAATTCTGCGTACATCAGCACCATCGAGTTCATGTCCGAATGGGCGTGGTCGACTGCATGGAACAGGGTGAAGCTCGGATCGGCTTCGAGGTCGGCATGGTGGTGCTCGACGGCGCCGAAAACGAATGCCGGCCACTGCAGCGCGCTGGTTTCGGTGGCGAACTTGGTCGCGACGAGTGCGCGGATCGCCTCGGATTCGGAGACGTCGTCGCCGACGCGGTACTCGAGTTCGATGCTTTCGACCGGCACCACGTGTCGACGGACCTCGAACGAGGTGTCCGCAGCGTCGGTGGTTGCTTCGTCGAACGAGAACCAGCTGTGCAGCGTGTCGTGGCGACGGATGTAGCGCTGAAGGGCTCGCGTCATGGCGTCGCGGTCCAGTGTTCCTGCGAAATCGAAGGCGATACCGATCCACGGAGACTGCGGATCGCCCTTCTCTGCGGTGACGCGGGCGCGTCGCAGGTGGCGATCCTGCATCGTGGTCGGGGGTAGTTCTCGGTCGATCTCGGCTTCGGCGGCTCGTTGAGCGGAAGCATGCGTGACGCCCCATTCGATTACCCGCCCAGGAAGCGGGTGCCAATGGGTGATCAAGTTCAGATCCATCGAGTAGAACTCCTGCGTGTGTCGTCGAGAAGCCTGCTCTGAAAATGGGCAGACGACGAACTATCCCATCTGGGGGACTGAATTGTCCGAAATACTACAATCTAAACAAGAACAGGTTCTAGAAGCGTTGTGTTCGATTAGGATCATTCGGTGCTTCCGGACCCTTTAGGTGACGCTGTCGGCGCCGACCACAAGGGCGGGCGGCGAGCTGGTTCTCTGACGCCCTGGCTCGGGTTGGCGACGAGTCTGGCGGCGGCATTCATGCAATTGCTCGACGCGACCATCGTCAACGTCGCGCTTCCGAGTATCGCCGTCGATCTTCAAGCAGGCGTATCGGCGCAGTTGCTCATGGTCAGCGTGTACATCCTGGCTTTCGCGTGTTCGTTGATCACTGCAGCGCGGCTGGGGGACCTGTTCGGCCGTAGAGTTGTTTTTCTGACCGCCTTGTCCGTATTCGTGGTTGCCTCGTTGCTGTGCGGGCTCGCGCAGAGCGCGACGATGTTGATCGTCTTCCGGGGTCTGCAAGGATTGGCGGCCGGTTCGATGTCCGCCCAGACGTTCGCCATCATCTCGGGTCTGTTTCCGAAGGCCAGGCATCCGCGAGTCTTCGGGATCTACGGTGCGACCATCGGGCTCGCAACGGTCAGCGGGCCTCTGATCGGCGGGCTGCTGATCGAGTGGAATCTGTTCGACTGGGGCTGGCGCCTGATCTTCTTCGTCAACATCCCGATCGGCATCGCCGCCTTGATTCTCGGATATTTCCATCTCGTCGATGCTCGCGCTGAGCATGTGCGCTCACTGGACCTCATCGGCGCCGCACTGTCATCACTGGCGCTGTTCCTGCTGATCCTTCCCCTGGCCGAGGGAAGGGCGCGCGGATGGCCCACAGGTCTTGTCGTAATGCTCGCGATGTCGGCGCCGGTGGCAGTGGCGTTTGTGCTCTACGAATCGCGTTTGGCGAAACGAGGCGGCGATCCGGTCCTTCGTCTCGAGCTTTTCCGCGACCGAGCCTTCACAATCGGCGCGGTTCTTGCGTTCGTTTTCTTCGGAACTCTGACTTCCTTGATCTTCACCATCAGTCTCACCCTTCAGTTCGGCTTCGGGTTCTCCGCATTGCGAGCGGGCGTCATGACGCTGCCGTGGGCCGTCGGAATGGGCGTGGCGGCGGTTCTCTCATCGGCGGTGTACCGGATGCTCGGAAACCGTGTTCTGATCCTGGGGATGGTCGTCTTTGCCGGCTCGCTGATCGCGCTGTCGATCATCCTCGAACGCGAAGGAACCGATCCACGCTGGCTCGCGCTCGCCGGTCCGCTGCTTCTCGGGGGCGCAGGTCTCGGACTGTTCGTGGCACCACTGCAAACCGCGATCCTTGCGACGGTCGAACCCGCGCACGCGGGTTCGGTGTCGGGACTGCTTCCTACCGTTCAGCAGGTTGGCAGCTCCATCGGACTGGCCTTGATCGGAGTGGTGTTCTTCTCGCTCGTCGCGGGGCAAGCTCCGCAAGCAGTGCAGGGGGAGCGGCCCGAGTACGTTGCGAACCTTGAAGCTGCCGGCGTTGGTCCCGGCCTGATCGACATCGCCGAAAAGGCCTTTGTCGATTGCGCAACAAGCCAATTGGCATCCGGAACACCGATGGAGGTGGCGCCGGAATGTCGCCGGGACGGCTCCGCCGGTGCCGGGGGTCAATCCGTTCAGGTGGCAGTTGATGCCGCGTACGCATCGACTCGCGCGGCGGCCGGCGAAGCATTTCTCCAAGCGCAGCGCCGTGTGCTCGCGATCATCGCAGCAATTGCGCTCGGTATCGGATTGGCGTCGACTGCTCTGCCGCGGGTCAATTCGCCGGTCTGAAAATTGCCCTTGACTCGAACGGGTGTTCGAGTACCCTGTATGCAGGGGATCGGGGGATTCAATGAGTGTCTTGTTGTCGGATGTGGTGTCTGGTTCTGCGGTGGGGTTACGTGGACGTCTGTGGCAGTTGTCGGCTGCTGAGTTACGTGCGGCTGCGGTGTCGGCGAGCGCGGAGATTCTTCGTCTCGAGGCTGTGCGGGTGGCTGTGGTCGACGAACTCTCGTTGCGGCCGGATGATCAGGTGATCGCCAGTCGCGGGGTGGGGTCCTGGTTGGCGGCTAACACGATGTTGCAGGTTCGGGACGGGAAGAAGATCGCCGCGTTGGGTGCGCCTTTGCGGCCGTTTCCGGCGGTGGCGGCTCGGTTCGATGGCGGGGATTGCTCCTTCGATCATGCCGTGTTGATCGTGGCGTTCTGTGAATCACCACCGAAGGGGATGCCGGAGGACGCGCTACCGAAGTGCATCGATTTGTTGCTCGCTGCTGCGTCGGGTGTGGAGGCGACGACGACGAAAGTGCGGAACGTGATCGCGACCTTGGAGCGGTTGTTCGAATCGGATGAGATCCCGCCCGCTGAAGATGTCGATCTCAATGAGTTGCGGATCGCGTCGACGCTCAATGGTCGGGTGGTGGTGCGTGGGGATTTCGATGCCCTCACCGGGGAAATGTTGCTGTCGGCGTTGTCGAATCTGACGATGCCGACCCCGGCACCGGACGGGACTCCCGATGCTCGGTCGGCGGCGAAGCGGACTGCGGATGGGTTCACCGAACTGATCCGGCGTTATCTCGATTGCGCCAAGACTGGTACCGATGGTGGTCAGCGTCCGCATGTGAACGTGCACATCAATGCTCGTGATTTGGCTGAGCATCGGGATTGTGCCGCACAGTCTTCGGATTCGGGTGATGACGGCTCACTGGAGCTGTCCGATCTTGATGTCGGGCACATGCCCTGGCTCGGGCCACTCTCGGTCTCGCAGACCCGACTCCTCGGGTGTGATTGTTTCCTCTCCACCGTCCTGCTCGACGATCACGGCGCGCCGCTCGATGCGAAACCAGGGAAGAGGTTGGTCACCGCCGAACAACGAGTGGCGTTGATTGCCCGAGACAGAGGCTGTGCGTTCCCGGGTTGCACATGTGTACCGGCGTGGACCGATGCGCACCATATCCGGCACTGGGCGAACGGCGGCCCGACGGTGATGAACAACCTGGTCCTGCTGTGCCGTTCGCACCACCGGTTGATGCACCGGAAATCAGGGTTCGTCGGGAAGTGGGCGATTCGGATCGGTGTCGACAACAAACCGTGGTTCATTCCGCCGCCCTCGATCGACCCGCAGCAGCAACCGAGGCCGGCGAACACCACCTTCAAAACCTGAAAGGTCAAACCTTTTCGGTGACAACAAAAACGACCAGCTTCGCATCGGCATGGACCCGATGCGGGGCTGGTCAGTGGTGCTTGGAGAAAACGTGCTTGGAGAAAACGTGCTTGGAGAAAACGCGTCAGAAGATGCTCTGCGTGCGCCAGAGATCCGAGACGGAAACCCCGACACGCTCGAGAAGTGTTCGTACCAAAGGTAATCCGATACCGATAACACTCGAGGGATCACCCTCGATCCTCTCCACGAACCAGCCGCCGAGACTGTCGAGCGTGAATGCTCCGGCGACTTGGAGCGGCTCGCCCGTTGCCAGGTATGCCTCGAGATCCTCGGTGGACGGTTGCGCGAAATGAACCACTGTTGCGCTGTGATCCGAGGCCATGCGGACGATGCGGCCGTCGGCGACGCGTAGGACACAGTGCCCGGTCAAGAGAGTGGCGCTGCGTCCGGCCATTGCGGCCCATCGCTTTCGGGCGATCTCGACGCTGCCCGGCTTGCCTTGAAGTTGCCCGTCGATCAGGAGCATCGAATCGCACCCGACAACGACTACGTCGGTGAGATTGTCGGCGGCGAGGCCGGGGACGATTTCGGCGGCCTTGGCCTCCGCCAGCACCGTCACGACTTTTTCGGGGGCGGCGTCGGGTCCGAGGTTGTCGGCGATCTTGTCCTCGTCGACGCCGGAGACACGCACAAGCGGCGAAACCCCGGCCGCCCGCAGAACTGCGAGGCGAGCCGGGGACGCTGAAGCTAGAACCAGTTGAGTCACGTCAGCAGAGTGATCGTCAGCTGCGACGGATCGCGGGGTTCAGGTACGCGTACGGCGAGAACGGCGCACGCGTGCGGTGGAACTGAGTCGGATCGCCCCAGGTCTCCGCGGGAACGTTCGACTCGGGAGCTTGACCGCTGCCGGCAGCCGCAGCAAGCACGCTGACCAGTGCCGCGATCTCGACGTCCGTGGGCGAACCCTTGACGATCTTGATGACCGACGCGTCGGAGGTCGACGTCTCGGTCAGCTCCGTGAGCGAAGCATCCGTCGCGGTTCCCTCGACGACCGCACCGTTGGTCGGTGCGGTCTCCGCCAGTGCGACATCTTCGCTGAGAATGTCCTCGGTGGTTGCGGTCATAGGGGAATGTTCCCATGCTTCTTGGGCGGAAGGGAAACGGCCTTGCGCTCTAGCAGTCGCAATGCGGAAACGATTTGTCCGCGGGTGTGCGACGGAGGAATGACAGCGTCGACGTATCCGCGCTCAGCGGCGACGTACGGGTTGACGAGTGTGTCCTCGTACTCGTTCTGCAGCTTGAGGCGCAGTGCATCGACGTCTTCGCCGTTCTTCGCGGCTTCGAGAAGCTGCTTGCGGTAGACGAATCCGACTGCTCCGGATGCACCCATGACGGCGATCTGAGCGGTCGGCCATGCCAGGTTCACATCGGCGCCCATGTGCTTGGAGCCCATGACGTCGTACGCTCCGCCGTAAGCCTTGCGGGTGATGACCGTGATCTTGCCGACCGTTGCCTCGCCGTACGCGTAGAGGAGCTTCGCGCCGCGACGGATGATGCCGTTGTATTCCTGCTCGGTTCCGGGGAGGAAACCGGGAACGTCGACGAGGGTGATGATCGGGACGTTGAACGCGTCGCAGGTACGCACGAAGCGAGCGGCCTTCTCCGAGGCGTCGATGTCGAGGCAGCCCGCGAACTGGGTGGGCTGGTTGGCGACGATGCCGACCGAGCGTCCGTCGACGCGACCGAAACCGACGATGATGTTCATCGCGCGCTCGGCCTGGACCTCGAGGAACTCGTCGTCGTCGAGGATGCGACGGATGACCTCGTGCATGTCGTACGGCTGGTTGGCCGAGTCCGGGATGAGGGTGTCGAGTTCGATGTCCTCGGCGGTCAGGCTGTCTTCGATCGAACCGACGATGGGGTCGGTGATCTCGCCGCGGGGAGCCGCTGCCTGGTTGTTGGACGGCAGGTAGCTGAGCAGGTCCTTGACGTAGTCGAGTGCGTCCTGCTCGCCGGAAGCGACGTAGTGGGCGACGCCGGACTTGACCATGTGGGTGCGAGCACCGCCGAGGTCTTCCATCGTGACGTCTTCACCGGTGACCGTCTTGATGACGTCGGGGCCGGTGACGAACATCTGGGAAGTCTCGTCGACCATCACGACGAAGTCGGTCAGTGCGGGGGAGTACACGTGGCCGCCGGCGGCGGGTCCCATGATCAGTGAGATCTGGGGGATGACACCCGAGGCCTGGACGTTGCGGTGGAAGATCTCGCCGTAGAGGCCGAGCGAGACGACGCCTTCCTGAATGCGCGCGCCTGCACCTTCGTTGATGCCGACGAGGGGCCGTCCGGTGCGGATCGCGAGGTCCATGACCTTGACGATCTTCTCACCGTAGATTTCGCCGAGCGATCCGCCGAAAACGGTGGCGTCCTGTGAGAAGACACAGACGTCGCGGCCGTCGATGGTGCCGTAACCGGTGACGACGCCGTCGCCGACCGGGCGGTTGTCAGCGAGACCGAAGTTCACACTTCGGTGCCGTGCCAGTGCGTCGAGTTCGACGAAGGAGCCCTCGTCGAGGAGGGCGGTGATGCGCTCGCGGGCGGTCAGCTTGCCTTTGGCGTGCACCTTGTCGATGGCGGCTTCGCCGCTCGGTGCCTGCGCCTGGGCTTGGCGATTCCGCAGGTCCGCGAGCTTTCCCGCGGTCGTGTGGATATCGGGTGCGGCCGCCGCCTCCGGCGCGTTCGGCTCTTGGACAGTGGTCATGGACGTGAGCTTAACGAGAGTGCGTGGGGGGCTTCGAAGGCAGGTCCGATTGTCGCTGTCTTGCAGGCTCAAGCTACTGACCAGTACATTCTTGCCGTCGTCATAGGCTGGGGCTATGTGGACCGACTTGAACCGACCGCCCCTCGACGGCAATGCCCTGCGACGCGCACTCGTGCGCAGTGACAACGACGACGCGCGCGTTTTCTGGAACCGCCTCGACGTTGTCGAGGAGACCGGTTCGACGAACGCGGATCTCCTTGCGCGAGCGGCAGATCCGGATGCCGACCGTCACGTTCTGATCGCCGAATATCAGGCGAGTGCCCGTGGCCGTCATTCGCGCACGTGGGTGAGTCCGCCGCAAGCGCAGATCTCGATGTCGGTTCTGCTGTCGATGCCCGGAATGAATCTCGCGGACATGGGTTGGCTCCCGCTACTGTCGGGAATCGCGGTCGTCGACGCGCTGCGCAACGTGGCCGAAGTACCCGCAGAACTCAAGTGGCCGAACGACGTTCTCATCGGTGACAAGAAGGTCGCCGGCATTCTGGCCGAGGTGGCGAGGACGGCGCCCGATCCCGCGGTGGTGGTGGGGATCGGGCTGAACGTGAGCCTCGGCGTCGAGGAGCTGCCCGTCCCGACCGCTACGTCACTGCTGATCGAAGAAGCATCGACTGTCGACCGCGACACTCTCGTTCGCGCAATCGCCCGTGAATTGGCGACGCAATTCCGTGCTTGGGAATCGTCGAAATGGGATACATCTGTGTTGGCTGCCGAATACCGGCAGCGCTGCGGGACGCTGGGCAAACGAGTCCGCGCGGTTTTGCCGGGCGACAAGGAGGTGTTCGGTATCGCGACCGACGTCGACACTTCCGGACGCGTCGTCATCGAAATCGAGGGAACAGATGGGGAGACCTTTGCGGTCGCAGCGGGTGATATCACGCACCTTCGCGCCGCCCCGGTCACCGAATCGTGAACGTTGCCGGATTTTCTGGCACCAAAGTGCTAATTTTTGGCCCGGACCGGTTTTCGAACCAACCGTCCGTCCTTCATTTCACTCAACTGCGGGATTTACCGAGCTGCCTAGGGGCGTCATGACCACACCGATCGTTGTTCCGACCGAAGCCGAGACGGCCGAGAGCGCTCGCCGCGTACTCACCGGCGTGACGGTGCTGCTCGGTGTCCTCACATTGGGACTGGGTATCGCGGTACTCGCGTGGCCGGATGCCACGCTGTTCGTGGTCGCGGTTGTCATTGCGATCCAGTTGTTCGGATTCGGAATCGTTCAGATCATCCGTTCGTTTGCGGACGTGACGGCTTCGGGTGGAACTCGCACGCTCGTCGCGATCTCCGGCGCGTTGGCAGTGCTCCTCGGATTCCTGGTTCTCCGTAGCCCTTTGCAGACGGTGGTTCTGATCGCGTTGGTGATCGGTGCCTGGTGGGTATTCCGTGGCGTTCTCGATCTGGTCGACGCGGCGTCCGGGCACACCGTCGATCGCGGTCTGTCGATCGTGCTCGGAGTCATCAGCATCGTCGCGGGTGCAATCGTCCTTCTGCAGCCCGAACTTTCGCTCGACGTCTTCCGCATCGTGGTCGGCGTGTGGATGGTGCTGTACGGCATCATCATCGTCGTGACCCCGTTGGTGCTGCGAAAGATCGCGCAGCCCTGAGCGTTGCCCTGAAGACGGGTGTGCCTGAAAGTCGGTGTGCCTGAAAGTCGGTGCGGGGTGGCAGACTTCCCGTCATGGGATATCCCGAAGACGCCCTCGCTCAGGACGAGGAACTGATACTGCATCGCCATCCTCATTGGAAGATGTTGGTGCTTCCGGCGCTGACGTTCGTACTTGCGACGGCCGTCGCCGGGTTCTTGCTGGGCCTCGCACAGACGAGATTGGACGGCACGGCTCGCACCGTGTCGTCCATTGCCGTCGGAATCATCTGGCTCGGTGTCGTGGCCTGGCGGTCGGTTGCGCCCTTCACGGTTTGGAAGTTCACGCATTTCATCGTCACCGATCGGCGAGTGCTCATCCGCCACGGAGTGCTCACGCACACGGGTATCGACATTCCCATGGGGCGGATCAGCAATGTTCAGTTTCGTCACGGCCTGATCGATCGAATGCTCAAGACCGGAACTCTGGTCATCGCATCTGCCAGTGACGATCCGCTCGAGTTCGACGACATTCCTGACGTCGAGCACGTTCACGCCCTGCTGTATCACCAGGTTTTCGATTCCATGCAGCAGCCACCCTCGCAGGCACCGCAGTGGCCGTCAGGTGAAAACGACGACCCGAACGATCGAAATGGCTGGTAATCAACGTGCAAAGGCGTGTTGTCCGTAGTCTGTTCGTGTGACTGCCGTATTGCTAGCCGAAGACGACGAGGCCATTGCTGCACCCCTTTCCCGCGCCTTGGGGCGTGAAGGGTATTCGGTGACGGTCGAACCGACCGGACCCGCTGCGTTGCAGCAGGCGCTCGAAGGTGATTTCGACCTGTTGATTCTCGATCTCGGCCTTCCGGGCATGGACGGCCTCGAGGTCTGCCGACAGATTCGTGCGCATCGCACCTCGCTCGCCGTGCTGATGTTGACCGCCAGGACCGACGAAGTCGACTTCGTGGTCGGGTTGGACGCGGGCGCCGACGACTACGTCAGCAAGCCGTTTCGTCTCGCCGAGTTGATGGCACGTGTGCGAGCACTCCTGCGTCGCCACGGTGGCCGCGAGGACACGATCGTCGAGGTCGGTGGCATCAGGCTCGAGCCCGCGGCACGACGCGTACTCGTCAACGGCTCCGAAATCGCCTTGGCCAACAAGGAATACGAGCTTCTGCGGGTCCTCCTCGAGCACGCCGGGGAAGTGGTCTCGCGCGATACGATCCTTCGTGAGGTGTGGGGCGACGTCGAGCTTCGTGGATCGAAGACGCTCGACATGCACATGTCGTGGCTGCGCCGCAAGATCGGCGACGAGGGCCCCGCAGTGGAACGCAGGATTGCCACCGTCCGCGGTGTCGGTTTCCGAATCAACACCGACTAACTTCTCGAGAATCAGGAACTGCCGGCATGCGGCGTCGCATATTGCAGTCGATTCTCGCTGTCGTGATCATGACGGCGTTGCTGCTGGGGGTTCCGCTGATCTACACGGCGTGGCTCTGGGTGGAGGACGTGACGCGAAGTGATCTCCGGGTGCGCCTCGACCGGATGGCCGCTGAGGTCATCGCGCAAGAGGGGACGAACGGACTCGTCGAAGGTGCGTTGAACACAGATTCGCTCAAGGTTCTCACCCCGAACGACGGGCGCCTCGTCGTCGTGTATCCGACCGTCGTCGACGGCGCTGCACGCGTCGACGTCGGTGAGGCGACGGTCAAGAACGCACTCGTCGAATCGCTCGCGATGGGAACGTCCGGCTCGTTGCGCCTCGAGGTGCCGTCGGAGAACCTGCGCACCCAGCAGAAACAGGCGGTGATGGCTGTCGGCGTGCTCGTGCTTCTGTCCATCACGGCAGGCACCGTGGTTGCTGTGGTCACTGCGCGTCGGCTTGCCGATCCGCTGCAGGATGTGGCCGACCGGGCGGCGCGCCTCGCCGAAGGCGACTTCCGGCCGGATCCTCGTCGGCACGACATCCCCGAACTCGACCGCGTGTCCGACGTCCTCGATGCGGCAACCGTGGAGATTTCGGTGCGGCTGCAACGAGAGCGCGCGCTGGTTGCGGACGTCTCGCATCAACTGCGCAGTCGACTGACTGCAGTGCGGCTGCGCCTGGACGAGTTGTCCGTTCACGAAGATCCTGACGTCGTGAACGAGGCCGAGGAAGCCATGGCGCAAGTGGACAGGCTCACCGACGGAATCGACGACCTGATTCGCTCGTCGCGCACCAGTGGGTCATCGGCGAGTCTGGTGTCGGTAGTCGGCGAGCTGGAACAGGTGACTCGCGACTGGCAGGCTCAGTTCGACGGAGAGGGACGCAGGCTGCGCCTACGCGGCGATCGCACGGTGATGGCTGCGACCACAGGTTCGCGTCTGCGTGAAGCTGTTTCCGTTCTGGTCGACAATTCGTTCGAACACGGTGAAGGCACGTGCACGGTGTCGGTGCGATTGATCGACGGTACGGGTCGCAGTTCGTCTCGCCGTGACTCGATGGTGTGCGTCGAGGTCACCGACGAAGGCTCCGGTGTGGAGAACGATCTGGCGCCGCACATCTTCGACAGAGGATTTTCGGGGGCGGGGTCCACCGGCGTCGGGTTGGCGCTCGCACGTGCACTGATCGAAGCCGACGGGGGCCGCCTGGAACTGCAGAGGCGTAAGCCTGCCTTGTTCGCCGTCTTCCTGCCGGTGGCCAACACGGCGCCGACCGCGGACGTCGTTCCGCACCGCGAACCGCGCTGACCGAAAGGTCGGCGCAGACGGAAAACTCAGGAGTGCCCGAGCTCCTCTTCGGCATCAGGAATTACCGGGTCAGGCGCCGTGGTTTCGGATAACGCTGTGGTTTCGGACAATCCTGTGGTGTCGGACAGCTCGAGCGGTTCCGGATTCTCGTCGGGAAACACGAACTTGCGGAAGGCCCAGAATCGGAACGCCATCTGCAGCAGGTTGCCGATGACATATGCACTGATGAAGTCGGCGATGTTCTCCGTCGCCAGGCTGACTTCGGGTACGCGCAGGTTGAAGACGTAACTGGAGATGTACAGCGGGATGAAGCTGATGACGACACCGATGGCGCTGATGATGAAGAACAGCGCAGCTTCGTGCGCTGGTTCACGGCCACCACGGTTCTTGAACGACCACTCGCGGTTGAGAATGTACGACGCGATCACCGCGACGACGCCGGCGATGATCTTGGCCGTGATCGGCTTGGATTCGAGGATCGACAGCTTGAGTGTGTAGAAGATGCCCGAGTCGATGAGGAAGGTCGTTCCGCCGACGATCGCGAATTTGATCAGCTCGCTGTGACGCAGAGCGATGTCACGAAACGGTTGGGGTATGCGGGCAATGACCCCGTCGACAAATGGCACAACAGATGAGTTTACGAAACGAAACCGCGTTACCACCAATTTGCCGCGGATTCATCAGCAGAATCACAGATTGGGAACGCTGAATGAACGGGCGAACGCGGCACATGACAACATAGAGAGCCGTGACCGGCAACAACGATCCCGCGCAGATCCCCGCCCGCCCGACCACCCCTCGACCGGCAAAAGCATCCATGCCCGTCGTCACCATGATCGGTGGCGGACAGTTGGCCAGGATGACTCACCAGGCGGCGGTGGCCCTGGGCCAGACGCTCCGAGTGCTCTCCGGGACTTCGGACGAGCCGGCAGCTCAGGTCAGCCCCGACGTCGTGCTCGGCAGCCACACCGACCTCGACGCTCTCCGCCGTGCAGCGGTCGGTTCCAATGCACTGACCTTCGACCACGAGCACGTGCCGACCGAGCACCTCGAGGTTCTTGTTGCCGAAGGCGTGAACGTTCAGCCGCCGCCGCAGGCTCTGATCTTCGCTCAGGACAAACTGCTGATGCGTCGCAAACTTGCCGAACTGGGCGCACCCGTACCCGCGTACGCCGAAGTAACGTGGGCGGAAGACGTCGTGCGTTTCGGCTCCGAACACGGTTGGCCGCTCGTCATCAAGGCAACACGCGGAGGCTACGACGGCCGCGGCGTCTGGATCACCGACGATCAGGACGAAGCAGAAGCCATCGTCACCGAGCAGCTGAACAAGGGTGTTCCGCTGATCGTCGAGGAAATGGTCTCGATGCGTCGGGAGCTGTCCGCCATGGTGGCGCGGTCGCCGTTCGGACAGGGCGCTACGTGGCCGGTCGTGGAAACGGTTCAGCGCAACGGCCAGTGTGCCGTCGTGATCGCACCTGCCCCCGAGCTTTCGAGTGCCGTTGCCGAGGAAGCTGAACAGTTGGCGCTGCGCATCGCGTCGGAGCTCGGTGTGGTCGGCTCCATGGCCGTCGAACTGTTCGAGACGACCGACGGCACTCTCGTGGTCAACGAGTTGGCGATGCGCCCGCACAACTCCGGTCACTGGACGATGGACGGCGCCCGCACCTCTCAGTTCGAGCAGCACCTGCGCGCGGTTCTCGACTACCCGCTCGGAGATACGTCGCCGATCGCGCCGGTCACCGTGATGGCCAACGTTCTCGGTGCGCCGGAAGCTCCCGAGATGACGATGGACGAGCGCGTCCATCACCTGTTCGCGCGGATGCCTGACGCGAAGATCCACCTGTACGGCAAGGGTGAGCGCAAGGATCGCAAGATCGGACACGTCAACATCGTGGGCGGCGCCGGATCCATCGACGATCCGAATTACGTTGCCGCAGTTCGGGAACGCGCCGAGCGCGCAGCACATTGGCTTTCGTACGCAGTTTGGACCGACGGATGGGATGTACACGGTGAGTGAGAGCGCGCAGGTCGGCCTGATCATGGGCAGCGATTCGGATTGGCCGACCATGGAAGCTGCAGCCGAAGCTTTGGCCGAGTTCGGTATCCGCTTCGAGGTCGGTGTCGTCTCGGCGCACCGCACGCCTCAGCGGATGCTCGACTACGCCAAGGAAGCTTCCGGCCGCGGAATCAAGGTCATCATCGCCGGTGCCGGTGGCGCCGCGCATCTTCCGGGCATGGTTGCCTCGGCCACGCCGTTGCCCGTCATCGGTGTTCCGGTGCCGCTCAAGTACCTCGACGGTATGGATTCGCTGCTTTCGATCGTCCAGATGCCGGCCGGCGTCCCGGTGGCGACAGTGTCGATCGGTGGCGCTCGCAACGCCGGTCTGCTGGCTGCTCGGATTCTCGGTGCTTCGGATCCCGCACTGCAGCAGCGGATGGTGGCGTTCCAGGAGAGCCTCGAGTCGATGGTGCTCGACAAGGACAAGGCGCTCCGCGAAAAACTGCTGGGCTGATCTTCTCGTGTGTGCACGACGCGGGCTGCCGCTGATCCGAGCGAGTCGGGGCAGCGCGCAGTCCGCGTTCGTCACCCGCGTCTCCCTGCTGTACGCCAGGATTCTCGGCGCGGACATCCGCTTCGACGACGAGTTCGGAATCTTTGTCGCCTCCGGACTGCGCTGCGGGTTCGCCAGAGGCGGAACAACTCTCGGTGGTGTATATCTCACGCGGCGGAACACGACTCGATCCGTCCTTCGTCACGAGGCCGTTCATGCAGACCAATGGGCCAGGTACGGAATCATATTCGGGTTGTTGTACCTGCGTGAGGAACTGCGTCATCGCGGGCCGCGCAACCGCTTCGAAATCGAGGCCGGTCTCGAAGACGGCGGTTACCGCACCTGAGTGAAAGCTCGTCAGTAAAAGCTACTCTTGGCGGCATGGCTCGTTTTCCGACTAGTGAACGCTTCGTCCGCTGGAGCGCGGAACATGCTCGCGGTGTGGACATCTGCATTGCGACGGTTGCTGCACTGTTCAGCGTTGTCGTTGCGGTCGAGGCGAGTCCGCTGGCGGTGTTCATCTCGCTGGGTATGACCGTTCCGTTGGCGTGGCGACGCTCGCGCCCCGAACTCTCCGGCATGGTGATCGCAGGGTTCGCAGTTCTACACGTGATCTTCATCGGCAACACACTGCTCGCATCGGCCGTTGTCGTCCCCATCTCCCTGTACGCGCTGGCCGCTTACGGCGCTCGGTGGAGTTCACTCACCGGGCTGGTGCTCGCGTTGCTCGGCTCGATTGCCGGGACTGTTCGATACTTCGGCTACGACGGAATCCCGGTGTCCTCGCAGGTCATGCAGTCCGTGGCCGTCATGATCTTCATGCTCGCGGTCTGGGCGTTCGGTGATTTGCGTCGAGTTCGCACCAAACAATTGGAAGGTCTGACCGAGCGCGCACGGTTGCTCGAACTCGAGCGTGCGCAGGAAGCGGAAATCGCGACGATCAGCGAACGCTCGAGGATTGCGCGCGAGATGCACGACATCGTCGCGCATTCGTTGACCGTTGTCATCGCTCAGGCCGACGGTGGACGCTACAGCGCGGCCAAGGATCCTCAGGCTGCAATTCAGGCACTCGAAACAATTGCCTCCACCGGCCGCCAGGCGTTGACCGACATGCGATCGCTGCTGTCCGTCCTGCGTGAGGACACGCCCCGTGATTTCTCGGTGATCCCGGGCGCCGGCGACATCGACAGTCTCTTCCACGAGTTACGCAGCAGCGGACTCGACATCGCCGTCAGTGTGACCGGGGAACCACGCGAACTCTCTGCGGGTGCGGGGTTGACGGCGTATCGCATCGTGCAGGAATCGCTGACGAACGTTCTCAAACATGCGGGGCCTGGAGCACAGGCGAGCGTCGAGATGACATGGGCTGAAACCGAACTCGTTCTCGGTATCGCCGACGACGGACGAGGTGGCAGCGCCGCGCTGGTCGAATCGTCACCAGGCGGACAGGGACTGATCGGAATGGCCGAGCGAGCCAAGCTGCACGGAGGCAAAGTGACCGCCGGACCGAAATCAGGCGGCGGATACAGCGTCCGGGCCGTCTTGCCGTACGAACGAACGTCTGGGTAGGTCTTGAAACGTCCGAAGGTCTTAAGGTGAGTGGCATGGACGAACACGTGGCTCCGATCGCAGTGGCACTGATCGACGATCAGCAGCTGGTCCGCGCAGGTTTTCGAATGGTCATCGACTCACAGCCGGATCTGTCGGTGGTTGTCGAGGCTTCGGACGGTCAGCAGGCGCTGACCGAGTTGGCCGCCCGTCATGTCGACGTCGTTCTGATGGATGTCCAGATGCCGAAGATGGACGGCATCGAGGCGACTCGTCGGCTCCTGGCCGACCCCGATGCGCCGAAGGTCGTGGTGCTCACCACCTTCGACAACGACGAGTACGTGATGTCGGCTATCCGGGCGGGCGCCAGTGGTTTCCTGCTCAAGGACGTGCCACCGGAGCAGTTGCTCGACGCCATCCGCACCGTGCACCGCGGGGACGCGGTGATCGAAGCCCGGGCCACTCGGCGACTGCTTCAGCACGTCGGGCCACTCCTGGAAGGCTCGGCGCCCGAAGCGCAGTTGCCCGAAGAGTTGACGCCGCGCGAGGTCGAGGTGCTCGAAGCCATGGCGTACGGGCTGTCGAATTCGGAGATCGCTGCGAAATTCCACGTCTCCGAGACGACAGTGAAAACCCATGTCGGACGGGTTCTTTCAAAGACTCATTCTCGTGATCGTGTACAGGCAGTCGTCTTCGCCTTCCAGATCGGACTTGTCCGGCGCGCAGATCTCCTCGGCACCGAGGGCTGACACGCCGCCCTGTCCAGTCCTACCCCGGGATGACACCGGGCTCTCCAAGATCGCCCCGCACTCCGACGCGGAGACCACTTGCGCTGCAATAACGTCGATTCCGTCATAGCGAGAAGCTTTACGGAGGGCAAAAAATGCATGCGCACACCACGACGGAACCAGCCGCAGTGCCGGCGATCACTGCCCGCGGTGTCACCAAGGTGTACGGCACCGGTGAGACCACGGTTCACGCGCTCGGCGGAGTCGACGTGGACTTCGGTCGCGAGCGGTTCACCGCGATCATGGGCCCGTCCGGCTCCGGAAAGTCGACGCTCATGCACTGCCTGGCCGGACTCGACACGGTCTCGGGTGGGCAGGTTTTCCTGGGCGACACCGAAGTCACGAAACTCGGCGACACGGAGCTCACCGAACTGCGACGCGAGCGGATCGGATTCGTCTTCCAAGCGTTCAACCTGCTACCGGTGCTCACTGCTCGGGAGAACATGCTGCTGCCGATGAAGCTGGCAGGTAGTGAACCCTCGTCCGAGTGGATGGACGAGGTGATCGGAAAGCTGGGCCTGTCGCAGCGCCTCGACCACCTGCCGCACGAGTTGTCCGGCGGTCAGCAGCAACGTGTAGCTGTCGCCCGTGCATTACTGCCCCAGCCCGACGTGATCTTTGCCGACGAGCCTACCGGCAACCTGGATTCCCGTTCCGGGACAGAGGTTCTGGGACTCTTGCGCACCAGTGTCCGGGAGACCGGTCAGACGGTCGTGATGGTGACACACGATCCGGTGGCGGCGTCGTACGCGGATCGAGTCGTGTTGATCGCGGACGGGCGTATTGCCGGAGAGATCGACCATCCCACCGTCGACTCGGTGATCGGTGCCATGCGAGCTCTCGGTGCCGACGACCTGGCCGATGTTCCTGCAGTTTCGGGTGCACTGCGATGAGAGGTCTGGCCTTTGCGCAGGCGCGGGCACATGCCGGGCGCTATGTGGCGTCGATACTCGCGGTGGTGATCGCCGTCGGATACATCGTCGCGACTTTGACCTTGAGCTCGACGGTCGACGCGAGTGTGAGCAAATCACTTGCGACGCAATACGAAACCACAGATGTCGTCGCGTCCGGTCCAGGCGTGACAGAAGCACTGCTGAGCGCGGTGCCGGGCGTCTCGGCGGTGGCCGACGACGTGTCGACCTATGTTCGTGTCGACTCCGAGGCAAAGGGCGCGTCCTACGGGGATGCGCTCTCGATTGCCGACAATCCCGAATTGCGTTGGGAGAAGGTGTCGGAGGGATCGATTCCGGCCGGTCTGGGGCAGGTGTTGGTGAGCGCGGACTCCGGGATACCGATCGGTGCCCGAATCACAGTCACGGCACGGGATTCGACGGTCGGCGCCGCCGCACCCACCGCGGAGGTAGTCGGACTGGTCGACCTCTCCGGTTCGGCGCAACGACTGGGCGGGATCAAGATATTCACCACCGCCGAGCAGGTGAGCGCGTGGGCCGGTGACAGTGCCGAACGTGAGTTCCGTGTCGCCGGTGACGGTTCACGCTCTCAGCAACAACTCGTGGATTCGATCGCGAGCGCGTTGCCCGCGGACTCCACCGTGCTGACCGGCGAAGAAGCCACAGACAACGCCGCAGCCGAATACATGGGCGGCACCAAGATCCTCAGCACGGTGTTGCTCGCCTTCGGCGCCATCGCCGTTGTTGTTGCCGCGCTGGTGATCGCCAATACATTTGCCGTGCTGCTCGCGGCGCGCACTCAGGAACTTGCGTTGCTGCGATGCGTCGGCGCCACGGCCAAACAGGTTCGCCGGAGCATTCGCAGTGAAGCCGCGGCGGTCGGCGTGATCGCCTCGGTGATCGGCGTCGGACTCGGTGTCGGACTTGCCTGGGCAATCGGTCGCGTAGCAACGGCCGCAGATGTGCCGGTTCCTCTTTCGTCACTGAGCGTCACCCCGGTGACCGTGCTCGTCGGTCTTGCCGTCGGCATCGTGATGACGATGCTCGCTGCATCTGCGCCCGGGCGGGCGGCAACGAGGCTCTCCCCGCTGGCAGCACTGCAGCCGATGGAGTCCAAGCCTGAGAGCGTTCAGGTATCGGTGGTGCGCCGGGTTCTCGGCGTCGTGACCCTGCTCGCGGGCATAGCGATGACCGTCCTGGGAGTGACGAATCAGCAGGTGCCGGCGGCAACCGCCGGTGGACTGTTCTCGTTCCTGGGGATCGCGGCACTGTCCGGTCGAATCGTGCCTGCACTGATCAATGCGGCCGGCGGAGTGTTGGCGAGACTGATCGGTCCGGTGGGAAGCCTGGCAGCAGGCAACGCCGGTAGGAACCCACGCCGCACCTCGGCGACGGCCACCGCATTGTTGATCGGTGTTGCCTTGACGAGCACGCTCGTCGTGGGAATCGCGACGGTCAAGGAAGCCGCACCCGCGGCGATGGACAGTCAATTCCCCGTCGACGTCATGGTGAGCAGTTCAGGTTCGGCACCGCTTCCCGCAGGGTTGGGCACAGACATCGCCGCGGTCAACGGTGTCGGCGCGGTGAGCGGTCTGGACAAGGCCGAACTGACGATCGACGGGCGCGGTTCGTTGGCCGGATTCGGCGTCGACGCTGCTCGGGTGAAAGATGTTCTGCGTACCGAGATCTCGGTACCCGCGGCCGGTCAGTTGGTGCTCTCGCCCGCTGACCTGACCGAATACAAGCTCTCGGCGGGCGATACGGCGACGGTGCGTGGGGATCGCGGCGTCGTGAACGTCAGCGTGGTCGAGGGCGTGAAAGGTCAACCAGCACTACTGGATCGAGGCGATCTCGGTGCAGCGGCCACCGTGCCGACCACCGATTCGTACTGGGTAAGGCTGGGGACGGATACTGACGAACAGGCTTTGGCCGCCACCGACCGCATCACCGAACTGGCACGCCAGGAAGCGCCGGGCAGCGATGTTCAGGGCATGACCGAGATGCGTTCAGCTCTCGATTCGATCCTCGACACCATGCTCATGGTGGTTGCCGGATTGCTGTCGGTAGCGGTGTTGATCGCTTTGATCGGCGTCGGAAACACCATGGCACTGTCCGTTCTCGAACGGCGCCGCGAATCCGGACTGCTTCGCGCACTCGGTCTGACCAAGAAGGGAATTCGAGCCATGTTGATCTGGGAAGCGCTGCTCGTCGCAGGAGTCGCATCGGTGATCGGAGTGCTGTTCGGGATGGTGTTCGGTGTAGCCGGTACCGCATCGGTTTTCGGGATCGAGGACGTCGCCCTCAGCGCAGTGCCGTGGGTGCAGTTGGTAGCCATCGTGTTGATCGGCGGAATCTGCGGTGTGATCGCGTCACTGCTCCCCGCTAGGCGGGCGGGGCTGGTGTCACCGGTGACAGCTCTCGCGAGCTAGCGTTCAGAACTGTTTCGTGACCTTCTCGGTGCCCACTCGGCGCGCGGTAGCTTCCGCGTCCGGGTGGGCCACCTGCACGAGTGAGGCACCCGCGGCGAGAACTGCCAGAAGCCCGTCGATCAATTCGTCTGCCGTGTCCCACGTGCGACTGGAGAGGACACGATCCGTCGACACCAATTCGACGTTCTTCGCCGATGCCCGTGCCGCGTCGATCGTGTCCGCTACGGACCGGCCTTCCAGCGCCGAACCGGCTCCGGCGCTACGGAACTGGTCGCCGTGCACACGGATGGAGGTTGCGTAGTCGGCGACGCCGAGCGGAAGATCGCTCAAACCTTTGCCGAACGCGTCGAGGGAGAGTGCGGCTACCTCCGGTACGTCCGCAACATCGTCCAGTCGGTCGGCAGTGACAAAAGCCAGTTCGGCGTCGGCGTCGGGGGAGAGGACCACCTCACCGCCTGCCCACCACACACCCAGCAAGACGGCGACGCTCTGCCAGTGCGCGGGAAGCAGCACGGCAACTTTGCCGCCCGGCTCGAGAGCGAACTCGTCGCGAACCATGTTCGCTGTCTTTGCCGCCCAGTTGGCCAGAGTGCTCGCAGACAATTCGATGCGCTCGCCGGTGGCGTCGTCGTAGTAGGTCACGCGAGGGCCGGCCGGGTCGGCAGCCAGGATCGGTCCGAGGAGGGCGTCGGTCAGGTTGTCTACAGGCGAAGGCACCTAATCAGCTTACGCAGCGGTTCAGTTCACACAATTTTTCAGTTGACACAGCGCGGGCCGTTGGAGGCCGCGTCGATCGGCGGACCGGGAGGGGCGGGAGTGGGGCTGGTCTCGGTGGTGCTCGACGATTCAGTCGTGCTTGTCGCTCCTTCGGGCGGGGATACCGCGTCCGCGGACTGCGGGCCGCTGTAGTCCTCGGCAATGACAACCCGAACCTTGCCCGAGGACAATGACGAATCCGCCTTGACCGTCAGACCGCCGAGTGCCTCGGCCACCGCGAGTGCTGCGTCGTCGTCCGCGGACTTTGCGAACACCGTCGATTCGGTGACGTCGGAGCCGGTGTTGTTGCCGACCTGACCCTGCTTGTATCCGAGGGCACTCAACGCTTCGGAAACCCCGCTGGCCAACCCTGCGATGTCACTGGCGTTTGCGACGTCGACAGTGATCGAGGACGCATTCACCGTGGTCGGTGCTTCGGAGGTCTCCTCCGAGTCCTCGCTGTTGGCGCCGACCAATCCCGCGATGTACTTCTTGACGGCCTTGGGATCGACCTTGACGATGGACTCGCCGTAATCGGTCATGCCGTTGATGTCGAGAACGGGAATTGTCTCGAATTGCACCTTGCCGCCGGCCAGATTCTGCAACTGCTTGGCGAACTCGATGATGTCCCAGTCGTCGTCGATCACGACGGAACGCTGGACAGCCGAGGTCAGCTGACTGAGCTTGCCGGGGTCACTGAGGGTTTTTGCGCTGAGTACCTTGCTGACGAGAGAAGCCATGAACACCTGCTGGCGAACGATCCGGTCCAGGTCGCCGCGAGGAAGATCGTGTCGTTGTCGCACGAAGCTCAGCGCGTCGGCACCGTCGAGTGTCTGTTTCCCGGCCGCGAAATTGGCTCCGGACATCGGTTCGTCTACCGGCGCGTTGAGGCACACGTCGACTCCGCCCACTGCGTTGGTCAGCAGGACGAATCCGAGTAGTCCGACTTCGGCGTAGTGATCGACGGTGATGCCGGTCAGATTCGCCACCGCTCCGATGAGCGCGGTCCGGCCGGCTTCCGTCGACTTCTTGTCTGCGTCGCTGTCGGACGACCCGTTGTTGACCAACTTCAGCCGCTCGGTTTCCTTGGTGGCACCGAACGCGGCGTTGATCTTCGACATACCGATACCCGGGACGTTGACGTACGCGTCGCGGGGAATCGAGATCGCGGTCGCGGAACTCCCGTCGTTGGGGACGCGGATCAAGATGATGGTGTCGGTATTGGACGCAACTTCCTCACCTGCGCGCAACGAGTCGAGCTCGCTTTGTGAGAGCGGGTTGCCGTGCGCGTCGGTTCGACTGTCCGTTCCCACCATCAGAATGTCGATTGCTCCGTCCTTGCCGCCACCGAGGCCGAGTCCGCTGGCAGTGGCAAGGCTGTTTCTCAACGAGTCCACACCCCGCCATGCGAACCCGGTGACCAGCAGTACGAGCACGGACAGCACCGCGACCGCTATGCGAGCCGGGCTCGTCTTGGTCCGAATCGGCGCAGGTCGTGGACGCGCGCGGCGCTGCGGTTGCTGGTGGGACACCCCTTCAGGTTACTGGTCCGATGCTCGGCCGCGGGTACCTCGACGCGGCGTGCCAGACTCAACCGTGTGACGAATATCCTGCTCACCGGCGCCCGAGGGCAGCTCGGAACACGTATCGATGCTCTCGCAACGTCGGCGGGTCACACTGTGACGGCCGTCGGTTCCCGCGAGCTCGACATCACCGACAGCCGCGCGGTTGACGACTTCGTCTCGCCTGGTTCGGTGCTGATCAACTGCGCTGCGTACACGGCCGTCGATGCTGCCGAGACCGACCAGGAGGCGGCGAGGGCGGTCAACGAGATCGGACCGCGGAATCTCGCGCAAGCCTGTGCGCGGGCGGGTTCGCGGTTGATCCACGTTTCGACGGACTACGTCTTTCCGGGCGATGCAAGCTCGCCATACGACGTCGATGCACCGACCGGTCCCGCGACGGTCTACGGCCGAACCAAACTGGACGGCGAGATCGCTGTTCGAGAGTCGGGGGCTGACGCGGCCGTTGTCCGCACCGCGTGGGTGTATTCCGGTGTCGGCACGGATTTTGTCGCCACGATGAGAAGGCTCGAAGCCGAACGCGAATTCGTGAACGTCGTGGACGACCAGATCGGGTCACCCACGTACAGCGTCGATCTGGCCGGCGGCATCGTCGAACTCGCGCTGCTGGACTTCGCGGGTGCGTCGACATTCCACGTGACGAACGGCGGGCAAGCAAGTTGGTACGAGTTGGCGCGAGCTGTTTTCGAGGAGATCGGAGCAGACCCTGCTCGGGTGCGCCCGTGCAGTAGTGCGGAGTTCGTACGCCCTGCCCCGCGCCCGGCATATTCGGTCTTGTCCGAGCGGGCGTGGGTTACCGCGGGAATGACGCCGCTGCGTCCGTGGCGAGAGGCTCTGCACGCCGCTCTGGCGTGAGCATTGTTCGGGACAGTGGCCGCGGACGGCTAGGCTGACCGGCGTGAGTCCCAAGCTGGCCGTGGTAACGGTGACCTACTCGCCAGGCGAGCATCTCGAGAATTTCTTGAGCACGCTCGCTGTGGCGACGACAGAAAAACCCCAGGTCATCATGGCCGACAATGGGTCGACCGATGGTGCCCCCGAGGCCGCCGATGCCAAGTACGAGCATGTCCGTCTGCTTCGAACCGGCGGAAACATCGGGTACGGGGGAGCGATAAATCGGGCTGTAGCGGAGATCGATTCGTCGATCGAATTCGTCGTGATTTCCAACCCGGACGTCCAATGGGCACCCGGTTCACTCGACGAATTGGTGGCTGCGGCAAATCGGTGGCCAAGGGCCGGTGCACTGGGGCCGAAGGTCCTCGAACCGGACGGCAGTGTCTATCCGTCGGCGCGAACGGTGCCCGACATCACCTCGGGCGTCGGGCACGCGTTGCTCGGTACCGTATGGCCGAAGAACCCGTGGACTGCTCGTTACCGTCAGGAGAACGAGGCCGTCACCGAGCGTGCAGTGGGGTGGCTTTCCGGGTCGTGCCTGCTGGTGCGACGCGACGCCTTCGACACCATCTCCGGTTTCGACTCTCGTTACTTCATGTACATGGAGGACGTGGACTTCGGTGACCGCCTCGGAAAAGCCGGGTGGCTCAACGTATTCGTCCCCTCGGCCGTCGTCACCCATGCCAAAGGCCATGCGGCAGGACGTCATCCGGAACTGATGTTGCCTGCCCATCATCGCAGTGCGTACCAGTTCCAGGCTGATCGCCATCCGCACTGGTGGCAGGCTCCGCTACGACTTGCCTTGCGCGGTGGCCTCGCGGTGCGATCCAAGATCGCCGTAGCTTCTGCAGTTCGCGAGCGCGCTCGCACCGACAACTCGACCGACAACCCATCAGTTTCGAACCACGGGGGAAAATGATGTCCGATCCGAATCCGACCGACGCCGTAATCCTGGTAGGCGGCAAAGGCACTCGGCTGCGTCCGTTGACGCTGTCGGCGCCCAAGCCGATGCTTCCGACAGCCGGCCTTCCGTTCCTGACGCACCTGCTCGCCCGCATCGAGGCAGCCGGAATCAAGCACGTCGTGCTCGGAACGTCCTTCAAGGCAGAGGTATTCGAGGACTACTTCGGCGACGGCTCCAAGATGGGCCTCGAGATCGACTACGTCTTCGAGACCGAACCGCTGGGCACCGGTGGCGGAATCCGCAACGTGCTGCCGAAGTTGCGCGGTGACAACGTCATGGTGTTCAACGGCGACGTGCTCGGTGGCACCGATCTGAACGGCATTCTCGAGACCCACGAGAAGACGGACGCCGACGTGACCCTGCATCTGGTTCGTGTGGGAGACCCGCGAGCATTCGGTTGTGTTCCGACCGACGAGGACGGACGAGTCTCGGCATTCCTGGAGAAGACCCAGGATCCGCCGACGGATCAGATCAACGCCGGCTGCTACGTCTTCAAGCGCGAAATCATCGAACAGATCCCCGAAGGACGACCGGTATCGGTCGAGCGCGAGGTGTTCCCGAATCTCCTGGCCGAGGGCAAGCGGGTGTTCGGCCACGTCGACTCGTCGTACTGGCGTGACATGGGAACCCCCGAGGACTTCGTTCGCGGTTCCGCCGACCTGGTGCGAGGTATCGCACCTTCGCCGGCTCTCGAAGGTCCGCGCGGCGAGTCGCTGATTCACCCCGGAGCCGGAATCGCGCCGGGCGCTGTCCTGATCGGCGGCACGGTTGTCGGTCGAGGCGCAGAAGTTGGTGCAGGCGCTCGCCTCGACGGTGCAATTCTCTTCGACGGCGCCGTTGTGGAAGCCGGGGCGGTGGTCGAACGATCGATCCTCGGATTCGGCGTCCGTATCGGACCCCGAGCGCTGGTCCGCGACGCTGTCATCGGAGACGGCGCGGACATCGGTGCGCGGTGTGAATTGTTGCGCGGCGCACGCGTGTGGCCGGGGGTGACGCTGCCGGACGGTGGCGTGCGCTTCAGCACAGATGTGTGATCGTTAGCTGACCTACTGGAATACTGGCGGGTATGACTTCTCTTCCGAGCCGTTACGTTGCCCTCGGTGACTCGTTCACCGAGGGCGTCGGCGACGCCGACGAACGATTCCCCAACGGTCTGCGCGGGTGGGCAGACCGAGTGGCCGAGCAGCTGGCGGTGAACAATCCCGACTTCCGCTACGCCAACCTGGCGATTCGTGGTCGCCTACTCGGACCGATCATCGACGAGCAGTTGGAACCCGCTCTGGCGTTGAAGCCCGATCTGGTGACCATCTACGCCGGCGGAAACGACATGATGCGTCCGAAGCTCGACATCGATGCGATGGTCGCCCGCTACGATTCGGCAATCGGTCAGCTCACTGCATCCGGCGCTCGGGTTCTGATGTTCACCGCGTACGACACCGGATGGTCCGCCTTCTTCGGCAAGCTCCGCGGACGTCTGGCGATCTACAACGAGCTTGTTCGCGAGGTGGCGGACCGCCACGACGCGACCCTCGTCGACTTCTGGCGATTCTCCGAATATCAGGACCTTCGGATGTGGGACTGGGATCGCCTCCACATGTCGCCCTCCGGGCACGAGAACATGGCGACGCGTGTGCTCGACGTGCTCGGCGTCGAACACGGATTGACCCCGCCCGATCTCGGGCCTGCGCCGGTCCTCACGAAAGCCGAAACTCGTCGCGAGGATCGTCAATGGGCGCGAGAGTTCTTGGTGCCGTGGGTAGCTCGGCGCGTGAAGGGAACATCGTCGGGCGACGGCGTGAGCGCCAAGCAGCCCCAGCTTTCTCCGATTCAGTCCTGATTCTTGCGCTGACGGGCGAGCGCGACCAGGTGGTCGATGGTCTCGCGTTCCGCTGTAGGTGGGAGCGCGTCCACCGGCCACCATCTGAGGTCGGTGGACTCTGCGCTGCGGACGATATGTGAATTGTCCGGCGCCACAACAAGAAACCGTAGATCGAGATGGCGAGTCGGTACTCCGAGTGAGCACGTGATCGGATGCGTGTGGGCGGAGAGTAGGTCCGCGTCTATCTGAACGTCGTGAATTCCGGACTCCTCGCGAGCTTCCCGCAATGCCGCATCTACCACCGTCTCGTCGTCGGGCTCACAGTGGCCGCCGAGCTGAATCCACCTGCCCACCTTGGGATGCAGGGTCAGCAAGACGTGGCAGCCACTCTCGTCGAGAACGAGAGACGACGCGGTGATGTGTCCCGGTGCGTGGCGACGAAGGCAGCCGTCCGGAGCCGAATCGAGGAACGCGAGCATCGTGTGCCGCAATGATTCGTCCGCTTCGGAGGACGTCTCCCAGCCCTCCAGGACGCCCTTGGCGGAGGCGTGCAGCGATTCGGCTGACATGGGACCTACAGCTCCACCAACGCGTCCCCGGGGGCGGAGACAGAGCGCGGAGTCAGTGGTTCGAGGGGGTGCCCGATTGCGATGGCACCGAGTGGCTGCCAATCCGCCGGGAGATCGAGTTGTTCGCGTACGAGATCGGCGGCGAAGATCGTCGATCCGATCCAGCAGCTTCCCACGCCGCGGGTGGCCAACGAGACCAGCAGTCCCTGCACTGCCGCGCCGGCGGCGACCGTGAACATCGTCGACTCCGCCGCGGTTCGTCTGGCATCCGGATAACTGTGTGCGCCATCGGGCACGCAGAAGGGAATGACGACCTCGGGGGCGTCGAACAGGATGTTTCCGCGGGCAACCCGGGCCTCGACGGATTCGTCACTGCGACCGTCGGCGCGAAGATCGGCGGCCCACTTCTCGCGCATCTGCTCGAGAAGAGCCGTGCGGACCGACTCCGTGCGTAGCCACACGAATCGAACCGGTCTCGTGTGGTGCGGTGCGGGAGCGGTGAGTGCCTCGGCGATCGAGCTGCGAATGATCTCCGCGTCGACGGGATCACTTGCGAACTGTCGGACCGATCGACGCAACAGCAGCGCCTGGCCACGGCCCATCGCCGTAGCTTCCTCGGTGCCCAGCCAGAACAGATCGTCCGGGCCGCGGCGAATCAGATCCTGGCCACTCGAACCGTCGTCCTCGAACCGAAGCCCACGAACGACGGCGACGGGAACGCCGCCCAGCTTTCCCTTGACCAAGTCGCCCGCAGCGGCGATTTCGTCCGCGATCGCGATCTCGGTGACGATCAGATCGTTGCCCTGACTGTCCTGTGCTCCGAGGTAGCCGTGCAGGACCGGAATGCCGGAGGAACCGATTGCGGCGTCTGTCTGCCCGTTGCGCCACGCACGACCCATCGTGTCGGTGACGACGACGGCGACGGACTTGCCCGTGCTCTCGAGAATTCGGGCGCGCAGACCCGCAGCGCTCGCATCCGGATCCACGGGGAGCAGCGCCAATTCGGCACCGTCGACGTTGGAGCCGTCGATGCCCGATGCGGCCTGCACGATTCCGAGTTTGTTCTCGGTGATCAGAGTGCGGCCCTTGCGTGCCACGACGCGGACGGCTTCCTGATCCACCAGGAGGCGTCGTGCCGCGTCGCGCTCTTCCGGATCGGTCGGTGAGGAAACGATGCGACCCTCGACTTTGGAGAACACCTTGCTCGTGACGACAACGACGTCGCCGCTCTCGAGCCACGGCGTCGCGTCGACGACAGCGGTGGCCAAGTCGTCTCCGGGCCGGAACTCGGGAAGCCCGAGCACGGGAATGACTTCGATTGCGGCGCCGGGGGAGTGATCACCGGGAGAGTGATTTCTGTCGCGGCTTGCTTCGGTTCCGGGCTCGGTCACAGTTCGACTCCGGCGATCTCGAAAGCCGTGCGAACCATTTTCGCGGTCTCTTCGGGGGACGTCATCAAAAGTGGGATGCTTCGCACGTCCACCCCGTCGATGTCGGCCGTGTCACCTTCGTCGACGAGCCAGCCGTCGAGAATGCCGTTGATCGAACGAGCTCCGTAGTGGCGACCGATCGCCTCCGAAGTCGTCTCGACCCCGATCACCTCGAGGCACTCGTCAGCCATGCCGCGCAACGGTTTTCCGCCGATGACGGGGGAGAGGCCGACAACCTTGGCCGCGGTTGTTCGCAGGGCACCGCGAATGCCGGGCACCGCGAGGATCGCGCCGACGCTCACGACGGGATTGGACGGTGCGATCAGCACGATGTCGGCACCGTCGATCGCCTCGACCACCCCTGGCGCGGGCTTGGCCTGCTCGGCGCCGACGTGAGCGAAGCTGTGCGTTTCCACCTGTGCCCGATGGCGTACCCACCACTCCTGGAAATGAATCGCCTTCTGCTCACCGTCTTCCGGATCGGTGATCACGACGTGTGTTTCGCTGCGGTCGTCGCTCACGGGAAGCAGTGCGACACCGGGATTCCAGCGATTGCACAACGCTTCGGTGATCGCGGACAACGGATATCCCGTGCGGAGCATCTGGCTGCGAATCAAATGCGTTGCGATATCGCGATCTCCGAGGCCGAACCAGTCCGGCTTCGCTCCGTATGCCGCGAGTTCTTCTTTCGCATTCCAGGTTTCGCCGGCGTGCCCCCACCCGCGTTCGGTGTCGATACCGCCGCCGAGTGTGTACATACAAGTGTCCAGATCGGGGCAGATGCGCAGACCGTGCATCCACACGTCGTCCCCGACGTTGACGACGGCCGTGATGCGATGTGGGCCTTCGTATTTCTCGAGGGATTCACCACCGGCGATTCCGAGCGCGTTTTGAACACCTTGAAGGAAACGGGCCCCGCCGACGCCGCCAACCAATACAGTCACGTTCACGACAACAGAGCCTAGGCGGTCGGCGCGTCGTCGTGTCTGGCGGGCAGAAGGTCCCGTCAATTGAGGGCCGGAATACTAATGGATTCATCTCGTTTAGCTTGACCGCGACACGCTGGACGTGTGTAATCTCAAATGTGTCATTCCAACCGCTACTTGTGAGTTCACTTGCAGCGGGGCCGGTTTCGAACACAGTTTCGAACGGTCGACGGGGTGGGGTTGAAGATGGAGTGAAAATTCTGCGCTATTACAGGTGAGGAGGCGGAACGATGCCCAATGAAAATGTCGAGATCAGTTCTCTCGCAATGACAGTAAGCGACGAACCGCAGACCGATTCCCGAGCAGGCGCAGCAGAAGGTGCCTGCAGCAGTGAGTTCGACGGTATGAGTACTCGGCCAGTGCTGAGTCTCGTCACCGGCTTCGAAGAATTGTTCGACACCATCGAGGATCAGTGGCAGGAGCGTGCTCTCTGCGCGCAGACCGATCCCGAAGCGTTCTTTCCTGAAAAGGGAGGATCGACGAGGGAAGCAAAACGGATCTGCCTCGGTTGTGAAGTTCGTGACGAGTGCCTCGAGTACGCGCTCGCGAACGACGAACGGTTCGGAATCTGGGGAGGGTTGTCCGAGCGCGAGCGTCGGCGACTCAAGCGGGGGATCATCTGATCTGCTGCTGAATCGGTTCTGTCAGCGTCGGGGCTGACGGGCGGTCTTCGAAAGTCTGACCTGCAACGGGGAATTGCAGGTCAAGCAACGACTGTTTTGTTCTTCGTGTGGATTTACTTCTTCGTGTGACATCAGTTTTTTCGTCTGACAGTGCGTCAGTCCTCGTCGGGCAGTATCAGTCCTCGTCGGGCAGCGTGGGGTCGATGACCTGTGGGTCGACGCCCAGATACGTGCCGACTTGATGGACCAACACGTCGTGCACCAGATCCGTGAGTTCTTCCGGATCCTTCGCTCGCTGCTCCAATGGGCGGCGAAACAGCACAATTCTTGCGCGAGTCGTATTTCCGTGACGGTCGATTCCGGCCGGAATCAGTCGTGACAGTGGAACCGGGCCGTCTGCGATGACCTCCGGCGGCCATGTGACGGACTCCGGATCGTGCGCGTGAATCTTCGGAACTTCGTCCACTGCGATGTCGAGTTTCGTCAGCCGGTCGTGCCATGCGAGGTCGACGGGAGAGAAGGCGTCGAGCACCAGGAGATCGAACTTCTCCGCGCGGGTACGCCTGGCGGGCACCTCCGGGGGAAGTAGCGGTCCGCGCAGGCCACGGCCGTGTCGCTCGATGGAACGAGTAGTGACCGAGCGTCGGCGGCGGGCTTGTGGCATGGCGCCAGATTACGACAGGAGAAACTGCTCGGTGTGTCCGAGTAGGTTCCGGACGTGGGGAGGGCTAGGCTCCGTACCTGTGAGATCTCTGCGTCGCTGCTGCCGCCCCGGGTGCAAGAACCCCGCCGTCGCGACGCTTACGTATGTCTACTCGGACTCCACTGCGGTTGTCGGGCCGCTGGCAACCGTCGCCGAGCCCCATTCATGGGATTTGTGTGACACTCACGGCTCTCGAATCACCGCCCCCAAGGGGTGGGAACTCGTCCGCCACGAAGGCGGATTCGCGTCGAGTACTCCCGACGAAGACGATCTGACCGCTTTGGCTGAAGCTGTACGTGAGGCCGGTCTCGGAGATCGCAGCAAGTCCAACGTCGATGCAGATGAGGACATACGTCCCGCAGCTCCGAGTACTGCCCGTACAGGGCGTCGTGGACACCTACGCGTTCTGCCCGACCCGTCCAACTGACGCGAGATTCGTCGCCGTAGACGCTAGGCTCGACCGAGTACTTCCACACCCGAGTACTGCGAATCTCCGGACGCCATGCGCCCGGACGTTCCCGTCTGTGAGGGTGCATGCACAAGGAGAGTTTTCAGTGGGGCGAACAGCCGAGTCGGTTGCTGCAATCATCAAGGCGTACGACGTACGCGGTGTGGTCGGTGAGCAGATCGACGAAGATTTTGTCCGCGACGTCGGTGCGTCGTTCGCCCGCCTGGTCCGCGACGAGGCCGGCGCCGCCACGACGGTTGTGATCGGCTACGACATGCGCGCATCGTCGCCCACACTGTCTTCGGCTTTCGGTGACGGCGTGCTTGCTCAAGGGCTCGACGTCGTCTACATCGGATTGGCGTCGACCGACGAGCTCTACTTTGCATCCGGTTTGCTGAACTGCCCGGGCGCGATGTTCACGGCGAGCCACAATCCCGCCAAGTACAACGGCATCAAGATGTGTCGGGCCGGCGCCAAGCCGGTCGGTCAGGACACCGGCCTCGCAGTCATCTCCGCCGAGGTCGTCTCGGGTGTTCCCGCGTACGACGGACCGGCAGGCACCGCCAGCACCAAGGACGTCCTCGAGGAATACGCGAGCTACCTCCGCGGATTGGTCGACCTGGCTGCGTTGCGCCCGCTGAAGGTCGCAGTCGATGCAGGCAACGGTATGGGCGGCCATACCGCGCCGGCCGTATTCGGGCCGATGCCCCTCGACGTCCTGCCGCTGTACTTCGAGCTCGACGGCACGTTCCCCAACCACGAAGCCAATCCGCTCGATCCGGCCAACCTCGTCGACCTGCAGGCCTACGTGCGCGAAACCGGAGCGGACATCGGCTTGGCGTTCGACGGTGACGCGGACCGTTGCTTCGTCGTAGACGAGAAGGGCGACCCGGTCTCGCCGTCCGCGGTGACGGCACTTGTCGCCAAGCGCGAACTCGCGAAGGAACCGGGCGCGTCGATCATCCACAACCTGATCACGTCACGGGCAGTGCCCGAACTGGTCGAAGAACTCGGCGGCGTCGCTATTCGTACCCGAGTCGGCCACTCGTTCATCAAGCAGGAGATGGCCGAGACCGGTGCGGTGTTCGGCGGCGAGCACTCCGCTCACTACTACTTCCGCGACTTCTGGGGCGCCGACTCCGGCATGCTCGCGGCGCTGCACGTACTCGCCGCACTGGGCGAGCAGGATCGTCCGCTCTCCGAGTTGATGGCGGAGTACACCCGCTACGCGGCCTCGGGCGAGATCAACTCCACCGTGGCTGACGCGGCAGATCGTACGGCCGCTGTACTGGCGGCATTTGCCGACCGCACCGAGTCGGTGGATCGCCTCGACGGTGTCACGGTCAGTCTCGAGGGAAATGCCTGGTTCAACTTGCGCGCGTCCAACACCGAACCACTGCTGCGACTCAACGTCGAAGCACCCACGTCCGCCGATGTCGACGCATTGGTGAACGAAATTCTGGCGATCGTCCGGGCTTGAATCCGAGTCTGATCGGTTTGTCGGTGAGCCGAAGCCCTGGGATAGTTGGGGGACTATCTCAGGAACGACGGCCTCGGGAACGAGGGCTTTGCCACCACGGACCGCGTGGAGCTGGAATGCTGGATGGTGCGGGAACTGCTAACGGAGAAGGGGGTGCGGTGAGATGACAGCGCCGATGCCGCTTCTCGACCTCGACGACAGCGAGGGTTTGTCAGCTGCCGATTCGGAGGGGCTACTGCGGTCTGTAGCCATGGGCGGCGCACAGATTCGGGCCACCGCGTCGGCCGTCGGTGAGGGTGTGATCTCCCGATTGGCCGGTCTGCGTCCGCGCAGCGTCGTACTGATCGCCGGCGCGGGTGGCGCCCGGCACGGAGCCAGGATCGCGCTTGCTCTCGTCGGAGATTCGGTCGGTTGCCCGCTCCTCGTTCTCGACCGGACGCCGTCGTGGGCCGGGCCGTTGGACGTGATCGTCGTCGCCGGTGACGATGCCGGTGATCCACGCCTCGTCGAATCCGTTGACAGTGCCGTACGCCGCGGCGCCGAGGTTGTTGTCGCCGTTCCCGACGAGGGGCCCATGCGAGCCGTGGCGGCCGGGCGCACCATGCCCTTGCCACCGCGGCTCTACGCCTCGCCCCGGCACACGATGACGCGGTTCCTCGCCGTCTTCCTCGCGGTTGCCGCCGAAATCGAGGGCAAGGGATCGATCGAGGACCGTTCGGCGGTGCTCGGTCGAATCGCCGACGCAGTTGATGCGGAGGCGCTGCGGGACGGACCGGCCAACGAGGTATTCCACAACCCGGCCAAGTCGTTGGCCACCAGGATGAGCGGCCGACGAGTCGTTCTGTGTGGAAGTGGTTCCGTGACAACAGCACTCGCAGAGTTCTCGAGCGTTGCGCTGATGAGCTCCGGCCTGAACGCCGCTGCCGCCGAGATGTCCGAGGTGATTCGTTCGGCGCGGGCACTGTTCGCGCCGGACGCAGCTTCACGTGATTCGGTGTTCCACGACCCCTTCTTTCACGATCCGCAACTCGACGGCGCGCTGCCGACCCCGCCGGCGCGGGCGTTCGTCTTCGCGACCGAATCCACGCGCGGGGAGGCGAGGCGCCGGATGGACGCACTGGCTGACGCCGACCTGGTGGTCGCGGCAGACGAAGACCAGACCAACGTGGTCATATCGGAGATGGAGCAGGTATTCGTGTTGGCGTCTCGAGTAGACATGGCCGCGGCGTACGTGCAGTTGACGGGCGGTGCGAAGTAAGTGCGTGAACTCGAAGGTGCACTTCGTTCTTACGCGTGGGGCTCGCGAACGGCAATTGCCGAACTACGCGGTCTTTCGACTCCGTCGAATCATCCCGAAGCGGAATTGTGGTTGGGCGCGCACCCGGGTGACCCGGCGCGCGTGATCACCGAATCCGGAAGCGAGTCGTTGCTCGAGGTCCTGCACCGCGAACCCGAACGCGAACTCGGCCGCGAGAACCTCGAGACATTCGGTGAGCGACTCCCATTCCTGCTCAAGCTGCTTGCGGCGGAAGAACCGCTGTCGCTTCAAGCGCACCCCAGCGCCGTTCAAGCCGACGAGGGTTTTCGTCGTGAGAACGCAATCGGCGTTCCCATGGAATCGCCGATTCGCAACTACAAGGACGGCAGCCACAAGCCCGAACTCGTTGTCGCGCTGAGCAGATTCGAAGCGCTTGCCGGATTCCGCGAGCCGACGCGGACTGTCAAACTGCTGCGCGCTCTGGCCGTCGACGAGTTGGAGCCGTACATCGGTCTGCTCGAAGGCCAACCCGATTCCGACGGACTGCGGGCGTTGTTCACGACATGGATCACGCTGCCGTCCACGGTGCTCGGGACCTTGCTCCCTGCCGTACTTGCCGGGTGCATCACCTACGTCGCGCACCACGACGCCGAATTCGTGACCGAGATCCGCACCGCGCTGGAATTGAGCGAGGCGTACCCCGGCGACGCCGGTGTTCTGGCGGCACTGCTGCTCAACCGCGTCACCCTCGAGCCCGGCCAAGGACTGTTTCTCGCTGCCGGCAATCTCCACGCGTATCTCCATGGACTCGCGGTCGAGATCATGGCCAACTCCGACAACGTGCTGCGCGGTGGGCTGACACCGAAGCACGTCGACGTGCCCGAATTGCTGAGGGTTCTGGACTTCGTCGGGGCCGATATCGAAGTGCTCGATCCGGCCCCGTCATCTGGATCAGGTCAGTCAGGATCAGGTAGATACGAGTACGTCACGCCGGCGCCCGAATTTCGTTTGACGCGTCTGGAGTTCGACGCGAATTCCACGGACATCGTCGTCGACGCTTCAGGCCCGCGGATTCTGATCTGCACCGACGGCGCGGTCACTGCGACGTGCGGCACTGACACTCTCGACCTCGATCGAGGCCGAGCGGCGTGGATCGCTGCCGACGAGCCCGCGATACACCTGAGCACACGGACCCCGACTGCGCAGGTTTTCAGTGCCGTAGTCGGAAACTAGGAGACATTGTGTCGGCTCATGGTGGCAAGAAGGCAATTCTGGCGGCCCTCGGAGCCAATGCCGGAATTGCCGTAGCCAAGTTCGCCGGATTCTTGATCACCGGATCGTCGTCGATGCTCGCCGAATCGGTGCACTCGGTGGCCGACACGTCCAATCAGGGTTTGCTGCTCCTGGGGCAGAAGAAGGCAGAACGTGACGCGGATCAACTGCACCCGTTCGGCTACGGGCGCAACCGATACTTCTATTCGTTCGTCGTTGCACTGGTGCTCTTCACCCTCGGTTCGCTGTTCGCGATCTACGAAGGTATTCACAAGATTCAACATCCGGAAGAACTCAATTCGGCTTTCGTGGCAATCGCTATTCTTGTCATAGCGATTTGTCTGGAGGGCTACAGCTTCCGGACCGCAGCGAAGGAATCACGACCGCTCAAGGGAAATGCGTCGTGGTGGAACTTCATCCGAACCTCTCGTAGCCCGGAACTCCCGGTTGTGCTGCTCGAGGACACCGGCGCATTGATCGGTCTCGTCCTTGCACTCGGCGGCGTCGGTCTCACGATGGTGACCGGAAATCCGGTCTTCGACGGCATCGGAACTCTGTGCATCGGTGTCCTGCTCGGCATCATCGCGGTCATTCTGATCATCGAAATGCAGTCGCTGCTGATCGGTGAGGGCGCAACGGCGGTGGAGACCGAACTGATCCTCAACGCCCTGGTCGACGGAACTCGTATCGAACGCGTCATTCATTGCAAGACGCAGTACCTCGGTCCCGAGGAGATCCTTGTTGCTGCCAAGGTTGCGGTGCCGATCGGATCGACGATCTCGGACGTGGCGACGGCGATCGACGAGGCCGAGTCTCGCGTGCGCGCTGCAGTGCCTGCGGCGCGGGTGATCTACCTCGAGCCGGACCTGGATCGTCTCAGCGCAGGAGATCGCCCTGAAACAGATCTACAGGCTCCCGACAAACCCTGAACAAAGCTGCGCCTGCGGGCTTAGGCTGATGCCATCTCTCTACTTGCCCATGGTGGGACCTGCTGGTCCCCAGCAAGGAGGCGGCAATGGCTGTCAAGGACGAGCAGGCCGGATCTGGACGGTCGAAGCTGTTTCGAACCAAATCGATCGAGCAGTCCATCAAGGACACCGACGAGCCGGAAACCAAACTCCGGAAAGAACTGAACTCGTGGGATCTCACGGTGTTCGGTGTCGCAGTCGTCATCGGTGCGGGCATCTTCACACTCACGGCTCGGACGGCGGGAAATGTCGCCGGGCCGTCGGTCTCGCTCGCGTTCGTCATTGCCGCCATCGCCTGCGGACTGGCAGCGCTGTGTTACGCCGAATTCGCGTCGACGGTCCCGGTTGCCGGAAGCGCGTACACGTTCTCGTACGCGACGTTCGGCGAATTCGTCGCCTGGATCATCGGCTGGGATCTCATCCTCGAATTCGCCTTGGCGTCTTCGGTGGTCGCCAAAGGCTGGTCGCTGTACCTCGGCGAAGTGATGGGCTCACGCAGCCCGATCGTCGAGTTGGGGCCGATATCGTTCGACTGGGGTGCGGTGCTGGTGATCGCTGTCATCACGATCCTGCTCGCGACCGGCACAAAACTCTCGTCGAGGGTGTCACTGGTGATCACGGCGATCAAGGTCGCGGTGGTGTTGCTGGTGATCATCGTCGGTCTGTTCTACATCGACACCGACAACTACTCGCCGTACATTCCGCCGTCGGAGCCGGGCTCGACGGGAGAGGGCATCCACCAGTCGTTGTTCTCGTACGTGACCGGGGCCGGTGGCAGCACGTTCGGGTGGTACGGATTGCTCGCGGCAGCCAGTCTGGTGTTCTTCGCGTTCATCGGCTTCGACGTCGTCGCCACGACGGCGGAGGAGGCGAAGGAGCCGCAGAAGGCGCTGCCACGCGGCATCCTGGGTTCTCTCCTGATCGTCACGGTTCTGTACGTGGCGGTGACACTGGTGCTGACGGGGATGGTGAAATACACCGAGCTCGAGGGCGATACCTCCAACCTGGCAACGGCATTCGCTTTCCACGACATCACGTGGGCGAAAAACGTCATCTCGTTCGGCGCTTTGGCCGGTCTCACGACAGTGGTGATGGTGCTGATGCTCGGGCAGACCAGGGTGCTCTTCGCGATGGCACGCGACGGTCTGATGCCACGACGCCTGGCACCGACCGGCAAGCACGGAACCCCTGTGCGGATCACGATCTTGGTCGGCGTCGTGGTCGCGGTGCTCGCCGGCGTTTTTCCGATCGGCACCCTCGAGGAAATGGTCAACATCGGCACACTGTTCGCTTTTGTTCTCGTGTCGTTGGGGGTTCTCGTGCTTCGTCGGACGCGGCCGGACCTACCTCGCGGGTTCAGGGTGCCACTGGTCCCGCTGATCCCGATCCTGGCTGTCCTCGCGTGTCTCTGGTTGATGTTCAACCTGTCGGTGGAGACCTGGATGAGGTTCGTGGTCTGGATGGCCCTCGGCGTTGTCATCTACTTCGCCTACAGCAGGCAGCACTCGTTGATCGGGAAGCGTGAACGCGGCGAAATCGAGTAAATGTACAAAGATTGTAATTTGTCTATCAATTGTACAAAATCAGTAGTACTGTCTACCTCATAGTGAACTGACTCACAGTTTTCGGGTCGGTCCGAATCGAGGAGGTAGACCGTGTCGACGCACGTGGACTCGCAATCCGGCCAGACGCTCCCGCCCGAGCAGTGGCGTGACAAGAAGAGATACCTCTGGCTGCTCGGCCTCGTGCCGCCGACGGCGGTCTTCATCGCCGTCGGATTGGTCGCGTTGTTCAACAGTCTCGGATGGAATGCGGTCTCGCCGGTGTGGTGGTGGATCGGGCCGCTTCTCGTCTACATCCTGCTCCCGATCCTCGACATCTTCTTCGGCCCGGACGGCGAGAATCCGCCGGACGAAGTGATGGAGCGCCTCGAGAACGACAAGTACTACCGGTATTGCACCTACATCTACATACCGTTCCAGTTGGTCAGCCTGGTCCTGGCCTGCTACCTCTGGTCGGCGACCGATCTGTCCTGGCTCGGAATCGACGGGGGACTTGGGCTGATCTCCAAGATCGGTCTGGCGATCAGTATCGGTTGTGTCGCAGGAATCGGGATCAACACCGCACACGAGCTCGGTCACAAGAAGGACGATCTCGAACGCTGGTTGTCGAAGATCACTCTGGCGCAGTCGTTTTACGGCCACTTCTACATCGAGCACAATCGTGGACACCACGTGCGCGTCGCCACGCCCGAGGATCCGGCGTCGTCTCGCTTCGGTGAGAGCTTCTGGACCTTCCTGCCGCGCAGTGTGTGGGGATCTCTGCGCTCGTCGTGGTCCCTGGAAAAGGCCAGACTCGATCGACTGGGTAAGAAGCCGTGGACAATTCGCAACGACGTCCTGCATTCGTGGTTGATGTCCGTCGTACTGTTCGGTGTCCTCGTCGCCGTCTTCGGCCTTTCGGTACTGCCGTTCCTGGTGCTGCAGGCCGTGTTCGGATTCTGTCTGCTCGAAACCGTCAACTACCTCGAACATTACGGACTGAAGCGTCGTCGTCTGGACAGCGGGCGGTACGAGCGTGCAGCACCGGAGCACAGTTGGAACAGTGATCACATCTGCACCAACATCTTCCTGTATCACCTCCAGCGTCACAGCGATCATCACGCGAACCCGACGCGTCGTTATCAGACGCTTCGAAGCATGGACGGTGCGCCCAACCTGCCCAGTGGGTACGCGAGCATGATCATCCTCGCCTACGTTCCACCGCTGTGGCGAAAAGTGATGGATCCCAAAGTCCTTGCGCACTACGGCGGCGACATCACCCGCGTCAACGTTCAGCCGTCCAAGCGTGATCGCATCCTTGCTCGGTACGGAGCAGCGTGATGAGCAGGTATCGATGCCCGGTCTGTGAATACGTCTACGACGAATCGAAGGGTGCACCACGAGAAGGGTTTCCGGCGGGCACGCCGTGGGATGCCGTGCCGGACGACTGGTGCTGTCCGGACTGCGGCGTGAGGGAAAAGCTGGACTTCGAGCCGATGCCGGCAACGGCGGGGAGTGAATCATGAACGACTACAAGCTGTATCAGTGCGCGCAATGCGGCTTCGAGTACGACGAGGCAGTCGGCTGGCCGGAGGACGGTATCGAACCGGGCACTCGCTGGGACGACATTCCCGAAGACTGGAGTTGCCCGGACTGCGGGGCGGCGAAGAGCGACTTCTTCATGGTTGAGGTCGAACGACGGTGAGATGCGTCGGCGTCGAACGGACCTAGGTGCGGCGGTAGTGTCGTCACCATGACTTCGACGCCCACTCGTCTGCCGCAGAAAGAAGCGTCGCGCCTGCTGCTGCGTACGTCGGTGCTCGATTCGATGCGTGAGTTGTTGACCGAGCGCGACTGGTCCGAGGTGACGCTGACGGTTCTGGCCAAGCATGCCGGTGTGAGTCGTCAGACGCTCTACAACGAGTTCGGCTCGAGGCAAGGGCTTGCCGAGGCGTACGCGCTTCGCCTTGCTGACGGCTTCGTCGACGCGGTGGACGAGGCCATGGTGGCGAACGACGGACGTGCAGTCGAGGCGTTGACGGCGGGTTTCGGATCGTTTTTCGCCTCCAGTGCAACCGACCCGTTGGTGATCTCTCTGCTCACCGGTGAGGCCAAGCCGGACCTGCTTCGCCTGATCACCACCGACAGTGCGGTCATCATCGAGCGCGCGTCGTCGCGGCTTGCGGAGAGTTTCCAGCGAGGGTGGATTCAGGCGTCACCCGCCGACGCCGGAATTCTGGCCAGGGCGATTGCGCGTCTCGGGCTGAGCTACATTTCGATGCCGCCGGAGTCCGAGGCTTCGGTGGCGGAGGATCTGGGCATACTGCTCGGGCCGTTCATCGACGTGGCGCGCGAGGGCCGCGCAGTAGAGGGGCGGGCGGGAGAGGGCGTCTAACCGATAGCCTGGTACACCGATAGGCTTGTGCAGAGTATGCACGTCAACCAGGAGAGGCAGATGACGACCTCAGTTTCAACAACGCCCGTGGCCGAGAGCCGTAACGGCATCGACTTCAAAGTTGCAGATCTTTCGCTCGCGGAGTTCGGTCGCAAGGAAATCCGTCTGGCAGAGCACGAGATGCCCGGCCTCATGGCGCTTCGTCGCGAATACGCAGAGGTGTTGCCGCTCAAGGGCGCTCGCGTTTCCGGCTCGCTGCACATGACCATTCAGACCGCGGTGCTGATCGAGACGCTGACCGCGCTCGGCGCCGAGGTCCGCTGGGCTTCATGCAACATCTTCTCCACGCAGGATCACGCTGCCGCCGCCATCGTCGTCGGTCCGCACGGCACCCCGGAAGAGCCCAAGGGCGTTCCGGTTTTCGCCTGGAAGGGTGAAACCCTCGAAGAGTACTGGTGGGCAGCCGAGCAGATGCTGACCTGGCCGGGTGAGCCTGCCAACATGATTCTCGACGATGGCGGCGACGCCACCATGCTGGTGCTCAAGGGCGCACAGTTCGAGAAGGCCGGCGTCGTCCCGCCGACGGACGACGACCAGGATTCCGACGAGTACAAGGTCTTCCTTGCACTTCTGCGTCAGTCCCTCGAGTCCGACAAGGGAAAGTGGACGGCAATCGCCGAGTCCGTCCAGGGCGTCACCGAGGAGACCACCACGGGCGTTCTGCGCCTGTACCAGGTTGCCGCTGCCGGTGAACTCACGTTCCCCGCTATCAACGTCAACGACTCGGTCACCAAGAGCAAGTTCGACAACAAGTACGGCACGCGCCACTCGCTGCTCGACGGCATCAACCGCGGCACCGACGTTCTGATCGGCGGCAAGGCTGCGCTGGTCTGCGGTTACGGAGACGTCGGCAAGGGTTGTGCCGAGGCACTTCGCGGCCAGGGCGCTCGCGTCGCGGTCACCGAGGTCGACCCCATCAACGCCCTGCAGGCGCTCATGGACGGCTTCGAGGTCAAGACAGTCGAGCAGGCCATCGGCTGGGCCGACATCGTGATCACGTCCACCGGTAACAAGGACATCATCACGTTCGAGCACATGAAGGCCATGAAGCATCAGGCCATCCTGGGCAACATCGGTCACTTCGACAACGAGATCGACATGGCCGGCCTCGAGAAGTCCGGCGACGTCACGCGGATCAACATCAAGCCGCAGGTCGACGAGTTCACGTTCGCCGACGGCCACTCGATCATCGTGCTGTCCGAAGGCCGCCTGCTCAACCTCGGCAACGCGACGGGCCACCCGTCGTTCGTGATGAGCAACAGCTTCTCCAACCAGGTCATCGCGCAGATCGAACTGTGGACGAAGCCGGACGAGTACGACAACGAGGTCTACCGCCTCCCGAAGCACCTCGACGAGAAGGTCGCCAAGATCCACGTCGAGGCACTCGGTGGCACGCTGACCAAGCTCACGAAGGATCAGGCAGAGTACATCGGCGTCGACGTCGAAGGCCCGTACAAGCCCGAGCACTACCGCTACTGACCCGGTGATTCGTCGCTGAGGATGTAGCGTCCGCCGTCCCCCGGTCTGCGCAAGCAGGCCGGGGGATAGGCTTGTCCGCCGTGGGAACACTGGTGGCATTGGAAGGCCTCGACGGCGCTGGAAAGCGAACGTTGATCGGCAAAGTGGAGAGCGAACTCCGCCGCGGCGGCACGTCGATCGCGACTCTGGATTTTCCGCGGTACGGGAAGTCGATCCACGCGGATCTTGCTGCCGAGGCACTCAAAGGATCGCACGGAGACCTGGCTGAATCCGTGAACGCGATGGCAGTCCTGTTCGCCCTGGACCGCGCGGGTGCGGCGGATCGGATCTCGGACCTGTTGTCCGCCAACGACATTGTTCTCCTCGACCGCTACGTGGCGTCCAACGCCGCCTACAACGCGGCGCGCGCGCATCAGGGCGTGGACGGCGAGATGGTCGCCTGGGTCCGTGAATTGGAGTTGGGTCGACTCGCTCTTCCCGCTCCCGATCTGCAGTTGTACCTCGACGTACCGGTAGCGCTGGCCGAGCAGCGTGCCCGCTCGCGTGAGGCCGAGGACGCGTCGCGTCAGCTCGACGCCTACGAGCGCGACGGCGGCCTGCAGGCCAGAACCGGTGAGCTCTACAAGCAGTTGGCAGCGACGGACTGGGTCTCGCCCTGGTGGATCGTGGGGCCGGAGACGGACCCGGCCGAACTGGCGCGCAGGCTCGCGGATTTCGCGTGATCGGTCACCCTTGCGGCCGGGATTCGAACTTTCCGGCACAGTAGAGGGAAAGACGCGGCACGCCGCACGGCCTCGTAACGGTCTGATTCATCGCTCCGAGATGCAACGATAGGGATATGAAACCAAGGATTCTGGTTGTCGACGACGAGACGGCACTCGCCGAGATGCTCACGATCGTGCTGCGTGGTGAGGGTTTCGATCCCTACGTGGTAGGCGACGGAACCCTGGCGCTCGCGGCAGTGCGTGAGACCCGGCCCGACCTCGTCCTGCTCGATCTCATGCTTCCCGGAATGAACGGGATCGACGTATGCCGAGTTCTGCGTGCGGATTCCGGCGTGCCCATCGTGATGTTGACGGCCAAGACCGACACCGTCGACGTCGTACTCGGCCTCGAATCCGGTGCGGACGACTACATCATGAAGCCGTTCAAGCCGAAGGAGCTGGTGGCGCGGGTGCGTGCTCGCCTGCGCCGCACGGAAGAGGAGCCGGCCGAGCTGCTGAGCATCGCCGACATCGTGATCGACGTTCCGGCACACAAGGTCAGCCGCGGCAGCGAGCAGATCTCGCTCACACCACTAGAATTCGACCTGCTGGTCGCATTGGCGCGCAAGCCGCGCCAGGTGTTCACCCGTGAAGTCCTCCTCGAGCAGGTGTGGGGATACCGCCACGCCGCCGACACCCGCCTGGTGAACGTGCACGTTCAGCGTTTGCGCGCCAAGGTCGAAACTGATCCCGAGAATCCCGAAGTGGTTCTGACGGTCAGGGGGGTCGGCTACAAGGCCGGACCGCCGTGAGCGGAGTTTCCAGGTGGCGTCGTCGTCTCAACCGACGGCTGACGCCATTTCTGCGGTGGTGTCACTCGATGAGCAACACCCTCGCGCACACGTGGCGACGCTCGCTCCAACTGCGAGTGGTCGTCTCGACTTTGACGTTGTCCTTGATCGTCATCGTCATTCTCGGTGTCGTGCTGACCAGCCAGATCACCGATCGGCTGTTGGAAACGAAGATCACCGCGGCGACCGAGGAAATGGACCGAGCCCGCGGCATCGTCGAAGACCAACTCGCGGGCGTCGACGATTCGACGGCGCTCAACGTTCAATTGGAAAGCGCTGCATCCGGACTGACGAGCCGTCGAAACCAGACCTCGGGCCAGGCCTCCGGGTCGGCCGGCACCTTCGACCCGGTGCTCATCGTGCCAGGGGACGGGCCGCGCCAGCCGACGAGTTCGGGACCGGTCGATCAGATCCCCGACAACCTTCGCGAGTTCGTCAAACGCGGCCAGATCAGTTACCAATTCGCGACGGTGTCCAACCCGAACGGTTACTCCGGTCCAGCGCTGATCATCGGTAGCCCCACCGCGTCGTCGATATCGGGACTCGAGCTGTACCTGATCTTCCCGCTCGCCAGCGAAGACCGGAGTCTGTCGCTTGTTCGAAGCACCCTGCTGATCGGTGGAGCCGTGTTGCTGGTGCTCTTGGCGGCGATTTCGCTGTTGGTTGCCAGGCAGGTCGTGCTTCCTATCCGATCGGCCTCACGAATCGCGGTGCGTTTCGCAGACGGCCGACTCAAGGAACGAATGCCGGTCCGCGGCGAGGACGACATGGCGCGCCTGGCCATGTCCTTCAACGAGATGGCCGAGAGTCTGTCCAAACAGATCACCCAGCTGGAGGAGTTCGGCAGTCTCCAGAAACGCTTCACCTCCGATGTCAGCCATGAACTGCGCACACCTCTGACCACGGTCCGGATGGCAGCCGACCTGATCTACGACGGCAGCGAGAACCTCGACCCGATGCTGCGTCGGTCGTCGGAACTGCTTGTCGCCGAGCTGGACAGGTTCGAGGGACTTCTGGCGGACCTCCTCGAGATCTCCCGCCACGACGCCGGTGTCGCGGAACTCGCATCCGAACAACTCGACGTGCGTATGTGTGCGCGAGCGGCCGTTTCCACAGTTCGCCATCTCGCCCGCGAATCCGGCACCGAACTGATCGTGGACATGCCCGACGAGCCCGTCATGGCAGATGTCGATCCGCGCCGCGTCGAACGCATCCTGCGAAATCTCCTGGCCAACGCCATCGACCACGGTGAGGGGAAGCCGATTCTGCTTCGCCTTCGCGCCGACGACAATGCCCTCGCCTTCATCGTCCGCGACAGTGGCGTCGGGTTGCGTCCGGGCGAGGAGAAGTTGGTCTTCAACCGGTTCTGGCGATCGGACCCGTCCCGCGTGCGCCGCAGTGGCGGCACCGGACTCGGCCTCGCGATCAGCGTCGAGGACGCGAATCTGCACGACGGCAAGCTCGAGGCCTGGGGCGAACCGGGAGTCGGAGCCTGCTTCCGGCTGACGCTCTCGCGCACCCGTGGCAAGAAAGTCGTGTCGAGTCCGCTGCCACTCAAGCCGACGACCACCAAATTCGTCCGCGCGCCGAGCGAAGCCGACATCGTCGCCGATACCGTCGGCGAGGTCACATCGTCCTTGCCGACTCCGCGCGAAACTGACTCACGGAACGAGTCCAACGGTGGGGATCGATCATGATCGGAACCCGCCGTCGTCTGGGACTTCTCGCAACAACCCTGAGCGTTCTGTTGCTGACCGGTGCATGCGCGAGTTTGCCGGAGTCCTCGTCGCCACAGGCAATCGGAACTCTGGCGACAGCCGTGCCCGGAACCTCCGTCGAATCACCGGCATCGGGGCGAGAGCCGGACCTGCTGGTACGTGACTTCGTAAAGGCGAGTACCGATCCGTCCAACCGGCACGCCGCAGCCCGTCAGTACCTGACCAAGGACGCTTCGGCGCGTTGGGACGACGCGGCAAGTGCTGTCATCGTCGACAAGGTCGATGTGCTCTCGGTTTCTCGAACCAGCACCGAAGCCGTCTACACGATTCGTGTGAACAAGGTCGGTCGCCTCGACCCGGGAGGACTGTACGTTCCCGAAGAGGGCAGCTTCGAAGCGAGGATGACCCTGGCGTTGACCGACGGCGAATGGCGGATCAGTGATCTGCCTCCCGGCGTGATCATGGAGCGTCCGCAGTTCCTCGGCGCTTACCAGCGGAAGTCGTTGTTCTTCCTCGACCCCACCAGCCAGACGGTCGTCCCCGATCTTCGCTGGATCTCCGGCGGGCAGGACCAGGTGGCGGCTCAGCTGATCGGTCTGATGATCGACGGACCGAAGGCAGCGCTGGCGCCGGCTGTGCGAAACGAACTGGGCAATGGCGTGTCGGTGATCGGTCCGATCACCAAGGCCGACGGTAAGCCGGGGCAGGTCGGAGTCGGTCTCGGTGGTGTGCGCATCAACTTCCGCCTTGACAACCCGATGGATGCTGCTACTCGCGGTTTGTTTGCAGCACAGGTCATTTGGACGCTCGCCAACGCCGATGTGGCAGGGCCGTACGTTCTGGAGATCGACGGCGAACCGCTGGACGCGGCTCATGCCGACGGCTGGACCACCGCCGACGTCGCATCCACCAACCCACTGGCCACCACGAGTGCAACCGTCGGACTGCACGCACTGCGCAACGGTTCACTGGTGAGTGTCACCGAGCAAGAGGCGACTCCGGTGCCCGGTTTCGCGGGCAATGCGGGCAACCTCACGGCGGCTGCTCTCTCACGGGACGGCAAGTTGGTGGCAGCCGTCGCGGACACCGCTCGGCCGGATCCCGGCACAAGATTCGACTTGTCGCTCGGGACATACGGCGAAGGGTCCGTTCCGGTACTCGAAGGCAGCGCCATCACCAGGCCTTCGTGGGAGTTGGACAACAACGCGGTCTGGACGGCTGTGAACGGCAATACCGTCGTTCGGGTCGTCCGTGAACCAGGCACCGGCCGGGTGTCGGTCACCAACGTCGACGTCGGGGCCTTGACGTCGGTCGGTTCCACGATCTCGGAACTGCGTCTGTCGCGGGACGGCGTGCGAGCGGCGATGATCATCGACGGCAAGGTCTACCTGGCTGTGGTCGTGCGCACCGCCAGCGGGGTCTACGCCCTGACGAGTCCACGCGCAGTGGCCTCCGGCTTGGGCAGTACCGCGCTCTCACTCGACTGGAGCAACAGCGACACCATCGTGATCGCGCGCAGTGGAGCCGACATACCGGTCGTCCAGGTCGCGATCGACGGCTCACGGATGGACGCGCTGCCGAGTGGAAACCTGACCGCTCCCGTCACCTCCGTGGATGCGTCGCCGACCACCGAGTACGTCGCCGACGCGCGTGCGGTGTTCCAACTGAACAACAACGACCCCGCCGGGGATCGCCGCTGGCGTGAGGTGACCGTGCTGACCGGACAGAAGGCGATTCCGGTTCTGCCTGGCTGACGTCTCTGCGCTCTGGTGAATGTCTGCGCTCTGATGCATGTCGGTGCTCAGGTTCATGATTCGGCCATGGGGGACAAGAAATTCGGTGCCGGTCTGCTCGACCTGCTGTTGCCACGCGAGTGTGGTGGGTGTGGCCGCTCGGGGACTCTGTGGTGCGGTGAGTGCGCGGAACTGCTGCGCGATCATCCGCTTCAACTGAGTCCGCGCGTGGATCCGGGCGTGCCCGTCTGGGCACTCGGCCGCTACGACGGCCCCAGGCGGCGCAGTGTGATCGAGATGAAGGAACGGGGTCGTCGGGACCTCGCGATGCCTCTGGGGATCGCTGTGGCCGACGCGTTGGCCACTCTGGAACGGTGGGGCGAGCTCGGCAGCGGGGGTCGTCCGCCGATCGTGCTGGTGCCGGCTCCCACGCGCGCCCGAGCGGCGCGATCTCGCGGGGGTGATCCGGTTCGCCGGATAGCCGAAAGTGTGCGCGGAAAGCGGGAAATTGGTTCTGTCGCGGGGCGTCCGGTACGTGTCTGTCCGATTCTCCGGATGACGCGAGGTGTACGTGACTCGGTGGGACTGTCCGCGGCCGACCGGGTGACCAACGTGAACGGTCATGTGTCTCTCGACACCACTGCGATCTCTTCGATTGCCGGGGACAGTGACATCGTCCTGCTCGACGACGTCCTCACCACGGGAGCGACTGCGGCAGAGTCGGTTCGGGCCCTCTCGCTCAGTGGGATTCGGACAACTCTCGTGCTTGTCCTTGCAGGGGCTTAGATGAATTTCGTTGGAACAGTGGCACTCGCGCGCGTTACGTACTAGCGTCGGCGGCACACCCGAAAATACTGGTAGGAGGTGGTACTTCGATACTGGTGCCGGGCGGATCCCCTCTCGGTACTTGCAGAATTTGCCGCCGCCCACCGTGGGGCGGGGCCGTAATTGGGAGGTACGAGTGACGACCCCTTCGCAAGCCTCGTTTTTCATCGAGGACGCCACCATCGAGCGTTCCGAGAATGCCGCAGCTCCGAGATCCGACGTCGTAGTCAAGGGACGAAATGTCGAGATCCCCGATCACTTCCGAATCTACGTTTCGGAAAAGCTGGCGCGACTCGAACACTTCGACCCCTCCATATTCCACTTCGACGTGGAACTCCAACATGAACGCAACCGACGACAGGCCAAGAGTTGCCAGCGCGTCGAGATCACCGCTCGAGGTAAAGGCCCGGTGGCCCGAGCCGAAGCGTCCGCAGACAGCTTCTACGCCGCCTTCGAATCGGTGATCGACAAGCTCGAGAGTCGCCTCCGTCGAACCAAGGACCGCAAGAAGGTCCATTACGGCGACAAGCGACCGGTGTCCGTCGCGGAGGCAACCGCCTCCCTCGTCGACGCAGACTCACTCGGAGTCACACCGGACATTTCGCTGAACGGTCAAGAGCCGGACGAGTACGACGGCCCGGGACGCGTGGTCCGCACGAAGGATCACCCGGCCGAGCCGATGACCATCGACGACGCTCTCTACGAGATGGAACTGGTCGGACACGACTTCTTTCTCTTCCATGACAAGGAGTCGGACAAGCCGTCCGTCGTCTACCGTCGTCACGCTTTCGACTACGGATTGATCCGCCTGACATGACCCAATCGGTGGTGGGTTTGCTCGCTCGCCGCCGGTAGCGCCTACCATGGAATCCGGCCGGAGTTTTCGGACCCCGGCCGGATTTTCAGTGTGTGACCCCCTGTCGCCGAAGATTGAGGACGAAGAAGACTGTGCCGTCGCTGTCGCTATCGAAGCTGCTCCGTGTTGGTGAAGGTCGCATGGTCAAGCGGCTCAAGCACATCGCCGAGCATGTGGAATCTCTGTCGCCCGATGTCGAAGGCCTGACAGACGAGCAACTCAAAGCCAAGACCACCGAGTTCCGTGAGCGCTATGCCGCCGGGGAAACTCTCGACGAGTTGCTGCCCGAGGCATTCTCGGTTGCCCGCGAGGCGTCGTGGCGCGTGATCGACCAGAAGCACTTCCACGTGCAGATCATGGGCGGCGCGGCCCTGCACTTCGGCAACGTCGCCGAGATGAAGACCGGTGAGGGCAAGACCCTGACCTGTGTTCTTCCGGCTTATCTCAACGCGATCGCGGGTGACGGCGTCCACGTGGTGACGGTCAACGACTACCTCGCCAAGCGCGACTCCGAGTGGATGGGCCGCGTTCACCGCGCCCTCGGCCTCGAGACCAGCGTGATCCTCTCGGGTATGACGCCGGCCGAGCGCCGCGTCGCCTACGCAGCCGACATCACCTACGGCACCAACAACGAGTTCGGGTTCGACTACCTGCGCGACAACATGACGCATTCGTTGGACGACCTGGTCCAGCGTGGCCATGCGTTTGCCATCGTGGACGAGGTCGACTCGATCCTCATCGACGAAGCTCGAACCCCCCTCATCATCTCGGGCCCGGCCGACGGCTCCAGCAAGTGGTACAGCGAGTTCGCGCGCATCGCGCCGCTGCTGAAGAAGGACGTTCACTACGAGGTCGACATCCGCAAGCGCACCATCGGTGTGCACGAGGCGGGCGTCGAACTGGTCGAGGACCAGCTCGGTATCGACAACCTGTACGAAGCCGCGAATTCGCCGCTGGTGAGCTACTTGAACAACGCGATCAAGGCCAAAGAGCTCTACACCAAGGACAAGGACTACATCGTCCGCGACGGTGAGGTCATCATCGTCGACGAGTTCACCGGCCGCGTGCTGGTCGGCCGCCGCTACAACGAGGGCATGCACCAGGCGATCGAGGCCAAGGAGAAGGTGGAGATCAAGGCGGAGAACCAGACCCTTGCCACCATCACCCTGCAGAACTACTTCCGTCTGTACGACAAGTTGTCGGGCATGACGGGTACCGCCGAGACGGAAGCTGCCGAGCTTCACCAGACTTACACGCTCGGTGTGATCCCGATCCCGACCAACCGTCCGATGGTCCGAGTCGACAACGGCGACCTCATCTACAAGACCGAGGAAGCCAAGTTCGACGCGGTGGTCGACGACGTCGTCGAGCGCCACGAGAACGGCCAGCCCGTGCTGATCGGTACCACCAGCGTCGAGCGCTCGGAGTACCTGTCCAAGCAGTTCACCAAGCGCGGCGTTGCCCACAACGTCCTCAATGCGAAGTTCCACGAGAAGGAAGCGACCATCATCGCCGAGGCCGGTCGCTCCGGTGCGGTCACCGTCGCGACCAACATGGCCGGCCGCGGTACCGACGTCGTGCTCGGTGGTAACCCGGACATCATCGCGGACATCGCGCTGCGCAAGAAGGGCCTCGACCCGGTCACGACGCCGGACGAGTACGAGGCAGCCTGGGACGCAGTCCTGGACGAGGTCAAGGCTGAGGTCAAGGCAGACGCCGAGAAGGTCCGCGATGCCGGCGGCCTGTACGTCCTGGGCACCGAGCGTCACGAATCGCGCCGAATCGACAATCAGTTGCGTGGTCGTTCCGGACGTCAGGGTGATCCCGGCGAATCGCGGTTCTACCTTTCGCTCGGTGACGAGCTCATGCGCCGCTTCAACGGTTCGGCACTCGAGTCGATCATGACGCGCCTGAACCTGCCCGACGACGTCCCGATCGAAGCCAAAATGGTCTCGAAGGCCATCAAGAGCGCTCAGACCCAGGTGGAGCAGCAGAACTTCGAAATTCGCAAGAATGTCCTCAAGTACGACGAGGTCATGAACCAGCAGCGAACGGTCATCTACAAGGAGCGCCGCCAGATCCTCGAGGGTGAGGACATGGAAGGCCAGGTCGAGCAGATGATCACTGACGTGGTCACCGCCTACGTCGACGGTGCCACCGCCGAGGGATACGTCGAGGACTGGGATCTCGAGCAGCTGTGGACGGCGCTGAAGACGCTGTACCCGGTCGGCATCGATCACAAGACGTTGGCCGGGGAGGACGGCGCAGGCATCAACAGTGACCTGAGCCGTGACGACCTGCGAACCGCTTTGCTCGAAGACGCCCACGCGGCGTACAAGAAGCGCGAAGCCGAGATCGATGCGATCGCCGGCGAAAACGGTATGCGTGAACTCGAGCGTCGTGTCTTCCTCTCGGTCCTGGACCGTAAGTGGCGTGAGCATCTCTACGAGATGGATTACCTCAAGGAGGGAATCGGTCTGCGTGCGATGGCCCAGCGCGATCCGCTGGTCGAGTACCAGCGCGAGGGTTACGACATGTTCATCGGCATGCTCGACGGATTGAAGGAAGAGTCCGTCGGATTCCTCTTCAACCTGCAGGTCGAGGCAGCTCCGGCGCAGCCCGCAAGTGGAATTTCCGTCACCGCGGGCTCTGCCGCCGCGGCGTCCGCCACGGCGCCCAAGCCGCTCCCCACGCAGGAGGCCGCGGTCAGGACAGCCGGAACTGCCGCCCCGACGGCGTTGCGCGCCAAGGGACTTGACGACGAAGGTCCGTCGCGTCTGACGTACACCGGCCCGGACGAGGACGGCAAGGCAAAGGCAACACGTGACTCGGCTGCCGACACCGGCGACGGTGCCGCCTCTCGTCGCGAACGTCGTGAAGCCGCACGGACGCAGTCGAAGAGCAATCGAGCTCCGAAGTCCAAGCGCAAGCGCTGAGGTATTAGCGCAGTCAGTACTCGGCAGGCTGGACGGTCACACCACGTGTAGTGCGGTGACCGTCCAGCCTGTTTCGTCTGTGTGGTCGATCCGGCCTGCGACGGCAAAAGTCTGCGTGCCTCGTGTGTACGTCGCACAGACTTCGGCGGTACTCTCCGACACTGCTTGAACGTGGGTGCGGTGAACGGCCGCGCCGCCCAGCTTCCGGGCCGAGAAATCCGAAGTGTAAAGTCTCGCAACAACTTCCAGGACGGACGGCGTCAACACGCCCTTGAGCTGCCGTGGATTTCGTCGTCGGTCGACGGTTTCGAGAACCAGACGTAGTGATCGGTTCCAGAAGATGTCGGCACCTACCAGCCGCGGTTCCGGAGCGTGAGTGAACCCGGTACTGGGCGACGTTCCGTTGTGTGGCGTCTTTCGCGGGCGACGCAGCATCCGGTCTGTTCGGCACTGCGTTCGGTCTGGCCGGCACTGTGGCCGCGACAGCACGACGGTATGCGGGTGAGGCTCGAATTGCGGCGCCGGCTCGAGAACGATCTTGCAGTCCTGCTCCATGACATCCCCCCGGATGATCCTGCGTCCGAGACAGCTGTCTCGGACTTCGCTCCCCCGAGCGATGGTGAGAAGCATGACACGAATCGCTCGAGATGTCGCCGTGATCACCATCGCGACTTAGGGTGATGGCGTGCGGGGACTTCTGTTGGATGTCGGTGGCGTGCTGTTCGGTCCGGGATCGGATCTCGACGGCTTGAGCGCGGTCGTGCGCGCGGTGAAGGCCCGCGGAATCGTGACGGGAATCGTCAGCAACGATCCCGGCGGCGCCAGTGCTCAGTGGTTGCGGGATCTCGGCGACGGGGTCTTGGTCGACGACGTGATCTTGTCCGGTGATGTCGAGATGGCAAAGCCCGACGCCGAGATCTATCTGTTGGCAGCGAGTCGTTTGGGCGTCGAGCCGGAGGATTTCGTTTTCGTGGATGATCTCGAAATCAACGTCCGGGCGGCTGTGGCCGTCGGGATGGTCGGGGTCCATCACGTCGGCTCGGAATCGACCATCGAGGAGTTGTCGATTCTGTTCGATCTCGGCGAAGGAGGGGACACGAAGCCATGGTGAACAGACTGACGACTCAGGATGCCGCTTTCTACTTCCTCGAAGCCGGGACGACGCCGATGCATGTCGGCTCGTTGGGGATCTTCAGGCAACTGCGAAACGGGATCGATCACGAGGAGTTGCTTCGACTTGTCGAAGAGCGGCTCGGATCGGTTCCGCGGTACCGACAGAGAGTTCGCGAGGTGGCGTTCGGTCTGGCCCGCCCGGTATGGGTGGACGACTCGGATTTCGACATCACTTATCACGTTCGCCGATCTGCTCTGCCCAAACCGGGTTCCGACGAACAGCTGATGGATCTGATCGCGCGGCTGACGTCGAGACCACTCGACAGCACGAGGCCGTTGTGGGAGATGTACCTGGTCGAGGGGCTGACCAGAAACAGATTTGCCATCTTCACGAAGTCTCATTCGTCGTTGGTGGACGGCGAGGCGGCTCCAGAGATCAGTCAGGTGATCTTCGATCCGGAGAAGAATCGAGCGCCAGGCCCCGAAGAATTGTGGATGCCCGCCAGGCCGCCGAGCGATACCAGCTTGTTGGTCAGTGCACTGGCGGATCTCGTGACGAGCCCGGGGGAGGGGATCGCACGGGCGCGTGCAGCGTTCAACGACGTGACCACATCCGTCACCGAGGCTGTGAGTGCACTCGGGAAACTCGCGGAAGTGGTTCGAACGGCGACGCAGGTAGCCCCGTCGAGCCCGCTCAACGCCACCATTTCGCGCAATCGACGCCTTGCGGTGGCCAAGACGTCTCTGGAGGACTATCGACGCATTCGTGCGCGGTACGGGTGCGAGATCAACGACGTGATCCTGACCGTCATCGCGGGTGCGATGCGGAACTGGTTGCTCTCGCGCGGTGAACCGGTGACCGAGGCGACCATCGTGCGAGCGATGGTGCCCATGTCGGTCTACACCGACGGCCCGGAGAGTCCTGACGTCGACGATCCGCAAGCGCCCGGACATGTTTCCTCGTTCCTCATCGACCTGCCTGTCGGTGAACCCAACGCGGTGGTTCGGCTCTCGCACGTGGCCCATGCGACGGAGGCATTCGCGCGTCAGGGTCGGCGGGTCACCGCGCAGACGATGGTGCGAATGTCCGGGTTTGCGCCGGCGACGCTGCATGCGATGAGCTCGCGTGCGGCCAGCAGTCTGTCGCAGCGAATGTTCAACTTGATGATCACCAATGCGCCAGGGCCGCAATTTCCGCTCTACCTCGGTGGGGCTCGGATGCTCGAGATGTATCCCGTGTCGCCACTACTCAAGAATCAGACACTCAGCATCGCCCTGACGTCGTACGACGGGAATGTCTACTACGGTTTGAATGCCGACCGTGACGCGATGTCGGACGTCGACGTCGTTCGTTCGCTGATCTTCGAGTCACTCGAGGAATTGACGTATGCGAGTCGGTGACGAACGAGCATGAAGGTGGTCTCATGAGGGTGTACGTACCGGCGACGGTCGAGATTTTGCAGCAGTTGGTCGCAGATCAGGAGTTCGACCCTATGAGCCGGACGGCTTTTGCGGTCACCCCGACTCTGCGTGAGTCGTACGCGGCGGGGGACGACGACGAGTTGGCCGAGGTCGCCATGGGTGAGGCTGCGCGTGCGTCGCTGCGGCTGATCGCCGGAACCGAGGGTGACGTCACCTTCCGGCGTGCTGTCGTTGCCGCCGACGTCGACGATGCCGATGTGAAGTTACGGCCCGATCTCGACGATTCGGTAGTCCGATTGGCGGGTCCTGTCACGATGGCTCAGGTTGCATCTGTGCATGTCGACCTCGAACAGGCAGAATCGGACATCGAGCGCGCTGCTGGCATAGTCGACGCGGCGGATCTCGGTGACGCCGATGCCGAGTTCACGCTCGGTGACGCGGAGGACCACGAGTTGGCGTGGTACGCCGCGCAGGAGTTGCCGTTCTTGCTCGACCTGCTGTGAATGTGCTTACCGTGAAGTAACCTACGGTACCGTAACCTGATAACCTACGGTACCGTAGGCAGTGGGTTCGGAAGGTGAGAGGTGGAGGTCTGATGGGTCTGAAGGACTGGATCGAGGCACCGGCAGCGTCGGTAGTTCCGGCAGCGCGGTCGAAGCTCAATCTGCTTCGCGGTGCGGCGGCTCGGCTGACCACACCATTGCTTCCCGACGACTATCTTCACCTCGCGAATCCGTTGTGGTCCGCGCGCGAGCTGCGTGGTCAGATCGTCGAAGTCCGGCCCGAGACCACGGACTCGGCGACCATCGTCATCAAGCCGGGTTGGGGATTCGACTTCAACTACCAGCCGGGGCAGTACATCGGCATCGGTCTGCATATCGACGGCCGTTGGCATTGGCGGTCGTACTCACTTACCTCGCCTCCCAACTGGGAGAACAAGCGCATTTCCATCGCGGTCAAGGCCATGCCCGAGGGCTTTCTCTCGAGCCACCTCGTCAGCGGGGCCGTGCCGTCGGGAACCATCGTTCGACTGGCCACGCCTTCGGGCAACTTCGCGTTGCCGGATCCGCCACCGGAGAAGATCCTGTTCATCACTGCCGGCAGTGGCATCACTCCGGTCATGGGCATGTTGCGGACGATGAACCGGCGCGGTCAATTGCCCGACGTCATGCACATCCACTCGGCTCCGACGGAATCCGACGTCATGTTCGCCGACGAACTCACAGCACTGCACGCCGAGCACGAGGACTTCGTGAGCCACGTTCAACTCACGCGCCGTGACGGAAAGTTCAAACTCAGTTCTCTCGACACGGTCTGCCCCGACTGGCGTGAGCGCCACACCTGGGCGTGCGGGCCCCTCCCGTTGCTCGACGAGCTCGAAGACGTCTGGAAGGCGGAAGGCATCGAGGATCGACTCCACATGGAGCGGTTCGCCGTATCGCGCATCGACGCTTCGGCCGACGGTGGCACGGTCACGTTCGAGAAGTCGGGTAAGACGATCACCGTCGACGGTGCGACAACGCTTCTGGAGGCAGGCGAGCAGTCCGGTGCCTTGATGCCGTTCGGTTGCCGCATGGGCATCTGCCAGACGTGTGTCGTACCTCTCGTTGCCGGCCACGCGATCGATCTACGCTCGGGGAAACAGCACGCGGAGGGCGAGCGCATCCAGACGTGCATCTCCGCCGCCGCCGGCGACTGTACGCTGGACGCATAGCTTCTAGGCACACGGAGGACCACGGTGGCCATCACCGATATCAAAGAGTTTTCGCACCTCACCGAGGCCGATGTCGAAGCTCTCGGACGTGAACTCGATCAGATTCGACTCGACATCGAAGACTCTCGTGGGATCCGGGACGCCCGCTACATTCGTCGCGTCATTCGCGTCCAGCGGGCGTTGGAGCTCGGCGGGCGTATCGCATTGTTCGGCAGTCGGTACCGACCGGCATGGTTGGTCGGCACGACCCTGCTGAGCCTGTCGAAGATCATCGAGAACATGGAGCTCGGGCATAACGTCATGCACGGGCAATGGGACTGGATGAACGATCCCGAGATTCACTCCGTCTCGTGGGAGTGGGATCAGACCGGTCCTTCCGAGCATTGGAAGCGCGCCCACAACTACCAGCACCACACGTACACCAACGTCGTCGGTATGGACGAGGATCTCGGTTTCGGGATTCTGCGTATGACTCGTGACGAGCCGTGGAAGCCGATCAACCTCTTCCAGCCGATCGCCAACGTGATCTTGGCGGCCACGTTCGAGTGGGGCATCGCGCTGCACGACCTCACGGCGGCAGCCGAGTTGGAGGGCGCGGAAAAGGGGCAGCTGAACTCGCAGGCGAACAAAGACTTCGCGCGCAAGATCTTTCGTCAGGTGGGCAAGGACTTCATCTTGTTCCCGGCGCTGACGGGGCCGGCGTGGAAGTCGACCATGTCGGCCAATGCGACCGCGAACCTCGTGCGCAACCTGTGGGCGTACGTCGTCATCTTCTGTGGCCACTTCCCGGACGGTGCCGAGAAGTTCACGGTTGCCGAATTCGAGCAGGAGACTCGTCACGAGTGGTACCTGCGCCAGATGCTCGGTAGTGCGAACTTCAATTCCGGCAAGCTCATGGGACTCATGAGCGGCAATCTGAGCTACCAGATCGAGCACCACGTGTTTCCCGATCTGCCGAGCAACCGCTATCCCGAAATCGCTGTGAAGATGCGTGCATTGTGCGAGAAGTTCGATCTCCCGTACACCACCGGTTCGCTCTTCAAGCAGTATCTTCTGGCTCTGCGCACCATCCACAAGTTGGCTTTGCCGGACAAGTGGCTGACCGCAACCTCGGACAATGCTCCGGAAACGTCTTCGGAACTGCGGTTCCGCGACTCGGGATTCCGGGACGCAGCCATGGCGATGGTCGAGGACCTTCGTACCGATCCGATCACCGGTAAGCGTCTCGGTTTGTTGACCGCACTCAAGTCGCAGGCCCGTTCCCGCATGCCGAAGCGCCGGAAGTGATATAGGTTACATCGGGAAAAACCTAACCTACGGTGCCGTAAGTTACACTACAGTAGGTGCAGTTGATCTGAACGATTGGAATCGATGATCGTTCTGCACTTACTACTTTGCGCCTAACTCACTGCTAGGAGGCTTTCCATGGCGATTGCAGATGTCAAGGAATACGCACATCTCACGGACGCCGACATCGAGGCGCTCGGCCGCGAACTCGACGCGATTCGTCGCGACATCGAGGAGTCGCGCGGCGAGAAGGATGCGCGATACGTGCGCAACGTCATTCGTCTGCAGCGTTCGCTCGAAATCGGCGGCCGCGCAGTGCTTTTCGCGAGCCGTCGTCGTCCGGCGTGGCTCGCCGGAGTTGGCCTGCTGACGCTCTCGAAGATCATCGAGAACATGGAACTCGGGCACAACGTGATGCACGGGCAGTGGGACTGGATGAACGACCCGGAGATTCACTCCACCTCGTGGGAGTGGGACGTCACCGGCCCGTCTGCGCACTGGAAGCAGACCCACAACTACCTGCATCACAAGTACACCAACGTCCTCGGAATGGACGACGACGTCGGATACGGACTCCTCCGCGTCACCCGCGATCAGCGCTGGAAGCCCTTCAACGCCGGCAACCTGGTCTACAACACGCTGCTCGCGCTGTTCTTCGAGTACGGCATCGCCGCTCAGCACCTCGAGCTCGGCAAGGTGGCCAAGGGCCGCGCCGACAAGGAAGAGACGCAGCGCAAGCTCCGTGAGGTCGGCGAGAAGATCGGCAAGCAGGTCCTGCGCGACTACGTCATCTACCCGGCCATCACCGGCCCGGCGTGGAAGAGCACGTTGTCGGCCAACTTCACCGCCAACACTTTGCGGAACGTGTGGACCAACGCGGTCATCTTCTGCGGCCACTTCCCGGACGGTGCCGAGAAGTTCACCAAGGAAGACATCGACAAGGAAACGCAGGCTCAGTGGTACCTGCGTCAGATGCTCGGCAGCGCCAACATCGAGGGCAGCGCGCTCATGGACTTCATGACGGGCAACCTGAGCTACCAGATCGAGCACCACCTGTTCCCTGATCTGCCCAGCAACCGCTACAAGGACATCGCGGTCACGGTGCGTCAGCTCGCGGACAAGTACGACTTGCCGTACACGACCGGCCCGCTTGCCGTGCAGTACGCCAAGTCCTGGCGAACCATCGCCAAGCTGTCGCTGCCCAACAAGTACCTCAAGGACACCGTCGACAATGCGCCCGAGACGGCGTCGGAGCGGATGTTCGACGGCGAACTGACCTCGACTGTCGATCCCGTGACCGGGCGTCGCAGTGGCCTCAAGAGCGCCATCGCACGTAAGCGCAAGAGCGGAAAGCTGCGCAGCCTCCTCGGCCTGCGCTGATCGTCGACTGCGCTGACCGTAGACAGCAAGCGGCCCGACACCATTCGATGGTGTCGGGCCGCTTTGCTGTTCTCGCCCGGAACGTCGCTCGGGGGCGCTCAGTACTGATCGTTGGACTTGATCGCTTCCAGCAGTTGTCGCACAGCGACGACGCGTCGAGCTGATTTGCCCTCCAGCAGGTCGAGCTTGCATTCGGGATCTGCCGGCGGTCCGAGGTGCGTGCATCCGCGCGGGCAATCCTCGATCGCCGCAGCGAGATCCGAGAACGCCGCCACCACGTTCTCGGGCGAGATGTGCGCCAGACCGAACGAACGGATGCCCGGGGTGTCGATCACCCAGCCGCCACCGGCGAGAGGGAGCGCCACCGATTGCGTCGACGTGTGCCGGCCCTTGCCGACGCCGGATACAATGCCGACCGCTCGATTGGCATCGGGGACAAGGCGATTGACCAGTGTCGACTTTCCGACGCCGGAATGTCCGATCAGGGCGGTCAACTTGTGCTCGAGGATCTGCGTCAGTTCGTCCAGGGGATCGTCGCGACCGGCGACGACCACTTGGATGTCGAGGTCGGCGAACGTGCTCGCGAATTCCTCCGGCGGTTCGAGGTCGCTCTTGGTCAGGCAGACGATCGGCGTCAGGCCACCCACGTAGGCGGCGACCAGTGCGCGCTCGACGAAGCCGGTGCGCGGTGGGGGATCGGCGAGTGCCACGACGATGAGAAGCTGCTCCGCGTTCGCGACGACGATACGTTCGAAGGGATCGGTGTCGTCGGCGGTCCGTCGCAGAACCGTCGAACGCTCGGAGACCCGGACGATGCGCGCCAGGGTGTCGGTTTTGCCCGACAGATCGCCGACTATGTCCACCTGATCGCCGACGACGATGGGGGTTCGGCCAAGTTCGCGGGCGCGCATCGTGACGATCAGCCGGTCGGGATCGCCGCCGAGGACGCAACCCCAACGGCCACGATCCTTCGACACCACCATCCCCGATTCGGCCGAGAGATGTTCGGGCCGAGTCTTCGTACGGGGGCGGGATCCGCGCCCGGGGCGTACCCGGACGTCGGACTCGTCGTACTGCCGCGGACTCAGAAGCTTGCCTTCGGTGCCGCCGACGAACTCTCGAGCATGTCGATCCACATGTTCTCGAAGCCCGGCAGTGTCTTGGCTGTGGTTCCGACATCGTCGACCTCGACACCGTCGACGACCAGGCCGATGATGGCGCCGGCTGTTGCCATGCGGTGGTCGGCATACGAGAGCCATTGTCCGCCATGGAGTTCCGCGGGAACGATCGTCAGGCCGTCATCGGTTTCGGTGACGGAGCCGCCGAGTTTGTTGATCTCGTCGGCGAGGGCGGCGAGACGGTCTGTCTCGTGCCCGCGCAGGTGCGCGATTCCTCGTAGATGCGAGGTGCCCTCGGCGAGAGCGGCCAGGGCCGCCACGGTGGGGGTCAGCTCTCCCACGTCGTGGAGGTCGATGTCGATGCCGCGCAGTTTCTCCGGGCCGCGGACGGTCAGGACACCATCGGCGAGAGTGACGTCGGCCCCCATCGAGGCGAGGATCCCGCGGATCGCGTCGCCGGGTTGCGTCGTCGACGACGGCCACATCGGGACGCTGACGGTTCCGCCGGTCACTGCGGCAGCGGCCAGGAACGGTGTGGCGTTGGAGAGATCGGGTTCGATCGCCCAGTCGACGGCGCGCACCGGCCCCGGTGCCACACGCCAGGTGTCCGCGTCACCGCCCGTGGCTGGCGTCGTCACGGAAACTCCGGCCTCGCGGAGCATCTCGACGGTCATGTCGATGTGTGGCATGGACGGGACGGGCTTGCCGTCGTGGTGAACGGTGACACCCTCTTCGAACGCAGCAGCCGAGAGCAGGAGACCGGAGACGAACTGCGACGAACCGGATGCGTCGATGGTGACCGTCCCGCCGCGTAGGGATCCGGTTCCGGTGACGGTGAACGGGAGTGCGTCACCCTCGATCCGAGCGCCGAGACCGCGCAGTGCTTCCAAGATGGTGCCGAGCGGTCGTGTGCGTGCTTGCTCGTCGCCGTCGAAGTGGACGATGCCGTCGGCCATCGCGGCGAGTGGCGGCAGGAAGCGCATCACGGTGCCGGCCAGGCCGCAGTCGACCTCGCCGCCGCGCAGGGGTCCAGGGGTGATGCGAAGCGTGGTCGCATCACCGGCTTCCTCGACGCCGATGCCGAGGTCACGCAGAGCTGCGATCATCAGGTCGGCGTCACGGCTGCGGAGTGCACCGGTGATCGTGGACGGGCCATCCGCAAGTGCGGCCAGAATCAGAGCTCGATTGGTGATGGACTTGGATCCGGGCAGCGTCACCACTGCATCGACGGGTGCTTGGGCCCTCGGGGCGCTCCACAGACTCAGACTCACATGGTCCATCTTCTCTCATCGGTGGGGGAATGGTCGAAACCGTGCCACCCTGGGTGTCATGTGCGGAAGGTATGCGACCACAGCGGACCCGGCCACCCTGGCGGTGGAACTCGATGCGCTCGACGAGACCGACCACTCGGCGCCCGTCGAAGCCGATTACAACGTGGCCCCCACGACCGAGGTGTTGACCGTCGTCGAACGCCACGATCGGGAGAACCCCGACAGCGATCCGACCAAGAGGATTCGGCGGATGCGGTGGGGATTGGTGCCGTCGTGGACCAAGGAACTGGGCAAAGGCCCGGTCCTGTTCAACGCCCGCGCCGACTCGCTGGCGGAGAAGCCGGCGTTTCGGACCGCCTTCAAGTTCAAGCGTTGCCTGGTCCCATGGACGGGTGGTACGAGTGGCAGACCGAGGCCACCGGCGGGAAGAAGGCAGCGAAGATTCCTTACTACATGCACCCCGACGACGGATCACGGCTGTTCATGGCGGGCGTGTGGTCTGCCTGGCGGGACCCGAGTGTCGAGAACGCGAGCCCCGTTCTGAGCTGCTCGATCGTCACGGTCGACTCTCTCGGTCACCTCGAGCAGGTTCACGACCGCATGCCCCTCGCCCTGCCTCGTGACCGCTGGGAGGCGTGGCTCGATCCCGACAACACCGTCGATTCGGCTCTGCTCGAACCGGTACCGGACCTCTTCGAGCGGATCGACGTCGATCGAGTCCGGCCGCTGGTCAACAGTGTCAAGAACAACGGGCACGAGTTGATCGAGCCGGACGTCGACCGTGCCGGCGAGCAGATCAGCCTGCTCTAGCAGTCAGCCGAGAGCCCAGGTGACGGTCACTTCGAACGAGACCTGCTGGGTTCCCGGGGCGAGAACCATGTCGGACATCGAGGCGTCGGGAGCGCGCATGGTCTGACCGCCACTCGTGTCGTGTGCCTCGGTGATGGTCACGACGTTTTCGAGCGACGTCCCGGACAGATCCGCGTACTGCTCGGCACGGTTCTTCGCGTCCTCGAAGGCACGGGTGCGAGCGTCGGCCAGAAGCTGAGAGTCGTCGTCGATGGCGAAGGCGACGTTACCGAGCCGTGCCGCGTTTCCGCCCGCCGCGATGCCGGCGTCCAGGACAGAAGAGGCCTTGTCGAGATCGCGGACGACGATTCGTACCGAGTTGGTCGCCCGGTAGCCGGTCACGTTGCCGCCGACGAACGGTCCGCCGCTGGCGTCGTACTGCGGCTGGACGGACAGATCGCTTGTCTGCACGTCCTCGGGGGCAACCCCGGCGGCGACTATCGCGTCGATCATCTGACGGGCCTTGTCATTCGCCTCCGAGACCGCTCCCGATACATCCGGGGCAACCACCTCGATGCCGATGTCGGCATTGAGGATGTCCGGCGCCCCGCGGACCTGCCCTGATCCGACTACCGTGACTTCCTTGGCGGCATTGTCCGAACTCCCGCAGGCCGTCAGCGAGACGGTGAGAGCTGCCGTCGCAGCGGTCAGTGCAAGAGTTTTCAGGTGTGGTCGCATGGTGAGACCGTAGCGACCGGATACTCAGCCCGCCGTGATTTGCGCCGTGACCGCGCCACTGAGCTGCGCGAGGTCCGTCGGAGCCAGCTCGATTTCGAGGCCGCGTCGGCCGGCGCTGCAGAGAACGCGGTCCCAGTCGAGCGCCGACGCATCGATCACGGTCGGCAGTTTCTTGCGCTGGCCGAGCGGTGAGATACCGCCGAAGACGTAGCCGCTCGAGCGCTCGGCTTCGGCGCGATCGGCCATGACGGCTTTGCTCGCACCGAGGGCAGCGGCTGCAGCCTTGAGGGAGAGCTTGTCCGGGACCGGCAGAACCGCGACGGCGAGCTTGCCGGTGTCGAGTTTGACGACCAAGGTCTTGAAGATCTGGGCAGCCACGACACCTGTCGACTCTGCCAGTGCAGTGACCGCCTCGTCGCCGAAAGATTCGGCGCGAGGATCGTGGTCGTAGCTGTGGACGCGGTGCGGTGTCTTCGACTTGTCGAGAAGTACGGTCGCAGGGGTCGCTGTTCCGGCCATGAGGAACACCCTATGTGGATCGCCGACAGGTGCATCCGACCAGGCCGGGAACAGAGTCGCTGACTCCCGTGTTGGTACCAGTTGATGAAACTTGTCCCGAGAAGCGAAGGAGCGACCGTGCTGGCTGTGTGTGAGCCACCACCGGCCCGTGGGTCGGATCTTCAGTTGGCGGTAACCTTGATCCCTACGGCTAGTGAAGGGATCAGAGTGCTGGAACACGACCGGCCCAAGGACGAACCGTCAGGGGTAGCTGAACCTATCGACGGCGCAGTGTCCGAAACGCCCGAAACTGCGGATGAGTTGATTGCCCGGTTCGAGCGCGACGCGCTCCCGCTGCTCGACCAGTTGTACGGCGCTGCCCTGCGCATGACGCGGAATCCGGCTGATGCCGAGGATCTCGTGCAGGAGACGTACGTCAAGGCGTACACCGCTTTCCGTTCGTTCCGTGCCGGTACCAACCTGAAAGCCTGGCTGTACCGGATTCTCACGAACACCTACATCAACTCGTACCGCAAGAAGCAGCGCCAACCCGCGCAGTATCCGACGGACGAGATCACCGACTGGCAGTTGGCCGCCACCGCCGAGCACACTTCGACGGGGCTGCGATCGGCCGAGGTGGAGGCGCTCGACGCGTTGCCTGACGACGACATCAAGGCGGCGCTGCAGTCGCTTCCCGAGGAATTCCGTATGGCCGTGTACTACGCCGATGTCGAAGGATTCCCGTACAAGGAGATCGCGGAGATCATGGGCACACCCATCGGAACGGTGATGTCGCGACTGCACCGTGGTCGCAAGCAATTGCGTGGTCTTTTGGCCGATGTCGCAAAAGACCGGGGATTCAATCGGGACGGCGCGGTCGACACAGCCACAGTCGCAGCCACCGAGACGGAAGGTGTCACACGATGAGTGAGCAGGACGAATTCGAAAGGCTCGACTGCTCGGCAGTCATCGCCGACGTCTGGTTGATGCTCGACGGTGAATGCGACGATTCAAGTCGTGCTCGCCTGCAGCGTCATATCGACGATTGTGGATCGTGCCTCGAGGCCTACGGGATCGAAGAGAAGGTCAAGAGCCTGATCAACCGTAAGTGCGGCGGAGACCATGCGCCGGAAAGCCTGCGTCAGAGGCTCACCGTCGAGTTGCGTCGGACCATCGTCATAACGACTACCGAAACCGACAGCTAGCCCGTCAGCGAAGATCTGAGCGGCAGCAGTCGGAAGGCAGTAACGCCGAGGGGCGGGGAAGCAATGCTTCCCCGCCCTCGGACGTTTTGTTGCGCTACATGTCAGGCGTTTGGACGCTTGCCATGGTTAGCGGCGTTGCCCTTACGGCTGCGCTTCTTACGACCACGCTTACCCATGATTGGTCTCCCTTCTGTTTCTTTCGCGTCATTGTTTCACGCCGATGCCGGTGTGGTTCCATTGGCAGGTCGATCGAGTGATCCGTCGACGTATTTTCGTGGTCAGAGTGCAGTTCCGACAGAAGTGAGGTTCACGATGGCAGAAGACGTGCGCGCCGAGATGGTTTCGACGGTCTACCAGGTCGTCGTGAGCGAGGGAGACGTCGTTGCGGACGGCGACACCCTGGTCATCCTCGAATCCATGAAGATGGAGATTCCCGTCCTGGCCGAGGTTCCGGGAACGGTGACGACGGTGGGCGTCAAGGTCGGCGACGTGATTCAGCAAGGCGATCTGATCGCCGTGATCTCCTAAGCCGGACGATGTCCACTCTCAGTGACCTCCTCGCCGAACACACCGATCTTCCCGGTGCGGCGGTCGACCATCTCCAGCGCGTCGTGGGGGAGTGGCAACTGCTCGCCGACCTCTCCTTTGCCGACGTTCTCTTGTGGGTGGGCACCGAATCGGAGAAGAACCGATCCGAGGGGACGGTCATCTGCGTCGCGCATTGCCGGCCGACAACGGCATCGACGGCTTTTCCGGAGGATGCGGTCGGAACGGTCGTTTCCGAGTCCGAGCACCCGCAGGTTCTTCGCGCTCTCGTGGAGGGCCGCGTCGTGCGCGGAGAAGACGAGACGTGGCGTGAAGGAATGCCGCCGCGTCGGGAAGCCGTTCCGGTGCGTCTGGACGGGCGAGTCATCGCTGTTCTGAGCCGCGACACCAACCTGTCGCACCAGCGAGCGCAGAGTCCGCTCGAACTCGCGTATCTCGATTGCGCCGAAGACCTGTGTCAGATGATCAGCGACGGAACCTTCCCGATCCGAGAATCGCGCTCCGACACGAACTCGAGCCCACGTGCGGGCGACGGCTTCATCCGTCTCGATACCGAAGGCACAGTCGTCTATGCCAGCCCGAACGCGCTCTCGGCCTATCACCGGATGGGTCTGAGTTCGGATCTGGTGGGCCAAGACCTCGCAGCGCTGACCCGTTCGTTGGTCACCGACCCGTTCGAGTCTCAGGAAGCTGCGGGATACATCCGAGATACGTTGGCGGACAAGCCCGGTCGCCGTATGGAGATCGAGGCGCGCGGGGCGACCGTTCTGCTGCGGGCCCTGGTTCTCAAGCCTGGCGGCCGGCATGTCGGTGCTGCGGTCGTCGTCCGCGACGTCACCGAGGTCAAGCGTCGTGATCGCGCTCTGCTGAGCAAGGACGCAACCATCCGCGAGATTCACCATCGAGTGAAGAACAATCTGCAAACCGTCGCGGCGCTTCTGCGTCTACAGGCCAGGCGAACCGGCAACGACGAAGCGCGACAAGCGTTGACAGAGTCGGTGAGGCGCGTGACGTCCATCGCCCTCGTTCACGACACCTTGTCGATGTCGGTGGACGAAGAGGTGGATCTCGACGAGGTGATCGACCGGTTGGTTCCCATGCTCTCCGATGTCGCGGGAGTAGGTGTGCCGGTGACGATTCGGCGTGAGGGCAGTTTCGGAGTGTTCTCCGCCGAGCGCGCCACCCCGCTGGTCATGGTGCTGACGGAGTTGGTGCAGAACGCGATCGAGCACGCTTTCGATCCGGGTGTGACCGGCACGGTCACACTCAGTGCCGAGCGTTCTGCACGCTGGTTGGACGTGATCATCCACGACAACGGGCGCGGACTGCCGGAGAACTTCGACCTCGAGAAGTCCGATCGGCTCGGACTCCAGATCGTGCGGACTTTGCTGGGCGCCGAACTCGGTGGCTCGCTCGGACTGCACCCGGGAAGCGGAGGCGGTACCGACGCGGTTCTGCGTGTGCCGCTCGGTAGACGTTCTGCGCGTTACTGATTCGAGCAGCGTTAGCGATTCGGGCAGACAAAAAGCCCGGCACCATGTGGTGCCGGGCTGTCGTCTTCGACTGTGCAGAGGGGCTGTTCTCCGCCGCGAGTCGAACGTCTCGGTTTTACCTAGACGGAAGTGCGTGCACGGGTACGTGCGTTACGACGCTTGAGTGCGCGACGCTCGTCTTCGCTCATTCCGCCCCAGACGCCTGCATCCTGGCCGGACTCGAGAGCCCACGACAGGCACTCGGCGGTGACGGGGCAGCGGTTGCAGACAACCTTGGCATCAGCGATCTGAGCGAGGGCCGGTCCGCTGTTTCCCACGGGGAAGAACAGTTCGGGATCCTCGTCGCGACAGATTGCGTTGTGGCGCCAGTCCATCTTTTTTCGCTCCTTAATTGGGTGTGTATTCACACCATTTGGTACCAATGAGTTTGTGTGTGCGTCATCAATGTTTCCGCACTGTTACTTGTGAATGCTTTCACGAACTCGCGGTATGTCAATAGGTTTGAACGGGTTCGTGGGCCAACTCACTAATTTGTGACACACCTGACGGCCACCTGGGCGTCACCGGCATTTTACCCGATTTCGACCTTTTGGCACCAGAGTTTTTGCAGGTCAAACGTGTTGCCTGACTCACGTCGTAATCGGTGCGAACACTTCCAGTGCATCCGGGACCGAGGTGAATTCGACCTTTTCACGAAGTCCGATGTAGTCGCCGTCCATCTGGAGTCCGATCGGTCGCGACGATTCGATGGTGATTGTCGGGACGTCGTCGGTGCGTAAGAGGACCTTCGATTTCGGCTCCGCGCCGCGTGCGAGTAGTTGCCGCACAACCCGCAGGGACGGCAGAACTTTGGTGCTCGTCATGGCGAAGATGCCGAGTCCACTGTCGAAGGTCGTTCCCGGATTGGTGTGGACGGGACGCTCTTCCAGATATGTCCACGGGCTCGAGTTCGAGACGAATGCGTAGTGGACTCCGGAGACGGGATCCTGATCGGGAAGGTGGACGGTCAGCGCTGGTTCGGCTCGCTTGGCACGGAAGAACGCCGCGATCGCGGTTCGGACATACCGGGCGGGTGTGGCGGCGTCACCGTTCTTACGGCTGGCGTCGACGGCCTCGCACACATCGGCGTCGAGGCCCATTCCGGCGTTGAACGTGAACCAACGGTTGTCGCAGTGTGCGAGCCCGATTCGGCGCCTGGTCCGTTCGGAGAGGAGGTCGACGAGTTGGTTCGTGGCGTCGATCGGGTCGGCGGCAATACCGAGTGAACGCGCGAAAACGTTTGCCGAGCCGCCTGGAACGACTGCGATCGTCGGGATCGGACCGACCGGAACCGATTTCATCGACGCGGGATGCGGTGACCCGAGCAGTCCGTTGACCACTTCGTTGACCGTTCCGTCGCCGCCGTGGACGATCACCGAGCCGAAGCCGTCTTCGTGGGCTTCGCGCGCCAGGTCGGCGGCATGACCCCGATGTGTGGTGTGCGCCACAGTAAGTCGCACCCGACTCTCGAGGGCGTGTGCCAACAGGTCACGACCGGCAGCGGTCGTGGAGGTGGCATTGGGGTTGACGATCAGCAGTGCGCGCACGGGGCATGAGCCTATCCGGTGTCGTGTTCTAGGCTGGCCTCGTGCCGAATACCGCCAGTCCGAACGCCCTGCCCAAGACAGTCACATGGGCAGGTGCCCTCGTGACGCTTCAAGGGCTGGTTGCCGCCGGGTTCGCGATCGTCGCAGTGATTCGCGGTGCAACCGGCCACGATCAGAGCGTCACCAACGGATACGGATTTGCCGCGTGGGTCGCGATCCTCGGCGGCGCGGTGTTGGCTGCCGGTATCGCTTTGCTGACGGGCCGCCGGTGGGGCCGGGCCATCGCCGTCGTCGCGCAGTTGCTGCTCCTGCCGGTCGCCTGGTCGCTCCTGACCGATTCGCATCAGGTGCCGCTCGGCATCGTTCTGGGTGTCGTCGTTCTCGGCGCTCTGGGCTGCCTGTTCTCGGCTCCGACGTCTCGATGGATGGCAGCGGAGTACGGAGCGTACGCAGATGAGGTGTCGCCGGAAGAAGGACGCCCGGACGAGACCGAAGAGCCGCGGGACAAGTAGGACGGAACGCCTATGCTGCTTCAGACCTACTCAGCTTCCGCTCTACTCAGCTTCGGCGGCGAGAGCTCCGAGGTGAGTACCGGTCAGGCGATACGTGGTCCACTCCGTCTTCGCGTCGGCGCCGAGTGACTCGTAGAACTTGATCGAGGGGGTGTTCCAGTTGAGCACCGACCAGGACAGCCGGGTGTAGTCGTTGTCGGTGCACTCCTTGGCGAGCGCGGCCAGAAGAGCCTTCCCGTGGCCTGATCCGCGCTGACTGGGCTTGACGTACAGGTCTTCGAGGTAGATGCCGTGAGCGCCGTCCCACGTCGAGAAATTGCGAAACCACAACGCCATGCCGACGACGTCGTCGGCCGAATTCACAGCGACGTGCGCGAAGGCCGTCGCGGCCGGCCCGAACAACGCCTCGCCGATCTGTTCCGCCTTCACGGTGCACTCGTCGAGGGCCTTCTGGTAGTCGGCCAACTCGTAGATCATGTCGGTGATCGGCTGGACGTCTGCGGGCGTGGCGCGTCGGATCATAGGGAGAATCTTAGGCCTCAAGCCTCGACGAGCGGCGGCACGTTGTGATGGACGAGGTGGGTGGCGCCGTGCTCGTAACCGAGAACCGAGTATGCGCCGGGGGACAAGGCGAAACGCTTTCCTTCCGTCACCGGGAGCTCGAGCCAGCGGGCGATGAGTGCGCGTGAGAAGTGGCCGTGCCCGATCAGGATCACGTCGCGTTCGGGTAGTTGCGAACGCACCATCGACAGCACCATGTCGGTGCGGGCGTGGATCTGATCGGCCTGCTCGCCGCCGGGGCACGGGTGCGTCCAGACGGTCCAATCGGGCACCGTTGCGCGGATCTCGGGCGTCGTGAGGCCTTCGTAGTCGCCGTAGTCCCATTCGGACAGTGCATCCCAGGTTCGCTCTTCCGGCAGGCCGGCGAGATCGCCCGTCAACTGTGCGCGCAGCCGCGGACTCGTCAGAATCATGGGGTTCCGGAGGTCGAGGGTTCGCAAGCGATTTCCGGTCGCGGTTGCCTGCATCTCGCCGAGCGGAGTCAGCGGAACCTCGGTCCGGCCCGTGTGTTTCCCGGTGCGTGCCCACTCGGTTTCACCGTGTCGCATGAGTACGACGCGAGCACCGAGGGGGATCGACGAGGGGGCGGACTGGGACGTCATGTCGACCATCATTGCAGGCTGCCTCGCGTGTGTAGCTCGCCTCCTGGCGCGAAGTGCGCAAGGATCTACGTGTGACGACGGTTCTCGCAGTGGCGAATCAAAAGGGCGGCGTGGCTAAAACCACTACCGTCGCTTCTCTCGGTGCGGCTTTGTCCGCGCTCGGACAACGAGTCTTGGTGGTGGATCTCGACCCGCAGGGCTGCCTGACGTTCTCGCTCGGACACAACCCGGATCGCCTCGAGCGTTCGGTCAACGAGGTCCTGGCGGGTGATCTCGACGCGGTCGACGCCGTGCTGAAGACGGACGACGGTATGGATCTCCTGCCGGCCACGATCGATCTCGCGGGCGCCGAAGCGCTGCTCCTGATGCGACCCGGTCGAGAGTTCGCGCTCAAGCGGGCGCTGTCTCCGCTCCTGGGCTCTTACGACGTCATCATCATCGACTGCCCACCGTCGTTGGGTGTGCTCACACTCAACGGATTGACTGCGGCGCAGTCGGTTCTGGTTCCACTGCAATGCGAAACCCTCGCACACCGCGGCGTCGGACAGCTGCTGCGTACGGTTCGTGAAGTCCAAGCCATCACCAACCCGGATCTTGTTCTGCTCGGCGCACTTCCGACTCTGTACGACGCTCGAACCACGCACAGTCGCGACGTGCTCGCCGATGTCAGCGACCGCTACTCCCTGGCCGTTCTGGCGCCTCCGATCCCACGCACCGTCAAGTTCGCCGAGGCGTCCGCGTCGGGCGCGACGGTCCTCGCCGGACGAAAGAACAAGGGCGCGGATGCCTATCGGGAACTCGCCGACAATCTCGTAAAGCATTGGGCTGGAAATGAAGTCGTGACTTTCGCGCCGGAACTGGCGCTCTGAGGAAGGCGAGAGCTTCTAGCGCAGCGCGAACAAGGTATCGCCGCGCTGTTCCAGAATCGTCTCGCCCGCACTGGCGAGCACGATCGGCGTCGTCGTCTCACCGCGGTCGACTGCGATCATGCGCTGCACCGCTCCGTCCGACGGACTGACGGCTGCAATGCCGCCCGGAACCGGGATGAGCATCTGACCGGCAACCATGCTTCCGGGTCCTGACGTTCCGTTGACGATCCACGTCGGAGCCAGATCGCTCAGGCGCAGGTTGACGGTCTGCGAGCCGGTCCACCACGTGATCGAAGCCTTGTCGGCGTGGGTGCGGGCGCCTTCGGTCACCGTTCCCTCGATCGGATAGTCGACGATCGGATTGCCGGTTCCGTCGAAAATGGTGATGCGAGAAACGGTTCCGTTGGCTGCGGGGAGATAGACCGCCGTCTTTTCGCCGGCCACGGCAAGCAGGCGGGCGCCCTCGGAGTCGAGGAGAATCGCGGATCCGTACTCTTCGGGTTCCTGGGCGTCCTTGGGTGCGGGATTCATCACCGTCAACCTGTTGGAGGCTTCACCGGGGCAGCGTTCGAGTACCGAGACTCGGTTGGCGCTCGACGCAGCGTCGAGCAGCGTGCATCCGGTGCGGGGTTGCTTGTTGGGGTTGACCTTCGCGTCGACCCGGCCGTACTCGAGGGTTCGGACGAGGTCCGAGCGCCACAGCTCCATTCGCTCACTGCCGCGCGAAATCAGGTAGGTGCCGTCCGCTGAAAGGCTGACCGCGGAATCGGCGTCGCTGTTGCGCTGGTCCTTTCGGGCGCCGGTGTCGGCGACCAGTGACGTGACCTGAGAGCAACCGCGATCATCCTGATAGACGCTGACGACGCGATCCCACGAACCGATCGCGCCGCACAGCGGAATGTTGCGCGCGTATCGCCACACTTCTTCGCCCGTTGCCGGATCGCGGCCGATCACCTCGGTGCCGTCGGCGGTGACGACGGCATTTCCGACGGTGATCGGTGCCGTCGAGTCGGCACTCGGAGATTCCCACGTCTGTTTCAGGATGTCGGGTAACAACACCGACGTCGACAGAGGTGGGAGTGGAGATTCAGCGGTGACCGAGGTGGTTCCGCGCGCATCACTGCGCAACCACACAACGGTCACCGCCACGATTACGGCCAGCGCGATTGCCAGCGCACCGATCACATCTGAGCGAGTACGCCTTTCGGGAGCCAGCACATCGGCAGCTTACTCTGCGGCGCCTGCCGTCGCGGAAGCCGCGGGGCGACGACGCCGACGGCGACGCGGCTTGGCCGCTCCGTCTTCGTCCGAGTTCTCGGCAGCGGTTGCCGCGGGTGCCGAAGGGGGAGCTGTGGTGGCGCCGGCGGTGGTGGACGTCGCGGCGTCGGTCGAAGCGCCGGCGCGGGTGCGGCGACGGGTCCGGTTGCGGCGGGGAGCGGCCTTCTCTTCGTTGCCGTCCGAGTCGGTCGACTTCGGCGCGTCTGCTTTGTCCGTTGCTGCTTTGTCCGTTGCTGCCTTCTCAGGGGCGGCCTTGGCCTTGCGGACAGTGCCCTTGGCATCGGCCGGAATGGACAACTCTTCGTAGAGGTGCGGCGAGCTGGAGTAGGTCTCGACCGGGTCGGGGATTCCGAGGCTCAGTGCCTTGTCGATGAGCTGCCAGCGAGGGATGTCGTCCCAGTCGACCAGCGTGACGGCGATGCCAGTGCGTCCGGCGCGGCCGGTACGACCGATGCGGTGGACGTAGGTCTTCTCGTCCTCGGGGCACTGGTAGTTGATGACGTGGGTGACGTCGTCGATGTCGATACCGCGGGCAGCGACGTCGGTGGCGACCAGAACGTCGACCTTGCCGTTACGGAAGCCCTTCAGCGCCTTTTCACGGGCGATCTGGCCGAGGTCACCGTGGACGGCACCGACGGAGAAGCCGCGTTCCGCGAGATCGTCGGCCACCTTCTGGGCTGTGCGCTTGGTGCGGGTGAAGATCATCGTCGCGCCGCGGCCTTCGGCCTGCAGGACGCGGGCGACCATCTCGGCCTTGTCGAGCGCGTGTGCACGGTAGATGTGCTGGCTGGTGCGATCGTGCACCGCGGAGGATTCGGCCTCTTCGGCGCGGATGTGCGTCGGCTGCGTCAGGAAGGTGCGAGCCAGGGTGATGATCGGGCCGGGCATCGTCGCGGAGAAGAGCATCGTCTGACGCTTGTCGGGGACCATGCCCATGAGGCGTTCGATGTCGGGGAGGAATCCCAGGTCGAGCATTTCGTCGGCCTCGTCGAGGACGAGAACGCCCACCTTGCCCAGGATCAGGTGCGACTGGTTGGCGAGGTCGAGCAGGCGACCCGGGGTGCCGACGACAACGTCGACGCCCTTCTGGAGTGCCGAGATCTGCGCCTCGTACGGACGGCCGCCGTAGATGGGCAGAACCTGGAGACCGCGGTCGCCGACCCGGAGGTACTTGCTGGCGTTCTCGAGGTCGCGGGCAACCTGGATGCACAGCTCGCGGGTGGGAACGATGATCAGAGCGCGGGGCGTGCCGTCGAGAACAGCTGTGCCGTTCTCGGCGGTGACGATGCGATGCAGGAGCGGGACGCCGAAACCGAAGGTCTTGCCCATTCCGGTGCGGGCCTGACCGATGAGGTCGTCACCGGCGAGAGCCAACGGAAGGGTGAGTTCCTGGATGGCGAAGGTGCGCTCGATGCCGATCTCGTTCAGTGCGCGGACGATTTCGTCGCGGACACCGAGTTCGGCGAAGCTCGGGGGTACATGGGTGTCGTCGAGCTGGACGGAAACGGTGTTCTCGGTTGCTTCGTCTTCGTGGTCGACAGTGATCTTGCTCAGGGGACTAGCCTTTCCTCGTGGCGGTACGCACGCACAAGGTAAGGGGCCAGGCCGTAAGTCGGCCGATGTCGATGCCCTCTTTTTCTTCGGTCATGCCTACGCCTCAGCACTGAATTCCACTCGGACGAATTCGAACCGTCCGGAGATCTCGGCGAAGCGGGCGACAACCGTCGATGCAGGTGCGCGCACATTATCGGTGGGGTTCGTGTGAATACAGCCGTCCCGGCTAACCAAATGGCCCGGGGGAACTGGCGAACTCCCAAGACCATTGTAGCTGCACGTTGTCCGTCCCTCGCGATGACATGTCGAAGATCACCGAATCGGACATGCGGTCCTTGCCGGTCGCGTCGGCCGTCGAAGCACTACAGTTCGTAGTCATGGGCGCACACGATCTTGATGCTTCGACGGACGCTGGAACCGGAGGCCGAGTCGCTTCCGATCACCCTGGCGTGATCGATTTGTTTGCCGTTCTCGCGTATGGCGAGATTTCGGCGTTCTACCGCTTGGCGGAGGACGCACAAATGGCACCGGACCTGCGAGGCAAGGTGGCGTTCGCCAGCATGGCCGCCGCCGAGATGGACCACTTCGAGACTCTGGAAACGGCGTTGACGGAACGTGGCCACGAGATCTTCGCCGTCATGGACCCGTTCGTTCGAGCTCTCGACAACTATCACGCGTCGACGACACCGTCGACGTGGCTGGAATCGCTCGTGAAGGCGTACGTCGGCGACGGAATCGCTGCCGACTTCTATCGCGAGATCGGGCACTCCCTCCCGGCGGATGTCGCGGAAATCGTCGAGGACGTGCTGTCCCAGACGGGCCACTCGGAGTTCGTGGTGCTCGAGGTGAAGGCAGCAGTGGAGGCCAGTACTCGCGCCAAGGACCGGTTGATGCTGTGGGGACGCCGTCTTCTGGGCGAAGCAATCACGCAGGCACAGTTCGTGCTGGCGCAGCGTGAAGATCTCACCGATCTGGTGATCTCCGCCTCCGGCGACCTCAACGGAGTTGTCGCGTTGTTCGACGGCATGCAGGCAAAGCATGCCGAGCGGATGGCGATTCTCGGACTCGTCTAGGTGCCTGTTCGCTCTGGGCACAGCGTGCAGAGGAGCGTGGGCGGTCGTTGCTGCATTAGCCTTGCGTCGACAACGGATGTAATTCACGAACAGTTCGGAGGTTGACCGTGGAGGTCAAGATCGGTGTAATCGACAGCCCGCGTGAGCTCATCGTCAACAGCGAACAGACCCCTGACGAGGTCGAGACACTGGTCGCGGCTGTCCTCGGTGGCCGCGAGCCGGTTCTGGCTCTCGTCGACGACAAGGGCCGCAAGTTCCTGGTGCAGGCTTCTCGTGTGGCGTACGTGGAGATCGGTCCGTCCGATATCCGCAAGGTCGGATTCGCGCCTACCGTCTGACGCGTAGCCGTAACAGCAGAATGGGCGGGCAGTCGTGAGACTGCCCGCCCATTCTCGTTCGGGTTCCGGTTACTTCGTTTCGGCTTGCAGCGGCACGTGTGAGAGACCGCCCCACGCGAGGGTCACGGTGATTTCCACGGCTTCTTCCTTCGGGATCGGCCGCGCGGCCTCGAGCCAGTACCGCGCAGTGAACTGGCTGGCACCGACAAGACCGACCGCAAGGATGCGCGCGCGGTACGGATCGAGTCCGGAATCCTGACTCACCAGGTCGAACACGGCGTCGACGCAGGCTTCGGTGGCTTGTTCGACGCGTGTCTGGACCTGAGGTTCGCCCATGATGTCGGACTCGAACACCAGGCGGAAGCCCTGGGAGTCGTTGTCGACGAAGTCGAAGAACGCCTGGACCGCGGCGCGGACACGCTGTTTGTTGTCCGTCGTCGATCGCAGGGCCTGGCGTACACCCGAGATGAGGCTGTCGACGTAACTCTGCAGGACTGCGACGTACAGTTCGAGTTTGCCTGGGAAATGTTGGTACAGAACTGGCTTGCTGACACCGGCACATTCGGCGATCTCGTCCATGCCGGCCGAGTGGTACCCGTTCGCAACGAATACCTCACTTGCAGCTGCGAGGAGCTGGAGGCGGCGCGCATCGCGCGGGAGGCGGGTGCTGCGACGTGTTCCGGCAGGCTTGCCAGCCGTTGTACCGCGATCGGAGTCAGTCCGATCCGCGAGTTCTGTCATGTCGCTTCCAATCTGAGCAAAAGTAATTCGGTCGGCGCGCGGATCCGCGAGTCGCGTGTGCGTACCCGCCAGTATCCTCCGTCACACCGGTCGTAGCCGAATGAACGATACCGTGTGTCGCCCGGGCGAGTCGCGCGTGCCTCGGTGAGCGAGACCAGCGGTCTTTCTCGTTACAGGACGGGCTGCCATGACACGCCAGGACCAGCAAGTTTCGGTCAGCCCGGGCGAGCGACTTGCCGTGTGTGAGATTCTGGACGACGTGACTGACCCAGGGGGACCGCGCATGCGTGGACGAACTACGCAGAACCCTGAACGTGAGGAACGTCGAATGCGTAGCGGAACTGGAGCGCCTCGCGACGAACGTCGGCCGGAGGTGCCGGATGATCGTGCCTACGGCGAACGCGACTATCGCGGCATTTCCTCCCATCAGCCTTTGCGCGCCCAATGGGATCCGACCAAACGAGAAGTGGGCCGAACCCCGCGTAATCCGCGACCGGACCGGGCAGCGCGAAAGCAGAGCAAGCTCGGGCGCTTCGTCTCGACCTACGGTTGGCGGGCCTACGCGATTCCGGTTCTCGTGGTGCTCACCATTCTTGTGATCGTCGATGCGGTGCGGCCGGACGCCACAGACTCCGCGAGCAAGACGTCGGCCACCGCCGACCTCGCGCACAGCACCGACGGAACCGATGTCATCGGTGCCCCACCGGCCGGAGACGGAACTTTTGCCTCGTCGATACCGTCCGGTGCCCTTCCCGACGGTGGTCCGTTCACCGTCGCGGGGGGTGGAACGTGGCACGTCGTACCAGGTACGACGGGCAAGGTCGGACAGGGAACCGAACGCGAGTTCACGTACACGGTCGAGATCGAGGACGGCGTCGACACGACCGGCTTCGGCGGAGACGAATCGTACGGACGCATGGTCGACCAGACACTGGCCAATCCGAAGAGTTGGACCAACGATCCCAAGGTCGCGTTCCGGCGCGTCGACGCCGGCGAGCCGGACTTCCGGATCTCCTTGACCTCACAGATGACGATCCGCGAAGGCTGTGGATACGAAATCGAACTCGAAGGATCCTGCTACAACCCGAGCATGGACCGAGTCCTGCTCAACGAACCGCGATGGGTGCGAGGCGCCATTTCGTTCCAGGGCGACATCGGCTCGTATCGGCAGTATCAGATCAATCACGAGGTCGGCCACGCCATCGGATACGCCGCTCATCAGCCGTGCGAGACCGAAGGTGGACTCGCACCGATCATGATGCAGCAGACCTTCGGAACCGCGAACAACGACATCGCTAGGCTTGATCCCGAGGGCGTCGTTCCGATGAACGGACTCACGTGCCGCTTCAATCCGTGGCCGTACCCCCGAGCGTGACCGGATCGAGAATCCCTGATCTCGTCTTGAACTAGGAGTGTTTCGCGGTGTCTGCAACACCCGTCGTATTGCCACCACTGGTGGAGCCGGCAGCCGAGTTGAGCCGGGAGGAAGTTGCCCGATACAGTCGGCACCTGATCATCCCGAACGTAGGCATGACCGGTCAGAAGCGGCTCAAGAATGCACGAGTCCTGTTCATCGGCGCCGGTGGATTGGGTTCACCGGCACTGCTCTATCTCGCGGCCGCAGGAGTGGGCACCATCGGGATCGTCGAGTTCGACGAGGTCGACATGTCGAACCTGCAGCGTCAGGTGATTCACGGACGCTCCGACGTCGGACGCCCGAAGGCGCTCAGCGCGAAGGAGTCGATTCTCGAAATCAACGAGCACGTCGACGTCCGGTTGCACGAGTTCCGCCTGGACAACTCCAACGCGGTCGAACTGTTCTCCGAGTACGACCTGATCCTGGACGGTACGGACAACTTCGCGACGCGGTACCTCGTCAACGATGCTGCCGTCATCGCGGGAAAGCCGTACGTGTGGGGCTCGATCTACCGCTTCGAAGGGCAGGTCTCGCTCTTCTGGGAAGACGCCCCGGACGGCGCGGGACTGAACTATCGCGATCTTTACCCGGAGGCGCCGCCGCCAGGCATGGTCCCCTCGTGCGCCGAGGGTGGTGTGCTCGGAGTCCTGCCTGCGACCGTCGGTTCGATCATGGCGACCGAGGCGGTCAAGCTCATCACGGGGATCGGCGAACCGCTTCTCGGACGCCTGATGATCTACGACGCACTTGCGATGACGTTCCGGACGATCCGCCTTCAGCGTGATCCGACCCGCGTGCCGGTCACCGCCTTGATCGACTACGACGCGTTCTGCGGTGTCGTGTCCGAAGAGGCGAGTGCCGCTGCTGTCGGTTCGACGATCACGGCGCCCGAACTGGAGGCCATGATCGGCGAGGGACGGTCGATCGAGCTGGTCGACGTACGAGAACCTGTTGAATGGGACATCATGCATCTGCCGGGGGCCGTGCTGATCCCGAAGGACCGCATCCTGTCCGGTGAAGCTCTGGCGACGTTGCCGCAGAACAAGCAGATAGTGCTGTACTGCAAAACCGGCATTCGTTCCGCCGAGGCATTGGCATTTCTCAAGAACGCCGGTTTCTCCGACGCGGTCCACGTTCAAGGCGGCGCGATCGCCTGGGCGAACCAGGTGGATGCGAGTCTGCCGGTCTACTAGGCGCGCCTCGCGGGAGGCGGCGCCGCGCACCGGTAGCGTTGGGGTGTGAGCACAGGCCAACCTCCCCAGCACGTGTGCTCCACCTTCGGCCTCCGTGAAGTCGATCCCATCCCACTCGGTGCGGATTGGGACGGCGGGTGGCTGTGTGGAGACGTCGTCCTTTCAGCAGTCGCGGATCATGCCCGCGCAGCGTGGTCGGCGAAGGTGCGAGAGAACCTCGAAGTCGACGGCGTTCGGCTGGCTCGACCGGTGCGTTCGACCGACGGTCGTTACGTCGTCTCGGGCTGGCGTGCCGACACCTTCATCGTCGGATCGCCGGAACCACGTCACGACGAAGTGGTCTCGATGTCCTGCCGACTGCATGCGGCGACGGCCTCGCTCGAGCGCCCGCGCTTCCTTGCTCAACCGCCCGTGCCGCCGTGGGCCGAGGTCGACGTATTCGTCGCCGCTGATCGCGCGGCCTGGGAAACGGTTCCGCTGAGGATCGCGAAGGGCGTCGAGCAACTCGAGACGCCCACTCCTGACGGTCGCAAGAGTCTGGAACTGATCGCCGGGCTCGCTACTTTGCGTAAGCCGGTGCAGAGCCCGGACCAGCTCGTGCACGGCGATCTGTTCGGGACAGTGCTGTTCTCGGGCAGTACGGCGCCCGGAATCACCGACATCACGCCGTATTGGCGGCCGGCTGCGTGGGCCGCCGCCGTCGCTGTGGTCGACGCGATCTCGTGGGGCGGTGCCGACGAGGCACTGGTCGGCCGGTGGGAAGATCTCCCCGAGTGGCCGCAGATGCTTCTACGTGCGGTGATGTTCCGCTTGGCGGTTCATGTTCTGCATCCTCGCTCGACGGCGGACGCGTTCCCGGGGTTGGCCCGTACGTCCGACATCGTGCGCTTGCTGCTCTAGATCGGGGCGCCGGTACCGAAGTCCGAGACCAGGCCCTCGAACAGCTCGCGTGCGGCGTTCGAGGCGGCCACGGTGTTCCCGTCGACGACAGCGTTGACGAGGTTCGCGTGCTGCGAGTGGAATCCTTCGCCGGTTGCATCGATGTGCTGTTGGATCGTGGTCTCGATGACCGGGAGCAGGGAGTCGTAGAACTCCAGGTAGACCTCGTTGTGGCTGGCCGCGACGATTGCTCGGTGCAGGGCGACGTCCGCGGTGGTGGCAGCGTCGACGTCCTGACCCTCCCATGACGCGGTGCGAAGCTCGAGTAGCCGCGTCAGTTCGGCGATGTCGTCTTCGGTTCGCCGTGCGGCGGCGAGGGTGGCTGCAGTGATGTCGAGTGCGCGCCGAAGTTCGAGTACATCCCGCTGGTGGGCACCGGCAAAGTAGTTGCCGAGAGTGCCACCGAGGTCGGAGACAGCAACGACGTAGGTGCCCGATCCCTGACGACGTTCCAGCATTCCGGCGTGTACGAGCGCCTGGACCGCCTCGCGCACGGTATTGCGACCGGTCCCGGTCAGCTCCGACAGTTCCGGTTCGGTGGGGATTTTGGAACCGATCGGCCAGGTTCCGCTCCGGATCTCGTTGCGGAGTTGTTCGGTGACCTGCGAGATGAGACTTGCGCGTCGAACGGGTTGCACGTGGTTGTTTCCTCGGGTCCGGGTAAGTGGTGTGAATGTGACGTTAGATTACCGCGCTTGTGCGAGTTCGTCCGGTCATCCTATGATTTGCCGGTGACTGCTCAACTGGAGAGAACCGAAACCCGCTCGTTGATACAAGGCCGTGTGCTCGTCTTCGCTGCGATTGCGATGTCTGCGCTCGTACTTCGACTTGCGGTGACCTCGTTCTCGCCCTTGGCGGCCGAGATTCGCGACGAGATCGGCTTCTCCGCCTCGATCGTCGGTGTCTTCGGCATGGTTCCGACCGCAATGTTCGCCATCTTCGGTCTCATCACTCCCGCCATCGCGAAACGTATCGGGCTCGAGCGAACGGCCCTCGTTGCGATGCTCATGGCCGGCGTCGGAATGTTGTTGCGCGCCATGATGTCTCAGACATGGTCGTTGCTGGCCCTCTCGGCTCTGGCACTGGCAGGCATGGGAATCGGCAATGTCGTGATCCCGCCGTTGGTCAAGCGGTACTTCTCGGATCGCCTCGCCACCATGAGTTCGGTCTACATCGTGGCCGTGCAGATCGGCACCATCGTTCCGGCGTTCGTCGCAGTCCCGGTCGCCGACGCCTTCGGGTGGCGGTTCTCGATCGGCTGGTGGTCCGCCTTCGGCTTCGCCGCAGCAGTGCCGTGGTTGATCACCCTCGCTCGCTCGCGCAAGGCTCGCGCGAACGAAGCCGGGTCCGTCGAGAATGCATCGGATTCGGTTGCGGCAGTGGCAGAACAGCCACGCGGTCAGGTCTGGCGTTCTCCCGTGGCCTGGGGGATGGCCGGCATGTTCGGCATGACCTCACTGATCACGTATTCGATGTTCACGTGGATTCCGTCGATCCTTCGTGACGCCGGAGCCAGTGATGCCTTCGGCGGAACGATGGTCGGAATGTTCTCGGTGATCGGGCTCGTCGCAGCGTTCGGTGCACCGACGCTGTGCGCCCGCATGGCCAATCCCTTCCCTGTCGTGATCGCGTGTGCCGTCTGCTACCTGGTCGGCATGGGCGGGCTGTACTTTGCCCCGATGGCGGCGCCGGTCGTGTGGGTTGTCGTCCTGGGCCTCGGTCCGAGCACGTTCCCGATGTCGCTCACACTGATCAACCTGCGTACTCGTTCGCACATCGGTTCCTCGGCACTGTCCGGCTTCACCCAGGGCATCGGCTACTCCGTTGCCTGCCTCGGTCCGCTCCTGTTCGGCGTTTTCCACGACGTGTCCGGTGGATACGCTGCGCCGTTCGGCCTGCTCGTCGTCGCTGTGATCGTGGTGCTCCTGGGCGCCTACCAGGCATGCAAGCCTCGGATGCTCGAGGATTCCTGGCACGCACCTGCGAAAAACTAGCTCACACCCGGTCTTGTTACCGGGTGAGGATCAATTGACTTCGCGGTCATCGCACGCAGCACCGGCGCAATAACCGTTTTCTACCTTTGGGTCTCCAACATATTCAGGAGGCCCTGGTGAGTCATTACATCGAGCATTGGGATGCAGAGGACGTCGACGCCTGGGAATCCGGCGGCAAGGACATCGCGAAGCGGAACCTGATCTGGTCAGTGGTAGCCGAACACGTCGGCTTCTCGATCTGGTCGATCTGGTCCGTGATGGTGTTGTTCATGCCGACGGATATCTACGGCATCGACGCGGCCGGAAAGTTCTTCCTCGTCGCAGTGCCCACACTTGTCGGGTCGGTCCTCCGTATTCCCTACACGGTTGCCACCGCACGGTTCGGCGGTCGTAACTGGACCGTCATGAGTGCGCTGTTCCTCTTCGTGCCAACACTTCTCACGCTCTACCTGATGATGAACCCGGGTGCGTCGTACACCACGTTCATGTTGGTAGCGGCCACTGCAGGTATCGGCGGCGGCAACTTCGCGTCGTCGATGACCAACATCAATGCCTTCTACCCGCAACGCCTCAAGGGGTGGGCGCTCGGTCTCAATGCCGGCGGCGGCAACATCGGTGTGCCGATGATTCAGCTGATCGGTCTGCTGGTGATCGCCACCGTCGGTAACCGCGCTCCGTGGATCGTCTGCGCCGTCTATCTCGTGTTCATTGCGGCCGCTGCCGTCGGTGCCGCGCTGTTCATGGACAACCTGGGCAACCAGAAGTCGGACCTGCGCTCGATGGCCAAGGCACTCAAGTTCTCCGAGTCGTGGGTGATCAGCTTCCTGTACATCGGTACGTTCGGTTCCTTCATCGGATTCAGCTTCGCCTTCGGTCAGGTTCTGCAGATCAACTTCCTCGCTGGCGGTGCCACTCCGGCCGCGGCCGCGCTGCATGCAGCACAGATCGCCTTCGTCGGCCCTCTCCTCGGTTCGATCGCTCGCCCCCTCGGCGGCAAACTGGCCGACCGGATCGGCGGCGGCAAGATCACGATGTGGACGTTTGTCGCCATGGCATTCGCGGCATCGATACTCGTGACGGCCGGAACGATGGACGACAACACCGCCGGCGTCGCCAGCGCCGGAATCATGGTGACATTCGTTCTCGGATTCATCGCTCTGTTCCTGCTCTCCGGCATCGGAAACGGATCCGTTTACAAGATGATCCCGGCGATCTTCGAGGCGAAGGCTCAGAGCTTCGACCACATGGATCGAAGCGAGAAGGCGACGTGGTCGCGCAGTATCTCCGGCGCTCTCATCGGATTTGCCGGTGCGGTAGGCGGTTTGGGCGGCGTCGGCATCAACCTGGTGCTGCGCGCGTCGTACAGCAGCCCCGCGAAGTCGGCGACCATGGCCTTCTGGGTGTTCCTGGCCTTCTACATCGCCTGCATCGCAGTCACCTGGTTCGTCTTCCTGCGCAAGCCGTCGACGCTGACCACAGACGTCGACGAGGCGAAGGTCGCAGTCACGGCGTGAGCGGTCCGCGGAATCTCAGAACTATCTCGTACCTCAGGAAGTAGGCGTCATGAGCAAGTCGGTTGTTGTCATCGGACACGGAATGGTCGGACACCGATTCGTCGAGGCACTGCGTTCGCGCGACGAAGCGAACAACTGGTCGGTGACCGTACTCTGCGACGAGCAGTACGCAGCGTACGACCGAGTCGGGCTGTCCTCGTACGTCGGAGCGTGGGACCCCAAGGAACTGGCACTGGCCGGCAACGATTACGTCGGCGACAGCCTGGTCGACCTCCGTGTGGGGGAGGGCGCGCTCGCGATCGACAAAGATGCACGCACGGTCACGACGACAACCGGCGAGACGATCTCCTACGACGCTCTGGTGATGGCGACCGGTTCGTATCCGTTCGTGCCTCCCGTACCGGGGCACGACGGCGACGGATGTTTTGTCTACCGCACCCTCGACGACCTCGACGGTATCCGGGCCGCCGCCGAGAAGGCTGGTCCTGGCGCTGTCGGCGTCGTGGTGGGCGGAGGTTTGCTTGGACTCGAGGCCGCAAATGCTCTCTCGCTCATGGGGATGACGGCACACGTCGTCGAGCACAATGCGCGATTGATGCCGATGCAGGTCGACGAGGGTGGCGGCGCACTGCTCGCTCGCCTCGTCACCGAACTCGGGCTCACTGTCCACACCGGTGTCGGGACGGCGGGAATTTCGCAGGCCGACAACGGAATCGTGGTCGAACTCTCCGACGGCTCCACCATCGACGCCGCGCTGCTCGTCTTCTCCGCCGGAGTACGTCCGCGTGATCAGCTGGCCCGCGACGCCGGGATCGCAGTGGGGGAGCGCGGTGGCATCCTGACCGACCTCGGCTGCGTGACTTCGGACGAGAACGTCTACGCAGTCGGCGAATGTGCTGCGGTGGAAGGCCGTTGCTACGGTCTGGTCGCTCCCGGTTACACGACGGCCGAGATCGTGGCCGATCGTCTGCTCGGCGGCGCCGCGGATTTCCCGGGCGCGGACATGTCCACCAAGCTCAAGCTCATGGGCGTCGACGTCGCCAGTTTCGGTGACGCGATGGCGACCTCACCGGGCGCCCTCGAAGTCGTCCTCAGCGACGCGTCCAAGGGGACGTACGCAAAGCTCGTGGTCTCCGACGACGCGAAGACCCTGCTCGGCGGCATTCTTGTCGGTGACGCATCGGCCTACGCGTCGCTGCGCCCGCTGGTCGGTCGCGAACTACCCGGTGACCCGGCGACATTGATCTCGCCTGCGGGGGAGAAGCCGGGTGCAGGCTCGCTGCCCGACGACGCCGAGGTGTGCTCGTGCAACGCCGTGACGAAGGGAGCCATCTGCGGTGCAATCGCAGCCGGCGCATGCGACATCGCTTCGGTGAAGGCGTGCACCAGCGCCGGAACCACTTGTGGCGGTTGCCTTCCCACCGTGAAGCAGCTGCTGGCCGATTCCGGCGTCGTGATGTCGAAGGCACTGTGCGAACATTTCGCGCAGTCGCGGGCCGAGTTGTTCCAGATCGTCCAGTCGACGCAGACCAGAACTTTCTCGGCGCTGATCGCCAAGTACGGCAAGGGCGCCGGTTGCGACATCTGCAAGCCCGTAGTCGCTTCGATTCTGGCCTCGACGGACTCCGATCACATCCTGCACCGCCAGCAGGCGTCGTTGCAGGACACCAACGATCACTTCCTCGCGAACATCCAGAAGAACGGTACGTACTCCGTGGTACCTCGGATGCCGGGCGGCGAGGTCACGGGTGAGCAACTCATCGTCATCGGAGAAGTGGCGCGAGACTTCGGCTTGTACACGAAGGTGACCGGCGGTCAGCGCATCGACTTGTTCGGTGCCCGCGTCGAACAGTTGCCCGCGATCTGGAAGCGCCTCGTCGACGCCGGGATGGAATCGGGTCAGGCGTACGGCAAGTCCCTCCGGACGGTCAAGAGTTGCGTCGGTTCGAGTTGGTGCCGCTACGGTGTCCAGGATTCGGTGGGTATGGCCGTCGACCTCGAGAATCGCTACCGCGGTCTGCGTTCGCCGCACAAGATCAAGTTCGGCGTCTCGGGTTGCGCCCGTGAATGTGCCGAAGCGCGAGGCAAGGACGTCGGCGTCATCGCGACGGAGAACGGTTGGAATCTGTATGTGGGCGGTAACGGCGGACAGTCGCCCAAACACGCTCAGTTGCTTGCCGGAGGCCTCGACGACGCGACCTTGGTCAAGTACATCGACCGCTACCTCATGTTCTACATCCGTACTGCCGATCGCCTCCAGCGCACGGCGCCGTGGGTCGAATCACTCGAAGGCGGACTCGATCACCTCAAGGCCGTGATTTGTGAAGACAGCCTGGGTATCGGCGAGGAACTCGAGGCACTGATGGCCAAGCACGTCGAGGGTTACCAGGACGAATGGGCCGGTGTGCTGGGTGATCCGGAGAAATTGTCGAGGTTCGTCTCGTTCGTCAACGCACCGGAAGAAGCCGACCCGACGGTTGTGTTCGACGAGACCGGAGTGCGCAAGGTTCCGGTCCTGATGGGCATGCCGAGCATCCCCACGCGCCGGTAATAGTCGCGTAACCCGTGGGAAACACGGGATCCGTAGAAACGTAGACAAGAACCCGCGCGACGTTGTCGCCGGATCGACAGGAGGACTTCGATGAGTGTCATCGATGCGCAGATCGCCAAGCTGGATTCGGATCGACTCGAATGGACGTCGGCCTGCCCGCTGAGCCATCTGATCCCTGGACGCGGAGTTGCCGTGCTTCTTCGCGGCGGCGAGCAGGTGGCACTGTTCCTACTCGAGGACGGCACACTCCGGGCTGTCAGCAACTTCGATCCGTACGGCCGCGCCGCGGTGATGTCTCGCGGACTCGTCGGCGACCGGGACGGTGAACCAATCGTGGTCTCGCCACTGCTCAAGCAGGCGTTCTCGCTGGTCGACGGCCGGGCGCTGGACGACTCGTCGGTTGCGCTGCCGGTGTACGGCGTTCGCGTGTGGGCTGGAGTCGTTCAGGTACACAGCTTGCAGATGCAGGGTGTTCGCTCGACTGTCGCCGATGCAGTCTCGTGAGTGACGACATGCCGTTGGCTGGATTCACGGTAGGTATCACTGCTTCGCGCCGCGCCGAGGAGTTCGCGACCTTGCTGACTCGTCGGGGAGCGGATGTCGTTCACGCTCCGGCGATTCGAATCATTCCGTTGGCCGACGACCGTGAGCTCGAAAGGGTGACACAGCAGATCATCTCGGATCCTCCCGAGGTGGTTGTCGCCACCACCGGGATCGGATTCCGGGGTTGGCTGGAAGCAGCCGACGGGTGGGGTGAGGCGGAAAATCTCGGATCCGCGTTGGGCTCGGCTCGTCTGCTCGCGCGCGGACCGAAGGCCAAGGGAGCAATCCGCGCGGCCGACCTTCGTGAGGAATGGTCACCGGCATCCGAGTCTTCCGCCGAGGTGCTCGAACATCTTCTGGCAGAAGGTGTCTCGGGAATGCGGATCGCTGTACAACTGCATGGTGCGACCACCGAGTGGGAGCCGATTCCCGACTTCTGTCAGGTGTTGCGCGAGGCCGGCGCCGAGGTCATCGCGGTGCCCGTCTATCGATGGGAACCGCCGGAGGATCCGACGCTGCTCGACCGGATGATCGACGCCATCGCGTCAGCCGGAATCGACGCCGTCAGTTTCACCAGTGCACCGGCCGTAGCCTCGATGTTGATGCGAGCCGACAAGACCGGGGATCTCGGAGACATTCTCGACGCGATGCGGGGTCCGGTGGCGGCCATGTGCGTCGGCCCGGTCACCTCGGCGCCGCTCGAAGCGTTGAATGTACCGACCACGGCCCCGGCGCGGGCACGTCTGGGCGCGCTCGCGCGACACATCGTCGACGAACTCCCGCAGCGAGCCAACAAGATTCAAGCCGGCGAACACGAAATCAGCATTCGCGGCGGTTGCGTAGTCGTGGACGGTGAAGTGAAGCAATTGCCGCCGGCTGCGATGTCGTTGATCCGCACTCTCGGTGCGAGTCCCGGTCGAGTCGTCTCCCGCGACGAACTGCTGGCTTCTCTTCCCGGCGGCGGCGGCGACACCCACGCCGTCGAGACCGCCGTCGCCCGATTGCGCGCGTGCCTCGGTGCGCCCAAAGCCGTTCAGACGGTGGTCAAGCGGGGCTATCGACTTGCCCTCGACCCCGGCGACTACGTACAGAATCCCGGTGACTATGCAACGCGATGACGATGTACTCGTACTGGTAGCTCACGGCACGCGTAGTGCACGTGGCGTGGAAATGGTTGCCGCGCTTGCCGACGCCGTCGGCACGCGCGTCGGACGCACGCGCGTTGCCTTTGTCGATGTGCTCGGTCCGTCACCTTCGGAAGTCCTCCGGGACACTCCGGGGCGAGCGATTCTCGTACCGGCGTTCCTGGCGTCCGGCTACCACGTTCACACCGATGTTCGACGCGAAGTGGCGATCAGTGAGCACTCGGCTGTGAGTGTGACACCCGCACTCGGACCCGATCCGGCGCTTGCACGCGTGTTGCTTCGGCGCTTGACCGAAGCGGGGTGGAATCCGGGTGACGCGACAGTGCTTGCTGCCGCCGGGTCGTCCGATGCGCGGGCGCTGCGAGACGTCGAGCGTGCTGCGCTGATGCTTGCCGAAGCGGCGGGGACTCGTGTCGACATCGGGTATATCGCGACCGGGGAGCCGAAGGTAGCCGATGTTGTTGCAGCAGCACGCGTTCGCGGCGCGAAGCGAGTTTTTGTCGCCTCGTACCTCCTCGCGCACGGGCTGTTCCACGAAAGGTTGCACGCTGCAGGAGCCGATGGTGTGACCGAACCGCTCGGCGTCGATCCGGGAGTGGTGGACCTTGTCGTGAATCGGTATGAGAGTGCGCGTAGGGAACTAGTATCGCTGCATGACGTCTCACTCCGTAACGCCGACGTATGCCGACCTGGTCGCAGCAGTTCGTGAATCCGACGTCAAGGCACAGGCTCTCATCGGTGCACTGACCGAAGAGCAGGCGCGGGAGCCCTCCGGGCTCCCCGGGTGGAGTCGGGGACACGTCGTGACGCACATGTCGCGCAACGCCGACGCGCTGGGCAGATTTGTTGCCGGCGTGCAGGGCGGCGAATCGGGGGAGATGTATCCCGGGGGGCCGGATGCGCGCAATGCTGCAATCGAAGAGGGCGCAGATCGCCCGGCTGAATTGTTGGCCCTCGACTACCGCTTCTCGGGAACGAGGCTGGTCGACGCGTTGTGCGAGATCCCGACAGATCGACTGGACACACCGGTGCCGTGGCGCAAACCTGTGACGGCATTCGATCTACCGATCCTGCGCTGGAACGAGATCGAGATTCACCTGATGGACCTCGACATCGGTTACACCTGCCACGACTGGCCTGCCGAGTTCGTGGAATTCACTCTCGCCAGTCAGTTGGGCGCACTGGAGACGGCGGTCCCGGGTGTACGAGTGCCGTCACTGTCCGACGCGGAGACCTTGGCCTGGTTGGTCGGGAGGCCGACGAGGGTGGGGCTGCCGACTCTCCCTGCCTGGCCGTTCTGAGATGCAGCCGTTCTGAGATGCAGCCGTTCTGAGATGCAGCCGTTCTGAGAGTTAGAACAGGGTGGGGGCGCTGACGTCGTTGCGTGCTTGGGCCAACCTCGCACTCCACCTTTTCACCAACCACATCTCGACGATCTCGGGTTGGGTGCCGGCGGCATAGGCCCAGCTGTCGAGAAGTTCGCAGTACCGGCGGTAGCGACGCGTCGTGAAGCCGGTGACGGAAGGATCCTCGAGCCAGCCCTCGTGGATGAGCGTCGAGACTCCGTACTGGTCGATCATCTGAGCGCGTCGGCCTTCGTCCTGTACGCCCACTGCCCACATGAAAGCGGCCATCAGCGATACCCCGACACCGGGGGTGAGTGGCCACCCGGACCAGGTGTCGCGCCGGACGACGGGCATCGACTTGTTTTTCGAGCAGTGATCGAGAATGGCTGTGATCTGGGTCAGCGGATCCTCGTCCTCGCGGTGATGGGGATTGAAGACGTTGGGGAACCGCCGTGTGAACCGTCGGCTCTCGTGCGAGCCCTGCCAGGCCGCGCAGAGAAACAGTAGTCCGAGGCCGTCGTGCTGGGCGACAACGAGATCGCTCGACGGGCGAAGGTCGTTGCGTTGAACGATGGCTCGACCTTCGGTGATCACTTTGCCGTCGAGATCACGCCCGCGCAGGCTGATGGTGTGGCCGGCGTCCTTCAGGTGTGCGTTCCACCAATCCAGGTCGACGGTGGCTTCGTCGTCGAGGACGTGCAGTGGAAAGGTGCGGGAGCGGCACCACTCGACCAATGCGTCCGGCGGTTCGAATCCTTCGTCGACACGATTCATGGCGCGATGATCCCACGAGTCGCCGACAGTAATTCGTGCGACGCGCAGTCCACCGGGATGGAACCGGACACTCGCGGTACGCTCCGCTCATGAAATTCGCGTCCTCGCAGGTGCGGTCGGCGCTGTGGACGGTAGCCATCGCCTTGGCGGCCACGAGTCTGAGCGGATGTATCGGTGCCGTTGATCGGATGGATTTCGACAATCAGATGCGCGAACGTGGCGGTGGGATGACGTCGGAGTTGGTGCGAGGCGGGTTCGACAGCCTCGCACATAGATACGGCGTCGACGCGGTATCGGTGACCAGCATCGACATCAGCCCGATCGAGACGCTCGGAGTCACCGTTCGAGACCCCGGGAAGCCGACCCAGCTCGACAGATTCTCTTTCGACGGAGTCATTCTCGGCGAGCCGAGCCCCGTGCAAGTCAGTGTCACCGACGATCTCGATGCACGATCGTTCACGCTGGATCAAGTGCCGGCATTGACGAACCTCGAGAAGTTGGTCGACGACGCGCTGGAGAACAGCGGTGTCGACGACGGCGAAGTCACCGGGATCTCGGTCAGTCGCACCGAGGCGATTCGCGCCTCCGTGATGGTGGAATCTCCACGCTCGCGGGCGCTGGTGGTCTTCGAGCCTGACGGAACTCCCTTCCTGGTGCACCCGCTGTGAGCCGCCGTATCGCTCCGTTGCTGATCTCCGTAGTGGTGATCGTGGTCGTGGGAATCTTTGCCGCACTACTGTCTTCGGTGATCTGGCCAGGACAGGTCGCTCATTTGGCGCCGATTTTCTGTGAAGCTCCCACATCGAGCGCGATGGTCGTCTCGGATACCTTTTCCGACGGCGACGGTACGTCCACCAATTTCACGCTGTACTGCGTCGGACCGCGCGGTCAGACCGTTGATGCCGGCTGGTTGCTGCCGTTCTTGGTGCTGTGGGGCGTGTATTCGCTGGTGCTTGCGACAGTGGTCGGCGTGGTCGGGGTCAACCGGCGTAGGCGCCCAAACGACTGACCCGATCAGCGTGGGAGGACAACCACTTCGGCGACGGCATCGTCTTCCGCGTGTGGCGGAACGAGTGCAAACGCGGAGCGCCCGATCAACCCCGCCAGGTGTGCGGTACGTACAGACGGTTCGGCGCGCCAGCGACCGTCGGCGGATTGTGTGACCGGCAGTAGGCGTACCGCATCGGAAGTCACCGCAGCGGCGTTCTCGATGATGCCGAGCAGTGGCGGTGGGGTGTCGCTTCCCGTCAAGGCGGCCACGACGGTGGGTAGCATCGTCAACAGGGTGGTCACTGCGGCGTACGGGTTGCCGGGGAGGCCGAGAACCACCCGACCACTGGGCAGGACAGCCGTTATCTGAGATCCGCCCGGGCGCGATGCGACTCGCCCGACAATCGTGCGAGCGCCGAGTCGATCGAGCGCACTGCGCATTTCGTCGGCAGCGCCGCCGCCCGTCGCACCAATGACAACAAGCAGGTCCTGTTCAGTCGCATCCGCCAGTACACGCTCGAAACTGTCGGCCGTGTCCCTCAGGTGCGAATTCGCCACGCACCGTACGCCGTTGCTTTCCAGTAGGTAGGGGAGAATCCCACCGACGGAGTCGCGGGTCTGACCTTCACGCAGTGGACCGGTCCGCCGGATCTCGTCGCCGGTGACTATCACGCGTGCCCGTACCGGACCACGGACGAGGGCGTCGAATACCTCGCCGCTGGCAGCTGCGGAGACCACCGCCGGAGTCACCGCGGTACCGGTCGGAGCGATCGTGAATCCGGTGGTCCAATCTTCCCCTCGTGGTCGAGCGTCGTTGCGGTGCGGCGCATCCGGCAGTCTCCGTACCATCCGAGATGGCTCGTCGACGGACAGATACTCGTCACGAATCACCGAGGTGGCGCCGAGGGGCAGGTGTGCTCCCGTGGCAATGCGAATCGCTTCGCCTTCACCGAGTTCGAGTTGCCCGTCGGCGCCCGCGATACGGATCTCGGTGCGGATTCGCCAGGGACCCTCGCCGGAGACGGCGTACCCGTCCATCGCCGAGACATCGGATCGAGGAAGATCACCCAGGGCGACGAGAGGCTGCGCGAGCGTTGCTCCGAGACTGTCGGCGAGGGCGGCCCGATGTGGTGACAATGCTGTCAGTGAGTTCCTGACGGCGGCGCGGGCTTGCTCGATCGTCAGGCGCGGATGGTTTCGCGCGCGGTCGATGTCCGCCGGTGTGTCGCAGTCAGTGGTGCCAGTGACACGCAGCGTCGAGAACGGTTCGGTGACAATCGCTTTCATAGGTTGATTCTCCAACCCCGAACTCTCCCGCAATGTGGACAGGCGTTGCCGGAGCTCGCGAAATGTCCACGCGGAGAGCAGGAATTGGGTTCGGTTGTTCTCGTCCACGGCACACGTCACCGGACTGTCCGTCGACGTGGCAGCTATCAAAGCGTCGACTGATACGGCCTCGATATGCGGCAGATCGGACGCCAGGACCACCACCACGGCGTCGTCGGGTAACCGGGTCGCAGACAATCCGGCCCAGATCGCCTCGACAGGGCCGGCTCCGGCCGGAGTTTCCTGAGTTTGAGTGATGCCAGGATCAAGTTCAGGGCGATGTGGACCGACCACGACGACGGCGTCCAGATGCGCCGTCGCTGAAAGCGCGATGTCGAGGAGCCTGCGGCCGTGAACGAGCAGGCCGGGTTTGTCGACACCACCCATTCGGGTCCCGCGACCACCCGCCAGAATGAGGGCGGCGGTCGGCGGCGTGACGGTCATACCTCCATGCTGCCCCATCGCCCGCGTCACGACGACCGGTGACACGTGAATCAGAAGTGATACCGAGCTTTCTTCAGGTCGATCCGACCGTCCTTGATCGGCACGCCTTCGAGTTCGAGCTTGGCGATCTGACGATGAGCCAGGTGCGCCGACGGTTTGCCGGAGGCGCCGAGAACCCGATGCCACGGCAGGTCGGCAGAGTCCGTTCGCATGATCCAACCGACGGTGCGAGCACTGGAAAGTCCTGCAGCATCAGCGATATCGCCGTACGTCGCCACGAAACCGGCCGGAATCGACGCGATGAGGCGCCGTACCTCTTCGATCTGCTCTTCGGTGGTGGCTGCCATGTCGGTCCTTCAGAGCATGCTGCGAACGAGGGCGGCGACTTCGTCGGCCCGCACGTGCGGGACCATGTGGTCACAGTCGAATTCGACACCGGTCAGATTTTCACCGAGGTGCTCGGTGAGCGCTGCCCGGAACTCGTCGGTGACGTACGGCGGTTGGACCTTCATCGCCTGAACCAGCACGGTGGGCATCGACGACGGAGGCAGCACGATCGGGCGAGCGAGTTCGCCCCACCCGGTCACGATCGCGGGCGTGGACAGGCGCCAGTTGACGCGTCCGTTGCCCAGTTCGATCAGGTGTTCAGCCATCTCGACGCCGAGGTCCTGGGTGGGAACCTCACCCCACGAGCCGTGAATCTTCTCGGAGTATGCCTCTGCCGCATCGGTGTAATCCGGTGAGCCGATTGTGAGTTCGGCCACTTCCTGCATGAAAGTCGGATCCAACCCGATCGCCGGGTCGAGCAGGACGAGCCCACGAACGCGTTCCGGTGCGGTGGCCGCGAGGTGCAGCGCCAGCATTCCGCCGAAAGAATGCGCGACGATCACCACCGGTCCGGTGGCATGTTCGTCGAGCGTCTCCAGCAGGCTCGCCACGTGGGATTCGATGTTCCACGGAGGAGCCCAGGTGGAACGCCCGTGACCGCGTAGATCCGGCGAGATCCAGCGCGCTTCGGGCAGTTGGTTCTCGGCCATCGACTGCCAACGTCGGCCGTGACCGGTCAGACCGTGCAGCGAAAGGATCTCCGGTGCCCCGACGGGTCCGTAGAGATACGTATGGAGTGCAGACACGAGGTCAATCATGCCGGAAGCAGGCGATGTGTGAGTTGTCGGTGCGCTCTGGTGGAATGCCTGGGTGAGTGAGACGGCAACACGCAGCAAGGTCACCATCCCGCGGGCGCGGTTGGTGCACCGAACTGCGCCGTCTCCGATACCCCGAACATGGGACGAAGGGACGGCCCGGCTGTTCGCGCCGCCGTCCGAGGATCCTTTCCAACTCGCGTTCGGCCCTGTTTCATTCGGCTCGGGGGCCGCCTGGAGTCCCTGGCAGGTACTCGGCAGCCCCGGAACCGGCAAGACGTCCCTTCTCGTGGATCTGGCAGTGCAGAAGATCTCCGGTGGCGAAGATCCTGAATCGGTCCTGGTGCTCACCCAGTCGCGCCGGGCAGCGACGCAGGTCCGCGAGCAGATCACGGCCGGGTTGCTCGGGTACGAACAAGAACGCGGACCGCAGGCAACTCGTGAGCCGTTGGTCCGCACCGTTCACTCGTACGCCTTTGCCGTACTCCGGCTTCAAGCCGCAGCGCACGGCAACGCGCCGCCACGCCTGATCACCGGCGCCGAGCAGGATTCGGTGCTCCGAGAGATGTTGCGCGGCGACATCGAAGACGGTGCGCTCCGGTGGCCGGAGCGCCTGCGACCCGCATTGGGTTTGAACGGCTTTGCCGTCGAACTTCGAGATCTGATGTTGCGAGCGAACGAGCGCGGACTCGGCCCCGAAGATCTGGTCAAGCTCGGCAAGAAGCGTGGACGTCCGGAGTGGGTGGCGGCCGGGCGGTTCGCCGAGGCCTACGAGCAAGGCGTGCTGCTGCGCGGCAGTGTCGGTGTCGAGGCTCCGGAGGCGACGGCGCCGGCACTCGACGCGGCCGAGTTGATCGGTGCGGCATTGACCGCGTTCGCCACCGATCCCGAATTGCTTCGCTCCGAGCGCGCTCGGATCCGGCACCTACTCGTCGACGACGCACAACATCTGGATCCGCAGGCGGCGCAGCTGGTTCGGCTGATCGGAACCGCAACTGCGGGCACGGTCATCGCCGGTGATCCCGATCAGTCGGTCTTCGGGTTCCGCGGTGCGGATTCGGCGTTCCTACTCGGACTCGCCGAGCGCGGAGACGAGCGCCAGATCGTCCTGCCCACCACGTTTCGCAACAACGCCGACGTCGCGTCGATCGCGGCCAAGATCGCTGCGCGGCTGCCCGGCAACCTTGCTCATCGCATCGCGGTTCCATCCGATCTCACCGATGAGGACCCGGGGCGGGCGTCGGTGCGGGTTCTCGGTACGACGGCCAAAGAAGCGGCAGTCGTCGCAGATACCTTGCGCCGGGCGCATCTGCTGGACGGGATTGCTTGGTCCGACATGGCCGTCATCGTGCGGTCGGTGCCGCGTACTCTCGCCCCTCTCCGGCGAGCCCTGCTCGCGGCCGGGGTACCCGTCACGACCGCTGCCACCGAATTGCCGCTGGCCAGGCAACACGGAGTGTCCGGCCTGCTGCTGGTCCTTCGGGCGCTCGGCGGCGATCAGTTCACCGGCGACGACGCGCTTGCCCTGATGGCCGGTCCCATCGGCGGCGCCGAGCCGGTCACCCTGCGCCGGTTGCGTCGTGGCCTGCGCCGGGTCGAGTTGGCATCGGGAAGTGATCGGGACTCCTCGGAGTTGTTGCGGCTCATTCTGATCGACGAGGATCGTGGGCAGTCCAAGCGCCTCATGGGCAAGTTGACAGACGTCGAAGCTGCGGCACTCAATCGCGTGCTGTCGGTCCTTCGCAAGGCCCGAGTGCCTCTCGAGCGAGGTCTCGGGGTCGAAGAAGTTCTGTGGGCGGCATGGCAGGCGACGGGGCTGGAACGACGCTGGGCGGCTGCGTCGGCGCGCGGCGGACCTATCGGCTCACAGGCCGATCGAGACCTCGACGCAGTCGTCGCACTTTTCGACGCGGCCGCCAACTACGTCGACCGGTTGCCGCGTTCGCAACTCGCCGGTTTCGTCGACTACTTGACCAGCCAGGAGATACCGACCGACTCGCGGAGCCGATCGGTCATCACTCCCGACGCCGTCACCGTGGTCAGCGCTCACGCCGCGGCGGGTCGCGAATGGGCGGTCGTGGCGGTGGCGGGTGTGCAGGAGGGACTCTGGCCGAGTTTGCGGGCACGCGGATCGCTACTGCGTACCGAAGCGCTGATCGACCTGGTCAACGGAGTCTCCGACGGCAGTGACTCGGCTGCCGAACGACTCTCGCGAACCGCACCGCTTCTGGCCGAAGAACGCAGGTTGTTCCTGGTTGCCTGTAGCCGTGCTCGTCGCCGTCTGCTGATCACCGCAGTCGAATCGGCTTCGGGGGACACCGACTTGGTGCCTTCGCGGTTCGTGGACGAATTGATCCGTGGTGACGCGTACTCGGACGATCCGTCCTCCGATCTCGACGTCGTTGCACCCGAGACCGGGGATACCCGGGTTCTGTCGCTGCCTGCACTGGTCGCACAGCTTCGCAGCGTCGTGTGTGATCCCGACATCGCGCATTTCGACCCCGAGAAGCATTCCCGGGCCGCTCGCCAGTTGGCACGTCTGGCTGCTGCCGGGGTACGCGGCGCGCACCCGGATCAGTGGTACGGCACAGCCGAGCCGAGTACCGCTGCTCCCATGTGGCAGCCCGAGGACGGACCGGTTTCACTATCGCCGTCCACCATCGAGCTTCTCGAAACATGCCCTCTCCGATGGGTGTTCGAGCGTCATGGCGGCAGCGACGGAGACAACACTCATGCGATCGCCGGTACGCTGGTCCATACCTTGGTGCAGGCATTGGCCGGCCGGATTCCACCGGATCAGGTCGAGAAGGCACTCGAAAATGCCTGGGAATCCATCGATCTGGGATCGCAGTGGTACTCGCGCCGCGAACTCAATCGAACTCGGGAGATGCTGGCGACGTTCACCGCCTGGATGAACGCAACTCGCGGTGAACTGACCGAAGTCGGCGTCGAGGTCGCGGTCGAGGGGGTCCTCGAACCACGTGAGGAGGGAGCGCCTGCGGTCAAGCTTCGTGGCCGGATCGACCGGCTCGAGCGCGACACCGAAGGCCGTCCGGTGGTTGTCGACGTCAAGACTGCGCGAAACCCTGTCAGCAACGAGGCCGCGCAATCTCACGCGCAGTTGGCGGCGTACCAGGTCGCAGCGGCCGAAGGTGCGATTGCCGGCGAACCGGCCACACAACCCGGCGGTGCACGCCTGGTATTCGTGGCCAAGTCCAACAAGAAAGACGGTGCGGCGCAGCGAGTTCAGCCGCCGCTGACGGCCGAAGCCGTCGAGATGTGGCGAGACGTCATCCACAACGCAGCGGCAGCGACCCAAGGGCCGCAGTATCTGGCCAGGGTCAACGACGGATGTAGACATTGCCCGGTGCGCTCGAGTTGCCCGGCACACGACGAGGGACGACAGGTGAGTAACTAAGTGGCTGCCGCGACGCAGAAGGCACGCCGACCGAAGATCGATCCTGTCGACCTGGCGGTCGCGCTCGGTCAACACCCGCCGACGCCGGAACAGGCGGCAGTCATCGCCGCACCGCTCGGTCCGACATTGGTCGTCGCCGGTGCCGGTGCCGGTAAGACCGAGACGATGGCTGCTCGCGTCGTGTGGCTGGTGGCCAACGGCTTCGTCGATCCCGAGGCCGTTCTCGGATTGACCTTCACGCGCAAAGCGGCACAACAGCTCACGTCGCGAATCCGCAAGCGCTTGGCGCGACTGGCGGGTTCGGACGTTTTGCGGGCACTCGACCCGACCGGCGGAGTGCGTTCCCGGATTCTGGCCGGGGAACCCGAAGTCAGTACCTACCATGCTTACGCGGGACGGTTGCTGTCCGAGCACGGACTGCTGTTGCCGATCGAACCCTCGGCGACGCTGTTGTCCGAGACCGAACTGTGGCAGGTTGCGCACCGCGTCGTGAGCGGCTGGGACAGTGATCTGGACACCGACAAGAATCCGGGGTCCATCACCGAAACCGTTCTGGCCCTTGCCGGTCAGTTGGCGGAGCACCTGGTCGACCCCGAGCAGTTGCTCGAGGCTCACACCGAGTTGGACAAGCTGATTCACACTCTGCCCGCCGGTCCGAAACAGCGGGGTGGGCCGAGCAAGGAGCTGTTGAATTACCTTGATGTGCAACACAAACGCATCGAGCTACTGCCCCTCGTTGCCCGGCTGGGTGAGACGCTGCGGCGTGAAGGCGCATTGGATTTCGGCAGCCAGATGTCGCTGTCGGCCCGTGTCGCCTCCGAACATCCCGAGGTCGGGCAAACCGAGCGTGAGCGCTTTCGGGTAGTTCTTCTCGACGAGTACCAGGACACCGGTCACGCTCAGCGAGTGTTGTTGTCCTCGTTGTTCGGCGGGGGAGCCGACGGCCGGTTGGCGCTGACAGCCGTCGGCGATCCGATGCAGTCGATCTACGGTTGGCGAGGCGCGTCGGCGGCCAACCTGCCACGGTTTGCAACCGACTTCCCGCTTGCCAACGGAAAGCCGGCTCCGACGCTCGAACTGCTTACCAGTTGGCGTAACCCGCCGGAGGCTCTCGAATTGGCAAACCTGTCGTCGGCACCGTTGCGCCGACGCGGTGTGGCCGTCAGCACACTTCGTGCGCGGCCGGGAGCCGTCGCCGGAGACGTTCGACTGGCGCTGCTGGGAGACGTCGAACAGGAACGTCAGTGGGTTGCGGAGAAGATCGCCGAAGAATACGAGGCGGCACGTGCCGAAGACCGCCCGACGCCCACAGCAGCGGTGTTGATCCGCCGCAACGCCGATGCTGCCCCGCTGGCCGAGGCTTTGCGGTCCAAAGGTCTGCCGGTCGAAGTGGTCGGACTCGGTGGGCTCCTGCACACACCCGAGGTGGCGGACGTGATCGCCATGCTCCGAGTGGTCGCCGATCCGCTGGCGGGCAGCGCCGCCGTTCGGCTGCTCACCGGAGCGAGATGGCAGATCGGCGCGAAGGACCTCGCCGCACTCTCGCAACGCTCCCGCGAACTTGCCATCTCCGCCGGATACGGAACAGCGGGTGCGGTCACCGACGCCGAGGCGCTCACCTCGGCAGTTCAGGACGCGCTGCCGGGGGAGAACGCCGAGCAAGCAGGATTGGTCGATTCGATCTCCGATCCAGGCCCGGCAGAACGTTATTCAGCTCTCGGGTACACACGCATCAACGCGATAGCGGCAGAGTTGGCGTCGTTGCGCGAACGTATCGGCCAGCCGCTCACCGAACTGGTGGCGGAGGTCGAGCGGGTGCTCGGTATCGGAATCGAGGCAGGCGCGCGAACCCGAGTCGGTGTCGTCGGGACCGCGGGCCGCGAGCATCTCGACGCATTTGCCGACGTCGTCGCCAATTACGCGACGCGTCCAACAGCCAATCTGCCCGGGATGCTCGCATTCTTCGCGGCCGCCGAACAGATCGAAAAGGGCCTCACTCCGGGCGAAGTGGAGGTGGCGCCGGATCGCGTGCAGATCTTGACCGTGCACTCGGCGAAGGGGCTCGAATGGGAAGTAGTGGCGATCCCGCATGTCAGCGACGGGGTGTTCCCCTCGTCCACCGCGTCCGGATCGTGGCTCGGGGCGCTCGCCGAACTGCCACCGTCGTTGCGTGGTGACCGGGCGGTCGACGCGGATTCGGCCGACGGAGTTCCGGTGCTCGACCTCGAGGAGCTCTACAACCGCAAGGACCTCGAGAACGCGATCACGGCGCACAAGAAGGCATTGTCCAACCGTCGACTGGACGAGGACCGGCGGTTGTTCTACGTCGCGCTGACCAGAACCGAACGGGCGCTGTTCATCTCGGCGCATCACTGGGCGGAATCCGGTTCGGAACCGAAGGGGCCTTCGGCGTTCCTGGACGAGCTGCATCAGATGGTCACGGCCGAAAACGATGCCGGTGAAGAAGACTCGCGCGGTGCGATCGGCGTCGTGGAGGAGTGGGCGCCTGCACCGGAACCCGACACCGAGAACCCGTTGGCCTCCACACCCCGTACTGCGCAGTGGCCGCCCGACCCGCTGGGTGCGCGTCGCGGCGCGGTCGAGGCCGGAGCCGCGAGCGTCCTGTCCGCACTTGCATCGCTGCCGCAAGACAGCGAAGAGACGGAAGAACCGGAGGACGATCCGGAGAACTGGGCCTCGGACGTCGACGTGCTCTTGGCCGAGCGCGAAGCCCGGGCAAACGCGCGTGCCGAAGTGATTCTCCCGGCGCAGCTTTCGGTGACTCAGCTCGTCGACCTCAAGGCAGATCCGGATGAACTCGCGGCACGGCTGCGTAGACCACTGCCGTACCCACCGAACCCGCTCGCGCGGCGCGGCACGGCTTTTCACGCCTGGATCGAGCGAAGGTTCGGTGCGACCCGACTGTTGGATCTCGACGAACTACCCGGCGCCGCGGATACCGGCGCGGGTCCCGAGACCGATCTGGTGAAACTTCAGGATGCGTTCCTGCGGTCCCCGTGGGCCAATCGCAGCCCGATCGAAGTGGAAGTTCCTTTCGAAACATCCATTGCCGGAACGGTTTTACGCGGTCGGATCGACGCTGTGTTCGCCGATCCCGACGGCGGATGGACGGTGATCGACTGGAAGACCGGTGCCGAACCGTCGGCCGCCAACGAGGACGCTGTTGTGATGCAGTTGGCCGCGTATCGGGTGGCCTGGGTCGAATTGATGTCGGCCAGAGCCCGTTCGGCGGGGCGCAACGAACAGTTTCCGGCCGACAAGGTGCGGGCGGCGTTTCACTACGTTCGATCGGGTCGCACCATCGCACCCGAGAACCTGCCGGACGGTGAGGCTCTCGCTCGCCTCATCCGAACGGCAGGCGCGCAAGATTAGCTTGCGTTTCGACGAGCCTTGAGTGCTTCGGTCACCAGCGGAACCTGCAGGGGAAGACGTGCGATCGAACCGATCTTCTGCGGTGTGGACGTCTTCGGGCTTCGGCACCAGTCGATCGCCATCTGGATGTTGGCGGGGAACACGGCGACAAAGAGCGCGGCGGCAAGGCCCGCGCCGAGCTTGCGGGTCTTCGGCACGGCCAAGGCAGCGCCGATCGCCAGTTCCGCGACGCCGGACACCTGGGTGTAGGTGCGGGCCTGTCCGGGAAGCTGGCGGGGAACGGTGCTGTCGAAGAAGGAAGGCGCCACGAAATGCATGGTGCCGGCGCCGAGAAGGAGGGCCGACAAACGAAGAGCGGCCGCTTGGCTGGGAGTGGACGTCGAACCGGTGAAAGGCATTTGCCCAGCCTGCCTCACGGTGGACCTTCTTGCCACTACCGGCGCCACGACCCGCGCGCTATTCGGCGCCCGAGTTCCGAAGTCGATCTTCGAGGGTTACGCTGCCTGCCGATGTCCGTGTAGGTATTTCGTAAGTTCGAGTGAGAGAGTCGATGTATGGCCGGTAAGCTCCGGGCGCGTTTGACCAGGTCGGAAGCATTGACCGATCAGCCTGACTTCGCCCTTGTCGGGGTGCTGCGCATTCCCCAGCTACAGACAAGTCCGGCGCGGGCCATCTACAAGCGAGTTCTCATCGCGTTGGGTGCTCTCGGCGCCGCTGTGTTGATCGTGTACATCGATCGCGCGGGATACCGGGACGCACAGGACAACGAGCTGTCGCTGCTCGACTGCATTTACTATGCGACGGTTTCGCTCTCGACCACCGGTTACGGCGATATCACTCCGTTCACGCCGTCGGCGCGCCTGGTCAACGTCCTGTTGATCACGCCACTTCGGATCTTCTTCTTGATCGTGTTGGTCGGAACCACACTTTCAGCTCTGACCGAGAGTTCGCGTCAGGCGTTCAAAATTCAGCGTTGGAGGCAGCACGTGCGTAATCACACCGTCGTCGTCGGATACGGGACCAAGGGGCGGACGGCAATCGAAGCAATGCTCGGTGACGGTGTACCGGCGTCGGAGATCGTGGTCGTGGACACCGATCAGACCGTCCTCGATTCGGCGGCGAGCAAGGGCCTGGTGACGGTGTTCGGTTCGGCGACGAAATCGGACGTACTTCGGTTGGCAGGTGCGCAGAATGCGTCGTCGATCATCGTGGCAACCAACCGTGACGACACCGCAGTGCTCGTGACGCTGACAGCCCGCGAAATCGCGCCGAAAGCCAAGATCGCCGCAGCCATCCGTGAAGCCGACAACGCGCATCTTCTGCGTCAGTCCGGCGCAGACTCCGTCGTCGTGTCCTCGGAGACGGCGGGTCGACTCCTCGGCATCGCGACCACGACGCCGACCGTCGTGGAGATGATCGAAGACCTGCTGACTCCGGAGGCCGGATTCGCGATTGCCGAGCGTGCCGTCGAGCGCGACGAGGTCGGCGGCTCTCCGCGTCATCTCTCCGACATCGTGCTCGGGGTCGTTCGTGACGGCCGTCTGGTTCGCGTCGGTTCACCCGAGGTGGACGCCGTCGAAGAGAACGATCGACTGCTCTACATTCGCCGCGTCACGAACTGAGTGTTACCGAGCTTCGTGCGCGCAGTAATGTCGTGAGCGTGAACGACTTCCAGCTGACCGAAACACCTCTGCTCTCACGCTCGAGCGTCGGCCGCGCCGAGGAATTGCGGTCGGACGCCGCTGCACTGACGACGGGTTGGGCGGACGCACTGCTCCTCCGTGTGAATTCACGGGGTCAGGTCAAGGTGTCGCCGGAAGGTCAATTGGTCTTCGCCGAGGCAACCGAGTTGGGGCCCGAACCGGTGCGCGGCGCGGTCTTCCTGGGAATTCGGGAGAATCGCCACGTCTGGGCGGTGCGGGTGTCGCTGCTGGCGGGCACTTTGTCTGAATTGCGGATGCTCGGCGGAACACTCGACGACGCGGACGCCGGTTTGTTGACCGGTGCCGTCGCGATTCTCAACTGGCACGACAGTGCCGGATTCAGCGCTATCGACGGCGCACCGAGTGAACCCACGATGTCCGGCTGGTCACGCATTTCCACGTCCACCGGCCACGAGGAGTTTCCCCGAACGGATCCGGCGGTCATCTGCCTGGTGCACGACGGCGGCGATCGAGTTCTACTCGCGCGTCAGCCGACCTGGCCGCAGCGCCGTTTCTCGATTCTCGCGGGATTCGTCGAGGCCGGGGAGTCACTCGAAACGTGTGTTGTCCGCGAGATCAAGGAAGAAGTCGGTATCGACGTGCACAGCGTTCGATACCTCGGGAGCCAGCCTTGGCCGTTCCCTCGCTCGGTGATGTTGGGCTTCGCCGCAATCGGCGACCCCGCCGCTCCGCTGCTGTTCGCGGACGGCGAGATCGCCGAGGGCACCTGGTTCACGAAAGACGAGGTGCGCGCCGCTCTCGAACTCGGCGACTGGGGTTCGGAAGCGGACGCGCCACTGCTGCTGCCCGGGTCGATCTCCATCGCTCGCGGAATGCTCGAGAGCTGGGTCAAGTAGCAGCCGGAGAAGGTCTACAGACCCAGAGCCTGCTTGACCTGGTTGAGCGACGGGTTGGTCGCAACGCTGCCGTCGCCGTACTTCACGGTCGGAACGACGTGATTGCCACCGTTGACGCTGCCGACGAAATCGGCTGCTGCCGGATCGTTCTCGATGTCGATCTCGGTGTACTCGATCCCCGACGCGTTGAGCTGCGTCTTGAGGCGACGGCAGTAGCCGCACCACGTGGTCGAGTAGATGGTCAGGGCAGGCGCATTTTCGGTAGAAGTCACGGCCGATATAACACCACGACCGAGAGCGTTGTTCCGTATCGGCCCGTGTTCTCTTGCCCACATACCGTCGGGCGCGGCGAATGGAGTGTCGGAACGTCCTGCCATGATGGTCCCCATGCCTGCGGACACCGGACTGGATCCAGAACAATCGGCCGCCGTGCTCGCGCCACGCGGCCCGGTATGTGTCCTCGCGGGCGCTGGAACAGGCAAAACCCGCACCATCACGCGCCGGATCGCTCATCTGGTTGCCGACGGTCACGTGTCGGCCGGTCAGGTGCTTGCCGTGACGTTCACCGCTCGTGCGGCCGGGGAAATGCGTGGACGTCTCCGTGAGCTGGGCGTCGGCGGGAGTGGGCCGCAGGTGCAGGCTCGAACTTTTCACGCTGCTGCTCTCCGTCAACTGAAGTACTTCTGGCCGCAGGTTGTCGGCGACACGCCGTGGCGTCTGCTGGACCGAAAGTTCGCCGTTGTCAGCAGTGCCGCAGCCCGGGTGGGATTGTCCACCAGCACGGAAAGCGTCCGCGACCTCGCCAGTGAAATCGAGTGGTCGAAGGCGTCGCTGATCGCGCCGGAGGATTACCCACGCGCGATCGCCAAGATTCGCCGTGAGGCACCGGTCGATGCCACCAAGGTGGCCCAGGTGTATGCCGCATACGAAGAGCTGAAAGCACGCGGCCAGGACGGCATGCTGCTTGATTTCGACGATCTCCTACTGCACACGGCGGCAGCTCTCGAAGAGCATTCGACAGTCGCCGACGAGTTCCGCGAGCGGTATCGCTGCTTCGTCGTGGACGAGTATCAGGACGTCACCCCACTGCAGCAGCGTGTGCTCGACGCCTGGCTGGGCGACCGAGACGATCTGACCGTGGTGGGCGATGCGAATCAGACCATCTACTCCTTCACCGGAGCCACCCCAACTATCTGTTGGACTTCTCCCGGAAATTCCCCGAAGCGACCGTCGTTCGGCTCGAACGGGATTACCGCTCCACCCCTGAGGTCGTGTCGTTGGCGAACCGCGTGATCGGTGCCGCGCGCGGGCGGATCGCCGGGACGCGTCTGCAGCTGATCGGGCAACGCGCGCCGGGGCCTGAGCCGGAGTTCATGGAGTTCGACGACGAGCCGGCCGAAGCGCTCGGCGTTGCGCGGGCGATCAAACGGCTGATCGCGGCAGGCACCCCTGCGGCCGAGATCGCTGTTCTGTACCGGATCAATGCTCAGTCGGAGGCGCACGAGCAGGCCCTGACGAAGCTGGGCATTCCGTTCCAGGTGCGCGGTGGAGAGGGCTTCTTCACTCGCACCGAGGTACGTCAGGCGGTGGCAGCGCTGCGTCAGGCAGCTGGACGCGACGACCTCCCCGAAGGTGCCGACAACGGCGAAGCGCTGGTCTCACTCGTCCGCGCTGTGCTCGCGCCGCTCGGCCTGACCAACGAAGAGCCTTCGGGTACTCAGGCACGCGAGCGCTGGGCGTCGCTCTCGGCTCTCGTGGCGCTCACCGAAGAACAACTTGTCCACGAACCTGAACTGACGCTCACCGGGCTTCTACAGGAGCTCACGGCCCGAGCCGAGGCGCGGCACCCACCGACCGTGCAAGGTGTGACGCTGGCCTCCCTTCACGCGGCCAAGGGACTCGAATGGGATGCGGTGTTCCTGGTCGGCCTCAACGACGGCACCCTGCCTATCCAACACGTTCTCGGCGACGCCAATTCGGGCGCCGACGACGTCGCGGTGGAGGAGGAGCGTCGGCTTCTCTACGTGGGGGTTACTCGCGCTCGCGAGCATCTGCAGCTGTCGTGGGCATTGGCCCGCAATGAGGGTGGACGCAAGTCCCGTCGCCGGTCGAGATTTCTCAACGGACTAATCCCGGAGGACTCGCCGGCCTCGCGCGTCGCCGCGCCGTCGTCGGGAAACAAGAAGCGTCCGCGCTGCCGCGTCTGCGGCAAACCGTTGATCGGGACGTCGGCGACCATGCTCGGGCGCTGCGAAAAATGCCCGTCCAATGTCGACCTGGAATTGCTCGAGCACCTCAAGGCCTGGCGTCTGGACAAGTCCCGAGAACTCAAAGTTCCGGCCTATGTCGTCTTCAGTGACAACACACTGATGGCTATTGCCGAACAACGACCACAAGATAATCGTGGACTGGTTTCGATCCCTGGAATCGGGCCGAAGAAACTCGACAACTTCGGGGAAGACGTACTAGCTGTCATTCGCGGTGAACTGCGAGCGGCAACACTCGATATCTGACAACACATCCGAATCGACAACGGTGAGTTACATAACCGCAGGTCAAAAATAGGTTGTGCAGATTCGGCAGATTCTCTACTCTGGTTTTCAGTGTTACGGGGCAACCTGTGCGCAGAAACTATCCGGACCGACACGAAATGGAGGTGGCAAAAAAATGACGAACTTGATCTCTTACGAAGCGTGCGCAAGCGCAAAGTTCGCTGTTGCCGCCCCCATGCTGCCGCGTGCAGCGGGATGGGCGCAGCATGCGCTCCGCCTGCGCCCTCAAGCAGCAGCAAAGAAAGCAGCTGTCGAGTCCGTGTTCTTAAGCCATCGAGGTATTTCTCGGTAGGACACATCCGTTCACTTACGGCCACGGACCCGCAGCCCCTGCGGACCGTGGCCTTTGTGTTGGATAGCCCTCTTCATCTGGTTTCCGACTCGGCTCAGGTTCGCACCCATCGAACCCATATCGTGCGACACAGTTTCGCATCCGAGCACTAGGAGACCGAGTTGTCTGCCCAGACAATCCGCGTGGAATCCGAAAACTCCACCACTGCAGTAACTTCCACCGACGTCACTTCGGCTGCAGTCACGTTCATCGAGGTCGCGTCCACCCGCCGCGACTTGCCGTGCCGGGCATCCAACCCCGATCTCTGGTTCGCCGAAGCTCCGGCCGAACTCGAGCAGGCCAAGGCACTGTGCGCGCAGTGCCCATCCGTTCCCGTTGTCTCAGTGCGGCTCTCGACCGCGCCGAGCCATGGGGGGTGTGGGGCGGCGAGATCCTCGATCAGGGGGCCGTCATAGCGCGCAAGAGACCGAGAGGGCGCCCACGCAAGCAACTTGTGTGCGCGTGAGAGCCCTATTCGGCGGAGCCGGTGTCTTATTCGGCGGAGCCGGTGTCATCCAGAACCGGCTCCGCGAACCCTGGCAACCAACGAGTCAGGATTTCCATGTACGGGGCATATGCGTCCAACTGGGCGCATATGCCGACCGAACCGAGAAGAACACGGAAGATCATCAAATACTCGGCCGGAAGGTTGAGTGCACGGGCCGTTCGGAACTGCGCACTGTTGAAGTCAGTGGCGGTTCCGGCGGCCTTTTGCAGCCATGCCCGAGTGAAGTGAAATGACTCGGTCTGGATCGGGTCGGTGAAGGGTCGCAGGTAATCCGCGATCTCCTTGTCGGTCACCGTGCGTCCGGGGATCACGAAACCGTTGGCGCGCAACAACTCCGTCAACTCGTCGAATTGTTCCTCGACAGCCAAGCGCACCATCGTGCCGAGAACCCGTGGCAGTCCGTTCGGGAACGGCGCAGCAGCACCGAAGTCGATGACGCCGAGTCGGCCGTCCTCGAGAAGCATGAAATTGCCGGGGTGCGGGTCACAGTGGAGCAATCCGACACGGGCCGGAGACGCGAAGTGGAATTCGGCGAGTAGTGCACCGGCCGCATTGCGCTGCTCCGGCGTTCCACTCTCGATGATTCTGGTCAACGGGGTTGCCGTCATCCATTCGGTCACGACCACTTTCGGTGCGCTCGCCACGACGTGCGGGATCACGAATTGGGGATCTCCGTCGAACTCTTTGGCAAAAGCTCGCTGATTGTTCGCCTCGATCCGATAGTCGAGTTCTTCCTCCGTGCGCGCGGTGAACTCCTCGATCACGGGCCGCACGTCGACACCGGGCATGACCGAACCGAAGAGACCGGCAAATCTGCCCAGGGTCTTGAGATCGGCGCGTAGAGCTTCGTCGGCGCCGGGGTACTGAACTTTCACGGCTACGTCGCGGCCGTCCGCCCAGACGGCTCGGTGAACCTGCCCGATGCTTGCCGACGCGGTCGGTTCATCGTCGAACGACTGGAATCGGTCGCGCCACTTGGTTCCGAGTTGCTGGTCGAGCATCTTGTGTACTTGCTTGGTCGGCAGCGGCGGGGCGGCGGCCTGGAGCTTGTTCAGCGACTCGCGGTACGGCTCGGCGAATTCCTCCGGAATTGCCGCCTCCATGACGCTGAGCGCTTGGCCCAACTTCATCGCGCCGCCCTTGAGTTCGCCCAGCACCGCGAACAGTTGCTCGGCGGCCTTCGCGCTCAACTGCGCGTCGATCTCGCCTTTGTCGCCGCCGGCGAGCTTGCGTCCGAAGCCCATGGCGGCGCGACCGGCCATCCCCAGGGGGATGCTCGCGAGTTTGGCAGTACGGGCAGAACTCTTGCGTGGGATCTCGGACACCACACCATCATGTCTGACTGGGGCGTCCTTTGCCCGAAACAGGTGCCAGGTATTGGCAACTGCAGGATATTTGCCGAGGCCAGCGCCTGGTTGTGATCCGATACGGACGGAGCGCGATCTCGAGCGTCGACGACAGACTCGCCGCATGCGTCGCCGCTGTCTCCGATAACGCGGAGTCGATCTCGGCCAGGGCCAGCGCGACACTTGCATGGATCATCGCCGATTCCGCGTGGCCTGCGCTGCCGAGTAGCTGCGCGGACAGATGAAGCCAATGAGGGTCGAGTTCGGATCGGAGGATGTCTGCGCACCGCAGGCAACTCGACTGACCAGGCAGGACAAGAGGACCGACCACACCGTTGCCGTCGCGGATGCGGACGGAAAGGTGGGGGAGTCCACAGCGAACGAGATCGCTGACCAGACGAGGATCAGTCACGACGTCGTCGGCAAGGACCACCAGTTGTTCGTTCCACGTACGCACGACGTCGGTGTTGCGATACCCGCGCGAGCGACGCGTGCTGACCCCGCCGGTGACGAGTGCGCGCTCGATGGCGTCAGAGAGCGGACCGACACCGTGAATCCGGACCGTCGCGGTGCTTCTGCGGGCAGTGTGGGCGAAACCGGAATCGGCGAGTTGCTCGAGCAACTCCTCCGTCACGGATGTGGGAATCCCGAGCCTCGACGCTTCCCAGAGGATGTTTGCGCGGGATCTCGAGCCGTCCATTTTGCGCAGGATCGACTTCACCGCGCGATCGTCGACCCCGACAGGCAGAGTCAGCAGGACGGCACGTCCGGGGGTCCATCCCAGCTGCAGTCGACCATCCGGGCGCGACAGAACAGCGATCCGCGGGTCCCATCGAGGTCCCGCGGATCGCTGTGAAGTGCTGTCTTGTCTGGTGTCGTCGTGTGTGTGACCGGTCATCATTCGATGCTGGCACGACGGGCCCTCGGCGAGTCCCCGTCAGCGGCAGTTATCCACAGGCGGTCATCGCGGCTGATCTGCGAAAATCGGTCGAGAAGGGATTACTTCTCTTCGTCGTCCTCGCGGGTCTTGTCCATCGCTTCCTCGGCCGCACGCTCTTTTGCCACGACGGCTTCGAGCTGGGCTATCGGGTCGTCGAAATTACCGGCTTCGCCGGCGCCGAGGACACGGGCGACAAATCCGTCCGGTGCGTCGAGATCGCTCGAATCGGGCATCAGGTCGGGATGCGACCAGACGCCGTCGCGAACGTCCATACCGGCTTCCGCAGTGAGCTTCTGCCACAAACCGGCCGCTTCACGGACCTTGCGAGGACGAAGTTCGAGTCCGACCAGCGTCGCAAAGGTCTGTTCGGCGGGGCCGCCGGTGGCACGGCGACGCCGCAACGTCTCGCTCATCGCGGCAACACCAGGCAGTCGCTCGCCGAGTGCGGCGGTGACGACCGTCTCCACCCAACCCTCGACCAGCGCAAGCAGAGTCTCGAGACGTTCGAGAGCGGCTTTCTGCTCCGGTGTGTTCTGCGGCTCGAACGTGCCCTGCTGCATCAGCGCTTCGAGCTTGCTCGGATCGGTGAGAGCGGATGGATCGAGGTCCTTGGCGAATTCTTCCATCGCCGAGAAGTCCATGGTGATTCCGCGGGCGTATTCCTCCACTGTCGCGAGAACACGCTGGCGCAGCCACGGAACGTGACTGTAAAGACGCTGATGAGCGGCTTCCCGCGCGGCGAGGAACACCAGAACTTCCTGATGCGGCTGTTCGAGACCCTCACTGAAAGCCTGAACCGCAGCCGGGAGAAGGGCCGCGATGCCTTCGGGGCCGAGGGGCAGGCCGATATCAGTGGAGGAGAGCACCTCGGTGGACAGTTGGCCGAGTGCCTGGCCCAATTGCGAGCCGAACGCGAGTCCGCCCATCTGCCCGAGCATGCCCAGCATCGGGCCAGCCATCTGCTGTGCTTCGGCCGGAAGACCCTGGACCCACATGCCCGCTACCTTCTCGGCCACCGGATCACAGAGTCGCTTCCAGGTGTCGATCGTGTTGTCGAGCCAGTCGTTCGGAGTCCACGCAAGAGTGCGGCTCGCTCCGGCAGGGAGCGTTGTCGCGGCGTCCAGCCACATCTCGGCCAGGTGCGCGGCGTCGGCGATCGCCTTGACGTTGCCCTCGGTGATCGGTGTGACCGATCCGATCTGTTGGCGTGCCAGCTTCTTGGCGATGTCGTAGTTGACCGGGCCGGACGTACCGCCCTGGCCCATCGACGAGCCCATTCCGCTCAGCATCTGCCCGAACTGGGTGAGCATCTGGCCGAGCTGAGCCGGATCGAATCCCTCACCGCCCGCGCCGAACCCGAACGGCATGTCACCACCCCGAACGGATTGCCACCCGCCGCGTTCTTGTCGCGATCGGGATCGTCGTCGGAGTTGGAGAAGCCGAACGGCATATTGCTCATACCTCAACGGTACAAGGCTCGAGCGGTCGGAGTCGCCCTCCGAGTCACGCTGACGGCGAACACGCACGGCGCTCAGGCGGTGCGATCGGTGCTCCGGAGCCTTCGCGCTTTACTCTGGATCAGGTGAATCGACGGATAGTGACGCTCTTGGCCGCACTCGCACCCATCGTCGTGTTGGGAGTCGTCGGAACAATGGTCACTGTTCCTTATGTCGCACTCGGTCCGGGCCCCACCTTCAACACGCTCGGCGACGTCGACGGTAAGCCCGTCGTAGACATCCAGGGGACCGAGGTCGATCCCACCGACGGCAACCTCAACATGACAACGGTGTCGGTTCGCGACGGCCTCAACATCTTCGAAGCGTTCGGACTGTGGGCGAGTGGCAGCAACGGACTCGTCCCTCGCTCGGAGATCTATCCGCCCGAGAAGTCGAAGGAAGAGATTCAGCAGGCCAACACGGCCGACTTCCAGCAATCCGAGGACAGTGCCGAGTTGGCGGCACTGCACTTTCTCGGCAAGCCGGTGGCACTGACTGTTTCGAAGGTGACTCCGGACGGTCCCGCTGCGGGTGCCCTGCAAGAAGGCGACGTCCTGGTCAAGATCGGCGACACTCCGGTAACCACCATCACCGGCGTTCAGGACACGGTCGGTGCGATCGCGCCCGGCACCGCGATCGACGTCACCGTCCTTCGTGAGGGTGTGGAGACCGTTGTGCCGGTCACCGTCGGGGCGCGGCCCAACAAGCCCGAATCGGGTTACCTCGGCGTCACACCCAGCGAGGTCCCGGACGTTCCCTTCACCGTGCAGTTCAATCTCGCCGACATCGGCGGTCCTTCTGCCGGACTGATGTTCACACTGGCCTTGGTCGACAAGCTGACTCCGGGGGAGCTCAACGGCGGAAAGTTCGTAGCCGGAACGGGCACCATCGACTCCGACGGCGAGGTCGGTCCGATCGGCGGCATCAGGTACAAGTTGATCGCCGCGTCCGAAGCCGGTGCTGAGACCTTCCTCGTGCCGGCCCAGAACTGTGACGAGGCGAAACAGAATGCGCCGGACGGGCTTCGACTCGTCAAGGTCGACAACCTGCCCGGCGCAGTGGACTCACTCGAAAGCCTCAACACGGGTGGCGACGCACCCCGCTGCTGAAAGCTGCCTGGCCGCCGACGACTCTGTCAGTCTTCTTCGACCTCGTCGAGCGTCGCGTACAGGGCGTGCACGAGGTGAGGTGCAAGACCGTCGTAGGTGAGCAGTTCCAAGTCACCGTACGGATCCGCATCCTCGTCGGGACGCATCTGTAGGAGCGACAGCGAGGGACCGTCACGGAGCACGCCGACGAACAGTCGAGCCTCGCGTCGATCGGGATGCGCGTCGGCCGTCAGTCGAGCGACTTCGTCCGCCGCGTGCTGATCGGTCAACACCGGCGCCGTGGCGTGGTCGAGATCCGATTCCGCCGCGGGCGGCAGGACGACGATCTCCTGCACCAGGATGCAACCCTGCACGGACTCGGGCCAATGCGTCGTTGCCAGGAACTCGTCGAGTGCCCGTGAACCGCCGATGATGTCCTCGGGAAGCGATTCCTGTTCGATCGGTGTGTATTCGGCGCCCTCGGCGAGTTGGTCGAGCAGTCCGGGTTCGGCCGCGGCGAGCATCTCGGTGGGTACCAACGCGTACAGCTTCGGAGGCTGATCCCAGCCTTCGGCGTCGATGTGGTCGACAACTTCATGAACGCACCGGGCGAGGGCACTCGGTGATCTGCTCATATTCTCTTCACTCACGCCTTCATCCTCCCACCTTCTGTCCGGCTCCCCGCTCTCCGTGTTGTCAACCCGTGACCGTTGTTACGTAGAGTGGTCGGAAACGGCCAAGTCCACTCGGGCGTGGCCGCAGTGATCGATGCAATCGGTTGCGACGCCACGGCGTCGCCAAATCTTGGAGCGTGGCACGTGGGCATGCGGCCCCCCGCAGGTTTACCCTCTCTGTCCAGACGCAGTCGAATCTTGTTGGTGGTGGCTGTCGTAGTGGCGGCCTTGCTGCTCGTGGGGCCGCGACTGATCGGCATGTACACGGACTGGTTGTGGTTCGGCGAAGTCGGCTTCCGCGGTGTCTTCACCAAGGTTCTGCTGACGCGATTCGTGCTCTTCCTGGTCGTCGGAATTGTCGTCGGCGCCATCGTGTGGCTCGCGATGCTTCTCGCGTACCGCGCACGCCCGGTGTTCGTCCCGGTCTCCGGACCCAATGATCCGATCGCGCGCTACCGCACCACCGTCATGTCGCGTCTTCGTCTTTTCGGCGTGATCATTCCGGTAGCGATCGGCATCCTGTCCGGTCTCATCGCACAGGCCAACTGGGTCACTATCCAGTTGTTCCTCAACGGCCAGGCTTTCGGGATCACCGATCCGCAGTTCAACTTGGACGTCGGCTTCTACACGTTCGATCTGCCGTTCTACCGTTTCGTTCTGAATTGGTTGTTCGTCTCGATTCTGCTTGCCTTCGTGGCAAACCTGGTCACCCACTACGTTTTCGGTGGGATCAAGTTGGCCGGGCGCAATGGGACGTTCACCACGGCCGCTCGTATTCAGCTGGCTGTCATCGCCGGCACCTTTGTGCTTCTCAAGGCGGTGGCGTACTGGTTTGATCGGTACTCGTTGATGTCGAGTAGTCGTAAGGAACCGACGTTCACCGGCCCGGGCTTCACCGACATCAATGCGGTTCTGCCTGCGAAGCTCATTCTGTTGTCCATTGCGGTCATCTGCGCCTTGGCGTTCTTCGCCTCGATCTTCACGCGGGATCTTCGGATACCGGCCATGGCAGTCGCTCTACTGGTTCTTTCGTCGGTCCTCGTCGGTGCCGTCTACCCGATGATCGTCGAGCAGTTCTCCGTCAAGCCCAATGCGGCGCAGAAGGAGAGCACGTACATCGAACGAAACATCGAAGCGACCCGTCAGGCGTACGGGATCACGGAAGAAAACGTCGACTACGTCGACTATCCGGGAATTGGCACCAAGCAGCCCCAGGACGTTCCGGCAGACCGGACCACGATCGCGAACACACGCCTGTTGGATCCGACCATTCTGTCGCCGACGTTCACCGCTCAGCGTCAGCTCAAGAACTTCTACGGGTTCCCGCAGACGCTCAACGTCGACCGTTACGAACAAGACGGCCAGTTGCGTGACTTCGTTGTCGCCGCGCGTGAGCTGTCGCCGAACAACCTTTCCGGCAACCAGACGGACTGGATCAACAAGCACACGGTCTACACGCACGGCAACGGTTTCGTCGCCGCCCAGGCCAACGAAGTCACGGCCGTGCAGGGCGACAGTCAGAACAACACCGGTGGCTACCCGATCTACTCGGTGAGCGACCTGACGACCACGCCCGAGAACGAGAATCTCAAGGTGGACAATCCTCGTTCGTACTACGGCGAGGTGATCAGTCAGTCGGACGCCGATTACTCGATCGTCGGTTCCGTCGACGGTGAGGGACCGCGGGAGTACGACACCGACACCTCGAAGTACACCTACACAGGTTCGGGTGGCGTTTCGATCGGCAACTGGTTCAACCGTCTTGCATTCGCGGCGAAGTACACCGAGCGCAACATCCTGTTCTCGAGTGCAATCGGCTCGAACTCGAAGATCATCTTCAAGCGTGATCCGAAGGAAAGGGTCGAGGAGGTCGCGCCTTGGCTGACGACCGACGGCGCTGCTTACCCCGCAGTGGTCGACGGCAAGATGCAGTGGATCATCGACGGCTACACCACGGCCCAGGATTACCCGTACGCGCAGCGCAGTTCGCTCGACGGGTTGGTCGAGGACAGTATCGACCAGACGACCGGGCGCCTCATTCCGCGCCAGGAGTTCTCGTACATCCGTAACTCAGTGAAGGCCACGGTCGATGCCTACGACGGCACTGTCACGCTGTACCAGGTCGACGAGCAGGATCCGGTTCTGAAGGCGTGGATGGGGGTCTTCCCGAACACGGTGAAGCCGAAGAGCGAAATCTCGGACGACTTGCAGGCACACTTCCGCTACCCGGAAGACATGTTCAAGGTTCAGCGAGAGATGCTGGCGAAGTACCACGTCGACGATCCGAGTGAGTTCTTCACCAACAACGCGTTCTGGTCGGTTCCGAGCGATCCGACGATCGACACGTCGGCCAACCAGCCGCCGTACTACGTGCTGGTGGGCGACAAGGACACCGCGAAGGCGGATTTCCGTCTGACCAGTCCGATGGTCGGGTTCAGTCGTGAGTTGCTGTCGGCCTACATCTCGGTGGCGAACGACAAGGAGAACTACGGCAAGTTCACGGTGCTGCAGTTGCCGACCGATACGCAGACTCAGGGTCCACAGCAGGCTCAGTCTGCGATGACGTCGGATTCGCGTGTTGCTTCGGAAGTGTCACTGCTCAAGCAGTCGAACAAGATTCAGTACGGAAACTTGCTGACTCTGCCGATTGCCGAGGGCGGAATCCTCTATGTCGAGCCTTTGTACTCGCAGCGAAACTCGCAGAACGCGTTCCCTCAGTTGGCGCGTGTATTGGTGAGCTTCAGCGACACCAACGGCATTCGGATCGGTTATGCACCGACCGTCTCCGAGGCGATCAGTCAGATTTGGCCGGGCGCAGGTTCGGCAGCGACGGTCACCCAGCCGGCACCCGATCCGGATACCGGAGCGCAACCGGAAACGCCGACAACTCCGACGGCACCGGCCCCGCCGGCTTCTTCGGATGACGTCACGAAGGCGCTGGCCGAGGTCAATTCGGCAATGGCGGCATTGAAGTCGGCGCAACAGAGCGGTGACTTCACCAGCTACGGTGCTGCGCTCGACCGCCTGCAGAAGGCTGTTGACGCGTACCAGGCGCTGCCGAGGTAAGCGGCGTCAGTTCATGAATAGCAGAAGGCCCACCATCCGATCGGATGGTGGGCCTTCTTGTGTGCTCAGGTGAAGCTGTACGAGCTGAATCAGCGCAGTGCTGCAACGATCGGTGCGTTGGCATCGGAGAGCTGCTGGAACTGTGCGGCGAAGCCGTACTGGCCGGCGAGGTCACGAGCGGTGTCGTAAGCCTGCTGTGCGGCGGGCTTGAGCTCGGCCGGGATCTCGATGGCGGGAGCAACTGCGGGTGCCTCGGCGACGGGAGCCGGCGCTGCGGCGGGAGCTTCTTCGACTGCAGGCTCGCTCGCGACGGTCAGACGCTGGCCGCAGACGGGCCATGCGCCGGGGCCCTGGCTCTGCAGGGTGTTCTCGGCGACGCGGATCTGCTCTTCCTTGGAAGCGTTGGCGGGCGAGCCGGTGCCACCGTTGGCGGTCCAGGTGCTCTGCGAGAACTGCAGGCCGCCGTAGTAGCCGTTTCCGGTGTTGATGTTCCAGTCGCCACCGCTCTCGCACTGTGCGACGCCGTCCCAGTTGTGGGTGGCTGCGGAAGCGGTGCCGGTGCTCATGGTGAGGGGCACTGCGACAAGTGCGCCGGCTACTGCCAATGTGCCGAATGCACGCTTGCTGATGCTGGTGTACGTCATGTCGGGGTAAATCCTCTCCGCGCTTGCTGACATCGGCGGGCCTGCGGGTCGGCGATGATGCTGACTTTCCCGGGCGCTTGTCTCTCCGTGTCTCTGCCCCTCGAAGGTTTCGGGGGTTCCGATCCCGCGGGCAGAGTGGAGCAGCGGCGGGTCGGCGTTCGCCCGGTTGATTCGGGCCGGGACCGACCGTACGGGAGCGTCGAACGAGGGTCGATTCGCAATTTTCCGGACTGTCTGGTCTGCTCTCGACCCAAAATTTTAGCGTTTGTGCTGGTAGAGCCTTTCCGATGCCGTTTCGACGTACGTTCGTTACATGCTTGTTATGTGTTGATGCTCACGGGCATTTTGTGAACCCAGTCACCCGATTCTTCGACTTTCAGGCGTGTATTTCGCTCCAGCGCAGGCGATTTGCGTTCCGTTCACCCGCTCGTGTAACTTTGTCCATGCATCGCGGGGTGGAGCAGCTCGGTAGCTCGCTGGGCTCATAACCCAGAGGTCGCAGGTTCAAATCCTGTCCCCGCTACTAGAAAAGGACCGCCGCACTGGATTCCAGTGCGGCGGTCCTTTTTTGTGCGCAGCCGTCGTAGGGCGGCGACGTGCGACTCTCGAAGATTCTCTTGGCGATGGCGGTGACTACTTCGCTGGTGACCACCGCTCTGGCGTTCTCGGCAGGAAGCGCTGCCGCCGGTGGGCGGATCACCGATGCGAAGCGCGTGGTCTTCATCGTTCCGGGGCAGCAGCTCTACAACTCGGGAGAAACGCACCAGGCGACCTACCGCGCCCTCGACAAAGCACTGAGCGCTGCGGGCTACGAGACACACTTCGTCGACGCACCCGGCAAGATGATTGCGGCCGACGCCGAGCTGATTGCCGATTCGATTCGCTCCTACGCTGCCGGCGCTGACTCCGTCGGGGTGATCGCGCACAGTGCGGGTGGACTGAGCTCCCGGTACTACGCGAAGTTCCTCGGTGGCTCCGAAGTAGTGGATTCATTCGTCGCCATCGGTGCGCCGCAGTACGGTAGCCCCGGTGGCTGCGTACAAGGCCCTGCCGACGGCTACGACACCTGCATGTTCTCCGAAGTTCTCACCAAGCTCAATACCGGTGAGGACACTCCTGGATCTGCCTACTATTCGGTGGTGCAGAGTTCGGGCGAGTGGGCGGACGGTCGGTTGGACGGGGGCCAGTGCCGGGTGTACGTCGATGGCGTTCCCGGGGCCGGAACCGGAGGAGACCATCTCACCGAGCTCGAGCATCCAGAGGTCATCTCGGGAGCGATCAGCGCTTTGGAGCGAGACTGTGTCGGTACGTTCGTGGACGAGAACGACGGCGACATCACCTGGCCTGACACGCTGTTTCCGTCATTTCGGTAAAGCTTCAGGTCCGGGTTGTTCGGACGAGTAGCCCGGCTACGTGTGCGCTCGCGGCAGTCCTCGCCTCCAAGGCGTCACCCGATTCGATGGCCGCGACTATACGTGCGTGCTCGGTGACAGCGATCCGCCGATTGAGCTCGAGGCTCCACATGTCCGAACGGTAGAGATGTGACTGTCCGTCCAGACGATGCAGGGCTTCGCTGAGTGGGTGATTGCATGCAGTCTCACGAATCAAGGTGTGAAACTCGAGGTCGAGCTTCGAATCCCGACGCTGATCCGGCGGGCTCTCGAGAAGTTCGCGTTGCACCTGCACCATCTTGTTCAGCTGTGACACGGTTTCGTGCGTGGCATTGGCCGTGGCGTTGAACGCCGCGAGACCGTCGAGTACCTCACGCACCTCGAAGACCGCGCGCAGAGACTCCGCGTCCAGCGAATCGACTTTTGCACCCGCATTCCGTGTGTGGACGGCGATGCCCTCGTAGATCAACTGCTGCACGGCCTCGCGGACCGGCGTTCGACTGACATTGAGCTTGCTCGCCAGCGCGGGAACACTCAGTGGTGTCCCCGGCGCCAGCTCTCCCGAAAAGATCAGTTCGCGAAGTGTCTCGTGCACAGACTCGGTGAGTAAAGCTCGTTCGGTGGTGGTCATCTTGTCCTCACTTCGATCCTGCACGATGTCGACGGTACCCGGGAGCGCTATCCAGCGGCGCGCACCCGGTCAGCGTTGCGACTGTCGACGTCGGGCGCCGTCGCGCCTTTCAGTCCGGCCACTTTGGCCGCGATGTTCTCAGCGATCGTGATCGGCGGGTATCCCACTTCGCCCGGTGTGAGAGTCCCTGGCAGTGCTTCGATGACGGCGTCGTAGTTCCCGTCGAAAAAGAATGCGGCAGAGCGACGTCGGATGATCTGACCATCGACGATAGGTGGGTCGACTCGGTGCACTGTCGAGCGCCATCGGTCGTTCGTCCAGCGTGCCATCGCGTCGCCGAGGTTGATCAAGAGTGCGCCGTCGGCAGGTTGGACGTCGTGCCATACGCCGTCGGCACTCAGAACTTGAAGGCCCGGAACTTGATCTGCCCACAGGATGGTCAAGATTCCGAAGTCGGTGTGAGCGCCCATTCCCGTCATGTCGCCGGAGATGCGGATCTCGCCCTCGGGCAGTGCGTAGTTGTTCATCTTCATCGCGTCGATCGAATGGTCGAGCATCGAATCGAAGTACCCGGGCTGCAATCCGAGAGCGTCGGTAAAGGCGCACATCAGGATTCGTGCCAAGCCCTGGGCATGACGGAAATACTCTTCGATTGCCGGTCGGAATCCGGGCGCGGCCACGGGCCAGGTGTTGGCGGCGTAGCTGGACTCGGGTAGGTCGACGCCCGGATAGTCGCTCACCTCTGTGCCCACGACTATTGCTTCGTAGAAATCGTTCATCTGGTTCGCAGCGGCGACGCCCAGGCTCATGCTGAGTGATTCCGATTTCGGTGGTGAGTAGCCGCGGTTCTCGGACGAGGGACGGCGATAGTTGTTCTTCACCGTCAGTGGGAGAGCAAAGAACTCGTCGAGAGCGTCGGCCAGTCTTTCGGTCGCCGATCGTGGAATGCTGTGTCCGACAATCTGTATGAATCCGACCTCCCGGCACGCGCGATCGAGTTGAGCTGCCACTTCCGCACAGGCAGTGCTGTTGGTGGCGTTTGCAACCGCTGCCTCGCCGCGGAGGTACGGGCTGATATCGATCGCAGGGATCTCGAAGACAGGAGTTTCGTGGGTCATTTAAAGTCCTTGCGGCCGGACGTGTGCCACTTACCGACGAGCACACGTGAGAGGAATCCAAAGGCAGAGAAGACGAGGACACCGAACACCGACGCGATCACGATCGCGGCGATCAGATCCTCGGACTGAAGGCGGCTTCGGTAGACGTCGAGCAGCGTTCCGATCCCGGGTTGTCCTTTGGCGAAGAACATGTCGCCGATGATGGCACCGACGACAACAAGGCCGGAGGCGGTGCGGATGCCGGTGAGAATAGCCGGCATTGCCGCTCGCAGTTCGAGTTTCACCAATCGATCCCAACGGGACGCGCGGCCGAGGGTGAACAGTTCGTGCAGTCCGCGATCGACCGATTGCAATCCGAAGTGTGTGTTGGTGATGATCGGGAAGGCTGCGATGAGAACGCACACCAGGGTGCGCGCGGTCATGCCGTAGCCGAACCAGAGCCCGATGAGGGGGACGATGGCGAGGATGGGAATGACCTGCAGCACAACGGCATAGGGATAGACGATCCGCTCGATCCACTTGGCCTGGCTCATCAGCACGCCGGTTCCGACGCCGACTGCCACCGCGACCACGAAGCCGACCAGTGCTACCTGTGCCGTCACTGCGAGGGCTTCGAGCATGGGAGAGAGGTGTTTCCAGTCGAGTAGCGACTTTGTCAGTACTTGACTCGGCGGCGGAAGGAGAAATCGACGTTCCGGGGAGAGAACGAGGTAGCTGACGATCGACCACGCTGCGACCGCGCCGGCAAGTGAGAGCAGCGGATAGAGCAGGAAGGTGCCGAGCGCTCTCATTCGCGAGGGCCGTCCGGGCTGTGACTGTGCTCGCGCGGCGGTCGCAGAATCAGTGCGAACGGCGGAATTGCGTGCGGTGGTGCCCTGTTGCACTGCAAGGACTTCGGTCATCGTGAGCTCCCATGGAGACTGGCCGAGATCTCGGCGACGTGTTCGGTGTATCGGGCGTCGTAGCGCAGTTCCGGGCTACGCGGGTACGGGAAATCGATGTCCACGACCGAATGGATTCGTCCGGGCCGGGCGGTCATGACGACCACCTTGTTTGCGAGGTACACGGCCTCGGATACCGAGTGCGTGATGAACATCGAGGTGAACCCCTTGTCGGTGTAGAGCCTTTGCAGCTCTACCTGCATCTCCAGTCGTGTCATCTCGTCGAGAGCACCGAAAGGTTCGTCGAGCAGCATCACAGCAGGTGCGAGGGTGAGCGCTCGCGCCAACGAGACACGCATCTTCATTCCGCCCGACAACGCGTTGGGCAGTTGTTTCGCAAAGTCCGCCAGGCCCACTGCGCGAATTGCCTCGTCGGCGCGCAACTTTCGGGCTGCTTTGTCGCCGCCACCGAGTTCGGCGGACAATTCGACGTTGGCCTGCACGGTTCGCCAGGGGAGGAGAGTCGGCTCCTGGAAGATGAAGCCAACTGATTCGGTGTCGAGGGCAACCGCGCCGCTGGTCGGTCGCTCGAGGCCGGCCGCCATGCGCAACAAAGTCGACTTGCCGCAGCCGGAGGGTCCGACCACGGCGACGAAGTCTCCTCGCTCCACGTTCAGATCGATGCCGTCCAGCGCGACAGTGCCGGTATCGAACTTCTTGACGACATCGGAAAAGACCATCTGCATCGGTGCGGTGAGCTTGCGAGCGTCGGCATCCTGCATCGTGTTCGCGAGTTCCATCTGAGCCTCCGGTTCAATAATGCATGCAAAAGTTCTTCAAGATGTATTAACCATCTTGAATTGCATGTATGTCGCCTAGATTGCTGAATGTAAATGTGAGGTGACATTGCAGGTGAAGCGAGAATCCTGGCGCGCGTTACCTGATGGAAACAACTAGTCGATTGCATGTAATCCATGTGCTGCAGAGTGTGCACATCGGATCATCCTTCCTGGTTCGCCCACATCCCAATTGTTTTAACGAAGGAGACGCTGTGTATTCAAATCGCAAGGTGCATTCCAATCGCAGAAGTGTGGGAGCGGCCGGCGCGGCACTGGCCATGTGTGCAGCCATCGGATTGACTGCGTGCAGCTCCAGTGAGGCTGAGACGGCCAAGGCTGAATCTCTCGAACCAGCTGCCGAGGCTCAGAACCTAGCGGGTCTCTGTCCGGAAAACGTTGTGGTTCAACTCCAATGGCAGCCACAGTCGGATATGGGAGCGCTCTTCGAGATGCTTGGTCCCGGCTATTCGGTCGACACCGACGACAAGTCCGTCAGCGGGACTCTTGTCGCCGGAGGGAAGGACACCGGAGTCGACTTGACCTTGCGGGCCGGGGGACCGGCAATCGGGTTCCAATCCGTCAGCTCCCAGATGTACGTCGACGATTCGATCACTCTCGGCTTGGTGCACGGCGATCAGGTGATCGCGGCAGCGGCAAGTCAGCCCGTTGTGGCCGTCACGCCATTGCTCAAGTACAGCCCGGCAATCCTCATGTGGGACAAAGAGTCTCATCCGGAATGGGCGAGTGTTGCCGATATCGGCAAGTCCGACGCGAGTGTCGTCGTTTCCAAGGAGCAACTGTTTCCGCAGTGGCTCGTGGCGAAAGGCCTACTGAAGCAGTCTCAGCTCGACACGAGCTACGACGGAGCTCCCTCGCGATTTGTCGGTGACCCGACCATCGCTCAGCAAGGATTCGCGAATTCGGAACCGTACACGTACGAGAAGGAGACGCCGGCGTGGGACAAGCCGGTTTCCTATGACCTGCTGAAAGATTCGGGTTTCGACATCTACGCGTCCAATGTTTCCGTTCGTGCCGACAAGGTCGAGACACTCTCCCCGTGTTTGAGCAAGCTGGTTCCGATCATTCAGCAGGCCACCGCGGACTACATCACAGCGCCGGATACGGCGAATGCTGCCATTGTCGACGTCGTCTCGCAGGACGTGTCGTTCTCTCCCTACACCGAGGGTGAAGCAGCGTTCAGTGCCCAACTCTTGAAAGAGAAGGGCCTGATCGCGAACGAGGCGGACGGATCCGTCGGCACGTTCGACATGACGCGAGTCGCTCACACCGTCGAAGAACTGAAGCCCATCCTGAACGCCGGGGGTGCGGCGATACCGCAGTCATTGACTGCAGAAGAGATCTACACCGACAAGTTCACCGATCGGTCCATCGGAATCCGCTGAAGGAGCTGACAGCAAATGACGTACGACATGACAGAACTCAACCGCGAGACCCGCATGGGTGGCCTGGGCACGGAGACCACCGACCGCGAGGTCCGAAGAATCGATCTCTCGGATTTCGAGAACCGGCGCAGCGAGATCGCCGAGGAGTTGTGGTCGGCAGCGACCGACATCGGATTCTTCCAAATCGTCAATCACGGGATCGATCTGGACCAGGTCCGCGAGGCTTTCGCGGCGGCCGAGCGATTCTTTGCACTGCCCACTGAGGTCAAAGCGCAGTATCCGCTCAAGAAGGGTTTCAACTCTGGCTGGGAGAGCATGACGCAGGTGCGTCCGTCCATCGGAACACCTGATCAGAAAGAGTCCTATCAGGTGACCCGCCCGCATATGGGTGATCTGTGGCCCACTGCAGACGAATTGGGCGGATTCCGCGAAACGATCCTGGACTTCGAAGCCAAGTGCTGGGGCATTGCGATGGACCTGTTGTCGTGCTTCGCCGAGAAGCTGGGATTCGAACGAGACTTCTTCACCAGGGCACATGACCCGTCGGTGGACACGTACCAGAGCACACTGCGACTACTCCACTACTTCCCCCTTGCCGCCGACGCAGATGTCGAAGGGATGTGGCGTGCCGGAGCACACACCGATTTCGATTGCCTGACATTGCTTTTCCAGCGTGACGGTCAGGGCGGTTTGCAACTGTGCCCGGGCAAGGAGATGGACACCCAGGAATGGACGTCAGTGGTGCCGGCTGAGGAAGCGATCACCTGCAACATCGGCGACATGCTGATGAGATGGAGTGATGACGTCCTGCCGTCGAATTTTCATCGGGTCAAGAGTCCCGGAGTCACCGACTATCGGGGAGCCCGCTACAGCCTCGCGTTCTTCGCTCAGGCGAACCGCGACGTGACCATCGAGGGGCCGGCGGGCAAGTACCCGCCGATCACTGCCGAGGACTACATCGACCAGCGAGTGCGCGCGAACTTCGCGCGTTGATCCGTATCCGTTCCGTCACACACTTTCAGGAGAACTGGCGATGACTACCGCGCCCAAGAACATGACCGACGCGATCATCCGGGACGTGACGTTGTACAGCGGCGGGCAATGGCTGACCGGCCACGACGTCGTTGTCTCGAATGGGGTGGTCGAATCGATCGAGAAGTCGACCGGCACCGCCACACCTGGAAGTGTGGACGGATCGGGGGCGTATCTGATCCCTGGCTTCGTCAACACCCATACGCACCTTCAGCAGTCACTGATGCGTGGGATCGCCGAAGGGACACCGCTTCTCGAATGGCTACTCGCGGTCGCAGAAGAGTCGGTTCAGATCACGCCGGAGCGCGCATACACGGCCACTGTCGCAGCCTCGCTGGAGGCATTGCGCAGCGGTACGACCACCCTGGTCGAACACATGTGGCCGCATCCGTCCAGCGAGGTTCACGATGCCGTGATCCGGGCGTTGCACGACACCGGGATTCGTGCGGTGCTGGGACGCGGAACCGCAGACCGGGCGGACAAGACGAGGAAGTGGGGCTTCGATCCGCGGCTCATGCAACCACTCGGAGACGTTCTCGCACATACGGATCAGATGATGCGGGACGTCGCCGGTTCCCGCATTGACGTGGCAGTCGCGGTACCGAACCCACGTTCGCTGACCCCGGATGGGATGTCGGACGTGCGTGAGTTCGCGCAGGCTCGCGACCTGACGGTCTCGATTCACCTGCTCGAGACGCAGACCGACAACACGATGTGTACCGAACACGCGGGCATGAACGCGGTCGACTACCTGGATTCCCATGGGTTCTTGTGGGACCGGGTGCTGGCGGTCCACTGCGTCGAACTCGACGACCGTGGTCAGAAGGTGCTGGCGGAGCGCGGCGTCGGAGTGTCGTACAACCCCGTCAGCAACATGCGGCTCGGTAGCGGAATCGCGCCCGTCCCGAGTTTCCTCGACGCGGGGATCGCGGTGGGGTTGGGTGTGGACGGCGCAGCCAGCAACGATACTCAGGACATGCTCGAGACGCTGCGCACCGGCGCCTATGTGCAGCGAGCCGCGCGCGGCCGTGCCGACCTGCTCGGCTTCGAAGCCATGATCGACATCGCATCCGGCGGTGCAAACGCAGCACTCGGTCTGCCGGCCAGGTCCGGCGGGATCTCCGTGGGCGATCCCGCCGACCTCACCATGATTCGGTTCGAACGCGACTTCGGTTGCCTCCCGGTGCGAGATCCGGGTGCGTCCATTCTCACGACGGGCAGTCGTCAGATAGTGGACACGGTGTTGGTTGCGGGCGAGGTCGTGCTCCGCGACGGGCACTCGACTCGCGTCGACGAGGCGGAATTGATCCGCACGCTCAGCGCTTGGTGACTGTGCTCAGTCTTCGCTGATCTCCATCTCGATCAGGACGCGGCGCAACAGCTTTCCGGTGGCGTTGCGGGGAAGTTCGTCGATGAAGACGATCTCGCGGGGAACCTTGTAGCGCGCGAGATTCGACCGGACGTGATCCTTCAGCTCGTCGGAGTTCTGGTCGGCGCCGTGGGCGACGACGACAAAAGCTCGCAGGCGGTGCCCGAAGTCGGCGTCCTCGACTCCGATGACTGCCGCTTCCAAGACGTCCTCTCGATCGGCGAGCAGGTTCTCGACTTCGAGCGGGTAGACGTTCTCGCCACCGGAGACGATCATGTCGTCGTCGCGGCCGTCGACGAAGAGGAGGCCGTTGGCGTCGAAGTGTCCGACGTCGCCGGTCGAGAGAAGTCCGTCGATACGTTCCTTGTCGCGCCCGTCGGTGTATCCCTCGAAGCTCAGCCCGCTGGCGACGAAGATCCTGCCGATCGTGTGTGGGGTGGTGATCTTCTTGTTGTTCTCGTCGAACAGTTCGACGTGACAGGTCACCGGAGCGCGGCCCGCGGTTCCCGGCGCAATGGTCAGATCCTCGGGAGTCGCGACCGTGGCCACTGCGACCTCGGTGGATCCGTACAGGTTGTAGAGGACGTACCCGAACGAGGCCGTGACTCGCTTGCACAGGTCGGGCGAGAGTGACGAACCTGCCGAGAAGATGATCTTCAGGTTCGACGTGTCGTACTTGGACAGCACGTCGGGACCGAGGTCGATGATGCGAGTGAGCATCGTCGGGACCACGACCAGACTGTCGCACTTGTACTGGGCGACAAGCTTGATCGTGTTCTCCGGATCGAACTTTCGATGCATGACGACGGTCTGGCCGAGCGCCAACGCGAGAGCGAACTGCGAGACACCGGTTCCGTGGAAGGCGGGGGCCGCCATCATCATGGTCTGTCCGCGGCGCAACGGCACGCGGTCGAGGAACTGTGCCGACGCGAGAGGGGAGGTGTGGCCACGCGGCGCACCCTTGGGAGTTCCCGTTGTGCCGCTGGTGAGGAGGACGAAGCCACCGTTCTTCTCGGGTGCCGGCACCGACGACGTGGTGCGTCCGGCGATGGCCTCGTCGAGAGTAGCTGCCGTGGAACCGTCAGCGGCTGTGCCCTCTGGCCAGGAACGATAGACGACGACGTCGTCCGGCAAGGCATCGGCGATGTCCGCGAACTCGTCGTCGTAGACGAAGGCGACAACCTTCTCACGCGCTGCGACGTCCACGAGTTGGGGCCGAGCGAAGCCCGTGTTCATGAGAACGAGCTTCGTTCCGTTCTTTGCTGCCGCCAGCATGGTCAGGACCAAGCCTCGATGGTTACGGCACATCGCACCCATGACGGAGTCGGAGGTGATGCCGTCGGCCTGCCACGCCCGGACCAACGCGTTGCTCTGACGCTCGAGCTCGGCATAGGTGATGGGTCCGCGCTCGTCGATGATCGCCACCGCATCGTAGCCGTTCTCGGCGTGTGCATGGACCGGCCCGGCAAAGGGTCCGTACTTGTCCACGGCTGCAATGGATTTGAGTCCGCGATCGAGGCGAGGGAACGGGACGAGTCCGGCTCGGAACATAACCCCCGCCGCGCCGATGGTGTCAGTGACCTTGGTGACCAATCCGGGCATACGTGAACCTCTTCCCAGCGTCGTTGTAGGACTGATTACACACTAATGCGCAATCAGGTTTCGGTGGTGAAGTTTCACGATGGCGACCGAGCACTCCGCCCCGCCACCTCGAAAGGTGGCGGGGCGGAGTGTTTCGGGATCTGGTCCGTGCGACCGTCACTTCAGTTCGGCGGACGACTTTCCGAGTAGACGGCGTGCGACGATCAGCTGCTGGATCTGCTGGGTGCCCTCGAAGATGTCGAGAATCTTCGAGTCGCGGCCCCACTTCTCGAGCAACGGGCGCTGCGAGTAGCCGTAAGTGCCGGCCAACTCGACTGCCTTGAGCGTCACGTCGGTGCCGGTGCGGCCGGCCTTCGCCTTGGACATGGACGCTTCGAGCGAGTTCGGCTTCTTGTTGTCGGCCATCCACGCCGCGCGCAGAGACAGCAGGTACGCCGCCTCCCAGTCGGCTTCCAAACGGATGAACTCGGCTGCAGCTGCATGCTGGTTGTAGACCGGTGTGTCGTAGGAGATCTCGACACCGGCTTCGGTCAGGATGCCGCGCAGTTCTTCGAGAGCTGCGCGTCCGACGCCGACGGCCATGGCTGCAACGAGGGGCCGGGTGTTGTCGAACGTCTGCATGACGCCGGCAAAGCCCTGCTCCACGTTGACCTCCGGGCTGCCGAGGATGTTGTCCGCGGGAATGCGGCAATCCTGGAGCAGGAGTACTGCGGTGTCGGAGGCCTTGATGCCCAGCTTGTGCTCGAGGCGAGCAACGCTCAGGCCCGGTGCGTCACGCGGAACGACGAACGACTTGATGGCCGCTCGGCCCTTCGACTTGTCGACCGACGCCCACACGACGATGTGCGTCGAACGCTCACCGGCGGTGACGAAGATCTTCTCGCCGTTGAGAACCCACTCGTCGCCGTCGAGAACGGCGGTGGTGGTCACGGCGGCGGAGTCGGAACCGAAGCTCGGTTCGGTGATGGCCATCGAGGCCCACACTTTGCCGAAACGTTCGAGCTGTTCGTCGGTGGACACTGCGGCGATCGCGGCGTTGCCGAGCCCCTGGTAGGGGATCGAGAGCATGAGTCCGACGTCGCCCCAAGACGTTTCGAGCGAGTTGAGGAGCGCAGACATGTTGCCGCCGTTGGCGTTGCCGCCCTTGGCGCTCGCGTCGGACCGTCCGCCGCTGGCGCCGCCGATGTCTCCACCGGAATCGGAGAGGCCTTCGACCATGGCGGCCATGGTGTCGAGCTCGACGGGATACTCGTGCTCAGCGAGATCGTACTTACGTGAAATGGGTCGGAAGATCTGCGCCGCGACCTGATGTGCCTGGTTCGCTGATGCTTTGAGCTTCTTGGGAAGTTCGAGGTTGATCATCGTGGTTCTCCTGGAAGTTCAGCGGCGTCAGATGAGGACGATGCCCTCGGCAACGCCGATGGCACGGAGGTCGCGGTACCAGCGCTCGACCGGGTGTTCCTTGGTGAACCCGTGTCCACCGAGGAGTTGCACACCGTCGAGGCCGATCTGCATGCCCTTCTCGGAAGCCAGCTTCCGGGCCAGAGCGGATTCGCGAGCGAAAGACAAGCCCTGCTCGGCGCGTGAAGCGCCCCGAAGCGTGACCAGGCGCAGTCCGTCGAGTTCGATGCCGATGTTGGCGACCATGAAGGCAACCGCCTGGCGGTGGCTGATCGGCTCGCCGAACGCTTCGCGCTCGTTGACGTACGGAATCACGTAGTCGAGAACTGCCTGGCTGGTTCCGACGGCCATGGACGCCCAACCGAGGCGAGCCAGGCGAATCGCGTCGGCGTATTCGGCCTTGCGCTGCTCGGCGTCACCGTCGCCGAGCAGTGCGGACTCCGACACAGCGACATCGGTGAGGATCAGGCGACCCAGGCCGGCGGCGCGCAGTCCCATGCTGGGATCTGCTTCGACGACGAGTCCCTTGGTGTCGGATTCGACGATGAAGAAGGACGGCTTGCCGTCGAGTTCTGCGGCGATGACGAAGAGCTCGGACGTAGCCGCGGCGGGCACCAAGCTCTTGACGCCGTTGAGCTTGTAGCCGCTGGGGGAGCGAACTGCCTTGGTCTGCAGGGCGAACGGATCGAACAGTGCGCGTGGTTCGTTGACCACCACTGCTGCGCCGGGGACCTGCTCGCCGGTGAAGGCCGGAAGGTAGGTCTTCTGCTGCGCGTCGGTGCCCCACTGCGTCAGTGCGACTGCAACGCCGCTGGGTGCGAGGATCGGAAGTGCAAGTCCCATGTCTCCGTGCGCAAGTGCCTCGGCAACAAGCGAATTGGTGACTGCGCCGCGGTCGGCAGCTGCTCCGTCGAGTTCTTCGGGAACGTTGATCAGCGTGATGCCGAGCTCGGCTGCGCGCTTGGAGAGATCGGCGGGTGCCTGCGCTGCGCCGTCGGCGTCGTGCGCTGCGGGACGCAGGATCTCGGCCGCGAACTCGCGCACGGTCTCGACGATCATCTTCTGGTCGTCGTCGGGGGTCAGATCGAAGTAGTCGGCGTTCTTGCTCGGGTTGTCGGGCAGGCGCTTGGGTGCGCCGTTGCCCGAGACCTTCTGGAATCCTCGAGTGGCGGCACCCAGGGTTTTGAAGCCCGTCTTGGTGCCCTCGTAGGTCACGCGATCGATGGTGTGACGCAGATTGAACTTCTCGGCCAGTTCCGAACCGGTGATCTTGGTAAGCACACGCATGGCTGCGCCCATGGCGTCGCGTTTGATCGGGTTCAGGCCGACGGCGGACGTGTCGCGGGGCGCACCCTTGGCGCCGCCGCGCTGCGCGCCCGATTCGCTGCGCTGAGCGCTCTTGTCGGGGGCAACACTGTCTTGCTTGGTCATGATCACCAGCTGTTTCTCGGTGTTGGGGCGTTGGACGATCCTTATCTTACTCATCAGTAAGGTCTGTTGTCGAGAAACCGCGAAATGATGCGCGTCATAGGCTCGAGGGGTGAACCGGACAGAGGTGCCAGATCGGATACAGCGGTACGTGCGCTACACGCCGTTGGTGGTGGTCCCGTGCCTGTTGATCGCCAGCACGTATCCGGGGGAGTATCGAGTTCCCCTCACCTACTGGATTCTGTCGATGCTGTCGGCGCTCGCCTTCGCTGTCGGCCGTCGATGGCCGGTCTTCGCGTCCCTGGTCATCTCGGCGCTCGCCGTTCCGATGTTCGTCGCCGACGCCTGGGGGCTGTCCGAGCTTGTTCCGTATCTCGGGGCGGTCGCCGTCGTCGACGTCACGATGCGGGCCGAGCGTAGAGAAATGGTTGCCGTATCGGCAGCAGGATGGTGCGGTTCGGTGCTCGCGGGGATCTGGTTCGAATCTCACGAAGCGTTCTGGTCTGTCACGACGGCTGTGAAAGTGCTTGCGTACGTGGGGTTGCCACTGCTGCTCGGGCTGTATCTACGCTCGCAGCGTGAATTGGCCGCGAACAATCTTGCGCAGACCCGCGCTGCGGAGCGCAGTGCGCTCGCCCGCGAACTGCACGACCTGGTTGCGCACCACATGGCATCGATCGTCCTGAGAATCGGCGTGGCTCAACATGTCTTGGCGCCCCAGGACGAGGCCGTGCGTGAGGTCCTCGCGGATGTGCGTGGGACTGCGTCCGATGCGCTGGCCGATATCCGTCGCCTCCTGGTCGCACTTCGTGATCCTTCGCTCGGTGAGGTCGCTCTGGTCGAGCCGGATGCCGTCGAGGCGGAAATCGAGGCGGCGATAGATCGTGTGCGTGCGGCGGGTTTCGAGGTGCAGGCAGTCTTCGATGCCCAGGAGAATGTCGAGTCAGGCGCAGCCGATCTCGACGCGATCGGGAGGCTGACGTTGTTGCGGGTGATTCAGGAATCACTGACCAACGTCATGAAGCATGGCGACAAGAAGGGGCTGGTATCGGTCTCGGTCGGTCGCGAAGACAACCGGGTGCATGTCAGGGTTGTCAACGACGTCGAGGGATCGCCTCGGAGTGCAGGTCATGGCCTGGTGGGAATGCAGGAGCGTGCGGAGTTGGTCGGCGGCGAGATGACCGCGGGCACCAACAGTGACGGGAAATGGGAAGTGCACGTGAGTATTCCACTCGTTGTCTCGGGCGATGTCTCGTGATCAGCGTGCTGATCGTCGACGACCAGCGACTTGTGCGCGCCGGTTTGCGGATGCTGTGCGCGGCAGCCGAGGACATGACCGTGGCCGGTGAGGCGTCGAACGGCGTCGAGGCGGTAGCGCTCGCTGCAGAATTGGATCCCGACGTGATTCTGATGGACTTGAGAATGCCCGGGCTGGACGGGATCGGCGCCACGCAGCAGATCGTCAAGGCCGGTCGTCGAGCGCGCATCCTCGTGCTGACCACCTTCGACGACGACGATCATCTGTATCCCGCACTCGCCGCGGGGGCTTCGGGATTCTTCGTCAAGGACACCGAACCCGCCGAGTTGCTCGGTGCCATTCGGCGGATCGCCGAGGGCGAGATGGTGTTCACTCCGGAACTTCTCCGCCGCGTTGTGGATCGAGCGGTGATCGGTGGTATCGCAGACACTGCTGCGACGGAGAAGGTTCCGTTGACCGATCGCGAATCGCAGGTCCTCGCGCTGGTGGCAGAAGGGAAGAGCAATCAGGAGATCGCGGACACGCTGCATCTCGGTGTGACCACGGTGAAGACGCACGTGGCGAACCTGATGTCGAAGACCGGTTGCGACAATCGGGTTCGCCTCGCCGTGTACCACTTGCAGAACTTTCAGTGACCGGAGTGCGAACCAGGCATCGGCATGTCCATCTGCATCGGAGCCGCCTTCTGTCCCGGTTCGAGGACGAGGAATTGGCCCATCATCCCTTGGTCCTCGTGCATCAGCAGGTGGCAGTGGAACATGTATGGGAAGGTGGGATCGGTGTACTCGGACCACTGCAGTGCGACGCGAACCCTGCTGCCCGGCGGTGTGTAGACGGTGTCCTTGAGTCCGCGCAAGTGCGGCGGGGGAGTGCGACCGTCGACGTCGAGGATCTGGAACTGGACGTCGTGGACATGGAAATTGTGTGGCCAGTTGTCCTTGTTGGTGATCGTCCACACCTCGGTCGCGCCGACCTCGGCCTCGAAGTCGATGCGGTTCATGTCCATTCGTTGCCCGTTGATCATGTACCACTGCAGATCGAAGGTTCGGGAAACGCTTGCCTTCGACGGATCCAGACGCGGCAGTACGGCCAACTGCGCCGGGAGAGTCGACCGTGACGCGCGGCTGGCAACGCCCCGCAGTTCGAGGATGTCGAAGCGGTCGTTCATGCCGAAGTTCTCGGCGTCGGAGGAACTCACGCCACCGCCGTCCTCGATCGGGAACGACACCAGTGTGGTCGTCGCACCGGGGTCGACGCGAACCACGATCTCGGCTCGTTCGCCGGGGCTGAGCTGAATCCGCTTGATCGCAATAGGTGATTCGAGCAGTCCGCCGTCGGTGGCAATCAGATCGAACGTGCGGTCGTCGGGGAACCCCAGGTTGTAGAGACGGCCGGAAGAGCCGTTCAGAATGCGTAACCGGACGACCCCGGTGGTGACGTCGAGGTAGGCGTCGGAGATGCCGTTGGTGACGATCGTGTCGCCGAGCAGGCCTATGTCGGTCGGATCCGATTCGTCGAAGCTGCCGTCGGCGAGGAATCGACGATCCTGGATGATCAGCGGAACATCGTCGACACCATAGGTTTTGGGGATGTCCAACGCCCGCGTGTCGGCGTCGTCGATCAGGAACAGTCCGGCGAGACCGCGCTGCACGTGCCGTTCGGTGGATCCGTGCGGGTGTGGGTGATACCAGAGCGTCGACGCCGACTGGCCGATCGTCCACGCCGGTTCCCAGCGTCCGCCGGCTTCGATGGTCTGGTGCGGGCCGCCGTCGTATCGGGCGGGCAGATGCATGCCGTGCCAATGGACGGTCGTGGGCTCTGCCAGTGTGTTGTCGATCGTGAATGCGACAGATTCTCCGCGTTCGGCGCGGACGGTCGGCCCCAGAATGGATCCGTTGAAACCCCAAGTGTCGGTGAGTTTTCCCGCGACGATCTCGGTGGTCCCGGCACCGGCACGAAGTGTGAAGTGGCGAACACCGGCGTCGTCGACGGTGGATTCGGCAAGCGGCGGAATCGGTAGCGGACGCGAAGTTCCGGCCACCGCCAACGTGGCGCTCTTCGCTGCCGGGTCGGCGCCGCAGCCCACCGCGAGCCCGAGGGGCGCTGCGGCCAGACCGAACAGAATCGTGCGCCTGGAAATCCGGTTCATCGTTCTCCTGGAAGTAGTGCGTGATCAACTACTTCCAGTCAACGGGCCGAGATGTCGTGCCGAATCCTGCCGACGGGCCTGTCGGAATTCCTCCCTCGGACCCTTGCGGCGGGTGGGATGTTCTGGTACTCGGGTGTTACCGCAGGCGGGCCAGAACGTCTTCGTGCAGCAGTCCGTTGGTGGCGACCGCGCTGCCGCCGTGCGGACCTGCGCCGCCGTCCAGATCGGTGAACGCGCCGCCGGCCTCACGGACCAATACGTCGAGCGCTGCCAGATCCCACAGGGAAACCTCGGGTTCGGCAGCAATGTCGACGGCGCCTTCGGCCACGAGGCAGTAGGAGAAGAAGTCCCCGTAACCGCGCACGCGCCAGACGTGGTCGGTGAGTTCGACGAACTGATCGCGAATTCCGCGGTCCTTCCACCCCGAGAGGCTCGAGAAGCTCAGGCTCGCTGACTCGCTGCGATCGACGGCGGATACCTGGATCGCCCGCGCATCACTGTCCCCGAAGGAAGTATGTGCACCCAAACCTGTTGCAGCCCACCATCGCCGATTCAGTGCAGGTGCGCTCACGACGCCGATGACCGGGACGCCGTCCTCGAGCAAGCTGATCAGCGTGGCCCACACCGGTACGTTGCGGACGAAGTTCTTGGTCCCGTCGATGGGGTCGACCACCCACTGTCTGCCCTCGAAGACTGCGTCGCCGCCGAATTCCTCGCCGAGTACGGAATCCGCAGGACGATGCTCACCGAGCGTCGCGCGCACTGCTCGCTCGACAGCCAGATCGGCGTCGGAGACGGGGGTGAGGTCCGGCTTGTCGTCCACTCGAAGGTCGAGGGCGCCGAAGCGGGCGCGAGTGATCGCGTCAGCCTCGTCGGCGATACGGAGGGCGAGTGCGAGGTCGGATGCGCGATCGGTCACGGGTACACAACCTACCGGCTCAATCGGGGAGGACCTCGTTCAGCTTTCCGGTTGCGACGTCGAAGACGAATCCGCGTAGGGAGGTCGTCGCGGTGACGAACGGACTGTTCTCGATGCGCTTCAACGACTGACGGACGTCCTCGTCGATGTCGGGAAACGATTCGGCAGCCCAATTTGGTTTGATGCCGATCTCGTCCTGGATGGATCGCTTGAAGTCGTCGTCGGTGAACGTCAGCATTCCGCAGTCGGTGTGGTGGATGAGGATGATCTCGGTAGTTCCCAGCAGACGCTGGCTGATGGCCAGGGATCGGATCTCGTCGTCGGTGACGACTCCACCCGCATTGCGGATGACGTGCGATTCGCCTTCCTTGATTCCCAGCACCCGATAGACGTCGATGCGGGCGTCCATGCAGGCGAGTACGGCGACGTGTTTGCTGGGTGGGAGGGGGAGCGGTCCGGTGAACTGCTCGGCGTAGGCGGCGTTGTTCTGCAGGTATTCGTCGGTGACAGTCATCGTTCCAGTAGGTTCCCTCGGAGCGACGTTGGCAAGGCTTCCAGTCCCGGTGATCCCAATACGTGACGGGCGGCAGGGCCGAGGTCGGCACCCGGTAGCCTTGAGAACCGTGCATCCCGACGTAATTGCAGACCTGAACGCCCTCGACACCACCCTTCGCACCTGCGAATCGGTTGTGGACGTCGAGGAGCTGCGCCGACGCATCGACGAGCTCGAGCACCAGGCAGCCGACCCGGGTCTGTGGAACGACCAGGAACACGCCCAGCAGGTCACGAGCCAGCTCTCCCACGCGCAGGCCGAGCTGCGCCGGATCGTGGCACTACGCGAGCGACTCGACGAGATGCCGATCCTCTACGAACTGGCAGAAGACGAAGGCCCCGACGCGGTGGCCGACGCCGACGCCGAGCGCGCGAGCCTGCGAGACGACATCGCGGCGATGGAAGTCAAGACCATGCTCTCGGGCGAGTACGACGAGCGCGACGCGCTCATCAACATCCGCTCCGGTGCCGGCGGTATCGACGCTGCAGACTGGGCCGAGATGCTCATGCGTATGTACATCCGCTGGGCGGAGAAGCACGACTACGGCGTCGAGGTCTACGACACGTCGTACGCCGAAGAAGCCGGACTCAAGAGCGCGACGTTCGCGATCAAAGGCCCGTACACGTACGGCACGTTGTCCGTCGAGATGGGCACCCACCGGCTCGTTCGCATCAGCCCCTTCGACAACCAGGGGCGCCGTCAGACGTCGTTCGCCGAGGTCGAGGTACTGCCGGTCGTCGAGACGACCGACCACATCGAGATCAACGAGAACGACATCCGCGTCGACGTCTACCGCTCGTCCGGTCCCGGCGGCCAGTCGGTCAACACGACGGACTCCGCCGTTCGACTCACGCACATCCCGACGGGAATCGTCGTCACCTGTCAGAACGAGAAGTCGCAGCTCCAGAACAAGGTGTCGGCGATGCGCGTCCTGCAGGCAAAACTGCTCGCGGTCAAGCGTCAGGAAGAGCGCGCCGAGATGGATGCGCTCAAGGGCGACAGCGGCAGCTCGTGGGGCAACCAGATGCGCTCCTATGTTCTGCATCCGTACCAGATGGTCAAGGACCTGCGTACCGAGTACGAGGTCAACAACCCGTCGGCAGTGCTCGACGGCGACATCGACGGGTTCCTCGAGGCCGGCATCCGCTGGCGCATGAGCGAGAACCAGTCCGCATAGCGTTCGGATACCGAAAGGCACGATGACTTTACTTCGACCTGGGCAGAACCTGCTCGATTGGCTTCAAACCACCGGTTTGTCCGTCCTCATGACCGTGCTCGGGGCGATGATTCTCGCCCGGTTGGTCAGTTGGGGAGGCAACAAGGTCACCGACCAGATCGACTCCAACTATCAGTTGGGCGATGCGCTGGTTCGTTCCGAGGCGACCAAGCATCGTCACTCGGTCGCGCAGGTCATCACCTGGGTGGTCATCACGTTCATCTACGTGATCGCGACGCTGAAGGTTCTCGACCAACTGAACCTGCCGATCGGAAGTCTCGTCGCGCCGGCGACCGTTCTCGGTGCGGCGCTCGGTTTCGGTGCACAGCGCGTCGTGCAGGACATTCTTGCCGGTTTCTTCATCATCACCGAACGTCAGTACGGCTTCGGTGACACCGTGCGACTTGCGATCACCGGCTCCTCCGACGACGCCGAGGGTGTCATCGAGGACGTGACCCTGCGCGTGACGCGAATGCGGAACTCCGACGGCGAGGTCATCACCGTTCCCAACGGGCAGATCGTGAAAGCGACCAACCTGTCCAAGGATTGGGCACGCGCCGTCATCGACGTTCCGGTTCCGGCGACCGCCGATCTCACCCGGGTCAACGAGGTGCTTCGCCAGGTCGGAGTCGACGCGATGGCCGACCGCGGACTCAAGAAACTGCTGCTCGACGAGCCCACGGTCATGGGCGTCGAAAGCCTGGAGGTCGATCAGGTCAACGTGCGGATGGTCGCGCGCACACTCCCTGGCAAACAGTTCCAGGTCGGACGCGCTCTTCGCGTCCGCGTCGCCGCAGCACTGCGACGTCAGGGGATCACGGTGTCACCGGATCTGCACACCGTACGGACCGAGGAGGCGAGCGAATGACCGATCAGGAACCGCGCCGCGGACTCGACCGACTGTTTCACCTGGACTGGCTCCCGTCCCGGATTTTCGGCGGCCGGATGCGAACCTCTACCTTCATTCTCATCGTGGCGTGGATATTGACGTATCTGTTGCATACGTATCTCAATCCTGAGGACCCGACCGCAGTGACACCACCGCCCAGCGTGGACACGTCGCAGACCGAGCCTTACGTCGCGCCCTCGGTCAAACCGTCGACGACGACCCCCGTGCCGTCCTCGACCGAGCCGACGACTACGTCCGAGACCCAGTCTCCGGAATCGAGCACGGGCAGCTCAGGTTCTCCGACTCCGACTTCGGGTCCCGCGCCTGCGCCGGGCAACGCCGAACAGTCCGCGACCACGGTGCCGACCACTCCGGCGACGACGACCGTTCCCCAACCTGGCGCGGCGATGCAGGCACCGACGTCTGTGCCGCAGTCACCCGCGACCACCGGTACCGGATAAGGACGAGGGTGCTCGCGCGTGGCGCCAAGGTCACCGTTAGATAACGGCTAGACTGGCTAGTTGTGATCAGCATGAAGAATGTGTCGAAGTCCTACAAGGCCTCCACCAGGCCGGCGCTCGACAAGGTCAGTGTGGAGGTGGAGAAGGGGGAGTTCGTCTTCCTCATCGGCCCCTCCGGCTCCGGCAAATCGACGTTCATGCGGTTGCTGCTCAAGATGGAGTCGCCCACGTCCGGCGACATCGAGGTCGCGGATTTCCACGTCAACAAGTTGGCGGCCCGCCGCGTGCCGAAGCTTCGCCAGAGCATGGGCTGTGTGTTCCAGGACTTCCGCTTGCTTCAGCAGAAGACGGTCTCCGAGAACGTGGCCTTTGCGTTGGAAGTCATCGGCAAGCCCCGCAACGTCATCGCGCGCACTGTGCCCGAGGTTCTCGACATGGTCGGTCTGGCCGGCAAAGCCGATCGACTGCCCACCGAACTTTCCGGCGGTGAGCAGCAGCGCGTCGCCATCGCCCGCGCATTCGTGAACCGCCCTCTCGTGCTGCTCGCCGACGAGCCCACCGGCAACCTGGACCCCGAAACGAGCCAGGACATCATGCTGCTGCTCGAGCGGATCAACCGCACCGGCACCACCGTCGTGATGGCGACCCACGATCACCACATCGTCGACTCCATGCGTCGACGCGTCATCGAACTCGATCTCGGCAAGGTGACCAGAGACGAAGCGCGGGGTGTGTACGGCGTCGGCAGGTAGCGCCGACTACGACCACACGTCCCGTACGCCCACCGGTTGTCGTGAAACAACCGGCCTCTCGAAAAGGAATCGGATTCCCCGATGCGCGCCAGCTTTATTTTCAGCGAAGTCCTGACCGGCCTACGCCGCAACATCACGATGACCATCGCCATGATCTTGACGACGGCGATCTCCCTCGGACTCTTCGGCGGTGGTCTGCTGGTCGTGCAGATGGCAGGCAAGACCCAGCAGATCTTCCTCGAACGAGTCGAGGTGCAGATCTTCCTGACCGACGACATCTCTTCGGCCGATCCCGGTTGCGAGCAGGAGATCTGCAGTTCGTTGCGCAAGGAACTCGCGCAGACTCCGTCCGTCGTCGCGGTTCAGTACCTCAACCGCGAAGACGCCGTGAAGGACGCCACCGAGCGCGTGTTCAAGGACCAGCCCGAACTGGCAGCCCTGGTGAGCCCGGACAGCTTCCCGGCGTCGTTCAAGGTCAAGCTCAGTGACCCGGAGCGGTTCGGCGTCATCAACGACACCTTCGGTTCGAGGCCCGGCGTCGAGAGTGTGCTCAATCAGCGCGAGTTGGTGGACCGACTGTTCAGCGTGCTCGGTGGAGTGCGCAACGCAGCGTTCGCGATCGCGATCGTCCAGGCGATAGCGGCCATCCTGCTCATCGCCAACATGGTCCAGATCGCCGCGTTCACGCGTCGTACCGAGGTCAACATCATGCGGTTGGTCGGCGCGACGCGTTGGTACACCCAGCTTCCGTTCCTCCTCGAAGCCGTCGTGGCGGCCTTGATCGGTGCGGTGCTCGCCATTGCCGGACTGTTCACGGCGAAGAACGTCTTCATCGACGGGGTCCTGTCCGACGTCTACGAAGCGAACATCGTGGCGCGGATATCCAACAGTGACGTGCTGTTCGTCTCGCCGATCCTCGTACTTGCCGGTGTCGGAATGGCCGCGGTGACGGCGTACGTGACGCTGCGTCTGTACGTCCGCGAATAATCGGTTTGCACGAGCTTCTATGCTGGAACAGCAAGAACCATTCGACAGCAAGACAGCGGACTGAGAGGCCCGGACAGTGAAGGAAAAGGGCCGCAAGGTCATTGCGACCAATCGCAAAGCACGCCACAACTACACGATCATCGACACCTACGAGGCCGGCATCGCTCTCGTCGGGACCGAGGTCAAGAGTCTGCGTGAAGGCAAGGCGTCGCTCGTCGACGCGTTCGCCACGGTGGACAACGGCGAAGTGTGGTTGCGCTCGTTGCACATTCCGGAGTACACGCAAGGCACGTGGAACAACCATTCGCCACGGCGTACCCGAAAGCTCCTGCTGCACAAGCGTGAGATCGAGCACCTCGTCGGCAAGACCCGCGAGGGAAACCAGACGCTGGTCCCGCTGTCGATGTACTTCAACGACGGCAAGGTCAAGGTCGAACTCGCACTGGCAAAGGGTAAGCAGGACTACGACAAGCGCCAGGACATGGCCAAGCGCACCGCCGAGCGCGAGGTGACCCGCGAGCTCGGTCGTCGTATCAAGGGCATGCGCTGACCTCCATCCTGCTTGCCCTCGTGGCGGCAGTTGCCTACGGAGTCAGCGACTTCGTCGGGGGAGTTGCGTCACGACGAGTTGCCGCACTGCGTGTGGTGATCGTCTCGTATCCACTCTCGCTCGTCATCGTTCTGATCGCAGCACCTTTCGTATCCGGGACGCTGACGCCGAACGGTCTGATCTGGGGTGCGATCGCGGGCGTCACGAGTGGTCTGGCGGTCTGGTGGTTCTATCTCGCGCTGGCAACCGGCCCCATGTCGGTGGTCTCGCCGCTGACAGCTGTTCTGGTGGCGGGTATTCCGGTGCTCGTCGGCTTCGCTTTCGGTGAGCGGCCGGCGTTGATCGCGTACCTGGGTATTGCCGTCGCGCTGGTCGCCGTCGTCCTGGTCAGCCGCGAGTCGCCTGACGACACCGCGGGTGAGGTTGCCGGCGGAATCACCCTCCGCTTCACCAGACAAGTGGCTCTTCTGACCGTCGGAAGCGGTGGCGCATTTGCACTCTCGTTCATCGCACTTCACCAGATCGGCGAGGGCAGCGGGCTGTGGGCGTTGGCCGTATCTCGAGGTGCCGCGACCGTCGTGGTGTGGTTGGTCGCGCTGGCGGCCGGTCACTTCGTTCTCCCACGACGCGAGCCACTCAAGCTCGCGGTGTACGTCAGCGTCCTCGACGTCGTCGCGAACGGGACGATGATCTACGCCTTCCAAGGCGGAATGCTCTCACTGGTCAGCGTGATCGGTTCGCTGTATCCGGCTGCGACGGTTCTGCTCGCCATGGTGATGCTGGGCGAGCGGGTAAGCCGCGTGCAACAAGCGGGAATGCTGTTGGCGCTGGCGGCAGTCGGCATGATTGCCGTCGCTGGGGCGTAGTTCCTTTTCAGCGGCTGTGACCCGTACACCCATCGTAGGAACGCGCTGTTTCATTCCTCGACGAGTACCAGGGCTACTTGCACGCCGGATACCCCGATCCGCCACCATCCTGTCAAAAGAGTCCCGCGTGGTTTGAACTGGTCTCCGATTGGCGGAGTGGCCAAATTGGAAAACGCGGCGGCGGTGCGAGTTTGGTACCGCACCAAACTCAGGGCCTCGGGATAGCTCATGACGGCTCGACAATGCCCGCGGGCGAGCCAAATTCAGTACTCCGCAGGAACATCCGAGTGGCCGCGGAAAGGTGGGCCACGGTTTCCTCCGGATCTCCGATATCAGCGGTGAACACCTCGACTCCCAACACGACGTCGGGAGCCACGACCCCCAACGACCGCACAATCTCCGCGATCGGCGCCGTTCCCTCGCCAGGAGCCAGGCGGCCGGTCATCGGTACATAGGGATCGTGGCGGCCAGGCTGGACACGATCGCTGATCTGCACTTCGAATACCTGACCATGGGTAACCTCTGCAAGCTGGGTCGGCGTACCACCCGAGCGCAGAAAGTGCCAAGTATCGAACAGGATTCCAACGCCGGGGTGGTCGGCTCGCCGGACGATGTCCAACGCCGCACCGAGATCCGGTATTCCTGTGCCGGGGATGAACTCCAGACTGACACGAACTCCGACCTCGGCTGCGCGGTCGGCGACTTGTCGCACCGCCGACGCCAGCGCGTTTCGCTTCACTGTCGGATCACCCAAGAAATGGGCGACGTTGAGAGTGCGAGCGTGAAGCGCCTCAGCGGCTTCGAGACACTCGTCGAGATCTACCATGAGCTTGCGCCAGTGTGGAGGTACCTCATCCAGTCGAGCAGAGCCGGGTAGGTAGGTCATGAGCGCATCGATCACGCCAACAGTCACACCTAGATCGTCCAGGCGCTCCCGCACTCGGGAGTCGGCACTCTTCACAATCGAATATTGCGAGGGATGAACAGTGATCTCTGGAAAGCCGCCCCTACGGGCCAACTCGGCGAGCTGTATCAAATCAGCGTGTGGGATGCATCCCCAGCAGAGGGCAGTGCCCTCGATTGGCTGCACAGCCTGGTAGGTCATCGATGGCCACTTCTCTTCGTCACTCACACACACTCGGAGGTGATGTGCTGGTCCTGTTGTTGCGACTGCCGGCGGAACGAATACGGTCGACGCGGCTTACAGGTTGGAAGTCCAACATTGGACTGCGAAAGCGAGCTACCACTGCGCGGGCCGCTTGTTCTTTATCTGGCTGCTCGGCAGTCAAATCAGCAAAAGGAGTTGAACCGCAGACTTTCAGGGGCGCGAAGGCAGCGCCGCAAGAACGTCGTCGTCGAGCTTCCACTCCGCGGCGGCAACATTTGATCGCACTTGTTCGGGGTTCATCGCACCGATGATCACAGAGGGAACGCTCTCCTGCGCGCACAGCCACGCTATGGCGAGTTCGAGTATCGAGTGTCCGTACGCTTGTGCGAACGCTGACAGTTTCTCCACGTACTCGAAGTTCTCTTCCGTTGCCAGTGTGGCGAAGTACGGCGCACTGGCTAGTCGGCTGCCGGTCGGAAACGGCCGTCGCATCGTGTACTTACCGGTGAGCATTCCGGAAGCAAGCGGAAAGAAAGGGATGATTGACATTCCGACCTCGTGTGCGGCGGGAACAATGTCTGCCTCGATCGCGCGGTTGAGCAAATTCCATTCGACCTGGTTCGCCAATAAATGCGATGCGCCAGTACCGGTGGCGATGCCCTCGGCCTGCCTCATCTGATCCGCGGAGTAGTTCGAGCAAGCTACGTGGCGGGCTTTCCCTTTGGCTACCAGCCCATTCAACGCCTCGATGGCCTCCTCCAGTGGAGCATCGGGGTCAGGGACATGCTGGTAGTACAAGTCGATTCGATCGGTGCTGAGTCGCCGCAAGCTTGCCTCACAGCTATCCTCGATGCTTCGTGCGAGTACTCCGGGCTTGTAATCGACCTCACGCGGGCGTGGAATCGCTTTGGTGGCGATTACCACCTGGTCTCGTTGACCTGCGAGCGCCTTGCCGAGGATTTCCTCCGAGCGCCCGTTTCCGTACATCGTCGCTGTGTCAAAGTGGGTGACGCCCTCATCGAGGGCGGTACGGACGACCTCCGTACTCCCCTCAGGGTCCAGTCGGGTACCAAAGTTGTTACACCCTAGGCCAATACGCGAGACTTGAAGATCGCGCGCGAGTTGTCGTAATTCCATGTCATTCCCCTTGTTTTCGCCACATACGTGAATTCGTCGCCCCGCGAACTCGACGAATGATTGGACGCAAGATCAATTACCCTGCAAGAGCTCTGAGCGGTCGGCAGGCCCTGTGGGACGAACGAACATCTACATTCCATACATCGACAAGGTGGGTCCGCCGAACCACTTCATCGGAGCGATTCAAATCGTGCACGAGCCCGGACCGCAGTAGGAAGTGGTTTTTCCACTCATCGGGATTCCTCTTCTCGGTCATGATGATTCATCGGGCTAGCTATCTCGCGCGGAGACAGGCGGCGTGGTACAACAGTTGGCATTGGTTTGGCCGGATTCTCAGTCATCTCTCAACGATGTGCACCCGCTCCACCGAGTCACCCGCTTGTAGATGTCCTCGCTTCTCGGAGAATTTTCTTCAGCCGCGTCTGTCGGCCGGCGCTGCGCGTAGGTGAACCCGCTCGCCTTGTTTTCCGAAGAGGCTGATCGCCTCGGCCGGCCGGCCGTCGGCAGCACTGATGCGGTGCGGGATGTGCGTGTCGAACTCGGCGGCCTCGCCTGCCCCCATGATGAAATCCCGGTCGCCGAGTTGGAGTCGGATGCGCCCGGACAGAACGTAGACCCACTCGTAGCCCTCGTGGGTTCCCGGCTCGCGATCGTCGTCGGTGGGGGAGATGATCGTCTTGTAGGCCTGGAGGTTGCCGGGTTGACTGGTCAGCGGAATGACCGTCATGCATCCGACCGTTCGAGGTTCTTCTCGAACGCGCGGATCTTTGATCTTGCTGTTCACCAGGTCGTCCAACGGGACGCCGTGTGCCTTGGCAATCGGCAGCAGAAGCTCCAAGTTGGCTCGGCGAGTACCGGATTCGAGTCTCGACAGTGTGCTGACGCTGATGTCGGTGGTCTCCGACAGGTCGGCCAGGGTCATCTCGGACTGCTGGCGCAACGCACGTAGGCGAGGGCCGATGCCGGCTAGTACGGCTTCGAACGATGTTTCGGTCATTCACTCATTTTGCCAAAGTGGCAACAGTGTTTGTCAAGACTGCGTTCTCTTGTCATTCTGGATTCATGACGCAGAACTCATTCGACGTAGCAGTAATCGGAGCCGGTGCGGCAGGCCTCAACGCCGCACTCATTCTCGGTCAGGCACGCAGATCCGTGATCGTCTTCGACAACGGATCGCCACGGAACGCGGCCGCCGACCACATGAACGGATTCCTCTCCCGTGACGGCATGAACCCGGCAGAATTGTTGACCATCGGCCGAGGTGAGGTCCGCAAATTCGGCGGCGAGTTCCACGACGGCACCGTTGTCTCCGTGACACGGGACGGCGAGAAATTCTCGGTAGAACTGGCTGACGGCAGCAAGATTCAGGTGCGCAAGGTGCTTGTTTCGACGGGTCTGACGGACCGCCTGCCGGTAGAACTCGAAGTCTTCGGCGAGCGTTGGGGACGCGATGTGTTGCACTGCCCGTACTGCCACGGGTACGGCGTGCGTGATCAGCCGCTCGGCGTGATCGCCAAGAGCGCGGAATTTGCGATGCACCAGGCGCTCATGGTTCGCCAGTGGTCCGATGACGTGGTTCTCTTCCTTCATCGCATCACCGAACTGAGTTCCGAAGATCGGGAAAAGCTTGCGGCTCGCGGTATTTTGATCGTCGAGGGTGAGGTTGCCGGTCCCGTCGTCGAGGATGATCGGTTGGTGGGCGTGCGGTTGGCCGACGGCAGTGTGGTCGCGCGTTCGGCGGTCTTTGTCGGTGGCGCCCTCACGATGGACCCCAACGATGCGATCTTGCGCGCATTCGGTGCGCAGCGCGCCGAGACGATGATGGGCGATTTCGTCACAGTCGACATGATGGGGGCCACAAGCGTGCCCGGCGTGTTCGCCGCGGGCAATGTCGTGGACCCGGGTGCCCAGGTCATCATGGCCGCAGCCGCCGGGGCGAAGGCCGGAGCGGGGATCAACATGATGTTGACCAACGACGACCTCGGGGTTGCACTCGCGCTTCGCAGTTGAATTGTGCGTAGCGTGGGGTGATGGACGCAGTGAGAGTGTTGATCACGGGTGCGACCGGATACATCGGCGGACGTCTTGCCCCTCGCCTGGTCGAAGAGGGCCATCGAGTTCGAGTGGTGGTGCGCAGCCCGGAGAAACTACGCGATGTTCCCTGGCACGATTCCGTGGAGATCAAGCGCGGGGATCTGACCGACAGTGGCACCCTCTCAGGTGTTTTCGACGATATCGACGTGGTCTACTACCTCGTTCACGCCATGGGTGGGGGAGGGTCGTTCTCGGATATCGACAAGCGAAGCGCGGAGAACGTCGCCGCCGCTGCCCGCGATGCGGGGGTGCGACGGATCGTCTACCTGGGCGGGCTTCATCCGTCCGACCGAGAGTTGTCGACTCACTTGCAGTCCCGGCTCGAAGTCGGTCGGATCCTGCTCGACTCCGAGGTTCCGACGGTTGTGTTCCAAGCTGGAGTGGTGATCGGATCGGGTTCGGCGTCCTTCGAAATGGTGCGCCACTTGACCAATCGGCTTCCGGTGATGACCACACCCAAGTGGGTGCACAACAACATTCAGCCGATCGCGGTGCGTGACGTACTCCACTATTTGATTGCAGCCGCGGCGACGACGCCGGAGGTCAACCGCGCCTTCGACATCGGTGGGCCGGATGTCATGCAGTACGGCGAAATGATGAACACCTACGCCGACGTCGCTGGATTGGTACGCCGACGCATCCTCGTCCTGCCCGTCCTGACCCCGCGTCTGGCAGGTCACTGGGTGGGATTGGTCACGCCGATCCCACGAGGTTTGGCGATGCCCCTGATCGAATCCCTGCAGAACGACGCGGTGATGCACAATCACGACATCGACGGCTTCATCCCGCCTCCCGCCGAGGGCCTCACGCCGTATCGAGAAGCGGTGCGGCTGGCACTTCGAAAGATCGAGACTGGTGAGGTGGAGACGGCGTGGTCCGGTGCAACGATCGCGGGCGCTCCATCCGATCCTCTTCCATCCGACCCGGATTGGGCCGGCGAAGCGGTCTACGTCGATCATCGCGAACGTGACTGCGCGGCGGATCCGAAAACCCTCTGGTCGGTGGTCGAGTCGATCGGCGGCGAGAACGGTTGGTATTCATTCCCTTTGGCGTGGGCCATTCGGGGGTGGATGGACCGCGCGGTCGGTGGTGTCGGACTGCGCCGGGGCAGGCGGGATCCACGCCGGCTCAACACGGGCGAAGCCCTGGACTTTTGGAGGGTCGAAGAAATCGATCGAGGCAAGTTGCTCCGATTGCGCGCCGAGATGAAGGTCCCGGGCGGAGCATGGTTGGAGTTGCGAGTATCAGAAGGCCCAGCCGGTGCCGACGGACGGCCGGTGGGTTCCCACCTCGATCAACGCGCGGTCTTCTTCCCTCGCGGGCTCGCGGGTCGGGCGTACTGGTATTCGATCCTGCCTTTCCACGGAGTCGTCTTCCAGGGGATGATCACCAACATCACCGGTGCCGCCGAGCGTGAGATGGCTGCGGTGCAGGAAACGGGTGCAGTGCAGGAAGCGGGTGCAGTGCAGGAAACGGCTGGGCCGAAGGACACGGAAAGTGCCGCCGATTAATTGGTATGACTTCCGAACTTCGGCGCGTTATAGTGAATAGCCCCACGAAAGACGCGGGGCACACACGGGGCTGAACGGTTTCGACTGCGTGTGTTGAGTTAGGGGAAGCGTGTCGGTGCAGGCAAGAGACCACCGTAAGCGTCGCTGCAAACCTATAAGCGCCGATTCCAATCAGCGCGACTACGCTCTCGCTGCCTAAGTAGCGAAGCGTGTCTGTCAGCCCGGGGTTGCCCTCGACCCGGTTCCTGGCATCAGCTAGAGGGCTTTACTGTTCGGCTCGGTCACGGAGTCGAATGGGACATCAAACAGTGACTGGGATCGTCATCCTGGCTTGTTCGCGAGACTGGGAGATCCAAGTAGAGACTTAGCGAACTGCACACGGAGAAGCCCTAGCGATTCAACGTAGGACCCGGGTTCAATTCCCGGCAGCTCCACAACAGGTCGGGCCGGAGAGCACACGCTCTCCGGCCCGACCTTTTTGCTGCCTTTTTGCTGCCTTTTTGCTGCTGTCTTGCTGCGGCACTCTGCTGTGTGGCCCGGGCCTTCTTGCGATCAGGAGCCGAAGAATCCCAGGTCGACCGAGCCGACGAAGCCGGGAGCTTCCTTGGCCAGCGGCTTGCCGTCCAGATCGGCAGGCAATGCAACGCCCAGGCTCTGGAGGATTGTCGGGGTGATGTCGGCGATCGTGTACGAGTCTGTGTTCTTACCGGCCGCGTATCCCGCGCCGCGTGCTATGACGAATGTCGTCGCTTCCGCGGGTGTCTGACCGCCGTGCCCACCGGCGGGCTTGTGCCCGTGATCCGCAGTGACCAGTACAGTCCACTTCTCGCCGGTCTTTGCTGCGCGCTGATCGACGGCATCGACAATCTTGCCCACCTGAGCATCGACCGAGGCGATGGACTCTTCGTACGCAGCGCCGTTGGTGCCGCCGCTATGTCCCGCGCCGTCCACCTGATCGAGTTGGGTGAAGATCAGGTCAGGTCCCTTGTCTGTGATGTCGCGGGCGACGGCGTCTGCCGTCGCAGCGTCGGTGGCCGCTCCGGAACCTGCATCGGCCGTGGTCACGACAACGTCGGCTTTCGGTGTCCCACTGGAGGCGATGTTGTCGATGCCGCCCCAGGTGGAGATCGATTCGGTGAGGAGGGAGGGCTTTGCTGTTTCCAGCCGGGTGAAGACGCTCGGGTAGAGGTCGAAGCGGGCGCCCGCGTACGTGTTGTCCTTGACTCCGTGCTTGGTATCCCAGACTCCGGTCAGGATGGTCGACCACGACGGTCCGGAGATGGTGGTGTGGCCGAGGATGGAAGATTCTCCGCTGGTTCCTTCGGCGATCAGCTTCTGGAGGCGGGGAGCGTCGGCGATCTTGATGTGGCTGAGCATAGTGCCGTCGAGGCCGATGACAACTGTCTTCTCGGCGGCCGACGGATTGAGGTCGGACGATCCGGGAATTGCTGCAGCAGTTGCAGTTCCGGCAGCAACAGCGCCGGCGAGGAGGAGTGTGATAGCGGCTGAGGTGCGTGCGATTTTCTTGGTCACGCTAAGCATCTTGCGATAGGACTAGACCAATTGCACTACCTGGATGTGAGGGTTGTCCTGTTGTTCACGGTAGATTCAGATTGGACTAGACCAATGTTTCCTCAGGCAGCCCAACCGTCGAGGATGACGCTGACCGCGTGATCGAGGTGAAGGGGCTCGCCGTCCCATCTTGGGATGATCGCGTCGTCGGGTATGTCTCCGCGCAGTAGGCCATCAGCGAATCCCTCGGTCGGTGGTGCTGGGTCGATGACGTCACCATTGGCGTAAAGGAACTCGAACTTCTGCTCGCCGAGAGCAGTGATCGTGAACTGGCCGTCATGCAGCGCGCGGTGGCAGGTGCCGCACAGCATGATCAGATTGTCCAAGTCCGTATTTCCGCCGCGTCCCCAGAATTTCACGTGATGTGCGTGTAAGAAGCGAGTCCGCCCGCAACCCGGTGTGCGGCAACATCCGTCGCGGTAATTCAATGCCAGCATTTGTTTGGCGCTGACGACGCGGGTCCTTCGGCCCAGATTCAAAACGCATCCCTCCTTTGTCGTTCCCAGGCGAAGTTTCGCGTTGCAGAGCACTTCCTCGGCGGCACTTTGGGGGAGCGCGGGTCCACTCGGTACACGGACGGTGTTCGCTTCGTGGAAGAACACAACTTCGTTCGCGGCGGCCTTGGACGTGCGGTCTGTGACTGCGGCGGTGGCGAGCTCTGCCATCGCGACGAGTCCTGGTCCGATATTTCCGGCCGGGTTCTTTGTAGCCTTCTCGTCGACAGGGCGGATGGCAGCGGTTCGGGTGCGTTCACGTTCCGCCACCGCCAATGCTGCGAGGATTCGGGCGCCGTCCTGTGCGGGCAGGCGTCCTTTGATGACAAACTCGCCCGTATCCGAGTCCCAATGCCAGCGGACCTGAAGATGTTCGGGCGCTTTGCTTTTGCCGGATTCATTGTCGGTTGCTTTACGCAGACCTGCGGCGAGACGATCGATCTGGGCTGCGGGCGCCTCGCATCCGAACCGAACCATCTGCTTTTCGTTTGACGGCGTGGTGACCCGGGTGAGTGCGCGAACCTTCGAGTAGGACAGCCGGCCTTGCTCGAAGGCCTTCCGCATCTCGGGCAAAGGTCGGAGCGCTTTGGCGACGCGAACATATTCCCTGCCGGTGTGCAGGCTCATTCCACATTTCCACGACAGCCAGTGGGCGCATGAATGCAGTCCAGGGCCGGACCAGCCGCGGTCTTCGTCGAACTTCGACAGGAGGGTGAGGAATCGAGCCGTGGCCGCGGCGATCTGGCCGGCGAGAGCGCAGATTTCGGAGCCGAGTTGCTCTACGTCGCTTCGGGTGGAACCCTGCGTTTCTTCATTGATCAGTGCTGCGGTATCGGTCAGTTCTGCGTTCATCGTTGCCCCCGGCGCGTGTCCGACATTGTTTCGAATGTACGTTCGATAATAGATGCCAGTACCGACACACATCCGTGGATGAGGACGGAAAGCGTCCCCGCGGGGACGTCTAACCGCTGCCGATCGAGTACTCGGCGTAGGTACCGACATCCTCGAAGCCAGCGTTTCGATAGAGCTGTGCGCCGTCGCTGGACGCCTGAAGTACAGCGGTTCGGGCACCTCGCTCGCGGGCGATGTCGAGTGCGGCAAGGGTGACCGCCGAGCCGAATCCGCGTCGGCGCGCCGTTTCGAGTGTGACGACCCCATACAGTCCGGCGACGTCGGCGGCAAAATGGACCTCGGCTCCGGCGACAGGCTGGGAGTTCGCGTATCCCACGACAAACGAACTCCGCGAGCGCTCATCGAGGATGTCATCGGCGGTGTCTTCGAAGAAACGTATTACTGCGGTTGAGGGCGGCGACCAATTGGCGGCCATCACGGCGGCGTAGTCGGCGAGCTGCGAACGAGTCGTCACTCGCTGAACGCACAGTTCTGAGACAGGCGTTGGGCGTGGGACGACGTTCAAGTCTGCCGTCATCGCTCTTTCTTCCTCGGAGCGCACGCAGCCGACGGCTGACAAGCGAGCGCCGAGGTCAGAGGGCTTGTCGCGCGGACCTGTCCACCAGGAGAACGGACGACCGGTTGCTCGAAGCCACGCGAGTACGTCGAGTAGTCGTCGGTCTTCTTCCGGGCCTTCAGCAGCAGGTACAGCGAAGCGCGCACCAGCGATGATGTTGAAAGTGTCGTCGGTGAGGCCGCTGTCTGCGACGACAACATCTGCAGAGACCGTGACCGATCCCGTCGGCAAGTGTTCATGCAGGTGGCAGGCATGGGATACCAAGTTGGCGTCCATGGCGTCGAGGACATCGCCGACGAGTGCTTCACGATTCACAAAAGAAATTCTACGAACCCCATCCAAATGGTTTTCGGCTCCGAATGCCGTGTATGACGCCCAACCGACGGCAACAGCAGGACGGTGACCAGCACCTGGTGGTGCTAGTGCTGCCTGGAGGAAAGGTATCGAGCCATCGCCCGGCTCGCGCCTGGCATCTGTCCAACCTTCGGATGTGCCCGTTCACCGCTCAGCTTCGCCTCTCCGGTGTGAAAGCGGTGCAGGCTCGCTATCGAGTTCGAGGTTGGAACGGTGCCGAGCGCAGTCCGGTCGCCGACGCCCGCGCCGCACTCGACGCGATAACGAAACGTAATGCACAAGCTCGGGTGATTTTGCTGGGGCACTCGATGGGCGGACGGGTCGCCGCCGAACTGTGTGGCGATCCGGCGGTGGTCGGTGTGGTTGCGCTGGCGCCGTGGTGGCCCGATGGAACGTCGGTGAATCTGCATTCGGACACACCACTGGTTGTGCTCCACGGCACGGCCGACTCGTGGACCGACCCGGCAGCGTCTCGTCGGAAAGTTGACGAACTGCAGAAGTCGGGTAAGAGCGCTGAATGGATCGGCATCGACGGCGCAGGCCACTTCATGCTCCGTCGGGCGGCGACTTGGCATCGCCTCGTCGCGGATGCAATCGCAGGAATGAGTCGCGGGGTAGCCGCAACAAAGATGGGAGAACGACGATGAGTTCCGACAAGCGCAAGGTGGCCGTCGTCGGTAGTGGTGTCGCAGGTCTGACAGCGGCGTGGGTGCTCAGTAAGGACCGTGACGTCACCCTCTACGAAGCGGATTCACGGCTCGGCGGGCACGCGGACACCCATTCGGTCACCGACCCGGAAGGGCGAAGCCTCGCCATCGACACGGGGTTCATCGTCCACAACGATCGCACCTATCCGACATTGTTGCGATTGTTCGCAGAACTCGATGTGCCTACGCAGGAATCCGATATGAGCATGTCGGTCAGGTGTGGGGGGTGCGGGCTCGAGTACTCGGGAGGCCAAGGTTTGCGCGGCGTTCTCCCGACGCCGGGGCTCCTTGTCAACGGCAGCTTTCTGTCGATGTTGATGGAGGTCAAGCGCTTCCATCGCCGTGCCCGAGCCCTGCTCGACAACACGGATCCGTCGGCACCCGACCAGACACTGGGGGTGTTTCTGCGCAGCGGCCGGTTCTCCGACTACTTCACCGCTCACTTCATGACTCCGCTCGTGTCGGCAGTCTGGTCGTGTGATCCCGGCTCGGCGCTGAAATATCCCGCGCGGTACCTGTTCTCGTTCCTCGATCACCACGGAATGCTGAGCGTCACTGGATCGCCGACCTGGCGAACAGTCACCGGTGGATCGGGCGAATACGTTCGTCTCGTCGCCAAAAGTATCGGGGATATCCGCCTGAACACGCCGGTTCGCGCCGTCCACCGGTTCGACGATCGCGTAGACATTCGTGACGGCGACGACCAGATCCAGACCTTCGACGCAGCCGTGGTCGCAACGCATCCGCAGCAAGCACTGAAGATTTTGGCGGATCCGACGCCTGCCGAATCCCAGGTCCTCGGCGCAATGCCGTACTCCGTCAACCACACCCAACTTCACACCGACGAAAATGTGCTGCCCGGCAACACCAATGCGCGCGCGTCGTGGAACTACTACATCCCTGAATGCAACGCGAAGCCGGATCACGTTCTGGTCAGCTACGACATGACGAGGTTGCAGCGGCTCCCGGAGACTGGCCGGCGCTACCTAGTGACCTTGGGGGGAGGCGAAATGGTGTCCCCGGACTCGGTGATCGATCAGATGACCTACGAGCATCCGCAGTACACACCCACCTCCGTCGCCGCTCAAGCGCGGCTTCCCGAGTTGGACTCGGACGTGCTCGCGTTTGCCGGTGCGTACCACGGATGGGGTTTCCACGAGGACGGTGCACTCTCTGGCCTGCGCGCCGCCGAACGCGTCGGAGGTCGGTGGCCGTGACCGCACCCATCACGCCGTCCATCGTTCATACGAGCATTCGGCACGTACGAACGGAGCCGTTGCACAACGAGTTCGAGTACCGAAGCTACAGTTGGCTCGTCGACGTCGACGATTTGCCCGAGCTTCCGAAGGCTTTGCGGCCCTTGGCGAAGTTCGACGCCGGGGATCACCTCGGCGACCCCACTCGATCGATTCGTGCCAACGTCGAGACTTTTCTGGCAACCAACGGATTGGAGTTCGCCGGCGGTCGCATCCTCATGCTTGCGAACGCGCGTGTGTTCGGCCATGTGTTCAACCCGCTGAGTGTGTTCTGGTGTCTGAACGACGACGGCAGTCAGCGGTGCGTCGTTGCCGAGGTTCACAACACCTACGGCGAACGGCACTGCTACCTGCTCGAAACCGACGAACGTGGCGGGGTTCGCACGTCCAAAGAGTTCTACGTATCTCCGTTCAACGATCTGGACGGCGAGTACCGGATGCGACTTCCGCTACCCGACACCGCGCTCGCGCTCTCGATAGTTCTGGCCCGTGACGGCAAGGCGCCCTTCGTGGCCACGGTGTCCGGTCGTTGTGTGCCGGCGACGACGCGCGAGATCGTGCGCAGTGCGCTCGCCATCCCGCTGGCTCCGCTCCGAGTCGCCGCGCAGATCAGATTTCAAGGAATCCGGCTGTGGGCCAGGCGCTTACCCATCGTTCCCCGACCGCAACATCACCCGCAGGAGGCAGTGCAATGACCACAACCACTCTCGGCACCGAACCTTCCGCTCACACGATCGAAACCGAGCGGTGGCCGGGCGTCGCCACAGTGCCGAGCGGGCTCAAAGTGCGGGTTGCATCACCGGTTGCCCGCGCCCTGTTCCACAAGGCGGTCGCACGTTTGCCGCTGCGCGTCCAGATGCCCAACGGTGAGTTCTCCGGTGGCGGTAGCCCCGATTCGCCGTTGATGGTCATTCACCGCCCAGACGACTTCGCTGCTCGTGTGGGTGACAGTGGTTTGATCGGATTCGGCGAGTCGTACATGGCGGGCGATTGGGAAGCATCCGACCTCACTGCGGTCCTGGAAGTCTTCGCCTCCCGCGTGGCGACGCTCATTCCCGACTTCCTGCAGCGGCTACGAGGCCTCTACATTCCGAAGCAGCCTCGCAGTGAACGGAATTCGACGCAGAACACGCGCTCGAACATCTCCCGGCACTACGACCTCTCGAACGAGATGTTCGAACTGTTCCTCGACGACACAATGACGTATTCCAGTGCCCTCTTCGAGGATCTGTCGGTAGGAGCGACCCCGTCGTGGGACGTGTTCGCAGCGGCGCAGCATCGGAAGATCGATCGACTGCTGGATGGCGCAGGTGTCGGACCCGGTTCGCGAGTGCTCGAAATCGGCACAGGCTGGGGAGAATTGGCGATCCGAGCTGCCCAACGGGGAGCGACGGTGCGCTCGGTGACACTTTCGGTCGAACAGCAGGAATTGGCAGCGAAGCGGATAAGCGCTGCGGGACTGGCAGATCGCGTTCAGGTCGACCTTCTCGACTATCGGCAGGTACAGGGGGAGTACGACGCCGTTGTGTCGGTCGAGATGATCGAGGCCGTCGGCCACCAGTACTGGGGAAGCTACTTCCAGACGATCGACGCCCTGCTGGCGCCGGGTGGGCGCGCGGCGATCCAAGCCATCACGATGCCGCACGATCGAATGCTCGCGACCCGCAACACCTACACCTGGGTGCACAAGTACATCTTCCCCGGCGGATTTCTCCCGTCGGTGCGGGCGATCGAGGACGTCACCGAGCGCATGACAACGCTGCGGGTGCGTGAGCGGATGTCGATGGGCGATCACTACGCGCAGACGTTGCGACTGTGGGACGAGCGATTCAGCGCTCGCACCGACGAGGCGTCCGCGCTCGGGTTCGACGCAGTGTTCGCGCGCATGTGGCATTTCTATCTCTGCTACTCCGAGGCGGGGTTTCGGTCGGGGTATCTCGACGTCCAGCAAATTGTTCTCGATCGGAGGAACCAGCGATGACTGCCACAGTGGATCGAACGACACAAGGTACCGGCGTTGCGGGTCGTCTCTCGGACATCCTCAGTCCACTTGTCGGCGGCGAACTTCCGGTGCGGTTGACTGCATGGGACGGCAGCACAGCAGGTCCGGAAGATGCTCCGAAGGTGACGCTCTACAGCCCGAACGTTTTGCGACGCTTGCTCTGGAATCCCGGCGAGTTGGGGGCTGCGCAGGCGTATGTTCTCGGTGAACTCGACGTCGAGGGCGATCTAGGCGATGCACTCACACACGTGTGGAAGGTGTCTGCCGAGCGGGGGCTCGGGTCGATTACCCCGACACCGTCGCTCGTCTTGGCCGCGGTCAAGGCTGCGCGATCCTTCGGTGCTTTCGGGAGACCTTTGGCTCCGCCGGCGTCGCAGGCTCAGGTGAAGGGGCGCCTGCACAGCCTCGCCCGCGACCGCGAGGCGATCGGGCACCACTACGATTTGTCGAACGATTTCTACCAATTGATCCTCGATGAGAACATGGCGTACTCCTCGGGCTATTGGACTTCCGATGCACCGGACTACACGCTCGAAGACTCACAGACAGACAAGCTGGACCTGGTGTGCCGCAAGGTCGGTCTCGATCGAGCGCGAGGCTTGCGGTTTCTCGATGTCGGCTGTGGTTGGGGCTCGCTCAGTCTGCATGCAGCGCGGGAGTACGGCGCCAGGGTTGTCGGAATCACGATCTCGGCGGAGCAGAAGGCTTTTGTCGACGCGAAGGTCCGCGCGCTCGGTTTGGAAGACTGGGTCGAGATTCGCCTCCAAGATTATCGAGAGATTCCAGACGGTCCCTTCGATGCGGTCGCGTCCATCGAGATGGGTGAGCACGTCGGTGAGGACAACTATCCGACCTACGTGAAAGCGCTTCACGACAATGTTATTGCCGGTGGCCGTGTGCTGATTCAGCAGATGTCCCGCACTGGCCCGCACCCCGGGGGAGGTCCGTTCATCGAGTCGTTCATCGCGCCGGACATGTACATGCGGCCCGTCGGTCGCACTGTTGCGATGATCGAGGAAGGTGGACTCGAAGTGCGGGACGTCCACGCCCTGCGTGAGCACTACGTGCGGACCGTCGACGCGTGGATCGAGACCTTCGAATCGAACTGGGATCGCGTCGTGGAACTCGTAGGTGTCGAAGTCGCTCGGGTGTGGCGTCTCTACCTCGTCGGCGGAGGAATGGCATTTCGGGACGGCAGGATGGGCGTCGATCAGATTCTGTCGGTCCGGCCGCACGGTGATGGTCGATCGGGTATGGAACCGGTACGGCCGCAGTGGGTGTCGCGGCGATGAACGGATTCGACTGGGGCGCGTTCGGAGTGGTCACACTCACGAGTCTGCTGGCGATCGCCGTCGGAATGGCGGTGACAGCCACGATCGGTGTACGGATCGGGCGCCACAACGTTGTCGACGTGTCGTGGGGCGCCGGCTTCGTTCTGATCGCGCTCGTGTCCGCGATAGTGGGAACCGGCGACCTCTGGCGCCGGTTGCTGATGCTTGCGCTCGTGGCGATCTGGGGTCTGCGGTTGGCGACGCACATGGCGATTCGATCGCGTGGCAAAGGTGAAGACCCGCGGTACGAAGAAATGCTCGGACGAGCGACGGGTAATCGAACGCTGTATGCGATCCGCAAGATCTATCTCACGCAGGGGATTTCGTTGTGGTTCGTCTCCCTGCCGATCCAGGTCGCAGCAGTGTCGAACGGCAGCTTCGGACTTCTTGTCGTACTCGGAATCGCGCTGTGGATTGTCGGCGTCACGTTCGAGACGGTCGGCGACCGACAGATGGAGGAGTTCAAATCCGATCCGGGCAGCCGTGGCCACATCATGGATCAAGGTTTGTGGGCATGGACGCGGCATCCCAACTATTTCGGCGACGCGTGCGTCTGGTGGGGGATCTTCCTCGTCTCGGCGTCCGTGTGGCCGGGGGTGTTGACCGTCCTCTCACCGATCGCCATGACGTACTTCCTGGTCTTCGCCACCGGAGCGCGGTTGCTCGAGCGACACATGGAACAGCGTCCGGGCTATCGCGAGTATCAGCAGCGGACAAGTTACTTCATTCCTCGCCCGCCGAAAGCCCGCTCCGGGACGTAGGCTCTTTCGGGTGAGGCCAGAGCATGGGTGATCTGAAACTGCCGGCTGCGGTGTGCGCGGTTGCCGTCGGCGGAGGGTTGGGCGCGCTCAGCCGCTACGGTCTGGGGGAGCTCTTTTCCCACATCTGGACGACGCTGGTCATCAACGTCGTCGGCTCGTTCGTTCTCGGTGTTCTCGCGGCCCTGCTCGTGCACAACAAGGTTGGGTACCTCTTTCTCGGCACGGGCTTCTGCGGCGGCTTCACCACCTTCTCGTCCTTCGCGGTTCACGCCGTGACGGAGAGTCCGTGGCGATCGATTCTCTATGTTCTCGGGACGCTGATTCCCGCGATCCTCGCTGCAGCACTGGGCAAAGGGCTCGGTGAACGCTGGATCCGCACGCGGGACGGAGCGTCGGCATGACAGTTCTCCTGGTGGCACTCGGCGGCGGCGCTGGTGCGAGTGGCCGGTACCTGTTGGCGCGGTATGTGCCCGCGTACAAGGGATTTCCGGCTGCGACGTTCGCCGCGAACGTGATCGGCTGCTTCCTCCTTGGATTGTTCACCGGGGCAGCTCTTTCCACCGAGATGGCCGCACTTCTGGCGACCGGCTTCTGCGGCGGCTTGTCCACATATTCGACCTTTGCGACCGAGAACGTCGGGATGATCGAGAGGCGCCAGACGGCGCTTTCTCTGATCTACATCGTCCTCAGTCTGATCGTGGGACTGTCCGCTGCGTGGTTGGGAATCCAGATCACGGATTGACGGATCCGGCGCCGAGCGTGCACGCCACGCGGCCAGGGTAGACAATTGTCCACAGTCGCGTCGACACAGTGGTCGACCACCGGGCCGAGGGGGATTCGTGGCGCACGAACGAGCAGGACAAGTGGCTCTGCCAGAGGATCTGATCAATGTTCCTCATCTGGTCACCGCCTATTACACGCGCACTCCGGATCCCGAGAACCCGATGCAGCAGGTACTTTTCGGCACTTCAGGACATCGCGGTTCCAGTCTCGACTCGGCGTTCAACGAAGCTCATATCCTGGCGACAACCCAGGCGATCGTCGAGTACCGCGCTTCGCAGGGAATCGACGGCCCGCTGTTCATCGGCCGGGACACACATGCGCTCTCGGAGCCTGCCTGGCTGTCGGCCTTGGAGGTCCTCGCCGCCAACGACGTCGTCGTCCTCGTCGATTCACGCGACGCCTACACTCCCACCCCGGCTGTCAGTCACGCGATCTTGCGATACAACTCGACGGGTCCGGAGGCCAAAGCCGACGGCATCGTCGTGACACCGTCACACAATCCGCCTCGTGACGGTGGCTTCAAATACAACCCGCCGCACGGCGGGCCCGCGGACACGGATGCGACGTCGGTTATCGCCGATCGAGCGAACGAGCTACTGCGCAAGGGGCTTTCCGGGGTACGGCGTGTGACGGCAGCACAAGCGCTGGACCGCGTCGAACGCTACGACTTCCTCCGCTACTACGTCGAAGACCTCCCCAGTGTCCTCAACCTCGACGCGATCCGCGATGCCGGAATCACGATCGGTGCAGACCCCCTCGGCGGGGCAAGCGTCGACTACTGGGGCGCGATTGCCGAAACTCACCGACTCGACCTCGAAGTTGTGAATCCTCTCGTCGATCCGACCTGGCGGTTCATGACGCTCGATACGGACGGCAAGATCCGCATGGACTGCTCGTCGCCCGACGCGATGGCGTCGCTGATCGGGATTCGGGATCGCTACGACATCGCGACCGGAAACGATGCGGACTCCGACCGTCACGGCATCGTCACTCCCGACGGCGGTTTGATGAACCCGAATCACTATCTGGCCGTTGCCATCGAGTACCTGTTCGCGAACCGGCCAGGTTGGGGCGCAGATACCAAGGTCGGCAAGACCCTCGTGAGTTCCTCGATGATCGACCGTGTCGTGAGCAGCCTGGGCCGCGATTTGCTCGAGGTTCCGGTCGGGTTCAAGTGGTTCGTTCCCGGATTGCTCGACGGGTCTGTGGGATTCGGCGGCGAGGAAAGCGCCGGCGCGTCCTTCCTCCGACACGACGGTTCCGTCTGGACGACGGACAAGGACGGCATCATCCTTGCGTTGCTCGCGTCGGAAATCACCGCGGTGACGGGAAAGTCTCCGTCAGCGCACTACGCCGCGTTGGCCGAGAAGTTCGGGAGCCCGGCGTACGCACGTATCGATGCGCCCGCGACACGCGCACAGAAGGCAGTCTTGGCAAAACTGTCTCCCGACCAGGTGAGTGCAACCGAGCTGGCGGGTGAACCGATCACGGCGACACTGACCGCGGCGCCCGGAAACGGCGCGGCGATCGGTGGTCTCAAGGTGACGACGGAGAACGCGTGGTTTGCAGCGAGGCCGTCCGGCACGGAGGACGTGTACAAGATCTATGCCGAGTCGATGAAGGGCGCCGATCATCTGGCTCAGGTTCAGGCAGCGGCCAAGGACTTGGTGTCCGGCGTCTTGAAGGCGAACTAGCCCGCGGACCGCTCATGTCGCCCGGCTAGAATTCCGGGCGACATGAAAACTCGTGCAGCCAAGCTGCCACAGGAAATTTGGGTACTGGTCGCCGCCAGCTTCGTCATCGCCCTCGGATTCGGGTTGGTCGCCCCGGCACTACCTCAGTTCGCGCGCAGCTTCGACGTATCGGTCACCGCCGCCACGATCGTGATCTCGTCTTTCGCTTTCATGCGGTTGGTGTTCGCGCCGATGAGCGGCACTTTGGTACAGAAACTCGGTGAGCGGCCGGTCTACATCGTCGGCCTTCTCATCGTCGCGGTCTCGACCGGTGCGTGCGCTTTCGCGGGGGAGTACTGGCAACTTCTGCTGTTCCGGTCGTTGGGCGGCATCGGGTCGACCATGTTCACGGTGTCGGCCCTCGGGCTGATCATTCGCATGTCACCGTCGGACAGTCGCGGCCGCGTGTCGGGTCTGTACGCGACAAGCTTTCTCATGGGATCGATCGGCGGCCCGCTGGTCGGCGGTGCGCTGTTGCAGTTCGGTCTGCGGATGCCGTTCATCATCTACGCAATTGCGTTGGTGATCGCCGCGCTCGTTGTCTTCGTGAGCCTGCGTGGATCTCATTTGGCGTCACCGGACAAGGCTGTCGATGTGAAGTCGATGACTCTCACAGAAGGCCTCCAGTCTCCGGTGTACCGGGCAGCGCTCGGATCGAACCTCGCCTTCGGTGGCGTGATCTTCGGAGTTCGCGTTGCCATGGTTCCCCTGTTCGTCGTCGAGTTCCTCGGCCGAGACCCCTCGATTGCGGCCTACGCCCTGACGATCTTCGCCGTCGGCAATGCGTTGGTGTTGATCGTCTCCGGACGACTCTCGGACCGCTTCGGACGCAAGCCCTTTGTCGTGAGCGGCCTACTCATCTGCGGTCTGGGAACCATCGCAATGGGATTCACCGACAACCTCGTGGTGTTCTTCGCCATTGCCGCAGTGACTGGTGTCGGCTCCGGCCTCATGAGTCCGGCCCAGCAGGCCGCGGTTGCCGATGTTGTCGGATCGACGGCCCGAGGTGGACCCGTTCTGGCGGTATTCCAGATGATGTCCGACATCGGTGGGGTAGTGGCGCCGATTTGTGCCGGGCTGATCGCCGAGTATGTGTCGTACTCTGCGGCCTTCGCGGTGATGGGAGCGGTTGTCGTCGTGTCGGCTACAGGGTGGTTGTTCGTCCCGTCGCGAACGAAGCCTGTCGAATCCGTTGTAGAAGATCTGACTGATGTGACGGTGCTAACGGATACTCCTGCGCGGACAAACCTGGACTGACCGGGCATTCTGTACTCTCGATCGGGTGGCAATTCGCATCGTGAGTCTTGTGGCCCGATTGGGTTTGGCGGCCGTCTGGCTGATTTCCGGGGGACTCAAGTTCTTTGATCCCGTTCAGACGAAGATCGCGGTGCGCGCCTATCAACTATTGCCCGAGTCACTGGTGGGTCCGGTGGCGACGGCTCTTCCCCTGGTCGAAATAGTCCTGGGCCTGCTGATCCTCGTCGGGTTGGCGGTGCGAGCATCCGCTGCAGTCTCGGTGGTCATCCTCACGGTTCTCATTGCGGTGATCATTTCGGTGTGGGCCAGGGGATTGTCCATCGACTGCGGATGTTTCGGCGGCGGAGGTGCAGCCGACGTCGGCGCTTGGGACTATTCGAAGGAGATTCTCCGCGACCTGGGCTTCTTGGCACTTGCCGTCTGGCTGCTCGTGTTCCCGCGTTCGCCACTCGCGTTGGGGCCCGGATCACGCGCGGCGTTCTCAGTGGATACTCAGTCTTCAGTGGCAAGGTAAGCAATCGGTAAATCGTTTCGACGCACGAAGGACTGCATCAGCGTGAGCACCAAGAGCAGCAAGAACAAATACTCGCCGGAACCGGTCTCGAGCCGCTCCACCTACATCATCGGTGGCCTCGCGGTGCTCGTGATCGCGGCCCTCGTCATCGGCGGTGTCTTGTGGACGAACAGCAAGAACAAGCCCCAGAACGACGGTTACGGCTCCGTGCAGAGTTCCGAAGTTGCCGTCACGGTGCAGGACAACGGAGTGGTGCTGCTCGGCAAGCCCTCCGCCGCGACAACCATTGATCTCTTCGAGGATCCGCTGTGCCCGGCTTGTGCTGCGCTCGAACACCTCAGTGGCCAGGCTCTCGCGGCCGCTGTCGACAACGGTGACGTCGCCGTGCGGTACCACATGCTGAACTTCCTCAACCGGGCGTCGGGCAGCGGTGACTACTCCACACGGGCCGGCGCTGCGCTCCTGTGCGTTGCTCAGGGCGGCGACGCGATCGCGTACTCCGCATTCCACAACAAGCTTTTCGCGACCGACACGCAGCCGGCCGAGGGCGGCAGCAGCGACCACACCAACGACGACCTCGCCCAGATCGCTCGTGATGCGGGCGCATCCGAGGACGTGGCAACCTGCATCTCTTCCGGTACCAACGTCGAAGCCGCCGCGGCCAATGCCGCAGCCGCCAGCCAGGCGCTCAAGGATGTCGGGTCGAACGGGACGCCCACGGTTGTGGCGAACGGCAAGATCGTTGACACAGGCAGCAGCGACTGGGTTTCCAAGCTCTCCTCTTGAGCTGGAGCGGCCGCTTCGACAAGGAGCGGCCGCTTCGCTCTGACCAGGCGATTTGTTGCCCACGAGTCAAGTGGTGTAACTTTCTTCCAGCAAGCGGAAAGCAGAACAGCCGCTGCGAGTTCGACTGTTAGAGCGAACTGAATACGGGGCTATGGCGCAGCTGGTAGCGCACCACACTGGCAGTGTGGGGGTCAGGGGTTCGAGTCCCCTTAGCTCCACCCGAACGAATGCTCTGCACCAATCGGTGCAGAGCATTTGTTGTATTCGAGCCAGTGTTGTGTTGTCGACCCTGTGTTTTTCGAGTCTCTATTGCATGCAGCACAGTTCTGCCTAGATGTGTCGACCGCCATAACGCCAGGGCGTCAATGTTCAATAACGTCCGCGATGAGGCCTGATCATCCCGTGCATTCTCAGCATGGGGACCGTTGGCGGAACGGAGAACCATGAGTGCACACGTGGTGATAATCGGGGCAGGATATGCGGGCGTCATGGCAGCGAAGCGACTGCTGAGAACTCGGTCGGACATCACGGTGACCGTCGTGAATCCGCGCCCACACTTCGTGCAAAGAATCAGGCTCCATCAGATGATCGCGGCTGGCTACGACGCGACGGTCTCGTTCGACAGGGCGCTACCGCGTGCGGCACACCGAGTATTCGGGACGGTGACGGACATCGACGCCGCGGTCAGCAGGCTTACCCTCGACGACGGCAGTGTGCTCGACTACGACTATCTGGTCTACGCAGTCGGAAGTGGGCAGTTACCCAGCACTATCGGCGGGGCGGCGGAGCACGGGTTCAGCGTCTCCGAATTCGAGGACGCGGTTCGCCTCGAATCCAGACTGGCGACACTCGACGGGAAGGCTACGGTCTGTGTTGTCGGCGGCGGTCTCACCGGAATCGAGACTGCCGCAGAATTGGCTGAGCAGCGAAGCAGCCGAATCACTTTGGTGACCGGAGGAATCGTGGCCCCGGATCTGTCAGAGCGTGCGCGATCTGCAATTCTCAGAACATTGACCGATCTTGGGGTCGACATCGTCACCGAATCCCGGGTTACACGGATTGACGGTTCGTCCTGCGAGCTTGCGGGAGGCGCACGGGTGGAGGCAGATTGCACGATTCTCGCGACAGAATTCGGGGTCCCCGAGCTGGCGCGCCGAAGTGGCCTTCCCGTCGACGGTCTCGGTCGTCTGAAGGTCGACGACCGACTCGAATGCTCGTCCCACCCCAACATCGTCGGTGCGGGTGATGCTGTCGCAGTCGGTGATCTTTCACTGAGGATGAGTTGTCAGGCTGCGATTCCCTTGGGAATCCATGCGGCCGAGACGATCCTGCATCGACTCGAAGGTTCCGCGCCGCGCCCGGTGGCTCCGAAGTTCGCAGGCCGGTGCATCAGTCTCGGGAGGCGGCGAGGTGTGTTCCAGCGGACCACTCGTGTCGACGACGCAGCGGGCATGTTCATCGCAGGCAGGGCGGGTGCGTTCGTCAAGGAACGAGTGTGTTCGTCGACGACCGACTGGGCACTCACTCCCCGCCGCTCTTTCTTCTACAGCTGGACATGAGCAGCGCTGGTCACGCTCGATCACAGACTCGATCGATGATCGCCGCAGTCTTGCGGACGTACGGTTGGCGGACGACGTCTTCGTGGCACGCGTCGACGTCGTCGAAATCCAGTGAGCCTGTGGCAATGAGTGACCAGATCTCGCGTCCACGGTTGTTGGTGGCTCCACGGATCACGGTGACGGGCGCGGCGCATGCTCGTATCCGATGCTTCCGGAGCGCCTGGCCTCCGATGTAGAGGAACACGGTCCACTGGGTGGCCGGCGGGTACTGCAGAATGCCGGCGAACAGCGTGCGGATCCACATGGCCGCGACGGTGCGTCTGGTCGGCTTCCAGCGGGCATTGGAGGATGGTTGTGGTGCAAGGTCGACGATCGACGGATCCAAAGTGATGCCCGCTCGACCAGCCAGTCGTGCGGCAGCCTCGGTGGAGATTCTGGTGTCGAGAACGGTGACGTGTTCGACAGTGTCACCTGACTCGGACAGCTGTGTCGCCATTTCCAGCGCCACGTAGCCGCCGTACGAGTATCCGGCGAGGAGGTATGGCCCGGTGGGCTGAATCTTCTTGATTTCGAAAATGAAACGGCGGGCGCTTGCTTTCACCGACCGGTCGGGTAGTCCGCGAGATTCGAAGCCGTGTGGCTGAAGTGCGTAAACCGGCCGATCGGTGTGAAGCGCTTTCGACAAGGTGGACAGCGTCGTCGATGGGCACCCCGCTCCGTTCATGATGAACAGCGGTCGCCCGGAGCCTTCGAGCTTCAGTGGCACCATCGTGTTGTGACAGACGCGATCATCGGGATCGATTCTGCGCCGATCCACCAGCGCTGCAAGGTCTTTGACGGTACTGGCGGCCGCGAACTCCGCCGCCGTGATCCGGATCCGGAACATGTCGTGAATCTTTGCCACCACTTCGGTTGAAGCAAGCGAATCGCCGCCGAGTTCGAAGAAGTCGTCCTCACGGTCGATGGAGTCGATACCGAGAATCGACTCCCAGATCGAGGACAACCACAATTCGGCGGGCCCGGCGAGAGTCGGTGGAGTGGACCGCACCTCGACGGAGGGCAGCGCTGTTCGATCGACCTTTCCTCTTTCGTTGCGGGGCAACGCCGGCATCAGAACAAAATGTCGGGGGAGCATCCAGGCCGGCAGATATGTCGCCAATTCGCGCCGCATCTCGGCGCCCGACCGTGCCATCACGGCTTTGGTCAGGACCACGTAGGCGACGATCTCCGGTCGATCGTTCTCGAGGACGACGGCCACGAAAACATCGGCGACGCCTGGAATTCGACGAATATGCGCCTCGACTTCCATCGGCTCCACCAGGTAGCCCCGAATCTTGACGGCGTCGTCGACGCGTCCCCGCAGTTGCAGTTCTCCGCGTTCGTCGATGCGGCCCCGGTCACCGGTCCGGTAGATGCTCACTCCGTCGCCCAGTCGCGTGAATCGTGTTGCAGTTCGATCCGGGTCGCCGTGGTATCCGTCGGCAAGATCACTGGAGACAACCTGAATCTCTCCGATCTCTCCGTCGGGGAGAGGCACGCCGTTCACATCGACGATCTGTACGTCCTTGCCGTCGCGAGCACGTCCGGCCGGTACCACTCCGACGGGTAGTTCGGAATGTGGTGGGAACGCGTTGTACGCGACGACACCGGTCTCGGTGGTGGCCAGCCAGTTGACGTACGTGACGCGAGCGAAGCCGTGACTGCGATGGCGCGCGTAGTCCTCGCCGTGAACTGCTTCTCCGTACGTTACGACGACGCGTAGGGAACCGATCGAATCATCATTTGCTGCACCGCAATCGAGATCTGACCACGCCCGCAGAAAAGACGGCGCACAGTGCGTGGTCGTGATCGAATTCTCGATCAGCCAGTCGTCGATTCCCGAGACGCCGTCGATACGTGGATCCCAGCAGTAGACCGTGACTCCGTTCATAAGCCCCATGATCAGGGCCGTGATTCCGGCTCCGAAACTGACGGGCAACAGGTTCCCGATGTGATCGTCGGGTCGCAGGTCGATTGCTGCGGCGAGTTCGTCGGCCTTGTTCAGGCACATGGAGTGGCTCAACACGACTCCCTTGGGTGCCCCGCTGGTGCCTGACGTGAACGCGATCATTGCAGGGTCGGAACTCGATGGTTCCAACGCGCTGTCGAATCTGAAGCCCGTCGCAGCAGACTCGTCGAGTATCGACTGCAGCGGGACTGCACCCGAGGTGCTCATGATGTGCGCTCGGCGGGCCTCGGGGAGTTGTGGGTCGATCATGACCAAGGGCCGACCGGAAATCAGAGTGGCGAGGATGGCGGGCACCGACTCGGCCGTTGGTTCGAGATCGACCGCAACCGGGCGTGCCCCGTGTGACCCACGTAGGCGAAGTTCGCGGACCAATGCGTCGGTCCGGAGTTCGAGTTCGGCGAAAGTGATCCGGTCGCGCGGAGTCACGACGGCAACGGCGTCGTGCTGCATAGAGGTGACTCGGCGCCACCTCGACTCGATCGTCTCGTCGATGACTGCATAGCGAGTGCGTTCTAGACCTAAGTCGACAACCTTCATCACAGTAGCTCCGTCCGACTTTCAGCTATCTTTTAGCAAAGACTACATAAGGTTTGTGAAGTAGGTCCATAACAAACCAAAAGTAGTTTTACATACCGCCCCATCCTCCAGTCCGTCAGCTCCGAATGTCTTGAGGAACCAATGCCGATCGAGCGTTGTACAGACGAGGAGCAGTGACATGAAGTGGTCGGGGCGAAGTGCGATTGCGATTGCGGGAGTGTGCGCCGCAGCGACGATGTTTTCGGGAACCGCGCAGGCGAGCCCACTCTGGGAACCCTTGCAGCCGGTGGCGAACCTGGACGTCGCGCGCTACGTAGGGGAATGGAACCAGGTGGCGGCGATTCCTCAGCCCTTCAACCTCGCGTGCGCGAAGGACACCCGGGCGAGTTACGGGATTGTCGATTCCACGAACGTGAGCGTGAAGAACACGTGTACGACGTGGACCGGTCAAGCCAACGAGATCGTCGGGAATGCCCGAGTTACCGATCCAGCAACGGGTGCCCAGTTGCATGTGAGCTTCCCCGGGGTGCCCTCACAGGAAAGCTTGGACGGCCCACCCAACTACATCGTCACCTACATTGCCGACGACTATTCGTGGGCACTGGTGGGCGATCCGCTCAGGCTTTCCGGGTTCGTGCTCTCACGGTCGGCGGTCATCGACGCGGCAGGCTGGAGTGAGATCCGCCGGGTCGCCGAATCCCGTGGATACAACGCATGCACGATCCTGACGTCACCGACCACCGAGGGCACGTCGGACATCCGTCCGCTCTGCACGGTGTGAGTCTGCTGTCAGCGTGAACCTTCCGGAGCCACACTCCACTACGATCACTGATCGGTACGTGTGGTTTCGGAAGGTTGTGTGGTGGCGAAGAAGCAGATTCCCGTAATAGTCGTCGCAGGCTTTCTCGGTTCGGGCAAGACGACGCTGCTCAACCATCTTCTGCGTAACAACGACGGTGTACGCATCGGCGTGATCGTCAACGACTTCGGATCCGTCAACATCGACTCGATGATGGTCGCCGGTCAGGTCGATTCGATGGTCTCTCTCAGCAACGGCTGTTTGTGCTGCGCTGTCGACGTCTCGGACATGGACGAGATGCTGAACAAGTTGGCGCACCGGCAGTCCGGGATCGACGTGATCGTCATCGAGGCCAGCGGGCTTGCCGAGCCGCGGAACATGATTCGACTCGTCCTCGGAAGTGAGAACCCGTCTGTCGTCTACGGCGGCCTGGTGGTCCTGGTCGACGGAGCCAATTTCTCCACCGTTCGCCGCGAACATCCCGAGCTCGATCAACATGTCCGGCTGGCAGACCTGGTGGTAGTCAACAAGATCGACAGCGTTCCGGTCGCCGAACGCGAGCGATTCACGGCCGAAATTCGTAAGTTGAATCCGCGAGCGCCGATGGTGGAAACCTCGCACTCGCGGATAGACCCCGCTCTGTTGTTCGATACCGGCGAGGTGACCCCTCCGGCTCCGGGCGATCAACTGAGCCTCGACGAGCTCCTGCGCGACGGGCACGACGACGATCACGAGGACGGCTCGTGTCATCACGATCACCTGCACCACCGCTACGAATCGGTTGATTTCGCATCGGAGACGCCTCTCGATGCCAGGGCCTTGACGCACTTTCTCGAGAATCAGCCGTCGGGTGTTTACCGCATCAAGGGCTTCGTGAACTTCGAGATTCCGGGCTACACAGGAAAATTCGAGATCCAATCGGTGGGTGATCATGTCCGGATCACGCCGCTGCGATGGAAGTCGGGCGAACCTCGAACCACGCAACTGGTCGTGATCGGCACCGGGATGGATTCGGGGGCGGTCGGCAGCGCGCTCCGCGCCTGCATGCGCGAAGAAACGGTCGAACCGCACCCCGACGCCATGCTGGGATTGCACCGCTATACCGTCGGGGCGTGAGTGAATCAGCTGTATCCGTGTACGAAGCGATTCGGCGACGCCGAGACGTTCGCGCCGAGTTCTCGGGAGAGATCGTCCCCGACGAAACTCTGATGCGCATTCTCGACGCCGCCCATCGCGCGCCGAGCGTGGGAAACACGCAACCGTGGGATTTTGTCGTCGTTCGTAATCCGGAGACGCTCGACACCTTCGCGGCACACGTCGCCGATGCCCGGGTGAAATTCGCGCAGACTTTGCCCGAGGATCGCCGCTCGACGTTCGACCCCATCAAGATCGAGGGAATCGCCGAGAGCGGTACCGGCATCGTCGTCACTTACGACCCGTCGCGCGGTGGTCCGAACATCCTCGGCCGTCATACCGTCGACGACACCGGACTGTTCTCGGCGGTACTGGCAATTCAGAATTTGTGGCTCGCCGCGGTAGCCGAGGAGATCGGCATCGGCTGGGTTTCGTTCTACGACGAGAAGTACCTCACCGAACTCATGGGCATTCCGTCACCCGTTCGCCCCATTGCGTGGCTGTGCGTCGGGAAGGTGACCGAGTTTCAACAGGTTCCGGATCTCGAACGCTTCGGATGGCGACAGCGCCGGCCATTGGCCGACGCTGTCCACTACGAAACCTATTGAGTTGTACCGGGGGCCTAGCGTGCGGGACGGCCACCGGTGGAGCCTGCGGTGCGAGCGCCGCCGCCGGTGCGGGGACGGCGAGCGCCACCACCGGCATGTTCCTGACGGGCAGCTCCGCCGGTGCGAGCACCGCGTGACTGACCGCCCTGTCCGGAGCGAGCCTGACCCGAACGTGCTGCGCCGCCGCGTCCACCCTGGCCGGCGGGACGCTGTCCGCGTCCACCGTTGGGCTGGGCAGGAGCCTTCGGAGCCGGCGTGACGTGCGGTGCGATGTCGCCGACCAACTTGACGACGTGCTCGGAGTTGGCAGTCGAACGGACCGGGGTCACCTTGATGGCTGCCTTGCGCATGAGGATCGCAAGATCCTTACGCTGCTCGGGCAGAACCACGGTGACCACGTCGCCGGCGCTGCCTGCGCGAGCGGTGCGACCACTGCGGTGCAGGTAAGCCTTGTGCTCGGCCGGCGGATCGACGTGGACGACCAACTCGACGTCGTCGACGTGGACGCCACGCGCTGCGACGTCGGTGGCGACGAGGACGCGCGCTTCACCGGCGGAGAATGCCGCCAGGTTACGGTCGCGAGCAGCCTGCGAGAGGTTGCCGTGAAGGTCAACGGACGGGATGCCCGACTCGGTGAGCTGGCGAGCCAACTTGCGAGCCTGGTGCTTGGTGCGCATGAACAGGATGCGACGACCGGTACCGGAAGCGAGCTTCTCGACCAGAGCCTTCTTGGCTTCGACGCCGTCGACGTCGAACACGTGGTGCGTCATTGCGGCGACGGGGGAGTTGGCCTCGTCGACCGAATGCATGACCTCGTTCTTGAGGAAACGCTTGACGAGCTTGTCGACGCCGTTGTCCAGCGTTGCCGAGAACAGTAGACGCTGCCCGTCCTGCGGGGTGGACGAGAGGATGCGGGTGACGACGGGCAGGAAGCCGAGGTCGGCCATGTGGTCGGCCTCGTCGAGCACGGTGATCTCGACGGCGTCGAGACTTACGAACTTCTGCTTCATGAGGTCTTCGAGGCGACCGGGGCAGGCGACGACGATGTCGACTCCGGCCTTGAGAGCCTGAACCTGGCGGTGCTGCGAGACACCACCGAAGATCGTGGTCACGCGCAAGTCGTATGCGGCGGCCAACGGTTCGAGGGTTGCGGTGATCTGGGTGGCGAGCTCACGCGTGGGTGCGAGCACCAGGCCGAGCGGTCGACCCGGACGACGCTTTCCTCCGGACAGTTCGCCGGCGAGGCGGGAGACCATGGGGATGGAGAACGCGAGGGTCTTGCCGCTTCCGGTCTTTCCGCGGCCCAGTACGTCGCGCCCCGAGAGAGTGTCGGGGAGGGTGTCGATCTGGATCGGGAACGGAGAAGTGATTCCGCCGTCTTCGAGAGCTTTCACCAGCGGTGCGCGCACACCGAGGGCTGCGAAGGTGGTAGCGGGCGTAGAGATGTCAGACAAGTGTGTTCAGAGCCTTTCGGGCACGTGTTCGTGCCCGGATGCCGACACGGGAATTAACCGGTCGAACAATCAAGCACAGTGGTGGCGGCGCTGCCGGTCGGCAGGCTTCTTCGCCGTAAGAAGAGCGGGTGCATTGAGCACTCAGCAAGAAAATTTGCGTTCTACGACGCTGGATGCCCGATTTCAGGCACCTAGTGATCGCAACTCTACCTTCCCGGAGCGTTCGACCTACAACCCGACCCATTCGGAGACGCCGTTCGCGAAGTGTTGCCGCTTCCAGATCGGTACCTCGTGCTTGATGCGCTCCACCAGTTCGGCGCACGCGGCAAACGCCTCCGCTCGATGCGGCGCGGCGACGGCGGCGACCAGTGCGAGATCACCGATCTCGAGGTGACCGACGCGATGGATCGCAGCAACCGGCAGGCCGGTCGAGGCCGCAACCTCTTGGCAGCACGTCTCGAGGAAGCGTTCGGCATCCGGATGCGCTTGGTACTCCAACGCCGAAACCGCTTGACCTCCATCGTGATTGCGCACCGTTCCCGTGAACACCACAACAGCGCCGTTCTTCGGACCGGCAACGGCGGCGTCGACGGTGTCTGCGTGAATCGGTTGCTCGGAGATCCGAGCCAATAGCTCACTCATCGTGCGCTCCTCCGCCTGCGACCTGCGCGAGCAGGTGATCGATGATGGGTCCGAGGACGGCGAGACCGTCCTTCACTCCACCGGGAGAACCCGGAAGATTGACGATGACCGTCGTACCTGTGAGACCTGCCACACCACGGCTCAGCGACGCGTGCGGTGTCTTCTCGAGGCCCTTGGTCCGGATCGCTTCTGCGACGCCGGGCAACTCACGGGTCAAGACTGCCCGGGTAGCTTCCGGGGTGGCATCCGTGGGGGAAGCCCCGGTGCCGCCGGTACTGATGACGAGTGACGGGGAGCCCTCCTTGGCGTCAGCGATGCCCGCCGCGATGTCTGCGTCGGCGTACACAAGCGGTCCACGTACCTCGAAGTCCCGTTCACGTAGCCAGGTCGCGATCGTGGGTCCGGTGGTGTCGGGTCTGGTGCCGTTCGCACCGCCGGTGGAAGCCACGAGGACGGTCGCGGACCGTGCCGAGGTGAAGGTGTGCGCCGGAGCTGTCTGTGCGTTCTGAGTGTCGCGGGTCCAATGTCCGCGTTTACCACCGTCTTTGGTGAGCAGACGAACACCGTTCATGGTAGCTCCGGGGTCCACCGCTTTGACCATGTCGTGCAAGGTCAGGCCGGCTACCGCGACGGCGGTGAGTGCTTCCATCTCGACGCCGGTCTGTCCGCGAGTCTTCGCCGTCGCCTCGACGGTGATCGATGTTTCGGTGAACCCGAATTCCACCTTGACCGACGAGAGCGCGAGTTGGTGACACAGCGGGATCAGTTCGGAGGTCTTCTTCGCACCGGCGATTCCGGCGATGCGCGCGGTGGTGAGGACATCAGCCTTGGGCATGCCGTCGGCGCGGACGAGGCGAACTACCTCGGCGGTCGTGACGAGTTCACCGGCAGCGACGGCGATACGCGTCGTCTCGGCCTTGGCGCTGACGTCGACCATGCGCGCTCGGCCCTCGCTGTCGACGTGTGTCAATTCGGTCATCAGTGTCCTTTGAATCAGATCGAGTGAATCAGATCGAGGAAGTCGAGAGCGGGACGACGTCGACGAGATCGCCCGCGCCGAGCTCGGTCACGGCGGCGGGGATGTCGATCAGGACGTCGGCCCACGCCATGGCTGCAACAAGGTGCGATCCGGGTCCGGCAACGAGTTCGATTCCGTCCGCAGTTCTGCGTGCCCGCAGGAACTGCCGCTTGCCGTCCACCGAACGCAGCGGTGCAGTCAACGGGAGTCGCTCGCGCGGGATCTCGGGCAGGCCCGCGGCCCGGCGCAGTTCGCCCCGTGCGAAGACCTCGAAGGAGACCATCGTGCTCACCGGGTTGCCCGGGAAGCTCAGTACCGGCACTTCGTTCACCACTGCAGTGCCTTGCGGACCGCCCGGCTGCATTGCGACGTGGCCGAAGTGTGCTCCCAGAGGCGTGAGAGTTTCCTTCACCACCTCGAAGTCGCCCATGGACACTCCGCCGGAGGTGAACACCAGATCAGCGACCGAGGTTGCGTACGAGAGTAATTCGCGGAACTCGGCGGGGTCGTCGCTGCTTCGGGCGACGGATACGACATCGGCGCCGTTGGCTTCGGCCAATGTTGCCAAAGCTGGACCGTTGGAATCGTAGATCTCACCGGGTTCGAGAGTTGTTCCGGCACTTTTCAGTTCGGCGCCCGTCGTAATTATCGCGACCCGTGGCTTCGTGTAGGTGTCGAGCGAGGCCAGGCCCACAGCACTCAGCGCGGCGATATGGCGAGGTTCCAAGTGCGTTCCGGCCGTGACCAGTAGCATTCCGGCGGTGATGTCGCTGCCACGTTCGCGTACGAATTCGCCTACCGACCTGCCCCGTTCGATCGTGACGACGTGCTCGGTGACACCCGTTGTGTCCTCGACCGGAACAACGGCGTCGGCACCCTCGGGGAGCGGAGCACCGGTCATGATGCGAAATGCCGATCCTGGAAGGTGTTTCGGTGGTTTTCCGCTTCCAGCGGCGATCACGCCTCGAACCGTCAGTGTGGTCGGAACCGAGGCCACAGAAGCAGCATCGACGGCATACCCGTCCATCTGCGAGTTGCGGAAGAGTGGCAGGTCTACCGGCGATGCGATATCCGAGCAAGTTATGCGCCCCAACGCTTCTGCCGTCGGAACTGCCGTCGGAGAGAGGGTGTGCAGGCCGGTGAGCAATCCGGAGATGTGCGACGCGTGTTCCTCGACCGAACGCGCGCTCATGACAGTAACCTCGACAACCTCGACATGTTTTGATCCTAGGCGGTGTGGTCCGTCCGACACACGGAGTACGGCTTTCGGTCATACTGGAGCAATACGGAAGTTGGTGAAGTGATGACAGTGGTCTCGATGGGAATTCCCACCGTGCGGTTCGACGCTGCCTCCCTCGCCGGTCGTCCCGAGACGGATCTCCTGGTCGACAGGTTCGGGCGTGTTGCCAGAGATCTGCGAGTCTCGATCACCGAGAAGTGTTCACTTCGTTGCACGTATTGCATGCCGGAGGAAGGCTTGCCGGCCATCGCTGCGGAAGACCTTCTGAGTGCCGACGAGATCATTCGAGTGGTCGGAATCGGCGTCGAACGAGTCGGTATTCGCGAGGTGAGATTCACCGGCGGCGAACCGCTGATGCGTAGTGACCTCGAAAAGATCATCGGGGGGTGCGCCGCGCGCGTGCCAGGAATTCCACTTTCCATGACTACCAACGCCGTTGGGCTCGAACATCGTGCGGCGAAGTTGGCCGCAGCTGGTTTGACTCGCATCAATGTTTCCCTGGATTCGGTTGATCGCGCCCATTTCGCTGAATTGACGCGTCGGGACAGGCTGCCGTCCGTTCTCGCGGGAATTCGAGCGGCAGCTGCGGCCGGGCTCGCGCCACTGAAGATCAATGCGGTGCTGATGCGTGAAACGCTCCACGGCGCGGCGGATCTTTTGCAGTGGTGCCTCGAAGCCGGCGTCGAATTGCGCTTTATCGAGCAAATGCCTCTCGATGCAGACCATGCTTGGGCGCGCGAGAACATGGTGACTGCGGCTGAATTACTGTCGGTATTGAGTGACCGTTTCGAATTGGCCGCAATCGGCCGTGAAGATCCGTCGGCTCCTGCCGAAGAATGGCGTGTCGACGGGACCACGATGACGGTAGGGATCATCGCTTCCGTGACCCGCTCGTTCTGCAGTGAATGCGATCGGACGCGAATGACAGCAGAGGGAACAATTCGGTCATGTCTGTTCAGTGACCGTGAAGTTGACCTGCGTGCCGCGCTCAGATCGGGAGCAAGTGACGACGAACTAGCGGATTTGTGGCGCGGTGCGATGTGGAACAAATGGGCAGGGCACGGCATCGACGCCGCGGACTTCGTTCCGCCGGAAAGAAGTATGGGAGCGATTGGTGGCTGATCCGCATTCGATCTCGGTTCGTTACTTTGCTGCTGCAGCGGATGTATCCGGTTGCCGTAGCGAGGTAGTCGCCATCTCGCCCGACAACACACTTGCCGAGTTGGTGGCGGTCTTGGTCGGACGATACGGACCGGAGATGGAGCGAGTGCTGTCGGTCTCGGCTTTCCTCGTCGGTGACGAGTTGACCCGCGACGTCTCTCGAGCCTCCGGTAGCGCTGTCGATATTCTTCCGCCTTTCGCTGGAGGCTAGTTGTATGAGGCACGGACGTTAGTTACGCGGTGCCGGCGGTAAGCGGCAGGCGGTCGTCCTCCGCGTGCTGAATGCGGTCGGTGATAATTATAGTGAATGTTCCACACCTCGACGGCAGTGCGCCGCTCGGCTTCGCTGATGTATTCGCGGGAGTACAGCAGTTCTTCGGCGAGGATGCGGTTGTAGCGCTCCACTTTCCCATTGTGTTTCGGCGTGTACGGCTTGATCCGGTAGTGCCGCGCTTCCCGCAGTGAAGCAGTGAAATCTGCTGCCCGATAGCATGATCCGTTGTCGGTGATCACGCGCTCGATCCGGGTGATGCCGTGCGCCGCGAAGAAGAGTCGGGCGTTGTTCATGAAATCGATGGCTGTCGCGGCAGTTTCGTTGTCTCTGGCCTCGGTGTACGCCAAACGGGTGTTGCCATCGATCGCGGAATGCAAATAGGTGTAGCCGACGCGGCCCTGCTTGTTCTTCGTTTTCCGACGTTGTGATCGTTTGGCCTGCTCGGAACCTCGCCCGTGGACGCGCCAACCTCCGCCGTCAGGGATGCGGCCGACCTTCTTCACGTCGACGTGCACCATCTGACCAGGCCGTTTCGCGGCGATGACCTGGGGTTTGCGGTTCGTTTCGCCGTTCGGGTCGATGAACCGGCGGCGATTGAGACCAAGATCCCGCAGGAGTTTCGTGACCGTCCGGCGAGCGATGACCGTTCCGTCCATTCGGAGTTCGAACGTGATGCGCGCGGCCGACCATTTCCGGGTCCGGCGCATCGCTTCGATCTCGGCCACGATCTCTGCGGCGGTGGCGGTGGGTTGATGGTTCGGTGCGCTGGATCTGTCTTGTAATCCCAGTTCACCGTATTTGCGGTACCGGTTGACCCACGTGGAGGCGCATTGTCGGGAGATGCCCATTTCGGCGGCGACGTGGGCGATCGGACGAGTGCGGCACCGCTCGATGAGTCGTCGTCTTCCCTCCACAGTCAGCGGAGCATTACGGTGTGTCACAGGGCTGGTCCCTTTGCTGTTGATGGTCTGTTTCGCAACTTCCATCCTGCCGCGAAGGGCCAGCCCGTCTACTTCAATCCAGCGTCAGCAACGTCCATACCCACAACAGCTAGTCCGAGAATTGCCGGCGTAGCTATTTGTGGGCTGCCGACGTATTGTCCTTTTTCGGTTTGCCGGTCCAAATATTTATATCTTGATCACTCCAGCTCAAGTGGCATCTATCTCCGTTTTCTCCATTGTTGGTCAATTGTCCAGCATTGGTCGTTTTGTTTAGTTTCTCCTACTTTTGGGGGAGCGAATGCACTTCGAATTGCCAAGGTGAATTGTCATCTGTTTGGATGACAAAAGAAATACCTTCGCTGTTGGTAATTGTCGACATGTGTTAATTTTGGCGCAATTCCACTCGGGATATGTGAAAGGTATTTCAATGTCGATTAATTCCACGCGCCGTGTCGGAGTCGTCGTAGCACTCCTCGGGGCAGCTGCACTCACCGCTCCGGCAATTGCTACTGCGCTTCCGTCCACCGGTTCTCTCGGCTCTTCTGCGCCGGAAGCCTCGTGCTCGACCCTGTCCACCGAAGCGACGCCGAACGGTTGGGGCATCCCGTTCACCGACGAGAAGGATCAGACCGCGTCGTACTCGGCCGACAACGTTCTCGACAAGGACGGTTCACTGAAGCTGGCCGTCGACGGTACCGGCGATCGTTCGGTTTCCTACCATTCGGCCGGCGGTATCAAGCTGTCCGACGCAGTCGGCAAGGCGATCGGCTTTGCCGAGCGCGCCGCCACGCCGACTGCGGCATTCCAGCTCCGCCTCACCGGAACCACCGGCGGAAAGTTCGAGAACGGATTCACCACCCTGGTGTGGGTCCCGGGACCCGACGCCACGCCGACGGCTGACGGCGGCGTTCACGCGGATCTCCAGAAGGGCGTGTGGTGGAGCACTCAAAACATCGACGGCGCCAAGGACCGCGTGTCAGTGCCTTTGGCTGACATCGTCGCCGCGAACCCGAACGCGGTAGTCGACCACTACGGCGTCAGTGTGGGCACCGGTTCCGCCGCCACGTCGACGCTGGTCGATGCAGTGCAGTTCAACGGATGCACCACCAACTTCGCGAAGAAGGATCCGGCTTCGGGAACGGGTTCGCTGGGCGACGTCTTCGGCAGCCTGTTCGGTAGCTAGTCGCTGGTAAGAGCTCTGGTAGGAGTTACTTCCACCAGTCATCGAGGGGTGTGACCGGCACCGTGCGCTTGTGACGAGTGTTGGTGAACATCTTCTCGAGCTTCTCGGCTACCTCGGAGGAAACGTCCTTTCCTTCGAGGTAGTCGTCTATCTGTGAGTACGTGACGCCGAGGGCAACTTCGTCGGGTAGCGCGGGTCGGTCGTCCTCCAGGTCGGCGGTCGGCACCTTGCGCCACGTGCTCTCGGGTGCGCCCAATTCCTGCAGCAATGCAGCGCCCTGGCGTTTGCTCAAGCCGGTGAGCGGCGTGATGTCGACACCGCCGTCACCGAATTTCGTGAAGAAGCCGGTAATCGCTTCTGCGGCGTGGTCGGTACCGATCACGAGGTAGCCGAGCTGACCGGCAATCGCATACTGGATGACCATTCGTTCGCGCGCCTTGATGTTGCCGCGGACGAAGTCGCGTAGTTCGCCGTTCCCCAACGCCTCGGAGGCCTCACGGGCCGTCGCGTCGGCGCCAGGCTTGACGTTGACCGTGAGAGAGCGGTCCGGCTTGATGAAGCCGAGCGCGATCTGAGCGTCGGATTCGTCAGCCTGAGCGCCATAGGGGAGTCGAACGGCGACGAACTCGGCCTCGTGGCCTTCTTCACGAAGTTCCGTGACCGCGCGTTGGGCGAGGGCTCCGGCGAGCGTGCTGTCCTGACCGCCGCTGATTCCCAGAACGAACCCTTTGGCGGGGTCGAGCGCACGTAGTCCTTCAGGAACTGGACTCGCGCGCGAACCTCCGCTGCGGCGTCGATTGTCGGCTTTGTGCCGAGTTCTTCGATGATGCTTTCACGCAGTGTGGCCATGAATGGACTCTAGCGATGTGAGCAGGCGCGTGCAGTGCCACCGTATCCGGGCGGTACGGTCGCGCACATGAGTGCGAACAACGTTCTGGTGGTCAGTGCGACGAAGTCGGAAGCGGCATACGTGCCGCAAGGATACGAACTGCTGATCACGGGGATTGGAAAGGTCAGTGCTGCAACAGCAGTCGCCTCTGCTCTCGCGCGGTACGAGCGGGATGATCTGCCGCTGGTCGTCAACATCGGGACAGCCGGTGCGCTGCACGCGCACCACGGCGGCCTCTATGTTCCCGGCGTCGTCATCAATCACGACATCAGCAGCACCGCGATCCGAGCGCTCGGGCACGACGTCGCGGACCGTTTGGTGCTCGCCGGCGGTGACGACTCGGTGTTGGCGACCGGCGACGCATTCATCGCCGACGCTGCAACCCGGGACGCCCTTGCGCAGCGAGCCGATCTGGTCGACATGGAGGGATTTGCCATCGCATTCGCCGCGCAGGCTGCGGGTGCTACCTGCCGACTCGTCAAACACGTCAGCGATCACGCGGACGACTCGGCCTTGGACTGGCCCGCGATGATCGATGCCAGCGCCCGCGAGTTGGGGCGCTGGCTGCTCGACAACGTCTGATCGAGCCTGCAGCGTCTGGTCAAGCCTGCGCAGTCAGTATCAATCCGGTGTCGTCGGGCTTGCGCAGGGTCAGCGTGTCGGCGTCGACGGTGTAGCTCACTTCGCCGTCGAGCACCGCCAGGATCTGGCGCTCGATGTCCATGTTCTCCTCGGGGCAAGCCATACGCGTGGTTGCCATCGGCGTGAACGTGACTGTGGTGTCGGACGTCTGGGCGCTTCCGGTCATGCGATTGCATCCGGTGCTCCCGCTGACCGAACCGTCTGCGGCAATCGTCAGTTCGGGAGCTGACGTCTCCAGAGCCAGGCTCGTACTGATCGCATCGGGACTGATGAGGGACGTGACAGTCCACGTCGTGCCCTGCAGCGGTCGATCCGGCGTGACGATTTTCTTGTCCTGCAGGGTGACTGTGGCGTCCTTCGATGTCAGGACGAGGGTGTCGCCGTCGAGGCTCCACGCCGGCGCGGCGGTCAGCAATGTTGTTGTCCAGGAGTCGGACTCGGCGATGCCGGGAGGGCAGCCCATCATGGTCGACGCCATGGTGCCGGTGGTCAGCGTGCCGTCGTCGAACTCGACCGAACCGTTTGCCGTGTTGCATCCGGCGCTCGCGGACACTCGACCGGCCTGGCTGAAGTCGAGAGTCAGCGGGCCGCCGCCGGGAATTTGTGTTCCATCCACGGAGGTCGAGATGAACACACGACCGGAGGGATCCGTCTTGTCTTCGGGGGAGTCGGACGAAGCGGAGCAACCACTTACCGCGGCGATGGTCAGGAGGCCGATGACGGCTGCAGCGATGCGCATGGGCTCACATTAAGTGGTGGGACGGATCTGGGGAGTCAACATCGAGTAACGCGCCGGGCAAGGTCTTCCCAGCCGGCCGCCAGGCGCTCGGTGGTCATCCCGAGATCGCGCACCTGATGAAGGACGAGCGACGCTTCGAGCGGTGCCAACAGTGCTGAAGCGAGCAGATCGAGGTCGCCCTCGACGCCGGCTCCTCGAAGAAGCCCGATGACGTGAGCGATGCCGAGAGCCCGGGCCGGACCGCCGAAGCGGTATTCAGGAGCGTTTTCCGCCGCTCGGAGGACTTCGCCCTGTACTTCCACCATGGCAATCCGGGCTCGTCCGAACGCGATGAGGCGCTCGATCGGCGGCGCGCCCGGACCCAACGGTGGGGGGCCGAACATGAATGCCTGCTGCAGTTCTCGCTCGGTGTGATCGAGCAGTGCCTGCATCAGTCCCGATCGATTGCCGAAGCGCCGAAAAACTGTGCCCTTGCCCACACCGGCCCGGCACGCGACAGCGTCCATCGTCACCGCGTCGACACCTCGCTCGGCAACGAGGAGGGCTGCGGCGTCGAGCAGAAGTACGCGGTTACGTGCTGCGTCACCGCGCTCGACCGGCGCGGCGCCGATCTGGGGGAGGGGGATTGCGCTCACGGGATCAGGTTACAGGGCCGGGGAATGTAAGTGGACCGCGGTCCGTTTAGTTGATATAACTTTCAACCGGAGCCACCAACCGCACCACTCTCGAAGGAAACTCGCTATGTCACAGACCAATGTTCTCGTTCTCGTCGGCAGCCTGCGCGCCGGATCCGTCAACCGCCAGCTTGCCGAGACGGCTGTGTCCGCCGCACCCGAGGGTGCCACGCTGACGGTCTTCGAAGGCCTCGCCGACGTCCCCTTCTACAACGAAGACATCGACGTCGAGGGTGCTTCCATCCCCGCTGTCGACGCACTGCGCTCCGCTGCGAGCGACGCGGACGCGTTCCTGCTCGTCACCCCCGAGTACAACGGCACCATTCCCGCAGTTCTGAAGAACGCCATCGACTGGATCTCGCGTCCGTACGGTGTCGGTGCAGTCAAGGACAAGGCTGTCGCAGTCATCAGCGCTTCGCCCAGCGGCAACGGCGCCAAGTGGGCACACGAAGACACCACCAAGGCGGTCCGTATCGCCGGCGGCAAGGTCGTCGAGGACACTGCACTGAGCATCGGTGGAACCGGCGCACTGTTCGGTGAGCTGCACCCGCGTGAGAACGCAGAGGTGCTCGCTCAGGTCTCCAAGGTCGTCTCCGACCTCGTCGACGCCGGCAAGCAGCTCGTCAACGCGTAATCCGTTTCACGAATGAGGGCCATGCCGGAAGGTGTGGTCCTCACTCGTATGCGCGCTAGAGCCCTTCGCGTTCCATCGCGTCGTCGACCGCGTCGCGAACCGACTCGAAATCCTTGCCGGCCATCATCGCTTCGCCCATCGCAGCATCGATACGGTCGGCGACGGCGGCGTACCGACGCTCCCAGTTCTCCTTGTCCTCCCGCCAGTAACCCATCACGTGCATGCGGTTTGCCGGGATTTCCCATGTTCGACGCAGGTGGGTGCGGATGCGTCTGGCGGCCGCGGCCTCGACTGCACACCAGATGTAGCCCTCGCCGGGGGCAGGGCAGCGTCGGCCAATTCGGCGAGCAGCGAGTCCGATTCCTCGATCCATCGGTAGTGAGCGTCGGCGCGCGTCGTGAACGTCTGCTGTTCGCTCGGCGCGGGTACCTGCGCGATGACGTGGATCGGTAGACCGTCGGGTGCTTCTTCGAGAATTCGCCCGATCGCGGGCAGAGCGGCGTGATCGGCGACCATCAGCAGCCAGTCGCAACCTGCCGGCGGCGTGAACCACCCGCTCGTCGTCGAGAGGTGAACGGTCTCGCCCGGTTGCGCAGTCGCGGCCCAGAGTGCCGCGCCGCCGTGGCCGTGGAGAACGAAGTCGATCTCCAGTTCGTTCTTCGACGGCTGCCAGCGCCGGACCGTGTAACTACGGGCGTGAGGGGGATCGAGGGGGAATCTGACGAGCACCCGTTCGTCCGGGCTACCACTCGTCTCGAAGTCGCTCAGGCCCTCCCCGCCGAAGGTGATTCTGCGCATCAACGGTGTCACCTGCTGTGTTCTCGTCACGGTTGCCTCGTGGCGTGGAGCCTCGTCCTTCGGGGGTGTTTCCACGACGCTCATGGTAGGTCCGTGGCGCGGCTCCGAGAGGCTGGCGAGCACAAAAAGAAACTGTGACGCGCGACACGCCGACGCGCCGGGAAATGAAGGCGCTGAACTGGGGCGACCTGGGAATTCCAACGATGTGACTCACAACATCTCGCGTTATGTGTTTCTGTCGGCCACTAGGTGTAGTGTCTTGAGCACTGAGAGACCACAACGCGGAACGCCTCGAGCGAGACTCCGGCAATCGGTCGTATCGGTGCTGAACATCACTACATCGGCCTTTGTTGGCTAAGCGAAAGAGGGACTCTCATGAGCATCACCGTCTACACCAAGCCCGCTTGCGTTCAGTGCAATGCCACCTACCGCGCCCTGGACAAGGCCGGTCTCGAATACAACGTCATCGACATCACCGAGGATGCCGAAGCCCGCGACTACGTCATGGCTCTCGGGTACCTCCAGGCACCCATCGTGGTTGCCGGTGAAGATCACTGGTCGGGCTTCCGTCCCGATCGCATCAAGACCCTGACCGTCGCTGCTTGAAGCGCCGCAGTGTCGGCGGTGGACACCTCCGCCGACACATCTGAGTAGTTCCGGGCACCGTACAAGAAAATGGTGACAACCGATGACTTCGCTGGTCTACTTTTCCAGCGTGTCGGAGAACACCCACCGATTCGTTCAACGTCTCGGCCTGCCTGCGACACGTATACCTATCCATGACCGTGACGGCTCATTTCGTGTAGACGAGCCCTATGTGCTGATTCTGCCCACCTATGGTGGCGGGGTCACCGTGACAGGGCGCGACACCAGTTATGTACCGAAGCCGGTCATTCGTTTTTTGAACAATCCACACAACAGGTCGTTGATCAGAGCAGTGATCGCGGCGGGAAACACCAATTTCGGTGAGTCCTTTTGCTATGCAGGAAACATCATTTCCCAGAAATGCCACGTTCCTTTTCTGTACCGGTTCGAACTCATGGGCACTGCCGAGGACGTCGACCGGGTACGAGAAGGCTTGGGGAGTTCTGGAATCATCTCGAAACAGAGAAGGAGCACGGGCAGTGGCGCCAACCATCACTGACACGATCGCGGCAGGAAGCGTAGAGCGTGATGCGCGCGGCGGCGATTCCACCAACGGTCTCGACTACCACGCACTCAACGCCATGCTCAACCTGTACGGCGCCAACGGTGAGATCCAGTTCGAGATGGATGTCGCTGCAGCCCGTCAGTACTTCTTGCAGCACGTCAACCAGAACACCGTGTTCTTCCACAACCTCGACGAGAAGCTGGACTACCTCGTCGAGGAAAACTATTACGAGCCCGAGGTTCTCGATCAGTACTCACGTACTTTCGTGAAGTTCCTGATCGATCACGCGTACGCCAAGAAGTTCCGCTTCCCGACGTTCCTGGGTGCATTCAAGTACTACACCTCCTACACGCTCAAGACCTTCGACGGTAAGCGCTACCTCGAGCGCTTCGAAGATCGTGTCTGCATGGTTGCGCTCACCCTGGCCGCAGGCAACGAAGACCTGGCCGTCGAACTCGTCGACGAGATCATCGCCGGACGCTTCCAGCCCGCCACCCCGACGTTCCTGAACTCGGGCAAGAAGCAGCGCGGTGAGCCCGTGTCCTGCTTCCTGCTTCGTATCGAAGACAACATGGAGTCCATCGGTCGCTCCATCAACTCGGCACTGCAGCTGTCCAAGCGCGGTGGCGGAGTTGCCTTGCTGCTCACCAACGTTCGTGAGCACGGCGCCCCGATCAAGAAGATCGAGAACCAGAGTTCGGGTGTCATCCCGATCATGAAGCTTCTCGAGGACTCGTTCTCCTACGCCAACCAGTTGGGTGCGCGTCAGGGTGCCGGTGCTGTGTACCTGCATGCGCACCACCCCGACATCTACCGGTTCCTCGACACCAAGCGTGAGAACGCCGACGAGAAGATCCGTATCAAGACGCTCTCACTCGGCGTCGTGATCCCGGACATCACGTTCGAACTGGCGAAGAAGAACGAGGACATGTACCTGTTCTCGCCGTACGACGTCGAGCGCATCTACGGAGTTCCGTTCTCCGACATCAACGTCTCCGAGAAGTACTACGAGATGGTCGACGACAAGCGAATTCGCAAGTCCAAGATCAAAGCTCGCGAGTTCTTCCAGACCGTCGCCGAATTGCAGTTCGAATCGGGCTACCCCTACATCATGTTCGAGGACACGGTGAACCGGGCGAACCCGATCGAGGGCAAGATCACGCACTCGAACCTGTGCTCGGAGATCCTGCAGGTTTCGACGCCTTCACTGTTCAACGACGACCTGTCCTACTCGAAGGTCGGCAAGGACATCTCCTGCAACCTGGGTTCGCTGAACATCGCGAAGACCATGGACTCGCCCGACTTCGCCAAGACCATCGAAGTGTCGATCCGCGGATTGACGGCGGTGTCCGATCAGACGCACATCTACTCGGTGCCGTCGATCGAGCAGGGCAACAACGACTCTCACGCCATCGGCCTCGGTCAGATGAACCTGCACGGATACCTTGCTCGTGAGCGGATCTTCTACGGCAGCGAAGAAGGCATCGACTTCACGAACATCTACTTCTACACCGTGCTCTTCCACGCACTGCGTGCGTCGAACAAGATCGCCATCGAGCGCGGCTCGTACTTCAAGGGTTTCCCGGAGTCGAAGTACGCCTCGGGTGAATTCTTCGACAAGTACACCGACCAGGCCTGGGAGCCTGCAACCGACAAGGTTCGCGGACTCTTCGCCGATGCGAAGCTGCACATCCCCACCCAGGACGACTGGCGTGAGCTGAAGGCTTCGGTTCAGAAGCACGGTATCTACAACCAGAACCTTCAGGCCGTCCCGCCGACCGGCTCGATCTCGTACATCAACTACTCCACCAGCTCCATCCACCCGGTGGCGTCGAAGATCGAGATCCGCAAGGAAGGCAAGATCGGGCGCGTCTACTACCCGGCGCCCTACCTGACCAACGACAACCTGGAGTACTACCAGGATGCCTACGAAATCGGGTACGAGAAGATCGTCGACACCTATGCTGCCGCAACGCAACACGTCGACCAGGGCCTGTCGCTGACGCTGTTCTTCAAGGACACCGCAACCACTCGCGACATCAACAAGGCGCAGATCTACGCGTGGCGTAAGGGCATCAAGACGCTGTACTACATCCGTCTGCGTCAGATGGCACTCGAAGGCACCGAGGTCGAGGGCTGCGTTTCCTGCATGCTGTAAAGGGCTCCGCCCCCGTGCGCCTTTTCGGTAGTGGTTACTACCAAAAAGGCGCACAGGGGTATCAGGCCGGCGGGCGGCCGGGACCGTGCATCTTGCCGGCGTTCTTCGGCATTCGACCGTGCTCGGTGAGTGCGCGCCGAAGGAGAAACTCGATCTGGGCGTTGGTACTTCGGAGATCGTCGGCGGCCCAGCGGGCGAGGGCGTCGTGTACCGCTGGGTCCAACCGAAGAAGGATCTTCTTACGCTCGGATCGCGGAGCTGGATCCGTGGCCATGTGGCCTTTCCTTTACTGGTAGAGCGAACCGGTGTTGAGCACCGGTTGTGCGTCGCGGTCGCCGCACAGCACGACCAGAAGGTTACTGATCATCGTGGCCTTGCGTTCTTCGTCGAGTTCGACGACGTGCTTTTCCTCGAGCTGCTTGAGTGCCATGTCGACCATGGACACCGCGCCTTCGACGATTTGCTTGCGGGCGGCTATCACAGCACCCGCTTGCTGGCGCCGAAGCATCGCGCTGGCGATCTCCGGTGCATACGAGAGCCTGTTGATGCGTGTCTCGATAACTTCGACACCCGCCGCACGCACGCGGGCGTGAACCTCCTCCGACAAGGTGGTGGTGATGATATCGGCGTTCTCGCGCAACGAGACTCGGCCTTCGGCGTCGTACGGGTAGCTACCGGCGATATGGCGGACGGCCGCCTCGGTCTGTACGGAGACGAACTCCTCGTAATCGTCCACCTGGAACGAGGCGAGCGCTGTGTCGGCCACCTGCCAGACGACCACCGCCGAGATCTCGATGGGATTGCCGTCGGCGTCGTTCACTTTCGCCTGACCGGTCTCATGGTTTCGGATGCGCGTCGAGATCGATCGACGGACCGTCAGCGGATTTGTCCATCGCAGTCCCGGCGTGCGCAAGGTGCCGCTGTACGAGCTTCCGAGAAGTTGCAGAACTCGGGCTTGATTCGGTTGCACCAAGGTCAGGCCCATCAGGAGGGGGAGTGACGCGATGAACAGCACCACTCCGACCGGAATCAGGGCGAAGAGTCCCAGAACTCCGCCAACGACGGACAGCGCGATTCCGGCCAGGAAGAGAAGGACGCCGCCGAGGAGCATCCAGCTGCCGGACAGGTCCCAGCCTGGGCGTTCGGCGATCGTTGTGGTGGCGACACCGGTCGGTTTCTCGGCCACGGTGGGTGTGCTGGTCATGCGAGACTCGCTTTCCATCGGTAAGTGATATTTAATTGATATCACATTTTTTGTACTCGTGGAGGGGCGCGTGCGACACATGTTGTTGTGTTGGCATCGCGAACCCGACACAACGGGTAGTGTTCAGGCAAGCCAACATTCGGCAGTGTCTCTCTCGCTAGGTAGGAATTATGGTCAAGCTGGTCAGTCGCGTTTCCGCCATCAACTGGAATCGCGTCCAGGACGAGAAGGACGCCGAGGTATGGGATCGCCTCGTCAGCAACTTCTGGCTGCCCGAAAAGGTGCCGGTCTCCAACGACATCCCGTCCTGGGGAACGCTGACCGCGCAGGAGCAGCAGCTCACCATGCGCGTCTTCACGGGCCTGACGCTGCTCGACACCATCCAGGGAACGGTCGGCGCCGTCAGCCTCATCCCGGACGCGATCACTCCCCACGAAGAAGCGGTGTACACCAACATCGCCTTCATGGAATCGGTGCACGCGAAGAGTTACAGCTCGATCTTCTCGACGCTGTGCTCCACCCCCGACATCGACGACGCGTTCCGCTGGTCGGAGGAGAACCCCAACCTGCAGCGCAAGGCGCAGATCGTTCTCGACTACTACAACGGCGAGTCGCCGCTCAAGCGCAAGGTCGCATCGACGCTCCTCGAGAGCTTCCTCTTCTACTCCGGCTTCTACCTGCCGATGTACTGGTCCTCGCGAGCCAAGCTCACCAACACCGCAGACCTCATCCGCCTCATCATCCGCGACGAGGCTGTGCACGGGTACTACATCGGCTACAAGTACCAGAAGGGCCTCGAACAGCTCACCGAGGCCGAGCGTGAAGAGCTCAAGAACTACACGTTCGAGTTGCTCTTCGAGCTCTACGAGAACGAGGTCGACTACACCCAGGACCTCTACGACGGCGTCGGTCTGACCGAGGATGTCAAGAAGTTCCTGCGCTACAACGCCAACAAGGCGCTCAACAATCTCGGCTACGAAGGCCTCTTCCCGAAGGACGAGACGGACGTCAATCCGGCTATCCTGTCGGCACTTTCACCGAATGCGGACGAGAATCACGACTTTTTCTCCGGCTCGGGTAGCTCCTACGTCATCGGCAAGGCCGTCAACACCGAAGACGACGACTGGGATTTCTAGAGAGCGACCTACACGCCGAAGCCCGACTCCTGCACACGCGGGAATCGGGCTTCGGCCGTGTATTGAGAGCGGGCTAGCGCTGAAACCACGCTTCCGGCTTGTCCAGCAACGCTTTTGCGAGGCGCAGACGCGAGGTTTCCGTCATGTCCGAAGGCAGTGCGCTCGGCGCGAACCACGCGACCTCGAGGTTTTCGTCGTCCGCCACGTGTGCATCTCCGCCGGTCCACCTGGCCAGGAAACACACGTCGAGGTACTGAGTCACGTCGCCGTTGGGGTACGTAATGGGTTCTGTGACATCGACACTCGTGATCCGAATCAATTCGGCGTCGACGCCGGTTTCTTCCTTCGCCTCCCGCACCGCCGCCGCCGACGGTTCCTCTCCGGGCTCGAGAACGCCGGACACGACGGCCCACTGACCGTTGTCGGCGCGGCGGGTGAGCAGGACCCGGCCGTCGTCGTCGCGGATCACGACGCTCACTCCGGACAGCCAGAGCGGCGCATGACCGACCTTCTCGCGCAAAGCGACAATGAATTCGGGGATCGGCATGATCAGAACCCGAACTTCACAGCTGGGGCGAACCGCTTCGAATGTCGGAGTTGTGGTTCGTTCCGGTCAGCTCGCATATCCGTTCAAGGTTCCCTTCAAGTCCGCCAATACGGCACGGGCGGCAGTCATCCCGTTTCCGTTCCAGATGTCGTCTTCCGCTACGAACACACGTCGGTCGGTGGCGGCGGCGAGGTCCTGCCACTGGTCGCTCTTCATGATCTCGGTGCCGTAGGTACGGCCGTTCGGCCCGTCGAAGAGGACGTAGATCAAGTCCCCTTCGGCGGCGCTGAGATCGTCGGCCGGAATCGGGGCCGTGGTCGCATCGGTCAATCGCTGCGCCGGTGGGCGCCGGACGCCGACGTCGCTGAGGATCTGTCCGGCGAAGGATGCGGGACCCTCGATCTGCAGGTCCTTCGAACCGAACCGAACCACTGATGCCTGCGTCTGCGATGCATTCAATGCGTCGCCGAGCTGCACGACGTCCTGCTGGTAGCGGTCGAGCTCCGTCGCGGCCGCGGACGAACGGCCCAGTGCCTGGCCGGCGAGGGCGAACTGCGCTTTCCAGTACACGGGATCCGAGCCGGCGAACACGGTGGGGGCGATGGCGTCGAGTTGCCCGTACAAGCCGTCGGACGCCGGACTGGACCCGAGGATCAAGTCCGGCGCGGCGGCCTTCACGGCGTTGACGTCAGGTGCGCTCACGGGGCCGACACTCGGAATCTCCGAGATGCCGAAACCCAGGTACGACGGTTGAGGCGAGTCGACACCGGTTGCGGCGCCCACTACCCGCTCCCACAGACCGAGGGCGCACACGGCGTCCATCGAGACACTGTCGAGGACCACGATCCGTTGGGGATCGGAAGGAACCTCGGTTTCACCCGCAGTGTGTACGACTCGACGCTTCACCCCGGGGCCCGCTCCCGGGTCGGCTTGCGTCGGCGTCGGGCACGCGGTGGCGGTGTCGCGTTCGATGCCCATCACGCCGGCACCGGCGATCGACGTAGTGGTCCGGACGATGGTGCTCGCCGGATCGTCCGACGAGTCGGACGAGCAACCACCGAGGACGAGCATCGTGGCGGTGATCCCCAGGATCGAGACACGACGAACGGACGTGCGGGCGGTCGTGCGTGAGAGAACAGACGTGCGTGAGAGAACAGACAAGTCGACGGCTTCCTGTGTGAGCGGGCGCCGTTCAGGTTAGCTGTTCGACTCAGCTGTTCTGCTTGTCCACCTCGAACGTGTCCGAGAGGTCGTCGAGGATCATGTGGGCGCCCTGGATGCTGACCGGCGACATCCAACGTGAATCGTCCACGTCGACCTTGCGTCCTCGAAGCGTCTGCCACAGCGGGCTCTCGAGGAATGGCTTCGCAGCTTCGGCGCTCTTGCCCTCGGCGTCCTGCCAGGTGCTGATGAAGATGACGTCCGCGTCGGCTTCGTTGATCAGCTCGGGGCTGATCTTCATCATGATGTTGCCGGCATCGGCGGGGTCGGGTCCCTGGTTGTCCGGGCGCTTCAGCCCGGCATCCTGAAGAACGATGCCGCTGAACGAGGTAGTGCGGTAGAGGCGTGCGGTCGGTTCACCGGCGAACCGGACTACCGAGATGACCGGGTTGTTCGCCTTCTCGTTGATTTCCTTGCCGACGGCAGCCGCGCGAGTTTCGTATTCGGAGATTTTCGCCTCGGCCAGCGATTCCTTGCCCAGCGCTTGACCGACTACGCGGATGTTGTCCTTCCACGTCGGACCGGTTGTCTGGGTGAAGACGGTGGGCGCGATGGCGGAGAGCTGCTCGTAGTTCTTCCCGTCGCGGACCTCGGCGGAGATGATGAGGTCCGGCTGCAGTGCGGCGATCTTCTCGAGGCTTGCACTGCTGACCGTCCCGACCGAGACTGCGTCCGGGGCGAATTCCTCTCGGGAGGATCCGAGGTAGTCGGGCAGACCGGGCTCGCGGTAGTCGACGTAGCCGACGAGCGGGGATTCGAGGAGAAGGACGGCGTCGGTGAAGCTGTTGTCGAGCGCGACGATCCGCTGGGGTGCTGCCGGGATTTCGGTGCTTCCACGGAAGTGTTCGATCGTGCGGGGGAATGCGCCCGACTCGGTCGAGGTGGTGGTTGCAGCGGGCTCGTCGTTACTCGAGCAGGCTGGAACGACCAAGGCGATCGAGGCTGCGACGGCTACCAGCGCGGCGCGGCGGGGAAAGAATTTCACTGAATACTCCTGAGGTGAGTTAGGCGAGGGTGACCTTATCAGTGGAGGAGATGGCCGAAAACGGACACCGACCGAATTCTTCGACGCGCACGACACGCCGATTCGGAAGTGGGTTCGGACTCCCGGGGGAACATAAACCGCAGGTCGTTCGTTCGGTGCCGTGAAAAACGGATGCTCGAGTACGACGCAGAGTAGGACCGGGTCGCGGTGCCTCGGAGTCACGGTCTACGATTCGATGAGCGCAAGCCAGAAGCCGTTGTCCGCAGCCCGGGCGACGGACCCTGCGGGCGCAACCAAGGGCTCTTTGACGGAGTCTGCGGAGCGACCAAAGGCACATTCAGGAGGATCAGTGACTGCCGTAGCGCCCCAGCCAGTCCCCACGATAGCGCCGGCCAGGCCTTACCCGCCGCGGCAGGGACCCAAGGGCTCATTCATTTTCAAGATGATCACGACCACCGATCCCAAGGTGCTCGGAATCATGTACTTGGCGACTTCCATCGCCTTCTTCCTCATCGGTGGCCTCATGGCACTGATGATGCGTGCCGAACTTGCTGTACCCGGCATGCAGTTCCTTTCCAACGAACAGTTCAACCAGCTGTTCACCATGCACGGCACGATCATGCTGCTGCTGTACGCGACCCCGATCGTCTTCGGCTTCGCGAACTACATTCTTCCGCTCCAGATCGGTGCACCCGACGTCGCGTTCCCGCGCCTGAACGCGTTCAGCTACTGGCTGTACCTGTTCGGTGCGATCATCACGACGGCCGGATTCGTCACGCCCGGTGGCGCAGCAGACTTCGGTTGGACGGCATACACGCCGCTGACCAGCGCGCTGCACAGCCCCGGCGTCGGCGCCGACCTGTGGGTCCTGGGTCTGGCCGTCGCCGGCCTCGGCACCATCCTCGGTGGCGTCAACATGGTCACCACCGTGATCTGCCTGCGCGCACCCGGTATGACCATGTTCCGCATGCCGATCTTCACCTGGAACATCTTCATCACCAGCATCCTGATCCTGCTGGCGTTCCCGCTGCTGACCGCTGCATTCATGGGCTTGTTCGTCGACCGACATCTCGGTGGGCACATCTTCGACCCGGCAACGGGCGGTGTGCTCCTGTGGCAGCACCTGTTCTGGTTCTTCGGTCACCCCGAGGTGTACATCATCGCGCTGCCGTTCTTCGGCATTGTCTCGGAGATCTTCCCGGTCTTCAGCCGTAAGCCGATCTTCGGCTACAGCGGCCTGGTGTACGCAACGTTGGCCATCGCCGCTCTGTCGATCGCAGTGTGGGCCCACCACATGTACGCAACCGGCGCTGTTCTCCTGCCGTACTTCTCGTTCATGACGTTCCTGATCGCTGTGCCGACAGGTGTGAAGATCTTCAACTGGATCGGCACGATGTGGAAGGGGCAGTTGACCTTCGAATCGCCGATGTTGTTCTCGATCGGCTTCCTGATCACCTTCCTTTTCGGTGGTCTGTCGGGTGTCATCCTCGCGAGCCCGCCGCTCGACTTCCACGTCACCGACAGCTACTTCGTCGTCGCCCACTTCCACTACGTGGTCTTCGGCACGGTCGTGTTCGCCACGTACGCCGGTATCTACTTCTGGTTCCCGAAGATGACCGGTCGCATGATGGACGAGCGTCTCGGCAAGTGGCACTTCTGGACCACGTTCGTCGGTTTCCACGGCACGTTCCTCGTTCAGCACTGGCTCGGTGCCGAAGGTATGCCGCGTCGTTACGCCGACTACCTGCCCTCGGACGGGTTCACGGTTCTGAACTCGGTGTCCACGATCTTTGCCTTCGTACTCGGTGCCTCGACGCTTCCGTTCATCTGGAACGTCTTCAAGAGCTACCGCTACGGCGAGGTGGTCACCGTCGACGATCCGTGGGGTTACGGAAACTCGCTGGAGTGGGCAACCACCTGCCCGCCGCCGCGTCACAACTTCACCGAGTTGCCGCGCATCCGCAGCGAGCGTCCGGCGTTCGAGCTGCACTACCCGCACATGGTGGAGCGGATGCGCGCGGAAGCGCACGTCGGCCCCGGCCACGGCGGGAAGAACGCCAGCACCGTGCTCGAAGATGCTCGTCACGAGCCGCTCACGGTCGGGGACGAAGGCGACCCCGGAACCGACAGCCGCTCCTGAGCGAAGTAACACACTGAAGTAATCAGCGAAGGCCCCGCCCGAGTAACGGGTGGGGCCTTTCGCTTGGCACAATAGTGACGATCAAGACGCGAACGAAGAAACGATCGGAGTTTTCGGTGGGTGCCTCTGACACCACTGTTCTGGTGACTGTGACCGGGCCGGACCGCCCTGGCGTCACCTCGGTACTGTTCGCGGCGCTGTCGCGGCACGATGTGCGTCTACTCGACGTGGAGCAGGTGGTGATTCGAGGTCGACTGACACTCGGTGTCATGGTTGCCTGCCCGAACGATCCCGAAGCGCTTCAGGAAGAACTCGAACAGGCGATGGCGACGGTCGGAATGAACGTCGACATCGAAATCGGTGCCGATCCCGGACGGCCCGCGGTGTCCACCCACGCGGTCGTTGTTCTCGGTAGCCCGGTCAATGCTCGCGCAATGCGATCGGTGGCACGCGAACTCGCGAAGCAGGGCGCAAACATCGATTCCATCCGTGGTGTCGCCGACTATCCGGTCACCGGCCTCGAACTCAGCGTCAGCGCGGCCGATACGGCGGACGGCGACGCGAAGCTGCGCACCGGACTCGCCGAGGTCGCCGCTCTCGAAAACGTCGACATCGCGGTCGAGCGCGCAGGACTGGCTCGCCGGGCCAAGCGTCTGATCGTGTTCGACGTGGACTCGACGCTCGTCCAGGGCGAGGTCATCGAGATGCTCGCCGCGAAGGCCGGCGTCGAGGACGAGGTCCGCGCCGTCACCGAAGCTGCGATGCGCGGCGAGATCGACTTCACCGAATCACTGCACCAGCGTGTGGCGACACTCGCCGGTCTCGACGCCTCCGTCATCGACGAGGTGGCAGAGAGCATCGAACTGACGCCGGGTGCGCGAACCACGATTCGCACCCTGCGCCGTCTCGGATTCCACTGCGGCGTGGTGTCGGGTGGCTTCCGGCAGGTCATCGAAGGCCTCGCACACGAACTCGAACTGGACTTCGTGCACGCCAACACCCTCGAAATCGTCGACGGCAAGCTGACCGGACGTGTGATCGGTGAAATCGTCGACCGCGCCGCGAAGGCCGTTGCGCTGCGCAAGTTCGCCGATCAGGTCGGTGTGCCGATGGAACAGACCGTCGCCGTCGGTGACGGTGCCAACGACATCGACATGCTCAACGCCGCGGGCCTGGGCGTGGCGTTCAACGCCAAGCCTGCGTTGCGGGAGGTCGCGGACGCTGCTTTGTCGCATCCCTTCCTCGACGCTGTGCTGTTCATTCTCGGTGTGACCCGCGACGAGGTCGAGGCTGCGGACGCCGTCGACGGTGGCGTGCGACGCGTACCGATTCCATGAGTTCCGATCCAGCATTCAGTTCCGATCCAGCTGTGATGTCCGGCCCCGATTCGCGCTGGCGCGAGCGCCACGCGGTGCTGGCTGCTGGGTACGGAGGGCGAGACGATCCCGCGGATCCGGCGCTGGTGTTGGCGATGCCGATCGTTCTGCACATTCCGAAGGCAGACCCGCCCAAGCGCACCGCACTGCTCGAGGCTGCGGCAACGGCGGCTGTGGCGCTGTGTCTGGACGAACGCGTCGGGTTCACCGAAGACGGGGAACCCGGCCCCTGGCACGAGGACTATTCGGCGTGGGTGGGTGCCCGGATTCGGAAGGTGTCTCGTCGAGCGCGAGGAGCGCAGTGGCTCGCCGCGCAGGAGGTACCGGGAATCACCGTCGATGTGGATGGCGCGCAGGCGCGGGCTCTGGTTCCCGGGCCGGTCGGAGAACTGGACCCGCGAATCAAGAAGTTGCAGATCGGTGGGACCGATCTCGAGCACGACGAGCCTGGCCCGCCGGAGCCTGGTCTTCCGGTGCTGTGGATCGACTCGGCGCTCGAGATGACGGTTGGCAAGGCGTCGGCACAGGTCGGGCATGCCTCGATGTTGTTGGCGGCGGCCATGTCCGAGAAACAGTGCTGGGCCTGGGCGCAGAACGACTTTCGCTGCTCAGTGCGCGACGCGAGCCCGGAACAGTGGGCCGAAGCAGTAGTTCGGCTGAAGAAGTCGGAGGCCGTCGCGGTTCGTGACGCTGGTTTCACGGAAGTGGCACCAGGCTCCATGACAGTCATCGCGGTTCCGTAGAGACGTAATCGACCAGTCCAGTATCGGTAACTTGGCTATGGATGAACAGTCCAGTGGCCTTCAAGATGGTCGAGTGTTGATACGGAGATTCGCCTCGCTGTTCGTCGGTCTGTGGTTGTACGGCTTCTCGATGGCCATGATGATCACAGCCGGTCTTGGTTTGGATCCCTGGGACGTGTTTCATCAGGGTGTGGCCGAGCACGTTTCGCTCAGTTTCGGCGTGATCACTGCGATTACCGGTGCGGTGGTACTGCTGCTCTGGATTCCGATCCGTCAGCGGCCGGGATTCGGAACGGTCGCCAATGTCGTTGTAATTGCCATCTCGGTGGATACCTCACTGGCCTTCTTGCCGGTCTTTGATTCCATGCCAGTTCGAGCCGTGATCATGGTCGCGGGAATCCTCCTCAACGGACTGGCCAGCGTTCTCTACATCGGCGCGGGCATGGGGCCGGGCCCCCGCGACGGATTGATGACCGGACTGGTCGCTCGCACAGGTCTGTCGGTCAGGCTCGTGCGTACCAGCATCGAGATCGCGGTCCTCACGACCGGATGGCTCCTCGGTGGAACCGTCGGCGTCGGAACAGTGTTGTACGCCTTCGGGATCGGACCGACCATTCAATTCCTCATCAAGGTGCTGCCGGATTCCATGACAGCAGCGGTGACCGGAGGACGTGTCACGGAACGTAAGGCCAAGACCGTGGGGCCGGTCAGCGAAATCTCGGTGCCGACGGGAACTTCGGCCGTGGAGGCAGGTTCTCCGGTGGGTGAAGCCGAATCGAACGATGCAGTCAAGGTGCCGTCGAACCATTCCGGAGTGCCGACGGTGACCTGAACCGGTCCACCGGAATGCAGGATCAGGAGCCAACTGTCGTCACCGAGTGGGCGCCCGGTTCGAGTGTGAGACCGAACGTCGGCTCCGTCGATCCAGGCCTGCAGCGTTCGGTGACTCTCGTCGTGCCATGCGGTGTCGTCGAACTCGACGCCGGCAGCGTCGAACCAGACGAGGTCCGGGTGCTCCAGTCTTCTTCTGCCTTCGAAGAATTCGGGCTGACGCAACGCCGGTGCCGCTCGGCGTAATCCGAACGCTCGGGAGACGAACTGCACCAACGACTGATCGGCCGCCGTCCAGTCCAGGGCCCACGAATCGGCTGGGGAGGCAAGTGTGGGAACACAATACGCGTTGTTGTTTCCGCCGAGACTGTGGCCGAACTCGTCTCCGGCGGTGAGCATCGGTGTGCCTGTCGACAGCACGAGCGTGGCCAGTAGCGCCCGTACATGACGTGCCCTGGCGTCCTGAATCTCGGGATCGGTGCTCGGGCCTTCGATTCCGTGGTTGAACGAATCGTTGTGATCGGCGCCGTCACGATTGTCTTCACCGTTGGCTTCGTTGTGCTTGTGGTTGTACGCGACCAGATCGGCGGCGGTGAACCCGTCGTGCGCTGTGACGAAGTTGATCGACGCCCAGGGGCGACGGCCGCTGCCGGCAAAGATGTCCTCGGAACCGGCGAGGCGCGACGCGACCTTCCGGACGCTGGATCCGCCGTTCCAGAACTGGCGAATGGTGCTGCGGTACTTGTCGTTCCATTCGGACCACTGGAGTCCGAAGTTTCCGACCTGGTAACCGTCGGCCGTCGCATCCCACGGTTCGGCGATGAGCTTGCACCGAGTCAGTACCGGATCGGAGGAGATGGCGGACAGGATGGACGCCCGCTGGTCGAAGCCTCCGCCGCGCGGCCTACCCAACGCGCTCGCAAGATCGAATCGGAAGCCGTCGGCACCCATTTCGGTGGCCCAGTAACGGAGGCTGTCGGTGATCATGCGGACGGCGATGGGGGAGCAGGCGCCGACCGTGTTGCCGCACCCGGTCAGGTCGATGTCGCGGCCGTCGCCGTCGAGAAGGTAATAGCCGGGGCCGTCCAAACCTCGCCAGCTGACACTGATTCCGTCGACACTCTGCTCGCAGGTGTGGTTGTAGACGACGTCGAGGACGACCTCGATGCCTGCCGCGTGTAGTGCGTCGACCATGATCCGGAACTCGGTGACTTCGCCGCCCGGAGTTGCCGCGTATCCGGGATGCGGGGCGAAGTACGACGCCGTCGAGTATCCCCAGTGGTTGCGCATCCCTCGCTCGCGGACGCTGTGTTCGGTCAGAAATGCCTGTACGGGAAGCAGTTCCACGGCAGTGACGCCGAGTGAGACGAGGTGATCGATCACGGCCGGTGCCGTCAGGCCGAGGTACGTTCCGCGGTGGGCGGCGGGTACTCCTGGATGACTGGCGGTGTACGCGCCCACATGCAGTTCGTAGATGACGCTTTCCTCCCACGGCGTCTCGAGGCGGGCTCCGGCGGGCGCGAGGCCGGGAGTCACCACGGACAGCGGCACGTGGCCGAGCGAGTCGACCGTCGACGGGTCGCCGAAGGGATCGTCGGCGTACGACAGGAGGGCACGGTGATCACCAAGATCCCCCTCGATGCGGCGCGCCCACGGATCGACGAGCAGCTTGTGTGGATTAAGTCTCAGCCCGGCGCGCGGATTCCACGGGCCGGACGCCCGAATTCCGTAACGCTGCCCCGCACCGATCCCGGAGATGATTCCATGCCAGATTCCGTACGTGTGTTGCCGAAGTTCGACGCGATCTTCGTTTCCGTCCTGGTCGATCAGGCAGATGTGGACGCTCGACGCGGCCGGGGCGTGGACCGCGAACTGGGTTCCGGAGTCCACGATGTTGGCGCCGAGTGGGAACGGAGACCCGGGCGTCGGGGTGTGAGTTTCGATGAGAGGCGACACGCAAGATGATCCTGCCGTGAACGGCCGGAGAATGTGCGGGAAGATGTTCGGGTGCCGCTACCTGATCCAGATCTGCTCATCGATTTCGACAACGTACTCATCCGTCGGGGAGGGTCCACTCTCGTGGGGCCCGTCACCTGGAAAGTGGAGCTGGACGAGCGATGGGTGGTGCTCGGACCCAACGGTGCCGGCAAGACCTCGCTGCTGCGCATCGCGGCCGGTGAGACTTTCCCGACCAGTGGTTCTGCCCACCTCCTTGGCGAAGTTCTCGGCAAGGTCGACGTCAACGAGTTGCGCCCGCGAATCGGTTTGTCCTCGTCGTCGTTGGCGAACCGCGTGCCCGGCGACGAGAAGGTCAGCGACCTCGTCGTGTCGGCGGGCTACGCCGTTCTCGGTCGGTGGCGCGAGGAGTACGAATCCATGGACACCTCGCGCGCTGTGGAGATGCTCGAAAGCCTCGGCGCCGAGCACCTGGCGGATCGGACGTACGGGACGCTTTCCGAAGGCGAGCGCAAGCGCGTCCTCATCGCGCGAGCCTTGATGACCGATCCCGAACTTCTTCTCCTGGACGAGCCCGCCGCCGGGCTCGACCTCGGTGGCCGTGAGGAACTTGTGGCCAGACTCGCCGAACTGGCTGCCGATCCGGACGCCCCGGCAACCGTCCTGATCACCCATCACGTCGAGGAAATCCCGCCGGGATTCACCCACGCACTCCTTCTCAAGGAAGGGGAGGTCGTCTCCCAGGGGCTTCTGGACGACGTCATCACCGCCGAAAATCTGAGCGCGGCATTCAGCCAGTCCATCAGCCTCGACAAGGCGGACGGCCGATACTTCGCGCGCCGCGCGAGGCCGTCCGGAGCTCATCGCGCGTGAGCTTCAGTGGGACCTGAAATGCGTCCCAGATCACAGATCGCGTAGGTTCGCGAAGCATGGCTAACGAGAATACAAACGCTGTCCCCGAGCCCAAGGATGCGTCGACCGTCATCTTGGTGCGCGATGCCGAATCCGGGATCGAGATCTTCCTGCTTCAACGAGTACAGGGGATGGCGTTTGCCGGGGGCATGACGGTCTTCCCCGGCGGCGGCGTCGACAAGTCCGATGCGACGGCAGAGGTCGAGTGGGCTGGACCGTCGGTCGAATGGTGGGCCGAGCGGTTCAGCACGGATGTGGCTCGGGCGAAGGCTCTCGTCTTGGCTGCGGTGCGGGAAACTTTCGAGGAGTGCGGCGTCCTACTCGCCGGACCGACCGCGGACACCGTCGTCGCGGACACGGCCGGCTACGCACAGGACCGAGTAGCTCTCGAAAAGCACGAGCTGTCGTTCAGCGATTTCCTGAAGAAGGAGTACCTGGTCCTGCGAACGGATCTGCTGCGGCCGTGGGCAAACTGGATCACGCCGGTGGGCGAGACCCGCCGCTACGACACGCGCTTCTTCGTCGCAGCGTCACCGACCGGACAGATCGCGGACGGCGTCACCTCCGAGGCCGCCGAGGTTCGTTGGCAGAGCCCGCAAGACGCGCTGGCGCACTGGCGGGAGGGTGGCAGCATCCTGTTGCCGCCGACGTGGAGTCAGCTGACCGAATTGGCCAAGTTCAGTTCGGTGGCGGAGATACTCGCAGCCGAGCCGGAGATTCCCGTCATCCTGCCTACGTTGATCACCGACGAGGAAACGCTGCGCGTCGAGTTCCCGAACCAGGACGGTTACTACGTCGCCGGGCCGCATCCGTGGTCGGTCAAGGCGGCAAAGTAACCTCTCGACCATGGCTGAATTTGTGACTCTCGAGGTTTCCGAAGGCATCGGCACCATCCGTCTGGCGCGCCCGCCCATGAACGCTCTGAACCGTCAGGTCCAGGACGAGTTGGCTGCTGCCGCACACGCTGCGACCGTCGACAAGGCAGTCAAGGCCGTCATCGTCTACGGCGGCGAGAAAGTCTTCGCAGCCGGTGCCGACGTCAAGGAAATGGCCGAGATGGATTACGGCCAGATCCGTGACGCGATCGGCGGCATGCAGGCCGGACTCGGCGCCGTGGCGTCCATCCCGAAGCCGACCGTCGCCGCGATCACCGGATACGCACTCGGTGGTGGACTCGAAGTTGCACTCTCGGCCGATCGCCGGATCGTCGGAGACAACGCCAAGCTCGGAGTTCCGGAGATTCTGCTCGGAATCATTCCCGGTGGCGGCGGAACGCAGCGCCTGGCTCGTCTGATCGGTCCGGCCAAGGCCAAGGATCTGGTCTTCACCGGCCGTTTCGTCGGGGCTGACGAGGCGTTGGCCATCGGTTTGGTCGACGAGGTCGTCGCTCCCGACGACGTGTACACCGCGGCCCGGACATGGGCCTCGCAGTTCGTCGGGGGAGCGTCACGTGCGTTGGCTGCTGCCAAGGCAGCCATCGACGAGGGTCTGAACACCGACCTGGAATCCGGGCTCAAGATCGAGCAGCATCTGTTCGCCGGATTGTTCGCGACCAAGGATCAGGCGATCGGCATGGAGTCGTTCATCGCCAACGGTCCGGGCAAGGCCGAGTTCACGGGCGAGTAGGCTCCCCTAAACTAGAACTTGTTCATCTCTTACCAGCGAGTAGGATAGCCGCCATGACAGCCAGCCCGAATGACGACGCAACCGTCACGCCGCCCGCCGCTACCGACACCTCGGTAGTCGACCCCGCGCCGCGGCCGCACGCCACGGCCGAAGAGGTCGAGGCCGCTCGTAAGGACACCAAGCTCGCCCAGGTGCTCTACCACGACTGGGAAGCCGAAACCTACGACGACAAGTGGTCCATCTCGTACGACGAGCGCTGCATCGACTACGCACGTGGTCGTTTCGACGCCGTCGCGGGCGATCAGCCGCTCCCGTACGAGCGCGCGCTCGAACTCGGTTGCGGCACCGGATTCTTCCTCCTGAACCTGATGCAGGGTGGAGTCGCCAAGACCGGTTCGGTCACCGACCTCTCGCCCGGCATGGTCAAGGTCGCACTGCGCAATGCCGAAAGCCTCGGCCTTCCGGTCGACGGCCGTGTTGCCGATGCCGAGACCATTCCGTACGAGGACAACACCTTCGACCTGGTGGTCGGCCACGCCGTGCTGCACCACATTCCGGACGTCGAGAAGTCGCTGCGTGAGGTCCTTCGTGTCCTCAAGCCCGGCGGACGTTTCGTCTTCGCCGGTGAGCCCACCACTGTCGGCAACTTCTACGCCCGCTGGCTCGGCCGCGCGACGTGGGAAGCAACCACACGCGTGACCAAGCTGCCGTTCCTCGCAGACTGGCGTCGTCCGCAAGAGGAACTCGACGAGTCTTCTCGTGCAGCAGCTCTCGAAGCTGTCGTCGACATCCACACGTTCGACCCCACGGACCTCGAGAACATGGCGAAGTCCGCCGGCGCCGATCAGGTCCACGCTGCCACCGAGGAATTCGCCGCGGCGCTGCTCGGCTGGCCGGTCCGTACCTTCGAGGCGGCTGTTCCGCCGGAGAAGCTCGGTTGGGGCTGGGGGCGTTTCGCTTTCGGTGGTTGGAAGACGCTCAGCTGGGTCGACGAGAAGGTGCTCCGCCACGTCGTTCCTCGCGGATTCTTCTACAACGTCATGATCACCGGCGTGAAGCCCGGCAACTGAATTGGGTTATGACTTCACCCTCGGCGACGTCGACTATCTCGGAAGTGATTCCGGCGTAGCTGCCTTGGCCGAGGTGGATCAGCTCGAACTGTCCACGCGTACGCGTCTGGCCGACATCGGCCGGGCGCGTACGCGTTTCGGTGATCACATGCCTGCGCTCGTGGACACCGTCCTGCTTCGACGAAAGGCCGCTACGAAACTGCCCGGCAGTGATCAGTGGTTGTTCACGGACGACGCGATGCAACAAGCCACTCCCGGCGTTGTCGCGGCCCACCGCGCGCAGCGTCTGATCGGGCGCGACGTCCACGACGTGACGTGCTCCATCGGCGCCGAACTGCATGCCTTGACCGGAGTTGCGCATCGCGTGATCGGCAGCGACATCGATTCCGTTCGCCTGGCGATGGCACAGCGCAATGTGCCGAGCGCAGCGTTGCTGCGGGCCGACGCGCTCCGCCCGACGACACGCGACACCGTCGTACTGGCAGACCCCGCACGGCGATCGGGCGGTCGCCGCACTCACGATCCGGCAGCGTTGATGCCACCTCTACCGGACCTCATAGAGGCGTACTCCGGCCGTGATCTCGCGGTGAAGTGTGCTCCCGGACTCGATTTCGACAATCTGGGCTGGGACGGGGAAGTCGAGGTCGTCTCGCTCGACGGCGGCGTCAAGGAAGCCTGCCTGTGGTCGACGGGGCTGGCCGAGTCCGGCGTCACGCGTCGAGCTTCGGTGCTTCGCTCCGACGGGAGCGGGTGGGCGATCACCGACGCCGAGGACGACGTGATTCCGGAGCAAGCGCCGGGGGAGTGGATCATCGACCCGGACGGAGCGGTAGTGCGCGCGGGCCTCGTGCGCCACTACGCGGCCAGACACGGCCTCTGGCAGCTCGATCCACGCATCGCTTATCTGACCGGTGACAGCGTCCCTGAGGGAGTTCGCGGATTCCGGATCCTCGAGCAGATCAAGTACTCCGAGAAACTGCTCAAACAGACACTGTCCAAGCGGAACTGCGGTGTGGCTGAAATCCTGGTGCGAGGAGTCGACGTGGACCCGGCAGTGCTGCGTCCACGGCTCAAGCTCAAGGGCTCGCGTGCACTGAGCGTCGTGATCGTACGGATCGGACGATCGGCGTCGGCCTTCATCTGTGAGGCGTCCCGCTAGCTCACTTGAAGACGAACAGCTCACCGATTGCGCTGGGCGTCAACACTTCGCCCTTGGGGCCGATCGAGGTGCCGACGGTGAAGCCGACTGCTCCCGGCAACGTGTCCTGATCCACCGTCTCACCGGTTTCGGTGTCGAAGGTGATCAGGCTCAGTCCGTTCTCACCCTCGCGGACGACGGTGTATCCGGTGTCGCCGGCGGTCTGCGCCGGAACGCCCAGTTGCAGAAGGTCTTTACGTTCCCAGGCCAGTTCGGCGTGATCTCCCTCGTCGCGCACGGCAAGGAGGTGGCCCTTGTCGCCGCCGGCGGGAATGATCAAACCGTCGTCGGACGTCGAGGCACTACCGGCCGAGTTGAAGCCGATGTCGTAACTCCACCTGGTGTCACCGGTTTCGGCGTTCACTGCCCAGAGAGATCCGTTGTTGTCGGTGGCGTAGACGGTCTTGCCGTCCTTCGACAGGTCCGGGCTCGACGCCGTTCCACCGGGAAGCGCGTCGGTGGACCACTCGCGGGTGATGGACGGATTGTCGCCGCCCGTGTACTTCATGGCGACCAGATCGGCTGCCTGAGAACTGGGTCCGTAGAAGGTGAAGTAGAACTTGCCGGTGCCCAGGTCCACTGCCGGGGTATTGGCCACCGGGCAGCCGGACGTGCCGAGGAAGCACTCGTTCAAACCCTTGTTGTCGGGAATGAGTTCTGCATTCGCGCCCTGGTCGATCGACGGCGGCGGGATCAGGTCGAACGACGGAACCACTTTTGCGCCGGTCTGCGGGTTGAGCACGTTGATCTGACCCAATTGGGTGATGAACAACAGGTTTCCGTCGCCGGTGAACTGTGACGAGAGAGGAGTGCCCACAACGAGCGTGCGCCAACGCAATTGACCAGTCTCGGTGAAGGACATCATCGCGCCGCTCTCGCCGACGTAGACATTGGTGGCCGTGTCGACGATGGGTGTGGACGCGACTACTCCGTCGTTGAGTCGAGCGCACCACTTCTTGCGACCCGTATCCATCTGGAACGAGAAGAGATTGCAGCCGTTCTCGGTGCGGGCGGTGACGAAGCTCTGGCCGTTCGCGGCCACCGAGGCGTACGCGGCAACCGGACCGCCGAGAGGGCGTGACCATGCGAACTCGACATCGCGTGATCCGGTGACCGGGCTCGTGTCGCTGTTGCGGGCGTCGGCATGCATGGCCGGCCAACCCGCCGACGCGTACCGGTCCACCCGTCCGTCGTCGCTGCCGCAACCGGCGATCAGGGCCGCAGCGATCGCCGTCGACACCATCACGGACGACCGTAGGACCCGCCGCATCACAATCTCCCTGCCTTCACTTGATCAAGAGCCCTCGGTAACTGCACAAGCCCGGACCAGAGACTATCCCGACCGGGGCAAAGTGACGGGGCACACCCCGAGGGTCGGTGAGTCGGCCCCACGTAGGCTGAACACTCATGACGAGCATGTGGGGCGCACCGTTGCGCACTCGATGGCGGGGATCACGCCGAGGCGACAGCGATCAGGCCAAGTTCTTGACGGTCGATTCCCTCAAATGGGTTCTGGCGAACAAGGCGTACACACCCTGGTATCTGGTGCGGTACTACCGTCTCGCCAAGTTCAAGATGGCCAACCCGCACGTGATCCTGCGCGGCATGGTGTTCCTCGGCAAGAACGTCGAAATCCATTCCACCCCCGACCTGTCCCGCCTCGAGATCGGGCGCTGGGTGCACATCGGTGACGGCAACGCGATCCGCTGCCACGAAGGCTCGCTGCGCATCGGCGACAAGGTCGTCTTCGGCAAGGACAACGTCGTCAACACGTACCTCGACATCGAAATCGGTGCGTCGACGCTCGTAGCCGACTGGTGCTACATCTGCGACTTCGACCACCGCATGGACGACATCAACACACCGATCAAGGACCAGGGCATCGTCAAGGGCCCCGTCCGTATCGGCCCGGACACGTGGGTGGCAGCGAAGGTCACCGTGCTGCGAAATACCCGCGTCGGACGCGGTTGTGTCCTCGGTGCGCACGCCGTCGTCAAGGGAGACATCCCGGACTACAGCATCGCGGTCGGCTCGCCCGCGAAGGCGGTCAAGAACCGCAAGTCCGATTGGGAAGCCGGCGCTGCCGATCGCGCGAAGTACATCGCGGCGCTCGAGGACATCGCACGCAAGAAGGCTGCTGCGGACGCTGCCGACGCGTCGTCGACGTCGTAGCTCACTTTTTGGCAGAACCAGCGATTACTTTCGGCGCCGCCACCGGTCTGTATCGGTATCGGCGCCGAAAGTCTGCGCCGGTGAAAGGAGTGCCGACATGAGCGAACAGACACCCGAATGGGTCGTGGCGCAGCGCCGCGAACTGGTGGGATTTCTCGAAGGCCTGAGCACGGAGCAGTGGAACGCGCCGACCCTGTGCGAGGGGTGGCGGGTCCGCGAAGTGATCGCGCACATCACCATGCCCTACCGATACTCGGCGCCGCGATTCGTCGTGGAAATGGTCAAGTCACGCGGAAACTTCAACAAGATGTCGAACCGGCGAGCGCTCGCCGATGCGTCCGAAGTCGGTGAGCGACAACTGCTTGCCTCGCTTCGCGACAACGTTGCACACCCGTGGAAGCCACCAGGCGGCGGCTTCGAGGGTGCGCTCTCGCACGACGTGATCCACGGTCAGGACATTCGCGTGGCACTCGGCGACGATTACGTGGTGCCCGAAGACCGGCTCACTCGTGTGCTCAGCGGACTCTCGCCCAAAACCGTGAAGTATTTCGGAACTGACCTCGACGGCGCTCGGCTGCGCGCCGACGACCGAGACTGGACGTACGGTGCCGGCGCCGAGGTTCACGGGGCGGCGCAGGATCTCCTGCTCGTGCTGTGCGGCCGGATGCTGCCACCAGGCCATCTGCTCGGGGATGCGAGTTCTCGTTTCACCGCGCCCCTCCCGACCCGCTGAGGTCAGCGCGTCAGCGACCAGGGAGCGGCCGCTCGGGAATCTGTGGCCGTGCCAACGGCTGCCGCACCCGACGCTTCGCGCCCGCGTAGACGTGAGCAGTCTCCTCGGCGACCTGATGCCAGTCGAAGTCCGATGTCAGGCGTGCGCGGGCGGCCACTGCCCGTTCCTGCGCCCCGGCGGGATCGTCGAGTACCTCGCGGACAGCCGAGGTGAGCCCGGCGATGTCGCCCGGTTGGAAGGACATCCCCGTCACCCCGTCGACGACGGCTTCGCCCAGTCCGCCTGCGGTGGACGTGATCAGCGGAGTGCCGGCCGCCGCCGCTTCGAGGGCGATGATCCCGAACGGCTCGTAGCGCGACGGCAGGACGATGGCGTCCGCTCCGTGCAGCCAGCTGAGCAGTTCCGTGTGATCGAGGTTGCCGAGAAAGTCCACCGCCCGCGCGACGCGATGCGTGCGTGCCTGTTGGTAGAGCCAGGTGAACTGGGTGCCTTCGCCCGCGATCGCGAGGGTCGTGCCGGGGTGGCTACGACGGATTCGGGGGAGTGCTGCGATGGCGTCCTGCACGCCCTTCTCGTATTCCAGGCGGCCGACGAAGAGGAGTTTCGGTGGTCCGGATCGCGGTCCACGTTCGCGAAAGTTCCACGTGGTCACGTCGATTCCGTTGCGGATGACGGTGATCGGCGGCAGCGTCGGGCCGTAGAGCTCGGTCACTTCTTCCTGCATGGACGCCGAACAAGTTATGAGAGAGTCGGATTCGTTTGCCAGCCACCACTCGACGGAGTGGACCTGGCGGTTGATGCGTCCGGAGATCCAGCCGCTGTGGCGACCCGCCTCGGTGGCGTGAAGTGTGGAAACCAGTGGGACATCATAGAATTCGGCCAGGGCGATCGCCGGATGTGCGACCAGCCAGTCGTGCGCGTGCACGACGTCGGGCTGCCAGCCCTCGCCCACTCCTGGCTTGTGCAGCGCCATCCCGGCACGGACCATCGCGTGACCCATCGCGAGGGTCCACGCGAGCATGTCCTCGCCGAAGACGAAGTGCGCGGGGTCCTCGGCCACTGCGACGACAAGGACGCCCTCGGAAATGTGCGTGATCGTCGGGTGCGTCGACGCATCCGTTCCGGAGGGGCGACGCGAGAGAACCACGACCTCGTGGCCTGCAGCAGCCAACTCGGTGGCGAGATGGTGGACGTGTCGACCGAGCCCGCCGACGACGACCGGTGGGTACTCCCACGAGACGATGAGAATTTTCACGACGGACTCAGTTCTGTGTCAGGTAGACGGCGAGCATCCAGTCCCGGGAACAACCCGTCGGCGCGATTCCAGCCTTCGGCGAGTCGCACGGCGACGGCATCGCGGCCGGAAACGAGCGCTTCGGAGATTTCCCTGGTCGCATGGGCGTGCTTGTGCGCACGTTCGCGGGCGTACCCCGCGGCCGAATCCTTGCTCACCATGAATGCCCAATCGCTCGAAACTGTCATCAGTGTCTCGCGAAGTATCTGATCGTTGACGCGGTTTCGCAGTTCCGGTCGGCCAGGTGCGTTGTCGCGTCCGCGAGACTTGTCCACGGTGCCGAGCGCGGTCTCCACCACTTCGGAGTTCAGTTGCACCAGGTCGGACACCTGATCGCCGGCCCAGACACGCCAGTCCTTACCCGATCCCCAGGACGAATCCTCGAGTTGAACGGGTTCGCCGACGTATCCCGATGCCTTGGCGTCGGCGAGGGTGCCGACGCGAATTCCGGCCTCGGGAAGCGCGCGCAGGAGTTTTTCGAGCCACTGCGGACCTTCGTGCCACCAGTGCCCGAACAGTTCGGTGTCGAAAGCTGCGACCACCAGGGCATCGCGGCCGATGCGGGTGGATTCACTGCGCAGACGCGCCCGAACGGTTTCGACGAAGTCGGCAACATGCTTGTCGACGGCGGCCGCAGCGAGTTCGGGGTCGTACGGCAACTTGTCGGCGGAGTCGACGGTCCGTCCGGTGACCCGCGACGGCTTGAGACCCGTCTCGTGGTCGTAGGTGTGGAAGTCGCGGTAGGCGGCGTGACCCGGATATCCGGACTTGGGGGACCAGACCCGGTAGCTGACCTGCAGGTCGCGGCCGAATGCAACCACGTCGGATTCTCGAACCGGGCGGCCGAGGGACGTGTCGCCGCGCAAGGCGGGGCCGTCGACCATGAAGTGGGTGACGCCCGCTTCGGCGTACCCGCGCTCCATGCCCGGGGTGTACCCGCACTCGGGTCCCCAGATCCCGGTCGGAGTGTGATTCCACCGGGCATGCGCGTCGGCGAGACCTTCGCGGAGGGAGAACGCCCGCAAGCGAGGATCGAGCAGCGGTTGGAACGGGTGGGCCAGCGGCCCGCCGAGAAGCTCGAAGGCCTCGCGATCGATGAGGTCGCGGAACACCGGTGAGGCGCCGTGCTGCCAGTGAGTCTCGAAATCTGCGAGAGCGGCAGCTGAGGCCCGGTGCTCGCGCGCGCCGAGTTCGCGGTGCGCCGCGTCCGGCATGCCGGCAGCCTCGTGGGCACGGATTTGCCAGTTGCCGAGCCAGTGATGCATCCCGGCGAGGCAGTGGGGATCGTCCAACTGGGCCGCGAGTACGGGCGTGATGCCCAGCGTCAGCAGGTGCGATCGGCCCTCGTCGGCCAGGCGACGTAGCGCGGCGGCGAGCGGAATGTACGACGCAGCCCAGGACTGGTAGATCCATTCCTCGCCGACTGGCCATCTGCCGTGGTTGGCGAGCCACGGCAGATGGGAGTGCAGAACCAGGGCGAACATCCCCGGTTCGGTGACGGGTGTTGCGTTACTCACTCGCCGGTTTCCTTCACGGCAATAGCGACGAGGTCGAGGCTGTCGTCGATGTCGGGTTCGCTGATGCTGAAGTCGTCGACGGTGATGCCCTCGACGTCGCGGGTGAGATCTTCGGGCCAGGGCTCACCGGCCAACGCGCGGTCGATCTGCGCGTTGATGAACGATCCGCCGTGCTTGGCGTCGAGTTCCTTCAGACGTGAACCGTGGTGGACGCCGGTCATCAACTGAACGCGGAATCCGGCGTCTTCGAGCAATTCGGTCATTTCGGAGGCGTTGAGCTCACGAGTGTGGAAAGGGTTGAGCGGCGTGTCGCGGCCGGGGGAGAAGGTGATCCGGTTGGGGGTGCTGATCAGAAGTTCACCGCCGGGAGCGAGAACTCGGAAGCATTCGCGTAGGAACTGACCCTGATCCCACAGGTGCTCGATCACCTGGAAATTGACGACGACGTCAACCGAGTTGTCGGCCAGTGGAAGCTCGGCGAGGTTGCCGTGGAGCATCTCGACGCGGGGTAGCGGGCACGGACGTGCTCGACCGCGGAGATGTCGTAGTCGAGGCCGGTAACCTTTGTTGCGACGTCCGCAATCATGTTGGCGCCGTAGCCTTCTCCGGAACCGGCCTCGAGGACTCGGCGGTCCGTGCAGCGCTCCAGAAGTGCGCGGTACACCACTTCGTGGCGTCGGAACCAGTAGTTCTCCTCGGGGATTCCTGGCACGGTTCGTTCGCCCGTCAAGGGCAGGGGTGCGTCGTCGTGGTTGCTGACACTCGTTTCACTCACCCGTGCGAGATTAGTGCCATCCGAGTAGAACGTGTTCGCCGTGGTCCAGATCACTGCTGTCAATTCCTGTTCGTGCCGTTATGGTGGACGAGGTTCCACGTTAAGTTACCCACCGGTAACTTAACGTGGGGTAATCTAACGCACAGCCGACGTGAACCGAGAAATTCGCCCGTAGGGAGACCTGTCGGACTCTCTTTTCGGACGCTCGGACTGCGCGAGCACCACAGACGATTTATCAGGTGAATTACACACAGGAGGTCGACGAAGACCCATGACGAATATCGTTGTTTTGATCAAGCAGGTCCCCGACACATGGTCCGAGCGCAAGCTGACCGACGGCGACTACACGCTTGACCGTGAAGCCGCCGACGCAGTCCTCGACGAGATCAACGAGCGCTCCGTCGAAGAAGCACTCCTCATTAAGGAAGCTCAGGGCGGTGAGGTAACGGTGCTGTCCGCAGGACCCGACCGCGCCACCGACGCTATCCGCAAGGCTCTCTCGATGGGCGCCGACAAGGCCGTCCACATCAACGACCCGGCACTGCACGGCTCCGACGCGATCCAGACCGCATGGACGCTCGCTGCTGCTCTCGGCCAGATCACCTTCGAGAACGACGAGCCTGCCGACCTGATCATCGCCGGCAACGAGGCCACCGACGGCCGCGTCGGCGCTGTTCCGGCCATCATCGCCGAGTACCTGGGCATCCCGCAGCTCACGCAGCTGCGCAAGGTCGTCGTCGCCGACGGCAAGATCACCGGTGAGCGCGAGACCGACGAGGGCGTCTTCGGCCTCGAGGCTTCGCTGCCCGCGATCGTCTCGGTCACCGAGAAGATCAACGAGCCGCGCTTCCCGTCCTTCAAGGGCATCATGGCCGCGAAGAAGAAGGAAGTTCTCGTCTACACGCTGGCCGACCTCGGAGTCGACCCGGAGACCGTCGGAGTTGCCAACGCCGGCACCACCGTGACGTCCTCCACCCCCAAGCCCCCCCGTACCGCTGGTGAGCGCATCGTCGACGAGGGAGACGGTGGCACCAAGATTGCCGCGTACCTCGTCAGCAACAAGGTCATCTGATCGCGCCCTTCTAGACATCCAGCAGAAGAACTCAGGGAGAGTTAAGTCATGGCAGAAGTACTTGTGCTCGTAGAGCACGCAGAGGGTGCGCTGAAGAAGGTCAGCACCGAACTCATCACCGCTGCACGCGCACTCGGTGAGCCGTCGGCAGTTGTCGCCGGCCCCGCGGGCACCGCAGCAAAGCTCGCCGACGCTCTGGCAGCAGCCGGCGCCGAGAAGATCTACGTCGCCGAGTCCGACGACATCGACGGCTACCTCGTCACCCCCAAGGTCGACGTTCTCGCCGCTCTGGTCGAGTCCACCAGCCCGGCAGCAGTCATCACCGCAGCCGGCACCGAGGGCAAAGAGGTTGCCGGTCGTCTGGCCGCACGTCTGGGCTCCGGATTGCTGACCGACGTCATCGAGATCAAGGCTGACGGCACCGGCGTCCACTCCATCTTCGGTGGCGCGTTCACCGTCGAGGCCAAGGCCAACGGCGACGTTCCGGTCTACTCGGTTCGTCCGGGCGCAGTCGAGGCTGCTCCGCAGGCCGGCGCAGGCGAGCAGATCACCGTCGAGGTTCCGGCCCAGGACGAGAGTGCCGTCAAGGTCACCTCGCGTGAGCCCATCGTCGGCGGCGACCGCCCGGAGCTCACCGAGGCGTCGGTTGTCGTCTCCGGTGGACGTGGTGTCGGCAGCGCGGACAAGTTCTCCGTCGTCGAAGAGCTGGCCGACTCCCTCGGCGCTGCAGTCGGTGCTTCGCGTGCCGCTGTGGACTCGGGTTACTACCCCGGACAGTTCCAGGTCGGTCAGACCGGTAAGACGGTCTCGCCGCAGCTGTACATCGCGCTCGGCATTTCCGGTGCCATCCAGCACCGTGCCGGCATGCAGACGTCCAAGACCATCGTCGCGGTCAACAAGGACGAAGAGGCACCCATCTTCGAGATCGCCGACTTCGGCATCGTGGGCGACCTGTTCAACGTCGCACCGCAGCTCACCGAAGCTGTGAAGTCCCACAAGGGCTGAAAAGCACAAACTGCTGTGCGCCTTTATCAACCCCCCGCGGTTGATAAAGGCGCACAGTGCTTTATTCACCCGGCCTGCATCGGCATGTCACTTCGTCGATACCGAGACGCCGTTCGCGCTCGATAAACCTTGCGCATGACAATTACGTCAGTCCTTCGCTCCGCGAGTGACAATCTCGGCCGTGAGGTCGCCCAGCCGAGATATTCCCTGATCGTCTCCTCCGACCGCGAGCATCGTGTCGCTGCGCAGCGCCTTCGATACCGAGTGTTCGCCTCCGAGCCAGGCTTCTCCCTCCCCGCTTCGGCCGGGGTGTTCGAACTCGACGCCGACGCCTTCGACGAATTCTGTGATCATCTTCTCGTTCGCGACAACATCACCGAGGAGTACGTCGGCTGCTACCGAATGCTGCCGCCGGATTCCGCTGCGGCGGCCGGTGGGTATTACACCGCAACGGAATTCGACATCTCCGCGCTCGATCCGGTGGCGAACAGGATCGTCGAAATGGGTCGCGCGTGCGTCGATCCCGCTCACCGCACCGGATCCGTCCTGAGCCTGATGTGGTCGGGCATCCTGCACTATCTCGAATTGACCGGATACGAGTGGGTGATGGGCTGCGTCTCCGTGCCCGTCTTGCCGAGCCCCGATTCAATTGCCGGCGCCGATGTCCGCGGCGTCCGTGACTTCGTGATGAACAAGCACGCCAGTCCGGGGTCGCGGCGGGTGATCCCACGAAACCCGGTGGTCCTCGGGGGTCTGACGCTCGACGAGATCGCCGCACCGGAACGCGTGACGATGCCACCGTTGCTCCGTGGTTACTTGCGGATGGGCGCGATGATCTGCGGGGAACCTGCTCACGATCCCGAGTTCGGTGTGGCCGATTTTGTTGCGCTGCAAGGCCTTCACTCCGCCAACAAGCGGTACCTCGAACGGCTGCGATCGGCGGCCGCCGCACACGAGTCGGGGATCGGCTGATGACCGCGGCGGTGCCGTACTGGGTGCCGACGAGCCCCTGCGGCGACGGGTGCCTACCCGCGGACGCACCCGGTGTGTCGAGTATCACCGTGATGGCCCGCGGGGTCATGGTCGGTGCCGCACTGTTGACTGCGCCTGTGCTTTCGGCCGGCTGGCTGCTCCCGCGCACCTGGCGTACTGAGATGCAACGCGGATACTCGCGCGCGTTGCTTCGTTGTCTGGGGATGAAGCTGACGGTCGACGATCAGCGGTTGGGGCGCGCGGAACCTGACGGGGTCATGGTTGTCGCCGGTCACGTGTCCTGGACCGACGTCCTCGTCGCGAGCGCCGTTGCTCCGGCCAACTTCGTCGCCCGCGCCGACCTGCTCGACTGGGCAGTGCTCGGCGGTCTCGCGCGCCGGATGCGCGTCGTCCCCATCGACCGCGCTCGCCTGCGTGAACTCCCCGGAACCGTCGACGTCGTTCGCGAACGCCTGCAGCGAGGTGTCCGGGTGATGGTGTTTCCCGAGGGGACGACCTGGTGCGGGCGGGCGTACGGCGGTTTTCGTCCGGCGATGTTCCAAGCAGCCGTCGACGCCGAATGCCCGGTTCAGCCGATGGCGATCCGCTACGAGAACGCCGACGGTTCCCTGTGCACCGGACCCTGCTTTGTCGGCACCGAAACGATCGGTCAGTCCATCCGTCGGATCCTGCGTCAGAAGAACGTCGAGGTGAAGGTCAGGCTGGCTCCGCTCGAGGAGGCAGGGGAGTGTCGAGCCGATCTCGCGCAGCGATGCGAGAGAGCCGTACGCGGCGTCGACATCATCGATCTGGCAGCTCACGACATCTTCGACCCCGCACCGGAACTCGTGACACAAGCCGTGGGACAAATCGATCCTTCCCCGGCGATGAGCGCTTAGCCTGCTGAGCGAGGCTGGTCGAACTCTCGTGCTGGGCTATCCTTGTCAAGCCATGACTCTGCCTGCACACAGTGCCCACGCCGGATTTCCGGTGTACCTCGATCATGCCGCCACGACTCCGATGTCGGCAGCCGCTATCGAGGCGATGACCGATACCTTCAAAACCGTGGGCAACGCGTCCTCGCTGCACGGCTCCGGCCGTGCGGCCCGGCGCCGCGTCGAGGAATCGCGCGAATCGATCGCCGCCAGCTTGGGTGCGCGGCCGTCGGAGGTCATCTTCACCTCCGGAGGCACCGAGAGCGACAATCTCGCGGTCAAGGGCATCTACTGGGCTCGCCGTGACGCAGACCCGCGACGCACTCGCATCCTGGCCAGCTCCGTCGAGCATCATGCTGTGCTCGACGCCGTCGAGTGGCTCGAGCAGCACGAGGGCGCGCGCGTGACGTGGTTGCCGGTCGACGAGAACGGTGTCGTCGACCCGCAGACCTTGCGTGACGAGCTTTCCGTCCACGCCGACGAGGTCGCACTCGTGACGGTGATGTGGGCCAACAACGAGGTCGGCTCGATCATGCCGATCGTGGAGTTGGCGGAGATTTCGGCTGAGTTCGAGATTCCGATGCACAGCGACGCGGTTCAGGCAGTTGCACAATTGCCGGTCGATTTCGCGGCGAGCAAATTGTCCGCGCTGAGCATCGCGGCGCACAAGTTCGGTGGTCCGCACGGCGTCGGCGCACTGCTGCTCGGACGCCAGGTTCCGTGTGTGCCGCTCCTTCACGGCGGCGGACACGAACGTGATCTGCGTTCGGGCACTCCGGATACTGCGGGCGTTGTCGGGATGGCTGCGGCGCTGCGCGCAAACGTCGAGAACTTCGATTCCAGCACAAGGGAATTGGCGCAGTTGCGTGACCGTTTGATCGACGGAGTCCTGGAGATTCTTCCCGAGTCGGTGCTCAACGGCCCGACCGGATCCGATCGGCTTCCCGGTAACGCGCACTTCACCTTCCCCGGCTGCGAGGGCGATTCGTTGCTGATGCTGCTCGACGCCGCCGGTATCGAATGTTCCACCGGTTCGGCCTGCACCGCCGGTGTGGCCAGAGCCAGCCATGTCTTGATCGCGATGGGCGTCGAATCGCCCGTCGCGCGTGGCTCACTGAGATTTTCGCTCGGACATACGTCGAGTGTCACCGATGTGGACGCGCTCATCGCTGCGCTTCCACAAGTAGTAGAGCGCGCTCGGGCCGCCGGTCTTGCCGGTGCCGGTTCGCGTGGAGGGGATCGCTGATGCGAGTACTCGCAGCCATGAGCGGAGGTGTCGACTCCGCTGTCGCCGCCGCCCGCGCTGTCGCCGCCGGACACGACGTCGTCGGCGTTCATCTTGCTTTGTCCACGGCGCCGGGCGCATTGCGGACGGGTTCGCGTGGATGCTGCTCGAAGGAAGATGCCGGCGACGCCAGGCGCGCCGCCGACGTTCTCGGAATACCCTTCTACGTCTGGGATTTCGCCGATCGCTTCAAGGAAGACGTGATCGACGACTTCGTGGCGTCGTACGCAGCGGGTGAGACCCCCAATCCGTGCCTGCGCTGCAACGAGAAGATCAAGTTCACCGCACTCGCCGACCGTGCAGTCGCTCTCGGCTTCGACGCCGTGGCGACCGGTCACTACGCGCGCCTCGAAGACGGCGTCCTGCGCCGGGCGGTCGACGCTGACAAGGACCAGTCGTATGTCCTCGGTGTGCTGACGGCTGAGCAGCTTTCGCGAGCGATGTTCCCGATCGGTGACACACCGAAAGAACAGATCCGCGAGGAAGCCGCCGAGCGCGGTCTGGCTGTGGCGAACAAGCCTGACAGTCACGACATCTGCTTCATCCCGACCGGCGACACACGAGCATTCCTGGGTGCGCGCATCGGCGTTCGTCCGGGAAGCGTCGTCGACGCCGATTCGGGTGAAGTCCTCGCTGCACACGACGGCGTACACGGCTTCACGATCGGACAGCGCAAGGGTCTCGGCGTCGAAGGTCCGGCGGGTGACGGCCGTCCGCGGTACGTGACCGCGATCGAGCCCGAAACCGGAACGGTCCGAGTGGGTTCGGCCAAGAATCTCGACGTCTGGGCCATCTCGGCGCAGCGTGCGATCTGGACCTCGGGCCAGGCGCCGGAGGGCCCCGTCGAATGCATGGTGCAGGTTCGTGCGCACGGTGGACTGGCGCAGGCCGTTGCGGAGGCCGTCGACGACGGTACTTCAAGCGGCGGTATCTCGATCTCGTTGCGCGAACCACTGACCGGCGTCGCAAAGGGACAGGCCGTCGTGTTGTATCGCCCCGACCGCGAACTGGGTGACCAGGTCCTCGGCAGTGGCACCATCTCGGGTACCGAATCCGAGCCGAACACACTGTGACGCAGCAGGTTTCCATCGGTGGTCTCGTCACCGGAATCGGATCCTGGCCGGGCACGGATGCCCGCGAAAGTGCCGCAACCATCCTCGGCGAGCTGGGTGGTTTCCCGCATCTGGTGGAGTTGCCGAGCCGCGGACTCGGCGCTGACATGGTCGGCCGGGCGGGGGCAATTCTGGTCGATATCAACCTCGACGCCTCGACCCGTGCCTATCGAGTCGTGCCTCGGAGGGGCAATGTCGCGAAGCGAGCCGAGGACTTTCTGAATCAGGATCTCGACGCGCTCGAGGAAGCCTGGGAGTCAGCGCGCTTGGTCGGCGGAGACCACGTCGTCAAGCTTCAAGTCGCCGGCCCGCTGACACTCGGCGCCGAGATCGAAGTCGCAAACGGTTCGCGAGTTCTCGTCGACCGCGGTGCGCTCCGCGACGTCGCAGAATCACTCGGTGAGGGTCTCGCGCGTCATGCGGCCGAGGTCACTCGCCGCACCGGCGCCGCAGTGGTGATTCAGTTGGACGAGCCGCAGATCGCGGCAGTTCTGGCCGGTTCGCTGCCTGGGCGCACCAAGATGGAGAGCGTTCCGGCACTGCCGGAACCCGAGGCACTCGCCGTACTCGACTCGACGATCAGCGGTTGCGGACTGCCCACAATCGTCCACAGTTGCGGCACAGACATGCCGTGGGATCTACTGAGGCGAAGCCAGGCGTTCGGCGTGAGCTTCGTCATGTCGCTCATCGGCTCACGCGATCTCGACGGTATCGGCCAGTTGTTCGACGCCGGCAAGGAATTGGCGCTCGGTCTGGTTCCGTCCGTGGAGCCGGAAAAGCCGGTGACGTGGAAAGAGTGTGCGATGCCCGCCGTCACACTGGTAGATCGTCTCGGCTTCTCTCGTGAACTCCTGCAGACCCAGGTCGCGGTCACTCCGCGTTGCGGTCTTTCGGGTGCGAACCTCGACTGGGCTCGTGCCGCCCTTCGGCTGTGTACAGACGTCGGCAAGGCATTGGTGGACGATCCGTCGGCGTTCTAGTGTGTGCGTTCCGATGTGGAGTCGTGTGGTGTGTCGGTGTGAACCGATAATCTTCTAGCTGTGACTGAAACCGCGGATGCAATGCAGCCAGCGCCCAACGAGGCGCGCGAGCAGTGGACGGAGCTGGCCGAAGAGGTACGCCAGCATCAGTTCCGCTACTACGTTCGTGATGCGCCCGTCATTTCGGACGGTGCATTCGACACATTGCTCGGGCAGCTCAATGCTCTCGAAGAGCAGTACCCGGATCTGCGAACTCCCGACTCTCCGACGCAACTCGTCGGTGGCGGATTCGCGACGGACTTCACGTCCGTCGACCACCTCGAGCGGATGCTCAGCCTCGACAACGTCTTCGACGAGTCGGAGCTCCGAGCATGGATCGCCAAGGTAGAGCAGGAAACCGGGCCGGAACTGCACTATCTCTGTGAAGTGAAAATCGATGGTGTCGCCCTCAATCTCGTCTACGAGAACGGCAAACTCGTTCGTGCCGCAACCCGCGGTGACGGTCGTACGGGCGAGCTGGTCACGCTCAACGCTCTGACGATCAACGACATCCCGGAGCGCCTTACCGCCACGGACGAGTACCCGATTCCGAGCCTGCTCGAGGTGCGTGGCGAGGTGTTCTTCCGCCTCGAGGACTTCGCAGCACTCAATGCCTCCCTGGTGGAGGAGGGGAAGGCGCCGTTCGCCAATCCGCGCAACTCCGCGGCGGGCTCCCTGCGTCAGAAGAATCCTGCCGTCACCGCGCGTCGCCGCCTCGGAATGATCTGCCACGGGTTCGGGCGCATGGAAGGTTTCGAGCCGGCCTCGCAGTACGACGCCTACGTGGCCCTCGCCGCCTGGGGTCTGCCGGTGTCCACGCACACCTCACGGGTGGTCGGCGCCGACGCCGTGGTCGAGAAGATGAAGTACTGGGGAGAACACCGCCACGACGTCGAGCACGAGATCGACGGGTTGGTGGTCAAGGTCGACGAGATGTCGTTACATCGACGTCTGGGCACCACGTCGCGCGCACCACGGTGGGCTATCGCGTACAAGTACCCGCCGGAAGAGGTCACGACCAAGCTCCTCGACATCCGGGTCAGTGTCGGACGTACGGGTCGTGTGACGCCGTTCGCGTACATGGAACCCGTCACGGTGGCGGGTTCCACTGTGTCCTTGGCCACGCTGCACAACGGCTCGGAGGTCAAGCGCAAGGGTGTGCTGATCGGCGACACCGTGGTGTTGCGCAAGGCCGGAGACGTCATCCCCGAGGTTCTCGGTCCCGTGGCAGACGTTCGTGACGGTACCGAGCGCGAGTTCGTCATGCCGACACATTGTCCCGAGTGCGGCACGTTGTTGGCACCCGCGAAAGAGGGCGACGTCGACGTGCGATGCCCCAATCAGCAGTACTGCCCGGCGCAGTTGCGCGAGCGCGTGTTCCACGTCTCGGGGCGCGGTGCATTCGACATCGAGGTGCTCGGTTACGAGGCCGCGACCGGGCTGTTGGAGGCGAAGGTCATCGGCGACGAGGGCGATCTCTTCTCACTCGACGCCGAGAAACTGATCGAAGTTCCGATCTTCCGCACCAATGCGGGATCCCTGTCCGCCAACGGAAAACGCTTGCTGGCCAACCTGGATTCGGCCAAGGACAAGCCGCTGTGGAGAGTGCTTGTGGCACTGTCGATTCGGCACGTCGGCCCCACTGCCGCGAGGGCGTTGGCCGGCGAATTCGGCTCGCTGCAACGCATTCGGGAAGCCTCGGTCGACGAGTTGGCTGCAGTGGACGGCGTCGGATCGACTATCGCCGCCGCCGTCGTGGAGTGGTTCTCCGTCGACTGGCATCAGCAGATCGTCGACAAGTGGGCGTCGGCCGGAGTACGCATGGAGGATGAACGCGACGATTCGATTCCGCGCAATCTCGAGGGCCTCTCGATCGTCGTCACCGGTTCGCTCGAGACCTACTCGCGTGATCAGGCGAAGGAAGCGATTCTGGTGCGCGGCGGCAAGGCGGCAGGGTCGGTCTCGAAGAAGACTGCGTTTGTCGTCGTCGGTGAAGCGCCCGGTTCCAAGCACGACAAGGCGGTCGAATTGGGTGTGCCGGTGCTCGACGAAGACGGCTTCCGGCGGTTGCTCGAAGATGGCCCGGATGCGGTCGCTCCCACCGATTTGGACGAACCAGAGTGACTTTGTCCGATTTCTGAGATTGGTGTGCTGGGTGCGATAGTGACGCCATGATCGAGATTCGTGAAGTTCTACCGGCTGAGTTCGAGACCGTCGGGGAGCTGACTGTGCAGTCGTACGTGGGTGGCGGATTTGTCGCCGGCGGATCGCCGTACGCGGAGCGCCTGCGAGACACCGCAACTCGGGTGGAGCAGGGCCGGGTGCTGGTTGCGGTTCTCGGTGACGAAGTCGTGGGCTCGTTGACGATCGCAGAACCCGGCACGCCCTTCGCGGATGTTGCGCAGAAGGGCGAACTCGAGTTCCGCATGCTCGCAGTCTCGCCGCAAGCTCGGGGATCGGGCGCCGGAACCGCATTGGTTCGCGCAGTGATCGCCGAAGCCTACGACCGCGGCGATCACTCGGTGGTCATCTCGACGCAGCCCGAGATGGTCGATGCCCGTCGTATCTACGACCGCAACGGTTTCGTCCCCGATCCCGAGCGGGCGTGGGAGCCGATTCGCGGTATGGAACTGACCGTCATGGTGCGCGGCCTGGCCTGATCAGCCAGCCTGGTCAACCCAGTACCGTCGCCACGATTCCTGCGAGGTAGCCGAGGCGGGCTATCTCCGAAGGGCGGAATTCGGGCCCACCGGGACGACCGAGCATGAGGACTCGATTGCCGGAGCCGAGAGGTGCGGCAGCGAGGCTGGTGTTCATGTCGCGCCATACGTCCGGAACCCAGTCGGCCTCGCCGTCGAGGGCGGTGGGCTTGTCCAGTGGCATCCACGGAATGTCGGTGGCGTGGGTTTCCGGCGCGCCGGCGCTACCGACGACGCGGTACGCACCGTGCTTGCCGATGTCCGCGACGACGCACCAGCCGACTCGCAGTACACGCGGCGCGCCGTCGACGAGGACCTGCAGTCGATCGTTTCGGGCCGTCGCAACGGAATCTATGAGTTCGAGCTCACGGTGAGTGTCGAGAATCCCGGCGTAGGGGCGGATCGAATCGACCAGCACGTCCGGTAGATGCTCGGCAGCGGTGATCAAGGTGTCGGGCAGCGCGCCCGGTTCGACGTCGACCACGAGGTCGTCGATGGCAAAACCGTCACCTCGTTCCACGACGTCGAGGGAGAGGATGTCTGCGCCCACGGATCCGAGAGCTACGGCGAGCGCGCCGAGGCTGCCTGGTCGATCGGGCAGTTGGACGCGAAGCAGGTACGACACGTGCGTGCCTTTCGCTGATCGGTTCTCGCCCGGATCACGTCGACCCGGGCCTGACTCATCTTTGCACTTGCCCAACCTGCGATGGTGGGCGCCGCGGCGGCGTCACGCCAGATGCACATGCTTGTCACACGAGCGAAACACACTGCGGGCTTTCGGCGTGGCGATCGACACAGTGAGCGTGCTCGTCGTTCGATACAGCGGGCGTGCTTACAGGTCTGTCGCGGCGAGCAACTAGGCTGGACCGGCAATGTTCACGTCCTCTTCCGAAAGGGGCCCCGCGGTGCCTGCCATCTCCCGTGACGAGGTCGCGCACCTCGCGCGGCTGTCCAGACTCGCCCTGTCCGATGCCGAACTCGACGAGTTCGCCGGTCAGTTGGATTCGATTCTCAACCACGTCAAGGTGGTCACCGAGGTTGCGGCCGACGACGTCCCGCCCATGGCGAATCCCAATGCCGTCACCAACGTGACGCGCCCCGACGTGATCGTGCCCGGGTTGACCCCCGAGCAGGCATTGTCCGGAGCACCCGCAGTCGAACAGGATCGCTTTGCGGTTCCGCAGATCCTTGGAGAGGGCGAATGACCGATCTGACCACGCTGGACGCCGCTGAGCTGGCCGGCAAGATCCACTCGCGTGAGGTGTCCTCCGTAGAGGTCACGCAGGCGCATCTCGACCGCATCGCGGCCGTCGACACCGAGTACCACGCCTTCCTGCACGTTGCAGGCGAACAGGCTCTCGAAGCCGCCGCAGCAGTGGACAACTCGCTCGCAGGCGGAAACGAACCTGCTTCGGCACTCGCCGGCGTTCCGATCGCGTTGAAGGACATCTTCACCACGACGGACATGCCGACCACCTGTGCGTCGAAGATTCTCGAAGGCTGGGTCGCGCCGTACGACGCGACTCTGACCTCCAAGCTGCGCGCTGCCGGCATCCCGATCCTCGGCAAGACGAACCTCGACGAGTTCGCGATGGGCTCTTCGACCGAGAACTCGGCCTTCGGCCCGACGCGTAACCCGTGGGACGTCACCCGCATCCCCGGTGGTTCGGGCGGCGGGAGTGCGGCTGCGCTCGCGTCCCGGCAGGCCCCGCTGGCCATCGGCACTGACACCGGCGGTTCGATCCGTCAGCCCGCTGCGGTCACCGCGACAGTCGGAACCAAGCCGACGTACGGAACCGTCTCGCGCTTCGGACTCGTCGCGTGCGCGTCCTCGCTCGATCAGGGCGGCCCCTGTGGACGCACCGTGCTCGACACCGCTCTGCTGCACGAGGTCATCGCCGGACACGATCCGCGTGACTCCACGTCCATCGACGCCCCCGTGCGTCCGGTCGTCGCCGCCGCACGCGAAGGTGCAAACGGCGACCTGCGCGGCGTCAAAGTCGGTGTGGTCAAGGAACTTCACTCCGACAGCTACCAGCCCGGCGTCATCGCTTCCTTCGATGCTGCCGTCGAGCAGCTCAAGGCACTCGGTGCCGAGGTTGTCGAGGTCTCGTGCCCGAGCTTCGAGCACGCGCTCGCGTCGTACTACCTGGTGCTGCCCAGTGAGGTCTCGTCCAACCTGGCTCGCTTCGACGCGATGCGCTACGGACTGCGTGTCGACGACGGCAACATGAGTGCCGACCAGGTCATGGCGGCAACCCGCGCCGCCGGTTTCGGTCCGGAGGTCAAGCGCCGCATCATGATCGGTACCTACGCACTGTCCTCGGGCTACTACGACGCCTACTACGGTTCGGCGCTCAAGGTTCGTACGCTCATCGCGCGCGATTTCGACAAGGCCTACGAGAAGGTGGACGTACTGGTCTCGCCGACCAGCCCGTTCACGCCGTGGAAGTTGGGGGAGAAGGTCGGCGATCCGTTGGCCATGTACCTCTCCGATCTGTGCACGCTGCCGACCAACCTGGCCGGACACTGCGCGATGTCGGTCCCATCGGGTCTGTCCGCGGACGACAACCTGCCGGTGGGCTTGCAGATCATGGCGCCCGCCATGGCTGACGAGCGCCTCTACCGTGTCGGTGCGGCCTACGAAGCAGCTCGCGGCCCGATCGCGACTGCAGTCTGACCTGTTTGCTGTGCGCCTTTATCAACCCCGCGCGGTTAATAAAGGCGCACAGCAGTTTCAGGAGCAAGTTCTCAGGGCCGTCCCCTGATCGGTTCCGTAGCGATGGCCGTGACCGGCGGGGACACCGAGCGAACCGAGCGTGTCGACGGTGGTCTGCAAGAACGTGACACCCGGGATCCACTGCGGGATCGGTGCATCTTGCACGGCACGGCTCAGATCCGGCTTCTGCGTCGCGAGGGCGGGGGACCACCACACCACCGGGTCAGACGTGTTCGCTAGGACGGTTGCGCCGTCCGTTCGTGTCGCGCCGGCCGGGGACCTGCCCACAACACGTCGCACGGGACGATGGGACTGCCCTCGGACAGTGCGGCGCTGCCGCCGACGGCGCCGAGGCTCTGTCCGTAGAGGAACAGGTCCGGTCGATCCTCGGCGGGCATAGCGGCAATGTGGCTGCCGACGGCGGTGAACAGAGCGGTTGCCGATTCTTCGGCGTCGTCGCGGCTGAACAGGAATGTCGCCCAACTGGGTGCGTCGGAGTATTGCTGCCCGACTATTGCGACGTCGCCGCCGAACCGTTGCTCGATACCGTCGACTGCATGCGTGTCGATCCACCCCGATCCGGTCGGAACGGCCACTACGACGCTGTTGCGGGCAAAGCCGCCGACGCGATCGAGTTCGCTCACCGCGAGAGCGGCACGTGATGCAGTGTCGGGTGCCGAATCCAAACCGGCGTAGACACGCACCGAGTCTTCGCCTGCTGCGACGAATTTGCGTCCCTCCGCCCCCATCGACGTCCACGAGATGAGAGATTCGGGGCTGCCTGACACAGAGGCCGAAAGTGGCTGTGTCAGAGCGGTGTCGATGTACGCGTTGGACTTGTCGAACGAATCGGCGAGGCCGTTCCACACGACGGGACCGACTACCAACTGCACCCCGAGAACACCCATGACCAGTGCGCCGACGCTCCGCGCGAAACCCATCCACCGCAGCGCCTTCGAAATTCCGATCCCGATGCCCCAGAGACCAAGTGCGGTCAGTGCTGCAATGCAACCCGCCTCCGCCCAGTGGAGAAGTCCGGCAGACGTTGCGCCCATCGCCGCTCGCAACGAGTTCTGCCAACCGGCGGCGGCGAACATCGCAACTGCGGTGCCGGCAGTCGACAACCCGAACGCGGTGATGCGCCAATGACGTTCGTCGAATCGGGCCTTGACCCGGTCGGGGACGAGCCGACGGGCTACCGCGGAGAACGCCCACATCGCCAGTAGTCCGGCCGCGACGAGCAGACCGCTGAACACCCCTTGTAGTACGGCTGATCGCGGCAGGAGTCCGGGAGCCAGCGAGATGGCGGACATCGCTGCCACGGCGACGCTCGTGGACACGCGGGGGAGTGCGAGCGCCCCGACTCGGGCGAGGACGGGGGTCCGTGACGCATTCAGAACGCTCATGCTGCAATCGCTTTCGGGGAGTAGGAGAACTCGTTCGACGGGTCGAGGCGCCGCGATCGCATCAGGGTGAAGCCGAAGGCGGAGACTGCCAGAACACCGGCCGTGCCGTAACCGAATCCCGATTCCGCGACCGGCGTCAGATAGCTTTGGCGCCAGGAGTTTCCGTTCACAGCCGTGACGGCTACATCGGCCATCGCGAAGCAATACCCTCGTGAGAGAAAGGACGTGCGGTCTTCACACGCGGCATGCATTCGCTGGTCGAGCTGACCGTCGAGGACCTGACGTGCCCACGGCCCCAGTTCCGTTCCGTGCGAATGCGCGTAGCGGAGTAGGTCGTAGCCGAGATCGTGCGCTTTGCAGGCCGAGTCGAATTCGTCGGGAAGTGGGACCGGCGACGAGCAGTCGCCGTGGGGATTGGCGAGGTATCCGTCGACGACGGCGGGGGTGTAACCGGCGAATGCCGCAAAGTCCGCCGGGATGGTGGTCGCAGCGTCAGAGGCATCCGCAGTAGTCACGGTGGCGATCGCCCTGGATGCGTTCGAATTCTCGGTGCGCGGCGACTGGGCTCCGCTCGCTCCGGCAGTGACCGTGATCGCTGCCGTTGCAGCCAGCGCCAGGGCAGCCCAGGTGCCGGCGCTTCGAGAGATGTCTTTCACCCGTGTGATCCGCATGCCGTTCACGCTATGAACGGACAATCCTGACGGTCATCGCTCTGTGGAGGGGTTCTCCGACGCGCATTCGGGTGAGAATTCCCTCCCCTGTGATACCTCGGAGGTAGGGGGATCTCACTCTGCAGTATGAGGACTTTCGGGGTTCGCCTTCATAGGCTTGACGAGTGATCAAGGTCCGTAGGAAGAACAAGGGTGCACCGGATGTGCCCACGCCGACATACGCCACCGCCGGGTCGATGCTGTCCGGCCTCGACGGGGCGGTCGTTCATTCGGAGAAAGTGCGCCGGGCAACCAGTTTCGTGGCCCGCGGTCAGTTCTGGAACATCGTCATCGTAGCGATCACTCTGATCCTCTATTCGATTGCCTGGCCGACACTGCAACTGACGCATCATGTTTCGCCGCCGATCATGCCCTTCGTCGCCGCGTTGGCTGCATTTCCGTTCGTCCTGATCCGGATCAACGCTCCGTTGGGGTGGGCGGTGTCGGCGGTCTCGGCGTTGATCATCCCGTTGGTGTTCGACAACACTCCCGGTTACGACTACCCGTGGCAGGTCGTCCACATCATCGTGCTGATGTCGTTGCTGGCCGCAGTGAGTCTGCGGGCGCCCATTCAGGTTGTCGGTGTCGCCTGGATCGCCACGGTGCTGCTCTTCCTCGGCAACGCCCCGGGAAGCGACGGCGCCGGTTGGGCTGTCGGGCTGAGTGCCCTGGTCGTCTTCTGCCTGTTGATCCGCTGGTTGGTCCTCTCGCGCCGCCAGTTGGCCAAGCAGGAGGAAGTCAGTGAACTCGAACGCACTCGACGCACGATCCTCGAGGAGAAGGCGCGGATCGCCCGCGACTTGCACGACATCGTGGCCCACCACATGTCGATGGTGGTCGTGCAAGCTCAGAGTGCGCCGTACAGACTCGATGCAGTCACTCCGGAGATCCGAACCGAATTCGAATCGATAAGTGAGACAGGGCGAGCAGCGCTCAACGAGATCCGCGGCCTCCTCGGAGTCCTGCGCAGCGACGGGGACCCCATGGTGACAGCTCCGCAACCGGGCGTCGACCAGTTGGACGAACTGTTGCTCGGCAGTACTCGTGCCGGTTTGCCGGTGTCGTGGCGAGTCGACGGTGATCGAGCGTCGGTCTCGGAATCCACGGGCCTTGCGCTCTACCGGATCATTCAGGAGTCGATCACCAACGCGGCCAGGCATTCGCCAGGCGGACCCATCGAGGTCGCCGTGGCATTCGGTCCGCAATCGGTGAGCGCGCTCGTGAACAACGGACCTTCGCCATTGGGTGGCAATCAGCACTCGGCGTCGGAAACCACTGGTGGCAACGGAATCCGCGGAATGCGAGAGCGGGCTTCGGCGGTGGGCGGCATGCTGCTGGCAAACCGGCGACAGGACGGAGGGTTCGAGGTCCGGGCCGAGTTGCCGTCGATGCCCGCCTAGGCTGTCCGAGTGCCCATCACAGTATTCATCGCAGACGACCAGGCGATGGTTCGACAAGGGTTCGGAGCCCTACTCTCCGCCCAGCCCGACATCAGCGTGATCGGCGATGCGCCGGACGGCAAGATCGCCGTCGCCGAGGTCGCGCGATTGCGTCCGGATGTGGTCTTGATGGATGTTCGCATGCCCGAGATGAACGGACTCGACGCTGCCCGCCAGATTCTGTCCGCCGGATGGGAACCGCCGGTGCGAGTCCTCATGCTCACCACTTTCGACATCGACGACTACGTCTACGAGGCCCTGAGCGTCGGAGCGAGCGGGTTCATGCTCAAGGACGCACCGGCTGAGGAACTGATTCGGGCGGTACGCGTCGTTGCCGAAGGGCAGGCCTTGCTGGCGCCGACGGTGACTCGGCGTCTGATTGCCGATGTGACCAGCCGGCGGGCGGCCCCGCGCGCACGGCCCGCAGCGCTGGACGCCCTGACCCCGCGTGAGCGCGAGGTCCTCGAACTGATCGCCCGCGGATTGTCCAACGTCGAGATCGCCGAGCGGCTGTTCGTCGCCGAGCAGACCGTCAAGACCCATGTCGGGAAGGTGCTGTCGAAGCTCGATCTGCGCGATCGCGCCCAGGCAGTCGTGTTGGCGTACGAAAGCGGGCTCGTCACGCCGGGTTAGGGGTCCCGTGCGGCGCGGCGTTGCGGCTCGGCAACGCCGCTATCCTGCGGCAATACCGTGACTGGGGAAGATGGACACCAAGATCCACAATCCGGTCACGAGAGGTGCTGCACTATGCGAATCGGAATCCTCACGGGCGGCGGCGACTGCCCGGGCTTGAACGCGGTCATCCGCGCCGTCGTACGTACGTCGGCCGGTCGTTACGGCAGTACCGTGGTCGGATTCCGGGACGGCTGGCGAGGATTGCTCGAGGACCGCAAGGTCCCGCTCGACTCCGATGACCGCATCAACCGCATCCTCACCCGCGGTGGCACGATCCTCGGCACCGCTCGCGTGAACCCCGACAAACTCCGTGCGGGCCTCGATCAGATCAAGCAGACTCTCGACGACAACGGGATCGACGTCCTGATCCCGATCGGCGGCGAAGGCACTCTCACCGCGGCCAGTTGGCTTTCCGAGAGCGGCGTACCCGTGATCGGTGTGCCCAAGACGATCGACAACGACATCGATTGCACTGACGTGACTTTCGGTTTCGACACCGCCTTGGCTGTCGCCACCGACGCCATTGACAGGCTCCACACCACGGCCGAATCGCACCAGCGCGTCATGCTCGTCGAGGTCATGGGCCGGCATGCGGGCTGGATCGCGCTGCAGGCCGGACTGGCGTCGGGGGCACACCTGACTCTGGTTCCGGAACAGCCGTTCGACGTCGACGAGGTGTGCGCGATGGTCAAGAAGCGCTTCCAGCGTGGCGACTCCCACTTCATCTGCGTCGTGGCTGAAGGTGCGATGCCCGATCCCGCGTCGATGACCCTGCGCGAAGGTGGCATAGACGAGTTCGGCCACAAGATCTTCACCGGTGTCGCGCAGCAGCTCGGAAACGAGATCGAGCGCCGGATCGGCAAGGAAGTTCGCACCACCGTCCTCGGGCACATTCAGCGCGGTGGCACCCCGACGCCGCACGACCGCATCCTCGCCACTCGCTTCGGCGTTCATGCCACCGATGCAGCTCACCGCGGAGATTTCGGTCAGATGGTCGCGTTGCACGGAACGTCCATCGACCTCGTTCCGCTCGCCGAGGCGACCCGCAAACTCAAGACGGTGCCCAAGGAGCGCTACGAGGAGGCAGCCGCATTCTTCGGCTGAGCCGCAGACGCATAAACTGATCACCATGACTGCTGTCGATGCGCCCGACATCCTCGATTACGACGAAGTACTGACCAAGTACGAGCCTGTGATGGGTATGGAGGTGCACGTAGAACTCGGCACCGCGACCAAGATGTTCTGCCCGTGCCCCACCGAGTTCGGTGCCGAACCCAATACCCAGGTGTGCCCGGTCTGTCTGGGCATGCCCGGTTCGTTGCCGGTGGTGAACGCAGCCGCTGTCGAGTCCGCGATCCGGATCGGCCTTGCGCTCAACTGCTCCATCACGCCGTGGGGCCGATTCGCACGCAAGAACTACTTCTACCCGGATCAGCCGAAGAACTACCAGATCTCCCAGTACGACGAGCCGATCGCAACCGAGGGATACCTCGACGTGATCCTCGACGACGGCACGACGTGGCGCGTCGAGATCGAGCGCGCCCACATGGAGGAGGACACCGGTAAGTCCCTCCACGTGGGTGGCGCTACCGGTCGTATTCACGGTGCCAGCCATTCGCTGCTCGACTACAACCGTGCGGGCGTTCCCTTGGTGGAGATCGTCACCAAGACCATCCACGGTGCCGGTGAGCGCGCCCCCGAGGTTGCTCGCGCGTACGTCACGGCGCTTCGTGATCTGCTGAAGTCCCTCGACGTCTCCGACGTCCGCATGGACCAGGGATCGATGCGCTGCGACGCCAACATCTCCCTCATGCCGATCGGTTCCACCGAACTGGGGACCCGCACCGAGACCAAGAACGTCAACTCCCTCAAGAGCGTCGAGGTCGCAGTTCGCTACGAAATGCGCCGTCAGGCAGCAGTTCTCGACGCCGGCGGTGAGGTCATCCAGGAGACCCGCCATTTCCAGGAAGGCGACGGCACCACCGCCGCGGGACGCCGGAAGGAGACGGCCGAGGACTACCGCTACTTCCCGGAACCGGATCTCGAGCCCGTCGCTCCGAGCGCCGAGTGGGTCGAAGAACTGCGCGGTACCTTGCCGGAGCTTCCCTGGATTCGCCGTGCGCGGATCCAGAAGGACTGGGGAATCTCCGACGAAGTCATGCGCGACCTCGTCAACGCCGGTGCCATCGATCTGGTGATCGCGACCACCGAGGCCGGTGCTTCGCCCGAGGCAGCGCGCTCCTGGTGGCTGTCCTACCTGTCACAGCAGGCGAACACCCGTGGCGTCGAACTCGGCGCTCTGCCGATCACCCCGGCGCAGGTTGCCCAGGTCGTAGCTCTCATCGACAGCGGCAAGCTCAACAACAAAGTGGCTCGCCAGGTCGTCGATCACGTCCTCGACGGCGAGGGTGACCCGGAGCAGGTTGTCGCGGCCCACCCGGAGTTGGTCGTCGAACGTGACGAAACCAAGCTCAAGGCAGCCGTCGACGAAGCGCTCGCAGCGAACCCCGACATCGCGGACAAGATTCGCAGTGGCAAGGTGCAGGCCGCCGGAAAGATCGTCGGCGACGTCATGAAGGCCACTCGTGGACAGGCAGACGCGGCTCGTGTGAAGGAACTTGTCATCGAGGCGTGCAGCTAGCGCACACTGAATTTCTGACACTGATGCCCGGCCGAATCGAATTCGGCCGGGCATCAGTGTTTTTCGCTGTCGTTTTGCCGCTGTCGGTCTACAGACCAGGGACCACAACCGCGCGGCCGCTGAGCGTTCCGGCGGCTAGTCGTCGATACGCTTCGGCGCCGTTGTCGAGACTGAAGGTCTCCACCGCGATGTCGAAGATGCCGGCGTGCGCCAGGTCGATCAATTCGATCAGCTCGTTGCGGGCACCCCAGTACGGAACTGTCACCGAAGCCTCGTAAGGACTTTGGAAGAACCCGACTTTGGCATGGGCCTGCCCGTCGCCGATCCCGACGATCGTGACGTCCGATCCGACGCCGGCGACAGCCATCGCGGTGTCGATGGTGGGCTGATAGCCGACGAAGTCGAGAACCAGTGCGGCGCCCTGACTTCCGGTGATCCTGCGGACGTTCTCGGCCGCGTCCTTGTCGGACAGAACCACTTCGTGAGCGCCTACCTTGGTTGCCAGTTCGAGCTTGTCCGCGCTCACGTCGAGTGCGATGACGGTTGCTGCCGAGAGGTGGCGGAGGAGTTGGATGGCGACATGGCCGAGACCGCCGGTACCGATGACGACGGCGTACGAGCCACCGCGAAGTTTCGGCAGTGAACGCTTGATCGCGTGATACGGAGTCAGACCGGCGTCGGTCAGCGGCACCGTCTTGACCGGATCGAGGTCGCCGATCGGGACGAGGTGGCGAGGTGAATCGACGATCATGAATTCGGCCAACGCGCCGGGTGCACCGAGACCAGGAGGATTGATGCCGAGTTCTTTTGCCCGAGAACAGTAGTTTTCGAGTCCTTGCGAGCAGTGCCAACAGCTGCCACAGCCCCAGGGTCCGTAGACGACGACATTGGTTCCGATGTCGAGTCCTTCGACGCCCTCGCCGACGGCGGCGACCCGGCCGGCGCCTTCGTGGCCGAGCGTGAGAGGAAGGCCGTAAGTGTACTGCTCTTCGGGCAGGCTCATGATGAAGTCGTCCGAGTGGCAGACGCCGGCAGCGGTGACTTCCAGGAGCACTTCACCTGGACCGGGCTCGGGTTTGGGAATCTCCGTGAGTTCGGGTTCTGCGCCGATTCTCGTGTACTGGATTGCCTTCATACCGACTCCTTTGTCGTGGTTGGCCAACCGGTCCTGGCAATTGCGTGGTGTTTAGCCCCGCTAACAAAAGAGTACGCATCTGTGCATGTTCGGTCACGGGATCCGTGACCGAACAGACATGGCGGCTCAGTCGATCCCGCCGCTGCCACTCGGCATCGGGATCTTGACCACCTTGTCGTCGTTCGGACCCGGCTCGCCCGCGGTTTTGTTTATCGTGCTCGCCCACATCAAACCGTCGGATCCGAGTGCCAAACCGCCCAGCTGGCCGTACGTGTCTTTCGCCACTGCCGACGGCGCGGTCGTAACTGCTCCTGTTCCTGGATCTGCGGCCAGCGCCGAGATCGCTTTGCCGGCCCCCAGCGCGACAGCTACCACTCCCTGCGCCGCGATGCACCCGCCGACTCCGGGTCGGTCGGGCCACGTCCACGCGGGGGATGTCACCGTGCCGTCGGCGCCGACGCGTTGGAGGCGATCCTCGAGAGTGGTTCGGTCCGTGACCCACGTCGCGATTCCCGGATCGACGCACACGCCGCCGCCGTTTCCGATTCCGGACAGAACAACTTCCGGGCGAGGCGGCGCAGCGTTGGGTGTCAGCGATCGGACCCGCAAAAGTTTCCCCGCCAACGAGGCGGGATCCTGAGCAACCGCAGGGTTTCCGGTATCGCCTGTCAGAACCATGAGCTGGTCCGGGGCCGCGAACTCCAGTGACCCGCCGTTGCCGCTCGCGCCGCGCGGGATTCCACCGAGTACTTCCTTGGCGGTGTCACCCGGAGCGATGCGGACCACCCGGTTGTCCGTTCCGGTGGTGACGTAGGCATAGATCAGGTTGTCTTCGACAAACGTGGGGGAGAGTGCGATGTCGAGCAGGCCGCCGTCACCGCTGCCGTCGACGTCGATCTTGGCTACCTCGACCGGTGTCGTGTTGGGAGCTACCTGCATGATCCGGCCGGTCCGCCGTTCGGCGACCAGTCCGGAGTTCCCGTCCGGGAGTGTGACGAGCCCACCCGTGGTGTCGAGACAGGTTGCGATCACGGCGGTGTCGGCATCCTGACACGGTCCGAGGGGGCCGGTCCGCGGCGCCGGCGGCGTGGTCGACGGCGGCGGGTTCTCCGGCTGCACTTCCGCGCTGGCCTGGTTGGTCGGTTCGGGTGTGAACGGCGAGGCAGTCGATTCGTCGAAGTCGGCGCAACCTGCGAGCAACGATGTCCCGAGCACCAGCGCCAGTGCGCCCAGCGCTGCATGCCTACCCGTAGTCATGCCCAAGACGTTACGTAATGCACGGCAGATGCCGCCACGCCGGACCAAGGTTCCCCGTCGAGTTCGTGAATCGGTCATAGGCTCACCTACGTGACTGACGAGCGAAAAGATCCCAGCGAGTTGTCGGATGCGGACAAGCCGACGGGCAATGTGTCCAGTCCGTATGATTCGCCCACCGAACAATTTCCGACGGTGAGCGCCAAGAATCCGTTGCCGCGGACCGACGACGATCTCGATTTCGGTTCCACGAACGCCAACTCCCTGACCGAACAGATACCGACATACCGAGCACCTGGCGCGGATCAGCCGACCGTGGCTCTCGAGCGTGAGACGGCGTACGACGCTCCGATCGCCGCCGTCCCCACCGCCGAAGCCGTGGCAGGTACAACTGAGTCTCCGCGGGGCCGAGGCACTCTCGACCTCGGGTTGCTTGCACTGCGATTGGCCGTCGGTGGAACTGCGTTGGTGCACGGTCTGCAGAAGTTGACCGGTATCTGGAACGGGCCGGGGCTGAACGGGTTCGAGTCGATGCTGGCGGACGCCGGGTTCCAGCAGGCGAAGTGGATGGCGATACTCGGCGCCGTCGGTGAAGTCGCAGGTGGCGCCCTCCTGATCCTCGGGTTGCTGACTCCCGTTGCGGCAGCGTCGGTTCTGGCGGTGATGATCAATGCGTGGGCGCTGCGTCAGGCGAGCGCACCCGGCCTGGAGTACTTCGCCCCGGCCGGGACCGAGTACGAGATGCTGCTCGGAATCTGTGCGGGCGTCATCATTTTGACGGGACCAGGTCGTATTGCGCTCGACGGTCGTCGTGGCTGGGCAACTCGTCCGTTTATCGGATCGCTCGTGGTTTTGATCCTCGGTATCGCTGCCGGCGTCTGCACCTGGATCTTCCTGAACGGTGCCAATCCGCTCATCTGAAACTCGCGCCGTCGAACAAACGAACCGCCGCTCTCCGAATCGGAGAGCGGCGGTTCGTTTGTGAAGGATCAGTCCTTGACGAGTACCGGGTCGGCGTTCGCGGACGGGATGGCCGTTCCGTCCTTGAGCTTGCGACCGAGGACCGACTTGCGGTGACCGTAGGCGAAGTACACGAGCACACCGATGGCCATCCAGACGAGGAACCGGATCCAGGTCTCGACCGAGAGGTTGAGCATCAGCCAACCGCAGGCGAGCACGGCGACGATCGGAACGAACGGCACCAGCGGGACGCGGAATCCGCGCGGCAGGTCGGGGCGGGTGCGGCGAAGGACGATGACACCGACACAAACCAGGACGAAGGCGAACAGCGTTCCGATGTTGACCATCTCTTCGAGCGTGCCCATGGGGAAGAACGCTGCCAGGACGGCAACGATGCCACCGACGATCAACGTGATGCGCATCGGGATGCCCTTGGCGTTGGTCTTGGCCAGGCTGCGCGGCATGAGGCCGTCACGGGACATGGCGAAGAGGACGCGGGTCTGGCCGAGCATCATGACCATGACAACTGTCGTGAGGCCGGCCAGGCCACCGAAGTTGATGGCGGTTTGTGCCCAACCAATGCCGTTGGCCTCGAATGCGGTTGCGAGGGTGGCGCTGGAATCGCCGACCAACGGACTGCCGTCCTTGAGTTCGGTGTACTTGACCATGCCGGTCAGTACGAGCGTGACGGCAACGTAGAGAACCGTGACGATGGCGAGCGAGCCGAAGATTCCTCGCGGCAACGACTTCTGCGGGTTCTTGGTTTCCTCGGCGGTGGTGGCGACGACGTCGAAACCGATGAAGGCAAAGAACACGAGGCTGGCTGCTGCGAGCAATCCGTAAGCGCCGTAGCTACTTCCGCCTGCGCCGGTCAGCCAGGAGAACAGGGTCTGATGGATTCCGCTTGCAGAACTCTCGGTTCCTTCGGACGGCGGGATGAAGGGGGAGTAGTTCTCCTTCTTGATGTAGAACGCGCCCACGACGATGACGAGCAGGACTACTGCGATCTTGATCGCGGTGATGATCGCGGAGACTCGCGAGGAAACCTTGGTGCCGATCGCGAGGATCAGCGTGATCGCGCCGATGATGAGCAGAGCGCCCCAGTCGAAGCTGATCGAACCGATGTGGGCGGTGGTGCTTCCGCTGGCCCCGATGACGTTGCCGAGGTACAGCGACCAGCCCTTGCCGACGACGGCGGAGGCGAGAGCGAACTCGAGAATGAGGTCCCAGCCGATGATCCAGGCGGCGAACTCCCCGAACGTGGCGTAGGAGAACGTGTATGCGCTGCCTGCGACGGGGACGGTGGAGGCGAACTCCGCGTAACACAGCGCGGCGAGGCCACAGGCGATGGCAGCGAGAACGAAGGCCAGTGAAATGGAGGGTCCTGCGACATTGCCTGCGGTTCGAGCAGTCAGCGTGAAGATGCCTGCGCCGATGACGACGGCGACTCCGAATACCGTGAGGTCCTTCGCGGTCAGTTCCTTCTTGAGCTTTGTCTCAGGCTCGTCGGTGTCCGCGATCGATTGCTCGACGGATTTGGTGCGCCATATGCCGACTCCGGGCATGTATTGCTCCTTGGTTGTTTCCCGTCGACCTTGTGGGTGACGGGCGGTGGCTGACTGTCGTCGTTGTGATGTGCGTCTCAGCGACCTGATGAGGGAACCACTGGTGAGCGCCGTGTGCAAGTCGGCTCGCTCGAACTGACCGAAATGATCACCTGACTGAAAGTCATCCCCCCTCATGTATCTGAATTGATCAGCTGGTGTCTGAAACCCTACGTCCAAGTGAATTCGCTCACGAGCCGGACGCGCGATTCGGTCTGAAATGTCTGATAGCTCATATCGTTCCGTTGGTGCTCCGCGTGTCGCCCGACTATTCGGTACCTGTCGGTCGGTCTTGCTGTCGATGAGTTGCACTGTCGCTGTACCGGCACGTCCCATTTCACCCGTATCGGGGCGACAGGCGAGAGGACCACCGCGTACCTGGATCCGGTCGAGCGTCCATCACGCGTCGTGGCAGAGTGTGTCGGCGACGGGATGATCGGATTGGGTTGTGGTTCAAGCTCATACAACACCGGAGGAAGTATGGCGTGTTCGGACGCAGTCGGTCCCGCGTTCTTCTCCGAGGTGAAATGAACCCGACTCTGTCGACCCTCTGTCGTGGCCCGTTGGCGAGCATTCTCGTGGAGCTGAGTTGGTTGCCGCACGTGCGGCTGCCCGAAAACCTTGTGTGACTGTCACATCGGCTACGGGCGTCTCGAGCCGCACGAGCGCTGACAGAAAAAATCCCCGGCCGAAAAGCGGCCGGGGATTTTTTCGATTCGTGGCAGAACTTACGGAACGTAGCGAACCGCGCCCTTGTCGGCGGACGTCGCCAGAGCGGCGTAGGCGCGCAGTGCTGTCGTCACGGTGCGCTGACGATCGACCGGCTGCCACGGGCGCTCCGAGGCCTCCATCTTCGCGCGTCGCTCGGCGAGGACGTCGTCGTCGACCAGGATCTCGAGCGTGCGCGAGGCGACGTCGATGCGAACCTGATCGCCGTTCTGGACGAGACCGATGATTCCGCCTGCGGCAGCCTCGGGGGAGATGTGACCGATGGACAGCCCGGAGGTTCCGCCCGAGAAACGACCGTCGGTGATCAGCGCGCATTCCTTACCGAGGCCTGCGCCCTTGAGGAAGGCAGTGGGGTGCAGCATTTCCTGCATGCCGGGGCCACCCTTGGGGCCTTCGTAGCGCACGACGAGAACGTCGCCGGCCTTGATCTTCTTCTGCAAGATGACCGAGACGGCTTCTTCTTGGGATTCGACGACGAGCGCCGGGCCCTGGAAGGAAAACAGTTCCTCGTCGATGCCGGCCGTTTTGAGTATTGCGCCGTCGAGTGCGATGTTGCCACGCAGGACAACCAAGCCGCCTTCGACGGTGTAGGCGTTCTCGACGTCGCGGATACAGCCGCCGGCCGCATCGGTGTCGAGGGCAGACCAACGGTTGTCCGTGGAGAACGGTTCGATGGTGCGCACGCCGCCGGGAGCCGCGTGGAAGAGTTCGATTGCCTCGTCGGTTGCCTTGCCGGAGCGGATGTCCCAGTCGTCGAGCCACTGGTCGAAGCTCTTGGTGTGCACGGTGGACACGTCGGTTTCGAGGAGTCCGCCGCGGCGAAGCTCACCGAGCAGGGCGGGGATTCCGCCGGCGCGGTGGACGTCTTCCATGTGGTAGTCCGAGTTGGGAGAGACCTTGGACAGGCACGGAACCTTTCGGCTGATCGCGTCGATGGTGTCGAGGTCGAAGTCGACCTCGCCTTCCTGCGCCGCAGCCAGCGTGTGCAAGACGGTGTTGGTGGAACCGCCCATGGCGACGTCGAGAGCCATCGCGTTGCGGAACGCTGCCGGGGTCGCGATGTTGCGTGGCAGCACCGACTCGTCGCCGTCGCGGTAGTACTTGAGGGCAGCCTCGACCACGGTGGTGCCCGCACGAGAGAAGAGTGCGTGACGAGCCTTGTGAGTTGCCAGCGTGGAGCCGTTGCCCGGCAATGCGAGGCCGAGGGCCTCCGTCAGGCAGTTCATGGAATTGGCGGTGAACATTCCGGAGCAGGACCCGCATGTCGGGCACGCGCTGCGCTCGACCTCGTCGAGGCCCTCGTCGGACACGGCATCGTTGGCAGAGGCGGAGATCGCGGTGATGAGGTCGGTGGGGGCTTGGGCCACGCCGCCGACGACCACTGCCTTACCGGCCTCCATCGGACCGCCGGAGACGAAGACGGTCGGGATGTTGAGACGCATTGCAGCGTTGAGCATGCCGGGAGTGATCTTGTCGCAGTTGGAGATACACACCAGTGCGTCGGCTGTGTGGGCGTTTGCCATGTACTCGACCGAGTCGGCGATGATCTCGCGGCTCGGGAGCGAGTAGAGCATTCCGCCGTGGCCCATTGCTATGCCGTCGTCGACTGCGATGGTGTGGAACTCACGAGCGACGCCGCCGGCCGCACTGATGGCCTCGGCAACGATCTCGCCCACGTTCTTGAGATGCACGTGGCCGGGTACGAACTGGGTGTACGAGTTCGCTACGGCGACGATCGGCTTTCCGAAGTCGGAATCCGTCATTCCTGTGGCGCGCCACAGGGATCGGGCTCCGGCAGCATTACGTCCGATGGTGGTGGTGCGTGACCTCAACGGGGGCATGGGCGTGTTCCTTATGTGATCGTTGCTGGTCCACTCAAATAGAAGCGAGGGCCTTTCAACGCTACTCGCGTGCTACGGGCGCTTCTCTTCGGGCTGGTCCTGTGTGTTCTCGACGAGCTCGGATTCTGCTTCTGCTTCTGCAGCTGCTTCTTCCTCTTCGGCTTCCTTGGCGGCGAAGGCTTCTGCGGCGGATGCGTAGGGATCGGTGATGCGGCCACCGCTGGCGATCGCGATCTCGGGAAGCCTGACGAAGCTGACCGCAGGCAGGGTCACCTCGGTTCCGTCGGTGAGTTCCGCGCGCGCCCAACTCCGCTTCGGGAAGCGGAAACCCTTGACGTCGTCCCAGGCGAGGGTGCGCTTGGAGAACGTCGAGCGGACTTCGAGGCCGTCAGGGCTGACGGTGGTGCGCAGTCGCGCGACGAGATGGACGGCGATGATCGGAAGGATCAGCAACCAGCTGAAGGCGACGGGCCACCCGAAGATCGGGAAGCTGACCGCGAACAGAAGGAACGCGCACGCCATGTAAGCGAGCTGCGAAATGCGGATGACGTGCCGAAGTGGTTTCGGCGTGTGGGATGATTGAGCCGGTGGCACGGGCTGCTGCGAAGTTGACACCTCTACATCTTCGCATTGCAGCCGATGTATCTCAGATTCTGGGACGGTCGACTCACCAAGTTTGCCGTTCGCGACTAGCGCCTCTACTGTCGAGTGCGTGAAACAGAATGAGTTGCTCGTAATCGGCCGGCGCGTCGTCGCCTGAGTCGATTTTTCAACTCACCAGATAACGACGCGCCACCCTCGCTCAGCAGATGCTGACGGGGGTTTTTTGTTGCCCGGAGCCAGAATCAGAGGATTTCCCAGTGAGCGCACCAACAGCACGGCCTCAACCCACGCCGCGCAAGTCAGGGACACCGAGCCCGACAACCGCGGCTGCCGCAACCCAGACGGCCAACCGTCGCCAGCTCCCGCCTGAGCGGGTAACCGGCGCGCAGTCTGTGGTTCGAGCCCTCGAAGAGCTCGAGGTCGACACGGTATTCGGCATTCCCGGCGGTGCCGTGCTCCCGGTTTACGACCCACTCTTCGATTCGGTCAAGGTCCGCCACGTGCTCGTGCGCCACGAGCAGGGTGCAGGCCACGCTGCCACCGGTTACGCCCAGGCGACCGGCAAGGTCGGCGTCTGCATGGCCACCTCGGGTCCCGGTGCGACCAACCTGGTCACGCCGCTGGCCGACGCGCAGATGGACTCCGTTCCGATCGTCGCGATCACCGGGCAGGTGGCGCGCTCGCTGATCGGTACCGACGGCTTCCAGGAAGCCGACATCTCAGGCATCACGATGCCGGTCACCAAGCACAACTTCCTGATCACCGACGCGATCGACATCCCGCGCATCATGGCCGAGGCCTTCTACCTCGCGGCCAGCGGTCGCCCCGGCGCCGTCCTGGTCGATATCCCCAAGGACATCCTGCAGTCGCAGACCACGTTCTCGTGGCCGCCGGAGATGCGTCTGCCGGGCTACCGCCCGGTGACCAAGCCGCACGGCAAGCAGGTTCGTGAAGCTGCACGTCTGATCGCCGACGCCAAGTCGCCGGTTCTGTACGTCGGTGGCGGCGTCATCAAGTCCGACTCCTCGCCGGAGCTGCTCGAATTGGCCGAGCTGACCGGTATCCCCGTCGTCACCACGCTGATGGCCCGCGGCGCGTTCCCGGACAGCCACGACCTCAACTGCGGTATGCCGGGAATGCACGGCACCGTTGCCGCAGTCGCCGCTCTGCAGCGTAGCGATCTACTGATCACCCTCGGTGCGCGTTTCGACGACCGCGTCACCGGTCAGCTGAATTCCTTCGCGCCCGACGCCAAGGTCATCCATGCCGACATCGACCCGGCCGAGATCGGCAAGAACCGCTACGCGGACGTCCCGATCGTGGGCGACTGCAAAGAGGTCATCACCGAACTCATCGAGGCGATCCGTGCCGACATGGCCACGGGCACCACGTTCGACCTCACCGAGTGGTGGGCGTACCTGAACGACATCCGTCGTACGTACCCGCTGAGCTACGACCGTCCCACCGACGGTCAGCTGAGCCCGGAGTACGTGATCCAGACCGTCGGCAAGCTCGCCGGACCGGATGCCATCTACTGCGCCGGCGTCGGTCAGCACCAGATGTGGGCCGCGCAGTTCGTCGGCTACGAGAAGCCGCGCACGTGGCTCAACTCGGGCGGGCTCGGCACCATGGGGTACGCGGTTCCCGCAGCCATGGGCGCCAAGATGGGTATGCCCGACACCGAGGTGTGGGCGATCGACGGCGACGGCTGCTTCCAGATGACCAATCAGGAACTCGCAACCTGCGCACTCGAAGGTATTCCGATCAAGGTTGCCCTCATCAACAACGGCAACCTCGGCATGGTGCGCCAGTGGCAGACACTCTTCTACGAAGAGCGCTACTCCAACACCAACCTCGGAACGCACGGCGCCATCCGCATCCCGGACTTCGTGAAGCTCGCAGAAGCATTGGGCTGCCACGGAATTCGTGTCGAGCGTGAAGAAGATGTCGAAGCTGCGATCCGTGAGGCGCAGTCCATCAACGACAAGCCTGTCGTGATCGACTTCATCGTCACCGCCGACGCACAGGTGTGGCCGATGGTCGCTGCCGGAACGAGCAACGACGAAATCATGGCGGCCCGGGGCATCCGGCCGCTGTTCGACGACGACGAGGCAGTTGCCGAGCCCGCCGTCATCCACGAAGCCATGTCACGCGAGCAAGCCGGACCCGCCGCGGGCACAGGGGAGGATCAGAAGTGAGCACCAGTCACACCCTCAGTGTTCTCGTCGAGGACAAGCCAGGCGTGCTCGCTCGCGTCTCCGCACTTTTCTCCCGCCGCGGATTCAACATCGAATCCCTTGCGGTGGGCGGAACCGAGATCCCCGAGATCTCACGTATGACCATCGTCGTCACGGTCGACGAGTTCCCTCTCGAGCAGGTGACGAAGCAGCTCAACAAGCTGATCAACGTCATCAAGATCGTCGAGCAGGACGGTGAAGCATCCGTCGCTCGCGAGCTCGTGCTCATCAAGGTGCGCGCTGATGCAAGCGTGCGCACGCAGGTCATCGAAACGGTGAACCTGTTCCGCGCCAAGGTGATCGACGTCTCTCCGGAGTCCGTCACCATCGAGGCGACCGGTACTCGGTCCAAGCTGGATGCACTGCTGCGGATGCTTGATCCGTACGGTATCCGGGAGATCGTTCAGTCCGGGGTCGTGGCAGTCGGTCGAGGGCCGAAGTCGATCACGGCCACCCGCTAGTACTTTTAGACACGTAAAAATCCAAGGAGAGGTTGAGAACTGTGGCAGTCGAGATGTTCTACGACGACGATGCCGATCTGTCGATCATTCAGGGCCGCAAGGTTGCTGTGATCGGCTACGGAAGCCAGGGCCACGCCCATTCGCTGAGCCTGCGTGACTCGGGCGTCGATGTGCGCATCGGCCTCAAGGAAGGCTCGAAGTCGCGTGAGAAGGCTGAAGAGCAGGGGCTGACGGTCGGTACGCCGGCAGAGGTTTCCGAGTGGGCCGACGTCATCATGGTGCTCGCACCTGACACCGCGCAGGCGAGCATTTTCACCAATGACATCGAGCCGAACCTCAAGGACGGCGACGCGCTGTTCTTCGGTCACGGCCTGAACATTCACTTCGACCTGATCAAGGCTCCGGAGTTCGTCACCGTCGGCATGGTCGCCCCCAAGGGCCCCGGCCACCTGGTGCGTCGTCAGTTCGTCGACGGCAAGGGCGTTCCCGCGCTCATCGCCATCGACCAGGATCCCAAGGGTGAAGGACAGGCTCTCGCTCTGTCCTACGCCAAGGGCATCGGCGGAACCCGCGCAGGCGTCATCAAGACCACGTTCAAGGAAGAGACCGAGACGGACCTCTTCGGCGAGCAGGCCGTGCTCTGCGGCGGCACCGAGGAACTGGTCAAGACCGGTTTCGAGGTCATGGTCGAGGCCGGCTACGCACCCGAGATGGCGTACTTCGAGGTTCTGCACGAGCTCAAGCTCATCGTCGACCTCATGTACGAGGGTGGCATCGCCCGCATGAACTACTCGGTGTCCGACACCGCTGAGTTCGGTGGATACCTCTCCGGCCCGCGCGTCATCGACGCCGACACCAAGGAGCGCATGAAGGCGATCCTGGCCGACATCCAGTCCGGCGAGTTCACCCGTCGTCTGGTTGCCAACGTCGAGAACGGCAACACCGAGCTCGAGGGCCTGCGCAAGGCCAACGCCGAGCACCCCATCGAGGTCACCGGCAAGAAGCTGCGCGACCTGATGAGCTGGGTCGATCGTCCGATCACCGAAACCGCGTAATTCGCAGTTTCACGCTCCACGTCTCCACTGGCCTGATGCCGCGCCGGTTCAATTACGTTGAACCAGCGCGGCATTGGGCCGGAGTCGTTTTCCGGGTCGTCTGAGTCCGGATTCATATTCCATCGAGAATTTGCCCGCGAATGTGTCCACTATGTGGTATTGCCTACCGCGTTGTGGATTCCAAGTGAGCGCGCACTAAACTATCGGTGGTTAAACCACCTTCACACCCACCTAATCAGGGAGTTTGCACGTGAGCCAGCCTGGCCGTCCCGTTGTTCTGATCGCCGACAAGCTCGCGCCGTCCACAGTCGAGGCGCTCGGTGACGGTGTGGAGGTGCGTTGGGTCGACGGACCCGACCGCCCGGCGCTGCTCGCCGCGGTACCCGAGGCCGACGCGATTCTCGTCCGTTCCGCCACTACCGTCGACGCCGAGGTTCTGGCTGCCGGCACCAAGCTGAAGATCATCGGCCGCGCCGGTGTCGGCCTGGACAACGTCGAGATCCCCGCAGCCACCGAGCGCGGCGTGATGGTCGTCAACGCACCGACCTCCAACATTCACTCCGCTGCCGAGCACGCTGTCGCGCTCCTCATGTCGACCGCTCGCCAGATTCCCGCAGCAGACAAGACTCTGCGTGAGAACACCTGGAAGCGAAGCAAGTTCAACGGTGTCGAGATCCTCGGCAAGACCGTCGGTGTCGTCGGACTCGGCCGCATCGGCCAGCTCTTCGCGCAGCGTCTCGCTGCGTTCGAGACCACGATCATCGCGTACGACCCCTACCTGCCCGCAGCGCGCGCAGCGCAGCTCGGCATCGAACTGGTCACCATCGACGAGCTCGTCGAGCGTGCCGACTTCATCTCCGTGCACCTGCCCAAGACCAAGGAAACGGCCGGCCTGATCAACGCCGAGCGCCTCGCCAAGGCCAAGGACGGCGTCATCATCGTCAACGCCGCTCGCGGTGGTCTGATCGACGAAGATGCGCTCTACGACGCACTCGTCTCCGGCAAGGTCCGAGGCGCCGGTCTCGACGTGTTCAGCACCGAGCCGTGCACCGATTCCAAGCTTTTCGAGCTCGACAACGTCGTTGTCACCCCGCACCTCGGAGCATCGACGTCCGAGGCTCAGGACCGCGCAGGTATCGACGTGGCCAAGAGTGTTCTCCTCGCTCTGGCAGGCGAATTCGTTCCCGAGGCTGTCAACGTCTCCGGCGGCCCCGTGGGCGAAGAAGTTGCTCCGTGGCTCGAGCTCGTCCGCAAGCTCGGTCTCCTCGCTGCGACGTTGTCGCCCGAAGCTGTGCAGACCGTGCAGGTTGTCGCCACCGGCGAGCTGTCTGCCGAAACCGTCGACATCCTCGGCCTGGCTGCACTGCGCGGCGTGTTCTCCGCCAGCAGCGATGAGGCCGTCACGTTCGTCAACGCTCCGGCACTGGCCGAGCAGCGCGGCGTGACCGTGTCGGTCGAGAAGCACTCGGAGGCTCTTGCTCACCGCAGCGCGGTCGAGGTGCGTGCAGTTGCCGCCGACGGCACGGTCACGTCGGTCACGGGCGCACTCACCGGTCTGCAGCAGGTCGAGAAGATCGTCAACATCAACGGACGCAGCTTCGACCTGCGCGCCGAGGGCCACAACATCGTCGTTCACTACAGCGATCGCCCGGGCGTTCTCGGTGTCCTCGGTACCGTCCTCGGAAACGCGGGCGTCGACATCCTCGCAGCAGCACTGAGCCAGGATGCCGAAGGCGAAGGCGCAACTGTCATCTTGCGCGTCGATCGCGTCGTCGGTGACGCCGAGGTCGAGGCAATCGTCTCGCAGCTCGACGCTCGCGTCGCCCAGGTCGACCTTTCCTGATTGTTTTTGCTGTGCGCCTTTATCAACCGCCCGCGGTTGATAAAGGCGCACAGTTCTACTGAGATGAGGACTCCATGAAGCTTGCGGTCATTCCGGGTGACGGAATCGGCGTCGAGGTCACAGCCGAAGCGCTCAAGGTGCTCGGCAAGTTGGTTCCGGATCTGGAAACCACCGAATACGATCTCGGTGCCCGTCGCTACAACGCCACCGGCGAGTTGCTCCCGGCGGACGAGCTGGACCAGATTCGTCAGCACGACGCAATCCTGTTGGGCGCCATCGGTGATCCGCGGATCGTCGCACCCGGCATCCTCGAGCGTGGTCTGCTGCTGAACATGCGCTTCCAGCTCGATCATCACGTGAATCTTCGCCCCGCACAGCTGTATCCGGGTGCGCTGTCGCCGTTGGCGGCCCAGCCGGAGATCGACTTCGTCGTGGTTCGTGAAGGCACCGAGGGTCCGTACACCGGAAACGGTGGAGCGATCCGCGTCGGCACCGATCACGAGATCGCAACCGAGGTGTCGATCAACACCTGGTTCGGGGCCGAGCGCGTGGTGCGTTACGCATTTGCCTTGGCGCAGACCCGGTCCAAGCACCTCACCTTGATTCACAAGACCAACGTGCTCTCCAACGCGGGCGCAATCTGGACGCGTGCAATCGAGACCGTCGGTGCCGAGTTCCCGGACGTCGAAACCGCGTACTGCCACATCGACGCGGCCACGATCTACATGGTCACCGACCCGTCGCGCTTCGACGTGATCGTCACGGACAACCTCTTCGGTGACATCATCACCGACCTCGCCGGCGCCGTAACCGGTGGCATCGGTTTGGCCGCAAGCGGAAACATCGATGCCTCGGGTACCAACCCGTCGATGTTCGAGCCCGTTCACGGCAGTGCTCCGGACATCGCCGGCAAGGGAATCGCTGATCCCACCGCCGCGATCCTCTCGGCCGCACTGCTTCTTCGCCATCTCGGACGCGAGGACGACGCCGCTCGGGTAGAGGCTGTGGTCGCTGCCGACCTGGCTACCCGCGGCGAAGGTCCCATCTCCACAACGGAGATCGGCGACCGGATCACTGCAGCGCTGTAAGGAATTCTTTCACGAGACTGACGCGCGTGAGCCTTTCGGCTTGCGCGCGTCAGTCGTTTCCGGCACCCCGATAGACTGGCCGGCATGCGTCTTGGTCGAATTGCCAGTCCCGATGGTGTTGCGTTCGTCAGTATCGAAGGTGAAGAGGATGCCCTCGTCGCCAAGGAAATTGCGGAGCACCCGTTCGGGAACCCCACATTTACCGGCCGAAGTTGGCCGCTCGCCGATGTCCGTCTGCTGGCTCCGATTCTCGCCAGCAAGGTGATCTGCATCGGCAAGAATTATGCAGATCACATCGCGGAGATGGGCGGAGAGGCTCCCGCGGACCCCGTGATCTTCCTCAAGCCCAACACGTCCATAGTTGGCCCGGGTGCCCCGATCGTCTTGCCTCCCACCTCGAACGAGGTGCACTTCGAGGGTGAACTCGCGGTCGTCATCGGTCAACCGTGCAAGGACGTTCCGGCGGCGAAGGCGTTGAGCGTGGTCCTCGGTTACACGATCGCCAACGACGTGTCGGCGCGAGATCATCAGCGTCACGACGGGCAGTGGACGCGCGCGAAGGGCCACGACACTTTCTGCCCACTCGGCCCCTGGATCGAAACCAGTCTGGATGCGTCCGACGTCGACATCAAGACCGAGGTGAACGGTCAGGTCAAGCAGGACAGCAGCACGGCTTTTCTCCTCCACGACATTCCGAAGATCATCGAGTGGATCTCGGCGGTGATGACTCTCTTGCCTGGCGACGTCATCCTCACCGGCACCCCCGCCGGAGTAGGCCCGATCGTCGACGGCGATTCCGTGTCGGTCACGGTCTCGGGGATCGGCACGCTCACGAACCCGGTGACCGCCAAGAGCTGATCCTGACCCGGTTCGTTCAGTCACGCGACTACGGAGGCCCCATCCAACCGGATGGGGCCTCCGTCGTGGTGTGAGGTCGAGAGGTGTCTGTCGCAGAAAAGTTGCAAGATGGTAACTATCGCCAGTGGATTGATCGGGATTGCCAACCGACTCGAAGAAATCAGGCTCCGGGACTGACCTGCGGGTTTCATGACCCAGGCGAAGCTTCGCCTCTGATCCTCCTGGCGTTATGTCGGATTTGGCCAGGTTGGGAGAGTTCGCCATACGGTTTGCTGTCGCGGCCCGTAACAGACCAAATTCCCTGAAATGTAACGCTGAGCAGTAGGGTGACCGATAACTGGATAGAAGCCGATGGGGCAATCGAGTGGATTGCGCAGAAACGTGGTGATACATGACGACCTTCGCGGAAGCCTCCCGGACAGCGGCAGGGCAAGCGCGGAACGGGCAGCGGCCGGTGTGGCGAGACAAGAAGCGCTACCTGTGGCCACTGGGTTTGCTGGTTCCTCTCAGCCCGTTCGCTGCGTGGTTCCTGGTCGACAAATTCAGTCTCGGGCTCTTCTGGGCCATCGGGGCGTGGCTGATCGTCATCGTCATTCCCCTGATCGATCTCCTGGCGGGCGAGGACGGTAACAGCCCACCGGACGAAGCGATCCCTGAATTGCAAGAGGATCGTTTCTACCGCTGGTGCACGTACTTGTTCCTGCCCCTCCAATACGTCGGGCTGGTGTTCGTCGCGTGGTGTTGGGTGAACGCGCCGATGGCGGCGGGGGAGAAGTTCGCGCTCGCGATGACTGCCGGCGTGGTTGCCGGTGTGGGGATCAACGCGGCGCATGAATTGGGGCACAAGAGTGAGAAGCTCGAGAAGTGGCTCGCGAAAGTAGCGCTCGCGCAGTCCTTCTACGGCCATTTCTACGTCGAACACAACCATGGTCATCACGTCCGCGTCGCGACGCCGGAGGATCCGGCCAGCTCGCGGTACAAGGAAAACTTCTGGTTCTTCTTGCCTCGCAGCGTCATCGGCGGCCTGCGCTCGGGATGGCGGATCGAAAGCGCTCGTCTGAGGCGTCAGGGGAGACGGACGTGGAGTTACCGCAACAACATCCTGAACGCGTGGGCGATGAGTGTGGTTCTGTTCGGCAGTCTGATCGCCGCGTTCGGCTGGGAAATTGCGCCGTGGCTCGCCGTTCAGGCAATTGCAGGCTTCACGTTCCTCGAGACCGCCAACTATCTCGAGCACTACGGCTTGCTACGTGCGAAGCGGCCTGACGGCTCGTACGTCCGGTGCTCGCCCGAGGACAGCTGGAACAGCGACCACGTCGTCAGCAATCTGTTCCTCTATCAACTTCAGCGTCACAGCGACCATCACGCGAATCCGCGTCTGCGGTACCAGAGCCTGCGAAGTGCGGCCGAAGCGCCGCAACTTCCAGCGGGTTACGCAGTCATGATCGTCTGCGCGTGGGTGCCGCCGCTGTGGCGAAAGGTCATGGACAAGCGACTGCTGGCCTACTACGACGGCGACATGACACGCATCAACGTCCTGCCGGGTAAGTGATCGGCCGGATGGAGGAAGGGCTGCCGGACTAACCTGTAGTACGACCATCCATCATCGCCGAGCCAAGTGAGCCATGACCAACAGCGAAGTACGCGTCCGTTTCTGTCCGTCACCCACCGGAACCCCGCACGTGGGTTTGGTGCGCACCGCCTTGTTCAACTGGGCATTCGCACGACACCACGGCGGCACATTCGTGTTCCGTATCGAAGACACCGATGCGCAGCGCGACAGTGAAGAGTCCTACCAGGCCATCCTCGACGCCCTCCGCTGGTTGGGGCTCAATTGGGACGAAGGCCCGGAGGTCGGTGGGCCGCACGCACCGTATCGCCAGTCCGAGCGTCGCGACCTGCATCTCGACGTTGTTGCCAAGTTGCTGGCCGCGGGCGAGGCCTACGAGTCCTACTCGACGAACGAGGAGGTCGAAGCGCGACACAAGGCGGCCGGACGCGATCCGAAGCTCGGATACGACAACTTCGATCGCGAGCTCAGCGACGAGCAGCGCGCTGCCTACATCGCCGAGGGGCGCAAGCCCGTCGTCCGCCTCCGGATGCCCGATCATGATCTGACCTGGAACGACCTGGTGCGGGGCGAGACCACGTTCAAGGCAGGCACCGTTCCGGACTTCGCGCTGACTCGCGGCAACGGCATTCCGCTGTACACCTTGGTCAACCCGGTCGACGACGCGTTGATGAAGATCACCCATGTACTGCGCGGCGAAGATCTGCTGTCCTCGACTCCGCGTCAGCTCGCGTTGTACGAGGCATTGATTCGTATCGGTGTCGCCGATTTCACACCGTCGTTCGGGCACTTGCCTTTCGTGATGGGTCAGGGCAACAAGAAGCTTTCCAAGCGCGATCCCGAGTCCAACCTCTTCATCCACCGCGATCGGGGCTTCATTCCCGAGGGATTGCTGAACTACCTGGCTCTGCTCGGGTGGAGCATCGCCGACGATCACGATGTCTTCTCGCTCGACGAGATGGTTGCGGCCTTCGACGTCTCCAAGGTCAACTCCAATCCTGCCCGCTTCGACCAGAAGAAGGCCGACGCGATCAATGCCGAGCACATTCGTCTGCTCGAGCCGGCCGACTTCGCCGGTCGTCTGAAGTCGTTCCTGGTGGAGCACGGACACATCGGCGCCGACGTCGACGAAGCGACGTTCACTGTTGCGGCGGACCTCGTGCAGACGCGCATCGTCGTCCTGTCCGACGCGTGGGATCTGCTGAAATTCCTGTTCGTCGACGAGGCGTCGTTTGCTCTCGATCCGGCCGCGACGGCAAAGAACTTGAAGGAAGATGCCGGTCCGGTTCTGGACGCGTCTCTTGCGGCGCTCGATGCCATCTCAGAGTGGTCGGCGGCCAGTATCGAGGAAGCACTCAAGAAGGCCCTCATCGAGGATCTGGAGCTCAAACCGCGTAAGGCCTTCGCTCCGGTTCGGGTCGCGATCACGGGCTCTCACATCAGCCCTCCGCTGTACGAGTCGATGGAATTGCTCGGTCGTGAGGTCTCGCTCGCTCGGTTGCGCGCCGGTAGGGCAGCGGTAACCGCCTAGATCGGACGGTCTTCCGGCCGAAAATGAAGCAAAAACCTCCTGTGACCATACGATTTGGTATTTGGGGCAGGGGTACTGGTAATCTTCTTTTCGGCCGGAGACGAGCCGCCGAGCACAACAGCGAAGCGGATCGAGCAAGGCTGGTGAGCAAGACCTTGGGGTATGGTGTAATTGGCAACACAGCGGTTTCTGGTACCGCCATTCTAGGTTCGAGTCCTGGTACCCCAGCGGAAATCCGGTCGATTTTGTGGCCGGACTCAGACAAGCTAAGCTTGCTGAGCATCCAAGAGCAAGACTGAAATACCACGTTTAAAAGCGTGTCCTGGCCCCGTCGTCTAGCGGCCTAGGACGCCGCCCTCTCAAGGCGGTAGCGCGGGTTCGAATCCCGTCGGGGCTACAAAGGAAAGACCCTCCGATCATTGATCGGGGGTCTTTTCGTATGTGCGGGAAATGTTTCCGGCGATGCGAAAAACGATCACCCCCAGTCGAATTCGACTGGGGGTGATCGTCATCTCACTCTGTTGTCCGCGATCGGTTATCCGCTCTTACGGCGGAACTCTCGCTTGTGATCGGCCGGGCCATGCGTGTTGTGGACCTTGGACTGTCCGTCGCGATGGTCGGTCGATTTGGCGTTCTGATGATTCTTCCGTTCGAGGGCCTCACGGAACTTTCGTTTGGTTTCCTCCGATTGGGATTCGGGTTCGGACGGGGTGTTGCTGTCGAGATCGCTCATATGCTCACTCCTTGTTGTTGGGCCTGTTGGTGAAACTACGCCGGCCCGAATTCGATTGCTCGTGATTTTTCCGCTCACGAACCTCAGGGCTGCGGCGGCGGTGCGGTAGAGCCGGAAAGAGGCATCGCAGGCATCCCGAGCTTGCGGTGATCCCACGAACGAGTTCGATCGGGAACGAACCGTACCGCGACGCGCTTGTGGAGCATCGCGTCGACGGCCGGGCGGAGATCGTCGGTGTACGGGCCCGTGTACCGCTCCCAGACGCTGATTCCCACAGCGAAGAGGGCTTCCGGATCTTCGACGATGACCCCGGTACCCTCCATCGAGACTCCTCGGAGCGTGTCGTACGTCTGACCGTCTTCGATCAGGACGGACATTCGGGCGTCCCGGCGAAGATTGACGGCCTTCTGCGACTTGGCTTTGGTCTCGAACCAGATTTCGCCGTCGACTATCGCGAACCACATCGCGATCAGGTGAGGCATTCCGTCGGCGCTCAACGTCGCCATCGTTGCCGTACGGCTCTTTTCGACGAAGCTCGAGATTTCGGCCTCGGTCATCGTGATCTGACTACGCTGCTTTCCTGCCATGGTCGCGTCGTACTCCTACGTGCTCGAGGATCTGAAGGCCTTACTGTGTCACGAATTACAGACGCTTGTGGAGCGCTTCGGCAGCTGCGAGAAGGTCCGCCGCCCAGCGGGCTCCCGGTCGTCTACCCATCCGATCGATGGGGCCGGAGACCGAAATCGCGGCAATGACAGCGCCTGCCGAGTCTCGGACGGGAGCCGCGACGCTGGCGACACCGGGCTCACGTTCGGCCGCGCTCTGTGCCCAGCCGCGCCGGCGAACCTCGAGGAGCACTCGTTCGCCGAACGACGCATCGGCGAGGACGGTCCGTTGGGTTTGTGGATCTGCCCATGCGAGAAGGACCTTGGCGCCGGATCCGGCGTTCATCGGCAGTCGGGCTCCGACGAGCACCGTGTCACGCAGGCCGGTCGGTGGTTCCATCGACGCGACGCAGATGCGTTGTGTGCCTTCGCGACGGTACAGCTGGACGCTTTCGCCGGTGATTTCGCGAAGGCGGGGGAGGATGAGTCCGGCCGCAGCAATGAGTGGATCATTAGCGGTGGCAGCGAGTTCGGCGAGTCCGGGCCCTGGGCACCACTGACCGTCCGAGTCGCGAGTGAGGAGTCGATGGACTTCGAGACCGACGGCGAGTCTATGGGCGGTCGCGCGCGGCAAACCGGTTCGTGCACAGAGTTCGGTGAGGCTGCACGGTTCCTCAGCTACTGCATGAAGCACGCCCATTGCTTTGTCCAGGACGCCGATGCCGCTATGCTGTCTCATAGGTCGATACCAGGTTCTCGCATAGTGGGATGCTACCGCATTTCCTGGAGGGATAGCGCATTTCCTCGGGACAGTCTGCATCTGCTGTGAAGGCTGGGGACCTACTTCACGCGCGGCGGGCCAGCCCGTAGTCCGCCGACGCGAGGCTACGTACAGAGGTGGAAGACATGGCACAGAAAGCACGCACTCTCGCCGAGAAGGTGTGGGACGACCACGTTGTCGTGAAAGGGGAGGGGCAGGATCCCGACCTCATCTACATCGATCTCCACCTCGTTCACGAAGTGACGAGCCCCCAGGCATTCGACGGACTTCGCCTGTCGGGACGCCAGTTGCGCCGTCCCGACCTGACGATTGCCACCGAGGACCACAACGTTCCGACGATCGACATCGACAAGCCGATCGCAGATCCTGTGTCCAAGACTCAGGTCGACACCTTGCGCCGAAATTGCGAGGAGTTCGGAGTTCGCTTGCACCGCATGGGCGATCTCGACCAAGGCATCGTGCATGTGGTCGGACCGCAGCTCGGCCTGACGCAGCCCGGAACCACCGTGGTGTGCGGCGACAGTCATACGTCGACGCACGGCGCATTCGGTGCGCTCGCAATGGGAATCGGCACCAGCGAGGTCGAGCATGTGATGGCAACGCAGACATTGTCGTTGCGCCCCTTCAAGACCATGGCGATCACGGTCGACGGCGAGCTGCCTCCCGGCGTCACGAGCAAGGACTTGATCCTCGCAGTCATCGCCAAGATCGGCACCGGCGGCGGCCAGGGCTACGTACTGGAGTACCGCGGCGAGGCCATTCGCAAACTGTCGATGGAAGCTCGTATGACCATCTGCAACATGTCGATCGAGGCCGGAGCCCGCGCGGGCATGATCGCACCGGACGAGACCACTTACGAGTTCATCAAGGGCCGTCCGCATGCACCGTCCGGCGCAGAGTGGGACGAAGCCGTCGCCGCGTGGGAGTTGCTCAAGACCGACGAGGGCGCGGAATTCGACAACGAGGTTCACATCGACGCAAGCGCATTGACGCCTTTCGTCACGTGGGGAACCAATCCGGGACAGGGTGCGCCGCTCGGCGACCGTGTGCCTGATCCCGAACTGATCGTCGACGAGAGCGAGCGTCAGGCAGCCGAGAAGGCGCTCACCTACATGGGTCTCGACGCCGGTATGCCGCTTCGGGATGTTTCTGTCGACACCGTGTTCGTCGGTTCGTGCACCAACGGACGCATCGAAGACCTGCGCGCAGTGGCGGAGGTGCTCGAGGGTCGCCATGTGGCAGAGGGCGTTCGGATGCTCATCGTTCCCGGCTCGATGCGGGTGCGGGCTCAAGCCGAAAGCGAAGGTCTCGGTGAAATCTTCACAGCGGCAGGGGCTGAATGGCGCCAGGCCGGTTGCTCGATGTGCTTGGGAATGAACCCTGACCAGCTTGCTCCCGGCGAGCGTTCGGCATCGACGTCCAACCGGAATTTCGAAGGCCGACAGGGTAAAGGCGGCCGGACCCATCTGGTTTCCCCGCTCGTCGCGGCTGCCACGGCGGTCCGCGGAACGCTCTCGGCACCGGCCGATCTGGTCTGACCCACTTACCATCTCGAGGAGAATTTCGATGGAATCCTTTACCACGCACAAGGGTATCGGCGTCCCGCTGCGACGCTCGAATGTCGATACCGACCAGATCATCCCTGCCGTGTACCTGAAACGGGTGACGCGCACCGGATTCGAGGACGGACTGTTCGCAGGCTGGCGTACCGACCCCAACTTCATTCTCAATCTGGCTCCGTACGACAAGGGAAGTGTCCTCGTGGCCGGTCCCGATTTCGGCACGGGCTCTTCGCGTGAGCATGCCGTGTGGGCTCTCTCCGACTTCGGATTTCGGGTCGTCATCGCTTCCCGGTTCGCCGACATCTTCCGCGGAAACGCCGGAAAAGCCGGTCTCGTAGCGGCACAGGTCGAGCAGAGCGACGTCGAATTGCTCTGGAAGTTGCTCGAAGAGCAGCCCGGATTGGAATTGACAGTAGATCTCGAGAATCGGACCGTCAGCGCCGGAACTACGGTGGTGCCGTTCAATATTGACGACTACACACGGTGGCGTCTGCTGGAGGGTCTCGACGACATCGGACTGACATTGCGGCAGGTAGACGCGATTTCCGAGTTCGAAAAGTCAAGGCCTTCATGGAAACCGACTACCCTTCCAGCCCGAATTTCGCAGGGCTGAACCGAAATCCGCAACTCCGCGCGGGAAGAGAAATAGGTCACCATTTCGCAGTCACGTTGAATGAGAATTGGCGTGGCACATAGACTCTTGCCGTTATCAGGTTTACCGTGGTTCTCAGTCGGTCCGACGGTGGACCACAATTAGCGGAGGAATTTCAATGAACAAGGCAGAGCTCATCGATGTTCTGACTGAAAAGCTGGGTTCGGACAGGCGCACAGCGACCGACGCAGTGGAGCACGTCGTGGACACCATCGTCCGCGCCGTCCACCGTGGCGAGAGCGTGACCATTACCGGCTTCGGAGTCTTCGAGCAGCGTCGTCGTGCAGCACGTGTTGCACGCAACCCGCGTACGGGCGAGACCGTCAAGGTCAAGCCGACGTCGGTTCCGGCTTTCCGTCCGGGTGCGCAGTTCAAGGCTGTTATCGCTGGTGGACAGAAGCTTCCGGCCACCGGCCCGGCAGTCAAGCGTGGCGTAGCAGCACCGGCCACCAAGGCTGCAGCCAAGAAGGCTGCTGCCAAGAAGACCGCAGCCAAGAAGGCTCCGGCCAAGAAGGCTCCGGCCAAGACCGCAGCCAAGAAGACGGTTGCCGCGAAGGCTCCCGCCAAGAAGGCTCCGGCCAAGACCGCAGCCAAGAAGACGGTTGCCACCAAGGCTCCCGCCAAGAAGGCTCCGGCCAAGACCGCAGCCAAGAAGACGGTTGCCACCAAGGCTCCCGCCAAGAAGGCTCCGGCCAAGACCGCAGCCAAGGCTCCGGCCAAGAAGGCTCCGGCCAAGAAGGCCCCCGCCAAGACCGCAGCCAAGAAGGCTCCGGCCAAGAAGGCTCCGGCCAAGCGCGCAAAGTAGTCGCGTTCGGGTGAAAAACCCGATGCCGTAAGACAAAGAGGTGCAGCCGCGGATCAGATCCGCGGCTGCACCTCTTTTTTGCTGTCTGGGAGAAGTGTGAATTCTCCTGTGTTTCAGTGCTTTGCAAAACTACCGAATCGAGCTGGGTGTCGGTTGGTCCAAATCCCTCAGGAGTTGGCGACTTTGGGGAGCGGGCTGTCGAGGTGATCCGCGGCGACCAGACGGCCGTCGAGGAACGAGAGCACCCAAGTGCTCGCCTTACGGTTGCGCGCCGAGGGCAGTGTTACACCGGCCGTATCAGCCCACCAGCGCATCAAATCGGGGATGACGCCTCCTTGGCTGCAGATTACGGGAGTGCCCTCCAGTGCGGCGATCTGCAGCGCACGCGCCCTGGCGGCGTCGGGATCGGCCTCGTAACCTTCTTCGGTCAGAAGAGGTTCCGTCGAAATCTCTACACCCAATGCCTCCGCCAATGGCATCACAGTGTCGATGCAGCGCGTACGGTCAGCCGCGAAAACCGAATCGGCTCCGAAGATTTTCAGCTGTTCGACCAAGGCGGCGGATTGCTCTTTGCCCTTGGCGTCGAGTGGACGCACGTTGTCGTCGCCCTTGTATCGCTTACGGCTTCCAGCTTTTGCGTGGCGGACGAGTAATACCGTTTTCGTGTCAGGCCGAAGGGAAACGAAGCGGCGAAGAATCATTCGATCCATCGGGTAGGAAAGATGATCGGCGACCTCGGTGACCGGAAGCCAATAGAGAACATCCACTTCGCTATTCGGCCCGAAATCTCCGTCCACTGCTTCGGCCGACCAGTATTCGACCCGTTTGAGTTTGCGATGTCCCGGGATCGGGTACGTCACGCCACCGAGGTGCCTTCCGAAACGTCCGGTGATCGAGGTCTCTTCGCGGACCTCGCGAACTGCTGCGGTCAAGAAGGTTTCGCCGGGATCGAGCTTTCCTTTGGGGAATGACCAGTCGTCGTACTTCGGTCGATGTACGACGGCGATCTCGATGGCGGAAGGATCCTGAGGAGCCTTCCGCCACAGAACCGCGCCTGCGGCAAAGATGTTGGCTTTGACCGGCTTGTCGCTCATTGTGTGATCCGAGCCCGTCAAGACCCGCTGGCGGTGCGGCTGCGCATCAACGACTGTTGATGCTCACGTACGTCCTCACCGCGTTCGGGGGCAGCGACCCAACTCCCGTCCGGATGCAGTACCCAGCAGCGAGTTCGGGGATCGAGCGCGGAGTCGAAGATGTCACCGAGTTGCTTCGACAGTTTCGGGTCCTTGACCTGCACCATGACCTCGACGCGGCGATCGAGGTTGCGGTGCATCATGTCTGCGCTGCCGATCCAGAATTCGTCGGCCGAGCGGAAATGGAACATTCGCGAGTGTTCGAGGAAGCGTCCGAGAATGGAACGTACTTCGATGTTTTCGCTGAGGCCGGGAACGCCCGGCTTGAGCGCGCAGATTCCGCGGACCACGATCTCGACGGGGATACCGGCCTTGGATGCGCGGTACAACGCGTCGATGACCTGCTCGTCGACCAATGCGTTGGCCTTCAAGCGGATACCGGCATCGCGGCCTGCGAGCTTGTGAGCGATCTCGTTGTCGATCCGCTCGATGATCCCGCGGCGAACCCCGTACGGCGCTACGAGAAGGTTGCGGTAGCTCGTCTTTCGGGAGTATCCGGTCAGCGAGTTGAAGAGGTCGGTGAGGTCTGCACCGATCTCCGGTGCTGCGGTGAGCAATCCGACGTCCTCGTACATGCGCGCGGTCTTCGGGTTGTAGTTGCCCGTGCCGATGTGGCAGTAACGACGAATGGTCGAGCCCTCTCGTCTGACGACGAGGCACGTCTTGCAGTGAGTCTTGAGACCGACGAGACCGTAGACGACGTGAACGCCGGCCTGCTCGAGTTTGCGTGCCCACTTGATGTTGGCCTGCTCGTCGAAGCGGGCCTTGATCTCCACCAGCGCGACAACCTGCTTGCCCGCTTCGGCGGCGTCGATCAGTGCATTGACGATGGGGGAGTCGCCGGAAGTGCGGTACAGGGTCTGCTTGATCGCGAGCACCTGCGGGTCGGCGGCGGCCTGTTCGATGAAGCGTTGAACGCTTGTGGAAAACGAGTCGTATGGGTGGTGGACGAGCACGTCGCCTTCGCGCAGGGTCGAGAACACGCTCTTCGGAGTCTCGCGTTCACCGAACGCCGGATGCGTCGCCGGGACGAACGGAGCGTCTTTGAGAGCGGGGCGGTCGACGGCGTAAACCTGCCAGAGGCAGGACAAGTCGAGGAGACCGGAAACCTCGATCACGTCGGCCGGATCGACGTCGAGTTCACGCAGAAGCAGTTCGAGCATGTGCTCGGTCATGTCGTCGGCAACTTCGAGGCGAACGGGTGAACCGAAACGACGACGCGCCAATTCACGTTCGAGTGCCTGCAGCAGATCCTCGTCCCGATCTTCTTCGACCTCGAAATCGGCGTTGCGTGTGATTCGGAAAGCGTGATGTTCGACGATTTCCATTCCGGGGAACAGCACGTCCAGATGAGCCGAAATCAGTTCTTCCATCGGGAGGAAAGAATCGATGGTGGACGAAGATGTCGTGCTCTTGACTCGCACGAACCGGCCGACGTTGTCGGGAACCTTGACGCGAGCGAAGTGTTCGCCGCGGGTGACGGAGTCCTTCACTGTCACGGCGAGGTTGAGGCTCAGTCCGCTGATGTAGGGGAACGGGTGGGCGTGATCGACTGCCAACGGCGTCAGTACCGGGAAGACCTGCTCGTGGAAATGCGCCGAGAGCCGGCCGTGATCGTCGGCACTGAGGTCGGCCCATCGAACAATTGAAATGCCTTCTGCCGCCAGGGCAGGGCGGACCGAGTCGAGAAACACGTGTGCGTGCTTGTCAGCGAGTTCCTGGGTGCGACGCGCGATGAGCGCCAATTGTTCGCGTGGGGAGAGGCCGTCGGCGGACCTGACCGACAGTCCCGTCTCGTCGCGGCGCTTGAGTCCGGCGACCCGGACCATGAAAAATTCGTCGAGATTGGAAGCGAAGATGGCGAGGAACTTTGCGCGTTCGAGCAACGGCAGTGACTCGTCGGCAGCCAATGCGAGAACACGGGCATTGAAATCGAGCCAGCTGAGTTCGCGGTTGAGGTAACGATCCTCGGGAAGTCCGACGAGCAATTCGGGTAGCTCTGCCTTGGTAGCTGCAGGGGGAGCGCCCGGGATGTTGGTGGCGACCGCGACGGCCTGAGATCGCGGCGAGGTGGCCGCGCCGTTCTCGTGCCGGCCGGAGCTGTGGTCTCCGTCCGACTGGTCTTCGGAAATACGGTTTTCGAGTGCTTCGCCATTGCTCACTCGTCGATCATCCCCCACAATCGCGCGGTCCGACAATCGATGAAAGAAAATTCATCGACTGTTCGACGGCGTGGCCTTGAGTCTGGTCAACGAAGCCGATGTCGCGGGGCCTACTCCCAGTGCTCGCACAGTGCCGAGATCGGCATGGGTGTCGACGTCGGTGCGCAGTCCCGGCCATTGGCCGTTGAGTGGACGAGCACCTGAATTGGCATGTCCAAGTGCGGATTCCGGCCCGAACCGAGGGTCGAGCGCGCTTTCGCCGCACGCAAACAATGCGGAAGTGCCGGTGCCGTGGTGATCGACGACGACTGAACGTCCGCCGCTTCGGGCCGCGGCCACGGCCTCCGTCAGTTCGCTCGGTTGCATGGCGGGCAAGTCGGCTTGCAGCACAACGAGGTCGACCACTCCGCGCTTGGCTCGGATATCGGCGGCCGCTGCACTCAACGCCGCGTTGAGGGTTTCCTCCGTGCGCGGTGTTGCGCCGTTGGTTCGGGCGCCGTCGGGAGCTGGATCGGCGTAGACCGTCACGCCGACGGAATATGCAAGGGCGGCAACGGTGGGGTCTGGGGTGACCACTGTGACGCTGTCGATGGCCGAGACGGCTGCAACTGTGGCGAGGGTGTCGTGAAGCATGGCCAACACGAGGTCTGCACGCGCGTCCGAGTCGAGTTCGCCCGCGAGGCGGGACTTGGCCGATCTCAAGGACTTGACGGCCACTATCGCATGCATGGGGCGTTCGATCTCCGTGCGCGCATGCGGTGTCTCCACGGCGTGTGGGTACGGGGGTTCCGCGCTGTCCATCCCTCGATCTTGCCAGTCATCACGCTCGGTGTCCGCGGCTGCCCACCGCAGTGCACCACAGGCGATACTCTGTGCAGACGATTTTTCTGGCGGCGACCCGCTTCGCCGGGTAGACGAGGTGAGCGTGTGAGTAAGGCAGCTGTATTGGGCGCAGGTTCGTGGGGAACGGCGTTGGCGAAGGTGATGGCCGAGGCCGGAACCGACGTGACGATGTGGGCCAGGCGTGAAGAGGTCGCGAAGCGCATCGACACCACGCACGAGAACAGCGACTATCTGCCAGGCATTGCTTTGCCTTCGTCGATTCGCGCGACCCACCACCACGAGGAGGCGATGGCAGGTGCTGACTTCATCGTGCTGGCGGTTCCCTCGCAGTCGCTACGAGCAAACCTGGAGCAGTGGAAAGGCTCGATCGGACCCGATGCGACTCTGCTGAGTCTGGCCAAGGGAATCGAGACCGGGACGCTCATGCGCATGAGCCAGGTCATCGTGTCGGTGACCGGCGTGGAACCGGGGCGCGTCGCGGTGCTCTCGGGCCCGAATCTTGCACACGAGATCGCCGGCGGGCAACCCGCGGCGACGGTGATCGCCTGTTCGGATTCCTCGCGTGCCCTCGCTCTCCAGGATGCTTGTGCTACCGGCTATTTCAGGCCGTACACCAACTCCGACGTCATCGGATGCGAGATCGGTGGTGCGTGTAAGAACGTGATCGCGCTGGCCTGCGGCATGGCCGCCGGCAGTGGATTCGGCGACAACACGGTCGCCAGCATCATCACCCGTGGGCTCGCCGAGACGATTCGTCTCGGCGTTGCGCTCGGCGCCAAGGCGTCGACTCTTGCAGGCTTGGCGGGTGTCGGTGACCTGGTAGCGACATGCACGTCCGAGTTGTCGCGAAACCGGACGTTCGGAGAGCGGCTCGGACGAGGCGGGTCAATGGAGTCGGCACAGAAGGCAACCAACGGTCAGGTCGCCGAGGGCGTGAAGTCGTGCACGTCGGTACGCGCACTCGCTGCCGGATACGACGTGGAGATGCCGTTGACCGACGCGGTCCACCGGGTGTGCCACGAAGGCATGGCCGTCAGCGATGCGATCGGTCAGTTGCTCGGACGCCGGACGAAGCCGGAATGAGTGAAATCGGTGTGGGTCGCTTCGAGGATTACGGGGATTCGACGCGCAGCGTGAGCGCCGTCGCGCGCGAACACGCCGCGGGTCAGCCCATGCAACTGGGCCCGATATTCGCTGCGCCGTACCAACTTTCGGCGGACGAAGGTTCCGAGTCCGATACCTATGCACGTGCATCGAACCCGGGTTGGCGCGGACTCGAATCCGCGCTCGCGGCGCTCGAGAGAGCGGACCACGCCCTCGTCATGGGATCGGGGATGTCCGCGATCACCGCTACCTTGCGCAGCGTCCTCGTCGCGGGGGATACCGTCGTCGTGCCCTCGGACGGGTATTACCAAGTGCGGTTGTACGCGAACGAGCGCCTCGCGCCGTTGGGAATCACCGTTCGCGAGGTTTCGACTCTGCAGATGGGCGACGCGAGCTTCGTAGATCTGCTCGACGCGTCACCGGGCCGCGTGGTCGTCGTCGCCGAGACGCCGTCCAACCCGGTGCTGGACGTGGTCGACCTTCGCGTGCTCGCCGACGTGTGCCACCGTTCGGGTGCGCTGCTGATCGTCGACAACACGACCGCGACACCGCTGGGTCAGCGCCCGCTCGAATTGGGTGCCGACGTCGTGGTGGCCAGCGGTACCAAGGCTCTCAGCGGGCACAGTGACCTCCTGATGGGTTACGTCGCCACCTCCGATGCGGCAGTGAGTCGGCGAATCGAGCGTGAGCGACTTCTCTCGGGAACGGTGCTCGGCCCCTTCGAGACGTGGCTTGCGCACCGGAGCCTCGGCACGGCAGGCCTGCGATTCGGGCGTCAGTGCGACAACGCGCTGGCGCTTGCCGAGATGTTGGTAAATCACAAAGCAGTCCGGTCCGTTCGTTACCCCGGCCTTCGCGGTGACCCGTCCTATGCAACGGCATCCGGTCAGATGAATCGATTCGGCGGATTGGTGAGCGTCGAGTTGGATTCGGCTCAGGCATTCCACTCGTTCGTCGAAGCGAGCGCTCTCGTCACGGCTGCTACCAGCTTCGGCGGGATCCACACGACGGCGGATCGCCGTGCGCGCTGGGGCGATCCGGTCAGTGCGGGGTTTGTCCGAATCGCTTGTGGCATCGAGGACACCGCCGATCTCCTGGCCGACATCGAGCGCGCACTCGACGCGTAAACGGGCCGGGTCGACGAAATCGGTCCGGCCCGATCGCGTGCCGCAGTCGATTCGGCGGTACGGTTTGACGCGTGAACAGCAGTCGTACCCGCGTGGCCGTGATCTTCGGTGGCCGGAGCAATGAGCATTCAGTGTCCTGTGTTTCCGCCGGAAGCGTCCTGAGCAACCTCGACCCCGATCGGTACGACGTCGTACCGATCGGCATCACCGTCGACGGTTCCTGGGTGCTCGGTTCGAGCGACCCCAGTTCCCTCGCGATCAGCGGGCGCGCGCTGCCGTCGGTCGACAAAGACGGAACGTCGGTGGTCCTCAGCGCGGACCCCACCCGCGAGGGCGAGGTAATCTCCTTCGACGGCTCCGACGCCGGTGCTGTGCTCGCGTCGGTCGACGTCGTGTTCCCCGTTCTTCATGGGGCTTACGGCGAAGACGGCACGATTCAGGGTCTGCTCGAACTTGCCGGGGTTCCGTACGTCGGACCCGGAGTTCTGGCCAGCGCCGCCGGCATGGACAAAGAGTTCACGAAGAAGCTTCTTGCTGCTGAAGGACTTCCCGTCGGAGTGCAGGTCGTGCTTCGACCGGGAACCGCAACGCTGACCGAAGAGCAGAAGGCGGAATTGGGCCTTCCGGTTTTCGTCAAGCCCGCTCGTGGAGGCTCGTCCATCGGCATCACTCGGGTGAGCAATTGGGACGGTCTGGACGGGGCGATCGCTCATGCACGCCTGCACGATCCCAAGGTGATCGTCGAAGGCGCGATCATCGGCCGCGAGGTGGAATGCGGCGTCCTCGAATTCCCGAACGGCGACGTCAAGGCGAGTGTGGTCGCCGAGATCCGGATGCCGGATTCCGACGCCGATTCGGACGCGTTCTACGACTTCGACACCAAGTACCTCGACGACGTCTGTGAATTCGACATCCCCGCGAAACTCGACGAGTCGGTGAGCGACCAGATCAGGGAGCTTGCTGTCCGCGCGTTCAAGGCACTCGATTGCCAGGGACTCTCGCGGGTCGATTTCTTCGTCACGGCTGACGGCCCGGTGATCAACGAGATCAACACGATGCCCGGGTTCACTTCCATCTCGATGTACCCGAAGATGTGGAACGCCACCGGAATCGATTACCGCACTTTGATTTCGACTCTGGTCGACACCGCCGTCGCTCGCGGCACCGGCCTTCGCTGATCAGGGAACCGCGACCGGCGCCGGGTCGAGAGGCTTCTGTTCGAGAGTCGCCGTGATGGTGTCGGAGATTTCCTGAATCGGCGTCGGACCGGTCCCGTCGGGGATCGTGATACCGATGTATTCACCGCGGTCTACGGCAAACCAAGTGCTCGCCGCCAAACCGATGTCGGTTCCCGAGACCTGGAACCACTGGACACCGTTCACGACCTGTAGTGCTGCAGCCTGGTCGAACTCGGACGGACGGTCGAGTCCGCAGCGCAAGACGATCGGCTCTCCTTCGCTGCGCTGCCACGCTGCCGCACCGGCCGGAGCAGGTTCTACCAATTCGGCTTTCGTGAAGTCGTCGATCTTGTCGGGGAGCGCGCCGAGAAGGGAAACGCAGGCCGGCGACTCCGCTGCCGGTGCCGGCACGGGTCCCAATGCAACCGGCGAGAGTTCAGGGTTGTTTCCCGCGACGACGGCCGCGATCACTACTCCGACGATCAGGGCTACCGGCAGTGCGATGGCGGTGGCGATCAGCGCCGGACTGCGGCGCTCTGACGGATCGTCGTCGCCGTCGGGGTCGATGTCGGCGTTGTCTGCGGTGGAGGTGTTTTCTGCCATGCTCAGTTCTTCGCTCGGGTCCTGGTCCAGTCGATCAGCGGTCTTGTCACTTCTGAGAGCATGTCGGTGAATCGGTAGGATTGCCGACACACGCGTGAGCTTGCAGAAGCATTCACGACCACAGCTAGAAGGTACCGCAGGCCGCTTACGAGCGAATTGCGTCGGCATTGGAGAGACTCATCGCATCATCGGAGTTCACTGCATCATCGGAGTTCGCTGCGTCATCGGAGTTCGGGTCGGAGCCCACTGTCGAGCAGGTGGGGGAGTTCGACGTGATCGCGCGATCTCTTCTCGGCCGAATCCAACCGGTCACCACTGAATTGGGGCCGGGTGACGATGCCGCCATCGTGACTTCCGGAGACGGCCGTGTGGTCGTCTCGTCCGACATGTTGGTCGAAGGTCGACATTTCCGAATGGATTGGTCTTCACCACGCGACATCGGCCGGAAGGCAGTGGCACAGAACGCTGCTGATGTGGTCTCGATGGGAGCGCGGCCGACGGCCTTCACGGTGTCTCTGGGGTGCCCGCCTTCGACACCCGTCGACGTGGTCGACGCAATCTCCGCGGGAATCTGGGACGCGGCAACCGATCTGGGTGCCGGTGTGGTCGGCGGTGACCTGGTCCAGTCACCGGTGATCGTGGTGTCGGTGACCGTGCTCGGCGATCTCGGTGGCCGTGCGGCAGTTCTGCGTTCGGGAGCAAAGATCGGTGACAAGATCGCGGTCGCCGGGTTGTTCGGTTGCTCGGCAGCAGGGTTGGCACTACTGCTCGACGAAGCCGTACTGCTCGACAAGCCCGCAAACTTTCCAGATTTGCTTGCCTCCCATCGCGTTCCGAATCCGCCGTATCAATCGGCATGGGACGCCGCAGAATCAGCACATTCCATGACGGACGTGTCCGACGGATTGATCGCGGACCTCCGACATCTCGCAGAGGCCTCGCACGTGCGGTTCGACATCTTCTCGGCTGCGGTTCCGACCTCACCGGATGTCGCATCGGCGGCCGAGGCACTCGACGTCGATCCGCTGGACTGGATCCTCTCCGGTGGTGAAGATCACGGATTTGCAGCAACTTTCGGGCCTGAGGTCGAGATTCCGTCGGGTTGGATCGTGATCGGTGAGGTTGCCGCCGGTTCGGGCGTGAGCGTCGACGGTTCGCTTCGCGAGAGCGGCGGTGGCTGGCACAGCTTTTCGACCACCGGTACCACCGCGGTATAGGTTGCTTTCATGGCTGTATACGCACTTGGAGACAGAGTTCCGGACATTCATCCGGACGCATACGTCCACCCGGACGCGGTGGTGATCGGCGCCGTGACTCTCGCAGCGGGTACCTCGATCTGGCCGCAAGCGGTATTGCGTGGTGACTACGGAACCATTTCGGTGGGAATCGGATCGAACATCCAGGACGGAACCGTCATCCATTGCACCGCCGTCGATGCGACTGTCATCGGTTCCGGTTGCGTCGTGGGCCACAACGCGCACATCGAGGGATCGACCATCGAGGACCATTGCCTGATCGCGTCGGGGTCAGTTGTTCTCAACGGAACGGTGATCGGGACAGGGTCGATCGTCGCCGCTGGTGCGGTGGTGGCCAACAAGATGCAGGTTCCGCCGCGCAGCATGGCACTCGGTGTCCCCGCCAAGGTCCGTGCGGGATACGAGGTTCCGCTCGGTCACCTCGACGGCAACGTCAAGATGTACGCAGCCAATGCGGCGTACTACCGCGACGCGTTGCGCAGGCTCGACTGATGGCGCCGCTTGCAGAGATCGTCGACCCAGGGTGGGCGCGAGCACTCGAACCGGTGTCGGAGCAGATCGCCGCGATGGGTAAGTTCTTGCGCGAAGAGATCGCTGCGGGACGGGAGTACCTGCCGGCGGGGGAGAACGTCTTGCGTGCGTTCACGAACCCTTTCGAGGACGTTCGAGTGCTCATCGTCGGTCAGGACCCTTATCCGACGCCCGGTCACGCTGTCGGGTTGAGCTTTTCGGTTGCACCGGACGTGCGGCCGGTTCCGCGAAGTCTCGGCAACATCTACAAGGAGTATCACCAGGATCTCGGGTTGCCGATACCGCCGAACGGCGATCTGACACCGTGGTCGAAACAAGGTGTGCTGCTTCTCAATCGCGTTCTCACCGTGCAGCCGGGTCAAGCCGCTTCTCATCGTAAGAAGGGCTGGGAGCCGGTGACCGAGCAGGCTATCCGCGCTCTGGTCGCGCGGTCGTCGCCGATGGTGGCGATCTTGTGGGGTCGTGACGCGGCCACTCTCGCGCCGATGCTCGGCGACACACCGATCATCGAATCCGCGCACCCGTCACCGCTTTCGGCCTCGCGTGGCTTCTTCGGTTCGCGCCCCTTCAGTCGTGCGAACGAACTCTTGACCGGACTCGGAGCCGATCCGGTCGACTGGAATCTGGGCTGATCGAACGGTGTCTGCACGAACCGGCCTGCCGAACGTCGAGTCGCGACGTTCGGCACGGCAGTTCGACTAGGCCTGCTTTGCGGAAGTGAAATCGGGCCGACGCTTGTCGACGAACGCGTCGACGCCCTCGCGTCCGATCGGGCTGTTCGCTGCGATGGCGATAGACGCGGCTTCGGCGTCGAGTTGCTCGGCGAGCGAGTTCGTCCGCGACGAACGCAGCAGTGCTTTGATTCCCGAGTACGACGTACTCGGTCCGTTGGCCAGAGCGCGGGCGAGGCGAGCTGCCTCTTCCTGGACCTCGTCGTCACCGACGAGTCGGGTGAGGATCCCCAGACGGACGGCTTCGTCGCCACCGATCACCGAATCGTTGAGAAGAATCTCGCGAGCGCGTGCCACACCGACGATGCGGGGGAGTGTCCACGACATTCCGCCGTCCGGGGTGAAACCGATGGAGGGGTACGCGGGGCGAAGCTTGGTGCCGGTGCCGCCGATTGCGACGTCGGCGAGGCAGACCAGGCTCATTCCGGCGCCGGCAGCCCATCCGTGGACCCCGGCCACCACTGGAGCGGTCGCGGCGTCGAGCGCGCGAACGAACACGTGGAAGACGCGGGCAACCTCGGCCACGTACTCGCCGCGGTCAGGAGCTGCGGCGAACGCACGGACGTTGCCGCCGGCACAGAAGTTTGCGCCTTCGCCGACCAGAAGGATGCTCCCGATGTCGTTTCCGACTGTCTCGAGCGCCTGCGCGCCCTGAACCAGTCCTTCGTCGTCGAGGGAGGTGCCGTTGGCGGCGGTGGAAATGGTGATGCGGAGTACGCCCTCGTCGAGGGTCACTTTGCTCAGGTCATCGATGGAAGTCACTCAACGCACATTACGGGTGTCCGACAGCCATACGAAACACGGGGACACATAGATACAGCCACATTGATACAGCTCTGCCCCCGTCACCGAAGTGACGGGGGCAGAGCCTGCAATAGTTTGTGCTCGGGCAATCAGCCCCGAGCGACCTTGCCTGCCTTCAGGCAGGAGGTGCACACGTTGACCTTACGGGTGTTACCCGGGGCAACCTCGGTACGAACAGACTGAATGTTCGGGTTCCAGCGACGATTGGTACGCCGGTGCGAGTGCGAGACCGACTTACCGAAGCCGGGCCCCTTGGCGCATACGTCGCAGACGGCAGCCATAGTCGCGAACTCCTTGTTAGAAATGAATATTGAAGTGGTTACCCTACACGGTAGGGCAGCCAGAATTACAATCCGAATATACTCGACTTCGAACCGATCCTTGACCGCTCACTGTGCAGCCGAACGTGAAAACAGTCAATCAGCAACAAACAAAGTGCAGCATTATTTCGTGTAGCCCGTTCGAGGCAACCGTGTAAGAGTAACCGCTTCCGGCCCGAATGGCCAAACCGCCCGGTAATGACGGTTGCGCAGAAGCGTCGGACTACCCTCGACTGCACCGATCACCGATCTCTTTTTCATCGTCAGTCTTTCCATCGTCGAGGGGAACCGTCAGTGGGGGAAGTGCAACGCGTCGCCGAAGAAGCGGAATCCGTCGCGGACGGACATCTGCTGCGGCGCTGGGCCCGCCGGGCGGTCGACAGCCTCCAGAAACGTCGCGGTGAGATCAACAGCCTCAACGTCTTTCCCATCCCTGATTCGGATACCGGCACCAATCTGCTGTTCACGATGCGGGCTGCACTCGATTCCGCCGAGACGATCGAGGACGACGTCCGCAGTGCGGGCCGCGTCGCCAACGCTCTGGCTCGGGGCGCCGTGTCCGGTGCTCGCGGTAATTCCGGAGTGATCCTCTCCCAAGTGATCCGGGGCATCGCCGAGAGCGTTCAAGGTGAGCACATCGACGGCCGAAGCTTCGCGAACTCGCTGACCACGGCGACGACGCTGGCCTCTCGGGCTGTCTCCGATCTGGTGGAAGGCACCATCGTCACGGTATTGCGCGCATCGGGAGAAGCAGCGCAGGAGTGCGTCGACACCAGGACACCGAGCGGCGAGGATCTTGCATCCGTGGTTGCCGCCGCTGCCGACGCCGCTGCGGTCGCACTGAACAAGACGCCGGAGCAACTGGACGTTCTCGCGTCCGCCGGGGTGGTCGATGCCGGGGGATTCGGTCTGGTTCTGATCCTCGACGCCTTTGTCGAGGTGCTGACCGGGAAGCCGCAGGTTCGCGAAGATCTGGGGACGCCGGACCCGAGGTCGAGCGCAGTTGTCGACGTCAGCGCATTCGATCACGATTGGGCTCACAAGAGCCCGATCGAATGTGGTGATCACTCGGAACAGGATTTCGAGGTCATGTACCTCGTCGACGACTCCGACGACGATCGCATGACGGCGCTGCGCACGCGGCTGTCCGTCCTCGGAGATTCGACGGTCATCGTCAGCGACGGTTTCGGCGGCTGGTCGGTGCACGTGCATTGCTGCGATGCCGGTGCAGCCGTGGAAGCCGGCCTCGAGGCCGGGAAGGTTCACGGTATTCGCATCAGCAGTTTTCTCGTCGACGAACGCGACCAGTTGGTGGCACGGGCGGAGAGGCGATTCCCCGGGGCCGGCGCGCGCGGCGTACTGGCCGTCGTTGCCGGTGACAGCGCGGCGGCGTTGTTCGCGAGTGAGGGTGCGACGGTTCTTCGGTGCGACGATGCGCCGGTGACACGCGCACAACTGCTCGGCCGCATTCGTCAGATGGAACGCAGCGAAGTTCTGGTGCTTCCGAACGGAGCTTTGACCGCTCAGGAACTCGTCGCGGTCAGTGCCGCTGCACGCGATCCGCTTCACCAGGTTCTGCTGCTGTCGACATCGTCGATGGTCCAGGGCTTGGCAGCACTTGCCGTTCACGACCCTCAGCGCAACGTCGCCGACGACGGCTTCACGATGTCCGAGGCGGCGGCCGCCACGCGCTGGGGATCGTTGCGGATCGCGGTCGAGCGTTCGCTGACCTACGTCGGGACATGTGATCCGGGTGACGCGATCGGTCTGATGGGGCACGAGGTGGTGCTCATCGGTCCCGACGTCGCGGAGTCGAGTGCGCGACTGGTCGACCTCGCGCTCGGATCCGGTGGCGAACTCGTGACCCTACTCATGGGCGCAGACGCGCCGGACGACCTGGCCGGGCAGCTCGAGGCGCACGTCGTCGCGCACCACCCGGGCGTCGACGTGCTCGTCTATCAGGGTGATCAGCCGGGTGACCTGTTCCAGTTGGGCGTGGAGTGATCGAACCGGGTCTGTCGGTGACTGCTGATATACGAACACATGTGCTTACCGCGACACTGTGCTGGAGGAACTGATGGCGACGCTCGCCGACCCACTCGATCGGCTGCTGGGAAAGAAGACCGCGGACGCGCTCGACGAGGCATTCGAGATCCGCACCGTCGAGGACCTGCTGCGTCACTACCCACACCGGTACGCGTCGGCAGGCAAGGAACTTGCCGAGAAGGAGCCGCCCGAGGGTGAGCACATCACCATCATCGCGCGTGTGGCGTCGGCCGCCGTCGTGAAGATGAAGAACCGTCCGGGGCAGATGTTGCGAGTATCGCTGGCGACTGATTCGCAGACCGTGGACGTCACGTTCTTCAACCCGCAGAAGGTGCGGCACGTCATCAAGCCCGGCGTTCGGGCGATGTTCTCCGGGACGGTGAAGTACTTCCGCGGCAAGTGGTCTCTCACTCATCCGAGCTACCTGATTCTCCCGGAACCTCGTGTCGGCGAAGAGGATTCGGTAGTTCCGCTTGCATCCATCAAGGGAGCCGGTGACCTTGCGGGCCTGGCTCGCGCAAATCAGGATCCCGGCGCCGAACTCGATCTGTCCGTCTTCGACCGCGCGTTGATCCCGCTGTACCCGGCGACCCGCGAGGTCGAGAGCTGGACCATCATGCGGTGCGTGCGGCAAGTGCTCGACCAACTCGATCCGATCGAGGAGCCGTTGCCCGCCGAGACTCGGGCCGAGCACGGATTCATCGGTTTGGACGAGGCGCTGCGCACCGTTCACCTGCCAGATACCAAGGAAGACATCGAACGAGCACAGGATCGTCTGCGTTTCGACGAGGCGCTGTCTCTGCAGTTGGTCCTCGCGATGCGTCGTCACGACAATTCCGAGCGTGTGGCTCCGGCCTGCGCTCCGGTCGCCGGCGGGATCGCGGACCAGTTCGAGGAGATGCTCCCGTTCACTCTGACGGAGGGACAGCAAGCAGTCGCGGAGGAGATCTCCACCGACCTTGCCCGCCCACACCCGATGAGCCGCCTTCTTCAGGGCGAGGTCGGGTCAGGCAAGACGATCGTGGCTCTGCGCGCGATGCTGCAGGTCGTCGATGCGGGTTATCAGTGCGCGTTGCTCGCACCCACCGAGGTCCTGGCAAATCAGCACGCGCGATCACTGCGCAAGATGATGGGCTCGCTGGCTGCAGGTGGTGAACTCGGTTCTGCCGAACATTCCACCCGTATCGCCCTTCTTACCGGCTCGCTGCCAGTCGCTGCGAAGCGCGCAGCGCTGCTCGAAGCCGTGACCGGCGACGCCGGGATCGTCATCGGTACCCATGCGCTCATTCAGGACAACGTCGAGTTCTTCCACCTCGGCATGGTTGTCGTCGACGAGCAACACCGCTTCGGCGTCGAGCAACGTGATCAGTTGCGATCACGTGCCCGTGAAGGACTGAGTCCGCATCTGCTGGTGATGACGGCAACGCCGATTCCGCGAACCATCGCCATGACCGTGCTCGGCGACCTCGAGGTCTCGACCCTGCGAGAGCTTCCACGTGGGCGAACCCCGATCAAGAGCAGTGTCGTGCCCGCGAAGCAGAAGCCGCAGTGGGTCGATCGCGCATGGGAACGAATCCGTGAGGACGTCGCCGACGGCCGTCAGGCGTATGTCGTGTGCTCGCGGATCGGTGACGGCGAGCAGGGTGCAGGCGAAGATCAGTTCACCGAGGAGAAGCAGCCCGAGACCAAGTCGGCGGTCGACGTCTTCGAAGAGCTGTCGAGTGGTCCGCTGGCCGATCTGCGAGTCGGGTTGCTGCACGGTCGACTGCCTTCCGACGAAAAGGACGTGGTGATGAGCGCGTTCAACGTCGGTGACATCGACGTCCTCGTCTGTACGACCGTTGTCGAAGTCGGTGTCGACGTTCCGAACGCGACGGTGATGGTGATCGTCGACGCCGAGCGGTTCGGCGTCAGTCAGCTCCATCAGTTGCGTGGCCGCGTCGGTCGAGGGAAACACCAGGGCCTGTGCATCCTCGTCACCGGAAGCAATCCCGGGGGGCCGGCGTACGAGCGGCTCTCGGCGGTGGCAGCGACCAACGACGGGTTCGAACTGGCTCAACTCGACCTCGCGACCAGACGTGAAGGAGACATCCTCGGTGCGGCGCAGTCGGGCACAACCTCGAATCTGCGGCTGCTTTCCCTCATGGCCCATGGAGACATCCTCGAGTCTGCCAGGGAGTTCGCTCAGGGAATCGTCGACTCCGATCCGTCGCTCGACGGTCATCCCGCCCTCGCGTCCATGGTGACCGCTGCCCTGGACTCCGACCGGATCGAGTACCTCGAGAAGTCGTGAAGGGTATGACGACAAGCTGAAATCGAATAGCACGAGGACCGCCGGGTTGGTTTCTCGATTCAGTCCGAAATATGAGACTCCGCATGTAGACGCAAGATGAAATCGGGGTAGTTTTCTCGAATGTTCTCCAAAGTGCTCGTCGCGAACCGCGGCGAAATTGCGATCCGTGCCTTCCGCGCCGCCTACGAACTAGGTGCCGGAACCGTCGCGGTGTTCCCGTACGAGGATCGGAATTCGATCCACCGTCTCAAGGCAGACGAGAGCTACCAGATCGGGGAGAAGGGTCACCCCGTTCGCGCGTATCTCTCGGTCGAGGAAATCGTCGCCGCCGCCAAGAGCGCCGGAGCCGACGCCATCTACCCCGGTTACGGTTTCCTCTCCGAGAACCCGGACTTGTCGGCGGCGTGTGCCGAGGCAGGCATCAAGTTCGTCGGCCCGTCCGCCGAGATCCTCGAGTTGACCGGAAACAAGGCTCGGGCCATCGCAGCGGCAAAGGCCGCCGGTCTCCCGGTGCTCGCGTCTTCGGAGCCGTCAGCGGACATCGACGAGTTGCTCGCAGCCGCCGAGGACATGACCTTCCCGCTCTTCGTCAAGGCTGTCGCAGGCGGCGGTGGGCGCGGAATGCGCCGTGTTGCGGAGCGCTCACAACTCAAGGAATCGATCGAAGCCGCAGCGCGCGAAGCGGAATCGGCCTTCGGCGATTCGACGGTCTTCCTCGAGCAGGCCGTCATCGACCCCCGGCACATCGAAGTGCAGATCCTCGCCGACGAGCAGGGCAACGTCATCCACCTCTTCGAGCGTGACTGCTCGCTGCAACGTCGCCACCAGAAGGTGATCGAGCTCGCTCCGGCGCCCAATCTCTCCGAAGAGTTGCGCGCCAAGATCTGTGCCGACGCCGTCGCCTTCGCGAAGGAGATCGGATACACGTGCGCGGGCACCGTCGAGTTCCTTCTCGACAAGCGCGGCAACCACGTCTTCATCGAGATGAACCCGCGAATTCAGGTCGAGCACACCGTCACCGAAGAAGTGACGGACGTGGACCTGGTGCAGTCGCAGCTCAAGATCGCGTCCGGTTCGACGCTTGCAGAACTTGGTCTGTCACAGGAGACGATCAAGCTTCGCGGCGCGGCGCTGCAGTGCCGCATCACGACCGAGGATCCGGCAAACGGATTCCGCCCGGACACCGGCCGTATCACCGCGTACCGCACCCCGGGCGGAGCCGGTATCCGCTTGGACGGTGGCGCCACACTCGGCGCCGAGGTCGGAGCGTACTTCGATTCCATGCTGGTCAAACTCACTTGTCGCGGTCGCGACCTCGAAGCCGCTGTGGCGAGAGCTCGCCGCGCGGTCACCGAGTTCCGCATTCGTGGTGTCTCGACCAACATTCCGTTCCTGCAGGCGGTTCTCGACGACCCGGACTTCCGGGCGGGACGCGTGACAACCTCCTTCATCGAGGAACGTCCTCAGTTGCTGACTCTGCGTTCTTCGGCAGACCGCGGCACGAAGATCCTGACCTACCTCGCGGATGTGACTGTCAACAAGCCGCACGGGGAGCGTCCCTCGGCGGTGTACCCGCAGGACAAGCTGCCCAAGATCGATCTTTCGACACCCCCTCCTGCCGGTAGCCGTCAGCGCCTGCTCGAACTCGGACCCGAAGGTTTCGCGAAGGCACTGCGTGAGCAGAAGGCCGTCGGCGTCACCGACACCACCTTCCGTGACGCGCACCAGTCGTTGTTGGCCACGCGAGTTCGAACCAGCGGACTGCTCGGAGTTGCCGGGCACGTCGCGCGGTTGACGCCGGAACTGCTCTCGATCGAAGCCTGGGGCGGCGCGACCTACGATGTGGGACTTCGCTTCCTGCACGAGGATCCGTGGTACCGGCTTGCCGCACTGCGCGAGGCGATTCCCAACATCTGCCTCCAGATGCTTCTTCGCGGTCGAAACACGGTGGGCTACACGCCGTATCCCGAAAAGGTCACGCGCGCATTCGTTCAGGAAGCCACCGACACCGGCATCGACATCTTCCGAATCTTCGACGCGCTCAACAACGTCGACCAGATGCGCCCTGCCATCGACGCGGTGCGTGAGACCGGAACGGCTCTCGCCGAGGTGGCGTTGAGCTACACCGGCGATCTGTCGGATCCGAACGAAACGCTGTACACGCTCGACTACTACCTGAAGTTGGCAGAAGAGATCGTCGATGCGGGCGCTCACGTGCTCGCGATCAAGGACATGGCGGGCCTGCTGCGCGCTCCGGCGGCCACCAAGCTCGTGACGGCGCTACGCAGCAACTTCGATCTTCCGGTTCACGTCCACACGCATGACACCCCCGGTGGACAGTTGGCCACGTATTTCGCCGCGTGGCAGGCGGGCGCCGACGCAGTCGACGGTGCTTCGGCGGCACTGGCCGGAACCACCAGTCAGCCTGCGCTCTCGGCCATCGTTGCCGCCGCTGCGCACTCCGAGTTCGACACCGGACTGAACCTGCAGAACGTGTGCGACCTCGAACCGTACTGGGAGGCGCTGCGAAAGGTGTACGCGCCGTTCGAATCCGGACTGCCGGCGCCGACGGGACGTGTGTACACGCACGAGATTCCGGGCGGCCAGCTCTCCAATCTCCGGACCCAGGCCGTTGCTCTCGGTCTCGGCGACCGGTTCGAAGAGGTCGAAGCCAAGTACGCCGACGCGGACCGCATGCTCGGGCATCTCGTGAAGGTGACGCCGTCGTCGAAGGTCGTCGGCGACCTCGCCCTCCACCTTGTCGGCGCCGGCGTGCCTTCGGAGGAGTTTGCCGCAGATCCGGCGAAGTTCGACATTCCCGACTCCGTGGTGGGCTTCCTGCGCGGTGAACTCGGTACGCCTCCCGGTGGTTGGCCGGAACCGTTCCGCAGCAAGGCACTCGAAGGACGTGGCCAGGCCAAGCCCGAAGCGACGTTGTCCGCTGAGGACGAGGTGCTGCTAGAGGGCTCGTCGAAGGACCGTCAGGCGACGCTGAATCGTCTGCTGTTCCCCGGCCCGACAAAGGAATTCCTCGAACACCGCGAGAAGTACGGTGACACGTCGCGGCTTTCGGCGAACCAGTTCTTCTACGGTTTGCGGCGCGGCGACGAGCACCGGGTCGAGTTGGCTCCCGGCGTTGAACTGATCATCGGTCTCGAGGCGATCTCCGAGCCCGACGAGCGCGGCTACCGCACTGTCATGTGCATCCTGAACGGCCAATTGCGCCCGGTCTCGATCCGCGATCGCTCCATTGCCAGTGACGTACCGGTGGCGGAGAAGGCCGACAAGAACAACCCGGGCCACGTGGCTGCACCGTTCGCGGGCGTCGTGACGCTCGCGGTCAAGGAAGGCCAGAAGATCGAGGCCGGCGACACCGTGGCCACGATCGAAGCAATGAAGATGGAAGCGGCGATCACCTCGCCGCGCGCCGGCGTCGTCTCTCGGATCGCGATCAGCGCCGTCCAACAGGTCGAGGGCGGAGACCTGCTGGTAGTCGTCTCGACGGGGGAGAGCGCCGCAGAGTGACACGCATCATCTCGGGACTCGCGGGCGGTCGACGCCTGCGAGTCCCGCCGAGCGGCACCCGTCCGACGTCGGATCGGGTTCGTGAGGCGCTGTTCAGTGCTCTCGAAGCGCGCATCGATCTCGAAGGGTGCGCGGTTCTCGACCTCTTTGCGGGTTCGGGTGCTCTCGGCCTCGAGGCGCTCTCGCGGGGAGCCGAGCACGTTGTTCTCGTGGAATCGGATGCCAAGGCTGCTGCCGTCATCAAGGCGAACATCGGCACTGTCGCGTTGCCTGGGGCGACGGTTCGCGCCGCTCCGGTTGCGGCCGTGGTCTCGGGTCCGAGCGCGCGTGAATACGACATCGTGATCGCGGACCCACCGTATGCGGTAACCGACGAGGCCGTCGTGTCCATGCTCGCTGATCTGCAGGCCAACAAATGGGTGGGGGAGGGCACGATCGTGGTACTCGAACGATCGTCGCGCTCGCCGGAGACCGTGTGGCCTCAGGGCTACGAGCCGATCAAGGCCAAGAACTACGGTGAAGCCCGCATCGAGTTGGCCACCTGCTACGGTCTGGACTCATGACTGGCGCCGTCTGCCCCGGATCCTTCGACCCTGTGACCAACGGTCACCTCGACGTAATCGGAAGAGTTGCTGCGCAATTCGACGAGGTCGTGGTCACCGTGCTGATCAACAAGAGCAAGCGTGGCATGTTCACGATCGACGAGCGGATCGAGATGCTCGAAGACGCGACGAGTCACCTGCCCAACGTTCGCGTCACGTCGTGGCACGGATTGTTGGTCGACTACGCGAAACAAGAAGGCCTCAGCGCGATCGTCAAGGGTCTGCGCGGCGCGAACGACTTCGATTACGAGCTGCAGATGGCCCAGATGAATCAGAAGCTCACGGGCGTCGACACACTGTTCGTCGCCACGAATCCGACGTACAGCTACCTGTCGAGTTCTCTGGTTAAGGAAGTCGCGACTTTCGGCGGCGACGTCTCCGACATGTTGCCGGCCAAAGTGCATTCTCGGCTACTCGCACGTATCGCCGAGCGAGCAGCCGAAAACAGCTGATCCCCGACACACCGACCACGACGACACCCCGTTGGCCGTTCTTCCGGCAAACTTGGACAGGAACGAGCACAGGTCCGAGTGGACCGGTGACGATGTGGGCCGATTTCGGCCGGTAGAGATTGGGGTTGCTTGTGTACCGCGTATTCGAGGCACTGGACGAACTGGTCGCAATTGTCGAAGAGGCGCGCGGTGTTCCCATGACCGCAGGGTGTGTTGTGCCTCGCGGTGACGTACTCGAGCTACTCGACGACGTCCGGGACGCAATTCCGAGCGAGCTCGACGACGCTCAGGACGTCCTCGATCATCGCGACAAATTGGTCGGTGACGCGCGAGCAAACGCCGAGAAGACGGTCAGCAGCGCCAATGCCGAGGCAACCTCGACTGTGGAGAACGCACGCGACGACGCCGACCGGATTCTGTCCGATGCCAAGGCTCAGGCCGATCGCATGGTTGCCGAAGCGCGTGCGCACGCCGATCAGTTGGTCGAGGACGCCGAAGCAGAAGCGGAACGGACCGTCACCGACGGCCGTCGTGAGTACGAGGCCGTCACCGGACGAGCGCGTGCCGAGGCCGATCGGATGATCGAGTCCGGCCAGGCCTCGTACGAACATTCGGTGGCGGAGGGAACGGCGGAGCAGGCTCGTCTGGTGTCGCAGACCGAGGTTGTCCAGTCAGCTCACGCGGAATCCGCGCGAGTGATCGACGCCGCTCATGCCGAGTCCGACAGGATGCGTTCGGAGTGTGACCTGTACGTGGACACCAAGTTGGCCGAGTTCGAAGAGTTCCTCACCGGAACGGTTCGATCGGTCGGGCGTGGTCGTCAGCAGCTTCGAACGGGTTCGGGGGTTCCCGACTACCAGGACGACGATCGTCGTTCCGAGCGGCGCCGATAGAGCAGACAAGTCAGTCGAGGGTGGGTCGTCCGATATGGGGCGGCCCACTTTTTCGTGGATCGAATTGGGATTTGCCTTGTAGCTGCCGTATTGTGGAGTGGTTGCCCATACCAGTTTCAACAGTTAGGTGAGTTCTCTTTGTCAACGCATCGTCGTAGTTCGTCGCATCAGTCAAGTGATGCGGGATTTTTGCTGGACACGGTCAAGCTCGGTCGTCGTCCAGGGTCGATGCGTACCGTCGAGAGAACAATTCAGTCCCCGAACCGTATCGGTCTCGATCTGATCGCGATCGAAGCGGGCGCGGACATAGATCTCGATCTTCGTCTCGAAGCAGTGTCCGAAGGCGTTCTCGTCACCGGAAACGTGCACGCACCCACCAAGGGTGAATGCTCGCGGTGCCTTGAACCTTTCACCGACACCGTGGACATCTATCTCACGGAGTTGTTCGCTTACCCGGACAGCACCACCGAGGAGACGACGGAAGAGGGAGAGGTCTACGCGGTCGAAGACGACGAAATCGACCTCGAACCGGTCATCGTCGATGCAGTCGGGCTGGCGCTTCCGCTCCAGCCTCTGTGCAGTGACGATTGCCTGGGATTGTGCTCAGAATGTGGCATTCGCCTGGCGATTGCGGAATCTGGGCATGGGCATGACATACTTGATCCTCGCTGGGCTGGTCTCGCGGCCAAATTTGGCGTGGAATCAAACACCAGCGAAAATCTTGTGATCACCGAAGCCGAGGAGAAGTAGAAGTGGCTGTCCCCAAGCGCAAAATGTCGCGATCCAACACGCGGTCGCGTCGTAGCCAGTGGAAGACCACTGTGCCCACCCTCGTTACCTGCCCCAACCGTGGCTGTGGCGAGCAGACCCTTCCCCACATCGCATGCCCGTCATGCGGTACTTACAAGGGCCGCCAGGTAACCGCTGCTGTCTAGTTCTCCCCGGAGAAAGACTATGACGAGCGAAAATACAGTTTCAGCCGCCGGCGGCGAGGGCAATCACGACAAGCTCCTCGCCGCTGTCGGCGTAGATATAGAGCCCGGTCTTCTGACCCTGGCTCTCACGCACCGCTCGTACGCGTACGAGAACGGCGGACTGCCCACGAACGAGCGCCTCGAGTTCCTCGGGGATTCCGTTCTCGGCGTCACAGTGACCGAAAATCTCTACCTGTCCCACCCGGACAAATCCGAAGGTGATCTGGCGAAGATCCGTGCCAGCGTGGTCAACATGCATGCACTCGCCGAGGTTGCCAGGACTCTGGGTGAAGGTGGACTCGGAGCACACCTGCTGCTGGGTAAGGGCGAGGAAATGACGGGCGGCCGTGACAAGCCGTCCATTCTCGCCGACGGTATGGAGTCGATTCTCGGCGCCATCCACCTGCAGCACGGCATCGAGACTGCGCGACGTGTCGTCCTCGATCTGTTCGACGATCTACTCACTCGCGCACCGCTTCTGGGCGCGGGTCTGGATTGGAAGACGAGTCTGCAGGAACTGACCGCAGAACACGGTGCCGGAGTTCCCGTGTACGAGATCACCGCCACCGGACCCGATCACGACAAGGAATTCACGGCCACCGTTCTCATCAGTGGCAAACCCTTGGGTGTCGGTGTCGGTCGTTCCAAGAAGGAAGCCGAGCAGAAGGCAGCAAGTTCGGCATGGAAGACGATGTCGGAGAATGCCGCTGCTACCGCAGTCGCTGCTGACGACACGCCTGATCTTGCCGGCTGAGTTCACTCTTGCCTGAGCTTCCCGAAGTCGAAGTCGTTCGCCGCGGCCTACAGTCTCATGCTGTAGGTGCGGCGATCGAGGCCGTCGAGGTACTCCATCCCCGCGCGATCAGGCGCCACATTCTCGGTTCCGAGGACTTGATCGGCCAACTCACCGGGCAGACCATCGCTTCGGCAGAGCGTCGCGGCAAGTACCTGTGGCTGGTTCTCGAGCCTGCCGGTGTCGGACTGGTGGTTCATCTCGGGATGAGCGGACAGATGCTGGTCCAACCCCCGACAGTCGGCTGGGAAAAGCACCTACGCATTCGGTTGGCCCTCGATTCCGGGGCCGATCTTCGATTCGTCGATCAGCGGACCTTCGGTGGCTGGTCGATTTCACCCCTCGTCGAGGTCGACGGAACGATGCTGCCCGAGTCGGTGGCGCACATCGCTCGCGATCCCATGGATGCGGCGTTCGATCTCGAATCCGTCGTGAAAGTCCTGCGGGGCAAGCACACCGAGATCAAGCGCGCGATTCTCGACCAGACGGTGGTCTCCGGAATCGGAAACATCTACGCCGACGAATCATTGTGGCGCGCCAAGATTCACGGCAACCGAATCGCCGAAACGCTTACCAGGCCCAAACTTCGAGAACTGTTGACCGCGGCACACTCGGTGATGGGTGAAGCGCTCGATCAGGGCGGTACGTCCTTCGACGCGCTGTACGTGAACGTCAACGGGGAATCGGGCTACTTCGACCGGTCGCTGTCGGCGTACGGGCAGGAAAACCTCCCGTGCCCGCGATGCGGCGCGCCGATCAAGCGTGAGAAGTTCATGAATCGATCGTCGTTCAGTTGCCCGCGGTGCCAGCCGACCCCGAGGGCACGGCGAATCGCCTAGGTCTCCCGCCCCTTCGGTTCGGCGGAGTGGCAAGATTGCGTCATGGCTGAACAGACTCCCGACACCACTGCAACCGCCCCGGCTCACACGGAGCTTTGGGTCGAACGAACCGGAACCCGCCTCTACACCGGCAAGAGTTCGCGCGGCGCAGAGGTTCTCATCGGCTCCGAATCGGTGCCAGGAGTCTTCACGCCCGGCGAACTTCTCAAAATTGCACTGGCCGCATGCACGGGGATGAGCTCCGACTTCCCGATCTCGCGCCGGCTCGGTGACAACTACGACGCGACGGTCCGAGTGTCCGGAGCCGCCGATCGTGAAAACGAAGTCTACCCGCAGCTCGACGAGGTCCTCGAGCTCGATCTCAGCGAGTTGGATGCCGAGGCACAGCAGCGCCTCATCACTCTCGTCGAGCGTTCCGTGGACAAGGTATGCACGGTCGGGCGCACGCTCAAGGCCGGAACCAAGGTCACTCTGTCGTTCGACACGGAAGCCTGATGTTCCGCGCCGGCAGCGTTGTCGCTGCGATCGCACTGGGTTCCGTTGTGGCGCTGAGTGCTCCAGCGCAGGCCTCGGTCCCGGCCGACGGCTCGGCCGGTAGTTGCGGCACATGGACGTCGAGCGTCGTGACGACTGGTGCCGGAATGCTCGAGAACCTCGAATTCGACGGCAACGGATCGATGGTGTTGTCGCAGTCGGCTCTGATCGGGCCGGGTGCACTGCTGAAAGTGGCGCCGGACGGAACACGGACAACTTTGGTCGGTGACGTCACCGGACCTGGCGGTCTGGTCGCGCGTGAGGGATCCGTGTACTTCACCACGGGCAACTCGACTGTCTCGGGACTGTTCGGAATCGCCGACGGCAGCCTCCGCAAGGTCGACGTCGCAGACGGGTCGGTGACAACGATCGCCGACGGTCTGGTGATGCCGAACGGGCTTGTGCAGCTGGACGATAACCGTTTCCTCACTGCCCGCACACTCACCAGGCCGGGGCTCACGGTCGTCAACGGTGACGGAAGCAGTTCGATCGTTCGTGAAGACCTCGGCACCGTTGACGGCCTCGCACGCTCCGGTTCGACGATCTACGTGAGCACGACCTTCGACATGGTCACCGCCGTCCACATCCTCGACGCAAACGATCTGGGCGGGCCGGAACGAACGATCACGCTCCCCGGGTTCGGTCCGGCAAACATGGCGGACGATCTGACCGTCGGACCGGACGGCGCGTTGTACGTCGCATTCAATGCAGGCGGCAAAGTTGTTCGCGTCGATCCGGATTCGGGATCTTCGTGTGAGATCGCCTCGGGTCTGCCGTTCACATCTGCGGTCAAGTTCGGCGCCGGACCGGGCTGGGATCCCAACGCGCTCTACACCACCGGATTCCTGGGTGACGTTCACCGTCTCGAACGTGTGGCGGGCTGAGCGTCATGGCTGAAGCAGCGCCTGTGCGGTTGACGGCGTGGGTTCACGGATACGTTCAAGGCGTCGGGTTCCGGTGGTGGACCAGGGCCCGCGCACTCGAACTCGGATTGATCGGATATGCGTCCAATCAGCGTGACGGTCGAGTGCTCGTCGTGGCGGAGGGCGAACGCACGCAGCTCGAGCGATTGGTGGAGCTGCTGCGCTCGGGTACTACCCCAGGCTCGGTGGATCTCGTGGTCGACAGCTGGGACACCGCAAGGGGCGACCTGACAGGGTTCGTCGAACGCTGACCTGTTTGGCGGTAAAGTTTCCCCCATGCACCTCAAGAGTCTGACACTCAAGGGATTCAAATCCTTTGCGTCGGCAACGACTCTTCGGTTCGAGCCGGGAATTACTTGTGTGGTCGGCCCGAACGGCTCGGGTAAATCCAACGTCGTCGATGCGTTGACCTGGGTGATGGGCGAGCAGGGCGCCAAGGCCCTGCGCGGCGGCAAGATGGAAGATGTCATCTTTGCCGGCACCTCCGGCCGCGCGCCGCTGGGCCGCGCCGAGGTGACCTTGACCATCGACAACGCCGACGGGGCGCTCCCGATCGAGTACTCCGAGGTGTCGATCACGCGCCGCATGTTCCGCGACGGCGCGGGGGAGTACGAGATCAACGGCTCGTCCTGCCGTCTGATGGACGTCCAGGAACTGCTCAGCGACTCCGGCATCGGCCGCGAAATGCATGTCATCGTCGGGCAGGGACGGCTCGCCGCGATCCTCGAATCCCGTCCCGAAGATCGACGCGCCTTCATCGAAGAAGCCGCGGGAGTCCTCAAACATCGCCGCCGCAAGGAAAAAGCGGTGCGCAAACTCGATTCCATGCAGGCCAATCTCGCTCGCCTCAGTGACCTCACCGCGGAACTGCGTCGGCAACTCAAACCGCTGGGACGCCAAGCCGAGGTTGCTCGGCGAGCACAGACGGTCCAGGCTGACCTGCGTGATGCAAAGATGCGTCTGGCCGCTGACGATCTGGTGACCCGTCGAAACCAGTTGAACGACCAGGCGCAGGACGAGAAAGCGGCCCGTGAACAGCACAACCAGGTGGCGGCTGCGCTCGACGAGGCCAACCTCGAACTCGGGCGCCAGGAGCAAGCTCTCGCTCGTCTGACTCCGGGATCGGAAGCGGCTGCACAGAGTTGGTTCCAGCTTTCCGCGCTTGCCGAACGCGTGAACGCCACTGCGCGCATCGCCCGCGAGCGTGCGCGTCATCTCGACTCCGAACCCGTCGGCAACCGCGGCCAGGACCCGGACGAGATGGAGGCGCGCGCCGAACGTCTTGCTGCCGAGGAGGCCGAACTCCTCGAAGGCGTCGAAATCGCGCGAGCGGCGTCGGAAGCTGCTCGGGACCAGCTCGCAGCCACCGAAGATGCTGCAGCAGAAGCGGAACGGGCGCACATGGCGGAAGTTCGTGCCGTCGCCGACCGCCGTGAAGGTCTTGCTCGACTCTCCGGTCAGGTCGACACTCTGCGTACCCGCGTCGAATCCGTCGACGCGGAAGTGTCTCGGCTGACCGAAGCGATCGACGAGGCTCGTCTGCGTGGCGATGCCGCACAGGCCGAGTTCGACACGGTGCAAGAAAGCATCGGGGACCTCGACGCCGGTGAAGTCGGCCTCGATACCAATCACGAACGCGCCATCGAGGCTCTCGAGATGATCGACGCGCGCGTCGAAGAGCTTCGTGAGGAAGAAAAGACGAGCGGGCAACGCATCGCTTCGCTCCGGGCGCGCATCGAGGCACTGTCGATGGGTTTGCAGCGCAAGGACGGTGGCGGCTGGCTGCTCGAACACCGCGGCGACGACGGCATCACCTCGCTGGTCGGACTGATTCACGTCGAACCCGGCTACGAGGCCGCGATCGCCGCCGCGATGGGGCCGGCAGCAGACGCCGTCGTTGCGCATTCGCTGGACTCTGCTCGCTCCGCTGTCACAGCACTGGCCGATCAGGACGGTGGACGTGCATCACTGATCGTGAGCGGTGAACCGGCGATCAAGCGCGAGGCCGAGATCGCGCCGGGTAGTCGTCCGGCCGTCGACGTCATCGACTGCCCTGACGAGTTGCGTGCCGGATTGACCGCCATCCTCGATGGCGTCGTCCTCGTCGAGACTCTCGATGACGCGATTCGAGTTGTTGCTGACCACAAGGGAATTCGCGCAGTGACGCGTTCTGGCGATCTGCACGGTTCGGGGTGGATGATCGGTGGCTCGGATCGGCAACCGAGCACGCTCGAGGTGCAGGCGGCGATCGACGCGTCAGCAGCGGAACTGGCGGCAACGGAGAGCCGATCCGAGGAACTCGACGCTGCGCTGTCCGGCGCTCTGGCCGAACAAGCCGCTCGACGCGAGACCGCGGAGCAAACTTTGGCAGCGCTCAACGAGTCGGACGCCGCCATGTCCGCCATCTACGAGCAGTTGGGCAGATTGGGGCAGGCAGCACGAGTCGCCCACGCGGAATCCGAGCGGTTGACCGCCCAGCGAGTGCGTGCCGAGGAGGGCCGCGGTGAGTCGCTGACAAAGCTCGCGGATCTGGAGGAACGTCTGCGCGTCGCCGAAACCGACGGCAGTGCACCGGGACACGGTGCGGAATCGACCGCTGCCGATCGCGAAATGGCCGCAGCAGCGCTCGCCGAAGTGCGCATCGTCGAAATGGATGCTCGCCTTGCCGTGCGCACCGCCGAAGAGCGTGCGGAATCCGTACGCGGAAAGGCCGATTCGCTTCGGCGTGCGGCCGCCGCGGAACGAGAAGCGCGGATTCGCGCCGAGCGGGCTCTGCGCGCCAGAGCGCACGCTGCGGAAGTTGCAGCTGCCGTCGCCGAGTCGGGACAGCGCGTGGCGGCCGAACTCGAGACAGTCGTCGCCGCGGCTCTTGCTCACCGCGACGAGTTGGCTCGGGCCCGCACCGAGTGCACGGCCAAGCTGGATCAGGTCCGCGAGACAGTCCGAGCACTGACCGGACAACTCGCTTCGCTCACCGACGCCGTCCACCGCGACGAGGTAGCGAAGGCACAGGCAGCGCTGCGCATCGAACAACTCGAGGAGTCGATCCTCGATCAGTACGGTATCGGCCTCGACGATCTGATCGCCGAGTACGGGCCCGAGGTCGAACTGCCGCCGACCGCTCTCGAAATCGAGGAGTACGAGCAGGCCAAGGAGCGTGGGGAGCAGGTCACCGCCCCCGCTCCGCTTCCGTACGACCGCGCGACTCAGGAACGGCGCGCCAAGCGGGCCGAGAAGGACCTCGCCACCCTCGGCAAGGTCAATCCGCTGGCGCTCGAAGAATTCGCAGCTCTCGAGGAGCGGTACACCTTCCTCTCCACTCAGCTCGAGGACGTCAAGACCGCACGCAAGGACCTTCTTGCTGTGGTCGCAGACGTCGACGCACGAATACTGCAGGTGTTCACCGAGGCCTATGCCGACGTCGAGCGTGAGTTCGTGGGAGTGTTCGAGAAATTGTTCCCCGGGGGAGAAGGGCGGCTGGTCCTCACCGATCCCTCGGACATGCTCACCACCGGCATCGAAGTCGAGGCGCGTCCGCCCGGTAAGAAGGTCAAGCGGTTGTCGTTGCTGTCGGGCGGCGAGAAGTCGTTGACCGCGGTGGCCATGCTGGTCGCGATCTTCCGGGCACGCCCGTCCCCGTTCTACGTGATGGACGAAGTCGAGGCGGCGTTGGACGACACCAACCTGCGGCGGCTGATCGGACTCTTCGAACAATTGCGGGAGAAGTCGCAGTTGATCGTGATCACTCACCAGAAACCGACGATGGAAATCGCCGATGCGTTGTACGGCGTCAGCATGCGCGGCGACGGCATCACCACCGTGATTTCGCAGCGACTTCGCGGTCAAGACATGGCCTCGACGTAAGCCCTGCTCACTTTCCGGGTCGGAGCCTGAAACAATGGGCCGGTGACTACCCAGGCTTGGATCATCATCGCGGCTGTAGCGGCCGTACTACTCGTCGTTCTCGTTGCCGGATTCCTGCGCTACCGCAAGGGGCAGGTATCGCTGAAGGCACCCGAGACGAAGCCGGAGCTCGGCGCACCCGAGAAGGACAAGTCAGGCGGCTACAAGGCCGGTGGCGGGTTCAACTTCAGTCAGGGGTCGACGGCAACGGCGCCACCTCCGGTGGTTCCGACACCTCCGGTCGCCGAGAAGCCGCCCGTCGTCGAAGAACCTGTCGTCGAAAAACCGATCGTCGAAGAACCTGTTGCGGAGAAGCCGGCCGTTGTCGAGGAGCCGGTTGTCGAAGAACCCGCTGTTGTCGAGGAACCGGTTGTCGAGGAACCGGTTGTCGAAGAGCCGGTTGTCGAAGAGCCGGTAATCGAAAAGCCGGTCGTAGAAGAACCAGCGGTAGCAGAACCTGTTGTCGAAGAACCTGTCGTTCCCGAACCCGTCGAGCCTGCACCGCGCGTGCTGGACGAGATCGACCCGACCGAGGGTCGGCTGGACCGACTGCGCGGGCGCCTTTCCCGCTCGCAGTCAGCAGTCGGCAAGAGCTTGCTGGGTCTGCTCGGTGGCGGCGATCTGGACGAGGATTCGTGGGAAGAAGTCGAGGACACCCTCCTCATCGCAGACCTCGGCTCCGCGACCACGGAAAAGGTCGTCACGAAGCTTCGTGAGCAGATGGCGGCCCGCAGCGTCCGGACCGAGGCTGCCGCCCGCGCCCTACTGCGCGAGGTGTTGATCGCCGAACTGCGTCCCGAACTGGACCGCTCCATCCGCGCATTGCCGCACGATGATCACCCGGCTGTTCTGCTCGTCGTCGGCGTCAACGGGACCGGCAAGACAACCACCACCGGCAAGCTGGCTCGCGTGCTCGTCGCCGACGGTCGTCGCGTCGTGCTCGGTGCCGCGGACACGTTCCGCGCCGCCGCCGCCGATCAGCTCCAGACGTGGGCTGAGCGTGTCGGCGCTGAAGTTGTTCGTGGCAAGGAGGGTGGCGATCCCGCTGCGATTGCCTTCGACGCGGTCTCACGAGGCATCGCGGACGGCGTGGACGTGGTCCTCATCGACACCGCCGGCCGCCTGCACACCAAGACCGGCCTGATGGACGAGCTCGGCAAGGTCAAGCGGGTCATCGAGAAGAAGGCGTCGGTCGACGACGTTCTGCTGGTTCTCGATGCGACGGTCGGCCAGAACGGACTGGCGCAGGCACGAGTGTTCGCGGAGGTCGTGGACATCACCGGCGTCGTACTGACCAAGCTTGACGGAACTGCCAAGGGCGGAATCGTCTTCCAGGTTCAGCATGAACTGGGTGTGCCGGTGAAGTTGGTCGGCCTCGGTGAAGGTGCCGACGACCTGGCGCCGTTCGAGCCGGGTGCGTTCGTCGACGCCCTGCTGGGCTGACGCCCCCGTGCGCCTTTTTGGTAGCGCGAACTACCAAAAAGGCGCACAGGGGCGGTAGAACTCCCTGGCGAAACCTGTTTGCAACAAAGTTGGGCAATTGGTTCACGTCTGCGAAACGCGACAGCGCCATGGACGAAACACCAGCCCAGCACTCTTCTCCTTAACGACGTGCTGCCCGGCACGTGCGACTAGGAGGTAGTAAGTGAGTACCGACGATTTGTTGGCGAACTCCGGTAACGCCGCATGGATGCTGATGGCTGCATCTCTGGTCTTGCTGATGACACCCGGCCTCGCTTTCTTCTACGGCGGGATGTCTCGGTCCAAGTCCGTCCTGAACATGATGATGATGTCCTTCGGGGCCATGGCCGTCATCGGCGTCATCTACGTTCTGTGGGGATGGTCGATGTCCTACGGCACCGAGAACATCGGGGGCATTTTTGCCAACCCGTTCGAGTTCTTCGGCCTCAAGAACAGCATCACCGATGCTGACGGCAACTTCATCGCCGGCGCCTGGGGCTACCCCAACGTCATCGACATCGCGTTCCAGGTGACATTCGCGATCATCACCACCGCCCTCATCAGTGGTGCCCTGGCCGAGCGGGTCAAGTTCGGCACCTGGCTCCTGTTCTCGGGTATCTGGGTCACCGTCGTCTACTTCCCGCTCGCACACATGGTGTGGGGCGGCGGACTCCTCTCGGGTTCCGAGGACGGCATCGCGGCAAAGCTCTTCGGCACCACGGTCAATGACGACGGAGTCACCGTCGCCAACGTCGCTCCGATCGACTTCGCCGGTGGCACAGTCGTTCACATCAACGCGGGTATGGCCGGTCTGGTCCTCGCACTCATCGTCGGCAAGCGTCTCGGCTTCGGCAAGACCGCCTTCCGTCCGCACAACCTGCCCTTCGTGATGCTCGGCGCCGCACTCCTCTGGTTCGGTTGGTTCGGCTTCAACGCCGGCTCGGCATTCGCCGCCGACGGTAACGCCGGTCTCGCCTGGGTCAACACGACCACCGCGACGTGTGCCGCAGTCCTGGCCTGGCTCGCTACCGAGCGTATTCGTGACGGCCACGCCACCAGCCTCGGCGCAGCTTCCGGTGCGGTGGCCGGTCTGGTCGCCATCACCCCTGCTGCCGGTGCGCTCAACCCGGTCGGTTCCATCTTCCTCGGCGCTGTCGCCGGCATCCTGTCCGCTCTCGCAGTAGGCCTGAAGTTCCGCTTCGGCTTCGACGACTCGCTCGACGTCGTCGGCGTGCACCTTGTCTCCGGCCTGTGGGGCACGATCGGTATCGGATTCTTCGGCACCGCAACCGGCCTCTTCTACGGCGGCGACTACAAGCAACTGGTGGTTCAGATCGTGATCGCACTCGCAGCACTCGTCTTCACCGGCGTTCTGACGACGATCATCGGCTTCGCACTCAAGCCCCTGGGCTGGCGAATCTCGGCCGAGGACGAGGCACGCGGCATCGATGAGACCGAACACGCAGAGACCGCATACGACCTCGCGTGATCAGCACGTGATTAAAGTGAATTCAGGCACTTCAGAGTTTGGAAAGGGATGAGCACATGAAGCTGATCACAGCAATCGTCAAGCCGTTCACGCTCGAGGACGTCAAGACCGGACTCGAGCAGGCCGGAGTGCTGGGTATGACAGTCAGCGAAGTTCAGGGCTACGGCCGACAGAAGGGCCACACCGAGGTGTACCGAGGCGCGGAGTATTCCGTGGACTTCGTACCCAAGGTCCGGGTCGAGGTCGTCGTCGACGACGCGGCCGTTGACAAGGTGGTCGAGGTGATCGTCGAGGCCGCTCGAACCGGCAAGATCGGTGACGGCAAGGTGTGGGTCTCGCCAGTCGAGTCGGTCATCCGGGTTCGCACCGGGGAACGCGGTGGCGATGCACTCTGACCCGAAAGGGTCCGAGAACTTCGGCCCTGGTTCCGTCGCGAAAGCGACGGGGCCAGGGCCGGTCTCGTCAGGGGGATCCGACGAAGCTGCGGACCTGGCCCGCGCACGCAAGGCCCTACTCACCGGAGGCGTCAAGAACAGGAGGCTCGACGCCCCCGCGCTGCGACATGCACTGGTCGATCTGCACGAATTCTGGTTGACCACCAAGGGGACCGAACTGGGCATCAAACCGGATTGTGGGTTTGCCATCGTCGCCGTGGGTGGTCTCGGCCGACGCGAACTGTTGCCGTATTCCGATCTCGATCTGATTCTGCTGCACGACGACATGGACCCAGCCGTCGTGGCCCAGGTCGCGGACAGCCTGTGGTACCCGCTGTGGGACGCGCACATCAAACTCGACCACAGCGTGCGGACGCTTCCGCAGGCGCTTCAGGTTGCGGCCACCGACATGACGGCAGCACTCGGAATGCTCGAAGCACGCCACATTGCCGGCGACGTGGAGCTGAGCAACCTGTTGATCAGTGGTGTCCGACGACAGTGGCGTATGGACATCCGCAGCCGATTCGACGAATTGATCACCCAGACCCGTACGAGGTGGGAGCGCAGCGGCGAGATCGCCCATCGCGCCGAACCGGATCTCAAGAGCGGCCGTGGCGGGCTGCGAGACGTCCAACTGCTCAACGCCCTGTCCATCGCGCAATTGACCGACGGGATGCCAGGGCTGGGACCCAACTCGCCCGGCGGCGGTCTGGCACTTGCGCACAGGCGGTTGCTCGACGTGCGCACCGAACTTCACCGCGTTGCCGGTCGCGCCCGCGACCAACTGCGAGCACAGGACGCCGACGAGATCGGTGCGGCGCTACGGATCGGTGATCGCTTCGATCTGGCCCGCCTTCTCAGCGAATCGGCGCGCACCATCAGCTATTCGGTCGACGTCGGTATCCGTACCGCCGGAAACTCCTTGCCCCGGCGTGGTTTGTCGCGGCTGCGTCGCGCGCCGGTGCGACGACCACTGGACGAGGGCGTCGTCGAGCATGCCGGCGAAGTAGTTCTGGCGCGCGATGCGAGGCCGAAGAAGGATCCCGGTCTGGTGATGCGGGTCGCGGCAGCGGCGGCCACCAACGGCATGCCGATCTCCGCGTCGACGCTCAATCGCCTGGCCGACAATGCCCCGGAGCTGCGTGAGCCGTGGCCGAAAAATGCGGTCAACGATCTCTTGGTCGTGCTCGGTTCGGGATCGCGTGCCGTTCCGGTGATCGAGGCGATGGACCGGACCGGGCTCTGGGGTCGACTCCTGCCGGAGTGGGGGACCATTCGCGATCTTCCGCCGCGCGACGCCGTCCATACGTGGACGGTGGATCGGCACCTGGTCGAAACCGCCGCGTATGCAAGCGGATTCACCACTCGCGTCGCTCGGCCGGATCTGCTCATGCTCGGTGCGTTGATCCACGACATCGGGAAGGGGCGAGGGGGAGACCACAGCGTCGTCGGTGCCGAATTGGCCACCGCGATCGGAAATCGCCTGGGACTCTGGCCTTCCGACGTCGCGACGTTGACGGCGATGGTGCGCTACCACTTGCTGTTGCCGGAAACCGCCACCCGTCGCGACCTCGACGATCCGGCAACCGTGCAGCGAGTGGTCGACGCACTCGAGGGAGACGGGACCCTTCTCGATCTCCTGCATTCGTTGGCGGAAGCGGATTCGCTGGCCACCGGGCCTGGTGTCTGGGGCGACTGGAAGTCGTCGTTGATCGGCGAGCTGGTGCGTCGTTGTCGTTTGCTGATGGCAGGGGAGGAGCTCCCGCAACCCGATCCACTCGCTCCCGAGCAATTGGCCATCGCCGAGGAGGGCGGGGTTCACGTCTCGCTCGTTCCGGCCGAGAATGCGCACACCTACGTCGTGACCGTCATCGCGCCCGACGCACCCGGGCTGCTGTCTCGGGCTGCCGGAGTTCTGGCGCTGCAGTCGTTGCGGGTGCATTCCGCATCGCTGGGGTCGCATGCAGGTTCGGCGGTCAACTCGTTTGTCGTGACGCCGAGGTTCGGCACACCCCCGCAGGCGGTGCTGCTCCGGCAGGAATTGATCCGGGCTTCGGCCGGTGAACTGAATTTGCTCGAACTTCTCGACGCGAAGGACGAGGAGGCACGGGCAGAGCAGTGGGACGACCCGATCCAGACCAACAAGGATTCCGCGGTTCCGGTGCTCTATGCGCAGGCGCCACCGCGGGTCATCTGGTTCGACGCGCCCGGCGACGGTCAGGCGATCCTCGAATTGCGTACCGAGGACCGCGTCGGCCTGCTCTGCCGACTGGCCGCAGCACTCGAACACAGTGGAGCCGACATCCGGTGGGCGAAGGTCGCCACCTTGGGTTCCTCGGTGGTCGACGCGTTCTGCCTCGACTTCGGTGAGGCCGATACCCGCGCGGCGCGAGAGCGCGTCGAGGAGGCGGTGCTGGCGGTGGTTCCGGTGCCACAACCCAAGAAGAAAGAGGATTGACGGACCGGTTTCGGCAGTTACGCCCGCATCGGCTGGGATCGGTGCGGGCGTAGCGGCTAGGCTGGTGCCCGAGAATATCCACGGCTAACTCGCACGACCTTCAGGAGCGCACTCGGTGTTCGAATCCCTTTCCGACAGATTGACCGGATCTCTCAAGGATCTGCGTGGCAAGGGTCGTCTGTCCGGCGCCGACATCGACGCTACGGCCCGCGAGATCCGCCTTGCCCTGCTCGAGGCCGACGTCGCGCTTCCCGTAGTGCGCAGCTTCATCGCCAAGATCAAGGAACGCGCCAAGGGCGCCGAGGTCTCGGGTGCACTGAACCCGGCTCAGCAGGTCGTCAAGATCGTCAACGAAGAACTGGTCGAGGTTCTCGGCGGTGAAACCCGTCGACTGCAGTTCGCCAAGACGCCGCCGACGGTCATCATGTTGGCCGGTCTGCAGGGTTCCGGTAAGACCACGCTGGCCGGAAAGTTGGCCAAGTGGCTCAAGGATCAGGGGCACACGCCCCTCCTCGTCGCCTGTGACCTTCAGCGTCCCGGCGCCGTCACTCAGCTTCAGATCGTCGGTGAGCGTGCAGGCGCCGCAGTCTTCGCGCCGCACCCCGGCACCTCCATCGGCGGCGGCGAGAACGCACTGGGCGTTTCCGCAGCCGACCCCGTCGAGGTCGCCCGCGCCGGCGTCGAAGAAGCACGCAACAAGCATTACGACGTCGTGATCGTCGACACCGCCGGTCGCCTCGGTATCGACTCGGAGCTGATGGCGCAGGCCGCCGGTATCCGTGACGCCGTCAACCCGGACGAGACCATCTTCGTCCTCGACGCCATGATCGGTCAGGACGCGGTCAGCACGGCCGACGCTTTCCGTGAGGGAGTCGGCATCACCGGTGTCGTCCTCACCAAGCTCGACGGCGACGCCCGCGGTGGTGCCGCGCTGAGCGTCCGCGAGGTCACCGGCCAGCCGATCCTCTTCGCCTCCACCGGCGAGAAGCTCGAAGACTTCGACGTCTTCCATCCCGATCGCATGGCCAGCCGGATCCTCGGCATGGGCGACGTCCTGAGCCTCATCGAGCAGGCCGAGCAGGTTTTCGACGCCGATCAGGCCGAAGCCACCGCAGCGAAGATCGGTTCCGGTCAGCTCACCCTCGAAGACTTCCTCGATCAGATGATGGCCGTCCGCAAGATGGGCCCGATCGGCAACCTCCTCGGTATGCTGCCGGGTGCCGGCGGCATGAAGGACGCGCTTGCCAACGTCGACGAGAAGCAACTCGATCGCATTCAGGCCATCATCCGCGGTATGACGCCGGCCGAGCGCGACGATCCGAAGATCATCAACGCCTCACGCCGACTGCGCATCGCGAACGGTTCGGGCGTCAAGGTTTCCGACGTCAACCAGTTGGTGGATCGTTTCTTCGAAGCCCGCAAGATGATGGCTGCCATGGCCGGCCGTATGGGCATGCCCGGCGCGCGTAAGCAGGTTCGCAGCAAGAAGGGCAAGAAGGGCAAGAAGGGCAAGAAGGGCGGCAAGGGCCCGACGCAGCCCAAGATGCGCGGAGGATTCCCCGGCATGGGCGGGTTCCCGGGGATGCCCGGCGGAATGCCGGCCGGTATGCCCGACCTGTCGAACATGCCCAAGGGTCTCGATCAGTTGCCGCCCGGACTGGAAGGCATCGATCTCTCTCAGCTCAAGCTGCCCAAGAAGTAGTCGGTGGCTGCGCTTCATCTTCGGGGGATCGGTCTGCCCGATGCCGCGCCGATCGAATTGTGGATCGTCGACGGGCTGATTTCCTTCGAGCCGGTGTCCGGTGCGGAGACGATCGTCGAATCGGGTTGGATCACACCGGGTCTCGTGGATGCGCACTGTCACGTCGGTATCCGCTACGGCGGTGGCGGCGGCGAAACCGTCGACGGGTTGCTGGGGCAGGCGAAGACCGAACGTGACGCGGGCGTGCTGTTGCTACGCGACGCCGGATCGCCGGTCGACACCAGGTTCATCGACGAGCGCCTCGATCTGCCGCGGATCATTCGCGCAGGTCAGCACATCGCAGCACCGAAGCGGTACATCCCGGGCCTGCCGGTCGACCTGGACGACGAATCTCAGTTGCCGGCCGAGGTGGTGCGTCAGGCAGGCGCCGGTGACGGTTGGGTCAAGCTCGTCGGGGACTGGATCGATCGTTCCATCGGTGACCTCGCCCCGTTGTGGAGCGACGAGATTCTGGTCGAGGCCATCGCTGCCGCCCATGCCGAAGGCGCAAGGGTCACCGCTCACGTCTTTGCCGAGGATGCTCTGCCCGGCCTGATCAACGCCGGCATCGACTGCATCGAGCACGGCACCGGATTGACGGACGCGACCATCGAGTTGATGGTCGCTCACGGCACGGCCTTGGTTCCGACGCTGATCAACATCGCAACTTTCCCCGAGATCGCGGACTCTGCCACGCGGTATCCGATCTACGCGGCGCACATGCGGGATCTGCACGCTCGTCGACATCGGACGATCGGTGCCGCTCACGAGGCCGGGATTCCGATCTATGCCGGAACGGATGCCGGCGGATCGATCAGGCACGGGCGGATCGCCGACGAGATCGCCGAACTCGAAGTTGCCGGTTTGACGGCGCATCAGGCGCTGGGCGCAGCCTGCTGGGACGCGCGGAGTTGGTTGGGTGCGCAGGGGATCGAAGAAGGAGCGCCCGCCGACCTGGTGGTTTATTCCGAAGATCCGCGCGGAAACCCCGATGTGCTCGCGAAGCCGATGCGTGTGATCCTCCGCGGAACCCCCGTGAGTGGTTAGGGAGTCCCCGCTCTCTCGAAGCGCGCACAGGGTGGTTTCCGAACGAGCCCACCCATCTGGCACAATGGACCATTGTTCGTCGCAACCGGTTACGTACCGCTGCGACGGTCACAGGATAGAGGCAAAACCGGGCTCACAAATCGTGTGGGTCGCTGAATTGCACGTGACATGCGCAGCACTGTTGTGCGCGCTGAAGGAGAACTGCAGCTGTGGCTGTCAAAATCAAGCTCACCCGCCTCGGCAAGATCCGCAACGCTCAGTACCGCGTTGTCATCGCCGACTCGCGCACCCGTCGTGACGGCCGTGCGATCGAGACCATCGGCAAGTACCACCCCAAGGAAGAGCCCTCGCTGATCGACATCGATTCCGAGCGCGCTCAGTACTGGCTGTCCGTGGGCGCACAGCCCACCGAGCCCGTCGAGGCACTCCTCAAGATCACCGGTGACTGGCAGAAGTTCAAGGGCCTGCCGGGCACCGAAGGCACCCTGCGCGTCAAGGAAGCCAAGCCCACCAAGCTCGAGCTCTTCCAGGCTGCGCTCGCGCAGGCCGAGAACGAGCCGGTTGCAGAAGCAATCACCCCCAAGAAGAAGAAGGCTGCAAAGGCTGACGAGGCCAAGGCAGAAGACACCGCGGCTGACGCCGAGGCTCCCGCTGCAGACGCCGAGGCTGCTGACAAGTGAGTGCCGTCGTCGCTGATGCGGTAGAGCATCTCGTGCGTGGCATCGTCGCCAATCCCGACGATGTGCGCGTCGAGCTGATCACCGGACGTCGGGGACGGACCGTCGAGGTGCACGTGCACCCAGACGATCTCGGCAAGGTCATCGGTCGGGGTGGTCGCACTGCGACCGCTCTGCGGACCTTGGTCTCCGGCATCGGTGGCCGCGGTATCCGTGTTGATGTCGTCGACACCGATCAGTAGACGGCAGTAAACAGGTGGAACTCGTAGTCGGTCGTGTCGCGAAGTCGCATGGCATCAAAGGTGAATTGGTAGTCGAGGTTCGTACAGACGAGCCCGAGGATCGTTTTGCCGTAGGTTCCGTGCTGCGTGGGCGCAAGCCGCGCGAGTCCACACTGAAGTCGTACACAGTGGAAGCCGCCCGGGATCATTCCGGGCGGCTTCTGCTGCGCCTCGAAGGCGTCAGTGACCGTGGCGACGCAGATGCGTTGCGCGGCACACTGTTTGTCATCGACAGTTCCGAACTCGAGCCTTCGGATGATCCGGACGAGTTCTACGATCACGAACTCGAAGGACTGAAGGTCGTCCTCACGGACGGTGCCGAGGTCGGTTCGGTCATCGAGGTATTGCATTCCGCCGCAGGCGAATTGCTTTCGATTCGCCGTACCGGTGAGGCATCCGGCGAATTGCTGATCCCGTTTGTCGCCGCCATCGTCACCTCGGTGTCGATCGCCGACGGTGTCGTGGTGATCGAGCCTCCCGAGGGACTGCTCGACCCGGACTTCGGCGACAAGTCGAACAGCGACAATTCGAACTCAGACAACGACTGATCGTTTGTTATGCGTCTCGACGTCGTCACCATCTTTCCCGAGTATCTCGAACCGCTTCGTGCTGCCTTGCTGGGCAAGGCAATCGAACGTGGCTTGATCTCGGTCGACGTCCACGATCTTCGGTCGTGGACCCATGACGTGCACAAAGCCGTCGACGATTCTCCGTATGGCGGCGGACCCGGCATGGTCATGAAACCCACCGTCTGGGGCCCGGCACTGGACGACGTGATCGGGCGCTCCGATTCTTCCGGCCCCGATGATGCCGAGACCATTCTGGTGGTGCCCACTCCCGCCGGCGTTCCGTTCACCCAGGAGACCGCGCACCGCTGGTCCAACGCCAAGCACCTTGTGTTTGCCTGCGGCCGATACGAAGGTATCGATCAACGGGTTTTCGACGACGCCGCCAAGCGGGTCAGAGTCGAAGAAGTCAGCATCGGCGATTACGTCCTGATCGGCGGCGAAGCAGCCGTGCTGGTGATGGTCGAGGCTGTCGTGCGACTGATGCCCGGCGTTCTCGGCAATCAGCTTTCACACCAAGAGGATTCGTTTTCCGACGGCCTTCTCGAAGGGCCTAGCTACACTCGCCCGGCTGTGTGGCGCGACCTCGAAGTTCCGCCGGTGCTTCTCTCCGGTGATCACGCGAAGATCAAAGCGTGGCGCCATGAGCAGTCGCTGCAGCGCACGGCCGAGCGTCGACCGGATCTTCTTCCTTAGGTATTTCGCTTCAACCAGGTGATGCTTGCGCCGTCGTCGAGCGATTCGGTTGCAGTCGGTGTGAACGGCGTCGGCTCGAAGTTACCTCTGATCATCGGTATGCCTGCGCCGGCGACTACCGGATACCTCTTGATGATCAACTCGTCGATCTCCGGTAGTAGTTCGCCGGCGAGAGTTCCGCCGCCACACAGCCAGATATCTTGTCCTTCTTCCTCTTTGAGAGATCTGACTACCCCAAGTGGATCGGCGCGAACGATGGTGACGGGGGGATCCTCGGCGTCAGGGATGGTTGTGGAGACGACGAACTGACGCAGGTGCGCGAAGGGGCTTTTCACTCCGGCGGCCAGCCCGGGCTCGTAGGAGCCGCGGCCCATGACGACCGTGTCGAAGGTCTTGTTGGGCGCGTCCTCGATTCCGAGAGCGGGCCGCACATGCGTTGGCACGGTTTCAGGATATCGATCGCATATCCAGGCCGTGATCTGTTCGGAGACCGGGAGGAAATCGAATTCGCCACCAGGCCCCGCGATGTATCCGTCGAGGGAAGCTCCCACGTAGTACACAAGCTTTCGCATATAACGCTCCGTTCGTAGTACTATGTTTGTAGTGGTTTAACTTAGGGTCGTGTCAGGAGTGATGTCAAGTGCGAAAGAACCCGGAACGCCGGCTTGCCCTGATCGACGCGGCAATCGAGGTGTTGGCCCGAGAGGGTGCTCGAGGCTTGACGTTTCGAGCCGTCGACGCCCAGGCAGCAGTGCCGAACGGGACAGCGTCGAACTACTTCTCCAATCGCGACGACCTGCTCACTCAAGCGGGTGGCCGGATCTACGAGCGACTGATTCCGGAGGACCTCGAAGGGATGATCGATCCCGTCAACGGCACCGATCGCGAGCGCCTGGTGACGCTCATGCTCGACGTGGTCGAGCGCGTCACCTCGTTCGGAACGGGTTTCCTCGCGCTCATGGAGTTGCGACTGGAGGCGACGCGTCGACCGGACCTGCGTGCGGTGCTGACCGTCCGCATCCGAGAAGACTTCGATCTGAACGTAGCCAATCATCTGGCGTCGGGCGTGCCGGGTGATGCGATGACCGTTCGCCTGCTCTATTTGTCGCTGAACTGGCTCGCACTGGATCGACTCACATTGCCGAACCTGTTCGGAGAGGAAGATATTCGGACGATCGTCGAGGCGGCGGTGGATCGAGCGTTACTCCGCGAATCGTAGAAGGTCAGTGTCGTTCGGCAGGTTTGCGGCGGAACGAGAAGTATCGATGACCGAAGAAGCTCACACCGGCGACGATCAGCATGACAACCGCCTGGGCGGGAAGCGGCGGGGCATGCAGAATCGACACCGCGATTGTTCCGAGAATCAGATTCAGCACCAGGCCACCGGAATTGACGACGATGAACGCTCCCAGGTCGCGTGCCACATGTCCGCGGACGCGGAAAACGAGAGTCCGATGCAGAACGAAAGCGATGAGGACGCTGATGGAGTACGCGCCGATCACAGCCACTTGATACAGATCCTTGTTGTCGAGGATCAGTGACCAGACCACGAAGAGCGCGTATCCGATCGCCGTATTAGCCACTCCGACAATGGCAAATGCGATGGGCTGATGCTTGACCACCCGAAGCAGTGGGCCGGGGTTCTCGGGTGATGCGATGTCTTCGGTCATGAAGACTCGGTTTTCACGGTGTTGATCCCGTCCTTGCGTCGGTTCCGCAGATACATCCACTCGAGCACGCCGAGTCCGAGGACTCCGGCGACCATCGAAGCGCCGCCGACCTTCCATCCCGGGGGACGCCACGTCAGGACAAGTTCCGCGTCTTTCGTACCGGCTGGAACGTCCACGGTGACAAAGGACTTCGCGACGACGTCGATCGGGACAGGCTGACCGTCGATGCTCGCCCGATATCCGGGCCAGCCGAGCCGTGCGAACACAACCTTGCCGCCGGTCTCCGAACTGACACGAAGGGTGCTCGACATGTTCGATTCCGCGATCGACGTAGCCTCGACGCCGTGGGCGTCGGCGATGCGTCCGTTGCGTGTCGAGACGGGGCCGTCGACGCGTTCGAGTACCGAGATGTAGTTCTCGTGTCCGGGGTAGTCGACCCATTTCCATCCGTCGGGAGCCGGGTTCTTGCGTGCATCGGGGTAGAGAGCGTTCTGAAGTACGACGCGGTCCACGTTCATCAGGTCGACGATGGTGCGGCCGGTGGTGGGTTCGACGGTGAATGCGCGCCGAAAGGCGTCGGGGCAGACGCTCATGTCCCAGCGCATGCAGAGCAGATCACCGAAGTAGAAGTGCCCGTTGGGGGTGTAGCCGCTGGTGTAGGTCAGTTCGAGGTCTTTGGGGTAGTTGCCGAAAGCCAGGGAACCGTACGCTCCGTCGAGGGTTTTGTCCCCGGGGGCGATGAGTGCACGGTCGCCCAGTTGCAGTGTCGTGCCTTCGAAGTCGGGGAAGGCCTCTTTCATCTCCGAGCGGGATTCGGGCAGGTTCCAGCTCATCGGGGTTGGTTGCGCGGCCCGAACCTGGGCGTAGGCGATGGGGGAGACCGCGACGATCGCTACGAGGCATGCGAAAGCAGTGCCTTTGGTACGGCCGAGCCAGACCATCGCGGCGCCGAGTGCGGCAACGAGCAGGGCTGAGATCACATGCCATTTCGCGAGCCCGGGAGCTGCCGAGGCTGACCGAATCAGAAGCAGGCCCACGAGGATTCCCGCTGCAACGCAGCGCCCGCGCAACTTGTCGGTCGTGGCGTAACGCCCGAGCAGGATGCACACCAGAAGCAGGAGTCCGATGGCCACCATCGGAAGTACGCGCGCGGGCCACCGCAGTGGGCCGATCGTGCTCGGCCCGGCAGTCCACATGAGGACGGCGACCGTGAAGATCCCGACGGCGGTCAATTCGCGTGCCGCGGCGCGTGCCTTGCCCCAGTCGATGAATGCCAGGGCGGGTATGAGGAACCAGGCGATGTAGACCATGGGCATGGTCTGGATGTATCCCCACCACGAGGTGAACGCGGGCATCGTGCTCGGCAGGCTCGCGTTCAGCGATTCCGACCACGGGACGGCGAGGAATGCATCGTTCTTGACTTCGGATGCACCGCGCCAGGTGACGTCCGCGGTGAGCAGGCTCGGCAGATACGTCGCGAGACCGGCCAGAGCGGCACACGCGGACACCGCCAGAAGCCGCAGTGACGGCAGCCAACGCCGCTGATAGACAACTTCGCCGATTGCGACCGCGCCGATCATCAAGCCGGATTCGACTGCGGGGAAAACATATTGGACCGACATCGCGAGATACAAGAACACGAAGGTCGGGATCGGACCGCTCTTACCTCGGGCGTAGCGGATTGCCGACGCCCACGCCTGAACCATCCAGGCAGTGCCGGTGAAGGCAGTCATCCAACTGGCCGAGTCGAAGAACAGCAGGAAACCGGTGAACGGAATCGAGACGCCGGCGACGGCAGCCCACGTGGGCTTCGAGCCGTACTCGAGGCAGATCCGATAGACGCCGAGTGCAAGGATGATCGCGAAGATCAACTTCACGATCGTCGCGTACAACGCCAGGTTGTCGAAGGACGGTGCGATCAGGTCGATCAGGAGTTGCGGTGGATTGAGAAGGCCTGCTTCCTCGATCGCGTAGTTGCCCGCCATCCAGTTCTCGGGGACGAGCACCGGGAGGTGTCCTTCTCGCAGACTGCGGCCGAGCATGACCCACAGCGGCGCGTATTGGGACTCGGTGTCGTCGGTGTAGAAGTGACGAGCATTCGCGAGCACCACGGCCAGATAACCGGCGATGACACCGATCGCCGTGACGGCGCCCCACTTGTACACGTCTGCCCGGGCGAGAGTGCGAGTTTCCACCACGAGTTCCAGACCTTAACAGGGCAGGTGGGGCGTACGGAGACGCGAGCGCGTCACGCGCCGCCGGCATCCGAAGTCAAGACATCTCTGCGTGTTAAAGTTCGCGACGGTGTGGGCCCGATCGTGCCTGTCTCTCGGCGCCAGTCGAGCCCCCTGAAGGGAGTGGAAGCGAGTGCACTCGATTTCCGTCGTAGTGCCCGTTTATCAGGGCGAAAAGACGATCACGGCGCTCGTCGAGGAGTTGGACGGCCTGGGCACACCGAGTGCGACGCCCGGTGGTGCGCAGTTCTCCGTCGACGAGATCGTGCTGGTTCACGACAACGGCCCGGACCGCTCCGACGTCGTGTTACTCGAATTGGAGCGCCGTTTCGAGCAGGTGCGTGTCGTGTGGCTCAGCCGCAACTACGGCCAGGACGCGGCGACCATCGCCGGCATGGCCGCTGCAACTGGACAGTGGATCGTGACGATGGACGAGGACGGCCAGCACGACCCGGTGCACATCGGGGCTTTCCTCGACACCGCGCTGACGGAGCGATCCGATCTCGTGTATTCCAAACCCACGAACACACGCCCGCACGGATTCTTGCGGAACCTGACCTCGCGCGGCGCAAAGATCGTCTTGGCGACGGTATTCGCGTTCCCTGATTCGACGAGATTCGAAAGTTACCGCCTGATCCGCGGTGACATCGGCCGACAGTTGGCCGGCGTCGCGGCCAACGGCGTGTATCTGGACGTTGCGCTGACGTGGGTTGTCGGTAACACGGCCACGGCGCCGGTGACACTTCGAGCCGAAGGTCGCGAAGAATCCGGGTACAACTACCGCCGTTTGTTCTCGTTGTTCTGGAAGATGGTGTTGTGTAGCGGAACACGCGGTCTGCGGCTGGTCAGCCTGCTCGGAGTCACCCTGGCGTCGGCCGGTGTGATCATGGCCGCGGTGATCTTCATCGGCGCCATGACCGGCGACAACAATGATCCCGAAGGATGGGCGTCGATCATCATGGCGCTGCTGGTCTGTTCGGGTGCGATCCTGTTCTCGCTCGGACTCATTGCCGAATATCTCGGTGTGGCACTGCACGTCCTTGTCGGAAAGCCGCTGTATCTGACTGTCGATTCCCCGCGGCCCGGAACCTCGATCGATCGGCGTAGTCGTGAGCACTGATCGCATCATCTTCTCCCGCCCCTATCGGGCATCGAACGAATTGTCGAATCTGGCAACGGTTCTGGAGTCCGACCACATTCACGGTGACGGACGTTTCACCAAGTCCGCGACTGCAGCGCTCAAGGCGATCACCGGATCCACGCATGCTCTGCTGACCACCTCGTGCACGCATGCACTCGAATTGGGTGCGCTGCTGCTCGAATTGGGCCCGGGCGACGAGGTAATAGTTCCGAGCTTCGCGTTCAGTTCGGCGGCAACCGCCGTCGCGTTGCGCGGGGCCACTGTTGTTTTCGTCGACATCGATCCGAGTACCGGCAACATCGACCCGGCGTGCGTCGCGGCGGCGATCACCGAACGCACCAAAGCTGTCTTGGTCATGCATTACGGCGGAGTCGCCGCGGACATGGAACCTCTCCTCGACCTCGCGGAACTCCATGGCGTTGCGTTGATCGAAGACAACGCTCACGGGCTCGGCGGAAAGTGGCGCGGGCGCTCGCTCGGCACCATCGGAACAATCGGAACGCAGAGTTTTCACGACACCAAGAACGTTCACTGCGGTGAGGGCGGCGCGCTGTTGCTCTCCGACGATCAGTTGATGACTCGCGCCGAAATCATCCGTGAGAAGGGGACCGACCGTGCGCGTTTCCTGCGCGGGCAGGTCGACAAGTATTCGTGGCAGGACATCGGGTCGAGTTATCTGCCCAGTGAACTCAATGCCGCCGTCCTCGACGCACAACTCTCCGAGTTCGACGCGATTCAGGCGGCGAGGCATCGCGTCTGGGACGCCTACAGCGTGAGTCTGGGCGAGTGGGCGGCCGCGAACGGTGTCGTGCCCATGGCGGTGCCCGATGATCGCGAGCACACTGCGCACCTGTTCTATCTCAAGATGCCGACCGAAGAGAGCCGTGACGGCTTGATTCGGCACCTTGCCGGTGACGGAATCGTGGCGCCGTTCCACTACGTTCCGCTCGATACGAGTGCGGCCGGTGTGCGCTACGGACGAACACCGCAGCCTTGCGTGCGTAGTGCCGAGTTCTCCGCGTCGATCCTTCGACTGCCGCTGTGGCCCATGCTCACGTTCGAACAACAGGACCGTGTCATCGGTTCGGTGCTCGAGTACAAGCAGGCTTGAGGACGAACACGACCGCGTGGATCGAATCAGGGCCCGGAAGCTTCGGGCATCGCCGAATCCGCGGTCGTGGATGCCGCTGCCCAGTCGTCGATGCTTCCGCTCGGGAAGAGAATCTGCGTGACGCCGGTGACCGTGTCGCGAGCGTGCAATGCACTTTCGTCGTCGACGGCATCGGTGAACGAGGTGTCGGGATAGAAGCTGTCCTCATCCGTGTACTGGACGTCTTCTCGCGAACCGATTGCGATGATGTATCGGTTGTCGTCACCGACGATGCCGGTGGACAGATGGATCCACTTGTCCTCGACACAGCACATCCAGCCCTGTTTGACTCCTATGACGGGCTCGCCGAACAAGGCCTCGGGCAGGCCGAATCTCTGGTCGTAACCGTCGGTTCCTTCGGGAGTGGATTGCCGCAGGTACTCGACGAACTGCTCGACCCGTTCAGGTCCGAGTTGATCGGAGTCGTCGAGGACACCGCTGTAGAAGGTGACCAGGTCACGTGTCGTGGTCTCGGTGTTCCACCACATTCCGTCCCAGGGCGGCGTCGTCGCGGTCAGTGCGTAACGCTCGGCGACGCGGGTGATCACCTCTTGGCCGCCGACCTCGTCCCACAGGAGGTTGGCTGCGGTGTCGTCGGAGGATTCGAGCATCGCCGCCATGAGGGTGCGATCGTCGTCCGTGATGGGTCGCTCACCGCGCGCATCCTGATGAAGTAGATCCTCGGCGATGAAAAGTTTTGCCACCGAGGCTGTTTCGATCTGCTGGTCACCGGCGACGTCGAGGTACCTGTCCGAGGAGCGGTCGAGGATGGCGATGGAGACGTCCGCACCACGCCCGAGCGCAGCCACCTGAGCCTGTCCCAGACGGCCGTCGAGGGTCTCGGCTACCGGAACATTGGTGTCGGGAAAGGCGGGGGTCTGCATCGGATCATCCGGGTTCTGTCCACCGCTGCACGAAGCCGCAAAAGTAACTGCGGCCACCATTGCGGCAATCCGGACGTACCGCGTACTCATTTGTTTCCCCCGGTAGCCCTGACACGGCACTGTTGCCGATCTTCTTGTCTCAGGATAGCGGTAGGGTCGGATCTCGTGATTCTCAAGACCGTGAACCAGCGCATTGCCGAGGAACTCGACGTCCGCGAAGGCCAGGTTGCAGCAGCAGTCGACCTTCTCGACGGCGGAGCCACGGTGCCCTTCATCGCCCGGTACCGCAAGGAAGTCACCGGCACGCTCGACGACGCCCAGCTGCGACTCCTGGACGAGCGGCTGCGGTATCTCCGCGAGCTCGACGACCGTCGTGACGCCGTGCTCACGGAGATCGACTCTCAGGGCAAACTCGACGATCAACTGCGCGGTCAGATCATGCTGGCCGAGACGAAAGCGCGGCTGGAGGACATCTACCTCCCCTTCAAGCCGAAGCGGCGCACCAAGGCGCAGATCGCCCGCGAGGCCGGCCACGAGCCCGTCGCCGATGCTCTCATCGGAGATCCCACCACCGATCCCGCGCAGTATTCGGACGAGCAACTCGACGGTGCCCGGTCGATCCTCGTCGAGCGCTTCGCCGAGGACGCCGATCTGGTCGGTGAATTGCGTGAGCTGATGTGGAATCGCGGCCAGGTCGTCTCCTCGGTCCGCAAGGGCAAGGAAACCGATGGCTCGAAGTTTGCTGACTACTTCGAGTTCTCGGAACCGTTCTCCAAATTGCCCTCGCACCGCATCCTCGCCGTCCTGCGCGGCGAGAAGGAAGAAGTGCTGTCGCTCAACATGGCGGCAGACACCGAAGAACTCGCGCCGGGGGAGCGCACGGTCTACGAAGGCCGCATCGCGTCGCGGTTCGAGATCGCCGACCGTGGTCGGGCCGCCGACGGGTGGCTTCTCGACACCGTCAAGTGGGCGTGGAAGACGAAGTTCGCCGTCACGCTCGGTATCGACACTCGGATGCGTCTGCGGCAGTCGGCCGAGAAGGACGCCGTCGACGTCTTCGCCACCAACCTCAAGGATCTACTCCTCGCAGCTCCCGCCGGCGCCCGACCCACCATGGGACTCGACCCCGGATTCCGCACCGGAACGAAGGTTGCCGTCGTCGACGGAACCGGCAAAGTTGTTGCCTACGAGACGATTTACCCGCACCAGCCGCAGAACAAGTGGGACGCGGCTCTCGCGACGCTTGCCGGACTGGTCGCCGAACACGGCGTCGAACTGATCGCCATCGGCAACGGCACGGCCTCACGCGAGACCGACACGCTCGCTACCGAACTGATCAAGAAGACCGGCGCGCCCAACCTGACCAAGATCGTCGTCTCCGAGGCAGGCGCATCGGTGTACTCGGCTTCGGCCTACGCGTCGCAGGAACTTCCCGACCTCGACGTCTCGATTCGCGGTGCGGTGTCCATTGCGCGTCGCCTGCAGGATCCGTTGGCGGAGTTGGTCAAGATCGATCCCAAGTCCATCGGCGTCGGTCAGTACCAGCACGACATCACCGAATCGCTGCTCTCGCGTTCCCTCGACGCCGTCGTCGAGGATGCCGTCAACTCGGTCGGCGTCGACGTCAACACCGCGTCCGTGCCGCTGCTTGCTCGGGTGTCCGGAATTGCAGGATCCCTTGCAGAGAGCATCGTCGCGCATCGGGACCAGAACGGTCCGTTCAAATCCCGCAAGGGTCTCAAGGATGTCTCCCGCCTGGGACCCAAGGCATTCGAGCAGTGCGCAGGCTTCCTGCGGATCACCGACGGCGACGACCCTCTCGACGCGTCGAGCGTCCACCCGGAGGCATATCCGGTGGTTCGCAAGATCGTTGCGAGTGCAGGCGGGGACGTGCGCACCGTGATCGGAAACTCGCAGGCACTTCGATCGGTCAAGGCGTCCGACTACGTCGACGAGCGATTCGGTCTACCGACCGTCACCGACATCATCTCCGAGTTGGAGAAGCCGGGACGAGATCCACGACCCGAATTCAAGACCGCAACCTTTGCCGCAGGTATCGAGAAGGTCGCGCATCTCAAGCCAGGCATGACTCTCGAAGGCGTGGTCACCAACGTCGCAGCCTTCGGTGCCTTCGTCGACATCGGAGTTCATCAGGACGGTCTGGTTCACGTCTCGGCGATGTCACACAACTTCGTCAAGGACCCACGCGAGGTCGTCAAGTCAGGTGACGTCGTCAAGGTGAAGGTCCTCGAAGTGGACGAGGCACGCCAACGCATCGGGCTGACGCTTCGTCTCGACGACGAGGTGGGAGCGCCCCGCAAGTCCGAAGGCCAGCGAGGTGGGCAACCCCAGCGTCAGGGCCAGCCGCAGGGCCAGCGTCAGGGGCAGGGTCAGCAACGAGGAAATGGCGGACGCCAGGGCGGACGCGAGCAGCGACCGGACAACCGCGCGCCTGCTGCCGGGTCGATGGCCGACGCTCTGCGCAAGGCGGGCTTCGGCAAGTAAATCCGTCCGCCGGGTTTTCGAAGTCCGTATCGTCACAATCGAGTCGGTTGGCGGTATGAATCCGATCAGGGTCGGATCATGAATTCGGTGAAGGGAGGACAGTGATGCGGGAGTGGCTCGAGCGCGAGATCATCGCCCATGGCCGATTGCCGTTGCTGTTCTTCCTGCTCGGGTTCCTGTCCGCCTTCCTTTTCATCCGCCTCAGCGTCCGGATGATTCGCGCGCAAGTGAAATGGTGGCCGGGCAACATCGCGCCCGGAGGCCAGCATGTGCATCACGTCGTGTTCGGTGTGATCGCCATGATGATCTCCGGTGGTGCGTTGATCGCGGTCTACGTCGATGGTTCGCAGACCACCGGTGCCGTCCTGGCGGCGATCTTCGGTATGGGTGCGGCGTTGGTGCTCGACGAGTTCGCACTGATCTTCTATCTGAAGGACGTGTACTGGTCCGAACAAGGTCGGACCTCGGTGGATGCGGTCTTCGTCGCGATCGCCGTGACCGGCCTGGTGCTGCTGGGTTTCCGCCCGCTCGAACTTCTCGACGTCGCCGGATTCCGTGAAGAACGCGATCCGTGGATCAAGTTGGTCTTCGTTTTCGTCGCGTTGATCAACTTCGCCTTGGCAGCCATCGTGATTCTCAAGGGGAAGATCTGGACGGGGCTCGTCGGTCTGTTCGTTTTCCCGTTGCTGGTAATCGGAGCGGTCCGCCTGAGCCGGCCGGGTGCGCCGTGGGCTCGCTGGCGGTACACGCGCAAGCCGAAACGGATGAACCGCGCGCTCGAACGTGAACGGAAATGGCGTCGGCCCGTCATCCGGGCCAAGATCTACGTCCAGGATCTGATTGCCGGATCGCCGAGCGTCGAACATGCGATGACCGCGGCCGAGCAGGAACTGGACCACACCATCCACGCAGCTCCGCCGCCACCGATTTCCCCGCTGGTATCCGCGTCTGGCACAATGGACGGGTTGCCTGGACCAGGCAGCAGCACTTGATCTGGGCACGAACCAGACGAGCGCCGTTTCGGGAGACCGAAACGCGTGCCGCTCGGTTCCTCTGCTCCTGCGAAATACAAGGATGACATATGAACACCCTGGACTTCCTGGACAAAAAGTCGCTCCGCGACGACATCCCGAGTTCCGTCCCGGCGACACGCTCAACGTGAACGTCAAGGTTATCGAAGGCTCCAAGGAGCGCGTGCAGGTCTTCAAGGGCGTCGTTATTCGTCGCCAGGGCGGCGGCGTTCGCGAGACCTTCACCGTCCGTAAGGTCTCCTTCGGCGTCGGCGTCGAGCGCACCTTCCCGGTTCACAGCCCCACGCTGGCCTCCATCGAGGTTCTGACCCGCGGTGACGTCCGTCGCGCCAAGCTGTACTACCTCCGTGAGCTTCGTGGCAAGAAGGCGAAGATCAAGGAAAAGCGCTGATCTTTCCGATGAGCCCGGCACCGCGTACGCGCGGTGTCGGGCTAATCTGGTTTCTGTGGCAGATTCTTCGAAGGAGCAGGCATTGTCGTCCGGACCCGAGAATCACGAGGGATCAAGCGGTTCCGCGGAACCGACCTCACATCGGCCGCAGAAGAAACAGCGATCGTTTCTGCGAGAACTCCCTGTTCTGATCGGCGTAGCGCTGGTACTCAGCATCGTCCTTCAGGCATTTGTCTTCAGAGTTTTTCTCATCCCATCCGAGTCGATGGAACCGACACTGCACGGCTGTGCGGGATGTACCGGTGACCGCATCGTGGTGGAGAAGATCGGATACCGCTTCGGCGATCCGGAACCCGGCGACGTCGTCGTCTTCAAGGGACCCGATTCGTGGAACACGAAATATGTGTCCAATCGGTCCGACAACGTTGTCGTCCGCGGCATTCAAGAGGTCGGTTCGTGGGTCGGCCTCGTTCCGCCGGACGAGAACGACTTGGTCAAGCGAGTGATCGCTACCGGCGGCCAGACCGTCGAATGCTGTGACGATCAGGGCCGAGTCCTGGTCGATGGCAAGCCGCTCGACGAGCCGTACATCAAGATGGATTTCCCGTTCACTCCGGGAACGCAAACGTGTGACACCGAATTGAAGTCGGGCCGCTGCTTCGGACCGATCACCGTTCCCGAGGGCCACGTGTGGGTCATGGGTGACAACCGCAGCAATTCCGCCGACTCGCGCTACCACGTCGACGACGAGTTCCAGGGAACCGTCCCGATCGACAACATCATCGGTCAAGCTCGTTTCATCGTTCTTCCCCCGTCGCGAATGGGCGGCATCGATGCGCCTGATATTCAGGGCAACTGAGTTGTCGGACCGCACACATGGATTCGCGTAGTTCCGAGTAGGCAGAGACAGTGAGTAGTTGGCCCCCTCGCGTTGTCATTCGCAGATCGGCAGGTCTGCGGACGATGGAGTCTGCGTTGGCGCGAACCGGACTCGGTCCGGTGGCCGGCGTCGACGAGGCCGGGCGCGGAGCGTGCGCTGGTCCACTTGTCATTGCAGCGTGTGTCCTGGCGCCGAAACCGCAAGCAGCCCTCGCGCGGCTCGACGATTCGAAGAAGCTGACCGAACGTGCGCGCGAGGAGCTTTTCCCGGCGATCAAGCGCTTGGCGTTGGCGTGGAGTGTCATCTCTGTTCCCGCTGCGGAAGTCGATCAGATCGGCATCCACGTCGCCAACATCGAGGGGATGCGACGAGCAGTTGCGGGCCTCGACCTCGAACCGGGCTACGTTCTCACCGACGGATTCCGGGTTCCGGGTCTGACGGCTCCGTCGCTACCGGTCATCGGCGGTGACGGCGCCGCTGCATGCATCGCCGCGGCGAGCGTTCTCGCGAAGGTGACCCGAGATCGTGTGATGACCGAGATGGACGACACTCATCCGGGATACGGCTTCGCGATTCACAAGGGATACAGCACGCCACTGCACATGGACGCACTCGACGAGCTGGGGCCGTGCACTGAGCACCGCATGACCTATGCCAACGTGGTGGCTGCGGGAGTCCGGTTGGAACAACGCGCGGGCCGTACGGGATGATGGACGTTCAGACGAACTGGGAGGACTGGCTAAACCGATGAGTGCCGAGGATCTCGAGAAGTACGAAACCGAGATGGAGCTGTCGCTCTACCGTGAATACCGGGACATCGTCGGACAGTTCTCCTACGTCGTGGAGACCGAACGACGTTTCTACCTGGCCAACACGGTCGAGTTGCTGCCCCACAATTCAGACGGGGAGATCTACTTCGAGCTGCGGATGTCCGACGCCTGGGTGTGGGACATGTACCGCCCGGCGCGATTCGTGAAATACGTACGCGTCGTGACCTTCAAGGACGTCAACATCGAAGAGCTGGACAAGCCGGATCTGCGCCTTCCTGACTGATCTGCGCTTGCCGGACTGATCTCGACAACGAAGTGCCCCGCCGATATCGGCGGGGCACTTCGTATTTCGCGGAGTTGTGCGGGGTCAGTTGCCCTTGACGTTCACAATCTGACGCAGCGTGTGTCGAATCTCGACCAAGTCCTTCGCGTCGTCCATCACGACGTCGATGTCCTTGTACGCACCCGGGATCTCGTCGAGGAACGCCGCGGAACGCTTGTATTCGATTCCGACCATTGCCTTGTCGAGATCTTCGATGGTGAAGGTCTTGCGTGCCTGGTTACGTCCGTACACCCGACCCGCGCCGTGGGGGCTGGACTTGAACGACGGTACGTTTCCCTTTCCGACGACGACGTAACTCGCCGTCCCCATCGAACCGGGGATGAGCCCGGGCGTGCCCTCGTCTGCCTTGATCGCACCCTTACGGCTCAGCCACACACCCCTGCCCATGTGGAACTCCTTCTGGGTGAAGTTGTGGTGGCAGTTGATCCGCTCGACTTCGTCGATGATCGCGGGCTTGCCGTCTCCCATGAAATGCGCGAAGTCCTTCACGACGCGGTCCATCATCTCTTCGCGGTTGAGCAGAGCGAAGTGCTGAGCCCAGTTGAGATCGGTGATGTACGAGTCGAATTCGGGTGTCTTCTCGACCAGGTAGGCAAGATCCGGATCGGGAAGGTTGATGTACCACCGCTCGCACAAGTCCTTGGCGATCTTGATGTGATGCTGCGCGAGCTTGTTTCCGATACCGCGGCTTCCCGAGTGCAGGAACAGCCAGACGCCGTCGCTTTCATCGAGTGTCACCTCGATGAAGTGGTTACCAGAGCCCAGCGTTCCGAGCTGAAACCTCCAGTTGTTCTTGAACTTGTCGTAGAAGGCCAGGCGATCGCCCGCCATTGCCTCGAGTTCTGCGATGCGGATTTTCGCCGTGTCGCTCAGCGTCTTGTTGTAGACACCTGCCGAGAGCGGAACGGAGCGTTCGATGCTGTGGCGAAGTACGCTCAGGTCGCGGCCTTGAAGGTCGCGTGCGTTGAACTGGGTTTTGACCGCGATCATTCCGCAGCCGATATCGACTCCGACGGCGGCGGGCATGATTGCGCCTTCCGTCGGAATGACCGAACCCACCGTCGCTCCCGCACCGAGGTGCGCATCCGGCATCAATGCCAGATGTGGACGGACAAAAGGCATCTGGGACGTGCGCAGCGCTTGCTCGCGAGTGTTTTCGTCGAGTATCGATGCCCAGTTCCACAACCTCTTGGTGATCTTCTCCATCAGATTTCTCCCACATAGTTCACAGCCGAACCCATCGGTCCGGTGTGTCGTGCAGGAATGACCATGCGCTCGGTCAGTGGTTGTGTGCAACCCCTTTTCAGGTTCGCAGGCCGTCTGCGAGTTCGTAGATTCGTCCGACGTACTTCTCCTGGAAGGCTTTTCGGGCAGCATCTGCCTGTTGCCGTGCGCCCATCTGGGAGTAGAGGTACTCGAGATGAACCAAACTCTCGCCGATGTCGACGCGTCGCTGGTCGAGAACCGTCAGCTCGTCGACCAATCGAGCCAGATCGAGTCGTGCAAGATCCAGCGCTGTCTCCGGTACCTCGTCCATGGTGATCCTCGATGTCCGTGAGTGCTTCCTGACCCCGAGGCTAACACTCTTCGAACATATTTTCGATACCTGCCCTGTTGTTTACTTCGACAACGTGGCTGTCAGTTGGTCGATGGCATACGGAATGCTCAGGACGGTATTGCCGGACATCGCCGCGCCGACGGGTGGATCTGCGGTGTACCGCACGACTATCGCATTTCCGCTCTTCACGGCGGGTAGTCGCTGGTAGAGCGTGTTGTCGGCGAGGGCTTTCTCTCCCCCCGGATCGGCCATCACGATCAAACGATCAACGGGTTCGAGGATGTCGTATCGCTCGTTCGGCAGCCAGTCGCCGAACTGGTCGCCGACGAATGCGTCGACGGTCGCGGGGAGGGTGAACCCGAGTGACGAGAGGAAAATGCCGCGTGGGTCGTGCGACGAGAACACGTATCCCTCGGGAGTGTCGAGGTTGACGATCGTTGCGGTTTGCCCGGCGAACTCCGGGTGTGCAGCGCGGGCGGCGGCAAACGCGTTTTCGGTATCCGTGATCAGTTGCTGAGCTTGTGGTCCTTTGCCGAGGGCGCGCCCGGCGGTGAGCGTCATGTCGGTCCACGGCGTTGTGTACGCGTCGTAGTCCTTGCTCTGCGCGACAGTCGGCGCAATCGAGGTCAGCTTCTTGTAGGTTTCCGTGTCGATGTCGGCGTACAGCGCGAGGATCAGATCTGGTGCGAGGGAGGCGATTTGCTCGAAGTTGAAGTCTCCGCCGCTGTTGATGTAGGTCGGAGTCTTTCCCTTCCAGTAATCCTTCGTCCACGGCCAGCTTTCATCCATGCCGGACCCCCACCATTCGGCCATGCCAACGGGTTCAACTCCCAAGGCGAGCAGTGGTTCGTGATCGGTGTATCCGAGTGTCACTACCCGCTGGGGTTCGGCATCGATTGTCGTCGAACCCTGTGCGTGCTCGATCGTCACGGGGAATGCGCCGTTGCTCTGGCGCGCTGATGCGGTGTCGACGCCTTGCGAGGTTCCACAGGCGGTCGAGAACCCGATGATCGCGGCCGTCGTGAATAAGGCGGCGAGGATTCGGGTGCTACGTGAGGGCACGTGCATGCTCCTTCGAAGTGGTGGGCGAAGTGATCTGAGTTCCGCATGAAGTGCTGAGCTGGTCGCGTTAGCAATAAAGTGAGGCTAACCTTTGCAGGATCGTCGGTCCATCCTTCAGGATGGACTCGGATACGCCCAGAAAGACGCAAAATGTCCACTATCGAGTACTCGACTCGCCCAAAGTCCTTGCTAGCGCTGCCCGATAGTCGCGGACGGACATTCAAAGATTTTCAGGTCTACACCAACGTCGTGGAGGCCGTGACCGCGTACGGGGCTCACCGCCACCCGGAGCATCAGATCGCCTGGATGAGTGAAGGGACGATGCAGATTGCTGCCGGGGGCAACGTGTGGCACCTGCACAGCGAGCACTTGGTCTGGTTGCCGGGCACCGTTCTCCACGACATGACGCTTCTGTCGGCGGGATGCATGATCGCGGCCTATGCGCGTCCGGATCTACGCCCTGGCGGGCCCAGGTGGACTCAGCCACTGGTTCTCGAAGTCGATGCTTTGTCCGCTCAATTGCTGCGCCATCTCGCAGATCGGACCATCGACGATGCTCGGCGGTTGATGAGTCAGGAGTTGCTCTACGACATTCTTGCTGCCGCGCCCGAACGGCACGACGTCCTCGCGGTTCCTCGTAATGCTGCGGCGAGTTCGGTTTCTGCACGGATCCTCGCCGATCCGGCAGACTCACGGACGCTGGGGGAGTGGGCGGGCGAACTCGGGGTCAGTTCCAAGACCTTGATGCGTGCCTTTGTCGCCGATACCGGGATTACCTTCGGACAGTGGAGGACTCGCGCCCGAATGTATGCGTCGCTCGAGATGCTCGCGCGGGGTGAGGGTGTCAACGACGTTGCCCCGCAGGTGGGTTACCGAACCAGTAGCGGGTTCATCGCCGCATTTCGGGAAACCTTCGGTACGACGCCGGCCCGGTACGGCGGAAAGCTGACGCGGTGATTTGCTGATGATTTCTTGAACTCGGTTGACGGCAAAGCTTTGTTCGGCAACGTAGAAATGGGCCGAGCTACCAGCATGTGCTGGTGGCTCGGCCCATTTCTAATTCGAACTGAGTCAGCTCATGTTGCCGAGCACATTGCCCAGGACACCGCTGATGACATTGGTCATCGACCCCTGCGGATCGGTGAGGGAACCGAATACCTGGCCCGATCCGGAGTTGAGTGAGCCGAAGCCCATGTCCTCGAGGCTTCCGGCGCCCGCCTCGACGGGGTTCGGCTGCCGGATGGTGACGCACACGCCCATCGGATTGATGTTCCAGTCGCCCGCCGCCAGCACAATGTTGGTGCCGGCGCCGCTGTCGAGCTGAGAGCCGACAACTGCGTTATCGGGAACCTTGTAGGTGGTCTCCAATGCGATGATGCCGCCACCAGCAGTGGTCCATCCGCCGCCCTTTGCCACCACGGAGTTGTTGCCGACGACGACGGTCTTGGTGACGTCGTCCCACTTCTGGTCGCCGATAAGCCATTTGACGTTCAGGCGAGCCTTGACCAGCTGGAATCCTGCCGGGTGGAAATCGCGGATCTGATTGACGAGGGCTCCGGAACCGGAAACCTTGGTGATGTAGGTGACCGTCTGACCCGCGGCGACCTTGCCATCGCCGACAACCTCCTTGCTGACGGTGTACGGCGTCCCGAGGGAACCGGCCCAACTGTCGGTGACCGACTGGTTGAGTGCGCATGCCGGTGCTGCTTGCGCCACCGAGGCTCCAAGTCCAACAGTGACGCCGGCGGCGATGAGAACGAGGGATGTCGTGGTTGCTACTGCGTGGCGAAGTGAGCGGCGGGCCATGTAGAACTCCATTCAGCGGGGTGCGTGACGGTTTGAGCAAAACTGTAACTAGTTCTACTGGACTTTCGTCCAAGATGTGGCTGATTTCAGAAAATTGTCAGGTTTCGGGTCGCCGTTGGTGTGTCGCGCTGCCGAATTCCACAGGTTCTGAGTTGTCAACAGGTTGTTTTCGGGTGGCTTGGTTTTGTGGTGGTGGGTTGAGGGTGGTGGTTGGGACGCGTTTCGTATGGGGCGGGCGCGCGGTCGTGTGAGTGGTGGGGGCTGTGATGGCGAGGAATATGGCGTTGGGGGCTCGGGGCGAGGATGTGGCTGTCGAGTTCCTGATTGATGCGGGTTTGGAGATTGTCGAGCGGAATTGGCGTTGTCGGTACGGCGAGTTGGATGTTGTTGCGACGTCCGGTGATCGGATTGTGTTCGTGGAGGTGAAGACTCGCTCTGGTGTCGGGTACGGGAGTCCGGCGGAGTCGGTGACGTTCGCGAAGCAGCGTCGGATTCGGGTGTTGGCGATGCAGTGGCTTGCTGATTCGGGTCGGTCGTGGTCGAGGGTGCGTTTTGATGTGGTGGCGGTGTTGATCGGCCGCGACGGCGTGCCTTCGGTCGAGCATTTTGTGGATGCGTTCTGATGGCGTTGGGGCGGGCGCATTCTGTTGCGGTCAGTGGTGTGGACGGGCAGCTTGTGGAGATCGAGGCGGATATCGGGCGCGGGTTGCCTGCGGTGCATTTGGTGGGGCTGCCTGATACGGCGTTGCACGAGTCGCGTGATCGGATTCGGGCCGCGGTGACCAATTCTGGTGAGGAGTGGCCGGACAGCAAGGTGATTTTGGCGTTGTCGCCGGCGACGTTGCCGAAGGTGGGCAGTGTTTACGATTTGGCGTTGTCGTTGTCGGTTCTCGATGCGGCGAAGAAGTTGCCGCGGAAGTTGTTGCGGGAGACTGTGTTTTTGGGGGAGTTGGCGCTCGACGGTCGTTTGAGGACGGTGCGTGGTGTGTTGCCTGCGGTGCTTGCGGCGAAGCGGGCGGGGTGGGGGACTGTGGTGGTTCCGGCTCGGGCCTTGGCTGAGGCGGGCTTGGTGAAGGGGATCGAAGTGCTGGGTGCCGATGATTTGTCTGCGGTGATCGGGTGGTTGCGTGGGGAGTTGGCGCTGGCTGTTCCTGATGTTTTCGAGCGTGCTGGTGTGGTGGCGGTGCGGGATTTGAGTGAGGTTGTCGGGCAGACGGATGCTCGGTGGGCGATCGAGGTTGCGGCGGCGGGTGCGCATCATTTGATGTTGACGGGTCCGCCGGGGATCGGGAAAACGATGTTGGCGCAGAGGCTTCCGGGGATTCTTCCGCCGTTGACGGAGGGGGAGTCGTTGGAGGTGACGGCGATTCATTCGGTGGCGGGGGTGTTGCCGGAGGATCGGCCGTTGATCGATATGCCGCCTTTCATTGCGCCGCATCACAGTTCGTCGGTCAGTTCGCTGGTGGGTGGTGGTAGTGGGATGGCTCGTCCTGGTGCGGTCAGCCGCGCCCATCGTGGCGTGCTGTTTCTCGACGAGTCCGTCAATAGCGAAACACCCCACACTCACGGATCGTCCATACTGCCACAAAACCCCACGTGACAGGGGTTACTTGGGTGATTGCGGGGTGTGTCGCTTGTTAGCGAGAAGCGAGCGCTAGGCGCGCAATAGCTGCGACTGTCGGTTGATGGATCACGCGCAGGGGAACCCCACTAGCCTGTGTGGATTTCGCAAGATAGGTAGCGAGATCAAATCCGTCTTTCATGTACCTCTATTGTCTCACATTTCCCTATTTACTTAAAGATTCAACTATGTCATTAATAGAGCAACGTAATAACCATCCGGTTAGTGCGACGTATCTAGAAAAGAAGTTGGTGAGAACAATCGGCTACAAGCAAATCAGGACGTCAGATCTGACAGGCAATGAACTGAAGGATCAGGACGTGATCACGGTCGCGGTTCGTACCGAAGGAAAGATCTTTGACGCATCAGCTGAAGAGTTGTCGACGTTGAAGCGTTTGACCAACGTTATCGAACTCGAATACCGTCACCCCGATGGAAACGTCGAGACGATCATCTGCACTCAGGCTGAATTTTCTAAAATCATCACGCCTGAGAAGCTGGAGACCTTTGACTCCTTGAGAGGGCGACGTTCCGGCTTCAAGCCTGCTACCTAGGAGGTGATCCGAAATCCACAACTTCATAACAACTAAATACGATCCTCGCATCCACTTGAGCGTTCAGCTCGTGGATGCGAGGATCTTTCATTTTGCGACAGACCTGCCATAATGGAAAGATAACAAAAAAACCCCGAAGTCGTAGTTCGGGGCCGTGTCTTCATTATAGAGCGTGGCCTCCATTTCGGGAAGGAGGAAGAATGCAGAACGAGAATCTGAGGTGTTCAATTGCCGGATGTGCAAGCCCAAGGAAGGCCAGGGTTGGTGCGACAGGCACTGCAGCGCGTTCTATAGGACCGGTAGCCCTACCGGCGGTAAGTCGGTGCCACGACATGGGCTCACGCATATGCGCGAATACGGAATTTGGAAAGGAATGAACGACAGATGTTTCAATCCCAATAGGCCTGAATATAAGCATTACGGCGGCGCCGGTTTAACTGTATGTGATCGGTGGAGGCATAGCTTCCCAAATTTTCTGGAGGATATGGGTGTCTGCCCAATTTTTAGAGGGGAGATTGACAGAATAGATAATCTTCAAGGTTATGAACCAGGAAACTGTCGATGGGCAACACGCAGTCAGCAGATGATCAATCGTAATATCACTGGTAGAAATCAGACGGGCTATCGGGGAGTTAGTCGAAGGCGTACCAGTGGAACTTACTATATCCAGGTTACTGTCGACGGAGTATGCATTTGGATGGGTGGAATAGACTCGGCAGAGTATGCGGCAAATCTATATGACCAGATAGCAGGTCAGTTGCACGGCCAGTTTGCCCATCTGAACTTTGAATATGAATGAGAAAAGCCCGCCGATAATGACGGGCAGCTCCCACAATCTTTAGAACGACGGAACTACTGTCACTTCTTGTACAAGAGACCATCGCTGCGCCAATTTGAGCGCCTCGCTGTAAGCTTCAAGCCAATTAGCGCAGCGAACGCCGTTACCGTTCCATTCGTCGCTACCATGTGTCTGCACGAGATAGCGGTACTCCGCTGTATGGAACAGCAGATTTACAAGTACATCCGGCACCGACTGGGTGTTTCCGTCTTGATCCGGTGTTCCAAGAATCAAAGCGTCGCCCGCAACGGTGTCCTGCTCTCTGAATCTGGAATCGTGAACCCACAGCATGATCGTAGATCTGCGGTTGAGCTCCGACCCGTTGATCTTCCCTTCATCTGAGATGAAAAGGGTCGCATCAGGTCGTTCCAGATCCAAGCACTGGAAAGTGCCGCCGACGAACGATTGGATAGCGCGGAAGTCTCCGGCCTCCAGTTCGACTAGTTCGACTGGCTTTTCTTCGTCAACTGGTACGAGGATTCCGTTTATTGAAGCCATCGTGCTCACGTCCTTCTTGATCGTGGGGCCTACCTGATCTCGGCTGAGATCAGGACAAGCACCGCGATCGGGCGCTACTTCTTGACCTTTGGTTTCTTGTAGGTCGAGCTGAATGCGCAGTGCTTGTCGAGACACTTGTTGCTGCCTGGGCTTGTTATGTGGCCGTTCCTGCAGGTCGAGACGCCAGTTGGTTGTTTGATCGCCACTGCCTTCTCGACGGCCTCGCCGACGCTTAGAACGGTCGGTGTGCGCAAGTCTGTGATCTCGGCTGTGAGGTCTCGGATCTGAACTGCGAGATTAACCAGGTCATCGAACGGGATGCAGGCGAGTACATCATCATCTGCGCTGAACACGAGTGTAGGGATTCGACCAGGACTCGTGCCGGCCTTTGTCTGTCGCACCCACTCTTTAATCGCGATGGTCTTGTGATTCTTAGCTTCGATGTCGAACGGGGTGTCCATATGCCAGTCGGTCAGGTCCATCTTCTGATGCGAACCTGCACCACTTCGCTTGTCCCGCTGGACTCTTGCGCCTAGCTTCTTGCGGAGGGTCTTGGCGATGTGCTCTTCGAGGGACTTGCCCTTCTCGCTCGACACGCTCATGACATGTCCTCTTCGACGAGCGCTTTTAGGTGTTCGTCACCAGACAGGTCAACGATCCTCTGAACGATCGCTGCAAGAACGCGAGGTTCAACGTATCCATGCTGGATCATCCCGTTCAGAGTCAACAAGTGCGGTTGTGGCTGCAGCTTGGCTAACGTCATTACTCGACCACCCGTACGCGCTTCTTCCGTGACTTAGCCTCGATCTCGAAGGCAACGAGTACATCTGTGATCTCGTACGCTGCATCAAGGTTGCGCTGCGCTTCAAGTAGAAGGTTCGCTCTCAACTCGATCAGGGCGTCAGGTGACTGATCCTCGTAAAAGGCTTCGCGGGGGATGCCTAGTTGTTCTGCTGCTGTTTCTGCTGTGTGTAGTTCACTCATATCACCTCTTTCATTCTGTGAGTTTGTGCTTGACCAGGTGCCTCAGCTTCCTGTTTCGTTTCTTAAATCCGTATGCGCCGTCATCCATCTTGCAACAAGGTTCTCGACGGCCGGACGCCTTCCATTGCTTGAGATGGATGTTCTTACTCATTGCCCGCCTCCGTCTTGACCTCATATACCAGCTCATAGAACTGCGCACCCATGCCGAGATCACCGTCAAAGTCGACACTGCTGTGCTGGTCGTGGATCTCGAACCACTCGTCGATCTTGAAGTCTTCGAGACGAGCTGACCACTCAACGGGGTAGTACTTGGCGATGACTTTCTCTGATCCACACTTCTTGCACCGCAGGGCCATTCGGTTATTCGCCATCACCAACCTCCGGCTTATACACCTCAACCGTTGGCCTGTAGAAGTCCCCGCCCCATCGCCAAGCGAGGCCACCTAACTGCAATCTGCGGGTAAGTTCGACGCTCTCATCGTCGTAGCCAAAATCCTCAGTGTGCTCCATCTTGCGGATGAGTTGAGCGTTCGGGATACCTGCGAACTTGGCGGCGATCTCGGTTTCTAGGCGGGATGGTTGGAGCGGTTCGTTGTGACCGTTGGTAGGGGAGTGCTCACTCATGCAGTTGTCTCCGCAGCGACCAACTGACCTGCGTCATCTAGTGCGATTATTAGCTTCAAGAGAGCTTTGACGGGTGTGTCGGCTAGATATGCCATATCTCTATATACAATCGACCAACCGTTGTTATTTGTTGCCCTGCCAAGCATCGCGGTGTCTTCGATTCGTTTTGAACGAAGGGGCAATCTCTCTAGTAGGTAGTCTGAGGTGTAAAGCGGGCACACTATGAATGCTGGCGGTAGTATCTCCGCAGCGTACAATGTTTCAATCGTTCCAAAATCGTTAACAAAGAACTTTGCATCTTCGATTTGCCATTCTGGAAATCGCTTATACACTTCCTTACATAGCTCAAATAGTTCTTCATCCATTAGTTCTTATCTCCCCATGTGGCTTTAATTTCTAGATATTCGATTGTGGCACCTGATGTGCAGAATCCGAGCAGAACGAGATACAGGAATGCTCCACCCCAGTCATGAGATAAAGCGAAGCGTAGGAAGTTCAAGGAGGCTGCGCCGACTGCGATCAGTAAGAAGAATAGGAATGCTATTCGCAAGTAGAGCTTCATGCCGCACCTCCCCGGTAAGCACCATGCAAGATGTGCGGAGCCAGCGCCTCCATGCGGACAAGAGCTTCTTCCCGTGTAATCAGGCGCTCGTCTACCTCGTTGAACGTGTCCTCGAACGCGAGGATGAGTGCGAGCTTGGCGATGTCTGCACGTAGATCCACCGTGTCAGCTAGATGGTCGATGCACGGTTGGTTTGGCAGTGATTCGGGTCCGTTGTGTGCCATGGATGATTCCTTGTTCAGTTGTTATTTGGTTGTGTGACAGTCAATCTGGTTGCGCCATCGAGTAATCAAGTGTCCTGTTGAGGGCGGGCTTCAACAGAACCTCGATGGAGCAACTAGATACCCGTCATGAGTCCACGTACTAGCCGAATGTGTGCGGATTACGTTCCACTGGTGGTACTTCAGAGAAGCTGGAGGGCAAACTTTGAAGCGGTACAGATGTGGGAACTCGTGACAGGTACGAAGTGCTGATCCAGTGCACGGATCAGCGACTTGGGGTCAGGGGGTGAGCTGGGCTTGAAAGGAGAGTTACTCGAAAGCTTCACTTGCGCCTTATTAATCGGCGCGACCCTCTCACCTAAACCCTGACCAGTAGAGCGCACGAGCTGTGGGTTCATGCGCCCACTTCCCGGCACACGATGAATATGCCGGGAAGTGGAAGTGGTTCATGCGGTTAAATGGCTGCTAGTAATGCGCCGCATATCCTCTTACGAGTGCATTTGGTTGCTTCCCTAGGAGAAATTGTCTCTCCATCCACTACTAGCAGTTGTTCTATGTAAGGCGTATGGTGCTGGTAGCAATCACATTTGTACGCATTCTGGTGTCTTGCAAAACAGAGCAGACTAAGCGGCTTACAGAGTTGCTTACCCTTCCTAGGTGGCAAGTACTTGTATCTGCTTATTACTACCAGCATCGTACGTCTTACATAGTCCATGTTGTGCATACAAGGCAGGGCATTACACCCTGCACGTTGGTCTCTCGGCGTTTACTTATCTGGGAACGGTTTGCAACCCTTAGCCAGACAGACTCCTGATTTGATCGTGTATATCGTCATAGGGACACTCCTGATGTCAGGCCGCTGCGTCTATACTTCCGCCACTTGTGTGCACATCAGAACGCACCAGGTAGTTGTAAAAAATCGCAATCGAATGCTCTAATTATTTCTGATGCGCCCATTTAACTGCATGAACTGTATTGAGCGCATGGTGCTAGTAGCAATGATGACTTTTACCGTACTCTTGACCCTTATCGCTTGTTGAAGGCGAACAACTCTTCGGGCTGTCCCTACACGGTGTTTCTGGTTTCGCCGATTATCACACACCACTTGCAAATGGTGCTTATGCAGGGTTCCTCGGATTTACCGTAGATGATTGCGTCTTCCCTCACGGGAAGCAAGCTACGTTACTACCAGCACTACTGCGCTCAATACTCTAATTCTGTAAAGGTGCATCTCGGCCGCCCTCGCTGTGCGGCTAAGTGTGGTGCTTGGTTGCCGTCCTGATCAGACATGGCCTTACCGTTCGAGACGGGGTTTTGCGGGCAACCTTGCTACCTTCTGGGTCTCACTATCGCAGTGAACGCTTTCGTGAGATGAAAGATTGCGAGCGCGATAATATCGTCTCCTTGTCTTTGCGAGCCTCACGTGCTCGGCGCTTCGTCTTGTACTGGCCGATCAACCGTAGAAACGGTGTGTCATCGGCGTGCTCGTACTCGAGATTGATGTTCACTATTTCACGTTCTGTATTCATTGCTTTGGTGTTCCCCTCTGCGAATAACTATGAGCCAAACCGTCTTCTTTTGCAATAGCGAAATGTCACGAAATGCGTTGTGGTTGTGGATAACTCGCTACTTTGTGAACAGGTACAGATGGCCGTCGTCGTCTTCAACAGAGTGGATGGTGTTCAGGGCGAAGTCGTGCGCGATACCTGCCTCATCCCACTTGGCGTGCTGTCTCATGTCTTCGGGTAGGTACTGCCTCAACTGATCCAACTGAGCTTCGAGTCCGCTCTCGCTCAAGTAGTCGGCTGCGTACGCCTCGATGCTCTCGAAGTGGCCCAGGTAGTGGTCCTCGAACATGTTGATAGCTGCTTCCAGCTCTTCGCCGTTCCTGAAGCCGACGTACTCAAGCCAGTGGGCGACTGCGATTCCCTTAGTTGTGACAGCCTGCTCGACCCGTTCAAGTAGTTCGGGATCTTCTTCGCCGAGTGGGCAACCTACGGAGTGAGGGGCGGATATGTGAGCACGACAGGCAGGGCAGAAGTCGTCTTGTTCAGCTGGTTCATCTGGGGGAGTGAGCCACTGCTTCGACCATCCTTCGACGGGATCATGTGACTCACGAGCCATGACGTACGCGCCAAGGGCTTCGAGGTGTTCGCGGTTGTAGTCGGTGTCGGCGTTGGCCCAAGACTCGTTGATCTCAGCGACTACCTGGGGTAGATCGATAGCTCCAGTACTGGTGAGGCTGTAGAGGGCGCTCGCCTGACTGCCATGCCATTGCGAGGCGATCACGCGTGCGCCAGCGTCTCCAATTGAGCGTTCTTCTGATGTGGCGCTTGCTATTTCGTGGTCGATGAGCTGTTCATCTGACCAGTGTTCGGATCTATTTAGTTGTTCCATGGTAGTAGTTCTCGTTTAAGTGATGTTAGTCGCGGTCGTGGTCAGTCTGGGACCGCTTCGCTCGTGTAGAGCTGTGCTTTGCCAACCGCTTCTTGTGTGGGCTCGATCCCAACCTGGTAGGCCGCGACGAGCCGACAGACTTCATTGTTGTAATCGACGAGCCCTTCGATGCGAATCATGTTCGGCCCCCAATCAAGGTCTGTTGCTTGCACTCTGATGCTCAGTTCGCCGTGGTCGGTGCACAGCACAAGAGTGGTTACCTCTGGTGACGGAATCGTGTAGGGATTGCCATCGACCGCGAGTATGAGTGGGTAGCGAATCATGAAGTCAAGCTAGCTCAGTGAAGGGCTACGTGTGCCAGATCAGCACTGGAACGATGAACAGAGACAGGTACAGGGTTCCAACGATGATCACGGCGATTACCAGGAACATCGCGATCCATCGGCCGGCTAGCTTGAGTGCGGGGATCAAGTAGGAGAGAAGGTTCATTTCGACTCCCGTAGCTTCTTGGCTTGGTCGTACGCACGGGTTAGTGTCTCGAACTCTTGTTGCGATCCGCCTGCGTCGGGATGGACCTGTCTTGCCCGACGACGGTATGCCGTGTTGATTTCGTCGAGCGTCGCATCTTGATCGACCTCTAAAACGTCCTGCCATGGCCGTGCGGTGTACGGGGTGACGATGGCTGACGCTGGAAGCGCTTTGAACCCGCGAAACGCCGCGTTGACCATTTCCTTTGCGCCCCATCGTTCAAGCCCGCGAAGTGCTCCGATCGACAGCGCCACTGCATGAAGGTTGTCTTCGACGTGCATCCATCGGTCACATGGAAAACACTGATCCTCGCCGTGAAGTTTGAAGTACACGGCAACTCCCCGGTCTTCGGGAACGCGCTGCTTACTTCGGTAAGTGCCGTCGAGATTCACGATAATGTTTGTCGAGATAATGACGTTAGTAGCGCCGAGCCGACGAAGTTCTGATTTGAGTTCGTCCCTTGCAGCGGCAAGTGGTGTCTTGAACTGTGATCGTTGAGGCTTTTGAGTGCGTGGCCACGCGGGCGGCCACTGTAGGGGGTAAGCATCAATCATGCTGTGGCCTCCTGGTTTTGTTGTCGTTTCATATCACCTCGCTTTCTTAATTGGTTTTGCTTTTGTGCCTACGTGCCACTGCTGACAGAAGATGCACCGGTAGATCGTCAGCCTGCGGTGCGGAGCAGTCTTGTGTCGTCGTTTGAACTTCAGGTACAGCTCTGCTGCGTGACGTGTCTCGTATGAGTACTTGCCATCGTGCTCTGCCTCAATCTCTCGTGTCATGTCACCTGTTCGTCCTGTTCGCCGTCATAGATGTAGAACCACAGTGGTCCCTTGTCGTGGACACTGCGGATCAGGTGGCCTTCGTGCTTCAGATCGAGGACGCGAGCGGGGTAGCGCCACGCGACCTTGCGGAGTTCAAGGTTGCTGACCTTGCCCTTGGCCTTGAGCAGTTTGAGGATCTTGGCTGTGTGAGTTTCCCTGGTGGCCATTACGAATTGACCCGTCCATCTGGTGACACCCCGACATACAGCCGCGACTCACCATCTACGTAACCGCCAACCCAACCCTCGGCATAGCCTGCGCAGATTGCCGCATCAGGTGGATAGACGTAGTAGTCGTCAGCTCGGTACTCCACGCCGTAGCGGTGGCAGAGGTTGCGTAGTGCTTCCTCTTGAGCGGTATTGATCTTGTAGCGTTCGGGTTTTTCGGGGGAGGGGAAGCGTTCCATCAGTTGCTCCCTCGCTGGGGTTTTCGCTCAACCCAGGGGAGGCGATCGCCTTCATCGCCGTTTGCTTTGGCAACGGCCAGTGCATCTGACAGACCCCTCTTAATGCCACGCAGACGTCCACGTACTTCGTGAAGTGCCGCAACGTCTGGTGTGTGGGCGAGTGCGTTGGTTGCTTCGCCCAGCAGTAGTTCAATGTCAACGCGGCCCAACGCAATCCAGTACTGGCGCTTGCCGGATGGTGCGATTTGATCGTGTCTGAATCTCATAATGGTTCTCCTTATTAAGTTGTGTACTCGCTGACACAGCTGGACGACGAGCGGGTGTATAGCAACTAATAGTGCGTGGTGCGCTGAATAATAGTTACGCTCGACGGCCAGCAATGCCAGCGGTTTGTCAAGAGAAAAGTTGTTCACTTGACGATTTTCTATTTCAATGTGCTGCTACCTGTGGATAACTCGGCGAGTTGATCGTAAAGCTGTTTTCCTTGACCCATTCGATAGTTTGATGTTGTGGTAGCGAGGTCTGCAATATTACGGGCTGTGTGTCAATGCAAAATGGGGGTTGCGGAGTGGGTCAATTATATGATGTGGCTAAGTTTCTGAACTCTGACCCCTGTTAGAGAGTGGTTCTGGCCAGTACTTTTGCGACGTACAATCTACGTTCGAGGGCACACACTATCGCGAACTACAGAAAAACGGTCGTAATGAGAGTCGCGCCAGTTGCGAAGAGCAAGCTTAAGAAACTATTAGACCGTCTGCCGACTATCGCGCTTATGAGCTGCATCGCGACGTAAGCGACGATCCAGACTCCAATCAGAAGTAATATGTTCATTGGTAAATCTCCTTTATACTTAGTCTTATATATGCCAAGACGTCACTACGATCTCGATGAAGTCCTTGCTCTAGCCGAAGCCGGCAAGTGTGCTGCTGAGATCGTGGAAGAACTTGGCTTATCTGTGGGGGAGCGTGCGATCCAGAAGACGGTGAACAAGTTCCTCGGTCCTCGGCCTAAGCGCGCTCCTGCACTGTTGGGTGATCGGCTACGCCGCCGCGTCGTTGCTTGGATGGTCGACAGTGGACTGAACGAGCATGTCTGCTTCGAGTGCGAGAAGTTCTCGGCTGCGCCATGCTCGATCCGTGAACTGCGCCAGGATGACGATCTAGGAACTCTGGTCTTCGTCTGTCGCCACTGTGTCAGGGCTGGTGATTGCTAGCGGCTGAGCAGCAGCCTGACTCTTCTGTATCTCCGACGCGATGGAACTTGCGCCGACAAGGATTCGAGATCCCAGGTCATCCTTCAAAACGAAGTTCTCTTCAACCGTGACGACGGTGACGCCCCGTTCCAAGAGTTCCAACGCGGGAACAGAGAATCCGAAATAGTGGCCTTGATCAAGGGATTTCATCGTATGGAGGATCAGGGTGTCACCCTTCGACAGAGTCTCGGCAGCTGACTGAAGGGCTCCCATCGCGAATTGATCTGGTAAGTAGCTCCGTGCGGTCGCGAAGTCGGTGAGTGCAAGCATCTCGGGACCGTCTCGTGCATACATGAGCGTCTTTCCCATAGCTAGTCCTTCTTCACCCGCAACGTGCCAGCTGTGAGGTCGAGCTTCTTCTCTAGCTCGGCTATGGAGAGTTCGGTGATCTCTTCAGGTGGGGTGTCTTGTTTGACTGTCCAGCCTCTAGCTTTTAGTTCCGCAACCGACCAAAGCGCATCCACCACGTCGAGATCGTCAGCCTTACTAAGAGCTGCGCTATTTGGGAAAACGTCGATGACCATCTTGGTTTGTCCGAACTCTGCTTCGATCAGATCGCCTACTTCGAGGTTGTCAAACGTCTTGACGCTACGGACGAGTTCTAAGTGCCCGCTGTATACGCCGTTGCCATCGGTGTCGTTGTAGTAGACGGTGTCGCTCTCACTCCAGTTATTTGAGCTCACTCTGGCGATAGTGAATACCCGGCCAAATGTCCAGCCAGCTCCACCTCTACTCTCCTGTGGATCTCTGGGAGTAATACAGCGTACCTTCTGTCCTACCTGAAATTTCGTTGCTTTCATATCACCTCCTTCGGTGTTAATTGGCTTAAATTGGATGATCGATCGGCAACGTGGGTGACGGGGTTGGTGTTCACCCGTCATATCGTCTCGACCTCGGAGCTGATGATCGCCTCCACCACTGCATCGAGTGGGTGGTATTGGATCTCATCGACCATCTACGCGACCTTGGTTGCCTTCTTGGCCCGAGTGACAGGGGACTTTCGTGGTCGTCCTGCAGGTTTCTTCATAGGGGCCTTGGCAGTGCGTTTGGCCGGCTTCTTCGCGCTGATCTTGAATGCCTCGAACTGATCCAGCTCGTCTTGCGTCATGTAGGCAGGTTCTACTGCGAACACCTCGACGAAGTAGTTCGGCTCGTCTTCAACAGCTTTGCGGGGGTAGGTGACGGTCTTGCGTCCATGCTCGTCTTCGTACTTAATGAAGCTCTGGTCGAGGACGGTGTAGTCCTGGTCTCCGTCGTCACACTTCTCTTGTACGAGTGCGCCTTTGGCGAGTTCTGGTAGTTCTTTAGTCAGCTTGAATGTTCGTCGTTTCATAGTTGTTTCTCCATAGTTTATTGGTTGCAAGTCTGCCTCAGTGAAAAAGTCTCCACTAGAAGGATGCTGAAGGTCGTTGACGGTGTAGGTGTCAGGGCCTTCGGGGTCGACTTGGGTAATCTGGCCGATGCCGTTGGTAGTTCTCTTATAGACAGCGCTACTTTGCAGATCTCCGTAGATAGATTTGCTAATCATCCTTACTTGATCACCGACTTTAAATTGTCTCATGTTGCACCTCCTTCTTTCCTCGTTTACTTATTCGTCCACCTTTCGCACCTGCGATCCGTGCCAGCTTGCGGTCGGCAGCAAAGCCGCCAGTCGTGCCCAGACGTCCTCCTTTGGCGCCGATAGCAGCCTGAACCGCACTCACTGCTTCTCGGCTTCCGTGCTTGGCTATCATTGTCTCCATCCATTTAGTGTTGGGCTTTCCACTCATTTCTATTTATCCTCTCTTCCATTGCTTAAGTTTCTCAATGAGACGTCTTCGGGTCTGGGCTTTGGCGACAGTGCCTTGCACGTCCGCAGTCTGCAGTGCTCGAACTGCCTTTGGAAGCGGCGCAACGATGTCTTCTAGCACCTGCATTCGTCTGTTCAACTTGTCCATTGCTGTCTGACTGTCGTTATAAGCATCGAGGAGTAGTTGTGCAGAGATTCCATCCTGCTGTACTGGCTGACCGTCATGTACGCGGGCTGGGGATGCATAGTGTGTTCCCCTATCCTTTTCTCCTACGATAGTCACACCGGATTTGACGAGACCGCCTTTTGCTAGCCGACGGGTCGGCTTGGTAACATCGGCAGCTGTCTTTTCTTCAATCTTGGCCGCCGTCTTTGACTGCGTGATTCGGTTATCTTGGATCTTGACCACAGGTCGCTGCGCGGGGTTCATTGCCCTCTTGGCCGACACCCGCTGCGCTTGCGCATTTCGGCGTCTCTGGAACTCTTCCCAGGTTTTCGCCTGACGGATGAACTTGACCGCGGATACCTTGTATCCGGTTTGCATTGCGATTTCGTCTGGAGTTGATTTCTTCGATCGTGCAACGATGCTGTCGAAAATCTCTCTATTGATCTTGGTCGAGCCACTTGCTGGCATAGTTGGTTTCTCCCGAGGTCTCCACCTCTCTAATTGTTATTGCGCTGCTTCGTTTGAACTGGCTGGTGCTGCGAGCAGCGTTCCTATCGCTTGAAGCAACGACTTCTCGTGCTCTGACAGCGGTTTCGGGCTGTCCAGTTGAACGTCAGCTTCCATCTCGTATTGACGAACCTCCCGCGGATCGTTCCACCAGGCGAGACTCATTACGCAGTCTCTACCGGGGGAGTGATGCTGTCATCAGTCCACTCCGGTGGTAGGTCATACGTTCCCGCTTTGATTTCCTCAACTGCTTCAGCGATCGCGGTGATCTCTTCTGCCGTGCAGTTCTTCAGGAAAGGTTTGCTCGTCCCGAACTTACTTCCAGTTACGTGACCGACCAGGTTGCGCCTGGCCTTGTCCGATATAGGTAGATCCAACATGTGTCGTTGGAGGTTCAGGACTACATCGTCATTACCTGATGTCTTCACGATGATTTCGTTCGGTACAACTTGGTCGCGATCACCAGTGAATACGGGTGTCGCAGGCGTTTCGTCATTCCTCAAGATTCGTGCTTTCTCGGACACAAGCTTGCGTAGATTCGCGATCGCTACAGTTGCGTGGTCCTCTGTTCGGAGAGACACGAGACGAGTATCGATCTGCTCCTTCGGGAACTTCAGATCTACGCACAGTTGTCGGATCTCGCTGATTTGTTCGTCGGTGGGCTTAGCCTGCCTGTTGGCGGCCTTGTTCCCGTCGTCGTCATCGTCCTCTGCAGATAGTCCGAGAATCGCCATCGTAGTCTGTCGCCGTTGATACGTGATTGCTGAACCGAGTCCTTGAGGATCGTTCTTAACCAGTAGAAGGTCGGTGTCATGCATTACTCCCACACCTGATTCGTGTACCAGGTAGCTGCGGAGGAAGTGCTTGCCGTCCTTCGACATCACCCACTGCGTGAGTGCTAGCTTGTGCTTCGAGAGCAGTGGAAGAGCGGCATTTTGGACGTCTGCAAGTTCGGCGTATGTATTGCCGTAGTGTGCGTTCTTCGCGCCCTTGATGACCGTCTTAACCTCGCCCTGAAGCTTCACAAGAGCTGCTGCGATGGCTGGTGGCATTAGAAGGGGAAGTTCAGGCGCAGCCGGCATCTCTGCTGGCTTCTTAGCCTCGCTTGGTTCTTCCTGCTTTTCCTTTTCTGCCATCTGCAATCTCCTTATTAAGTTGTTTCTCTATCCGCTGCAGGTCGGGATCTCTCATCACTAGATCATCTAGGACCATGGATCGCGACACTGTGTGCCCAAGTTCTTCGGTCAGCTTCTCCGCTCGCACATCGACTGCTTTAGCTCGTGTAGCTGGAAACAGGACGCTGAACATTGATTTCTTGGTTCCCCATTTGCGGACTTGCTTCGGGTATCTCTCGTTCGGTTTGTTCATAATTTAAGAATCTTCCATCTATTTAGTTACAGCCCCCTGCTTAATGTCTTGTGTGTCGAATCGGTTAGTCTGTCCAGCTCAAAATGTGCTGCGTTGATTCACTAATAACTATGAGCCAAACACGTAAATTATGCAATAGCGAAATGTGACCTGTGGAAAACTCAGTTCATGACATTGTGTGGTTAAATGTTAGGGAGATGAGCTATGTTTCAACCCAGTACCAGCCACCAGGCAGCCCCCAGGGTCGAGACATACCCTTGGAGCCTCCTACCAGCGGAGACGAACCACCGCACGCCGCCGCTCAGTACCTGTATCGTTCTTCTATGCAGTTACTTGCCCGCGACAGGGAGATCCTCAACTTGGTCAGTCGCTTCTCTCAACTGTCCAGTGGACATATTGATGCTCTGATCTTTTCCGAACTTGCATCCAGAACGCCGTGTTCAAATGCGTTGCGGCGACTAACTGGACTTGGCTTGCTGCACCGTGTCAATCAGATGTTGCCTGGTGGTGCTCGTGGGGGATCGCAGCGGTATTGCTACGCCCTCGGGCCGAACGCTTGGCGCATGTACTCAAGTACTCGCTACCGACCGCAGCGGACGTTGAACCCGCACACTCTTGCAATCGCTGATACTTACGTGGCAATCAAACAGGCTGAGCGCGAAAAGTGGGTGGACGTACTGACTTACGGGACTGAGCCTGACAGTTGGATTGATGTTGCTGGTGCTGATCTTCGCCCTGATTTGTACGTCGAGCTTGGACTTCGGGAGAAGCGCGAGCGAGTAGTTCTGTGGCTCGAAGTAGATATGGGCAGTGAACGACAGAAGCAGATCCTTGAAAAAGTCGATCGTTACAAGTACGCGCTAGAACATTCGGCGGAGTACCCGCTCGATGTGTTCCCTAGCGTACTTTTCCTGGCCTGTGACGAGGCTCGGGCCGATGAATTGAAAACTATCCTCCGTCGAGCGCCGCAGACGCCTGAGGGCTTTATATCGGTTGCGCTACTATCGAGTTTTCCACAGCTATTGCGGTAGATAGCACAACGCTTTGACTATTGGTTATTTGCGGGGGTGGTGAGATAATAGACATAGAGGTGGAAGCACCTGAATAATAACTAAAAAGCTGGAGAGTGATATGAAAAATATTACAGAAAACAACACCGCGATTGCGGAACTATCAACAGAACAACTTGCTGGCTTACAGCTGGTTCATCGTAAGACGCAGAGCGACAACATGAGCTGGTACTACCAGCTTGCTGGCGATGCAGGCGAGTATGACAAGGTTAAAGTCGAACTGTTCTATAGCTTGGGTGGTACGAACTACTTTACTGGTGGAGTCAATCGGCGCGGCTACTATGTAAGCCTTCGGCTTGTGGCTCTGAATGGATTCGTGGAGTCGTATGAGATGTTTGATCAGCGGAGCGGCAAAGTATTCCTAGAACCAGCGCAACGCTTCAGTCAAGCGAGGCTGCTGACATTGCAGGATCGTGCACTGAAGGAGGTCGAGCCTTATGTGGTTACTGTCCTTAGCGCAGAGGCGATCGCAGCGTAGCAGAATGATCGTTGATACCGATACGGGCGAGATCCTAGATCCCGCCCCACTACGCAACCGACCAACTGAACCGATGGGTAAGACCTATAGGCGCAGAACATCACACAAAGATGACTCTGCACTATTTATTGGGCTACTCGGCTTACTAGTGGCAGCGATAGCAATAACTAAATAACGGAGAAACAACTCAATATGAACTACCGTGGATATGAAATACGTGCAGAAATCAGGACATTGGAGCAACACGCGCTCGATGATGAAGGTCAAGTGATCGAAGCGATCAGCAACACCGCAGAGATTGAACTTGAAGGCTATTACTTTGTATCGCCAGAAGATGAAGCGGGCGAAAACATGTTGTCGATTGATCAGGTAAAAGAGGCCGTTGACAAATTGCTTCGCAAAGAATAATAGACCACTAAGAGAAGAACCCCGCTACTTGGCGGGGTTCTTCTTGTCTGAGGCACCCTTACGGGCGGGGCTAGGCCTCCTATACATATTACGACGATCGTAGTTCATCATGAAAGTTTTGTGGCGTTTCAGGTTATCTTCGAGATCAGCTTGTCTTGCTGCGTCTGTGGTGGGTGACGGCGTTTGAGGGATGACGATTCGTCTATTGGTAAGAGGGAGTTGTTTTTCGTTATCCACCATGCTGTCTTCAGTATGGCATGAGGCGGGGGATTGTGGAATATGGAAAACGTCAAGTATTGCAAATTGTGTCGATCTGCCTATAATGAAGTACAGCAAGCAACTATCTTCAAATGGTGTAAGTCTTGCTCCTGGGATTTACCTCGGAGGGCGTTGCAATTTATTGAGGTTTCTATATAATAGGACATGAAGATAGTTGCTAAGGCACTCCGCAAGGGGTGCTTTTCTTGTATCTCGTGGGAGACTTGAAGACCGTTACGGTTCGGATGCGAGCATAAAGAAGTGATGAAATGAACGGCTCAGCGTTTTAGGGGTATCGTAACAACCCTCGCTTTGTACTGATAGTGCTCTGCCAACTCTAGCTACCTTGACAATTTGGCAATGTTATAGATGGAACGGTAGTCATCCACAGGGAACGAGTACGCTTGAAGGAATTACGTAATAGATCAAGCCTCTGAAATTAGCGTGGCGGATACCAACTCGTTCGGTTACTATGAATGCCGCATTAGGTGGCTGCCGTTCCGTCTATAACAACTTCAGAACACACATGAGCAGTGAGTAGCGGAATAGGTAGACGCATATGGGTGAACGCACGGAGTGGAAGTGCTGACCGTTACCTCAAGTCTATAAAACATCCACGACACCACCCTGAAAGCTAGCAGTAGAAGCACTCTAATAGGGATGTTCGGAGACGAGATGGTGGGCGATGGGAGACGACAGCGTTCATGCAGGGTGACTATACGAGTACTCCAGGGTAATAGGTGAGTCCTGGCTCAATTTCTCGTCAAATCCCTGCCTTACTGCTCTTGCGTGTTCTGAAGTCTTGAATCCACCGAGAAGCCTTGTACCGATCAACTGGAAAAGGGAGTTAGTACTCAAGCTATCCCTGATCTAGCCGCCGTGTCCGACCTACTCAGGGAATGCTGGATTATTAACTCCCCCCGTTTTACCGGACAAAAGAGGGAGTGCTTAGAGACTCAAAACTAAGACATTCCCGATCGTTGACGGGTGGCAACTCTGGATGCGGGGGGACCTGCGGGATTGCCTGTTGATTACTTATGGTCGTAGTTTTCCACAGCTTCTCTCATTTCGCTATTGCATTTATTGTCAGTTTGGCTCATAGTTATTTACATAGAATAAAGATGAACGGGAGACATTACATGGCAAGGAAATTTACAGATCATGACCGCGGCTACAAGCTGTTTATTCGTAAGCGAAAAGGTGGAATTGCTGTAACGTACTCGTATGCTGTAGACAAACCCGCGCCTGTTGGCTCTCAAGAATATTTACCAGGACTAGAGGGACTAGGTGTCACACTTAATCCGGAATATCGCGGCGCTTTCTCGTGGCGACCAGATTGGGAAGTATGGCTGAGTCCTCAAAAGCTAGGAGAAATTCCCTCTCATAATTCTTATGACGAGCAGCAGTTTTTTCTCAATCACTTCGAATCAGTGCTGCGTCCATACTCTACTGAGAGGTTGGCGCATTCCTACCTGGTTGTTGATGTTTTGTCCAAAAAAATCCACACTCTATTGGCTAAAAATCCTCAAATTCTACAGCCGCAGGCATAGAAGTGTTATTGCTCGAATCGGCTGGTAAAACATAGCTGACCCGTGACCTTAGCAAGTCCCTAAACTGCCCCGCAAAAAAATTAAGCAGGAATCAATGCAATATGAGTTCATACGATCAACCCAATAAGAACCGCCGCGGCCTCGTAGTCTTTCTACTAGTAATCGTGGCCTTCATCGCCGTCGCAGCCTTCAATCAAAAGACCGACCAACCAACTGGCCTCGTAGTTCCAACCTCGACATCAGCACCGACGCAACAGAAGTCCTGGCACAAGGTAATCGAGCTATCCGGCTCGACAAGCAAGCGCAGTGACATCTTCCAGCTGAACAGCTCCAAGCAACGGATCACGTACACAGTGAACGGTGAGTACAGCCCGTTCGTGAACATCTACGTGATGGCAGAGGGCAAGTCCCTCGACAAGCACGGTGGAATCCCTGAGGTCACCATGGTTCCAGTAAGTGGAGATACGTTGATGTACAAGGCATCTGGTGGCTACTACCTCGATGTAAGCGGCAATGGTGAGTGGACGGTGCTTGTCGAGGAGGAGCGATAGGATGGGGACGTTTCCACAAACCCTGACAGTCGGACTTTTGCAATTCCGTATCCACGATATCTCTTACGACCACAACTACGACACAGTGAGTATTGAGTATCGCACTGACGAAGTTTCGGTCATCGGCAGCACCGAGGCGATAGACGCTACAATTACTGTCAAAGGTAGTGGTCAATCAATGGATAATGCTGAGGTGTCGGCACTCGCTGAGATTCAGCGCCTCGCGGGTAAGTCATGAACGAAACAGTGAAAGCCGTTGCGACAGTGCTTGGCCTGATCGCCTTCGTAGCTGGTGTCATTGGTATTGGCTTTGCCATCTGGTGGGGTCTGTCATCTCTCGTCGCGGCAGAGATTAAGTCGGACAACCTGAACCAGCAACGTCAAGAAGAGTGGCGCAAAGATCCCGTCAACCCGATCAACATCTGCATTGCGAAGGGAGGCGTACCGCTTAAATCGTCATGGACTGGCGACCTGAAAGAGTGTCAGTTTCCAGAGGCTAAGTCATGAAATATCTAGTCCTCGTCGGTCTCCTTGCGTTGTACCCGTTAGCAGTGGGGGTAATGACGTACATCGTTCTAAGCCCGTCTGACGATCCTGAACCATCTCTCGTCGAACCCGCAGCCATCTCAACCGCTGCGATCACCCCGAACAACCTCGAAGCTCTAGTCAACACAGAACGTACGAAGGCCGGTAAACAGCCTCTCGTCACCGACTCGACCCTCAGAGCAAGTTCGTGTTCTAAAGCGGAACACATGCTCTCTCAAGACTATTGGGCGCATACATCACCAGACGGCGTGACTCCGTGGACCTTCATCGAGAAGGCCGGCTACCGCTACACAACAGCGGGGGAGAACCTTGCCAAGGCGTATCCAGACGACACGAGTCTTGTTGCTGCGTGGATGAACAGCCCTACTCACAGGGAAAACCTACTAGGGGACTTCAAAGAGCAAGGGATCTGCCAGAAGACCGGGATGTTGCAGGGGAAGGCGACGACGGTGACTGTGCAGCACATCGCATCGAAATATCAAGAACAACAACTAAATACGGAGAACCAATGAATGAACATCCTTACAAAAGTCCTAGTCGGCTCACGACTCCATGGGTTGAACAACGAACAGTCTGATTATGATTACCGTGGTATCCACATGCACGATCTCGCTGATGTGCTCAGTCCGTTTAGGACGCTCAAGAACACCACTTGGATAGAGGGCGACGAAGACAACACGAGTTATGAACTGGCCGACTTCTGCAAGCAAGCTGTACATGGTAACGCCACCATCCTCGAAGTCTTTTTCAGCGACGCGATCATCGAAACAACACCGATCGCTGACGAGATGCGAGCCAACTGGCGCAAGTTCATTGATACCGACAAGGTAGTCATGGCAAGTCGGGGCTACGCGCAGAATCAGCTCAACAAGATGGAGTTATTTGACGACATCGGGGTTAAGAAACAACACCGGACGAGCAAGTTCGCGATTGCCTACTGTCGAGTGCTTTGGCAGTGTGCTGAATTCCTACGTACCGGTGAATTCCCTTGCAAGGTAACAGATCCAGAGCTGCGTCAGTTCCTCCTCAAGCTCAAGGCAGGCTGGGACGATATGTACATACCCGAATGCACCGAACGATTCGCACAGCTTCAAGCAAACGTCACCCGCGAGTGGAAGACTGCGGACAAGTTGAAACCAGACACCGCATGGATCGAGGCCTTCATTTACAAAAGCTATACAGGAGTACCAATGAGTGGAAAACCGCTATAACACCGCACCGCAGAAGCAAAAGCTAGATGTTGTGGGTATGGACGTTGCTGACGCTGGATTGAAGTAGACGGGCTGGCCCTTCGCGGCAGGATGGAAGTTGCGAAACAGACCATCAACAGCAAAGGGACCAGCCCTGTGACACACCGTAATGCTCCGCTGACTGTGGAGGGAAGACGACGACTCATCGAGCGGTGCCGCACTCGTCCGATCGCCCACGTCGCCGCCGAAATGGGCATCTCCCGACAATGCGCCTCCACGTGGGTCAACCGGTACCGCAAATACGGTGAACTGGGATTACAAGACAGATCCAGCGCACCGAACCATCAACCCACCGCCACCGCCGCAGAGATCGTGGCCGAGATCGAAGCGATGCGCCGGACCCGGAAATGGTCGGCCGCGCGCATCACGTTCGAACTCCGAATGGACGGAACGGTCATCGCTCGCCGGACGGTCACGAAACTCCTGCGGGATCTTGGTCTCAATCGCCGCCGGTTCATCGACCCGAACGGCGAAACGAACCGCAAACCCCAGGTCATCGCCGCGAAACGGCCTGGTCAGATGGTGCACGTCGACGTGAAGAAGGTCGGCCGCATCCCTGACGGCGGAGGTTGGCGCGTCCACGGGCGAGGTTCCGAGCAGGCCAAACGATCACAACGTCGGAAAACGAAGAACAAGCAGGGCCGCGTCGGCTACACCTATTTGCATTCCGCGATCGATGGCAACACCCGTTTGGCGTACACCGAGGCCAGAGACAACGAAACTGCCGCGACAGCCATCGATTTCATGAACAACGCCCGACTCTTCTTCGCGGCGCACGGCATCACCCGGATCGAGCGCGTGATCACCGACAACGGATCATGCTATCGGGCAGCAGATTTCACTGCTTCACTGCGGGAAGCGCGGCACTACCGGATCAAGCCGTACACGCCGAAACACAATGGGAAAGTGGAGCGCTACAACCGCATCCTCGCCGAAGAACTGCTGTACTCCCGCGAATACATCAGCGAAGCCGAGCGGCGCACTGCCGTCGAGGTGTGGAACATTCACTATAATTATCACCGACCGCATTCAGCACGCGGAGGACGACCGCCTGCCGCTTACCGCCGGCACCGCGTAACTAACGTCCGTGCCTCATACAGCTAGACGAGTACGTCAAGATAGGACTGCTCAGGAGTCAGACGAATAGCGCTGGGACACTTACCATCTACGTGTACACCGAGACTACTCAGTTCGATCGCCTGTGGAACAGCGTCACTCGACAAGCTCGGGGGCTAGTGCTCGACAACAAGAGCCGCTGCATCATCAAGTGCCTACCGAAGTTCTTCAACGACAACGAGCCAGAGGCACTTCTTGAGAAACCAAGGGATCTCGATCCGACTCAATTGGTAGTCCAGGACAAGGTAGACGGCTCGCTAATTCAAGTCGCCAATGACCCTGAGTATGGGTTGGTTGTCACCTCCAAGGGCAGCTTTGCGAGCGATCAGGCTATGTGGGCGCGGGAGATTATTGATGAGCAGTATCCGCCATCGGTGGGCTACTTTGAACCCGGCTTCACCTACATTTTCGAGTTGATCCATCCTGATAACCGAATCGTGATCGACTACGGCGACCGGCGCGAATTGATCTTGCTGGCTGTTGTCGAGAATGACACAGGCAAAGAGCGAGACATCTATTCGAAGCGTTTCTTGTCGTTTGATCGGGTAGCCAAGCTCGACCCGTCCACCGTCGACAATGTCGAAGCACTGAACGACAAGGGGCTGAGCGAAGGCGTCGTCGTCAACTTTGGTGGCTACCGTGTGAAGATCAAAACCGCTGAGTACCTGCGACTCCATCGAATAGTCACCGACTTCACTCCGAAGCGAGTGTGGGAAGCACTTTCCAATGGGACAGCCTCGACTTCGAGAACATGCCGGAAGAGTTCCAGGCGTGGCTCGACGAGACCGCCAGCCGATTTAGAGATGAGTTCGCGGCGCTCGATATTGCGATCTGGCACGAATACGAGCAGGCCAAGGAGATGTCCGACAAGGAGCTGGGACTCAGCCCCAATTTCAAGTACAAGGGGTCGGTGTTCATGTTGCGAAACAACAAGGATATCGGGCCATCCATCTGGAAACTAATCAAACCTCGAAAGGAGGTGATACATGCCAAAACTATTGATGCTTAAAGGACTGCCGGGAAGCGGGAAGAGTACCTACGCTCGCCAACTCGTTGAGAAGAACCAGTACACGCGTGTCAACAAGGACGATCTGCGCGCAATGCTCTATAACGGCGCGCACTCAAAGAGCAAGGAAGCTACTGTCCTCAACATCCGTGATGCAGTAATCCTAGATGTATGAGGCACGGACGTTAGTTACGCGGTGCCGGCGGTAAGCGGCAGGCGGTCGTCCTCCGCGTGCTGAATGCGGTCGGTGATAATTATAGTGAATGTTCCACACCTCGACGGCAGTGCGCCGCTCGGCTTCGCTGATGTATTCGCGGGAGTACAGCAGTTCTTCGGCGAGGATGCGGTTGTAGCGCTCCACTTTCCCATTGTGTTTCGGCGTGTACGGCTTGATCCGGTAGTGCCGCGCTTCCCGCAGTGAAGCAGTGAAATCTGCTGCCCGATAGCATGATCCGTTGTCGGTGATCACGCGCTCGATCCGGGTGATGCCGTGCGCCGCGAAGAAGAGTCGGGCGTTGTTCATGAAATCGATGGCTGTCGCGGCAGTTTCGTTGTCTCTGGCCTCGGTGTACGCCAAACGGGTGTTGCCATCGATCGCGGAATGCAAATAGGTGTAGCCGACGCGGCCCTGCTTGTTCTTCGTTTTCCGACGTTGTGATCGTTTGGCCTGCTCGGAACCTCGCCCGTGGACGCGCCAACCTCCGCCGTCAGGGATGCGGCCGACCTTCTTCACGTCGACGTGCACCATCTGACCAGGCCGTTTCGCGGCGATGACCTGGGGTTTGCGGTTCGTTTCGCCGTTCGGGTCGATGAACCGGCGGCGATTGAGACCAAGATCCCGCAGGAGTTTCGTGACCGTCCGGCGAGCGATGACCGTTCCGTCCATTCGGAGTTCGAACGTGATGCGCGCGGCCGACCATTTCCGGGTCCGGCGCATCGCTTCGATCTCGGCCACGATCTCTGCGGCGGTGGCGGTGGGTTGATGGTTCGGTGCGCTGGATCTGTCTTGTAATCCCAGTTCACCGTATTTGCGGTACCGGTTGACCCACGTGGAGGCGCATTGTCGGGAGATGCCCATTTCGGCGGCGACGTGGGCGATCGGACGAGTGCGGCACCGCTCGATGAGTCGTCGTCTTCCCTCCACAGTCAGCGGAGCATTACGGTGTGTCACAGGGCTGGTCCCTTTGCTGTTGATGGTCTGTTTCGCAACTTCCATCCTGCCGCGAAGGGCCAGCCCGTCTACTTCAATCCAGCGTCAGCAACGTCCATACCCACAACACCTAGAAGCGTTGAGTAAGGGATCGAACGTCGTCGTGGATGACACCAACTTCGCTCCGATCCACGAGATCCGTCTACGTGAACTCGCGAAGGAACACGGCGCTCAGTTCGAGTTCAAGTTGATCGATACGCCGCTCCAGACGTGCATCGAGCAAGACTTGAAGCGACTCAACAGTGTTGGGCAGAAGGTGATCATGCAAATGTACGAGCAATGGCTCAAGCCGAAGCCAGCTGCGAAACCTCGGTACGATCCGACACTGCCGAACGCTGTTATTTGCGACATTGACGGCACGTTGGCCCACATGATCAATCGTGGCCCATACGACACGTCGAAGTACGTTGATGATGCGAAAGATGACACCGTGCATCGAGCATTTGCGCGGATCGCAGAAGGTGACACCAGAATCATTTGCTCTGGTCGCTCAGCCGACCACCGGGAGTCAACTGAGCAGTGGCTTGCTACCCATGGCATCACCTACGACCTTCTACTGATGCGTCCTGAAGGGGACGTTCGTAAGGACAGTATCGTGAAGCGAGAGTTGTACGAGACCTTCGTGGAGGGCAAGTACAACGTGCGTCTGGTACTTGATGACCGAAACCAGGTTGTCGATATGTGGCGTGACGAACTCGGCCTCACGTGTTTTCAGGTTGCTCCTGGCGACTTCTAGAGTCATACCGTCCACACACCCATCTTTGCCGCTCAAACCCCACGAGCGGCCTTCTGTGCGTTCCTAGTGACATATTTCAAGCATTATCGTACGTTAAGAACATATGGGTAACCAACCAATCATCATCCGGCGCAGTCTCTTTGGCCTAGTTGGGTTGATTCTGGTTGGACTTCTGATCGCTGGATTCATCTACGGTCTGGCGTACTTCCTCCACACTCAGAACCCACGGGACACGACACCGATTGCGATCCTCCAGCTCATGGGCGTCGTCGTCCTGATCTCCACAGCAGTTACCGCAATCGTCTACAACCTCCACTCGATGACACTCAACGACAGCGGCGTGACGATCAAGAACTGGGGGAGTCTGTTCTTCAGCAGCGATTCACACTGCGATTGGAATGAGATCGAAGACCTCAATGTGCAGCGCGGGGACCGTTGGCTTTCGTTGGTGGTTACGCGGAACTCACTATTCAGACAGCCTCAGCGGTGCCTCGCATGACGTTCAAATACTGCCCTCGCCCTGAGTACTGGCGCGACTACATCGACCAGCGCAGCGAGAGCACACCTGAACTAGTTCGCAACGTCTAGAGAGCGAGGGCAACACCTGAGCCGATCGCAAACACCAGGCCTACGACCATCATCTTGATGCCAAGTTGGAGTTCCGACGTTTTCGCTGCCTTCTTGTCGGCAAAGCTCTTGTCAGACTCGAACCAACCCTTCTTAGCTGGCTTGTTCAGTGACTCGAAGATGCCAGTGCCGCCAGCGAGGGTGACGAAGACACCGACAACCAAGACCACGATCAGGAGCCATTTCATGGTGAAGTCTTACCACGGCACACCGTCAGCAACGCCGGTGCCACGGGTTCTCGCGCAGTTATCTGTTACTAGTTGTTGCGGCCAATCGCCCTGTCGCGGTCGTGATTAAGCTGGTGGGACCAATCAGCGCACGGGAGTACATCATGCACCGGCTCTTTATCAGTATGGGACTCGATTCAGAGATCGGGATCTACGAGTTGTACGACCGAACGATGGCATCCGTCAGGCGTTGCTTGAGCGACCTTGGCTACTTCATCGGCCCTTCGACGCTTGAGGATCGATCCGAGCAGCTTGGTCGCGGGTTCAGTCAGTACCTCACGTTGGAACCTGAAGGACAGCTGGTTGCGACGGTCATTGAGATGGATCAGATAGTTCTCTTCGAGCTACATATCGATGCACTGGAACGGGAAGTCAACCGTGGGTTGCAGTCGATCGTCAACGATCTGATTGACACCTATGACGACATCCACGCGTCTGTACGCATCGCTGACGACGTTCGTGACTGATCATCGCGGGCCGAGTTCAGTTTCCAGTCGTTCGGCAACGCTGTCGGGCATGGTCGAGCATGAATCTTCGCCGCGATCCCCCGAGTGATCTAGAGCTGTACCCGTAATCCCCACCGTCGCAACAGCGCCCTCCCAACCACCAAGCGCAGCTATCGAGCCAGGGTTGAACCTCGCCGCTATGTCCACCTTCTCAATCGCGAGTTGATCAGCATCGGGTCCAAGGTAAATCCCGCCGTCTGCTGCACGTTCGATGTACGCGGGTCGAGGGAGCACTCCCGATAGTTGGTTGGCGTTGTACTCACTCATGAACCATGGCGGGGTGTTGAAGTAGTACCAACTCGCAGCACAGACCCCGTAAAGGCCAGGACCGAACTGTGCGTAGTTGAGGTACAGCTCCAAGATCCGCTGATCTGACATCGAGTAACTGAACTCCGTCGCCATAACTGCTTCGAGTCCCTTTCGGATTGCGCTACGTCCAGGCCAGAGGAAGATGTTCTTCACCAACTGCTGAGGGATGGTTGATCCACCTACTCCAGCATCGCCGTCCATGTATTCCCTTGCCTTAGAGGTCAAGTCGCTGATCTCAAACCCACCAGCTCGCATACCAAGACGCTGATCTTCGTGAGCGATCACTGCCGCAATCATGTATCGGCTGATGTGGTCGAGATCCACGTACTGGTAAACGATCGGGCCTTCGTCTTGCAGCATGAACGACGTTCGAGGTGGCGTGAACCATCGGTACGAGAGCGTCACCATCTCCGAAAGCGCTAGGGGAGTGAGCATTACGAGCGCAACGTACATCGTCCATCGACGCCAGCGGGGGCGATGCCTGCGGGTGGCCTGGTAGGACCCCGTTTGGTGAGCCACTCGGTATCAGAGAATCAATGCGTGTGAATGCAGCTGGCAGCGTACTCATTCGGGGTCCGGTACGCCAGTGACGAATGACGGTGTCGGTTGTTGTACTCCTCCTTCCAGTCCTCGATGACCACCCGGGCTTCGAGGAGGCTGTGGAATTCGTTCATGTTCAGACATTCGTCACGGACCCGGTTGTTGAACGATTCGATGTAGCCGTTCTTCCACGGTTGACCAGGTGGAACGTATCCGATTCCGACCTGGTCCTCGCAGAATGTCCTCAGTGCCTCGGAGATGAACTCAGGGCCGTTGTCGCACCGCAGCACTTGCGGCGGGCCGCCCCAGAGCGCGAACGCCTTCTCCAAGGCCGCGACGAGATCCTCCGCCGGGATGGACCGCTCGACGATGTTGAGCACCGACTGTCGCGTGTGCTCGTCCACCATCGAGGTAATCTTGAACTTCCGGCCGTCCGTAGTGGAATCGAACTGGAAGTCGATCGCCCACACCACCTTCGGTGCATCAGCCTCGGTGATCGGAGTGGTCGAGGCGCCAGCTCGTTTCCGGATCCTGTGGATCTTCACCCGCAGCCCTTCCTCGCGCCACAGTCGCTGAACTTTCTTCTTGTTGATCACCCAGCCAGTTGCACGCAGATCTGCCCACGCCCGCCGAAATCCCTTGCGCGCATTCGCTTTGGCCCAGTCCCGCAACCACTTCCGCAGATCGGCGTCCGGGTCGTCCGGGGTGTTCTTCGCTGATTCCTTGCGTTGGGTTGATCGTGGCTGCCCGACGACCTTGCAGGCGAAACGCTGCGAGAGCCCCATCGTTTCCTGGAGCATGACGACAGCGTTTCGTTTGGCGGTCGGGCTCAGAATTTTCCCCGAGCGATCTCCTTGAGTGCGGCCTTTTCGAGTTCGGCTTCGGCGAGGAGTTTCTTGAGTTGGGCGTTCTCGTTCTTGAGTTCCTTGAACTCTTTGGCATCGTCGGCTTTCATGCCGCCGTACTGCTTGCGCCAGTTGTAGAGCGTCGGCACTGAGACGTCGAGTTGTCGGGCGATCTCCTCGACGTCGGCGCCCTTGGCCGCGAGTTCGTCGCCGTGGCGCAGTTTTCGGATGATCTGTTCGGGCGTGTGCCGTTTGCGTCCAGCCATGAGTTGTAGCCTTTCATGCCCTTGATCAGGGCGGGAAGGATTCTCATAACCAGCGGGTCACTTAATGGGGGTCATGCCAGGCCGGCGGCTGTTCCGGCTCGTGGATTTCGTACTCGGGTTCTGGTGTATGTACCCGCTGAGACTCGGGGAGGAGATCGTCGAGGGAGAGTCCCCGTGACCTGTCGAAAGCGGTGGTGTTGGCGGTATCCATGGGTGGCCTCCCAATTCTCTGGAAAATCGCGCACGGGACAAATAGCCGAATGCGGATTTCGACCCATTTTATGCGAGATTTCGAGAAAGGGGATAGCGAGTTTCGGGGGTGGGGAATGGAGAGAATCGCGAGGTGGGGTTAGCGATTCGAAGAGGGGGTGTAGCCGTCCATCGTCTGATGGGTGAACAAGTAATCGATCTTATCTGCATACTTGCGAACGTACGGAGTAAGGGTGATCTTTGCTGTTAGGGGGATATTTAGTGAACCGTTTGTTTTAACTATCATTACGTTACTTATTTAAACACAAAGTCAAAAGAATTGCAATAGCAAAGTTGAAAACAGTGGATAAATCCGACCATTTCGCTATTGCATTTATTAGTCTTTTAGCTCATAGTTATTTGCATAGGAGAAACATGAAGATATGAATGAATTGAAATGGAAAGAAGCGGAAGAAAACTGGACGGAGTTATTCTATGCGCGAGACCCTGAAGCGGATTACAACTTCGATGACATAGTTCTATTTAATAAGGGTGAACAGTACGCGCTGTTCTTCGATAGTGGTTGTTCGTGCTATCTGCCCTTCGATACTAATCCCGGTGGAGACATATACACCAAATCTCAGCTTCTGAAGCTGATGAAGGCATGGAAAGGTGATCGCACCGAAGCGGTCATGAAGACGTGGATACTGGAAAATATCCATGGGTGAGCACCTACCAACACCCGAGTACATCAGCACCAAGTACTCCTCGCCTCGCGATGAAGTCCTGCATCACCTCTCACTAGAAGGCTGGGCCAACCAAAGCTCAGGGGACACCGCATCGACCACGGGTTACTTCGCCAGGATCAGCAACAGTGAAGCCGAACTCCAAGAGCTGGCAACCAACTTCGAGGAAGCCCTCCAGTCCGCCGGCCTCGCTGATCCGTCTGCCTTAGTCGGTCACTACCTCCTCGTTGAAACCGACGATGGCTTCGTTCACGTAGGTCAGTACAAGTCCGAGGAAGAGGTGATCGCTGACTACCAGAAGCTCGAAGCTGCTTATGAGCGCTGGGCGGGGGAGATGGCATGAGGGAGATCAAGTTTCGAGCTTGGGACAAGAGGCTCGAGGAGTGGCTAGGTGCCGATGCGTGGTTTGTCCGCTCATCCGATTCAGTCCTCGTTGTGTGGCCTGAAGTTCAAAAGGGCATGGACGTTTCAGTCCACATGGAGACATTGGCCGCTGATCGAGTCGCACTGACACAGTACGTCGGTCTCAAGGATAAGAACGGCGTGGAGATATTCGAGGGGGATATTATCCGAGGTCCAGGCCGTCTAGCTGACGAAATTGTGTTCAGAGACGGACTGTTCCAAACTGCTGGCGGCTACCGGGTTATCTATTCAGATGAAGTCATAGGCAACCGCTTCGAGAACCCAGAACTTTTGGAGGTCACCTCATGACCCCAACCCAAACCCTCCGCGCTGCAATCAAACTCGCCAACACCAACGGCTACGACAACCCTGCACTCTTCGGAACCATGGATCTCATTAACCAGTGGAACATGCCACCCCGCGCAGTACTGGGGATCTTGCTGATGAACCACGACTTCTGCAGAGCACTTTGGGGTGAGGAGTGGATGGTTCGTACCCAGACTGTCGCTGTGTCTGATGATCCGTTCGGGTATCTCGCGGGGAGTTTGGAGGATCGGGGATGAGTAAAGACAATACACAAGATGAGCTAAAATACGCACGCTGCGAACTCTGCCGCAAAGACATCAATATCACGAGCCAGAAGTTCTGTGACTACGACGAAATACCCATAGTTCTATCAGCCCAGTTGAACGAGGACAGCGAAGAGGCTGCAATCGAGTTTGCACTAAAGCACCATCAGATCAATCCAGAAGACTATTACAGAGTCAATGACGAAGAATTGCGCATGTACCAACACGACAATCAGACTGTTTCTCATAAAGATATTGACGATGAAGACGCAGCGAAGCACCATTTAGCAAGCCGATTCTGGAGTTTTCAATGAGTAACACCCCTACAGAGCCAGATTTTACGAATGAATTTTACTATTGGTTCAAGGACGACACTTTGACAGAGCTAATAAACAATAAAAACACAGTAGTATATAGATTAGAGCCTAATTTTGCTAGCACTTACAAGTATGCAGTAGTTAAGAAGATAGGCAAAAGTGAGCCTTACGCTGTGTATTTTAAGACTATTGAAAAATTACGGAAGGGGATTAAGTAATGAATAAACCGAGTAACGAGTTAAACTTCATGATTGAGTTGACCCCTGCGCTATATAATCGCATCAAGCAAGAGCTGGGCGATGAGTTCATCGACAATGTTGAACTGCACTATTCACCATATTGGAAAGATATAGAGGTTGATAATGCCTAACACCCCTACAGAGTCAGAGTTCGATAAAGAACTAGATCACATCATGGGGTGGTGTAGCGGTGAATACCACAGTCCGTGCTGGTATAAGGATAATGTCATCGATAAAGGCCTATCTGTCGAAGAGGAAGATGATTTAGTCAGAACAGCCGTCAGGCGAATGTTTGACAAATATACTCAAGCAAAGGAGTGTGAATCACTAGAAGATGTCACACGCTTCGAGGTTATCGACCATCGCCAATGTTTCTGGTGTCGTGGAAGAAAAACTGCAAACGTATTGCAAAAAAATGGAAACTACAAAGAGAAGCCATGCGATAAGTGTGGCGGCAGTGGGATGATGGGTGGTCGAGTTTACGGAGCTTTCAGTAACGCAGAGACTAGCATCATCCAGATCGAACAGAGTTTTCAAGACGATGGTAAAACATTGAAAATATTTGTGAAGGATAAGGAGAATCTATGAGTGATACCACTAGAAAAGATGATGAGCTACGCATGGAGATCATCCGTAAAACATCGACACGTATGTCTCTTAGTGACGTGGATATAGTGATGCAGATAGTCAAGCAATACGGCTTACAAGAGCGGATAGATGGACTAGATATGGTGTCTTGGCGATATGGAATATTTAGAGATACGACTCTTGGAAAACCGGTCGATACGAAAGCCGTAAGCTTAAAGGATATTGCAAAATACAAAGCTGAACTCACCGCCCTCAAAACTAAACAGGAGGTAGCTAACTAGCCCCATATGGAAAAAACTAAATCTAAACGAACATACAAGCGAGCTGAAGTCCCACCTGAGCTGCTGGAAGCTACCAACCTCGATTTACTTGACCAGATCCTCAACATGCCGGGAGAACAGGGCGACACGTACACCCGTTACGTGAACCTAAGTCTCGGCAATCAAGCGTTGCTCATGATGCAGGGTGTCGATGAGCCGGTGAACACTCTGAAGCGCTGGGGCGAGGACTATGGGCGCACCGTGAAGAAGGGCTCGAAGGCTGCCTACATCCGCCGTCCAGTCTTCAGGAAGGAAGAGAACGATCAGGGCAAGGAAGAACAGCGACTCACGGGATTCGTACTATCCAAGAGCATGATCCGTGCATCTGACACGGAGGGTGAACCACTGCCAGAGATCGAGCTACCTGAGTGGAGCGAGACTCTCGCTATGCAGAACCTCAAGGTAGAGGAGGTTCCGTTCGAAGGCCACGACGGAAATATCCAAGGGTGGTCTATCAACCGCAACTACGCGATTAACCCAATCGCTCGGTACCCGTTCAAGACGAAGATCCACGAGTGGAGTCACATCGAAGCGGGACACACTGTTCCCGGGGCTCATGCCGACTATCTGCAGCACCGTGGCGAGCGTGAGTTTGAGGCTGAAGGCAGCGCGTACATTGTCCTGAATCATCTTGGGGCGCTTGCACTTTTCAACGCTGCCGAGAGTCGCCACTATGTGCAGACCTGGATGAAGAATCAGGAACCATCACCCGAATCTGCCGGCCGAGTCATACGAGTAGCGGAGAAGATCATCAAGGCTGGTCGCCATACGCCTGAATCTGCACCTCAACCTACCGAAGCCTAACCAAAAAGCGATCCGTGATGTCGTTCATTCGAACAGACGACATACAAACTCTTTCAGATGTGGGATCATCGACTTTCGTCCGTCTGGAAGAGGGGTAAGTTTGTGCGTAATCGAATCGCTACCATTACAGTCCTGCTCAGCGCCGGTGCCTTATTGATGGCGGGGTGTTCTTCGAATTCTACCGAAACGACACACCAGGAATCGGGCGGTAGCGTGGATGAGTGTGCGACATACAGCGGCGAAAATCTGTCGATTGAGGAACTTCAAGCGCTTGCACGTGAGAAAGCGGGTCAAGAGTTTGATCAGCTTCAGGTCTTCGGACTGCCTCAAACGCAGAGTCGGGGAAACGCGATTGAGACTGCGATCCAGAGCATCAACCCTCCTGCGTCGGTCGTTGAAGCAGCGCCGTCAGGATCGTTCGCTGCATATACAGTTTGGTACTGCACTGATCGAAAAGATCTAATGAGAGAAATGTTGGGTTCAGGTGTTGCTCAATCTTCTGAGAACTACTCTGACGAGCTATTAGCTGACTTGAAATCGCGCCCCGGCTATGAGAATGCGGATGTTCAAGGGTGGGCCTTGGAAATGAAGAGAATTAGTGCGAATTACCCTGTCCTCAGTGTTGCGGGCGGATTGGCAACTTGTGGAGTCGTCCAGATGGGCGGTGGTTCGGTCGAAGAATCAGCATCTATTCCAGGTGTCGCTGGTCTTGGTGATGCTGCGATGGAGGAAACACGTGGGACGGTACGAATCCTTTGCCCTCAGTACTCGTGACTTAATCAACCAAATGTCATAAACTAGTCTCATATGGAAGAACAAACCCCTCAAGAAGAAAAGAACAAAGGTGGGCGACCACTCAAGTTCAAGTCGGTAGAAGAATTGTCTCAGAAGATCGAGGCCTATTTCGGTAACTGCGACTCGCACCTCTCGACCCGATCGATCTTCGTCAAACGCGTTGATGGCACTCAGTACGTCGAGCAAGAGCAGTACTTCACTGATCGCGAGCCGTACACGGTGAACGGGCTGGCCTACGCCCTCGAAACGACACGGGATGTACTGAACGACTACGAGTCCGGGATGCACGACCTCAAAGCTGAGGATGTTGACGAGTCTGGGGCGACGTTTTCCTCCACTGTAAAAGGGGCGAAGCGTCGAATCGCGGCTGATGTCGAGCGCCGTCTTATGAAGGGTGAGACCCCTGCTGCGGCGGGGATCTTCTGGTTGAAGAACAACGATGGTTGGCGAGACAGGCATGACTACGACCACACCTCTGGCGGAAAGCGCTTCGAGGCACCTGCTGTCTACATGAGCACTATCGCTCCACGAGATCCTGAGGATGCTCCAGCTCAAACCCAAACAGATTGAGGTCGTCCAGGCCGTTAATGATTCAACGGTAGATACGTTGATTCTTATCGGGTCAGTCGGTGTCGGGAAGACGGACGTGTCGGCCCACGTAGTCCTCTCGATCGCGCTCCAGTTCCCTAAGACCTACTGGCCTGTCTTCCGTCAAAACATAAGCACTGCAATCAAAACCATCATCCCGTCGTATCTAGAGATGGCTGACAAGATGGGCCTCGTCGAGAACGAAGACTTCACCTACAACCAGCAAGCCAAGACAATCACCTTCCCGAACAAGTCGGTGGTCGTGTTTGTCGAAGCTGATCCAACCAAGGACCGCGGCGGCAAGAAGATCAAGGGAATCAACGCCAGCGGCAACCACATCGATGAGGCCGACGAACTTGAGTACGAGATGTTCATCCAGGCGACCTCACGTAAAGGGCGTCGCAACGAGGCTGGTCAGCCCTCGATCTCCATTGTGACGATGAACCCGAACGACGGGTGGGCGAAGGAGCTGTACTACGACCGCTGGAAGGCGGGGACACTCCCGACGAACATCCGGGTGATTGAGTTCGACCTTTCTGACAGCTGGTTGTCAGCGCGTGACATCGCAGCCCTGATGACAAACCCCGACTGGTGGGTTCAGCGCTACATGATGAACAACTGGAATTTCAGCGATGAATCGACCTCGCTGTTCAAGTCCCGACATTGGGCTGCATCACTCACTGACAAGCTTGAAGCGACGGATCTACGCGTGGCCGGCTACGACGTGGCCCGCAGCGGAACTGATCGATCGGTGAGGGCGCTCGTCTACGGTACGACGATTGCCGACATCTTGATCACGAAGGACAAAACGGAGCAGATCGACACCTCAGTCCAGGCAGACATGCTGGTGGAAGACACAAGTGAGTTCGAGTACGGACTCGACAACATGGCAGTCGATGCGGTGGGTCTGGGTGTTGGTGTGGTGGATGCGCTCGCTAAGCAGGGCTATCACGTCCACGAGTACATGAGCGGCGCAAAGCCAGATCCAAACGTGATGCTCAGTGCCGAGGATTCCATGCCCGTCAACTTCGACAACCTCCGCTCTCAGATGATCTACCTCTACGCCCGTGGGGTGGAGTTGGGAATCATCAAGCACTACAGCGGATGTCCATATGTCAGGGAGTTGCAGAAAGAAGCGATGATCCACAACTTCGAGATCACCGACAAGGTTCTGAAGGTGGAGAGCAAGGACAAGATCAAGAAACGACTGGGATCAAGCCCGGATCTTCTCGACGCTGTGATCATGGCACTTTACGTTGCGTTGCGTCCGGTCCAAGCGTTCCCCAACCAGGGAGATAGTGACCGAAACGCAAGTGCCCCAATCACTTCGGGCTTGTTCGGCTCATCGTTCTGATTTACATTGAAGGTAGATGGCAAAAGGCACTTCCAAGAAGAATCCACTAGAACTCGGGGACTCTGGCGTTCAGATCTTGAACGGCATCATTACTGGTGACGAGTATCGACCCGAGCTTCGTGGCCGTGCTTTGATGCGAACGATCGAAGAGATGCGCCGTGGTGACGCCACTGTTCATGCGGGCTTGATGGCGGTGAAGATGCCGATCGTTGCCGCCGAGTGGAGCGTTGAATCTGGGGGAGAGGACGAGCAGGACACCGCTGCCGCTGAACTCATCGACTACAACTTCAATCAGGTGCTCAACTGGAAAGCGGTTCTCACCGAGGCTCTGACCATGCTGGACTTCGGTTTCTCTGTGTTCGAACTCGTCTTTGACTGGGCGAACGTCAACGGCGTGGATCGTGTGGTGTTGGTGAAGATCGCCTACCGCAAACAGACGACGATCGAGAAGTGGACGCAAGAGGACGGCACTCCAGGGATCGTGCAGCGCAAAGCAGATGGCACTGCGGTTTCAATCCCCGATGACAAGCTCCTAGTGCTCACTCACCAACAAGAGGGCGACAACTGGCAGGGTGTCTCGATCCTGCGTTCGGCTTACCAGAACTGGTACTACAAGAAGACCTTCTACCAAATCGATGCGGTCAAGCATGAGCGTCAGGCTCTAGGCGTCGTGAAGATCAAGTATCCGAAGGGCGCTACGCCTGTGATGCGCGAAGAAGCGAAGGCAGCAGCACAGAACGTGCGAGCAAACGAACGTGCCTACATCGAGGAACCGGACGGCTGGGATATCAACTTCATGGACATGATGGCCAGTACGACAGCTGATCCGAAGGAATCAATCTCCCACCACGATCGCCAGATCCTCAAGAACATGGCAGTTCAGTACATCGACATTGGTTCAGCTGGATCAAGTGGCTCGTACTCTGCATCGACTGATCAACGCCGGCTACTCGAGCTTCAAGACCAGGCGATCGCTTCACAGATAGCTGCTCGGATCAACGACAAGGTGGTCAAGGCCATCGTCGACATGAACTTCAACGTCACCGACTACCCGAAGTGGAAGGTCGGCCAGATCGGCCAAGAGAACGTCCAGGAACTTACCGAGGCAGTGGCGAAGATGACGAGCTCGAAACTACTTACCCCAACTGACCAGGACGAAGAGCACGTCCGCAAGGTACTGCGCTTCCCTGACATGCCGGAAGACATCAAGGATCTGCCGCGGGAACAGGTGAAGCCGGAGTCCAAGGTCGAGCCAGAGCAACCTGAGAAGACAGACATCAAGGAAGAAGAGCCTGCGACCAAGCAGCTCGAAGCAAGTACGAAATCCAAAGTGCGCCAGATCAATGCACAGGTAAGTGCTCGGGACTTCCCTGGTTTGCATGAAGGACTTGGAATCGAAACTGATAAACTCGGCTGCATCATGCTCGACACTGAAACTGTCGATGTTCTCAAGCACGTTGAGGGAGGCGAGTCGGACCTCGTTGAATCTACGACGGAGCACGATCACGCTATGGGAGCTGTGGCCGAGACCGAGCCTCATGTGACGTTGCTGTTCGGCTTACTCAAGAACGGGAACGTGTGGAAGGACGAAGTCGATACCGTGCTCGATGGGTGGAAGATGGATACCGTCACGATCAGTGAGGTCGGGTTCTTCGATCTCAAGGACAAGTTCGCGATCGTGGCACACATTGAGACCACACCTGAATTACTCGACGGCCATGATCGACTGACTCTGTTGCCTCACGTTCAGACCTTCAGTGAATACAAGCCTCACATGACGTTGGCCTACGTCGCGTACGACCAGGCAATCGCCGATAAGTGGGTGGATGCACTTGGGGCACAGTACAACGGTGCGACTCTCAAAGCTAAGGGGGTCAACTACGGTGATCTGCCAACTGACGACGAAGATACCGACAAGAAGATCGAGGCATCACTGATCTCAACGGCACGGAAGTTCAAGGACGCAGTAATGGACAAACTCTATGGATCGCGCAACGCTGCTTAGAGTCAAATCTGAACTGACGCAATCGATCCGAGCAAGTGAAGACTGGCAACCCAGCTACAAGGCTCATCCTGAGACGTTCAAAGCGCTTCTATTGCACGAAGCGGAAATAGAGCAAGCCGTGGCCGAATATCTCGCTGGCCTGGCTCAGAGAGCGCCACAGTACGTTGATTGGTCACTCGTTCCTGAACCCGTCAAAGCTGCTGCCAGCCCACTCGCCAACAAAGACGACGACTTGTGGAGGGCCGAAGAGTTCGATCTGACGAAGGCCGTCATCGATGCGATCACCATGCTTACCACCACGGGAGCTCAGGCCGGCGAACTGGCATCGGGGATCTACATCGGAGTTTCGTCACTGTCACAAACCGTGCTCGTAGCCGCCCGTGAACAGGTAGCGACACTCGTGAGCCAGGTGACGGAGACGAATCGCAAACTCATCCGAGAAGCAATCAAACAGTCGATCGCCAGGGGAGAAGATGTCGCTGGGACCATCGAACGCATCAAGACTGTCGTGAACAACCCTGTGCGAGCCGAGATGATCGCGCAGACGGAAAGCGTCAACGCGTATCAAACGGGGCTGAAGAACTTCGCTGTGGAGACCGGCGCGAAGACGAAGACGTGGGAATCGCTGGAGGGTGCATGCACTGCATGCAAGCCGTTGGATGGCGAAGTAGTCGAGATTGGGGAGAAGTTCAGCAACGGGAGTGATCGGCCAGCTGCTCATCCACGATGCCGCTGCGGTGTGTACTACCAGTACTGAGGTGTCACTCAAACAGATGATACCGAAGGGTCGATTTGTGCGATAAGGTCCAAGCTCCATATCTCTCATTGAGGAGCCGAGCCGTGCCCGAACAGACTGACGGTAACTTCGAAGAATCGCGGGGTCAGTCGACTCCGAAAGCTCAGACCTCTACGGGGAAGACAGTGGCAATCACCCTAGGCGCAGTCCTGGTGGCTGGAATGCTCATCTTTGGTGGCGGGATTCTCTACAGTAAGAGTCAAGTAGATGAACTGAAGGAAGCGATCGAGTCTTCCGATGCGCCGAGAGTAACCGCTGATCTCGGTGAAGATGCGGCTCCAGCTCTCATAGGCGACTACAACGGAGATGGGATCGTAACAAGCGAAGAATACGATATGATGCCTCCTTCAGTCTACAAGGATCTTGATCAAAAAATAAGAATTGAAGATACCGCAGAGAACTTAAATAAATACCTTCCCGACGCATGGGAATCTCTACAAGGATATCTGACCTCAGAAGAGGCTTCGATACTCAGCATCCCAAACACTAACCTCCCTAGAAATAACTGGTCAGATCAAGACTATTTAAACAACTACACGATCTCTCTTTATCTTGTGTCCGCCCAAGGTAATACACAAGAGCAAATCAACGAAGGTAGACGAGCACTATCAGTAGTGATCGATCCCTCAAACTCAGGGTTTAGTACAACAACAGAGATGATAGGGCAAGTCAATTCAATAAAGAACGTGTATGAAGCACTCCCTTCTGAATACACTGATCGTGAGCTTGAAGATGGTACGTTAATATCTAGTAATGGTCGAGTTGAAGCAAACGGTGGAAGAATCGTCAAAGCAAGAGATGTCAATACCGATGAAATTAGTTATATGGTTTTCGTAAATCACAATAACTCAAAGGGAGATATAGTCTCACCGCTCGAAGGTATGTACAGCTCATCCTCTCTGCTGAAGCAATCTGTTAAGTAGGCGGGGGTGGTTACGATTGGCTTGGTGTATTGACAATTCTCTCCACCTGCCTGATATTAACGACATATGGCAAAAGGTTTCCACAACTTAGTAAAAATCAAAGCTGATTCAACAGGTCAGGCACCAAAGACGATCGAGCTACTTCGCACGGGCGAGTGGCACACCCCATGGCACGGTGATTTCGAGATCACCAAACAGGATCTTCAACAGTTCGCAGCCAACGTACAGGCGGGCGTCGGACTGGTTGCAGACGATCCAAAAGTTCCTCTCAACTACGCCCACGCATCGTATGACAAAGCTGCGGGCTGGATTTCGCATGTCTACGTCAGTGATGACGGCGAGGCATTGCTCGGAGATCCCGAGTGGACACCCGCAGCAGTAGAAGCGATCAAGGCTGGCGAATGGAAGTACATCTCGCCAGAGTTCAACCCACGCGATTGGCCGTGGGAAGACCCGGAAGAGGAGTACCACTTCGTCAACAACGTACTGACGGGTGCCGCCCTCACCAACATCCCACTTTTCAAGAAACTGAAACCGATCACAGCCTCGCGCATCAAGCCTGAGAAGGCAATCAGAGCGAGCGCTGCCGGTGACGGTGATAAACATAATCAAGGAGAACCTATGGATCTAAAGGAGATTCGAGCAAAACAAGTTGCTGACCTTACTGAGGAAGAGAAAACATTCCTGAGCGAGAATAAAGCAGACCTCACAGCGGAAGAGCTGACAACCTTCGGACTCGAAAAGACTGATGACGAAGCGGCAAATGCCGACGCAGCAAAAGAAGCTGCCGACAAGGTAGCCGCTGAGCAAGCGGAAGCAGATGCGAAGGCTGCTGCAGAACAAGCAGAGAAGGACAAGATCGAAGCAAGCCGCAACGGTGGTGTCTCAATCACTGCCGACCGTCTAGCAAAGCTTGAAGCTGATGCTCAAGCTGGCCGTGAAGCACGACAACAACTCGATCAGCGTGACGCTGAAGAGATCGTAGATCGCAGCATCAAAGCTGGTCAGATCAAGAGCGGCGACAAGACTCGCTGGACGAATCAGCTTCTCGCATCACGTGGAGACGACCGCAAGAACCTCGAAGAGCTTCTAGCCGGCCTTCCTAAGAACGAGATCGATGGCAGGGAACTTGGCGATGCAGGCCGCACTGTCTCAGTTGAGGCAAGCACCGAAGTCCACAACCGTGTCGTCAAGATCCAGGCAGATGCACGTGCAGCAGGAGGCAGTGTTGCTTACTCGACGGCACGCAAGCAAGTGCTCGATGCAGACGCGAATCTAAAAGAACAATTGAAAGAGGAGGAGAAATAGATGTCATACCAACCAGGTGACCGATACACGGCAGTCGCAGGTGCAGACCTGACAGGCAAGCGATACCACATCGCAAAACTCGATTCTAACGGCGAAGTAGTTCTAGCAGCAGCGGCAACAGACAACATCCTTGGTGTTCTCGATAACGAGGTCAAAAAGGGTGGAGTTGCCGAGGTGGTCCTAGCGAACGGTCAAGGCACATTCAAGGTTAAAGCTGCGAACGCAGTAATTGCCAAGGATGCATTCATTACAACTGATGCAAGCGGTAAGGCAGTTGCCACTACCACTGCAGGCAGCCGGGTCATCGGTCGCGCAGTACGCGCAGGTGTAGCGAACGAGGTGATCGAATACGTAAAACATAACGAAAAGTACTAAGAAAGGCTGACAACTTAATATGGCAAATCAACCACTATATGTAGACCAAGCTCTGACAAATGTCAGCACCGCGTGGCTCAATAACGATCGCGATTTCATCTCGGACATAATCTTCCCTGAAGTGCTCGTCTCGCAACCAACTTTTGAAGTAGCTGCCTACGGCAAAGACGCCACTCGCGTTCCAAATAGCTCAGTTCGTACGGGCGAAGCTCTCGCGAAACGTGTAAGCCTTAACCGTAGCGTCAACACACTCGGGCCTCTTCAGGAGCATGCACTCAGCGACTTCGTCACGAAGATGGACTACAAGCTCTCCAAAGAGCTGTTCGAGCCTGAGGCAGATGCAGTCGAGAACATTCACCAGAAACTGGCATTGATCGATGAGAAATCGCTTGCAACTCAGCTCGCTGACACATCAGTGATCACACAGAACACTACTCTTAGTGGAGCAAGTCAGTGGAATGACGCGAACTCAACTCCGTTCCAGGACATAGCAACCGGTTCAGTGACAGCAGGATTCAAGCAGTACAACACTCTCTTCATGGGGTCAGAGGCATTCAGCGCATTGATGTTGCACCCTGAACTACTTGATCGCATCAAGTGGAGCCAGACAGGTGTACTTACTGAGGAAGCGATTCTTACTCTTTTCCGGCCATTCGGCATCGAGCGCATCGTCGTCGGTCGTGCGAAAAACGATGTTGCCAAGGAAGGCACAGGCTCAAGCTCATTCCAGAGCGTATGGGGCAAGAACGCATGGCTTGGATACGTGACCAATCGTCCAGCTCGCAAAGAGCTCAACGGTGGTTACAAGTTCCGACTCGAAGAAGGTCGCGAAGTAACACGTGAAGTGAAAGCAAACCCATCAGGAACCGAGATCGTTGTGAGCGACTACTACGACCACATCATCATGAACCCTGAAGCTTTCTACCTTCTAAAAAACGTAGTGGCTTAGTCCGAAGGAATTATTGACATGGTAAGAATAGAACCAGGATTCAAAGGAGCGAAACTCGTTGGCGCGGTGGTAGACACCGCTGCCAACCCAGTGCCAGCGGCAACCGCTACGGTAGTCGGGGGAGTGAAGAAGGGGGCGGCCGTCGCACCTATCACTCCCGCTGCTGACGGCACGGCCGCAGGGACAGCGCTCAACGCACTCATTGCCTCGTTGAAGGCTGCGGGAGTAATCGCGTAATGGCACAAGTAACACTCATCAGCGCGGTTAAGCACGATAGCAAAAACTACAAACCAGGGGACACGTTCGAAGGCGACAAGAAGATCGTTGACGAACTGATCCGAGCTGGCGCAGCACACGATCCAAGCACAGTAGTCGAGCAGACTTCGGCAACCGAAACAGCCGAAGATGAAGCGAAAACCATTGTGGCAGAGGCTCGGAAAGACGCGGACAAGATCAAGTCTGACGCCGAAGATAAAGCGAAAACCATCATCGGGAAAGCGGAGGAAGCAGCAGGCCTGAAGATCAAGGAAGCCGAGAAAGCGCTCGCTGACGCCAAGATCGAAGCTGAGAAGCTCGTCAAAGACGCTCAGGACGCCGCTAAGAAGGCTCCAGACACAAAGACCAACACATCTGCGAAGTAGAAGCTACGACTCAGTAGAACGCACGAGGCCGCCTGAGAGGGCGGTCTTTCTGTAGGTGGCAAACAGGTATGTCGGATGATAGTGGCATACTCAGCCGATGGCTCCTAGACCACGATGGTGGCACGCATTGCAGGCCTCGAAGAATGAGGTGCGATTGGCAGTTGACCTGTATAACCGCTCAGGTCAGGAGCGACAGCTAGAAGCATTCATTGTGCACATGTCGATGGGATGGCTCAAGTTGCTGCAGGCTCATTTCGAAAAGTCTGGCAAGGAGATCTTGATCCGGGACCACCGCGGTTGGCGTGTGAAGCATGAAGACGGGGGCTACAAGCATCGATCGTTGCGGTCGCTGATGGACGAGTTCTTCGATGAAAATGATCCGCGAAAGGCAAACATCGACTTCTTTGTCGGACTGCGGAATCAGGTTGAGCATCGTCATGAGAAGAACATCGCCGCCCTGGTAGCTGGACGTACTCAGGCTTACCTACTGAACTACGAGAATGCGCTGATCGAGTTATTCGGGCAGGCCGAGGGCATCGCCGCAGAATTGAGATTTCCGCTCTTCGTATCTTCGATCACCGATGATGCAGTCGAGACGCTGAAAAAGGTTCGATCGCTGGTCCCGAACGGAGTACTTGAGTGGGTCCAGGACTTTGACACTGATCTCGAACCAGAGATCCGGTCTGACCAGAGCTATGACTTCCGCGTCTATCTCATTCCATACACAGGATCAAAGACAGACGCGGACGCTGCCATGACTTTCGTACGTTCAGACGAACTCACCGATGACCAAAACAAATTACTTCATCAAGTACAGACTTTGATACGGGAGAAAAGGATACCTGTCTCTGATCTCGACACCCTACTTCCCGGGCAGGTCGTGGAGAAGGTCGCGGCAAGGTTGAGCGTTCCATTTACGACGCACATTCACACCCAGGCATGGAAGTACTTCGGTGTCAGGCCAGTCTCAAATGCCGATGATCCATACAAGACAAAAGCTGACTTCTGCAGGTACAACGAAACTTTCGCACAGTATGTCTACACGCAGGCGTGGGTTGACTACCTCGTACGGAAGCTCTCCGACGACGATATCTACACAGAGATTCGAAATCGCAAAGCCACTTGACTGGCGTCTGGCAGAGTGAAAGCTACTGCTAGCAGCGGGGCGCAGAATCTTCCCTTCAACTACGCCCCGCTGCGACAGCGACGATAGCATCAATCGAACGTGTGTGCGAACATGGAACTAGATGCAGTACATCACCACCCCTCACCAGGCTGAACTTAATGCAGCGGACAAGATGAAGTCCTGGGGCTTCACTGATGCGGTCGCAACTACTGGGGGAGCAGATGGTGGGATCGACGTCCGATCGTCACGGGCGCTGGCGCAGGTGAAGTGGAAGGGCGGCGCTGCGGGTAGGCCTGAGATGCAGCAGCTCTACGGGGCGCGGGGGACTGATATCAAGAAGGCGTTGTTCTTCTTTGCAGCGTCGAGTTACAGCAAAGCTGCGGTCGAATATGCCGATGAAGTGGAGATCGGGCTGTTCACCTACGACCCGGTTGGTGAGATGACAGCAGTAAACGCACTCGCAGCGACGGTGTTGAAGCAGCCGAAGGTGGCGGTGATGGCTCCTGGGATGGATCTCTGGCTAATTGCTGCGCTGATCTTCGTTACGATCGTCTTATTGATATTCATTTTCACAATCTGATGTATATTCAGAAGAGAATATGAGTACGACACTTCAAACAGATTCATTCAGCCGCAACAACATCCGTGAACGGACGTCACTAGTCGAGGGTATTCCTGAGGGCGCGACTGCGATCAAGGTGGCGAGTACTCAAGGGTATGAGGCTGGATCGATCATCTTCGTAGGTGAGCTGTCACGCGAGCAGTGTGAGAAGGCCGTGGTTGAGTCTCTTGCCGACGACATGACTATCTCACTGGCTTCTCCGCTCAAGTACCCACACGCGGCGTTTGCTGATGTCACAGGCGTACTTGGCGACCTGGTTCACTTCTACCGAGCGGCCAACGTGGATGGAAAAGTGCCGGCCGATGACCAGTTCACCGTTCTCGCTACACGTGCGATCGATCCTGATCAACCATCGACGTACATGACTGACACCTCCGGTGGTTCCGACTTCTGGTATCGGAGCACCTATTTCAACGCGACTACGAACGAGGAGACTGCGCTCGATGGCAGCGAAGCTCGGCGCGGCCAGGACTGGGGCAATTACTGCTCACTCGATGAGATTCGTGCCGAGGCAGGCTTCACGAGTGCCTTCAATCTGAACGACAGCCTGATCTTCCAGCATCGACGATCGGCGCAGAGCGAGATCAATACCGCACTTGGATCTGTCTACACAGTGCCATTCAAGCCTGTCCCTGAAATTATCCGCACACTGACAATCAAGCTCGCTGCAGGGATGCTCCTGCAATCGGCTTACGGTGAGCGATCCTCACAGGCCAGTCTCAAGCTAAAAGAAGCACGCGACCAGATCAAAGCAATGCAGGATCGAGATCAGACCATCTCAGACGAGGACGGTCATTCGATTGCTGGTGGCGGGATCACTAGCTGGCCAGGTGAAGACCAGCCACGAGCGTTCCATATGGGTGATCGGTTCTAGCTGATGGCGGGATCTGTTGTCCGCGTCAAAATTTCGGGCGACAAGGATGTCGTCAAGATGCTCAACGATGTCGGGTTAGAACTCAAAGACATGCAACCCGCGATGAAGGATGTCGGTAAGTACCTCAAAGGTCTGTACTCGGGTGAGGTCTTTGCTTCCAGGGGAGGGATTATTGGCGAGAGCTGGCCGCGCCTGAGTACGAAGTATGCAGCGTGGAAGGCCAAGAGGTTTCCCGGTCGCCCCGTCTTGGTTCGAACGGGGCTGATGCAGAGGTCGTTCAGCTACGCAGCGCAGCCATTGCAGGTTGAGATCAGCAACAAGGCCGCGCACTTCCGGTACCACCAGAGCGATGAACCACGCACGATCATGCCGTACCGACCGATGATGAAGGTCGAGGATGCTCAGTACAACGAGATCGTGGAAATCATCAACGCTCGACTCGAAGCAACTATCAAGGCGAAGGGAGGAATCTAGCTGTATGAGGCACGGACGTTAGTTACGCGGTGCCGGCGGTAAGCGGCAGGCGGTCGTCCTCCGCGTGCTGAATGCGGTCGGTGATAATTATAGTGAATGTTCCACACCTCGACGGCAGTGCGCCGCTCGGCTTCGCTGATGTATTCGCGGGAGTACAGCAGTTCTTCGGCGAGGATGCGGTTGTAGCGCTCCACTTTCCCATTGTGTTTCGGCGTGTACGGCTTGATCCGGTAGTGCCGCGCTTCCCGCAGTGAAGCAGTGAAATCTGCTGCCCGATAGCATGATCCGTTGTCGGTGATCACGCGCTCGATCCGGGTGATGCCGTGCGCCGCGAAGAAGAGTCGGGCGTTGTTCATGAAATCGATGGCTGTCGCGGCAGTTTCGTTGTCTCTGGCCTCGGTGTACGCCAAACGGGTGTTGCCATCGATCGCGGAATGCAAATAGGTGTAGCCGACGCGGCCCTGCTTGTTCTTCGTTTTCCGACGTTGTGATCGTTTGGCCTGCTCGGAACCTCGCCCGTGGACGCGCCAACCTCCGCCGTCAGGGATGCGGCCGACCTTCTTCACGTCGACGTGCACCATCTGACCAGGCCGTTTCGCGGCGATGACCTGGGGTTTGCGGTTCGTTTCGCCGTTCGGGTCGATGAACCGGCGGCGATTGAGACCAAGATCCCGCAGGAGTTTCGTGACCGTCCGGCGAGCGATGACCGTTCCGTCCATTCGGAGTTCGAACGTGATGCGCGCGGCCGACCATTTCCGGGTCCGGCGCATCGCTTCGATCTCGGCCACGATCTCTGCGGCGGTGGCGGTGGGTTGATGGTTCGGTGCGCTGGATCTGTCTTGTAATCCCAGTTCACCGTATTTGCGGTACCGGTTGACCCACGTGGAGGCGCATTGTCGGGAGATGCCCATTTCGGCGGCGACGTGGGCGATCGGACGAGTGCGGCACCGCTCGATGAGTCGTCGTCTTCCCTCCACAGTCAGCGGAGCATTACGGTGTGTCACAGGGCTGGTCCCTTTGCTGTTGATGGTCTGTTTCGCAACTTCCATCCTGCCGCGAAGGGCCAGCCCGTCTACTTCAATCCAGCGTCAGCAACGTCCATACCCACAACATCTAGCCATGTACGAGGAAACAACACAACGGATCGTCAACCTAATGAAGGAGACCTTCGTCGGTGGTCCCTTCGTAGAGTTCTACGACGGAGACCCCGATGAGATCCCGGCATTCAACTTGCCGTGCATCGTGGTTGACCAGACCAACGACAACACTGCTCGTGCTACGTGGGGTGAGGACGACATCACTGACAGCATCATCATCAAGGTCATCTTCAACAAGGCAGACGACTGGACTGCCGACGTAAATCCAAATGACCTGACATCGAGGAAGATTCGCCAGATCATCGCAGCGCGTGATCCCAAGACCGGGCGCTACATGCCGAACACGGTCAAACATGCGATCCGATACTTCGCTACCAAGGGGCTGACAGCCGTAGCGAGTGACATGGAAATCGAGTACGGCATGGTCCCGCGTGTGAACGGCGACAAGGGGATCATTACTCAGGAAGGTTGGGTGAAATTCTCGGTCCAGTATGTCGCGGAAGTCGTTGAGGCGCAATAGCTATTCTTTTAAATGGCCGAATGCAATATATTACGGGCATGGGAAAGTCTATAGAGAAAAACAAGAGTGTTCCTGAGGAACCTCGCGAAGAGTCAACAGATAAACAGACGTTCTTCCTGCCATTCAAGCGCAAGGTCATCGAGGCCGAAACACTTGAGGAGGTAGTGGAACTGATGATGAAAGAAGAGGACGGTGATGCCAACTGAACCATACATAGGAAGGCGTGAAGCGATTGGCTTCGGCATAGGAACAGATCCAACGGTGAGGGTTGCTCCACAAGGTTGGATTCACTGGCTAGACCAGGACATTCAGCTGAAGCAAGAGATCATCGAAAATGAAAGCGCTATGGGCGTTGTCGAGAAGATCAATGACAGCGAAGGTGTCGGGAAGTGGTTCGAAGGAACGATCGGTGGCAAGGTCACCGAGGTTGGCGTTGGGTTTCCACTACTAGGGATCTTCGGATCAGTCACTACAGGTGCCGTAGTTGGCGGCGTGTATCCACACACCTTTGACGTCAATCAGTCGAGCATCCCACCAGCAATCACCTTTGCTCATGTCACTCCAATTCAATCGAACCGGCACAGCTACACAACCTTCGATACGTTCGAACTGACAGCTGAGGAAAAGAGCTGGGTGCAGATTAGCTCGGCGATCAAGGCTCGAATCGGTGAGACATCAACTGAGGTAGTCGCGCTCACAACTGAGAAAGAGTTCACGAGCAAGAACATTGTGCTCAAGACCGCTGCTTCAAGTGCTGGCCTGGCTGCTGCGCCGGCCATTGCGGCCAAGAGTCTGAAGCTCAACATCGAGCGACCATCCGAGATGTGGTTCCCGCTAGGCGGTGACGACAACCCCGTGTTTGATCGTGGTGTCTTCGAAGCCAAGGGGGAGTTCGTGATTCGCTACCTCAGCACTGACGTGGAAGACGACTATCTTTCGAACGCAATCAAGGCGATGAGCATCAAGATGACCAACGGCGCAACAAGTCTGGAGTTCATCGCTACCAAGGTGCGCTTCCGTGAACTTGAGAAGTCGAGCGACCGCGACGAGATCGTGACGCAGACGGTGAGCTTCTACTGCGAGTTCGATACGACGGCAGGAAAAGCAATCCAAGCCGTGCTGAAGAATCCTCGCGCATCGTACGCCGCAGCGTAGATCGCTATTGACCAATGATATGCCCCTTGCTTAAATAGGGGCATATTTAATTGGAGAATCATCGATGGCAATTTCATTTAAGCTAACACGGAAATTCAGCCTTGCAGGAATCGCTGACGAGTGGGACGAACAATGCTTCATTCGTTACAACACCATCACCGTTGCGGAGCGTCGTGAACTTGCGCAAGAAAAAATCGTCGATGACTCGAAAGCAACCCAGCGGATTGTCGATGTCGTCACGAGTCATATAGTTGGTGGGCAGGTCTACTCACAAGCGGACGCTGGTGGTCTTGCTCTAGTCAAATTCGCTTCAGAAGACGCCGTGACAGTACTTGACCTGCTTCCTATGGGTATTATCGAGCGCATCTATGACGCAATGAATTCAAGTGAGTATTCCGACCCAAAAGCCTCGTAGGCGATGCAAAGATCGCCGCAGAAGATCTCCAAGAGCGCATGCGCGACTACATAGTCCGTGGACTGGACGTGGATGTACCGGCAAGCGTTAAAGATGACTTGCTCATCTTCCGTTATCAGCAGGTGTTCAATCTTTCCTATAACGATGTACTGAGGGAGCCTGAAGAAGCCCTAGAGCGGGCAATTCTCATATGGTCGCTTTATGATGAGCGTGATAAATTGGAAGAGAAGAGACGGCAGCGAAACAACTAATAAGCCGTTGTGAGTTAAATAGTGGCGAATAAAAACATCAAGATCACCATATCCGCCGAAGACCAAGCATCCAGAATTATCGAGGGTGCGGCCGACAAAATCAACGGAGCTACCGAAAGTGTTTCCGATAAGTCCCGTGAGGCGGCAGATAAATTCACAAGTCACTTCGGCTTTATTTCTACGGGAATACGAGCAGCAGCGGCAACAGCAGTAACCGGAGGCGCTGCACTTATTGGATTCGGACTGACCTCCGGTGCTCAGTTGCAGAACACCGCTGCATCCTTCAAAGCGCTGACCGGCGATGCGGCCACGGCGAAGAGCCTGTTCACAGACTTGTATGACTTTGCCCGCGGTACACCGTTTGCGTTCCCAGACGTAACAAGCGCAGCGAAGACCCTACTTGGTTACGGACGTACAGCGCAGCAAGTGAAGAACGACGTAAAGGTACTCGGAGGCATGGTGGCCACCACTGGTGCTGACTGGAGTCGCCTTGCTGTCGTATACGGCCAAGTGAATGCTGCTGGCCAGCTGTACGCGCAGGATGCGCTTCAGCTCATCGAAAATGGTGTCCCGATCACCACTGCACTCGCCAAAGATCTTGGTATTTCGATTCAAGATGTTAAGAAGCGCATGGAAGAAGGCGCAATTAGTGCTGAGGATTTCAACCGCTCGATGGCGAAGATGGTCCCGGCAGATGCGATCGAACAGATGAGCAACACAATGACCGGGAAGCTCTCTGGGCTCACAGGGTCAGTTCGCAACCTAGCGTTCTCGCTTGTCGGGATCGACTATTCCCAGATCGAAGATGGTGGCCCACTTCTGGTTAAGCAGGGAGGTCTATTTGATCGGCTCACCAAGGGTGTCGAGGGACTGTCGAAGAAGTTGAGCGAACCAAAGATCAAGGACGCGCTGTCCAAGATCGGTAACGCCATGGCTGATGTGGTCGAAGGCGGGGGTCGTATCCTACTCAACTTCATCTCTTGGGCATCGAGCAACATGGGTCTACTTCAAGCTGCGGCAACAGCATTGGGGTTTGCGTTCGTCTCGATGAAGGTTGGCAATGTTGTTGCGGACTTCGCTGCACTTGTTCGCGTCGTTCCGACAGTTAGCGCCGCACTGGCGCTGTTTAACCTGAACCCAGTCGTGTTGGGGATCAGTGCTGTCGTTGGAGTGGTCGCAGCACTCGGGTTTGGTATGGATGCGCTGCGTGCTTCGTCAGGTCAAACTTCCTCTGCCATCGACGCACACAAGGCTGCGCAAGATCGGCTCGCACAAACGAATCGAGATGCCAAGCTCGCTCAGGATGCCCTCAATGGGGCGGTGTTAAGCGCCGAAGGTGCAAATCTCAATGTCGAACGCGCACAACGTGCCTACAACGATGCGGTCGCGCAGTATGGGCCGAAGTCGCTCGAGGCTAGGGAAGCTGCGTATCAACTGAAGGAGGCCGAGAATCGACTGGCTGAGGCCAACGAGAACGTTAGGCGGAAGACCGAGGAGGCGAGGCAAGCGCAGGACAACCGTGCGAAGGCAGAGGGTGCAGTCAAAGCTACTTCTGAGCGCATTGGTGGTGCTGTTGCAGGAGAAGCTGCGCAGTGGTCAAACTTGGCTGGACGAATTAACGAAGCCGCAGAAGCCCGCAACAGGGGTGAGTTCAAATCTGCACTCCCAACGATGAATGCCGCACCAGGACTGAAGAACGCAATCGGTACGGCTTACTCACCAGGCGGTCGAACGCTTGTCGGTGAGCACGGTCCAGAGATCGTGAACATGCCGCGTGGATCTCAAGTTACGCAGGCCTATCGCACACGCAACGAGTTGAACTCGGGCGGCGATGGCGGGGGAGTCACCAACAACCTGTCGGGCAACTTCACCTTCAACAACCAAGAGTCAGTTGAGGCGTTCTTCAACCGACTCGATTCAACACAACGACTAGCAAAGGTAGGCATGTAATGAGCGCAATCGCACTGAAATACGGAGCATTTGACCTCCAGACAGACAAGATCACCACGACGGATACGGACGTCTACTCACCTCCGAAGAACAACGTGCAGGCTGACAAGCTCGCTGGTGCTGACGGAGCTGTGATCGTAAAGACGAACTTTGAACCGAAGACCTTTACCGTTGCCGGCCGAATCAGGGGGAGTACCCGTGAGGAGACGGAGAAGTTGATCGACGCGTTCAACACAGCCATGATGCAACCGAATCAGGCCTTCGACATCGCCCGCAGCGGTGACATCAGACGATACGTTTCAACTGCTCAAGGCATCATCATCAGCACAAGCGGCCACAACACGGCAGGTTTCTCAGTGGACTTCATGTGCCCGACTGGCGTTGCTTCTGACACCTACAACACGGCACTACTCAGTCCGTCGAACGTCTCGACTTCTACGGCGTCTCTCGGTGTCACCGTTGGTGGCACGTATCAAGCCCCTCTCTGTCAGGATTTAGTGAGACACTCGGAGGCAACCGAGATCACTCGCTGAGGGCATGAAACGAGCACCACCGATGAGCAGCCCGAACCCCGAAACACCGTCAGATTCGCCGGCGGATCCTGCCCCGAAACCGACCCGCAGAACCTTCACCACTGAATACCGCAACCGCATCCTCGACGAATACAACAACGCCCCACACGGAGAGAAATCTGCAGTCCTGCGCCGCGAAGGTTTGTACCAATCTCAACTCCGAGAATGGGCCCAAGCCAGAACCGCAGCGGCCGGGAAGTCTCGACCGAAAGCGGTCGCCCATCCCGACACCGACGCCGCGACACGTAAGGAAATGGCCCGACTGACACGCGAGAACGCTCGTCTGGCAAAGCAATTGACGCAGACGGAGGCCGCGCTCGAGATCATGGGAAAACTTCACGTGCTCTTGGAATCCATCTCCGAGAGCACGGACACACCGCCCTTACCGAAGACGCACTGAACAGCACATTCGCCGACCTGCGAGCCGCCGAAATCCCCACCAGGCGATCCTGCATCCTGATCGGGCGATCCCGCGCCACCCACTACCGTCACCAGCAACCACCCGTTCAAGGTCCCCGGAAACCAAGACCCATCCCGGACAACGGCCAAGCGCTCACCGCATCCGAGCGAGCGAAAGTTTTGACCGTCATCAACAGCGACAAGAACGCTGACCTGGCCATATGTCAGATCTGGGCGCGGGAACTCGACGAGGGAAACTACTGGTGTTCACTGTCGAGCATGTATCGGATCGCCGCCGCGGCCGGACAAAACCGTGAACGCCGACGAACAGCGACACATCCACCGAAGGCGATCCCCGAACTCCTCGCCGACGGACCTTCACAGGTCTGGACCTGGGACATCACCAAACTTCGCGGGCCCACCAAGGGCGTGTGGTTTCACCTGTACGTACTGATCGACATCTACTCTCGCTACAACCCGTCGTGGATCGTGGCTGCACACGAAAGTGCTGAATTGGCAGCTGAATTCATTGCGGAAGCAATCGAGCGCAACGGCATCGCCCCGCACACCGTCCACGCGGACCGCGGCACTTCGATGACCTCAGGATTGGTGTCGGAACTGCTCACCAACCTCGGCATCACCCGGTCGCATTCACGACCGCGAGTATCGAACGACAACCCGTACTCCGAGTCGCAATTCAAGACTCTGAAATACCTGCATGATTTCCCGACTTCGTTTGCATCACTGGATGATGCACGAGTGTTCTTGGAAGGATTCTTCAACGAGTACAACCATATTCACCGTCATTCGGGAATTGCCTGGCATACGCCGGCGTCGGTGCACTTCGGGACCGCTGACGCGGTCGACGAGGCCCGGCAGATCACTCTGAACGAGGCTTACGTCGCGAACCCTGCCCGGTTTTCGCGCCGGCCAAGTCCGCCCGAGATGCCGACCGTATTCTTCATCAACGAACCGGTCTCGGAATCGCAGATCAACTGAACGTCACTGTCTCACTTGACTTGACACATAGCGAGCTGAGCCAGTGATCAAGCTGAAGATCAACACACTTACGGGTGGGACAGCCAAGCGAATCACCGTGACCAATGGATCGACCATGCGCGGGGTATCAGTGACTCGTAACTGGGTAGCGGGGGACACGATCGAGATCGACTGTCTTCGCAAGACCATCTTCGTCAACAGCGTTCCGACTGATTACCTCGGGCAATTCCCGGTGTGGGTGGTAGGACCAGGAGTGATCGCGTACAGCGACGATTTCACTGCTCGTGACGTGACAATCGAGTCGATCTACGTAAGACGTTGGCTCTAAACATCATTCACCTATAGGACGATCAGAGCGCTCGTCGTATATTGAGGGAAAGCAGTAAACAGGAAATCACATCAATGGCCAACAGTTTGTATGACAAAGCGAGAGAAGGCTTTCTGGACGGATCTATCGTCCTGACGACCAACAACATCAAGGCAGTGCTCGTGGATACGAGTACCTACACTCCGAACCTAGCGACCCATGCCAACCTGAGTGACATCCCAACACCAGCGCGAGTAGCAACGAGTGGAAACCTGACTGGCAAGACCGTGACCAACGGAGTTTTCGACGCAGATGATCTAACGTTCGCTGCACTCGGTGGCGCGAGTGTTGAAGCGATTGTTCTGTACAAAGACACAGGAACAGCAAGCACCTCACGACTGATCCACTACATGGATACAGGTACAGGACTTCCCTTCACTCCGAACGGTGGTAATTTGAATCTGGCCTGGTCAAACACGGCAAATAAGATCTTCAAGATCTAAGGCTCGACCAGGTGATCTACTACTTCGGTGACGGATCAGACGGCGCACTCAACGTAGCGTCGGGCACTCAGAACTTGCCGTTGAATCAGATCCACCAGTTCACGAACGTCACGATCGCAGCGGGTGCGACTCTCGGTACTGCATCGACGACGGGATCGGTTCTCTTCATTGCAGTGCAAGACACCTTCACTTTGAACGGCACGATCAATGTTTCGGGCAAGGTCAACCCTGGTTCTGCGGACTGGTCGTTCACAGTAGATGGAGTCACCTACTCATCACCTGGCGTTGCTGTGGGTTCCTATTACTCAGACCATGGCCCAGCGAACTTCGGTTTTGGTAGCGGAGGTGCTGGAGGAGGATTCAGTGGAGGACCGCTCGGCGGCAGTGGTGGCAGTGGTGGGTACGGGATATCCGGTGGCGCAGGCGTAGGGCAATCACGCAACTCAAATGGCACGTTCAGCATGAACGGAAACGCGGGTTCGAACTCGGGCGGTGGGTCGGGAAGTAGCGCGATCAGGATCAACAAGGACAGCACTCGCTTCCTGACCGTCACCAGCAACAGCGGTAGGGGTGGAATCTCTTACGGTGAGAGCGGCGCTGACGGCTCGGGGTCGGTTATTGACCAAGGTGGAACTGGGGGCGTAAGTGGCTACTGGGGATCAAATGGCGGTGGTGGTGCTGGAGGTATCGCAGGACGCGCAGGTGTCCACATTGTCATCCGAGCCAGGAAGGTAGTTCTCAACGGCACGATCATCACCAGTGGATCGGCGGGTGGCAATGGAGGTAACGGCGGGCGGTTGATCCAGCAGTCAGGTGCAATCGACTACTGGGGATCTCCAGGACTCGGCGGTGGTGGGGGATCGGGTGGAAACATCTCGATTTTTTACGCAGACACACTCACCAACACTGCGGCGAAGTTCGTCAATGGTGGGTCAGGTGGAGCTGCCGGGTATGGCAACACTGGGTTTGTTCAACCAGTAAGTCAGGGTGGTTCAGGATTCCCCGGCACTTTCACTTCCAAGAAACTCACCCCTGCTGAGTACGCGTCGTCAATCTCAGTGGATAGCACTAATTCTCAAGTCGCCTATGGATCGCCAACTCTGACAGCTGGAGCGGTGACAGTCACGCCGACTAGCGCAGCTTCCGGTTACGCGGCAGGGCCACCTCTAATCACCATGAATATCTGGGACGTTGGAAACTCGGCGTCGGTAACCGGCTATGGATCACCAACGATCACACAAGGACCACCCCCTCCACCACCTCCAGTGAACTGGGAAGACCTCGGAGTTGAGAACACCAAAGAGTATGTAGCCAAGGTCTATTCGAAGACTGGGCAGTTCATGCGCGTACTTACGGACATCACAGACGATCTAACCTTCTCACAACAGATCCTCACACCAGGAACTACCACCACAATCAGACTGGCTCGATCTGCCGAGAACACGATCGAACTGCGCGAACCACTCACCGATCAAGCTGGTGTGGGATATACCGATCAGACCAGTGATCCGTACGTCGTCACCAGCACCACGGCAAACACTGTCGGTCCAGACACCGACATCGAGATCGGTCTCGGAGTGGACATCTTCGCCCACTACGGAGGCTATGAACCCCTCGTCAATGAGAAGGGCGAGCCGTACGTGGATCAGGACGGAGATCCCTACATCGTTTCTACTGGTGCCCCAATGGGCCGGCGGATCTTCAGCGGCAAGATCATGAAGTACCGCGCTCACTACGGCGACACGGAGTACGTAGAAGCCACGCTCATATCGCACGGGGTCGAGCTGACGAAGGGTGAGCTGATCAAGAGTGGTGCAGCGACCACCGTGACTTACCCGTCTACTGAAATCGCTACAATCGCCAAGAGTGTCCTCGACACCAACCCAGGCCGAATCGGCTACACCACAGGGTCAATCGACACCACAGGCGTTACGCCGACGATGAAGTTTGAGCTGAACACCAAACTTGAGGGGATCAAAAGCCTCTACTCCCAGACTCCAGACGGGTACTTTTGGTACGTCGATGTCGGGGAGAACCTGCTCTACATCAAGAAGCGAAACACGGCGGCAGACCACATCTTCGTCAAGGGAAAACACCTGGCGGACATCGACATTGAGAAGTCTGCAGAAGATCTGAGAAACAAGGTCTACTTCGTGGGTGGTGATCCAGGCAGCGGCACACTCTTCAAGGTCTATACCGACACTGCGGCAATTACCGATTCTGAACTGGGAGTACACCGAATAACAGACCGACGCTTCACTCTCACGGCAAGTGCTCAGCGTTATGCCAGCAAAGTAATGAGTGAGTATGGCCGCCCGATTTGGACATCGACAATCACGATCCCGTCGAGCGTATATGACATCGAGAGCATCAAACTGGGGCAGATGGTTGGTTTTAGGAACTTTGGGAACTTCGTGGATACGCAACTGCTTCAGATTGTCGGGTACAACTACACCTCGACGCTGATCACGTTGACGCTCGGAACTCTTCAAGAGGGGATGGCAGAGATCATCGCAGACCTGGATGAGGGGTTGTCGAATGAACAATACCAACAGCTACCTACAACTCCGTCTTAACATGTTATATTAGCGATAAAGAGGAACAACTGAATATGGCAAAACAAATTACAGATAACGCTTCAAAATCGCCTGTCGCGCAAGAAGACATACTTTTGGTGCGAGATGTTACTTCGAACACCGATAAAAAGACGACCGTTTCAGGGCTTTCAGCCGCTGTTGCTGCAAATGTCCCCGAGGGTGGCCTGTCGTCAAAGTCCCTGACGAATCCGCATCAGTTTCGAGTTTACCGGAATGCGGCATTCTCACTCACGGCAGGTTCTTTTACGAAAATACCCTACGACACGAAATCTTATGACACGGGCTCGAATCTAGATATAGTAACCAATACTGGACGTTTCACTGCTGTCACGGCTGGTTTTTATCACTTTGATGCGACAGTTTACATAGCTGCAGGAGGTGATACTTCTTTGTGGTGCGTTCTGTACAAAAATGGAACTAGATATGCGGCAGGAAATAAGTTCTCCGCAAATGTTACATCTGCTCATGGTAGTGATGCGGGGAGTGCGGCCTCGTCCGGCATGCAGTTGGCGGTAGGAGACTACGTAGAAGTCTTTGCATTCTGCAACGGTAGTGCATCTTTGGTGGTTAGCAGTCCTGCGAACAATTACTTCTCTGGTCATCTTGTGAGTAAGGGTTAATCTATGAATGGTGGTGAAGTAGCACTTGCTGCGCTGGGTATCGTGGCGACGGTGTGTGCGGCTCTGATCTGGGTTGTTAAGTTTCTATTTACTAAGAACGACAAAACCAACAACCGCCTTGCGAGCTCGATCGAGAAGAGCGCAAATGCAAGTCACGCACTACAGCAGTCGCTTGCTGCTCGGGACGCACGCGATCACGAGTTCCAGCGCGATGTTATTGATGCCCTCGGGAAAGTCTCAATCTCGTTGGACCAACTGGATCGTAAGTCGGACGCGAATCTCAATGCAGTGCAGCTCATTGCGAGTTTGGTTGAGAAAGAGGATGCGGTCTGATGGCGCGTTTCGTTGCCCCGGTCGCGGATCGAATCACTCAGCAGTTCGGTGAGAATCCTGACTACTACAGGCCGCTCGGGCAACTAGGCCATACGGGTATCGACTACGGATGCCCGATGGGCACTGCCATTCGAGCTACGGGTGATGGAAGAGTTAGCTTCGTGGGGCCGGGCGCAAATCATGGCGGTTTTCTGTCAGTAGCAGGAAATGCGATCCTTCTTGACCATGGCGATATTTACAGCGCCTACTCGCATTTAAGTCGATTTGCGGTCACCCAAGGCCAGCAAGTCACCCAAGGCCAGATAATTGGATATTCGGGAAACACGGGGCAAGTCACTGGTCCGCATCTGCACTTCGAGTTTTGGGGTAAGCCGACGAATTGGAAAAACGGTTGGTCCGGACGGGTTGATCCGTCTGCCTACCTAAATAATGAAGGAGGAGATGAAGAGATGCAACCAACAACATACGAGGTGGCCAACATATACGCACAGGCCCTATTATTTCGAGATATGAGCCGCGAGGAATGGAAGCAGTTTCACGAGGGGAAGAGTAGAAACAAACTCTTTGACGAGTTCAATAGTTCGGGAGAGCGACGCGACAGGCTCGTTGAGTTCACGACGGCGATATCTGATTCAAGCGCGTCTAAGAGTGACCGGGCTGGCATGGCCGCGGCGCTAGAACAAGCTCGAATTGCGCAAGAAGAAATGGAAAAGATTGTTCGTAAAAAGGAAGAAATGGAAGTGAGGAACCATGAGCTGGAAAGCGAACGCAACGCCGACAAAGAAGCTGGTGAATCAATACTGCGCAGGCTCGGGCAGTTCGTCAGCAAATACATACCAGGATTGAAATAAGGAGGTGAACATGAACCATAAATACGATCAACCAACATCAGCGCCAACATCGAAAGTAGCAGCAGCCGGCATCGGCGGTTCTGTCGCAATCGTACTCATCTGGCTTGCCGGACAGTTCGGGGTCGAACTCAGTGCTGAAGTTGCATCTGCAATCACAGCGATCGTTGCGTTTGCAGCTGGATACTTCAAACGAAGCAGCACTAACTAGCTCTCAAAAGTATTTTGCGTCGCGCCTGACACGTGTTGTCGGGCGCTTTTGATATGTAAGGCCTGCGAGTTGCGCGGCGTCTCCTGCAAGCTCTGATACGCTCGGACTCACTGAATAAGTCTGTTGTTCAATTCCTAAGGGGGAACCAAAGTGGCTGAACGCATCATCAAGCAACTGATCGATGATCTCGATGGGAAGGATATTCAGGATGGCTTCGGTCAGAAGGTCGAATTCTCCTACCAGGGAACCGATTACACGATCGACCTGCGTGACTCGAATGTGGACAAGCTGGAGAAGGCACTCAAGCCTTACATCGAAGCTGCACAGAAGGTCGGCGTAGCCCGCAAGACCCGCAAGGGAAGCGGAACACCCAATGCCGCAAGTGGTTCCGGTCGTTCAAAGGAACAGCTTCAGGCGATTCGTGACTGGGCTGTGAAGAATGGCTTCGAGGTTGCACCTCGCGGACGTATCAAGGCTGAAGTGATCGACGCCTTCGACGCAGCGCACTAGCCAGTGAGGCCATGTTCGGTGCATGTCTAACATGATCCCTTCTGAGTACTACTACCCACCTATTTACTATTTAGTAGGTGGGTAGTAATGTTAGTTGATGAAGTATGTTTATATATTGAGAAACGGTACCGAGTTTTACAAAGTTGGAATGAGCGTTAATGTTGTATCTAGGATGGCAGCACTGCAGACCGCTAATCCTGAAAAGATAGAGTTAGTTTGCTTGCGTCTAGTAAGTAATGGTTCAGCTGTCGAAGCCAAACTGCATAAATTTCTTGTTCAGCATAAGTCAGGTGGTGGACAAGAGTGGTTCCGCCTTGATGCTGAACAAGCCATTGCGCTATGTATTCTGCTGAATCACGAGCGCGAGATGAAGCTGATAGCTAAAGATACAAGTACGGAAACGCTCTTGGCTACTATGCAAGCCGAACGGCGTGAGCTATTCGACGTCGTGTCTTCAATTCATCAGAACATGAAGATCGACTGTCCTGCGGAAGAGGCTGTGGTACTTGATGATTCAGTTGATGCGAAAATTCGAAACGAGGTTGAGTTAGTCACTTCAAAGCTATCTGACGATCAATATGAAGCCGTTGCTATGGATATATTCAGGAAACATGGAAGGGCGTCCGCGTCGCTCCTTCAAAGGCGGTTACGAATCGGATATTCAAAGGCAGCAAGGATAGTAGACAACCTCGAAGAGCGTGGTCTCATTAGCAGCCAAAGTGCCAGCAGTCCAGTTGGTAGATCTCTTCTTGGGTAGGTGGATCTCACATATAGCGTCGAGTACCACTTCTCCACCCCCCACATTTAGTGTGGGTCGACTTCTCCGTCAAATTCAGGAAACGTGGCGATACTTCTATCCCCACCCCTGTTATCGATAGAGATTAACGATAGGGTAGGGCATACTAGTTGTATGAGGCACGGACGTTAGTTACGCGGTGCCGGCGGTAAGCGGCAGGCGGTCGTCCTCCGCGTGCTGAATGCGGTCGGTGATAATTATAGTGAATGTTCCACACCTCGACGGCAGTGCGCCGCTCGGCTTCGCTGATGTATTCGCGGGAGTACAGCAGTTCTTCGGCGAGGATGCGGTTGTAGCGCTCCACTTTCCCATTGTGTTTCGGCGTGTACGGCTTGATCCGGTAGTGCCGCGCTTCCCGCAGTGAAGCAGTGAAATCTGCTGCCCGATAGCATGATCCGTTGTCGGTGATCACGCGCTCGATCCGGGTGATGCCGTGCGCCGCGAAGAAGAGTCGGGCGTTGTTCATGAAATCGATGGCTGTCGCGGCAGTTTCGTTGTCTCTGGCCTCGGTGTACGCCAAACGGGTGTTGCCATCGATCGCGGAATGCAAATAGGTGTAGCCGACGCGGCCCTGCTTGTTCTTCGTTTTCCGACGTTGTGATCGTTTGGCCTGCTCGGAACCTCGCCCGTGGACGCGCCAACCTCCGCCGTCAGGGATGCGGCCGACCTTCTTCACGTCGACGTGCACCATCTGACCAGGCCGTTTCGCGGCGATGACCTGGGGTTTGCGGTTCGTTTCGCCGTTCGGGTCGATGAACCGGCGGCGATTGAGACCAAGATCCCGCAGGAGTTTCGTGACCGTCCGGCGAGCGATGACCGTTCCGTCCATTCGGAGTTCGAACGTGATGCGCGCGGCCGACCATTTCCGGGTCCGGCGCATCGCTTCGATCTCGGCCACGATCTCTGCGGCGGTGGCGGTGGGTTGATGGTTCGGTGCGCTGGATCTGTCTTGTAATCCCAGTTCACCGTATTTGCGGTACCGGTTGACCCACGTGGAGGCGCATTGTCGGGAGATGCCCATTTCGGCGGCGACGTGGGCGATCGGACGAGTGCGGCACCGCTCGATGAGTCGTCGTCTTCCCTCCACAGTCAGCGGAGCATTACGGTGTGTCACAGGGCTGGTCCCTTTGCTGTTGATGGTCTGTTTCGCAACTTCCATCCTGCCGCGAAGGGCCAGCCCGTCTACTTCAATCCAGCGTCAGCAACGTCCATACCCACAACAACTAGTGACAGCTCGTCAAGGTGTTGGCATGGTATGCACGTCGCGGGGTAGGGGAAGCCACAGGCATCATCACTAACCCGCCCCATCGTACAAAGAAGACCCGCACCCAATGACTCGGTGCGGGCCTTCTTTGTACTGCTACCTGACGTGTGTGAAGTCTCTCAAGGTGTCTCGGATTCGGATGAAGTCGTGGTTCGCGAGTGAGTCCACTTCGCCAGTGATTGCCTGGATGCGTGCGCGAGTCGGAGAGTCGAGATAGTTGTTCGGATCAATCTCATCTCCCATCATGCGGCGCGCTTCGTGTGCGATTTCTCGGCACTCGATCATGACGGACTCGGCGTGCATCTCCAGTCGTTCCGCTGCCTCGACCATGGCTTGCAGGTCATTGATTCGATCGGCGTCACCCACGGGTCTCCTCCTGAATCTTCCGGAGATCTTGGAAGACCCGAACATCCTCCAGCCAGGCCGCCCTGTCTTTGTCGCGTTCAACGCGGTGCTCAAGTTCCTGTTTGAACCACTCGACGAGATCGACTTCGTTTGGGGAGGCAGTACCCGCTTCGATCTTCTCGCAGCACTCCTTGATTACATCCATGATCGGGCGTCCGCCGTCGTTGGTGAAGTTGACGAAGTAGGCCAAGATGGAGTCGTTGATCTGCTGCCATTCAGTGCGCTGTTCATCCATGTTGATCATCCCATCCTCAAGGCTCGTAGTGGCTGGAGAACATTCGTGGTCGAAGCAGTTCTGAGTTCGTTCAAATTGTAGGAGACCCGGAACAATCGCAGAAGTGATTCAGTGTCGTATTGCTCGATCGCTTGACGATGTTTCTCTGCTTCGAAGATCAGCTCTTCACTGACTCGTGTGATCGTCTGTCCAAGCTCTCTCATCGCAAATGCTTGATCGATGAGGTTGTCGAGGATCTGGACGGGCGGGAGATCTGTCATCACTGCTCCAATCGGCGGGTCGGTCATGGTGAGTGCTGGACGGCTTGGCTGATGCGGAACTGAATGTGCTCCAGGTAGGCATTCAGGCTGACTAGCATGATCATCGCGAGCGCGGGATTCTCTTCGCGTAAGTCGTCTACAGCACTTGCCATCTCGTGCGCATCTTCGACCAGCTTCTCAATCGTGGTAACTGCTTCAGCTTGCAGCGTCATCTTTGATCTCCCGGTTCTGATCGTCGGGCACGTCGTATGTTGAAGTGCCAATGGGTTTGTGCGACTGCTGCATTGGCGTAGTTGGTCTACGACGCTGAACTTCCGCAGCATCGATGGACTCGATACTCCTTCCGTACTTCTGCTCCGAGATTTGGAAGGCGCGTTGGCCGTGCCCGTAGCCGATCGCTTCGGGATAGGTGTGCATCGTGAACGGCCTACTCGTACCCTCTTTGGTGTTGATTCGGGCAAGGGCGTCGAACGCCTTCAGGTTGACGATCTGTTCTGCAGTGATGGTTCGGTCTGCGAAGTCACGTTGATGTATCTGCGCGCTCTTCGGGCTGGACTGGAAGATGATCTTTGAACGGGCATTCGCTGCAATCGCGTCTTGAGTTGAGGTCGGGAGGCGTTCAACGTACTGAGTTGCTAGGACTAGTCCGAGCTTCTTACGACGGGCGGTGGCAAGCATGTCCTCGAAGTCCGAGTTCAGTCTGCTGAAGTACTGGAACTCATCGATGAACATCAGATTGGGCTTCTCGGGGGCTGATGCACTTGCAGCTCGCCACAGCGCAGAGACGATGAAGCTGCCGATCAACGATGCGACCTGTTCCGATACTCCTGCGAAGTTCACGAACAGCAGACGGTTGTTGTTGATCACGTCGAACGGATCGAACGACGATGTTTCTTGAGTCACCAAGTATCGGGACTCGGCAGGCGTCAAGATCTCCCAGAGTCGGTTCTCGAGTGCCTGACTGTCCTTCTCTCGTGTTTCCTTGCTCTTGCCGAGCCAGTCGGTGAGGAACTGCTTGATCGGTCGATCTTTCTGTTTGCCGGCCACATCGCGTGCCCATGCGAGTTCGACTGGGTTCCGTGGCTGATCAACTTTCGTGTGTAGACGCTCTTGTTGTCGGGGTAGATCGCTTCGAGCAAGGTAGTGAGCTGTCCTGCAACGAGACTCGGCGAACCGAGCTTGATGATGTTCAACCCCACCGGGAACTGGTTTCGAGTGAAGTCGATAACGATCACATCATCGAGTCGGTGTGCGGGAACCTGGTTGAGCCCTTTGTTGAGCAGGTTGCCCTCGTACTCGAACACGAAAGTCCCATAGCCCTTGTCGATCGTCTGCCGCAAAAGTCGTTCAGCAAGCGTTGTCTTACCGACTTCGGTTGCACCACCGATGTACAGGTGAGTGAGCGCCTTCTCCCAGTCCAGTGCGATCGGACGTTCTACTCCGGGCATCGTGCTGCGACCAAGTACCAGCCCACTTCGAGGAACCCCGTTTGTCGGTGGGCGGTGCTGTGTTGTCCCTCTGACCAACCCTGGAATGTCAGGCACACGAGAACCCATGGGCCAGGCGATGACTCCGCTCAGCTCCTTGGTCGAAAGTTCAGCAGTCATGATCAACGGTGTGCGGGCAAACTCAATTTGATCCGACAGCTTCACCGGATCGACGGGTTTCGTCTTGAAGTAAGCCGCACCCGATTCGCTGGTCAGCGCAGTCACAACATCGTTCACGAGACGAGCTGCTCGCTGCTGGTTGGCGGCCTTCGCGGCGATTCGTCCCGTTGCGAGGAACATTTGATCGGACTGTTTAGCCCGACGATCACCGATCTCTTCAGGACTCGCAATGGTCTTACCCATCAAGGCCTGCCAGATGGTGGTGTTGGCACTTGAGACGTTCTCTGCCCCGTGAGCGATTCGTTTCGCGTTGGAGTGGCGGATCACCCACTGCAGTATCAATTCATCGCCGTCTTCCACGGCGTCTTGCATCGAGCCGAGAAGCCGAGCGCTGTAATCAGATTCGCTCGCCAAGGCCAGAGTTCTTGCCCCGTTGTGCATCTTGATCGAGACGCCGTAGTCGTACTTGTAAGCAACCTTGTCGTCGTACTCCTGGTATCCGATGCCGTCTACCGAAGTTCGCAGCATCTTCATGAGGTACTGCCCTTTCCCCTTCGGAAAACGGATGATGTGCTGAATCCCGTTGGGGGAGACGACAACCTCGAAAACGATGGTCGGTGTGCCATCAAAGGCGTGAGAGCCGGGGAGAAGTGATGTGCCGATCGAGCGGAGAAACGCCGTTACGCGTTCCTCAGGAAGCTCAGGCTGGAAAGTTAGGATGAACGAGTCACGCGAAGTGTCGTATGCGTGTTGATGTTTCGAGAAGAAGCCCATCAGGAATCGCCCCTCTCAAGGGGATCTGGTGGGTACAAGACTGGGAGTAGACGTTCGATCATTGTCTACTCCCAGCTTGACACACTCTTGATAATTCGTCACTTGACGAAAGCGACGGCTAGAGGCGCATGTAGAACTTTGCGACTCGCCATGCGATGACCGAGACGGTAACCACGATGACCACGGCGATGATCAGGGGAGCTGCTGCTTGGATGATCGGCACCATGATCGATAGAGCGATCGCGATGCCGATCATCGACAAAGCAACGGAGGGAAGGCGTTTGATCATGAGCCGTACCTCCTTCGAAAGTACTGCTCGATGATCTCTGCCTCATCGGCGTAGGTTGCGGCTCGCTGCTCGACTTTCTGGACGTACTCGTTGACTGCGCGTCTCTTCAGGCGCTTGTCGAAGAAGGCGAGGGCGAGGAGTACCAGCCAGATCGGGATTCCTAGGATGAACAGAAATGCAAGTGCGCTTAACAGCTCCATGATTTACCCTTCGGGGCTTCAATATCTTCCGATGTTCATTCGGCGACTCTCGGTTGAGTGGGTCTGAATCGAGAGTTACGCGGCAGATGCCACCTGAGGCGTGAAGTAAAGTCGCCACACTTACGGGGACAGGCAGCGTTTCCTGTCCCCGTAAGTGTCCTGGTACCTAATAGCGATATTTCATCGCGTTCGGAGTGCGGAGTTCGTACTCATCAAGTGCGCGATTCATTGCGATCATGCTGCGTACGTACTCCATGCGATCGGCGTCTTGATCGAGCAGACGGCGATCGTGGACTGAGAGTGGCGCGGGTTGAACTGTGGTTTCGCGCCGACTATCAGGTTGAGACTTGTTGCGGTGGAAGGCCCACCAGAACATGCCAGCCAACCAAACTGCAATGACTGCCGCTGCAATGATCATTTCCATGGTCACTGCCCCATCATGCGTCGGCGCTGGCGCTCGGTGACGTTTGACGCGAATGCCATCACGAAACCATGAACAATGGCATTGCCAGCCTCGTCATTGCCTACTCGTGCACGTCCACTCTCGAAAATATCGAGAGTCCGATGCAAGTTGTCTGTACTGGCCATGCGCTCGAAGTCGTTAGCTTCTTCCTCCAGTGCCAGCCGGAGTACGTACTTTTCCAACAGCCCACTTGGTGATGTGGCGCTGACTTCGGTCGGTACCCCGTTGTGTTCAACATGAGTAAGTTGCTTCTTCACTTGAATCTCCTTGTGGGAGTTGAGGCACCGCCACAAGTGGCACGGTGCGAAGCGGTTGGAAGCGACGTTCAAGCCGTTGCATCGAACTGCGGCTGAAGGTGCTTCCAGTGTGGAGTTTTCAATCTGCGTCGATCCGTTGGCTTGCGATCTATTCCCAAAGTAGCAGGTACTACAGTTGGTGTCTAGAGATCTAGCCGTACTGCCTCCCAGTCGGTTCCGGCAAGTAGGCTGCAACTGTGGACGAAGCAGCTAGGGCACGTCAGACCGAAGCGAGGATCGCTGCGGCTGAGACGAAACGTGGGCGCAGTCGTGCAGCCATCCTTGATGCGCTTGGTTCAGGGGATTGGACAGACCCTCGGAGTTTCAACGTCGTTCATGTGACCAAAGCTGCGGGCGTTACGACTCCGACGTTCTATAGGCATTTCGAAGATCTCGACCAGGCGGTGTGCGCGTATCTCGCCAGGTTGTTGCCTGAACGTCATGGTTTTGCCGAGCGCGGATTGACGACCGAAGACGGCTTTGAAGTACCTCAACTGGACCAGTCTTGGAAGACTGCTGTTCGGGATGAACTCGCGGAAAGTCATCGGCGGCATTGTGACGAGGTCATCAAGTCGCTCGAAGCAGCTGAAGATTCAGATCTACTACATCACGACGCACTGAGCGACCGGATGTTCCTTGCAATCTTGAGGGCACACCGCCTCGCACTTGAACAGAAGATGCGATTTCCACATGCGGGCGACTACGGATTTGTCGAAATGGTCACCGCGGAGTCGTTGTCTGTTGCGAAGGACCGTCTCGATCTGATCGATGAAACGAAAGACGTTGTCGGGCAATTGGACACCTTGCCTCCACGGGGGCGGCAGAGCGATCGCAAGTACTTGGACAATGAGGATGAGACTCTAATTACGTACCATGTCTGCGGCGCGGTACACGGGCAAGGTGTTTGGAGGTTCAAGCCAAGCCAGGATGATTTTCGCGAGTGGCTTCCAATTGAGAATGCTGCCGCCGCAATTGTTGAACACCTATGCGAAAAGTATCCTACGCCTTCCATTCGATCTGAATCAGATCAGGATCAAACCTCCACTTAGACTTGTACTTTGGGTACTTGTAACCCGGCACGCGAGGGAGGGGTGGACAGAGATCCGATCAATGAGTAGAAACAACAGCGAACGCTGCCATTCGAGTGTCTCGTTCTCCCATCGTTCACGGAGGTCGCCGCTTACGTCTGTCGTGTTGACTGCCTCGCTCACTAACTCGGCATCAATTTGCTTAGTGATGAGCGCTAAGTCGTTGTCTGCCTGCGTCTTTGCGCGTTCGAACTGGTCGCGTGTGAGAAGTTTGTTGACGTAGTAGTCGTCCGTGATCTCGTTGATTGACGATTCTAAGGCTCGCTGTTGGTCGTTCAGTGTCTTCAACGTGTCTGCGCTCGTCTTGTGTTTGTGGAGTGTCGTAGCGAGCTCAGGTGAGTTGAGGCGGAACATAATTGAGTCCACAACCAGGTCGATGATCGGCTCGACCATTCGCGAAACCTTCCCGCAACCGTGCTGGCGACCCGTTTGGTTGTCGGTCTTTCCGCACGCGGCAGTGGTCTTGTACGACCCGTCTCGTTGCTGCTTGCTTTTGTGGAACATCTTCTCGCCACAGGCCCCGCAGATGAGGAATCCTTTCAATAGATGCTTGCGTGCCCGTCCGGGATGAGGTGACTTCCTTCGGCTGATGTCGATCGCAAGTTTGAGGTTCGCCCACTCGTCTGGACTGAGGATTGCAGGTGACTGGGCGGGGTACTCGACACCCTTGTGCAGCACGATCCCCGCATTGATCGGTCGGATCAAGACGTTGCGAACCTTGAGTGAGTTCCAGTCCTTGCCGTGGGTTGTTCGGATTCCTCGTTGATTCAAGCTGACTGCAATCGACCACCACGACCGCCCGACGACGAACCTCTCGTACATGTCACGGATGATGGCGGCTTCGCTCTCGCGGATAGCTTTGCGCTGAGGCTCGAAGCCGAAGGGACGCTGCCCACCGAGGTACTTGCCATCCTTGGCGGCTTGCAACTTGGCGGTCTGCTGGCGCTCAATCATGTGTTCGACTTCGTACCGAGCCGCTGCACCGATGATTCGAGCGTTGAAGCGACCTGAGGGTGTGGACAGGTCAATGTGGCCGGCAAGAACGGTGTGGGTCGTCACGCGATGGATCTCGGATACATCGACGTACTCCTCGAGTTCGACGGGAGATCTCTGCAGGCGGTCCTGGTGGTATGCCAGAACGGTCCCGACTGCGCCTGTCCTCATCAGCTCCAGCAACTGTTTGTAGCCAGGCCTGGGCTTTCCGGAGTACGCGCTGATGTCGTTGTCTACGAGTACGTGCTGAACCGAGAGGCCGAGGCGATCGGCCATTACGCGGCAGTCTGATTGCTGGCGTTCGACTCCAGCGCTCTTGCCTGTTTTATCGCTACTGATTCGGCAGTAGATTGCGGCTAAGGTGTTGGGAGAGTTGGTAATTCGGTCTTGCATCTGTACCCCTCATTGTATCAATGTGTGGGGCATTTCACAATCTTTCGACGAATGTGCCGAGATCGGGGTGAAGGTGCTCGAAGCGCTACGCACACCACTCGAAGACGGGGAAGTGCGAATCGCCCGGCGGGACGGAGTTGCTCGGTACCCGGCGCGGTTCCAGCTGATACTGGCCGCGAATCCGTGCCCATGCGCGCCGCCGCGAGACGCGGACTGCGTCTGCGCACCCGCGGCGCGTCGCCGTTACCTGGGGAAATTGTCTGGCCCGTTGTTGGACCGAGTCGACATCAGGGTCCGGATGCAGGCGGTAGCAACCGGAGCGCTGATCGACGAAGTGGGGGAAAGCACCAGCGATGTTCGTGCGCGCGTGGCGGCGGCTCGAGACACTGCAGCCCAGCGGTGGAGTGAGTACGGGTGGCGGACCAACGCGGAAGTACCAGGGCCGGCGTTGAGACAGAAGTTCAGACTCTCGCGTGCAGCGCTGGCGCCGGTGGAACGGGCGCTGCGTAAAGGTGTCATCACTGCTCGTGGGGCGGACCGAGCGTTGCGGGTTGCCTGGAGTGTAGCCGATCTGGCAGGTGAAGCGATGCCCGGACCAGACCAAGTTGTCACCGCACTCGACTTCCGAGACAGGGGATTTCAATGACTGCACACGATCCACGACTACTCGCTTGGGCATATCTGTCCCGCGTCGTGCAGGGCCCTAGCGCGCATATGTCCATGTTGATCGACGAGCTCGGGGTCGAAGAAACTGCGAGGGCGGTCCGCAACGGCGATCTGCCACCCGCAATCGAGGAGAAGACGCGAGCCCGCGCTCACATCGACACAGCCCAACGAGACCTCGACCTGATGGAGGCGATGGGTGGCAGACTCGTAACACCGAATTGCGCCGATTGGCCGGCGTGGCGAATGCTTTCCTTTGACGGACTCGATCCCTCCGGGGGTGAGACGGCACCATTTGTGTTGTGGGTGTTGGGGTCCGGGGATTTGGTTGATCTGACCGAGAGATCGGTTGGAATTGTGGGCACGCGGGCATCTACTGTGTACGGCGAACACGTGACGGCAGAGATTGCCGGTGACCTGGCTGTCGACGGGTGGACCGTGATTTCCGGGGCGGCCTTCGGTATCGACGGGGCCGCGCACCGCGCTGCATTGGGCGTAGGTGGAACCACACTGGCTGTCTTGGCCTGTGGCGTGGATCGGGCGTATCCGTCAGGGCATGCGCGACTACTCAAACAGATAGCGAGTTCGGGTGCAGTGATAAGTGAATATCCGCCGGGCACAACACCTGCAAAGTTCCGGTTTCTGGCAAGGAATCGACTGGTAGCTGCGTTGTCGGACGGAGTAGTGGTGGTCGAGGCGGGTTGGCGCAGTGGTGCACGCAATACCGCCAATTGGGCTCGAAAACTAGGCCGTCCCGTGATGGCGGTGCCCGGACCGGTTACCTCGGCATCCTCGACCGGATGTCACCGGATGATCCGCGAAGGTGAAGCGCGACTCGTTTCCAATGCCGTGGATGTAGTCGAAGCGTCAGGCCCATTTGGTGTCGGGGATTCCGCGGAGGATGCAGCCGCGACGCGTGACATCGACGCATTGCGCGGCAATTCTCGATTGGTATACGAAGCATTGCCGGGAACGGGGTCTCGCAGTACGCGTGAGTTGTCCGAGGAATCGGGATTGCTCATAGCTCAGGTTCGTGCCACTCTTCCTCTGCTCGAACTGGAGGGATTTGCAAGTTCTGATTCCAGTGGTTGGTTTCGGACGCGGTAGTACGTGAACTACTTCTGCGCCCGTTAGACCATGCGTGGCGATGCTCACTAATCGTTTGCGAAGACCGTGAATCGTCAATACCCGCAGCGCATCGGAAATGGCACGTCAGGGCTATTTTTCACGAATTTGCTCGACTGTGTGCAATGTAATTCTCGATGCGTTTCGCCGACCCGACCCGCAAGTTCGACGGGTCTCAGGAAAGCCTCAGGTCAATGTGCATGGAAGTCCGATTAGTCTGGATCACGATGACGGCGGGCATTGATTGACACCCGGCATCCGAGGGATGAATGTGCAGAATTTTCAGGTTCGTGTTCGGTCGAGGCAATGCCGCTAACCCGCTGCTAATTCGGACCATTGAGTCTGTTCGGAAATGGCAGAGGTTTTCGGACTTCTTTTGTTCATCAACGCTCTATCTGTGTATTGTGAAGGAGAATTGAATCGATCATTGAAAGAGGAGTGCAATGGCTGAGAAGCTGATTCGGCAACTCATCGACGACCTTGACGGTAAGCCGATTGACGATGGATTCGGTGATCGAATTGAGTTCTCTTACCAGGGAACGGATTACGTGATCGATCTGCGCGCCACCAATGCGGAGAAGTTCGATGCTGCGGTGAAGCCGTTCGTCGAGGCAGCTGCGAAGGTGAGCGGAAAACGCGGTAAGAAGGCTCAGGCTGCATCGCCGCAGGCCACGTCAGGTTCCGGACGCTCCAAGGAGACGCTCCAGGCCATTCGCGACTGGGCGGGTAAGAACGGTTACGAAGTTGCTCCGCGTGGGCGTATCAAAGCGGAAATCATCGACGCTTTCGATGCTGCACACTAGATTGAATTAAATACACCTCTGGCTCTCGGCGAACTCGCCGGGAGCCAGAGGTGTATTTTACTGTTGCTTTGCCGAGTTCTCGGACGGCTTTGTCCGACAGGTCGTCCATGTGAAGCTGATCAGATAATTCGTCTATGCCGCACCGAATTTACCCAGCAGATTGGTCGGTTTCTTTCGCTGTGCACAAAGGTCGACAGAGCGCTGTGTGGAGTCGCCGGCGAGGTATTTCGCCCTCGTGCTGCAATAGTCGTGTACATTAGTTAGGTAACACTAACTTTCGGAAGGATCTTTCTGTGGCCAAGCCGACAACTGCATTGACGGTTCTGCGGACCGAACAATTGACCCCCCATATGGTACGAGTGTTTCTCGGGGACCAGGCTTCGAGTCGTTCACTCCCAGCGAATACAGCGATTCCTATGTAAAGATCGAATTCGGCACTCCTGATCAGCCGACACTGCGCACCTACACGATTCGATCGTACGATCTTGATGCCAAAGAGATTGCAATCGATTTTGTCGTCCACGGCGACATGGGTGTTGCAGGTCCGTGGGCCGCGTCGGTTCAGCCGGGCGCTGAGATTACTCTGCGGGGACCCGGTGGCGCGTTTTCGCCGTCACCAACCGCTGATTGGTATCTCTTCGTCGGAGACGAGACCGCAATACCCGCTATTTCCGCGTCGATAGCGAGATTGGCGCCGGATGCGGTCGGCTACGCCGTCGTCGAAGTCGGTGGACCGGAAGACGAAATCGCGCTCGATGCCCCAGAAGGTATTGCCGTGACCTGGCTGCATCGCGGGGCATCGTCCGACGCGGTCGGCGAAGAATTGGCGGGCGACAACGCTCCGGTTGTCGCCGCGGTCAAGGCTCTCGAGTGGTTGCCGGGCGAACCGCACGTGTTCATTCACGGTGAAGCGCAAGCCGTCATGCACAACCTCCGGCCGTACATTCGCAAGGAACGAAATGTCCCGGCGTCGGCCGCTTCCATTTCCGGCTATTGGCGTCGTGGTCGCACCGAAGAGGGCTTCCGGGTCTGGAAGTCCGAACTCGCTGCGGCCGAAAACTAACTCGCGGCGGCCGTGCCGCGAGTCAGCAACACGAGCGCAACGGCCGCGAGAACTCCGAAGGTGGGAATTGCGATTGCCATCGGAACTGCCGTGTCTTCTCCCGCAATTCCCACCAATGGCGAAACCAGCGCCGCCAAGCCGAACTGGCCCGCTCCCATCAGCGCTGAACCGGTCCCGGCCGCGTTGGTGACCTCTCCTTGGGCGAGAGCGGTCGCATTCCCCATGATGAACCCGATGCTCGAAATTGCCACGAACAGTGGGACCAAGATCAACCAGGTATTCGTGGAACTGAAAACCACGCTGGTGCAGAACAATACGGCGCCGCCCGTGAGGAGTAGGCACACCCCGAAACGCAGCAGCGTGTGTGCTCCGACGCGGCCGAGCAGGCGAGTGGTGATCATCGCTGCCGTGACCATTCCGGTGGCGTTCACTGCGAACACGATCGAGAATTGTGACGGACTCAGCCCGAGAACGTTCTGAACGACGAACGGTGACGCGGAGATGTACGCGAACAGGGCGCCGAATCCGAAGACGAATGCGAGCGCATATCCGAGGTAGTGCCGATTGCGGACCACGTATCGCAGATTCGAGATCAGGGCCTTCAATCCGCCGCCGTGGCGTCGCTCGGGCGGAAGTGTCTCGGGAACGAGCAAAACGACACCAGCCACCATTACAGCGCCCGCGACCGCCAGGACCCAGAAGATCCCGCGCCACCCGACGGGGCCGAGAAATGCGCCGCCGATCAGTGGCGCGACCACGGGAGCGATACCGCCGATGATCATCATGATGCTGAAGAGCTTCGCTGCGTCGTCGCCACGCGCTCGGTCGGCAATACAAGCGCGGGCAAGAACGATGGCAGCGCCTCCACTCAAGCCCTGGACGAGTCGTGCACCGATGAGAAACTCGATGTTCGGCGCCACCGCGCATGCCGCGCCGCTCAGTGCCGTGATGATTGTCGCGGCCAGCAGTATTCGTCGCCTGCCAAGTCCGTCGGAGATCGGACCGATGATCAGCTGGCCGATTCCGAGGCCTGCCATGAAGGTGGTCAGCGTGAGTTGAACGCTGGCCGCAGTAGTGTCGAGTGCATCCGCCATCAACGGTAGGCCGGGCAGGTACATGTCGATGGACAGTGGAGCGATTGCGGAAATCAGTGCCAGTACGCACAACATCTTCAGAGGAATTGCTCGATTCACCGATCAACCCTATCGGCGAGGGAGCTTGCAGTTTCAATCGCGGCGAGCGAGCGTGTGTTCATGACTGACGCATTGCCGGCGAGCTTGAGCGTTCACCTCGATGCGTATGCCGAGCACCTCCGACTGAGCCGAGGCCGGTCGGAACACACGATCCGCGCCTACGTCGGTGACGCGCGGGCATTGCTGACCCATTTCTCCGCGGGTTCGGAGAATGCAGATCTCGACCGCCTCGACCTTGGAGTCATGCGTTCGTGGTTGGCCGCCCAGAATGCCGTAGGAACAGCCCGTACGACGGTAGCTCGACGGGCTTCTTCGGCGCGTGGGTTCACTGCGTGGCTCGCGCAGACTGGACGCATTTCCGTCGACCCGGGCACACGTCTGGCGGCTCCACCCGCTCGCCGGACGCTGCCGACGGTGCTGCGTCAGAGCCAGGCCCTCGACGCAATGGATGCGGCGGAAAGCGGTGCGCAGCAACAAGAGCCGCTCGCCCTGCGAGACCGACTCATCGTGGAATTGTTGTACTCCACCGGAATTCGAGTCGGCGAGTTGTGTGGGCTGGACGTCGAGTCGGTCGATGCGGATCGACGTTTGCTTCGTGTTCTCGGCAAGGGGAACAAGGAGCGGTCGGTGCCATACGGCCTGCCCGCAGAATCGGCACTGAACGGCTGGCTGGAGCACGGACGACCCGCGCTGTGTTCGGATCGGTCCGGGCGAGCGTTGCTCCTCGGAGTTCGAGGCGGCCGGCTCGATCAGCGTCAGGCGCGTTCGGTGGTCCACGAAACCATGGCTGCAATTCCAGGGGCTCCCGACATGGGTCCGCACGGGCTTCGGCACTCGGCTGCGACACATTTGCTGGAGGGTGGTGCGGACCTTCGTGTGGTCCAAGAACTCCTCGGTCATGCGAGTTTGGCGACCACTCAGCTGTACACGCACGTGTCGGTCGAACGGCTTCGATCCGTCCACGATCAGGCCCATCCGCGCGCCTGATTTGTGGAGCGACGCGAGTTCTCGGCTGGTATTTGGTAGCGTCGCAGCTCAGAAGAGTGAACAATCGGCAAAGTTCGATCGTCGTGTCGAGACACTCGATTACATGCGATATCCGGGGGATTCGTGAACCGCCAAGATGTGAAGCACCTGCCGAACAGCGGCCAACCAGCCTGGCTGTCCGAATCGCCGCAACCGGCTCCCGAGCCGGCGCCGACGCCGGAGCCTGTGGCGCGACTGCAAGAGGTCTGGTCCACGCCACCGCCACCGTCGAGCCAACAGCAGGTGACAAACCAGGATCTGGTTGCCGAAGCTTTACTGAAACGCCCGAAACGGACGCCGCGTGGCGGCTGGCGTAGGGGATTGCATCGTGCGACCGGAGGTGTGGTCAATCTGGGGGATTCGACCAACGAACAGCGCAACCGTGCACTGGCCGCCCGAATCGAGCAGCCGATCCGCAACGACTACCGAGTCGCTCTGCTCTCGCTCAAAGGGGGAGTGGGCAAGACGACGGTCACGGTCGGACTCGGTGCGACGTTTGCTTCGCTGCGTGGTGACTGCGTCGTGGCGGTTGACGCCAATCCCGATTTCGGGACTTTGGCACAACGTGTTCCGCTGCAGACCAATTCGACAGTGCGCGATCTGATTGCTGCTAGACCGGACATAAAGAGCTATTCGGACGTTCGAGTGCACACATCCCAGTCGTCGAGTCGTCTCGAGGTGCTGGCGAGTGAGCAGGATCCGGCGATTTCGGAGGCATTCAGCGAGGCCGACTATCGCCAGGTCATCGACATCTTGCAGGTCTACTACAACATCATCCTCACTGATTGCGGTACCGGGATCATGCACTCGGCGATGAACGGCGTTCTGGATCTTGCCAATTCGTTGGTTCTGGTCAGTTCGCCGGCAATCGACGGAGCGCGCAGTGCAGCGGCAACGCTCGACTGGCTTCAGTTGCACGGATACGGCCATCTGGTCGAGCGGACCGTCGTCGTCATCAGCGCCGCCAGACCAGGGTCGAGCGTCATCGACATGGACGCGTTGGTGGACTATTTCATGCGTCGATGCCGCGCCGTCGAGGTCATTCCTTTCGACGAGCATCTCGCGGAGGGGTCGGTGATGGACCTCGAATTGATGCGACCGGCCACCAGACGAGCGTTCATGGAACTGGCAGCGATGGTGGCCGACGACTTCGCGGACGCTGTGGGTCGGCACGCCGTTTCCGAGTGGCACTGATTCTGCGACCGATTTCTGCGACCGATCAGCCTCCTTTCAATGGCTTGAGCCTGAGCGGGTGCGACCGAACCAGTCCGAGTGGATCGAGATACTCGCGTCCTCTGCGCAAGCCCCAGTGCAAACATGCTTCGACAGCGCACCCTTCGTGCCCGGTTTCGAGGGTTCCGATCACTGACCTGGCTGCGACGCGTTCACCTGTGCGAACGACTGCGGTGACGGGTTCGTAGGTCGTGCGTAGGCCGCCGGAATGATCGATCGACACCGTCGGCTTTCCGGCGACCACTCCCGCGAACACCACGATGCCGTCACCGGCCGCGAGGACGGATTGGCCGGCGCTGCCGCCGAGATCGACCCCGCGATGACCCGGCAGCCAGTTCTCGGCCGGTTTGTCGAAAGCGCGTTCCACGTGCGGCCGAGGAGCGAGCGGCCAGTCGAATCGCGTGTCTGCTGACGCCGTGCCTACGGCGACACAGCAGGAGATCACGGCGAAGGCCACGCCTCGTCGAGCTCCGCGCAACATCGTCATTCCTTGATCTTGCGTGGAGTAGCGCACGCTTCAATGCAGATCAGACGGGTAATCCACAAGGTAGCCGCCGATCCACAACCGCCGGTTCGGTCTGTTGCTTCCGGGGTGGTTATGGCATCGGGGGACGAGGACGTACACTTGTCGAGCGGTCTGTGCTCGCACAGTCCGACTTCGCGCGCCCGCGCACGTTTTCCGGCCTCGGCTGGTCCTGGTTCTCACGAAACAGGTCCGACGGCCGTGCGGGTGCCAGGGCAGGGATCACCCGATCGCCTGCATCAACCGGATTGAAAGTTTGAGGTACACAGCCATGGCTGTCGTAACCATGAAGCAGATGCTCGATAGTGGAACCCACTTCGGACATCAGACCCGTCGCTGGAACCCGAAGATGAAGCGATTCATCTTGACCGACCGCAACGGCATCTACATCATCGACCTCCAGCAGACGCTGACGTACATCGACAAGGCGTACGAGTTCGTCAAGGAGACCGTTGCCCACGGCGGCACCGTTCTCTTCGTCGGTACCAAGAAGCAGGCGCAGGAGTCCATCGCTTCCGAAGCGACTCGCGTCGGAATGCCCTACGTCAACCAGCGTTGGCTCGGCGGCATGCTCACCAACTTCACCACCGTTCACAAGCGTCTGCTTCGCCTCAAGGAGCTCGAGGCAATGGAGCAGACCGGTGGATTCGAAGGTCGCACCAAGAAGGAAATCCTCATGCTCACGCGTGAGATGACCAAGCTGGATCGCACCCTCGGTGGTATCCGCGACATGGCCAAGGTTCCTTCCGCGGTGTGGATCGTCGACACCAACAAGGAGCACCTGGCAGTTGCCGAGGCTCGCAAGCTGAACATCCCGGTCATCGCGATCCTGGACACCAACTGCGACCCCGACCTCGTCGACTACCCGATCCCGGGCAACGACGACGCCATCCGTTCCGCAGCACTGCTGACCAAGGTTGTCGCTTCCGCGGTTGCCGAAGGTGTGCAGGCACGTGCAGGACTGAGCGCCGACAAGGACGCGAAGCCCGAAGCCGGCGCAGGCGAGCCCCTCGCCGAGTGGGAGCAGGAACTGCTCTCGCAGGCAGCTCCGGCCGCAGAGGCACCGGCCACCGAGGCCTGATTCGTTGAAACCGGCCCTGACCAAGAGTTCTTTTGGTCAGGGCCGTTTCACCGTTAGGCCCGAGCACCACCGTCAGGCCGTGCTTCACCGTTAGGCCGTGCTTCACCGTTAGTCCTAGGTCCGAAACAGACACATGAGGAGGCTCGCTAATCATGGCGAACTACACCGCCGCTGACGTCAAGCGGCTCCGTGAGCTCACCGGCTCCGGAATGATGGCATGTAAGAACGCACTCGCAGATGCAGACGGCGATTTCGACAAGGCCGTCGAGCAGCTGCGCATCAAGGGCGCGAAGGATGTCGGAAAGCGCGCAGAGCGCACTACCGCTGAGGGTCTCGTCGTCGCCAAGGACGGCGTCATGATCGAGATCAACTGCGAGACCGACTTCGTCGCCAAGAACGACGAGTTCATCAAGCTGGCCGACGAGATCGTGACCGTCGCTGCTGCTGGTAAGCCTGCTGACCTCGACGCTCTCAAGGCGCTCGAGCTCGACGGCAAGACCATCGACACCGTCATTGCGGAGCAGTCCGCGAAGATCGGTGAGAAGCTCGAACTGAGCCGCGTCGCTTCCTTCGACGGCCCCGTTGCCGTTTACCTGCACAAGCGCAGCTCCGACTTGCCGCCCGCTGTCGGCGTTCTCGTCGAGTACACCGGTGAAGGCGATGCTGCTGCTGAGGCCGCTCGCGGCGCTGCAATGCAGGTCGCAGCACTCAAGGCGAAGTACGTCACGCGTGACGAGGTTCCCGAGGAGATCGTCGCTTCCGAGCGTCACATCGCCGAAGAGACCGCCCGCGCAGAAGGCAAGCCCGAGCAGGCACTGCCGAAGATCATCGAAGGCCGCGTCAACGGTTACTTCAAGGACGTCGTTCTGACCGAGCAGTCTTCGGTCACGGACTCCAAGAAGACCGTCAAGGCGATCCTCGACGAGGCAGGCGTGACCATCAAGCGCTTCGTGCGTTTCGAGGTCGGCGCCTCCGCTTAATTCGGAGCCCGCACACATGGACCCCGCCTGAAGAGCATTTGCTCTACCGGCGGGGTCTACGTGTACCTGGGGCCTCCGATGAGGCAGGATGAGAGTGCCTCGGGACGAGTCCCGGGGGCTTTCCTATGCCGCGGTGTCCGATTCGGCGGCAGAAGAAGAATGAAGGACCTACAAGGTCTTGTATCGAACTGAGGAGAACAATGTCCGAACCAGCCAACGAACGTCCAGGATTCAAGCGGGTCCTGCTCAAACTCGGCGGCGAAATGTTCGGAGGCGGCAAAGTCGGTCTCGATCCCGACGTGGTCACCAAGGTGGCTGAGCAGATCGCAGAGGTCGTTCGATCGGGCGTACAGGTTGCAGTGGTCATCGGCGGCGGAAACTTCTTCCGCGGAGCGGAACTGCAGCAGCGTGGCCTCGATCGCGCGCGCTCCGACTACATGGGCATGCTAGGCACCGTCATGAACTGCCTCGCTCTGCAGGATTTCCTGGAGAAGGCGGGCGTCGATTCTCGCGTGCAGACGGCCATCACCATGGGCCAGGTCGCCGAGCCGTACCTCCCCCTTCGCGCACGCAGGCACCTCGAGAAGGGGCGCGTAGTCATCTTCGGTGCCGGGATGGGTATGCCCTACTTCTCGACTGACACCACTGCTGCGCAGCGCGCGCTGGAGATCGGTGCCGAGGTAGTGCTGATGGCCAAGGCTGTCGACGGCGTCTACTCGGCCGACCCGCGTCTCGACCCGGACGCGACGATGTACGAACAGATCACGCACCGTGAGGTCATCGAACGTGAGCTCAAGGTCGCGGACGCGACGGCATTCAGCCTGTGCATGGACAACTCGATGCCGATGATGGTGTTCAACCTCCTCACCGAAGGAAACATCGCTCGCGCGGTGTCCGGTGAGAAGATCGGCACCCTGATCAAGTCGTGAGTGACACCCAAAAAATGATGCAGAACAACATGGAGGAACAGCCGTGATCGATGAAGCGCTCTTCGAGGCAGAAGAGAAGATGGAAAAGGCTGTCACGGTAGCCAAGGACGATCTCGGCTCGGTTCGCACCGGACGCGCGAACCCCGGTATGTTCTCGCGCATCGTGATCGACTACTACGGTTCGATCACGCCGATCACGCAGCTCGCGAGCATCAACGTCCCCGAGGCCCGCATGGTCATCGTCAAGCCGTACGAGGCTTCGCAGCTCAACGCGATCGAGACGGCGATCCGCAACTCGGATCTCGGTGTGAACCCGTCCAACGACGGCAGCATCATCCGTATTTCGGTTCCGCAGCTCACGGAAGAGCGTCGTCGTGAACTGGTGAAGCAGGCCAAGTCCAAGGGCGAGGATTCGAAGGTCACGCTGCGCAACATCCGCCGCAAGGCGATGGACGAACTCGGCCGGATCCAGAAGGACGGTGAAGCCGGCGAGGACGAGGTCGGTCGCGCAGAGAAAGAACTCGACAAGACCACGGCGAAGTACGTGCACACGGTCGAGGAACTCGTCAAGCACAAGGAAGCAGAGTTGATGGAGGTATAGCCTCCTCATTTGCAGTGTTTGTCGTCGGGAGTAGATCAGGGAGTTTGGGTGCACGCACAAGAGGGAACCGCCGGTGGTCCCGTCACGGACGGGCCTACGGGCGGCGCTGAGGGCGCGCAACCGCCGAAGTCGAAGGCGGGCAGGAACCTACCTGCCGCCATTGGCGTCGGAGCCGGCCTCGGCGCCTTGGTCATCGGCACTTTGATCTTCCTGCCCCCGGGATGGATCGCTGTCGTTGCGATCGCGATGTTCATCGCGACGTGGGAGGTCACCACGCGGCTTCGTGAAGCCGACATCGAGGTGCCGCGAATTCCGCTTCTCGTCGGCGGGCAAGCCACGATCTGGCTCGGCTGGCCGTGGGGACCGGTCGGGGTGCTCAGCGGATTCACCGCAACCGTCCTGGTGTGCATGGTGTGGCGGTTGTTCGACCACGGGCTCAAGGCGACCCCGAAGAACTTCCTGAGAGACACCTCCATCACGGTGTTCGTTCTGGCGTGGATCCCGCTGTTGGCGTCATTCGGTGCGTTGATGGTGCTCGAAGACGACGGCCCCGGTCGCGTCTTCGTCTTGATGATCGGTGTCGTGTGCTCCGACATCGGCGGCTACGCGGCTGGAGTGCTGTTCGGGAAGCACCCGATGGTGCCGGCTGTGAGCCCGAAGAAGTCCTGGGAAGGATTCGTCGGCTCCCTCATTTTCTGCGTCATCGGCAGTCTGCTTTCGGTGACGTTGATCCTCGACGCGAATTCGATGATCGGCGTCCTGCTCGGTGTCGTCCTGGTGGTAGTCGCGACGGTCGGCGACCTGATCGAATCGCAGATCAAGCGTGAACTCGGCATCAAGGACATGGGAACCTTGCTTCCCGGTCACGGCGGAATCATGGACCGCCTGGATTCACTCCTGCCGTCGGCATTTGTCACCTGGCTGATTCTGTACGCACTCGTCTGATTTCTCGTGCGTGATTTCTTCTCCGGCCGATCCAAGCCGATCCCCAGTCCGAACATCTGGCATTGGCCGGACGTGTACGAAATCGAGAACCGCGCGCAGGACGTCGACGGTTCCCTCTGGGCTGCGATGCGAGCCCGGGTCGACTGGTCTGGACGCGATGTCGTCGATGTCGGCTGTGGGGCGGGGTTCCATCTACCGGAGTTCGCTCGTACTGCCCGTCGTGTTGTCGGAGTGGAGCCGCACGCACCGCTGGTGAAGGCCGCGCGGGAACGAACCCGCGATTCGGCGTCGATCGACGTAGTCCAGGGTTCAGCAGAGTCCACGGGTCTGGTGGATGCTTCAGTCGATCTCGTTCATGCCCGTACGGCGTACTTTTTCGGCAAAGGCTGCGGCCCGGGAATTCGTGAGGCCATGCGCATCCTGAGGCCAGGGGGAGCCCTGCTGATCGTGGATCTCGATGTGAGCGCCGGCCCGTACGGAGAGTGGATGAGGGCGGATCTGCCCAAATACGATCCCGCGGCGGTCGAAGGATTCTTCGAGGCTCAAGGGTTCTCGCTCACGCGCGTCGACACCCGGTGGGAGTTCGAGAATCGAGACGATATGCGGCGGGTACTCGGAATCGAGTTCACCGAGAAGACTGCCGAGCGTGCGTTCTCGCAAGTAACGGGATTGGGCTTCACGGTGCGATACCGGATCCATGTTCGGTCCAAACCACGATCACTCGAACTTGCGTGAAGGCGGGCTCAAAAGACGAACGTCAGGCGCTCCGACTTGAGCGCCTGACGTTTTCTGCACCGATTCAGTAGTAAAAAAATCAGTGATCGGTGGGGATGTGGAACAGGGTGGCGAGCTTGTGAATCTTCTTCGCCTTGGCGAGCTTGGGCAAGTCGCTGCCGTCGCGCACGCGTGAGCCGTCTTCGCCGAGATCGTCGATGACATTCTGAGCCCAGATCGCGTCGGCCACGGATGGACTCAGTCCTGCGTTGACGGGGGCAGTCTGCGCGGTGGTCATGCAGAGTTTGCCGGCCATGCCGAGTGACAAGGTGATCGCACAGTCTCGGGCGAGCAGATCCAGATCGGGGCCGAGCGTGGGACCGTCGATCGGCGGAGCGATGCGTGCCGCGCGGCTGGCGATGGTGAGCCGCGAACGCGGGTACGACATCGACGTGGGGGAGTCGTCCATCCCAGTGTCGCGCCGGAAGTCGCCGCTGCCGAATGCGAGACGGAAGATGCCGTCAGTGCGTGCGATCTCGGGGGCAGCCTCGAGTCCCACCGCAGATTCGACGAGAGCAAGAATCTTGGTGCCGTCGGGAAGTCGCTCGGCCGTGGCGTCGGCCTGCTGACCGCTTTCGGTCTTTGCGAGCATGACACCCTCGAGTCCGGGGAGGCCCGCGAGTACGGCCAGATCCTCTTCCCAGAACGGTGTCGTGGCGTCGTTGATCCGAACCCAGGCGTGATTGTGTTCGCTCAGGAATGCGGCGACATCGCGGCGGGCAGCTGGTTTGTTGGGTGCGGTGACGGCATCCTCGAGGTCGAGAATGACGGCGTCGGCCGCACTCGCGAGTGCGGCGTCGAAGGTGTCCGGTTTGGACGCGGGGACGAGGAGCCAGGATCTTGCCTGCTGCGGGGCAATTCGCGAGGTCACAGGTCTCTCCATGTGAGTAGTCACATCAGGGCCTTTCCGGTGATTTCCACGACATCAATGATGCCTGCTGGCCCATCGATCGACCCAATTGCGTAACTAGATTTCAGTCACATCTGCCGCTTCGCTGCGCGCCGGATCTGAATGATGCGAACGCCACCTGCCAACGCCATGATCAACGCGCCCGCGATGGCGGAAAGCAGGATCGTGATTCCGAGCGGAAAGTCGATCTGCCAGGCGAGGATCTTGACGGAGACGCTCTCGAGGTTCTGCAGGATGAACACCAGCAGTAAGATCAGCACAATTGCGCCTATGACCAGGCCAACCCAGGTCGTCGCAGCCCTGGTTCGGTCGGTGACCGACGTTCCGGTCGGCACCGGTTCAGGCGTCGGTGTCGGTTCCGGATCGTGTTTTTCCACTGCCTTGTCCTCGCCCACCTTCGGAAGTTCCGGATCGGGACCGAAACCGTCGGCGGGGCCGTACACGGGGGAGTTCGACGGATCCTCTGGTGTGGTTGACATGACATGATCATCACGCAACCTGCGCAAAGTTGCACGGGTAATCCGGCCACAATCGGGTGGCAGTGGGGTAGCACCCCAAAACAATGGGACAATGGTGTAACTATGGCTGCCTCTCTTCCCCTCGTTTTCACTGCACCCAAGCGCGGAATGCCTCCACGGCACCTCGCCGATCTCGATTCCGCCGAGCGCAAAGAAGCGGTGAAAGAGCTCGGCCTTCCGGCTTTCCGGGCTGATCAGCTGGCGCGTCAGTACTACGCGCGGCTCGAAGCCGATCCGGAGAAGATGACCGATCTTCCCGCATCGGTGCGCGAGAAGGTGGGGGAGTCGCTGTTCCCGACCTTGTTGACCCCGATCAAGCACCTCGCGTGCGATTCGGGCGACACTCGCAAGACCCTGTGGAAGGCACATGACGGAACGCTGCTCGAAAGCGTCCTGATGCGTTATCCCGATCGGGCGACACTCTGTATCTCGAGTCAGGCGGGCTGCGGAATGGCCTGCCCGTTCTGTGCGACGGGTCAGGGCGGCCTCGACCGCAACCTCTCGACCGCCGAGATCGTCGATCAGGTTCGCGAGGCAGCGGCCGCCATGCGCGACGGCGAAGTCGCCGGCGGCCCCGGACGCCTCTCGAACGTCGTGTTCATGGGTATGGGCGAGCCTTTGGCGAACTACAAGCGCGTGGTGGCAGCGGTACGACGCATCACCTCGCCCGCACCCGACGGGCTCGGCCTGTCTCAGCGGTCCGTCACGGTCTCGACCGTCGGCCTCGCTCCCGCTATCCGCAAGCTCGCTGACGAAGGCCTGAGCGTCACGCTGGCGGTATCGCTGCACACACCGGACGACGAACTGCGCGACACACTTGTGCCGGTCAACAATCGCTGGTCAGTGTCGGAGGTACTTCAGGCTGCCCGGTACTACGCAGACAAGACCGGTCGCCGTGTGTCCATCGAGTACGCGATGATCAAGAACGTCAACGATCAGCCGTGGCGCGCGGACATGCTGGGCAAGAAGCTGAAGAAAGCACTCGGCGGGTTGGTGCACGTCAACCTGATTCCGCTCAACCCGACTCCGGGTAGCGAGTGGGACGCGAGCCCCAAGGACGTCGAGCGTGAGTTCGTGCGTCGGGTCATCGCCCAGGGCGTCTCGTGCACGGTGCGCGATACGCGCGGTCAGGAAATCGCCGCAGCCTGTGGCCAGCTGGCAGCCGAGAACTGAAACGTTCCAGGCCTGAACACGTAAAGAGAAGGCCTCCACGAACTTTCGTTCGTGGAGGCCTTCTCTTTGTCAGGTCTCTAGCGCGGGCGGCGACGGATCACGATGTCGCGGACCAGAATGAAGATCATCAATCCGGCGGTGCCGATGAGCCACAGATCCTCGACCTTGCCGTGATGGTTTCCGATCATCATCAGAAGCAGGAATATTGCGAAGAACCATCCGAGGAAACGGAAAAACTTGAGTCCTTCACCACTCCACCCCCATGCGGCAGAGGGAACCTCGGCCTCATCGACGTGCGAGACCACGACGGGGGCGCTGGACTTGACGTCCAACTGGGTATCGGCCACGGTCGATCCTCCTGCTCATTCGGTTGCACTACTGCCCAATATGGTGACATACGACTGCCTGTCGTACGTAGTTGGGCGTCGATAAGGTTGTTCTCAGGTGTTATCAGGAACAATGGGCGAGTGCAGGAAACCACACGTACCCGCGTCCTCCTCCTCGGCAGTACCGGTTCGATCGGTACCCAAGCGCTGGAGGTCATCGCTGCCAACCCCGACCGTTTCGAAGTAGTCGGTCTTGCAGCGGGCGGCAACAACGTCGAGTTGTTGGCCGAACAGATTCGTGCAACCGGCGTCACGGACGTCGCCGTCGCCGATCCTGCAGCGGCATCGGCGCTGGAATCGGTAACCGCCCGTTCGGGACCGAGCGCCGTGACGGAACTGATTCGGGACAGCGGTGCCGATGTTGTCCTCAATGCGCTCGTCGGTTCTTTGGGACTCGAACCGACACTGGCGGCTTTGAACTCGGGAGCGCGCCTGGCGCTGGCGAACAAGGAATCGCTTGTCGCCGGCGGAGCGCTGGTGACGAAAGCCGCCGCCCCCGGTCAGATCGTGCCGGTCGACTCGGAGCATTCGGCGCTTGCCCAGTGCCTACGTGGTGGAACAGGCGACGAAGTGGCTCGGTTGGTTCTCACCGCTTCGGGTGGACCGTTCCGTGGCTGGAGCGCCGAGGATCTCGAAAGTGTGAATCCAGCTCAGGCAAAAGCGCACCCCACCTGGTCGATGGGGCCCATGAACACCCTCAATTCGGCAACTCTGGTCAACAAGGGCCTCGAGCTGATCGAGACGAACCTGCTGTTCGGGATCGACTACGACCGCATCGACGTCACCGTGCACCCGCAGTCGATCGTGCATTCCATGGTCACCTTCTTCGACGGGTCGACGCTGGCGCAGGCAAGCCCGCCGGACATGAAGCTCCCGATCGCTCTCGCTCTAGGCTGGCCGGACCGCATCGAAGGTGCTGCGTCGGCATGCGACTTCACCACCGCCTCCACCTGGGAATTCGAGCCGCTCGATTCGTCGGTGTTCCCCGCCGTCGATCTGGCGCGAAGCGCGGGCAAATCCGGCGGTTGCTTCACCGCGATCTACAACGCGGCCAACGAAGTGGCGGCTCAGGCATTCCTCGACGGTGTCATTTCCTTCCCGGCGATCGTCCGCACGGTGGCCGCTGTTCTCGACGATGCAGGTCAATGGTCCGCGGAACCGGTTACCGTGGACGACGTTCTGGCCGCAGACGGCTGGGCACGCACACGAGCGCGTCAGCTCGTGAAGCAGGAGGGCTAGAGCTTTCATGGTTTTTGCACTGGGCGTAGTGCTGTTTGCCCTCGGCATCGGCGTGTCCATCGCCCTGCACGAAGCCGGCCACATGTGGACGGCCAAGGCTTTGGGAATGAAGGTTCGCCGCTACTACATCGGCTTCGGACCGAAGATCTTCTCGTTCCGTCGAGGTGAGACCGAGTACGGCCTCAAGGCGCTGCCGCTGGGCGGATTCTGCGACATCGCGGGCATGACGGCCCTCGACGAGATGACGCCTGAAGAAGAGCCGCACGCGATGTACAAGAAGGCGGCGTGGAAGCGCGTCGTCGTCATGTCCGGCGGTATCGCGATGAACTTCATTCTCGGGTTCCTCCTGATCTACGCATTGCTCCTCGGTTGGGGTCGAACCAGTACGGAGCCGGCACCGCCTGTTGTCAAGGGCGTGACGTGTGTTGCTCCGACGCAGCTCGGTCAGGATCAGGGGTGGAAACTCGCGGATTGCACCGGTACCGGCCCGGCGGAGGCAGCCGGAATTGCTGCCGGCGATCGGATCGTCGCGGTGGACGGTCAACCGACGGACACTTTCGCCAAGGTTTCCGCGGCGATCCGTGACAAGTCCGGGACAGTCACGCTCACAGTCGAGCGCGGCGACGAGACTGTTCAAGTTCCGGTCGACGTATCGCCGGTTGAGCGTTACGTAGCCAAAGAGGGCAGCACAACGCCGGAACTGGCAAAGGTAGGCGCTGTCGGAATCGAGGGTGTCAGCAATCTGATCGAGTACAACGCGCTCACTGCTGTTCCGGCGGCCTTCGACTTCACCGGCCAGATCATGGTCGACTCGGTGAAGGCGTTGGCTGACATTCCGTCGAAGGTGGGGGCTCTGTGGGAGTCGATCACGGGCGGCGAACGCGCCCAGGACACACCGATCAGCGTGGTCGGTGCCAGCGTGATCGGTGGCGAGGCCGCAGATCGAGCCGAGTGGCCGATGTTCGTCGGACTGCTCGCATCGATCAACTTCTTCCTCGGTGTTTTCAACATCCTGCCGCTGTTGCCGCTCGACGGCGGTCACATCGCGGTGGTCTTCTACGAGAAGATCCGTGATTGGTTCCGCGCCCGCCGAGGCTTGATTCCCGGCGGCCCGGTCGACTACACGCGACTCCTTCCGATTACTTACGTATTCATCGTGATCGGTGGCGCGTTCATGTTGCTGACACTCACGGCTGACATCGTCAATCCGATCAAGATCTTCTGACCGTGTGAGAAGGGTGACGGTTGCCGCGCGGTAGTGCGGCGATCGCCCGGCTAAACTTGCAGTGAAGCTATGAAAGAAGGCACAGACGTGACCATCCCTATCGGACTGGGAATGCCCTCGGCACCCGCAGCGATTCTTGCTCCTCGACGCAAGACACGGCAGCTGCAGGTCGGCACGGTAGGTGTGGGCAGCGATTTCCCCATCTCGGTGCAGTCCATGTGCACCACGAAGACGCACGACGTCAATGCAACGCTGCAGCAGATCGCGGAACTGACCGCGTCCGGTTGCGACATCGTCCGTGTCGCCTGCCCGCGTCAGGAAGACGCGGACGCGTTGTCGATCATTGCGAAGAAGAGCCAGATCCCGGTTATCGCCGACATCCACTTCCAGCCGCGCTACATCTTCGCGGCAATCGATGCGGGATGCGCTGCGGTGCGCGTCAATCCGGGCAACATCAAGGAATTCGACGGCCGTGTCAAAGAGGTGGCCAAGGCTGCCGGTGACGCAGGCATTCCGATCCGTATCGGTGTCAACGCGGGATCGCTCGATCCTCGGTTGATGGAGAAGTACGGCAAGGCGACGCCCGAAGCGTTGGTCGAGTCCGCGCTGTGGGAGGCCGGGTTGTTCGAAGAGCACGGCTTCGGTGACATCAAGATCTCCGTCAAGCACAACGATCCGGTGATCATGGTCGAGGCTTACCGCCAACTCGCCGCCAAATGCGATTACCCGTTGCACCTCGGCGTCACGGAGGCAGGGCCGGCGTTTCAGGGCACGATCAAGTCCGCGGTCGCCTTCGGTGCGCTGCTCGCGGAGGGTATCGGCGACACGATCCGGGTTTCGCTCTCGGCCCCGCCGGCCGAGGAAATCAAGGTCGGTAACCAGATTCTGCAGTCTCTGAACCTGCGTCCCCGCAAGCTCGAGATCGTCTCTTGCCCCTCGTGTGGCCGTGCACAGGTCGATGTCTACACGCTTGCCGACGAGGTCTCCGCCGGCCTCGAAGGCATGGAGATCCCGCTGCGCGTGGCAGTCATGGGTTGCGTCGTGAACGGACCGGGTGAAGCGCGTGAGGCCGACCTCGGTGTGGCGTCCGGCAACGGCAAGGGCCAGATCTTCGTCAAGGGCAAGGTCATTAAGACGGTGCCCGAGGCACAGATCGTCGAGACGTTGATCGAAGAGGCGATGAAAATTGCCGAAAGCATGGAGGGTGACGCTTCGGAGGGTGCGCCGGTCGTCACCGTGAGTTGAGTGATTGCCGGATGAATCTTCCCCGTCGGTGTCAGGTTCGTGGCAATCTGAGTGCATCATGATCGGGTAGTGATATTCGTGGACGCGCAGTCGAGTCGAGGGGGTTGACGGATGCTCAAACTCCTCGGAGCCAAGCAGGTCGGAAGTCGAGATCTCGAAGACGTCCGACGGGTACTCGACGCCGATCCGGTGGCGGCCTGCATGATTGCCGCGCGCGTCGAAGAATGCGGCGTCGACCCACGCATGATTCACGGCGAGCTGTGGAGTCGAGGCGGGCCGTTGTCCTCACTGTGCTTTGCCGGGGCGAACCTGGTTCCGCTTCGAGGCGATCCGGATGACATTCGGGCATTCGCCGACCGTGCCTGTCGGATTCCGCGCATGTGCTCGTCGGTGGTCGGCCGCGCCGAATTGGCGCTGCCGCTGTGGGAGATGCTCGAGCTCGACTGGGGAACTGCGCGGGAGGTGCGCCCCGAACAGCCGTTGCTCGCGGTTTCCGAGCCGCTGGCGTGCCCGTCGGATCCACTGGTCCGGCAGGTTCGCTCGGACGAACTCGAGATCTATCTGCCTGCCGCGATCGCGATGTTCATCGAAGAGGTCGGAGTCGACCCGCGTGCCAACGACGGTGGGCGCGGATACCGGCACCGTGTCGCTAGCCTGATCGCCGCTGGTCGAGCGTGGGCGCACATCGAGGACGGCCAGGTCGTTTTCAAGGCGGAGGTCGGTTCGATGTCTGCTCGCTGTGGCCAGATCCAGGGTGTGTGGGTCAACCCGGAATTTCGTGGGCAGGGCTTCGGCGTGACCGGTACAGCGGCTGTAGCGGAGTCGATCATGGCGACCGGTCGCATTGCGAGCCTGTACGTCAACAGCTTCAATACGATTGCGCGGTCGACCTATTCGCGGGTGGGGTTCCGACAGGTCGCGACCTTCTCGACGGTGCTGCTCGACTGACCGTACAAGCTGCGTGCAATGGTCGCGCCTACGCTGGGTGGAGCATTTGTCGCCCTACTATGGGGCTCGATGAACACTCGGCATTTCTCTCGTAGTCGCTCGGCCCAACTGTTGGCCTCCTGCACCGTGATTTTCTTGGCGGTGGGGATCAGTTCGTGTACTCCGAAACCCGCCGGCCCCGAGCCCGTCGCGCAGCAGTTCCTGAGTGCGTTCGGTGACAGGGATATCGACGAGGCAGCAAAACTGACGGACCGGCCTGATTCCGCGGGTCCTGTATTGAGTGACACCTGGGATGCGCTCCAGGCCGAGTCGATGACTGCCGAGACCACGTCGGTGAAGATGAACGGTGACACTGCGACGGTCGGCTACACCTACGAGTGGCACCTTCCGAAAGACCGCGTGTGGACGTACGACGGCGAGCTGCAGATGGGACGCAAGGACGGCGACTGGTCCGTCCGGTGGAGTTCGACGGACGTTCATCCGCGCCTCGGTGACAAGCAGACGATGTCGTTGCGGGCAACCGCGGCGCCGCGAGCGCGGGTCAACGAGCATTCGGGCACGGATGTCCTGGTGCCGGGAATCGTCTACCGAGTGAAGTTCGATCGCTCCAAGAGCAACGACATCATTGGTTCCGCAAACAATCTCGCAAGTGTTCTCGGTCGGTTCGATTCTTCGCTGACGGGTCAATCGATCGCCGAATCCTCGACGGCCGTCAAGGGCGACTATCTGGTGACCCGCCTGCGCAGTGACGACTACGACCAGGTATCGGCGCAACTGGGAGCCATCTCGGGAGTCTCTGTCTCGGACGAATCGGATCTCGTCTCGACGGACCCGGAGTTCGCGCCCGACCTTCTCGGGCAGATCAAGAAGACGATCATCGACGAGGTCGACGGCAAAGCCGGCTGGAGTGTCGTCACGGTCAACCAGAACGGCGTCGACACCGATGTGCTGACCGAGACTGCGCCGCAACCTGTTCCGTCGTTCAGTATCAGTTTGGACCGCAACATTCAGATCGCTGCTCAGCGTGCCGTGAACGTGAACAAGGATCAGGCGATGATGGTGGTCATCGAACCGTCGAGTGGGGCGATCCTGGCTGTCGCACAGAACAAGGCAGCAGACCGCGACGGACCGGTCGCGACGATGGGTCAGTACCCGCCCGGTTCGACGTTCAAGATCATCACGGCAGGCGCCGCAATTTCGACCGGTCAGGCGACCCCCGACACGATGGTGCCATGTCCTGGCCGGATCGAGATCGGTGAGCGCAGCGTCCCCAACTACAACGAGTTCTCACTCGGCACGGTGCCGATGGCAACGGCCTTCGCGCGTTCGTGCAACACGTCCTTCGCCAAGCTGGCCAGCGAGATGCAACCAGACACGTTGACCACTGCCGCAGCGCAGTTCGGCATCGGCCAGGACTACAACGTGGTGGGATTGCCGATCGATTCCGGTTCGGTGCCGCCGGCGTCGGACCTGGTGCAGCGGACCGAAGACGGGTTCGGTCAGGGAAAGGTCGTGGTCAGTCCGTTCGGAATGGCGATGGCAGCGGCGACGGTCGCGAACGGTTCGACTCCGGTGCCGCAACTGATTTCAGGGCGCGAAACCACCATCGACGGTGAGCGCCCGGCGATCTCGCCCGCCATGGTCGACGGCCTGCGCGGCATGATGCGACTCGTGGTCACCAGCGGTACTGCAGAACGCGTCGAAGATCAGGGTGAGGTGTACGGCAAGACCGGTGAAGCCGAGGTCGAAGGGGGATCGCACGCGTGGTTCGTCGGCTATCGCGGGAACCTGGCCTTCGCGACTCTGGTTGTGCGGGGCGGAAGTTCGGACAACGCCGTCGCAGTCACCCGCGACATGCTCACCGCCCTGCCTGAAGGCTACTGACCCGTCAGGGGAGCAGTCCCAACCTCCGGGCGGTCACCACGGCTTCGTGGCGTGAGCTCGCGTCCAGCTTTCCCATCGCGCTTCGCAGATAGCTCTTGACTGTTTCCGGGCGAAGGGAAAGCCGTTGGCCGGCTTCGATGTTGGTGCAGCCGAGTGCGACCTGAGAGAGAACGTCCACTTCACGCGGGGTGAGCGTGACGTCGGATTCGGCGTCGGCGGTAGGACGCAGCAGGTTGGCCAAACGCTGGGAGAGTCCGCGGAGTTTGGTCTGCAAGTCGGTGTCGGTGACGGTCTGGGCGACACTGCGTAGTTCGGCGTGGACTCCGCGGATCTCTTCCGAAGACATACCGTCGGCGGTAGTCGCGGCGGCGGCCTGCAGTAGTTGCAGGCGACGATCGACTTCGTCGCGGATGGCGAACTCCATCCCGAGACGCCGGGATGCGCCGACCATGACGTCTGCTGTGCGGTCACCCAACGGAGCGGAATCGCGGATCGCGGCGTAGAGCACAGCGCGCGATTTTCCCGAAACCATGACCGGAACGGCGATGATCGAATGCAGGCCCTCGCTGAGAACAGGACGGTCGAAGTGATGAGTGATGGACTGCGAATTGCCGTAATCGTTGACGGTGATCGGTGAACCCTGGGCTACGACGCGTCCGCCCATGCCCGAGCGCGGCGGGATGGCCAAGCCCTTGAGGTTGTTGGTGCGGGTGCCGACGAATTCGCTCAGGTGCAGGGTTCCGTCCTGGACCTCGCCTCCGAACAGCACGGGAACAACGCCCTGAGCTGCGATTGTGCGGAGTTCACCTCGCATTGCGTCCCCGTCGCGGGGGCGCAGAAGTGACGAAGCATGTCGGTTCACGCAGGTACCCCTTTCTGGGGGTAGTGAAGTTCTCTTGTGAGCTAGATCATAGGGGGTGAACAGTACGTATGACGAGCCGCCAACGTAACCGGTCGGGCCAACCATACGACGATCGATAAGGAGCAAGTTGATGAGCACCGATCCCACCGCACGGGTGCGCGAGCTGCTGGACCAGTACGACACCCCGCATGCCAGCGCCGCAGAATTGCTCTGCGATCGGCATCCCGCGGATGGCGTTGCATTCACCGTCGTCGAGGCAGACCTTAGCTCGGTGGACCTCACTTACGGTCATCTACGTGAGCAGTCGGCGCGTTTCGCGGCAGCTCTGGCCGACCTCGGAGTCGAGCCGGGTGACAACGTCGCGACCTTGATGGGTAAGTCTGCGGACCTGGTGGTCGCGCTCCTCGGTATCTGGCGCCGCGGAGCGGTCCACGTGCCCTTGTTCACGGCGTTCGCTTCGCCGGCCATCGCTTTCCGCTTGACGGCCAGCGGCGCGAAGGTGGTCATTTCCGACGCCAATCAGCTCGAGAAGCTCGCGCCGGGAGAGGACATCCCCGCCGACGCAGCATGGCAGGTCATCGTCGCGGGCGGCGCGGCCGGTGACGAGTTGGACTTCGACGCACTTGTCGCAGCTCAGGATGCCGAAGACCCGAAGGGCGCTGCTCAGGCAGTCGGCGGCAACGCACCGATGGTGCAGTTGTTCACCAGTGGCACCACGGGAACACCCAAGGGCGTGCCGGTTCCGGTGCGCGCGCTCGCCTCGTTCCACGCATACCAGGAGTTCGGCCTCGACGTCCGAGAGGACGACGTGTTCTGGAACGCCGCAGACCCGGGCTGGGCGTACGGGCTGTACTACGCGTTGCTCGGCCCGCTTGCCGCCGGCACGCGAAGCCTTCTGCTGCACGCCGGATTCTCCGCGCCGCTGACGTGGCAGATCATCGAGAAGTTCGGTGTCACCAATTTTGCCGCCGCTCCGACCGTCTACCGCAGTCTGCGTGCCGACAAGGCTCCCGTTCCGGAAGGCATCTCGCTGCGCCGCGCTTCCTCGGCCGGTGAGCCCTTGACTCCGGATGTTGTTGCGTGGTCGAAGAACTCGTTGGGCGTCGAGGTCCGTGATCACTACGGCCAGACCGAGCACGGCATGTTCATCGTCAACGCCTGGGCCGACGGACTTCGCGACGATGTCCGTCCCGGATCCATGGGTCGTCCGTTGCCGGGTTGGTCTGCCGCTGTGCTGGAAGACAATTCGGATGACATTGCACCGGCCCGCACTCAGGGCCGCGTGGCGATCGATACTCACAACAGCCCGTTGATGTGGTTCACCGGGTACGTCGATGCGCCGGAGAAGACGAAGCAGCGATTCAGCGAAGACGGCCGCTGGTACATCACCGGTGATGCGGGAATGACGGACGAGGACGGATTCTTCTTCTTCTCCTCGCGCGACGACGACGTCATCATCATGGCGGGCTACCGCATCGGTCCCTTCGACGTCGAGAGCGTGCTGGTCATGCACGAGCACGTCATCGAGGCCGCCGTGGTGGGCATGCCCGACGAGTTGCGTGGTGAGGTCCTCGAAGCGTTCGTCGTACTTCGCGAAGGTGTCGACGGTGACGACGAACTCGAGAAGGAACTGCAAACCCTGGTGAAGAAGAAGTTTGCAGCGCACGCATACCCGCGCACAGTGCACTTTGTTCCGAACCTGCCCAAGACCCCGAGTGGCAAGGTTCAGCGGTACATCTTGAGGAAGGGATAAACCCCTGCTGTGCGCCTTTATTAACCCCCGGCGGTTAATAAAGGCGCACAGCAAGGTCAGCGCCGACGAATTCTGCCGACCACCATGAGGGCGACCAGGGTGACCGCAAGCAGCAGTGTCGTATTTGCTGCGGCAAGAAATACCTGGCCACGGTCGGTGAGTCCGAAGATGCTGACCGGCAAGGTCTTCCATGTCGCCGGGTAGACCATGACCGTTGCGCCCAGCTCACCCATCGACAGTGCGATGGAAAGCCCGGCAGCCGCACCCAACGCTGGGAGCAGCAGCGGTAGCGTTACCCGTGTCAGCACCCGCACCGGGCCGGCGCCGAGTGATTCGGCAGCTTGACGGTAGGCGGGATCGAGCCGTTCGAGCGCGGCCGATACGGAACTGAAGGCAAAGGCAAGCACCAAAACCGTGTGAGCGAGAATCACGATCCACTTGGTGCCGCCGAGCAGTAGCGGGCGCTCGTTGAAAGTGATGAGCAGACCCAAGCCGATCGCGACCGACGGAACCGCAATCGGTAAATGGAATACGGCATCGGTGATGCGCCGCAGCCACATCGGTGCCTCACGCGAGGCCAGCGCGGCCCACGTTCCGACGATCAATGCCAATGCCCCCGCGATGAATGCAGTCTGCAAACTGACGATCAGGCTGGCGAAGTTCTCGTCGGACAGCGCCGTGGAGAAGTTCTTGCCGCCGAGATTCGACGGAAGTGGACCGGTCCACGATCCGGCCAAGGCAGCCGCGACGACGGTGGCGATGGGCGCGACGAAAACCACCGCGACGACCAGGGTGAAGAATCCGAGTACGAGGGCCCTAGAGTTTCGTGTCCACAGCAGCACGGCTGCCTCCCATCAATCTGTTGAAGGTGAATCGGTAGAGGCAGTACAGGCCGAGTGAGAGTGCGACCTGGACCGTCGCGATCACTGCCGCGCCGGGCAAGTCGAAGGTGACAATGCCGCGGGTGTAGATGAGGACCGGCAGAGTTACGACGTCTTTAGCCCCGGTGAAGAGCACGATGCCGAATTCATTCAGCGTCATCAGAAGCACGAGCGATCCACCGGCCAGGAGGGCCGGCCACGCTTCCGGCATCACCACCTGCCGCAGAACTCGGACGGGTGACGCGCCGAGACTGGCTGCCACGTCGAGTTGTTCACGCGGAATCTGGGTGAACGCTGCCAATAGCGGACGCACGACAAAGGGTGTGAAGAAAGTGATTTCGGCCGCGATCACACCGAACGGAGTGTTGAGGAAATTCAGTGGGCCGCTCGCGTCGCCGGTGATGCGGACGATCAAGGCGTTGACGGCGCCGGCTGTCCCGTACAGGAACGTGAACGCCAGCGTGATCAGGAAAGACGGCAGGGCGAGCACCGTGTCGATCAATCGCCCCACCACCTTGGATCCGGCGAACGGAACGAAGGCAAGCACCAAGGCGAGGAAGCTTCCCAGGATCAGGCAACCCAGGGTCGACGCCACGGCGATTTGGATGGTCCGCCAGAGCGCGGTTCTGAACAGTTCCGAACCGAGCACCGAAGACCACGTGGACAACCCGGTGCCATCTGCGGTGCTCAGAGATTCCGTGAGGACACGTGCGGTGGGATAGACAGCAAACACGAGGACAAGAAGCAGTGGTGGCAGCGTCCAGCCGATCCGGCGCCACGGGATCGGGTCTTTGTGCTGGGGCGCAGCGGTTTCGGGGCGTTCCAGGGTTGTCGTCATGGGTGGCGATCCGCCGGAACCAGGACACTGCCGTCCGTGGGCAGGACGACGCCCACTTCGGTGTCGACCGGTCGTTCGTCGTGCCCTGGAACATCCGCGTCGACGCGGACATCGTCGAGGCCACATACAGCCAGCGTCAGACGCGTCGTGGAACCGCGCCAGACGCTCGAGACGATGCGCGCCGGGAATGATCCTCGTGCGCCGAGGCCGGTTACGGCTACCGCGTGTGGACGAACACACAGGTAGGCGTCCATGTCGGACTCCCATTCGATGTGCCCGATCTCGGGCTGCGGGGCGTGAGCAGTGAACGGCGTGCCACCGATCGAGACCAGCGCGGAGGTGCCGATAACGCGTGTGACGGTGCAGGGCAGCAGGTTGGCACCCCCGAGGAACGCCGCGGTGAAGCTGGACGGCGGACGTTTCCACAAGGTCTCAGCGGTGTCGATGTCCGCGAGTCTGGCGTTGCGCATCACTGCGATTCGGTCTGCGAGCGCCAGGGCTTCACTCTGATCGTGCGTCACGTAGAGCATGGCTGTGTCAGGTAGTGCTGCGCGCAGTCTCGCCAGTTCGCCGAGCATGCTCTCGCGAAGTTGAGCATCCAGGGCGGCCAGTGGTTCGTCGAGGAGGAGTACTCCAGGGCGAATTGCCAACGCTCGGGCAATGGCGATTCGCTGCTGTTGACCGCCGGAAAGTTCACGGGGAAGCCGCTTTCCGTACGCCGACATCCCGACCATGTCGAGGGCTTCGGCCACGCGAGTGCCGATCTCCGACCGCGGCACGCGATGGGCTCGGAGTCCGAAGGCTACGTTTTCGGATACTCGCATGTGCGGGAAGAGAGCGTACGACTGAACGACGACGCCGATACCGCGTTGTGCGGGAGGCAGATTGGTGATGTCTCGGGTGCCGAGCTTGACGGAACCGGACGTGGGGCGGACAAATCCCGCGAGGGCCTTCAGAGCGGTCGACTTGCCGGATCCACTGGGCCCCAGCAGTGCCACAGTTTCACCCGGCGCCACTCGTAGATTGAAATCGACGAGTGCATGGGTTGCGGTCTTCCCGCGGCCGTAGGCGACGTTGACACGATCGAAGGTGATGGCCGGAGCAGAATGTTCGATCGCTCCGTGAACACCGACGGTCTCGGGGAGCGTCCGCCCCAGTCTGGTTCTTGCCATGATCAGCTCCCGGTGGCTTTCTGGTAAGCGGCGATGTCGGCGTCGAGCGAGCTGAGGACGTCGTTCCAGTTCGGGGTCCACACGTTGACGCCCTGCAGAACTCCGGAAGGCGTGTTCTTGTCGGTGGATTCACCGGCAGCGCTTCGGACGTCCTCGCGGACCGATACGCCGAGTGCATCGGTGGCGACGGTCTTCTGGGATTCTTCGGAAAGCAGGAACTCCATCAACTTCTTGGCTTGTTCGCTGCTCGGTGCGCTCTTGGCGAGGCCCATCACGTAGGGCAGTGCAATGGTGGTGCGAGTGCCGTCGGCTCCAGCGGGGAAGAAGATGTCGAACTTCGATCCGTCGTCGGCGATGGAGGCGAGGTTCATCTGGACGTCACCGTTGGCGACCAGCAGCTCTCCGTTACTGACCTTGGGCTGGAGCTTTCCGGTGGAAGACGAGGGTCCGACGTTGTTGGCCTGGAGCTTTCCGAGGTAGTCGAGTGCTCCTTCCTTACCCATCAGGTGCTGGAGCAGCAAGAGCACCGCGGTGCCGTCGCCGGCCTGGCCGGGCGTGGAGTACTGCAACTTGCCCTTGAACTGGTCAGTGAGCAGATCGTCCCAAGATTGTGGGGCGGGTGATGCAGACGGATTGGCGATGAACGAGAGGTAATTCTCGACGACGGGTACGTACTTGCCGGCGTCGTCCTTCTCGTCGGCAGGAACGGCGGAGGTGTCGATTCCGCTGGGCTCGAGCAGACCTTGGGCATCGGCCTTCTGGATGAACGGGGGCAGCGTGATGATCACGTCTGCCTGTGGGTTGGACTGCTCCTTTTCGACGCGGGAGACGACCTCGCCGGATCCGGCTTCCACGAGGTTGACGGCGATACCGGTCTGCGCGGTGAAGGCGTCGAATCTTCCCTTGTACCAACCGGACAGGCCGTCGGCGCTGTAGACGGTGACGGTCTCGGTGTCTGATCCGGCAGCAGTGCCGGTGCCACCGCAGGCAGTGGTGAACGAAAGGACGGACACGGCGAGAGCGGCCGCAGCGATGCTCGGGCGTAGACGCATGACGATTCCTTTTTCGGAGGTGAGATCAGGAGTGGGTGAGGAGTTCGGCGAACTCCGTCACGGACGGGACGATGTGGGTGGCTCCGGCGTCGCGAAGCTGTTGCTCGTCGTGTGCGCCGGTCAGAGTTCCGGCGACGATGGATGCGCCGGAACGAATGCCGCTGAGCACGTCGTTGGACGTGTCGCCGAGTACGGCGATCTGGTGGACGTCGTCGATCGAAAGTTTGAGCAGGGCAGTCAGAATCAGGTCCGGGTACGGTCGACCGCGACCGGCCTCGGCGGGGGAGAGGGTGAGATCGGCGAGGGTTTCCCAGCCGAGCGCGACGAGGAGTTTGTCCTGGGTCGATCGGCTGAACCCGGTGGTCAAGGCAACTTTGATGCCGGCCTCGCGCAAAGTGGTGATGGCTTTCTCGGCGCCGGGGATCGGCTCGGCCAGGCCCTGGTCGATGAGGGAGTCGTACGTGGTTTCGAAGGCGGCGTTCGCGGCCTGGGCGCGGTCTTCGTCACCGAAGATCGCCCGGAACACGACGATCTTCGACTGGCCCATCGTGTCGAGGACGTACTGGCGAGCGGCGTCGGCTTCCGGGCCTTCGGCGGGCAGTCCGCCGGCTTCAGCGGCGGCAGCGAAGGCGCGAAGAACCAGTCCGTCGTCGGCGACGGTGGTGCCGGCCATGTCGAGAACGGCAAGGGTGATCGGAGACATGAGAAGTCTTTCTTGTCGGAGAGATTCAGAGACCGAGCTGGTCGGCGGTTTGTTCCGCCAGTGCCGGGCCGAGCGTCATACCGCGGCCACCGGGGCCGGCAACCACCCAGACGTTGTCGGCGGCTTGTGCGCGGTGTACAAGTTGTGAGGGGTCGATGCACTGGCTGTAGACGCCCGCCCAACGCTTGACGATTGGCGGAAGATCGCGTCCCAGAAGTGTTTCCACGACTCCGGACAGATGGCGATAGGGCGCCTCGTCGACATCGAAGTCGAAGGGTTCCTCGTATTCGTGGGTGTCGCCGATGGTCAGCCCGCCGTGCAAGCGCTGCACGCACAGGAGTTGCATGCGGTGTTCCTCGGCAGTCGGTTCCTGCGGCTGCACTGTGCGGAGATGATCGAGGGCAGATCCGGCGAAACCGGGGTAGTAGCGGAAGCTGTCACCGTCAGCGATTGCGGTGGTGAGCTTTTCGCCGAGTGGGGCTGTCTGCATCATCTGCAGGCGCACACGGCGCAACGGGAGATCGCCGGCGAGATCGCGAGCCAATCCGCCGAGTGTCGCTCCGGGGCAGACGATCACGAGATCGGCGTCGAAGCTGCGACCGTGGTCGTCGCGGATGTGTACGCCGGAGGTGGTCGTCGTGATCTCGCGGGCTTCCGTTCCGGCGTGGAAGGTGTAACGGCCGGTGGATTCGAGGTAAGAACGGATGGCGGGGAGCGCTTGCCGTGACTCGACTGCGGCGTCCAGCGTGCAGTGCAGTCCGCCGAGAAACTTGCCCCGGAGCGCGGGGTTGACGACGCGAACGGCGTCGGGATCCAGGAGCGCGAACCCTCGGTTGTCGGCGTCCGGCCGAGAGAACGCTTCCTGCGCGACCGCGACCTCCTCCTCGGTGCGCATGAGGGTGATGGAGCCGGCTGGGCGGTATCCGACGCCGGGGACACGGGCGGCAAGGTCTGCCCACAGTTCGCGCGAGCGCAGCGCAGCTTCGAGTTCGTGCGGGGCTCGCCCGGATACCCAGACGAGGCCGAAGTTCCGTACCGTGGCACCGCGGGCTTCGGGCTCACGTTCGAGATGGATGACGTCGTGTCCCCGACGGATTGCCTCGTCGGCGTGCGCCGTTCCGAGGATCCCTCCGCCCACAATCAAAGTTCGCATGTAGAGATAGTGACGTTTGGTCTAGACCAATAGGGGGAATCGAGACGAACTCCAGGTTAACAATTGGTATAGACCGAATTCTTGTACGCTTGCGCCATGAATCAGCAGACGTCCACCGGGCCGGGGACCTCGAGCGTCGTGATCGAACCGGAGTTGAAGTACTACCGGGTGCGCACCGAGATCGAGACCATTCTCAGTGGGCTCGAGGAGGGCGACGCAGTCCCGTCCGAGCGGGAATTGGCGGCGCGGTTCACAGTCGCTCGCGAGACGGTCCGTCAAGCGCTTCGTGATCTGCTTGTCGAAGGACGGATCGAGCGGCGGGGGCGGGGCACTGTCGTCGCGAGTCCGAAGTTGGTTCAGCCGCTCTCGATTCGTTCGTATACCGAAGGCGCACTGAGTGCTGGGCGAGTGCCCAGTCGTAAGGTTGTGACGTTCGAACGAATGTCAGCCGACGACGGTCTCGCCACGGAATTGGGTATCGAACCAGGTGACAGCGTCGTTCATCTCGAGCGTGTTCTCTTCGCCGACGGAGAGAAGATCGGACTCGAATCAACGTTCCTGCCGGACAGCAGGTTCGGTGAGATGCTCGACGCTTTCGATGCGACGACGTCGCTGTACGCGGCTATCCGTTCCATCGGCGTGGTCTTTGCCTCCGCAACCGAACGGATCGAGACGGTGCTCGCTTCACCGCGGGAGGCAATGCTCGTCGAGTCCACGACCTCGATGCCGATGCTTCTGCTGCACCGGACCTCCGTCGATCCGGAGGGTGTGCCGATCGAGCGGGTTCGCTCGCTCTACCGCGGCGACCGCATTGCCTTCTTGACGACGTTGCGGGAGTGATTGCAGTCGACTCGATTCGATCAAGGGTGTGAGTTGAACATGTCCACGAGCCCCTGGGGTGCGTTCTCGCCGAAGCACATGTCCAGTCCATCAGCGGACTGTTGTGCCGATGCGGCGCTGCGTGGGAATAGGCGCTCTTCGTAGACAGCTAGCCCTTCCTCCGTGCTGCTGTGCGAAGCGATCGCCTGGCCGAGTTCCGCGCCGTCGAGCATTGCCAGGTTCGCACCCTCTCCGGCAAACGGCGACATGACGTGTGCCGCGTCCCCGAGCAGAGTGACCCCGGGAGTACGGCTCCAACTGTGGCCGATGGGAAGGGCATGGATGGAGCGAGGGGTCAGCGAGCTGTCGGCTTCGACGATCAGTGAACGCAGTGACTCGTCCCAGTCCGAGAAGTGTTCCAGCAGAACCTTCTTCGCGATGTGATCGTCGGAGAAGTCGACACTCGCTGCCCAGCTCTCGGGAACTCGCAGGGCGGCGTAGATGTGCAGACTGTTGTCGGTCTCACGGTGGGCAAGGAAGCCCTTGTCGGCACCGAGTGCGAACATTATTCCGCCGCCGACGGTTTCAGCGGCATCCACGTGCTGGTTGTCGGCGTCGTCGAGGTCGAACTCCACGAAAGATATTCCGGTGTACGCAGGAGTGTCGTTTGAAACCAATGGACGGATTTTCGACCACGCACCGTCGGCGCCGACCAGGAGATCGGTGGTGAAGTGGGTTCCATCCGCGAGGTGAACTTCGTGTCGACCATCCGGCAACGGATGAGCACTGCGGACCTTGGCTCCCCAGTGGATTGTTTCCTTCGGAATTGAGCTGAGCAGTAGGTCACGCAGCTGGCCGCGGTCGATTTCCGGGCGGTCGCCGTCTCCGGTGTCCTGCTCGCTCAGGTGCACGACGGCATTTCGATCGAGGACGCGTGTCTCTTCCCCGCCTTGATGAACGAGGGCGCGGAACTCCTCATAGAGGCCGGCGGCACGAAGCGCGATCTGACCCGAGTCTTCGTGGATGTCGAGCATCCCGCCTTGAGTTCTGGCTGTCGGTCCGGATTCGAGATCGAATACCGCCGAATCGATTCCGCGGAGATGGAGGACTCGGGCGAGGGTGAGGCCACCGAGGCCGGCGCCGATGATTGCGATGGGGTAGTCGTTCATGGTGGGTTCCTAAGAAGTGAGTGGGGTGTTCTCGATGCCCGTGATGAGCGTGCGGAATCCCCAGGAGAGGCGCGCGGTGGGTTCACCGGCAAGTAGAGCTGTTGCATGTCTTGCGACGAGTGGGTGCGTCTGCGGGTTTGCGTTCTGGATTGCGTCGGTCAACGCGCTCCATCGGGCATCCGCGTCGGCGGAATTGTTCGGCGCCGAGTGTTCGGCAGCAGTGGACGTCGCGTACTGCAGTAGCAAGTCCACGCCCCACGCGGCCTGGCCTGGAGGGACTTCGCCTTCGTCGAGCAATGCCAGCAGGCGCTCGAGCAGGCGCACGTAGTGAACTCCGCTGGGCCGGGAAACGAGAGCCGACTGGGCGAGGCCGGGATGATCGAACAGCACGGCCGTGTACGAGGTCAACACCCGTTCAAGGCGAGCTTGCCAAGTGCCGGAGGAATTTTCGGCGAGGTCCACGACTCCGAGGAGTTCGTCGAGAACCGCGGCATGCAGCTCGACTGTGTTGCGCACGTACACGTACATCGATGCCGGCCCGGTGTCGAGTTCGAGGGCGAGTCGACGCATCGTCACTTTCTGCAAGCCCTCCGACCGCAAGATTTCCACCGCGGTACTGACGATGCCCTCGCGTGTCAGAGCGGGTTTGGCCGGACGATTGCGACGGCTCGACGGACTTGTTGGCTGAGTGGGCATGATTTCACGGTACACGAACATGTTCGTAACGAACATGTTCGTTGGATCACGCACTGAACGTCGACCGCTGTGCGGAGCCATATCGGGAGCGGTGGGTTACATGCCTGAACCGCCGGAGAGCATTGCGATCGTCAGTAGGATGCCACCCACAATCCCCACGAGCGGGCTGTCGCTGTCGAGAAGCCAGTCGTTCAACGATCCCATGAGTGCCTCTTTCGGGTTTCGATCTGTCGACGGTCGAGCCTATCGACAGATCGAAACCCGAGATGTCACTTTCGTCCGAATTGTGGATCGGACCCGAGGTGATCAGCCGTAGACGTTGCCCGGGCTGATCAACTTGGTGATCGGCACCATCAAAGCACCGGTCAGGTCGGTCTCTCCGTCGATGTCGGTGTTGATGAAGACGACCAGGGTTGTGTCCTTCCCGGGCAAGTAGACCGAGACTGTCTTGTAGCCGGGCAGGCTTCCGTTGTGACCGATCCAGCCGCCGCTGTTGAACAAACCGAGTCCGTAGCCGGAGCTGTCGTCCCCTTCGCCCAGGGGCTCGGTGTGCAGGCGCTGCTTCTGAGTGTCGTCGGCGAGGAGATCGCCCTTGGCCAAGGCCGGAACCCAGATGCGCATGTCGTCCAACGACGAGATCATTGCGCCCGCGGCGCCTCCCCACGACGGGTTCCAGTCCGTTGCTGCGGTCACGGATTCGTCGAGTGTTTGGTTGGTGTATCCCTGTGCGTGGGGGTTCGGGAACGCGTTGGTGGTGGGAAAGCTGGTGTGCTCCATTCCGAGTGGTGTGGTGATCTTGGTGTCGATGACGTCCGACAGTGTTGAGCCGGTGACCTTCTCGATGACCATGCCGAGCAGAAGGGTGTTGGTATTCGAGTAGTCGACAGTGGTTCCTGGTCGAATTTGGAGTGGGAGGTCCTTGACGTATCCGAAGAGCTCTTCGGATGTGAATGATCGGCGAGGGTCGGAAAGAACATCCATGACAAACTGTTCGGACGTCGTGTAGGCCACGAGGCCGCTGCGCATCCCCGCCAGCTGGCGCAGGCTGATCGCATCGCCTTCCATGACGCCGTCGACGTACTGGGAGATCGGATCGTCGAGACCGATCTTTCCCTCGTCGACCAATTGCAGCAGGGCGGTGACGGTAAATGTCTTGGTGACGCTACCGATCCGGTGGTAGAAGTCGGTCTCCATCGGTGCCTTGGTTGCAGTGTCGGCGACTCCTGCAACCTTCACATAGTTGCCGTCTGGTCCCCAAATGCCCACCATCGCACCGGGAATCCCCGTCGAATTCACCGCAGCGTCGATGATCGAATCGAGCTGGTCGGTGATGGTCGAGTCCATGATCTTGTCGGATGTGTCTGTGGATTTGTCCGTGCTGCAGCTGATTACAGCTCCAACCATGGCGCTGCACAGGCCGACAAGCAGGATGCGTCTTGCTCCGGTTTTCATGAGTCGAACTCTGCCTGTCCGAGGGCACTCACACATCGACCCCGGGTACGGCAGACGCAGTCCCCAGGTACCTCCTCAACCGGTACCGGGGGACTACGGAACCCTGGCCTGAACCCTTGACTTGGGTCAGAGTCCGCCGTCGAAGAACGCCGCCAGCGCGGGTGCCGGGTCTGCCGCGGTGCCCATATTTGCTACGCCGACAACGATCAATCCCAGCGTGAACAGTGCAGTGAGAAGACCGATCGACCCCGACACGAATCTCGTCCGTCGCTCGGATCGTGCCGTTCTCGCGAAGTGTGCCCACACGACCACAGTCACGGTCAGTGATATTGCTGCCGCGATCAGCGCGATCACCGCCATGGCCAAGTGATACCGCGCGAAGTCGCTGATCATCAGTTCGAGGACAGGGCTTTGCTGGTTTCCGGTGCCCGTCGACTGAGCGAGCTGTTGGCGGACCTGCCCGACAGTGTCGCCAAGTGCCCCATCCGCCTGGGCCACGGGCAACATCGAGATCAGCGAAGAGAAGGGTGCAACGACACCTTGGATATTTGCCATCACGAGTACCGAAGAAAACATCGCGAGGAGCGTGAGCAGCGCTCCCGCCGAGACGAATGCGAGTTTCTTTCCAGCCGTCAGAGGGCCGGCGTTCACGAACGACGCCTTGAGCATCCGGCCGAGTGCGAGCAGAACCGTCAGCAGGATTACCGCGATCACGGCCTTGGCCACGTGGTACCGCAGCCAGTAGTCGACAGCGGACTCCAAGCTCGGCGAGAAGGCTTGGACACCGGAACTCCAGTATTCGACGAACGCGGCGCGGACCGTCTCGACGAGTTCTCCCTGGTCTGCGTACCCATCACCCGGCCTACTCGTCAGCATGCCCGGGGCGAGAACGAAGGCAGCGGAGAAACCGGCGACCAACGCGATCAACGCGGCGATCTTGCGACCGGAGGACTGCGTCGAGCGCGACGGCCCCGCAGTGTTGTGCCGTGAAGAATTGTGCAGTGGGATTCCTCCAGCGTGATGAGCGATCATCTGGTCACCGTCCACAAAGTCATGTCACCGAGTGTAGAAATCGGTACACCGGACTTCATCGTTCGAGAGGATGATATTTCCGGCGACGGCGTCCGCCCGCCCTCGCCGCTGCCGTCGACATCCCCCTCAGCACTCGACGACATTGACGGCGAGCCCGCCTTCACTGGTTTCCTTGTAACGCACGGACATGTCGTTTCCGGTTTGGCGCATGGTTTCGATGACGGTATCGAGGCTCACCACATGCGTCCCGTCACCGAGGTATGCGAGCTGAGCTGCGGTGACTGCAGTCGAGGCGGCTACGGCATTTCGTTCGATGCATGGGATTTGGACCAGGCCACCAACCGGATCGCAGGTCAGCCCCAGATGGTGTTCCATGGCAATCTCAGCTGCATTCTCGATTTGTCGTGGTGATCCGCCCATGACAGCGCACAAGCCGGCTGCCGCCATCGCGCAGGCAGCGCCGACTTCACCCTGGCACCCCGCCTCCGCACCCGAGATCGAGGCATTCGCCTTGATGATCGATCCGATTGCGGCAGCGGTGAGGAGAAAGGTTCGAACGTCGTGAACGCCGGCGCCCGTAGCGCGTATGTGGTGATAGAGCACCGCCGGCACGATGCCCGCAGCGCCGTTCGTCGGAGCCGTTACCACGCGGCCACCTGCTGCATTTTCTTCGTTGACCGCCATGGCGTAGACGGTCAGCCACTCGCGTGAGGAGGGGGCGCAGTTACGTTGTTCCAGTTGAATGTTCGCAGACCGTGCTCTTCGGCGAACTCCGAGACGCCCGGGCAATACACCTTCGGTCTGGGTGCCGCGTTCGATGCATGTGCGCATCGCGGACCAGATCGCGTCGATGCCGGCGAATGCCCGATCCTGGCCGTGCATCGCGATTTCGTCCGACAGTGCCAACTCGGCCATAGTTCCGGAGCCGCATTCCGCCAGTAGCTCTTTCGCGGTTCGATAGCGTGAGTTGATCGAATGCGCGCTTGCTTGCGTCTCCGTTCCGGCGCGCAGTACGAATCCGCCACCGATCGACAGATATGTACTCGTACAGACGATTTCGCGACCGCTGAAGGCGGTCAGTGTCATCGAGTTGGGGTGCCCGTGACGGCGAACGAGCGGCTCGAACACCATGTCCTCGTGAGTGAACACAACGTGCCCGAGTGAGCCGCCGACGAGCTTCACCGATCCGCCGTCCGAGAGCTCGGCCCAACGCCCGTGAACGTCGTTCGGCTCGCACGTTTCAGGATCCAACCCACGAAGTCCCGCGATCACCGCGTCGGGAGTGCAGTGCCCTATTCCGGTGGCGGCGAGAGAGCCGTGCAGATTGCAGCGAATACGGTCGACCGACGCGGTCAAGCCGGCGGCGGAGAGCTCGCCGACAAAAGTGCGGGCGGCTCGCATCGGACCGACCGTGTGTGAACTGGAGGGCCCGATGCCGATGGAGAAGAATTCGAGCGCGGAAACATAGACGCCGGTGGTGCTCATTCGGCGCTCGTGACGGTAGTCGCTCCTGACTCGCGCTGGGCCGCAATCGTCAGGAGGTTGGAGCGCGAGTCTCCGGTGGCGGCTCGGATCACAGTGCGCGCCATTGCAATTGCTCCGTGCAGAACAGCTTCGTCGCCCGCTGCGGAGCGGGCATCAGCGGCAAACTCGATCGTGTGAGGAACTCCGGTAACGCCGCGTAACGCGATCATCGGGTGGATCGAGGGAACCACCTTCGACACGTTGCCCATGTCTGTCGAGCCACCGGTCAGGGGAGTTCGGGCGGCCGCGGTGCGGCCCAGGCTCGCGATCTCCTCGTCCCAGATCGTCGCCAGCAAGCGATGTTGAACAAGCTCCTCGTAGCGCGGTTCGGCGCGTTCGGTCGACCAGGAGCAGTCGCTGGCCACAGCTGCGCCCTCGAAGCAGGAGAGCATACGACGCTTGGCGTCCAACAGCACGTCGAGTTCTGCGGCCCGAACTTCCGCTCGCACCAACGTCGAGGCCGGAATGATGTTTGTTGCTTCGCCGCCGTGCTCGACATAGGCGTTGAGCCTGACGTCGGACGGAAGTTGTTGACGGAGAAGTCCGATGGCGACCAAGGCGATCGTGGCGGCGTCACCTGCGTTGATGCCCTTGTGTGGCGCAGCGGCCGCGTGTGCGGCTCGTCCGGTGTAGGTCACGTCGAACCTGTCGACTGCCTGCGTTCCGGTGACGGTGCAGCTGACGTCTTCACCTGCAGCGCCGTGGACCATGATCGACATCGCCGCGCCTTCCCATGCGCCACGTTCGAGCAGCAAGACTTTCCCGCCGCCATGTTCTTCGGCCGGCGTACCGAGAAGGACGACGGTCAGGCCGTGTTCCTCCGCGACCTCTCCGAGCGCGATCGCTGCTCCCAGTCCGGCAGCGGCGATGACATTGTGTCCACACGCATGACCGATGTCGGGAAGGGCGTCGTACTCGGCGCAGACGACGACGCGGAAAGGGCCGGAGCCCCGCACCGCTTCGAATGCCGTCTCGAGGCCGTAGGCGGCGCGAGTAACCGTGAAGCCGGCTTCCTGTGCGGCGTCCGCCAAGAGGGCGGATGCCCGATGCTCTTCGAATGCCAGCTCTGGGTGAGCATGGATCGTGTGGCTGACATCGATGAGGCGTGATGCCCACTTCTCGATCGTGCTCGAAACCGTGTCTGTGAGGGTGAGGGTGTCAGCGATGGACATGGGTATTGCTTCCTTTCAACATCTTTGGTTCTCTGTGTCTTCGGATCGCGGTGTCTTCGGTTCTCAGCGTCTTCGGGTGCAGTTCTAGTGCCAGAGGCCCAGCGCGAACTCCGCGACGACCACGGAAAGTAGGTAAGAGGCGAGGATCGCGACGATTCCGACGGGCACGATCTTCCAGCCGATCGTCTTGAGCAAGGGAAGGTCCTTGCCGAGGCTGAGACCTGCGACAGTCAAGGTGAGGGTGCAGATCGAGAGAAAGTCGACAGTCCCGACGGTGCTCGAGACGAAATCACCGATGGGGGACCACGGTGTTGTCGCCAAGGCGCCGATGGTGATGATTGCGATCATCGCCGCGATCTTGCCGCGGGTCAGGCGGGCCACGCCGACGCCCAGGAGCAACAATCCGGTGAGGATCAAGTAACCGACGATGATCGATCGAGATACGCCACCCGCTGCGATCGAAGAGACGATGACCCCACCGACGAACAGAATCGGAACGATGGTGGTCAGCGGCACGGTGACGCTCGGCGCAACCGCTCGTGGGGCAGTGTCGGCTTTCCGTTCGCTGGTCGTCTTCGAGCGCTTGGTCAGTGCGCCGTAGATTCGATCAGCAAGGGGGAGTGCGACATACATGCCGACATACACGCCGAGGAGGCCGGTGATGATGTTGGATGTGGCCGCCACGGCGAGTACCTGGTCGGCCATCTCGGGGTGCGCTGAAACGACGCTGGCGGCAGCGGCAGCCATCATCGAGCCGGATCCGACGCCGGCACCCATCGCCAACGCGAGGGGGTCGAAGATGTTGAAGGATGTAGCCAGTGACGCAATCAGGCTGATCAGCACGGCACCGAACAGAGTGCCGAAGACGTACATCGACAGGACTCCACGGTACTGGTCGGAATCGGGGCCGTAGCGTTCGCTGACCATCGCGAAGGAACCCTCGCGGTCGATGGAGAAGGTTGCTCCGACGGTGGCCGGCCCCATCCGAAGGAGTACCGCCAGCGGGAGTGCGAGAGCGATAGTGCCGAACAAGTGCCCCAATTCCTGCAGTAGCAGTGCGGGGCCCGCCTCGAACAACAATTGGATGTTCGGGCCGATGGTGAAAGACAACCTTGCACAAAGCAAGAGAACAGCCAGGCCCATGATTGCCGAGGCTGCAGCCTGAAGGTCGAGGCCGAGTGGTTTCCACTTCTGGCTCGAGACGACACCGCCGGCAATCAGTCCCCACACCATGGGCAGGATCGTGATGGCGGCAGCGCCGACGGGAATCACTGCGGGGCCGATCAGTTGCGCGCCTGCCGCAAGCCCGAGGAGCAGAGTCACCACGATCCACAGGCGTGGCGACCGCATGGCGAAAACGACTTTTTGCGTCGCGGTTTGATCGCTGACCGGAGAATCGTCATGCGAGACAGGGAATGCTTCGGTCATGTCGGTGTCTTTCTCGAGGGGGCGAACGAACGCAAGATGTAAGCGTTCTCGAGGCTCAGGATTTGGTGGACTATTGATGTGATGAAGTTAGGATCGACGCGTTTCGATCCTGTTTCGGTGCAGCATTCTTTTGAAAGTGAGGTCCTCGGTGCAGGATCAGATGCTCAAGGACGACGATCTTCGGCTGTTGAACGCACTGCAGATCAGGCCGCGAGCGTCGTGGTCCGAGCTTTCACGCGCGATCGGTTCCGACCCGGTCACCCTGACCAGGCGTTGGGAGCGTCTGCACTCGCAAGGAATAGCGTGGATCGCTGCGTACCGTGGTGGACCCATCGTGTCGGCGACCGCACTTCTCGAGATCGAATGCGCACCGGCACAGACCATGAGCGTTGCCGAACAGATCGCGCACGATCCCGAAGTTCTCACAGTCGATCTCACAACCGGCAATCGGGATCTGCTCGTCACGCTCACCTGCACTGACCTCGATCAATTGTCCAGGTACGTGTTGGAGCGAACACAATCCCTGCCGATGATCACCGCGATGCGAACTCAGATCGTGTCCTCGGCGAACTCCGACGCGAGGAACTGGCGTCTACGTGCTCTCGATGCGGAAGAAATTGCCGCGCTCGAGTCGGCCCCGGCGGGAAAGATTCGTGGTGTACGCGCCGGCGAAGAGGAACAGTCGCAGCTGTTCGACATTCTTTCTCTCGAACCACGTGTCACCGTCTCGGCACTCGCTGCGGCCCTCGGAGTCACGCCGGCTCGCGCTGGGGCGCTCCTTTCTCACGAGCTGTCGACGGGGCGACTGGTCGTCCGCACGGAGATTGCTCGGCCCTACTCCGGCTGGCCGGTCTACGCCTGGTACTTCTTACGTCTCGACGGGCGAAAGGAGGCAATTGCTCAGCGCCTTTCGCACCTGCGTGAGGCGAGGCTTGTTGCTTCTACGATCGGCAGCTACGACATCGCATTGGCGGTGTGGCTGCGCTCGATCGACGACGTGCAGCGTCTGGAAGGTTATCTCGCCGACCAGTTTCCGGGCGTATCCGTGGTGGACCGGTCGATCGTCCTGCGTACGCCGCATCACCTGCATCGGACGATCGATGTGTCGGGTCGAAGCATGCCGAAGCACGGGTGATCCGCAACGCGTTCGCGCGGGTCGGGTGCTCTCCGACTAGTTGGGGATCGCCACGTCGACGATCAAGCCGAAGTGATCGGAACCTTCGATCTCGATCCGCTCGAGTGACTTCGCCTGACCGCCCCGCAGAAGTACATGGTCGATGCCGACGATCGCGGGAAATTTCTTGTCCGCCGGATAGGTGCGCACGATGCCTACCCCCAATTGGTCTGCGGCATCGGAGTAGCCGACATCGAGGAGGTCACGGAATTGCTTGTGCGTGAATGTGGTGTTGAAGTCGCCACTGACGATGACGGTTTCCTCGGCGGCAGCAGCGTCGAGCGCGTTTCGCAAAGTGCTCAGCTCGGCAGTCCACACGTCGGGCGGGGTCACGTACGCCGGTCCGGGGTGAACCGCCAGAAGGGTGAACGGAGTCGAGAAGCTCACTTCGGCAACAAGATTGGTCGGTCCGAATCCGTTCAATTCCCGAGTGTCCGTCAGCGGATAACGGCTGTAAATACCGGCGCCACCCCCGCCGGCCTCGTCCGGTACCAAGTAGTGATGCGGCAGCAGTTGCTCGAGTCCTTGATCTCTGAGAGAGCCTTCGAGTGATGTGGTCAGTTCCTGAACCGTCAGGACGTCGACTGCCTTCTCGCGCACCGTCGCAGTCAAACTGGCGGGATCTGCCTGCCCGAAGAGAAGATTTGCTTGCATTACGCGCAGAGTCGGCCCGTCGATTTCGGAACTGTTTGCCACATACAGTGGACTGATCACCGACGCGCCCACCGCAATCAGTACCACCGAGATCGCCAGCAGGATCCAGCGGCGAAAGACCAGGCATATCAGGGACGCTGCGAGTGTGACCGCAAGCAGTATCGGGACGAAGGAGGCCACGGCGATCAACGGGTTGATCGGCTTGGTGGAGTACAACGCGATCAGCGCGACAACGCCGACGGCGATACCGCCCACGCCGGCGACCTGAGCGATACGGCGTGCCGGAACATTGTCCGTCGTGAATCCCATACCAAACGGTACCCAATGCAGCCACGGCTCCCGACTGCCTGGCGTTTGTCAGTCGCCGGTTCGGGTGCGGAATGCGTTCACGGCGGCTTCGACGGTCGGGTAGAAGTGCGTCGAATCGAATCGATCCCCGACTCCGAATCGGATGAGTCGATCCTTGATCGGACCTTTCATCTCTGCGAATGCCAACCGAATTCCTTTGCCTTCGAGGAATGTATCCAGATCGACGAGTTCGTCGACTGCCGTTGTATCGAGTCCGGTGATCGGTTCGGCGGCTATAACCACCCAGTCGACCGGATCTGGCGCCTTGGCGACGACGGAGCGAACGTACTCGTCGAAGATCTCGCCGTTCGCGAAAAACAGTGGCGCGTCAAACCTCACCAACACCAGGCCGGGGATGCGATGCCCATCTGGATGGCGTTCGATGTCGTGGAATCCGGCGGGTTCGCCCGTCTCGACGAGTTCGGTTCGATGTGGCTGCCATACCTGCGCGATGACCGCTGCGAAGGACAGTCCGATCGCTACAAGGATGCCTTGTAGCACACCGACCAGGGCGACGCCCAGAAACGCCGCGACGGCGAGGCCGAATTCCACGGTGCTCATGCGCCACATGCGGACCATGCCGCCCACGTCGATCAGTGCACACGCGGCGACGATGACGACGGCGGCCAGTGTTGCATCGGGCAGATATGCCGTGAGTCCGGGAGCGACGAGGACGAACACCAGGACCGCGAGCGCCCCGACGACGCCGGCCAATTGTGTGTGCGCCCCACTCTGTTCGGCTACCGGAGTTCGTGACCCGCTCGCCGAGATCGGGAACCCGCCGAACAGCCCGCCGGCCACGTTCGCGACACCGATCGCCTTCATTTCGGTACTGCCGTTCACGTCCTCGCCGTGGCGGGCGGCGAAGGTGCGCGAGAGAACGCCGGTGTCGGCGAAGGCAATCAATGCGATACCGGCGGCGGGCCCGATCAGATGGCCGACGTCCTGCCAGGTGACTCCACCGACGGAAGGGAGGGGGAGTCCTTCCGGCAGTGCGCCGACCATGCCGATGTCATCGGTGAGACCGGCGGCAGCGGACAAGACTATGGCCGCGACAACGGCCACCAGAACGCCGGGAACAACAGGTACCCAGAGCCGGAAGGCGACTATGACGACTAGCGAACCGACACCGATGGCGGCAGCGAGGGGGTCGACGTCGCCACCCACCAGGGCCTTTGAGATCCCGCCGATTTCACCGAGTAGACCGGACGCGTCGACGGAGAATCCGAGCAGCTTGGGAATCTGACCAACTACGACGACGAGTGCAATGGCGTTGAGGTAGCCGAGGCGGATCGGTTTCGAGAGGAGTTCGGTCACGAAGCCGAGACGAAGGAATCCGCCGATCACGAGGATGAGTCCGACAAGAATGGCGAGAACACCGGCTAGTGCAAGCGCATTCTCCGAATCGCCGACCACTGCCAGCGGTATGACCGCGGCGGCAATCAGCGGCGCCAGTGACGAATCAGGTCCGAGTACAAGAATTTTCGAGGGCCCGACTACCGCGTACGCGAGCAAAGGCACGATGGTGGCGTACAGCCCGGCGTACGCAGGCAACCCGGCGGCCTCGGCGTAGCCCATGCCTGCCGGGATGAGCAGGGCAGTCAAGACGAGTCCGGCAGTGACGTCTGTTCGCAACCACTCGCGGCGATACCCACGGGCAGTCGCGACGCCCGGTAGCCGACCTAGACTCTCCGCCCACATCATCGTTTGATTGTCCTCCCTCAGTGGAGCGAACGGGCGCGCTCGGGGGCAACCGCGGTGGTCGCAGGGAGGGGCGCAGGTGCCTGTGCGAGGCGGCGGCGTCGAATTGCCTTGTCCAACTCGACGACAACCGGGATGATCAGCGACCAACCCAGGCAGGCGAGCCACTGGGCGCCGGTCAGTGAGGTTGTCATGAGGAGGTCCTGGAGGACGCCCGCCTCGACGGCGAATACGGTCACGACCGTGGGGATCGTCAAGATCTTGATGGCACCGAGAACCGGTGGAACCACGCCGGACTCGGGATCACGCCGCATGGTAAGCCCCGCGAGAATCGAACCGAGAGAGAGCACTACGAATGCTGTGGTCATGGGAACATTCGCCTCGGAAGTACTCATTTCACCGGGTGCGAGAAGCATCGCCGCGAGTGTCACGGCAAATTGCAGGACACCGTACGCGAGCCACTGAGCGACTGCGCTTCGATGTGCGATCGGCATCTTGGGATCGCGCGGAGGCTTGTTCATCAGATCCGGTGGCGGCGGGTCGAGCATGATCACGGCGACGGGGAACAGTGTGATGAAGAAGTGCTGGAACAGCACCATCAGTGGCGTCAGTGCCACACCCTCGTTGATGTTGAAGATGCTCGCAGCGAGGAAGAGGAGAACCAAGGAGAAGAGTTTCGACATCTGGTACCGGATGTATGAGACGATTTTCCCGTAGATGTTGCGGCCCAAAGTGATCGCGGTGATGAGGGTGCCGAAGTTGTCGTCGGTGAGCACCATCTTGCCCGCCTGTTTGGTCACCTCACTGCCCGAGCCCATGGCGACGCCGATGTCTGCCTTCTTCAACGCGGCGGCGTCGTTGACCGCGTCTCCGGTCATCGCGACGACGGCGCCACCGCTCTGCATGACATCGACCAAGCGAAGTTTGTCCTGCGGAGTGACGCGGCCGAACACGTGCAGGTTCGGCAACGCGGTCGACAGTTCTTCATCGGTCATCGCTTGCAACTCGCCGCCGCCCACCGAGCCCGGGCCGAGTCCGAGTTCGGCACCGATCGCTGCGGCGGTGATGGCATGGTCGCCGGTGATCATGCGGACCTCGATGCCGGCCCGGTGTGCGGTTCGCACCGAATCGACCGCCTCCGGACGCAGCGGGTCGATGATGCCTGCCATACCGACAAACGTCAGGTCCTCGACAAAGGACATGGGGTCGGCCACGACAGCGTCTTCCCGTCCGTCGAGGCGTCTGACCGCGAATGCCAGCACCCGAAGACCCTTTTCGGACATGGACTGATTTGCTGCCGTGAGTTCGTCTCGGACTTCCTCGATCGGTACCGGTCGGCGGCCGGGGAGGAAGGCCGAAGAACACCGAGCGAGGACGACATCGGGTCCGCCTTTGACCAATCCGACGAACTGGCTTTCGCCGTCGACTTCGAGGTGGTGGTACGTGGCCATGAACTTGTACGCGGAATCGAACGGAACCGTTGCCACCCGCGGGTAGGTCCGTCTGGTCAGTGGGGCGTCGGCACCGATCTTTGCCGCGAGCACCACGAGCGCGGCCTCGGTCGGGTCGCCGACAACTTCCCCGGAATCGGAAACCGTTGCATCGCTGTCGAGACACAGTCCGTATGCGAGAAGGGTGAAGTCGGGCGGTGCCTCGCCGGCAACCTGCGTGATCCTTCCCGCTTTGGCGTAGCCTTCGCCGTCGACCGTGTACCAACGGCCGTGGACGTACAGCGATCGGACGGTCATCTGGTTCATGGTCAGCGTGCCGGTCTTGTCCGAGTTGATTGCACTGGTCGCGCCGAGTGTTTCGACGTCGGTCAGGTTCTTCACGACGGCCTTGGCGTCGGCCAGTTGACGGGCACCGTAGGCCAGCATCGCCTGGACGAATGTTGGCAGGCCGGTCGGAATCGCGGACACTCCCATTGCGATACCAAGGAGCAGAAGCGTAGTCAGGTCCTGCCCACGAAGGAGCCCGATGACGACGATGACGATCACTGCCGTCCACGCGATGATTCCGAGAAGTTTGGTGAGAGAGTCCAATTCACGTTGAAGTGGCGACTTGCCAGGGGCGACCGCTGACAACATCGACGCGATCCGGCCTATCTGCGTCTGCATCCCGGTCTCGGTGACCACCATGGTCGCCGTGCCGCGGGTGACCGAGGTGTTCTGGAAGACCAGATTGCTGCGGTCTCCGAGCGGAATATCCGCGTTGTTCAGCGTATTAGGGTCCTTCGGTATCGGCGCGCTTTCCCCGGTCAATGCGGCTTCCTGCGTCTCCAGGGTGGTGGTGGCGAGCAACCGTCCGTCGGCAGCGATGATGTCTCCTGCCTCGACTTGGACGATGTCACCCGGCACCAGTTCGGTAGCGTCGAGTTGAATCAGGTTCCCGTCACGAATGACCCGTGCTTGGGGCGTCTGCATCTTGGCGAGGGCGTCGACGCTGGCCCGTGCCTTCAACTCCTGTCGAGTTCCGAGGACGATGTTGAGCACGACGAGCACCGCCACCACGATTGCTGTCGGCACTTCACCGATGGCGATGCTGACCGCGGCCACGGCGACGAGCATCAAGTTCATCGGATCTTTCAGCTGCAACAGCGCGATCGACCACGTCGACGGCGGTGGCGTCGAGGTGATTTCGTTCGACCCGTAGCGTCGTCGCCGTTGGTCGGCCTCATCCGACTGCAGTCCGCGCTCCGGGTCCGACTGCAGTACGGACACGACTGATTCGCCACTCTGCGCATGCCACGGCGTGGGGCTCATGACCGCACATCCTTTCCTTGGCGATCGTCAATACCGGGTCGGAATCCAGTGCAGCGGTTGTTTGGGAGTCTGGTAGCCGTGAGCCTTCTGCCGTTTCGGCAGGGTGATGTCCGTGGATTGCACGGGCTCGTAGGGGATCTGACTCAGAATGTGGCTGATGATGTTGAGTCGTCCGCGTTTCTTGTCATTGTTGTTTGCGACATACCATGGCGCCCAGCCGGTGTCGGTGAAGCGAAACATCTCGTCGCGGGCACGCGAGTAGTCGTACCAATGACTGAACGACTTCAGATCGAGATTCGACAGCTTCCAGATCTTTCGAGGGTCGTCGATCCGGCTCTGCAGACGTAAGAGCTGCTGTTCTTCGCTGACCTCGAGCCAGTACTTGAGCAGAATGACTCCCGATTCGACGATCGCGCGTTCGACGGTCGGAATGAGCTGGAGAAATTGATGTGCTTGTTCTTCGGTGCAAAAGCCCATTACTCGTTCTACACCGGCACGGTTGTACCAACTTCGGTCGAAGATGACGATCTCACCGGCAGCCGGAAGATGCGGGACGTAGCGCTGGACGTACATCTGCGAATGCTCTCGCTCGGTCGGGGCGGGTAACGCAACGACCCGGAACACTCGCGGACTCACTCGCTCGGTGATGGCTTTGATGACACCGCCCTTCCCCGCGGTATCTCGACCTTCGAATACGATGCAGACCTTGGCTCCAGACGATTTGACCCACTCCTGCAAAGCCACGAGTTCGCCGTGCAACGGCTTGAGTTTGCGGCGGTACACCTTGTTCTTCATCGGCTTTTCTGCCACGGGCGGCGCGTCGTCGGTAAGGGTCGACGGGGTGTCGTCGTGAAGAATCCGAGCGTTCTTTCCCACTTCCACTCCCTGGCATCATGAGCGCAACGCGAGCGCGCGGGGAACCGTCCGCCCTTATGTGTATGCCCCATATTCGGTGAACCTATTCTCTTCGCAATCGAGACCCGAATCGTGTTGTTTTCGAACCCTTTCCGAGTCTTGACGTGCTCGGCTGGACGGACGACCATTAATGGATGACTGGCGACGAAGAGTTGCTCCACGTCGAGCGGGTGATCACTCGCCTGATTTCCCGCTATCCCGCCGTTCCTCCACCGGAGATCGAAAACAGAGTGCGAACAATTCACCAGCGTTTTGCGGGATGTCGGATCCGCGACTTCGTGCCTCTTCTGGTCGAAAAGGCGGCCAGACAAGAGATCTCGGATCGGAGAATCGTGATTCCGATAATGGATGAGCGGTCGGCGAGTCTGAACTCTCTCGAGCTGTAGCCGGAACGGGGATCGTCGGCGCATACTGAAATGACCTTGGACCAGGGAGTTCTGGCCGAATGCAGGAGCTCAGGCGCGGAACGTCAGCCTCCCGAACTCCTGATGTGTAAAACCGAGTACAGGGAGCGTTGACATGGAAGGCTTCTGGGAATTCTTCTGGTTCATCTTCGTCTGCTTTGCCTTTGTGGCGTACTTGAGCGTGTTGTTCTCGATCATCACCGACTTGTTCCGTGATCACGAGACTTCGGGCTGGGCCAAGGCGTTGTGGATGATATTCCTCTTCGTCATTCCATTCCTGTCCGCGATGATCTACGTGGTCGTCAAGAATGACGGAATGACGAGGCGGTCGATGGAAGCCGCTCAACAGCACATACACGCGCAGAGTGATTACATTCGAAAGGTCGCCGGGAAATCGCCGACTCAGCAGATCGCCGACGCCAGAGAGCTTCTCGACTCAGGCGCGATCAACGAAGAGGAATTCCAGGCCATCAAGGCAAAGGCGCTGGCGTAGTTTTCGTATCTTCTGCCCCGGGCCTGGCGTCGTCGGTTCCGCCGTCGTCAGGCCCGGCGTCCTGCGCGGCGGCGCGTGCGGGACGAACCAATACTTCCAGTGCGACGAGAGCAACGAGCGCAATGACGACGATCCAACCAACGACCAATCCGGTGGGGTAGCGCCAGAAGAGCAGCAACAGGGCGGCGATGCCGATGATGGCACAGCGCAGTGGGACACGAAGCTGATTGGCCCACCGCTCCACCTGATTCGGCGTTCGGCCGCTTGCAGAATGCCGGACGAAGTCCAACGCCTGCCCGTAGCCTCGACGAACGGCGATCGCCGACGACGACCCACCGATCAGGTAGGCGCCGAGCCCCACCACCACACCGAGGACCGCAACCGCGCGAAGGCTCGTCCGAAGCGGAACCAGAACTGTGTCGATGACAGCGGTGGCGGCGTCTGGCGAGAGGATATCGGTAGGGACACTGTCGAGGTAGATTGCACGTCCGATCAGAATTCCGATCGCAAGAACAAGCATTCCCAACGCAATCGACAGACCGACCAGGGACAGCGTGCGAAGCCTGCGACCGGTTGGCGCAACGGCGACAGCGGCTGCTGCGCAAGCGATTCCCAACCACGGCAGCACCGCCGAGACCTTGTCGAGTGCCGAGACGGCTCGCTGCGCCTTCACCAGCTCGGGGGACTGGAAGAGAACAAACTCCTTGTCCACGGACGGGATTTTGTCTGCGAAAGCGAAGCCGCGGTCGGTCAGCGCCGTTTTCACCCGGTCGATGATCGTGCTCAGTGAAATGCTGACCGTTCCGCTCTGGTCGACCTCGACCGAGTCGGGTCCGTAGTTTCCGGTCATGACGGCGACGAGGGAGTTGTGCGCCGCTCGGTTCGCCTGAATCCAAAGGTCTTCGAACTGCTGCGTCCGAACGAGCGAGGTCACTGTGTCGTGGACGAAACTCTTCGCCTGGCCGGCGATCACCGGTGCCAAACCCACCAACGCCTGGTCCACGCGAGGGGCGTTGGCTTCGAGATTCGACACGTCCGTCAAGGCCGTGAGTGCCTCGGTGGTGAGCCCTTCGACGTCGACGCGATCGAAGATCTCGTCCGTGACTTGATTCGTGATCTCCGCTTGCACGGCTGGATTCTCACCCAGTGGCGCTACCGTGCTGACGTAGCGGTCCGTGTCGAGGATCTGACTACGTACGAAGCGGGTGGTTACCGACAAGACTGCGAGCAGTGCGACCAGCACCAGCAGGATTGTCACCGCGGTCCACCGCAGCCCATGTCGAGGTGGTCGGGAGACTTTCTCGACGGTCGTTTCGCGGGCGCTGGGAGTCTGCTCGCGAAGTGTTGCTACCTCTTCGCGCAACCGGGCTAGTTCGGCACGTTCGTCCTCCTGGAGTGGTCCGTCGCTCGTGCCGTTTGCCATGATGGTCCTCCCGGGACGGAAACTACTGGCGCACAGTTGAAATGCTGAACTGCGAAGATGATTCGGCGGGTGACCTCAGATGACCTCGGGATTCCAGGTCGCGACGGCCCAGATGACGAATACGTCGAGCGCGATGATGATGATCGACCACCACGGCGAGTGGGGTAGCCACAGGAAATTCGCGAGGATCGACAGAGAACAGATGACTATCGCGCCTACCCGTGCCCACGTCGCGCCGGTGAAGAGCATGATTCCGACAGCGGTGACGAGCACACCGAGTACGAGGTGGATCCATCCCCACGAAGTGAGGTCGAATTGGTACGTGTATTCCGGGCCGACGACTGTCACGTCGTCCTCCGATATCGCCGAGATGCCTTGGAGGATTTCGAGCACGCCGACTGTGATGAGGAGAACGGCTCCGCCCAGCGCGCTTCCTTTTGCCACACCCTGCTTTACCAGTGAATCCTCGGACATGACCGCCCCTAGATTTCAAGCGCGAAATAGCCTGGCATATTTCCCTGTCCCGACCTTTTACGGTGGTGAAGTAGCCCGTCGGAGGGCAAATCAAACATTGAGCGCTGCACAGCATTGCGATATTCATTCGCCTACGAATTCGAAAGAACCTACCGTGACGGCATGGATATGGCGGACGTAGGTGTGGCGATGAGGCCTGCACCGGGTGTGATCCGGACGGATCGGCTGGTGCTCCGTACCTACCGCCCAGGCGATCACCGGGATCTTCTCACCTTCTACGGGCGCAGCGACGTATGCCGGTATTTGCTCAACGAACCCTGGAGTCTCGCGGAGGCTCGGGAGGCCGTGCAGACCAGAATGTCTCGCCGCGACCTGGCATCGGGCGCGGTGGCACTTGTTGTCGAGTACGGGGGCCGGGTTGTCGGAAGCGTGAGTGCTTGGCGAGTCGAAGAATCTGATTGCACAGCCGAAGTCGAGCACACCGCCGAACTCGGGTGGGCATTTTCGCCCGAGTTCGGCGGCCGAGGATTCGCGACGGAAGCAGTGACCGCTCTGATCGACCTCGCGTTCGCGACACCCCGATTGCGCCGCGTGGTCGCGCGAATGGATTCGAGAAACGAATCCTCGGCGCGACTCGCGCAGCGGATCGGTATGAGGCGAGAGGGACATTTTCGGCAGAATGCGTGGATCAAGAACGAGTGGACCGACACCGTGGTTTTCGCGACACTTCGCGGTGAGTGGCCTTCAGTTGCCTGATCAGACCGAGCGGGCTGCTATTTTGCGACCAGTTCGGCCAACTGTGGCACGAGTTCGTCGGTCGCCCACGGAACACTCAGAAGGCTGACGTACATTGTCGCTGCAGTCAGGCGATTGTCGGTGATCCACAGGTCCTTGCCGTTGGCGATGACCGGCCACCGCGAGAACAGAGTGTTGGCCAATGTGCTGTCGACTTCCGACTGATCGCTTGCCCAACCGAGATACACGTCGGTGTCGATCGTGTCGAGCTTTTCCATACTGATGCCGAAAAGGAACGAGTCGCCGGCAAAGTTCTTGGCGCCGTTCACCACGTCGGGAGCGACTGTGAGCCCGAGGTTTTCGACAAACTTGACGCGCGGATCGTCCGGACCGTAGATGGCGGTTTCGGTTTCTCCTTCTCGGATGTAGGAACCGAAGGCGAAAGTGACTCCGTTGAATTCGGGATGACTCGCCTTCGATTCCTGGACCGATTTCTCAACCGACTTGATCAGCGCCGCGGTCTGAGCGGGACGCCCGAGTGCCTTGCCGACATCGGTGGCGAGGTTTTGCCACGAGCTGGGCTGATACGGCTTGGTGTCGTACGGGAGGGTCGGGGCGATCGAGCTCAGGCGCTGGTAATCCTGCTCGGAGAAGCCCGAGTACGGGGCAAGAATCAGATCAGGCGCGGCATTGAGAATCTGCTCGAACAGTAGCTCGCCGCTGTCGGAGTAGTACGGCGCAGGCGTGGGCAGCGTCTGGCCCGACTTTTCGAGTTCGGCGCGGGTCCACGGCAGGAACCCGTCGGCGTCGCCGGCCCAAGAGTCCTTCTGCATCGCGATCGGAGTGACACCCAGGGCGATGACCGTGTCTGCCGCTGCGGAATCGAGGGTGAGGATCCGTGTCGGCTCCTTGTCGATGGTGGTCCCGCCGAAAGCGTGCTTGATCGTCACGGGATAGGCGCCGTCCTCGACGGCGGATGCCGATGAATTGTTTTCCTGGGCGTCCGATGACGACTGTGTGCAGGCGGTCAGAGGCAGTGCCGCCGCCAGCATGAGCGCAACAACGATTCGTCGCCTCCGCTGGGGACGAATTCTCTGACGGGCAGATCTGAACACGCGAAACTCCTCGGGATTGATCAGGGAAGTGCTTGCACGACTCAGCGCAGTACGCACGTGAGAGCAGGCTTACCTAAGTGAATGTAGGGCGCGTGCGTGTAGCGAAGGGGCCAGCCGATGTCGACAACAGGTCAGGCTCGAGTCAGTTGACAGCGGCGAGCGCATTGCCGGGGGTGTAGCCGACCGTCTTGCGAAAAGCGGCGATGAAGGAACTCGACGTCCCGTAACCGACACGGCGGCTGACGGCGTTCACACTCATTCCGGTCCCGAGCATGCCGAGGGCCGTGCTCATACGAACCAGAGTGCGCCACTGCGCAAAGCTCAAGGCGAGTTCCGCGGCAAAAATCCGGGTGACCGTACGTCGGCTGAGATTGAGAACGTGAGCCCACTGATCGAGTGATCGATCGTCGGCGGGATCCGACAGCACTTTGTCGACGAGCATCCGTAGCCGCGGATCTCGGGGGATCGGTACGTCGAAGTGAGGTGCCGATGCCGGGGTGAGGAGATCGACACAAACCTGCTGTGCCCGAAGGCGTTGTTCTGCAGGCATTCCGGTGTGGGCGAGGTGTATCAGCAGTGCCCGGGCTGCCTCACTCAGTGTCACGATGCACGGTTCGTTCCAGGCGGGAGTCCACAGCTCGGGGGTGAAGAGCGTGGCGCGGAATGCGACGTGGGGATTTGCCTGACCTTCGTGGAGGACCCCGCGGGGGATCCACAGGCCGACGCCAGGTGTGACGGTCCAGAGTTGATTGTCGATGATCATGTTGACGACACCGCGGTCGGACCAGATCAGTTCGTGCTCGACGTGAGCGTGCTCTGGCCACCGGGTGATGTGGTCGGTCTCGACGATGTACGTCGTGAGTTGGAACGGCGCCGGGACGGCGCGCGCCATCGGAGTGTGGCGGTCGGATTCCCGTAAGTGGGAATCGTCGTCCAGCTGTGGACCGTCGGCGATTTCACGAAGGGCAGGGATCAGCACCGTGGACTACCTCCAGAGCAAAGTTAGGTAAACCTTACACTGATGTGTGCAGCGATCAGTGACTCGCACCGAGTTCGATGAGAAGCACGCCTGCCGCGATGAGGCCGATCCCGACCATCATGAGCCTGGTCAGCGGTTCGCGAAAGAGAATGCGGGATGCGATTGCCGTCAACGCCACTCCACATGCGGTCCAGATTCCGTAGGCGACGCCGATGGTGAGGCCCGCGTCGAGCGCGAGGGTCAGGAAGGCGAAAGCGGCGAGATACCCCACGGTGACAACCGCGAGCCATCGTTTGTCGCTGCCGTCCTGCGACGCCATCCGTAGTGACAACGTCGCGGTGACCTCGGAAATAATTGCAGCGATCAGAAATACGAAGGTCATGCTGGGTCCGCCGGCCCGCTGTCGGCGGCAGCCTGGGAGCCGAGTTCGACGCACAGCACTCCGCCGATGACCAGTGCAATCCCGACGCCCATGGTGGCCGTCAGAGGATCTCCGAAAAGGGCCGTTGCGAATACTGCGGTCAGGACAACTCCGGTTGCGCCCCAGATTCCGTATGCAACACCGAGTCCCATGCCCTCCCGCAGGACGAACGACAAGGCGGTGAATGCTGCGAGATATCCGCCGACGACCACGATGTACCAAGCCGGGTGATCGAGGGCGGCGCGCAACGACAGCGTCGCAGACACCTCGGTGAGGATCGCGGTGATCAACAACAGCCATTTCTTCACGGTTGGGATTCTGTCAGGCTCCAGCGATTCCGGTCGCGCACTACGGTTGAGACATGACGTGCGTACTGCTCGGTGGAATCCGCAAAGGTGACATCCGCCACGACGCGTCGGGTGGCGATGTGGCCGCAACTCCGATCCTCGACTGGGGCCACGACGACGTGGCCCGCCTCTACGAGGACATTGCAGAAGGTGCGATCCAGTCGGCGCAGGAGTTCCTGGTGTCGGCGCATCGCAGCGTCGTTGCAAATATTCGGCCGGTGTACGGCCTCGACGACCGGCAACCCGTCTCGGTGACATTGAGTCGAGAGCGCGGATCCTGCAGTCAGAGACTGGCTATCGTCGAAGCGTTGGCTCGCCGCCGAGGTATCGCCACCCGAGTACGCGGTCTCGTACTACGCGGGGAATTCTGGTACCCGAGATTTCGGCGTCTACATGCGGTGATTCCGAAGTCAGTGCTGCTGGCGTGGCCGGAATTTCTGGTCGACGGACGCTGGCAGGACATCTCCGAGATCGTTTCACCTGCGGTGGTCTCAGCGCTCGAACCGTTCACGAATACCGGCGAGGAGACACTGTTCGACGCGATCGGACGCGCTCCGATCAGTTGGGGCAAGTCTGTTTCGTGTGATTGCTTGGACTTCTCCGAATTCGTCGACCGCGATCTGGGCACCTTCGAATCTCGCGACGTGCTCTTCGAGGAATTCGGACAGACGATGTCGACCCCCGTCAGAATTCTCGTCGACCCGGTTTTCCGGAACTGGAGTGCATCCGGCTGACCCGCGACGCGAGGTCTAGGCTGTTCTGCATGTCTGTGCGTACCCCATTGGTCCCTGGAACCGTCTCTCCCGTCCTCGCTGTGCCCTCGAAGATCGAGCGGCCCGAGTACGCGTGGAAGCCGACCGCCAAAGAGGGCAACGAGCCCTGGGTTCAGACGCCGGAAACGATCGAGGCGATGCGCATCGCCAGCAAGATCGCTGCAGGCGCGCTGCAGGAAGCCGGCAAGGCTGTCGCTCCCGGTGTCACGACCGACGAACTCGACCGCATCGCACACGAGTTCATGCTCGACCACGGTGCATACCCGTCGACGTTGGGCTACAAGAGCTTTCCCAAGTCGTGCTGCACGTCTCTCAACGAGGTGATCTGCCACGGAATCCCCGACTCGACTGTGATCCAGGACGGCGACATCGTCAATATCGACGTCACCGCGTACATCAACGGGGTACACGGCGACACCAATGCGACATTCCTCGCCGGTGACGTGTCCGAAGAGAACCGCTTGCTCGTCGAGCGCACACACGAGGCAACGATGCGGGCCATCAAAGCCGTCAAGCCCGGCCGCGCGCTCAACGTGATCGGACGTGTCATCGAGTCCTACGCCCATCGGTTCGGGTACGGCGTCGTCCGGGACTTCACCGGACACGGAATCGGCGAGACCTTCCACAACGGCCTCGTGATCCTGCACTACGACGAGCCCGCGGTCGAGACGATCATCGAACCGGGCATGGTCTTCACGATCGAACCGATGATCAACCTCGGTGGTATCGACTACGAGATCTGGGAGGACGGCTGGACCGTCGTCACCAAGGACCGTAAGTGGACGGCGCAGTTCGAGCACACCTTGGTGGTCACCGAGACCGGTGCAGAGATTCTCACCCTGCCTTGAGTTCGGAGATGCGCGGCGCTCTGCTGGTAGCCGGCACAACGTCCGACGCAGGCAAGAGCGTTCTGGTGGCCGGATTGTGTCGCATGTTGGCGCGTCGAGGCGTCCGAGTGGCGCCGTTCAAGGCGCAGAACATGTCGAACAACTCCGTGGTCACGCTGGACGGCGGAGAGATCGGCCGTGCGCAGGCACTTCAGGCGCGGGCATGCGGTCTGGAGCCGAGTGTTCGATTCAATCCGGTGCTGCTCAAGCCTGGAAGTGACCGCACTTCGCAACTGGTCGTTCGGGGCAAGGCGATGACCACAGTGGGTGCTCGCGACTACATGCAGCATCGGCAGTGGCTTCGCGCCGTCGTGGCCGAAGATCTCGAATCGCTTCGATCCGAGTTCGACGTCGTGATCTGTGAAGGCGCCGGTTCACCGGCCGAAATCAACTTGCGCGCAACGGATCTTGCCAACATGGGATTGGCTGAGGCTGCGCAGATTCCGGTCGTCGTCGTCGGTGACATCGATCGCGGCGGCGTCCTGGCCCATCTGTTCGGGACCGTTGCTGTGCTCTCGCCGAGCGACCAGGCATTGATCGCGGGATTTGTGATCAACAAATTCCGCGGTGACGTTGCACTGTTGGAACCCGGACTGGAACAACTGCGCAGCCTCACCGGTCGACCCACTCTCGGAGTGATCCCGTTTGCCGACGATCTTTGGCTCGACGCCGAGGATTCGCTTGGCGTCACCGGCAATGCCCCGGTAGGGCGCCCGGGCCCACCCGTCGGTTCGGCCTGGCTCACCGTTGCTGCGGTTCGGCTCCCGCGCATCTCCAACTCCACGGACGTCGAGGCACTGGCATGTGAACCGGGCGTGGCAGTTTCGTGGGTGACCGATCCGTCGCGGATTCGCGACGCGGACCTCGTGGTGATCCCCGGTAGTAAGTCCACCGTGAGTGACCTCGAGTGGTTGCGAAGTACCGGCCTGGCCGACGAGATCGTCGCGCGAGCAGGTCGCGGGCAAGCAGTCCTGGGAATCTGCGGCGGTTACCAGATGCTGGGTAATTCCATCGTCGACGACGTCGAATCAGGATCAGGGACCACCGCGGGACTGGGTCTGCTGGACCTCGATGTCGAGTTCGCTCCGGACAAGGTGCTGGCGCAGATGACCGGTACGGCAGACGGTATCTCGGTGTCCGGGTACGAGATTCATCACGGACGCGTCGTGCGCAACGGGGACCACCCATTGCTGGCGGACTCGAGCGGTATGCCGGAAGGCAGTGTGCGAGGGCCTGTTCGAGGGACACACTGGCACGGTCTCCTGGAAAGTGACGACTTTCGGCGCAGCCTGCTGCGTGAGCTCGCGGTTCCCGGTTTTGTTGCTGCACCCGACACCGCGGTTGCCGCGGTGCGAGAACAACAACTCGACCTTCTCGCTGATCTCGTCGAGCAGCACCTCGATCAGGATCTACTCGAGAAACTGATCAACGGTGGGGCGCCTATCGGGCTCCCCGTCATTGCTTCCGCACTCGAAGCCTGAGAGCGCTCCCGCGGGTGTCGACGTGGACGCGGTAGAATAGCCAGGCCTCACTCCCGCGACGGCTCCCTAGTAGGAGTGTGCGCGGTGACAGATCAATTCGACGGCTTGCTGACCGACTTCAGTGACGAGGTGCTGGTCGACTCGGCAATGCTCGGCGATCACGCGGCCTTCGACGTCATCGTCCGCCGATACGGCCCGCACTTGTATCGATTTGCCCGTCGACTGCTCGCGAGCGAGAGTGACGTCGACGACATCGTCCAGGAAACCTGCGTCGCTGCGTGGCGCCAACTTCCGGGGTTTCAGCGGCGCTCGAGCACCAAGACCTGGTTGTTCGCGATCTGTTCTCGCAAGATCTCGGATTTCTATCGAAAAGTCGGCTCCTGCGCCGCCGATATGGACGAACTCCGGGAAGAAGCTGATCCCCGTTTGCGTGATCCGAGCGAAGAAGTCTGCGGCACAGCATTTCTCGACGCCCTGGAATCCGAACTCGATCGCCTGCCACTGCGTCAGCGTGCTGCCTGGGTCTTGCGAGAAGTGGAGGGCATGACGTATCCACAGATCGCTGTTGTCCTGGAACTGAGTCCGGACGCGGTTCGTGGCCAGCACACTCGGGCGAGACGGAATCTCGGTGTCGCACTCGATCGATGGCGATGACGACTCGGCGGTTTGCCGGGTTCTGTCACCGAACTCACTCTCCTTGGTGCTCGTGAAGCTGGAAGAATGCTTCGTCGTGGATACCGCTTTCGACCCCAGAGGCTTCGACCCGAGAACCGAGGATTCGGTGCCGTCGGTACTGCCGGACGATGCGACGGCAACGGGTGCTGACGTCGCCGTCGAGGCTGCGGAAACTCGGCTGACGGCACGTGCAGTCAGAGAGTTGCTGGCAGCGCTCGGGGGAAGTATCGGCGACGAGGACGAACTCGTGGTTCTGCTCCAGCGCGCCGTCGAAATCGCGAACGACGCCATCGACGGCGCCGACAGCATCGGCGTCACCATCGATCTTGCCGGGCAGACCTACACCGCCGTTCATACCGATTCGCGGACCCTGCGCGTCGACATCGAGCAATACGACGCCGGCGACGGACCATGTCTGCACGCCGCTCGAACCGGTGAAACCGTAGTCGTTGATGCCGAGACCAGCGCAGAACGCTGGCCGCGGTTCGCGGCGGCCGCGAAGGACGAAGGGATCAAGTCCTTTCTCGCGGCGCCGCTCTTCACGCCGGATCAGCGACTCGGTTCGTTCAACCTGTACGGACGTGCCCCAGCGGCCTTCGACAGCGTCGACGCGGAAGTCATGGAGATTCTCACGACAACAGTCTCACGCGCGATCGGAGACTTCTCCCGCTTCAAATCTGCCAAGGCGGTAGCTGACGCCTTGCAACGCGCGCTCGAGACTCGGGCGCCGATAGAACAGGCCAAAGGCATGCTGATGGCCATCCATCGGATCGACGCCGACACCGCATTTCACATGCTGCGCAGGCAGTCTCAGACCACGAACACCAAGTTGCGTGACGTGGCAGCCGAGATCGTCGAGACGTATTCCGCGCCGCCTACCGCGGTCTAGTTCGACGGAGACCGACGTACGGCCTCGAGCGCGACGACCACGCTCGCGGCGACAACCACGTGCATCAGCGCGAGCGTGACCGTGCTGGCGGCGTCGAAGTCCGCGGCAATCGTCAGGGCGATGGTGCCGAGCGCAAACACTGCACCCACGACCTGAGCGATGCGGATGATCGGCTCCCACTTCAGTGAGATCAACATTGCGAGCGACAAACCGACCAGCAACGGCACTACCGTAAGTGTGATGACCCCGCCGGGAGCTACGCTCGCCACCTTTCCCTGATCTGTCATCTCGAACGATCCGCCAGATGCCAGGCCGATCAACCACAGGATCAGGTTGGCGACGAGGGCCATGATCGTGGCCCCGAGTACGGCACGCGGCTTGGTGAGGTGGAGGTTGTGTGCGGTTGAAGCGATTGCAGACATGATGTTCTCCCGGCTCGATGCGATGGTCTTGTGACGTCGCTCTGGTGAATAGACCCGCCGGCCGGGAGAAACTCATCGCTGGTGGTTACCGGGGGTCGTCTGTCGGCACGGCGGTGCCGGTGACCGCGATACCGCCGTCGACCGGGATCTCGACCGCGAGAACGCTGGGTCGCCCGACGTGTCGGCCCTGGTGGATGGTGATCCGCCGCGGAGTGGCCGCGGGTTCGAGTTTGCGCAGGTAACCGCCGGTCGACGCCGCTGCAGACCCGGTCGCGGGATCCTCGACGATGTTTCCCACCGGAAACAGATTTCGAGCTTCGAAGGTGTTGTCGTCGAGGGGATGCAGGATCGTCACCGTGCCCGCCCACCCCTGCGCGTCCATCAGAGTTCGCATTGCGGATGGATCGAAGGTGAACTCGTCGAATGTCGACTGATCAAGAAGTACGACGATCGGGTGAGTGTTGCCGGCGTACGAAAGCATTGCGGGATACCGCGCGTCGAGCGCAGACGAATCGACGCCGATGAGCCCGAGCAGTGCTGTCAGTACAGCATGATCGATCGGCGAGACCGATGGTTCGACGCTGGTGAAGGTCGCGGTGGACGTTCCGTCCTCGTCGGTCGCCGTGTCGATGGATACCGGTCCGATCGGTGTTTCGAATGTGAAGGTTCCGTCACCGTCTCGCTCGGTGAGAGCGATGGCCGTCGCAATAGTGGCATGACCGCAGAACGGTACTTCGGCAATGGGGGAGAAGTACCGGATCCGGCTGTGGCGCGGGTTGCCTCCGAGCACCGGTTCGATGAGGAACGCCGTCTCGGCATACCCGACTTCGGCTGCAACAGATTGTAATTCGGAGTCGTCGAGTCCACGCGCGTCGAGCACTACGCCGGCCGGATTACCGCCGGCCGGATCCGAACTGAACGCAGTCAGCCGGAGGATGTCGCGAGAAGTTGCCATGTCGACTATCTTTGTCCGCTGTCGTCCATCGAGGGAAGAGTGATCGCGCGATTGCGGTCCGCGATCTTCGAACTGGACTGCCTCCGGAACAAACCGGCCGCACGGCGTCGTTGGTGCAGACATGAGCAATGACACAGACACCGACGACGCGTTGTTCGCACTCGTGGCCGAGGGAAAACAAGGTGTGCTGGCAACCGTCAAGCGTGACGGCCGCCCACAGTTGTCCAACATCATTTACCGCTGGGATGACGAGTCGAAGACGGCTTCCGTGTCCGTCACGGCCGATCGCGCCAAGAGTAAAAATGCGATCCGCGATCCGCGGGTTTCCCTTCACGTCAGCGCGCCCGACTTCTGGAGCTACGCCGTGATCGAAGGACTTGCTGTGGTGACACCCGCAGCGGCCGATCCTCACGATGAAGTGTCGGACGCCCTGGTCGAGCTGTACCGGGACATCAGCGGCCAGGAGCATCCCGATTGGGAGGAGTACCGCGAAGCGATGGTGGCAGAGCGTCGACAGATCCTCACGGTGCGCGCTGATCACGTCTACGGAATGACGAGGCTCCCCAAACCGTCCGGTACCTAGAGCCGCGCCCCACTGGAGTTCGGCCCACCCCCACTTTCGAGCGAACGGTACGTCCGTCGCCTCAGATGCGCCGAAAGCCACTTTCGCTCCGAGTAGAGGCGGTGCAGAGCGAACAATTCGGGCCCGTAGCGGCGCGTGAATGTATGAGTGGTCATACTTCTGTCGACTCCAGGGTCCTCCACAGTGTGGATCGCGTACCGTTTCCAGACATGGAATTGACTCGAGTAGCGGTGGGCAGTGGTTCGTGCACCGTTCGGATCGACGGGCCGGTCAGCAAGCATGCGGTACTCCTGCTCCCCGGCAAGGGCGACCCCGTCGACTTGTACGACGATGTGTGTGAGCGACTGCACCATTCGGATCTGCGGACCGTCGCGGTGGAATCGATCGAGAATCTCGACGAGACCTCGGCAGTGGTACTTCTGGACGAGTTGAACATCGCCTGGGTGAATCTGGTCGGTCACCGCGAGGGCGCCGATCTCGCGTGGCTGTTGGCTGCACGTCAGTTCGGCCGCTTCGCGAGTTTGATCGCCGTGGACCGTGGACATCCGTCGGCCAGCGATATTGCCGGCGTACCGCCGGTCGAGGTTCCGACCACCGTAGTCGTGGGCAGTGGAGGTCGGGCCATCGCCGACGCCAGCGGTCGTTTCGTGTACTCCGACTTCCGCGTGACGGAACTTCCGGGTGTCGACGACGTCGTCAAGTCGGCACCGGCCGAACTCGCAACCGAGATCGTGCTGCGTACCAGCCCCTGGTGAAACTCTGACCGACGAAAAGGCGGGCATTCCCATTGCGAGGAGTGCCCGCCTTTTCGGCGTCATTGGGGCTGCGGGGCTCAGATGTCGAGGCCGAGCAGCGCGTTCTCGACCACTTCGGCCAAGGCCGGGTGGATCCAGTACTGGCCACGCGCCATGTCCTGCGCCGACAAACCGAAGCTCATCGCCTGAATGAGCGGCTGGATCACCGTCGGAGCCTGCGTACCCATGACGTGGGCACCGAGAATGCGTCCGGTGCCGCGCTCGGCGATCACCTTGCAGATGCCCTCCTGATCCTCCATCGCCCAGCCGTACGCGACGTCTCCGTATGCCTGCACCTTGACGGTGATGTCGAGTCCTGCGTCGCGAGCCTGCTTCTCCGTCATTCCGACGTCGGCGATCTGCGGGTCGGTGAACACGGCTGCCGGTACGAAGCGGTGATCGGTGCTGCGAAGCCCGGACGTGTCCTTCCACGCGTCCTGGAGCAGGTTGTGTTGAACAACGCGCGCTTCATGGTTGGCGACGTGCTTGAGCTGGTACGGCGAGGAGACGTCACCGAGTGCGAAGACGCCCTCTGCGGTGGTGCGTTGGTATTCGTCGACCACGATCGAGCCCTCGTCGTCGAGTTCGACGCCGGCCTTGTCGAGACCGAGTAGGTCACCGTTCGGCTGACGACCGACCGCGACGAGGAGAACGTCACCGGAAACGACTGTGCCGTTTGCCAGTTCGACGGCGATGTTGTCGCCATCGCCGCGTACCGACGTGAGGGGGGAGCCCAGATGGACGTCCCACTTCTGTTCGGCCAACTCGGTGAAGCGCTCGGAGATCTCGTCGTCGAGGTGCCGCAGCAGTCGCTGGCTGCGGCCAATGACCGACACGCGAGAACCCAACGCGGAGAACACGTGTGCGAACTCGGTGGCGATGAATCCGGAGCCGACGATCACGAGGTGCTCGGGAAGTTCGGGCAGTCGCATGATGTCTTCGTTGGTGTAGTACTTCACACCACTCGACGCGATCTCGTCCGGGATGATCGGACGCGAACCGGCTGCGATGACCACCTGGTCAGCGGTGATCGTCTCGCCGGTTCCGGTGTCGATCGTCTTGTCGCCGGTGAACGTGGCGTGGCCGCGGTAGACGGTGGTGTTGGGACTGTCTTCGCTGCGGTAACGCTCACCACCTGCAGAAATGGGATCGATGCGGCCGAAGACGCGCTTGACGATGTCGGACCAACGAACGCCGTCGAGCGTGGCGTCGACGCCGTACTTCTCGGCAGTGGTGACGGTGCGTGCCACCTCGGCGGCGTAGACGAACATCTTGGTCGGGATGCACCCGACATTGAGGCACGTTCCGCCGAAGGTGCCCTCTTCGAGGATTGCGATCTTCTTGCCGTCGAACCGCTCGTCGGGCAGCGAGTTTCCGGATCCGCTGCCGATGATTGCAAGGTCGTAGTGCGTCACTGCGCGATCTCCTGTGTGTTGCTTGCTGTGCTTGCCGAATTTTCTGCGGCCGGGGTGAGGTGGCCGTCGAGCCACTCCAACCACAGGTCGAGTTCGGAAAAGGCTGTGGCCAAGGGCTTCTCGGTCGAAAGGAACACGTCGTGACGGGCGCCGTCGATCGGGACGATGGTGGTGCGATCGCCGAGGCAACCGGCCCAACGTGCGATCTGCTTGACGTCGAGCACGGAATCGGCGAGGTCGACGCTCGGGTTGTACGCCTTCGCGAACTGCGACTTCTTCGAGCGCAGAATCAGCGCGGGCACTCCGATGTCGAGGCCGCGGTGAAGTTTTGCGTGACCCGCTCGGACGGCCCGCATCCAGCCGAAGGTAACGGGGCAGCCGGCCAGTGGCTTCCAGTCGAGGTTGTAATCCCAGACGCCGTTGGCCGAAACATGAAGACTGGAACCGTAAGTCGGTAGCCCAGTTCCCGGGATCACTGTCTTCGCCGATACCCGTCCGAGCGCATCGATCGCCGTAGTACCGACGTTGCGCACCACTGAGGGACCCTGAAGGTCGAACCAGGGGCTGTTGAGTACCAGCCCGCAGATTCCGGCGCCGCCGCTGCCACCGGGCTTGCGCTGCAAACGGTTCAGCCAGAGCGGAACGATCAGACCGCCGGTGGAGTGCGCCATGAGCAGCACCTCGCTGCCCTCGGTCTCGCTGCGGACGATGCGCAGCGCTTCGTTCAGTTCGGCGTCGTAGAGCGCAAGGTCGGAGACGTAATGAGCTGTGTGCCCCGGTTTGAGGGAGCGGCCGCACTTACGCAGGTCGAGTGCGAAGAAGGCGTAACCCTGCTCGGCAAAGTGCTCGGCGAGGTGCTTCTGGAAGAAGTAATCGGTGAAGCCGTGCACGTACAAAACGGCACGGTGTGTCTTCACCGCCTCCTTCTGCGGTTGGTAGCGGACCAGTGTTGCGTCCACCTCGCCTTCGCCGTCCGGATCCGTTCCGAGCGGGATCGTCAGCTGCTGATATCCGTCACCGAGGACGTCTGGAACCCAAGTAGTCACAAATCACAATCTAATCGTCGTTTCGAGTGCGCGTTGTAGAGCACAATTGGGGGTGGTGAACCGCGCGTGTACGCACGGGTAACCTATTCGGCGTAACACAGCAGGCGGATGCGCGCACGGCTAATGACAAGGAAGTCGATTCTCCAGTGTCGAATCAGAACGCGGTAGAGACGAAGACGGATGTAGTGCTCGTGGGCGCAGGCATCATGAGCGCCACGCTGGGTGCATTGCTGCGCCAGCTGCAGCCCGATTGGTCGATCTCGACCTTCGAGCGGCTCGATGCCGTCGCAGCCGAGAGCAGCGACCCCTGGAACAACGCGGGAACCGGTCACTCAGCCCTGTGTGAGCTCAATTACACACCTGAGAACTCGGACGGCACGGTCGACATCAAGAAGGCCGTCAACGTCAACGAACAGTTCCAGGTGTCACGCCAGTTCTGGGCACACGCGGTAGAGCAGGGCGTCCTGACACAGCCCAAGGAATTCATCAACCCCATCGCGCACGTGAGCTTCGTTCACGGTGAGGCCAACGCCAAGTACCTCCGTGCTCGTTACGACGCACTTGCCGGCCACACGCTCTTCCGCGGTATGGAGTACATCGACGATCCGGCCGAGTTCAGCAAGCGTTTGCCGCTCATGGCCAAGGGACGCGACTTCTCCGATCCCATCGCCCTGAACTGGAGCCAGGACGGCACCGACGTCGATTTCGGAGCGCTCACCAAGCAGCTCATCGGCTACATCGGCAAGACCGGCGGCAAGATGTACTTCGGCCACGAGGTCACCAACCTGACCCAGAACTCGGACAAGTCCTGGACCGTCAAGGTCACCAACCGTCGCACCGGTGAAAAGCGCACCGTTCGCTCGCGCTTCGTGTTCGTCGGTGCCGGTGGCGGCGCCCTGCACCTGCTGCAGAAGTCGGGCATCAAGGAAGCCAAGGGCTTCGGTGGCTTCCCGGTCAGCGGTGCCTTCCTGCGATGCACCAACCCCGAACTCATCGACCAGCACAGCGCCAAGGTCTACGGCAAGGCTGCCGTCGGCGCCCCGCCCATGTCGGTGCCTCACCTGGACACCCGTGTCATCGGCAACAAGCCGGGTCTGCTGTTCGGTCCCTACGCTGGTTGGTCGCCGAAGTTCCTCAAGCAGGGTCGCGTCACCGACCTGCCCGGCTCGGTCAAGCCGAACAACATCCTCTCGATGCTCGGTGTCGGTGTCAGCGAGCTCGGCCTGGTCAAGTACCTGGTCAGCGAGCTTGCCAAGAACGAAGCCGGTCGCATCTGGGATCTGCGTGAGTTCGCGCCCAAGGCGCAGGCCCAGGACTGGGAACTCATCACCGCGGGCCAGCGCGTCCAGGTGATCCGCCGCGCCAAGGGCAAGGGTGGTGTCCTCGAATTCGGTACCGCTGTGGTCGCCGCTGAGGACGGTTCCATCGCCGGTCTGCTCGGTGCTTCGCCCGGTGCGTCCACGGCCGTCCCGGCGATGCTGGACGTACTCGAGCGCTGCTTCCCGACCGAGTTCCAGGGTTGGAAGGGCAAGCTCCGCGAGATGGTTCCGTCCATCGGCGTCAAGCTCACCGACAACGAAGGCCTGTTCAACCAGGTCTGGGATTGGTCCTCGAAGGTTCTCGAGCTCGATTCCGCCGGTGCTTCCGAATCGGCTCCGGTCGCGGATACCGCCGCGACTGTGTGATAGTCCAACCCATGACGGCAACAGCAGCTTTGAAGCGTTCATGGGCACTCGATCTCGACAACAAGACGTTCTACGAGTTGTTGAAGCTTCGAGTGGAGGTCTTTGTCGTCGAGCAGGCTTGCCCGTATCCCGAGTTGGACGGGCGGGACCTGCTGACGGAAACACGCCACTTCTGGCTCGAGCAGGACGGCCAGGTGGTGTGCACGCTCCGGCTGCTCGAAGAGCACGACGACGGAAACAAGAGCTTCCGAATCGGACGCCTCTGCACGTCGCGTCAGGCTCGCGGCCAGGGCCACACGACCCGCCTCCTGCAGGCCGCACTGGCCGAGGTCGGCGAAGCGCCGTGTCGGATCAACGCCCAGACCTACTTGGTCGAGATGTACGCCAAGCACGGATTCAAGGCTGACGGCGAAGAGTTCATCGAAGACGGCATCCCGCACACCCCTATGCGTCGTGGTGGGGGAGAGCCTTTCGTGGCCGTCAGCTAGTTTGTCGGAGAATTGACCCTGGTCGGCTCGTGGGAAAGCGAGCCGACTAGGGTTTTTTCGATACCGAATGTTCGCGGGGAAGTCCTGTTCGATCCAGGCGCGGTCCCGCCACTGTGAAAGATCTCTCCTCTACCGATAAACCGGGAGATCTCAGCCAGGTTGCCGCGACATTCGAGTGCAGCCAAATTCTCGGCGAGGAAACCGAGAGGTGGAGGGATATCGACGTGCGAAGTGAAGAAGATCGACCAGTGGCGGGCTTCCCGTTCAGTGCTGTGGTCGGCCAGGATCAATTGCGATTGGCGCTGATCCTGTGTGCGGTGCATCCAGGGATCGGCGGGGTCCTGGTCCGCGGTGAGAAGGGAACTGCCAAGTCGACGGTCGTGCGCGCGCTGACTGCGCTGCTGCCCGCGGTCGACGACGCCGGAACGACACGACCGGCCCGCTTGGTCGAACTGCCCGTGGGCGCCACCGAAGACCGGGTGATCGGTTCGATCGACTTGGAGAAGGTTCTGCGTGACGGTGAGCGCGCATTCCAACCTGGACTGCTCGCCGCCGCTCACCAGGGTGTTCTGTACGTCGACGAGGTGAATCTGCTTCACGACCACCTGGTCGACGTGCTTCTCGACGCCGCGGCGATGGGCCGGGTTCACATCGAGCGTGACGGCATCTCCCATTCGCATCCGGCCAAGTTCGTACTCGTCGGCACGATGAATCCCGAAGAGGGAGAACTGCGTCCGCAACTTCTGGACCGTTTCGGTCTGGCTGTCGACGTCGCCGCGTCCCGCGACGTCGACATTCGCATGGAAGTGGTGCGTCGCCGACTCGACTACGAGCGTGACCCCGAGGCATTTGTCGCTCGGTACGTATCCGCCGATGAGGAGTTGGCGTCCGAAATCCTCACGGCGCGTGAGAAATTGGACTCGGTCGAGCTGAGTAACCGCGAACTGCGTCGTATCGCCTCGCTGTGTGCGTCGTTCGACGTCGACGGTATGCGCGCGGACTTGGTGCTGGCGCGCACCGCGACGGCCCACGCTGCCTGGCGCGGCGACAGTGAAGTCACTGCGGAGGACGTACGAGTAGCGGCGGAACTGACGCTGCCGCATCGCCGCCGCCGCGATCCGTTCGACGAGCCCGGCTTGGATCAGCAGCAGTTGGACGATGCGCTCGAGCAGGCCGATCAGGATGCTCAGTCGCAGGTAGAGGACGACGCGCGCGACGGAGAGCCCGAACCTCCCGAAAATCACGAAGACCGTGGCCCGGAAGATGACGGCGGTCCCGGAGACGAAGGGCCGGACGACGACGGGCCTGACGACGACGGCCCGGACGACCCTGACGGACCTGGTGGGGGAGTACGCGCCACCGATCGCCCCTCGGCTCCACCGGCCGGCGAATTCAAGGCCAAGCTCCTCGAAGTTCCGGGAGTCGGTGAAGGTGCACCGGGACGACGCTCGCGGTCCATGTCGTCCCGTGGACGAGTTGTGCGGTCCACGCGGGAGCGTGGGCACGGATTGCATCTGACGAGCACGGTCTTTGCCGCAGCCGAGTCTCAAGTTGCCCGTGGTCGCACTGCTGGACGGTTGCGGCTGGCACCCGCTGATCTCCGCGGCGCGATACGTGAAGGGCGAGAAGGCAATCTGATCGTCTTCGTTGTCGACGCGTCGGGGTCGATGGCAGCACGCGACCGCCTCTCCGCGGTCACCGGTGCGGTTGTCTCGTTGCTCCGCGACGCCTATCAGCGCCGCGACAAGGTCGCCGTCATCACCGTCCGTGGTCGTGAAGCGGAGCTCGTACTGCCGCCGACATCTTCGGTGGACATCGCTGTCCGTCGCTTGCAGTCGATGCGTACCGGCGGCAAATCCCCACTCGCAGAGGGATTCCTGCGTGCTCGCGAAGTGGTTCTGCGTGAACGACTTCGTGACCCGCAGCGTCGCGCCCTCGTCGTCACACTCACCGACGGCCGGGCTACCGGCGGCAAGGACGCGCTGCACCGCGCCCGCGTCGCCGCGCATCTTCTCGCCGACGCGTCCGTCGCGTCCATCGTCGTCGACTGCGAGACCGGCCTCGTGCGTCTGGGGCTGGCGGCCGAGTTGGCGCGAGAACTACGTGGCGGATACGTCCGCCTGGCCGAATTGTCAGCGCAGCAGGTCGCGGGTGTCGTCCGCGCCGCAGCCTAGATCCCAGCTCAGGAGTTCACGATGCCCAAGGGTGTTCCCGAGACAGTCCCCGACGACGGTCTGACCACGCGTCAGCGTCGTAACGCGCCGGTACTTGCCGTGCACACCGGCCCGGGAAAGGGTAAGTCCACCGCCGCTTTCGGCATGGCGCTGCGTGCCTGGAATCAGGGGTTCGACATCGGCGTGTTCCAGTTCGTGAAGAGTGCCAAGTGGAAGGTCGGAGAGGAAGCCGCGTTCCGCGCGCTCGGAAACCTGCACGACGAAACCGGCGTCGGTGGGCCGGTGCAGTGGCACAAGATGGGCGAAGGTTGGTCATGGACTCGCAAGGCCGGTAGCGAGGAAGATCATGCTGCTGCCGCTGCGGAGGGTTGGCAGGAGATCGCGAGAAGGCTTGCAGGCGAGGAGCATCGATTCTATGTCCTCGACGAGTTCACCTATCCGCTCAAGTGGGGCTGGGTCGACGTCGACGAGGTCGTGCAGACACTGCGCGATCGTCCGGGCAACCAGCACGTAGTCATCACGGGACGCGACGCCCCGCAGGCGTTGATCGACGCCGCCGACCTCGTGACCGAGATGACCAAGATCAAGCACCCGATGGATGCCGGCCGAAAGGGCCAACGGGGCATCGAATGGTAAGTCCTTCCACTCCGGCCGTGGTGATCGCCGCTCCTGCCTCGGGTAGCGGAAAGACCACGGTGGCAACGGGATTGATCGGCGCGCTGCGACGGTCCGGTAGCAGCGTTGCACCCTTCAAGGTGGGGCCGGACTACATCGACCCGGGTTATCACGGACTCGCGGCAGGGCGGCCCGGACGCAACCTCGACACTGTTCTGGTGGGCCCGGATCGCATCGGACCGCTCTACCGGCATGGAACCGCTGGTTGCGACATCGCCGTGGTCGAAGGCGTCATGGGTCTGTTCGACGGGAAGATCGACGAGGCAAACTCGCAGCCGTCGGCGGAGGGATCGACGGCGCAGGTCGCGTCGATCCTCGGTTCGCCGGTAGTCCTCGTGATCGACGCCCGTGGGCACAGTCAGAGTCTGGCCGCCGTACTCCACGGCTTCGCGACCTACGACGCAGGTGTGCGCATCGGCGGCGTCATTCTCAATCGCGTCGGGAGCGCTCGTCACGAGCAGGTGTTGCGTCATGCGTGCGACAAGGTCGGCGTCGCAGTGCTCGGAGTTGTGCCACGGTTGACGGAACTCGAAGTTCCCTCCCGGCACCTCGGCCTGATTCCGGCGGCCGAGCACGGCGCCGCCGCTGTGGCCGCAGTGGACGCGATGTCCGACTTGATTGCCTCGCACGTCGATCTGGGTGCTGTTCGCGCACTGGCCGCCTCGAACGTGAGTGCAGCTGCATGGGATCCGGTTGCCGAGGTCGGCGCACACGCAGAGTCTCGGCCTGTGGTTGCCATGGCGGGTGGCCCGGCCTTCACCTTCGGCTACGCCGAGCACCGGGAGCTGTTGACTGCTGCCGGCGCGGACGTGCAGGTGTTCGACCCGTTGCGGGACGAGCTTCCTGCGGGAACTGCCGCTCTGGTCCTTCCCGGTGGCTTCCCGGAAGAACACGCGGTAGACCTTGCGGCCAATACCGTACTGCTGCAGCAGGTTCGCGATCTGGCGGACGGCGGCGCACCGATCCACGCCGAGTGTGCCGGTCTGCTCTACCTCGCTCGCAGCTTGGACGGTCACAGCATGGCCGGTGTGGTCGGAGTGGATGCGACGTTCGGGAAACGCCTGACCCTCGGGTATCGCGAAGCAGTCGCGATCAGCGACTCCAGCCTCTTCGACGCAGGCTCCCGCGTCACCGGTCACGAGTTCCACCGAACGTCTCTCGTCTCGGCAGACGCGGACGGTTGCGGAAGTGCGTGGGGGTGGCGGCCCTGGGACGGCGGCAGTGTCCACGAAGGGTTTGTTCGCGGTGGCGTCCACGCGTCGTATCTGCACACTCATCCGGTGGGGCAGCCCGAATCGATCGCGAAGTTCGTCGATGCCGCACGGGGATGACCTCTGTATCGGCGTGGGATTCACGACGAGTGTCACCGCGAAGGACATCGTCGCTGCGGTGAAGGCTGTGCCCGCGGCGCAAGGGAAGATCGTGGTACTCGCCACTGTGGCGGCAAAAGCTGAGTCTTCGGCTCTTCTGACAGCGGCCCATGAACTGAACGTCCCGATTGTGAGTTTCGCCCCGGACGTACTTGCGCGAGTTCAAGTTCCGTCACCATCGCCTCGCGTCGAGAACGCCGTCGGAACGGCAAGCGTCGCGGAAGCGGCTGCGATCCTTGCGTCCGGGGGCGGCCGACTTGTGCTGGCCAAGACTGCCAGGGATGGAGTGACCGTGGCCGCGGCCCGTAAAGTTCCCTCCAGCTTGACCAATTCTGACAACGAAACGGAGTGCGAGTGAGCGAGTCCACCGCAGACGAGACCAACTACCTGGTCGGCCTCAACCTGACCGATCGACGCGTGGTCGTGTTCGGCGGCGGCACTGTGGCTCAGCGCCGACTCGGACTGCTGGTCGCCTCTGGTGCCCGCGTTCACGTCATCAGTCGCGCGTTCACTCCAGCCGTCGAAGGTATGGCCACTGCCGGTCAGATCACGGTCGAAGAGCGTCCGTACGCCGACGGCGACCTCGAAGGTGCGTGGTACGCCATCGCCTCGACCGACGAGCCGGAAACCAATGCGGCGATCGTCGCCGAAGCGGAGCGTCGCCACATCTTCTGCGTGCGCGCCGACAACGCGAAGCACGGCACCGCCGTCACTCCCGCCAGCGCCGAGTACGACGGTATGAGCATCGGAATTCTGGCGGGCGGCGATCACCGTCGTTCGGCAGCGGTCCGCACCGCCGTCGTCGAAGGTCTTCAGTCGGGCGTGCTCGCCGATACGGCCGAGCCTGCCGCTGCGGGTGTTGCTCTCGTCGGTGGTGGCCCCGGTGATCCCGATCTGATCACCGTGCGCGGACGCCGTTTGCTCGCCCGCGCCGACGTCGTCGTGGCCGACCGATTGGCTCCGCCGGAGTTGCTCGCCGAACTGGGTCCGGACGTAGAGGTGATCGACGCCGCGAAGATCCCGTACGGCCGTGCCATGGCTCAGGAGGCCATCAACGCCGCGCTGATCGACAACGCGAAGGCAGGCAAGTTCGTGGTCCGCCTCAAGGGCGGGGACCCGTACGTCTTCGGACGGGGATACGAAGAACTCGAAGCGTGTGCCGCTGCCGGCGTTCCGGTGACCGTAGTGCCCGGAATCACGAGCGCGATCTCGGTCCCGTCGGCCGCAGGCATCCCGGTCACCCACCGCGGCGTCACCCACGAGTTCGTCGTCGTCAGTGGGCACGTGGCTCCGGATCATCCGGATTCGCTGGTCGACTGGTCGGCGCTGGCCAAGTTGCGCGGCACGATCGTGCTGCTCATGGCGGTCGAGCGCATCGATCAGTTCGCGAATGCACTCGTCGACGGTGGACGCCCGGCAACCACGCCGGTCACCGTCATCCAAGAGGGCACGCTGCGCACTCAGCGTGAACTTCGGGCCGATCTGGCGACCGTTGCTCAGCGCGTCAAGGACGAGGAGATCAAGCCTCCGGCGATCATCGTGATCGGGCCGGTCGCGGGCTTTTCCGTCGACGCTGGGTAACGTGAAGTCTTGTGTCTGACTCCCCAACATCTGAAACCGCTTCGGCGAATGCCCCGGTAGCGACTCGAGTCATCGGGCTTGCCATCATCGTCCTGAGTGGTTTGCAGATGATGGTGGTGCTCGACGGTACTGTCGCGAACCTCGCTCTGGCGCCATTGCAGGCCGACCTCGGGCTGAGCGACAGCGGCCGCAACTGGGTGTTGACCTCCTACGCGCTGGCGTTTGGTGGGCTCATGCTCCTCGGTGGTCGGCTCGGCGACGCGTTCGGACGCAAGAAGATGTTCATCGCGGGAGTCTCGCTGTTCACGGTGGCGTCGTTGCTCTGTGGACTCGCCCTGAACGAGGGCATGTTGATCGCAGCGCGGGCGCTTCAAGGTGTCGGCGCAGCCGTGGCGTCGCCCACTGCCTTCGCCCTTGTTGCCACGACTTTCGCCGCGGGTCCGGCTCGTAATCAGGCCATCGCGATTTTTGCCGCCATGACGGGCGTCGGATCGATCGCCGGTCTGATCATCGGCGGCGCATTGACCGAGGTGTCGTGGCGTCTGATCTTCCTCATCAACGTCCCGATCGGCATCGCGCTCGTCGGCATGGCGTTCCGCGCCCTTCGCGAGACGAATCAGACGCGTCTGGCTTTGGATGTCCCCGGCGCGATCCTCGCGACCCTCGGTTGTACCGGTGTTGTTTTTGCTCTCACCGAAGGCCCGGAAATGGGATGGGGGAGCATCGCCGTCATCGGTGCATTGGCGGCCGGATTGGTCGCCCTCGCCGCCTTCCTCTTTGTCGAGCGAACTGCAGACAACCCGCTCTTGCCCTTCTCGTTGTTCGCCGATCGCAACCGTGTCGCGACGTTCCTCGCCATCTTCTTCGTCGGTGGCGCGATGTTCAGCATGACGGCCTTCGTCGCACTGTTCGTGCAGGACATCATGCAGTATTCGCCGTTGCGTGCCGGTATCGCGTTCATTCCGTTCGCGTTCGGATTGGGCGCCGCCGCGTCGGTTGCTTCCAAGCTCGCCGTGAAGGTTCAACCCCGCTGGCTGGTCCTCACCGGCGTCGTGATCATGATCGTCGGACTCCTCTACGGCTCTACTCTCGATTCCGACTCCGCCTACCTGGCCAACTTGTTCGTGCCCGTGATCGGGATCGGATTCGGTATCGGCCTCGCGATGGTGCCCTTGCCACTGTGCGCGATCGCCGGTGTCCCGGAGACCGAGATCGGCCCGCTGACCGCAATCTCCCAAGTTGCCCAGACGCTCGGTGGACCATTGGCGCTGTCGGTGATCGGTGCAATGGCGACGTCCAAGACGCTCTCGCTCGGCGGCACTTCGGGCAAGGCAGCGGACATGAATCCGGCGCAATTGATCGCACTCGGAGAGGGGTACACCTTCGCACTTGTGGGCTGCGCGGTCTGCGCCGTGTTCGCCGGTATCGCGGCGCTGTGCATCAGGTTCACACCTTCTCAGGTAGCCCAGGCTCAGGCTGCGGAGAAGGCAGCTCAGGGAATCGCCTGATCAGTCCTGTTTTTCCGCTTCGCTAGCCGATACGATCGTTGCAGGACGTGCCGAGAGTCTCGACGGATCGGGGTGCCGTGATGCGGATCGCGGACATATTGCGAAACAAGGGCAACAGCATCGTCACGATCGACGCCCACACGACGGTCAACGGGCTGCTGTGCGATCTTGCCCGCCACAACATCGGAGCCATGGTGGTGGTCGACGACGATGCGGTGGTCGGCATCATTTCCGAACGCGATGTCGTTCGACGCCTGCACGAGCGTGGCCCGGACCTTCTCGGGATCCAGGTTTCCGAGGTCATGACCGCTCTGATGTACACGTGCGTTCCGGCAGACGCAGTGGACAGCATTGCCGCGATCATGACCGAGCGTCGAATCCGGCATCTGCCGGTGATCGAGGACGGCAACCTCCTCGGCATCGTCAGTATCGGTGACGTGGTGAAGAGCCGCATCGACGAGCTCAAGAGCGAACGCGATCAGCTCGAGTCGTACATCGATCAGGGCTGATCGATAGGTTGTCGCACGGTGACTACTCTCGTGTGATGGCCGCATTCCAGGAATCCACAGCAGACACGGTCACCATCGTGGCCGGCCTCGAGAGCACGTTCGCCGACGAACTCGGCGCTCTGACGGTGCCGTGGCAAGGTGCTGCCGCCCCTGACCCGCAGTTGCTCGTGGTGAACGAGCAGCTGGCTGCGTCGTTGAGATTGGACGTAGCAGCGCTGCGAAGTGTGGACGGGATCGGCGTCCTGTCCGGGTCGACGGTGCCGGACGGGGCCACACCGGTGGCGATGGCGTATGCGGGTCATCAGTTCGGTGGGTATGCACCAATTCTCGGAGACGGTCGGGCGTTGTTACTCGGCGAACTCGTCAGCAGTGCCGGGCAGCGAGTGGACTTGCATCTGAAAGGCTCCGGGCGCACACCGTTCTCTCGGGGCGGCGACGGGTATGCGGTCGTAGGGCCGATGCTGCGCGAATATCTCGTCAGCGAGGCGATGAATGCCCTCGGTGTCCCCACTACGCGCGCGCTGTCGGTGGTGGCGACGGGCCGAGACGTTCGCCGCAACGGCGCAGAACCCGGTGCCGTGCTTGCACGGATCGCGTCGAGTCACCTACGCGTTGGGACCTTCGAGTTCGCGGCCAGGCAGGGCGAGGTCTTGCAGTCGCTCGCCGATTACGCGATCGCCCGGCACTATCCGGAGCTGACCGAAGTGCCGGCAGCGGGTGCACACAATCGGTACCTGAGGTTCCTCGAGGCGGTGGTCGAGGCGCAGGCGTCACTGGTGGCGCGGTGGATGCTCATCGGTTTTGTACATGGAGTGATGAACACCGACAACACGACAATTTCGGGGGAGACCATCGATTACGGTCCGTGCGCCTTCCTCGACGCATTCGATCCGGCGGCAGTGTTCAGCTCGATCGACCACGGGGGCCGCTATGCGTTCGGCAATCAGCCCGCTGTACTGAAGTGGAATCTGGCGCGCTTGGCAGAAACACTGTTGCCGCTGATCGATTCCGCACCCGACAATGCGATTTCCGCGGCGTCGGCAGTTCTCGAGACCTTCGACGAGCGCTACGAGGGACACTATGCGGCCGGTCTCGCGGCAAAGATCGGTCTGGCCCAGCCGTTTGTCGATCGGGCGCTCGTCGACGATCTGCTGACGTTGTTGGCGGAACACGGAGCTGATTGGACAGGCAGTTTCCGCGCACTCGCGGACGAATTGCGCGGAAATTCGGCGCCTCTCGACCAACTCGTGCCACGGGAGCACATCGCGCCCTGGTTGCAGCGGTGGCAGGGAGCCCTGACCGAAAACGGACACGGGGCCGCGGAGACCGCGAGCGCGATGGATCGCGTCAACCCGCTGTACATTCCGCGTAATCATCGGCTCGACGCTGCCCTGCGCGCCGCGACCGACGGCGACCTCGCTCCATTCGAGAAGCTGCTGGAGGTTGTCACGCATCCATTCGACCGACGCGACGAGTGGGCTGACTACACCGAGGCGGCTCCGCGGTCTTTCAGCGAGACGTTCCAAACCTTCTGCGGCACTTGACAGACGAAGCCATCAATCCGTCAGGATGATCAGTTCACGCTCCGACGCGATTTCCACCCGCAGGCCGGCCTTCGACGCCACCCGCGCGACACCCTTGATGTCGGTCGGTTCGGCGCGCGAGACCACCAGCGCACGGGCGAGCAGACCCTTGTGGTGCTTGTTGAAGTGACTGACCACCGTCCGGGTGCCGTCCGGCTTCTCGGTGAGGACCGTTGCGATCAAGGCGTCCGGAACAGGTCCGAGGTCTTGGTAGGTGCCGGATCGTAGATCGATGACAAGGCCGTCGGCTTCGGCCGCCAAGGCCTTCGGCAACTCCGGCTTCCACAGTGAGCGGAGCGTGCCCATCCCGGGCAGCTTGGACCCGCCGGAAAGGCGGTAGGCGGGGATCAGATCTCCCGCACGGACTGCACCGAACAGAGCGGAGCCGATCGCGATCCGATCGAGAGCCTTGGCCTTCTGGGCGCGGGTGAACGACTTTGCGTCGAGGGCGTCGAAGAGCACGCCGGTGTAGCGCTGCAGTGCGGGCCGCGTCGCGGACACCCACAGCTTGGCATTGCGCTCCACTTCGTCTGCTTGCGTCGGGCCGAGCCCGAGCGCTTCGCATGACGCCTCGACGTCAGCGGCCAGATCGACCAGCGTCTGAACCAGCAATTCGCGCGTTTCGGTCAACTGGGGCATCGACAGTTCGGCCAGATCGAGGGGCGCATCCTTGCCGCCGTCGGACTTGGTTTCTGAGGGAGGCAGCAGTACAAGCACGCTGTAACCGTACCGAGGCCCGCTCGGCCGACTGCGGCGACTATCCTTACACCTCGTGATTACCCGTCTGTCCCACCTGTTCCTGCGTACCCTGCGTGACGATCCCTCGGACGCCGAAGTTGCCAGCCACAAACTGCTGGTTCGTGCCGGCTACGTGCGTCGTATCGCTCCAGGCGTCTACTCGTGGTTGCCGCTGGGATTGCGGGTGCTGCGCGAGGTAGAGCGTGTCGTCCGTGAAGAAATGAATGCAATTGGCGGACAGGAAATCCTGCTGCCTGCGCTGCTCCCGCGCGATCCCTACGAAGCGTCGAACCGCTGGACCGAGTACGGCCCCAACCTGTTCCGCCTCAAGGACCGCAAGGGCAACGACTACATGCTCGGCCCGACCCACGAGGAGCTCTTTGCTCTGACGGTCAAGGGTGAGTACAACTCCTACAAGGACTTCCCGGTCACCCTGTACCAGGTGCAGACCAAGTACCGCGACGAAGAGCGTCCGCGTGCCGGCATTCTGCGCGGCCGCGAGTTCTTGATGAAGGATTCCTACTCCTTCGACCTGACCGACGAAGGCCTGACGGAGTCGTACCAGGCGCATCGCGGCGCCTACGAGAAGATCTTCACGCGTCTGGGCGTCAAGTACGTCATCGTCTCGGCCACCTCCGGTGCGATGGGCGGCAGCGCGTCCGAGGAGTTCCTTGCCGAGAGCGAGATCGGCGAAGACACCTACGTCCGCTGCCTCGAATCCGGCTACGCCGCCAACGTCGAGGCCGTCAAGACTGTTGTTCCCGATTCGATTCCGTTCGACGGGCTGCCCGAAGCCAAGGTGTACGACACCGCGAACACACCCACCATCGACACCCTGGTGGACTGGGCGAACGGCGCTGATCTCGGCCGTACCGTCACCGCCGCCGACACACTCAAGAACATCATGGTCAAGACCCGCCTGCCCGGCGGCGAGTGGGAACTGCTCGGTATCGGCATCCCCGGCGACCGTGAGGTCGACGAAAAGCGCCTCGAAGCTTCGCTCGAGCCGGCCGAGTTCGTGATGATCACCGAGACCGACTTCAAGAACAACCCGTTCCTGGCCAAGGGTTACATCGGCCCGAAGGCTCTGCAGGCCAACGGCGTTCGCTACCTTGTCGATCCGCGCGTCGTCGACGGCACCAGCTGGATTACCGGCGCCGACGAAGACGGCAAGCACGTGGTCGGCCTCGTTGCCGGTCGCGACTTCACCCCTGACGGAACCATCGAAGCCGCCGAGGTTCGTGACGGCGACGCCTCTCCCGATGGAGCCGGCACGCTGGTCTCGGCTCGCGGTATCGAGATCGGGCACGTCTTCCAGCTCGGCCGCAAGTACACCGACGTCTTCACCGTCGACGTCCTCGCCGAGAACGGCAAGCCCGTCCGCCCGACCATGGGTTCGTACGGCGTCGGCGTCTCGCGTCTGGTGGCCGTCATTGCCGAGCAGCATCACGACGAAAAGGGCCTGCGCTGGCCTGCCGAGGTTTCACCGGCCGACGTCTACCTCGTCATCGCGAATAAGGACGAGACCGCGCGCGAAGGCGCCGAAGGCCTCGCCGCGCAACTCGACCGTGCCGGACTCGAAGTAATCCTCGACGACCGCAAGGCATCGCCGGGCGTGAAGTTCAAGGACTCCGAGCTGATCGGCGTTCCGCTGATCGTTGTCGTCGGCCGTGGTTGGGCCGACGGCAAGGTCGAAATTCGCGACCGCTTCACTGGCGAGAGCCGTGAGATCGACGCCGACTCGGCGATCGAGGAGATCATCAGCGCAGTTCGCGGCTGATTCGAATAGTCGTCTGGGCCGCCGCAGCCACCTTCCGAGGTGTCTGCGGCGGCCCTTCTTTTCTGCCACAATCGTGGCTATGGAACGCGAACCGGATTGGGCAGAAGTCGACGGTTACCTTGTCTCCACGTTGGTAGGTGAAGATCCGGTTCTCGACGCGGCACTCGCCGCCAACTCCGAGGCCGGTCTCCCGCCCATCGACGTGGCGCCGAACCAGGGCAAGCTCCTCAATCTTCTGGCGCGAATGTGCCTGGCGCGCAATGTTCTCGAGATCGGAACGCTCGGCGGATACAGCACGATCTGGCTCGCTCGCGCGGTCGGCCCCTCGGGCCAGGTCATCACGCTGGAATTCGATCCCACCCATGCGGATGTCGCTCGGGCGAATATCGAGCGCGCCGGCTTGGCTGACCGTGTCGACGTCCGCGTCGGGGCGGCGCTCGACAGCCTCCCGTCGATCGCGAAGGAAGAGTTGGGACCTTTCGACTTGGTCTTCATCGACGCCGACAAGGAGAACAACACCGAGTACGTGCGGTGGGCGTTGGCCCTTTCGCATCCCGGAACCGTCATCATCGTGGACAACGTGGTGCGTGGGGGACACGTGTCCAACCCGGATATCGACGACGAGCGCGTCAAAGCGAGTCGAGCGGTGTTGGAGATGATCGCGGCCGAGCCGAAACTCGACGGCACCGCCATTCAAACCGTGGGTTCGAAGGGATGGGACGGGTTTGCCGTTGCAGTAGTGAACGAGTGAGCGCAGACTCGAAGCGGTGAGGATGCTGGGGGCAGCAAAGGCGGCATGGCGATGGGTGCGCAGTGCTCCCGGTACCTACGTCTGGTTGCTGGCCCTGCTGTTCACCACGCTCTTCCTTCGGCATCTGCCCGACAATGTCGAGGAGCGTTTTCTCGGCAAGCGCTCGACCAATCTGCATCACCTGGCCGAAGACCCGCTGCGAGTCCTGTTCTCGAGTGCCTTCTGGCTCGAAGGTGGCGGTTGGTTGGGATACCTGGTTCTCTTCACCATCTTTCATGCAACGGCTGAGCGTTGGCTCGGGACGTGGCGGTGGCTGTGTGTTGTCGTCATCGCCCACGTCGGAGCCACGTACATCAGCGAAGGTGTTCTGTACGAAGGTATTCGGCACGGATACGTGGCGGAGTCGGCGGTCAACACTCTCGACGTGGGTGTGAGCTACGGTCTGGCCGGCATCATGGGGATTCTGGTGTACCGCATCGTCGATCCGTGGCGATACGTCTATCTCGCGGGGCTGTTGCTCTTCTACGGTGTACCTCTGATTTTCGCCACCAATTTCACCGCCATCGGCCACATGTCTGCGTTGTTGCTCGGGTTGGCGTGCTACCCGATCACGCGTGCTCGGGCGGGCACGTGGAATCCGATGGACCTGTGGCATTCGCGAAGAATCGCAGGTCTTCCATGAATCGCACCGCGGAAAGTTACCCGCTGGTAGTTTAGCGTCATCGACGAAAGGTAATGACGTGTCTGGCACCGATGGATTGCTCTTCAACCCCCATACTTACGACCCCGCTCAGTTCGATCCGGAGACCCGCCGTTTGCTGCGAGCCACCATCGAATGGTTCGAGAGCCGCGGTAAGAAGCAACTGCTTCAGGACGACCTCGACGCCGTGTGGGTCTCCGACTTTCTCGAATTCGTCGGCAAGGAGAAGTTGTTCGCGACGTTCCAGACTCCGGCGGCATTCGCCGACGGTGACGAGAACCGTCGTTGGGACGGTGCCCGCAACGCGGCCTTGAGTGAGATCTTCGGTTTTTACGGACTCGCTTACTGGTACGCCTGGCAGGTCACGATCCTCGGACTCGGACCGATCTGGATGAGTGACAACGACGCTGCGAAGAAGCGTGCAGCGCAGGAACTTGCCGACGGTGGTGTCATGGCGTTCGGGCTGTCCGAGCGCGACCACGGCGCCGACGTGTACTCCACCGACATGCTCCTCACTCCCACCGACGGCGACGTCGCCTTCCGCGCGAGCGGCGAGAAGTACTACATCGGAAACGGCAACGTAGCCGGAATGGTGTCTGTGTTCGGGCGTCGTACCGACGTCGAGGGCCCGAAGGCTACGTGTTCTTTGTCGCCGACAGTGCACATCCGAACTATCAGCTCGTGGACAACGTCCTGCGCGGGCAGATGTATGTCAGCAATTTCCGCCTCGACGATTACCCGGTGCGCGAGGAAGACATTCTGCACACCGGCGTCGCCGCATTCGAGGCCGCGCTCAACACGGTCAACGTCGGAAAGTTCAACCTCTGCACCGGCTCCATCGGCATCACCGAGCATGCGTTCTTCGAGGCAATCACTCACGCGCAGAATCGAATTCTGTACGGCAATCCCGTCACGGATTTTGCCCACGTTCGCGCCGCCTTCGTCGACGCGTACTCACGTCTGATCGCGATGAAGCAGTTCAGTGCGCGGGCGGTCGACTACTTCCGCAGCGCCAGCCTCGAGGACCGTCGCTACCTGCTGTTCAATCCCATGACCAAGGCCAAGGTCACCTCCGAAGGTGAGAAGGTGGTCGGGTTGCTGCACGATGTGATCGCAGCCAAGGGATACGAGAAGTCAACGTACTTCCGCGAGGCGGCGCAGATGATCGGCACGCTGCCCAAGCTCGAGGGCACCGTCCACGTCAACGTCGGCCTGATTCTCAAGTTCTTGCCGAACTATCTGTTCAACTCGGCGCAGTTCCCGGAGATCGTCACGCGCGACGACGCCGCCGACGACGAGTTCTTCTGGAACCAGGGGCCTACCCGCGGCGCTGCGAAGATTCAGTTCCACGAGTGGAAGCCCGTCTACGAGAAGCACTCTTCGATTCCGAACGTCGCCCGTTTTTACGAGCAGGCGATCGCGCTCACCGAATTGCTCACTGCTGCAGCGCCGGACGCGCAGCAGCAGAAGGATCTCGATTTCATGCTCAACGTCGGGCACCTGTTCTCTCTCGTCGTCTACGGTCATCTGATTCTCGAACAGGCCGAGATCAGCGGGCTCGACGCCGACGTTGTCGATCAGATCTTCGACTTCCAGATTCGTGACTTCTCGGGATACGCGATCGCGCTGCACGGAAAGCCGTCGTCGACACCCGAGCAGCAGAAGTGGGCCCTGGCCGCGGTGCGGAAGCCTGTTGTCGACAGTGAACGCTTCGACCGGGTGTGGCAGCAGGTCAAGGCGTACGACGGTGCATACGAGATGCGCGCATGACCGCGCCGGTGACGCGCGAGCAGTTGATGGCCGTCGTGGAGGGATCCCCGAAAGCCGTCGGCGCGCATGACCGCTCGACCTGGGTGGCCCTGTTTGCCGGCGACGGACAGGTCAACGACCCTGTAGGTTCACGTCCGCACAACGGTCAGGCGGCGATCGAGAGTTTCTACGACACGTTCATCGCCCCCAATTCGATCACCTTCCATGTCGAGCGCGACATCGTGTGCGGCCGGACGGTGTGGCGCGATCTGAGCCTCGCTACCGAGATGTCGACCGGAGTCGTTCTCGACGTTCCGATGCACTTGCGCTACGACTTGGTGGGGGAGCCCGATTCCTTGCGGATCGGAACCCTCTACGCGCATTGGGAATTGGCGACGATGTTGAGCCAGCTCGCGACTGCTGGTGTGGCGGGGGTGAAGGCGGCCGCGAAGTTGACGCCGCAGTTGCTCTCGAACCAGGGGATCGGCGGGGCGCTCGGGTTCTCGCGCGGCATCTTCGGCGTCGGAGACAAAGGCAAGAAGGCAGCGTCGCGGTTCCTCGATGCGGCCGCTGTCGGCCGAACGCCGCCGGTACCCGTCGAGCTTCCGGCGGGGACGCAGTTGTCCAACGCTCTGCTCACCGGCGTGACGAAGAGCAAGATGCTGGTTGCCGGTCGCACCGTGACGGCGAGCGTCATCGTGTGCGGGGAACCGGCCATCGCATTGTTCGGCTTCGAGGCGAGCGGTCATCGACTCAATCGGGTGCGTTTCTTCACCGAGAGCTGACATAGAGCCCTCCACATGCAGGTCAGGCTCGGCGCGCCACTCCGGCGCGCCGAGCCTTCGCTTTTCTGAGAATTGTCAGATCGCCCCGAGATCCGCAGACAGCCAGTGCTGCGGATTCATGTAGATCGCTACCTGTTCGCCCAACTGCGATCGCGCGAATTCGAGATACCCGTCGACCTTGTCCGGAGCCAGGTAACGCCGCGAGACTTCGACCAGCATCTCGTCGGTGCCCGGAACGATCTTGTCGACGGATCCGCTGACGCTGACGTAACGGATTGTCGGATCGAGCCTTTCGGCCATCAACGAGAAATGCCCGGCCGACTCGATGAGTCGTGCCTTTCGCGAATCCTTGCCCGTGAGGATCCATGGTTTGCCACCGGGTGAGTACAGGTACCAGATCGGGACGGTCAACGGACCGCGCTCGGTGCCGTCCGCCACGGACAGCGCCCCGATGTGGGGTTCGGCCAGGAACTGTTCACGCTCATTTTCGGAGAGTGCCATTCCTCGAGATTACCGCGACGTTTGACATGGCGTTGTGACTCCGTACACAATCGATGTGCTCATTATGAACAGGCGTTCGCAATGCGAACACGTTTCGATCCGAACTACTGGATCCCAACCGGTCGCGAACGCCCACAAGCAGTGAATGTCGAGGATCCGATGACCGCACATACGCAGTCGAGTTCAATCACCGGTTCGCCTGGGGCGCGTGCCGCAATGTGGGTAGCACCGTTGTGTTGGATCGCTGTGCTTCTGGACGGATTCGACCTGGTCGTACTCGGCGCGGTCATTCCTTCGCTTCTCGACTACGACGCGTGGGGTTTGAGTACCGGCACGATTACGATGATCTCGACCTTCGGGCTCATCGGCATGACCATCGGCGCCCTCGTCATCGGCACTCTCACTGACGTCATCGGTCGACGCCGCGCGCTGCTGTACGCCGTTGCCGCATTCTCGATTCTGACTTTGTTGTGCGCAATTGCGCCCAATCCGTTCATCTTCGGGCTGCTGCGCTTCCTTGCCGGTGTGGGGCTGGGTGGCGCCCTACCGACGGCATTGGCTCTGGTCAACGAATTCTCGAAGAAACAAGGCGGTGGATCTGCGTCGACCATGCTGATGACCGGCTACCACGTCGGCGCCGTTGCCACCGCAGCGCTGGCGCTCGTCGTGATCGAACCTTTCGGTTGGCGAGCGATGTTCGTTGTGGGCGCACTTCCTGCCGTCGCCCTGATTCCACTCATGTTGCGGTATCTGCCGGAATCCCCGTCGTACCTTCTCGCTCACGGAAAGCGTGCCGAAGCCGAGGAAATCGCTGCCCGTTACGGAGTCGAACTCGAGATTGCGCCCACGTCCGAAGTTGAGCGCGCCGAAGCCGCCAATCCCGTTCGCGCACTGTTCTCTTCGAAGTTCTTGCGCAACAGCATCGCCATCTGGATCACCAGTTTCATGGGCTTGCTGCTCGTCTACGGATTGAACACATGGCTTCCGACGATCATGCGTGAGGCCGGTTACAACCTCGGGGCGTCGTTGACGTTCCTTCTGATCCTCAATGCCGGCGCCGTCGTCGGGCTGTTGATCGCCGGGGGCGTCGCGAACAAGATCGGCCCGCGGACTGCAGCCATCGTGTGGTTCGCCGGAGCTGCACTGTTCCTGGCGCTTCTGAGTGTGAAGGTGTCGTTCGGAATCTACGTGATGGTCTTCCTCGCCGGATGCTTCGTATTCAGCGCGCAGGTACTGGTCTACGCCTTCACGAGCGCGAATCACCCACCTCAGATTCGCGCGACCGCGCTCGGATGGTCGGCAGGTGTCGGCCGGGTCGGTGCGATCTGTGGCCCGATCCTGGGCGGAGTCCTCCTGGGTGCGGGTTACGCCGTGCCGTGGGGCTTCTACGCTTTCGCGCTCGTCGGACTGCTCGGAGCAATTTCGATCTCCTGCACACGGGTGCGCACCTGAAATACCAGTTTCGCTGGTTGGCGTGCTACTGCTATCGTAAAACATGAGTATGAAGAGTAGCGCTATCGTCGCGCCGCAGGAACCGCTACCGATGCCATCGTCTCGATCCGGTTTGTGGTGGGGCTTGCTCGGTGTGCTGGCGTTCTCGTTCACCGTTCCGCTCACGAGGGTCGCCGTCGCGGATCTCGACCCCCTGTTCGTCGGTGCGGGCCGCGCCGTCGTTGCCGGGGCCCTTGCGATTGTGATGCTGTCGGTTACTCGCGCGACGCTTCCGACGCTTCGGCAGTGGTTGCGCATCGCACTCGTGACTGTTGGTGCGGTACTGGGGTTTTCACTGTTCACCACGTTTGCGTTGCAGACATCGCCGGCGAGTCACGCGGCAGTCGTGATCGGGCTACTTCCCGCTGCGACCGCGGTATTTGCGGTCGTCCGAGGAAAAGAGCGTCCCAGTAAGGGATTCTGGTGGGCAAGCGCCGCCGGCGCGGTATCGGTCGTAGGGTTCGTGGCGATTGCAAACGGCGGACTCGGCTCGTTTCATCTCGCTGATCTTCTTCTGTTCGCCGCGGTGGTGTGTGCAGCGCTGGCATATTCGGAAGGTGCGTTGCTGGCCCGCGAGATCGGGTCGTGGCAGACGATTGCCTGGGCATTGATTCTCGGACTGCCGGTCACGATTGCGTTGACGGTGGCGTCCATGGCCCAGGCTCCGGTCTCTGCCGATGTGAATTCGTGGCTTTCGTTTGCCTACCTGGGATGCGTGAGTATGTTTCTCGGGTTCTTTCCTTGGTACCGGGGTCTGGCGATCGGTCCCATTTCCACTGTGAGCCAAACACAGTTGGTTCAACCGGTGCTCAGCATTGCCTGGTCGGCGCTGATACTCGGTGAGACGTTGTCACCCTCGATCGTGGCCGGCGGTGTCGTCGTCATCGGGTGTGCCTGGCTTGCCCTGAAGGCGCGAGTGGCAGCGCCGCGTGCTGTGCCGGCACGCGACGCGACCACTGCTACTGATGAATCAGAAAAGCGGGCCGCCACCGAAGGCACTGCGGTGTGACGCCGGTTGTTTCCCGTTGGCGTCGGTGATTCCGTACTCGACGGCCGTCTCGGCGGTGATCAGTGTGTGACCGCTGCGCGCGTTCACTTCTGGATCGTTGGCCAATGCAGTGATGACTTGGCCGACGAATTCCGGGGTTTCGGCCTCGGCCAGTGAGAAGCCTTCGAAGCTCTCGATCCCACTCGCCTCCATCCGCTCGTTGCGGATCAACCCGAGCCAGAAGGAAAGTGCGGTGACGCCGGTCCCCTTCAATTCGACAGCCATGTCCGCGGCCATCTTGTCCAAACCTGCCTTCGACATCCCGTACAGCACAGAGTGCAGGTACCCGCGGGTGCCGAACGACGAGATGTTGCCGATCACTCCACTGCCCCGGGGAACCATCAACTTCGCCGCTTCCACCGAAGCAACGTAGTGGGCGCGCAGTCCGATTCCGATCAGCGAATCCCAATCGTCGATCGGCCTCTTCCAGAACGGATCGGCGAAGCCTGCATAACCCGCCGGGTTTGCCCAGACGTTGTTGACCAGAAGATCGAGGCGGCCTGACTGTTCCTCGGCGATGCGTGCAAACAGGTCGACGATCTGTTGATCGTCGGCGTGATCGCACTGCACGGCAATGCCGTGACCACCGCGCTCGGTGATCTCGGCTGCGGTGCGATCGAGTGGGCCGTCGTCGCCGACGGTTCCTCGGGCCGTCACGTACACCGTCCATCCGTCGCTTCCCAGCGCGAGGGCAATGCCCTTGCCGACGCTCCGGCTGGCACCGGTTACGAGCGCAACTTTTCCGTTCGTCGTCATCGCGGCCCACCCAACGAACCCTCGGCGATGTCAGCGTCCGGCGACAGGGGAGTGGTGATCGACCACGTCTCCGTGAAATGGCATTGACTCATTTTCCACATACCGTCCTCGATCACGTACTTGTCGTCGTATTCGCCGGTCATCAACTTCTCGGTGCGCCCGACGATGTCGATCTGGCGGAACTGCAGAGCCCATCGCCCCACCGCCGACGTCTCCGAGGTCAGTGTGATGTCGGGATGCAATCCGTGATGCATGTCGAGGACCGCGTACCGGCCGTCGACCTTGCGAAGAGCGATCTTCTCGAAGATGTCCGCCATCGGCCCCGCGTCGTCGAAGGCGCCGAGGCGGCCGTAGTCGATCGACGCTCCGGAACGGATGAAGCTGTTGCGGAACCCAACTGGATCCTTGGCATCACATGCTCGCCAGTAGCCGTGCTTGAGCTTCTTGATTTCCTCGATCTGTTCGAGCGCGTCGAGGCGTTGTGCGAGATCCAACGTCGGTCCTTTTCGTCTGGGTTTCCCGGAGACATGTCGGATCGACTGTAGGGTGTCCTCAGTCACATGTGTGTAGTTTTTCCCAGTGACCGGTCAGGAATCGGTGTCGGTTTCGCTCGAGGATTCGTCGCCGGTGAGCGTGATCGCAGTCGAGTCGCTGAAGACGCTGCCCCAGAGCTCGCCGAGGGCTGGATCTTCTTCGGCGTGTTCGGGCGCCATCATTGCGAGCAGATTGTTGATCAGCATCCCGTTCGCGATGAACAAACGCGCTTGCTCGGGTGTGCAACCGGTGCGCTCGCGCAGCAAGGTGTAGATGCCGGACATGGCGTTCCGGGAGACGGCGGCGACATCATCGGTGCTGGTGGCGAAGCCGTGCAACATGACAAGCAGTAGATCTCGGTCGAGAACCAGCTCGCCGTAGGCGGATCCGAGTTCGGCCCAGAACTGCGGATTGCTCGGATCGATCGTGACCGTATCCAATTTGTCGTTGAAGGTGCGGACGATTTCGTCGAGCGCGCGCGTGAACACTGCGTGGAACAAATCTGCCTTGGTTCCGAACATGCGCACGACGTAGGGCTGCGAGACACCGGCTTCCTTGGCGACGGCGTCCGTACTGGTCCCCGAGTATCCACCCTTTGCGAATGCTCGCGTTGCCGCGGCAAGGACCAACGCGCGACGTTCCGGTGCGCTCATCCTGCGGGTACGTGGTTCAGCTGCACCGATCGACATGTTGACACGTTATCACCGGATAGCTTAGTTTCGACCTAAGTAATCATTCGATGCCTTAAGGCACCTTCACTCGAGGAATCACGATGACCGTTTTGACGAAGTCCGGATCGGACGCCGCATCCGGGTCGGAAAGCAGTGGAGGACGTAAGGTTCCGATCGCGATAGCGATGGTTGCTGCCTCTCTGCCCATGTTCATGGCCACCCTCGACAACCTCGTGATGACGAGCGCGCTGCCGGTGATCGAGAAGGAGCTGAATGCGTCCGTCGGGCAACTTCAGTGGTTCATGAATGCGTACACGCTCTGCTTTGCGACGCTGATGCTTTCGGCGACGACGCTCGGCGATCGGTGGGGGCGCCGCAAGATGTTCGTGTTCGGGATCGGGCTGTTCACGGCGGCGTCGATTGCTTCGGCGTTGTCGACGACACCAAGCCTGCTCATCGCGGCCCGAGCCTTTCAGGGCGCCGGCGCTGCCGCGATCATGCCGCTCTCACTCACTCTCCTCGTGGCAGCGGTACCGGAAGCCAAGCGTGCCATGGCAATCGGCGTGTGGGGTGGCGTCTCCGGCCTGGGGATCGCGATGGGTCCCGTGGTCGGTGGAGCGGTAGTCGACGGGTTCTCGTGGCAGGGGATCTTCTGGATCAACGTGCCGGTTGCGATCGTCGCTGTTCCTCTCGCGTTGTATGCGTTGCGTGAATCGACCGGTCGCACACAGCCTCTCGACCTTCCCAGTGTCGCACTCGCCGGACTCGGTGTGTTCCTGGCGGTGTGGGGGATCGTTCACGGCAACGACGACGGCTGGGGATCGCTTGGAGTAGTTGCGTCGTTGGTCGGTTCCGCAGTCGCGTTGGCACTGTTCGTGCTTCGCGAGATGAAGACCTCGCATCCGGTCATGCCCCTACGTCTGTTCCGCTCACGCAGCTTCTCGATGGCGAACGTCATCGGCTTGACCTTCTCGATCGGAATCTTCGGGGCGGTGTTCCTGCTCTCGCAGTACCTCCAGATCGTGATGGGCTACAGCCCGTTCCAAGCAGGCCTGCGGACGCTTCCGTGGACGGCAGCGCCGATGATCTTCGCGCCTCTCGCCGGTTTTCTGGCGCCGAAGGTCGGGCTCCGTTCGCTTCTGCTGACCGGTCTGTTGCTCCAGGCCGGAGCATTGTTCTGGTTGGCAGCGTTGATCGGTCCCGACGTGACGTACGGGTCGCTGGTTCCGGCTCTACTGATGGCGGGAATCGGTATGGGCCTGACCTTCGCGCCGAGCTCGACGGCGGTACTCGTCGACATGGACGAGCCTGATCACGGAACGGCCAGTTCGACCAACTCGACGCTTCGTGAGATCGGTGTTGCACTGGGAATCGCGGTTCTCACTGCAGTTTTCCTTGCCGCCGGCGGTGCCCTCACGCCCCTCGGTTACGGAGATGCGCTGACACCTGCACTGCGCGTCGGCGGTTGCTTCGTGTTGGTGGCCGTGGTCGCGGCGTGGTTCGTGCCCTCGCATCGCAAGAGCTGAGCCGCTGTGCGCCTTTATTAACCGCCGGGGGTTAATAAAGGCGCACAGCAGTTACGAAGCCGGGTCCCCTGGGAACGCTGAGGTGGCCGGAGCGGTTCCCAGCGCGGACCGCCATCCGGCGCCGCGGATTGCCGCATCGGTCAGGCCGTCGATTCCGAACGTGCGGAGTTGGTCGGTATCGACCTGTTCGACGAATGCCCGGTAGGTCACGGCGGTGTCGGATTCGATCTGTGCTGCCAGCTGTGCCGCGGAAACTGCGTCCGTCACCGGAAACGGGATCTCGTAGGCTGCCGCGGCTGTCGGCGGGGTCACGCCCGCGTCGGTCGACAGGGCAACCAGCGCATCACGTCGTGCGCGGTGCGCTGCTGTGTGCGTGGCAACCTCGTTGACACGGGCAGGATTCGAAAACGCGGCAACCACTCCGTAAGCGAAGATCGCGGCATTCTCTGATTCGATTGCGGTCAGCAAGGCAGAACTCTCGGATCGACGGGTGTGCGAAGTGATCACGGAAGCAACACCGCAACCTGAGTCGAGCACGACGCGCTGATCGAACCGAGCAGGCCCGCGCGATAGCCGGACATCGTCCGAGCGAGATCCGCGGCACTGCGCGCCGAATCGGCCAGCGAGGTACTCAAGGTTTCGACGCCCGTAGGAGCGTTTGCGACCGAGGTCGACGGGGGCGCTGTGGTCGTAGCGGCGCCGCTGCCCGCTGCTCGCGCAATCTCGGCGTCGAGTTCGAGTGCATGCGCTGTGCGTTCGGCGCTGATCGTGGTCAGTGATGCCGACTTGTCCGGCGCAAGAGCGATGGCGGCGGTTGCGGCTGCCGCGTCGGAGCGGGCTCGATCGGCCTGGGCCGTCAGCTGGTCGACTTCTGCAGCCGCCTCCGCTGTGCCGTTGTCGGTGCAGGCGGACAACGAGAAGGCTGCAGCGCCCAACGCTGCTGCAGTTCCCGTCATCTTGAGCGCACTCCGCCGGGAGAGTGGGGTAGTAGTCATGGGCGTCAGCACAAGTCCATCGTGCCAGGTGGTCGGCCGATCGTTCGAATCCGCGGCACGTGTTCAAGTGTGACGTGCGTCGGGCACTCTGGTCACGGAGACGCGCAATGAGCGGTACTCTTGGATGCTTGCAGCATGTGGCACCTGGTGTCTTTTCATGCTCGCAGCCGCCCACGTCGACAGTCGACACAAGTCGGACAATCGACGACAACTGAAATGAGGAGTTCGCGAGATGCCGGTGCCATCCAGGGAGAGGGTGATCGAGCTGATCTCCGAACTCGTGCACGCCCAGGGTTATGACGTCGAAGACGTTGTCGTGACCAGTGCGGGCAAGCACAGCGCGGTGCGCATCATGGTCGACAGCGATGCCGGGATCGAGCTCGATGCCGCCGCGGAGATCAGCAGACTCGTTTCGGAACTTTTCGACACCCTCGAGGAAATCGGTGAAACGCCGTACACCCTCGAGGTGACCTCCCCGGGAATTGACCGCCCACTGACGCTCGATCGTCACTGGCGTCGGGCTCGCGGACGTAAAGCGCGAATCGATCTGGCCGGCGAGACCGTGGTGGGCCGTATCGGAACGATGAACGACGATTCCGTGGCAGTTGTCATCGGTGGCCGTGGCGGACTGACCGTGCGCGAGATTGCACTGGGCGACGTTCAGAAGGCTGTAGTTCAGGTGGAGTTCTCGAAGCCCAGTGAGGCGGAGTTGGAACTCGCGGGCGGCATCCCGGAGGGGCGCGCAGTTCCTTCGGATGCGGTTGACCTCACCGAGGACTCGGGCGTGGACAGTGTCGAAGACGACGAAGCAGAATTAGAAGACGCAGAAAACGAAGAAGGGTTCGACAAGTGAATATCGACATTGCAGCGTTGCGAGCGATCGAAGCCGAAAAAGGTGTCTCGATCGAAACTGTGATCGCCACGATCCAGACCGCGCTGCTGACGGCGTACCGCCACACCGAGGGGCACAAGCAGAACGCTCGGATCGATGTCAACATCAAGACCGGTTCGGTGCGAGTGATGGCGCACGACACCGATGCCGACGGCAACATGATCGGTGAGGAGTGGGACGACACTCCCGAGGGATTTGGACGCATCGCGGCGACCACCGCACGCCAGGTCATCCTGCAGCGTCTGCGCGACGCCGAGCACGAGCGCAGTTTCGGTGAGTTCTCGACCCATGAGGGTGAAATCGTCGGCGGTGTCATTCAGCGTGACACGCGTGCGAATTCCCGCGGAATGGTCGTCGTCCGAATCGGCAGCGAATCCAATGGCGCCGAAGGATTGTTGCCGCCTGCAGAACAGGTTCCCGGCGAGAACTACGAGCACGGTGAGCGCATCAAGTGCTACGTCGTCGGGGTTGCTCGCGGAGCCCGCGGCCCACAGATCACCCTCTCGCGGACCCACCCGAACCTGGTTCGCAAGTTGTTCGCACTCGAGGTTCCAGAGATCGCGGACGGCAGCGTCGAGATCATCAACGTCGCGCGCGAAGCGGGACATCGTTCCAAGATCGCCGTTGCCTCACGTGTGCAGGGGCTCAACGCAAAGGGTGCATGCATCGGCCCGATGGGTCAGCGCGTCCGCAACGTCATGAGCGAACTCGCGGGGGAGAAGATCGACATCATCGACTTCGACGAAGATCCCGCGACGTTTGTGGGCAACGCACTTTCCCCGTCGAAAGTGGTCTCCGTCACTGTCGTCGATCCCGAGGCTCGTGCGGCCCGTGTCATCGTGCCCGATTTCCAGCTTTCGTTGGCCATCGGAAAAGAGGGTCAAAATGCCCGCCTGGCTGCGCGGTTGACGGGTTGGCGTATCGACATTCGTAGCGATGCGGCACCCGTTGGCGACGCGTCCGACCGGCCCGCCACGTCCAACGGATAACGGTGGAATGCAGTGATCGAGACGGTTCGGCGGTAGAGTGGACAATGGTTCGACGTGAGTCCTCGGATTCTGCGCGCGTGAAACCCGGTTCGCCGGTCAGAACGTGTGTGGGATGCAGGGAACAAGGGTCGGCTGTCGATCTGTTGAGGGTCGTGGTTGGTGAGCAGGGGCCGGAGGGTTCCCCGCTCGTCCCCGACGTATCGCGAAGACTCCCCGGTCGAGGTGCATGGCTGCACCTGGATCCGAGTTGTCTGAGCCTGGCAGAGCGGCGCCGAGCATTCAGCAGAGCACTGCGAGTGTCCGGAAATCTGGACACGTCCGCTGTCGACCAGCTGGTCGACGCAGTTCACACAAAAGCAGTACCTCTCGAGAAGAACAGGCACAAGCACTCATGAGCACACCGTGAAGCACCAACGATGAACGTCCATCGGCGATAACCCGAGGTCGTGCGGGACCCACATCTGTGGGATGCCTCCTGCTCGACCTCATCAGTGAGGAGAGCAGTGGCAGGCAAGGCCCGCGTGCACGAGTTGGCTAAAGAACTCGGTGTCACCAGCAAGGAACTACTCGCAACGCTCAAGGAGCAAGGCGAGTTCGTGAAGTCTGCGTCATCCACAGTGGAGGCGCCCGTCGCCCGTCGTCTGCGGGAGTCATTCCCGTCGGCAGGCGGAGCAGAAACCAAGTCCGAGACCGGCGCAGCCGCTCCGGCGGCTCGCCCCGCGGCAAAGCCCGGCGCACCGTCGCCGTCGGCTGCAAAGCCTGGCGCACCGCGTCCCGGCCCCAAGCCGGCCGCACCCGCACCGGCTGCTCCCGCAGCTCCGGCCCCGGCAGCCCCCGCGGCTCCCGCAGCCGCTGCTCCGGCAGCACCGTCAGCGCCGGTCCCCACACCGACGTTCAACGCTCCGAAACCAGCACAGCCGGCACGTCCGGCTCCGGCTGCTCCCGCAGCGTCGGCACCGGCAGCCCCCGCGGCTCCGGCCGCACCGTCCACCGGCGCAAAGCCCGGCGGACCGCGTCCGGGACCGAAGGCACCTCGCGTCGGTAACAACCCGTACTCCTCGGCACCCGCCGAGCGTCCGGCACCTCGTCCGGCTCCCGGCGCACCGCGTCCGGGCGCAGGTCAGGGCGGTTCTCGTCCGGCTCCGGGTCAGGGCGGTCCCCGTCCGGCTCCCGGTCAGGGTGGACCTCGTCCGGCTCCGGGTCAGGGCGGTCCCCGTCCGGCTCCCGGCCAGGGTGGACCCCGTCCGCCTGCAGGTCAGGGCGGACCCCGTCCCAGCCCCGGCTCCATGCCTCCTCGCCCGAACCCGGGTGCAATGCCTGCTCGTTCCGCTCGTCCCGCGCCCGGTGGCGGCGGACGTCCGGGTCGTCCCGGTGGCGCTCCCGGTGGTCGCCCGGGTGGCGGCGGCGGTGGATACCGCGGTGGCGGCGCTCCCGGCGCCGGTGCCGGTGCAGGTGCTCCCGGTGGAGCAGCTCCGGCCGGTGGATTCCGCGGTCGTCCCGGCGGCGGTGGCCGTCCCGGTCAGCGCGGCGCAGCGGCAGGTGCATTCGGTCGTCCCGGCGGAGCAGTTCGCCGTGGACGTAAGTCGAAGCGGGCGAAGCGCGCCGAGTACGAAAGCATGCAGGCTCCCGCAGTCGGCGGCGTCAGGCTGCCACGCGGCAACGGCGAGACCATCCGTCTCGCTCGCGGCGCATCTCTGTCGGACTTCGCGGACAAGATCGACGCGAACCCCGCAGCACTCGTGCAGGCGTTGTTCAACCTCGGTGAGATGGTCACGGCAACTCAGTCGGTCAACGACGAGACGCTGGAGCTGCTCGGCGGCGAAATGAACTACGTCGTGCAGGTCGTCAGCCCGGAGGACGAGGATCGCGAGCTGCTCGACAGCTTCGACCTCACCTACGGCGAGGACGCCGGCGGAGAAGAGGACCTCGAGTCCCGTCCGCCTGTGGTCACCGTCATGGGCCACGTCGACCACGGTAAGACCCGTCTGCTCGACGTGATCCGTAAGGCGAATGTCCGTGAGGGCGAAGCCGGCGGCATCACGCAGCACATCGGTGCCTACCAGGTGCTGACCGAGCTCGAGGGCAACGAGCGTCTCGTGACGTTCATCGACACCCCCGGTCACGAGGCCTTCACGGCCATGCGTGCTCGTGGTGCCAAGGCCACCGACCTCGCGATCCTTGTTGTCGCAGCCGACGACGGCGTCATGCCGCAGACGGTGGAAGCGATCAACCACGCCCAGGCGGCCGACGTGCCGATCGTGGTCGCGGTGAACAAGATCGACAAGGAAGGCGCGAACCCGGACAAGATCCGGCAGCAGCTCACCGAGTACGGACTGGTGGCCGAGGAATACGGCGGAGACACCATGTTCGTCGACATCTCGGCGAAGCAGGGTCTCAACATCGACGCACTGCTCGAAGCAGTGCTGTTGACGGCCGACGCTTCCCTGGATCTGCGCGCCAACCCGGACATGGACGCTCAGGGTGTTGCCATCGAGGCGCACCTCGACCGTGGCCGCGGCCCCGTCGCTACCGTGCTCATTCAGCGCGGAACGCTGCGGGTCGGCGACTCGATCGTTGCCGGCGATGCTTACGGCCGCGTCCGCCGCATGGTGGACGAGCACGGTCAGGACGTCCACGAGGCACTGCCTTCACGTCCGGTCCAGGTCATCGGCTTCACGTCGGTCCCCGGTGCAGGCGACAACCTGCTCGTGGTCGACGAGGACCGTATCGCTCGTCAGATCGCGGACCGTCGCAACGCACGTAAGCGCAACGCGCTTGCAGCGAAGAGTCGTAAGCGCATCAGCCTCGACGATCTCGATGCAGCTCTGAAGGAACATTCACAGCTGAACTTGATCCTCAAGGGTGACAACTCGGGAACCGTGGAGGCCCTCGAAGAGGCTCTCCTCGGAATTCCGATCGACGACGAGGTGCAGTTGCGCGTCATCGACCGCGGTGTCGGTGGCATCACGGAGACCAACGTCAACCTGGCTGCTGCGTCCAACGCGATCATCATCGGCTTCAACGTCCGCGCCGAAGGCAAGGCAACGGAGCTGGCGAACCGCGAGGGCGTCGACATTCGCTACTACTCGGTGATCTACCAGGCCATCGACGAGGTCGAAAAGGCACTCAAGGGTCTGCTCAAGCCGGTGTACGAAGAGGTCGAGCTGGGCAAGGCAGAGATCCGCGCCATGTTCCGTTCGTCCAAGATCGGCAACATTGCCGGTTGCTTGGTCACGTCGGGCAGCATCCGTCGCAACGCCAAGGCACGTCTCATCCGCGACAGCAAGGTCATCGCCGAGACGGTCACCATCTCCTCGCTCAAGCGGGAGAAGGAAGACGCTACCGAGGTTCGCGAAGGCTACGAATGTGGTTTGACCGTCACCTATTCCGATATCAAGATCGGTGACGTTCTCGAGTGCTACGAGCTTCGCGAGAAGCCGCGCGACTGATTATGTCGACACGGGCGTTGGGGCGGACGCACGTGAGTACTAGCTGACATGGACTCTTCCGGACTTGAACATACAAGTCCGGAAGAGTCCATTCGGCTCTGTCTAGGGGGAAAATGTTTGTAGGGGCACTGGAGTTCGACATTCTTTTCGGCGATGTCCACTCACTCAAGGAAAAGCGTTCGATGCTGTCGCCGATCCTGACGGAACTCCGTCGATTCGGCGTGAGTGCAGCGGAGGCGGGGGAGCAGGGACGCCTGCGTCGTGCGCTCGTGGGAGTCGGTGTGGTCAGTTCGTCCGTCGATCACCTGCACGACGTTCTCGATCATTGTGAGCGGGCGGTCGCCGAGCGTCCGGAGATTCAGTTGCTGGCTGTGCGAAGGCGAATTTTCGGCCCGGAAGACTGAGCGTCACCGATCTGTGTCGCTTAGCCACTCTTCCAGACGCCGTAACGAATCGAGTTCGTCGGCAAGGGATTCGGTGGTTTCGGGACCAACTGTGGCGGTGTTTGTGCTCACGCTCGAAACATGCGACAACTGACCTCTACCGATGGTGATTTGGTTGCCGGGTAGCCGATGGACGAGACTGTTGTCGGTAATAATTCTTGTTAACCAGAACTTTGATCGATCGAGTCACCTCGATTCGAGTGGCCAGGTAGAGGAGACTGACAGTCATGGTAGATCCAGCCCGGGCACGCAAGTTGGCAAAGCGTATCGGAACCATCGTCGCGACGGCGATCGATCACGAGATCAAGGATCCGCGACTCGCATTCGTGACCATCACGGACACCAAGGTCACCAACGATCTGCACGACGCGACGGTGTACTACACAGTCATGGGCGAGAAGGTCGATTCCGCACCCGATGTGGAAGCCGCCGCCGCAGGTCTCGAGAAGGCCAAGGGTGTTCTGCGCTCGAAGGTCGGTGCCGGAACCGGAGTTCGCTTCACACCGACTCTGACGTTTGTCGCCGATACCGTTCCCGACACCGCGCGTCATATGGAAGAACTGCTGGCCCGTGCCAAGGCCGCCGACGACGAGGTCGCCAAGGCGCGTGAGAATGCACAGCCGGCCGGAGATGCAGATCCGTACAAGGAGCCGCGAGTGGCTTCGGACGAAGACGAGGCGTCGCCAGATGTTCGTGAAGCCGACTGACGCGCACCGAGAATGACGATCACCGCACTTTCGGACGTCGACCCCTGCGAGGCGAAGTTCGCTCAGGTGGCCGAGGTTCTCGAAGCCGCACATTCGGTGACAATCCTCTGCCATGTGCAACCGGATGCAGACACGATCGGCAGCGGACTTGCACTCGGTCTCGTTCTCGAGCGTCGGGGAGTTTCGGTGCAGGTCGCGTTCAGTCGGCCGTCGGCGCTGCCCGAGTCGATGCGCGATTTCCCCGGTCTCCACTTGCTCGTGGCGCCCACTGATGTTCGGGAAAGTGTCGATGTACTGGTGACGGTGGATGTCGGCAGCGAGGGCCGCCTCGGTGAGTTGGCGAGTCGCCTCGCCGGCGCGAATCGCACGATCGTCCTTGATCACCATCGCTCCAATTCCGAGTTCGGAAGTATCAACGTCGTCGACGAAACCGCGGCCTCGACGACGGCACTCATCGCACGATTCTTCGATGCGTGGGGAGTCGCGATCGATCGCGACATCGCGCACTGTCTCTATGCCGGACTGGTCACCGACACCGGCTCCTTCCGGTGGGGAGGTCCGCTTCCGCACGTGCTCGCCGCGCGTTTGCTGGCGACCGGCATCGACGGCGACGCGATTGCGCGAAAGCTGCTCGACACCCATCCGTTCGGGTGGTTGCCGATGCTGGGCGCCGTACTCGGGTCCGCGGTGCTGGTTCCGGAAGCCGCGGACGGCCGTGGGCTGGTGTACGCGGTGATCCGACGCAGTGACATCGGCGATCTTCGCTCCGAGGAGATCGAGAGCGTCGTCGATATCGTGCGGACTACTTCGGAAGCCGAAGTTGCCGCCGTACTCAAAGAGTCGGTTTCCGGAAGCTGGTCGATCTCGTTGCGTGCAAAGTCGGCGATCGACGTGTCGGCGGTCGCTGAAAGTCTTGGTGGCGGCGGACATCGGCTGTCGGCCGGATACACGTCGACCAGTTCCAGCGACGAGATTGTTGCCGCGCTCGTCGCGGCACTCGGCTGAATCCGCGGCATTGAGCGAATCTGACGCCACCTCGGCGGGATCTTCGGCAGCTGATTTCGACGTCACTGGGCGACGAATCTTTTCCCTGGCGTTTCCGGCACTCGGGGTGCTGGCAGCCGAACCCCTCTATCTGTTGTTCGACATCGCCGTGGTCGGCCGACTCGGGGCACTCCCGCTGGCCGGGTTGGCAGTCGGTGGTCTGATCCTGTCGTTGGTGAGTACGCAGCTGACCTTCTTGTCGTATGGGACGACGGCGCGGGCCGCACGGCTTCACGGGGCGGGCCGCGAGCGCGACGCGGTGGGTGAGGGTGTTCAGGCGACCTGGCTGGCGGCCGCGATCGGCCTGGCCTTGGTCGTGATCGTGCAGGTGATCGCCGGCCCGCTGACTTCGGCGGTGGCCGGGACTCCCGACATCGCCGCGGCTGCGGAAAGTTGGCTTCGGATAGCGGTATTGGGTGTTCCACTCATCCTGGTAGCCCTGGCCGGCAACGGCTGGATGCGCGGGGTTCAGAACACGGTGCGACCGCTTCGATTCGTCCTTGTCGGCCTGGGTATTTCGGCGGTCTTGTGCCCGATTCTCGTTCACGGTTTGCTCGGTGCTCCGCGTATGGAGCTCGAAGGGTCGGCTGTCGCGAATCTGGTCGGCCAGAGCGTTTCGGGTGTCCTGTTCGCCTGGGCGCTCTTTCGTGAACCGGTCTCCGCTCGACCACATTTTGCGATCATGCGGGCGCAGATGCTGATGGGACGTGACCTGATTCTGCGCAGCCTCGCATTCCAAGCGTGTTTCGTTTCCGCGGCTGCAGTGGCGTCGAGGTTCGGTGCAGCTGTAGTCGGTGCCCACCAAGTTGTCCTCCAACTGTGGAACCTGGTTTCGCTCCTTCTCGATTCCTTGGCCATCGCCGCTCAGACGCTGATCGGAGCGGCGCTCGGCGGTGGATTCGCAGCCGCGGCGAAAAGGATGACCTGGCGGATCACCGCATGGTCGACGGTATTTGCCGTGGTGCTCGCGATCTTCTTCGCCGTCGGCCACTCCGTGATCCCCGGACTCTTCACGTCCGACGCCGAGGTGCTCGGTCAGATGTCGATCGCATGGTGGTTCTTCGTCGCGATCATGCCGGTGGCGGGAATCGTCTTCGCACTCGACGGTGTTCTACTCGGCGCCGGGGACGTGGTGTTTCTGCGCAACGCGACCATGCTGTGCGCAGTTCTCGGGTTTCTGCCCGCGATCTGGCTATCTCTCGCCTACGACTGGGGGCTGGCCGGAATTTGGGCAGGGCTTACCGTGTTCGTAGTACTTCGGATGGTCGCGGTGTCGTGGCGAGCGTTTTCCGGCAAGTGGGCAGTGACAGGTCCGGCGCCGGCGAAGCGCGGAAGTTCAACTGAGGAAGCAGAGGGATCGTGGCAGCAAAGCTGATGGCGGTGAGCGACATTCATGTCGGTCACAACGGCAACAAGCCGATGACGGAGGAACTGTTTCCGGATTCGCCTGACGACTGGCTCATTCTCGCCGGAGATGTTTCCGAGAAAACTGACGACATTCGGTGGGCGTTGAAGCTCCTTCGCAGCCGATTCGCAAAGGTCATCTGGATTCCGGGCAACCACGAACTGTGGACGACCGCCAAGGATCCGGTTCAGATTCACGGAGCGCCGCGCTACGAGTATCTGGTCAACATGTGCCGCGAACTCGACGTCATCACACCCGAGGACCCGTTCCCGGTGTGGGAGGGAGACGAGGGACCGGTCACGGTCGTCCCGATGTTTCTTCTCTACGACTACTCCTTCCTGCCGGAAGGTGCGCGAGACAAGGAACACGGGCTCGAGATCGCGCGTGACAAGAACGTCGTCGCCACCGACGAGTTCCTACTCTCACCGCAGCCGTATGCAACGCGCGACGCATGGTGCCGGGCGAGGATCGAGTACACCCAGGCGCGGTTGGACGCGCTTCCCGAAGGCACAAGAACCGTTCTCGTGAACCATTTCCCGATGGTCCGGCAGCCGACGGACGTACTCATGTATCCGGAGTTCGCACTGTGGTGCGGAACCACCGCTACCGCCGAGTGGCACGTGAAGTACAACGCGGTGTGCTCGGTGTACGGGCACCTGCACATCCCTCGAACCACGTACTACGACGGCGTCCGCTTCGAGGAAGTCTCACTCGGATACCCGCGCGAGTGGCGTCGGCGTGGACTGCCGGAGAAGTTGTTGCGTCAGATTCTTCCCGTTCCGGAGTACCCGCCGGGAACGCTCAACAAGTGGGGTGGCCACTTCAAGGTCACGCCGGAGCAGGAAGCCGAAGTCGAGCGCATGCGCGCCGGACGCTGAGAGGTATCGCTACGTGATCGAACAGATTCTTCCCGGTGGAGTTGCGACGGCCGAGGCCTTCGTCGATCCGCCCGGTCTGGTTCCGCACCCCAGTGAGGAAGCGTTGATCGGCCGCGCGGTCGAGAAGCGTCGTCGTGAGTTCGTGACCACCCGGCACCTAGCGCGCCAGGCGATGGGCAAGCTCGGTGTTCCGTCTGCCGCTGTCATGCGCGGTGAGCGTGGTGCGCCGCTCTGGCCGCAGGGAGTGGTCGGGAGCCTCGCCCATTGCGACGGCTACCGCGGCGCTGTCCTGGCGTACTCCATGCAGGTCCGCTCACTCGGTATCGACGCCGAACCGCACGGCCCGCTGCCGGACGGGGTATTGCCCGCGGTCAGCATCGAGGCGGAACGAACGTGGTTGGACACTCAGGAAACCGGCGGTCCGGTGCACTGGGACCGAGTGCTCTTCTGCGCGAAGGAAGCCACGTACAAGGCGTGGTTTCCGCTCACCGGGCGCTGGTTGGGTTTCGAGGACGCTCACATCACGTTCGAGGCGGAGTCGGAAACGTCCGGCACTTTCAACTCGCGTCTGCTGGTCCCCGGTGAGGCGACGTCCGGTCCGCCGCTCACCTCTTTCGACGGCAGGTGGTTGGTGTCGGACGGGCTCATTCTGACGGCAATTTCGGTGCCGTGAGCGCGACTGGCAGAATCGGCACACGTGTCAGCTCGTGAAAAGCCTTCCTCCGGTCTTGTCGGCGCCGGAATTCTGATCGTCGACAAAGAGGCGGGTATCACCAGCCACGACGTGGTCGCTCGGTGCCGCAAGTTGTTGAACACCCGGAAGGTGGGACACGCCGGGACGCTGGATCCCATGGCGACCGGTGTTCTCGTTCTCGGCGTCGAGCGTGCGACCAAGTTGCTCGGACTCCTGGCGCTGACAACCAAGGCGTACTCGGCGACGATTCGCCTCGGGGCAGCGACGGACACGGACGATGCTGAGGGGGAGGTCCTGACTTCCGCAGACGCTTCGCAGGTGACGGACGCGGAGATCGCGGCGATCGTGGCCACGCTGACCGGGGACATCAAGCAGATCCCGGCAAGCGTGAGCGCTATCAAGGTCGACGGTCAGCGCGCACATGCTCTGGTGCGTGCGGGAGAAACCGTCGAGCTGGCGCCGCGCCCGGTAACGGTGTCGACTTTCGAAGTTCTGGCTCGGCGAGATGTCCCGGGTGGCTTCGTCGATCTGGACGTCGACGTGGAGTGCTCGTCCGGTACGTACATCCGCTCGCTTGCCCGCGACCTCGGTCGTGAGTTGGGCGTCGGCGGTCATTTGACAGCATTGCGCCGCACCCGCGTCGGGCCGTTCACTCTCGAACATGCGCGCACGCTCGAAGATCTGGCGCAGCAGCCGGGTGTGAGCCTCGACATCGATCAGGCCGCGCAGACAGCCTTTCCGCATCGGCAGATCACGGCGGAGGAAGCCGAGGCGATCAGCCAAGGGCGCTGGCTCGAGCCGATCGGGATGAAAGGGATCTGTGCGGCGATCGATCCCACCGGTCACACCATTGCCCTCCTGCAGGAAAAGGGTCGACGCGCCAGTTCGGTGATGGTCGTGCGACCGGCGACGCTTCGCGGGTGATCGTCCGCGAGCGTGTCGACGGCGACCTCGACGGGTGCGTCGATGCGCTGGCACAGGTCCACGAGTGCGACGGATATCCGAACACGTGGCCGGAACACCCGCGCCGCTAGCTCAGTTCGCCCACGGTGGTGAAGGCGTGGGTCGGTGAGAGTGACGGTCGTGTTGTCGATCATGTGGCCGTCGACAGCGAGGTCGCAGGTGCGCCCAGAACCGCGGGATCGATAGCCGTGTCGCGATTGTTCGTTCATCCTGGCTCACGTGGAAACGGCCTCAGCGATGCGCTACTCGATGCCGTGACGGATTTCGCAGCCGAGAGTCGGTTGGAACTGGTGCTCGACGTCGTCGACGACGCTCTGCCGGCGATCGCACTGTACGAGCGTCGAGGGTGGGTGTACGTCGACGAGAGGCTCGCCGACTGGACCCGGACCGACGGCGTCCGGCCCGTGGAACGCCGATACCGACTGCCGCTTTGACTACCTCGGCTAGACGAGCCAAATTGCTTGAGCGACTGGACTTCCCAAGTCGATGGTGTTGGGGCTGTCGCCGAGTCGAACGGACACTGTCCCGGCGAAATCGCGGCGCTCCTCGACGGTGATCTCGACATCGAGACTGACGCCGACGGAATCGAAGTACCGGAGCATTTCGGGATCGGAATCGGAGATCCGGGCAACGCGGCCCCGCTCACCGTTGGCGAAGTCGCTGAGCTGGCGGGCCGGGGGAGTCGGCACCGAACCGTCGGTGGCGGGAATGGGATCACCGTGCGGGTCACGTTCGGGGAAGCCCAGTTTGGCGTCCATCCGCGAGATCATCAGATCGGAAACGGCGTGTTCGAGGACTTCGGCCTCGTCGTGGACTTCGTCCCAGCCGTACCCGAGTTCCTGAACCAGATAGGTCTCGATCAACCGGTGGCGCCGGACCATGGAGACGGCGGCCGCGCGGCCACTGTCGGTCAGGGCGATGGATCCGTAGCGGGCGTGATCGACCAGGCCCTGGTCCGAGAGTTTGCGGATCGCCTCGGACACCGTCGAGGCCGAGACGCTCATTTTCTCGGACAGGAGCTTGGTGGAAACCCGCTCGTGGGACCACTCCTGGATAGTCCAGATGACCTTGAGGTAGTCCTGGGCCACCGACGAGAGTGCGAGCGTGTCGATTGCCGCGCCCTGCGCCGAAGTGCTGTCGCCATCCGACGTCGATGATGCTTCCGAGGTTCCGGTCTTGTGAGCTGCCACAACGCTTAGCTTAGGCTACGAAATCCGGAACTTCCGTACGTGAGCGGCAGCACAGCGGTGATTCGCTGGGCGGGTCCGAACGTGACCCGCCGCCGGTGGACCCGTAGGCTGCCAATCGTGCTGAGATGGCGTGGTCTCGACGAAGTTCCGGCCGATTGGGGTCGTTGTGTGCTCACTATCGGTGTGTTCGACGGTGTGCATCGTGGGCATGCCCAATTGATAGCGAGAGCGGTTACCGCTGCCCGCAAACGTGGTGTTCCGAGCGTGTTGATGACGTTCGACCCGCATCCCATGGAGGTTGTGCGGCCGGGTAGTCATCCAGCCCAGTTGACGACGCTGCAACGGCGTGCGGAATTGGCTCAGGATCTGGGCATCGACGTGTTCTGCGTGATGCCGTTCACCGCTGATTTCATGAAGCTGACGCCGGAGCGCTACGTCCACGAGATTCTCGTCGAACGTCTACATGTCGCCGAGGTCGTGGTGGGGGACAACTTCACCTTCGGCAAGAAGGCGCTCGGCAATGTCGATCTTCTTCGTGAAATGGGCGCTCGCTTCGGCTTTGCCGTCGACGGCGTCCAGCTGCTCGCCGAGCATGCGGTGACGTTCTCGTCGACCTACATCCGCTCGTGCGTCGACGCAGGCGACATGGAAGCGGCTACCGAAGCTCTGGGCCGTCCACATCGTGTCGAAGGTGTGGTCGTCCACGGTGACAAGCGTGGACGCGAGTTGGGGTTCCCGACGGCCAACGTTGCACCGCCGATGTTTTCGGCGATTCCGGCCGACGGCGTGTACGCGGCGTGGTTCACGGTGCTCGGTGCCGGCGAGGAACTCGGAACCGTCGTTCCCGGTCGCCGATACCAAGCCGCGGTGTCTGTGGGTACCAATCCGACCTTCTCGGGCCGGACCCGAACCGTGGAGGCATACGTTCTCGACACCGAAGCAGACCTGTACGGACAACACGTCGCGGTCGACCTGGTTTCGCGGATTCGCGGCATGGAGAAGTTCGACTCGATCGAGTCGCTCATCACGGCGATGAACCGAGATGTCGAACGCGCACGCCGGATTCTGAGTGAGGATGCAGAACGCAGCGTCGGTTGAGCTGCTCCTGTGTCAGTGGCGGCCGCCACACTCGCTCCAGGTGGGCGAAAGCGCCTCATTGCTGCTGGTAGGATCTTCTCTCGGTGCGTGCTGCGGTTTGCGGTGGCCGCACCGATCTAGTTCCTTTCACGCAAACGTCATCACAGGAGTGAATCAAGTGGCATTGACCACGGAAGAAAAGAAGGTCGTTCTCGGCGAGTACGGCTTGCACGAGACCGACACGGGATCGCCTGAAGCTCAGGTGGCAATGCTCACCAAGCGCATCACCGATCTCACCGAGCACCTCAAGACCCACAAGCATGACCACCACTCGCGTCGTGGACTGCTCTTGATGGTCGGTCGCCGTCGTCGTCTGCTGAAGTACGTGGCAAAGACTGACGTCGCTCGCTACCGCACGCTCATCGAGCGTCTCGGCCTGCGTCGCTAGATTTTTCTCACGACGCTGATCGAAAGCAACACGGCATGCTTCGGTTTGCCGAACACTCCGTCAGCCGGCGAAGCCACGCATATACTGGGCTTCGCTGGCTTTCGGCGTTAGCTGCCGCAAGGCAGTTTCCGCTGTCGGCGCTATGCACAGTTGTCCAGGCGCAGTTGTCTAGGCGCAGTTGTGCAGTGCGCAGCCAGCACACCGTATGCACCAGAGAACGTGGTGTCGGTTGTCGGTAGTGGTTCTCCGGACCGGGCAAGTGCCCGAAAGCTCCGGCGGACTTCGATCGACGGCCGCCCGAACGTCGTGACGTCCCGAAGCAGAAATCGCTCGCATCGCAAGGAGCGTCTGCAATTCAAGAGGGGGACGTCCCTCGGTGCGCAGTTTCCACCAGGAGGGTGGAAACGCCCGCGCGGGTACGGCGAAGACGAGAGGGAAGTGAAGAGAAAAGAATGACAGACAATTCCGTAGTAGAGGTCGACGAAGGCGTGTTCGAATCCACCGCCGTGATCGACAACGGGTCTTTCGGTACCCGCACCATCCGTTTCGAGACCGGACGCCTTGCTCAGCAGGCCGCCGGCGCCGTCGTTGCTTACCTGGACGACGAGACCATGCTGCTGTCCGCCACGAGCGCCAGCAAGCACCCCAAGGAGCACTTCGACTTCTTCCCCCTGACGGTGGACGTCGAAGAGCGCATGTACGCAGCGGGCCGCATCCCCGGTTCGTTCTTCCGTCGTGAGGGACGCCCCTCCACCGATGCGATCCTGACCTGCCGCCTCATCGACCGGCCGCTGCGCCCGTCATTCGTCGACGGTCTCCGTAACGAGATCCAGGTCGTCGTCACGGTCATGAGCCTCAACCCCCAGGATCTGTACGACGTCGTGGCCATCAACGCCGCTTCCGCGTCGACGCAGATCGCCGGCCTGCCGTTCTCCGGACCCGTCGGTGGCGTGCGCGTTGCACTCATCGTCTCGGACGAGAACAAGACCGGCCAGTGGGTTGCGTTCCCGACGGTCGATCAGCTCGAGAACGCCGTCTTCGACATGGTCGTCGCCGGCCGCGTCGTTTCCGGTAGCGGTGACAACGCCGACGTCGCGATCATGATGGTCGAGGCCGAGGCCACCGACAACGTCATCGCGAAGATCGCCGACGGCGCTCAGGCACCGACCGAGGCCATCGTCGCCGAGGGCCTCGAGGCCGCCAAGCCGTTCATCGCACGCCTGTGCGCTGCACAGGCAGCACTTGCATCCAAGGCTGCAAAGCCCACGGGTGACTATCCGGTCTTCCCGGCGTACCAGGACGACGTTTTTGCTGCCGTCGAGGCTGCTGCGTCCGAAAAGCTCAATGCCGCACTGACAATCGCCGGCAAGCAGGAACGCGACGACAAGACCGACGAGGTCAAGGTCGAGGTTCTCGAGCAGGTTGCACCCAACTTCGAAGGCCGCGAGAAGGAACTGGGAGCAGCGTTCCGCTCGCTCACCAAGAAGCTGGTTCGCCAGCGCATCCTGCGCGATCAGTTCCGCATCGACGGCCGCGGCGTCACGGACATCCGTTCGCTGTCCGCCGAGGTCGCGATCATCCCGCGCGCACACGGCTCCGCACTGTTCGAGCGTGGCGAGACCCAGATCCTGGGTGTGACCACTCTCGACATGGTCAAGATGGCTCAGCAGGTCGACTCGCTCGGTCCCGAGACCACCAAGCGCTACATGCATCATTACAACTTCCCGCCTTACTCCACCGGTGAGACGGGCCGCGTCGGTTCGCCGAAGCGTCGCGAAATCGGTCACGGTGCACTCGCCGAGCGCGCTCTCATGCCGGTTCTGCCCAGCGTCGAAGAGTTCCCTTACGCGATTCGCCAGGTCTCCGAGGCTCTGAGCTCCAACGGTTCCACCTCGATGGGCTCGGTGTGCGCGTCCACGCTCGCTCTGCTCAACGCCGGTGTGCCGCTTCGCGCTCCGGTTGCCGGTATCGCCATGGGTCTGGTCTCCGACCAGGTCGACGGTGAGACCCGTTACGTCGCTCTGACCGACATCCTCGGTGCCGAAGACGCCTTCGGCGACATGGACTTCAAGGTCGCAGGCACCAAGGACTTCGTCACGGCCCTGCAGCTGGACACGAAGCTCGACGGCATCCCGTCGCAGGTTCTTGCCGGTGCACTCTCGCAGGCCAAGGACGCACGGACCACGATCCTCGAGGTCATGGCGGAAGCCATCGACACCCCGGACGAGATGAGCCCGTTCGCTCCCCGCGTGACGGCCATCAAGGTCCCTGTCGACAAGATCGGTGAGGTCATCGGCCCCAAGGGCAAGATGATCAACTCCATCACCGAGCAGACCGGTGCCAACATCTCCATCGAAGACGACGGCACCGTGTTCGTCGGCGCCACCGATGGACCGTCTGCACAGGCCGCGATCGACATGATCAACGCCATTGCCAACCCGCAGCTCCCCAAGGTCGGCGAGCGGTTCCTGGGCACGGTCGTCAAGACCACCGCCTTCGGAGCCTTCGTTTCGCTCCTGCCGGGACGCGACGGACTGGTGCACATCTCGAAGCTGGGCAGCGGTAAGCGCATTGCCAAGGTCGAAGACGTGGTCAACGTCGGATCCAAGATCCGCGTCGAGATCGCCGACATCGATGCTCGCGGCAAGATCTCGCTGATCCCGGTCGAAGAGGGCAACGACGAGGCTGCCGCTCCGGCCGCCGACGAGGCTGCTTCCGAGTAGATCTCACTTCGTACTCTGATGCGGCCCCGCGCGGATTTCCGTGCGGGGCCGCATCTGTACTGTCTGTAGACACAGAGCCTGTAGATACCTGATTGACCACTTGCACCGAGGACTGCTGAACCTTTTCATGGCAAAGACCACTCCCAACACCACGCGCAGCCGCAGCGCTGTGCTGAAATCGCCGATCGATGCGACTCCCGAATCCGGAGTACAGCGCACGGTCCTTCCCGGCGGCCTGCGCGTCGTCACCGAGTTCATTCCCGGTGTGCGTTCCGCCTCCGTCGGTGTGTGGGTCGGAGTCGGCTCGCGCGACGAGCAGCCGAGTGTGGCCGGTGCCGCGCATTTTCTCGAGCACCTGCTGTTCAAGTCGACGCCGTCACGGACGGCGTTGGACATCGCGCAGGTCATGGATGGTGTGGGCGGCGAACTCAATGCATTCACGTCGAAGGAACACACCTGTTTCTACGCGCACGTGATCGACGACGACCTTCCGATGGCGGTTGACCTTGTCGCCGACGTCGTGCTGCGAGGGCGTTGCAGGACCGCGGACGTCGATGTCGAGCGGCAAGTAGTGCTCGAAGAGATCGCGATGCGTGACGACGATCCGGAAGACTTGCTCGGCGACGCGTTCCTGACCGCGTTGTTCGGCGATCATCCTGTCGGCCGTCCGATCATCGGTAGCGTCGAATCGATCGAGTCGATGTCGCGCAATCAGTTGCATTCCTTCCATGTTCGGCGTTACACACCGCAGCGGATGGTGCTGGCCGTAGCGGGAAACGTCGACCACAAGCAGGTTGTGACGCTCGCTCGCCGTGCATTTGCCGGACATCTCGAGCGCGGGGTCAAGCCGGCGCCGCGGCGCGAAGGCACTCTGCGTTTGCGAACGATGCCTGAACTGAGCTTGACCCACCGCGACAGCGAGCAGGTCCACCTTGCGCTCGGGGTACGCGCGTTCGGCCGGCACGAGGGCCATCGCTGGGCGCTGTCTGTGCTCAACGCCGCAGTGGGCGGTGGGCTGAGTTCTCGTCTGTTCCAAGAGATTCGGGAGAAGCGCGGGCTTGCGTACTCCGTCTATTCGGGCGTCGACACCTTCGCGGACACCGGAGCGTTCTCCGTGTATGCAGGTTGCCAGCCGGAGAACCTCGGGGAGGTTGCCACGGTGATCCGCGAGGTACTCGCGAACGTGGCGACGGACGGAATCACCGATGCTGAGATCGCCCGCGCCAAGGGATCGCTGCGCGGCGGATTGGTTCTGGCACTGGAAGATTCAGGCTCACGCATGAACCGTATCGGTCGCAGTGAACTGAACTACGGCAACCATCGCAGTGTTGCGCAGACGCTCACGACCATCGACGCAGTCACCTCCGAAGAGGTGCTCGAGGTGGCGCAGGTGCTCTTGACGAGGCCGTTTGCAGCCGCCGTCGTGGGTCCGTACAAGCGGGTTCGTGACCTCCCCGCGTCGGTACGCGGGATCGTGGGCAAGTAGTTCGAACTATCGAAATCGGGGTGTGCAGTTGAAGATCCGTGGTGCAGTGCTCGAAGAGATCGGCCGGAAGCGTCCCTTCGCAGAGTCGACTCCGATTTCGATTTCGGAACTCGACCTCGAATCCCCGGGCCCGGGTGAGATCCTGGTCAAGATCGAAGCTGCCGGGCTTTGTCACTCCGACCTCTCCGTGGTCGACGGGAATCGGGTACGACCCGTGCCGATGTTGTTGGGCCATGAGGCGGCAGGTCGAATCATCGAACTCGGCGACGGAGTTGATTCGTTGTCGGTGGGCACCCGCGTCGTGATGACTTTTCTTCCGCGGTGTGGTGAATGCGCGGGATGCGCCACTGACGGCCGGATGCCTTGCACGGTGGGTAGCGCCGCCAACAACGACGGCAGTTTGCTCGGTGGCGCGCATCGACTGCGGCGCTCCGGCGAGAACGTCAAACATCATCTCGGTGTTTCGGGTTTCGCGACGCATGCTGTGGTCAACGCCAAGTCGGTTGTTCCCGTCGACGACGACATCCCGGCCGAAATTGCAGCCGTACTCGGTTGCGCGGTGTTGACCGGTGGGGGAGCGCTCCTCAACGCGGCGAAGCCTCGCCCGGCAGACACCGTGATGGTGGTCGGCTTGGGTGGCGTCGGGATGGCCGCAATCCTGACGGCGAGGGCACTCGGGGTCGAGAACGTCATCGGTGTCGACGCACTGGAGTCCAAGCTGGCTCAGGCGCTGGAACTGGGCGCGACCGAGGTCTTCACACCGTCCGGCCTGGCCGAGAGTGGCGTTCGCGCAGACATCGTCGTCGAGGCCGCGGGAAATGCTCGGGCCTTCGAGACAGCGGTGGCTGCGACGGCAGCGGGTGGCACGACCGTCACGGTCGGGTTGCCGGCGCCTGACGCGCGCTCGTCGATCTCACCTCTCGGACTGGTCGCCGAAGCGCGGACCATTGTCGGCAGCTACCTGGGATCTGCGGTCCCGTCCCGCGACATCCCGATCTACGCGCAGTTGTGGCGCGACGGGAAGCTGCCGGTCGAGAAGCTCATTTCCTCGCGAATCGAATTGGCCGACATCAATTCGGGTATGGACGAACTCGCCGACGGAAAAGCAATCCGACAGGTCATTATCTTCGACGCGGAGTAGGTGCACGTCGGTGTTATGCAGCGGAAATGAGGCGTTTGCGCCCCCGATTCCCTCCCGAGTCGCCACGGAAAATCGTTACCCGTTGTAACGCTCCTCTCGTACTGGACGACTACTCGAATGACGTTGCGTGACGCCCCGGGGGTCGGTCGTACGTTTTCCAAAAGCTGATTGGGGAGAAGATATGCCGGTTCGTGGGTTCTTTTCGCGACATCGAATACTGGCGGGTGCAGTAGCGCCCGCAGCGCTCGGCGTGGCCGCACTGGTCGCGGTCGCAGTTGCCGTGGATTCTCCGCAATCGCAGACGATCGAGACCGAATTGACCGCGTCTGTCACCGAGTGTCACGACACGGTCGGGATCGGTGTCGCCGGTCGCGGTGACACGCCGGTCGAGGGTACGACGAAGATGCTCGTCGGTGCGGATGGAAAGACACTCCTCCCGGCGGCGCTCACAGACGACTACAGCAGCCACTGGGTGGACCCGGTACTCAAGGCGCCCGCCGGGTCGGTCAAGGACGGCTCGTACGCCTCGGTCTACATTGCGTACCCCGCCAACATGGACAGTTACGAAGAAGCCGTGACGACGGGCGCGGACAACACCCGAGCGGTCATGAAGGCGATCAGTGCCGCATGCCCGAACACGAAGTTCTCGATTGTCGGCTACAGCGAGGGCGCTGACGTAGTGCGCCGCGTGGCGATGGACATCGGCTCGGAGTCGAGCACCTCCGGCATCAATCCGGACAACGTCGTCGGTGTGGTGATCTTCGCCGACGCCGGTCGACTCGCGGGCGAGGGCCCGTTCCCCGGCGCGAAAAACCCCTACACGAACCCTGACGGTTTCAACGAGCAATATCAGGACGGTAAGAACACCGCTTCCGGATCTGGTGCACTTCCAGGTACCAGTGGGGACTTCGGGGCCCTGAAAGGCAAGATTGCGTCGTTCTGCTCTGACGGCGACCTCACCTGCGCAGCCCCCGAGAACATTTCACTCCTGATCCTGGCGGCAAACGTCGGTCGGCAGCTCAACGTCGACCAGTTGCAAGCGCAGAATCTGACGCCGGCCACCGGCATGGATATCGCGGTCGTGATGGGACGCGTGGTGTTCGACGCGTTCAACGACATCTCGAGTAATCCCACCTGGATGCAGAGCGACGAAACCTTCCTCGATGTCTTGCTGAAGGTGTCCGACCCGGCGTACAAGCCGAGCGAGGCCACCAACAAGCCAGTCGCAAAGGACTCGGTTTCCACGGAGGAAGTGTCGCCGTTGGCGTACCTGCCGCAGAAACTGTTCAAGGAAATCGTCGGGCTCATCGCCACGAACCAGAACACGATCCCCGTCGTCATGAACGATCCGTACGGCCTCACTTTGGGCCCGGACGTCGGTCACCACTTCGACTACTGGCGTGATTCGGATGCCGCAAACGGCAAGCCCCTGACGTCAGCGGAGTATGCAGCGGCGTGGCTGACTTATCTGGCCAAACAGGCGCAAGACGGCAAGCCGGTCGATTCGTCGGCGAAGCCGACCGCAGAAGAGATGGCGGATGCCATCGATGCCTTGGCTGCTTCGCCTTCGGTTACCGACTCGGCCAAGCCCACCACAACCACGGGCGCAGCTGCGCAACCCGCACCCGCAGGTTCGGGATCTGCAGTACCGGCACCCGCGGTGCCGACGACGTCATCGGTTGCGCCGGCCGCGACGCCGAGTGTGACGTCGACCGTGGCGCCGTCGACTTCGGTCCAGTCGAGTGCACCGCCCGCCGCGACCACGGCGACGACAACATCGACGACAACGACGACACAAGCTGCAGCCGGCTAGCCGAGAGGTTTCCGTTCGTCAAAAACGCTGTCACAGGCTGCGATCCGCAATAGTTGCGGATCGCGGCCTGTTTTCGTGTACGGGTTACGCACAGCGACCGTTGGTGCTTATCGTGGAAGGGAGGTTTCCGGATCACGAATCGTGGGTTTCACCGTGCACGAGCTGTCCATTGCGCAGAGTGTGGTCGAAGCCGTGTGTGAGCGTGCCGGCGAGCGACGAGTATCGAGCGTGCGGCTTGAAGTAGGGCAACTCTGCGCGGTGGTTCCACACTCTCTGCTGTTCTGCTTCGACGTCGTCACCGCGGGTACTCACGCCGAAGGTGCCAGCTTGCACATCGATGAGATTGCAACCAGCGCGCGATGCAAAAGCTGCGGCGTGATGTTCTCGCCGCCCGACATGTTCTTGCTGTGTGAATGCGGCAGTGCTGATGTCGAGGTGCTTGCCGGCCGAGAGTTACGGATCCTGTCGATGGAAGTGAGCTGAGCATGTGCGCGACGTGTGGGTGCGGGGACACCACAGGACCTCGGGTGTCGGTAGTCGCAGACGGAGAACACGAGCAGGAACACGACGATCATGGGCACGGTCACGGGCACGGTCACGAGCATGACCATGAGCACGGCCACCCCGACCACACCGTGATTCTCGAGCAACAGGTGCTCGCTAAGAACGACGGCATTGCTGTTCACAATCGTGAGTGGATGCGAAGCCGCCGAATCACGGCGCTCAACATCATGAGTTCCCCCGGCGCGGGGAAGACAACGTTGCTGGCGCGAACTATCCGGGAGCTCGGATGTCAGCGACCGATAGCCGTGATCGAAGGTGACCAGGAAACCCGGCTCGACGCCGAGCGGATCCGAGAGACCGGCGCGTCGGTGGTGCAGGTGAATACCGGGGCCGGATGTCACCTCGATGCCGCGATGATCGACCGCGCACTGCGCGCCTTGGATCCCGCTGAAGAATCGCTGCTTCTGATCGAAAACGTCGGAAACCTGGTGTGCCCCGCGCTCTTCGACCTCGGCGAGGAAGGCAAGGTTGTCCTAATTTCGACGCCGGAGGGGGCAGACAAGCCGAAAAAGTACCCACACATCTTCGCTGTCGCGGACCTCGTGGTGATCAACAAGATCGACTTGCTCCCGTACGTCGAGTTCGACGTCGATGCCTGCGTCGAGCAGGCGAGAATACTCAATCCTGCTGTGCGCGTTGCTGTTTTGTCTGCCACGACAGGTGAGGGCATGGACGAGTGGTACGAGTGGATCGGTAGTCGTTCGGCGATTTCTCCGGTGGCCGTTGACAACTGATCTGCTCGGGTAGTTAATGAAATGAGTGGGTGCCACGCAAGTGGGCCGAGGTTCGACTCCGGTGGCGTCAGCGTTTCGGTGCCGCGGCAATTCGAGGCCACGTCGTGTCAGGCCGGTGGCGGCGCCGAGAATCAGGCGCAAGTGCACCCGTGAAAGCGGCTGACATGGACACACAAAAATCGACTGCTGGCACCACGGCGGAACCTGCCTCCGAAAGCGCAGCTACCCCCGCAAGCGCAGCGGCCAAAGCGGAAGAAACTCTGATCCACGTGCTGTGGATCAATGCCGGTCTCAGTTGCGACGGAGATTCGGTGGCGCTCACTGCAGCCACGCAACCCAGTATCGAGGAGATCGCGCTCGGCGCCTTGCCCGGCCTGCCGCAGGTAGCGGTTCATTGGCCGCTCATCGACTTCGAATGCGGACCGCAGGGTGGCGCTGACGATTTCCTGGAGTGGTTTTGGAAAGCCGACCGCGGAGAACTGGAACCCTTTGTTCTTGTCGTCGAAGGATCGATACCGAACGAGAAACTTCACGACGAGGGGTATTGGTGCGGCTTCGGGAACAATCGCGAAACCGGCCAACCGGTCACCACGAGCGAATGGCTCGACAAGCTGGCACCGAAAGCCACTGCGGTAGTTGCGGTCGGTACGTGCGCGACCTACGGCGGCATACATGCGATGGCCGGCAATCCGACCGGTGCGATGGGCGTGCCGGACTATCTCGGGTGGACCTGGAAATCGAAGGCGGGCATCCCGATCGTCTGCGTTCCCGGGTGTCCCATTCAGCCGGACAACCTCTCCGAGACCCTGACCTACCTTCTGTACATCGCCACTGATCAGGCGCCGATGATTCCCTTGGACGAATCCCTGCGCCCGCAGTGGCTTTTCGGTGCCACCGTACACGAGGGCTGTGACCGTGGTGGGTACTACGAGCAGGGTGAGTTCGCGACGGAGTACGGGTCACCGAAGTGCATCGTCAAACTCGGATGTTGGGGACCGGTCGTGAAATGCAATGTCCCCAAACGTGGTTGGATCAACGGAGTCGGCGGGTGTCCTAATGTCGGCGGGATCTGCATCGGGTGCACGATGCCGGGATTCCCCGACAAGTTCATGCCGTTCATGGATGAACCACCTGGCGGCAAACTCTCCACCAATGCGGTGGGAATGTACGGGTCCGTGATCCACAGTCTGCGCCGGATCACCGGTCACACGTTGGACAAGGAACCGCACTGGCGCGAGCGCGGGTCGAAGTTGCTCACCGGTGCAACGCGTACGTGGTGACCGACCGGATACATTCAAATCAGTTCGTGAGCAACGTCTCTGGGAGGCACTGCAATGACGGCCATCGTTCCCGAACCCACCTCGACTGCGGACCGCGACGGTCTTGTCGAGATGGCGTGGGACCCCATCACCCGAATCGTCGGCAGTCTGGGTATCTACACCAAGATCGACTTTGCCAATCGCGAAGTGGTGGAGTGCCACAGCACGTCGTCGATTTTTCGTGGGTATTCCCTGTTCATGAAGGGGAAGGACCCGCGCGACGCGCATTTCATCACCAGTCGTATCTGCGGCATCTGCGGTGACAATCACGCCACGTGCTCGTGCTACGCACAGAACATGGCGTACGGCGTCAAGCCGCCGCATCTGGGCGAGTGGATCGTCAATCTCGGCGAGGCCGCCGAGTACATGTTCGACCACAACATCTTTCAAGAGAATCTTGTCGCCGTCGACTACTGCGAGAAGATGGTCTCCGAGACGAATCCCGGTGTGCTGGCGCAGGCAGAGAACACGCGCTGCCCGCACGAGGAGCAGCACGGGTATCGCACGATCGCGGACATCATGCGGACTCTCAATCCGTTCACGGGTGAGTTCTATCGCGAAGCGTTGCAAGTCTCGCGTTCGACTCGCGAAATGTTCTGCTTGATGGAGGGCAGGCACGTTCACCCGTCGACGCTCTACCCCGGCGGCGTCGGCACCGTCGCGACGATCGAACTGATGACGGACTACATGTCGCGGCTGATGCGGTACGTCGAATTCATGAAGAAGGTCGTGCCGATGCACGACGACCTGTTCGACTTCTTCTACCAGGCGCTGCCTGGTTACGAGAAGGTTGGCCTGCGGCGGACCCTGCTGGGTTGTTGGGGATCGTTCCAAGACCCCGAGTACTGCAATTTCTCCTACAAGGACATGACCGACTGGGGCCGGAAGATGTTTGTCACTCCCGGTGTGGTTGTCGACGGAAAGTTGGTCACCACGGATCTGGTGGACATCAACCTCGGTATCCGGATCATGCTGGGCTCCTCGTATTACGAGGACTGGAGTGATCAGGAGATGTTCGTCAAAACCGATCCGCTGGGTAACCCGGTCGATCGCAGGCACCCGTGGAATCAGCACACCAACCCTCACCCGCAGAAGCGGAACCTCGAGGACAAGTACAGCTGGGTCATGTCACCGCGATGGTTCGACGGAAAAGACAACCTTGCTCTGGATACGGGTGGGGGAGCATTGGCTCGTCTGTGGAGCACCGCTCTGGCCGGCCTGGTCGACATCGGATACCTGGAGTCGACCGGACACAGTGTGAAGATCAATCTTCCGAAAACAGCACTGAAGGGTCCTGTCTCGCTCGAGTGGAAGATTCCCGAACATGGCAGCAATACCCTCGAAAGAAACCGCGCGCGAACGTATTTCCAGGCATACGCAGCCGCGGCTGCCCTTCATTTCGCCGAGAAGGCGCTTGTCGAGATCCGGGCCGGCCGGACCAAGACGTGGGAGTCGTTCGAGGTCCCGGACGAGGGTATCGGTTGCGGATTCACCGAAGCGGTCCGCGGAGTTCTCTCACACCACATGGTGATTCGTGACGGAAAAATCGCGAACTATCACCCGTACCCACCGACACCGTGGAATGCGAGCCCGCGCGACAGCTACGGAACCCCCGGTCCCTACGAGGATGCCGTGCAGGGTCAGCCGATCTTCGAGGAGAACGATCGAGACCACTTCAAGGGCATCGACATCATGCGGACCGTGCGTAGTTTCGATCCCTGCCTGCCCTGTGGTGTTCACATGTATCTCGGCGGTGGCAAGACCCTGGAGAAGTTGCACTCTCCGACGCAGTCCGTGACCGGGGAGTGATCGATGGAGCAATCGGCCGACTACTGGCGCGGAGCAGGCGAGCGCATCGAGACGTTGTTGCAGGCCAATGCCGGCGCAGGCCCGGTGGCGAGAGATCGCGCCGAGCAACTGGTGCGTGAGGTCGTGCAGTTGTACGGCGCAGCACTCGAACGCACCGTCGCTCTGGCAGATCCGGCCACGATGGATGCGATGGTTCGCGACGATCTGGTGTCCAGCCTGCTACTGGTGCACGGACTTCACCCGCACGACGTAGAGACCCGCGTCCGCACTGCGCTCGACAGCGTGCGTCCGTACCTCGGTTCGCACGGAGGCGACGTCGAACTGATCGAGGTGGCGGGCGGCGTAGTGCGACTACGGCTTCTCGGGAGCTGCAACAGTTGTCCTTCGTCCTCGGTCACCCTCGAAACCGCCGTCCGGGATGCGGTGCAGGCGGCGGCGCCCGAGACCACCGGAATCGACGTCGAAACACCGGATCCGCACGAGGTGAAGTCGGGTGTGATCTCGGTCGAGTCCCTGTTCTCGCACGTTCACGCCGACGGGGGAGGTACGCACTGGGTGGAGGTCCCCGAATTCGCCGAAGTCGAGGTGGGAGAGGTCGCGGGCTTCCGCGTGTCGGGCACCGATCTGTTGGTCTGCCGCTCCGGTGACGATCTGTACGCGTATCGCGACCGTTGCCCGGTGTGTGAGCACTCGATGGCGGGGGCTGTGCTCGAACGCATGATGGGCCGTCCTGCCCGAGACGCCGCTGTCCTCACCTGTCCGACGTGCTCTGCCCACTTCAGTGTGTACGGGGCGGGAGCGCGGGTGGGCACCGGCTCCGAGCACCTGGCGCCTGTGCCGGTGCTGATTCGCGACGGAGTGCTCTCGGTCGCGCTTGCTGACGAGTCTGTGATACCGGTGACCTAGCCGTGAACGCAGCCCGGTCATGAAAGTCACTGTGGGAGAGGTGCTCACACGAATCGCCTCGTCGCGTGTCGTTCCGACCGGACCGAGGTGTGAGATGTGTGCGGCGGGCATAGGCGACGAACACCAGCACGTCGTGGACGTACAGGTCCGGAGCCTGATGTGCGTGTGCCGACCCTGCTATCTACTCTTTGCACCGGTCGACGCGGACCTTCGATACAAAGCGGTTCCCGATCGGTACCTCGAGTTTCCGGACTTCGACCTCGGCCCTGGCCGGTGGGAGTCTCTAGAAATCCCCGTCGGCCTGGCATTCTTCTTCCGCAACTCACTCCTCGACAAGTACATAGTCTTCTATCCGGGACCGGCCGGAGCTACCGAATCCGAGTTGCCTATCGACTCGTTCGAGACTGTGCTCGCGGAGAATCCGGGGCTCTCGCAGATGCGGGCCGACGTCGAGGCGTTGATCGTGTCGGTGCCCACGTCAGGACAATCGCCGAGATGCTTCGTTGTTCCCATCGACGCCTGTTACGAACTGGTGGGACGATTGCGCACCGTGTGGCGCGGATTCGACGGTGGCCAGGATGCCGCACGCGCAGTGGACGAGTTCTTCGGGCGCGTCGAGGCGCGAAGCAGGTCGGCATGACTGTTCTCGACTTCTCGGTCGACAACATGGAGGTGGAACCGTACGCGGTTACGCCGAATCTGACGGTGAGATTGAGAATGTCGGAATCCACCGGCACGACCGTCCGCGCGGTGGCTCTGCGCGCGCAGGTACGAATCGAACCACACCGCCGACCGTACTCCGACGCCGAAGGCGAAGGTCTGCGCGATCTCTTCGGTCCGCGGGAGCGTTGGTCGAGTACGCTGCGCACCTTCCTGTGGATGGAATGTTCCACGGTCGTTCAAGGATTCACCGGAACAACGGTCGCGGCCTTACCCATGGCGTGTACGTACGACTTCTCGGTGACGGCGTCGAAGTACATGCACGCACTCGGAGACGGAACGATTCCGATCGTGGTTCTACTGAGCGGCACGGTATTCACCGACGGACCGCGTGGTTTCTCCGTGCAGCAGATCCCGTGGGACAGATCTGCTGCCTACGAATTGCCGGTCGACGTGTGGAAACAGCTGATGGCTGCGCATTATCCGGCGTCTGGTTGGGTACGCCTCGACCATGAGACGATTGCCGATCTCGTGCGGTTCAAGGCAGCGCACGGCCTCACGGACCTCGATTCAGCCGTGCGGCAGTTGCTGACGGCGAGCCAGGTGCCGCGATGACTCGAACGGAGATGGATCACGACGTTCGGGCCGTGGCCGACGCCGTCCTGTACGAGGGATATCTTCTCTATCCCTACCGGGCCGGTTCGGCGAAGAATCAATCCCGTTGGCAGTTCGGGGTTCTCGGACCGCCCGGCGCCGCCGAGGTCGGAGTCGGCGAGGAACCGTCGATGTCCGCGCAATGTCTGCTCGGCGAATTCGAGCGGAACGGCGTCGAAGTGACTGCGACTGTGAGATTTCTGCACCACCAGTCGCGGACGGTTGAACGACTCGGCGCCGGCGGGGCGTGGATCCCGGTCGATCGGTTGGTAGTCGGCGAGCGGGAGTCGATCTCGTGGGACGAAGCCACCGAGTCCGAGATCGTGTTGGGTCCGTGGGGTCTGGACGAACTCGAGGCCGGCGTCGAAGAAACCTTCTGTGCGGCCGGAGTTGTCGAAGGAGAGACTCTGTCGGACTCTCGGGGCAGGGTGGTCGGACGGATCGTTCGGACACGGCTTCCGGTGAATGGCCTCTTGGCAGTGAGCGCCTCCGCCGGGGACGGACGCACGGTGATTTCCGTGGAGATCATGAACGCCACGAGCGTCGACGCACGGGACAAGGGCACGGCCACCGCGCAATCGATGCTGGGGACTCACGTCATTGTGAACTGCACAGGCTCGAGGTTCCTGTCGTTGTTCGAAGAAGCAGATCACTCGGAGCAGTTGCGGCAATATCGCTGTTATCCGGTGCTTGCGGGGACCGAGAACCCCACTCACCCTGGCACATCGCCCACCGTTCTGGTGTCACCGATCATCCTGTACGACTTTCCCGAGATTGCGCCGCAGAGCGAGGGATCTCTCTTCGACTCGACCGAGATCGACGAAATTCTCACCCTGAGAATCCTTGCCATGACCGACGAGGAAAAGGCGCGGGCGCGAGCTACCGACTCCAGAGCTGCCGACATCATCGACCGATGTGAGCGATTGACGGACGACGATCTAGCCGGCCTGCACGGTGTGCTGCGAAATCCGCACGCCGGTTCTGATCTGATACCCGAGGTGCCTGACGGTGTGGACTGGTGGACCCCGGAAGCCGACACCAGTGTTCAACCACGCACCGACGCAGTTCTGATCAACGGCGTCCGTGTCTCTGGTGGAAGTACGGTTCGGCTCCACCCCTCACGCCGCGCTGATGCTCAGGACCTGTTCTTCGACGGCCGGATCGCCCACGTCGCCACCATTCATGAAGACGTGGACGGCGACATTCATGTTGGGGTGACACTGTTGGACGATCCGGCCGCCGATCTGCACAACTGGTACGGCCGCTACCTGTACTTCGCGCCGGACGAGATAGAGCCGATGCCGCGCGACAGCGCGTGACGTACTCACAGCTATCGAACTTCACAGCTATCGAGAGGAGAGCTCGCCATGAGGAGCATGGGATTGCTGTCGACGGCACTTCTCGGCGCCACCGCGATCGCAGCCGCGATCGTCCTGGTGGTGTCGATGCCGGACATCCAGCGCTATCTGCGAATGCGAAAGATGTAAAGCGCTGTGCGCGTGCTGATTGCAGGTGTCGGAAACATTTTTCTCGAAGACGACGGATTCGGCCCCGAAGTTGTTCGGGCGCTGCAGCATGAGAATCTCCCATCGGGAGCTCGCCTGGTCGACTACGGGATTCGGGGCGTGCATCTGGCGTACGACTTGTTGGAGTCGTGGGACGCCCTGGTCCTGATCGATGCCTTACCGGCGACCGGAGTCCCGGGCAAGCTCGCGATCATCGAAGTGGACCCCGAAAGTGAAGGCCCGCAAGGAGGTTTCGACGCGCACTCGATGCATCCGAGTTCGGTGTTTGCCAGCCTGCAGGCCCTCGGCGGAACACTCCCGCGGACGTTCGTGGTGGGGGCACATGCGAAATCGATCGGCGACGGAATCGGATTGAGTGCGGAGATGCGTGATTCGGTAGGGCAAGCCGCTTCGGCGGTGCTGGCACTCGTCCGGTCCATCGACGTGGACTGTGATGCCACCACACTGGGGCCGGAGGTGTGAGTCATGTGTCTGGGGATTCCGGGACGGGTACGCGAACTACTGGACGGATACGGCGGTCAACTCGCTCTCGTCGACGTGGAGGGGGCACCACGCAAGGTCAACATCGGAATGCTCGACGAAGGCACCGTCACGGCAGGTGACTGGGTGGTGATCCACATGGGCTTTGCAGTCGAGAAGGTCGACGAGCAGGGAGCTCGCCACGCTCGGGCCGGCCTCGAACTGATGGGCCGTGGTGGCCACGACGGTGAGATAGTCGACTCCGGTACTGGTAACGGCGAGGTCGGGACATGAAGATCGCCTGCCGTGTCATCGTTCGTGGCGTAGTCCAGGGGGTGGGCTTCCGGCCGTTCGTCCATGCGACCGCCACCGAACTGGGACTGTCGGGTTCGGTGGGAAATTCTGCTCTCGGTGTCGTGATCGACGTCGAAGGCGACGGAGAGACAATCGATGCATTTGTCGCTCGGGTGCGAAACCGCCCCCCACCGCTGGCACGGGTGGAGTCGGTAGAGCGCGAGGACTCGCGGCCGGTTGGTCGTGAGGGGTTTTGCATAGTCGAGACGGATGCGGGGTCGGTCGGGCGAACCTTGGCGCCGGCGGATGTCGGGATCTGCGACGACTGCCTCCGGGAACTGACTGATCCGAGCGATCGGCGATATCGTCATCCATTCATCACCTGCACCAACTGCGGTCCGCGATTCACGATCATCGAATCGCTGCCCTACGACCGGGCCGCTACGACGATGAAGCGATTCCCGTTGTGCGCGAACTGTGCGGCGGAGTACGTGGATCCCTCCGACCGGCGGTTTCATGCGCAACCGATTGCCTGCCCGCAGTGCGGTCCAACGCTATCGTTCGTGGAAGGAGACGCGCCCGCCGTGACCGGTGAGGGTGCACTGCTACGAGCCCGATCCCTACTGCGAGACGGGAAGATTCTTGCTGTCAAGGGAATCGGAGGATTTCACCTGGCTTGTGATGCCCGCGACGACCGCCCGGTTCACGAGTTGCGTGAACGCAAGCATCGAGCAAGCAAGCCGTTGGCGGTGATGGTGCGCGATGTGCCAGAAGCCAGAGAGTTGGGTGTGGTCGGGGATGCCGAGGCTGATGCCATGTCCTCGCGCGAGCGCCCGATTGTGCTGGTTGCCAAAGCGTCTGGATACGCGCTTTCCCCCTTGATTGCCCCCGGTATTCCGGATATCGGAATCATGCTGGCCTACAACCCGATTCAGCATCTTCTTCTGGGTTTGGCCGGAGAAGCTGCGGGCCCGGCGGTGTTGGTCATGACATCGGCGAACATCGGCGGTGAGCCGATTCTGTACTCCGACAACGATCTCGAACGATTGGGTGACCTGGCCGACGGGGTATTGACCCACAACCGTCCGATCTTGGTGCCGTGTGACGACTCGGTGATGCGAATAGTCGGCAGTGGAAGACAGTTGCTTCGTCGCTCGCGCGGATATGCTCCGCTGCCCGTCACCGCGCCGTTCGACGTACCGCCTACCTTGGCGGTCGGGGCCGACCTGAAGAACACCTTCTGTCTTGCCGAGGACGGATATGTGTGGCCGAGTCAGCACATCGGAGACATGGGCGACCTCGCTGTCATCGACAGTTTTGCTGCGTCGGAGAGTCACTTCGAATCGATCACGGGGGTGGTGCCGCACCAGATCGCCTGTGACGAGCATCCGCGGTATCGCTCGTCCTCGTGGGCTCGCAGTCGTAGTGGTGACCGACCGGTGCGCATCGTCGGGCATCACCACGCACATGTGGCTTCCGTGATGGGGGAGAACGGCCGGGACGGGAGCGAACCAGTTCTCGGAATAGCGTTCGACGGCACCGGCTACGGGGCGGACGGCGCAGTGTGGGGAGGGGAACTACTGCTGGCGACGTACAAGGGTTATCGCCGTCTCGCGCATCTGGGATACGTACTGCTGCCCGGGGGCGATGCCGGAGTGGAACGGCCGTACCGAATGGCGCTCGCCCACCTGTGGCATGCCGGGTTGGACTGGGAATCCGACCTCGCGCCCGTGGCAGCCTGTCCGCCCCGAGAGCAGTCGGTCCTGCTTCACCAGATGGAAACCGGTTTCGGGTGCGTGGACACCTCCAGCATGGGGCGGTTGTTCGACGCAGTCTCCTCGCTGACCGGGGTCCGACAGAGGGTCGACTACGAAGCGCAGGCTGCCATCGAGTTGGAGGGGGTGTCGAGGGGAGTCGACAGCGCCGGTTCGCGGTACACCTTCGATTGGACGCAGTCGGACGACGATTCGTGGACAGCAGATCCGCGGTCGGTCATCCGGGCTGTTGTCCGCGATCTCCGGGAGAAGTTGCCCGCCGAAGTGATCGGCGCCCGTTTCCACGAATCCGTAGCGCACCTGGTGCTCGAGTGGGCAATTCGTGGCCGGGAACTGGCGGGAGTGGACGAGGTAGTACTCACCGGAGGTGTCTTTCAGAACCCTCTACTGCTCGTTCGGGCGTGTGCTCTGCTCTCAGACGCTGGATTCACGCCGTTGACAGGACTGGAGTTGCCGCCGAACGACGGCGGTCTCGCCTACGGCCAAGTGCTGGTGGGGAGTTCGTCATGAGGTCAGGAGTTGTGCCATGTGCCTAGCCGTACCGGGACGTATCGAGTCCCTGGAGGAACGCGACGGAACGACGATGTCGGTGGTGAACTTCGGTGGCGTCCGAAAAGAAGTGTGCCTCGAGTACATTCCGGGCGCCCAAGTCGGCGAGTACGTCGTGGTGCACGTCGGATTTGCCATCCAGCGACTCGACGAGGAATCCGCTCGCAGCACGCTGGCGGAATTCGAGCACCTCGGCGTACTCGAAGAGGAATTCGGTGACGGGTTCGAAAGGGCTGCCCGGGCCGCGGGGATCGAACCGAAGGAGACGGAATCATGAAATATCTGGACGAGTTCTCCGATCCGGAACTGGCCGGCAAACTGCTGGATCAGATCCGTGCGCTGGCCACACGGCGATGGGCGATCATGGAAGTGTGTGGTGGTCAGACACATTCGATCATCAGACACGGCATCGATCAATTACTTCCCCAACAGATCGAGATGATCCACGGACCCGGATGCCCGGTATGTGTCACCCCGCTCGAGATCATCGACAAAGCTCTCGACATCGCGGCAAGACCCGATGTCATTTTCTGCTCCTTCGGGGACATGTTGCGAGTTCCGGGGAGTTCGTCGGATCTGTTCCGCATCAAGAGCGCCGGCGGTGACGTGCGGGTGGTGTACTCACCGTTGGATGCACTGACTATCGCCAAGGAGAATCCGGGTCGGCAAGTGGTGTTCTTCGGGATCGGATTCGAGACCACCGCGCCGGCCAACGCCATGACCGTCTATCAGGCCAATCGCCTGGGTATCGAGAACTTCTCCCTACTCGTCTCGCACGTTCTGGTCCCGCCGGCGATGGCCGCGATCATGGATTCGCCAGAGTGCCGCGTGCAGGCATTTCTGGCGGCCGGGCATGTGTGCAGTGTGATGGGAACGTCGGAGTACCCGGCGCTGGCCGAGAAGTACAAGGTCCCGATCGTCGTCACCGGATTCGAGCCGCTGGATCTGCTGGAGGGCATCAGAAAGACGGTGCTGCAGTTGGAATCGGGTCGATACGAGGTCGAAAATGCTTACGCCCGTGCCGTCACCGCGCAGGGCAACACCGCAGCGAAAGCGATGCTCGAGGATGTGTTCGCCGTGTCGGACCGGACGTGGCGCGGCATCGGATCGATCCCGGACAGCGGTTGGCAGCTGGCACCGAAGTATGCGTATTTTGATGCCGAAGAGCGTTTTTCGGTGACCGATATCCATACTGACGAGTCGAGCGTCTGCCGTTCCGGAGAAGTGTTGCAAGGTTTGATCAAGCCACACGAGTGCAGTGCCTTCGGGAAGGAATGCACTCCGCGGAATCCGCTCGGTGCCACGATGGTGTCGTCGGAGGGGGCGTGCGCCGCGTACTACCTGTACCGGCGCCTGGAACTTCAGGAGGCGGGTCATGCCGGCTGAGGAGACCGCTGTCGTGGACTTGTCGGCGTGGGTCTGCCCACTGCCGCTGCGTGATTCGCCGAACATCGTCATGGGGCACGGTGGTGGAGGAGCGATGTCCGCCGAGCTCATCGAGCACCTGTTCCTGCCCTCGTTCGGAAGCGCTGCCGATGCAGAACTCGGTGACTCGGCCGTATTCGACGTCGGCGGGGTGCGGCTCGCGTTCTCGACCGACTCGTATGTCGTCAAACCCATGGTGTTTCCCGGCGGAACGATCGGCGATCTCGCTGTCAACGGAACGGTGAACGACCTGGCGATGGCGGGAGCGCAGCCATTGGTGATGTCGACGGCATTCATCCTGGAAGAAGGAACGGCGCTGACCGACATCGCGGGAATCGCGAAGGCGCTCGGTGAGGCCGCGCACGTTGCCGGCGTTCGGCTGGTGACGGGTGATACCAAGGTCGTCGATGCCGGTCACGGCGACGGAGTCTTCATCAATACCGCAGGAATCGGGATTGTCGCAGACGGGGTGGACATCAGCCCCACTCGCGCACAAGTGGGTGACGTCGTGATCGTCAGCGGCGACATCGGCGTTCACGGCGTGGCCGTGATGAGTTGTCGCGAAGGTCTCGAATTCGGGACCGAAGTGCGCAGTGATTGTGCGGCCCTGAACGGCGTGGTGGCCGACATGATTGCCACCGGCGTCGACATCCACGTCCTGCGCGACCCTACGCGGGGCGGAGTCGCCGCGACCCTCAACGAGATCGCTCAGGCGTCGAACATCGGGGTTGCGCTGGTGGAGCGAGATCTGCCGATTCCCGCTGACGTGCGCGACGCCTGTGGGCTACTCGGCTTGGATCCGTTGTACGTCGCAAACGAGGGCAAGTTGATCGCTTTCGTTCCACGCGAAGATGCCGCCCTGGTTCTGGAAGCGATGCACGGCAATCCACTGAGTGTGGGAGCCGCCGTGATCGGGGAGTGCGTGGCCGAACATCGCACAATGGTGGTGGCGCGTACGGCATTGGGAGGCAATCGGGTAGTGGATTTGCCGGCAGGTGAACAACTTCCTCGGATCTGCTGATGACTGCCGTCGGTATGAACGGGCCGGCATTGTTTGCCCGCTACGCGTATCCGCCGAACGAGTTGGGTTACTGCGGACCCGACGATCCTTCAGTGCTGCTTCGTCTGGCCAGCGGCAACTCGGGCAGCGGCGACCGTGATCACGCTCGTCAATTCGACGGTGCGTGGCCGTACCTCGAGGCATTGGCTGTAGGAGCGGGCATCGACGACCCCCTGGATTCGCGAGTGATCGAAGCCTATTGGGTGGGAGGTGATCTCCTCGACGCTCTCGATTCGGGGAAGTTGTTACAGCACTTGAGGGGGGCATTCGGTGAACGCGAGAACACCGGGTTCCTCCCCGTCCTCGGGGTCGGGACCGCGCGCTCGCGCACCACAGTTTTCACGTATTTCTGGTGTATCCGTGGGTCAAGCTTCTTCGGAAGCGCGGTGCGGTCCCACTGTCCGTCCTCCAGAACTGCCGGATCAGATGGGGAGTGGTCGAGGACGTCGGCGAGGAGCATGCATTGGTGGTTTCGTCCCCGCTCGAGTTCGACGGTGAGCAACTCGCACGCGGCCGACCGGCAACGCAGAGAGTGCGGTGGAGGGTCGAGGGCAACGCGCTTGCGGCGATGCCCGTCCCCGGCGCTGTGGTGACGATGCACTGGGATTGGGTGTGCGACAGGATAACGGCAGAGCAATCACGTGCATTGGATGCCGCGGAAGACTCGGGATTGCGGATCGCGAACCGAATGCTGTCGACCGATATGTGATCGTCAGTTCCCCTCCAGGACGGAGGCTACGGTGAATTGGGGTAGCGCGGTAACGGACAGCGCACTGTGGTTGGCAGAGGCATATGCGATCACGGTAGCGGTTCTCGTCGTCACCGCGCTGCTGCTAGCTCGGTATACCCGCTGGGGCAACCAGTTTCGGCGAATGGCTTGGCCCTACTTCGATCCCCGGCGCACCGTCATTCCGCTGTCGATTCTCGCGTTACTGCTGCTGCTCACGATATTCGGTGTCCGCGTGACGGTGTTGTTCTCGTACTGGTACAAGGATTTCTACGACGCCATTCAGAACCTCGACGAAACCGCTTTCTGGCACTACCTGCGAGTGTTCGCGATATTGGCCGCAGTCCACGTCGCCAGCTCACTCGTCGTCTACCTGGTGGGCCAAACACTCGATATCAATTGGCGCAGTTGGCTCAATGACACATTGACCGACGATTGGCTCGACGGCCGCGCCTACTATCGCGGAAACTTCCTGGAGAACCCCGTCGACAATCCGGACCAACGTATTCAGGCAGACATCACCGCATTCGCGACGTCGTCCCGCACGTTGTCCATGGGCGCCGTCGCCGCAATGGTGTCGATCGTCAGCTTCACCAAGATCCTGTGGGATCTGTCCGGGCCGTTGACTGTTTTCGGTGCCGAGATTCCGCGAGCGATGATCTTTCTCGTCTACATCTACGTGTTGGTGACCACGGCACTCGCATTCTGGATCGGCCGGCCTTTGATCATGCTGAACTTCTTGAACGAGAAACTCGGCGCCACCTTCCGGTACGCGTTGGTTCGACTACGGGAGTACGGCGAAAGCATCGCCTTCTATCGCGGAGAGAACGTCGAACGACGCACGCTCGGACTACGTTTTGCTGCAGTGATCCGCAATATGTGGGCAATCGTCTTCCGGACGCTCAAGTTCAGTGGCTTCAATCTGGCAGTGGATCAGACAGCGGTGGTGTTTCCGTTTCTGGTCCAGGGATCTCGATTGTTCAGCGGGCAGATCACTTTCGGCGACGTGATGCAAACTGCTCAAGCATTCGGCCAGGTGCACAATTCGTTGTCGTTCTTTCGAGAGTCCTATGCCGATTTTGCAAGTTTCCGGGCCACACTGATCCGTTTGACCGGGCTCGCCGATGCCAATCGTCGTGCCCGCGCACTTCCCGTGCTCGACGCGTTCTCCGCTGGCAGTCATTTGGTTGTTCGGGGACTCGACGTGCGCACGCCGGTTGGTGAGGCGTTGATCTCCGAACTCGACATGTCACTGGGGCCCGGCGATGCACTGCTGGTGAAGGGTCCGTCGGGTAGCGGCAAAACCACGCTGCTCCGCAGCATCGCGCAGTTGTGGCCGTACACAAACGGTTCCGTGACCACCCCGGTCGGAGACGTCCTGTTCCTCTCACAACGGCCATACCTACCATTGGGTTCTCTGCGCGCGGGTTTGGCATATCCGGACCAGTTGCCCTCAGGTCAGCCGAACACCGGGCGCTCGGACTTCGACGACCGCAGGCTCCACGACGCGCTCGCCGAGGTGCATCTCGCACATTTGATCGGTCGGCTCGACGAGCCGGCTGATTGGACTCGAATTCTGTCGCCGGGCGAACAACAACGGTTGGCGTTCGCCCGAGTCCTCCTGATCCGACCGCGAACCGCATTTCTCGACGAGGCGACATCCGGAATCGACGAAGGCCTCGAGTACACGCTCTACGACATCCTTCGCCGTGAACTGCCCGACAGCATCATTGTCAGCGTCGGGCATCGCAGCACCCTCGACGTTTTTCACAATCGACAACTCGAACTGCGCGGTGCGGGACACTGGACTCTCGCTGATCACGAAGGCTGAGAAAACTTTCGACGGTCGGATTCTTGCGACAGGATTCGGCCGGGTTACCCGCCGCGCCGCGATCGATCGAAGACACCGACCGTCACGAGGTCGAAGGGTTGCGGAAGTCGTTTGTGTGCTGGAGCACCCAGGCCGCAATCCTGGTGCGCGAGTCGTACCCCAGTTTGTTCAGTATGTGATCGACGTGGCCGTCGACAGTGCGCTGAGAAATGACCAGCTTGTCCGCGATTGCTCGGTTGGTCAGGCCCTGTGCGACGAGTTCGGCCACCTGCTGCTCCCGCGGAGTCAGCACTTCGTCAGCCGCCGATTTCGGTGATCCACCGGGCGGTTGCTCTCTCAGCGCGCGGGCCGCTGCGTCGTCGAGAGTCAGAGCTCGTCCATGATCGAATGCTGTTTGAAACACCCTGTCTCCGATCCGGTTACGAGCCTCGGTCACGCTGTTTTCGTGGTACGGGACCATGCTCCTGAAGGTGTCCATCGGGCTGCCCGTGGCGGTGAACAGCGTGTCGGCAGCTCCCATCAGTGTGGCTGCCAGCTTTGCGTCCCGGTCGACAAGCGTCCACGCGATTTCCTCGAGGCACCATGCACATCCGAACTGGTTACCCAGCCCTCGAAGCAATCGGAGAGAATCTTCGAGTAGCTCGATACCGCGAGCGTGGTTGCCATGACGCCACAGGGCGGATCCGTAGTCCGACATCGTCATCGACCGCCACAAGATTTCGCCGCGCGATTCGGTGAGGGCCAACTCCTCCTCGTAAATGCTTGCAGCCCGGTCAGTTTCGCCGAGTGCGTCGACGACGAAGGCGAACCAGTAGAGCGCGGGTACCAGACGGGCGATGTCGTCGTTTGCCCGGAATGCTGCGACAGCCTGCTCCAGGTACTCGGCGCCGCGCACGAGATCGCCGTCGGCGACCGCGACGAATCCGAGCGTGTACCGCGCCAGTATGCGACCGTCGTCGTTCCGCTGCATCTCGGCCTGTCGCCGAGCCTCTTCGGCAATGCTTGTCGCCGAAGCGATATCTCGTTGGAGGGCTGCCAGCAGTGCGCCTGTCGCGGCGGCCTCGACTACCGCCTCACCGAGAGTGCCCTCGGTCAGTTCGGGCACCTCGGCCAGGGCGCGACCCAACCAGTAGCGACCTTCGTTGAATCGACCACGTGCAAGCCAGTAATCATGCAAGGCACTTGCGGTACGCAATGTGGCTTCGACCGAGTCGGGTTCGGTCAGACCGAATTCCAACGCGGTGCGCACGTTGGGTAAGTCGCGGTCGATCCGCGTCATCCAATCGATTTGGTGCGGCCCCGTCCAGTCGACTCCGGCGCGGAAGACGAGTTGCCTGAACCACTCACTGTGCCTGCGCTGCAGCGAGACCCACTCGTCGACTGACACCAGTTCACGCCCGTAGTCGCGAAGAGTCTCGAGTAGGCGGTAGCGGACGTACGAGCCGTTTTGTTCACGGATGAGGATCGACTTGTCGACAAGGGACATCACGAGATCGCCCAAGTCGTCGTTCTGTGCTTCGTCGGCGAGAATTCCTTCGACGGACCCGAGATCGAAGCTACCCGCAAATACGCTCGAGTTCGCCCACAACGACTTCTCCGGCGGCGTACACAGATCGAAGCTCCAGTCGATACTCTGTGCAAGCGTTTGTTGACGCGCTGGAGCGTTCCGGCTGCCCCGCGTCAGCAGTTGGAAGCGGTCGTCGAGTTTTTGCAGGATCTGATCGACCGACATCGCCCTCAGTCGGGCAGCCGCCAACTCGATCGGCAGCGGTAGTCCTTCCAACCGGCGGACGATCTTCTCCACAGCCGCGCTGTTCTCGCTGGTGATGCGGAAGTCCGTCACGGAGGAACGTGCCCGCTGCTCGAACAGCATCATCGCATCACCATCACGGGTGTCGGTTGGCGACGGCGCCTCGGTGGGAAATCGCAGAGGCGGCACCCGTAATACCATCTCGCCGGGAATGTCGAGCGGTTCTCGGCTGGTCGCCAGAAGTGCCAATCGGGCACAGCACCGGAGAAGTTCGGCGGCGGTGTCGGCAACCCAGCCGATGAGGTGTTCGCAATTGTCCAGAACAAGCAGGACACGTTCGTCGACGAGACGGCCGATCAGTACCGATCGCGGTGACCGCGTAGATCGGTCTTGTACTCCGAGTGCGGCAAGAATCGTCTGATCGAGAAGTGCCGGTTCCCGCAGTTCGCTGAAGTCGACGAACCAGACGCCCCCGGGGAACGCACGGGAGGACTCATCGGCGGCACGGAGCGCCAAGCGGGTTTTGCCGACCCCACCCAGGCCCGTAAGGGTCACAAGCCGGTAGTCCGACAGCAGGCGTCGGACTTCTTTGGCCTCGGACCGACGACCGACGAAACTGCTCAGTTCGATCGGTAGGTTTCCTCGTTTTGCCGCCATGAGAATCGCGCCGAATTTGTACGTGCTGAGTGGATTGACCCCACACAGTGTACGCGGAATCGCGTGTGCGAAATCTGTCAAGGCACCACCGGTGTTCGCCCGTGATTGCCGTTGGGCCGAAGCTTTTCGGTGCATGACGCGGAATAGCGAACACTTTCCACCGACGTAGTTCGCGCCTCATTCGAAAGGGATGAGAGGCGCATTTCATCTTTCTGGCGCACTTACGATTCGGGCATGAAACGTGTGTGGGAAGGTGTGCGGCGCTACGGCAAAACGCTGCACTCGGTCGGGTTGTCGTTCGGTCTGGTGTTTTTCGTCCTCTCGATGAGCCCGTCCCTCTTACCGCGCGCGTGGTACCTGCAGGGCGTGGCAACCGGTATTTCCGTCGCCACCGGGTACGGCATCGGTGTGAGCGTGGCGTGGATGATCCGCAAATGCGGAGTCGAACCGACATGGTCGGACCGGACCAAGCGGATCGGTTGGGCCGTACTCGCCGTACTGGCAGTGATATTGGTGCCTCTTTTTCTGATCTTGGGTTCGTGGTGGCAGCAGATCGTCCGTGATCTGGTCGAGGCGCCTCGCGTGAACCGGGCGAACTATCTTCTGGTGCTGCTGATTTCGCTGGTGGTGTGGTTGATCTTGCTGGAGGCGGGTCGCGGTCTGCGGCATCTCACCAGAGGACTCGCTGCCGTTGCTCTGCGGTTTGTTCCCAAGGAAGCAGCGAAAGTCGCGAGCATGGTCGTCGTCTTCGCGTTGGCGATCTTCGTCGTCAACGGTGCCCTCTACAACGGGCTCATCGCTTTTGCGAACTGGAGTTTCTCCGGCGCGGACAACGACACGCCCGACGGTATCGACCAGCCTCTGATCGCCGAACGCAGTGGTTCACCCATGTCTGCCGAGGCATGGGATTCGCTGGGCAAGGAGGGTCGCACTTTCATGGGTAGCGGGCCGTCTGCGGTGCAGATTTCCGCGCTGACCGGCCGGGACGCGAAGCAACCCATCCGCGTGTACGCCGGCCGTGAGTCGTCGGATTCCGTCGACGGTGTCGCGCAGCGGGTCGTCAACGAACTCGAGCGCACCGGCGGCTTCGACCGTGCCGTCCTGGCAGTAGTGACCACCACCGGCCGCGGCTGGGTGAACGACGACGTGGCGTCCGCTTTCGAATACGTCCAGGGCGGCGACACCGCCATCGCGGCGATGCAGTACTCGTTCCTTCCCAGCCCTTTGGCATTCATCGCCGATCGCGAAACCCCGATGGCCGCAGGCCGGGCGCTGTTCAACTCTGTCTCTGCGAAGTGGATCGATCTGCCACTCGACAAGCGCCCCAAGCTTGTCGTTTTCGGCGAGAGCCTCGGATCGTACGGGGGACAGGCCGCGTTCGCGGGAGCACAGGACATGGCGACGCGGGTGGATGGGGCATTGTGGTCGGGGACTCCGAACTTCACCGCTCAATGGCAGGAGATCACCAGCAGTCGTGACTCCGGCTCACGGGAAGCCGTGCCGGTGATCGACGACGGGCAGTCGATTCGTTTCGCTGCCTATCCGGAGGATCTCGAACTGGATGCGCCGTGGAACGACTCACGCGTCGTGTACTGGCAGCACGCCAGCGACCCAATTGTCTGGTGGTCTTTCGACCTGCTTCTGAACAAGCCGGACTGGCTTGCCGAGCCTCTCGGCCGTGATGTCGATCCGGGAATGACGTGGATACCGTTCGTGACATTCTGGCAGGTGACACTCGACATGGTCTTCTCGGCGGACGTTCCGCCAGGTCACGGGCACAACTACGGTGCCGAGGCGGCGGACATGTGGGCGCGGATCCTGCACCCCGACAACTGGTCTCAGTCGGACACCGACGCGATTCGCGGCGCTCTGACGAACGACTTTCAACCCACCAAGTAGTAGTGCGGAGTGCGGACCTCGTGACGGTCTCTCGTCGTTGGACCGGGAGTACTCGCTCTAGATCGTTCTATCACTGTTTGTCAGCTATCTAACAAGGAGCGCGATGCATTCATCAAGAACACTCGTAGCTGCGGTGGCGCTGAGCGCGATCACTGTATTTGCCGGGGCTGGGTCCGCGGTTGCCGCGCCGGTCGGATCTGTCGATTTCGGTTCGTCGAGCGGATCCGGATCAGGAACCGGTTCGGCTAGCGGATCCGAATCTGGTTCTGTCGATTTCGGATCCGGCGGACCGGACGTCGAGCATCCGGTGTCGACCTGCTTCTGGTCCGTGCCGATCAATCCCGAGCGCGCGGACCCACAGCTCAACTACGCCTTTCCTGACACTGCGGCGATTTACTGGGCTGCGCAGTTCACAATCCCCGAGAACGCCGAGTTGGTTATCCGAGGGCAGTATGCGCATGCTCGCTATCAGTCGTTGAACTCGTACAACGCGGCAACCGCGATGCCGACCGCCGTCCTCAATGACATTTCGACTGCTCCGGACGCAGGCTCGCGCAATACCTATCTTCCCGGTGCCGATCGAGCGAACGAAGGTGCCAGGTCGTACACGGCTTCCGTCCTCAACGAGGCCTCACCTGCTGAGCCGAAACCCAACACCTTGTATGCCGGTGTGCCAGGTCAGGACCGGATAAGCCTGCTTTATCGCATCTACCTGCCGGACAATGGGCGTGATCTCACCGGCGGCGTAGGACTGCCTGAGCCAGAGCTGCACCTTCCCGGTGGTCAGGTGCTGCGGGGGCAGGATCTGTGTTCAGCGGTCGGTGCGGACAACGGAATCTTGAAGCCGGCTTCGCTGCCGCTGGACACGTACAAGGCATTGCGTGACCAACCGGGCAAGCCTGCGACATTCCCTTCCGAGCAGGCACCAGTCTGGCGGGCGTACTACAGCGCCGAGTTCACGCTCGGCTGTACCTATCTCGGCAAATGCGATGGCACACCCCAGCGGGTGGGCGGGCAGTACTCCAACATCGACAACAGCTACGTCACAGCCGAAGTCAACCGTGGGTTCGGCGAAGTTCTAGTACTTCGGGGAGAGTTGCCGAGGACTCCGAAGACTACAGGCGGCGCAAAGAATCTCGACAGCGCAGTCGACATGCGGTTCTGGTCGATGTGCAGCAATGAATCGCTGGCAACGACGAAGGTAGCGACGTGTCTGTTCGACGAGCAGATGGCCACTGATGCGGATGGTCGCTACACGATTGTCGCGTCGCTCCCTGAAGACCGACCCGCAAACGCTACGAAGGAATGTGGGGTGTCATGGCTTTCGCTCTCGCCGGCCGGTGACGGCGCAGGGCATCCCGACGATTCCCTCTTGATCATGCGGAACATGCTGCCGGCCAAGGACTTCAGCCACGCTGCACACGACACCAAGACGCCCGGTGACGAGAAGGCAGTGATGGGAGAGTATCTGCCGGACGGGCAATATACGTCCAAGCTCGCGTTCGAGGGCAGTGGCTGCGCGAAGTAACCCGTCTTTACGCGTGAGGTCACTACTCGAGATTGTGTCTGGTGATCCTCCTCGATGATGTCGGCTGCGCTCTGCTGCGAGCGCAGCCGACACACCGTTGACCAAGTCTTTTCGCGATCTTCGGTGGGGAATCGGGGCCTGCGGTTCAGGCACTCATCCCTTTCGAATGAGGCATCAACTACGCAGGCGCTCGCAGTGTCAGCATTGTCGCGCAGCGGTATCGGCTGTGCTCTGTTGTCCGTCGTGGCGGACAGGGGCGGCTTTTCTCGCCTACCGCCTATCCTGCTTGCCGCAATCAGAAATGAGTTTTGACATGGGTTCCGTTGTCGGAGAACTTCTCCCGTTGGCCGTCGGTGTCGCCGTGTCGCCGGTGGCCGTCATCGCCACCATCTTGATGTTGCTCTCCAAGCGAGCGGGTAGCACCAGCGCCGGGTTCGCGGTGGGCTGGTTACTCGGAATCTTCATCGCTACAGTTTTTTTCGTCATCTTGTCCAGTGCCGTCAGCACGTCAGACGACGGACCGTCCGCCACGGTTTCGTGGATCAAACTAGCTCTCGGTGTCCTCCTGTTGGCCGTCGGGGTCAAGCAGTGGCGGGGGCGCAGCGGCGAGCACGAAACACCGAAGTGGATGCAAGCCGTCGACGAGATGACCGCGGTCAAGGGATTGGGCCTTGGATTCGCGCTCGCCGCGATCAACCCGAAGAACCTGCTCATGTGCATCGCGGCCGGAGTGTCGATCGGCTCGGCGTCGTTGGCGACCAGCGGAGCGATCACCTCGATTCTCGTCTTCACGGTCATCGCCAGTTCAACTGTCGCGATCCCGGTCATCGGATACGTGGTGGCTGCTGATCGCCTGCGAAAGCCGTTGGCCAATCTCAAAGTCTGGCTCCAGGACAACAACACCACGGTGATGAGTGTGTTGATCTTGGTCGTCGGAGTTGTTCTGATCGGCAAGGGAATTGGCGGAATCTTCTGATACCCGCTCTTTCGCGTGGTGTGAAGGCGCGATTCCCGGATGATCGTTCGATCAGGCGCGCTTGACCGCGTAGTCGCCGTCGGCGTGGCCGATCAGTTGCCATCCGCCCTCGATCGGGGACAGTCGGACGTCGGAGAGATTCGTGTTCTCGAGCTGTGGCCGGTCGGTGCCGGGGTACCAGGCCTCGACCCGTCCGGTGCCGCTCCCGTCAAACCCGTCACGCGATACCTCCGTCAGCGTGCCGGGCGCTGCCCGCGGATACGCTCGCGAGAGTGGCGCGGCGAATCCCTCTACGAGCCCGAGTGATTCACCGGACGGGCAGTCGATGCGATTCAGATTTCCCTGTGGCTGGTGGGTATTGCCGTCGCGAACCGGGTGGGGGTCACCGCACGCTTGTGTCCACGACCACCACGCGCCGCCCATCCGGTACTTGTCGGTGGCATCGACGAAGCGGTCGACGTCTGCTCTCTGCTCGTCGGCGTCGCCGAACCAACCCCATTCACCTGTCCACAACGGTGCGTCGTACCAGGCGGCAGCGAGGTCGGCGATCTTGAATCCGTCTTCGATTCCGGGAAATTCGCTACTGACCGTTATCGATTCGCTGTAGAGATGGGGCGAGAAGACCACCAGGGGATCGGTCAGGTAATGGCGTGGAGGCAGCGCGTCGAGGCCGAAAGCCGACCAGATCGCGCTGGGCTCGAAGAACACGAGGTGTGGAAATCCTCCTGCTTCGGCCTGTCTGATGGCGTCGGTGGCCCGCTTGTAGAACTGCCCGATCTGATCAGCTGCCGTGAATGGATCGCGCAGGCCGGGGTTCGGTTCGTTCAACAGGTCGTATCCGGCTACAGCTGGTTCGTCTTTGAACTCGGCAGCCAACCGCGCCCACGTCGCGACGAGGCGACTCTGGATTCCTTGCTCGTCGTCGTAGAACGCCTGGAAGGCATGGGCGATCGCGGGTGCGGCTTCCCTGAGTCCACCGATGTTGCAGGTTGTCCATCCGCCGGTCAGGGTTGCCCACTCGGGTGCGCCGTCCCAGCCGACTCCCGGCTCCATGAAAGACGGGCACGACTGGTCGCTCGGGGTGCCGACGTACGGGCCCCATGCATCCTGATGCATGTCGAGAACGGTGTAGATGCCGTGGTCTTTTGCATCCTCGACCGCTACTCGGACGCGGTCGACGTACGCAGTGTCGAATGCACCGCGGGTCGGTTCCAGGAGGGACCACGCGACGTTGAGCCGGACGACGTTGAAGCCCAGCGCTGCCATCTGCGCGAAGTCCGTTCTTCCCAGCGGCGTAACGGTGGGTAGACCGGTGCCGTTGGTTGCGTAGTCATTGAGACCGTTGGCGTTCACGCCGCGGAGCAACACCGTTCGTCCGTCGACGTCCTTGATCGTTCGATCTGCGACGGTCAGTTGGGGGAGAGTCCAGCCCGGATCCGGTGGTGCAGCGTTCGCCGCCGGAGTTGCAATCTGGAGGACCAGGATTGCGAGGGTGGCAAGCAACAGCGCACGCATCCATCGACCTTTCTAGACAAACGTCCAATTCCGAGTCGAGGCTAGCGTGAGAAAGCCTCCTCCGGGCCGCTTTGCAGCGTGCTGAATCGGCAAGTTTGCCGCGTACGCCAGTCGCTCCACCTGGAATTTGGCCCACGAGGCGTCGCCTGGGCGGGACTGGCGGTGATTTACACTGAGCGCGTGGCACTCTCCCGGACGCAGATCTATACTTTTCGCCTTCCGGCCGAGTCGGCTTTCGCGTTGGGGTACAACACTTTGAGGGCCATCTTCGGCAACGTGAGGCAGATCGGTCCAACAGCACTGCAGTCAAGCTCGAAGATTAGCTTGTCGAGTTGGGGTGAGCACGTCGTGCTCGAGGTGCGTCCGGCGCCAGGTGGGTCCGCGGTTGCGGTCACGAGTAGTTCGGCGCTCAGTACGCAGTTCCTCGATTGGGGGAAGCACCGAAAGAACATTAATCGAGTCTTTGCTGCCTTTGCGCAATCCGTCGACGAGGCCCAACGGTCAGTGTGAGACAGCAGGCGTCGGCATCCATGAGTCGGTTGTCCGACGGGCTTCGTGCTGACTCTCGAGATAGGCGAGAAGAATGCCGAGCACCGGATGCGCATTGTCCTCGCGCCAGATCAGCGAGTGTGGGTAGACGGGCGTTGGGCTGCGGAGCGGAATGCGTCGCAAGTCGTAACCGGCGGGCCAGAGGTATCGATCTCCTTGGCCGACAAGTGTTGCCAACTCGGCAGATTCGGCGATTGCGTCGAGGAGTGCCTCGGTTCCGAAGTTTGGGCCGATCGCATCAATCGTGAGACCGAATGTGGACGAGAGTTGGTCGTAGTACTCGGACCACTCGGTGCCTGGGACGATGCCGGGAATCCAGATCCGGTGATCGGCGAGTTGAGTCGGGGTCACGGACGGTGAGCCGGCGAAGGGGTGTGAAGGTCCGACTAAGACTTGGAGCGGATCCTCGAGTAGGCCGGTAATTCTGATGCTGTCAGGTATTTCACGGCTCGTCTTCGTCACCGCGCGGATGGTCGCGTCGATCTCGCCGGATCTGACGGCAGCGATCGCGGCGGCAGCGTTCGAGGTAGACAAAGTGACGACGTCGAGGTCGATTCCAGGGTTGGCGCGGTAGAAGTCCTGGATCAGAACGGCGGGCGCGATCCGACGGTTGAGGACATCGACCCGGAGTGCGCGCCGGCCCGGATGCACGGAGGCAACGGCTCGCTCGTGAACTCGAAGGAGTTCGCGTGCATGGGGCAAAAGCGCCTGCCCATCGATCGTGATCTGTGCGCCCCTCGGCGTGCGATTGAACAGTCGGACATCCAATTCTCGCTCCAGCGCGATGATCCGCTTGGATGCTGCCTGCTGGCTGATCGACAGCTCGTCTGCTGCTGCTTGAAACTGCCCGAGATCGGCTGCCACGACAAAAGTTCGCACGGTGTCGAAGTCCATCTCCCGATCATATGTACACCACCGATGGTTGTGGCACGGACGCCTCGCAGTTGATTGCTACAGGTCACACAGCTGTGATTCGATCCTCGTTGTCGAATATCGGTGGTCACAGGGGGTGGACGTGGAAGCTCAAAACGCGCGACTTGGTCGAGAATTCGGGTGGTTGTGGTTCGCGTACGTCTCCAGCACTGTCGGCACCTGGGTGGGATTCGGTGCTCTACCCCTCATCGCGATCCAGGTTCTCGATGTCAGCACCTTCCAGGTGTCCATTCTCGCGGCCGCCGGGCTGGCAGTCGGTGCCGTGATTGCAGTGCCTCTCGGCGGGAAAGTCGAATTCCTCCGCAAGCGGCCAGTGATGATCACGACGGACCTTGTGCGGTTTTGTGCACTGATTTGCGTCCCGGTGGCATTTGCCATGGGTTGGTTGACATTCACGCTGCTGCTGTTGGTCTCGATCGTTGTTGTGGCGGCCGATATCGCATTCGTGGCAGCGAGCGGCGCCTATCTCAAGCACCTGCTGAAACCATCGCAACTTCTGGTCGCCAACGGGCGGTTCGAATCCACGACTTGGGCCGCCACCGCAGTTGGTCCGCCGTTGGGTGGTGGAGCAATCGGAATGTTGGGTCCGGTTGTCACGGTGATCGCCAACGCCGGTTCATTCCTGGTCTCGGCAGTCGGGTTGTATGCCATCCGAGGTCAGGAGTTTCGCCCCGATCGGCGCGACGAGCCGACACCGAATCTGAAGGCGATGTTCGACGGTTGGAAATTCATCCTCGCTGACTCCGAACTGCGGCCACTCTTTTTCAACACGGTGTTGGTCAACGCCCTCATAATGGCGACCGAACCACTACTGGTTGTTCTGCTCGTGGGCGAACTCGGGTTTTCGCCTTGGCAGTACGGCCTTGCATTCGGCCTTCCCTGCCTCGGTGGCTTGATCGGCGCTCGGTTGGCTCCGCGGCTAGTCGCGCGTTACGGGCGACGCAGAGTTATGACCGTCTCCGGTGTCCTGCGAGCCTGCTGGCCAGTTGGACTTGTGTTCGTCGCCCCAGGTGTCGGCGGACTCGTGGTTGTCATCGCAGTTGAATTCCTCTTGATCGCTTGCATGGGAGTTTTCAATCCGATCTTCGCGACCTACCGACTCGAAAGGGTTGCGACTGATCGTGTTGCCCGCGTTCTGACGGCTTGGTCAGTGACCAACAAAGCCGTCATTGCGTTGCTGACCGCAGGGTGGGGTGTAATGGCGGTGTTCACCGGCACACACGCTGCAATCGTCATTTCCGGTGTACTGCTACTTATTACGCCGATCTTGCTCGTCCGCAGTGCTTCCGAACCTCGCCGATTGCCTGGGGAGAAGGAAACGCAGGACGCTACGTCTCGCTGACGGAGGTGTTTGCTTCGACCGAAACTCGATTCTGCGGAACGGGCCAATTGGTCAGCATCGAATCGAGAGCCTCGAGGATCCTGGACCAGCTTTCGGCGCTGTCCGGTGCACTGTGGCTGAACGATCACCTAACTCCAGACTGGCATATCCATGGAAAACGCTGCCCAGCAATCGAGGGCCGATCCGTTTCGGTGCGCGTAGTCACTCCGAAAGACGGCGATGTCAACGGGGTCTATCTGTATCTTCCGGGTGGGGGTTTCTACATGAGTTCAGCGGCCAGCGCTGACGCCCGAAGCATGAGACTTGCCGACGAGGTCGGGGTGGTAGTAGTTACCGTCGATTACCGGCTTGCACCGGAATTCCCTTGGCCGGCAGCGCCGGACGATTGTGAGGCAGTCGCCTTGTGGCTGCTTGAGGTCGCTGCCGAACGGTTCGGGACGACCAGGCTCGCCATCGGTGGCATGTCGGCGGGAGCAACCTTGGTGACGACGACGTTGCTGCGCCTTCGTGATCGAGGTCTGGCCAAGGCATTTTCGGGTGCGGTGCTGGAAGCGGGCACGTACGACGTCAGTGCCCAGACTCCCGCGGGCCGCACCATCAGCGACGAATACTTCATCGAAGCCTACGTCGGCCATGTCGATGATCGCACTCTCCCGGATATTTCTCCGACATTCGGCGACCTCAGCGGCCTGCCGCCGACCCTCGTTGTCGTTGGATCAGAAGACGTGGTTCTGGCAGAGAACCTTGCCATGGTGGCGCGACTGTCGGCGGCCGGAAACGACGTCGACTTGCGTCTCTATCCTGATGTCCCGCATGGATTTACAAACCATCCAACGCCTGTTGCCCGGCGTGCTGCGCTAGATATGGGTGCTTGGCTTCGGAATCGACTCGACTCCGACCCCGCGTGACAAGCACGGGCGCGGTTCAGTGTGCCGAGGAAAAGCGGACTGTGTTCGGTGTCAGATCTTGGCGAGCGTTTTACGATGAAACAATTCGAGGCTCACCATGGATTTCATCAGGCCGTCGAGGGTTCGCGCATCCCATCCAGTCAGATGCTGCCAGCGGTCGAGTCGGTAGGTGACAGAGTTCGCATGTAGGTGGATGTCACGGGCGGCGGCGCTGACAGAGAACCCGCTTCGCGCGAAGGCGCGGACGGCGTCCATCAGATGTGAGTGCTCTTCGGCCACAGATGCCCCGGCCTGTAGAAGCGGCAGCAGCTCGTCCTGGTGGGTGGCAAGAGTGGCGATGAGCCATTCGTCGGCAAAACTGACCGTCGTGCCCGGCGCTGTCGCCAACTGCAATGTGCGCTCGGCGTCGGTGATGCTTTGAGCTGCGCCGACGAGCCCGACCCGGGGCATCCCGATACCTAGTGACGTTCGTGGATGATCTCGCATGATTGCGTGGATGACTTCGGTTGGTTCGCCCTGACACATCACGATTACTCGGGAGCCATGTCGACTGCAATGCGCGACAACATGCACGGAATCCAGGGTTCGTTGCAGGTGTTCCACTTGTGCTTCTGACCATTCGTCCTCGACGGCCGACAGTGCTTGGAACGATTTCTGTGTATCGAATCCGAGGGTTTGTGCCAGCTCTCGGGCGTTGCTCAGTTCCATATCCGTTGCACTGTGCAGTGTTTCGAAGAATCGGTATCGAACGCCGGCGCGGATGGCCTGCTCGCTGCGCGTTGCCTCGGAGTGTCCGACTGCGACTGCGCTCGTCGCGGCGTGAACGAGGTCCCAAAGTTTGCCGCCTGCTTGCAGCAGCTCGTGTGTTGGTTTCGTGGACCGCTGGACCATCGTGTCCCAGAGCTCACGAGATGCAATGTGATAGGTCTCGATGACATCGGAGAGGGGGAGCCCTTGCATCGCGCGACGGCGCCCGAGTTCGCGGTTTCGGTCGGTGTCTTCTGTGGTGATCGTTTCGTTCTCGGCGACGGCACACAGCATTGCGGACAACTGTTTGCGGATGTAGTTGCCTTGCTCGGCCACTGGTACCGCGGAGTAGGCCGGGAGTTCGCTGCGAATCTGTTGTACCGCACGTTCGGTGAGCGCTTCGAGCTCGTCGGAAACCTCGCGACACAACCGTCGGATCGTGTCTTCTTCTTCGACGTCGGTTACGTCCACGGGGTTACTCCTTTGTGCGTGCTTGGTCTTGCGTCCCGTGAATTTCACGAACGAGCGTCGTGGATTCCGGGGTTCACCCATGGTCCCGCCATAGTGACGGGAGGCACACTCAACGCTAGACCGGACGACGATTCGACGGCAAAACGCCCCTCGCCTCATCTGCTCCGGATCGATCAACGGCTAAGGAGCCACAATCATGTCCAACGAGGCGAAGAGTGCCTTGCTCGCAATCGGAGTTCCGTTCGTGGGGTGCTGGGCGGGATAGTTGCGCTCTCCGGATCCGAACTGACTGTTCTCGGATTTCCCATTTTGTTCGCGTGGCTTTTCCTGTGGATGCCGCTGACCTCGTTGTGTCTCCACTTGGCATGGAAGTTCTTTGACCGCAGGGACTTCGAGGAATCGGAACGAAACGAACTGGCTCAGGCCAAGACCGAGATCGGGGATCCGACATGATCGCTGCAACATTTACGCTCGTGCTACTCCTCGCGCTCGGCGCCGGAGTGCTTTCACGCCGTGGAAGCAAAAAAGAGATCTCCGACTACCTCGTGGGCGGGCGATCTTTCGGTCCCGTGCTGGTTTTCATCCTGGGAGCAGGTGAGGCCTACAGCATCGGTACGCTCATTGGATTCCCCGGCGGTGTGTACGCCCACGGGGCAAGCTACGGCGTCTGGTTCATCGGATACATCTTGCTTGCCTATCCGATCGGATACTTCTTTGCGCCCTACCTCTGGCGGGCAGGCAAGCGGTACAACGCGATGACGCTGCCCGATGTGGCCGGGCGGCACTTTCGGTCGCGCGGGTTGGAACTGACAATCGCGATTGCCTCGGTAGTCTTCCTCATTCCTTGGGGGCAGTTGCAGCTTGCCGGCCTCCAGGTCGCGCTGAGCGGACTTGGCATCACCATCAACCCGACGGTGGCAGTTTTCGTCGGCGCTGCGCTTGCTCTGCTCTTCCTCCTGCTTTCGGGTGTGCGTGCACCGGCGTTCGTGTCTTACGTCAAGGACGCAGCTCTGCTGTTGGGAGCGATCCTGATCGGACTGGCCGCCACGGCCAAATCGGGCGGTATCACGAAGCTCTTTGCCGATGCGGCATCCCATGGGGCCGGGCAGGCCTCGCAATCCACCGTCACCGGTTCGTCGCTGACCTTCGTTCTCACCACAATTGTGTTCCAGTCACTCGGTTTTTTCGTTTTCCCCTTCATCGTGCAAGCGGTGCTATCGGCGAAGTCCGAGGCAACCCTCAAGCGAGTCGCCCGATTCAACCCGCTGTACATGCTCATGTATCCCTTCCTCGTCGCTGCTGCCTTCGGCGCAATTTCATTGCTGCCCAACAAGCTCGAGGGCGCAGAGTCCAATGAGGTGCTCCTGCAACTGTCCCGTCTCGTGCTCCCGGACTGGCTGACCGGAGTGGTGGCGGGTGGTGCGGCACTGTGCGCGATCGTTGTTCTGTGTGGCTCGGCGCTGGGAATCGGCTCGATCGTCTCGCGAAACATCGTTCCTGGAATACCCGAATCACGTCAGAGAGTGTGGGTGCGCGGGGTCATCGTCGCCTACCTCGGCCTGTCGCTGATCCTCACCCTCGCCGCACCCCAATTGCTGCTGACGCTGGTGAATACCGCGTATTACGGGGTGACCCAGGCCGTGGTGGTGTTCGCGACGATGATCTTCGGATGGAAGCTGCGACCGGCAGCGCTCGCGATGGGCGTGGTGCTCGGCGACGTGCTGGTGCTCTGGCTGTACCTCGACACACACGGCACGGTATCGATGTGGTTGGCGGACAAAGGCATAAACATCGGTGCCGCAGCCCTTGTTCTGAACGTGTTGTTCGTGTCCGCCACCCGGGTGATGTGGCCTCCTGTCGAAGCGGTTTCGGGCCTCCGTGCAGAAAATCGATCGGCACCAGTGCCTTGCCCCGCAGTCCCGACCGCGAAGGCGGATATCCGATGACTCGGACACTACTCACCGCAGATGCAATCCTCACCCAAGACGCAGCGTCACCCCAGGTTGAGGCGCTCGTCCTCGATGGAGGCGTGGTTGTCGCCACCGGAAGTCGAAAGGACATGGGGGAGTACGCCGGACCGGAAACTCGTCGGCTCGATCTCGCCGGCGCTACTGTGATCCCGGGGCTGATCGAGTCGCACATTCACCCGACCTACTCCGGCTTGACTGACGGATGGGCTGATTGCCGGACGCCACCGTGCGCCTCGATCACGGATATCCAAGGGGCTCTGCGGAACTCCACTCCCACTCACGGCTGGATACGTGGATGGGGGTACGACGACACACAACTTCGAGAAGGTCGCCATCTCACACGCGATGACCTCGACGCAGTCTGCACCGACCGCCCGATCATCGTTCTGCACATCTCGGGGCACTTTGCGGTGGCAAACACTGTTGCGCTTGCAACTGCAGGCATCGACGAATCGACGGTGGATCCCGGGGACTCGCAGTTTCCGCGTGGGGCGGACGGGAGGCTCACAGGGATGGCCTGGGAAATCGACGCCGTGGCACGGTTGAGTGGCGCGATACCAGACCTGACACAGGCAGAGGTGCAGACCGCGTTGCTGCGTAGCTTGACACTGGCGCGTTCGCGAGGAATCACGACCGTCCACGATCTAGGGGTCGGCCTGTCGGCGGGCATGCAGGAGTTGGCCGCCTATCGTGCCCTGGACACCATGGGCGAGATGCCCGTGCACACGGTTGGCTTCCTTCGGGGTGATCTCGCGATCGCAGAACTGGAGGAAAGGAACATCGCTTTCACGGCTGCACCGGCCCCAGGGTCACGCTTCCGCCTGGCCGGCGCCAAATTCTGGGCGGATGGGTCCATTCAAGGATTGTCTGCAGCCTTGCGAACTCCGTATACCTGCAGCCCGAACCATCACGGTGATCTGCTCTATCCGCAGGAGCAACTCGACGAGATGGTTCTCCAGGTTCACCGCGAGGGAGGTCAGGTCGCGGTGCACGCCAACGGCGATGCGGCTGTAGCCGCCGCCATCGCGGCGCTGCGCAGTGCGCACCGCAGTGACGGACGTCGAGCGCGGCACCGTATCGAGCACTGCCAGGTGAGTAGGCCTGCGGATCTCGAGGCGATACGTGATGCCGAGATCGGGGTGAGCTTTTTCGTCAACCATGTTTTTCATTGGGGCGATCGTCACCGTGACCGTTTCCTCGGTCCTGAGAGAGCCGGCAACCTGGACCCGCTGGCGTGCGCCGATGACATCGGCTTGAAATTCGGGCTGCACTCGGATTGCCCGATAACGCCGATGGATCCCCTCCAGACGATTAGGACTGCTGTGAATCGGCTGACCATGGGCGGTGCCGTGCTTGGCGCCCACCAACGGATCGGAGTGCAGCGTGCAGTGCAGGCCATGACTGTGGACAGTGCGTACTTGGTCCATGACGAAGGACGGGTGGGGATCTTGGCGCCGGGTCGTCGTGCGGACCTTGTCGCGCTCGACGGCACTCTTGCTGCTCTCGCAGACGCTTCGTCCGACATTCCTCAGCCTGCACTGGTCATGGTCGACGGCCGGTAGCGCATGAGATTGATTTCGTCCCAACGGATACCAGCTCGAGGTGGAAATTCGTGCAGTTGGTCGACAGTGAAGTTGTTCGGCGCTGTGCAGTTACGGCTGCCGCCGCGGCCGCGGTCTGTCGTTCGAACGGGCCCGGCGTGGTCGATGGCGACGCAGTGACGGGCAAGAGTTTCTTCCTGCAGGATGGCGGCTGGCCGGGCACCTGAACACATGTCCGGTTTCTGGAGCAAAGTCGGGACGAGGAGCGCGCCACCCTTGTAATCTCGCACGGGAGTTTGCGGGGCGCGGGGTATCCCGCACAGCGAATGAGAGGATGAAGGTGACAACTGTCTACACGCGCCGCCGAGGGGCGCGCCCTTTCGGAATCGCCCTCGCTGCGCTGGTCGCCATGGGTGCGGCCCTGACAGGCCCCACACTCGCCTCCGCCTCGAGCGGCGACCTGCAATTGGGTTCGAGTCAGTTCGGATCGTCCGGGGAGCAACCGCCGCTGCCGGAGATCCCACCGCCGTCCGCGGCCGAGATCAGGCTCGACGAGGCGCGGAACTTCCGCGACATCGGCGGGTATCGGACTACCGATGGCAGGACCGTCCGGACAGGCCTGGTGTTCCGTTCCAACAAGCTCAGCTCGCTCAATGAGACTGATCTGGCAAAACTCACCGCCGCGAACCTGACCCTCGACGTCGACCTGCGCAACGCCTCCGAACGTGCGGAGGATCCCGATCGGATCCCCGCCGGGGTCACCTACCAGGTCGCCGACGTCGTCAGTATCGAACACGGCATCGCGTTCCACGAGTTCGTTCCCCTGACCCTCGGTCGCGCGTTGATCGACGGCGCAGTCAAGGGAACCTCGAACATCGGCCAGAGCATCGGCTACCCGTTCATGGTCAACTACCGTGGTTCCGATGTCGCCTTCCGTGACCTGCTGACTGCGATCGCGAACAACTCCGACGGCGCAACCGTCTACCACTGCAGTGCAGGGAAGGACCGCACCGGTTGGGGTACCGCGATCCTGCTGACCATCCTCGGTGTCCCGCGTGAGGTCATCAGTGCCGATTTCATGGCGTCGAACACGTACCTGGGCCGGGACGACGCGGTGGACCTGTCGTGGCTCGATGCGGCGTATGCACAGGTGGACCGGCTCTACGGCGGTATGGATACTTACGTACGGGAGGGCCTCGGCGTCGACCAGGGCACTGTCGACTCTCTGCGCGCCAAGCTTCTCCTCTAAGCGGAGCTCCACGTCCGGCTTCTTGCCTACTCGGACCCTCTGCTGTCCCAGTGCGAGCAAGGGTTGCGGGGCGCGCGATTGTGTGGCGCCGCTCCTGGGGTGGGCCCGAGGTTTCTTGGCCGTGTGCGATCACCAAGTGGCGCAAGAACTTTGCTCGCAAAAAGCATGCCTGGTCATGGACTCGACGCTGGCCAATTGGTCAGCATCGAATCGAGTGCCTCGAGGATTCTTGCCCAGCTTTCGGCGCTGTCCGGTGCACTGTGGCTGAACGATCCACCCAACTCGAGGCTGGCGTACCCATGAAAAACGCTGCCGAGCAACCGAACTGCGTGGGTCTGATCGAGATCGGTGAGGTTGTACCCGCGCAGAATCGATCGCATCATCTGCGAGTGTCTGAAGCCCGCGCTCGCAGCTGCGGCCTCCGGGGTGAGGCGCATCTGTGACGCGGCGTACCGACCAGGGTGTGACCTCGCGTAGTTGCGGTACACGTTCGCGAAGGCGGTCAAGGCGTCGCGACCGGACCGACCGGCCACGGCGTCGGCAGCCTGGTCGGCCATCTCTTCCAAGGCAAGCAGCGCGATTCTGGTTTTGAGGTCGTTCGAACTTTTCACGTGCGAGTACAGGCTTGCGACCTTGACGTCGAACGCTCTGGCGACCGCCGATACGGTCACCTGCTCGAAGCCCACCTCGTCGGCCAATTCGGCGCCCGCCACGGCGAGGCGTTCGGGTGTCAGTCCTGCGCGAGGCATGTCCGTTGGTCCTGTTCGTCGAGAAGTGAAACGGCTTGCCTAAATAGTATAGGCAAATTACTGTGTGCTGTAGTTAAAACCTTCGCAACTTATCTACAGGTGGATGAGATGAACAGCCAGAGCAGCTGGATTACTACCGCAATTTCCGAGGACATCGTGCGCGGAGCCCTCGAGCTCGAGCGGACCGAACGCGGTGTGCTGACACACCGTCTGCCTGCCAGAGCTCGCACGCAATTCGCTGACGGGCAGATGGCAATGGCGCAATCACAACCGTCCGGAGTGCGGCTGGTGTTCCGAACCAGCGCTACGGCCATCGAACTCGACACTCTGCCCACGAAAATGATCTACATCGGTGCTCCGCCGAGGCCGCAAGGGGTGTACGACCTGATCGTCGACGGCGAACCAACCGGGCACGCAATCGCTGAGGGTGGCAACACGGTGACGATCGACATGGCGACCGGTACCGCTCAGAGACAATCCGGACCCGTCAGCACCATCCGCTTCGCGGACTTGCCTGCGCGATCCAAGACCGTCGAGATCTGGTTGCCGCACAACGAAACCACCGAACTTGTCGCATTGCGAACCGACGCCCCGCTCGAACTCGCAGTCGGCACGAAGCGTGATGTGTGGCTCCATCACGGAAGCTCGATCAGTCAAGGCTCCGGCGCTGAAAGTCCCTCCCGCACTTGGCCTGCTCTCGCAGCCTCCCTCGGCGGCGTGGATCTGATCAACCTCGGGTTCAGCGGCAGCGCTCTGCTGGACCAGTACGTCGCCCGCGCTATGCGAGACACTCCTGCCGACCTCATCAGCATCAAGATGGGCATCAATCTGGTCAACTCCGACGTGATGCGCCTGCGGGCCTTCACGTCGGCAATGCACGGCTTCCTCGACACGGTCCGCGACGGTCATCCAGTGGCTCCACTGCTGGTCGTCTCGCCTGTCTATTGCCCGATTCACGAAGACACGCCTGGACCTGGTGCATTCGATTTCGACGCGCTTGCCAGAGGCGAAATGCGATTCGTTGCTACCGGCGATCCCGCCGAGCGCGCAGCCGGAAAGCTGACGCTGCGCTCTATTCGGGAAGAGTTGGCGCGCATCGTAACCCAGCGATCGGCGGATGATCCCAATCTGCATTACGTCGACGGGTGCGATCTCTATGGTGCGGCCGAGAACGAAGAGTTGCCGCTTCCCGATCAGCTCCATCCGGACGCTGCGACGCACCGTCTCATCGGCGAACGCTTTGCCCAACGGGTATTCGCAGACGACGGCGCATTCGCACGCACGGTGTGATCGCGCAATCTGGTTCGATCGGATTTCACACGACTTGACCCTGACGTAGCGTGAGGGCTCACGATGATTTCATGACCGATACTTACCCAGCATTCGACATCAGCCCCGTCCCTGCCCCCGCTACAGACGCCGTGCCTCCGGAACAGTTCCGAGGTCTCTACGGAATGCCGATGTTCGTGTCGGTTCCGACATCGGATCTGGCCGAATCGGCCGACTTCTGGATCCGTGGGCTCGGTTTCTTCGACCTCTTTTCGGTACCGGATCGACTGACGCACCTGCGACGCTGGGCATTTCAAGACGTTCTGCTCGTGCCCGGCGAATGTGCAGATTCACCACCGTCCGTCAGTGTGAGCTTTGCGTGTGTGCTGAGTCAGATGGACCAGATAGCACAGGCGTGTGAGGAATTGCGGCCCGGATGCACCAGCGGTCCACATCTCAAGCCGTGGAATTCACTGGAGTTGGAGATTGTGACACCGGAGAACGCGCGTGTGATCATGACGGCCGCTCGTCCGTACGACCCGAACAGTGCCGAGGCCGAGCATCTGCGAGGCATGGGAATTGACGGACCCGTCGACTGAACCGAGGTCTGACGCTGTGGCCTCCCGAACCGCGTCTGTCAGACTGGATCACGTGACGGACCAACTCTTCGGAGACGAGGCAGACAGTGCTCTCACTGTCGGTGCTGCCGCATCACGACTGGGCATAACCGTACGTACCCTCCATCATTGGGACGCAATCGGTTTGGTGCGTCCGTCCGGGCGCAGTGACGGGGGCTACCGGCAGTACACCGACGCGGACCTCGGCCGCATCGGCCGGGTGCTTGTCTACCGTGACGTGGGTTTGTCGCTCGACGAGATCAGGATACTGCTCGATGCGCCCGCAGCCCACGTGGACGAGACGCTGCGTGGGCAGCGCGCCGAGTTGCGGCAACGGATAGCCGACTTGGAAGAACTGGGCGAGTCCTTGGATCGCATCATCGATGCCAGGAAGTCGGGTGTGCTGTTGCCGGCACACGAGCAGGTGTCGATCTTCGGCCGACACTGGCAGCCGTCATGGGGGCCGGAGGCGCACGAGCGTTGGGGTGACAGCGCGCAGTGGGCGCAGCAGGCGGAACGGTCGGCAGGTAGGACCGCTGAGGATTGGCAGAAGATTGCCGACTGCGTCGAGACGCTCAACGAAGACCTGGCGCTGACGTGCCGGTCCGGAGTCGAACCGGGAAGCGCCGAGGCGAATTCGCTGGCAGAACGGCACCGAGCGTCGATCGGGGTTTACTTCGACTGCACACATTCGATGCAGGTGTGTCTGGGACGGATGTACGTGGCCGATCCGGGATTCACCGCGTTCTACGAGCAGGTCGAGACCGGTCTGACAGTGTGGCTCCGCGCTGTCATCGATGCGAATGCTCGGGCCAACGGGGTTGTCCCCGAATCGGCGACGTGGGTGTGAGTGAGCTGGTGGTCGCTCGTCAGTCCAAAGACGCACACGCAGTGCACCACGGTCGGCCGTCGACTCCGGGGGCACGATGGGACACTGCGATGCGCGCGGCCAAAATGCAGCTTTCGTTGTCGTGATAGACGTCGAGATCCGAAGGAACCGTCGAGTGGAACGCCGGGACCTTCATGTCTACCTCCGTTGTGGCTCGCCAGGGAGTTGGCTCGTTGCGGCAATCCTCCCACCACAGAGATCATCTCGCCTGTCGGCAGAAGCAGGGCCGTTGCTCGGCCAAATTGCCAGGGGTCGACACGTGCGGTCCCGTCCGCGCGATTATGCAGCCCCGCAGCGACTTACAGGTGTGGTTACTTGGTCGCCCTGCCTTCCGAACAGATGCGCACTGCGCGCGCGGTGTGATCTTCGACGGCGCTCACCGCAGAGAATCCCGCAGGGATAGGCTGGACGGATGCGTGGAGAGTACAAGGTTCCTGGTGGAAAACTGGTCGCGGTCGACGTCGAGGTGGCGGACGGTCGGCTGTCCGAAGTCGCAGTCTCGGGGGACTTCTTCCTCGAGCCCGACAGCGCGCTCGACGACATCAACGCGGCGTTGCGCGGAATGCCCGCCGACTCGGATGCAGAACAGTTGGCGCATGCCATCTCCACTGCGCTCGACGAGTCCGTCTCGATGATCGGCTTCACGCCGCAGTCGGTCGGCATCGCGATCCGGCGCGCACTCGGCCACGCCACGAGCTGGGCGGATCACACCTTCGACCTCATCCCGCCGGTGGTTCTCGATCCCGCGATGCACGTCGCGCTGGACGAGGTCATCGCGCGTGAGGTCGCATCGGGTGAGCGTCCGCCGACATTGCGTTTCTGGGACTGGGACTCGCCCTTGGTCGTGATCGGATCGTTCCAGTCCGTGCGTAACGAGGTCGACTCCGAGGCGGCTGCGCGGTACGGCATCGGGGTGGTGCGCCGAATCTCCGGTGGCGGCGCGATGTTCATGGAACCGGGCAACTGCATCACGTACTCGTTGGCAGTACCGGCGTCATTGGTCGAGGGTTTGAGTTTCGAGCAGTCCTACGCGTTTCTCGATCAGTGGGTCATGGGAGCGCTTGCCGAGGTCGGTATCAACGCTCGGTATGTGCCGCTCAACGACATCGCCTCGGACAAGGGCAAGATCGCCGGCGCCGCTCAGAAGCGATTCGCGTCCGGCACTGTGCTCCATCACGTGACCATGGCCTACGACATCGACGCTGAGAAGATGACGCAGGTGTTGCGAATCGGACGAGAGAAGATGTCGGACAAGGGAACCAAGAGTGCGGCCAAGCGCGTCGATCCGCTGCGTTCGCAGACCGGAATGACGCGTGTAGCAATCCTGGAGTCGTTTGCGCAGCACTTCCGAGGTCAATACGACACCCACGACAGCGATTACACGGACTCGGAGTTGGAGCAGGCGCGCAAGCTGGTGGACACGAAGTTCAGAACCGAAGAGTGGACTCACCGCGTCCCGTGAAACCGAGAAACCGGGACGAGACCCGAGCGGTCTCGTCCCGGTCGCCTAGGTAGCCGGAGTCGCTGAGTTTGCCCCGAGGAGCTCGGCGTCGGCCGTCCCGGAGTTCCGCTTCGGAATGGTGAAAGTTGCGCTCACGCACAGGATTGCGATGACGAAGCACGCCACTGTGTACCAGAGGTTCCCGATGGGATCTCCAGCGCTGGTGGAACCGTCGACCGCGTCGAAGAAGTCGGGAAGCGCACTCGCCCACAGGACGGCCATGACAACCAGGTACACCACGCTGTAGATCTGCACGAACCTGTTGGTGTGTGCAGGAGTGTTCGATTCTGCCGAGCGCAGGTGCGTCCATTGGCGGACGAGAACCACGATCGCGACCACTGTGAGGACTGCAAGTTCAGCGGCGTAGAGGAACCCGCGGACAGTGTCGCTTCCCATACCGAAGACCGTCGCCGGGAGCGGGAGAATGAACGTACCCAGCGAGGCCAGCAGGCCGATCACGATGGTGCGCCATACCAATTGAAGTCCGGAGAAGTGCTTGCCGGCATCGACGTGCCGTCCGACGAAGTACTGGACGCAGAATGCCAACGACATCGGCCACAGCGCGGCGAAGACGACCACGCTGGGAAGTGGAACCGCGTCGAACATGGGTTGGTTGATCGGGTTCGACGTCGACCACTCCCACCACCGCAACTGGGGCCCCAGGTGGTCGAAGATTTCGTAGAACGCATGGTGGACGAAGCCGACGCAGACAGCGCCCAGTAGTGGACCGTATTTGCGGAAAACGCCGAGCATTCTGACTATTTCGAAGGCCAACGTCGCCATCAGTGGATAGATGGCAACGATGTACAGCGGCAGTCGACCCCACATGAAGTCGACGGTGAACACGTTGTGCGCGAACATCGTGTCCACTTGTTCTTCGATGCCGAACGCCGCCGGGAAGTACAGCGGAGGCTCGATGATGAACAGGTAGGCGGTGGCGCCGAACCAGAGAACCAGATTGGTGGGGTCACCGTTGCGGCGCAACCGCACGATCGCCAGGACCAGTGCGAGCACCGAGCCGACGATGATGGTCCATTCGAGGACGGGCAGGGTCCAGTTCTCCAGCGCCGCCGGGTTACGGAACTCGACGAGTCCACCTGCTTCCTGACAGGAGAAACCGAGTTCTGTTGCGAGCTGGGAAAACGTGGGGGAGCAGTGTTCTGCCATCAGTTGGCCCCTGACGTGATCGACTCGGCTTTTGCCTGAGATTCGGCGGTGTACCAGCGTGTGCAGTCGTAGCCGTCGTCGTAACGCTTGAACCACTGGTCGGCGAGTGCGGGGAGTTTCTCGTGGTCCGGGTTGTGATTGGGCATCTGGCTGCGGAAGACACCGCCGAGTGCAACGAGTTGTTCTCCGAGTCGAAGGTGATCGAAGGCGCGAGGCATCGTGCCCTTGGTCAGATACGGAGCGAACGACGTCAGAATCTTCTGCTTGGTGCGGTGGGTGGCGAACATCGACAGTGAGTCGACTTGCCGCTCGGAGAGCGGAACGTGCTGGTTGAAGCCTGCGCAGGCGATACGAATCACCTTCATCACGTGCGCGAAGATCGACGGTGCCATCCGCATCCGGTAAAGCTCGCTTCCGACAACGGAATTGAAGATGATCAGAGCCGAGCTGCGATGCTCGACCTCCTCGACGAAGTGCCAGATGAACAGCGACGCGACGCGGTCGTCTCCCGGACGGAACAAGGTCGCCTCGTTGTCGAGCATCAGTTTGAACACCGGTGTGAAGGTCGCCTCCAGATCTGCGGTGTATGCAAGCCGGTAGTTCAGCGAGGTCGCCTCGGTCAGTAGATCGAATTCACCGATCACAGCGTCGAGCGTGTTCTGCAGTCCGGGGTAGCGCCTGATCAGAGCCTTCACATGCTGGCGGTGCGCGGTCGAGTGATGGCCTTCCTGACGCATGAACGCCACGGCTTCCTCGGCCACCTCAGGATCGCTGATCCGCGACTTGGTCTGCATGATCATCTTCACGATCATCTTCTCGAAACCGATGGCCAGGAACGAGACCGCGTTGGACATGCTCGACCAGGCCGGATTCTCCGGGTTCCACAGGAAGGGAACGTCCTGATCCTCGAATCCGAAGTCCATTTTTCGGGGTTGAAGGTTGGTCACTTGTCGAACCTCGTCTTTCGGAGGGGCTGGTCAGGTGGCCGCGCTGGCACTCGAAGCCACGTGTGGCGGTAATCATACATATTGGTGTGCAGTTGTATGTTCACTTTCAGCGAGGGGAGTGAATTCGAGGGGCGCAGATGCAAAACCTGCCTGTGTTAGCCTGTGGCTCTTGGACTTCGAGCGCAAAGACATGGTTCGAGCCTCGTTCGAGCGAGGAAGTGGGCAGTGGCACGAAGGCGTGGGTGGGGCGGCAATCCACCGGACAGTGACGAAGATGCGTCTCGTCGCATTGTCGAGGCCGCGGTCGAGTTGATCGCACGGACGAGTTCGGAAATCAGCATCGGCGACGTCGCCGAGTCACTGGGCGTGATCCGGCAGACCGTGTATCGATACTTTCCCAGCGCCGACGCACTGATGAGGGCAGCGGCGATCGCGTCGGTCGACGGCTATCTCGATCGACTGACCACTCACGTGAGCGGCATCGAAGACCCCGTCGAGGCGATGACCGAAGGTGTCGTCTACACCCTGACCCAGGTCCACCGAACGCCCCATCTCGGCATTCTGCTCACCAGCACGAATTCGAGTCTTCATCCCGAGGGTCTGACCTCTCAGGAGGCGCAGGCCTTCGGAATGGCGATGATCACCCGCTTCGACGTGGACTGGCTGAGTTACGGATACGACGAGACGTCACTTCAGGAACTGGTCGAATACGTCCTGCGGACGATGCAGTCGTTTTTCCTCGCGCCCGGCGACCCGAAGCGGAGCGACGAGGAACTGCGGCGATACCTACGGCGCTGGATGGGTTCTGCGATCATCGCCCAGGGAAATTCTGTCAGTGGTGACCCGATCAGCGCAGAACCAGAGTCAAAACAACCGCGCTGACGCACGCGGCGATGACGACGGTCAGTGCGAACAGGTCGGCGAGCTGAGGGCGCTTGGGGTACGCCGCGATCAAACCGGTGCCCCCGCGAGCGGAGATCGCTTCACCCATCTCGGCAGAGCGCCGAATTGCCACCGACATGGTCGTGGTGATCAGATCGACTATCGAATTGTCGGCAGCGCTGTTGACCACAGCTTTCGGGCGTAGTCGTCGCGCCGCCACCAGGGTGAGCATCTCGTCGATCAAGAGCGGAAGTGAACGAATGCAGAGGGCCGTCGCGATCGCCCACTCGTCGACCGGGATCTTGAGGAATCGTAGCGGTCTACCGAGTGTTGCCAGTGCCGGCGCCACATCGCTCATCGACGTGGTCCATGCCAACATCAGTGAGACGCAGAGCAATACAAGACCGAACGTCACCGCTTGCAGGTAGATGAACACTGCGTCGAGGCCGATCGGAAGATTGATCAACGCGCCGAGCAGGATCAGCGCCCACAACCACCACGGAGGTCGCGGAACTGCAGTCGGGGGGATGCGTCCGATCACCGCGGTCAGCAACAACAATCCGAGTACGACGCCGATCGCCGGCCAGGACGGAGCGGTCACGACCACGATGCTGACGAGAACGACGGCAACGATCTTCGTTCCGGCCCACAATCGGTGGATCGGCGATGAAGTCGGGACTTCGCGCAGAAGTGTTGTCACGTCGTCGATCCTTCCAAGGCGCTGCTGGCGGCAGGGTCGAGGATGCGACCCTCCGACAGTCGAATTGTTCTGCTGCACACGGCGTCCATGCCGTCGACATCGTGGGAGATGACGACTACTGCGGTTCCGTTCCGACGAATCCACCTGAGTACGTTCAGGATTTCGTGTCGACCGGGTGGATCGAGACCGGCCAGCGGTTCGTCGAGGATGAGTACCCGCGGTTGGCGCACGAGGAGACCGGCCAGGACGACGCGTCGCATCTGTCCGCCGCTCAACTCGTCGATGCTGCGGCCGGCGGTGTGACGGTCGAGTCCGACGGCGTCGAGCGCCCACGAGACTTGCACCGATCCGATCTCCGGACCTCCGGCGGCCTCGATGTCTTCGGCGACGGTTCGGCGTTGCAGCTGCAGTCGCGAATGCTGGAACGTGAGACCGACGGTGCCGAGTTGGCGTGAGACGGGTTTGCCGTCGAAGACTGCGGTTCCCTTGCTCGGTGCGATCAAGCCCGCCATGATCCAGGCCAGAGTCGATTTACCGGAACCGTTGCCGCCCAGAACCAGCAGCCCGTCGCCGTCGCCGATTGTGAGGTTGACGTCCGACAGTGCGCGCCGCGACCACGGAGTCCGGTCGTTGTACGTGTGGGTGACATCGGTGAGTTGGAGGACAGCTCGAGTGCTGACCGGCCACGGCGCAGACGGCGGACCCCCGAACGTCGACGTCATCCAACCTGGTTGGTGATCGATCTGCCGTCCGCGTTGTAGTTGAATCACCCGATCTGCGTTGCGGGTGTCGGCGTGGTGATGGGTGACCAGTACCACGGCCATCGGGTGGCGTCGCGGAAGTTCGGCGAGGAGCGAGACCAATTCCTCCCGGCCGGCCTGATCGACCATCGCGGTGGCTTCGTCCGCGATCAGCAGAGCGGGGCGCCGCGCCAGCGCGGCTGCAACAGCCAGACGTTGCATCTCGCCACCGGACAGCCCGGAGGTCTCACGCATACCCATGCCCGCGAGTCCCACCTCGGCCAGCAGTGCATCGACGTCGGGATGCGACTCGGGGGGGAGCCCCCAGACGACGTCGTCCGCGACGCGGGTTCCGAGGATCTGGCTTTCGGGTCGTTGGAGGACGACGGCGGTTCCGCCGTGTCGGCCGAGACCGGCGGACCCGGGTCTCGTCAGCGTCCCGACAGTCGGCGCGCGACCGGCGAGCAACCGGGTGAGTGTGGACTTGCCCGAGCCGTTGTGGCCGACGACGGTGACGAACTCTCCTCGTCGCACGGTGAAGTTGACGTCGACGAGGGCCGGTGTCGTTGCACCCGGATAGGTGAAGCCCACGTGATCGAAAGTGACCGGCAACGGATCGATCGGACGGTCGTCGGGTGCTGTCTGGAGCGGGTCGGCCGAAGGGAGTGCAGCCAATCGGTCGAGGACCGCGCCGAGGACGAAATAGGAGACGACGGTGCTTAGGACGATTCCGGAGATGATGGACACGCCGATCCACAACCACCAGTAGTCGATGATCGAGCCGATGCTGTTCTCGATCCATTCGGCTGCGCCGACGAGTGTGGGGGCACGCTTCAAGATCTCGGCCACGCCCAACGCGGTGTTCTCGAGCGAGGTCAACAACAAGGTGCGCAGCGGAGCGAGAACAAGCAACAGGACTATGGAGAACAACGCCAGCGCGGGCCCGATGACCAATGACGACAGCAATGCGGAGACGAAGCCGAGACCGCGCCGCTTGACCGTACCGATGATTCCGCCGAGGAGAGCGCTCAATGCGACCGCCGCCGCAGATCCCGAACCCGCCGCGACGAAGGCGACTGCCGTAGCCGAGATACCGGCCGTCGTCACGGCGCGGACTCGGAAGCGCTGGGCAACAATTCCCATCGGAACGGCGGCCACGAGGTTGAGGGCGCTGGCCATGGGGATGACCGTGGCAATGACGGACAACGCGACCGTGAATCCGGCCATGACGGCACCCGTTGCCAACTCGAGTGGTCGAAGGTTGCCGGTTTCGCGGACTTGCGGACGGTTGCTCACTACGTCCAGTGTGCCAGTGGTGACATAACTCCCGCCCGACTGATGGTGAGCGCATCTGCGTGATTGCGTAGGCTTCACCTCAAACAATGCATCGGACGGAGCGTGGAAGACGTGAGTGCAGCACCCATCAGGGTCGGGGTTCTGGGAGCCAAGGGCAAGGTCGGTCGAGCGATCTGCGAGGCAGTGGAAGCTGCTCCCGATCTGGAACTCGTCGCTCAGGTCGACACCGGTGATCGCATCGAGACGTTTGTCGACACCCGCACTCAGGTAGTGGTCGATTTCACGCACCCCGACGTCGTCATGGGAAATCTGGAATTCCTCGTGGCCAACGGAATTCATGCAGTGATCGGCACCACCGGTTTCGACGAGTCCAGGCTTGCGACTGTGCAGTCCTGGCTCGACGCCCAGCCGGCAACGGGTGTTCTGATCGCCCCGAACTTCGCCATCGGTGCTGTGTTGTTGATGCGCTTCTCGGCTGCCGCGGCGCGCTTCTTCGATTCCGTCGAGGTCATCGAACTCCATCACCCCAACAAGGCAGATGCTCCCTCGGGCACCGCATACCGAACGGCCGCGATGATCGCCGAGGCTCGCGCGGAAGCAGGCGTGGGACGCAGTCCTGACGCCACCACGACCGAGCTCGAGGGTGCGCGCGGAGCGGACGTCGACGGCGTCCGGGTTCACTCCGTGCGGATGGCCGGACTGGTCGCGCATCAGGAAGTGATTCTCGGAACTCAGGGCGAGACGCTGACCATTCGCCACGACTCGATCGACCGGAATTCGTTCGCGCCGGGCGTTCTGCTCGGTGTCCGCCAGATCGGCTCGCGTCCGGGTCTGACGGTCGGTATCGATTCCTTTCTCGATCTATGAACAAGACCACCCGCACCGTCGCACTGATCGTCGCGATTTGCATTGCGCTCGCGGTGTACTTCGTGCTGCTCGGCCAGCGCGGAATCCAGCTCATCCAGGACGGTGGCGGCGCCGCGATCGGTCTCGGGATCGGCGTGCTGATCCTGCCGTTCCTGGGGCTGTGGCTCGTCATCGCCACGCTCCGTGCCGGCTTCACGCACCAGCGCCTCGCGCAGCAGATTCACGACGAGGGCCTCGCTGTCGATGCGTCTGCGCTTCCGAAATTGCCTTCGGGCCGGATCGAGCGAGCGGCTGCCGACGAGTTGTTCGCCCAGATCAAGGTCGACTGGGAAGCAGACCCGGACAACTGGAAGCAGAACTTCCGACTTGCTCGCGCCTACGACTATGCCGGTGACCGAAGCCGGGCTCGGGAAACCATGCGACGGGCAGTCGAACTGGAACGCCGTTCACGAGGCAAGTAGGTGTCTACGCCGCGGAGCGGGGCCTGCTGAGACGCTACCGCTCCGGAACGGTTGTGGGAGATGACGGATCCGGAGTGGTGGGGTCGAATGGCGGCGGGTTGTTCGGGTCGAAGCTCGTCACCGGCACCGAACAGGTCGCGCCCACTTCGGGATACGTGTTCGGGTTGACGCGCAGAGCCGAGACGAACTGATCGATGCGCGCGTCCGCGGCGTTGTCGAGCTTGAGCTGACGGCCCCACGACTGCAGCGAGATCGGCGAATCCAGGGTCGGATACGGCGACATCAACGTGTAGCTCATGCCCTCGACTCGCTGTGCCAAGCGAGCCTGATCCTCGCTCGAGACGAGGTCGGGGTTGTACGTGATCCACACGGCCCCGTGCTCGAGAGAATGGACCGCATTCTCGGTCCGAATCGCTTGTGGATAAACAACTCCGGTGCAGTTTGCCCAGACCGAGTCATGACGGCCGCCGAAGGGCGGTGAATATGTGTACGCCACGCGTTCGTTCGGGCGTACGTGTTGGGCTGCTGGGTAGTCGACCGTGACAACTCCGTCGATGGCTTCGGACGGATCCGGGTTGTCGATGCTCGGAACAAACGCATCCGGGCGCGGTGATCCTTCGAGGGAATTCGCACACGAAGCCAGTGCGAGAACTGCCGAGACCACCACTGTCGCTCGAAGTTGTTTGTTCACTCGGCCATGATAGCGGCGCCTGTCCGCTTTCCCTGGGACGCGAATCGACTACGACCCGAGAGAGCCGCTCGCTCCGCCCGACAGTGCGATGTCGCTGGCGCCGCGAAGAATTCGGATTGGTGGTAATGGCCCTCGGTATGCCTCGGAGCCACTGATCAGATCACCGGCAGCGTCGAACGCGATCGCCTCACCTTGTGGCTCGTCGGGAAGGGGGACGCGAATCGGGTTGGTGTTCAACGCTTTCACGATATCGCCGTCGGGAGCTGCGTACAGGTAAGCGTCGGTATACGTGCGGAGCGCTACCACCGTGCCGTCCTTGCTCACGGCGCCGCCGGTGACAGCCATCGTGCCGGCGTGGGGGACGGGCCCACCGGGTGTGAGGGTGGGAGTAAATCTGAGCTGACCTACTTTGGCCAACATGGTCGGCGAGCCCGTACTCAGATCCTGAACCTGCTGTCGCTCAGCGGTTGTGTAGACCACGCTTGCACCTAGGTAGTCCTTGGTGACGATGACGGGAACTCCGTCGCTCTGGATCAGTAGTGTCTCGGCGTCGTGCGGGCCGTCCGGATAGGCCAGGGGGTAGGAGGTCGCCGCACCTGAAGCCGGATCGAGTTCGATCAGCCCGACCGACGTTCGTACCGCGTTGTTGTCGCCGATGTCTGCCAGCCACAGATGGCCGTCGGGAGTCGACGACAGATCCTCGACGTCGATACGAGGGGTGCCCACGCTGATCCAGCGCTGCACGTGGCAGTTCGAATCGAGTTCGGCGACCCGATCGTCGGAGCCGCTGTCGCCGATTGCGTACATCCCGGCCGCGGTGACGGTGAGTCCGGACAGCTCGGAAAGGCCTGCATCGGTGGGTGTGCACAGTACGTCGAAGACGCGGGCCTGTTGCGCCGCCGCAGGAACGGTGTGAACGCCGACAATCGCGGCGGCGAGAACAACCGATCCGGCAGCCCAAGCGACTGAGTGGGTGAGCGGTCGATTCCAGATCACGATGCAGTCCTCCAGGCCGAAGAATCGGGACTTAGTACCCAGAGAATACTGGACGTCCGTCTTACTTTGACAGAAACTGCAAGAAATCGCCTATGCCGAAACGTCGTGATGCGTCAGTGATTCACCGAGTGAATCCGCGTGCAGGAGGGGATACTCGACTCACCGGAGATCGGCGGCGACGAGCAGGAGGTGACGAAGCGATGGCGAAGAGTGAGTCCGACAAGCAAGGCGCAGATTCCCCGTCTCGGTTGATCGACCAGCGAATCGAGGAACTCGGAGACTGGCGGGGCGAGATGCTCGCCCGGATACGAACTCTGATCAAAGAAGTGGATCCGGATGTGGTGGAGGAATGGAAGTGGCGAGGTGTTCCCGTGTGGTACCACGCCGGAATGATCTGTACCGGTGAGACTTACAAGAGCGCAGTGAAGGTGACCTTTGCCAAAGGCGCATCACTCGACGACGCTTCAGGACTCTTCAACTCCAGCCTCGAGGGCAATACGCGACGGGCGATCGATTTCCACGAGGGCGAAGCCGTCGACGAAAAGGCGTTCAAGGCACTCGTTCACGCCGCGATTGCCCTGAACACCTCGAAGAAGTGACGCCCTGTCAGAGCTGATGTTCAGCGAGGTCGAACGCACTGAGTAGCGTGCGGAATTTTGTACTGGTCTCTCTCAATTCGATTTCCGGGTCGGAAGTAGCGACGATGCCGCCGCCGGCGTAGGCCCGCGCCGAGAGGCCGTCTGCTGCGATCTCGGCGCAACGAATAGCAACCATCCACTCGCCGTCTCCAGTCCGGTCGCACCAGCCCACGGCACCGGCATAGAACCCACGATCGGCTTCGGTTGCGGTGATGTGCTCGCGTGCGGCGACCGTCGGTGTGCCGCAGACAGCGGGAGTCGGATGCAGCGCCATTGCGAGTTCGAGCGAGGTCAGGCTCGGGTCGATCAGGACACCTTCGATCTTGGTCCCGAGATGCCACAGTTGCGGTGTCCGAAGGATTTCCGGTGCGCTGGGTGCATTGAAGGACGTGCACAGTGGTCCGAGTATCGCGCTGATGGAGTCGACGACAAACGCGTGTTCGGCGAGATCTTTGGTCGACGCGCGGAGTTGCTCGGCATTCGCCTCGTCCTGATCCGAATTCGGGTGGCGTGCAATCGAGCCCGCCAGCGGGTGGCAGGTGACGACGCCGCCTCGCCTTTCGATCAGAACCTCGGGCGTCGAACCGACCAGCGAACGCCCGCGGTACTTTCCTCCGGCGGGGGACAGGTCGACGCAGAAACCGTTGTGCGCGTGATCGAGTGCAATCAGTTTCTCGGCCAGAGCGGCGGGGAAGATCGTGGACTCGGCCTCGATGGTCAGGGAGCGTGCGAGGACAACTTTGTCTAGTTCGCCTGCTCGAAGTCGTTCGATGGCTCCGCGGACCCTGTCGGTGTGGATCTGCGGGCTGGGTTCGAATCCGGCTACCCGCGAAGTGGGTAATGACGGGATGTTGGAGTGATATAGATCACCGCGGACTCGTGTGAAACTCAGTGGCGCGGTGAGGGCGGACGGCGTCTCCGGGGAGAACGGCAGGGCGCCGACGACCGAGTCGATGCGCCCGGTCTTGAGGGCTTCGGCAGCGTCGAAGGCCGAGTCGAATTCTTCGACTACTCCCGAAGTGCGGATCGACGTTTGCCTACGTGAGAGCAGGAAAACGGAGTCCGTTTCATCGTCAGTCCGGTTGTTGCGCAACGGGAATTCGGAGACTTCGGCGAGTGCTGACATGGACACCCTTCCAGTTCGACAGATTGCTTGTTATGTTGAGGCTAGCCTTAGTTTGGGTGAATTTGTGTTGCGAGCGCCCGGGTTGTGTACTTCCGTACCGTTATGGTTAGGCTGGCCTAAAGTCAAGGCGTGCGGACGGGGTCGACACGAGGGTTGGGTTGGCTCGATCTGAGCGCGTCGACCACTACTCGAGGAGACCGATGAGCAACACCGTGGACCGTGACCAGATCGTGCGCGACGTCGCCGAGGTTCTGTCGATGAGGGCAGAACAACTCGGCGACGACGCGGACCTGGGTGACGAAGGCCTTGACTCGGTTCGCTTGATGACGCTCGTCGAACGGTGGCGGGGAGCGGGCGCGGATGCCGACTTCGCGGAGTTGGCAGAAGAGCCCACGATCAATGCCTGGGTTCAGGTCCTGTGCCCGCAGTGAGCGAGCGCCGAATCGCCGTGGTCACCGGTGCTGCGGCGGGGATCGGCGCCGCAGTGGCCCGTACGCTTGCGCGCGACGGGTATTCGCTGGCGTTGCTCGATCGCGACGACGTCGAATTGAAGCGGGTAACTGCGGAATTGGCAGAAACAATCGTCGAAGGCGCCGATATCGAGAGTCACGTCGTGGACGTGACCGATCGGCAGGCAGTCGACGCTGCAGTGGCCTCGACGATGGACACGTTCGGCCGGATCGACGCGCTCGCGCACGTCGCCGGAATTCTCGACACCGGATCGGTGCTGGACTCCGATCCGGACCAGTGGCGGAAGATATTCGGCGTCAACGTCTTCGGATTGCTGAACGTGCTGCAAAGCGTGGGACTGGAAATGCGTCGCCGTCGGGCCGGGGCGATCGTGGTCGTCTCGTCGAACGCGGCCGGTGTCCCACGTATCGGGATGGGTGCTTACGGTTCGTCCAAAGCTGCTGCCACCATGTTGGTTCGAACCGCTGGACTGGAGCTGGCTACTGACGGCATTCGTGTCAACGTGGTCGCTCCGGGATCCACCGACACAGCGATGCAGCGGTCATTGTGGTCGGACCCTTCCGACGATTCGGGTGCCGACGCGGTCATCGAAGGCAATCTGGCGAGCTATCGCCTGGGTATTCCGCTCGGAAAACTGGCCACCGCAGACGATATCGCGGACTCGGTGCACTTCCTGCTGTCCGACCGGGCGGCCCACATCACCATGCAGGCGCTGTACGTCGACGGTGGAGCGACGCTCAAAGCGTGAGACGTATTTGCTGACAGTACTTTCGAACAGGAGTCACTTGCATGACCTCGAGGATCGCTCGCGAGCCCTTGGCACCCGTCGCACAGTATCCACCCGATTTGGTGACGCATTATCGGGAACGAGGCTATTGGACTGACGAGACGCTGGCCGGATTCATCACGGCCGCGGCCGCACGGCATCCCGACAACGAAGCGGTGGTCGGCAGCGATGCCTCTGGCACACAGACACGGCTGACGTATTCCGACCTCGATCGTCGCAGCTCGGCCGTGGCCGGAGGCCTGTCCGGCTTGGGTGTTCGCGCCGGTGACCGGGTGCTTCTGCAGCTGCCGAACATCGTGGAATACGTCGAAGCATTGTTCGGTGTGTTGAAGCTCGGCGCCCTGCCGGTATTCGGGTTGCCGGCGCATCGCCGAACCGAAATCGGATACTTCTGCCAGTTCGCTGATGTCGCTGCCTATATCGTCGCCGACCGTCATGGCGGGTTCGACTACCGCGCGCTGGCGCGCGAGGTGAACGAAGGCCTCGAGACTCCGCCTGTTGTGATCGTGGCCGGTGACCCCGAAGAGTTTGTCGGTTTCGATTCGCTGCACGGATACGAGGTTTCCGTTCTTGCCGACGTCGATCCGTTGTCGGTCGCCTTTCTTCAGCTTTCCGGTGGCACGACCGGTGTTCCGAAGCTGATTCCGCGAACGCACGCCGACTACCTCTACTCGGTGCGAGCGTCCAACCCGATCTGCGGCGTCGACGACTCGACGCGCATGTTGGTGGTTCTTCCTGCAGCGCATAATTTTCCGATGAGTTCGCCGGGCATCCTGGGTGTTCTCCACGCGGGCGGCTCCGTGGTTCTGGCGCCGGACACCATGCCCTCCACAGCTTTCGGCCTGATCGAATCAGAGCGAGTCACGCACGCTTCCTTGGTTCCACCGATCGCGTTGGCCTGGATGGCCGCCCCCAGCAAGGCAGATCACGACCTGTCGAGCTTGCGGGTTCTCGGCGTCGGCGGAGCGAAGTTCAGCGCCGAAGCTGCCGCACGCGTACCCACGGAGTTGGGCTGCACCCTCCAGCAGGTGTTCGGGATGGCCGAGGGGCTGGTCAACTACACCCGCCTCGACGACACGCAAGAATTGATCGTCAGCACTCAGGGCCGGCCCATTTCACCCGACGACGAGGTTCGTGTGGTCGACGACGAGGGCGCGCTCGTCGCGCCCGGAACCACGGGGCACTTACTGACTCGGGGTCCGTATACGATCCGTGGCTATTACCGGGCGGATGCGCACAATGCCGAGGTCTTCGACGCCGAAGGTTTCTATCGCACCGGCGATCTGGTCAGCGTCACCGATTCAGGACATCTGATAGTCGAGGGGCGCGCAAAAGACCAGATCAACCGCGGCGGTGAGAAGGTTGCGGCCGAGGAGATCGAGAACCACCTGCTCTCGCATCCGGCTGTCCACGATGCGGCCGTCGTCGCCGTTCCCGACGAGTACCTGGGCGAACGAACCTGTGCTGTTCTGGTGATTTCCGGAGATGCACCGACCGTCGGCGAGATCAAGCGATACATACGAGGCCGAGGCGTTGCGGCGTACAAGGTTCCGGATCGAGTGGAGTTCGTGACCGAGTTCCCCGTCACCGGCGTCGGAAAGACCAGCAAGGCGGCCTTGCGCCGTGTTCTCAGCGAATCGATTGCCGCACAGACTCTGTCGAGTTGATCGGTTCCCACCCCCACATTTTCGAGGAGATTCATCATGGCGCTACCCACAGCAGTGCGATACGAGATGCCCACCGAGTTTCCGCAGAATCGGGTCGACTGGACTCTCGATCCTTCCCGAGCGGTGTTGCTTCTGCACGACATGCAGGAATATTTCGTGAACGCGTACGACCGAAGCGTCGACCCGCTCCAAACCGTGGTTCCGAACATCGACCGGCTTCGTTCGTCGGCGCGAGCTGCCGGAATCCCGATCGTCTACACCGCGCAACCCGGTGATCAGGATCCCGAGGAGCGTGCGTTGCTGTCGGATTTCTGGGGACCGGGTCTGAAGGCAGATCCCGCTCACACCGACGTGATCGCCGAGTTGGCTCCGCATTCGGACGACGTGATGCTCACAAAATGGCGCTACAGCGCCTTCATCAAGACGGATCTGCGTGAGCGGCTGCGCGAGAGTGGGCGTGACCAGCTGATCATCACCGGAATCTATGCCCACATCGGTTGCCTGACTACCGCTTTGGACGGGTTCATGCAAGACGTGCAGATCTTCTTCGTGGGCGACGCGGTAGCCGACTTCTCCCTGGACGAGCATGTCGGTGCGCTCGAGTACGCGGCCGGGCGCTGCGCCTCGGTCACCCGAACCGACGACCTGGTCAAGGCGATGAGCGCGGAAACGGTTTCGGCGTAGGCGTGAACGGCGACGGGTGCGCCACCCGTCGCCGTATTGTCAGGTGTGTGAAGACTCTGTTGGTGGTTCACCACTCGCCCTCGCCGACAACCCACGAATTGTTGGATGCGGTCCTGGCCGGGGCTCGCGATCCCGAGATCGAGGGCGTCGAGGTGAAGGTGATGCCGGCGTTGGCGGCGACGGTGCCCGACGTCCTCGCTGCTGACGGCTATCTTTTCGGAACCACCGCCAATTTCGGTTACATGTCGGGCGCGCTGAAATACTTCTTCGACACCACGTACTACCAATGCCTCGGCGCGGTTTCGGATCGACCGTACGGCCTGTGGGTTCACGGCAACAACGACACTGCCGGTGCAGTGTCCTCGGTGCGCAAACTCGCCACCGGGCTCGGATTGGTCGCGGTGGCGGATCCGCTCGAAGTGACTGTGAGCGTGGACAAATCTGTCCGCGATGGTTGTTATGAACTGGGCGGAACCGTCGCGGCAACGCTGATGGACTAGCCTTCACTTTCTCGTTTCGATTCACGAAAGAGACTGTCCCGCAAGCGGTTGTAGAAGCGCGTGGCCTCTGATTAACGCGTCGGGAGCCGTCGGTTCTCGGGTCACCGGCGAGGCGGATTCCCCGATTCATTGACATTTAGTTTAGGCTACCCAAAACGACGTTAGGTCACCCTTGGGTGACGTGTGTCCACAGACGAGGGGATCAGTGTGAGCGTTCTTCCAGGTTCGAACTCCGGAGCGGCGAGCGAAGCTACGTTTGCTCTCACAGGAGCTCAACTCGGGATTTGGAACGCACAGAGGCTTGATCCCGAATCTCGGAGCTACCTCGTCGGTGAGGTGCTCGAAATCTCGGGTGACGAACCGATCGACACCGAACTGCTGACAGCCGCCATCACGGCGACGATCGGTGAAGCCGAAACCATGCGGCTGCGGATGATCGAGACGGTGGACGGCCCGCGTCAGTACATCTCCGACGAGCCGGTTGGCATCATCCCGATCACCGACGTCCGTGACGAGCGCGATCCCGTAGCCGTGGCGCACGCACTGGTCGACGCCGAGCGCAGCCGGGCGTCCGAGTACTGCCGCCTGATGGTGGAGCGTCCGCTGTACACCTACTCGCTGATCAGGCTCTCCGATCGCGAGATCTGGTGCATTCAGCTCTATCACCACCTGATCGTCGACGGATACAGCGCAGCAATGATTTCGCGCCGAGTCGCCGCGCACTACACGGCCGCGAAGAAGGGAACCGAGGTCGCGCCAACGCGATTCGGTTCTATGACAGATCTGGTCAGCGAGGACGAGGCGTACCGGGCTGGCGAGCAGTTCGCGGAAGATCGTGACTACTGGCGTGATGTCCTGACGCCGTTGCCCGCGTTGGACGGACGCGGCCAGCAGGTCACCGGTCCGGCGGAACGAACGATCCAGGTTCGCGAGGTCATTAGTGCCGACGCCCTCAACCGCCTCAAAGAGGCGGCAGACGCGACGGGAACAACGTGGGCCGAGGCGCTGATCGCCTGCTACGGCGCGTTTCTCCACCGACTGCTCGGCGAGACGGATGTTGTCATCGCGATGCCACTCATGGCGCGCGTAGGCCGCACGGCACTCAAGACGCCGGCCATGGCAGTCAACGTTCTGCCTCTCCGGTTGACGATTCGCAGCCACGATCGACTCGGTGACCTGAGCAAGCAGGTGGCCGCCACGATGAAAAGCCTGCGCGCACACCAGCGCTACCGCGGTGAGAATCTTGCTCGGGACCTGGGCGTCGCCGGAACCGGCGCACTGCTTCACGGGATCGGAATCAATCTCAAGGCTTTCGACTTCGCCCTCGATTTCGCCGGCGCTGTGGGTGTACTGCGAAACGTCGCCGGGGGACCGCCGGAGGACCTGGGTTTGACGGTGACGCCCATTGCGGACGGCGAAGTTCTACTCGGATTCGAAGTGGACGCGCGTACCAATACTCGGGAATCGGTTCAACGTCGCCTCGCCGGTTTCGTCAGCATCGTCAACGCGATGGTCGGGGAGGGAGATCCTGCCGTCGGTCAGGTGGAGATGATGCCTGCGGCCGAAGCCGCGCGGATTCTCGCCGGCCGCGAAACTGCACCGCTGCCCGGCTCGGTCGAACTCGTTCCCGACGTGTTCGACCGCATCGTTGTCGAGCACGCGGATGACACAGTCCTCGTGTGCGGTGACGAACGTTTGACAGGCGCAGAACTCGGTGGCCGCGTCCACAAGCTCGCCCGGTTGCTTCGGGCCCGCGATGTCGGCCCGGACGACATTGTCGGACTTGCGCTTCCGCGTACTTCCGAGATGGTGGTGGCGCTGCTCGCGACATTGAACGCGGGCGCAGCGTACGTGGCCCTGGATCCGCAGCACCCGGCCGAGCGGTTGCGAGATCTGATCGACGACGCGCAGCCGAAGGTCGTGATCACCACTTCCACTCTGGCCGAGCAACTCGTCGGAGGTTCTCGGCCCGACCCCCTCGTCCTCGATTCCGACGCAGTCCGCGAAGAACTCCGTGCCAATTCCGAGCTTCCACTCGAACTCGGTGAACTGGCGACAGCACGGCATGGTGATCACCTGGCGTATGTCATCTACACCTCGGGATCGACAGGCAAGCCCAAGGGTGTGCTGGTCAGAGGCGGTGGATTGGCGCACCTGCTTCACCACCATCGCGCCACCATCTACCGGGACACCGCCGAGCGCGTCGGGAACCGCCAACTGCACACCGCGCACACAGCGTCGTTCGCCTTCGATGCGTCTCTCGATCAACTGTTGTGGCTGCTGTGTGGTCATCGGGTGCACGTATACGACGAGGAACTGCAGAAGGACGCGGTTGCTCTGGTCGCGGCGTTCGAGCGAGATTGCGTCGACGTGGTCGACACGACGCCGTCGATGGCGGCAGCGATGGTGGACAACGGGTTGCTGCGTACGCAGCGGTTGCAGCTCCTCGTCGTGGGTGGCGAGGCGGCACCGCCCGCACTGTGGGACGCGATCATCGAATCCGGTGTTCCGGCTCGAAACCTGTACGGCCCCACAGAAACGACGGTCGACGCGATCGCGACCACGGTCGAAGGTGCCGGACCGCGTATCGGGTACCCCCTCGCGGGTACCCGTGCGTACCTGCTCGACAGCGCGCTCGAGCCGGTCGCCGACGGTGAACGAGGTGAGCTCTACCTGGCCGGACCGCAATTGGCCAGGGGCTACCTCGGCCGCGCCGGCGAGACCTCCGAGCGTTTTGTCGCAGATCCTTTCGGGGCTCCGGGAGATCTGATGTACCGCGCCGGGGACGTGGCGCGGTGGGTGCCGGGGCGGGGCTACGACTTCATAGGTCGCAGCGACAAGCAGGTGAAGATTCGCGGACATCGAGTCGAGTTGAGCGAGGTCGAGGCTGTTCTCGGATCGGTACCCGGAATCGGCGCCGCTGCCGCGCTGATCCGTACGGATGGGGGACGGCCCAGCCTCGTCGGCTACGTTGTTGCCGCCGCCGGCGCGACGCTTCCGCCGCAGGAAGAATTGCGCCGTGACCTCGCCGGTCGCGTACCGGATCATCTCGTTCCCGCCGCAATCGTCGTTCTGGACGAACTGCCCGTCACGGTGAACGGAAAGCTCGATCGTGCGGCACTACCTGCCCCGGCTACCGAATCGGAAGGTCGCGCTGCATCCACACCACACGAGGAAATCCTCTGTGACGTGGTGGCCGAGGTGCTCGGCCGCGAACGCGTCGGCGTGGATGAGGATTTCTTCGGCCTCGGTGGTGACAGCATCACGGCAATCAGTGTCAGCAGTCGACTGCGGGTGCGTGGTCTGATCGTTGCTCCCAAAGAACTACTGGCACAGCGAGATCTGGGAACCATCGCCGCTGCGGCGCGTGAGATTGCCGATGACGCCGACGCCGTAGCCTCGGTTGCGGACGTGGCGACCGGCACCGTGATCGCCCCGCCGATCGTTCGAGCACTGATCGACAAGAATCCGACAGACGAGGCAATCGCGGGCTACGCGCAATGGACCGCAGTGCGCATCGACGACAGCCTTTCACTGGGTGACCTGCAGTCCGGCGTGCAGACGATCCTCGATCACCATGACGCTCTACGCCTGCTCCTGCGCCGTGACAACGACAGCGGCACTACCGAATTGATCGTCCGGGACGCCGGTGCAGTGCGCAGCGAGGGACTCGTTCGCGAGGTGTCCGACACCTCCGAGCCGTCCCGGATCAGAGAGCTCGCGGAGGCGTCGGCGGCGAGTCTCGACCCACGCGCCGGTGAACTCCTGCGAGTCGTACTGGTCAATACCGAGGCCGGTCGACCCGACCAATTGATCGTCGTGGCTCACCATTTGATCGTCGACGGTGTGTCCTGGCGAATTCTGCTTCCAGACCTCCACGAAGCTACCGATGCAGCGCGCGAGCGTAGGTCGGCCCGGTTGGCTGCAGGCGGAAGTTCGTGGCGTCGATACGCAGGGTTGCTCGCGGAATTCGGGGCCTCTGGCAGCAGGGCGTCAGAGCTCGAGTACTGGAAGTCCGCGTCGGTACAGGCGGACGACGAGCCGATCGGCAGTCGTCGTCTCGACCCGAAGATCGACGTGACCGCAACCGCCTCTCGCACGACAACCATTGCGCCCCGGCCGTCACCGACGCGCTGTTGACCACGCTTCCGGCGGCGTATCGAGCCAAGGCCGACGAAGTGCTTCTCTCGGGTTTGATGCTTGCCTTGCGCTCATGGCAGCACGGCCGCGGCCTCATCGGGCTGCCCGCGCAGACAGTTACCGTCGAAGGTCATGGCCGCGACGCGCTCACCAGCGACACCGACTTCGCCGGAACCATCGGGTGGTTCACCAGTGAGTTCCCCGTCCGGGTTCCCACCGATGCACTGCTCACCGCAGACGATCTTGCCGACGCACTGAGCGGCGGAGCAGCTGCGGGGCATCTCCTTCGTGCGGTGAAGGAGGCAAAACGCGCCGTACCCGGAGGCGGAGTCGGCTATGGAGTTCTGCGGCATCTGGATCCCGACACCGCACCTGACCTTTCCGCGTGCGCTACACCCGAACTGCTGCTCAACTATCTGGGCCGCTTCCCGTCCTTGCCCGGAACCGGATGGCGATTGCCGGAGCAGGATCCATTCGCGGTCATCGAGCCGGCGACGAAGGTTATGTCGGAAGTGCTGGCGCTCAACGCATTTGTCCGAGAGGACGACTCGACGACGCTGGCGGTCGAATGGACTGCGGCGGGTTCAGTGCTCGACGGCGCGACGATCGTCGAGCTGCAAGAGCATTGGGAACGTGCGCTCGCTGCCCTGACCGCGCATGCCGCGCTCTTCGAGGGTGGTTTGACGCCTTCCGATTGCTCGGCGACGATCTTCGGCCAGGGCGCGGTGGTCGATCAGGCAGGGATCAACGAACTCGAAGCCGTCCACGGACCGCTTGCCGACGTCCTTCCGCTCTCGCCGCTACAAGAAGGTCTCCTGTTCCATGCGGTCCGTGACGGAGCCGCAGACGTCTACACGCTCACTGCACGCTTCGACCTCTCCGGGCCACTGGACGAGGCGAAGTTGGCCGACGCGTTCGAGACCGTGATCGACAGGCACCCGAACCTACGCGCCGCGTTCCACTACGAGCAGTTCGCACGGCCCGTTCAGATCATTCCGCGCGGCGCAAAAGTCGAGTGGCGTTCGGTCGATCTGACCTCCGTTCCAGCTGACACTGCATTCCGCTCTGCAGATCAGCTCGAGGACGAGGCCGCCAAGCATGTCTTCGACGTCAGTACACCGCCTCTGCTGCGTGCACTACTGGTTCGGCTGCCCGGCGGGGTGCACCGTTTGGTCCTCAACGCGCACCACCTGCTCACCGACGGTTGGTCGACTCCGATCGTCCTGCGCGAGCTGATGAACGTCTACCACGACGGCGACACGCACCTCCCTGCGCCGACGCCGTATCGCGACTACTTGGCATGGATCGCCGGCCGTGATCAGGACTCTGCCCGCGCAGCGTGGAGCGAGCGTTTGCGTGGGCTCACCGCGCCGACTCTCGTTGCCGACGCCGGAGCGCCGCGAAGTGTGCCCGTCGCGCTCGAGGTTCCTCTCGCGACATCGGACGCCGAAGCGCTGATCGAACTCGGCCGTGCGCGAGCGCTGACGGTCAACACCCTGGTTCAGGGTGCGTGGGCAGCAGCGCTCGCCGAAGCGACAGGACAGTGGGACGTCGTGTTCGGGGCCACGGTGTCCGGCCGACCTGCCGAACTCTCGGGGGTGGAGGGAATGGTCGGGTTGTTCAGCAACACGATTCCGGCCCGCCTCGACATCGTCGCGCACCGGCCTTTGCTCGATCAGTTCGTCGGTCTGCAGAACGCCCAATTCGACATCGTGGACGTCGAACACACCAGTTTGGCCGAGATCGAACGCATCGCCGGAATCGGGCAACTGTTCGACACGCTCCTGGTGTTCGAGAACTTCCCGAACTCCGGTGCAGGACAGCCTGCATCGCACACCCTGCGGGTCGAGGGATTCACCAACCGCGGAGTCACGCACTACCCGATGACGTTGATGGCGCCGCCGAGCACCGGTCTGGATCTGGTTCTGTACTACGATCCGGCAGTTGTCTCCGACGCCACGGCGGAGCGAATGGTCACACGGCTCGCGGAGATCCTGCGTGGGTTGCTGACCGAGCCGACAGCTCCCGCATCCGCGGTGCTCACGGTAGTCCGACAGGCAGCGTCCGTTGCCGATGCGGTGTCTGCCGCGAAAAATGTCGCTGTCACGAAAAAGGTGGCCGCGCCCGATCCTGCGATCGATGTCGATCCCGCGGTCGTTGATGCAGTGTGCGCCTGTGTCGCAACGGTGTTGGAGATTCCCGACGTCGATCCGGGTGACAATTTCTTCACTCTCGGCGGTCACTCGCTCACTGCGATGCGGTTGGTGGGAAGCCTGCGCAAGCTGGGAATTCGCGTCGTCGTCTCGGATGTCTTCGACACCCCGACCCCCCTCGGTCTTGCCGTGGCCGCACGCGTCGATCGGACGAAGTTCTCGCCGGATTCGGTCGTTGGCGTCGATCGACCCGTTGTGACCGTGGCGACGTTCCGCGCCCCGGCGGTGGCGGGAAATCCTGATCACGAGCGTTACTGGGTTCGCACGCTCGCGGACCTGCCCCTCGAAACGGACCTTCCGTATGACCGCCCGCGCGGCGAAGAGTACCGCCCGCACACCTACCTCCGTCAGCTACGCGATGCCCGGTTCGGTGACGAACCAGGATTCGACGCGGTGCTGTTGGCCGCCGTGGCGGCGACGCTGAACAGCTTCGGCGGTGGTCGGGACCTTGCGGTCGGACTGGTCTCGGAAGGGACTGACACCCTGATTCGGGTCGACCTGTCCGGTCGGCCGAGAATTGCCGATGTCGTTCGGCGAGTCGAAAACGCTGTCTCCGAGGCACTTGCGCATTCCGATGTCAGCCTCGACCGAATCGCCGATCTACTCGGGCGTCCGACGAGCAGCCTGTTCGCTGCCCGTGTCGGTCACTCGCCCGGAAAGAGCGTCGACCTCGAATTCGTCCGAACCGCAACAGAACTTCGATTGACGGTTGATGCCGGGCTGTTCGACGCCGCGACTGCGGACGCATTGCTCGACGGTGTGATCGCGGTCCTCGGTCACGAAATCAGCACTGTCGTCGCGGATCTGCGACTGGCGGAAAACAAGCCGGATCGCGACCCGGGCCGACGCGCGACGCCGCCGTCGGGGATCTCGCAGTTGTTCGCTCGACACGTCAGCCGTCACCCCGACGACATCGCGGTGATCTCCGGCGAGGTCGGAATTACCTACGGGGAACTGTCGGCGCGCGTCGACGAGCTGGCCCGCGAACTTCTCGCGGTCGGCGCCGGACCCGAGAAGGTAGTCGCCGTCGCGCTGGATCGAAATGCGGATCTGGTGGCCGGACTGCTCGCGGTACTGCGCATCGGCGCTGCGTACCTGCCACTCGACGTCGATTACCCGTCTGAGCGGCTCGAGTTCATGATCGAGGACGCGGCTCCGGTGTGTGTCCTGACCAGTATCGACAGCGCCGGGCAACTTCCGTTGACGGTCGCCACGAGTGTCTTCGTGGACGGTGAGTTCACCAACTCGGGTGTCGTGCTTCCTCCGCCGCCCGCGGCGGGTGATCACCTCGCCTACATGATCCACACCTCCGGTTCGACGGGTCGCCCCAAGGGCGTGATGGTCTCGACGGGCAACCTCGCAGCCTTCGCGGACACGGTACTCGAGGATTGCTGGATCAGGCCGGGCGATCGCATCGTCGCGGTGACAACGGTGTCGTTCGACATCGCGGCACTCGAGTTGCTGTGCCCGCTCGCGGCGGGCGCGACTGTCGTGATCGCAGACCGCAGCACGGTTCGCGACTCGGATGCGTTGTCGGCGTTGATCATCGCAAGCGATGCGACAGTGATGCAGGCAACGCCGGCGCTGTGGCGAGTGGTCACCGAACACGAGAACTCAGTCGGACTTGCCATGGTGCGAGCCCTGGTGGGAGGGGAAGCCCTCCCGCAGGATCTGGCCGACGATCTGGTGGCCAACGCTGCTTCGGTCCGGAATGTCTATGGACCCACCGAGGCCACGGTGTGGGCGACATCTTCGGTCATCACGACCGGCGACCGAGTCACGATCGGTCAGCCCTGGACCGATGTGCACGTGCGAATCCTCGACGACGACCTGCGTGAGGTTCCGGAAGGCGTTGCGGGCGAGCTGTATCTGGGCGGTGCGCAGGTGGTCCGCGGATACCTGAACCGCCCCGATCTGACCGTCGCTCGGTTCGTCGCCGATCCTTCTCTGCCGGGGGCACGCCTCTACCGCACCGGCGATCTGGTCCGACGCCGGCGAGGGGTTTTGCACTTCCTTCGTCGTGCGGACGATCAGGTGAAGGTTCGCGGTTTCCGCATCGAGCTCGGCGAAGTCGAAGGCGCGCTCGGATCGGTGGCAGGTGTGTTCCGCGCGGCAGCCACCGTTCGCGTCGATGCGGCGGGTACCGGAAGTTTGCACGGGTATGTGGTTCCCGAAGGTGCAACCACGCTCGATTCGGTACTGGTGCGCAAGGAGATTGCGCGGCTCCTACCCGAACACATGGTGCCGCAGACCATCACGGTGCTCGAGGCACTACCACTCACCCTCAACGGGAAGGTGGACCGGAAGGCATTGCCCGACACCGCGCCGGATCGCGTGCAGAGTCCGCTCGTGGCCGTCGATGCGGATCGTCGGGCACGGCTCGAGTCGCTGAGCCCGGGCTGGCAGGACGTGCTACCACTCGGTCCCTTGCAGGAAGGCATGTACTTCCAGTCGGTTCTCGACGGCGCCGGCGGCACGGATGTCTATCACATGCAGCCGCGATTCGAGTTCTCCGCCGATGCCGCCGTCGACGTTCGCTCACTCCGCGCAGCAGGGGATGCGCTCTTGCGACGCTATCCGAACCTGCGGGCCGGCTTCACACACGCCGGGTTCGACGCTCCGGTGCAGTTCGTGCCCAGGGAAGCCGAAATGCCTTTCCGCGAAATCGATCTGAGCGCAGTCGCACCCGAGGACTTGGATATCGAGGTCCGCGCCGTCGACGAGGCCGAATTCGGCACGCTCTTCGACTTGAGTGCACCACCACTCATTCGAATGGTGCTGGTCTGGTTGCCAGGTGGGGGAGCACACCTCGTCTTCACTCAGCACCACCTGCTGACCGACGGTTGGTCGCAGACCTTGATGTACGCGGAGTTGTTTGCGCTCTACGAGTTTGCCCGCACACACGGCACTGACCCGGTCGGACTCGACGGCGCGCTCGACAAGCCTGCGGACTTCCGTGATCACCTGCGATGGATCGCCGAAGCGGATCGCACGGACGCCATCTCGTCTTGGAAGGACTACCTCGCGGATCTCGAGCAACCCACACTCGTGGGTGGTACGGGATCAGGCGGACGCGCTCCGTTGCCGGTGTTCACCCGGGTTCAGCTCGAACAGAAGATCACCGAGCACGTACGCGAGCTGGCCAGACGTAGCGGAGTGACGCTGTCCACCGTCGTCTCTGCGGCGTGGGGCCTGGCATTGCGCGCCGTGACGGGCCGTGACGACGTGGTCTTCGGATCGACGGTTTCGGGACGTTCACCCGAGGTCGAGGGCGCCGACCGCATGGTGGGATTGGCGCTCAACACCATTCCCGTGCGTGTCCGGGTCCGGCCAGGCGAGGAGATCTCGGCGTTGCTCGGACGCCTGTTCCGTGAACAAGGTTCGCTGCTGGGGCATCACCAGCTCGGGCTCGGCGACGTGCAGCGAAGCGCTGGGTTCGCAACACTGTTCGACACGCTCTACGTCTTCCGCAACACGCCTCGTGACGAACAGGCACGTCGAGACACGTTCGGGCGCAGTGGAATCGTCGGGTTCGACGCAGTGGACGGCACCCACTATGCGCTCACGCTCGACGTGGATCCGGGTGTCGGGGACGCGGCGATGGCGCTCACACTCGAAAACCGTCCTGACCTGATTCCGCACGACGTGGCTCAGGACATCCTGTCCCGCACCATCACGATTCTCGAAGTGATGGCGAATTCCGATACCGCCACGGTGGCGGACACGGCGGTTCCGCTTTCGCGCACCCCCGCGGAATTCGCTTCGGAGCACGTCGTGATGCCACGGCCGGACCAGGCCGGCGGTAGCGTGGACGCACTACTGCGCGAAAGGGCAGCGGCAACTCCGGACGAGACGGCGCTGGTCTTCGGAGACGTCACACTGAGCGCAGCCGAGATGAACTCTCGGGTGGACAGACTGGCACGGATACTCGCTTCGGCGCTGGGGCAGTCGGTACCAGGCGGGGGACCGACCCGTGTTGTCGCGCTCGCGCTTCCGCGTACTGCCGATCACGTCGTCGCAATCTTCGCCGTCATGAGAACCGGAGCGGCCTACCTTCCCTTGGATCTGGCTCACCCGCCGGCACGCCTGCGCGAACTCATCCTCGACAGCGATGCGGCGCTGGTAGTCACCACGACTCAGACGCGTGACCTCGTTGTTCCCGATGGACAGCCATGTCTGGTCCTCGACGACCCGGACGTGGCCGGGGTACTCGACGGGCAGTCTTCGGCACCAGTTGTCGACGAGGCTGCGGTCTGCGGGCCGACCTCACCGGACCAGCCTGCCTACGTCATCTACACCTCGGGCAGTACCGGAAAACCCAAGGGCGTCGTGGTGGGTCACCGCGGGTTGACGACGATGTATCACAATCACAAGGCCGAGATATTCACTCCGACCGAAAACAGTGTGGGTGGCCGACGTCTGCGCATCGCGCATACAGTCTCGTTCTCGTTCGACATGTCGTGGGAGGAACTGTTCTGGTTGCTCGCGGGGCACGAAGTTCACGTGATCGACGAGCAGGCGCGACTGGACCCCGCGTCTCTGGTGAAGCATTACCGCGAAGTCGGTATCGACGTCGTGAATGTAACCCCCTCGTATGCACGGGAACTGATGGCCGCCGGTCTCCTCGACGGTGAGCGGACGCCGGTGTTGGTGATGCTCGGCGGAGAAGCTGTACCTGCCGAGTTGTGGTCGCGATTGCGCGATCAGGACGGTGTCGACGGGTACGACCTTTACGGGCCGACGGAGTTCACGATCAACGCGATGGGATCCCCGGTTCAGGGGAGCGAGACACCCTGCCTGGGTCGTCCGATTCTGAACGCGTCTGCGCGGGTATTCGATTCGGGTCTGCGGGAGGTACCGATCGGAGCGGCGGGCGAGCTGTACATGTCCGGAGACGGAACGGCGATGGGTTACCTTCACCGGACCGCGTTGACCTCCGCTGTGTTCGTTGCTGATCCCTACTCCGTCGGCAAGCGCATGTACCGCACGGGCGATGTCGTACTGCGTCGTCGCGACGGTGAACTCGAATACCTGGGTCGCGCGGACCATCAGGTCAAGATCCGAGGCATTCGGATCGAGTTGGGTGAAGTGGAATCCGCGTTGGCGTCGTTGCCGGGAGTGTTGCGAGCGGCAGCGTCCGTCCGTAGCGAAGGCGGTGCGCCGCCGAGACTGGTCGGCTACGTCATCGAAGAACCCGGTGCCGATTCAACCGATCTGCGAGCTGCATTGCGGGAACGCCTACCGGCACACCTGGTTCCGTCGGACATCGTCCTCGTGGACTCGATCCCGCTGACGCCCAACGGAAAACTGGACCGCGGTGCGTTGCCGGCGCCCCCCGCCCGAGCAGCGGCCCGAGCACCGCGAACCGAGATGGAAAGGCAACTGTGCCAGGTCTTTGCGCGGGTACTCGGCGTCGAGGCAGTCGATCCCGAAGAGAGTTTCTTCGATCTCGGCGGCGACTCGCTTCGAGCTATGCGACTGGTGGGGGAGATGGAGCACGACCTGTCGGTGAGCGTCGGTGTGGGAACGCTGATGGCCCGTCCGACAGTCGCCGAGCTCGCAGCACACCTTGACGAGTCGGCGTCCGAAATCGATCTGAGTCGTGATCGCCTCCTGACACTGCGAGCCGAAGGCAGCGGAGAACCACTGTTCTGCGTGCATCCGGCCGGTGGATTCGCTTGGCCCTTTGCGCCTTTGACCGGTGTTCTCGAGGCCGACCGTCCACTGTTCGGCCTGCAACTGCCCACAGTTGCCGGGGAGCCACTCGAACCGACGAACGTGGACCAACTGGCAGCGATGTACGTCGACACGATTCGCGGCGTGCAACCGAGCGGGCCGTACCACCTGCTCGGCTACTCGTTCGGTGGCAACGTCGTTGCCGCGATGGCGGCTCAGCTGGTCGATATCGGCGAGACGGTGGAGTTCGCCGGTCTGATCGATACTCATCCACTGGGAGATCGTGACGATCACGGTCGCGACGATTCCGACGACCGAGATCTGGCCGCCGCCCTGCCACCCGAGATCCTCACTCAGGCACCGGGACTGGTCGACGCTGTTCGGGCGGGTTTTGATGCCACTCGTTTGCTCGTGGCCAGTTCGACCGACACAACCTACGACGGACCGGTTACTCTGATCACCGCCGACGCCGAGGCGTCCGGACAGCTGCTGGCCGATCGCTGGCGCAGAGTCCGCGGGGACCGGGACATGGCAGTACACCATCTGCCGTACGACCACGCCGGATTGGTGACCCCAGCCGGGTGGGCGGCGATCGCCCCGCTGCTCGACAGCCATTTGTCGAAACGCACGGCCACATAGTTCGAAAACCACACAGTTGAAACACAATGGGAGCTCAATGATGAAGTCCACACCGCCCCTCGCGATACGGAGTTGGCGACGATTCGTCGCCATCGCAGGGTTGCTGATCGTCGCACTCGTGGCGATGATCGGTTGCAGTAGCGATTCGAACGACGAACCGACCAAGGCTGCAGAGCCCACGACCCGCGTGATCGAAACCGAGAAGGGCTCGGTCACCGTGCCCGCGTCGGCGGAGCGCATCGTGGTTCTGAGCGGCGGTCTCGCCGGATACCTGTACGCCCTGGACGCACCGGTGGTTGCCACCGATACCCGCGTCCTCGGTGTCACGAACCTCGACGGTGGATTCCCGCCGGCTTGGGCGGACGCCGCAAAGGCGCAGGGCACCAAGGAATTGCCGGCCGGCGAGCAGCTCAACATCGAAGCCGTCGCGGCGGCTGAGCCCGACCTGATCATCGGCGGTGGCCAGGGAATCACCTCCGTTCAGTCCGAGGAACTCTACGATCAGCTCACTGCTATCGCACCCACCGTCTTGGTCCCCAAGACGGTCGCCGCGTGGGACAAGCAGCTCGAAATCGTCGCCGACGCGGCGGGCCGTTCCGACCAGGTTCCGGCGCTGATGAGCGCATACGAGGACAAGGTCAAAGAGGTCAAGGGCAAGATCAAGGTTCCCGAGGGCAACGTCGTCTACTTCCTCTCGGTCTCGAGCAACAAGCCGTACCTCGTTCCGCCGACGGCCGCGCTGCCCGCGATGCTCGCCGAGCTCGGTTTCAAGGCCGACGACGTCATGGCCAAGGCCGGCAACCCGCAGCTCTTCGGCTCGGGTGACTCGTTCGAGGTCAGCCCGGAACTGCTCTCGCAGGTCGCCGATGCTCCTGTCGCCTTTGTGATTCCGGTGTCCGGTCGCCCGATGGCCGAACTTGCCACCGATCCGCTTTACTCGCAGTTGCCGTCCTTCAAGGCAGGCACGACGTTCGAGCTCCCCGCCAGCAGCTACCGTCCTGACTACGACGGCGCAATGGCTACCCTCGACCTGATCGGCCAGACCTTCGCATGACTCGATTCGGTGGGCTGGTGATCGATGTTTCACCCTTGCGGACCAGCCGTCCCTTCAGGTACGCCTTTTCCGCGCGATTGATCTCGCTGCTCGGGATCGGACTGCTCGTCGTAGCCGTCCCCGCGCAGACGTACCAGCTCACCGGCTCGACCTTGCTGGTTGCCGGAGTGTCCACGGCGATGGCCATCGCCATGTTCTTCGGCAGCCTGTTCGGCGGCGTGCTCGCTGACCGTTACGATCGGCGACGCACCATCCAGTTGGCCCGCAGTGCTGCGGGTCTCGGCTTTGTCATTCTCGGGTGCAACGCGCTCTTGCCACACCCGTCGATGTGGGTCATCTACGTCGCGGCAGCTGTCGACGGCTTGGCCGGCGGTGTCAGCAGCTCGGCCTTGATGGCTTTGATGCCGACGTTGTTGCCGCGCAACAAGATGGCTGCGGCCGGCGCTTTGGTAGCGCTGACCACCGACATCGGGACGATGATCTCGCCGGCAATCGCCGGCGTGATCATCGCCTCCGGCGGCATTCCCGCGACATACTTTGTTGCTGCGGTGGCCACCGCAGCAACTGTCACGTTGTTCCAAGCCATCGGCCCTTCTCCTGCACCGGGCACGAATCACGAAAGCCCGATGCGCGCGCTGGTGACCGGCGTGAAATTCGCCGGCACGCACACAGTCATTCGCGGCATCCTGATCAGCGGTCTGTTGGTCATGTTCGTCAGCGGGCCGATGGTGTTGCTGCCTGCCTTCGTCGACCAGGTTCTCGGCGGCGGACCCACCATGCTCGGTCTGCTCTACGGCGCCCCCGCTGTCGGCGCTGTGGTCGGTTCCCTCACCAGCGGTTGGACCGGACGAGTCCACCGCAACGGCGCCGCGATGTTGATCTCTGTTGCGCTGATGCCTCTCGGCCTGGTGGTACTGGGTGCGTCGGGAGCAGCGATTGTCGCGTTCCTGGGCCTGGCCGGATTCGGCCTCGGCCGCGCACTCAACGACATTCTGAGATTTGCAGTCCTTCAACAGAACACGCCGGACGAATTGCGCGGACGCGTGTCCAGTCTGTGGATGGTGCAAGCCGTCACGGGTACGGCGATCGGTTCGATGGCAGCCGGGTTCCTCGGGCAGTGGCTCGAGCCTGGCGCCGCGCTACTGGTCTTGGGGCTCGCCGGTGTGACACTGGGCCTGGTGCTCCTGGCAGCATTGGGTTCGGTGCGCCGGGTAACTTCGGAGATCAACGAAGTCGATCTCTCCGAAAACACTGTGCCGGTGGGGAATGCTCCGCCGGAAAAGGAAGGTAGTTCATGAACCGAGGAGACCACCTCGCGACCATCGCCGAAGTTCTGGCGGGAACCACCGGCGCAAAAGTGCCGTACCCCATCGGCATTCGCGAACTCGAAGTTGTTCGCAGCGAAATGGTCGGGACCGGACTGTTGCGTCTGACCTTGGGTGGACCGGAGTTGGCGGGCTTCGAATCGCACGCTCCCGACGAGCATGTTCGCCTGGTCTACCCGGATGCAGACGGAACTTTACGTCTACCCGAACGCGACGGATTCAGCCTGAAGTGGCCTCGTCCATTGCCGATCTCGCGTGAGTACACCGTCCGTCGATACGACGCCGAGGCGGGGGAGCTGGACCTCGACTTCGCGCTCCACGATGGTGGGTACGCCTCTGATTGGGCTCAGGCGGCCACCGTCGGTACTCGGGTGCACGTGGCAGGTCCGCCCGGTGGCGTCGTGGTTCCGTGGACGTACGACCGCTATCTGCTGGCCGGTGACATCACCGCCCTTCCTGCCATTGCTCGTTGGCTCGAGATGATGCCCGCTGCTGCCGCCGGGTGGGTGTTCGTCGAGATCACCGACCCTTCACAGGAAATCGAACTCACTGTTCCGGAAGGCGTCGAGGTGCGATGGCTGCACCGCGGTGACGTCCCAGCCGGTCACTCGGATCTGCTCGAGCAGGCAGTACGGACGGTCACCGTGCCCGAGGGCGAGCGTGTCTACGCCTGGATCTCCGGTGAGGCCACCAGTCTCAAGCCGATTCGCAGATTCGTGCGCGACGAACTCGGCCTGAGTTCGGGCGACCACCTGATCACGGGCTACTGGAAGCGCGGAGTCGCAGACTTCGACGAGGACGACGACGACCACTGAACATCGGTTGATGCCGGTTTCGGCATCGTCACCGCGACAACGAGTCCGACAATCGCAACGATTGCCGCCACTCCGAAAGCTGTGGCGAATGCCGAGTGCTGGGGAAGGCCGCCGGATGAAGTCGCGCTCGCGATGATCCCGGCGGCAATTTGGGTTCCCACAGCAGAACCCAGCGATCTGGCGATCGTGACTATTGCCGTCGTGACACCTACGCGGTCTGCCGGTGCGCTGTCGGCGGAGATGACGAACACTGCCGTCGACGCGGCGGCAACGCCGGTACCCGCAAGGATCAGCACCACAACGATCTGCCACATCGTTGTTGCAAAGACCCCGACGGCGCCGCTCAGGCCGAGGAAGGCAACTCCCGCTACCGCAATGGCTTTCGTGCCGACCCGTTGTGCGAGCTTTCCGGAAATCACCGACGCGATCACCGCTGCGCCGTAACCGATGCACAGCAGGATTCCGATGGCACTTGTCGATGCACCGCGGCCGAATCCGCTCTCTGCCGGCACGGCGAGTTGTTGCGGAAGTAGATAGACAACAGCGCCGTAGGTGAACCCGAAAACCACGCCGACGACCACGGCGCTCCACATCGAACGATGCCACATCATCGTCAGGTCGACCATCGGCTCGGTTGTCCGGCTCTGATACCTGGCCCAGATCGTGAACACGGCAGCGGAAGCGAGAACCAGCAGCATCGACGTCGGTGCGCCCCACCCGTTGCTCGATGCGCTCGCCAACCACGCCGTCAGCGTCAATAATCCGAGAGCCAATCCAGCAGCTCCTGGCCAATCGAGTCGGCCGCCGACGTTCGACATGTGATCTCGTGGTGTGCTCACGGCAAAAGCAATTGCGCCGAGCAAAACGAACGCGGTCGGAACTGCATACATCGCGGTGCGTGAGACATTTTCCGCCACCGGTCCCGCCAGCACGACTCCCAGAGCGCCGCCGGCCACTACGACAGCCCCGAGCAAACCCGTGGCCGTCTTCAGTCGGTCCGAGGACAAAGTGCGTCGTAGGACCACGAAGCTCACGGGAAGCAACCCGATTCCGAATCCCTGGAGAAATTGGCCGAGGACGAACAGCGGGAAGATCGTTGCGAGAGCGGACACGCTGCCGCCCAGGACAACGATTGTCGTGATCGCGAGCAAGGTGGGGCGGGCGCCGTACACGTCGGCTATTCGCCCGGCCATCGGCGTGACGAGGACAGTGCTCAACGTCAGAGCGACGGATGCGAGCGCTCCGATGTCGGCCGTCACTCCGAAGTCTCTCTGTATCAGGGGGAGTGCGGGGACGATGATGCTTTCGAGCGCGGCCACGGCAGCGATCAGCAGGGTCAGGCTTGCGATAGTTGCTACCGGTCGCGGCTGATTGCCGGAGACGCTCTCTGTGGTCATCGTGCTCTCTTTCGATCGGGGAGTGAGGAGCTTATGGACGCGACGAAACGCCGCCCCTCCAAGAGCCCGGAAGGGTTGTGGCACTGGATATATCGGGCTGTGAAGTAGACCGTCTCTTTATTTCGTTACGCGTACCGTTATTGTGGAGAAATGTAATGCGATTCAGCGCACAAAGCAAGGGTCGGATGGGGTGGAAATGGTGCCATGTATCGCCAGATCGCAACGGGCAGACTTTTGCTGCTACCGTCGGTTGGTGTCAGGCGATGTGACGATGGGGCTCATTTCTCGATGAGCATGACGCTGGTCACCAAAATGCTTCTCCGAGCAGGGAGTTCATCTGCCGGACACATCCAAGGTCCCCGTTTGAATGCCGGGTTTGTTAGCTTTCTGCCTGTGACGCGACGTCACGGAAAGTTCACGAATCACGGAGGATCATCATGGGTTCTATTTCAACGATCATCGGAATCTTCGAGCTCTACAAGCTTCTCGAGCCGCTGCTGAGCTCGCTGAGCTGATTCAGGTGTGATTTCGCTGTTGAGCCGGGGCGCCGAGGGACTCGGCTCGACAGCGGATCTCGAGGATCCGGCGCGATCAGGACCCGTGGAACGGATGTCGGCACCGGCAGAATTCCATCGCTCCGGTGTAGTGGTCCATCACCAGGATTTCTGCACACCGAGCGGGCTGCGGTGCGAACCTGAGGCAGCGCTCGATCCAGCCGCGCTCCAGCGAAGGGGCGGGGTGCGCGCAGTTCCCGCATCGGCCGGGACGTTCGGCGACACGTACGGAACCGTAGTGCTCCGGGGGCATGCCAAACATCTTGGTGGTGCGATGTTTCCAGGGCAATGGTTCGGCTCGAGCGGAAGCTATGTCACGAAAGCCCGGCGGCGATATGCGAGGACCGAACCCGTTGAGCTGCGCTACCTGGATCCCTGATAATCCGATTGCCCAGACTGAGTTTTTTGGTGCAAGTTGCGGCTACTGCGCTGACGCCCAGAAATTCTCGGACTATCTGGGCAACGATCATGTGGTGGTAACCGCGAACAGAATCCGATCCGGCTCGCGTTGCATACGGGTGATCGCGACGCGGCCCCCGATCCAAGCACCAAGTGCACCAATCGCAACAGCGACAGGGATGGCGAAATAGTTCACCGGGTTCGGTAGCAGCGCCCCGAGTAGAACGCCGGGCGCCGTTGTCGCGGCGAAGATGACGATGGCGAGGATGATCAGTCCGAAGGACGAGCCGTTGAAGGACCCGCGGGTGTTGAAGGAGAACGTCTTCTTCATCTCCGGAACCGGGTAGGGCGCTTTGGCGGATATCGCCACTACCAATCCTGCACCGACTCCCATCATCGAAATGCCGACGGCGATCGGCACGGCCAGTCGGTCGGTCCCGAGGTCCCCGAAGATCCGTACAGCAGCTGTTGCGACGACCACGAAGGGTGTCATCACGATTGCCCACGCGATTTGTCGGCCCCGGACGTCAGCGGCAGCGGCTTCGGGGATCATCACCAGATGCCAGATCGATGCGCCGTCGAATCCGTACAGATTCGATCCGGCTGCCATTGCCAGGTAGATCAGGAACCAGGCACCCCATGCGGCGGAGAAGGGGATCGATGACGAGATCAGCGGTCCGAAGCCGGAGACCAAGGTCATGATGGCAACGGAGAGCAGTTGTGTTCGTCGGCGCATGTCTCCGTGCCAGAGCGAAAGCTCGCGAGAGATGACGGTGCCCAGTCGGGATGCGCGCCAACCGGTTCGAATGTCGCGGCCCTGGTTCTTCAATTGCACGGAAGTGGCGCCCGCTGATTCTGCGACCTTCCCGTTGAAGTAGCGAACGACCAGGCGTTGCCATGACCACAGCAGTGCGAGATCGACCAGCACCAGGGCGAGGACTGCTCCGGCGGCGAGGAGCCAGGCGCCTCCTGCTGCTGCGTCGACACTGGTGATTCCCCACGCGAACGGGATCGAATGCGCGATCGTGAGCGGCCACGTGACGTCGCCGTCCACGACCGTGCCGAGGCGACTCTGCAGCGGAAATTGCAGCAGATACAGTCCGCCGAAGAACGTGCCGAATGCCAACAGTCCCAGTTCGCGGCTGCGACGACTCCGCAGGAGCTGCGGCATCGCCAGCATCGCGACCCGTGAGGTGCCGACAATGAGCAGGACCGTTGCGGGCCAAGCGATAATGGCCAATGGCAGTGCGGCAGGGTGGTGTGTAGCGGCATAAATTGGAATCGCTGCGGCAGCCAACGCGGTAATCGGCACGGTCATACCGACCAGCGACGTCGAGAACAGTGCTCTGGCGAGTCGGACGGGTTCCAGGGGGAGTAGTTGGAAATGTCTGGGGTGAAGATTGTCATCTGACAGACCAGACATGATCGGCATCAAGATCCACGTCACGCCGATAGCCGAAAGTGCGAGACTGGTTGTGCCGCTGACGAGATCGGGAGAAACGCCGTTTGTTCCCGAAGCTCGTAGGCACAGTAGCGCTGCCCCCAGAACCCCGAACAACGCTGCAATGACCTTGATGACAGCTCTTCCACCGGTGAACTGACGTTTGTAGAGGGTCATGCGCATGCGGAGAACAGTGCGCCACACAGAGACCGACGGGTTCCAGTGTGTCGGTGAAAAGCTGGTGGTGGTCATGCGCGCATCCATGACAGTCCGTCGGGACTGGGACTGCGGATACCGACCAGGCGAACGAATGCCTCGTCGAGAGTGTTGCCTGCGCGCACCTCGTCGACCGTTCCTGAAGCCACGACGCGACCGTCTGCGATGACTCCGATGTGAGTACACAGTTGTTCGACAAGGGCCATCACGTGACTGGAAAGAATGACCGAGCCACCTGAGTGGACGAACGAGAGCAGAATGCTCCGAATTCCGGCCGAAGAAATGGGGTCGACAGCTTCGAACGGCTCATCCAGTACCAGTAAGCGAGGGCCGTGCAACAAGGCCGAGGCCAACCCGATTTTCTTCGTCATGCCCGCTGAATAATCGGCGATGACCGTTCCACCTGCATCGGCGAGATCGAGCGCGGCCAACAGTTCGTCGCGTCGTGACGCGATGACGTCCTCTGGCATACAGCGCAGTCGCCCGAAATAGGTGAGTAGTTCATGACCGGTGAACTGCGCGGGTAGCGCCAAACCGTCGGGTAGAACGCCGAGCAGACTCTTCGCTGCCACAGGGTCGTTCCACACGTCGTAGCCGTACACCAGGCTGCGACCGTAGTGCGGGCGAAGCAATCCGACAGCCATCGACAATGTGGTCGTTTTTCCCGCACCATTCGGGCCAACCAGACCGAACAACGAACCTGAGGGCACCGCAAGAGAAAGGTCGTTCACAGCAACTTTCGCACCGAACGCCATGCAGAGGTGTTCCACTTGCAAAGCCATCGGTCCGGGAGGTAACTGTCCTGTCTCGGGGAGAGGGTGCATCGATCGAGGGTAACTGTCCGGAGCCATGTGCGCGGAGACGGAGCGGAGCGATGCAGGCTGCGTGCACCGAATGTCATTCCTAGGTGGGGGTTGCGACATGAGTCGCTGGTTCGCAAGGGGAGCGGATGGCAGGAGTCGAACCTGCGTGGACGGTTTTGCAGACCGCTGCCTTGCCGCTCGGCCACACCCGCATTGATCCAATTATGTTCGTAGTGAACAACAGTCGCCACCATTGTGATCAGGGTGAGTTGATCGCCGTGTGACGGATCGCAGGGACTGCGGGGGAAGTGCCGGGTCAGGCGCGGGAGAACACCGCGACCAGGAATTCGGAATCCTCCTTGAACGGGCGAAGATCCCACGTGGAGAGCAGCAGATCAGCCTCGAGGCCACTCGCGGTCGCGTCGGCGAGAAACTCGGGGAACTCGTAGCCACGGCCGGCACCGAATCCGATGACCACTCGGCCGCTCGGAGCGAGATGACGAGCAAATCCTGACAATACTGCTTGCCTGGTGGACGGCGCGAGAAACGCCACCACGTTGCCTGCCGACACGATGACGTCGAAATCTGCCTCGACACCGCGGGCCGGCAGATCGAGTTCGGCGAGATCGCCGACAAGCCACGTCGGTCCGGGGTGGTCTTCTTCTGCGGCAGCGATGAGAACCGGGTCGACATCGACTCCGACAACCACATGCCCGACGTCGTGCAGATAACCGCCGAGTCGGCCAGGCCCGCACCCTGCATCGAGAACCCGGCCACCGCGTCCGAGCATCGCGTCGATCAAACGTGCTTCCCCGACAATGTCCTTGCCGTCCGCTCTCATTGAACGGAAACGCTCGACATATCGTGTGGAATGCGTCGAGTCGGCTGCAGTGATCTCTTCCCACTGGCTGGGGATGCGCTCGTTCGGGGCGTGTGCAGTCATCTTTCGAGGGTACCGACAGCTCACCGGGTGCCGACGACCGTCCCGTCTGCGGCATATCCGACGAGGGTTGGACGAGGGGACGTGAGCGACAGGGGAATCCATCCGTAGAAGCGGTCTTCGGCAAGAATTGTCGGATAGATCTGGCCGTCTGCGGTGTGAAGTTCGGCTCGGACAGCACCTCCCGCCCCTGCGTCGTAGGTCGCCGCGTGCGGACCGGCCTCGTACCCGGCGCCGCCCCCGAATGAATCTGCGCCGTACAAGTCAATTGATCTGCAGCCGTGTCCGAGGCCGATGAATTTCGACGGACCAACCTTGTCGATGTCGGCTGACGCCTCGAAAACCGGGGCGACGCACCTCCAGCCATTGGCGCCGTGGGCGACAAAGACGCTGAACAAGGTTCCGTCAGGTCCGGGAATGGACCCGACCCGCTCGGCGGTGGACGGATCTATTCCGCCGTTGGTTCCCGGCATCGTCTGCCAACCCGAGTACATGTCGGTGAACGCTTTCGGCATCATCCCCGTGGCAGCGGCGCAGCCCACCACCACTGCTGCGCAGATCGCCGCGACGAGAACGATGGCACCGACGCGACGGCGTGGAGCCTTGGTTGCCCCAATGTTGTTTTCGGTAGCCATGATTCGGGTGCGTACGGCATCTTGGACGTTCTCGGGCCAGAGTTCGGCGGAAACCGTATCGCTCGGCCGCAGCTTCTCGAGCGTGGTCAGCAGATCTTTGCTCATGGGGTACTCCCGTGTTCGGCGGCAGCGCAAGGTCGGGCGGTGTTCATCGGGATTACGGTGACGGATTCTGAAGTCAACCCGGCGCGCAATCGACGCCGAGCGCGAAAGAGACGAACATGCATGGCCGGAACCGAACACCCAGCGACCCGCGCGGCTTCGGTGGCGGTCAACCCGTCCCAGTCAGTTAGGAACAGGGCTTCACGTTCGGTGACGGTGAGTGTTGCCAGTGCTTCGAGCAGTTCCGTGCGTTCGGTGACAGTGACGTCGGCGCCCGGCGTCGATGCCGCAATCTGCTCGATGCGTCCCATCTTCTCGGTGAGCGCGTCAAGGCGCCGAACGCTGCGACGGTTATTGTTCACGGTGTTTCGAGCCACCACCAACAGCCATGGCAGTGCCTGCTCGGGCACTTCGTCCAAGCGTCGCCAGGCAACGAGGAACGTCTCGGAGACAACCTCCTGCGCGCTGTGATGATCAACGTGGCGACAGGTATACGCGAACACCCGACCGGCGTAGGCGTCCCACAGGGCGGTGAACCGCTCTTCGCCGCTCGGCGGCGGTCGTTCCTCGGATTTCGGGGTTATATGAAGAGATGTCCGGCTGGTTGCTGATCCTTACAGCCTCTGAGCTAATGGACGGTTTGGCGTGTTACTCCGGCCGAGAACTCCCACTGTCAGAAGCAACAGAGCGAGGATGTACAGCGTCATGATCCAGATGCCCGCAGCGGCGGGCTGCCACTTGTTCGCCTGGCCGAGCAGGATGAGGGCGTCAGAGGTGAGGAACAGCGCGCCGCCGATACCGGTGATCGAGTTGTACGTCAGTGCGGTTGATGCGGTTCCCACCAGGATTGCGGCGTACACGGGGACGGCAATTCGAAGTTCAGGTTCGAGACCGGTCCAGGTGTACGACACAAGAGCGATCCCAGCGACGGTGTAAGCGCACAGAAACCATGGCCGCCTTCGTATCTCCCGAAGCGCGCCGTGTGAGAGAAAGAATCGGATGAAGCAGAGGTGACCGATCGCGAAGGCTGCCATCCCGATGACAAACGTGGTCTCCCAGATCAGGAACAAATCTCCGAAAGCACAGGCAATCAGCGCAGCAGCAACAATTCGAGGTCCGCGTCGGGCGACAACCCAGGCAGCCAGAATCGGAGCGAGCATGACCTTGGTGATCCCGTCCCAGGGCGCAGCATCAGCGGCATTGAGGATCAGATGGACAATCGCTACCGCTGAAAACACGACGAACCATGGGGCCCGGATGATGCTCGGCAGCCCGGGGTCGAGGTCAGATTCACGCATCGGCTCAGTGTAGGAAGTCCGCTGCACGCTCGGCGAGGTCGAGCGCCGGCTGGGGGAGTATGCCGAGGATGAGCGTGACACCGGCGCCGAGGCCGATCACACTGCTGGTCAGTGCACTCGGTACCACGACGGTCGGAGCGTCTGCGGCCGATTCGGTGAAGAACATCAACACGATCACTCGCACGTAGAAGTACGCGGCGATCGCGCTGCACAGGACGCCGACGATCACGAGAGGTGCGGCCCCGCCCTCGGCTGCCGCGCTGAACACCGCGAACTTTCCGATGAACCCACTGGTCAACGGGATCCCGGCGAAAGCCAACAGGAACAGTGCAAACACAACTCCGACCAGCGGTGAGCGCCGGCCCAATCCGGCCCAGCGCGAGAGCGTCGCGACCTCACCGTCTGCGTCCCGAACCAGACTCACGACGGCGAACGCGCCCACGGTGCTGAATCCGTAGGCCAGAAGGTAGAACATCGCCGAGGCCAGGCCGGCATCCGAATCCGCAACCACAGCGGTCAGAATGAATCCGGTGTGCGCGATGGCCGAATACGCGAGCATCCGCTTCATATCGGTTTGCGTCACAGCGACGATCGATCCGACAACCATCGTGAGAACCGCGACCGCCCACATCAGTGGACGCCAGTTCACGTACTCGTTGGGCAGAGCCACATAGAAGACACGAAGGATGGCACCGAATGCGGCGATCTTGGTCGCAGTAGCCATGAAACTGGTGATCGGCGTCGGCGCCCCTTGATAGACATCGGGAATCCACGAATGGAACGGCACGGCACCGACTTTGAACAGTAATCCCACGGCCACGAGTGCTGTCCCGAGCCACAGGAAGGCATCGGTACCCGACCCGCTGTGAGCTGCGTCGGCGATACCGGAGAGCGTGACCGTCCCGGCATAGCCGTACAGCAATGCGATTCCGAAAACGAAGAACGCCGACGAAAATGCCCCGAGCAGAAAGTACTTGAGCGCAGCTTCCTGGGAGAGCATGCGACGTCGGCGTGCCAGACCACACAGGAGATACAGAGGCAGTGAGAACACTTCGAGCGCAACGAACATCGTCAGCAGATCGTTGGACGCGGGAAAGAGGAGCATGCCGCCGACAGCGAAGAGGGTGAGCGGAAAGACCTCGGTCTGGGCGATACCGACCTTGACCGCTTCTTGTTCCGCAACACTTCCGGGGACGCTCGACGCTTGAGGGGTGAAACCGCCGAGCGCGTCGTGTTGCGCGATCACCTCGGCGGTGTTGCCCGAGCCTCGCTCGGCGATCAGCAGTACTGCGGGGATCGACACGAGAAGGATCGTGGCCTGCAGGAAAAGGGTCGGACCGTCGACCGCTACAGAACCCATCATCGCCGTCGACCGCGTGCCGGCGAGCAGAAGCACTGCCACGAATGCGGCCGCCAAGCCTGCGACACCGAGGACGAGTTGCACGGGGTATCGAAAACGCCGGGGTGCAAATGCCTCGATGAGTACGCCCACAACCGCAACACCGAACACGATCAACATTGGCGAGAGCAAGCTGTATTCGACACTGGGTGACGCCGTGCCGGCTGAGCCGAGGATGGTCACGTCGTTGAAGGAACTCATTTGTGGGCACCTCCTTCGTGGTCGGCGACGAGCGGGGTCGGAGCCTCGTCGACGACCGTATGGCTCACTGCAGGAGTGATGACGTCCAAGGCAGGCTTGGGGTAGATGCCGAGAAGCAACAGGAGTGCGATCAGAGGGGCGACCACCACGAGTTCGCGTCGAGCGAGGTCGCGGATCGTTCCCTGCTCTTCCTTCACAGGTCCGCCCATCATGCGCTGGTAGAGCCAGAGTATGTAGATCGCGGACAGGACAAGCGCGGCAGTCGCCGCGATAGCGGCCACGTGGTATCGCGAGTACGTCCCGATCAGCACCAGGAACTCACTGACGAACGGCGCGAGACCCGGCAGCGACAGCGTTGCCAACCCCGCAACGAGGAATGTGCCGGCAAGTACGGGTGCAACTTTCTGGACGCCGCCGTACGCCGCGATCGATCGAGTACCTCGCTGCGAGACGAGGAATCCCGCAATCAAGAACAGAGCCGCAGTGGAGACTCCGTGATTGACCATGTACAGCGCGGAACCCGCCTGGCTCTGGCTGGTCATCGCGAAGATTCCGAGAATGATGAAGCCGAAGTGCGAAATCGACGTGTAGGCGATCAGTCTCATGACGTCTGTTTGCGCGATCGCCAGTATTGCGCCGTAGACGATCCCGATAACGGCGAGCGTGATGATCCACGGTGCAAAGGTCGACGACGACTCCGGGAACAGTTGCAGGCAGTAGCGAATCATCGCGAACGTGCCCACCTTGTCCACGACCGCCATCATCAACACTGCTGTCGACGGAGTCGATTCCACCGCGGAGTCCGGCAACCAACTGTGCAGCGGCCAGAGCGGTGCTTTCACCGCGAACGCGAACATAAATCCGAGGAACAAGGCGTTGAGCACCCCGGGTCCAACACCGAGTTCACCGCTGTTTGCCGCTGAGGCGATCGCCCGGAAGTCGAAAGTGCCGCTGGCGAAGGGACTCTCGTCGCGCGTGGTGACCACATACAGGCCGATGACTGCAGCGAGCATGACCAGGCCGCCGAGGAGGTTGTAGAGCAGAAACTTCACGGCTGCGCGAGATCTGCCCACTCCGCCGAACCCGCCGATGAGGAAATACATCGGTATCAGCATTGCCTCGAAGAAAATGTAGAACAAGAGAATGTCCAAGGCGCTGAACGAAATCATCACCATGGACTCGATAACAAGGATCAGCGCGAAATAGGTGTGCGGCATTCTCTTGGGTGATGCCGGGTCTGCCGGGACGTCGTTCCAGCCCGCGATCAGTAGTAATGGCACCAGCACTGCGGTGAGAAGAACCAGAACGAGTGCGATCCCGTCGAGTCCGAGTGTGTAGCTGGTGCCGAAAGCCGGTATCCAGCTGTGGCTTTCGACAAATTGAAATTGTTCGCCGCCGCGGTCGAACGCAACTCCGAGAACGGCGGCGACCACCAGGACTGCCACGGACACAGCCAATGCGAGATACTTCGCAAATTGGTACGACCGTGCCGGCAGAGCGAGGACAACACCCGCTCCGATGAGCGGAAGCAACCAGAGCACCGTCAGCGCGGGGAAGCCGGTATTGGTCACAGAGTCGCTCACCGCCGCTTCGATCACCACAGTGTCACCGCCATCATTGTCGCGACCACGAGTGTTGCTCCGACAAACATCACCAGCGCGTACGAGCGAACAAACCCGGTCTGTAGCTTCCGCGTGAGCGCGGACAGCCCGGTGACGACCACCGCAAAGCTGCCCACGACGCCGCCTATTCCCTTGGTGTCGAACACTTCCAACGACTTGGTGAGTTGTTGTCCGGGCTTCATGAACACCGTCTCGTTGAAGGCGTCACCGTACAGATCGCGGCGAGCCGCAACGGTCAACGGTGAAACCGGAGTAGGTGCCACAAGTGGAATCTCCCGGGTGGCGTACTCGCGATACGCAATCGCGACGCCGGCGGCGACCGCGAGCAGCGCCAGCGCGGTGATCGACCATGCGGGTATCGGCGGTTCGACGTGATGTGAGCCGACAACCGGTTCGAGCCAGTTCTGCAAGCTGGACCCGATGGTCAGGAGCATCCCGGCGCCGACGGACCCCACCGCCAGGATGATCATCGGAGACGTCATCACCGCCGGAGATTCGTGAGGTTTCTGGTTCTCCCAGCGGGCCTTCCCGAAGAAGGTCATCAGCATCACGCGGCTCATGTAGAAGGCAGTGAGCGCCGCACCCAACAGCGTGACGATGCCCAGCACAACACCCTTGATGCCGCCCTCGCCGATCGCAACCTCGATGATCTTGTCCTTGGAGAAGAACCCGGCAAACGGCGGAACACCGATGATGGCAAGGTATCCGAGCCCGAACGTGACAAAAGTCAGTGGCATGAACGCTCGGAGCCCGCCGTAGCGCCGCATGTCGGTTTCGTCGTTCATCGCGTGCATCACCGAACCCGCGCCGAGGAACAGGCCTGCCTTGAAGAATCCGTGGGTGATCAGATGAAGGATTGCGAAGGCGTATCCAGCTGGTCCGAGGCCCGCCGCCAGGACCATGTATCCGATCTGACTCATGGTCGATGCGGCGAGCGCTTTCTTGATGTCGTCCTTCGCGCAGCCGATGATCGCACCGAACAGGAGCGTCACGGCACCGACGATGACAACCACGAGTTGAGCGTCGGGTGCGAGATCGAAGATCGGATTGGAGCGCACGATCAGATAGACGCCGGCCGTGACCATCGTGGCCGCGTGAATCAGAGCCGAGACGGGGGTGGGGCCCTCCATCGCGTCGCCGAGCCACGACTGCAGTGGCACCTGCGCGGACTTCGCGCATGCAGCGAGGAGGAGCATCAGGCCGATCGCCGTCAGGACACCTTCGCTTGCACCAGACGCGTCGGCGAAGACGCTGCTGAACGAGAGCGAGCCGAACGTGGTGAACATCAACATCATCGCGATCATCAATCCGATGTCGCCCACCCGATTGACGACAAAAGCCTTCTTGGCAGCGGTCGCCGCCGACGGCTTGTGCTGCCAGAAGCCGATCAGGAGGTACGACGCCAAACCGACGCCTTCCCAGCCGACGTAGAGCCCGAGGAAGTTGTCGGCGAGCACGAGGAGCAGCATCGCAGCGAGGAAGAGATTGAGGTAGGCGAAGAACTTCCGACGCTCGGGGTCGTGCGCCATGTAGCCGACCGAGTAGATGTGGATCAGCGAACCTACACCGGTGATGAGCAGGACGAAACACATCGACAGTTGATCAAGCTGCAGTCCGAACTCGACCTGAAGACTGTCGACCGGGACCCAACTGAACAGGTGCTCGGTGACGGTGCGGTCGGCGGTGTCGCGGCCGAGCATGGCGATGAAAGACACCACTGCGACGACAAACGACGCGAGTGCCATGACGCAGGCGAACAGGTGGCCCCACGTGTTCGTGCGACGACCCGCCAGCAACAGGACAGCGGCGCCGCACAGGGGCAGGGCGGGGAGCAACCAGATGGCGGACGTGATTCCTCCTGACATGTCAGTACTTCAGCAGGTCTGCGTCGTCGACGGATACAGAACGCCGAGATCGGAAGATGATCATGATGATTGCCAAGCCGACGACTACTTCGGCCGCAGCTACCACCATCGTGAAGAAGGCGAAGATCTGGCCGTCCAGATTGCCGTGCATGCGCGCGAAGGTCACGAATGCCAGGTTCGCGGCGTTGAGCATCAATTCGATACACATGAACACCACGATGGCGTTGCGTCGCAGGAGGACTCCCGCAGCCCCGATGGTGAACAACAGGACCGACAGATACAGGTAATTCTCGGGATTCATCGCGCAGACTCCTCACCGGTACTCGGATCCGGGGAACGCGGAGTGAGTGCGCTGCTGACGGAGAGCGTCGAGAACGTTCCGTCGGGCAACAGTGCCGGCAAGTCCACTGCGTTGTGACGTGCGTACACGCCGGGACTGGGGAGGGGAGTGGCCGAGCCCTTGTCGGGATTGCTCTCATCGCTGCCCAGGTACGCGAATCGTTGCTGCGAGAGTTCGCGTTGGCTGAGTGTGGCTCCGATCTTCTCCCGATGCGCGAGCATCATTGCGCCAAGTGTCGCCGTGATCAGCAGTGCGCCGGTCAGTTCGAAGGCCCAGACGTAGCGGATGAAGATGAGATCGGCGAGAGCGTCGATGTTGCCCTGGTCGAGTCCGGTGAATCCGGTGAACCCCGAGATCGACGCATTTCCGAGGCCGCCGATAAGGAGTAGCCCGAATCCGACGCCGATCACGATCGCGCTGACGCGTTGTCCCCGTAGCGTTTCGACCAAGGAGTCCGAAGAATCCACGCCGACCAGCATCAGGACGAACAGGAACAACATCATCACTGCGCCGGTATAGACGACGATCTGGACGACACCGAGGAACAGTGCGCCCTGCACGATGTAGAAGACGGCCAGGATGATCATCGTCATTGCAAGGAAGAGCGCAGAGTAGACGGCCTTGGGGGCGGCGACCACGCCCAAAGCGCTGATCACCGCAAGGGTTCCGAGGATCCAGAACTGCACCGCCTCGCCGGTGGAGGTCGATGTCATCGTTCCCTCCGCCAGGATCGTGGTCGTGACCGACGCGATCATTTCTCGGTCTCCGGGTTCGGCTCTTGCTCGGGTGCTGGCTGTTCGGGAGCTGCTGTGATGTCGCCGCGGTAGTAGTCGTCCTGAGTTGTGCCGGGACGCAGCGCGTGTGGTGGCGCTGCCATGTCGGGTTTCAGGGGCGCGAGAAGGCGGTCCTTCTCGTAGATCAATCCGGCTCGGTTGTCGTCGGTCATCTCGTACTCGTTGGTCATGGTGAGAGCCCGAGTGGGGCAAGCCTCGACGCAGAGGCCACAGCCGATGCACCGCAGGTAGTTGATCTGATACACCCGCCCGTAACGCTCGCCGGGGGAGAACCGTTCTTCTTCGGTGTTGTCAGCACCCTCGACATAGATCGCGTCGGCGGGGCAGGCCCAGGCACACAGTTCGCAACCGATGCACTTCTCGAGTCCGTCCGCATACCGGTTGAGTTGATGGCGACCGTGGTATCCGGGCGCGGTGGGGCGCTTCTCCTCCGGATAGAACTCGGTCTCGGGCTTCTTGAACATTGTCGAGAGCGTCACTCCGAAACCCGCGATAGGTCCGAGGAAATCAGGCATGGGAGTCCTCCGATGTGTCGGAAACATCTGTCCGCCGCGGCGGTGGCACCTTCTGACCCGGTAGTTTTCGGGTCGGCAGCGTTTGACCAGGTAGGGGTGGAACCGGGAAGCCGCCCGACATCGCATCGAAAGGCCGGGTCCCCGAATCGGGCACCAACGCGGCGGTTCGGCGTCGGCTGCGGTAAGTCCCGGCCAACACGATCAGGAGCGCAGCTCCGAGAACCAGTGCGACGCAAAGAAGTACGACCCAGGTGTTGTAACCCTCGTTGCGGAACGCACGAACGGTCGCGATCACCATCACCCACACCAAGGCAGCGGGGATGAGAATCTTCCATCCGAGATTCATGAACTGGTCGTAGCGCAATCGAGGAAGCGTGCTGCGCAACCAGATGAAGACGAAGAGGAAGCCCCACACCTTGGCGACAAACCACAGCACCGGCCACCAACCGGAATTGGCGCCGTCCCACAGGTTGAACGGGAACGGTGCGTGCCACCCGCCCAGGAACAGTGTCGTGGCCAGAGCGGACACCGTCACCATGTTCACGTACTCGGCCAGCATGAACATCGCGAACTTGAGTGAGGAGTACTCGGTGTGGAACCCACCCACCAGTTCACCCTCGGCCTCGGGAAGGTCGAAGGGAGCCCTGTTGGTTTCGCCGACCATGGCTGTCACGTAGATCAAGAAGGACGGCAGGAGGAGAAAGACGTACCAGGCACCTTGTTGGGCGCTGACGATGCCGGACGTGGACATCGTGCCGGCGTAGAGGAAGACTGCGGCGAAGGACAGCCCCATTGCTACTTCGTAGGAGATGACCTGCGCGGTCGATCGAAGTGCGCCCAGTAGTGGATACGTCGATCCGGACGACCAGCCGGCAAGCACGATCCCGTACACACCGATTGAAGTTACGGCGAGGATGTAGAGAACTCCGACCGGCAGATCGGTCAGTTGCAGGGGTGAAAGGGTTCCGAAGATCGAGACCTGCGGACCGAACGGGATGACGGCAAAGGCCATGAACGCGGGCACGACTGCGATGACGGGCGCGAGGAGATAAATCGGTTTGTCGGCGCCGGTCGGTGTGATGCCCTCCTTGAGGGCGAGCTTGATTCCGTCAGCGAGACTCTGGAGCATTCCACGGGGGCCGACGCGGTTCGGTCCGACACGCATCTGCATGCGTGCCATGACCTTTCGTTCCGCGTAAATTGCCACCAGCGGTGTGAGTACGAGGAACACGAAAATGGCGAGAGCCTTGCCGATCACCAACCACCACGGGTCGTGCCCGAACGCCGACAGGTCGACCGGAGCTGACACGGTCCCGTACTCGTGGGTGGTCATTGCGCTCCCGCCTTCGCAATCTTCACCACGGAACCCGCGGTAACGCAGAGCGTTTCGTAGATCGTGCTACCCGGTGAATTGAGCGGGAGCCAGACTGTTCGAGGCGGGAGTTCGGTGATCTCCAACGGTAATGTGATGGAACCGGATTCAGTCGACACCGCAACGTGATCGCCGTTGTCGGCGCCGATCTCGGCAGCGGTCTCGGCAGACAAACGCACGAGTGGGAGCCGTGCCGTACCCGCCAGGTTGGGCTCGCCGTCTTGCAATCGGCCGTTGTCGAGCAGCATTCGCCAGCTCGACAACACTGCCTCGCCCAGTGCCGGTGTGGGCATGGTGCCTGACGGCACCTGAGGCGAGATGGGGCGCGATCCGGACCACGCGCCGAGGCGGTGTATCTCCGAGCGTGCGGAATCTGCGTCGGGTAGGCCCAGATCGATGCCCATCTCGGCTGCGATCGCGTGAAGGACGCGCTGATCCGGCATCACTCCTGTCGTTCTCAATGCGGTGTCGAACACGCGCTCGCGGCCTTCCCAATCGAGGAAGGTTCCGGGCTTCTCGGCGACCGGTGCCACCGGGAAGACGACGTCGGCGAGTTCGGTGACTCCGCTGTGACGGATCTCCAAACTCACCACGAAACCTGCTGCTTCGATCGCGGCCCTTGCCTTCGCCGGGTTCGGGAGATCACTCAATTCGACGCCGCCGACAAGAAGGGCAGCAGTCGTCTGCCCCGGATCCAGCAGACTCGCGGCGTCGCGCCCGTCGGATGCCGGGATGGAGGCCCCCACACTGATTCCACCTCCTGACGTGCTGCCGGGTCCGCAACGGGGCGTCCGCCGGGAAGCAATCCCGGTAGTGCGCCGGCCTCGACGGCGCCGCGATCACCAGCGCGGCGTGGGACCCAAGCCAAACAAGCTCCTGTCGCTTCGGCGAGACGTACCGCCGCGGCGAAGCCGCCCGCCACCTCACTGAGTCGTTCGCCCAACAGGATCACTGCACCGGGCTGCCGGAGGAGCTGCCCCTCCTCACTGCTGGGGTGAGACAACGAATCCATCAGAGCTGCTTCACTTCCGGGTACGGTCCGAAGCAAAGAGCCGCCCATCTTCTTCAGGCCGCGCGTAGCGAATGGCGCGCTGGAGAGCACCGTCGTCTTGCCGAAACGTGCGGCCTTGCGTAGCCGCAGGAAGATGATCGGTGACTCCTCCTCGGGCTCGAGAGCTACCAGCAATGCGGCCGGGGCCGACTCGAGGTCCTGGTACGTTACCGACTCTTCGAGTGTGCGGCCGGCGACGTGTGCTGAGAGGAAACCTGCCTCTTCGGCAGAATGAGCACGGATTCGGAAGTCGATGTTGTTGGTGGCGAGAGCAACTCGCGCGAACTTGCCGTAGGCGTAGGCGTCCTCCAAGGTAGAGCGTCCGCCGACGAGTACGCCTGCGTCACCGCGGGCCTGCGCGAAGGATCGCGCAACGAGGTCGAGTGCCATGGGCCACGACGCCGGAATCAATTCGCCGTCAGCGTTGCGGATCAGGGGAGTGGTGATCCGATCACCTTGGGTCGTGTACGTGAATGCGAAACGGCCCTTGTCGCAGTTCCATTCCTCGTTGACTGCGGGGTCGTCCCCGGCGAGACGGCGGAGAACCTTTCCGCGACGGTGGTCCGTGCGCTGAGCACATCCGTCGGCGCAGTGTTCACACACGCTGGGGCTGGACACCAGATCGAACGGTCGCGCCCGGAATCGGTATGCCGTACTGGTAAGCGCGCCGACCGGGCACACCTGGATGGTGTTGCCCGAGAAGTAGGACTCGAAGGGCTCGTTGGCGTAGATCCCGACCTGTTGAAGCGCGCCGCGCTCGAGGAGATCGATGAACGGGTCGCCGGCGATCTGGCCCGAAAACCGTGTGCATCTGGCGCAGAGGACGCAACGCTCGCGGTCGAGCAGGATTTCGGACGAGAGTGGGATGGGCTTGGGGTAGGTCCTTTTCTCCTCACCGAACCGGGATTCGGTGCGACCGGTCGACATCGCCTGGTTTTGAAGCGGACACTCGCCGCCCTTGTCACACACGGGGCAGTCCAGAGGGTGGTTGATGAGCAGGAGTTCCATCACCCCGCGCTGCGCCTTCTCCGCCACCGGTGACGTGAGCTGTGTGGTGACGACCATTCCGTCCGCAACCGGTGTCGTGCAGGACGCCACCGGCTTGCGTTGACCTTCGACCTCCACGATGCACTGTCGGCACGCCCCGACCGGGTCCAGAAGAGGATGATCGCAGAACCGCGGAATCTGTGTGCCGATCATCTCTGCAGCGCGAATGATCAACGTGCCCTTGGGTACCTGGAGTTCCCGGCCGTCGATGGTGAGGGTGACGAGATCAATCGGCGGTGCCGCATCGGTTCCAGTGGTGGCGTCGGCTGCAGTCATGAGACGAACGCTCCTGTCGCGAGAACGGACCGGCGAGGATCGAACGGGCATCCGTTGCCGTCGAAATGCGCTACGTATTCCTCACGGAAGTACTTCAGGGAGGACATGATCGGGCTGGTCGCTCCGTCGCCCAACGCGCAGAAGGATTTTCCGAGGATGGTGTCCGAGATGTCGAGAAGTTTGGTGAGATCAGCTTCAGTACCTGTTCCGCCTTCGAGCCGACGCAGGATCTGCACCAGCCAGTACGTGCCTTCGCGGCACGGCGTGCATTTACCGCAAGATTCGTGGGCATAGAACTCGGTCCACCGCAGCACCGCACGCACCATGCAGGTTGTGTCGTCGAATATCTGCAGTGCTTTGGTGCCGAGCATCGATCCCGCCGCGCCGACGCCCTCGTAGTCGAGTGGGACATCGAGATGTTCGTCGGTGAAGATCGGAGTCGAGGATCCGCCGGGAGTCCAGAACTTGAGGGTGTGCCCGGTGCGAACGCCGCCCGCGTAGTCGAGAAGTTCTCGCAACGTGATGCCGAGCGGCGCCTCGTACTGGCCGGGAGTGGTGACATGACCAGAGAGCGAGTACAACGTGAACCCCGGCGACTTCTCGCTTCCCATCGACCGGAACCACTCCGGGCCGCCCAGGACGATCGACGGCACACTCGCGATGGACTCGACGTTGTTGACGACGGTCGGGCAGGCGTAGAGGCCGGCGACGGCGGGGAATGGCGGCCGCAGTCGAGGCTGACCGCGTCGTCCCTCCAACGAATCGAGGAGGGCTGTCTCCTCACCACAGATGTACGCGCCTGCTCCGGCGTGCACGACGAGATCCAAGTCGAATCCCGAACCGAGGATGTTGCGGCCCAGGTATCCGGCCGCGTAGGCCTCGGCCACGGCGGTCTGCAGACGTCGCAGGACCGGGACCACCTCGCCCCGGACGTAGATGAACGCCTTGGCCGCTCGAATTGCATACGCCGCGATGATGACTCCCTCGACCAACGTGTGTGGGGTCGCCATCATCAACGGCATGTCCTTGCATGTGCCCGGTTCGGACTCGTCGGCATTGACGACGAGATAGTGAGGCTTGCCGTCTCCTGGCTTGTCTTCGGTGCTCTGTGGGATGAAACTCCACTTGAGGCCCGTCGGGAAACCGGCGCCACCGCGCCCACGAAGGCCAGCGTCCTTGACCGTTTCGATCACGGCGTCGGGGGACATGGCTAGCGCTTTGCGTAGGGCTTGGTAGCCGTCGTGACGAAGGTAGCTGTCGAGAGTCCACGAGTTCGGTTGATCCCAGTAGCGACTCAGGACGGGGGCGAGTGTCATGTCACTTCCCTTCGCCGGGAGCGTCGGCTGCTGAGGCCGAACCGGGTGGGTTGTCGTCGTGAGATCGGCTGATACGCAGTCCGGCAAGAGTTGCCCCGCCGATTGTCTGTGCTTCGGCTGCTTCGATTCGCGTATCGGGGAACCCGGCCAAGGTGCGTGCGGTCTGTCGGAACGAACACAGTGTGGCACCGCGACTGGGTGTCACGCGCTCTCCGGCGCGGAGCGCATCGACGAGTGAGCGCGCCGATTCCGGAGTCTGGTTGTCGAAGAACTCCCAGTTGATCATCATGACGGGGGCGTAGTCGCACGCCGCATTGCACTCGATGTGTTCGAGGGTGATCTTGCCGTCGGACGTCGAGATGGAGTGTCCGCCTTCGTCTCTGGAGCCTGCTGACCCGAGATGCTCTTCGAGTGCTGCGAGGATGTCGTCTCCGCCCATGATCGCGCACAGCGTGTTGGTGCAGACTCCGACCAGATACTCACCCGTCGGACCACGGCGATACATCGAGTAGAAGGTGGAAACGGCGGCAACCTCGGCGCCGGTCAAACCCAGCTTGGCACTGCAGAAATCGATCCCGGCCGGGGTGATGTACCCGTCCTCGGACTGCACGAGATGAAGGAGCGGCAGGAGGGCTGATCGACTGGTGGTCGCCGCGGCGTCAGGCTCACGGTAACGAGCGATGACGGTTTCGGCATCGGCGTCGAGTCGGGCGAGTACGTCAGGCGGATAACTCGATCGTGCGCCAGGGCGTACCAGTTGCGTGGGCTCGTCCGGGCGCGGCCCGAGTTCGATGAACACCCGTGACGAGCCGTTCGGGCCGGTCATCGGTCCACTCCGCCCATGACGGGATCGATACTGGCAACCGAGGCGATCACGTCGGACACCATGCCTCCCTCGCACATCGCCGCTACCGCTTGAAGGTTGGTGAATGACGGATCCCGGAAATGGACTCGGTACGGCCGGGTTCCCCCGTCGCTGACCATGTGCACACCCAACTCGCCACGCGGGGACTCGACGGCGACGTACACCTGGCCGGGCGGCACGCGGATTCCTTCGGTGACCAGTTTGAAATGGTGAATCAGACCCTCCATGGACGACTCCATGATCTTGGCGATGTGCTTCTGCGAATTGCCGAGGCCATCCGGTCCGACAGCGAGATCGGCAGGCCAGGCGATCTTCTTGTCGTCCACCATGACCGGCCCCGGTTGCAGTTTGTCGAGGCACTGCTCGACGATCTTGAGGGACTCCTTCATCTCCTCGACACGGATGACGTACCTTCCGTAGCAATCGGATCCGTCGTGCGTCACGACGTCGAACTCGTAGTTCTCGTAGCCGCAGTAGGGCTGCGCTCGACGCTGATCGTGGGGGAGACCCGTGGCGCGTAGGACCGGCCCCGTCACGCCGAGCGCCATGCAGCCGGTGAGATCGAGATATCCGATTCCCTGGGTGCGGGCTTTCCAGATAGAGTTGTCGCTGAGCATCAGTTCGACGTCACGCAACCGTTTCGGTAGGACCTTCAACAGTTCTCGCACCTTCGCGACCGACCCGTCGGGTAGATCCTGAGCGAGACCACCAGGCCTGATGTAGGCGTGATTCATCCGCAGTCCGGTGATCGTCTCGAACACGTCCAGAATCAATTCGCGTTCGCGGAATCCGAACAGCATCGCCGTCACGGCGCCCAGTTCCATTCCACCGGTTGCCAGGGCGACAAGGTGCGACGAGATTCGATTGAGCTCCATCATCATCACGCGAATGACGGTGGCTCGCTCGGGAATGTCGTCGGTGATACCGAGAAGTTTTTCGACTCCGAGGCAGTACGCGGTTTCGTTGAAGAACGGTGACAGGTAGTCCATTCGAGTAACGAAAGTGACGCCCTGCGTCCAGTTCCGGTATTCGAGATTCTTTTCGATTCCGGTGTGCAGGTAGCCGATTCCACACCGAGCTTCCACGACTGTCTCACCCTCGATTTCGAGAATGAGGCGCAAGACGCCGTGAGTGGACGGATGCTGCGGGCCCATGTTGACCACGATCCGTTCGGCCTCGCCGGTTCGCTGGCGAGCGGCCGCGGTGACGATGTCGTCCCAGTCCTGACCCGATGCTGTGACGACGGTTTCCGTCGTGGCACCGGAGTTGCTTCCTGTCGTCTCGTTCATCAGTTGTACGACCTACGCTCGTCGGGTGGAGGAGTCTGGGCGCCCTTGTACTCGACCGGGATACCGCCGAGCGGATAGTCCTTGCGCTGTGGGTGGCCCTTCCAGTCGTCGGGCATCTCGATACGGGTCAGGGCCGGGTGACCGTCGAAGACGATCCCGAAGAAGTCGTAGGTCTCACGCTCGTGCCAATCGTTGGTGGGGTATATCCCGACGATGGACGGAATATGTGGATCGGAGTCCGGCACGGACACTTCCAGTCTGATCCGGCGGTTGTGCGTGATCGAAGCAAATGGATACACGGCGTGGAGCTCGCGACCGGTGTCCTGCGGATAGTGGACTCCATCGACACCCAGGCAAAGTTCGAAGCGCAGTTCCGATTCGTCGCGCAGTCTGCGCGCGACCTGCGGGAGGTGAGACCGTTCGACATGCAGCGTCATCTCGTCTCGAAAGATCACTACCCGCTCGATTGCATCGGTGAAAGTGCTGCCCCCGCTGCGCAATGCGGCATCCAAGGAGTCCGCAACTTCGTCGAAGTATCCACCGAACGGTCGAGAGGCCTTGTCCTCTACTGAGATCGGCGGGGCGAGCCGGCTGTAGCCCGAGGTGTCACCACTGCCGCGGACCCCGAACATCCCCCTCGATCCGTTGTTGCCCGCGGTCATCGCAGAAGCCCCTTCATGTCGATGGTGGGGGTGGATGCCAGTGCGGCGCGCTCGGCTGCCGCGCGTGCCTCTTCGCGGTTCACGCCGAGGGGCATCTCCTGGATCTTTCGGTGCAGTTCGATGATCGCGTTCAGGAGCATCTCCGGCCGCGGCGGACAACCGGGCAAGTAGATGTCGACCGGCACGATGTGGTCGACGCCCTGTACCACTGCGTAGTTGTTGAACATACCGCCGGACGACGCACACACACCCATGGCCAGAACCCATTTCGGCTCGGCCATCTGGTCGTAGACCTGACGAAGTACCGGCCCCATCTTTTGACTGACCCGCCCGGCCACGATCAGAAGGTCTGCCTGTCGCGGCGACGCGCGGAATGCCTCCATGCCGAACCGCGCCAGGTCGAAGCGACCTGACGTGGTTGCCATCATCTCGATCGCGCAGCACGCGAGCCCGAAGGTGGCAGGCCACAGTGATCCTTTGCGGGCATACCCTGCCAGGCCCTCGACAGTGGTCAGTAGAAATCCGCTGGGGAGCTTTTCTTCGAGACCCATATCCGACTCTTTTCAGTCGTAACAGCTGCGGTGTGACCGGTTTTGTCTGACGTATGTGTGCTGTACCTGTGTCCGCTGGCCTAGTCCCAACCGAGACCGCCTCGTCGCCATTCGTATGCGTATGCCACCGAGACGTTGACTATGAAAAGGCCCATCGCCGCGAGGCCGAACAAGCCGAGCGAATCGAAATGCACCGCCCACGGGTAGAGGAAAACGATCTCGATGTCGAAGATGATGAACAGCATTGCCGTCAGATAGAACTTGACGGGAAACCGCCCGCCACCGGCGGTACGGGGTGCCGGTTCGATTCCGCATTCGTAGGCTTCGAGTTTCGCCCTGTTGTACCGCTTCGGGCCGACCACGGACGCGAGAACAACCGACACCACAGCGAAGGCCATCGCGATGACCCCGAGGACGAGAATGGGGATGTAAGCGTTCATGTCACCCGAACTCCTCTCCGCTGTGCGGAAGTCCGCCCAGCCCGAAGGTGCCGTTCGATTTCGATACTGCCAGCAATTCGATACTTATGTGACCTGCGACACCCACACTAGGGGAGGCCTCCGACATTGGGTTCGTTTTCGGGGTGCCGAGTTTCGCTCTCGAAAGTCCGAAGTAGTCGGCGCCGCAACGAATCACCGCTGCAACGGGTGCTCACCGGCTCAGTTGTCGACGCAGAAGCGCGATGACGGTGGAAGCAAGTTCGATCGGATCTATCGGCTGCGGCACTGAGGCTTCCGCTCTCGACCACGACGCCAGCCACGCATCGTCGGGTCGACCGGTCAGTACGAGGATCGGTGGACAGTCGGCGATCTCGTCCTTGAGTTGTTTCGCGACGCCCATGCCGCCCGCCGGACTCGCCTCGCCGTCGAGGATGGCGAGGTCGATTCCGCCGGCATCGAGCTTGGCTACGACGATCGGTGCCGTCGCGACCTCGATGTAGTCGATGGTGGGCATCGACGGATGTGGGCGCTCTCCGAGAGCGAGCCGAACTTGCTCGCGCGTGTGTGCGTCGTCGCTGTAGACGAGGATGCGCACGGGTGCCATGGAGTTGGGCTCTGCGGTCTCGGCGGACACGCGGCCGACGTTACTCCTGGCGGTCCCTGGCTACCGGCGAATCTTCAACATCGGCAGGGACTTCCGCGAAAACACAGCTCGGCTTCACAGCAAACGGCCCTTACCCGGCGATGAACGCCGAATTAAGGGCCGCCTGAATTGCGTGTGCGCTCAGAAGTTTTCGACGAACTTCGTCAGGCCCTTGCTCGCTGTTTCCAGGGCCGTCTTCTGTGCCTTCTTCACCAGGAAGCCCGGCAGCGGGATCTTGGGATCGATGGTCAGTTCGAAGGTGACTTTGGTTCCACCGTCGGTGGGAGTCAAGACGTACGAGCCGTCCTGCTGGTTCTGCTGACCGCTCTCCACGAGGGTCCAGGTCACCTTCTCGTCGCCCTCGAAGGTGTAGTCGACTACCTGCTCGTCGTTGATTCCCAGAATGGACACGGCCATGCGAACGCGATGGGGGCGACCGTCGTCGTGGGTGCTCTCGATGGTGATCTTCTTGTGTGCAGACGACCATTCCGGCAGCCGATCGACGGCTGCTACGGCCTTCATCACCGTTTCCGGATCAGCCTTGATCTCGAATTCCTTGACGCCCGAAACGGCCATGAACGTGCTCCTTCTCGCCTTGCGGCAACGGTTCGTGATTACTGCAGTTGCGCAATTAGATCATTCGGTGATCGGGTTGGCGTCGAGCTAGTCCATGCCGTTCTTGCGCATCTGGTCCCGCAATGCGCCCTGGACGGCTTGTGAAACCCACGAGTTGAGGGAGACTCCGTTCTGATTGGCGGCCTCCTCGGCGCGGGCTTTGATCTGCTCCATCATCCTCAACGTCACCCGGCTGATATCTCCGCTGACGTCGTCGAACGAGTAGGTTGAGTCCTTCTTCTCGTCGTCTGCCTTCTCGTTTGCACCTTCGCCGCCGGTCGAGTTCGGCGGGCGAACGACGTCGACCAGTAATTCGCTTCCGTCGAGATTGACCTTGACCTCTCGGTCGCCCAGCTTCGCCCCGATCTCCTTGGCCAGTTCTGTCGCCGCGGCCAACAAGACCAGGCGGACCGAGGGTTCGATGGCGGCGGACAACGACGCCGCAATCCGGCGCGTGTGATCGTCGCCGAGTTCGGCTGCAGTGGCGAGGTCGTTCTGCAGCTTTGCGGTGTACTCCGAAATGTCCATGACACCACAGTGACGTCAAAAGTGACGTCAGTCAAGGATGTGATGACGTCACTCGGTATCGAGGGCGGTCGACCGCTATAGAGTTGCCCAGCACCTGAGGCGAACGGCGCCCGGGTTTCATGCTGGTCGTTTCGTGCTTGTCGAGGAGTGGGTTGTGCCGAACACGGTGTCACTGAAAGTGCAGTTGGTGGCGAAGTCCGAGTTCTTCCCGCCCGAGGACATTCCGTGGGAGACGGACGCGGATGGTGGCGAAGCGCTGGTCGAGTTCTCCGGTCGAGCCTGCTACCAGAGTTGGTCCAAGCCGAATCCGCGAACCGCAACCAACGCCGGATACCTGAGGCATCTGCTCGAGGTCGGACACGTTTCGGTGCTCGAGCATGCGACAGTGAGCTTCTACATCACCGGTATCTCGCGCTCGTGCACTCACGAATTGATTCGTCACCGGCACTTCTCGTACTCGCAACTCTCGCAGCGATTCGTCCGTGAGAACGATGCAAACGTCGTCGTGCCTCCTGCTGTCGAAGGTGATCCCGAGCTCGAAGCACTGTTTCTGAATGCCACCGACGAAAGCCGTCGCGCTTACGGGGAACTGCTGACTGCCCTCGAAGGGAAACTGCAATCGGTGCCCGGTGCCCCGATGCGGGGGAAGCAAGCCAGGCAGGCTGCGCGCTCGGTGCTGCCCAACGCCACCGAGACGCGCTTGGTCGTGACCGGAAACTATCGGGCCTGGCGGCACTTCGTCGAGATGCGTGCCACCGAACATGCGGATGTCGAGATCCGGCGAGTCGCGGTCGAGTGCCTGCGTCAGCTTCGTGATGTCGCGCCAAATGTGTTCGGGGACTACGAGATTCTTCGCGGAAGCGACGGATCGGAAATTGCCGTCAGCGCATTTGCGGCCGAGTCGTGACTCGTGTGCAGAAGTAAGAGCTGAACCGGGTAACCTTCTGACCATGACCTACGGTGATTCCGCTTCTCTTGTCGAGCGTCCGTTCGGCACCATTTCCGTTGCGATGGTGACCCCGTTCACTGCCGACGGGAAGTTGGACGTCGACGCGGGAGTGCGCCTCGCAGCCCATCTCGTCGACAACGGCTGTGACGGCCTCGTTCTTGCCGGTACCACCGGTGAATCTCCCACCACCACCGAGTCCGAGAAGCTCGACCTGCTCCGCGCAGTGATCGACGCCGTCGGTAACCGCGCGAAGATCGTTGCAGGCGCCGGCAGCAACGACACCGCTCACAGCGTCGAACTCGCACGTGACGCGGCTCGCGCCGGAGCGCACGGTCTGCTCGTCGTCACCCCGTATTACTCACGTCCGCCCCAGGCCGGACTGTTTGCACACTTCACCGCCGTCGCCAACGCGACCGACCTGCCCGTCATGTTGTACGACATTCCGCCCCGCTCCGTCGTTCCCATCGAGACCGAGACGATCCGCCGACTCGCCGAGCACCCGCGAATCAAGGCCGTCAAGGACGCCAAGGGCGACCTCAACGCCGGCGCAGAGTTGATCGGCACCACCGAGCTCCAGTTCTTCTCCGGCGACGACCCGCTGAATCTGCCGTGGCTCGCTGTGGGCGCCACCGGCTTCGTCAGCGTCATCGGCCATCTTGTTCCGGGTCGTCTCCGCGACCTTCACACCGCGTTCGTGTCCGGCGATATCGCCCGCGCGCGCGAGATAAACCTCAGTTTGATCCCTGTGATTCGTTCCGTTGCCCGCCTCGGCGGTGTCAGCGCTTCGAAGGCGGGTCTGCGACTCATCGGAATCGATGTCGGAGAACCACGCCTTCCGCAGGTTGCACCCACTAAAGAGCAGATCGACGGTCTTGCCGCCGATCTGCATGCGGCAGGAGTTTTGTAAATGACCCGTCCCCCCCGACGTCGTAGTGCCAGTCGTCAAGCCGGTCCGCCTTCGCCTCCGGCTCCCGAAACGGCCGCAAAGGCCGCACCGGTAGAGGCACCAGCTGCGCCGGCGGCAGAAGCGGCCCCCGCCGCAGCCGCCCCGCCCAAGAAGGCCGCAGCAACCAAATCTGCAGCAACCAAGTCCGCTGCCACCAAATCTGCTGCACCCAAGAAGTCGACCGAAGACAGGTCGCCGCGCAAATCTTCCGGCGGTAACCGACCGGCAGCATCGAAGTCGGGCAACGGGCGCGGAAACAAGCGCCCCGAGAACCGTCCGGCCGTCGATCCCACGGGTCGCCTCGGAACACCCCCGAAGGCGCCGGCATCGGGTCTGCGCATCGTCGCGCTGGGCGGCATCGGCGAAATCGGTCGCAACATGACGGTGTTCGAGCACCGTGGCAAGTTGCTGATCGTCGACTGCGGTGTGCTGTTCCCCGAGGACCAGCAGCCTGGCGTCGACCTGATCCTCCCGGACTTCCGCTACATCGAAGACCGTATGGACGACGTCGAAGCCGTCATCTTGACTCACGGACACGAGGACCACATCGGTGCTCTGCCGTTCTTGCTGCGTCTGCGCGCGGACATTCCGGTCATCGGCGCGAAGTTCACTCTCGCTCTCGTTGCCGCCAAGTGCCGCGAGCATCGCCTGCGTCCGAACCTGGTCGAGGTCGTCGAGGGAAACACCACCACCCATGGCCCGTTCGACTGCGAGTACTTCGCGGTCAACCACTCGATTCCCGACGCTCTCGCGATCGCGATTCGCACCGACGCCGGCGTCGTACTGCACACCGGTGACATCAAGCTCGATCAGCTGCCTCTCGACGGCCGCCTGACCGACCTCGCCGGATTCTCCCGCCTGGGCGACGAGGGCGTCGACCTGTTCCTCGTCGACTCGACGAACGCCGAGGTTCCGGGATTCGTCACACCCGAGCGCGAAATCGGGGGAGTGCTCGACAATGTCATCGGCAAGGCGAAGCAGCGCGTCATCGTGGCATCGTTCGCCAGCCATGTGCATCGCATCCAGCAGGTCGTCGACGTAGCCGCTCGGTACAACCGCCGCATCGTCTTCGTCGGCCGCTCGATGGTCCGCAACATGCAGATCGCCCAGGATCTGGGCTACCTGACGGTGCCCGACGGCCTCGTCGTAGACATCGACACCGCCGCCACCCTTCCCGACGATCGCCTGGTGCTCATTTCGACGGGTTCGCAGGGTGAGCCGTTGGCAGCGCTCTCGCGGATGGCGCGCGGCGAACACCGTCAGATCAACATCCGCGCCAACGACCTTGTCGTTCTCGCGTCTTCGCTGATCCCGGGCAACGAGAACTCCGTTTTTGCCGTGGTCAACGGTTTGGCCAAGCGCGGTGCCACCGTCGTGACCCAGCAGAGCGCCAAGGTTCACGTCTCGGGCCACGCGTCCGCCGGTGAGTTGCTCTACCTGTACAACGCGGTTCGGCCCACCAATGCCATGCCCGTCCACGGTGAATGGCGGCACCTGCGTGCCAACGCCGCGCTGGCAAAGGCAACCGGCGTGCCGGAAGAGCGCATCGTATTGGCCGAGGACGGCGTCGTGGTCGACATGGTGGACGGCCTCGCCGAGATCGTCGGACGCGTACCGGTCGGACACGTCTACGTCGACGGTCTGTCCGTCGGCGACGTCGGTGAGCCGACGCTGTCCGATCGCCTCGTGCTCGGTGAGGGCGGCTTCATCGCGATCACCATCGTCATCAACGAGTCGACGGGCCGTGCGGTCAGCACCCCCGAGGTGTCCGGTCGCGGCTTCTCCGACGATCCGACAGCGCTCAAGGCTGCCGCGGATCTCGTGGAATCGGACCTGGCCCGGTTGGCGAGCGAAGGCGTCATCGACGCTCATCGCATCGCGCAGTCGGTGCGCCGCGTCGTCGGACGTTGGGTCGCGGACAAGTACCGCCGCCGTCCGATGATCATTCCGACGGTCATCGCGGTTCCGTAGATTCGGCACAGCAGGTCGCTTCCGCTCGAACCCGGTCCGGTTCGAGTACTTTGGCGAAGGTGACCTTCGCTCATGACGAACGACTCGCCCTGGTGGACAGCATGGTCGAATTCGGCCCCGATGCTCCGACACTGTGTGGGGAGTGGACCAATCGTGACCTGGCAGCACATCTGATAGTCCGGGAGCGGCGTCTCGACGCCGCTCCCGGAATCATGTTGAGCCCTCTTGCCGGTCACACCGAGAGCGTGCGTAAGGCCGCAGCGGCGCGTCCGTGGGAGGAGATCCTCGACGACGTTCGGAGTGGGCCGCCTCGGTGGTCGCCGATGTACTGGCTCGACGCGCAGGTAAATACCACGGAAATGTTCATCCACCACGAAGATGTACGACGCGCACATCTGAACTGGGCGCCGCGTCCGTTGTCGGAGGGTCGGCAGGCTCAGCTGTGGAAGTACGCCCGGCAGATCGGCAAGATGGGTTACCGCAAAGCCGCTGTCGAGGTCATTTTCGAACTTCCGTCCGGCGAGAGTGCGGTCGTCCACAAATCCGGCTCTCGCAGTGTTGTCCTGCAGGGTGAACCCGCCGAGTTACTGCTGCACGCTTTCGGTCGCAACGAGGTGAAGATCGAAGCCAAGGGCGAACTGGCCGACGTTCAATCCGTGATGGCGCTCGATCGCAGTTTCTGATGGCCGCCTTCTACCGGAGTGGAGCTCGACAGACGCGTTGTGAAGATCACGTTTCGCACTCGCCACCAGTGTTGCTGGTGTTGCGGATGGTCCAGATGGGGTCGCACAGACTAGCCTGAACTCCATGGCAGGTAAGTCGAGCGCCCGGGGATCCAGTACAAGCACGTCTACGTCCAGGGCATCGACCAGGTCGTCAGCCTCTACTCCGAGCACGCGCGCAACCGCAAAACCTCGTGCCTCGCGCACCACGCGAACCGTATCGACTCCTCGAAATGTCACGACTTCGGCCAGGGCTGGTGGGCGCCCCGCGTCGGGCAAAGGCTCCAAGCCGGCGCCCAAGAAGGCGTCCGGTACGTCGTCGGCCGCGCGCCGCCCGGTATCGAAAACCTCTCAGCGGGCCAGCCCGTTGGCCGCTGTGGGCAAGGGAATCGGAGCCGGGTGGTCCCTGGCTGCCCGCGGCGTCGGCGCCACCACACGCACCGTCAGTAAGGTCGGCGAGATCGAAGCCGGCCACCGCCGCGACGGAATAGCGCTCGGCCTGCTCGCATTCAGCGTCGTCATCGCCGGTGGCGTCTGGTTCAAGGCCGGTGGTCCGATCGGCGGCGGCATCGACACCCTCGTGCGGGCGATCTTCGGCGCGGCCTCGGCCGTTCTCCCCATCGTCGGCGTCGGCCTCGCGATCCTGTTGATGCGCACCGAACCGAAACCTGAGATCCGGCCCCGACTGATCATGGGATCCTTGCTGGTCGGTCTGCCGGCGCTCGGCCTCTGGCACATCATCTCGGGTTCACCGACAGACGCCACCGGTCGCTCCAACGGCGCAGGGTTTGTCGGATACGTCGTGGGCGGCCCGCTCACCAACGGGCTCACCGTCTGGCTGTCTGCGCCGCTGCTCGTCATCGCCGCCGGATTCGGAATCCTCCTTCTGACCGGAACGACTCTGCGTGAGGTGCCGAGCAAGTTCCAGTCCTTCTTCGGTGCCTCGTATCGCTCGGACGAATACGGCGACTACGGATCCGAATTCGACGAGGACGGCGAGCACCACTACGGCGAATCTGCTTACGATCCTTCACTGTTCGACGCCGACGGCTACCCGGTCGACACCTACGCCGAGCCACCGCTCAAGCCCGCCAAGCGGACCAGCCGACGCGCACCGATCGACAACTACCCGACGGACGAGTTCGAATCCGGAGACAAGAAGACCGAAGTCCTCGGCCTGTGGAACGCCGACGACACCGCAGTACCCGACGAGCCCGTCGCGGCTGCGGCAGCGCCCGTGGTGGAGACTCCGGCGCCGCGCCCCAAGGTGCCTGCGCGTTCGGTCCCCATCGCCAAGCCCGTGCCGAAACCCGAACCGGAGCCGGAGGAGAAGGAACACTTCGTCACCGATCGGGTCACCGACGGCGACTACAACCTCCCGCCGACGACGTTACTGATCGAGGGAGACCCGCCCAAGCTCCGCAGTTCTGCGAACGACGCGATGATCGAGGCGATCAGCGAAGTCCTAGAACAGTTCAAGATCGATGCCGCTGTTACCGGTTTCACCCGCGGACCGACGGTGACGCGCTACGAGGTCGAACTCGGCCCAGGCGTGAAGGTCGAGAAGATCACCGCGCTCGCCCGCAACATCGCGTACGCCGTGGCAACCGACAACGTCCGCCTCCTGGCCCCCATTCCGGGTAAGTCCGCAGTGGGCATCGAGGTACCGAACTCCGACCGCGAAATGGTCCGCCTCGCCGACGTGCTGAACGCGCCGAGCACGCGACGCGATCACCACCCACTGGTGATAGGTCTGGGCAAGGACATCGAAGGTGACTTCGTCAGTGCGAACCTCGCGAAGATGCCCCACCTTCTGGTGGCAGGTTCGACCGGCTCGGGTAAGTCGAGCTTCGTGAACTCGATGCTCGTCTCGTTGCTCACCCGAGCAACGCCGGAAGAAGTACGGATGATCCTCATCGACCCGAAGATGGTCGAGCTCACGCCGTACGAAGGTATCCCGCACCTGATCACGCCGATCATCACTCAGCCGAAGAAGGCCGCGGCAGCGCTGGCCTGGTTGGTCGAGGAGATGGAACAGCGTTACCAGGACATGCAGGCCAACCGGGTGCGTCATATCGACGACTTCAACTCCAAGGTCAAGTCCGGCGAAATCACCGCCCCTCTGGGCAGCGAGCGCGTCTACCGTCCGTACCCGTACATCCTGGCAATCGTGGACGAGCTGGCCGACCTCATGATGACCGCTCCCCGCGACGTCGAAGAAGCGATCGTCCGCATCACGCAGAAAGCCCGTGCTGCCGGTATCCACCTGGTGCTGGCAACGCAGCGCCCGTCCGTCGACGTCGTCACCGGACTGATCAAGACCAACGTGCCGTCTCGTCTGGCGTTCGCGACGTCTTCACTGACGGACTCGCGAGTCATCCTCGATCAGCCCGGCGCCGAGAAGCTCATCGGTATGGGTGACGGCCTCTTCCTGCCCATGGGCGCCGGTAAGCCGACCCGTATGCAGGGCGCGTTCATCACCGACGAGGAAATCTCGGCGGTTGTCGACTTCGCGAAAAACCAGGCCGAGCCCGAGTACACCGAAGGTGTCACCGCACAGAAGGCAGGGGAGAAGAAAGACGTCGACCCCGACATCGGCGACGACATGGATGTCCTCCTGCAGGCCGTGGAATTGGTCATCACGAGTCAATTCGGTTCGACGTCGATGTTGCAGCGCAAGTTACGAGTCGGGTTCGCCAAGGCAGGCAGACTGATGGACCTCATGGAAAACCGCGGCGTCGTCGGACCCAGCGAGGGCTCGAAGGCACGCGAGGTGCTCATGAAGCCCGAGGAGCTCGACGGTCTGCTGTGGTCGATACGCGGCGGCGACCCGGATGAGGCACCTGCAGACGAGTAGGGACACCTCGGCGGACAAGCCGTCGACAGACGACCGGAGGAACCCGTGCATGTGACGCCGTTGGCTTGGGGAATCACGATCGTGGTGATCCTCGGCCTGTTCGTCTTCGACTTCTTCGCCCACGTCCGCACTCCGCATGCGCCGACCTTCCGGGAGTCCGCATTCTGGTCGACGGTCTACATTTCGATCGCCATCGTCTTCGGCCTCGTCGTGATGTGGATCTGGGGCACCACGTACGGCGGTGAGTACTTCGCCGGCTACGTCACGGAGAAGGCGCTCTCGGTCGACAATCTGTTCGTCTTCGTGATCATCATGTCGACGTTCGCCGTCCCGCGAGAGTTCCAGCAGAAAGTCCTGCTGATCGGCATCGTCCTCGCATTGGTGATGCGCGGAATCTTCATCGGAGTCGGTGCGGCCGCCATCAATGCGTACAGCTGGGTGTTCTACCTCTTCGGTGCGTTCCTGATCTACACCGCGTACACCCTGATCCGCGATCACGGGCATGAGAAGGAAGCCGAGGAGAAGCGCGACAGTCGCATCATCTCACTCGTGAAGCGGGTGCTGCCGACAACCGAGGAATACGACGGGGACAAACTGATCACCCGGATCGACGGCAAGCGCGTCGTGACACCGTTGTTGTTGGCGCTCATCGCAATCGGGTTTGCCGACGTGCTCTTCGCGCTCGATTCGATTCCGGCGATCTACGGTCTGACCCAGGAACCGTATCTGGTGTTCACCGCCAACGCCTTCGCGCTGATGGGTCTACGGCAGCTGTACTTCCTGATCGGTGGGTTGCTCGAACGGCTGGTCTATCTCTCGTACGGGCTCTCGATAATCCTGGCGTTCATCGGTGTGAAATTGGTACTTCACGCGTTGCACGAGAACACCCTCTCGTTCGTCAACGGAGGTGAACACGTCTCCGTCCCGGAAATCTCCACGGCACTCTCACTCGGAGTGATCATCGGAGTATTGGCGGTGACGACGGTCGCGAGCCTGTTGAAGACTCGCGACCGGGCGGGGGAGTAAGCCGGGGCCGGGGCTCTCAGGCGCTGAACTGACCCAATACCGGAACCCACTCGGTGATCCGGACCTTCTCGATCAAATCGGCGATCGCGAACGGATCGTGGGTGAAGAGGAGGGAAACGGTGTCGGCGTCTGCGGCGTCGACGATGATCAGCGCGCCGTTTCCATCTGCAAACGGGCCGGATGACAAGACGATCGAGCGGGAAACCAGATCCGCGAGCCACGCGCGGTGATCGCTACGGACTTCGTCGCGCTGAGCGTTCTTCTCGGGCGCGTAGGTGTATTCGACGAGGAACAACGACATCGTGAACCGCTTTCGGGGCTGGTGATCGAGATGGTGGTGTGTGAAGAGTCTGAACGGTTCAGAGAGTCAGGAGCATGCGAGTATTGCCGAGTGTGTTGGGTTTCACATAGCTCAGATCGAGGAACTCGGCGACGCCGGCGTCGTAGGACCGACACATTTCCGCATAGACCTCGGCGGTGACGGGGGTGCCGTCGATCTCTGCGAATCCGTGACGGTGGAAGAACTCGGTCTCGAACGTCAAAACGAACAACCGTTCCAACTCCAATTCCTTGGCGACCTCGATGAGTTTGTCGACGACGTGGAAACCTGCGCCCTGGCCTTTGGCAGTCGGATCGACTGCGACGGTGCGGATCTCACCCAGGTCCGCCCACAGCACATGCAGTGCGCCGCAAGCGATTACCTGGCCGCCTCGCTCGGCGACCCAGAACTCCTGGACTGCCTCGTACAGCGTCACGAGATTCTTCTCGAGGAGGATCTTGCCGGCGTAGATGTCGATCAGACGCTTGATTTCGGGGATGTCCGACGTTCGCGCGCGACGCACGATCAACTGGCTCTCGGTATAGGTCGGCGCGGTCGAAGTCATGTGGTGCACATTAGTCAATGGCCCTACCGATATTCTAAGTCGCGTGCCTGTCCGCCCCACGCAATTCCCGCGCCGCTCGGCTTTGTCCCGGGTTCGGCTCACCGCCTGTGCGGTGATCCGATGAGTACCCCGCGCGATCAGACCGACGCCCATCGCGCCGCCGTCGGCCCGTCCGACGGCACACCTGTCGCGGACAACCCGGTTCCGTTGCTGAACATCGCGAACATTCTCACGATGGTCCGAATGGTTCTCGTTCCGGTTTTTCTCGTTGTTCTGTTCGTCGACGGCGGACACTCGACGTGGTGGCGTCTCGGGGCAATGGGCGTGTTCATCGTCGCCGCGATCACGGATCGGATCGACGGCCAATTGGCTCGGAAGTACGGTCTGGTCACCGATTTCGGCAAACTCATGGACCCGATCGCGGACAAGGCACTGATCGGCGCCGCGCTGATCGGTCTTTCGGTTCTCGGTGACCTGTCGTGGTGGGTGACCGGAGTGATCATCGCCAGAGAACTCGGAATCACGCTGTTGCGGTTCGCGGTACTGCGGCACGCGGTCATCCCGGCGGGCAAGGGCGGCAAGCTCAAGACCCTCGTGCAGGCCGTCGCGATCGGGTTCTACCTCTGCCCGCTGCCGAGCAGTTGGGACATCGTCAGCGGATTGCTGATGGCTGCTGCCGTCGTGCTGACGGTGGCGACGGGAATCGAATACATCGTGCAGGCGATCAGGCTTCGCGCCGGAGTTCGCGCAGTCGAGTCATGACGGACCCGCTGCTCGCACTCGGAGTGGTCGAACTCGTCGACGCCCTTGGCGCCGCGAGGCAGACTGTCGCCGCCGCCGAATCTCTGACGGCTGGCTTGTTCACGGCTGCGGTCGCGTCCGTGCCAGGGTCGAGCGCGGTGCTGCGTGGGGGCCTGGTCGTGTATGCGACCGACCTGAAAGCGACGCTGGCGGGCGTGGATCCCGAGCGTCTGGCAGCGGACGGCCCCGTGTCCGAGAGCACCGCCGTGGCTTTGGCGCTCGGCGCCCGGACGAGGTGCGGCGCCGACTGGGGTATCGGACTGACCGGAGTCGCCGGTCCGAGTGAGCAGGACGGACACTCGGTCGGAACGGTGTTTCTCGGTATCGCCGGCCCGGACGGAACCGAATGCGTACCCCTCGCGCTCGGCGGCGAACGGTGGGAGATTCGGACAACCGCAGTCGCAACTGCCGTGTCGCGGTTACGTGATCGTGTCGCAGAGCGTGCGGCACGATAGGCTCGGGAACCAATCGGATGTGTTCGGACGTTGACGATTGTGAAGACGTACGACCATGCACGATGAGGTCACGGATGAAGGAGGAGCGAGATGGCGCTGCTATTGCGTGAGGCAATCGGTGACAGTCTCCGGCGTACGCGCGTTTCGCAGAGCCGCACGCTACGTGAGGTGTCGAACAGCGCGCGTGTGAGCTTGGGCTATCTGTCCGAAGTGGAACGTGGACGTAAGGAAGCATCGAGCGAACTGTTGGCAGCGATCTGTGATGCGCTCGCAGTCCCACTGTCCGACGTGCTGGTCGACGTGAGCGAGACCCTGGCCACGAAGAAGAGCGCTCCGGTCGCTGGTCGACAGGTCGCCGAACCCGCCGTGTCGGCTTCCGGTTCGCCGACAATCGCACGCGATACCCGCGTCGTGATTCCGGCGCCGAACGCTCGAAGGTTGGCGGCGGCGTAGCCACTACCGGCCGTAACCGATAGATTTTGTACGTAACCGCCGGTTTCCAGCAGGTGGGGTCAGAGCAGATAGGGCGCAGCCCTTGTTTCGGTGCGCGACGGTCGCGCTCCGGGTCGCGTTCGGCGCGGCGCATCAGATGGAGGCAGGATCAAACCAATGGCTAATCCTTTCGTCAAGGGCTGGAAGTACCTGATGGCGCTCTTCAATTCGAAGATCGATGAGAAGGCAGATCCAAAGGTTCAGATTCAGCAGGCGATCGAGGACGCACAGCGCCAGCATCAGGCGTTGTCCCAGCAGGCTGCGTCGGTGATCGGTAATCAGCGTCAACTCGAGATGAAGCTCAGCCGTCAACTCGACGAGGTCGAAAAGCTCAACGCCAACGCGCGCCAGGCCGTCAACCTCGCCGATCAGGCCGCTGCTGCCGGCGACAACGACAAGGCGATCCAGTACACCAACGCTGCCGAAGCTTTTGCGGCCCAGCTGGTGACGGCCGAGCAGGGCGTCGAAGATCTGAAGGCACTGCACGACCAGTCCTTGCAGGCCGCCGCTCAGGCCAAGAAGGCTGTCGAGCAGAACGCGATGACTCTGCAGGCAAAGGTTGCCGAGCGCACCAAGCTGCTCAGCCAGCTGGAGCAGGCCAAGATGCAGGAGCGCGTGAGCGAGTCCCTTCGGTCCATGGACAGCACGCTGTCGGCTCCCGGCAACACACCCAGCCTCGATGCTGTGCGCGACAAGATCGAGCGGCGTTACGCCGACGCACTCGGCTCTGCCGAGCTCGCCCAGAACTCCGTTCAAGGCCGCATGATGGAGGTCCAGCAGGCCTCGGTCCAGATGGCAGGGCACAGTCGCCTCGAGCAGATTCGTGCTTCCATGAAGGGCGAGGCACTGCCTTCCGGCGGCGCAGCTGCCACTCCTGCGACTCCGTCCGTCGAGAAGCAGCCCCCGGCTGCCGGTCAGACCGGGCAGTAGCCGAATCCTCGATGTCGGCAGTGATGCTCTGATGTTTTCTTCACGAGACGGTCGACCTGGGCGCGAGCCCCGGTCGGCCGTTCCCGTTTCCGTATCCGGCGCCTTCGGAGCGTTGGGACGCACCGCGGACACATTGCGCGAGGTCGGACTGTCTGCGGCGGATGCCGCTCGGCGGTGGCAGGACCCGCGCGCCAAATTCGAGCGCAAACGTGCCCGTGCACGTCGACGCGCTCAGCGTTGGGGTTTCATGTCCGGCGGATCAGTGGTCGGCACGGCCGGCCTTGCTGTTGCGTCGGCCCCCGAGTGGTCGGTGGTCGTGGCAGGCGGGGGAGCGGCACTGTTCGCGGTTCCCGCCGTCATCGCGGTCGGCCGCTACCGTTCGATGAGTTCCGGCCCACCGCCGTCGGCGCCGATTCGCCGGCGCTTGCCACCGTCGTCGTCTCGCGCGTTCATCCCGATGTCTCGCCTCATCGGCGCCGAGACTTCGTTGTTCGAGATCTTGAGTGTGCTCAGGCGCGCCGACACCATCGACCCCGGTGAGTTGGACGAAATCACTGTTACCGCCGATTCGGCATTGAGAGCGATGTTCGCGGTGTCTTCGGATGTCGTCGCAATGGAACGCGCCGTGGCCGCTACACCCAAGGTGACCGACCCTCTTGATCCCACCATCGACGGCGCAGTTCGTGAGTTGCAGTCGGGGTTGGATCAGTACGAGGATCTGGTGACCTCCGCAGCTGCATTGACAGCGCCTCACAGCCCTTCGGCGCTGGTGGGATTCAACCGAGAACTCTCGGCGCTGCACGCGGCCGCCGAGCGACTCTCGGCGCTTGCCGACGCCATCGGTGAGGTGGACGACATCACCCGCAAGTACAACTGATCGGTCCTCGCGCCTGATCGATGCACCCTGTTCGAAATCTCAGTCGTCGGCGCCGCGGGCCGCCAATGCTTCACCCATTGCGTCCGCGGTCATCAGAGTGCCGACGATGACCGGCACTGCGAAGGAACGCAGCGAGAAGCCGAGCCCTCGTGCCTTGCGTGCTTCGGACACCTGTGTGATGACCTCGAACATCAGCGGAATGCACCGGATCGTCATTGCCAGGAGCAAGGCGATCCGTTCGGGATTGACGCCGAAGCGTCGCAAGGGTGTCAGGAATCTGGTGATCGCGTCGAGCATCTCGGAGATCCGCGTGGTCAGACCCATGATCGCCGCGAAGGCGATCGAGATGATCAGGACGCCGCACACGACGGTCGCTCGCTGCCACCCCGCGACCACCAGCTGGAACGCGCCGATGAACAGCAACATCCACAGTGCGGGTCGCAGCTGCCGGATCGCCGTCATCGGCGGGATGCGCGCAATGACGTACAGGGCGATGACGACGATCGCGGGAGCTGCCAGCTGCCACGGCTCACGTACGAAGATCGAGACGGCCAGGATCGCCACGATCAATGCGAGGAGCTTGATCCCCGTCGGCATCCGGTGCAGGAGCGATGTGCCCGGCCGGTAGACGCCGAGAGTGGTCACGAGACCAACGACCGGTAATGGCCGATCGAGTCGGCGGGGGAGCCGTCGGCGACGACACGGCCTTGGTCGACAACCAACACCCGTTCGAATGATTCGAGGAGGTCGAGTTGGTGGGTCACGACGATCAGTTGTTGATCGAGTGACTCGAACACCGAGCTGATGAGTCGCGAGTTGCGAAGATCGAGGAGCGTGGTGGGCTCGTCGGCGACGAGTACGTTCGGCTCGGTCACCATGATGGCCGCGAGCGCGAGTAGCTGCTTCTGCCCACCGGAAAGCTGGTGGGTGGGATGGTCGGCGTGCCCGGCGAGGCCGTAGCGTTCGAGCACCGAGGCCACCTTTGCGGCGCGCTCGGCTTTGCCCAATCCGCTACGGCGGAGCGAGAATTCGATGTCCTCGGCAACCGTCGGCATCACGATCTGGTGGTTGGGATCGGTGAAGACGAATCCGACCTGCTTGCGTACGTCGCGGCCCTTCTTCGCCGTGTCCAAGCCGTTGACGTGGACGTGTCCTTCCGTCGGAACGACCAGTCCGTTGATCATGCGAGCGAGGGTCGACTTGCCGCTTCCGTTCGCACCCACGATCCCGATTCGCTGCTCGCTCAGTCGCAGATCTATCTGCTGAAGGACCGTTCGTTCACCGAAGCTGTGTCCGACGTTCTCGAAGACGATCTCACTCATCGGAGATTAATTCGCCACCACGGTCTTGTTCGACGAGATCACCGAGTCGCGCAGTAGTGCCGGGTATGCCCGGTGAACCTGGGACGCGACCAACGCGGTGACGACCGCTTTTGCGGCGTCGAGCGGGATGAAGGCGGCGTTGGCCGACCATGCGGCAACGAAGCTCATGTGTCCGCGGACCATCATTCCTACGATGCCGAACGCGTAGAGAACGACGACGCCGCCGAGAAGGTTGATGCCGATGCCCGCGATGATCCGGTACTTGGGCAGCATCTTGGCGGTCAGCCATCCGATGACAAAGGCCGTCGGGATCCAACCGATGAGGAATCCGGCTGTCGGGCTCGAGAGAGACACGAGTGCGGTGCGACCGCCGGCAAGGACCGGTAGACCGACCAATCCCAGAGCAATGACCGTCAGGACGGCGAGAACACCCTTGCGCGGTCCGAGTAGAGCGCCGGCCATCATGACGCCCATGGACTGAAGGGTGATCGGCACGCCGGAAATGCCGATGTTGATCGACCCGGGTAGGCCCAGCGCGATGATGAGTGCGGCGAAGACGGCTACATGCGCGAGATCGCGAGCGGGGAAACGGGTCGTAGACACTGCGGACGTGCTCCTTCGGCATACGGGATCGAACTTCGCGAGTTTACGCCAGGAGCAAGCGCCCATGGGTTGGACACCTGACCTGCGTGAGGGCCGGTCTCGGGGTGAACCCTGATCTTTATCTGAACTTGCCGCTGAGCTGCTGCTTTGTCACGCCAGACCTGTCAGGCTGGTTCTACGGACGACGCAGTACCTGTCCGATTCGACTGATTATTCAACGGCACGTTGGAGGTAAGCATGTTTTGGAAGATCGTTTTGGCCGTCGTACTGGTGTGGGTCGCACTCGCGGTGGTCGGTGCCCTGATCAAGGGGCTTTTCTGGGTTCTGGTGGTCGGCGCTGTCGGCTTCGGAATCTACTTCCTGGTGAAGGCGATGTCGGGAAGTGACGACAATTCGCCCGCTTCGCGGTTCTGACGGGCAAGATCTGCCCTATGGAAAACTTCCCCGAGGACTGGCAGCGCGCGATTGTCATCGTGGCGCATCCCGATGACATCGAATACGGCGCAGCCGCAGCAGTGGCGCAGTGGACCGATCGCGGCAAAGACGTGCGATATGTCCTGGCCACGCGCGGCGAGGCCGGAATCGCCGGTCTGTCGCCCGAAGAGTCCGGCCCGATCCGCGAGGAAGAAGAGCGTCGCTCGGCCGCGATCGTCGGTGTCGGTGAGGTGGAGTTCCTCGGCCTGCCCGACGGTCGTCTCGTGGAAGGCTTGGAGTTGCGCTCGACTCTCGCCGCAGCAATTCGCCGCCACCGTCCGGAATTGGTGGTGACGATGAACTTCTCCCACACCTGGGGCCCCGGCTATCTGAACAGCGCAGATCACCGTGCACTCGGGATCAGCGTTCTCGACGCAACTGCCGACGCAGCAAACGAATGGATCTTTCCCTCGTTGACGGCGCAGGGACTGGCGCCGTGGCCCGGTGTTCGGTGGGTTGCGGTCAATACGATGACTCCCACACACTGCGTCGACGTGACGTCGACGGTCGATCGCGCCGTGGATTCGCTAGCGGAACATGCGCGATATCTGGCGGCGCTGAGTTCCACGCCGATCCGGGAACAGGCGCGCGCACAGATCGACATGGTCAGCGGACCGAAGCCTGGTTTCGACGCCGAGCGAGCAGTTGGTTTCGAGTTGTACTATTTCTGATGATCTCTGAGCGAGAGAAATCGCAAGTCCCGACGGGATTACCGGTGACTTGTCCGGTATTGTGTTACACACGATGGTAATCCGTAACGCAGATGACTCAATTGCCCCTCGCAAGGCAGATGGTCAGCGCATCCCCAGCCGCGAGATCGACGACGTGATTCTCGACGCAGCAAGGTCGTGTGTCCTCGATTTCGGAATGCAGCGAACCACACTTGCCGAGATCTCGCGTCGGGCCGGCGTGAGCCGACCGACGGTCTACCGGCGATGGCCGGACACGCGAGCTGTCGTCGCGGACCTGCTCACCCGGGAGATCCGATCGGTGCTGCCCGAGGTGACCTTCAACGGGTCTGCCGGCACGTTGCTCGTGGAGGCGATCGGTGACGTCGTCGGCCAGATTCGCGACCATCCGCTCTTCGTGAAAATTCGGCAAGCCGATCAAGAATTGCTGACGACCTACATCGTGGACCGGCTCGGCGCGAGCCAGAAGTCGATTCTCGAGCTGATCACATCCGTTGTCGCGGCCGGCCAACAGGATGGTTCGATTCGCGAGGGAAGCGTCAACGAGATCGCGGCGATGGTTCTACTGATGGCTCAGTCCGTCGTCATTTCTGCCCCTACTCTCGAGCCGGAGCTTTCCTCCGATGCGTCGGTCGAGCAACTTCGATATGCGGTCGCTGCTTATCTGGCACCCGTCAAGAATTCGGGAGAATAGCTGTGAGCCCCCTAGATTCAGCAGGCAGCGATTCAGCGCTCAACGCACAACGGCGTACTCGTGAACTCGAGCAGTTGGCGAACGGCGATTCGATCGACGTCCTGGTGATCGGCGGCGGAATCACCGGTGTCGGTGTCGCTCTCGACGCCGTGACTCGTGGGCTCAGTGTTGCGCTGGTCGAAAAGCACGACCTCGCGTTCGGCACCAGCCGCTGGAGTTCGAAACTCGCACACGGCGGCCTTCGGTACCTGGCTTCCGGCAATGTCGGTATAGCGCGTGAAAGTGCGGTCGAGCGCGGCATTCTCATGACGCGCACCGCGCCTCACCTCGTTCGCGCCATGCCTCAACTCGTACCGCTGTTGCCCGAAACGTCGTTCTTCGGGAAGGCCCTGGTGCGTACCGGTTTCCTGGCCGGTGACGCTCTGCGCATGTCGGCGCGAACCCCGGCTTCGGTGCTGCCCAGATCACGGACGGTCAGCGCTGCGCGGGCGCGCGAATTGGCTCCCGCGGTCAAGCAGGAGAACCTACGAGGCGCCTTGACCGCGTTCGACGGGCAGCTCATCGACGACGCCCGCCTCGTCGTCGGTATCGCCAGAACCGCAGCGTCGCACGGCGCGCGAATCCTGACCCGCGTCGGTGCATACGACGTATCCGGAACGTCGGCCACCTTGCGTGACGAGTTGACCGGATCCGAGTTCTTGATGCGTGCCCGCGTCGTGATCAATGCGACCGGTGTCTGGGCTGATCAGGTCGACTCCAGCATCACCCTGCGCCCAAGCCGCGGGACGCACCTGGTGCTCGATGCAGCGCGATTGGGGAACCCCACGGCAGCGCTGACCGTGCCGATTCCCGGCGAGACCAACCGTTTCGTCTTCGCCCTGCCCGCGCAGCTCGGCCGGATCTACCTCGGGTTGACCGACGAAGCAGCGCCGGGGCCGGTGCCAGACGTGCCGTCGGCGTCCGAGGACGAGATCGACTTCCTGCTCGACACCGTGAACACGGCGTTGGAAGTTCCGCTGACCCGTGGGGACGTCTTGGGGACCTTCGCGGGTCTGCGTCCGCTGCTGGACACCGGTGAAGGCTCGACGGCCGACCTCTCGCGCAATCACGCTGTAGTCCGTTCGGACTCGGGCTTGGTCACGGTGGTAGGCGGAAAACTCACGACGTACCGCAAGATGGCCGAAGACGCCGTCGACGCTGCGGTCGAGGTCGGGTCGCTGAGCGCCGGGGCATGTCGGACACGCGCGTTGCCGCTGGTAGGCGCTGCATCACCGGCGGAATTGAAGAAGATCAAGGCACCCGAGTCATTGGTGGCGCGATACGGCACCGAGGCCGAGGTCGTTGCCGCGGCGAGCGGCGATCGTCTCCGGTCGGTTGCGGACTTGGAGATCTGCGGTGCCGAGTTCGATTTCGCGGTGTCGCATGAAGGCGCCCTCGACGTCGACGACGTCCTCGATCGCAGGACGAGAATCGGATTGGTGGCTTCGGATCGCGAACGCGCACTGGGTGCGGCGGAACAGGCCTTTCACTCGGTGTGACACTCTGATCCGGTGCGTGTAGCCGTTGTTGCCGGGCCGGACCCGGGTCATGCTTTTCCCGCAATAGCGTTGTCGCTGGCGTTGATCCAGGCCGGCGACGAACCGATCCTGTACACGGGGACCCGGTGGGTCGAGGCAGCGCGAGCAGCCGGCGTGGAAGCCGAGCCGCTCAAGGGCTTGGCCCCGCGGCCGGGAGACGACGATCTTGATGCAGGCGCTCGGATTCATTCGCGCGCCGCCTATATTTCCACCGAACTGCTTCCCGACCTGAAGTCCGTCTCCCCGGATCTCGTCGTTTCCGACATCCTCACTGCCGGAGGCGGATTGGCCGCCGAAAGACTTGGCATCCCCTGGGTGGAACTCTCGCCTCACCCGCTGTACTCACCTTCACGGGGGTTGCCGCCGATCGGCAGTGGGCTCGCGCCCGGCGTCGGAATTCGTGGTCGACTCCGCGATACCCTGATGCGCGCAGCGACGGGACGTTCGATCAAGCAAGGGTTGGCCCAGCGATCCCAGGCCCGTGTCGGTGTCGGACTGCCCGCTCTGGATCCCGGTCCGCAAGCGCGGCTGATCGCAACACTTCCGGCACTCGAAGTGCCTCGCCCCGACTGGCCGGAGCGCGCTCACGTCGTCGGACCGCTTCTCTGGGAGCCGACCGAGGTGATTCTGGATCCACCGCCAGGTGACGAACCGCTGGTTATGGTGGCGCCCTCCACGGCGCACACCGGCGCAGTGGGAATGTTCGAGGGCACCGTCGAAGGACTCGACGGCGCCGGTGTCAGGCTGATCGCGTCGATGCTCGACGGGGCTGAAGGTCAGCATCCTGATTGGGTTCGTGCAGGTCTCGGACGCCAGGACGCGATGCTGCGTGACGCGTCGGTATTGGTATGCGGCGGCGGGCACGGCATGTTGGCGAAGGCCCTGCTGGCCGGCGTGCCGACGGTCGTCGTTCCCGGGGGCGGGACCAGTGGGAGTTGGCCAATCGCGCTGCGCGGGCAGGGACGTCGGTGATCGTGCGGCCCGCAGATGCTCAGTCGATTCGCGATGCCGTACTGCAGGTGCTCTCTGACAAACGATTCGCGGAAGCTGCGAGAGCGGCTGCCGCGACTGCGTCGCAGGTCACCGATCCGGTGGCGGTGTGCCGACAGGTGGTCAACGGAGGTGTGACGGCGTGAGCACGTTGCGCCTGAATGCAGGTGCACCGCTCTGTGGACTACGGTGGCGGCTGTGCGGTTGACCGAATTTCATGAAATGGTGCGCGAAGAGTTCGGGCAGGTACGAGGCGACTCGATGCTGATCGACCATGTACTCCAGAGTCTCGACGGAATGACTGCCGCGGAGGCCGTCGAAGCAGGCTGGGAGCCTCGCGAAGTGTGGCGTGCGCTCTGTGTGGAGTTCGACGTACCACCCGCCCGCCGCTGATTCTTCGGCGTGTCGAACGTCTCCCATCTTCTGTTCGAACACGTGTTCGTCTATGCTGAACCTGTTCGGTGGTGACGCTTCTTTGGTAACTGCGAACTTTCGATGTTCTACAAACGCGGTGACCTACAAACGCGGTGATCGACAAGCGCTAAAGCAAGATCGAAAAGTCTGTCGGTGGCCGGATCTACTCTGATCGCAACACACCAACAGGGTCGGCTCAGGCAGGCGCTGAAGAGACGGAGTCTGCTCAGGCAGGCACTGAAGACTGAAACAAGGATGGGGATCACGATGGCACCACAGGCACCTGATCGGGACAAGGCACTCGACCTCGCGTTGGCGCAGATCGACAAGAACTTCGGCAAGGGTTCGGTGATGCGCCTGGGTGAGGGTGTCCGCCAGCCCATCGCCGTCATTCCCACCGGTTCCATCGCGCTCGACGTCGCGCTGGGTATCGGCGGACTGCCGCGTGGCCGCGTCATCGAGATCTACGGCCCGGAGTCCTCGGGTAAGACCACCGTGGCACTGCACGCAGTTGCCAATGCTCAGGCCAACGGCGGCATCGCGGCGTTCATCGACGCGGAGCACGCACTCGATCCCGACTATGCAGCCAAGCTGGGCGTCGATACCGATGCACTCCTGGTCTCGCAGCCGGACACGGGTGAGCAGGCCCTCGAAATCACCGACATGCTGATCCGTTCAGGCGCCCTCGACATCGTCGTGATCGACTCCGTGGCCGCTCTTGTTCCTCGCGCCGAGATCGAAGGCGAGATGGGTGACAGCCACGTCGGTTTGCAGGCTCGACTGATGAGCCAGGCGCTGCGCAAGATCACCGGTGCCATGAACAACTCGGGCACCACCGTCATCTTCATCAACCAGCTTCGCGAGAAGATCGGTGTGATGTTCGGTTCTCCCGAAACCACCACCGGTGGTAAGGCACTGAAGTTCTACGCTTCGGTCCGCCTCGACATCCGTCGTATCGAAACTCTCAAGGACGGTACCGACGCAGTGGGTAACCGCACTCGCGTCAAGGTCGTCAAGAACAAGGTCGCGCCGCCGTTCAAGCAGGCCGAGTTCGACATTCTCTACGGCCAGGGCATCAGCAAGGAAGGCTCGCTCATCGACATGGGTGTCGAGCACGGGTTCATCCGCAAGTCCGGCTCCTGGTACACCTACGAAGGTGACCAGTTGGGTCAGGGCAAGGAAAATGCTCGTAAGTTCTTGCTGGAGAACACCGATATCCGTGACGAGATCGAGAAGAAGATCAAGGAAAAGCTCGGTATCGGTGCTGACGTCACTGCAACCGACGAAGCTCCCGCCGACTTCTGAGTTCAGTCATGAGCTTCGACGACGGTGACAACGGCGAGAATGCTCGTGAAGAGTACGGCGCTCCTCGGCGTCGATCCCGTCAACGATCCGAGAAGCCGTCGCAACGCGCAGAAGGTGGGACGGAGGCGCAGGCCAAAGATGCTTGCCTACGCCTCCTGACCGACCGGGCGCGCAGTCGTTCCGAGCTGGAAACAAAGCTGAGCGGGCGCGGCTTCGAGCCCGAGATCATTGCCAAGGTCCTCGATCGACTCCAAGAAATCGGGTTGATCGACGACGCAGACTTCGCGAACCAGTGGGTTCATTCGCGGCATACGTACTCGGGCAAGGGAAAGCGTGCGCTTGCAGTCGAGTTGCGGCTCAAAGGAATCGACCAGGACACCGCTTCCGAAGCGTTGTCACAGATCGATCCGGAAGATGAACGCGAGCGAGCAGCGGAGCTGGTTCGGCGGAAGCTGAAGAACAAGCCCGTCGATGATCGCGACAAGGCCACGCGTCGACTGGTCTCGATGCTGGCACGCAAGGGATATTCAGCGGGGATGTCCTACGAGGTGGTCAAAGCCGAGATGGCGGCGGTCACCGACTCGTAGCGAAGTGCAGCATTCAGAACAAAAGGGCGGGGGTACCACCGAAATTCGGTGGTACCCCCGCCCTGTTGTGTATTCGCGCTAACGCGGCTGGATTCGACTCACGGCTCCATCTGATTCACGGCTTGGTCAGGTCCATACCCGGAACCGAAACAGCTGGGTCGGCGGACGGAGCCGCGATGGGCCCTTGCCCTTTCGCTTCCCGGACCGCAGGCGCTTCTCCACCTTGGTTGCCAGGAAGGTCAGAGCCGAGTTGAGAGCGATCATGATCGCGGCGACCACGATGAGCGCCGGCAGGAAGTTTCCGTAGAAGGTGCCGAGCTGTTGGGCCTGACGCACCAGCTCGACATATCCGATCAGGTAACCGAGGGCGGAGTCCTTCAACGCCACGACCATCTGTGAAATCAGGGCCGGGAGCATGGCGGTAACCGCCTGGGGGAGCAGGATCGTCACCATGATCTGCGTCTTGCGCATACCAAGTGCCTTGGCGGCCTCACTTTGCCCTCGTGGGAGTGAGTTAATTCCGGCACGGACGATCTCGGCGATCACAGAACCGTTGTACAGAGTCAGACCCACGACGACTGCCGCGAGTGCGAGGTACTTGGACTTGAAGACCTCGTATTCGGCGAACACCTGATACGAGAAGATCATCAGAATCAGAACCGGTACTGCTCGGAACAATTCGACGATGACGCCGCAAATCTTCCGAATGATGTTGTGCTCGGAGAGTCGGCCGATACCCAGTGCAGAACCGAGGATGAGCGCGAAGACGATGGACATCGCAGCCGCGATCAGCGTTCCCCGGATGCCGGGTATCAGATACGTTGTCCACGACGTGGATTCGAGGAACGGATCCCACTTCGCTGCTGTCAGCTGGCCCTTTTCGTCGAGTGCGCGGTAGATGACGTAACCGATTGCGACCATGAGTGCAGCGACGACAAGGGACGCGAATCGGTAGAGATTTCGCGCTCTCGGACCTGGCGCGTCGTAGAGGACTGTTGCGCGGTTGCTCATCGTGAAACCTCGAATCGCTTGCTCAGCTTGCCGAAGATCAAGCCCATGGGAAGTGTCAGGATCACGAAACCGACAGCGAAGATTCCACCGACGACAAAGATCGCCGCTTCGTTTTCGATCATCTTCTTCATCAGCGCTGACGCTTCGGATACGCCGATCACCGCGGCGATGGTCGAGTTCTTGGTCAGTGCGATCAGCACGCTACCCAGCGGTGCTGTGACCGCGCGAAATGCCTGAGGCAGGACGATCAGCCGAAGATTTTGTGCAAACGACAGACCGAGTGATCGGCCCGCTTCGGCCTGGCCGACCGGAACGGTATTGATTCCCGATCGAAGTGACTCACACACGAACGCGGCGGTGTAGACACTGAGGCCGAGGACGGCGAGTCGGAAGTTGTTGTCCACCAGAAAAGTCGGCGAATCCGACTTGGCGAGGTTGACTCCGAGCGTCTGCGAAAGACCGAACAGACAGAACAACAGAATCAGTGTGAGGGGGGTATTGCGGAACACGGTCACGTACGCGGCGCCCAGGAATCGGGCGACCGGGACCGGTGACACGCGCATCGCCGCGATCAGCACACCGATGATGACAGCGCCGATCGCGGAGAAAAATGTCAGCTGGATCGTGGTCCAGAAGGCTTCCAGAAGCTGGTCGCCGTACTTGCTCAGAAGGTTCACTTGCCGTCTCCCCAGATCACGGGATCTCCGTTGGTGGCGTCACGCGCTGCGGCTCCCGAAGTGGGAGCCGCAGCGAGATTGACGGTGAAAAAAGCAGGTCAGTAACGATCAACGGTGGGCGGCGCCGGGATGGGGTAGCCCGAAGCGCCAACGGTGTTGTTGAAGGCTTCTTCCCATGCGCCGGTGGAGATCATCTTCTCGATGGCGTCGTTGATCTTGCCGCGGGTCTCGGAATCGTCCTTGGCCAGGCCGACGCCGTAGTTTTCCGTTGTGAACGGTTCTCCGACGACCTTCAACTGGCCGGGGTACTGTGCGGCAAAACCAGCGAGGATGATGTCATCGGTGGTGACTGCGTCGACAGCGCCGTTGCGCAGTGCTTCGACACAAGCAGAGTAGGTGTCGAACTCCTGAAGTTGGACGTCAGGTACGGAGTCCTTGACCTTCTGAGCCGGAGTGGAGCCAGTCACCGAGCAGAGCTTCTTGCCGCCGCTGAGAGAATCGCGACCGGTGATGTCGGTGTTGTCGGAGCGAACGAGCAGCGATTGGCCGGCGATGAAGTACGGACCGGCAAAGCCGACCTTTTCCTTGCGTGCGTCGGTGATCGAGTAGGTGGCCACAATGTAGTCGACCTCGCCGTTCTGGATCAGGGTCTCGCGTTGGGCTGACGGTGATTCCTTGAAGGTGATTCCTTCGGGCTTCACGCCGAGTTCGTTCGCGATGTACCGGGCTACCTCGACGTCGAAGCCGGAGAACGTCCCGTCCGGATTGCGCTGACCGAGGCCGGGCTGATCGAACTTGATACCGACGGTGAGCGTTCCGTCGGCAGCACTCTGCGATGCGCTCTTTTCTTCTCCTCCACCACAAGCCGTGGCAGCGAACGCGATAGCCATGATTCCGATTCCGAAACGGACGGAGCGATTGATCTTCATGAAGATCCTCTCAGTTGTCGACATGCAAACGGTGCAGTCGAGATGAACGGTGCAGCCGAGGTGAACGGTGCAGTCGAGCAAGTTGTCTTGTGGACGAGGACAGGACTGTCGGAGGGGACTGTGATCAGTGAGTGAGGATCTTGCCGAGGAAGTCCTTGGCCCGATCCGACTTGGGATGGGTGAAGAACTCTTCGGGCGTGGTGTCTTCGACGACCTGGCCGTCAGCCATGAACAGCACACGATCGCCGGCTTTGCGGGCGAATCCCATCTCGTGCGTGACCACGAGCATGGTCATGCCTTCCTTGGCGAGGGAAGTCATGACGTCGAGGACCTCGTTGACCATCTCGGGGTCGAGAGCGGAGGTGGGCTCGTCGAACAACATCACCTTCGGCTGCATCGCAAGAGCGCGAGCAATCGCGACACGCTGTTGCTGACCGCCGGAAAGCTGCGCCGGGTACTTGTCGGCCTGATTGGCGATACCGACGCGCTCGAGCAATGCCTGCGCCGTCTTCTTGGCTTCGTCCTTCTTCGCCTTGCGGACCTTCATCGGTGCGAGCATGACGTTCTCGAGAATCGTCTTGTGTGCGAACAGGTTGAAGGACTGAAAGACCATCCCGACGTCGGCACGAAGTGCGGCAAGTGCTTTGCCCTCCTCGGGGAGCGTCTTGCCGTCGACGGCGATGGTGCCCGAGTCGATGGGTTCCAGGCGATTGATGGTGCGGCACAGAGTCGACTTACCGGAGCCCGACGGACCAAGGACGATCACCACTTGGCCCTTGGGTACTTCGAGATTGACCTCTTGCAGGACGTGAAGTTCCCCGAAGTGTTTGTTCACCGAGGTCATCGAAATCATGGATGTGGAATCGCCGGAGGTGGTCGGCGTCGTCGCATCGTCGGCTTGGGTCATAAACGAGAACCTTAGGCGTAGTTTGCGTCGACGCCCGTGATTTCGCCATGGTTCTTGCCATATGTAATGGAAATTTTACTGTGACGACGTTTATGTCGCGTTTCGGCTGTTTATCAGGGCGTTATTACACGTCGTAGTGGACGTGAGCTAGGCTGAAGCGTGTCACTGATCGACGAAATGTCCCCTGCACTTCCGGAGCCGACTGCAGTTCCGGAGCCGACGGCGAAGTCTGTTCGCACCTACGAGGTGCGGACGTACGGCTGTCAGATGAACGTCCACGATTCCGAGCGACTGTCCGGTCTGCTCGAGGACGCCGGGTATTCGAAGGCGGAGACCGGAACCGATCCTGATCTTGTCGTCTTCAACACGTGTGCGGTCCGCGAGAACGCGGACAACAAGTTGTACGGCAACCTCAGCCAGCTCGCCCCGAACAAGGAGGCGAACCCCGACATGCAGATCGCGGTCGGCGGGTGCCTGGCGCAGAAGGATCGTGACACCGTCGTCAAGAAGGCGCCGTTCGTCGATGTCGTCTTCGGCACTCACAACATCGGCTCGCTTCCCGCGCTGCTCGACCGTGCGCGTCACAATCAGCGCGCCGAGGTCGAAATCCTCGACGCACTCGAGGCGTTTCCGTCGACACTGCCAGCCAAGCGCGAATCTGCTTATGCAGGTTGGGTTTCCATCTCGGTGGGCTGCAACAACACGTGCACGTTCTGCATCGTTCCGGCCCTGCGTGGCAAGGAAGTGGATCGACGTCCCGGCGACATCCTGGCCGAGGTGCAGGCACTCGTCGACGAGGGTGTCTCGGAAGTAACCCTGCTCGGACAGAACGTCAATGCCTACGGCGTGTCGTTCGCCGATCCGGAACAACCGCGCGATCGCGGAGCCTTCGCCGCCCTCTTGAAGGCATGTGGACACATCGACGGCCTCGAACGGGTCAGGTTCACATCGCCGCACCCGGCAGAGTTCACCGACGACGTCATCGAAGCGATGGCAACCACTCCCAACGTCTGCCCGCAGCTGCACATGCCGTTGCAGTCCGGTTCGGACAAGGTTCTCAAAGCGATGAAGCGCTCGTACCGCAAGTCGAAGTACCTCGGGATCATCGAGAAGGTGCGCGCCGCAATGCCGCACGCCGCCATCACCACGGACATCATCGTCGGGTTCCCGGGGGAGACGGAGGAGGATTTCGAGGAGACGCTGGACGTCGTGCGTAAGGCGCGATTCTCCAACGCCTACACCTTCCAGTACTCCAAGCGCCCGGGCACGCCGGCGGCGGAGATGGCCGATCAGCTTCCCAAAGAGGTTGTCCAGGAACGCTACATGCGATTGCTCGCCGTTCAGGAAGAAGTGAACATCGAGGAAAATCGCAAGCTCGTCGGCACCGAGGTCGAACTCTTGGTGGCAGCGGGGGAGGGTCGGAAGAACGCGGCGACTCAACGTCTCAGTGGTCGCGCGCGAGACGGCCGCCTGGTGCATTTCCGCCCCGAGGGAAACCTCGACGGCACAATCCGACCCGGTGACGTGGTGACGGTCGTCGTCACCCACGGAGCCCCTCATCACCTCGTGGCAGATGACGGAGTGCTCACGCACCGTCGGACCCGCGCCGGTGATTCGTTCGAAAAGGGCATCACACCCAAGACCCCGCCCATCGGCGTAGGTCTCGGACTACCGAAGATCGGTGCCCCGGCCCCACAACCCGTCCAGATGGGATGCAACGCATGACCTCGCAACACGAGAACACGACACCACAGCCGGGCGACGACGCCTTCGAGGGCTACCGCAAGGATCTCGACGACGCGGAACGCAAGGTCGCGGGAGAAATCGATCCGGGTGTGCGCGCCATGGTTGTCGCGGTTGCGGTGCTCGTGCTGGTCGGCACCCTTGCACTGCCCCATGCGGGAGTTGCGAACGGCTGGGATGTGCTCGCGTACAACCAGGACGCGGAAACCGAACGGATTGCACTGTTCTCACGCTTGTTCGTGTGGTTCGTCGTCATCTTCGGCATCGGATTCTCGATGCTCGCGCTGGTCACGCGGCGTTGGAGTCTGGCCTGGGTCGCACTCGCCGGCAGTGCCGTGGCGAGCGCTCTCGGCATGATGGCCGTCTGGTCGCGTCAGACCATTCCCGCCGGTTTCAATGTGGCAGGACCGTCGATCGGGCTGATCATCGGATGGTTTGCCGTCGTGTTCTTGACGTTCCATTGGCTCAAGGTGGTCTGGACACGAACCAACATTCAGCTCGCCGCCGAGGAGCAACGCCGGATCGCTGCGGCCGAAGCCGAGAAGCATCAGGAATGGAACGTCGGCTGACACAGCAGGCCGTCCATCCAAAGCACAAGACAACGCCGGCTGACTCCTTTCGGAGTCAGCCGGCGTTTTTGTTGTCTTTACAGCTCGTCGTCGATTACTCGTTGACGGCGCTTTCGGCAGCTTCGGCCCACTCACGCCACTGCTTGGCCTGAGCGAGAGCCTTCTCGGCGTCCTTCGTCTTGCCGGCAGCCTGAGCCTTGGCGGCCTGCTCCTCGAACTGGCTCACCCGCTCCTTGAACTGCGCGACCCGGGCAAGTGCTTCCGGATCGGTGCGACGCCACTCGGCGTCGACCGCGTCGCGCACCTTGGTTTCGATGGCCCGGAGCTTCGCTTCGAGTTCCTGCATTCGGTCGCGCGGCACCTTGCCGATCGCGTCCCACTTCTCCTGCAGGTCGCGAAGCGCTGCGCGGGCGTTCTCGAGTCCGTGCGCCGGATCGATGTTCGCATTGGCAGCGAGCAGCTCCTCTTTTGCAACCGCGTTCTGCTCGAATTCGGCATCGCGCTCGGATGCAGCAGCGTTGCGCGCGGCGAAGAACACATCCTGAGCGCCCTTGAAGCGCTTCCACAGGTTGTCGTCGGCCTCGCGCGGTGCGCGGCCGGCAGCCTTCCACTCGCTGAGCAGATCGCGGAATTCCCCGGCGGTCTGTCCCCATTCAGTGGAGGTCGACAGCTTCTCGGCGCGCTCGACCAGTTCTTCCTTCGTCGAACGGGCGCTCGCACGATCCCGGTCGAGTTCGGCGAAGTGGGCTCCACGTCGTCGGTTGAAGGACTCACGAGCCTTCGAGTAACGCTTCCACAGTGCGTCGTCGACCTTGCGGTCGATTCCGCGAATCGTCTTCCACTCGTCGAGAATCTCGCGCAGTCGATCACCCGCGGTCTTCCACTGGGTCGACTCCGAGCCGATCTGCTCGGCCTCGACTGCGAGGGCCTCCTTGCGGGCGGTGCTTGCCGCGCGCGACTGTTCCTTCTCTTCCTTCGCGTGCGCTGCGGCCTCGTCGGAACCGGCAACGATCACGTCGAGTCGGCGAGCCAAAGCGTCGAGGTCACCGATCACTGCAGCGGTCGAGAGGGATTCGGACAGAGCGATGGCGGCAGCCTTGGTCTTCTTGGCGTCTCCGGCGCCCGACGTCAGTCGCGCCTCGAGTAGCGAGACCTCGGTCGCGAGGTCGTCGTAGCGACGACCGAAATGGGCGAGGCCCTCGGTGGCGTCGCCGGCCTGCCACGAACCGATCTGACGTTCACCGTCAGCGGTCTTCACCCAGGCGGTTCCGTCTTCCTCGACGCGTCCGAACTTGCTCGGGTCGCTGGCCGGTGCGGCGGTGACGGCATGCGAGGCTGCTGGTCCGGGGCGAGGTGCTCCGGGGCGGGGCGCACCGGGGCGTGGTCCACCAGGTTTGGGAGCGCCGGGTTTGGGTGCTGCCGGGCTCGGGCTGGCCGAACTGCTGTCGGCGCCGGTGGTGGGTTCACTGTTCTCGGTCATCGGTCCTCGTCTCTGCCGCGCGTCACGGCTGCCTGATCGCATTCCTGGTTCCATTGAACCCGGTACTCACGTTCTCCGACTATTGAATCAGGTAAGAGGGTGTGAGGTCGCCACCTCGGGGTCGACTAGCGTGGCAACTGTGTTGACTTCCGCTGTTCTCGTCCCCTCGGCGCCGTTACTCGTGCCGGAATTGTCCGGTGATTCGGCCGAGTCCGCTCAGGTGCGCGCTACAGCGATAGCCGCCGTGCGCCGGCTCGCTCACGAGGCGGTGCACTGGGTGGGCGTCGGCGTCGACTCCGAGAATGCAGAACCCGAGAAAGCAGCAGGCGAACTCTGGCGATCGGGCGTCGGACGTGGGCAGATCGGTACGTTCGCTGGATTCGGCGCCGATGTCCGGACGTCACTGGACGCGGATGCGGCAGGCGAACCGATGCCATCTCTCGAACTGTGCGCCCTTGTTGCCGGCTGGCTGCGTGGCCGAACAGACGTGGAGATAACCGTCGACATGCACGTCGTCAGTGCAAAGGCGTCGGCGAATGAATGTCGTGAATTCGGGCAGCAGCTGCGCAAGCAACTCGACAGCGACAACCGACCGCAAGGGCTTCTGATCGTTGCTGACGGTGCGTCCACGCTGACGGCAAAGGCGCCAGGAAGCTTCGACGAGCGCGCCGCGGGTGTGCAGTCGGCCATCGACGACGCCCTGACGGCCGGTGACCCGGAGGCGCTTCTTGCTCTCGATCCCCGGCTCTGCCGCAGTGTCGGAGCCCAGGGGCGCGCGGCGTGGCAGGTCCTGGCCGGTGTCTTTACGGGCTCGTCTCGGTCGGCCCATCCTCGCGCGACGGTCGACTACAGCGATGCGCCGTTCGGCGTCGGTTACCACGTCGGGACGTGGCGGCCGTGAACGTCCCTGAAGAACTTCGCCCGATCGCAGTTGTCGGTCCGACAGCGTCGGGAAAGTCCGATCTCGCGCTGGCACTGGCCGAGGAATTCGGCGGTGAAATCATCAACATCGACGCGATGCAGCTCTATCGCGGCATGGATATCGGGACCGCCAAACTGACACCGGCCGAGCGCCGTGGGATTCCGCATCACCTGCTCGACGTTCTCGATGTGAAGGAGACCGCCACCGTCGCGCGTTATCAAAGCGACGCGATCGCGATCGCCGAGGATCTGATCGCGGCGGGCAAGGTTCCGGTGATCGTCGGCGGATCCATGATGTACGTCCAGTCTTTGCTCGACGAATGGTCCTTTCCGGCAACCGATCCCGAGGTTCGTGCGAAGTGGGAGGCGGTGCTCGCCGAAGGAGGGGTCGGTGCGGTGCATACGGCGCTTGTTGCTGCTGATCCGGTAGCAGCGGCGTCGATACTGCCGACGGACGGTCGGCGGATGGTTCGGGCGCTCGAGGTCGTCGAGCTGACAGGTCTGCCGTTCGCGGCCTCGGCGCCGCAGATCGGTGACCCTCGATGGGGAACCCGCATTCTCGGCGTGGATCGGGATACGGAAGAACTCGACGCCCGGATTCGGTTGCGAACAGAGCTGATGTTTTCAGACGGACTTGTCGACGAAGTTGCCGTGCTCGTCGAGCAAGGATTGCGTGATGGCGTCACCGCGCCGCGAGCCATCGGCTACGCACAGGTGCTCGCACATTTCGACGGTGAATACGATCTGGCCGAAGCACTCGAACGGACGTTCATCGGGACACGGCGCTATGTTCGCCGACAACGATCATGGTTCCGTCGTGACGCACGCGTGCACTGGCTCGACGGTGCCGATCCGGAGCTGCCCAACTCCGCCTTCGCGGCGCTCGCAGATCGCGGTCTGTAACACGATCGAGCGGATCAGCTATCTTGCAGTTAGCTATTTCGCGATCGATCGGTTTCGCGAGCGATGAACTGGAGGTCAACGAGCATGGCGCAGACCGCGGCGCACGCGCATCCGAAACGTCGACGCGCGGGTCGGCTACCGCTGGTTCTTCTGCTCGTCACATTTCTCACGGTCGGCGGGGTGCTGATCTACTTTGCGGTGAGTGCGGCCGGGAAGCCCATCAGCGCACCTGTTCCCGAAGCGCCCTTCGATGTGGGAGCCCCAACCGATCCAGGGGCGACGTGGGCGCCTGCGCCAACGGATCTGCCGCCGAACACGCTCGCGATTCCCGATCTGGATGTGCGAGCCGACATCGTGACCAGTGGGTTCGGCGCCAACCGCGGAATGATCCTTCCGCATCCTGACAAGGTTTCGCATTTCACCAACGGCGTGCAGTTCGGATCTTCGGAGGGTACCAATCTTGTTGCCGGCCACGTCGACGACGGTGACCGCACGCACGGCGCCTTGTGGGCGCTGCACCAGATGAAGCCTGGAACACCGATCTATGTCAGTGACGACACCGGAACGATGTTCACTTATCACGCAGCGAGCCTGAAGTTGTACGAAAAGGTGGCTTTGCCTGCGGAGTTCTTCTCCGAATCCGGTGCGCCCAGGCTTGTCCTGGTGACCTGCGGCGGCGCAACCGTGCCCGACCCCTCGTTGCCGTCTGGATTCACGTACGAACAGAACGTCGTGGTCACCGCGTCACCTGCGTAAGTCGCTCGGTAGGTCCGGATAGGATGGCGACCATGGATTTCAGTAAGGGCCACGGCACGCAGAACGACTTCGTTGTTCTCCCTGACCTCGACGTTCGGATCGATCTCGAGCCGGCGCGAGTTTCAGCGGTGTGTGATCGTCAGCGTGGCCTCGGCGCCGACGGCATCCTTCGTGTCGCCCGGGCAGGCGCACTTGCGGACGCGGGCGTGCTCGGTGCGCTGCCCGACGGCGTCGCTGCCGAAGACTGGTTCATGGACTACCGCAACAGCGACGGCTCCATCGCCGAGATGTGCGGAAACGGCGTTCGCGTATTCGCCCACTATCTCAAGGCCTCGGGCTTGGAGAGCAAGGACGAGTTCGTGGTCGGCAGCCGCGCCGGAGCGCGTCCGGTCGTGGTGCACGGCTACGACGCCACACATGGTGACGTGACTGTGGCGATGGGCCCGATCAAGGACCTCGGCACCAGTTCGGCAACAATCGACGGCCGCGTCTTCGCCGGCGTCGGCATCGACGTCGGTAATCCGCATTTGGCGTGTGTCGACGAGCACGTGACGGCAGAAGTTTTGAGTGCGCTCGATTTGAGTGTTTCTCCGGGCTTCGATCCCGGGTTCTTCCCGCACGGGGTCAACATCGAGATCGTGACGCCGATCCACGACGGTGGGGTCCACATGCGCGTACACGAGCGTGGTGTGGGCGAGACTCGTTCCTGCGGAACCGGAACGGTCGCAGCGGCGGCCGCGGCGCTGAGGTACGACGGCCGCGATGAAGGCTCGGTACTGGTGCGCGTGCTCGGCGGCGAGGTACAGGTCACCGTCGAAGGCGGCAAAGGGTCGTTGCGGGGGCCCTCGGTTCTGGTGGCGAACGGGACGATCAGCGATGCCTGGTGGCAATCGCTCGTGTGATATCGCCCGCGGGAAATACGCCTGCAGGAAATACGGATGCACCGTGGCCAGGTTTCGTGGGACCATGGATCTTGTATGACGAACACACATGAAAACGAAGAGTCCACCGCTCACGAGCAGTCCGAGTACGCGCAAGCCGAATACACGGCAGCGTCCGCATCGGGCAACCCGTCGACCGGTGAGATGCAACTCGCAGATCGCGGCGCCCTGCGCCGCGTGGCCGGTCTGTCGACCGAGCTCGAGGACGTCACCGAAGTCGAGTACCGCCAGCTTCGACTCGAAAGAGTTGTCCTGGTCGGCGTCTGGACGCAGGGAACTGCCGAGCAGGCCGAGGCGAGCATGACCGAGTTGGCCGCACTTGCCGAGACGGCCGGCTCCGAGGTCCTCGAAGGACTGGTTCAGCGTCGCGACAAACCTGACGCTGCCACCTACATCGGTTCGGGCAAGGCGCAGGAACTGCGCGAAGTTGTGCTGGCGACCGGTGCCGACACCGTCGTCTGCGACGGTGAGCTGACGCCGGCGCAGCTCACGGCGCTGGAGAAGATCGTCAAGGTCAAGGTCATCGACCGGACGGCCCTCATTCTCGACATCTTTGCTCAGCACGCCACTTCGCGTGAGGGTAAGGCGCAGGTCGCTTTTGCTCAGATGGAGTACATGCTCCCGCGTCTGCGTGGTTGGGGCGAGTCGATGTCGCGCCAGGCCGGTGGCCGTGCCGGCAGTAACGGCGGTGTGGGTCTGCGTGGTCCCGGTGAAACGAAAATCGAGACGGACCGCCGCCGTATTCGTGAGCGCATGGCAAAACTACGCCGCGAGATCAAGGGCATGAAGGCCGCTCGCGACACCAAGCGCACACGTCGATTGCAGAGCGACATCCCGTCGATCGCCATCGTCGGATACACCAACGCGGGCAAATCGAGTCTGCTCAATTCGCTCACCGGATCGGGTGTGCTCGTGGAGAACGCGTTGTTCGCCACCTTGGACCCGACCACTCGCCGCGCAGCACTCGACGACGGCCGCGAGTACGTTCTCACCGACACGGTCGGCTTCGTGCGACACCTGCCGACTCAGTTGGTCGAGGCATTCCGCTCGACTCTCGAGGAAGTAACCGACGCGGATCTGCTGCTGCACGTCGTCGACGGTTCGGATCCGTTGCCGACAGAACAGATCAAGGCTGTTCGGGAAGTCGTCACCGATGTTCTGCGCGAGACGGATTCGAAGGCTCCGCCGGAGTTGATCGTGGTCAACAAGATCGACGCGGCAGATCCGGTTACGTTGACGCAACTACGTGGTCTGTTGCCTGGTGCCGTGTTCGTCTCGGCGCGGACGGGTGAGGGAATCGCCGAACTAAGAGCACATCTCAGCGAGGTGCTGGTTCGGCCGGAGGTCGAGGTCGACGTGCTGGTGCCGTACACGCGCGGTGACTTGATGGCTCGAATCCACTCGGACGGAACGATTTTGGAATCGACTCACGAAGAGGCGGGAACGCGGGTGCACGCACGCGTGCCACAGATGTTGGCCTCGGCATTGGTCGAGTACGCACCTAGTGCGTAGTTTCGGGGCCGTGGTCGCGGTGATTGCTGCGACTACGGCAACCGCACTGCTTCCCGGAGCGCTCGCACAGGCGTCGTCGTTCGAACCGAGCGAGTTCGCCCCACTCTGTACGCCTACCGATCCTGCGCTCCAGGAGTTGTCGGGGATGGTCGTCGTCGACGATCGGATCTACGCGATGGGCGACGGCGGCAGTGACGACTTCGTATTCGAAATGGACCTGAACTGTGTTGTCCAGAAACAGATTCCGGTCCCGATAGATCCTTACGACGTCGAAGATCTTGCGGTGAGTGGGCGAACGCTCGTTCTGTCGGACACCGGTGACAACCTCCGGACCCGCGAAACAGTGGCGTTCATCACGATGGACCTCGATTCCGGTGACGGTACGTTGCACCGCCTCACGTACCCGGACGGTGCGCACGACACCGAGTCGATACTGCTAGATCCCGACGGCCATGTTTTTGTCGTGACCAAGGAATTGTTCGGCGAAAGCAGTGTCTACACACCGGTCGGGGATCAGAAACTGAGTGACTTGGCGCAGCCCGGCCCGACGCCGCTCGAGCGCGTCGGAGCCGTGTCCCTCGGACCGGAGAAGCCCGTGTCGGTGATGTTCACCGGGGGAGCGGTGTCGTCGGACGGTTCGGCGATCGCACTTCGGAGTTACTCCGACCTGTACCTGTACGAAGTCGTGGACGGCGGAATCGGCGCGACGCTCACCGGTACCGAACCGCTGCGGATCCCGCTCCCGAAGGAGCCTCAGGGTGAGGCGGTGGCATTCAACGATGCGGGCGATGTTCTGATCGGTTCTGAATCTGCCGGCGGAGCGTTGCCGCCGGTGTACGTGATGCGAGCGCTCGTGGACGCGACAGAAGCGACGGCTGACTCGTCTGACGGTTCGGTCGGTGTCGGGGTCGATCCGTGGACATTCGTGTGGGCCGGGTTGGTCGCGGCAGGATGTGCGATCGGGGGCGCGGCGTTCGTGAGATTTCGACGACGCCGCTGATTCCCAAATAATTCCACGAATTCGCAGACCGCCGGTAGATGTGGATACTGGAACGAATGCACGGGCATCAACTCCTGACGCGGCTCTCGCGTATGTCACTCGAGCACGGACACATCACCGCAGTGCTGCTCGTGGGTTCCGTCATCGTCGGCGTCGGCACGTTGCTTCTGCTTAGGTGGTTGCCGCGTAGGGCCGCGTTGGTTGCGCTAGGTCTGTCAGTGCTCGGATCAGCCACCGGTGCGACGTTCGTGTGGCTCAGCTTTCGGCCGCTGCCCGCGCAGCTACCGGCGTCGAATTTTGTCTGGATAGCGCTGGCGATGTTCGGAGTCATAGGCGCCGCACTCGTTCTCCTTCGGCGCCCAGGGCTTGCGCGTGGCCTTTCGGTGACGGCATTCGCCGGGCTGGCCGCGATCGTCGCAGTAGGTCAGGTCAACGCGCAGACCGGCACCTATCCCACACTCGGCTCACTGGTCGGGCACTGGCCGGTGGGCTCGGTCGAGAACGTTGCCTTCGATTCGCTCCCCGGGGCCGAACCTTGGGTACAACGGGGACTGCCCACCGAAACTCATTGGCAGGTTCCGGTGCGGATGCCGAGCAACGGTGTCGTGACGGAAGCGGCGATTCCAGGAAACGTTTCGGGATTCGACGCGAGGCCTGCGACGCTGTATCTCCCGCCGGCCTATCTTGCCGATCCGCGTGCCGAGTTGCCCGTACTGGTGTTGGTGGCGGGCGAGCCCGGCAGCCCCAGCGACTGGCTGGACAGTGGCCGGCTCGCGACCACCGTCGACGCCTATGCGTCGAGGCATTCAGGGCTTGCTCCCGTCGTGGTGGTGCCCGACGCGTTGGGGGACTACGACGCCAACCCCGGCTGCATGGATTCTGCGCTCGGCAACGTCGCGACGTATCTGGACCAGGACGTTCCGAACTGGATCGAATCGAACCTTCAAGTGAATCCGGACGCTGCGCAATGGGCTATCGGTGGGTTCTCCTACGGCGGGACATGCGCGATCGAGATGGCCGTGAACTTCCCGGACCGATACCCGTCGTTCCTGGACTTCTCCGGGCAGGACGAACCGTCGACCGGTGATCACGAGGACACCGTGGCGGCCATGTTCGACGGTGACGAAAGCGCGTTCGACGCGGTCAACGCCCGAGACCTGATGGCGCAGAATCGGTATCCGCAGTTGTCGGGTGTATTTGTCGCGGGTGAGGACGACGACATCTACCGCCCTCAGCAGGAGATCATGTTCGAGGCTGCACGCGCCGCCGACATGAACGTGGACTACTACACCCTTCCCGGCGGGCACTCGGGTGATGTGTGGGGCACTGCTCTGGAACTCGAAATGGACTGGCTGGGCCGGACACTCGCACTGACTCCGTGAGAGTGTCCGGCCCGCTAGACAGCACCGACTGACATCAGGTCAGGCGTCGAGATCAGCGGCTACCAGCTCGGCGACCTTGGCGAGTGCGTCGGCGTCGTCGGACTCGATGGTTACTTCGGTGTCCTTGGCGGCTCCGAGCGTCATGATCATCAGTGCCGAACCTGCATCCACGGGTTCGCCGTCGGCGACTGCGAGGGTGACCGTGGCGCCGGAGGCTCCGACTGCTTCGGCGATGAGAGCGGCGGGGCGGGCGTGGAGGCCGACTGCGGAACCGACGGCAACTGTCTTGCTGGGCATGGGATCTCCTCGTTGTAGAACTGTCGTTGCGGACGTTATGGGGTGTTCGGGCAGATCTGGTGACTCAGGTGGTGACTGCAGTGTTGCCTGCTGTCGATCATGCCGCAGCGGGCACGATTTCGGGGTCGAGTTCGGCATCGGACGGCCCCTTGCGGAAGAACTCCTTGGCTCCGACGACGGCGAGCGCAGCTACCACGGTTCCCGCGGCGAGCGAGACCAGGAACCAGCCGATTCCGCCGACTGCGAAGAAGACGAAGATCCCGCCGTGCGGGGCGCTGAGAGTGACGTCGAAAGCCATGATCAGCGCGCCGGTGACCGCGCCGCCCGCCATCATCGAGGGGATCACGCGAAGCGGGTCGGCAGCGGCGAACGGAATCGCGCCCTCGGAGATGAATGCCGAACCCAGCAACCAGGCAGCCTTTCCGTTCTCCCGTTCGGCTTCGCTGAAGAGCTTGGGACGCAGCACCGTCGAGGCAAGTGCCATGGCAAGCGGCGGAACCATACCGGCAGCCATGACAGCCGCCATGATGCGCAAAGTGGCCGGGTCGTTGACGTTGAGTCCGGCGACGGCGAAGGCGTAAGCCGCCTTGTTGACCGGTCCACCGAGGTCGAAGCACATCATCAGGCCGAGAATGATGCCGAGGAAGATGGCCGAGCTGCCGGACAGTCCGTTGAGCCAGTCGGTGAGACCGGAGGTGATCGCGGCGAGCGGACGCCCGAGGACGATGAACATCAGTGCTCCGACGACCAGCGTCGCGAACAGCGGGATGATTACCACCGGCATCAGGCCTCGCAGCCACTGCGGGACGGCGATCCGGCCGATGTAGAGCGCGACGACACCGGCGATGAGACCACCGACCAAGCCGCCGATGAAACCGGCACCGACGAACACGGCGACCGCGCCGGCTGTGAAGCCGGGAGCGATGCCAGGCCGGTCGGCGATGGCGAAGGCGATGTAGCCGGCCAACGCGGGCACCAGGAAGCTGAATGCCAACGAACCGATCTGGAACAGCACTGCGCCGAGATAGGTGGCCAGACCACCGTCGGGAAGGTTGGTGATCGAGTTGTTGAGAACGATGTCCTTGGCCGGACCGGAGATCTCGTATCCGCCGAGCAGGAAGCCGAGTGCGATCAGCAGACCGCCGGCCGCGACGAACGGGATCATGTAGCTGACACCGGTCAGGAGGACCTGACGGAGGTGGGTGCCGAACCCTACGGAACCGGCATCGGAATCCGCGGCCGCTGCGGCGGTGCCGTCAACGGTGGCGGCGGCGGGATTCTCGGAGGCGCGCAACGCTTCTGCGAGCATCTTGTCCGGCTCGTTGATTGCCCGCTTCACACCGGAAGCGACGACGGGCTTACCGGCGAATCGTTCGCGGCCCTTCACTCCGACGTCGGTGGCGAAGATGACCGCGGCGGCTCCCGCGATCACCGAAGGGTCAAGGGGGGTGCTTCCGCTTGAACCTTGCGTTTCGACGTGAACCTTGATGCCGGCGCGTTCACCCGCGGCGACGAGTGAGTCCGCCGCCATGTAGGTGTGAGCGATTCCGGTCGGGCAGGCGGTGACCGCGACGATGTGACGCTCCGCGGGCGCTGGTGCCGGGGTCTCCTCGGTAGCGTGTTTCCCGGTGGAAACAGGTGCCGGGGGTGTCGCTGCCGCAGCCTTTGCTGCAGGATCCTTCGGTGCGGGATTGAGTACCTCGTCGACCAGTCTCACGATCTCGTCCGGCGTCGACGCTTCACGAAGTGACGTGACGAACGCGGGCCTGACGAGTGCTCGGGCCAAGGAGGAGAGCAGCTTCATGTGCTCGGCCCCGGCGCCTTCGGGTGCCGCGATCAGGAAGACCAGATCGGCGGGGCCGTCGGGTGCACCGAAGTCGACCTTCGGATCGAGTCGAGCAAACCCCAGGGACGCGGACGAGACAGCCTCGGCGCGGCAGTGGGGAATTGCGATTCCGCCGGGCAGTCCGGTCGCGGACTGCGCTTCGCGAGCGAGTGCGGCATCGACCAGTCCCGCGGCGTCGCTCGCCCGTCCTGCTGCAGTCAATCGCGCTGCGAGAGAACGAATGACATCTTCCTTGGTCGAACCCAGGTCGGTGTCGAGTGAGATCAGTTCGGGACTGATGATCTCCGGGCCGGAACTGCCGGCTGCGGTGGTATCGGACATGTCAGGTTCCTTAGGGCGTCAGGCGAGTTCGGTGGGGACGGGGATGGGAGAGGCGGCATCTGCTGCAGATACCGAAACCGCTGCCAGATCGATCTGTTCGGGTGTGGGAAGGGTTGTGCCGGGAAGGGAGGCAGCGGCGCTTCCGTAGGCGACCGCGTGACGTAGCCGCTCGGATTCCGAGCCGCCGCCCGCTTCGGCGAGGATGTAGCCGGCCAGCGACGAATCGCCTGCGCCGACGGTACTGACTGCGACAATCGGGGGAGCGGTGGCGATCCACGCGCCGTCGGCCGTGACGAGGACGGCACCGGCTGCGCCGAGCGTGGCGAGCACGCTGCCGACGCCGCGATCGACCAATCGCTGCGCCGCCGTGATCGCAGGCCCGGGATCACCGTTCTCGGCAGCACGTTCGAGGACGTGGCCGTCGACGCCGGTCAGTTGCGCGAGTTCCTCGCCGTTGGGTTTGAGCAGGTCGGGTGCCGAGCCGGGGAAGCCTTCGGCGAGTGCTGTCAGTGGGGCGTCCGAGGTGTCGACCGCCACCTTGCACGGGTGATCGCGCAGCGCCGCGACAAGTTCGCCGTACCACCCCAGCGGAACGCCGGGAGGCAGTGAGCCGGACAGCGCGAACCACAGTGCGGTATCGGCGCGGGCGATCAACTCCTGTGCCAGGGCGTCGAGCGTCGAACCGGACAGCGTTGCGCCGGGTTCGTTGATCTTCGTCGTGGTCCCGTCCGGTTCCGCGATGGTGATGTTGGTGCGAGCCGGACCCGTTGTGGCGACGCCGATGTGGGGAATCCCACCGGCTGCGAGCGCCGAGAGCAAGGGATCGCCACCATTTCCCGGTAGCACCGCGAGCACGTCGAGGTCGGCTGCGGCGAGAACACGCGCCACGTTGACCCCTTGCCGCCGGGGTCGCTGCGAGTGGAGTGGGCGCGTAGGACGGAGCCTCGTTCGAGCCGTTGCTCGAGTTGTACGGTCCGATCGATACTCGGGTTGGCTGTCAGTGTGACGATCATGCGATCACCACCTCGATTCCGTGGTCGTGGAACTCGGATGTGTCTGTGGGACTGATCTCTTCGTCGGTGATGAGGACGTCGATGCTGTCGAGTGGTGCGAAGCTGATCAAGTGCTCGCGGCCGACTTTGCTGGAATCGGCCACCACGACAACGTGATTGGCGGCCTTGACCATCGCTCGTTTGACGGCGGCCTCTTCGCTGTCCGGGGTGGAGAGTCCGTGCCCGACGCTGATCGCGTTGGTTCCGACGAAGGCGACGTCGACCCGCAACGTGCTCAGCAGGCGCAGAGCGTCCTCGCCGACCGCGGCTTGCGTCACCCCGCGTACTCGTCCGCCGAGCAGGATCAGGGAAATCGAGTTCATCGATGCCAGTCGTGCGCCGATCGGCACGGAATTGGTCACGGCCGTGAAGTCGTTCTCGGTCGGTAGTTCGGGGATCATGCGGCCCGTAGTCGTGCCCGCGTCGAAGATGACGCTGCCGCCGGTAGGAGGGAGATAGGTGACCGCGCAGCGGGCGATCCGGTCCTTCTGTTGCGCGCGGGTCTGATCGCGTTCCGCCATGCCCGGTTCGGTCACATGGAGGGATCCGGTCGGAACGGCGCCGCCGTGTACACGCCTGATCTGTCCGATCCGCTCGAGGAAGGCCAGATCGCGACGCACGGTCTCGGTGGTCACACCGAAGGTCTCCGACAGCGCCGCCACGGACATGCGTCCGCGCTGCGACACCATGGTGCCGATCGCTTGTTGGCGTTCTTCCGCGTACACGTGCTCTCCGATTCCGAAATGTGATCCGACGGTGCGTTGTGGATCACAGTGAATGTTGCTTTATGTTGTTTTACGCCCGAGTGTGTTGACATGTCAAGGCTTGGGAGTAATCTTCGTCACAACGAAGGTGAGGGCTTTACGCGCTCGAGGTGATCCGGTGTGACACCGGGCCCATCGCTCAAGGAGGACAGATGACCGAACAGCTCAACCGAATCACCGTGCACGGCACCCCCGTCGTGCCCGGAATTGCCTACGGCCCGGCTATCTGGCCGTCCAGCCGACCAGAACTCGTCACCGATGCGCCCGCACTCGACGAGGCCGATCGAGAGGCCGCTGCAGACGCCTTCGTCGCAGCAGCGAAGGCTGTCGAGAACCGCCTTCTCGGACGGGCTGCCGAAGCCACAGGCGCGGCCGCCGAGGTCTTGCAGGCCAACGCAGCGATGGCAGCCGATCGCGGCTGGATCGGGGCGGCAAAGAAGTCGATCGCCGGCGGAGTGCCCCCGGTGCAGGCTGCGATCGCGGCGACGGAGCAGTTCGTGGTGCTGTTCACCAAGGTCGGCGGTGTGATGGCCGAGCGCGTCACCGATCTCGAGGACATCCGCGACCGCGTGATCGCCGAACTCTCCGGATTGCCCGAACCCGGAGTTCCGATGCCCGAGACGCCGTCGGTGCTGTGCGCGGACGATCTGGCTCCTGCGGACACCGCGGGCCTCGATGCAACCAAGATCATCGGACTCGTGACCATCTTCGGCGGCCCGACCAGCCACACGGCAATCATCGCGAGGCAGTTGGGCATCCCGTGCATCGTGGCTGCGAAGGAATTGGAATCCATCGCGGCCGGAACACCGATTCTGATCGACGGAACCACCGGCGACGTGATCGCGGAGCCGGATCCCGAACAGGCGCGCGAACTGGTCGAACAATCCCGGATCGATCGCGAACGCGTCAGCACTTGGACCGGACCAGGCCGGACGTCGGACGGTCGGCCGGTAGACGTTCTCGCCAATGTTCAAGACGGCGCGGGCGCTCGCGCCGCGGCGTTGACCGCAGCGGGAGGCATCGGGCTCTTCCGGACCGAACTCTGCTTCCTCGGCCGTGAGACCGAACCGACCGTAGACGAGCAGGCGGCGATCTACGCCGAAGTTCTCGAGGCCTTCGCAGGAAAGAAGGTCATCATTCGCACGTTGGACGCGGGTTCGGACAAGCCGCTCAAATTCGCCAACCATCAAGAGGAAGCGAATCCGGCACTCGGCGTTCGTGGGGTCCGAATCGCCTGGCAGGACATGGGAATTCTCGACCGCCAGCTCGACGCGATCGCGGCAGCCGCGGCGTCGACCAACTCGTCCCCGTGGGTCATGGCACCGATGATCGCCACCCCGGCCGAGGCGAAACGTTTTGCCGATGCGGTGCGGGCACGCGATCTTGTTCCCGGTGTGATGGTGGAGATCCCGGCGGCGGCGCTGTTGGCCGACCAGATTCTCGAACACGTCGAATTCCTCTCGATCGGTACCAACGACCTCGCTCAGTACACGATGGCCGCTGATCGGATGTCCTCCGAACTCGCCGACCTGACCGATCCGTGGCAGCCCGCGGTGCTCGCCCTTGTCGCACGTACGGCCCAGGCCGGTCAGGCGGCAGGCAAGCGCGTCGGCGTCTGCGGTGAGGCGGCCGCCGATCCACTGTTGGCGTGTGTTCTGGCCGGACTCGGAGTTTCCTCGCTGTCGTGCGCTGCGGCGTCGGTCGCGGGTGTGGGAGCGAAGGTCGGGTCAGTCACCATGGCGCAATGTGAGGCGGCTGCGGCGGCGGTGCTGGCAACCGGTGATCCGGTGGCAGCGCGCAAAGCGGCGGCCGACGCAATCAGCTGAACTGGTTTCGTTGGTCTCGGTCGGAGACCGAGCGCCTGACCTCTAGTATTTCGACCTGTGATCGAACGAGAAACAATGACCGGGGCCGGCGGAATCGGCTGGACTGTCCACGGAGACGGCAAGCGGATCGCCGACGGCGCCGTCGTGGCGCCGGACGAACGACTGAGTTGGCCGCGCACCATCGGGATCGGGATGCAGCACGTCATCGCGATGTTCGGAGCGACACTGCTCGTTCCGACCATCACCGGCTTCCCCGTCACGACGACGCTGTTGTTCTCGGGTATCGGCACCGCGCTGTTCCTGCTCATCACCCGGGGCCGGATCCCGAGCTATCTCGGTTCGTCCTTCGCGTTCATCGCCCCGCTGACAGCGTCGGCAGGATCGGGCCCGGCCGCGCAGCTCGGTGCCGTCATGGCCGTCGGCATCGTGTTGATGTTGATCGGCGTCGCCGTACGTCTGATCGGCAGCCGGGTCATCGACGCCGTCATGCCGCCGGTAGTGACAGGCGCCGTCGTCGCGCTGATCGGTCTCAACCTCGCTCCGACGGCGGTCGGTTCCTTCGAATCGCAGCCGCTGATCGCCACGGTCACGCTCGTTTCGATCCTGCTGGTCACGGTCGTCGGTCCCGGGCTGCTCGGCCGGTTGGGCATTCTGGTCGGCGTCGTGATCGGCTGGGTCTTCGCCGCGGTCATCGGTGGTCTCGACAGTGAACGAGTGTCCGCTCTGCGCGAAGCCGACTGGTTCGGGCTGCCGAGTCTGCACGGACCGTCGTTCGACTGGTCGGTGATCGTGCTCGCGCTGCCCGTGGTGATCGTTCTGGTCGCCGAGAACGTCGGACATGTCAAGGCGGTGTCCGCCATGACGGGTAAGTCCCTCGATGATCTGGCCGGCAATGCGCTGTTTGCAGACGGTCTCGCCACGACCTTGGCGGGCGCCGGCGGCGGATCCGGAACCACCACGTATGCCGAGAACATCGGGGTCATGGCAGCGACGCGTGTGTACTCGACCGCGGCGTACTGGGTAGCGGCCGCCACCGCCGTGATCCTGGCATTTTCGCCCAAATTCGGTGCACTGGTCTTCACGGTTCCGAACGGCGTCATCGGCGGTGCGACGATGGTTCTCTACGGACTCATCGGCATTCTCGGTGTGCGCATCTGGATGGAAGCGAAGGTGGACTTCACCGATCCGGTCAACCTGACCGTCGCCGCTGCCGCACTGGTTGCCGGCATCGGGAACCTGACGCTGACCATTGGTTCGGTCGAGCTGGGCGGCATCGCTTGGGGGTCGATCGGCATCCTGGTCGCCTACCCGATCATGCGATACCTAGCCAAATTCCGTACTTCGAGTAACAGATAACCGCTACAGTCACGAATCGTGATCGTTCGGGTCATCGACGGGTATCGCAACAGGTTCTACCGTCGGAGGCAGTGACGTGGGCCCGCGAACTTCGGCGTGCCCAGTCTTAGCGAAAACATCCCGACCGGGTACATCGTCCCCACCGGGTACATCACTGAAGTGCCGTATATCGAATTGCAAGGAGTCGGCGTGGAGCGCACCCTGTTCGAACCGGAACATGAACTCTTCCGGGAGTCGTACCAGAAGTTCTTGGCACAGCACGTGGCACCGAACCACGAGAAGTGGGAAGAGCAGAACATCGTCGATCGTGACGTCTGGGTCGAGGCCGGAAAGCAGGGATTCCTGGGAACCGCGGTACCTGAGGAATTCGGCGGCGGCGGTGTCAAGGATTTCCGCTACAACGCGATCATCACCGAGGAAACCACCAAGGGTGGCTTCAGTGGTATCGGCTTCACGCTGCACAACGACGTGGTGGCGCCGTACCTCCTGGAGTTGACCAACGAGGAGCAGAAGCAGCGTTGGCTACCCGGATTCGCGTCGGGTGAGCTGATCTCGGCGATCGCGATGACCGAACCGGGTACCGGTAGCGACCTGCAGGGCATCAAGACGAAAGCAGTTCGCGACGGGGACCACTGGGTACTCAACGGTTCGAAGACCTTCATCACCAACGGAATCAACGCCGACATCATCATCGTTGTCGCGTGCACCGACCCGGACAAGGGTGCTCAGGGCTTCAGCCTCCTCGTGGTCGAGCGGGACATGCCCGGCTTCGAGCGAGGACGCAATCTCGACAAGATCGGCATGAAGGCTCAGGACACCGCCGAACTCAGCTTCACCGACGTACGCGTTCCCGCTGCCAACCTGCTGGGCGAAGAGGGAATGGGCTTCTTCTACTTGATGAAGAACCTTCCCCAGGAACGACTCTCGATCGCCGTCGTTGCTGCCGCCGCAATGGAATCGGTTCTCGAGAGCACGATCCAGTACTGCCGTGACCGCAAGGCATTCGGCAAGTCGATCGGCAGCTTCCAGAACACCCGATTCGTACTGGCCGAATTGGCAACGGAGACCACGGCAGTGCGCATCCTGGTGGACAAGTTCATCGAGCAGCTCAATGCCGAGAAGCTGACCGTGCAGGAAGCTGCGATGGCGAAGTGGTGGACCACCGAAGCTCAGGTCAAGCTCATCGACCGCTGCCTCCAGCTGCACGGAGGCTACGGCTACATGAAGGAATACCCGGTTGCCAAGGCGTACATGGACTCTCGTGTGCAGACCATCTACGGTGGCACAACCGAGATCATGAAGGAGATCATCGGACGCTCGCTGAACCTCTGATTCGGGTGATGCACCGCTGATCGTCACGTAAAAGACTCTGGGCCCCGGCTGATGCCGGGGCCCAGAGTCTTTAGGTCGTGGGATGCGAGCGAATTCAGATCTTCCGCATGACCGTGACAACCTTGCCCAAGATGACGGCGTTGTTGCCGGGAATCGGCTCGAAGAGGTCGTTGTGCGGCATCAACCACACCTCCTTCTTCGTACGCTTGAACGTCTTCACGGTGGCTTCGCCGTCGATCATTGCGGCCACGATGTCACCGTTCTCGGCGACGTTCTGCTGACGGACGACAACCCAGTCGCCATCGCAGATCGCTGCATCGATCATCGACTCACCGACAACCTTGAGCATGAAGAGCGAACCTTGGCCGACGAGCTCGCGGGGGAGTGGAAACACATCCTCCACAGCTTCCTCGGCGAGGATCGGTCCGCCGGCAGCGATGCGGCCCAGGATGGGGACGAACGCCGGCTCTGGCAGCGGGTCGGCACTGTTGTACTCGCCGGAATGCTTCGACACCGACGCGATGGCGGTATCGGCCGCAACCTCGTCGAGACCCCGAACATCGACTGCACGAGGGCGATTGGGATCGCGTCGAAGGAAGCCCTTGCGCTCCAACGTTCGCAGTTGATGCGCGACCGACGACGTGGAGGTAAGCCCCACCGCATCCCCGATTTCGCGAATGCTCGGCGGATACCCGCGCTCCGTCACCGAATCGCGGATCACTTCGAGAACGCGCCGCTGACGCTCGGTGAGCGTCTCGCTCGACGGAGACGGAACTGCAGAAGCTCCTGCCTCCGCGGCTGTGCTGGAGCGATCGTCCTTCATGGCCTGTTGCCTCCGTGTCTGAAGAAGTCGTGTCTGAAGAAGTCGTGTCTGAAGAAGTCGTGTCTGAACAAGTCGTGTCTGAAAACTGCCTGCAAAAGTGCCTGGTGCAAGTCGCGCAGAAACCTGTCGGTGCCTCCTGCCAACATTCGAGCTGTCGACAAACACGGAGGCTTTCGCAATTCCCGCTGTGTGGTCTGACACGAATCTAGCCGGATTTGCTCGCGGTTTCAAACATCTGTTCGATTCGTGTCGCTCCAAGTAGAGACATTGTCGGCCAGGCGTGGTAGAAATTCGAACATGCGTTCCATCGAACGCATGATCGAACACATCGATCGGTGTCGACCAGCGGAGGTCACGATGGGTAACGCAGCACTGAAAAGCAACAGGGTTTTCGACGACGCGATTGGTTTCGACGCGTTTGGTTTCGACGGTACGTCGGCACTGAAGTACCACCCCTCGTTCTATGGGCCCGATGCAGACGCTGTGTCCTTCGAACGGCGCGGAGCGGCCGAAATGCATGGCGTGGCCAGGGATGTCGACAACGAACCGCAGGCGGCCGTCGTTCGCCGGGTTCCGGCGGTGGGCGCGGTTTCAGGTTCGCGTTCATTGCGCGAATCTCCTCGCCGGTGGGACAGCGAGCACGATTCGTCACGCCCGTACGGAGGAAGTTTCGCGCACCGAAACAGGGTCGGTGTGTCACGGGTCGAACATGAAGTGGCCGCCGAGGATGTCGGTTGGAAGACGGTTTTCCTGGGCGCCGTATTCACCGCATTCGCAGTGTTGGCGTTGGTGGGGATCGGCGCTTTGTCGAGTGGTGACGTAGCTGCGACAAACGGCGCGACCGAAGTGGTTCGCGTTGCCGCGGGTGAATCCCTCAGTGATATTGCTGCCAAGGTTGCACCTGGCCAGGCTGTCGGTTCGGTGATCGAGCAGATCATGGATCTCAATGCGATGTCGAGTTCCGGACTGTCAGTGGGACAAACGCTGATCGTGCCGGCCTCGGGGCGCTGACCTACCCCGTACCAGGCGGGGGCGTACCGAGCGTGAGAGCAGTCCGTTCACAGCGAGTAAGCTGTCCACTTGACAGTCCCACCACCTCGGGTGGTCGCGTTGAGTACGTGGATCTGCTCTGTAAATCGTCGGAGGATTTGCAGTCGGTAGCGAATCTGAGTTGCGGCCATTTCGGCGACAACGAAGGAACCCCGATGCATTGCCCGTTCTGCCGGCACCCTGATTCCCGAGTGGTCGATTCGCGCGAGGCCGACGAGGGCCAGGCGATCAGGCGGCGCCGTTCGTGCCCCGAGTGTGGCCGCCGATTCACCACGGTCGAGACGGCAGTTCTCTCGGTCGTGAAGCGCAGCGGCGTCACGGAGCCTTTCAGCCGAGAAAAGGTTGTCAAAGGTGTGCGTCGCGCATGCCAGGGCCGCCAAGTGGACAACGATTCGCTGAATTTGCTCGCCCAACAGGTCGAAGATGCCGTTCGAGCTTCGGGTTCTGCCGAAATTCCCAGTAACGAGGTAGGGCTCGCGATCCTCGATCCGCTTCGAAATCTCGACGAAGTCGCCTACCTGCGATTCGCATCGGTGTACAAGTCCTTCAGCTCGGCTGCGGATTTCGAACGTGAGATCACCGACATGCGCGAGCATGCAGAGACCCGTGCCGCCGAGAAGGCTCCCGGCGCCGAGACCGTTTCCGTCGACTGAGGCCTTCGCCTCAGATAACGCTGAGAGCACAGAGCGGTCTTAGGTAACGCTGAGAACACAAAGCGAACAATCGAACAAATCGGGCACGTTATTCGCTTAGTGTCTACCAGGTACGTTCGTCCGCATCTCGGATCTTCACGGAGGCGTTATGAACTTAGTTGCAGTTCTCGGAGTCGTGAACAGCCTGGTAACCCTCGGGTTCGCCAACACTGTTGCCACCTTTGGCGGTTTCCTCACCAACGTCAACATTCAGACAATCTACTGATCCCGCAATTCTCGCCGAACATCAACGCTTGATCGCTTCGATAGCTTTCAGGACTCGCTTTTCGGAAATCGGTGTGGGTGTACCGAGGGACTGCGCAAACAGGCTCACGCGCAGTTCCTCGATCATCCAACTGATCGCGTCGACATCTCGAGCAGTGCGACGCTCTTCGGGAAGCGAACTCACCAACTGGTCGTACGCTGCGTACACCCGGTCGAGGACATCCATAGCCTGCTGATCTCGTTGTGCACTTGCGGGCAGAGCTTCGAGACGGAATTTTGCTGCGGCAAGATACCGCGGTAAATCGCGTAGGCGGGCCGATCCCAGTTCGGCGACAAATCCCGGAAACAGCAGTGAGGTCAACTGTTCTCGGACGTCGTCGGCTGCCTCGCCGCGCGAGCGGTCCAGCACGACGCTCAGTTGGTGTGCTTGTTCGAGGATCGGAACAATCATGCGCAGGATCGCGGAAACGCGTCCGGCCAGTTCGGAGCGTGCGATCTTCACCAGGGCATCGAACGCTTCAGGCGTGCGTACCGGTCCACCGTGGGCCGCAATCACTTCGTTGGCAGCTGCCACCCGGCAATCTTCGACGAGGGCCTCCAAGCCGCCGTCCGGATTCTGGCCGAGAGCCAGACGCTGAGTGTTCGACAAGCCGGCGGTCACTGCCTTGAGTTGGGTGGGAACGGCCGCGAGGAGAAGCGCCCGCGTACCTTCCCTCATCGCCTGCGCCTGCGCGGCCGGCGTACTCAGGACACGAACGGCAACTCCGCCGTTCTCCGGCACCAGAGCTGGGTAGCCGGTCACCTGCTGTCCGCCGATGGAGCGAGTGATGGTCTCTTCCAATGCGCCCAGGGTTTCGGATGTCCAGACGGTTGCCGCTGTCCGTTCGGTTCCGGTTGCCGCCTTGGCCACTTCCTTCTGCACGCGCGGGGCGAGTGTGCGTCGTAGCTGCGCCAGATCCTTGCCCTTCGCGAGAACCTTGCCCGATTCGTCCTCGACGACAAACGTCATCCGAAGATGGTCGGGCAGCGCGGCGGGATCGAAGTCCTTGGCGTCGATCTGGATCCCGCCCAAGTGCGAGAGTTCGCGGGCCATTGCGGTCATCAACGGCTCGGATCGAGGTTTGACTGCTGCCAACGCTGCGGCGGCGTAGTCGGGTGCGGGCACGACAGCGCGTCGGATGTTCTTGGGCAACGTCTTGATCAGAGCAGTAACCAGATCGACGCGCATACCGGGGACCAACCAGTCGAAGCCGACCGGCTGAAGTTGCGCGAGCAGGCCGACCGGGATGTGCGCGCTGACGCCGTCGTCGTCCTTTCCCGGCTCGAATTGGTAAGTGAGTGGAAACTGCATGTCGCCTTGGCGCCAGGCGTCCGGGTACTCGCCGCCCAGTACTGCAGCTGCGTCGGAGTTGACCACCGTTTCCGGTGTGAAAGTCAGCAGACTCGGATTCTTGCGCCGCTCGGTCTTCCACCACTGGTCGAAATGCTTGGCGGATACGGCTTCCTGGCCGATACGTTCGTCGTAGAACTCGTAGAGAGTTTCGTCGTCGACGAGGATGTCGCGTCGGCGCGCGCGGTTCTCGAGTTCTTCGACGTTGTCGAGGAGTGCACGGTTTTCGTGGAAGAACTTGTGGTTCGTCTGCCATTCGCCCTGCACGAGCGCATGGCGGATGAAGAGATCGCGAGAGGCCTCGGGATCGATTCGTGAGTACGTCACTGCGCGGCCGGTTACCAGAGGAACTCCGTAGAGAGTGACCCGCTCGTATGCCATCGCCGAGCCGCGCTTGGAGGACCAGTGCGGTTCGGAATAGGTCCGTTTCACCAGGTGCGGGGCGAGCTTTTCAGCCCACTCGGGTTCGATACGCGCGGACATGCGCGCCCACAGCCTCGACGTTTCCACGAGTTCGGCGGCCATGACCCAGCGTGGTGGCTTCTTGAACAGTCCCGATCCGGGGAAGATCGCGAAGTGGCTGCCCCTGGCGCCGAGGTAGTCCCGCTTCTCGCCCTCGCGTAGCCCGATATGCGAGAGCAACCCGGCAAGGAGCGACTGATGGATCGCGTTCTCGCTTGCCGGTGTCTCTCCCACTGTCCAGCCGAGACCGCGGGTGATCTGCCGGAGTTGCCCGTGCAGATCCTGCCATTCGCGGATGCGGAGCCAGTGCAGGAACTCGTTCCGGCACATCTTGCGAAACTGGTTGGAGGACAGATCGTTACGTTGTTCGCGTAAGTAGTCCCACAGTTTCAGGTAGGCCAGGAAGTCGGAGTTCTCGACGTTGAAGCGGGCGTGCTTTTCGTCGGCGGCTTGCTGGAACTCGGCGGGCCGCTCGCGAACGTCCTGGATGGACAACGCCGCGACGATGACAAGGGTTTCGTGAAGGCAACCGTTGTTCTTGGCTTCCACCAGCATCCGTGCCATCCGCGGATCCACCGGAATCTGGGCCAGCTCGCGGCCGACCGGCGTCAGTTCGGGGTGGCTGGCCTCGGAACCTCGCGCGATGGCGCCGAGTTCCTCGAGGAGTCCGATTCCGTCCTTCACGGCGCGCTGGTCCGGCGGTTCGACGAAGGGGAATGCCGCGATGTCGCCCAGGCCGAGGGCCGTCATCTGCAAGATCACGGATGCGAGGTTGGTTCGCAGGATCTCCGGTTCGGTGAATGCCGGCCGTGACTCGAAGTCCTCCTCGGAATACAGGCGGATGCAGATTCCTTCGGCGACGCGGCCGCAACGCCCGGAACGCTGACGAGCTGACGCCTGCGAAATGGGCTCGATCGGCAACCGCTGAACCTTGGTGCGCACCGAATATCGCGAAATGCGCGCGGTTCCCGGATCGACGACGTACCGAATGCCGGGAACGGTCAGCGAGGTCTCGGCCACGTTGGTGGCAAGGACGACGCGTCGGCCGGTGTGCGGCGAGAACACTTTGTGTTGCTCGGCAGCAGACAGCCGCGCGTACAGCGGGACGATTTCGGTGTTGCGAAGACGCCGATCGCGTAAAGCATCTGCGGTGTCGCGAATCTCGCGTTCGCCGGAGAGGAAGACCAAGATGTCGCCTTCGCCCTCCGCGCTCAGCTCGTCGACCGCCTCGCAGACCGCGTCGACGGGATCGCGGTCGAAGGTGATGTCGCCGGATTCGACGGTCAGTGGCCGGTAACGCATTTCGACAGGGAATGTTCGCCCGGATACCTCGACGATCGGCGCGGGCTTACCGTCGACAGCGAAGTGCTTGGCGAAGCGCTCGGGATCGATGGTCGCCGACGTGATGATGACCTTGAGATCGGGTCGGCGGGGGAGCAGCTGAGCCAGGTATCCGAGGATGAAGTCGATGTTGAGGCTGCGTTCGTGCGCTTCGTCGATGATCAGCGTGTCGTAGCGTCGGAGCAAACGGTCGCGCTGAATTTCGGCGAGGAGAATGCCGTCGGTCATGAGCTTGACGTAGGTGCGGTCCGAGACCTGGTCGGTGAACCGCACGGTGTATCCGACGGCGTCGCCGAGTTCGGTGTCGAGTTCTTCGGCGATACGTTCGGCAACGGTGCGTGCTGCCAACCGGCGCGGCTGTGTGTGTCCGATCAAACCGCGGACGCCACGTCCGAGTTCGAGACAGATCTTCGGGATCTGGGTTGTCTTACCCGAGCCGGTCTCGCCGGCGACGATGACAACTTGATTCTCCGAGATCGCGGTGGCGATATCGTCTTTGCGCTGACTGACGGGCAGTGCTTCGGGGTACGAGATCGCGGGGACGTTCGCGGCGCGGTTCGTCAATCGAGTGCGTGCGGCGTTAATTTCTTCGGCCAGCGCCACCAGAGCGTCGGGTGTGCGGGCACGGTCGAGTTTGCGACGGAGTCGACTCTCGTCGCGGAGTGAGACCTGCGCCAGTGCGCTCTTCAGGTCACTCCGCTTGGGGGAGAGCGGGGCCGGTGGTGTTGTAGACATGCTGATGACAGCCTATCGAACGCGTTCACAACTACCGCTCGCAGATCGTTTTGATGTGCAAATATCGACCAGTGACGACAAATACCGCAAATGAGTCATCGGTGCCTGTCTTGTCGACGCCGATCGCCGTGCGAGCCCTGAGACTGTTGTTTGCTGTGTTCGGACTTGCCGCTTTGCTGTGGATCCCGATCCGTGACGCGGCTGAGCTGTCTCTGTCGAACTATCTGAGCTACTTCACCATCGAGAGCAACATTCTTGCAGTGATCGTGTTGCTGATCGGTGCAATTCGAGATCCACAATCGCAGGCGTGGCAGTCGATCCGCGGGGCGGTGACGCTGTACATGGTGATCACCGGCATCATCTACGCCGTCCTCCTGGCAGATATCGACGTCAATTTGAACGATGCCTGGATCAACTCGGCACTGCATCGGATTCTTCCGTTGGTCATGCTGCTCGACTGGGTGTTCTTCGCCTCGAGGCACACGATCTCCGAAGCACGTTCACTGCAGTGGTTGCTGTTCCCGGTCGTGTACGGCGTGTACACGTTGATCCGAGGCTCGATCGTCGACTGGTATCCCTACCCGTTCATGGATCCGCGCCACCAGGGCTATCTGGCCCTGTTCATCGGATTCGTCGTACTGGGCATCGCGATGGCCCTGATGGCGTTGGCAGTCAATGCCGTCGGACGGCTGGGAGCCGGGCTACGCGGACGGAACGCTGCGAAGTCCTAGGGGATTGCCGGAGGCGAGCACCTGCTCGAGGCGGTCCACGTTCGGATGCTTACCGGGGTTCGCCCGCGCGTCCTCGGTGTGCTCGGCGAAGATCGTCAGTCCTGCCGAGGCGGCTTCGGGTGTCAGCGCGCCGTAGACCTGAGCGAGATGGTTGTACACCTTGACCGAGCCGGACTTTCCGGGCTTGTTCTCCACGGTGTCGATGACGTTTCCGTCGGCGTCGAGTACCTCGATGGCGGCCAGATGATCGATGGCGGGCAGTGCTGCAAGATTGTCGGCAAAAGTCATGGTCGACAGATTACGGGTGCGCCCGTGAAAGCCGGTGCCGGGCGAGCGCCGTCGTGCGCGGATTCCTGGTGTCGATATAGTCGCAGCACATCGTTTGCACACCAGCATCGTTTGTATTCGAAGGGGACAATGATGGCTTCGGCATTGTGGCACGGGTTCGCGGACATGGGCGCTGTGGAGAAGAACGGCGCGTTTGTCGTCTCTCGCGGTGAGGGCGCGTACATCTGGGACCGCGAGGGCACTCGGTATCTGGATGCGACGGCGGGCCTGTGGTTCACCAATGTCGGGCACGGGCGCACGGAGATCGCGGATGCGGTGGCGGCTCAGTTGTCGAAGATCGCTCATTTCTCGAATTTCGGTGATTTCGTTCCCGAGACCACGCAGGTGTTGGCGGAGCGGTTGGCGACGATCGCGCCGGTTGCCGGGAGCAAGATCTTCTTCACTTCGGGTGGTTCGGATTCGGTGGACACTGCGGCGAAGCTTGCTCGTCGATACTGGCACGAGGTGGGGCAGCCGGAGAAGGCGATCATCGTCGGTCGTCAGAAGGCGTACCACGGAATGCATGTTGCGGGAACAGCTCTGGCGGGTATTCCGGTGAACCGTGAGGGGTACGGCGAGCTGATGGCGGATGCGGCGACGGTCGGCTGGGATGATGCGAAGAGTCTGCTCGAGTTGATCGAGAAGATCGGTGCGAACAAGATCGCGGCGTTCTTCGCGGAGCCGATCATCGGTGCGGGTGGGGTGTATCTTCCGCCGGAGGGGTATCTGGCCGAGGTGCGTGACATCTGCCGCGAGCACGACATCCTCTTTGTCGTCGACGAGGTCGTGACCGGTTTCGGCCGGATCGGTGGTGAGTGGTTCGCGTCCACTCGTTTCGATTTGCAGCCGGACATGATGACCACGGCAAAGGGTTTGACGTCGGGTTACGTTCCGATGGGTGCGGTGTTCATCGCGCCGCGGGTGGCGGAGCCGTTCTATGCGGGTTCGTGGTGGCGCCATGGCTACACGTACGGCGGGCATGCCGGTGCTGCTGCGGCGGCGATGGCGAACCTCGACATTCTCGAGCGTGAGAATTTGCTCGCGGAGTCGAAGCGTTTGGAGGCGTCGTTGCATACGCATCTGCAGCCGTTGGCGGAGCATCCGCGGGTGGCGGAGGTTCGTAGTGGGCTCGGTGCGGTTGCTGCGGTGCAGTTGGCTGATCCGGCGGAGGCGTTGCCGTTCGTGAAGACGCTTCGTGAGCATGGTATTTCGGGTCGCGCTGCGGGTCAGGGTGCGATGCAGATTTCGCCGACGTTTGTGATGACCGACGATCAGGTCGCGGAGATGGCAGCAGGGATCCTCGCAGCCCTCGGATGAGTTCAGTTGCGGCGCCGGAAGAGTTTCTCGATTCGGCGCCGCACAGCGTTGGGTGCAGGTTCGAGTTCCAGAACCTCTTGTTCCGACTGCTTGGCGTAGGCCTGGGTGTACCGCTCGTGCAGTACCGAGCGAATTTCGTCCGGAGAGTAGGCCCGACGCTGGCGTTCGCCGCGCGCAACGAGAACCCCGGTGGCGGCAACGCCCATCGCACCGGCGAGGCCGACCAGTTTCCAAACGTGCGAGGCGCGCAGAGGAGTAGGGAGTTTCATCCCTCTACGCTAGAGGCATGGACCGACGATTGCTTTCGCAGGTGAGTCTCGACGAGGCCGCCGCGGCGACCCGCACGGGCGACATCTGGATCTTCCGCGGAGAGTCGACGGCGGACCGGGCCATCCAGACGCTGACCAACAGCCCGGTCAACCACGTGGGAATGTCGGTGGTGATCGACGACCTCCCACCGCTGATGTGGCATGCGGAACTCGGTCACTCGCTGCAGGACATGTGGACCGGACGCTTCCAGCGTGGTGTCCAACTGCACGATCTGCGATCGGCCGTTCAGGTTTGGGGCGCCAAGTACGGGCAGCGTGGATGGTTGCGCCAGCTCGACCACGAAGTTACCCGGGAGCAGGAAGACGCTCTGCTCCAGACGATCGCGCGGCTGGACGGTACGCCTTTCCCGTCGACGGCCAAGCTTGCTTCGCGCTGGTTCGGAGGCCGAATCCCGAAGCTGCGCAAGAAGTCCGACGTATCGGCAGTGGCCGTCGAGAGCGCCTACTGCGCCGAAGTGGTTGCCAAGACCTATGAAGCGATGGGTCTGCTCGTCGGCAATCGTCGTGTCAACTGGTTCGACCCGGGCAAGTTCTGGAGTGGAGATCAGTTGCCCCTCGCGCCGGGAGTTGCGCTCGGTGACGAGATCTCGGTATCACTGAGTGCACGTGACCTCGAGGCCGGACGCAATCCCGCCGGGTACTCACAAGGTTCGTGACGGCTCGGCGACGACGCGGCCGCCGACTTCGAGCCAACCTTCCGGAGAGAAGGTGGTGTGAAGCACCGATCCGCGTCCCTGGGTGATGAGCAGTGATTTCCTCAATCGGTCCGTGATGCGCAGCGCTGCAGATCCGGTTGCCTCGTCCTCGGCGATTCCCATCACCGGTGCGAACATGCGTGCGCGGATGGCAGCTTCGAGCTTGTCCTGCCACGCCCACAGATACGAATGATCCGCCTCGTAGTCGGACGGATCTGCGTCGATGACGTCGTCCACCGTGTCCATCGGATAGATCGCGAATTCCGGTGCCCATTCGGCACGCGCGCGTACCCACGTCAAAGCGCCGGATTGGCGGACGTCGACACTGCCGGCAGGAACGTCGAGGGCGCTCACGCGACGGCCCTGTTCGCCCAGCCACCACGTGGCACCGACGGTCGGGTGTCCGGCGAAGGGGAGTTCTGCTGCCGGAGTGAAGATCTGGACCCGCGCACGCGAGGCGCCGTCTTCCGGAACGTCGATGAAGATGGTCTCGCTGTAGTCGAGTTCCTTCGCGACGGCTTGTCGATCCGATTCTGCAACCGTGGACGCGTCGACGATTCCCAACGGATTCCCGTGCTTGCCGTTCTCGTCCGTGAAGACCCGGACCACACTCACCTCGATACCCATCGGTCCACCCTAGCGCGCGAAAAGCCCTCCCCACCTTCACGGTGGGGAGGGCTCGTCGAACTGCACTCAGGTCCGAGTGATCAGACCTGTGCGGCAGAGAGGATCTCGTTGGCTTCGACAGCCTGTGCGACGCCCGCGACGATGGAACCGGCGCGGATCGCTTCGAAGATGACCTCGCGGTCGACACCTTCCTGGCGGAGGGTGTTCTCGTGAGCTTCGAGGCAGTGGTTGCAGCCGTTGATCGCGGACACTGCAAGCGACCACAATTCGAAGTCGGCCTTGTCGACGCCCGGGTTGCCGATGATGTTCATCCGCAGGCCGGCACGAAGGTCGTCGTACTTACCGTCGAGGTAGCCCTTGGTGCGGTAGAAGACGTTGTTCATGCCCATGATCGACGCTGCGCCGAGAGCGGCGTTGTATGCCTCTGCCGACAGGTTGTCGGCAGCCTCGGAAGCAATCTCCTTGAGCGTGGACGCAGACTTGGTGGCTGCGGCCGTTGCGAGGAGCGTTCCCCACAACTGCTGCTCGTTCAGGACCGTCGTGCGCGCAATGGAACTCAGGTTGAGCTTGAGGTCCTTCGCGTACTCGGGAAGCGAGTTCTTGAGGTTCTCGACGCTCATACTCAGACGCTCGCAGTCAGGAGCTCGCCGGCGTTGATGGTCGGGTCGCCCTTCTTCCAGTTGCATGCGCACAGCTCGTCGCTCTGGAGAGCGTCGAGGACGCGGAGAACCTCGTCGACGTTACGGCCGACGGAACCGGCTGTGACGGAGACGAACTGGATCTCGTTGTTGGGGTCGACGATGAACGTCGCGCGGTCTGCAACGCCGTCGGCGTTGAGGACGCCGGTGGCCTCGGCAAGCTCGCGCTTGAGGTCCGAGAGCATCGGGAAGGGGAGGGTCTTGAGCTCTTCGTGCTGTGCACGCCACTGGAAGTGCACGAACTCGTTGTCGACGGAAGCGCCGAGAACCTGAGCATCACGGTCTGCGAACTCTTCGTTGAGCTTGCCGAATGCAGCAATCTCGGTGGGGCACACGAAGGTGAAGTCCTTGGGCCAGAAGAACACGATGCGCCACTTGCCTGCGTAGTCGTCACTGGTGACGGTGGTGAAGTAGTCATCGGGCTGCTGGGCATCGACCTTGGACAGGTCGCCGCCGATGACAGCCGTGAGGTTGTAAGCGGGGAACTGGTCGCCGATTGTGAGCAGAGCCATGTGTCTCATTCTCCTACGTGTCTCGTGAACAGGAATTTCTTGCGCACACGATCCGGCTGTTCGGACTGTGACGGCCGAACGTGCTGGATCGAGAGGGTTTGTCACCGTCAGCGGGTCGGACGGTTTCGACTGGAGTGTCGAGGTTGTGACCGGCGCTTTTTGGTATGAGTCCATTCTGCATCAAACCGTTCAAAAGGTAAAGGTGATGGGTGGCACTACACTGATAGGCATGTCTGATCAGACTTATCAACCTTCCTTGTCACAGCTGCGTGCCTTCGTGTCGGTCGCCGAGTATCGGCATTTCGGTACTGCCGCAGCGCGTTCCGGTGTGAGCCAACCCACACTGTCGCAGGCGCTGGCAGCTCTAGAGGCGGGGCTGGGAGTCAGACTGATCGAACGCAGTACCCGGCGTGTGCTCGTGACCGCGGACGGACAGCGCTTGCTCGGTCAGGCCAAGCAGATTCTCGAAGCTGCCGACGGTTTCGTCGCGAGCGCGGCCGGCTCCGGCGACTCTCTGACCGGACCGCTACGCATCGGGTTGATCCCGACCGTTGCGCCCTACATTCTTCCGGGGTTGTTGCCGGAGCTGCGCGAGAAGTTGCCGTCGTTGGCGCCGCAAATAGTCGAGGATCAAACGGCGCGCCTACTCGATGCACTGCGATCGGGAGCGCTCGACGTCGCGGTGTTGGCGCTTCCTGCCGGAACACCTGGCCTGGTGGAAGTTCCTGTGTACGAAGAGGATTTTGTGATGGTCGTGCCGAACGATCATTCCTTGGCCGGACGTGTCGATCTCACGGCGGACGTGCTCGACGCGCTGCCGTTGCTCTTGCTCGACGACGGCCACTGCCTGCGCGACCAGACGTTGGATCTGTGCCGTTCGGTAGACGCCCATCCGCTTGCCGGCGACACGCGGGCTACCTCTCTCGCGACAGTCGTGCAATGTGTGGCCGGGGGACTCGGGGTGACTTTGGTCCCGGAATCGGCTGTTGCCGTGGAGGTTCGACGCGGGGACTTGTCGACGGCGCATTTCGCTTCGCCGGCTCCAGGTCGCACGATCGGCGTCGTGTTCCGCTCGTCGAGTGGCCGAGCAGAAGGATTCCGTCAGCTGGCCGAGCTGGTCCGTTCGGTCAGCCCGACGGTTCCTCGATGACGTGACTCGTTCGACGTCGACGTGAAAGCTAGTCGAGAGAGCCTTCTTTCGCGGCAATGACGGCTCCGGGATTGAGAATTCCCAGCGGGTCGAGCGCATCCTTGACCTTGCGATTGAGGGCCATGACGTCTTCACCCAACTGTGACGGCAGCCAGTCGCGCTTGAGTCGACCGACCCCGTGTTCGCCGGTGATCGTGCCGCCGAGCGCGATGGCGAGATCCATCACCCGTCCGAATGCGATCTGTGCGCGTTCGGACATGTCCGGGTCTGCGGGGTCGAAGACGATGAGCGGGTGGGTGTTTCCGTCTCCGGCGTGCGCCACCGTGCAGATCAGTACGTCGAGGTCGTCTGCGATGGCTTCGACCCCGGTTACCAGCTGGGGGAGTGCGCGCATGGGAACGCCCACGTCTTCGAGAAGCAGACTTCCCATCGCGAGCACGGCCGGGAACACCGCTCGCCGTGCCGCCGCAAAAGCGTCACCTTCGGCCTGGTCATCGGTGGCGAATACTTCGGTGGCTCCGTTGTTTTCGCACGCCTGAACAATCGTCTCGATTTCCAGCACGCCTGCCGCGCCGGGTGCGTCGGACTGCGCGAGCAGTAGTGCGTGAGCCTTGCGGTTCAGACCCATGCGTACCGAATCCTCGACAGCATTGATACTGGCGTGATCCATGAACTCGAGCATCGCCGGACGCATGTTGCTGGTGATCGCCAAGACCGCGTCGGCAGCTTCTTGTACTGAGTCGAACGACGCGACGACGGTTGATGCGGGCGGCTGCGCGGGAATCAAACGCAACGTGATTTCCGTGATGATGCCGAGAGTGCCCTCGCTGCCCACGAACAGTTTGGTGAGTGAGAGTCCGGCGACGTCCTTGAGAAGGGGACCTCCGAGGCTGACAGCTGTACCGTCCGCCAGCACGACCCGGAGTCCGAGAACGTAGTCGGTGGTAACTCCGTACTTGACGCAGCAGAGTCCGCCGGCGTTGGTGGCTGCATTGCCGCCGATGGAACAGATCTCGAAGGACGACGGGTCAGGTGGGTACCAGAGTCCGTGTTCTGCGGCTGCTTTCTTGACCTCGGCATTCATCAAACCGGGCTGCGTAACCGCCACCCGGGCGACCGGGTCGATCGTGATCTGTCGCATTCGCTCGGTGCTGACCACTATGCAACCGTCGACGGCGCTGGATCCACCGGACAGGCCCGAGCCGGCACCTCTGGGAACCACCGGCACGCGGTTGGCGGTTGCCCAGCGCATCACTGTTTGGATGTCTTCGGTGCACGTAGCGCGAACCACGGCAGCGGGATGGCCGGCGGTCGGATCGGCGGCCCAGTCCTGGCGGTAGCCCGCGGTCACGTCCGGATCCAGCAGGACGGCTCCCTCGGGGAGTGCCGCTACCAATTCGTCGAGGGCTGAAGAACTCGCGGGAGTCATACTCTCATCATGCTCGACGGAGTTCGACGATGCGCCAATTCGCGAGACCACAGTCCGAGTCTGTCGCGCCTGATCAGTTCAGCATTGTCCGGCAGCGATCCTCCGAGTTGCCAGTTGAAGCCCTAGCGGCCCTTCTGCTTTCCGGAGAACCGGCCACCCGAACTCTTGGTCCCACCGGACTTCCCGCTGCCTGATTTGCCGCCCGCCTTGGCCTTACCGGAACCGGCGTTGCGTCCGGATATGTTCTTCGCGGTGCCGGCGCCCTTAGCTTTCTGCCCGTTCTTGGCAGCTTCTGCGCGACGCTCGCGGGCCGCGATCTTGGCCTTGACGGAGCCCTTGATCTTCTCGGCCGGCTCGCCGTTCCGTCCGCGGGAACTCTGTGCCGTTCGGCCCCGCACGATGCCGATCAGTTCCTCGACCAGATCTGTGGTCTTGGACTCCATCCATGCCAAAGCCACAGGAGCCTCGGGCGCACCGTCCACCGGACGGAAGGTCAGGTCCTTGCGATGGTGGAACCGCGCCAGCGAATGGGGAACCACGACAACTCCGACGCCGGCGGCCACCAACTCGATGGCGTCGGCGATGGTCGCGGGTCGCTCGGCGGCGGTCTTTCCGGGACGGGTCGGCCAGTCGAGTCTGTCGTCGAGAGGATCGAGCACTATCTCGTCGGCCAGATCGTCGACGGAAATCTGATCGACAGTAGTGAATACGTGATCCTTCGGTACCACCACCACCGGGGTTTCCGCGTACAGCGAGATGGCGCTGATGCCGGTCCGGTCGATCGGCAGTCGAACCAAACCTGCATCTGCTTCACCGGCGCGAAGTGCAGCTTCGAGTTCGAGAACCGGGAACTGAACAAGTTCCAGACGCACCTCGGGGAGCCGCTCGTGCCACACCCGGACCCACTTGGTGGGCGTCACCCCCGGGGCGTACGCGAGTCGAAAAATTGCCTGACTATCCGCGTCTGTCACCAGGCAAGGCTACCGCCTTGGTAAAAGCACCCGTATCGGCTGGTTACTCTTGTTGCATGACGTCGAACAAAACTCCCCAGACGATGAAGCCGACGACGGCTGCCAAGAAGCTGGGTGTGTACCTGGAAGCAACACCTGCGCAGTTCCAGGAAGGCGACGTGACTCGTGACGAGCTGACCGCTCTGCAGACCGATCCGCCGGAGTGGCTGCTGGAGCTGCGACGCACCGGACCGCATCCTCGCCCGGTCATCGCAGCCAAGCTGGGCGTATCGATCGCCGGCCTGGCCCGCGGCGGCGTCGAAGAAGCACTCACCACGGATCAGATCGCCGCACTCCTCGAAGAGAAGCCCGAATGGCTCGAAAAGGAACGCGCTGTTCAGGCCGAGGTGCGGGCCGAGAACGTTCGCATCAAGGAAAAGCGCGCTGCTCGCCGCAACCAGCCGCGGAAGGCTCGTAGGGGCTGACGCCCCCTGTGCGCCTTTTTGGTAGCGCCGACTACCAGAAAGGCGCACAGGCGCTAGCCTTCTACGACGCTCAGCTCGTCGAACACGATTTCACCCGCGGCATCCGATTCCGGGATGTCGACGACGGCAAGCAGTGCCCATCCGTGATCGCCCTCCGGATCCTCGAGCACCTGCCGCACCCGCCAGAACTCACCCTCTTCGGTGACCTGGAAGAGCGCCGGCCCGCGCGCCGATGGCCCGGTTCCGATTGTTGCGTACTCCTCGAAGTACGGGAGTAGTTGCTCTTCCCACTCGGCGGCGTCGATACCGTCCTCGAGGTTTTCCAGCTCATTCCACTGCCGACGCGACGCGAGGTCGATGCGTCGGAACATCGCATTGCGCACCATGACGCGGAATGCGCGCGGGTTCGCCGAGATGGGACGGGGAATGTCGGCGCCGAACGCAACCTCTTCCGTATCTGCCTCGGCTCCGGGGTCGGTGAGTGACTCCCATTCGTCGAGCAGGCTCGAGTCGACCTGACGGATCAGCTCGCCCAACCACTCGATGATGTCTTCGAGTTCCTCGGTGCGCGCTTCCGCCGGGACGGTCTGTCGCAGCGCGCGGTAGGCGTCGGCGAGGTAGCGCAGGACGAGGCCCTCGGACCGGGTGAGTCCGTAATGGCTGATCAACTCGGCAAACGTCATGGCGCGTTCGATCATGTCGCGCACCACGGACTTGGGGGAGAGGGCGAACTCGGTGATCCACGGGTGGCCACCCCGGTACATTTCGAAAGCCGGGAACAGCAAGTCCGACAACGGTTTCGGCCACGTAACCTCTTCGAGGAGTTCCATGCGCTCCTCGTACTCGATGCCGTCGGCCTTCATCTGCGCAACCGCTTCGCCACGAGCGAAGTGCTGCTGCGCCATCAGAACCTGACGCGGATCGTCGAGCGTCGACTCGATGATCGAGACGACATCGAGTGCGTAACTGTCGGATTCGACGTCGAGAAGTTCGAATGCCGCCAAGGCGAACGGTGAGAGTGGCTGGTTCAAGGCGAAGTCGCGTTGCAGGTCCATCGTCAACCGAGCCATGCGGCCGTACTCGTCGGGTTCGTCGAGGCGTTCCACGATGCCGGCGCTGAGCAATCCGCGATACAGCGAGATCGCTTTGAGGATGTGCTTGCGCTGCGCCGGACGCGATTCGTGGTTGTCCTCCAACAGGTGCCGCATCGCGTCGAAGCAGTTACCCGGGCGGGCAATGACATTGAGCAGCATCGAGTTGCTGACCGAGAATCGCGACACCAACGGCTCGGGCGATGCGGCGACCAAGCGATCGAACGTCGCTTCGCTCCAGGACACAAACCCCTCGGGAGCCTTCTTGCGTTGAATCTTTTTGATCTTCTTCGGATCGTCGCCGGCCTTGGCGACTGCCCGCAGATTCTCTACTTCGTGTTCCGGTGCCTGGACGACGACGGTGCCCATCGTGTCGTAGCCTGCACGACCCGCGCGACCGGCGATCTGATGGAACTCGCGGGCTTTCAGATGCCGCGTACGGACGCCGTCGTACTTGGCCAGACCCGTGAGCAGCACCGTGCGGATCGGGACGTTGATGCCGACGCCGAGGGTGTCGGTACCGCAGATCACCTTGAGAAGCCCGTCCTGTGCGAGAACTTCGATGAGCCGTCGGTACTTGGGCAGCATGCCCGCATGGTGAACGCCGATGCCGTGCCGGACCAGGCGGGAGAGTGTTTTTCCGAACCCGGTGGTGAAGCGGAAACCACCCAGCGCCTCGGCGATCGCTTCCTTCTCTTCTTTGGAACAGAAGTTGACGCTCGTCAATGCCTGGGCGCGTTCGAGCGCGGCGGCCTGCGTGAAATGCACGATGTAGACGGGGGACTGGTTGGTGGTCACCAGATCTTCGATGGTTTCGCCGACCGGCGTGGTCGCGTACGAGAACATCAGCGGCACGGGGCGTTCTGTGCCGGAGACGACGGTGGTGGGTTTCCCGGTACGGCGCGTCAGATCTTCGGAGAAGAAGTCGACTTCACCGAGAGTTGCCGACATCAACAGGAACTGGGCGTGCGGCAACTCGATGAGCGGAACCTGCCACGCCCAACCTCGATCGGGTTCGGAGTAGAAGTGGAACTCGTCCATCACGACCTGGCCGATATCGGAGTTCGGGCCCTCGCGCAGTGCAAGATTCGCGACGATTTCGGCCGTCGCACAAATGATCGGCGCCGACGAGTTCACGGCGGCGTCGCCAGTCATCATGCCGACGTTCTCGGCACCGAAGACCTCACACAGTGCAAAGAACTTCTCGCTCACCAAGGCCTTGATCGGCGCTGTGTAGTACGTGCGCTTGCCGAGCGACATCGCATAGAAATGCGCGCCGATCGCCACCATCGATTTGCCTGACCCGGTCGGCGTCGCAAGGATCACGTTTGCACCCGAGACCAACTCCATGACGGCCTCTTCTTGGGCCGGGTAGAGCGTCAAACCTCGTTCGATGGTCCACGAAGAGAAGGCGTCGAAAACGGAATCAGGATCCGCGTTGTCGGGGAGAAGTTCCGTCAGCAGCACTCGTACAGGCTAGCCGCAACCGTGGATCAGGTTGCGCTTCGCTCGTCCGAGCCCATGGCGTCGAGCACCGCCATGCGGGTGGACGACGTTCCGGTGATGGTGTTCTCGCCGACCCCGGAGATCAGCATGTGGCGCCAGCGAGCCTCGTCGAAGACGAGTGGTGCGGTGCTGGAAAGAAAATCTTCGACGATCTGCAGGAAACGCATCGGATCGTCGCGGAACGGGAAGTGGCCCGAGCCGCGGAAGACTTCGAGGCGTGAGTTCGGCATCGCCGCGTGCGCGAGATGAGCGTGGGAGACGGGAATGACGGAGTCGTCGTCGCCCCAGATCAGTTGAACCGGCAGATTCTCGGTCAGATAACAGCGGTCGAGCATCGTGACGACCTGTCCGCGCCAGTCCACGACGGCCCGCAGCGTACGAAGGTAGGCCTCGTAGGCAGTGGGGTCGGGGAGATCAGCGAGCACGCGAATCAGGTCCGGTGTGTCGTGCAACATGGTGCCGGGACGCAGATTTGAACCGTGAACTACGCCGGCAAGGTTCCCGGCCATCCGGACGAGCGGCATCGCACCAGGTATCCGGAGCAGCTTTACCACCTCGTTGACCACCGGAACGGACATGAGGCGCAGCAGCGGATGGACGTCCTTGGTGACGCCACCGGCCGAGACCAGCACGAGGCGATCCACCATGTGTGGGAATTGGTAGGAGAACTGCATCGCTACGCCGCCGCCGAGCGAGTGCCCGATGACGGTGACGTGCTCGATGCCGAGCGTCGACAGAAGATCCCGCATGCCGTTGGCGTACGCGGCTACCGAGTAATCCGCGCGTGGCTTGTCGGAACGGCCGTGACCCAACAGGTCAGGTGCGATGACCGTGTACTTCTTGGCGAGGTGGGGAATGATCTCGGTCCACGTCGACGAGTTGTCGCCGATTCCGTGCAGGAGCAGTACCGCCGGACCCTCGCCGGCTATCCGAAATGCGCGTCGGTAGCCGTGAATCGTCCGGAACATCATCCGCGGTTCCTCGTCGGGGACCGGTCGGAGCTGACGGTTCCGTGGTCTGCTCATGTCGCCTCCTGGCTCGGAGTGTGACCACGTTGACTGTCTGCTCCAGTTGTTGAGCCGTCAACGAAAATCACACAGAGTTTGAGGCTATCCGACGGATGTGTCCTGAACAACAGCCCAGGTAACGGAGGGGTTGCGGAATGCGCACAATGTCGAATTATGCGCCCCGCCCGTCACATTTTCGTCAGTTGTCGCCTCGATCGAGGTCTCCAGCTGAGCCGAAGTCGTCATTTCCCGCCTGTTCGGCCAGGAACTTTTCGAACTCTGCGCCGATCTCGTCACCGCTGGGAAGGTCGGCCTCGCCGGCCAGAAGGGACGACTGTTGTTCCTGAGCGGCGACAAAAGTGTCGTATTGACGCTCCAAAGCGTGGACTACAGTCTGAACTTCTTCGTTCCCGGCTATGTGCTCGTTAACCTGTTCCCGAACGCGCGCCGCGGCCTCACCCAGTGCCACCAAGGGCAACTCCAGATCCGAAACCTCGGAAACGTTTTCGAGCAAAGTTTCTGCGGCGCCCGGGTAGTCCGTTTGCGCGAGGTAGTGGGGGACATGCACCGAAAAGCCCATCGCCTCGTGCCCGTGCTGAGACATACGAAGCTCGAGCAGTGATGATGCGCTGCCGGGAACCTGCAGTTCACCTGACCAACGCTGATGGTCCTGGATCAGGTCCTTGTTGGTCGAATGTGCTGTCACACCGAGCGGTCGGGTGTGCGGGATTGCCATCGGAATCGCGTTGAGCCCGATGGTTCGACGCACTCCCAACTGTTCGGACAACAGTCGAACAGCTGTGGTGAACCGCTCCCACTTGAGGTCCGGTTCCATCCCGGCAAGCAGCAGGAACGGCGTGCCGGCCGTATCGCGCAGTGCGTACAGATTGAGCGCCGGAGCGTCGTAATCGGAGAAATGATCGGCCTTGAACGTCATCGTCGGTCGACGCGAGCGGTAGTCGATCAGCTCGTCGACAGCAAACGACGCGACAAGCTCGGTCTCGAGGCTTTCGCGCAGATGCGTCGTCGCCAACTTCACGGCGTGACCGGCGTCGGAGTAACCCTCGAGTCCGTGAATCAGGATCGGTCCCTGGCCGTCGGCAGCCGCCAACTGGGGCGCCGGAAATTCCAGCTCGTACATCCTCGACTGTTCGTCCATCGCAGTCCCCTTCGCTCTTCGGTCTTGATCTCAAGTGTCCACTATCGGCGCACGCTCGACAGCATCGGAGTCAGGTGCCCGACAGCACTGGATCAGACGTTCATCGGTAAGAACACCGAGTCGGTGACCGATCATTCCCGATCCGACGAGACGGGCGTTCGCCGAGAGCGAAGCTGAGCGGTATTTTTCGACACTTGGCCTGGGCGTTCGCTAGATGTCGGGTGCGCGGCTTCGGACATGGCAGAGTGGAACACAAGGTCGGCACGGCCGATTTGTCCGAAATGGATTGGTCGATTGTCGGGATCGGTCGAGTGCGGAGGCTTACATGCGGGTGTGTCCACGATCGTCCAGGCGAGTGGCCGCATGCTCACTTGCTGCGGTGGCCGCCGTTGCACTACTCGCGGGCTGCTCCGGGTCGGTCCAAGGAGCACCCGTTCCGGACTCCGCGCCGGCGACTGCCGGTGCGACCGACAGCGGCACGGCGGCGCCGAGTACGACGGCTGCACCCAAATCCTCGACGCCGAAATCCACCTCTCCGAAAACGGCGGCACCGCTGTCCGAACTGCTGCTGACTCCCGAGGAATTCCCCGAGCCCTTCGGCGCTGTTGTGCTGCCCCCGCAAGCCGTTCCGATGGCAGCGCCGGATCTAGTCGGCGTCCCGCGCGGTGCCACCGTCGATCCGTCCGAATGTGAGCCACCGGAACAGGATTACGGTCCGAACGGGACCGTGATGGCGGTCGGGACCGACAACGCGACGAGGGCAACGATTTCGGTCGAACTCACGAAGGTCGATGCACCACTGGACGAGTTGGAAGCGCAAACTCGGCAGTGCCCGTCCATGACTGTCACTGCGAACGGCGTCACTACGGCAGTGACGACGGAAATTCTTCCGCCGTCGCCGATCGATGCCGACAAGACGATGTCACTTCGCCGCACTGTCGTGTCCCCCAAGGCCACAGCCGGTGATCAGACGATGCTGACCTTGATCGCGCAGGTCGGCGACGTACGGGTGGCGACAACACTGATGACGTTCGGTTCTGCGACGCCCTCGACGGCACCGCTGGATCAAGCGTTCACCGCAGCCGTGCAGAAGGTCAAAGCAGGCAAGTGATTTCACAGCACACAGGTCCGACAAGTAGCGGAGCTGCTCGGTGCGGCGCGGTACTTGGTCCCCAACAAATGCGGTAATCCACAGACGAGTTGGACGCAGCTGTTTTCCCTGCTCGAGCAGACGGTCGGGTCAGGGTGATCAGCGACGGTGTGTGCATGACGACATCACCTCTTCCGGGAGAATTCGAATTCTCCGACGACGACCTTGCCGCCCTTCTCGGATGCGTCGAACGCGTCTCCGATCCAGGCGAATTGATCGCGGCAATACCCGCACTCCTGGGCTTCCATCCGTCCAACTCTGTGGTTGCGCTGTCTCTGATGGGCGCCTCCGCCTCGACGCTCGGACCAGTGATGCGGCACGACTACTTTCCCAGTGTCAGGGGAAAGCCCGCGAGGCAGATGAGCGCGGCGCTGCGCCAGTTCGCCGCCGTCTGTGACGGGGAAGGCGCGCGTGCGGTCGTTCTCGTGGTGATCACCGATTGCTCGGCGGCTGAAACTCTGATCGATGAAACCATCGAGCTGGCCGAGGTATTCGAAGACATGCTCGGCGGAACCTGCGTCGAGCTGGCCGACGTATTGTGCACGGCCGCAATAGAATCTGGCCAGCCGTGGACGAGCGTCATGCGTTCGATTCACCGCGGCACCCTGCCAGACCCGGCATCTTCGTCGGTTGCAGCAGCACAGGTGTTGGGCGGGAGGGTCATTCGCCGTTCGCGTGAGGAACTGGTCCGGTGGGTACACGGCGCCGCTCGCAATCACGACACGATTGCCCGACTGATCGCGAGCCGACGAGAGTCGAGCGCGCACAGTGGAGGACCGAGCGGTGAAACCGCAGTTCAGCGCCGGATCGATCTGGTGTTGGAACATGTCCGCCGTGTCGAGGCAGGCGCTCACTGCCCTGACCCGCAGGAATGCGCCGATCTGGTGGTCGCTTTGACGGACGTACGCGTGCGCGACGTGGTGCTGGGATTGGCGATCACGTCCGTTGCGGCACATGCTGAGCAATTGTGGCTCGTGCTCACCCATGAAGTCCCGTTGCCCGAACGAGCTTGGCCGGCAACACTTCTCGGCTTCTTTGCATACGTGCGTGGCGACGGACCTCTGGCAGGTGTTGCGCTGTCGGCCGCGCTGTCGGCCGATTCGGAACACACCTTGGCGGGATTGCTGGATCTATCGCTGCAATCCGGTATGCGCCCCGACGGAATCCGTGACCTCGCGGCCGTCGGATTGTCCATCGGGGAATCGCTCGGAATCACCGGCTTGCCGCCGGCACTGCCGAATGGAAGCTAGCGAGCAGCGTGTGAGCGGTCGCCCAGATCCTGGAGGAACTGCCATGCGTCGGCGACGATGACGTCGAGATCGGTACGCGTGGGCGTCCAACCGAGCTCGGTAATCGCCTTGTCGCTCGATGCGATCAGTACTGCCGGATCACCCAGCCGTCGTGACGCGTCCTCGACGTTGATCGGCAGGCCGGTGACCCGCGCACAGGCGGCGATCACCTCGCGCACGCTGAAGCCGGCACCGCTTCCGAGGTTGTAGATGCGGTGCTCGCCGGGAACCGAGGATTCGAGCGCCAGTAGATGTGCTTCGGCGAGGTCCAGCACGTGGATGTAGTCGCGTACCGCGGTTCCGTCCGGCGTGGGCCAGTCGGTTCCGAAGACCGAGATCTTGTCCCGCTGCTCGAGTGCGACCTGAAGGACGAGCGGAATCAGGTGGGTTTCGATCACCCGGTTCTCACCGGCGGACTTGTACGCGCCCGCGACGTTGAAGTAGCGCAAGCTCGTCGCACCGAGGCCGTGAGCGATCGAGTACGAGGTGATCGCATGATCGATCGCGAGCTTGGTCGCGCCGTACGGATTGGTGGGGCGGGTCGGAGCGGTCTCCACGATCGGGGACTGCTCCGGTTCGCCGTACGTTGCGGCGGTGGACGAGAACACGAGGCGCGGAGTACCGGAGACACGGATCGCCTCGAGCAACTCGATGGTCGTGACGACGTTTCCGCGCCAGTACTTTTCGGGGTGCAGCACCGATTCGCCGACCAGCGACTGCGCCGCGAAGTGAAGCACACCGTCGAAAACCGGTGAACCCGCACTGCCGAGGACGTCGGCGGCAAGCGCTCCCACGTCTCCTTCGATGAACTCGGCACCGGCAGGCACCGCGTCGGCATTTCCGGTGGAGAGGTCGTCGATGACGACAACCTCGTGTCCACGCTCGAGCAACACAGTGCTGCACACACTGCCGACGTAACCGGCGCCGCCGGTGACCAGGAGTTTCATCTACTTCCTCAGACCTGCTTGACCTGAACGGCGTGAGCCATTTCCTCGGACAGGTCGAACCCGCTGTGACCCGGCACGATGATCGTCACCGAGCCCGGACGGGTTTCGACCGTCACCCTGGCGTCGGGAACGACGCCGGCGTCACGCAGCTGCGCGATCACCTCGGGATCGGACTGCACGTGCTCGGCCAGTCGCCGAACGACCACAGCTGTCTGTGCGCCGTGCGGAATATCGGTCAGGCGCACCAATGTTTCGGTGGTGGCAACCGGGCCGTCGAGTCCCAACTGGTCCAAGCCCGGAATCGGGTTGCCGTAGGGCGACGTCGTGGGGTTGTTCAGAACGACGACGAGCCGACGCTCGACCTCCTCGCTCATCACGTGCTCCCAACGGCATGCCTCGGCATGTACGTCTTCCCATTTGAGACCGATGACGTCCACCAGCAGGCGCTCTGCCAACCGGTGCTTACGCATGACAGAGATCGCGAGATCGCGACCCTTGTCGGTGAGTTCCAGATGTCGATCGCCGGCGACCATCAGCAAGCCGTCACGCTCCATACGCGCAACAGTCTGGCTGACGGTGGGTCCGCTCTGTTCGAGCCGTTCGGCGATCCGCGCCCGGAGTGGGACTACGCCCTCTTCTTCCAAGTCGTAGATCGTCCGGAGATACATCTCCGTGGTGTCGACTAGATCCTTCACACTCAACCCCTTCGTCAGTTGATCATTCTACCGTTCAGTTCGTGGTTCCGGTGCCGCCTCCACCGCGGCGAGTCCAGCGCGTGTCCGAATTGGATTCGTGTCACTCGATCTCGGTCTCCGAAGCGGGCCACGAGTGTGGTGTGCAGCACGAAACGAGAAGGAAGTAGCGTGATCCCATGACCGCGTCGATCAGATCTGACGGGGACCCCGCGGCGTCTCGAGCGAATCGAGTCGTGGTGTGGAGTCCGGAGTACCTGAGCTATCGGTGGAGCGCCGATCACCCGATGAATCCCACTCGCCTCGATCTCACGATGGCACTCTCGCGAAGCCTCGGACTTCTCGAGGGCATCGAATTTCTCGAACCGAGTGCCGCGTCCGATGCCGACCTCCTCAGAATCCACACACCGGCATATCTTGCAGCGGTCAAAGACGCGGGTAACTCTGCGAACAACGGTGTGAGCGGCCAGGATGTTCCCCACGGGCTCGGTACCGAGGACAACCCGGTCTTCCCGCACATGCACGAAGCCAGTGCGATCCTCGCCGGCGGCTCGCTGGCCGCAGCGCAGGAAATCGCTTCGGGACGAACGAGGCGCGCGGTCAGCATCGGCGGCGGCATGCACCACGCGATGGCGGATTGGGCCTCTGGATTCTGCGTCTACAACGATGCGGCGGTTGCGATTTCGTGGCTGCTCGACAACGGCTACGACCGCATCGCCTACATCGACGTCGACGCTCACCACGGCGACGGAGTGCAACATGCGTTTCTCGGGGACCCGCGGGTGCTCACGGTCTCGCTGCATCAGCACCCGGCAACCTTGTGGCCGAACACCGGATGGTCGAGCGAAGTCGGCGACGGGGCCGCCGAAGGTACGGCGGTGAACATCCCGGTGCTGCCCGGAACCGTCGACGCGTTGTGGCTGCGTGCATTTCACGCCGTCGTCCCGGGAGCCATTGCAGCCTTCCGCCCGCAGATCATCATCAGCCAGTGCGGAGTCGACTCGCACCGCGAGGACCCGCTCGCGGATCTCGCCCTCACCGTCGACGGTCAGCGCGCCGCGTTTTTGGCGATGCGTGACCTCGCCGACCGCTACTCCGAGGGGCGGTGGCTGGCAGTCGGAGGCGGGGGATACGGACTGGTGCGCGTCGTGCCGAGGGCATGGACTCACTTGATCGCTGCAGCGCTCGATCGCGAGATCGACGTCGACACCGCTGTCCCGGAAGACTGGAAGGAATCGACGAAGCTGCGAGCGCCGAGCGTCGACCTCCCGCCGACCATGGGGGACGGCGGCGATGTCGCCTACACGCCGTGGGACGGCCCGGGTGGTACACCGGAGACAGGTGTCGCCTCGGTGGACCGTGCACTCACCCGTATCGACTCGGCGATCATCGCGACACGTCGCGCTTCGTTCCCGCTACTCGGACTCGACCCGGAGGATCCCCGTGACTGAACAGTCCGATACCGTAGCTGCCGGCGGCGAGGCGAGCGGCCAGGCGCCGAAGACCGACCCCGCTCACACCTATCCCCATTCCTGGGTAGTCGATGTTCTCGCCTCCGACGGCGGAGCGGTGGCGTTGCGACCCATCGTTCCCGAAGACGCGGACAAGCTCGTCGAATTCCACGGCAAACTCTCCGAGCGCACCCGGTATCTGCGCTACTTCGGCCCGTACCCCACGATGTCGGCGCGCGACGTCAAGAACTTCACGACGGTCGACCACCACAACCGCGTGGCGTTCGTGATGATGCTCGGCGACGAGATCATCGCGGTGGGTCGATACGAGCGACTGCTCGACGTCGGTGACGGAAAGTCTGCCGAGGTCGCCTTCGTCGTCGCCGACGCACACCAGGGGCGCGGCCTCGGCCCGATCCTGCTCGAGTACCTGGCAGCGGCAGCGGCCGAGAACGGTCTGACGATGTTCGTCGCCGAGGTCCTCTCCGAGAACCGCAACATGGTGACGGTGTTCCGTGAGGCGGGGTATCAGGTGAGCCGCTCTTTCGACGGTGGCGTGCTGAGACTCGAATTCGCGATCGACCCGACGGAAGCGCTTGTTTCAGTACGTAATTCGCGTGAGCGGGCAGCTGAGGCCCGCAGCATGGGAAACGTGCTCAGCCCGCGATCGGTGGCGGTGATCGGCGCATCAGCGGACCCGGCCAAAGTGGGTAACGCGGTGTTGACCAACCTGCTGCGCGGCGGATTCACCGGACCGGTCTATCCCGTCAACGCAGAGCATCGTTCGGTACACGGCGTTCGGGCATATCCGACGGTTCGTGACATCCCCGACGACGTCGATCTCGCCGTCGTGGCTGTACCTGCAGAATCGATCAATTCGGTACTCGACGACTGCCTCGACAAGGGCGTCAAAGCGCTGGTGGTCGTCTCGTCGGGCTTCAGTGAGAGTGGTCCGGACGGGCGCTCGTCCGAACGCAAACTGGTCCATGCAGCGCGCGCTCACGGTATGCGCCTCATCGGCCCGAATGCGCTGGGTGTCGCGAACAACGACCCGGCGATTTCGTTGAATGCGACGCTCGCGCCGGTCTTGCCGGTGGCAGGCAACGTCGGCTTCTTCTGTCAGTCCGGCGCGCTCGGTATCGCCATTCTCGACGAAGCCGCTCGCAGCCGAATCGGATTGTCCGCCTTCGTTTCCGCCGGTAACCGTGCGGACGTCTCGGGTAACGACCTTCTGCAGTACTGGGATTCCGACCAGTCCACCGAAGTGGTCCTTCTCTACCTGGAGAGCTTCGGCAACCCACGGAAGTTCTCTCGCATCGCCCGTCGAGTTGCGCGGAAGAAGCCGATCGTCGCAGTGAAGAGCGGTCGGCACGCGGTTCCGCCAGTGCTCGCCGCCACCGGAGTCGAGATCGACGATTCGATCGTCCGCGCCCTCTTCGAACAGGCGGGCGTCATTCAGGTCGGGTCCATTTCACAATTGTTCGACTGCGCCTTGCTCTTCGGATACCAACCGTTGCCCGCCGGCCCCCGGCTTGCGGTCATCGGCAACTCGACCGCGCTCGGTGTCCTTGCTGCGGACGCGGCCCGCAGTGAAGGTCTGCAGGTCAGCGACCCGGTCGACCTCGGCGCCCAGGCGAGTCCGGAACTCTTCGCCACTGCCGTGCGCGACGCTTTGGCGTCGTTCGACGTCGATGCCGTCATCGCCGTCTTCGTTCCTCCGGTAGCCATTCCGGTCGAGCCGTTCGCGAAAGCACTCAAGGACGCCGTCGCAGGCTCGGACAAGCCGATTCTCACCACGTTCCTCGCAGCTGAGGGTGTGCCGGACGTCCTGGCAGTTCGTGACGAAGTCGGTAACCCGACCCGCGGTTCGGTGCCGTCCTACCCGGGGCCGGAGCGTGCCGCCCTGGCGTTGGCGAGGGCTTGGCGATATGCGGAGTGGCGCAGCAAGCCTGCGTCGAAGGTGGTTCGCCCCGTAGGTATCGACTCCGAGCGAGCCCAGAAGATGGTGGCTGATTGGCTTGAAAACTCTCCTGGCCGTTGGCTTTCAGATGTGGAAGCGGCGGCGCTGCTCGAGTGCTACGGGGTCGCCGTCGTCGAATTCCGTTCGGTCCTGAGCGAAGACGAAGCTGTGGAGGCAGCGGATGCTGTCGGCTACCCGGTCGCGGTCAAGGCAACCGGCGAAATGTGGCGACACCGACCGGATCTGGGCGGTGTCAGGCTGGATCTGAGTGGACCGGAATCGGTGCGCCTCGCTTACCGAGATCTTGCGGCCGCGTCGGGTGAACCGCTGCTGCACGTGCAAAAAATGGCGACCAAGGGCATCGGATGTGTGGTTGGTGTCCAAGACGACCCGTCGTTCGGTTCGCTGATCTCGTTCGGGCTTGCCGGCGTGATCTCCGATCTCCTCGGTGACCGTGCCTATCGCGTACTGCCACTCACCGAGGACGCTGCTACGGAATTGATCGACGCGCCCAAGGCCGCGCCGCTTCTCTCCGGATACCGCAACGCCGTTCCGGTCAACAAGGGTGCGTTGGTTGATCTGGTCCAGCGCATCTCGGCGCTGGCCGACGACATTCCCGAAGTCCGCGAACTGGCCTGTGAGCCGGTACTCGCTTCGGCTACCGGCGCGGAGATCACCGATTCACGTGTCCGAATCGGACCTGAGCCGAGCGCAATCGACCTGGGGCCCAGGCGGCTGCGGTAGACACAGCGAACAACACCGGCCACCGCACATTCCCGAGGGGGAGGGAAGTAGCGGTGGCCGGTGCTTTGTGCGGTGCGTCAGCGCGAGTGGTGTGGCGCGCTGACGCACGTGCTGTGTTGTTTGATCAGCTCGCGTAGGACCGCAGTTTCTCGGCGCGATCACCGACGCGGAGCTTGCCCATGACCTCACGCTCGATCTGACGAACCCGCTCACGCGAGAGGCCGAAGAGCTTGCCGATCTGATCGAGGGTGCGGGGCTGGCCGTCGTCGAGACCGTAGCGAAGTCGGATGACCTGCTGCTCCCGCTCGTCGAGCGTCCCGAGCACGCTGCGCACATCGCTGTGCAGCAGACCGGCGATGACGGCGTTCTCGGCCGAGGTCGCCTCGGAATCTTCGATGAAATCGCCCAAGGGCGCTTCTTCGTCGTTGCCCACAGGCATGTCCAGGCTTACCGGGTCGCGGCTGTGGTCGAGCAGGTCGGCAATCTTGTGCGCCGGGATGCCCGACTCTTCGGCCAACTCGTCGTCCGTGGCTTCTCGCCCGAGCTGCTGGTGCAGTTCGCGCTTGATGCGGGCGAGCTTGTTGACCTGCTCCACGAGGTGGACTGGGAGCCGGATGGTGCGGCTCTGATCAGCCATTCCGCGGGTGATCGCCTGACGGATCCACCAGGTGGCGTACGTCGAGAACTTGAAGCCCTTGGCGTAGTCGAACTTCTCCATCGCACGGATGAGTCCGAGGTTGCCTTCTTGAATCAGATCGAGGAGCGGCATGCCGCGGCCGGTGTAGCGCTTGGCCAGCGACACGACGAGTCGCAGGTTCGCTTCCAGGAGGTGGCTACGTGCCGACTGTCCCTCGCGAACGATCGTTGCGAGATCCCTCTTCTTGGCGACTGTCAGGCGCTTTCCCGTGGCAAGAACGTGGCTGGCGTACAGCCCCGCTTCGATTCGCTTCGCCAGTTCGACCTCGTCTGCTGCTGTCAGCAGTGCGGTACGACCGATCCCGTTCAGGTAGACGCGGACCAGGTCTGCGGCCGGGCTCTGGGCGTCCAGATCTGCGGCGCTCGGACGAATGCGAGTAGTGGTGCTGGGGCTTGTCATGACTTGCCTCCCTATCGGCGGTCTCTCACACAGTTCAACGTGTGAGAGTTCCGGGAAAGTTCCCGTGCCGATTTCCGCTAAATCGCCGTGACCTGCAGTTATTTCCCAGTCGTCCTGAGAAGTTGCTGAGAACACAAAAATCTGCAACTCACCGGGAACTCAGTTCGTGACGGGAAGCACCAACCCGTGCCGAACCAGCGAGACCATCATTGTGACGACGGCCTCACGTAGCTGGTCCGGGTCTTCGCCGTTCGCCGCGGCAAGAAGTTCGATCAATTCGTCGACCACCAGTCCATCCGCTCGGAGTCCGGCCAACAGCGCAGCACCGAGCTCGTCGATCTCGTGCTGCCAGTGCGGTCCGTTGCCGCGGTGCACACGCGTGACCACTTGTTGCCATCCCTCGTCACCGGGGAGGTAGACGCGTTCGAGAGCCGTGTCCGGATCGAGGACGAAGCGTTCCTCGAGGACGTCGTGTTCACGCAACCAGGCAAGACGGTCGAAGTAAGCGAGCGCCTCGGCCCCGAGCGGGTCCGAGAAGCCGTGCATGAGGTCCTCGGCCATCAGGTCGGTGGGGGAGTCGGTGCGGCGAAGAAACACGAAACCGAAGCCGACGCCCTCGACATCGGCTTCTTCGAGGTGATCCAGCCAGGCGTTTGCTCTCGATGCCGTTTCCGGATCTCGAGGATCCTGCCCGCCGTCCTTGAGCCACGTGCCGACGTACAGAGCCGGATCCGCGACATCGCGCTGGACCACCCAGGCATCGACGCCGTGGGCCGGCAGCCACGACGCGATCCGCGACCGCCAGTCCTGCCCTTCGACGTGCACCCAGGACGCCAGCAGAGCTGCCGTGCCGCCGGGGTTCAGGTAGTCGATCGATTGCGAGATCATCAATTCGCTCGCACCGTCGAGATCGAGGCCGGAATCGCGGTACGTGTGATGGACGCGTGCCTCGCCGACGACAAACGGCGGATTGGCGACCACCTGGTCGAAGGTTCGACCCTCGACGGGTTCGAACCAGGACCCTTGAAGGAGTTCGACGTCCAGTCCGTTGAGGGCCATGGTTGCTGCCGTGAGGTCGACAGCGCGTTGATTGATGTCGGTTGCGGTGACCGAATCGGCGTACGTGTTCGCGTGCAGGGCTTGGATGCCGCATCCCGTACCGAGGTCGAGCACGCTGCCGACCCTCGCGGTGGGCGTGGCCTGCAGCAAGGACAGTGACGCATGCCCGACGCCCAGCACATGATCGGCCGTGGCCTTCTTGGGACGGATTCCGCCGTCGAGATCCGAGATCACCCAACGATCGCCGTCGCCGACGTCGATGGGGCGAAGATCCACCGCGGCCCGCACGAGCGGATTCTCACTGTCGAAGTTCTCACCTTCGAGCAGACCGGCGTCGACGCACTGCGCGATTGTCAGCGGAGCCAGCGCCGCGGCGACGTCGCCCGCCGGGCAGTCATCGGCGAGAAGGAACAGTCTGATGAGAACGCCCAGGTCCCCGAGTTCTCGGGTGGCGCGGCGCACGGGCACCGGCTCACTTCGACCGAGAGCAGCGTGAACTTCGGGACCCAACGCCTCGAGCATGGTTCCGGTGTCGAATCGATTGCGAAGCAGAGCCTCACGCAGCGCAGGGGTGATGGACAGGAGCGTTTCGCTTCTCACCCTGTCATTCTCGCAGGCGGAACTTGTCAGCCTTCGATGGTGTGGTGCGTCGCGGATTCGATCTCGCCTGCGGTCTTCTTTCGTCCGTCGTATCGACTCGGTTCGTCCTTGGTGCGCGGTGGTCGGTCGTTGGCGATCAGGACGGCGATCCAGGGAAGCGGAATGGATGCACCGATGATGAGCATCGAGATCCAGGCGTTGGCCCAGATGCCGTACGCGATCGCCGCGAGGATCAACGCCGGGAACCGGAAGGACATGATGATCATGTACTTGCGCACTCGGGCTTTGTGCTGTTCTTCGACGGACTGCTGCGCTTCGGTGATCAGTACGGGATTGTCGGGAGTCCCGGCCTCGTCGGACCTGCCGAACGCGCCATTTCGTGCCATGACTCCACTGTTCCACTCTCGGCCGACAATTGCACACGACCCGTGGGTCGCACCGCTGTGACGGAGACGGCATTATTGGAGGGGTGAGCACTCAAACCAAGGAACGTCCCGACGTCTCCACCGACGAAACGACCGACGACGACACCCCGAAGTTCTTCCACTACGTGAAGAAGAACAAGATCGCCGAGAGCGCCGTCATGGGAACCCATGTCGTCGCGCTGTGCGGTGAGGTGTTTCCCGTGACGAAGTCCGCCAAGCCGGGATCACCGGTGTGCCCGGACTGCAAGAAGATTTACGAAGGACTCCGTAAGGGCGACTGACCTCGGGTCAGGCGAGCGGGAGTACTTCCGGAGCTCGGCGGATCGACAGCCTCGACGCAGTCGGCCGCCGGGCTCTTCGCGTCTGCGTGCGGTTCATCGCAGGGATCTTGGTCGACGCACGAGTTCTGGCGCGACTCCGATTGTCTGCTCTCGGTTTGTCTGCTGCGGGGCCGCCCGTACGAGGGGACCGTGGCCGGGTCCGCTTTGTCGCCCGAGATGCGGATCGGGCTGGTGGCCAGGTGCCAGGTCAGATTGGTGACCGGACCGGTCTTTTCGTCGGTGTTCTGAGCCGCAAGCCACTCTCGCATCTGCTCCATCCGAGTGGCACGAGCGGGCCAGAACTCCTGAACCGTCGCGTTGAACTCGGCGCCGAGCACGACGGCAAAACCGAGGAAGAACGTGAAGAGCAGAAACGCGATCGGCGTTGCCAGTGCGCCGTACGTGTAGCCGGTGCTGGTGACGAATCCCAGGTACCAACGCAATCCGGTGCTGGCGGCCATGAAGAACACACCGGCGACCAGGGCGCCCGCGAGCAGCCGATGCCACGGCAGCGACTTCGGCAGAGCGACTTTGTAGAGCGTCGTGAGGCCGATGATCACCAGCAGACCGACAGCAGGGTAGTAGAACGTGTCGACCAGATTCGATCCGACCACGTACCAGGAGGCCGGCAGTGCTCGCCCGACGAGCGTCGGCCCCAGAGCTACCAGCGGCAGGATGAACACCGCCATCACCAGGAACATCACGTAGAGCAGCAGGGCGAAGATGCGCTGCCAGATGGGATTGCGGGCATCCTGCTGCCCGTGTGCTTCCACGATCGAGTCGACGAACGTACTGATCGCCGATGATCCCGCCCACAGGGAGAGCAGGAAGCCCACCGAGATGATCTCCGGGCGTCCGCGCTGAAGGACGTCCGTCACCGTCGGGCGGATGATCTGGTCGACGACGCTTTCGCTGAAGATCGTTCCGCTGAACGTGACGATCTTGGATTCGATGATCTCGACGGTGTTGGGTCCGAACCACCCACCGATGTAGCCGATCATTCCCAGAAGGCCGAGCAGCAGGGGAGCAAGCGACAGCGTTTGCCAGAACGCGGCCGTAGCCGCCTTTCCGAAGATGGAATCGTCCCAGGCCTTGCTCAGGGTTCGAGCGATCAACTGCCCGGTGCGGCGTAGCGGATGCCATCTGCGGTGGTGCAGATCACTTCCGCTCGACTTCTCGCCTCGCGCTTCACTCATGATGTCTCCAGCATCCCTGACGACACACCCGGTTGCCCAACCATGGCGCCGACGTGTCGCACATTTCTGAGACAATTCGCGTGCAGGTCGGCAGGATGCGAGAGAAGCGAAACCTCGCCGGCCGGAGTGAGAACGGCCATGAGTACGCGCTTCGAGTGCGGCTTTGGTCGGTGGCGGCGGCTAGGCTCGTCGCCGGACATTGATGAAAATTCGAGGAGCGCGAGACAACAGTGCGATTCCAGTGGAGGCGCGGCCTATGACGTCTGAGACCGTGGCAGCCGAGTTCGGCAAGTCGCCCGAACCCGCCGGAGCTCAATCCGCGGGAACCCAACCTGGCGCCCCTACCGGTTCCCTTCGTGCATGGCAGCGCCGTGCACTGACCAAGTACCTTTCCAGCAGTCCGCGTGACTTTCTGGCGGTCGCAACGCCGGGAGCAGGTAAGACCACCTTCGCTCTGCGGGTAGCTTCGGAATTGCTCCGTGACCGGACGGTCGACCAGATAACCGTCGTGGCGCCGACCGAGCACCTCAAACACCAGTGGGCGGAGTCCGCACAGCGCTCCGGCCTCGCATTGGACTCGCGGTTCTCCAACTCGACCGGCCAGACCTCGAGTGACTATCACGGCGTCGTGCTGACCTACGCCCAGGTTGCCTCGCACCCGTCGAAGCATCGTGTGCGGACCGAGGGCCGCAAGACGCTGGTCATCCTCGACGAGATCCACCACGGCGGCGACGCCAAGAGCTGGGGCGACGCCATTCGTGAAGCGTTCGGCGACGCGACCAGGCGTCTCGCACTGACCGGAACCCCGTTCCGCAGTGACGACAGTGCCATTCCTTTTGTCGAGTACGAGCCGGACAAGGAAGGTCTGCTCCGCTCGAAAGCCGACCACTCCTACGGATATTCGGATGCCCTCAAGGACGGCGTGGTTCGCCCCGTCGTGTTTCTCGCCTACTCGGGCGAGGCACGGTGGCGAAACAACGCCGGCGAGGAATTCACCGCTCGACTCGGCGAGCCGCTGAGCGCCGAGCAGACGACTCGGGCATGGCGTACGGCCTTGGACCCTGCCGGCGACTGGATTCCTGCCGTGCTGCAAGCAGCAGACACCCGTTTGGCGCAGCTGCGCAGTACCGGTATGCCCGATGCCGGCGGACTCGTCATCGCGACGGACCAGACAGTGGCCCGCGAGTACGCGAAGGCCCTGACAGCGATCACCGGCGAACAGCCGGCCGTCGTGCTGTCCGACGACCCCACCGCGTCCAAGCGAATCGCCGAATTCGGTGCGAGCGACCAGAAATGGATGGTCGCGGTCCGCATGGTGTCCGAGGGCGTCGACGTTCCCCGTCTGGCGGTCGGTGTGTACGCGACCAGCGCGTCGACTCCGCTGTACTTCGCTCAGGCGATCGGGCGCTTCGTGCGCTCGCGTCGTAAGGGCGAAACTGCCAGCGTCTTCCTGCCGTCGGTGCCGGTGCTTCTCGACCTTGCCGCACAGCTCGAGGCCCAGCGTGATCACGTACTCGGCAAGCCGCATCGTGAGAAGGACGGCCTCGAAGACGACCTGCTCGCCGATGCGAACAAGCAGAAGGACGAGCTGGGCGAGGAGGAGAAGGCGTTCACGTCCCTGGGCGCCGATGCCGAACTCGACCAGGTGATCTACGACGGATCATCCTTCGGTACCGCGACATTCGCCGGAAGTGACGAGGAAGCCGACTACCTCGGTCTGCCAGGCCTACTCGACGCCGATCAGATGCGGGCATTGCTGCGTCAACGCCAGCAGACGCAGGTCGAGGCCAACTCGGCCAAGGCCGCCGCCCCGCAACCCACGGCGGCAGTGGTATCCGATCGAGCGGCCACGGCAGATCAGCTCGGTGCGCTCCGCAAGGAGCTGAACGGGTTGGTGGCGATGAACGTCCACCGCACCGGTAAGCCGCACGGCATCATTCACGCGGAACTGCGCCGGGTGTGCGGCGGTCCGCCGACGGCCATCGCTACTGTCGATCAGCTGACCGAGCGCATCGCGATTCTCCGCAGCTGGTAGCAGCCGATACCGGTCCCGCACGCTTCGCGTGCTTGCGGCCCCGGAACGGCAGAACGGGCGATCACAGTGACTGTGATCGCCCGTTCTGGCGTTCATGGCGCGCCTCGTGAAGAGGCCACCCCCGGCTGACAGGTCAGATTGCGGGTTCGCTTTCGGAGACGACGGCATTCATCTCGCGAAGTCGATCCGCGTGTTCGGTTGCGTGGTGTCCGCAGAAGAGAAGCTCGCCGCCGGTGGGAAGCACGGCGCGTACGCGTGCTCCGGCACCGCACCGGTCGCACCGGTCGGCAGCGGTCAACTGTGGGCTGGTCAGTGTTCCGGGCATGACTCCTCCGTACTGGCTTTGCGGCATTCGGGCCGCGTGCCTGGGGCCTGGTCCGCCGCGTCGGAATGGCGCGGTAGATCCACTCTTACAGACGTTTGGGGTTTACGGGTTGTTCCCGAAGGCGTTTCTTAGTGTTGTGTCTCACTGGAAATGCGCTGGGCAGGCATTCTCGGGTGAAGATTGTTCGCTGACAGCTGATTCGGATCGCCGACCTCAGCCCGATATTCTGGGCGGATGAACCCGGGACGCGAACCACTTGTCGACGAGAGCGTCGAGTTGCTCCACATGTGCACGCGCGAGGAGTGGGCGCGGGCACAACAGCTCGGTGAACGTATCCCCGACGGATTCGAGGCGGAGGGATTTGTCCACATGTCGACTCCGGCGCAAGTTCATCTCCCGGCCAATCGGATCTTTGCCGGCCGTGACGACATAGTCCTTCTGGCTATCGATCCGGCCTTGCTCGGCGGTCAGGTCAAGTACGAACCGGGTGTCCCCTCGGACCCGGAATCGATGCGATTCCCGCATCTGTACGCCCCGATTCCCGTCGCAGCCGTCACCGCTGTCGTCGAGTATTTTCCGGGCGAGAACGGCGTGTTTTCGCCGGTTCGGTAGGTCGCCGGTTCGCTCGCCGCGAAGTGCTCCCCGCGGATAACGGCCCTCCCGCGATGCAGGTCACCGATCGGCGCTACCGTTGGTATATGAACGTAGAAGTCACCCCACTACCGGGGATCGGGACGCGCAAGGATTTTGTTCTGTCTTCCGGTCGTCGCGTGGGTGTCGTCACCCATCGGGACGGTCATACCGACCTCATCGTTTCCAAGGCAGACGACCCTGACGCGTGTGCTGCCTCGCTGCCTCTGACCACCGAGGAAGCGGCAGCGCTCAGCAATCTCCTGGGTGCCCCACAGCTCGTTGCTCAGCTCGAGGAAGAGCACCGTGACCTTCCGGGCATTCGAACCAAACAGCTCTACATCAAGGACGGTTCTCGCTACGACGGACAGACCCTCGGGGACACCGGCATGCGCACGCGCACCGGAGTGTCCATCGTCGCCGTCATGCGCGCAGGACAGGTGAGCCCGTCTCCGAACCCCGACTTCACGTTCACCGGGGGAGACCTTCTCGTGGCAGTCGGAACGCCGGACGGTTTGGCTGCAGCGGCAAAAATCTTGGCCAACGGCTGACTGGCGCGTGGACACAACCACCCTCGCACTGATCGAACTCGGCGCGGTCTTCTTCGCGCTCGGACTGCTCGGACGGCTCGCTGCTCGCGTCGGCATGTCGCCGATCCCGTTCTACCTGATCGGCGGCCTGTGCTTCGGACAGGGCGGTTTCATCCAGCTCGGCGACATCGGCGAGTTCTCCCATCTGGCAAGTGAGATCGGGATCGTCCTGCTCTTGCTGCTCTTGGGGCTCGAATACACTGCCGCCGAGCTCGTCACCGGTCTCAAACGCTCGCGGGTAGCCGGCATCGTCGACATCGTCCTCAACGCCACCCCTGGCGCGGTTGTCGGCTTGATGCTCGGCTGGGGCGTCGTGGGGGCGACGGTCATGGCCGGCGTCACCTACATCTCGTCTTCGGGAATCATCGCCAAGGTGCTCAGCGACCTGGGGCGCCTCGGTAACCGCGAGACACCGGTCGTGCTGTCGATTCTGGTGTTCGAAGACCTGGCGATGGCGCTGTACCTGCCGATTCTGACCGCGATGCTCGCGGGCGTGAGCTTCATGGGCGGGCTCGAAGCGGTCGGGATCTCGTTGTTGGTCATCACCGTGGTTCTTGTCGTGGCCCTCCGATACGGACGGTACGTCTCCGCCCTCCTCGACAGTCCCGACAGTGAGACGCTCCTGCTCAAGCTGCTCGGTGCCGCACTGTTGGTCGCCGGCATCAGTTCGGCGATGCAGGTGTCGGCGGCTGTGGGCGCATTCCTCCTCGGAATCGCGATCTCGGGGTCGACGGCGCACAATGCCAGTCGCGTGCTCGAGCCCCTTCGAGATCTGTTCGCCGCAATGTTCTTCGTGGTCTTCGGTCTCAACACCGATCCCAGTTCCATTCCGCCAGTCCTCGGATGGGCCGCGATCCTGGCAGTGGTCACGGCGATCACGAAGCTGGTAACCGGCGCTTGGGCGGCCAGACGTCAGGGTGTCGCGCGAATGGGTCAGGCGCGCGCCGGTGCCGCTCTGATCGCCCGCGGTGAGTTCTCCATCATCATCGCAGGCCTCGCGGTGTCCGCAGGCGCCGTCGACGCCGAACTTGCCGCATTGGCAACTGCTTACGTGCTCCTGATGGCGGTCATCGGCCCGGTGGCGGCAAGAGTTATCGAACCGGTCGCCTCGTTGTACATCAAGGTTCGTACGAAGTCCTGATTGCGGTCCTATTCTGTCCGGATGTCGAACAGAATCGCCCGTCCCGCCGCGACCGCTCTGTGTGCGCTGATCATCTCGTGTGCACCGGTCCCGGCGCTCGCCGGTGGAATTCCCGCTCTCGACCACGCCGGACCCACAGCTGCGCAGGTTGCCGCGGATCGATCGCTACACCTCGAGGGTGCGTCGAACGCGCGTGACATCGGTGGCTACGACGCCGCGGACGGGCAGACCGTTCGGTGGGGGAAGGTATTTCGCTCGAATGCCCTCGACAAGCTGACACCGTCGGATCTCGCGTCGTTGAGCGAACGCGGAGTGGAATCGGTCGACGACTTCCGTACGGTCGTCGAACGAACGCTCTCGCAGGATCGCCTTCCGAACGGGGCGCGAAGCAACTGGTTCGACGTCATCGGAACCAACCCCGCCAACCTCCCGGCGCTGGTGGACATGCCGACGATGTACGCGTTGATGGTGACCGATCCGGGGGCGAGCCGCGCATTCCACGACGCGCTGGTGAACGTCGCGAACACCGACGGTTCAGTCCTCTACCACTGCTCGGCGGGCAAGGACCGTACCGGTTGGATAGCCGCAGTTCTCCTGACCGTCCTCGGCGTGAGTCGCACCGACGTGAACGCCGATTACATGCTCAGCAATCAGTACCTCACCGGACCCCGCACGGGGAGCGCGTTCATCGACGGCGTCGAACAGTCTTGGCTGGACACGTCTTTCGCCACGGTGGATCGGGTGTACGGCAACTTCGACAACTACGTCCGGGACGGCCTTCAGTTGAGCGAGGACGATGTCGCACAACTCCGGGACACACTCTTGGTCTGAGGCGGCAAACGCACAAGAGCCGCTCTCCGGCGATCCGGAGAGCGGCTCTTGTGTGCATAGCTGGTGTGACTAGTCGAGGTAGTCGCGCAGAACCTGCGAACGCGACGGGTGGCGCAGCTTCGACATCGTCTTCGATTCGATCTGGCGGATACGCTCACGCGTGACGCCGTAGACCTGTCCGATTTCGTCTAAAGTCCTCGGCTGACCGTCGGTGAGACCGAAGCGGAGGCGAACCACGCCGGCTTCGCGCTCGGACAGCGTCTCGAGTACCGACTGCAGCTGATCCTGCAGCAAGGTGAACGAGACGGCATCGACTGCGACAACAGCTTCGGAGTCCTCGATGAAGTCACCGAGCTGGCTGTCGCCCTCGTCGCCGATGGTCTGGTCGAGAGAGATCGGCTCACGCGCGTACTGCTGGATTTCCAGCACCTTCTCCGGCGTGATGTCCATTTCCTTGGCGAGCTCTTCCGGCGTGGGCTCACGGCCCAGGTCCTGGAGCAGCTCACGCTGGATACGGCCGAGCTTGTTGATGACCTCGACCATGTGCACCGGGATACGGATGGTGCGAGCCTGGTCGGCCATTGCGCGGGTGATGGCCTGACGGATCCACCACGTGGCGTAGGTCGAGAACTTGTAACCCTTGGTGTAGTCGAACTTCTCGACTGCACGGATCAGACCGAGGTTGCCTTCCTGGATGAGGTCCAGGAACGCCATACCGCGGCCCGTGTAGCGCTTGGCCAGCGAGACGACCAGGCGGAGGTTGGCCTCGAGGAGGTGGTTCTTGGCGCGGTTGCCGTCGCGGCAGATCCAGCTCATGTCGCGTCGCTGAGCCGCAGGCAACTTCTCGCCCTTGTCAGCGAGGTCCTGCATGATCTGCACGGCGTAGAGGCCGGCCTCGATGCGCTTGGCCAGTTCGACTTCCTCTTCGGCGTTGAGGAGTGCGACCTTGCCGATCTGCTTGAGGTAAGCGCGAACCGAGTCGGCGGACGCCGTCAGTTCGGCATCCTTGCGTGCCTGACGGAGAGCCTCGGACTCTTCCTCGTCCCAGACGAAGTCGCCGGAAGCCTTGTCCTTCTCGGACGGCTCTGCAGCGGTCTCTTCGTCTTCGCCGACTGCTACGACCTCGACGACATCGGACTCGACCTCGGCAAGGTCGCCGTCCGTGATGTCGATGTCTTCCAACTCGACATCGCCGTCTTCGGCGTCAGGATCGCCGGCCTTCTTGGGGCTGGCCTTCTTAGCTGCTGCCTTCTTGGCCGGAGCTTTCTTGGCCGGAGCCTTCTTTGCTGCTGCCTTCTTGGCGGGGGCCTTTTTCGCCGGAGCCTTCTTGGCTGCCGGAGCGGTGACGGTGGCCGCCTCCACGGCTGGAGATTGTGGCTCTGACTCTGATGGAGAATCAGCAGTCTGACGTGTATCGGTGGCTGCCACGTACGCCCTTTCGTGACGGTGTCGTGCGGCGTCACGCCAGAGTGGTGATCCGGCGGAGAGGTCAATGGTTGTTGGCCGGCGCGCAGCCGGACTTCACCATTGTAACGACTCTCAGGAAACTCTTACGTCACGGCGGGCCGTAACAGGTAGATTTTCCGCTTTTCACGTGCAGGTTTTCTCATCCGGCGACGGGGGCCGGCCTGGTCAGTCCGACCGATGCGAGCGCAGCTCCGGCGATTCCCGCGGTGTTGAGGAGGGTGGCGGGGACGACCTTCGTGCGGTTGGTCAGGTGCGGAATCCACTTCTCGTGCTTGCGGCTGATTCCGCCTCCGGCGATGAAGAGATCTGGCCAGAGCAGGTTCTCGAAGGTGGTCAGAACTCGCGAGACCTCGACCGCCCACTCCTTGTAGCTCCAGTCCTTCTTCTCCTTCACCGACGACGCCGCCCGGTGCTCGGCTTCCTTGCCGTCGACCTCGAGGTGGCCGAACTCGGTGTTGGGCAACAGAACTCCGTTGTGCAGCACGGCAGATCCGATTCCGGTGCCGAAGGTCAACAAGATCACGACGCCGGAGGTGTCCTTGCCCGCTCCGAACGAGTCCTCGGCGATTCCGGCAGCGTCGGCGTCGTTGAGGACGGTGACCTCGCGCCCGCCCAGTGCCTTGCCGAACAGAGCGGCGGCGTCGGTGTCGATCCAGGACTTGTCGATATTCGCGGCGCTTCGCGCGACGCCGCCGGTCACGACAGCGGGCAAGGTGATGCCGACCGGACCGGTCCACTTGGCCTGCTCGACGATCTCGGCGACAGTGCCCGCGATCGCATCGGGTGTGGACGGCTGCGGGGTCAGGATCTTGATGCGGTCACCGATCATTTCCCCGGTGCTCAGGTCGATCGTGCCGCCCTTGACGCCGCTGCCGCCAACGTCGATCCCGAAACCTGTGGTTGTCATCGTCCTGCGCTCCTGAGTGTCGAATTCGAGGTCACGATCTACCGTTGCAAACACTAACCCGAACAAGGACCCGGGCGCGTCCTCTCGAACCGTCCACCTCGAGACGTTCGAGTGGTGCCCCTCGGTAGAGATGTGTTGCGATGGTCCGGTGCGCCCTTCAGAAAGAACGTTGCCCGACTTTTCCGCCGATTCTCTGGACCCCGCACAGTTGCGGGAAGTAGCCGTAGCCGTCGCCGAACGCGCAGCCGAACACGTCCGTTTGCGTCGGCCCGAGGTATTCGGCCTGGTGGGTTCCGGTGCCGCCGAGGGTGGTTCGGTTGCGGCGAAGAGCACGCCCACCGATCCCGTCACGGTGGTCGATACCGAAACCGAACAAGTGATTCGCGACCTTCTGGCGCAATTGCGCCCTGCAGATTCGATCCTGGGTGAGGAAGGTGGCGGAGACACCGACGATTCCGCGGGAGTTCGATGGGTTGTCGATCCCATCGACGGCACGGTGAATTTTCTCTACGGAATCCCCGCGTTCGCCATCTCGGTGGCCGTACAGATCGACGGGTTCTCGGTAGCCGGGGCTGTCGTCGACGTGTCGTTGGAAACCACGTACGCCGCGCATCGGGGCGGCGGTGCAACCATGACCACGGCCGTCGGCGTCGTCAGCGACCTGCAAGCCAATGAGGTGACCGAGCTGTCAATGGCGCTGTTGGCCACCGGCTTCGGTTACGGAGCGGATCGCCGGAAGGTGCAGGGCACGTTGATCGGGCAGATCCTGCCGCAGGTCCGCGACATCCGACGCATCGGTTCGGCTGCGTTGGATCTGTGCATGGTTGCCACCGGCCGGGTCGACGCTCACTTCGAACACGGACTGAGTCCGTGGGACTGGGCAGCCGGCTCCTTGATCGCTTCCGAAGCGGGCGCCGTGATCAACGTCCCGTCGCCAAATTCCACGTCGGCCGACGGCGATGTCGTTTACGCGGTCGCTCCGGCGATCGCCGAGCAGTTCGCGCACATGCTCGGAGCTACCGGCGCAGATCAGCCGATTCCGAGCTGAGGCCTGTCAGCAGCGCGCCGTGCGCGCTGCTTTGAGCAGTGCGATGTCCATCGGAGCGACTTCGGCGTTTGCGGGCTGCTCGGCCAGAGCATGCAAGATCGCGGTGGCGTCGGTGTTGGGGGTCAGGGCGCCCTTGTTGTACGTGCCGAGAGCCAGGTCGACGGTGTCGTCGCCGCGGCCGTCCTGGACCAGTTCGGCGCAGGGGGCGACCAGCCAGACGGAACTGGCGGCGGCGAGGCCGTTCGCTCCGAATCGGATCTGACCCTGGCACTCCATGTTCTGGTCGACGTAGACGGGGTCGTTTCCGAACTGGACGTCCGGCGCGCTGGAGAAGCCGAACTCGCTCAGCTGCGCTGCCACCTGGGCCGCCTGACCGTGTTCACCGTTGGCGTTGAACACACGAACCTTGGTGGCGGCGAGGGGAGCGGGATCCACGTCGAGCAGCTTCGAGCGGTCGACGACGGTTCCCAGCGGTAGTGGCGCCGCTGCCGAAGGATCGGACGAAGGTTGCGGCAGGTTGCAGGCGACGGTGTCACTGACTTCCGCCTCGGCGCTCAGGATGCGGACCCACAAGACACTGCCGATCAATGCGAGTACCGCGAACACGGCGATCACCGGCCACGCGCGCCGACGGCGGAACGGACGTCCCTGGTCATCGGTAGAGCTGCCTTCGGTGATCAGAGAAACCACGGTATCCCTCGACTTTCTTGACGAAACTTCTACTTCGCCATCGGGCCGAGCGGCGCCAGCATGACGTTCGGTGCCTACCTTAGAGGGCCTGTGTGACGAGACAGCCGAAGCGAGGCTCGACGCGTCGAGTCCTTGTCGATTGCGAAACGGCAGTTGGCCGATTACCGGCCTGTTTCTACCCGGATTCGGCCCGAAAACATCCTGGAAAGGTCACAGCTTGCTCTTGCCTTGGTGACAATTCGCAGTCATTTTTCGGAAATTTCCGATTCGGTTACTACTTTCGTGCTCACGTCGGCTACTGTCTGGCGGCCCAGGTCGTTCAACTGGGCATCGGCCGGACGCCGAAATGACAACCAAATGAGGCGCAGATCACGTTCTCGGAAGGAACTTCCGGGCACTAATTCCGGTCCTGCAGCGTTATGCAGCGACAGGGAATGATCTGGATGCCACGGCGGTTTCCATGCGCATCAAGGATCTACCGGATTCTCGGCGCACACGGGACCGGGATACACGAAGAGGATGGGGTAGACGAGATGGCAACTGACTACGACGCACCGAGGCGTACAGAGTCCGACGAGGTTTCGGAGGACTCGCTCGAGGAGCTGAAGGCGCGACGCAACGAAGCGCAGTCAGCCGTCGTCGACATCGACGAGACGGACACCGCGGAGTCCTTCGAGCTGCCGGGTGCCGACCTTTCCGGCGAGGAGCTCTCGGTTCGAGTTGTTCCGAAGCAGGCAGACGAGTTCACGTGTTCGAGCTGCTTCCTGGTTCATCACCGCAGCCGCCTGGCCAGTGATGCCAACGGACAGCTCGTATGCATGGACTGCGCTGCCTGATCTCCCTTCCCGGTGGTCGACCCGTCAGCGCGAGGGTCGACCAAGGGTCGGGAAGTACTGCTTTGCTGTGACCGCGCTGGTCAGAGATCCAGCGCAGCCAGCAGATCAGCGGGACGACGTGTGCTCACCAACCAGTACGGCGTGGGATCCTCCGGGTCGTCGAGCACGATCAACACCATTGTCTTGACCCATGGCCGATGCTGGACGAACGCCGACGGATCGAGTTGGCGCCCCATCGCAGCACTCTTCGCGGAAGCCGGCACTGCTGCCGCCCGTGAAATCAATTCGACCGGCAGGTGGGCTCTACCCACGTGCAGTTCCTTCACCCCTGCTGTCTCCACTACCTCGACGCGCATCCGGCTGAGCCAGAATGCCGCCCAGATCGGGATCGGGAGTAGTACGACGTACGCCAGGTACGAGAGAAGCCCCGGGCGGCCCATGTGGACCTCGGCCGCGAGGAGTCCGGCTACGGCCAACCCGGCGATCCACCACCAGATCGGCACCCACAGGCGCTCGGAGTACAGCGTCGTGGACGGGGGCGTTGTGGTGGCGACGTCAGGTCGAGATGTTTCGGGCACCTGTCAAGGATAGTCCGTCGCTACGAGTAGTCTTGGCCCACGTGAGCGACCATCTCTCCATCGCCTTGAAGCGACTGGATCCAGACCTGCCCGTTCCACAGCGTGCGCATCCCGGAGATGCGGGTGTGGATCTGTGCTCCACCAGCGACGTCACCATCGAGCCCGGCCACCGAACACTGGTCGGAACGGGGATCGCGATCGCTTTGCCGGTGGGCACCGTCGGGTTGATCCATCCGCGTTCCGGACTCGCCGCCAAATCGGGACTGTCGATCGTGAATGCGCCCGGAACCGTGGACGCGGGATACCGGGGCGAACTCAAGGTCTGCTTGATCAATCTCGATCCGGCCACAGCCATCGACATCCGCCGCGGTGACCGAATCGCTCAGCTCGTGGTTCAACGAGTCGAACTTCCGGTTTTCGAGGAAGTCGAATCGCTGGACGACACGACCAGAGGAACCGGAGGCTACGGTTCCAGCGGCGGGCACGCGATACTCGATACCGATGCGCCTGGCGCGGTAGTCGGAGAGGGAGTCTGAATCATGTTCGGACGCAAGAAGAAGACAGACGTCGACGAGGAAACCACCAGCTTCTTCGGTGACGAGAACGATGAGTCGGTGGAGATCGACGAGGTCGAAGACGATCTCGAAGTCACCGGCGACGAGTTCGGTGGCGAATCGGAAGGCCCTTACGACATCTCGGAGATCGATTCCGACGATCCGACGGCAGGCCGTGACGGTCAGCGTCTTGATCTCGGTTCCGTTCTGGTGCCGATGCCGACCGGCGGGCAGTTGCAGGTCGAGATGGCGCCCAACGGTTCGCCGCAGGCCGTGCACCTGGTCACCGAGCACGGCCGCATCACGGTTGCTGCCTACGCCGCCCCGAAATCGCCCGGTCAGTGGCGTGAGGTCGTTGCCGAGCTCGCGCAGTCGCTTCGCGACGACAATTCCGCGGTGAGCGTCGAGAACGGCCCGTGGGGCCGTGAACTGGCTGCTGTGACGGCCAACATGGACCTGCGGTTCATCGGCGTCGACGGTCCCCGGTGGATGGTGCGCTGCGTGGTCGCGGGTCCGAGTGGATCCACCGCCGCGAACGCCCCTCTGGTGGCAATCGCACGGGACATCTTGCGTGACACCGTCGTCAACCGAGGATCAGAGCCGCATCCGGTGCGGACACCGCTGCCCGTGGTGCTCCCGCAGGTGCTCGCCGAGCAGTTGGCGGCCGCACACGAGCAGCAGTTGGCGGCAGCGCAGCAGCAACAGGTCGCCGCCCAGCAGCAACAGCAGTCAGCACCGCCCGCTCCGCCGGCACCTCCAGCACGGCCGACCCCGCCGCCTCGTAGCGGCGAATCCGGTTCTGCCATGCAGCAATTGGGTCAGTAACAGGATTTTCTTCAGGCGCTCGCGGTGGTATCGGATTCGATCGCCGCGAGCGCTTTGATGCAGGTGGACCCGAGAACCGCGGGGTCGCGCCCGATCATGTCGAGCGTCGTCGTGGCGACTGCGCCGCGGGGGAGTGAAGCCGCCCAGGCCTGCGCCACTGACGCGGGATGAACCGGATCGTCCATCGCCGACGCAATGCCGACCGGAACGCCTACCGCCCGTAGCGCGCTCTCGCCGAGTGAGTGGTACGACGCCGCCTCGTCGAGCGCAGCCGGGAGATCGGGCCACTGAGAGCGCCAGGAGCGCTCGAGTTCGGCTCCGAGCCACGCCGGACTCGACGCGAGCATCGCAGCGATCACCGACTCCAAGCCTTCGGAGCGCAGTTGCCCGGCGGTGAACCGCGCGCTCGCTGCTGCGGGGGCGTCGTCGGCCGAGCCCGTCCAGGCCGGAAGCGCTGCCAACACACTCACGGTTCGATCGGGATTGTCGGCGGCCCACTGAAGTGCAACGGCCGCTCCGATCGAGACCCCTCCGACGATGATTCGGCCGTGCGTGTCCGCGGCTCTGTCCATCGCGTCAAGATAGCCGTCCACGACACGCCGAGGGTCGGGTTCAATTGCGACGATGCGCACACCCAGAGCCTCCAGCGGCGCCCGGAATGCGCGGTCCGCGAAGTGGGCGTCAGAGCCTGTACCTGGGAGAACGACGGCAACGGTCGCCAATTCCGAGTTCTGCATCTCTTGATCTTGCCCGGTGCCCCCGAGGCGCGGACTGACCGGTGTGGTTACACGCTCGTAATGGGTCTACAGTGGCGATCACACAGCCCTTCACGTGACGCGAAACCCTTGCGTCACACATGTTCGCAGGAGCGCGCAATGGCACCCGCCGCCGCAGGATATTTTCGTCGACTGACCCAGCGTCTGACCGAGGACGTCGACCAGTTGGACGCCCAGGAGATGGCCGAGTCCAACAAGGCTTCCGGAGGTCAGAAGGCATGCGATTGTCGTCGCGGTGAAGAAGTCACGATGGTGGGCCGACTCCGCAGCGTCGACGCGTGTCCCAAGTCGGGAAATGCCAGCATCGAGGCCGAGTTCTTCGATGGCACCGAGGTGATCAATCTCGTCTGGATCGGGCGTCGCCGGATCCCGGGAATCGAGACCGGTAAGACCCTACTGATCCGCGGTCGTGTGGGCGAGCGTGACGGTCGCAAGGCGATCTTCAACCCTTATTACGAACTGCGCGGCGAATAGGCGCGTTTCCCGCATTTACCGTGCAACTCGGTGACTGTGGCACCCTCGACAGGTGACTGAAACACAACAGCGATCGGTAATCGACCAACTCGGCGGGCTGAGTGGTCTGATCTATTCGTCTTTGCCGATTCTGATTTTTGTCCCGGTCAACAGCATCTGGAATCTCACCGCGGCAATCTGGGCCGCATTGGGCGTCGCTGTCGCTATCGCGGCCTGGCGCCTCTTCCGCAAGGATTCCCTCCAACCCGCTATTTCCGGTTTTTTCGGAGTCGGAGTTTCCGCATTCATCGCCTACCGCACCGGCGACGCCAAAGGATATTTCCTCTTCGGTATCTACACGAGCCTCGCCTACGGTGCGGTCTTCCTGATTTCGATCCTCGTACGCTGGCCCCTCGTCGGAATCATCTGGGGTTATCTCAACGGGCACGGCAATCTCTGGCGCAAGCACAGCTCCGCCGTCCGGCTCTACGACGTCGCGACGGCAGCGTGGGCGTTGGTCTTCGGTGCGCGGTATCTCGTTCAGTCACAGCTCTACGACACCGACCACACCGGATGGCTCGCAGTCGCGCGTATCGGCATGGGTTGGCCGTTGACCGGTTTGGTGCTGCTCGTGACGGTCTGGGCTGTGCGTAAGGCCGATCGCATCGTCGAGCCTGAACCGGTTGTGGAGCCCGAAAGCAGCGAGCCCACCGCCACGGACGCAGGGTCCGAAGAGGTGGGCTCGGTGAATCTGACGAAGCCGCGCGAAGACCGAGATCTCAGCTGATCAGGTCCTGGTACTCGGGGTGCTTGTCGAGGAACTTCACGACGTACGGGCACACCGGATGAACCTTGAGGCCGCGTGCTCGTAGGTCGTCCAGAGCCTGGCGGACGAGAATCCCGGCCAATCCGAAACCTTCGAAGGCGGGGTAGATCTCGGTGTGGTTGAACGAGACGACGTCACCGGAGGTGGTGTAGTCCTCGATCCCGGCGAGGTCGCCGTCGGCATGGATCTCGTACCGGCTCTGGGCCGGATTGTCGGTGACTACGGTGTTTTCGGGCGCTTGTGCCATGTGATTCCCTTTCGTCGTCAGTGTGTTCGTCGGTCAATTCTCCAGGCGGAGTGCAACGCGCAACTGATCCTCGGCGTCGACGGCCGCAACGAAGAGCAGTTCGTCCCCGCCTTCGATGGGATCGTCCATCTGCGGGACGATCACGCGTCCGCCACGCAGGATGGTGACCAGTGCGCAGTCTCGCGGAAGTTCGAGTTTCTTGACGGCTTTTCCGGCAAGAGGTGTGTTGTCGGGCAACGTGATCTCGACGAGGTTGGCCTGTCCCTGCCGCAGTGTCATCAGTTTGACCAGGTCACCGACCGAGACGGCCTCTTCGACGAGCGAAGCGAGCATCCGCGGTGTCGAGACGGCGACGTCCACGCCCCAGGACTCGTCGAAGAGCCACTCGTTGCGGGGATCGTTGACGCGGGCGACAACTCGGCGAACACCGAACTCGGTTTTCGCGAGCAGACTGAGGACCAGGTTTGCCTTGTCGTCTCCGGTCGCGGCAATCACGACCTCGTACGACTCCATCGACGCGTCCTCGAGTCTGCTGAGTTCGCAGGCGTCCGCGTGCACCCACTTCGCCTCGGGCACCGACTCCGGTTCGATGTGATCGAGTTTGCGTTCGATCAGCATGACGTCATGTGAGCTTCGAATCAGCTCTCGCGCAATGGAACGGCCTACGGCGCCGGCTCCGGCGATGGCGACCTTCATCGAGAACTTCCAATCACGTTGTAGTGCAACACAGTCGCAGTCTTGTTGTGGGGGGCGGCGTACGGATCAGTCATCTGCGGCCTCCCTCAGTCGTCGCTCGGCGGCGGGTTGCCGGCCAGTGCGACAGCTTCGGCGACGGTTCCCGACACGGCGGCGATGTAGACCTGATCGTCGGCCTGGATGACAGTCTTGCGGTCGGGGAGAATGCCAGTCCCGAAGCGGATGATGAAGGCGACTCTCGAACTGGTCGCGCCCTCGAGGAGCGCGATCGGCTTGCCCGCCCAATCCTCGTGCAGGGCAAGTTCGGTGATGGCGACAGTGCCCGAAGGATCGCGCCACTTCGCAGTCTGACTTTCCTTGGTCAACGTGTGCAGGAAACGATCCGTCGACCACGGCACGGTGGCGACCGTGGGAATGCCGAGTCGCTCGTAAACGGCGGCACGCTTGGCGTCGTAAATACGTGCGACGACGCGTTCGACGCCGAAAGTCTCGCGTGCGACTCGCGCTGCGATGATGTTGGAATTGTCTCCCGAGGACACCGCGGCAAAGGCGTCGGCCCGCTCGATTCCCGCCCGGACCAGCACGTCACGGTCGAACCCCATTCCCAGAACCTTGGTTCCCGGGAAGTCGAGATCGAGACGCAGAAACGCACTCTGATCGCGGTCGATGACGGCGACCTCATGTCCGATCCTGGTCAGAGACGCGGCGAGGGAAGAACCCACTCGACCGCACCCCATGATGACGACATACACGCCCTACTCCGTTCATGGACCCTCATGGCGCGATTGCACGCCGAATCGAACGGTACAGCCCCTCACGGGAAGAGCAAGTACAACGGTCGCTCGCGTGCCGGTTGTCACGACAAAAGGTGAAGTTGGGGCTCTGATGACTCCGAATCGGGCGAGACGGCTTACGCTTTGCACGTGTCTAAGCTCTCGACCGCTACCAAGCGGCTCCTGCTCGGTCGGCCGTTCCGAAGCGACAAACTCGGGCACACGCTGCTACCCAAGCGAATTGCACTACCGGTCTTCGCGTCCGACGCGATGTCGTCCGTCGCGTATGCCCCCGAAGAAATCTTCCTGGTTCTCTCCGTCGCGGGTATTTCCGCGTATGCGTACACACCCTGGATCGGATTGTCCGTCGCCATCGTCATGGCTGTGGTGGTGGCGAGCTACCGCCAGAACGTCCACGCATACCCCTCCGGTGGCGGCGACTACGAGGTCGCGACGGTCAACCTCGGCCCGACCGCCGGTCTGACCGTCGGTAGTGCGCTGATGGTCGACTACGTGCTGACGGTCGCCGTGTCGATCTCGTCGGCGGCGTCGAACATCGGCTCGGCTCTGCCGTTCGTCGCGCAGCACAAGGTGTTGTTCGCGGTTGCGGCGATCGTGTTGCTGACCGCGGTCAACCTTCGCGGTATCCGTGAATCGGGGACCGCGTTCGCAATTCCGACCTACGCATTCATCGTCGGCATGTTCCTGATGCTCGGGTGGGGATTCTTCCGGATCTACGTCCTCGGTGAGGATGTGCACGCGGAATCGTCGTCGTTCACGCTCAACGCCGAGGATTCGCATCTGTACGGAATTGCCTTCGCGTTCCTGATCGCCCGCGCATTCTCCTCGGGCTGTGCCGCACTGACCGGCGTCGAGGCCATCAGCAACGGCGTACCGGCGTTCCAGAAGCCGAAGTCGCGCAACGCTGCCACGACCTTGCTGCTGCTCGGGTCGATCGCCATCGTCCTGCTGATGGGCATCATCATCCTGGCTCAGAAGATCGGCATCGTCTACGCACACAATCCGCAGGAACAGCTGGTCGGAGCGCCGGAGGGCTACCATCAGAAGACCTTGATCGCGCAGATCGCCGAAGCCGTGTTCAGTGGTTTCCCGATCGGTTTCTTCTTCATGGCGATCGTCACGGCACTGATCCTGGTTCTGGCCGCGAACACCGCGTTCAACGGATTTCCGGTACTCGGATCGATCCTGGCGCAGGATCGGTACCTACCGCGTCAGCTGCACACGCGCGGCGACCGACTGGCATTCAGCAACGGAATCCTCTTCCTCTCCGGTGCTGCCATCGCATTCGTCGTGGTGTTCGGCGCCGAGGTCACCAAGCTCATCCAGTTGTACATCGTCGGCGTCTTCGTCTCGTTCGTGCTCAGCCAGACGGGCATGATCAAGCACTGGACTCGGCATCTGAAGTCCGAGACCGACAAGGCGCAACGGGCCCGTATGCAGCGCTCGCGAGTGATCAATTCGATCGGTCTGGCAATGACCGCCACCGTCTTGATCATCGTTCTGATCACCAAGTTCGCTGCCGGCGCATGGATCGCCATCGTCGCGATGGTCGCGATCTTCATCGTGATGAAGATGATCCGCAAGCACTACGACAGCGTCGCAGCCGAGCTCGAGGAGCAGGAGTGGGACGGCGTACTGCCCAGCCGCACGCACTCGATCGTGCTCGTCTCGAAGTTGCACATGCCGACGATGCGAGCTCTCGCCTACGCGCGAGCAACGCGACCGGACACCCTCGAAGCCATCACGGTCAACGTCGACGAGCCCGACACCCGTGCACTCGTGCGTGAGTGGGAGAAGAGCGACGTGACGGTTCCGCTCAAGGTGATCGAGTCGCCGTACCGCGAAATCACCAAGCCGGTTCTCGATTACGTCAAGCGTGTACGACGCGATGCTCCGCGTGACGTCGTCACCGTCTTCATTCCCGAGTACGTCGTCGGACACTGGTGGGAGCAGATCCTGCACAATCAGAGCGCGCTTCGTCTGAAGAGTCGTCTGCTTTTCCAGCCCGGCGTGATGGTGACCAGCGTTCCGTGGCAGCTGAGTTCGTCGGCAAAGGCAAAGCCGCTCGACATCGAGAAGACCGCAGGTGCGACGCGTCGTGGTTACGACACCGGCGAGAAATGATCACCGGCGAAAAATGATCGGCAACATCGAAATGGCAGGCGTAGTTCGTTGAGTGAGAATTGGACCGGACAGACCTTCGAGGTCGATCTGGGCAACCCCGGTCACGGCGGGTTCGTCGTCGCCCGGCACGAGGGGCGGGTCGTGTTCGTCCGTCACGGTTTGCCGGGGGAGCGGGCGCTGGTCCGGGTGACCGAGGACAAGGGCGGATCGTTCTGCCGCGCCGACGCGATCGCCGTTCTCGACGCTTCTCCGCATCGGATCGATCCGACATGCCCGATCTCCGGCCCGGGCGGGGCGGGCTGCTGCGACTACTCGCACGCGGATCTGAGCGTCCAACGTGAGATGAAGACCTCGGTCGTGCGGGAGCAGCTTCTGCGACTCGCTCGTGTCGAATCGGACGTCGAGGTAGAGGAACTGCCCGGAACCGGAGACGGAACGGGTTGGCGCACGCGAGTCCGGTTGGCGGTGGACGGGCACGGTGTCGCCGGATACCACGCGTACCGCAGCAACCGGATCGTCACAGACCTGCGGTGCACCCAGATCGATCAGAGCGCGTACGACGGTCTCGGCGGTGCGCAGTGGGCACCAGGTAGCGAGCTGCAGGTTGTTCTCGACGCTGCCGGCGAGCGGCACGTCGTGGAAATCGCGGCACCCGCGGTGTCCAAGACGGGACGGCGGACGCCCGGGCGACGCGGCGCGATGGCACGCCGAGCGGCAAGCGGCGGCCCGCGAAAGACCCGAGTTGCCATCGGATCGGACACAGTGATCGAGCGCGTCGGCAGTCGAGAATGGGCGCTGGCCGCGACCGGTTTCTGGCAGGCCCATCGCGGCGCTGCGGCCGCGTACTCACAGGTGGTCGGGGAGTGGGCCGGAGCCGCTACCGCGGACACGGCCTGGGATCTCTACGGCGGTGTCGGCGTGTTCGCAGCTGTGCTCGCCGAGCTTGTCGGGCCGTCCGGCGTGGTGGAGTCCGTCGAATCTTCGGCGCGTGCAGTCGCGGACGGGCAGGCAGCGCTGTCCGATCTCGGTCAGGTGCGCTTCCACAGCGCCCGCGTCGAGAACATCATCGCGGATCTGGAGCGTTCGCCTGCTGTCGTCGTGCTCGACCCGCCACGTGCGGGGGCCGGCCGGCCGGTCGTGGAAGCTCTCGCCGCAACGGGCGCTGAGCGGATAGTCCATATCGGGTGCGACCCGGCGTCGTTCGGTCGCGATATCGGCCTCTACCTGGAGCAGGGCTTCAGAATCGGTGGCCTCCGGGCGTTCGACGCGTTCCCCCAGACTCACCACATGGAGTGCATCGCGCTCCTCGAGCGCTGAGACGTCCCGAAATCTTTCCCTGAAACGGTGTGACGCTTCTCGCGTTCACAACAGTTGCTTGCATTACGCAACTAATCGTATAGTTTCGTTCTGCAAGTAGTTTTCCGTTTTCAAGTCACGGCTCGTTCGGGCCACTCGAATTCAGGGGTAGGCAATGTCGGTACAGCCGGAGACGGCCCAAGCGCTCGTCGACACGATCTTCATGTTCGGCAGATCGCTGCGAGCCGCGGTCACCACCGGTGCAGACAGCCTGCTGCCGCCTGCGCTGGTCAGTGTGTTGTTCATGCTGGCAGCGCGTGGGGAGTGCCGACAGAACGAATTGGCCGTCGATCTGTGTGTCAGTCAGTCGTCGCTCAGCCGACAAATGTCGGATCTGGTCGACGCTGGGTATGTCGAGAGAAATCCCGATCCGGCTGACAAGCGGGCGTTCCGCATCCGAGTATCGGAAGAGGGACACGACGTTTTACGGAGAACCACGCAGCGGCGTGCGGCGCGTTTGCGCAACATGCTCGAAGACTGGAGCCAGGAAGAGGCCATGGCCGCAGTGACATCGCTGCAACGTCTCAACGAGACGTTCGGCGCATCGAATCGGCAGGCCTCACCGGCAGTTCCGCACACGGGCGTAGAAAGTATTGGGAGATAAGGCACATGGCAGCAACAGTAGGAGAAACCCGGGCAAGTACCGGAGGTGACGGATCGGCTCGCGAAGCGGGCGCGATGACTCACCGCGAAATTCTCGAAGCACTCACCGGACTCATCGCAGCGCTGTTCACCGCGCTGCTCAGTAGCACCATCGTTTCCACAGCGCTTCCCACGATCATCGGTGAACTGCACGGAACTCAGACGCAGTACGCCTGGATCATCACGACAGCGTTGCTCGCCACCGCGGCGTCGACGCCGATCTGGGGCAAGCTTGCCGACCTCTACAACAAGAAGGTCCTGGTCCAGACCGCGATCGTCATCTTCGTGATCGGCTCGGTCATCGCCGGCGCGGCGCACAACGTTCCGTTGCTGCTCGGTGCGCGTGTCATCCAGGGCATCGGTATGGGCGGTCTGACCGCTCTCGTCGTAGCCATCATCGGCACGATCATCCCGCCGCGAGATCGCGGTCGCTACTCCGGATACATGGGTGCGGCCATGGCCGTCTCGATGTCCGGTGGACCGATCCTCGGCGGCGTCCTCGTGGACACTGCCGGCTGGCGCTGGTGCTTCTACGTATGTGTTCCGCTGGCAGTCATCGCATTGTTCCTGCTTCAGCGCACACTGCACGTCGAGACCGTGAAGAAGGACAACGTCTCCATCGACTGGATGGGCGCCACCTTGCTCACCGCCGGTGTCAGCGTCCTGCTGATCTGGGTTTCGTTTGCCGGTCAGGACGACTACTACGCCTGGTTCTCGAAGGAGTCGGCCTTCTTCGTCATCGGTGGTCTGGCCCTGCTCGGCCTGACGATGTTCGTCGAATCCAAGGTCAAGGATCCGATCCTGCCGATCAAGATCATCACCGAGCGCACCACGGCTCTCGCGATCATCGCCTCGATCGCGGTTGGTGTCGGCCTCTTCGGCGCGACGACGTTCCTGACGCAGTACTTCCAGACCGCACGCGGATTCGATCCCACCGAAGCCGGATTGCTCACCATTCCGATGGTCGCAGGCATGCTCGTCGCCTCGGTCGGCTCGGGCCAGCTGATCACCAAGTTCGGTCAGTGGAAGCCCTTCATCGTCGCCGGCGCAGTTCTGCTGCTGGTCGGTTTCGGGCTGCTGTCGACGATCGACCACGCAACCAGCCTCTGGACCATCGGAATCTTCATCGCCATCGTGGGTCTCGGTACCGGCATGCTGATGCAGAACATCGTGCTCGCCGTGCAGAACACGGTCAGCGTCGAGAACATCGGCGCGGCCAGCAGTATCGTGGCGTTCTTCCGCACCTTCGGCGGCGCGATCGGCGTGTCGGTGCTCGGTTCGATTCTTGCGACCCGCGTCAAGACACTGACAGTCGATTCGGTCTCCACCTTGCCGCCCGAGCAGCAGGCAGTAGCTGGAAAGAGCCTCCAGGACGGCCTCGACCTGAGCAATATGCCTGACTTCGTCTCGCAGATCGTTCGGTTCGCCTACGGCGACGCAACAGGACGGATCTTCCTGGTCGCAGCCGTCGTCGCCGTGGTCACGCTCGTGTCGGTCATCTTCATCCCGAACCGTCCGTTGCGCACCACCATCGACATGGCAACCCCCGACGCCGAGCAGAAGTTCGAAGAAGAACGCGAAGAGAAGAACGAGGAGAAGAACCTCACTCGCTGATCCGCAAGCCCGGCTGGTCTACTGCCGGCCGCGTCTTCTGAATTACTGTTGTCACGCCATAGCCCATCGAACGCGGACCGAGATCGATTCTTCGATCTCTCCGCGTTCGACGGCTATCGGGGCCGAATCCGCTTTCATCGCCGCGACACGTCCGCGCATCGGCACGATCTGGTCGAAGTCCTCGAGCACCTCGAGGACTTCGACCAGATCTTTGTCTGCCAGGTCTGCGAACTGTCTGGCCTTCGATTCGGCTGCCGTCCAGGCCAATTCGCGTGCTCTTGTCGCCAGATCGCTGCGGTCGTCGAGATCGAACTCCAGTCCGTCGAGCCGAATCGCGTCGCCACCCACCGATACACATGCCGCGATGACGGCAGCGGGGGAGTTCGCCGCTTCCGGCTCCAGCTCTCGCAGTACGACTCGGAAAGTTGTCGATGCCGTGAATCCTGTTGTCTCCTGGCGGCCTCCGTCGCTCCAGTGAGTCTGCGGATGGACGCTCAGCCCGGCGGTGGTGAGGTCCGCTCCGCGCACACCGCGCGCGTGCAGGGTCTCGGTCAGGGCAGTGGACAGACGCGCGACGGCGTCGAACGCGTCGGAAACGGCCGTCTGTGTCACCGATACTCCGATCGTCAATCGCACGATGTCGGGAACAGCTGTTGCAGTGGCGGTTCCGGTTACCGTGACAGTGGACGGATCCGAGGTGAAGGCGGTGGTGGGCACGTGTGGTTCCTATCCGATTCGTCCGGCGGATATGACACTCCGCAACATCAGGTCCAATTGCTCGTAGGCGCCCGCAGCCAGTCGTTCGAGAAGCGCAAGTTTCAACTCGGGTGCCTGTGCGGTCAGTTCTGCATATCGCTCCGGAGTCAGCACGGCCACGGTGACCGTGGAATCGGCGCGGATGTCGTTGAGGAACGGAGTGTCGAGGAACATCGTCATCTCGCCGAACGTCATTCCGGCGGAGAGCGTCGTGATGCGGTGCTCGACCCCGTGCGCGTCGGTGAACATGGTGCTGACCTGGCCACTGAGAATCAGATAGAACCCCGAGGCCGCTTCGCCTCGGCGGGCGATCTTCTCGCCGCGGGCATAGGTTCGCGTCTCCAGTTCTGCGGAGAATCCCTCGATCTGCGCCGCGGACAGAGCATCGAGAACTGGGTGGTCCTCGATCGAGATCGTCGACGCCTGCCGATCGGCCTCACAATGCACCGCAAGCAGCGTGTCTTCGCACCACTGCATGGCGGAATCGAGATCCGCAAAAACCCGACCACTTCTTCTGGCGGGGTCGATGCTCGAACTTCGTTGTCCCAGCAGTCCTTGCGGATCGACGACGGCCACAGCACAAGCCTGCGCGGCCAGCTGAACCTGCAGCGCAGTGATCATGCGTACCGCGACGTCGCTGGCGTCGTCGACGCGGCGGACGTCGATGACGACAACTTCGAGGCCCTCGTCCACCGAGCCGATTTCGCGGACCGCCGATTCGGCACCGGTGAAGAGGAGATCGCCGTGCAGTTCGTAGACCCGGCTGCGCTTGCCGACGTCGTCGAGCACGGCTTGTTCGGTCGGGGTGCGTCGTACTCGCGACGGTGCTTCGATGACGCTGTATCTGGCCCGGATCGACGAGCGTGACGCCCGCGTCACGTGGAGGAAGTGCAGTTCGAGTTCCTTCGACAGTGCCCGGGCAGAAGCAACTCCGCGAACACTGTTGCCGTGAACGTCGAGCCTGGGGGAGTACACGGCGATGCCGATCTGGCCCGGCAGAACCGCCAGCACTCCGCCGCCGACACCGCTCTTGGCCGGCAATCCGACCTCTACCAGCCACTTGCCGGCGCCGTCGTACATTCCGCACGTAGCCATGACGCTGAGGACCTGTTCGACGCCTGCGGGTGCCAGCGCGCGCTCGTGGGTGAGCGGATTGACACCGTTGTTCGCCATCGTCGCAGCCATCAGACTCAGGTCGCGGCAGGTCACGTCGATCGAGCATTGACGGAAATACAGGTCGACGGCCTCGTCGGGATTGCCGGTGATGACGTCGAAGGATCGCAGCATGTGGCCGATCGCACGGTTGCGGTGACCGGTGCGGGCCTCGGAGGTGTAGACGGCTTCGTTGAAGGTCAGCTCGCGGCCTGCGTATCGCGAGTACGCCGAGCGGATGCGCTCGAAGCGGGCCTCGGGATTCGGTCCGGCAACCAGTGATGCAGCGGTGATAGCCCCGGCATTGATCATGGGGTTTCGTGGCCGTTCGGTGAGCGGGTCGAGGCTGATTTCGTTGAACGGCTCGCCGGATGGTTCGACGTCGATTTTCGCGGCAACCGCCTCGCTTCCTCGATCGGCGAGAGCCAAGGCGTAGGTGAAGGGCTTCGAGATCGACTGAATGGTGAACGGGATTCGCGAGTCACCGATCTCGTAGACGTAACCGTCTACGGTGGCGATGCAGATTCCGAACGAATCGGGGGCGACCGCCGCGAGTTCGGGGATGTAGTCGGCCAACTCGCCTTCGTCGAGTGATCGGACTTCGTCGAACACTCGCGTTATCAGGTCGTCGACCACAGTTCCCATACGTCGACCTTAAGCTGACATGGCGGTCGTTTTGTGGAAGAAGAGTTGCCGAGTCGATCGCGACGGATCCCATTTGTCTGTGATTGCGATCACGAGCGATCCGCGGGATTTCGCTGTTACGCGAAGTCACACCGGAATCGGGCCGAGTCCGCGTGTCGGTTCGCCGGAACGCTCCGTAGACTGGCAGCACTGTCGCGAAGACAGCCGCGGCGCGCACCGGTGCAGCTGTGAAGCACGGAGGGAGCGATCTCGTTGGGTGTTCTTGCCCGCATTCAGGGTCCTGACGATCTACGTCAGTTGAGCCACGCCGAGATGACGGAGTTGGCCGACGAGATTCGTGAGTTCCTCGTGCTGAAGGTCGCTGCGACCGGTGGTCACCTCGGGCCCAACTTGGGCGTCGTGGAGTTGACCCTCGCACTGCACCGAATTTTCGACTCGCCGCAGGACGCGATCATCTTCGACACGGGCCATCAGGCCTATGTACACAAGATCCTCACCGGTCGTCAGGATCAGTTCGACACTCTGCGTAAGCAGGGTGGACTGTCCGGGTATCCGTGCCGCGCCGAGAGCGAACACGACTGGGTCGAGTCCTCTCACGCTTCCGCCGCGTTGTCCTATGCCGACGGCCTCGCGAAGGCCTTCGCGCTGACGGGTCAGAATCGCCACGTAGTTGCCGTCGTCGGTGACGGCGCGCTGACCGGCGGAATGTGTTGGGAAGCTCTCAACAACATCGCGGCAGGCAAGGACCGTTCGGTGGTGATCGTCGTCAACGACAACGGTCGCTCGTACGCACCGACCATCGGCGGACTCGCCGACCATCTCTCGGCACTGCGCACTGCGCCGAGTTACGAGCGCGCCCTCGACAGTGGCCGACGCATGGTCAAGAGACTGCCCTGGGTGGGGCGCACCGCGTACTCCGTCCTGCACGGAATGAAGGCGGGTCTCAAAGACGCGGTCAGCCCTCAGGTCATGTTCACCGATCTGGGTATCAAGTATCTCGGACCGGTGGACGGACACGACGAAGCCGCCATGGAATCGGCATTGCGCCGGGCAAAGGCCTACGGCGGACCGGTCATCGTGCATGCCGTCACGCGTAAGGGCAACGGTTACGCACACGCCGAGAACGACGTGGCCGACCAGATGCATGCCACCGGTGTCATCGATCCCGTCACCGGTCGCGGCACCAAGTCGTCCGCGCCGGACTGGACGTCGGTCTTCTCGGCCGCGTTGATCGAGCAGGCTTCGCGTCGTGAGGACATCGTCGCCATCACCGCGGCGATGGCCGGGCCCACCGGCCTCGCGGCCTTCGGTGAGAAGTTCCCCGATCGGATCTTCGACGTCGGTATCGCCGAGCAGCATGCGATGACCTCGGCCGCCGGTCTTGCACTGGGCGGACTTCACCCCGTCGTAGCTATCTACTCGACCTTCCTCAATCGGGCTTTCGACCAGTTGTTGATGGACGTCGCACTGCTCAAACAACCGGTGACAGTCGTGCTCGACCGCGCCGGGGTCACCGGAGTCGACGGCGCCAGCCACAACGGCGTCTGGGATCTTTCGCTGCTCGGGATCATCCCGGGGATCCGCGTCGCGGCACCGCGTGACGCAGACACACTGCGGGAAGAGCTGGACGAGGCGCTTCTCGTCGACGACGGCCCAACCGTCGTTCGTTTCCCGAAGGGCGCTGTACCCGAAGCGATTCCGGCCGTGAAGCGACTCGACGGAATGGTCGACGTTCTCAAGTCCAGCGAGGGTGAGCGCGGCGACGTGCTCCTCGTCGCGGTGGGCCCGTTTGCATCCCTGGCACTCGAGATTGCCGAGCGGCTCGACAAGCAGGGCATCTCGGTTGCCGTCGTCGATCCGCGGTGGGTTCTGCCGGTCGCGGATTCGCTGGTGAAGATGGCGGACAAGTACGCCCTCGTGGTCACCATCGAAGACGGTGGTCTGCACGGCGGCATCGGTTCGACGGTCTCGGCCGCGATGCGGGCAGCCGGAGTGCACACGTCGTGCCGCGACATGGGCGTTCCCCAGCAGTTCCTCGATCACGCCAGCCGCGAGGCCATCCACAAGGAACTCGGACTCACGGCTCAGGACCTCTCCCGCAAGATCACCGGCTGGGTGGCGGGGATGGGTAGCGTCGGCGTCCACGTCCAGGAAGACGCGTCCTCGGCGTCGGCTCAAGGTGAAGTCGCGCAAGGCTGACAGCTCGTCTCACGATAATCTTCACTACGATCTCGAAAAGCGGTGGCCCACGGATCAATCCGAGGGCCACCGCTTTCGGTGAAATCGTGAGAGCTCGCTACTGGACGGATTCGAGTGTGCTGCCTCGCGTTTCCTTCACGAACCTCAGGACGACGAACAGCGACAACACTGCCATGACGGCGTAGCCGGCGTAGGTGTACGACAGATTCCAATCGGCCAGTGCCGGGAACGTCCAGGAGACCAGGAAGTTCGCGACCCAGTTGGTGGCGGTCGCAATTCCTACTGCTGCAGCACGCACGCGGTTGGGGAACATCTCGGAGATCAACACCCAGACCACCGGGCCCCAGGACAGAGCGAAGAAGAATACGAATGCGTTCGCACCGATAAGTGCGATAGTCGCGTTCGCTCCGGTCAGCGTGGCCACAGATTCGCCGATCTCGTTCTTGGTCACTGTTGCCGAATGGAAACAGAACGCCGCGGTGCCCAGTGAGATGGCCATACCGGCGGAACCGACCAACAACAGCGGCTTTCGACCGACCCGGTCGATGACGGCGATGGCGACAAATGTACCGACGATGTTGACCAAGGCGCTCACGACGCTGATCAGCAGGGATCGGTCGGCGCCGAATCCGACCGCCTGCCAGAGGGTGCTCGAGTAGTAGAAGATCACGTTGATACCGACCAACTGCTGCAATGCGGCGAGTGCAATACCGACCCACACCAGATGGGAGACCCCGAGTCGCTTCGAGAAGAGTTGGCGGACTGTGGTCTTGGCTTGCTTCTCCGTCAGAGATTCGCGGATCTCGTTCATGCGTTCGGTGACGGCGTCGTGATCTCCACCTTCGAGATCGGAGATGATCTTGCGAGCACGATCGTCCTTGCCCTGCGCCACGAGGAACCGTGGAGATTCGGGAATCGTGGTTGTCATGATCAGGTACAGGACTGCGGGAACCGCCTCGAGCATCAGCATCCACTGCCAGGCTTCGAGGCCTGCGATCTGATTGCGATCACTACCGGCCGCGGCCTGGAGGGCGTAATTGACCAACTGCGACACGGCGATTCCGAGAACGATCGCCAGTTGGTACATCGAGCCGAGACGTCCGCGAATCGCGGCGGGGGAGATCTCCGCGATATAGGCCGGGGCGATGACTGACGCGAAACCCACTGCCAGGCCGCCGACCACGCGCCAGAACGTGAGGTCGTAGACGCTGAACGGAATTGCGGAGCCTACGGCGCCGATGATGAACAACACCGCGGCTATCTGCATGACGCGGATGCGGCCGAGTCGGTCGGCGAGTGTGCCTGCGATCCAGGCGCCGAGTGCTGCGCCGAGCAGAGTCAGTGAGACCGTGAGCCCGGTGCCCGAGGCGCCGATGTCGTACTTGTCTCGGATCGCACCGACCGCCCCGTTGATGACTGCGGTGTCGTATCCGAACAGAAAACCGCCGAGCGCGGCGGCGCCGGCGAAGAGCACTGCATGTCCGACGTCGGCGCGAGTAGCGCCGGATCCACCGCCGGAGGCGGTTCCGCTGAATGCCATTCCTGCCCCCTCAAAGGCCCTACGGTCGACACCCCGATGCGCCGATCCATCCGCGAGCACTCTGCACGCTACGCCCACCCGGGCAGATTTGGCGGGGACTCACGCGCCGTTACCCAGCTGAGTCCATTCCCGCAGCGAATCAGCTGGACACAGTGATGTCGTATTGATTGCAGTTATTATGCAAACAATATGGTAAGTGCAGGTGAGGGTGCTTTACTCGCCCGAGAGACGCTCGGCTTTTGCTGCGATGTCTTCGAGATCCTTCGCCATGAATTTCCGGGTCACCCGCGCGCCCAACCGACCGAATACCGCTGTGAAGATCTTCGAGATACGTGAAGTGGATTCGGATTCACCGGAGAAATACATCTCGAGGATCGTGCCTGTGGCGTCAGGCTTCAGCGTGAACCCACTCGTGTAGTTCATGCCGTGGGAGTTGGCTTTGACGACGGTGCGGGTGGGAGCCTCGACCTCGGTGACCCACATGTCCTCGGTTGCTTCCTTGCCCATCATCTTCCGAGTTTCACGCCACTTGGTGCCGACGGCGTATCCCTCTCCGGCGAGCCGTTCGATACGGATCACGCCGGAGAGGGTGTCGGCAGCGTTGTCGAGGTCCGTCAGGACCTGCCACACAGTGTCCGCCGGTGCGTTGACGTGCCTGGTTACGGAGATCGAAAGTTCGGCCATGCAGGTGAGCATAAAGACCGTGACCGACACTGCATCTTTTCTAGGCGGAGGCGCGCTTTGCGGCTTCGCTCAACGTCGGTGTGATCTGGCCGAGGACCCACGGCGTGCTCAGGACGTTGACGTTGCTCAGTCCGCCGATGACCCGGGTGTCGCTGAGGAATGCGGTGGATCCACGCTTGACCGCGCCGAGTCCACCGACTGCGGGTATGCCGGACGGATCACCGGAGCCGTCGGTGAAGCCGACGATCACATCGGCGTCGATGTCGGCGATGTTCTCGTAGGAGATCGTCTTGAAGAACGATCCACCTGCATTGTCCGCGGCTAGCTTCTCGACGCCCGGTGCGTTGACGAACCCGAGTTCGGTCAGCACCTGGACCCGCGGATCAGTGGGCAGATAGACGTTGATGTTGCTCGAATCGGTGTCGAAGTTGACCACTGCCAATGTCTTTCCGGCGAACTCCGGGTGGGCTGTGGCGGTATCGGCGAGAGTCGCGTCGAGGCCGTCGACGAGCTTGTCGGCCTCTTCGCTCTTGCCGACTGCCTTGCCGACGATGCGGGTCTGGTCCTGCCAGGATGTCTGCCAGGCCGCGCCGGGGTAGGCGGCCGTCGGTGCGATCTTGCTCAGTTGGTTGTAGACGGATTCCTCGAAGCCCTCGTACGGCGCGAGGATGACGTCGGGGGTCAACGACGCGATGGACTCGATCGGCGGTTCTCCGCTGGCCGGCATGTCGAAGAGCGTTGTCTTGTCCGCGTCGAAGTAGTCCTGCGCCCAGGGCATGACGCCGTTGTCGTCCGCGCCGTAGGTGTACTTGGGCTGTCCGACCGGAGTCAGATCGAGTGCGTACAGGATGTCCTGCGCGTTCCATCCGAGGGTGACGAGGCGCTCGGGCTTCGAGTCGATGGTCGTGGTGCCGAAGGTGTTCTCGATGCTGACGGGGAATCCGCCCGTACCTTGGGATGGCGTGGATGTGCCTGAATCCGAGGAGCACGAGACAAGTGCGGTGACCGCGATTGCAGCCGCACCGAGGGCAGTGAAGCCCCGAACAGAAGTTTTCATGAAGGGCAGCCTAACCTACTGAATTTCGGCAGCCAAACGAAACCGATTGTGCCGTTTATGCAGGTGGGAGTCGGATCTGGACCGCGTTTCTCAGTGCACCGTTTCGGTGGGCAATACTTTCCTCGTGCGATCACAGCAGAAGATTCTCGGCGCCGCCCTCGGGCTGATCGAAGGTGGCGGATTCGAGGCTGTGAACATTGCCGCAGTTGCCACCGCGGCCGGTGTCTCGCGCCAGACGGTGTACTCGATTTTCGGCACACGTGAGGAGGTCGTCTCCCAGGCGATGGGCGGTCTCGCTGTCGAGGTTCTCGGGGAGATCACGGCACAGGTGGAGTCGGTCGACACGGCGTGTGATTACGTCGTCGAATTCATCGTTGCCGCGCGAACTGCCGTGCGTGCTCACCCGGTGCTCGCGACTCTGCTCCTCGCCGAGCGGGGAAACCCTGTCTTCGATCTCGAAATGATGAGTCGAGCAATACCTTTCGCTGGTCAGATGCTCACCCCTATGGTCGAACGTGGCCTCGCCACCGAGGCGGAGTTGGATGAGATAGTGGAAATTGCCGTGCGACTGGGGCTTTCGGTTGTTGCATTCGACAGTGACCTCGTACATTCCGACGACTCCTTGCGGGCCTTTCTCTCGAGGTGGCTCGGGCCCGCAATCCGGTCGACCTCGTAGTTCCTTGCCTGCTCCGCCAAAACCTTGACACTCGAGCGTCAGAGTGTCTAGTTTTGGCGTGCCCGGAATTCTCTGGCGACATTCTTCGAGGGAGCACCAGTCATGTCCGGAGTGAAACGTAGATCGTTCTTGGCCGGTACGGCCGCCGTGGGAGTCGCGATGATGGCGCCACGCACTGCCAGGGCTGCAACAGGGATTCCGCTGACACGTGAAGTGCACCGTGTCGTGGTTATCGGATCGGGGTTCGGCGGCGGGGTGACGGCACTTCGCCTGGCCGAGGCGGGGGTTCCGGTCACTTTGCTGGAGAGAGGGATTCGGTGGCAGACCGGGCCGAATGCCGAAACTTTCCCGCACCCCGCCAGCCCGGACAAGCGCATCCTCTGGCATCAGTCCAACCCGACTCTGTTCGGCAGGCCGGCGATCTTCGAGCCATACGCGGGTTTGTTGGAGACGGTGACCGGTGAGAACATGACCGCGATCTGCGCAGCCGGTGTGGGCGGCGGATCGCTTGTGTACCAAGGGATGACGCTGCAACCGGAAGAAGCGGTCTTCAACACGCACTTTCCGGAGGAGCTCGATTACGCACGAATGGGCCGCGTCCATTACCCGCGGGTGGCACGGATGCTGCAAGTGGAAACTGCACCAGACGAACTGATTTCCAGCCCGAACTACGAGGCGGCACGTGTATTCGCGCGTAACGCAACGCGTTCCGGTCTACCCGTGTCGAAGATTCCGATGCCGATCGACTGGAACTTCGCGTTGGCCGAACTGAGGGGTGAGATGAAGCCGTCTTACACCAACGGTGACGGCGCGCTCGGTGTCAACAACGGTGGCAAGCATTCGGTGGATGTCACCTACATTGCGGCTGCGGAAGCGACCGGATTGGTGAATGTGGAGACTCTGCACCAGGTCACCGATGTCGAGCGGGCTGCCGACGGACGGTGGCGCGTGTACGTGGACCGGACCGACATTTCCGGCAAGATTCTCGAGAACAAGATCTTGACGACGGATGCGCTCGTCATGGCTGCCGGCAGCATGAACACCACCAAACTCCTGGTCCGCGCCGCGGCAACGGGGCGGATCACGGATCTGCCGGACGAGCTCGGCGCAGGGTGGGGGACCAATGCCGATCGGATCTACATCTGGTCGGATCTCGCCGAGAATTTCGGCGCGACGCAGGGCGGGCCGGTCGTCTACGGCAGCCGGAACTGGGACGACCCGCATAATGCGTTCACCGTCATTCAGGCGTCGTTCCCGCCGGTGGCGTTCGACGCTCACAGCACGGTGATGGTCGGATTCGGTGTGAGCCACGACCGAGGTCGGTTCGTGTACGACTCAGCGCGGGGTGAGGCGGTGCTCCGTTGGCCGAAGGACGGGGATTCGGCGATCCAGCAAGGCCACATCGGGCCGGCCGCCCAGCAGATCGCGGCAGGAGGACTGCTCACCGACACCAACGCGTTACTGCCGTCCACCTGGCATCCCCTCGGCGGTGCCTGCATGAACTCGGTGTGCGATCTTGATGGGCGGGTTCTGGGCCAGCGGGGGTTGTACGTGCTCGACGGCGCTCTGCTGCCGGGAAACTCCGCTGCGTGCAATCCGTCGATGACCATCGCCGCCGTCGCGGAGCGCGCGCTCGAGAACATCGTGAAAGACGATGTGGGAACACTCTTCTGAGCCTGCAGAACGTCACGGACGGCGTACCCGAAGGCGCGCCGTCCGTGACGGGTCGATCGACTGACTCAGACGCTGGCAACACCGGGCGCGAGGAAGCGCTTGCCGTTGACGGCCTCGGAGGTACCGGTCCGGTCCAGGTACGGCGTGATGCCGCCGTTCCAGAATCCGAATCCGCCGCCGAGCAGCAGGCAGAGGTCGATGTCCTCGGCTGCCGCTACGACGCCCTCGTCGAGCATGATCTGAATTTCCTCGGCAAATGCACGACGTGTGCGCTCGAGGACCTCTTCCGAAGTGGACACCTTGTCACCCTGCGGCCACAGTGCGGCGACCTCGGGGTCGACGGCCTGACCGTTCTCGCCCCAGGTCCACACGCCGGGCTTGCGGGCCTCGACGAGTGCTTCGAGTCCGGGTGAGCTCTTGAACCGGTCCGGGTACGACTCCTGCAGGGTCTCCCCGGTGTGCAGTGCCACTGCGGGTCCGACGAGGGCCAGCAAGGTGAACGGCGACATGGGCATGCCGAGTTCGGCGATGGCATTGTCTGCGACGTCGAAGGGGGTGCCTTCGTCGACGGCGGACATGACCTCACCCAAGGTGCGGGTGACGAGGCGGTTGAAGACGAAGCCGGCCTTGTCGCCGCAGAGGACGGCGGACTTCTTCAGCGACTTCGCGGTGGCGAAAGCCGTTGCGAGAGTGGCATCATCGGTCTTGCTGCCCTTGATGATCTCGAGGAGGGGAAGAACGGCCACCGGGTTGAAGAAGTGGAAGCCGACCACACGCTCGGGATGCTCGAGGCCGGACGCCATTTCCGTGATGGAGAGCGAAGAGGTGTTGGTGGCGAGGATGGTTTCGGGAGCAATGAACTGCTCGAGTTCCGCGAAGACCTTCTTCTTGACGTCCATGTTCTCGAAGACGGCTTCGATGACGAAGTCGGTCTTGGCGAACGCGGCCTTGTCGAGGGAACCGGAGACGAGCGCCTTGAGGCGGTTCGCAGCGTCGGGGGACAGGCGCCCCTTGCCCTGGAGCTTCTCGATTTCGGTGTGGACGTAGCCGACACCCTTGTCGATGCGTTCCTGGTCGATGTCGGTCAGGATGACCGGCACCTTGAGCTGGCGGACGAAGAGCAGCGCGAGCTGGCTGGCCATGAGGCCGGCGCCGACGATGCCGACGCCGCTGACCTTACGAGCGAGCGAGCGGTCGGGTGCTCCGGCGGGACGCTTGGCGCGCTTGTTCACCAGATCGAAGGCGTACAGACCAGCCCGGAGCTCGTCCGTCAGCAGAAGATCGGCAAGAGCCTCGTCCTCGGCCGCGAAGCCCTTGTCGAGCGAGGCGGCATCGGTGATGTCGGTGCTGCGAGCCAGTTCGAGCAACTCGACGGCCTTGACGGCGCCGGGAGCGTTGCCCTTGGTCTTGCCGTCGACGATCGCCTTCGCACGAGCAATCGCGTCGTCCCAGCCCTGGCCACGATCGATCTCGGGGCGAGCGGGGGACACTGTGCCGGCGAGGACCTGCGACGCCCAGGCGAGGGACTGCTCGATGAAGTCGGCGGAATCGAGAACGACGTCGACGACGCCGAGTTCGAGTGCCTTCTTGGGGGAGAGCACCTTGTTCTGGTTCAGCGAGTTCTCGATAACCACGGTGACGGCGTTCGACGGGCCGACGAGGTTGGGGAGCAACTGCGTTCCGCCCCAACCGGGGACCAGACCGAGGAATGCTTCCGGAAGACCCAGTGCGCCCGCATTGGCGGCAACCGTGCGGTAGTGGCTGTGCAGTCCGACCTCGAGGCCGCCGCCCAGAGCGACACCGTTGATGAAGGCGAACGTGGGAACGGACGACTCACGCAGGCGTCGGAACACCTTGTGGCCCAAGCGGCCCAGCTCGAGTCCCTGCTCACGAGAGGTGATCGCGGGAACACCCTTGAGGTCCGCGCCGGCGGCGAAGATGAACGGCTTGCCGGTGACGGCGATGGCAACCGGGTTGGCGGCAAAGGCTTCGTCGAGGGCGGCGTCGAATGCTGCGAGTCCGCCGGGACCGAAGGACGACGGCTTGGTGTGGTCGAAGCCGTTGTCGAGGGTGATCAGTGCAAACGGGCCCTCGATGCCGGGGACCGAGATGATCTTCGTGTAGGCGTTCGTCACGACCTCGTCGGCGAATGCTGTTGCAATATCAGACATTTAGTTGACTCCTGCCTGGTAGTCAGCGTGGTTCGGGTTCTCCCAGATGACGGTGCCGCCCATGCCGAGGCCGATGCACATGGTGGTCAAGCCGTAGCGCACGTCGGGGCGTGTCGCGAACTGGCGGGAGAGCTGCGTCATCAGGCGAACGCCCGAGGAAGCGAGGGGGTGGCCACACGCGATGGCGCCGCCCCACTGGTTGACGCGCGGGTCGTCGTCGGCGATTCCGTAGTGCTCGAGGAACGCGAGGACCTGAACGGCGAACGCCTCGTTGATCTCGAAGAGTCCGATGTCCTCGATCTTGAGGCCGGTGCGTGCCAGCAGCTTCTCGGTGGCGGGAACCGGGCCGATGCCCATGACGGCGGGGTCGACGCCCTGGTAGGCGAAGCCCACCATGCGCATGCCGACCGGCAGGCCGAGCTCGGCTGCGGTGTCCTCACCGGCGAGCAGTGCTGCGGTGGCACCGTCGTTGAGTCCGGCTGCGTTACCGGCGGTGATGCGTCCGGCCGGGCGGAACGGCGTCTTGAGCTTCGCGAGATCTTCGACGGTGGTTCCGGGGCGCGGCGGCTCGTCTTCGGTGGCCAGACCCCAGCCCGCGGAACTGCGGGTGGCGACGGGGACCAGGGTGTCGGCGATGAAGCCGGCCTTCTTGGCAGCGTCGTACTTGTTCTGGCTGTTGACGGCGTAGGCGTCCGTGCGGTCCTTGGTGATGGTCGGGAACCGGTCGTGCAGGTTCTCGGCGGTGTTACCCATCACGAGGGCGCTCGGGTCGACCAGGCGGTCGGCGAGGAAACGCGGGTTGGGGTCTGCGCCCTCACCCATCGGGTGGTGACCCATGTGCTCGACGCCACCGGCGATCACGACGTCGTACTGGCCGAAGCCGATGCCCGACGCGGTCGTGGTGACGGCGGTCATCGCGCCGGCACACATGCGGTCGATGGCGAATCCTGGAACGGTTTCGGGGAGACCGGCGAGGATCGCAGCGGTGCGGCCGATGGTCAGGCCCTGGTCGCCGGTCTGCGTGGTGGCTGCAACGGCAACTTCGTCGATCCGTGCGGGATCGAGCTGCGGGTTGCGGCGAAGCAGCTCACGAATCGCCTTGACGACGAGATCGTCTGCGCGCGTGTCGGCGTACATGCCTTTCGGGCCGGCCTTGCCGAACGGGGTGCGAATGCCGTCGACGAAGACGACGTTGCGTTGGTTGTTTGTGGATGGAGCCACGCGAATTCCTCCTGATGGAGCTGCCCACCGCACCGAAGGGCGGTGAGACGTTGGTTCGGCGATCACGGCCAGGCGTCCGGCCTCGTATCGAGCGTACTACTGCCCATTACTGACCGGTAACTTAACGTGCCGAATTGCTCCAACCTCACACCGGGGTCAGGTCAGGATTCCGGCTCTTCCACTTCGGGCTCGGCCGGGACCACGGAGTTCAGTGCCTCGGCGAGGACGGGAACGGTCAAAGTGCGTTGCCAGCCACGTGCGCCACCGGAAGTGAGCTTGGTCTCGATCGCAGTCTCGACTTCGGCGATGTCCGAGTCGGGTTCCAGTTTCCAGTCCCAGCACAGGCGCCTGACCAGGTCGGGTTGGAGCAGATTCTCCACGGGCACCGAAACCTCTTTGCTCAGGTCCGACAGTGCTGCGCGCGCCGCGGTCAACCGATCAGCCGCCGCTGGATCCTGGCGGGCCCAGCGACCGGCAGCGGGCGGCCCGACGATGGGCGGGGTTTTCGGCGGAAGCTCGCTGTCGGGGAGCTTGCGCGCGGCTTCCAGTGCATCCATCCAGATACGCGAATAACGGCGTTGACGTGGTCCGCCGAAGACGGGAAGCGAGCGGAGCGCGTCCAACGACCGAGGATCTTTGAGAGCGGCATCGATGATCGCGGAGTCAGGAAGAACCCGACTCGGAGACACGTCGCGCTTGCGTGCGAGATCCTCGCGCGCCTGCCACAGCGCCCGTACCGCCGCCAACTGACGGGTGGTCTTGAGTGAGGTGATGTGCGACGTACGACGCCAGCGGTCCGGTTTGGGCTTGGGCGGGCCGGCCAGACGGATGTACTCGAACTCTTCCTTCGCCCACTCGAGCTTGCCTTGGGATTCGAGTTCGGCTTCCATTGCGTCGCGCAGTTCGAGAAGCACTTCGACGTCGAGGGCGGCGTAGTTCAACCAGGCGTCCGGCAGCGGACGTGTCGACCAGTCCGCAGCCCCGTGACCCTTGCGAAGTTCCACTCGCAGGGTTCGTTCCACGATCGCGGCGAGTCCGACTCGCTCGAACCCGGCCAGTCGTCCGGCCAGTTCGGTGTCGAACAGCTCGGCCGGCGTCAGGCCCAGTTCGGCGAGGCCGGGGAGATCCTGATCGGCAGAGTGCAGCACCCATTGCAACGGGTTGATCACCTCGGCCAACGGCTGCAGGTCTTGCGCTGTCGGAATCGGGTCGAGCAGGAACGATCCTGCTCCTTCGCGTCGAAGCTGGATCAGGTACGCCCGTGCCGAATAGCGGAATCCGGATGCGCGCTCGGCGTCCACGGCGAGCGGGCCGTGGCCGGAGGCCAGCGCGGCCGCGGCGTCGGCGACACCGGCGGCAGTGGTGATGACGTCCGGAACTCCGTCACGCGGAACGAGCAGCGGAACTACGTCGGAGGTGGGCTCGGTTGCATCATCGGTGACTTCGGACATGGTCACTGACTCTACGTCGCAGTCGGGGCCGGGGTTGTCACCTCAGCGTCGAACAGTTCGTCGAGTGCGGCTCCGAAACCTTGCGCGAGCTGGTCCAATTCGGGTGCCAGATCGGAGCAACTGACGATGCCGACGTCGAGTTTTCCGTCGAGAGACATCACCGTCACGTTGAGACCTGCTCCGTGAAAGATCGGGCCGAGCGGGAACATTCCCTTGATCTGGGCACCGAGGAAGTAGAGCGGGACCGGCGGTCCAGGCACATTCGACACGACCAGGTTGGACACGACGGGGTGACGCTCGGCGAGTTTGAGCGACGAGTACACGCGCATGGCGGCGCCGAACACCGCCGGCGAAGCGAACTGCGACCAGTCCTGGAGCATGTTCGCGCCCAGAGCCTCGTTGTGGTTCTTCGAGGTGGCGTTGTAATCGCTGATCGCGTGCAGGCGTTCGACCGGATCGGCGATCTGGGTGCCGAGTTGCGTGAACATGCCCGAGATCTGGTTCGTGCCCGGACGATCGGATTTGCCGTGGACCGACACCGGCACCATGGCGACGAGGGAGTCCTCCGGCAGCTCGTCCCGGTCCTCCAGATACTTACGCAGTGCCCCGGCGCAGAGCGCGAGAACCACGTCGTTGACCTTGACGCCGTGACGGTCCTTGACGGCTTTGACCTTCGCGAGATCGAGTTGGCTGAACGCGACGTTGCGGTGACCGGTGATCGCGCCGTTGAACGAGGTCCGCGGCGCGGTGAACGGAGCAGGCATCGCTTCACCCTTTCGCGCACGCGTCACCCACTTCGGGAGCATGGCGATTCCGCCGGGGACCAGACGGGCAATTCTTGCGGGTCGGGCGATGACGGCCATGAGTCCGCCGATGGCGATGTCCAGCGTTCCCGCGTCGCCCGCACCCTGTGCTGTGGGATCCACGAGCGCCGGTGAATCCGGTTCGAGACTGCACAGCTGAGCCAGGATGTTCGCGCCGGTGACACCGTCGGCAGCGCTGTGATGGATCTTCGACATGATGGCGATCTGTCCGTCGGCAAGTCCCTCGATCACCCACATCTCCCACAGCGGTCGGGAACGATCCAGCGGTTGGCTCGCGATGTGTCCGGCGAGCTCTGCCAGTTCCGCGTGTGTGCCGGGAGCAGGTACCGCGGTCCGGTGGCAGTGCCGCTCGATGTCGAAATCGTGATCGTCGACCCACACGGGGTAGTCGAGATTGAGACGGGAATCTTTGAGTTTGCGCCGGAAGGTCGGCATGGTGGCCATCCGCGAGTCCAACTCGCGAAGCAGCTTCCGGTAGTCGTAGCCGCCCGGGATGGTCGTGGGGTCGAGCAGGACAAGTCCACAAACGTGCAATAGCTGGGTCGGTGTTTCCAAGTAGAGGAAGGTCGCGTCGAGTCCGCTGAGACGTTGCATGACTCATTCTAGAACAGGTTCTAGTATTTTTCCGGGGGAATGCTCAAACGAATAGCAGAGTCAGTCGTTCTGCCGCGACAGCGTGGTTATCCCGGCAGGCGGAAGCCCCGCCGCGTACGCGAGAACCTCGCAGAAAGCCTCGACGTGGTGAGCCAATTCGGACGAAGTTGCAGTCCAGGACGCTCGCAACTCCAGTTGATGGGCTCGCGGAGGCCCGGCGATGTCGCCGTACCGCACGGAAGTTGTGGCTGTGACCGTACCGCCCAGGGCCACAAAAGGTTCCGGTCCCGCCTCCAAAGCGTCCACCAGCCAACTCCAGGCTACTTCGGGAAGTAGTGGATCCGCGGCGACGGCTTCGTCGAGATCGGCCTGGATATACGCCACCAACCGCATGGTGCCGTTCCACGCCTCGTCGCCGTCCGGATCGAACAACAGGATCAGGCGGCCGAAAGCGTCACCTTCGGACTGCTCGGCCACTACGTCGGAGTCCGGGTGGAGAACCTCGGCCCCCACCGCGTGGCTGTACGGAGCGAGACGCTGCGGCGGGCGGATGGGACCGACCTCTATCTCGGGCCGAACCCGCGCAGCGGTCATCGCCTCCACGGCGGCACGGAACTCGGCCGGGTCGGCTGTCGATCCGGATGTCGTCACAGGTCAGGACGTTAGTCGGGGATGCGGGCGGGGAGGTGGAGGCGCGCCGACCGAGTGTGGCTCGGGTGTGTGGCCGCTCACGAACCGCTCGGGTGTCCGATCCCGAGTGTGGGACGTGGCAGCATTGAGTCGATCGAAGACACACGTTGGCGGAGAGCGCGAGGACTGATGAGCGGGTTGGACAACATGAATTCAGGCATTACCGGGTCGGCGGAATACAGCGCTCGGCGAGTCTTGCCCGACGCACCGTTGCTTGCCGCGGCGACCGGACGCACTCCGAGTCGACGGCCGGTGTGGTTCATGCGTCAGGCCGGGCGTTCGTTGCCGGAGTACCGCGAGATCCGCGCCGGGATCGGCATGTTGGAATCTTGTTTCGATCCGGCGCTGGTCTGTGAGATCACGATGCAACCGGTGCGCCGTCACGACGTGGACGCGGCAATCCTGTTCTCGGACATCGTCGTTCCACTCAAAGCCGCAGGAATCGATCTCGACATCGTTGCCGGCGTCGGACCGGTGGTCGCCAATCCGATTCGCTCCATCGCCGACGTTGCAGCACTTCCGCGACTGGTCCCCGAAGAGGTAGGCGCAATCGCGCAGGCCGTTCGGCTTCTCACTACCGAGTTGGGCTCCACGCCGCTGATCGGCTTTGCCGGAGCGCCGTTCACTCTGGCGTCGTATCTGGTCGAGGGTGGTCCGAGCCGGAACCACGAGAAGACCAAAGCGCTCATGCACTCCGATCCGAAGACCTGGCACGCGTTGCTCGGAAGTTTGGCCGACACCACGATCTGCTTCCTGCAGGCGCAGCTCAAGGCGGGCGTCGACGCGGTCCAGCTGTTCGACTCGTGGGCCGGCGCGCTCTCGCTGGCCGATTACCGGGAATTTGTTCTCCCGCATTCCGAGCGAGTGTTCGCCGAGGTTGCCGCTGCCGGCGTCCCGCGTATCCACTTCGGTGTCGGCACCGGTGAACTTCTCGGCGCGATGGGGAGGCAGGCGCCGACGTCGTGGGTGTCGACTGGCGGATTCCGCTCGACGTCGCGGCTGGTCGTGTCGGTCCGGGTAAGGCGCTGCAGGGCAATCTCGATCCCGCCGTACTGTTCGCGGGCCCCGAGGTGATCGATCGTGAGGTGCGCCGGATCGCCGCCGAAGGGGACCGCGCGATCGAGGCCGGTGCCATCGGCCACATCTTCAACCTCGGCCACGGAGTTCTTCCCGACACCGATCCCACGGCGATCACCTCGGCGGTGGAGCTGGTGCACTCGCTGTGACAACGACTCGGCCGTCGGTCGCGGTGATCGGAGGCGGAATCTCCGGTCTGGTTGCCGCGTACCGGCTTCGGCGCAGTCTGGGCTCCGAAGCGGACATCACGATCGTCGACGACTCACCGCGGCTGGGCGGGAAGCTGCGAACGATTGATCTGGGCGGTGGCCCGATCGACATCGGTGCCGAGGCTTTCATCGCCCGTCGGCCGGAAGTTCCTGCGCTTCTCGCCGAGCTGGGACTGACCGATCAGATCGTCTATCCCGCGGGCCTGAGTCCGTTGATCTGGTCTCAGGGCTCACTGAATCGGTTGCCGACCGGAACCCTGATGGGAATCCCGGCTTCGGCGGAGTCGGTTCGAGATCTTGTCGACGAGCAGACCCTGGCGCGCATAGCGGCCGAGGCCGGCGTCCCGCTGGAGTGGACCCGCGGTTCCGATTGCAGTGTTGCCGAACTGGTTTCGCAGCGATTCGGTGATCAGGTGGTCAGCCGATCGGTGGATCCGCTTCTCGGTGGGGTGTACTCGGGGCTGGCGGAGACCATCGGCGTGCGTGCAGCTTTGCCGACACTCGCTGCGGCCCTCGATGCGGGCTCTCGGAGCCTCACGGATGCAGTCGCAGCCGCATTGCCGACGCCTGCACCGGGGCCGGTGTTCGGAGCGCTCAGAGACGGGTACGGCATCCTGCTCGATGCGCTGCAGCAGGCCGCCGACGCGACCTTCGTCCGCGGCGAGGCTTCTGGGTTGCGCAGCGACGGGGCTGGTTGGAACGTCGATCCGCTCGGAAGCGTCGACGCGGTGATTCTGGCCGTCCCGGCGCCGCGCGCGGCGGCGCTGTTGGCCGGAGTCGATGCGGATGTTGCGAGTACCGTCGCTCGGATCGAACTGGCGTCGTCCGCGGTGGTGGCGCTCCGGTTGTCCGGGCAGGTCGAACTTCCGCAGAATTCAGGGATCCTGGTAGCCACCGACGCCGACCTGACCGCCAAGGCGTTCACGCTGTCGAGCCGAAAGTGGACACACCTCGCTGATCGCGGTGAGCACCTCGTTCGGGTGTCGTTCGGTCGATTCGGTGCATCGGAGATCGTCGACCGGCCGGATGGTGAGTTGATCGACTTCGCGCGCGCCGATCTCGAGACCGTGACCGGAATCACCGAGGAGCCAGGCGCGACCTTCGTACAGCGGTGGCACGGAGGTCTTCCCCAATACGCCCCAGGTCACACGGAAATCGTGGCTGAAATCGAGTCCGGGATGACGCAGTTCGACGGCCTCGCCCTGGCCGGGTCGTGGCTGCACGGCGTCGGGGTTCCGGCGTGTGTCGCAGTCGGCACGACGGCGGCTACACGGATATTCGAGCGAGTGGCACGATAGACCCATGGCACGCCTTGATTTCGACAAACTGAACTCTGAAATCCGTTACCTCATGTTCTCCGTGTTCCAGGTGGAACCCGGTGTGCTGGGCGATGATCGGGAAGCTGCGATCAAGGACGCCCGCTTGTTCTTCGAGGGTCTCGAAGACAAGGGCGTCGTGGTTCGCGGGATCTACGACGTCGCCGGCCTGCGCGCCGACGCGGACTTCATGATCTGGACCCACGCGGCCACCATCGAGGAACTGCAGGCCGCGTACGCGGATTTCCGTCGCACCACCGTCCTCGGACAGGCCAGTGCTCCCATCTGGAGCAACTCGGCGGTGCACCGCCCCGCGGAGTTCAACAAGAGCCACGTGCCCTCGTTCATCGCGGGTGAGGATCCGGGCGACTACATCTGCGTCTACCCGTTCGTCCGCTCGTACGAGTGGTACCTGCTCCCCGACGAGGAGCGTCGCAAGATGCTCGCCGATCACGGTATGGCTGCTCGTTCGTACAAGGACGTTCGCGCCAACACGGTCCCGGCCTTCGCCCTGGGGGACTACGAGTGGATTCTCGCGTTCGAAGCACCCGAGCTCATTCGTATCGTCGATCTGATGCGCGATCTACGTGCCACCGAAGCTCGCTTGCACGTTCGCGAAGAGGTGCCGTTCTTCACCGGCCCGCGCGTGGACATCGAGAAGCTGGTCCTTTCCCTTCCCTGATCTGCTTCGAAAGTAGTTCCTGTGACAACTGCACCGAACCGGCGTCGTCAACACATGTCCCATTGGGGAATGTTCACCGCCGAATCGGTCGCCGGCGAGGTGACCGCCGTGCATCCGTACGAGGGTGATGCGAATCCTTCGCCGATGCTCGGGAACCTCGCCGGTTCGGTGCGCAGTCGGGCTCGTGTTTCGGGCCCGGCGGTGCGTCGGGGTTGGCTCGAGAACGGGCCGGGTCCCAGCGACCGACGTGGAGCCGACGAATTCGTCTCGGTCTCCTGGGACGAACTGACCGAACTCCTCTCGCGTGAACTACGTCGCGTGGTCGACGCGCACGGAAACAACGCGATCTTCGGCGGCTCGTACGGCTGGGCCAGCGCCGGCCGATTCCATCACGCGCAGAGCCAAGTTCACCGATTTCTGAATCAGCTGGGTGGATACACCAAGTCAGTTCACAGCTACTCGCTCGGTGCCACCGGTGTCATCATGCCGCGTGTGGTCGGAACGCACTGGAAGTTGTTCGCGCGCTCCACGTCGTGGGACGTCATCGCGAAGCACTCCGAACTCCTCGTCTCGTTCGGAGGAGTGCCGATCAAGAACACCGGAGTCAATGCCGGTGGTACGAGCGATCATCCGACGCGCGGGGCGCTCGACGCGTTTCGTGCCCGCGGCGGAAAGATCGTCTCCTTCAGTCCGTTGCGTGACGACGTCGAGGGTGACTGTGAGTGGATCGCACCCGTTCCGGGAACCGACGTTGCAATCATGCTTGCCCTGGCCTTTGTCCTGGCGTCGGAGGACCTGCACGATCGCGATTTCCTGGGCCGTTTCTGCGTCGGTTACGAACGCTTCGAGGATTACCTGCTCGGACGTTCCGACGGTGTACCGAAGGATCCGCGCTGGGCGCAGAAGATCTCCGGTGTGTCGGCGGAGTTCATCACCGACCTGGCTCGGAGAATGGCGTCTGGCCGGACGCTGGTGACCGTCACGTGGTCGTTGCAACGCATCAAACACGGTGAACAGGCACCGTGGATGGGCGTGACACTCGCAGCGATGCTCGGCCAATTCGGGCTTCCGGGTGGAGGTTTCGGGCACGGCTACGGTTCGATGAACGAGCCGGGTCTGGCTCCGGTGCCGTATCCCTTGCCGACCTTCTCGCAAGGTGTGAATCCGGTGTCGGATTTCATTCCGGTAGCCGCGATTTCCGACCTGCTGCTTTCGCCCGGGGAGGAGTTCGACTACGACGGCCGACGCCTGACCTATCCCGACATCCGGTTGGTCTATTGGGCCGGTGGCAATCCGTTTCACCACCATCAGGATCTCCCGAGGCTGCGACGGGCATTTTCGCGTCCGGACACGATCGTCGTTCACGATCCGTACTGGACGCCGATGGCCCGCAACGCCGACATCGTTGTCCCGTCGACCACCTCGCTCGAACGAAATGACCTGAGCTGCACTCGAAACGACCCGCTTCTGGTCGCGATGCAGCAGGTCGTTCCACCTTTCGAGAACTCGCGTGACGACTACGACACGTTTGCCGCTCTGGCGTCTGCGCTCGGATTCGGGGAACAGTTCACCGAAGGGCGATCCTCACAGGAGTGGATCGAGCATCTCTACGGTCAATGGCGGCCGTTCGTCGATGCAGACGGCGGCAACACACCGACGTTCGAGGACTTCTGGGCAGAAGGGCACTACCGGATGCGAACCGAAGACAACCTCGTGCTCTTCGGTGACTTCCGTGAGAATCCCGAGAAATATCCGCTCTCGACTCCGAGTGGGAAGATCGAGATCTTCTCCGAGACCATCGAGTCCTTCGGCTACGACGACTGCGCCGGCCATCCGCGCTGGTACGAGCCCGACGAGTGGCTGGGTGGACCGCGAGCCTCGCAATTCCCGCTTCACTTGATCGCCAATCAGCCCAAGACGCGTCTGCACAGCCAACTCGATCACGGCGCTGCGAGCCAGGCGTCGAAGATTCAGGGACGCGAGCCGATTCGTATGCACCCCGATGCAGCGGCCGCGCGCGGCGTCTCGGCAGGAGACGTGGTGCGGGTGTTCAACGATCGCGGAGCGTGCCTTGCTGGTGTGATCGTCGACTCGGACTTGCGGAGCGACGTCGTCCAACTTTCCACCGGTGCCTGGTACGACCCGCTCGATCCTGCCGATCCCGACTCTCTGTGCGTGCACGGCAATCCCAACGTTCTGACACCGGACATCGGTACGTCGTCACTCTCGCACGGGTGCACCGGCCAGCACGTTCTGGTGCAGATCGAGAAATTCGACGGGGCCCTGCCGCCGGTCAAGGCGTTCGATCCGCCCGTGCTTCGTTCACGCTGACGGAACCGATCGGCCACCTCTCGCGTCGAACCTCGTGAGCGCCTGAATCAGGTGTCACGATCTATCGAAGGTGGGGGCCATCGTGAGTGCAGCGGATGTTGGTTCGATGCGGGGGCAAGTCGAAGTACTTCGGGCCCAGATCGATTCGATGCAGCACGTTCTGTTGGAGCGGACTCGATCGCTGGCGGACTTGCAGGAGAGGATCGCTCGAGCGACGGCGAGCGCGCGTTCGAGTGACGGCAGCGTGGAAATCGTCGTCGACGCCTCGGGGGCGGTGGTGGGAGTCGATCTCTCGGGGAGTTCTTACGCCAAGCATTCGCCGGCAGCGTTGGGGAATCTGATCCTGGCTACGGCCGCGTCTGCGGCAGAAGACATACGCCGACAGGTTGCCGAGATGACGAAGCCGCTCACGGAGGCGGCCGGAATCGACTTGCCGGACCTGGTTCCGGGCGTGCTCGGATTGCGCGAGATTCTCGAACCTCGTCCGAGCTCCACACCGGCTTCCTGCGACGAGAACTGGGACCGCACCGTTCTGAGGAGCTCCGGCAATGTCTGAACTGGGCGTGAATGTGGCCGCGATGAAAAGTGCTGCACCAGCCTTCGCGGTGGTCGCTGCCGATCTCGACGAGGCGCGGAGCGCTCTCGACGCAGTGGTCGCCGCCGAAGAGGGTTGCTGGGGCACTGACCAGTTCGGATCCGCATTCTCAGGCGCATATGTTCCCGGTGCTGAGTCAGCAGTCGGTGGGATGACGCTGGTCGCGGGCGCGCTGCGCGAATTGACCGCCACGCTGATCGAGATCACTGATCGTTTCGAATCGATCGACACCTCGCTTGCCGACGACATGGCGGGTGGGCTCTGATGGGACTCGAGATTCCAGGCTGGTTACAGGCGGTTGCGTCGGTCGCGGTGGGCAGTGACTGGCCGCAAGGAGCCGAAACGGCACTGTGGAGGTTGGGTGATGCCTGGTCAGGCGCGGCTGATCGGATCGAGGCTTCGGCCGCTGCCGGTGGTTACGGATTGCAGGCAGTACTGGCATCGATCGACGGTCGAGCCGGCGACTCGTTGTCTCGGTATTGGTCCGAGGCCGGGGGAGTTGCGGAGGTCTTCGAGCGGTTGTCCTCTGCCGCGGCCGAACTGGGTCAGTCATGCACCGATACCGGCACGGACATCGAGTACACCAAACTGTCGATCCTCGCGGCGCTGGGCGCACTGGCGCTCGAGATTGCCGCCATGGTGGCGGCTGCTGTCCCGACACTGGGTGTCAGTACCGCCGGGGTCGTGGCGGCTGAGGTCGCAACAACACTCACGGTCCGAATGTTGTTGCAGCAATTGTTGATACGAGTGATCGAGGCTGCGGCAGTGGAAGCTGCCGCTGCCGTCTTCTCCGGCCTCGCCATTCAACTCGGGCAGATGACGATGGATCATCGCCAGTCGATCGACGGTGGCAAGGTCGTGACCGAGGGGCGCGACGGTTTCATCAAGGGACTTGCGAACGGAGGGTTGAAGACGACGCCGGATCGTGTCGGCCCTGACCCGAACCCGCTTCCGACCGGTTCGAGGTTGCAGGAGATCGCGCGAGGTGCCTTCGACGACGCGGTCTCGGGAGCGTCCGCTGCGATCGTGACGAAGGAAGTCACGGGCGGCGACGCCGCGTTGACGGACATCACTTCCGGCGCGATCGGTGGCGGGATCGGTTCCGTCAAAGACGGACTTGTCGCTCGCAACGAGGACCTGAATGCGGCCGGTCTGAGCCCGACTGCGCTGAACTGGGACTTCTGAGTGGAAAGTCTCGAATCGTGGGCTACCAGTGATACGGGGTAGCCCACGACCTGGCTACTGAGCGGGCTTGAGGACCAGCGAGATCGAGTTGATGCAGTACCGCTGATCGGTCGGCGTCGGGTATCCCTCGCCCTCGAAGACATGACCGAGGTGGCTGTGGCACTTCTTGCAGATGACCTCGACGCGGCGCATCCCGAGTGAGCTGTCTTCTTTCAGGATCACGGCATCCGAATCCGCCGGATCGAAGAAGGACGGCCACCCGCAGTGCGATTCGAACTTCTCGGTGCTGCGGAACAGTTCGGCTCCGCAGGCCCGGCAGGAGTAGACACCTTCCGTGGTGGTGTCGGTGTACTCGCCGACGAAGGGGCGTTCGGTGCCGGCTTGGCGCAGGACGGCGAACTCCTCCGGCGTCAGTTTTTCGCGCCACTCGCTCTCGGTGTACGTGACCTCAGGTGTGCTGTCGATGCCATCGTGTGAAGAACTCATGCCTCCACGCTAATGCTTTGTCGCCGTTTCGGCTTCGTCGGCAGGTGAGACGGTATCGAGTGGGGGATCGAGGAGGTACGCGGGATCGATTCCCCGATCCAAGCGGCCCTCTCGACGCGCGACCAGATACCGGTATCCGAGGACACAGAAGATCACGATCAGCAGAAGGCTCCAGCCGAGGGTGCTCTTGGTGTATTCGGCCGCCCGGCCGAAGGTCGGCCAGCGGTTCGACCACCAGCTGTCGAACGTCATGAAGCCGTAGACGGCGAGCCAGGCCGGCCAGTTCCGCATGACCGAGTTCTTGAGCACCACGGACATCAGGAGCGGGAGCAGCATCATCGAGTAGTACATCTGGCCGAGCGAGGGCAGCAGGAACGACGCGGTCATGATCACACCGGTCGCGGTGGTGAGGAAGAACAGTTCGTCGTTGCGGTAGTAGCGGTACAGAAGCCACAGAGAAACGACGACCATGGCGGCCAACACGACGCGCAAGAGCAGGATCAACCATTCGGGCAGACCGAAGTAAGCGCCGTTTCCGACAATCGAACTGTTGAAGTAGTCACGAGATTCGAGCAGGTACGGCACGGTGCGGCGGACGAAGTCCATCGGATCCGACGCCAGCGGCCATGCCACGACCGTGAGAATGAACGGGATGCCCAGGGCGGTGACGAACACCTTCCACTGACCGCGAACGAGTGGCAGCAGGAGCAGCGGCGCGAGAGTGGGTTTCACTGCGATGGTGAGACCGATCGCGGCGCCGGCCCACAGGTCCTTCTTGCGCATCAGCAACAGGAGGAAGGCAACTTCGCCGAGCAGGACGAGGCCGTTGATGTTGGTGAACACCAACGTGTTGGTGACCGTCTCCGACATGAACGCGCCGAGCACCAGAATCGGCGCCGCGATGGAACTGATCGTCAGGTCGAACAAGCGCAACAGCAGGTAGAGAGCCACGAGAATGGCGACGGCATTGACACCGATGAACAGCCACCGTGAGCGCTCGGGATCGAGGATCGCCAGGGGGCCATCAACAAGGAACCCGATGGTGGGTACAGGTAATGGGGGTCTACGGAGTTGAAATCTGCGGTGTAGACGTCGCGCCCGTTCCAGAACGCCAGCGCGGCGTTGTAGACCGGTCGGAAGTCATCGGTGATGGCGCCGTTGACTGCTGTGACGATGACACGATTGAGCACTGTCATCACGGCGATCGGCCACAAAACGAAGTTGACGACTTGTTGGGTTGTCCGCCCGGTACGCGGCTCGAGCTGTCGAAGGAACACTTCGGCACGGTACACCGGAGCAGGGTGTGATCGGGGGATGCACCCCTTTTCGGTCGTGGTGGACGAGCGCCCGAGTCAGGCCGGGCACACGCTTCCGTTACTGGGCAGGGAGGCGTCGCTGAGGTAGAGGCGCATCGCCTGTTGAGCGCAGGTGGATTGTGCCGCGGGGTGACCCGCACCTTGCCAGTCCAGAGTTGCGAAGCGCGATCCTGCATTGGTCACGACGCCGGTGACGGTCGAGAGTCCGGAGTTCCCGACGGCCGGGTCACCCTGACCGCTCAGCACGAGGACTGGGGGCTTCAACTGATTCGGCAGGGGGGAGTTGGCGGTCGACGGCCAGCTGGCGCACGCCAGCAACCCGAGCGCGGCTTCTCGCCCGAACACCGGATAGTTGGTGCCCCAGGTGTCCGCAAGCTCGCGCGCACGCCCGATGCCCGGCCATTGCATGCCGTCGGTGCACCGTCCGATGAACTGGCCGTCGCCGTCCACCTCGTTCTCCGCCCGGGCGGCGCGCTCTCGAATCGGCGAAGCGTTGCCGGTACCGAGCGCGGACAGAGCGTCGGACAGTGAGCGGGTCTCCTGCTCACGGTTGGTTCCGGCAGTCCACAGGCTGGCCGAAATCGCGTTCGACACCGCAGCGGCGGACAGCGGCTGGAATTCATCGGCGCGAGCGCGCTCCATCAAGTCCGTGACCGATTTCTTCGGATCAGGTCCGAGCGAGCACCCCAGCGCCACACATCGCTGAGCGAATGCCGCCAATGCCGCTTCCTCGCCCTGCACGCGGCTTTCGGCCTCGGTCGCAGCGTCGGTGGCCACCGGAGCGGGAGAATCGAGGATCAATCTCGCGAGGTTGTTCGGGTGGGCTGCCGCATAGCTCAGCGCGATGTCCGAGCCGGACCCTGCAGACCACAGAGCGATGGTCTCGACGCCCCACCGTGTACGTAGAGCGTCGATGTCCTCGGCTGCGGAGTCGGCGCCGAACTTCAGTTCTTGAGGGTCGAGGTAGTCCGTGCAGGCAATGGTGGCGTCGTGACCGAGAGCCGCGACCGCATCGGCGGCGTCACCGGTGGAATCCGCGTCGAACTGGCCCAGATCGTGAAGGCCACGCCGAATTTCCGGCGTCATGCAGTCGATTGCGGTGGACCTGTCGATTCCGCGTCGATCGAGGGCAACCACGGGATGTTCGGTGAGAACCGTGTTCAAGCCGGATGCGGCGAGCATGGCCAGAGAGTTTCCCGACGAACGATCGGTGCCCGATGTGAACACGATCGGATACGCGTCGGCAGGCGTCGACGAGGTCCGAGCGCGGGTCAAGCCGGCAGTGAAGTTGCCGTCGATGGCGCCGGTCACGTCGATGGGGGCATTGAATTCCGCGCATTCGAGAATGACGCCGGCGCTCGACGCCGCGAGAGCCTGGTCGGCGAGTGACGTGCCGGTGCAGTCTCGCCACGGTATGTCATCGGTCGGGACGCCAGGGTCAACCGGCGGCGCATCGGGCGACGGTCCCTCGCTCTGGGCAGGGCTGCCGTCGGTGCGGCCTTCGACCGCGACGGCGGGCCGAAGCGACGGACCGGCGCCGCACGCACAACACGTCGCGAGGACGACGGCCATCAAAGCAACTCTGCGCATGCCGACCAGAGTGCCAGGTTCACCGACGTGGCTGCTGACGAACCCATCGAGTGAGGATCGTGCCGTCCGTATCACCGAGAATGTGCGCGGGACGCATGGCTGTGGGCATTGCGTTGGGGGAGAGTGAGATTCGGCCGACTTTGCTCCCCACCAGTTGAGGTGACGTGGTGATGCAGAGTTCGTCGACGGCATTGTCCTCGATCAACTGCCCGAAAAGTGACGGTCCGCCCTCGCACAGCACGTGACGGAGCTTGCGAGCCGACAAGGCCCTGTCGATGTCGCCGCTGGTGACGTTCGGTGAGTCCGTCACCTCCACCTGCGCTCCGGCAGATCTCAGCGCCGAAATTGCCGCGGAGTCCGCGTCGCGACCGACAACAAGGATCGGTGGAACTTCAGTATCGCGAAGGAGTCGGCTTTCGGGGTCGATCGACGCGTGCGCCGAGACGACGAGGATCGGTGGGACCGGAGCGAGGCCGTCGGCAGTGCGACGCGCCCGGGCTTCGTCCGAGACCTGCACACCCCCGTAGTTCTCGGCTCGCGCTGTGCCTGCGCCGACCACGACGACGTCACAAAGTTCGCGCAAGATCCCGAATACCGACTTGTCTGCCGGTGTGCCCAGTCCACCGCTCACTCCGTCGACGGCGACGCACCCGTCGATGCTGGAAACGAAGTTCACGCGCATCCAGGGTTGCGAGAGGTTCTCCGGATAGGCGTACAAGCCGCGGAGTTCGTCGTCGTGGCCTGGTGTGAAGTAGGTCGCAATATCCATACGGTGCACATGAGAGATCACATCACGTAGATACCCTTGACGGATGCATGAACGTCTTGTCGATCGCAGCCCGGTGGTACCCGCCGATCAACTGGTAGCTCAAATGGTGCCTCCCGCAATGTTCGACGAGGTGAGTTTTGCGTCCTACATTCCTGATCCGAAGGAACCGAGCCAGGCAGCTGCTGTCGCCAAGGCCGAGGAATTCTCCAAGCGCGTCACCAAGATCCGTAGTGGTGGACGCCGCGGACTGTTCGGCAAGAAGACCCAGGCGACCGGCGCCGGCCTGTACCTCGACGGCGGGTTCGGTGTCGGTAAGACTCACTTGCTGGCGTCGATCTTCCACAGCGTTCCGTCGCCGAAGGCTTTCGGAACCTTCGTCGAGCTGACACACGTCGTCGGCGCTCTCGGCTTCAACAAGGCGGTCGAAGCGCTCGCCGACCACAGCGTTCTCTGCATCGACGAGTTCGAGCTCGACGATCCGGGCGACACCATGCTCGTATCCCGCCTCCTCTCGGAGCTTTCCGCGCGCGGCGTGTCCATCGTCGCGACGTCGAACACGCTTCCCGGCCAGCTCGGGGAGGGTCGCTTCGCCGCCCAGGACTTCCTGCGCGAGATCAAGAAGCTCGGCTCGATCTTCGAGACGATTCGCGTCGACGGCCCCGACTACCGTCACCGCGATCTCCCGCCCGCACCCGAGCCCGTCTCCTCGGAGGAGTTGGTCTCTCGGGCCGACGCCATCGACGGCGCCACGCTCGACAACTTCGACGAGCTGTGCAAGCACCTCAGCACCCTGCACCCGTCGCGGTACAACAAGCTGGTCGAGGGTGTGAAGGCCGTGTTCATCGACGGTGTCCACCCGGCAACGGATCAGTCCGTTGCACTGCGCATCGTGGTTCTCGCCGACCGCCTGTACGACGCGAGCATCCCGGTCACCGTTTCCGGCGCACGCCTCGACGAGATCTTCACCCCCGAGATGCTCGCCGGTGGGTACAAGAAGAAGTACTTGCGCGCGACCTCGCGCCTGCTCGCACTTTCTCGTTTCGAGGTCGCGGCCGGCTAGTCTGCACGCCTGTCAGCTGACGGGGCGCTCCATCACGAAATCGTGGTGGAGTTGTGCGCCCACGAGGAAAGTCTTCGTGCCGACCTGTGTGAAACCGTGCTTTGCGTAGAACTTCTGGGCGCGCAGGTTCTCCTGATTGACGCCCAGCCAGATCCCGGCACTTCCGCTGCGTCGTGCGTGGTCGACAACCGCGTCCATCAAGGATGCTGCCGCGCCGGTTCCGTGGTTACCCGGAAGCACGTACAACTTGCTGAGTTCTGTTGTCGGGCGAAGTGTCACAGCAGCTTTGACGTCCGGGTCGGCGGGCTCGTCGTCGACAAGCATCGCGTAGCCGACGATCGAACCGTCGCGAATGACCTTGAGAACGGTTCGCGTCGGATCGGTCAGGTACTCGGAGAACTTGTCGACGGAGAGAACGTTGTCGATGAAGGCACTGATGTCGTCGTCGGATGCGTCCGGCGGACACGCCAGTGGAAACGTCACCGCTGCCACGTCGGCGATTGCTTCGGAATCCCAGATCCCGGCCCGGTCAACGGTGATCGTCACGTCAGTTTCTGCCTCTCGCGCACACAATTCGGTCGATCAAGTACACCACTTTCCTCGGGCGCAATGCTCAAGCGGCGTTCTCGGCCACCGGAGTTGTGGCTCGTTTCGGTGCGAACGCGGGAGCAAGAACTATCAAGATCGCGCAGAACGCCAGCGGAATCAGGAACCCGATTCGAAGGTCACTGAAGGCAGCGACCGCGCCGACGATGCCGCCGCCGACGACTGTGCCGACGTAGTTGAAGAGGTTGATGCGTGCGATCACCGCATCGACCTGATCCGGGGGAGCCATCCTGCCGGCAGCGCTGAAGCAGATCGGAGCGATCACCGGTACCCCGAGCCCGACGATGAGGAACCCGGCGATGGCAACGGCGGGAGATTGCGCGAGGACGACAACTGTCATACCGACTACGCCGATGAGAGAGCCGATCCGCACGACGGTGGTCTCACCGAATTTCCCGACCCAGTAGTCCCCGGTCAGTCGTGCGACAAGTGCCGCGATCTGATACGCCGCCACGGAAAGGGCAGCGGTCCCGGCGTCGGCGAGCAGTTCGTCCTTGACGTACAGAGTCGACCAGTTTCCGACGCTGAAGTCGACCGCGTAGAACAATGCCATCGCGACGCCGAGGAGGACGAAGGCGCGGGTGGGTACCGCGAATTTCGCGGTGCTCGTGATGTTTGCCTCGGCAACCGGAGACTCGGACCGATCGAGCAGTTGCGGGCCGAAGGCCAGAAGCATCAGTCCGACAACAACTCCCGCGATCACCTGCGTGACGCGGATCGAAATGTCGAGGCCTGCGGTAGCAGAGATGAACAGGGCACCGACAATCGCTCCGACGCTCCAGGAAGCATGGAACGAGGAGAGGATGAAGCGGCCCTTGGCGTGTTGGATCGAGACTGCCTGCATGTTGGCGGCCGCGTCGACCATGCCGAGTCCGATGCCGTAGATCGCCAGGAAGACGAAGAACATCGCTGCGTTGGGCGCAATTCCGGTTGCCCCGCCGAAGACTGCGATGACGGCGAGCCCAGTTCGCAGGGTCATCTTGCTCGACGTTCTCACGGCCAGCATCTCGGCGAGCACGCTGCCGAGCCCGGCGATGACGGACACGGTGACAACCGCAACCACAACCAGTGTCTCGCTCAGCTCGAACAAGTCCTTGTACTGCGGCAGCTGCGTCAGAACGGCGGCGAGCAGAAATCCTTGAAGTCCGAAGGCCACCGAAGTGGCGATCCGAGCCCTCGTCAGGGTGCGGGTGTTATCCGTCATCAAGCAGGGCCTTTGTCTCGTTCGTTCGGTTAGGCCGAACGGTACTGGATCTTGATACTGGTCGAGTGTCCAACAAAGCTGCGTGTTTTGCACGGTTCTTTGATTAACTGACCGACATGACTCGGCAGCCGACACCAGAATTTCCGACTTCCTTCGTCTGGGGAACCGCCACTGCGGCCTATCAAATCGAAGGAGCAGTGGCCGAAGACGGTCGCGGACCGTCGATCTGGGACGAGTTCTGTGACCGTCCCGGTGTTGTCGTCGGGGGCGACACCGGGACGGTCGCTGCCGATCATTATCACCGCTGGGAGTCGGACATCGAGCTGATGAATCAGCTCGGGCTCGACGCTTATCGGCTGTCTCTGTCGTGGTCGCGCATTCTGCCCACCGGATCGGGGGCAGTGAATGCGAAGGGGCTCGACTTCTACGACCGCCTGATCGACCGACTGTGTTCGGCGGGAATTACTGCCGCCGTCACGCTCTTTCACTGGGATCTGCCCCTTGCCTTGCAGGAGCAGGGCGGCTGGATGAACCGCGACACCTCGTATCGGCTGGGGGAGTATGCGCAGGTCGTCGGCGAGCGGCTGTCGGATCGGGTCGGAATGTGGATGCCGCTCAACGAACCAGTTGTGCACACGCTTTACGGGCATGCCCTCGGAGTTCACGCCCCCGGACTGGCCTTGGGGTTCGAGGCTTTCCAAGCCGCACATCACCAGCTGCTCGGGCATGGCCTCGCTGTCGAAGCGCTTCGGGCAACCGGATGCACGAACATCGGAATCGCCTCGAACCATGCTCCGGTGCGTGCCGCTTCGGATTCGCCGGAAGACGTGATGGCTGCCGACATCTACGACCACGTCGTCAATTGGATGTTCGCCGACCCGGTTCTGGTCGGGAAGTACCCGGCCGACGAATTCGCTCAGCTGCTCAGCGGTCCTGTCGACGAGGACTTGAAAATCATCGGGGCGCCGCTCGACTGGTACGGGATCAACTACTACGAGCCGACGATGATTGCTGCTCCGGTGGAAGGCCAGGGGACCGAAGGTGTGCTCGAAGTCGACCTGCCCCCGGGCCTGCCCTTTGCCCCTGTCGCGATTACCGGTTATCCCACAACCGATTTCGGTTGGCCGATCGTTCCCGAGGGGCTGGGCGAGATCTTGCGGACGTTCCACGCCCGCTTCGGTGACGCACTGCCGCCGATCTACATCACCGAAAGCGGATGTTCATTCCACGACGCCCCGGATGCCGCAGGCGTCGTCGACGACGAAGCACGAATCGACTACCACGATGCGCACCTTCGCGCCCTCCGATCGGCAATGGACGACGGTGTCGACGTCCGCGGTTATTTTGTGTGGTCACTTCTCGACAACTTCGAATGGGCTGCGGGATACAAGGAGCGTTTCGGCCTGGTGCACGTCGATTTCGACACCCAGAAGCGCACACCGAAGACCTCGTTCGAGTGGTATCGCGCCCTGATCGCCGAGCACAAAGCGGCTCAGGTCTGACCTGTGCGGCGGCGGTCTGGGTTGCATTCTCGAACCGGGCCGCCTAGCCTCGTCTCTCATGAAGCGAATTCTCGTAGTAAGCCGCCGTAGCGGGGTCTGAATCGGACCGACCCCTCGCTGCGGGTCGTCTTGCTACCAGTTGGTCCTCCACTTCATTCCAGGAAGACCACGATCATGACTTACAACTTCGCTTTCGCTTCTGATTCGTCTTCTGCTGCTGATCCCTTTGCGGCGCGTCACGGCAAATCTCTGCCCGCCGGCTTGCGTGCCGAATGCTCAGCGATGTCGTGGACCGAGTTCGAGTCCACGTATGCGGCTATGAGCGGCCCGATCCGTCTGGGTGCGTGGTCCTCCGAGAAGATTGCGCCGGGTCGTTGGACCTTCGAAGCGACTCTCGGTCTGGGGGAGCGTATCCAGAAAGCGTCCGCCACCTCGACCGGCGCGATCTCAGCCATGACGTCGATGCTGCACGACGCGGGAATCTCGCTCGAGATCCTGTCTTTCCATCAGCACCAGATCGGCCACCGCACTGCGACGTTCATCTTCACCGAGTGCGACGGCCGTCGGAGCTGGGCGATGGGTATTGCGGAGTCGTCGACGGAGTCCTCGCTGCGCGCGATGACTTCGGCAGCGAACCGCTTCTCTCACTGAGCAGTTACAACAATCTGATCAGCTACATCAACCGCAGTACTGACGTGGATGCCCGAGGGGGCTTGCGTCAGTACTGCGGCCCGTGTGTTCGGCGCTCGAACGCAAAAAGCCGGAACCCTGAGGTTCCGGCTTCTTGCATTCTCAAATGGTGCGCGATACTGGGATTGAACCAGTGACCTCTTCCGTGTCAGGGAAGCGCTCTCCCGCTGAGCTAATCGCGCGGGTTCTGGAGAAAAATGGAGCGGACGACGGGATTCGAACCCGCGACCCCAACCTTGGCAAGGTTGTGCGCTACCAGCTGCGCCACGTCCGCATGAGCAATGAACTCCGTTACCGGAACTCAGTACTTTTCTAACTTATCAGACCTGCAAGCAGGTCTTGACCATCAGGCCCTAGGGCCTGACGTGGTGCGCGATACTGGGATTGAACCAGTGACCTCTTCCGTGTCAGGGAAGCGCTCTCCCGCTGAGCTAATCGCGCGAGGTGGAGACGGGAATCGAACCCGTGTGCACGGCTTTGCAGGCCGTTGCCTCACCACTCGGCCACTCCACCGTAAAAGGTTGAGTCACACCTCTCGAGCGGACGACGGGATTCGAACCCGCGACCCCAACCTTGGCAAGGTTGTGCGCTACCAGCTGCGCCACGTCCGCATCGCACCGTGTTGCTTGGGGAGCTGCTCGCTCTCCTCGGTGCGTTGGAAACATTAGCCGACCGTGTCGGATACACACAAATCACCAGCTCAGTGGCGTGTTCGGAGTCGAATCGGCCCGTTGCGCGCGTTGCAACTGTCCGTCTTGGCGATGAATACGGTCTGAAATCAGCTCGAATTCGTAGATTTCGGGGTCGCCTGGAGCAAAACGAATGCCAACCTGGTGATTCGTATTCATCGCGCAGCCGTGTTAATGTTCCAACTCGTTCGAGCGCATGCGTTCGGATGACTTACGGTCCCGTGGCTCAGTGGGAGAGCGTCCGCTTCACACGCGGAAGGTCGCTGGTTCGATCCCAGCCGGGACCACAGAAAAACACTGAAGGCGTTCCCGATCATCGGGGACGCCTTCAGTCGTTTGAGAGCACAGCTGGTCGAGGGCACAGCTGTTCGAGGGCACGGTTATTTCGGCATGCAGACCGTCGTCGCAGGTCGCCGGGCGACGATTTCGGTAGCCTGGTCGAAGAGACATTTCGCGACCGAAAAGGTGACTGCTTTGAGTACCGAAAAGGTCGATTCTTCCGTCGACGATTCAGACCTGTCCGTCTTCCAGGACGCAGAGTCCCGCTGGGAGCGGTGGCGCGCGGGAATCGCCGCGCGGCCCACCCTCAATCTTGCGTACCGCATCGGCGTCGGAGTCGTGGGCACGATCGTGTTCGCCGCCGGCATCGTGGCTATTCCGTACCCCGGGCCCGGTTGGCTCATCGTTTTCGCCGGCCTCGGCATCCTGGCGTCGGAGTTCGCGTGGGCACATCGACTCCTTCATTTCGCGAAGGCTCGATACGACCGGTTCATGGAATGGTTCGGCAAGCAGTCGCTGTTCGTCAAAGGGTTGGGCGTTCTGTTCACCACAGTGATCGTCCTGGCGACTTTGTGGGTGCTCGGCACTTTCGGCCTGATCGGGACATGGGTGGGCCTGGACTACTCGTGGCTCGAGTCGCCGCTGTGAGTTGAACGCGGCCCGGTTTCCTTCACTCGGTTGTCTCACCATGTCGGTAGGGCCGATAACATGATCGTGCGCGTGCTCGCAGTGGGTACGACGCCTGTCTAACTTGTCGCAATACCTTTAGGAGCACATCGCCGTGACCAGTCCCGCGCCAGAGCACTCAGCCGCCCCACTTCGGGTGCCCGCGGGGACGACCGCCGGGACTGCAGTGCGCGAAGCCGGATACCCCACGAAGGGGCCCGACGTGATCGTCGTTGTCCGCGATGGCGAGGGAACGCTCAAGGATCTGTCGTGGACACCTGAGGTCGATGTCGACGTCGAGCCGGTGGCAGCATCCACCGAGGACGGCCGCAGCGTCATCCGGCACTCCGCGGCCCACGTCCTCGCGCAGGCGGTTCAGAAAGAATTCCCCGACGCGAAGCTCGGCATCGGTCCGCCGATCAAGGACGGCTTCTACTACGACTTCGCGGTGGACCGCCCGTTCACTCCGGAGGATCTGGCCAAGCTCGAAAAGCGTATGAAGCAGATCATCAAGGGATCACAGCGCTTTTCGCGTCGAGTCGTCGATTCGATCGAGGACGCTCGGGTCGAGTTGGCCGACGAGCCCTTCAAGCTCGAATTGATCGACGACAAGTCCGGTATCGACGATCCCGAGATCATGGAGGTGGGCGGCAACGAGCTGACCATCTACGACAATCTCGATCCTCGTACCGGCGACAAGATCTGGTCCGATCTGTGCCGCGGCCCGCACATTCCGACCACCAAGCACATCCCGGCCTTCAAGTTGACCCGAAGCTCCGCCGCCTACTGGCGTGGCAACCAGGACAACGCCGATCTTCAGCGTGTCTACGGCACCGCGTGGGAGTCCACCGAGGCTCAGGACGAATACCTCGAACTGCTCGCCGAGGCCGAGCGTCGTGATCACCGCAAGCTCGGTACCGAACTGGACCTCTTCAGCTTCCCCGACGAGCTCGGTTCGGGTCTGCCGGTGTTCCATCCCAAGGGCGGCATCATCCGCACCGAGATGGAGAACTACTCGCGCAGCCGCCACATCGAGGCGGGCTACGAGTTCGTCAACACTCCGCACATCACCAAGGGGCATCTGTACGAGGTTTCCGGTCACCTCGACTGGTACCGCGACGGCATGTTCCCGGCGATGCACGTCGACGAGGAACTGAACGAGGACGGCACCGTGCGCAAGCCGGGCCAGGACTACTACCTCAAGCCGATGAACTGCCCGATGCACAACCTGATCTTCCGTGCTCGCGGACGCTCGTACCGTGAATTGCCGTTGCGGCTCTTCGAATTCGGCTCGGTCTACCGCTACGAGAAGTCCGGCGTCATCCACGGCCTGACCCGCGTGCGCGGCATGACCCAGGACGACGCTCACATCTACTGCACCCGTGAGCAGATGCGCGACGAGCTGACCACCACCCTGCAGTTCGTTCTGAACCTGCTCAAGGACTACGGCCTCGACGACTTCTACCTCGAACTGTCCACCAAGAACCCGGACAAGTTCGTCGGTAGCGACGACGTCTGGGAAGAGGCGACCGCAACGCTCGCCGAGGTCGGCGAAGCTTCCGGCCTGACTCTGGTGCCGGATCCGGGCGGAGCCGCGTTCTACGGTCCCAAGATCTCCGTTCAGGTCAAGGACGCACTCGGCCGCACCTGGCAGATGTCGACCATCCAGCTCGACTTCAACCTGCCCGAGCGGTTCGAGCTCGAATACACCGGCAACGACGGCGTCAAGACTCGTCCGGTCATGATCCACCGCGCGCTGTTCGGCTCGATCGAGCGGTTCTTCGGTGTCCTGACCGAGCACTACGCGGGCGCGTTCCCGGCGTGGCTGGCGCCGGTGCAGGTCGTCGGAATCCCGGTGGCCGAGGCCTTCGCCGATCACCTGTTCGACGTCACGAAGAAGCTCAAGGCAGCCGGTGTTCGCGCCGAGGTCGACTTCAGTGACGACCGTATGCAGAAGAAGATCCGTAACCACACCACGCAAAAGGTCCCGTTCATGCTCCTCGCGGGCGAGCGTGACGTGGAGGCCGGCGCGGTCAGCTTCCGTTTCCGCGACGGCACCCAGATTAACGGCATTCCCGTCGACGACGCCGTCCGGATCATCACCGAGTGGATCGGCCGCCGCGAGAACGCCTCGCCGACAGCCGAACTGGTGCAGCCAAGCGTGGCGCAGTGAGCGCCCCCGGTGACGACGGTCCGGGTTCGCTGATCGACCACGGCGTCGGTGACCCTGACCATTTGCAGCGCATTTGGTCGCCGCATCGGATGTCGTACATCACCGAGGCGCCCAACACCCCGGGCACGACAGGTGAACCGTTCATCGACATTCCGAAGATGTCGGACGAAGAAGGGCTCATCGTTGCCCGCGGTGAGCATGTCTATGCGGTTCTGAACCTGTATCCGTACAACCCGGGGCACCTGATGGTGGTTCCGTACCGCAAGGTTGCGGCACTCGAAGACCTGACGCCGGAGGAGAGCGCCGAGTTGATGGCGTTCACCCAGCAGGCGTTGCGGGTGATCAAGAGCGTGTCGAATCCTCACGGATTCAACGTCGGCCTGAATCTCGGTGCCGCTGCGGGCGGTTCGCTGTCCGAGCACCTTCACCAACACGTAGTGCCACGTTGGGGCGGCGACGCCAACTTCATCACCGTGCTCGGTGGGGTAAAGGTGATGCCGCAATTGCTGCGGGAGACCAGGGGACTACTCGCCGGTGCCTGGCAACAATAGGTTGACGCATCCGGCTTCATGGCAGGATGCATTGCTGCAACGAGTTCCGAACCGGAACTCACGACGGGGAGGGTTCCTGCGGTGTTGAGCTTCTTCGGGCGCGCATCGGTGTCCAAGGTGACGGCACCTATGGGGAAGGCGCTGGTCAAGACCGGTCTGACGCCGGACTCGGTGACGGTGATCGGCACGGTGGCAAGCGTCGCCGGTGCGGTGACGCTGTTTCCGTCCGGACATCTGTTCTGGGGAACCATGTTCATCTGGTTCTTCGTCATGTTCGACATGCTCGACGGCGCAATGGCTCGTGCTCGCGGCGGCGGAACGCGGTACGGGGCGGTACTGGACGCGACCTGCGACCGCGTAGCCGACGGCGCGATTTTTGCCGGCCTGGCCTGGTGGGCGGTCTACCACGAGAACAGCAAGTGGCTGCTCGTCGCGACGCTCATCTGCCTCGTCACCTCGCAGGTCATCTCGTACGCGAAGGCGCGTGCGGAGGCGAGCGGGCTGACTGCGGACGGCGGGTGGATCGAGCGCCCGGACCGACTGATCATCGTGTTGGTCGGATCCGGCCTGACGGGTATGGGTCTTCCGTGGGCAATCCACATCGCGATGTGGGTACTTGCCGCCGGAAGCATCGTGACGGTCTTCCAGCGAGTGCTCGCGGTGCGCAATTCCCCTGGCGCTCGGGAACTTCTGCCGATCGCCCCGGCCGCATCGACGGTCGAAGGTGCGCCGGACACGGACGGCGAGGCAGAGAAATGAGCTTTGCCGAGCGTGCAACCGACCTGGGATACGCCGCGGGTTGGCGGCTGGTGAGAAGCCTGCCGGAATCGGTGGCGGTCAAGCTGTTCGACGCCGGGGCGGATTTCGCGGTACGCAAGGGCGGACCCGAACAACTCAGGAAGAACCTCGCGAGAGTTCTGGGCACGACGCCGGAGCAAGTTCCGGATCAGTTGATCAAGGATTCGATGCGCTCGTACGCCCGGTATTGGCGTGAGGCGTTTCGTCTTCCGTCGATGGACCTGGTCGCGACAGGTAAGGCGCTGCATGCGCTGGTCGAGGGCCAGGAGCATCTGGAAAAGGCAATGGCTGCAGGTCATGGCGCGGTATTGGCGCTGCCTCACAGCGGTAATTGGGACATGGCCGGCGTGTGGTGCGTTCAGCAGTGGGGCGGGTTGACCTCCGTTGCCGAGCGGCTCAAGCCCGAATCCCTGTACGAACGGTTCGTCGACTATCGCGAGAGTCTCGGCTTCGAGATCTTCCCGCTCAGCGGCGGGGAGCATCCACCGTTCGTCGAACTCTCCAAGCATCTGCGTGAGAACAAGATCGTGTGCCTGTTGGGGGAGCGCGATCTGGCGAAGAAGGGTGTGCCCGTCACCTTCTTCGGCGAACCTACTCGGATGCCCGCGGGCCCGGCGAAGCTCGCGATCGACACCGGCGCGCCGCTACTTCCGGTCCACTGCTGGTTCACACCCGACGGATGGGGTTTCAAGATCGACCCACCGATCGACGTATCCGGCGGAGTCGGCCCGGCCACGCAAGCACTTGCCGACCGTTTCGCGGTCAACATCGCAGCGCACCCCGCTGACTGGCACATGCTTCAACCGCTGTGGCGCTCGGACCTTTCCGAATCGCGGCTCGCCCGCATGGAGGGTGAATGAAAATCGGCATGATCTGCCCGTACTCCTTCGACGTCCCCGGCGGCGTCCAGGCGCACGTGGTGGATCTGGCCGAGGTGCTGATCGAACGTGGTCACAAAGTGAGTGTGCTTGCGCCGTCGTCCGATGACGACGAGTTGCCGGATTTTGTGGTTTCCGCAGGTAAAGCCGTCGCGATTCCCTACAACGGTTCTGTTGCGCGGTTGTCTTTCGGCCCGACGGCGAACAACCGCCTCCGCAAGTTCATCGCGGAAGGTGACTTCGACGTTCTACATATCCACGAACCCAATGCGCCGAGTCTGTCCATGCTCGCGTTGCGCATCGCGGAAGGCCCGATCGTCGCCACCTTCCACACGTCGACCACGAAGTCGTTGGTGCTGAGCACGTTTCAGGGTGTCTTGGCTCCGTATCTCGAGAAGATCAGCGGCCGGATCGCAGTCTCGGAGTTGGCGCGTCGTTGGCAGGTCGAGTCTCTCGGATCCGACGCGGTCGAGATCCCCAACGGCGTCGATGTCGCAGCGTTTGCCGAGGCCGATCTGTTGCCCGGCTACCCGCGCGAAGGTGGAACCATTCTGTTCCTCGGTCGCTACGACGAACCGCGCAAGGGGATGGCCGTCCTCCTCGGCGCACTGCCGGAGTTGGTCGAGCGTCACCCGGATCTCGAAGTGATCGTGGTCGGACGCGGCGACGAGGAGAAACTCCGCAAAGAGGCGGGCAAGTACTTCAAGCATCTCCGCCTGCTCGGGCAGGTCAGTGACGAGGAGAAAGCGTCGGCGCTTCGCAGTGCGGACGTCTACTGCGCGCCCAATCTCGGCGGTGAGAGCTTCGGGATCGTGCTGGTCGAGGCCATGGCGGCTGGCACTGCCGTCGTGGCCAGTGAGTTGGACGCTTTTCGCCGTGTTCTTCGCGACGGTCAGGCCGGCTTGCTGGTCCCCATCGGGAACTCCGATGCCTTGGCCGAGGCAATCGATTCCGTTCTCGGTGACCCGGATCGACGACGCGCGCTGGTCAACACCGCGACAAGTGTTGTTGCCGAATACGACTGGCCGGTGGTGGCCGAACAGATCCTGCGTGTCTACGAGACCGTCACGGTTGGCGGCACCGGCGTACGCGTGGTGGGTTCATGACCTTCTCCGCTCTGACAATCTTCATTCTCGGGCTCGTCGCTGCCGTCGTCCTGGTCGTCGGACTGTGGGCGTACGGGACGGCGAACCGACTCGATCGACTGCATGTGCGTTCGGATCAGTCGTGGTTGGCACTCGATGCGGCTCTGTCCCGTCGTGCCGCGGTTGTCCGCGCGGCGGCTGTGGACATGAGCGCCGACGACGCCCGCAGATTCGTCACCTTGGCGGACGCCGCCGAACGTGCGGATCGTCAGGATCGCGAGCTTGCCGAGAACCGGCTGTCCAATGCTCTCGCTGCCTACGGCACGACGTCGCTGCGACCTCAACTGGTGGCCGAGTTGGCCGATGCCGAGGCGAGGGTCCTGATCGCTCGGCGGTTCCACAACGACGCGGTGCGCGACACTCTCGCGTTGCGTACGCGTCGACTTGTTCGCTGGCTGCACCTCGGGGGAACGGCACCGCTACCTCATTACTTCGAGATATCGGAGCGCACGACCGCGGCGGCGGTGCCCGAGGGCATCACCGTGGATACGTCACGGACCTCTGCCCGCGTGGTGATGCTGGACGAGGACGATCGGGTGCTGCTGTTGCGCGGCCACGATCCCAAGATCCCGAACACTTACTTCTGGTTCACCGTCGGCGGAGGGCTCGAACGGGGCGAACACCTACGGGCGGCTGCCGTTCGTGAGATCGAGGAGGAGACCGGATTCGTCGTGGCTCCGGAGAATCTGCGAGGTCCGCTCTGGCGTCGTGTGGCGATTTTCCCGTTCGACGGTGAGCTGATCCGTTCGGAAGAGCTGTTCTTTGCTACGCGCACTCACGGCTTCGAGCCGGTCTTCCAAGGCCACACGGAATTGGAACAGCGTGCCATCACCGGCCATCGCTGGTGCAGCGCCGACGAGATCCGCCGACTGGCCAAGTCCGGTGAGCCCGTCTACCCGTTGGATCTGGCAAACCTCCTGGTGGAAGCGGCGACGATCGCGGACGGTACCGAGGATCCGGAAGTGCGTTCCATCCGCTGATCTTTCGGTCGTTCAGTGCTCGCGGGCAGTCTAAGGCCAGCAATGGCAAATTGGATACGGAATCGAAGGCCGGTTAGTCCTAGAGTTCTGGCCAGAGGCCTCCGAGCGAATGAACTCGTGTGTTCGCCGTGCCTCGTTTCTTTTGTCACGCCACTACTGCAGGAGTTTGCTGTGAGCACCCCCGACTCTGCCCCCACCACCGCCATCGGCACCGCCCGCGTCAAGCGCGGCATGGCTGAAATGCTCAAGGGCGGTGTGATCATGGACGTGGTCACCGCTGAGCAGGCCAAGATCGCCGAAGACGCAGGCGCCGTCGCCGTCATGGCACTCGAGCGGGTCCCCGCAGACATTCGCGCACAGGGCGGCGTCTCGCGCATGAGCGACCCGGACATGATCGACAGCATCATCTCCACCGTGAGCATCCCCGTCATGGCCAAGGCACGCATCGGTCACTTCGTCGAAGCGCAGATCCTGCAGAGCCTCGGCGTCGACTACATCGACGAGTCCGAGGTCCTGACCCCGGCCGACTACGCCAACCACATCGACAAGTGGAAGTTCACCGCTCCCTTCGTCTGTGGCGCCACCAACCTCGGCGAAGCGCTCCGTCGCATCAACGAAGGCGCGGCCATGATCCGCTCGAAGGGTGAAGCAGGCACCGGAGACGTCTCCAACGCCACCACCCATATGCGCACCATCCGCGGCGAGATCCGCCGGTTGACCTCGCTGAGCGAGGACGAACTGTACGTAGCCGCCAAGGAACTGCAGGCCCCGTACGAACTGGTCGTCGAGGTCGCCAAGGTCGGCAAGCTGCCTGTCACCATGTTCACCGCGGGCGGCATCGCGACCCCGGCAGACGCTGCCATGATGATGCAGCTCGGCGCCGAGGGCGTGTTCGTCGGATCGGGCATCTTCAAGTCCGGCAACCCGAAGCAGCGCGCCGAGGCCATCGTCAAGGCCACCACGTTCTACGACGACCCGGACGTGCTCGCCAAGGTCTCGCGCGGACTCGGCGAGGCAATGGTCGGTATCAACGTCGACGACCTGCCTGTCGGACATCGCCTCGCAGAGCGCGGTTGGTGACAGCAGGTTCGACGACTGGGCTCAGTGCCTGAAAGTCCTCACAGACGAAGGGGCGGCGGTTGCGTTGGCAACCGCCGCCCCTTCGGGGTGTGGCGGGCCGTCAGATGCTGTCCGATACCTCGAACACGAACTCGACCTCGACGGCACTGTTTCGGGGGAGTTCGGCCACGCCGATCGCAGAGCGGGCGTGTTGTCCAGCGGTACCGAAGATCTTGGCCAGCAGGTCGGACGCACCGTTGATCACCTGGGGTTGCTGCGAGAATCCGGATCCCGAAGCAACAAATCCAACGACCTTGACGACCCGAACGATGCGGTCGAGACCGACCAAGGCATCGACTGCCGCGAGTCCGTTGAGAGTGCACAACCGCGCCGCCTGGGCGGCGTCTTCGACGGAGACGCCCTCGCCCAACTTGCCGATGCACGTCGTAGTGCCGTCGACGAGCGGCAATTGCCCCGACGTGTAGACGTATGACCCCGTCTGAACGGCGGGGAGGTATGAGCCTGCGGGGGTGGCAACAGGCGGGAGGGTCAGGTCGAGTGCGGCGAGTCGTGCGGTCCAGGTACTTGCGTCGTTCATCGGTTCCTCAATGGGTTCTTTTGTCCGGGAATGGTGTTCGAGTCTGTCATCGGTAGTCTCGGCAAGTCCAAGTCGTATTTGCGCCCACCCCATCACTTTTGGTGATATTCGCCGTCGTCGGATTCAAAATGGTGTTCGAGTTGGCCACCTAAACTGTGTCGTATGTCGTCAATTCGTAACATCTCACTGGGGATACCTGTCCGTTCCGGTCACATACTCATACTCGACGGCACGGACTCTGTCACGGGGGAGAACTTTCATCGATTGATCGGTGGCGGTATCGAGTTCGGTGAGACGGCCGAGGCAGCGCTGCGGCGCGAGTTCGCGGAGGAACTCGGCGTCACGTTGGGAAGCGTCGAGTTGCTCGAGGTCGTAGAGAACATCTTCGAGTTCGAGGGGCGACCTGGGCATGAGATTGTCCATGTCTTTGGAGTCGACTCGGCTGACATCGATGCGTTTCCGCTCGACGTGCAACTCCGAGTCCTAGACGAAGGTAGTCCAGTCCACTGGGTATTGAGTGGTGGGTCCGACCGCCCTATCTACCCGGCCGAAGCTGCCCGCATTATCAACGCCCTGGTTCAGTAGGGGAATCCGTTGCCGGAACACGAGTGGCCGCAAAGGTTGCTCCGCAACAATTTTCGGTCAATCAGGATTGTTCGGACTGATTCCTGGAAATCATGGATATCGAACGTATATTCGAATAATGTTGAGGAATGTTCGATGACGGAGTAGGAAGTTCGGGTACCGCAGCGCAGCTGTCCGGTGCTGAATCCGACTGCGCCCTCATCGATCTCATCGCCGATCTGCATGCGCGCGAATCGATGCTCGTGGAACGGAAACTGGCTGCCATTGCCGAGTTTTTCGAGCGTCGCAGCGCTGGCCACACTGATAACGGTGCTTGGTCGTCTACCGCTCACGAACTGGCTGAGGCCGAGCTCGGCGCGGCATTGACCATGGGCCGTGCCGCAGCGGGAAAGTTGATCGGTCTCGGCTTTTCTCTCAAGACTCGCCTCCATCGCACGCGTGCCGCCATGGCGCGCGGAGAACTGGATCTGTATCGGGTCGGATTGATCGACTCCGCTACGGCCAACGTAGCCGACGATTTGATCGACGAGGTGGAACGGCAACTCCTCGAAAAGATCTCGGCGCCACCGATGCCTGGCGGTACCGGCTTGACGGGTCGCCGATTGACAGCGGCTATCGACCGGATCGTCGCCGTGGTGGATCCCGAGGGGATACGCGAACGTCGACGCCGCGCCCTGGCTGATCGGTTCGTGGGTGTGAGCGCTGCCGAGGACGGAATGGCGCGGATATTGGGGAGTATTCCGGCGGAGGAAGCACGGGCTTTCGACCGTCGGTTGCGGGAGTTGGCAATGTCGGTGTGTCGACACGATTCCCGTAAGTACGAGCAACGACGAGCTGACGCATTGGGAGCGTTGGTATCCGGGTCGACGATTCTGCCGTGCGATTGCGGCCGGGACGAGTGCCCACAAGATCGAAGCGGGATTGTGGTGGTGCGTCGGCCGTTGGTTCACGTGGTCATGCTGGAATCAACGCTTCAGGGCGGTGACGCACCAGGTGCAGACGAACCCGCTCACCTCGACGGTTATGGAGTGATCAGTGCAGAGCATGCGCGTGACATCGCCGCGGGTGCGCTGATTCGGAAGGTGAAGGTACCAGCCGATGCCGCGCTCGAGTCTTCCGGTGAGGGCGAGCCAGTACCTCCGCCCGTTGTTCCTTCGGCGTCGGTCTACCGCCCCGGCGCTGTCCTCGACACCTGGGTGCGGGTGATCGCAGGAAGCTGCCAGTGGTTGCACTGCGATGTCGCTGCATGGAATTCAGATCTTGATCACACTGAGCCCTTTGATCATCGCGATCCCACTTGTGGTGGAAAGACCGTGGCGTCGAATCTGAGTGCGTATTGTCGAAACCATCACCGCCTCAAGCATTCCGGTCAGTGGTTGCATACCTCGAACCCGGACCGGAGTGTCATGCTGACCTCGCCGACCGGACATTGCTACCGAACCAGGCCGTCAGGTCTGCTGGCGGGAATGCTCGAGCCTGTGCTGCCCGAGGGTGGTCGGCGTCGGCGCACACGTCTGGAGAACAAGGCCGCTCGTGTGTGGGGGGAACGCCGGCGTCAGCGGATACGGATGCACCGGCGGATGAAGAAGGCACAGAGGAGGACCTTCGACGGCGGAGACGATCCACCGCCATTCTGAGTCGATGCGCCCCGTCGCTCAGTGTTTTCGGATGCCCACTTTGGTGGCCGGGGGTGCGTCAGGCATTGTGTGAAGGTCGGTAGACGTCGGTACACGGGAAGATGTGGAGCATCGATGGCGAGGATCGAAGAAATTCTGGAGTTGGAACGCCTCGAGCGGGACATCTTTCGAGGAATCATCGCGGAGACCACCCTGACCCGCACTTTCGGCGGCCAGGTCGCCGGACAGGCATTGGTGTCGGCGGTACGCACGGTCGATCCGGCCTACTCGGTTCATTCGTTGCACGGATATTTCCTGCGTCCGGGAAATCCGATGGAGCCGACGGTTTTTCTGGTTGATCGTGTTCGGGACGGTCGATCGTTCGCGACCCGCTTGGTCACCGGAATTCAAGACGGGCAAGCCATTTTCACGATGTCGGCGTCCTTCCACGTCCAAGACGAAGGCATCGAGCACCAGGACGAGATGCCACCCGTTCCTGACCCCGAGACCTTGGCCATCGCCCAGGATTCGGAGGATCCCGAGACTGCGTGGCTGGCGCGTGAGTGGTCCGATTGGGACCTTCGAATGGTGCCGAAGGCCGACATCGACAAACGTCCGGGCGCTGCCGCGCAGCAGCAAGTGTGGTTCCGTTCCCGCGAGGCACTCCCGGACGACCCGGTATTTCACGTGTGCACGCTTGCCTACATGAGCGACATGACGCTGCTCGGATCTTCCCGCGGCCCCCACATGGACGTCGCCATGCAAAGCGCTTCGCTCGATCACGCCATGTGGTTCCTGCGGCCGTTCCGCGCCGACGAGTGGCTGTTGTACGACCAGACGTCGCCGTCAGCGGGCTTCGGTCGCGCCCTGACGCAGGGACGAATCTTCGACAGCCGAGGAAATATGGTTGCTGCAGTCGTCCAGGAGGGTCTGACCAGGCTGTATCGCCCGAAGTGAGGTCGGCCGACGTGAGAACAATCGCAGTGAGACCTTCACTGGCGAGACCGCACCGCAGGCCGGGCCGGATGGTCGTATCTGACCTCGAAATCGACCTCCTCGGACACTTCTGATCGGTGTTCGAGGAGTGCCTCGACGGTCCACAGATCTGCCTCCGGTGTGTGCCGCCGCATGGCAGGTTCGCTCATGTCCAGGCGGACGCTGACGTCGAACTCCAGCCCGCGCCCGAGCAACATCGGACCGGCGATCACGATGACCGCGCGCTCATGGACGGGGATACGGGTCGAACGAGCCGATCGATCGGTGGGTTCGTCCCAGAGTTTCGGCAAGAACGCCCGTTTGGTGCGGGCTGCGGTGATCACTTCACGATCGAGTGCCCGATAGTCGAACCAGATAGTGCGGTAACTCAGCGCATCCTCGTGGCCGAACTCGTATCGCAGCGAAGCCGGCCGTACGTAGTCGTGCAGTGACACAACAGCACTCGGCCTGTCGCGCGACTCGAGGGCGGTGCCAACCAGATCCGCGAGCCGAGACGGCTGTGCACAATCAGGTCCGTCGATCGCTACTACCGCCACCGACGGAAACGATCCGCTAAGCGTTGCAATCTGCTCGGCCAAGGCGAGGGGACTGGACGGGATGAATGTACTCACGCCCACCATGGTGCCGTGCCCGCTCGCCGAGGCGATATTGTGAACCGTCATCGCGCCCAGTGCGGCGGTCTATGTTTTCGGAGGACTCATGGTTGGTATCGAGGAGATCCTCGCGCTCGAACACCTGGAGAAGGACATCTTCCGTGGTGCGGTCCATCCCACCGCACTTCAACGGACGTTCGGCGGGCAGGTTGCCGGGCAGTCGTTGGTTTCTGCCGTGAGCACCGTTGACGAGAGCTACCACGTGCACTCGTTGCACGGATATTTCCTGCGCCCGGGCAATCCGAAGATTCCGACGGTCTACCTGGTGGACCGCATCCGCGACGGGCGCTCGTTCTGCACCCGCAGGGTGAATGCAGTTCAGGACGGCAAGACGATCTTCACGATGTCGGCCTCGTTCCACGTCGACGACGAAGGTATCGAGCACCAGGACCGGATGCCCTCCGTTCCGGCGCCGGAGGACTTGCCGGACGCGCAGACCGTTCCGAAGTTGGCTGAATCGCAGTTCTATCAGGAGTGGAAGAACTGGGACATCAGAATTGTGCCCGCTGAGCAGAGCGCGTCAGCGCCGGATCTCGCTGCGCAACAGCGCGTGTGGATGCGCTACCGCGAGGCTCTGCCGGATCGTCCGCTGCTGCACATCTGCACCCTCGCGTACCTCAGTGACATGACCCTGCTCGGAACTTCCAAAGTCCCGCACCGCGGCGTGAAGACGCAGACTGCTTCGCTCGATCACGCGATGTGGTTCCTGCGTCCGTTCCGGGCCGACGAGTGGTTGCTCTACGACCAGACGTCGCCGTCGGCAGGTTTTGGTCGCGCGCTCACTCAGGGGCGTATCTACGATCGCGATGGCAACATGGTGGCAGCGGTGGTTCAGGAGGGTTTGACGCGTCTCGAACGCGAACCCGACAGCCATGAGAGCAAGAACAGCCGTGAGAACAAGACAGGAACTGTGTGATGACGCGTCCGTTGATCGGTGTACTCGCCCTCCAAGGTGATGTTCGCGAACACCTTGCCGCACTCGATGATTCGGGAGCGGATGCGGTGGGTATCCGGCGCCCGGAGGAACTCGACAAGGTCGACGGCATCGTGATCCCCGGTGGCGAATCCACCACGATGAGCCGGCTTCTGCAGGTATTCGAGCTGCTGGAACCGCTTCGTGAGCGACTCCGCGGCGGGCTGCCGGCCTACGGATCGTGTGCGGGCATGATTCTGCTCGCCAGCGAGGTACTAGACACCCGGCCGGACGCCGAGCATCTCGGCGCCATCGACATGACGGTGCGCCGCAACGCTTTCGGTCGGCAGGTCGATTCTTTCGAGTCCGACCTGGAGTTCGAGGGCATCATCGGTGATCCCATTCGCGCCGTCTTCATCCGCGCGCCGTGGGTGGAGCGAGTTGGGCCGGGCGTTGAGGTCCTTGCGCAGGTTCCCGCCGCCGCGGGGGAGGCCGCAGGCCGGATCGTCGCGGTTCGGCAGGGCTCGGTGATCGCCACTTCTTTCCATCCCGAGGTTACCGGGGACCGTCGAGTGCACGAGATGTTCGTCGATCTGGTTCGCGGATAACTGGAGTAGTCAGCCTCGGCCGAACCTACAGCTCCAGTTCGCGGGCAAGGATCGCCGCCTGGACGCGTGAGGTGAGGTGCAACTTCGACAGAACTCGCGACACGTGCGACTTCACCGTCGGAGCACCGACTCCGAGTTCACGCGACAGTTCGGCGTTGGACATACCCGTCCCCAACAGCGCGAGGACCTCGCGTTCACGGTCGGTGAGCTCGCTCAATCCCAGCGGTTCGGTGGGTTTGGGTGCGCGCTGCACGAACTCGCCGATCAGGACACGCGCCGCGCGCGGAGCGAGCACTGCACCTCCGGCCGCGACGTTGCGGATAGCGCTGGTCAGCTCGTCCGCGGTCGCAGTCTTGAGCAGGAATCCCGAAGCACCGGCGCGCAGGGCCGCGAAGACGTATTCGTCGAGGTCGAAGGTGGTCAACACCAGAACCCGGCTGCGGGTCGTCCCGATGATCTGACGCGTCGCCTCGATGCCGTCGGTGCCTGGCATCCGGACGTCCATGAGTACGATGTCGGGTTGATGCGTGCGGGTGACGGTGATCGCCGACGCTCCGTCACCGGCTTCTGCGACGACATCGATGTCGTCGTGCTGCCGCAGGATCATCGCGAGTCCCGACCGGATCGCGGCGTGGTCGTCGACCAGGGCGACGGTGATCACCGATCCGTTCCGTTCGGCGCGGGGACCGGTATCTGTGCGCATACCGTCCATTCTCCGTCGACCGGAAGTGCGTCGAGTGAACCGCCCAGCAGTTCGGCGCGGTGACGCATGTTTGCAAGTCCGTGCGTTCCCGCCCGAAAATTGGATGTGTCGCGACCGACGGGGTTTCGGATCTCGATCTGTAATGCATTGTGCTGGAGAGAGATCGACATCGAGATTGGCGCGCCAGGCGCATGCTTGAGTGCGTTGGTCAAGGCTTCTTGGGTGATCCGATACGCCGTGTGATCGACCACGCTCGGCAGGTTGGCAGCATCGACGTCGATCGCAACGTGCACAGTGCCGCCGGCTGCCCGAACTGCGTCCAGGACGACGGGCAACTCGGTCAGCCGCGGCGGAGAGGAACGCGGGTCCGGGGTCTCGTCGTCCCCGGCGTGGAGCAGTTCGATCATCGAGCGCATCTCGGAAAGGCCCGCGAGACTGCTCGATCTGATCGCCCCGATCATCTCCCGCAAGCCGTCGTCTGGTTCGCCCCGTTCACCGGAGAGAGCTGAGGTGGACAGTGCCGCCTCCGAGTGGATGGCGATGGCGGAGAGGTGGCTTGCGATCACGTCGTGCAGATCGCGCGCCATGGTCGCGCGTTCGTGAGCGACCGCGGCCTCGCGGTCCAGAGCGGCGAGTGCTTCGTGGACTCTGGAACGCTCGCGTTCGGCCTCGGTCAGTTCGACTTGTCGACGGATGACCAGTGCCCACCACACCGGTGTACCGAAGAACAGAGCGGTCACGACGCCCGCCCCAGCCGCAGCGCGGACGTCCTGGGTGGACAGGTAGACGAGGGCGGTGAGCGCGGCAACCGTCACTGCGGTCAGAGAACAGACCACTCGGCCCAACCGCGCCGTCCCGTACAGAACTGCGGCGTAGGTGAGATCCGAGAGGACCAGCCACATCGGCAGGGTGGGTCCCAGGGCGGCGTCGACCGCGACGATGACGGCCCCCGCCGCCAAGGCTGTTGCCGGATGCACCCGCCGGAACGAGTCGATCGCACACAGCAGAGCCAGCATCCCGATCCGAACCCCGGCGGGAACGTCGGCGACACCTCCGACATCGGTCCACATTTGGTACAGGCCGACCAGGTAGAGGAGTACCCCGATCGCGAACAGGCCGAAGGCGATGAGCGGATCGTTCCACTTGCCGACACTCCGACTTCTGGTCACCACAGACTTATCAGAGCACATCGGGGCGCCTGACTTGTCATACCAAATGATGAGGTCGGCGTTGTTCCGATGGCTGATGTGCGGATTCGATAGAGAAGACAGGCTCGACGTATGAAAATTCGCTTCGAGTTGATGATCGGCATTCTCTTGGTCGTCGGTGGCGGCTGTCTGTGGCTGTTCGCGCGTGACGCCGAGTTCTTCTGGTTTCGCGGCGGACCACTCGGCGTGATCCTCGCGATCATCGGTGCCTTCGACATCGTGAATGCAGTCCGAACGAGGGAGACAGCGATACCCGAGCGCCGAAACGACTGACGTGGAACTCGTCCTGCTCACCACGCTGGGCGGGCTCGCCCTGCTGGACAGTACGAGCATCGGAACCTTGGTCGTCCCGGTCTGGATGTTGTTGATGCCGGGACGACCGCAGGTTCGCAGGCTGCTGACATATCTGGTGGTCATCACGACGTTCTATTTTGTTGTCGGGGTGGTCGTCTGGACGACGGCACGGGCAGGCATGCCTGTCGTCGCCCCGCTACTCGACACCCCCGCCGCCCGCGTTGCGCAGTTGATTCTCGGTATCGCGTTGTTCGCGTGGAGCTTTCGATTCGATTCCGAGAAGAGACGCACATCCGGTCAGGCCGATCGAACCCATGTTTGGCGAGAGCGGGTGCTCGGCTCGGCCAGTTCCGCGAGAAGTGTTGTACTTCTGGCGATTGCTGCCGGAACCGCCGAATTGGTGACGATGTTGCCCTACTTGGCGGCGATCGCGATGATCACCGCTGCTGGGCTGCCCGCAGTCACGTCTGCGTCGATACTTGCCGGATACTGCCTGATCATGGCCATGCCCGCAGTGCTTCTGTTGTGCGGGCGGGTCGTGGCCGGCAACCGCCTCGACAAGCCGCTGCGCCGAGTGGACTCGCTGATGTCTCGCTACGGCGACAGCGCAATGGGTTGGATATTCGGCATTGCCGGTTTCTACCTCGCCGGCAATGCCGCTGCCGTGTTGTTCGTGAGTTGACGTTGTTCGTGAATTGACGTTGTTCGTGAATCAACCAGCCTGAACCAACGAATTGATCAGCTTCACACCGTCTTCCGGGTGATCGACGGTCACGGCGAACAGTCGTCCGTTCTCGAGAGTGACCACGATGGCCTCACCCGAGCGGAGAGTGACGGCTGTTCCGCGCGGTGTCATTCGGTAACCCCATCCGCCCCATTCGGCCGGACGTATCGCGTCGACTGATGCGGACTTCACCTTCGAGATGGGGATCTTCTTCCATTGAACGCCCCAGGAACTGATGCCGACACCGTGACGGTCGACGCGCACGGTGACCGACGCGAATGCTGTGACGGCGAGGGTGGACACACCCAGGATCACGGCAACCCACCAATCCGAGTACGCGGCAGTCGCGATCACGAGAACTACGAGGCCGGCGGTAACGATCCACGGCCAGACGCTGCGGACCTGCCCGACCCACACTGCACGTTCGGAGGCCGTCAGCGGAGTGTCGAGCGTCGGGGTCGGCAGTGGCGACTCCGGGCCGCTTCGTTGCTGGTCAGGCAGCGCGTATGCCAGAACTCCTACGAGTACCGCCGCGATCGGCGCAAGAATCCACCAGCCGATACGCGCGGCTTCCGGCGACCCGGCGTCGATCGTCAGGGCGACGCTCAGAATCCAGATCGTCGCCAGTGTCGCACTCGAGATCGAGGTTACGGCGAGAAACAAGGGCGCGTTGTCGCTCGAACGGGCCGCGACGACACAGGCGCAAACGACAGCCACCAGAGAAATCACCAGCGCGATGGCGAAAAACGTCGTCGTGGTGCTGAAGCCGTCCGGGGTCGATCCGGACCAATGGCTCGCGACGGTCTCGGGTAGGCGGTCACCCCACGCGAAGCGTGCGAGAACCAGGATCAGGGTCGGGATCAGAGTCAGCGAAGCTGCTGTCCAGAGTCGGATCTTGCTGGTCGTCATTGTGTGCTGGTCTCCTTGATGAGGTCGAGCATGTGCGCAGTGTCGAGTCCGAGATTTCGGGCCTGCCGTACGAACTCGCGCGCAGATTCGTTGAGAGCTGTCCTTCCCGAGTCGAACTCGGCGCGAATGACGGCGCCACGTCCGCGTCGGAGGTCGATCAGGCCTTCGTCGCGGAGTGTTGCGTACGCACGAAGAACCGTGTGGAGATTGACGTCGATCGACTCGGCGAGAGCGCGAGCGGACGGCAGGCGGTCACCTGGTCCGATCTCACCGCGGATGACCGAGCCACGAACCCCGGCTGCAATCTGCTCCGCTAGTGGAGTTGTGGAGGCGTGATCTATTCGGACCAACATGTTTGCATTCTATGCAAACAATGCGCGGTTTGACTAATTCGTGTCGGGGGATGCAGCGAGTTGTGACGTGGGACGGGTAACATCGGCAGAGCTGAAAGACGCGCATTCGGCGTGCGCAACGCAGCAGGAAAGGGGCTTGAATCGCATGAGCGGCCACTCAAAATGGGCCACCACCAAGCACAAGAAGGCTGTGATCGACGCACGTCGTGGCAAATCCTTCGCGAAGCTGATCAAGAACATCGAGGTGGCGGCACGAACCGGCGGTGGCGATCCCACGGGCAACCCCACCTTGTACGACGCCATCCAGAAGGCGAAGAAGACGTCTGTTCCCAATGACAACATCGAGCGTGCGCGCAAGCGCGGCGCCGGTGAAGAAGCGGGCGGCGCAGACTGGCAGACCATCATGTACGAGGGCTATGGACCCAACGGCGTCGCCGTTCTGATCGAGTGCCTCACCGACAACCGCAACCGCGCAGCCGGTGAAGTTCGCACCGCGATGACCCGTAACGGTGGCAACCTCGCTGACCCGGGTTCCGTCTCCTACCTGTTTGCTCGCAAGGGTGTCGTCACGCTCGAGAAGAACGGCCAGTCGGAGGACGACGTCCTGATGGCTGTGCTCGACGCCGGTGCCGAGGAAGTCACCGATCTCGGTGAAACCTTCGAAATCGTCAGTGAGCCACAGGATCTGGTTGCCGTACGTTCGGCCCTTCAGGAAGCCGGCATCGACTACGACTCCGCTGAAGCCGATTTCCGCGCTTCCGTCGAGGTTCCCTTGGATGTCGACGGCGCACGCAAGATCTTCAAGCTCGTCGACGCGCTCGAAGATTCTGACGACGTGCAGAACGTCTACACCAACATCGATCTGTCCGACGAGGTTCTCGCGGCTCTCGAAGACTGATTGTTTTTCAACTCAACCCGGCCCTGACGTCCGCGTCCGGGCCGGGTTGCGTGTTGATGCGGGGTAGTAGTCCCGCGCACCGCTAAGCTATCGAACAGCTGTTCGGTATGGAGAGGTGTGACAAGTGCGCGTGCTCGGAGTGGACCCAGGCTTGACTCGCTGCGGGTTGGGAGTGGTCGACGGGAGCAACGGCAGGAAAGTGCGCCCCATTGCGGTCGACGTGGTGCGGACTCCGGCCGAGATGGACCTTGGTTCTCGGCTTCTGCGGATCTCCGATGCGGCTGAACTGTGGATCGAGCAGTACAAGCCGGAGGTGGTCGCGATCGAGCGCGTGTTCGCGCAGCACAACGTCAGTACCGCGATGGGGACAGCGCAAGCAGGCGGAGTTGTCGCGCTCGCTGCCGCCAGACGCGGCATTCCGGTGTGTTTCCACACGCCCAGCGAGGTGAAGGCCGCCGTCACCGGCAGCGGTAACGCCGACAAGGCGCAGGTCACTGCGATGGTGACGCGAATTCTGAATTTGAAGACGGCGCCGAAACCGGCTGACGCTGCCGACGCTCTGGCGCTGGCGATCTGTCACTGCTGGCGAGCACCGATGATCGAGCGGATGGCCCGCGCCGAGGCGATGGCCGCTGAACAAATGCGTAAGTATCAGGCAAAATTGGCCGAGACGAAGAAGGCAGGTTCACGATGATCGCGTCGGTACGCGGCGAGGTACTCGATATTGCGCTCGATCACGCGGTCATCGAAGCGTCAGGTGTCGGCTATCGGGTCAATGCCACCCCGGTGACTCTCGGTGCGCTGCACCGGGGAAGCGAAGCGCGACTGTTCACGACGATGATCGTTCGCGAAGACTCGATGACGCTGTACGGTTTTTCCGATACCGAGTCGAAGGACCTGTTCAGCCTCCTGCAGACGGTTTCCGGAGTCGGACCGCGCCTGGCGATGGCAACTCTCGCAGTTCTCGAACCGGACGCGCTGCGGCGGGCGCTCTCGGAAGGCAACCTGACGGCGTTGACGAGGGTGCCCGGTATCGGAAAACGCGGCGCCGAGCGCATGGTTGTCGAACTGCGTGACAAGGTCGACGCCGTCGCGACGACGGCTGGCGCGGCGTCCGGCGTCGTCGTCGGCAGCTCGATCCGTGATCAGATCGTCGAGGCTCTCGAAGGTCTGGGCTTCCCGATCAAGCAGGCTGAGCAGGCCACGGATTCGGTTCTGGCGGAATCGCCCGAGGCCACCACGTCGGTCGCACTGCGTTCTGCTCTGTCGCTGCTCGGTAAGACTCGATGAACTTCGACCCGATCGACGATTTCGACGACGAGTCGCAGGTCTCTGCCGAATTGGTGGCGGGAGACGGTGATGTCGAAGCGAGTCTGCGCCCCAAGAGTCTCGACGACTTCATCGGTCAACCTCGTGTTCGCGAACAACTGCAGCTCGTGCTCACCGGAGCAAAACTTCGCGGCAGCACGCCTGATCACATCCTGATGTCCGGTCCCCCGGGCTGGGCAAGACGTCGATGGCGATGATCATCGCGGGGGAGTTGGGCTCTTCTCTGCGGTTGACGTCCGGACCGGCGCTCGAACGCGCCGGAGACCTGGCCGCGATGCTGAGCAACCTCGTCGAGGGCGACGTGTTGTTCATCGACGAGATTCACCGAATCGCTCGTCCGGCCGAGGAGATGTTGTACCTGGCGATGGAAGACTTCCGTGTCGACGTCGTCGTCGGTAAGGGGCCGGGTGCCACGTCGATTCCTCTGGAGGTTGCACCGTTCACGCTGGTCGGTGCGACTACCCGATCCGGTGCGCTGACCGGTCCGCTGCGCGATCGTTTCGGATTCACCGCGCACATGGATTTCTACGAACCCGAAGAGCTGCAACAGATTCTGATGCGTTCGGCCGGAATTCTGGGCGTCGATCTCGAAGTTGACGCCGGCGCCGAAATCGCACGACGCTCGCGGGGGACACCGCGTATCGCGAACCGATTGCTGCGCCGGGTGCGCGACTTCGCCGAGGTGCGCGCCGACGGAATCGTCACCATGGACGTCGCTCAGGCGGCCTTGGCTGTTTACGACGTGGACCAGTTGGGCTTGGACCGTCTCGACCGTTCGGTACTGAGTGCTTTGGTGCGTTCGTTCGGCGGCGGGCCCGTCGGCCTTTCGACGCTTGCGGTGGCCGTCGGCGAGGAACCGTCGACGGTGGAAGAAGTGTGCGAGCCGTTCCTGGTCCGGGCCGGAATGATCGCCCGGACGCCGCGAGGACGTGTGGCTACCGCCGCTGCCTGGACTCAACTCGGAATGACACCGCCGCCGGATGCCGCAGCGGGCGGTATCGAGGTTCGTGTCAACGAACCGCAGGCCACGTTGTTCGATCCGAACGGCGAGTGAATTTCGACTGGAAAGGCCTACTTGAACGGCCGATCTGTCAGGAATCCTCAGCAACTAATGGCACACTGGTGTATTGCGTAGGTCCATCCGGGACCATCGCGGCGTAAAACGTGCAACACAACCGAGGTTGATCAACACATGTCGAGTTTGCTTTTCCCCCTCTTGATCCTCGCACTGCTGGTGCCCATGTTCCTGGGCATGCGCAAGCAGAAGAAGGCCTTGGCCGCGACTTCCGAGATGCAGGACTCGCTGCAGGTCGGCGATCGGGTGCAGACCACGGCCGGGCTCTACGCCACGATCGCTTCCCTGGACGACGACACCGTGGACCTCGAGATCGCGGACGGTGTCATCACCACCTGGTCGCGTCTGGTCATCCGTGAGCGCGTCGTCGAGACGACCGAGACCGACGACGACTCGATTTCCGAGATCGAAGAGTCTGCTGCCGATACCGAAATCCGGCTCACCAAGGAGTCCTGACTTCGTCGAACTGGTACGTGTTCTAGAGTTGTGAACTCGGACACACGTCCAGATTGTCTTGTCCGCTCTTACACCAGCAGCTCAGTTCACCCCGTTGATCAATCGTTGCAGTTCGAACGCCGCAGCTCGGGTGGTCGTCGACCACCCGAGCCGTGCACTTACTGAAGCTCTGCACCTACCGAGGAGACTTAAAGATCGTGGCACCTTCCACCGGAACGGTGCATCCGGTCCGCTACCTGGCCCTTTTCGGGGTCCTGGTAGTGGCACTGTATGCCCTGGTGTTCTTCACTGGAGACAAGTCGGCCACGCCGAAACTCGGCATCGACCTGCAGGGTGGAACGCGCGTCACGTTGACCGCTCGTACCCCGGACGGCAGCGCTCCCAGTCAGGACAGTCTCAAGCAGGCTCAGGAAATCATCGAGACCCGCGTCAACGGTCTCGGCGTTTCCGGTTCCGAGGTCGTTGTCGACGGTGACAACCTCGTCATCACCGTTCCCGGCGACGACAGTGCGCAGGCTCGCTCGCTCGGCCAGACCGCTCGTCTGTACATCCGCCCGGTGACGGGTTCGATCGACGTCGCCACCCGTGACGCGAATCGGACAGCTACGCCTGAGGCGCCGGCGGCCGAAACTCCGGCCACTGATGCACCGGCCCCCGAAGCACCCGCTGACGGGACGCAGACGCCGCAGAACCGTCCGTTCCTGGCTCAGGACCCGACTACTCCCGAGGCAACGCCCGCGCCGCAGACAACGACTCCGGCCCCCACCGGGGACGCGCCGAGCGACGGCACCGACGAAGGCGACGCAGCAGCAGCGGAAATCGCCGCAGCGCGCGCCCTCCGGCAGAGCAGCGATCCGACAGTGCAGCAGCAAGCAGTGGCGAACCTCGACTGCTCCGTCGCGGATCCGCTCCGTGGAAACGACGACCCGACCCTGCCGCTGGTCGCGTGCTCGCAAGACGGACTGAACATCTATCTCCTCGGTCCTTCGATCATCGACGGCCAGGAGATTGCCGACGCGTCTTCGGTCTTCAACTCGCAGCAGTCGCGCCACGAGATCAGCCTCTCGTTCAAGACGACCGGCAGCAACACCTGGGCCGAGTTCACCTCAGCCAACATCGGCAAGCAGGCAGCGTTCACGCTCGACTCGAAGGTCGTCAGCGCTCCCACGATTCAAGGTGCAACGCCTGCGGGTAGCGCCACCTCGATCACGGGCAGTTTCACTGCCGAGAGTGCCAAAGAACTTGCCAACACACTGAAGTACGGTTCGCTTCCGCTCTCGTTCGCAGCCTCTGAGGCCGAGACGGTCTCGGCCACGCTCGGCCTGGCCTCACTGCAGGCGGCATTGATCGCCGGCGCGGTCGGTCTCGTTCTCGTTCTGCTGTACTGCCTCGTCTACTACCGCATGCTCGGCGTCCTGACGGCGTTGTCGCTGATTCTCTCCGGAGTCATGGTCTACGCGATCATGGTTCTGCTCGGCAGATACATCGGCTTCACGCTCGACTTGGCCGGCATGGCTGGTCTGATCATCGGTATCGGTATGACCGCCGACTCGTTCGTCGTGTTCTTCGAACGCATCAAGGACGAAATGCGTGAGGGCCGTAGCTTCCGCTCGGCGGTGCCACGCGGTTGGGCAAGAGCACGCCGAACAATTCTTTCCGGCAACGCGGTGAGCTTCATCGCCGCTGCAGTTCTGTACGTGCTGGCGGTCGGACAGGTGCGAGGCTTCGCCTTCACCTTGGGTCTGACGACCATTCTCGACGTGATTGTCGTGTTCCTCGTGACGTGGCCACTGGTCAGCATGGCGTCCCGTTCGGCGTTCTGGTCCAAGCCCAGCGTCAACGGTCTCGGCGCAGTGCAAGAGGTTGCCCGCGAACGTAAGGTTGCCGCCGCTGCGTCGGCTAAGGAGACACGAGCATGAGCGAGTCCAACAACTCCCCGGTGGGGTCCACCAACAGTTCCGCCGCCGAGTCCGCCGATGCGGCGGCCCGGTCGGAGATCACCGACTCAGGCGTCGATCAGGGCGCGATGCCCAAGCACAGCTGGCTCTCGCGGTTGTACACCGGAACGGGTGCGTTCGAGGTCGTCGGCAAGCGTCGCTTCTACTACGGACTGACCGGCGCTCTGGTCGCCATTGCGCTGCTGAGCATCATCCTGCGCGGCTTCACCTTCGGTATCGATTTCGAAGGCGGATCACGCATTCAGTTCCCTGCCGAGGGCGGAGTCGAGACGTCGGCGGTGGAAACCGTCTACTCCGACACACTCGGGTTCGAACCGGTCAGCGTGCAGACAGTCGGCTCGGGTGCCAGCGCAACCGTGCAGATCCGGTCGGAGACGTTGAACGCGACGCAGATCAACGATCTTCAGTCGGCTCTCTTCGACGAGTTCCAGCCCAAGGACAAGAACGGGAACCCGTCGGCGCAAGCCATCAGTTTTGCGGACGTGAGTGAAACCTGGGGCGGCCAGATCACCAAGAAGGCGCTGATCGCGCTGATTGTGTTCCTGGTGATCGTGAGTATCTACATCGCCATCCGCTTCGAGCGGGACATGGCGGTAGCTGCGATCGTTGCGTTGTTCTTCGACATCATCGTCACTGCCGGCGTCTACTCGCTCGTCGGTTTCGAGGTGACGCCCGCGACGGTGATCGGTTTGCTCACCATTCTCGGCTTCTCGCTGTACGACACCGTGGTGGTGTTCGACAAGGTCGAAGAGAACACCCGCGGTGTTCTGCATCTGACGCGCCGGACGTACGGCGAGCAGGCCAACCTCGCGGTGAATCAGACCTTGATGCGATCGATCAACACGACGGTCATCAGCGTGCTCCCGGTGATCGCTCTGATGGTTGTCGCGGTCTGGATGCTCGGCGTCGGCACACTCAAGGACCTTGCGCTCGTTCAGCTCGTCGGCATCATCGTGGGTGCGTACTCCTCGATCTTCTTCGCGACGCCGCTCCTGGTGTCGATGAAGGAACGCTGGGGACCCGTTGCCGCGCACACTCGTAAGGTGCTCTCGCGCCGGGCTACGCTGGCCGAGAAAGGTACGCAGACGGTTGCCGTCGGCGCACCAGTTGCACGCCGCGCTCCGGTTGCTCCGCAGCCGGGTGCGCGGCCGACCGGAAAGCGAAACAAGAAGGGGCACTGAACATGCTCCCAAGAACACGCACACTGGTTCGATCGATGACGTTCGTTGCGGCCACCGCTGTGGCTGCGGGTTCGTTGGCGGCCTGCTCGGAAAGCGCCGAGCAGGTTCCGTCCATCGGATATGCCATCGACAACTCCATCTCCACGTACAACGCCAACACGACAGCTGGATCGGTGTCCGGGGCGATGGCCGCGTTCGGCCGGGTGCTTCCCGGCTTCACGTTCACCGGCCCGGCCGGAGCACCTGTCTCCGACACCGACATCGGAACGGCGTCTGAGTTGCCCGGTGACGTGCTCACGGTCTCGTACAAGCTCAATCCGGCGTCCGTGTACTCCGACGGGATTCCGATGTCCTGTGACGATCTCGTCCTCACCTGGGCGGCGTCGAGTGGCAAGTTCACCGAAGACGTCGATGGTGCCGTGAAGCCCATGTTCGACACGGCGAACAATCTCGGATACGCGGACATCGACCGGATCGACTGCCAGAGCGGGGCGAAGGACGCGACGGTGTTCTTCAAACCCGGGCGATCGTTCACCGATTGGCGGTCGTTGTTCGGTGCGACTGCGTTGATGCCTTCACACGTCGTGACGCAGCGCACGGGTGTCAGCGACGTGGTGAGCGCGGTGAATGCCGGTGACACCGAAGCGTTGTCGAAGATCGCGGACTTCTGGAACACCGGGTGGAACCTGACTCCAGGTCAGGTGGACACCTCCGTACTGCCCTCCGCTGGTCCGTATCGAATCGACTCGTACAGTACCGACGACGGCCTGGTGCTGGTCGCGAACGAGCGGTGGTGGGGCAACAAGCCTGCGACCGATCGCATCGTCGTCTGGCCACGTGGTGTGAATCTGACCGAGGATCTCGACAAGAACTCGATCGAGGTAGTCGACGTCGCTTCCGGCTCGGCTGGCGAACTCGGTACTCCGTCCGGGTTCGACGTCCAACAGATTCCGTCGCGGTCGATCGAGCAGTTCGTTCTCGCGACCTCTGGTTCGCTGGGCGACGAAGCCGCCCGTCGAGCGTTCGCGCATTGTGTTCCGCGTACGACTCTGTTCGAGAAGTTCGGGCAGACGGAGAATGCGCCGCAGGCGGGTTTGGGTTCCGGCGTGGTCGATTCGCGACTGATGGCGCCGGATTCACTCGTTTACAGCGACGCCGCTGCGGTCGACGGTGATCGGTACGCCAATGCCGACATCGAGGCTGCGAAGACGTCGTTGTCGGAAGCCGACCTCGACCAGTTGACCGTCCGGGTCGGGTACCTCGCACCGGACCCGGTGCGGGCGCAGATCGTCTCCGAAGCGAAAGCCGCGTGTGCTCCGGCGGGAATCACGGTCGAGGACGCAAGTAGCGACAGCTTCGATCCCGCGAGTCTGCAGAGTGGGGGAGTCGACGCCGTGCTCTCCGGCATGGCAGGCAAAGTCGGCGCAGGCGGAACAGCGAGCATGATCGACGCGCGCGGAGCGCTGCGATCGGGCAACGGCGCAAACCTCGGTACGTACGGAAATGCCAGGATCGATCAGATCATCGATCAGTTGAACGTGGATGCGAGCACGAGTGCGCAATTGGGACTCTCGGTGGAGGCGGAGAACATCCTGTGGACCCAGGTGCCTACGATTCCACTGTTCAATCAACTACGAACTGTCGCTGTAGCTCCAGGCATGTCGGCAGTGTTGGTCAATCCGACTCGGGCCGCTACCGGCTGGAACATGGACAGATGGGTACTACGCAGATGAGCGTCTCGAATGGTGTTGCCTTGCACACGACTGAAGAATTGATCGCAATCCACCGGGCTGCCGGTGACGCCGTTGTTCGGCTGACCCGCTGGGCGGACAACTTTCCCGGTCCCGGTGTTCGGTTCGCCGATCTGACTCCGGTGTTCGCCGACGCCGAGGGGTTCGGGGCCGTGCTCGAAGCCCTTGTCGCCTGTGCTCCGGACGCCGACACGATCGCCGCCGTCGATGCTCGCGGTTTCCTGCTCGGTGCCGGTGCGGCCGCGAAGATGGGTGCGGGAGTCGTTGCCGTGCGGAAGGTCGGCAAACTGCCGCCGCCGGTGCTCTCTCGTTCGTACAGCCTCGAGTACGGATCCTCGACTCTGGAGATTCCCGCAAACGGCTTCGATCTCACGGGGCGGAATGTTCTGGTGATCGACGACGTTCTGGCTACCGGAGGGACACTCGAGGCGGCTGTACAGTTGGTCGAGTTGGGTGGAGCGAACGTCGTCGGCGTCGCAGTGGTGCTCGAGATCGAGGAACTGCGCGGTCGAGATCGCTTCTTGAAGTACCCACTGACATCACTGGTGAAGGTCTGAGTATTAAAGTTGTCTCCTGGGGTCGAGTTAGACCTCCAGGGCAATTACCCGATGCAGGGCGGTTGCCTCAACCAACTCGGTGGTAGGAGGTGGCGACATGACGTCGAATCTTGATCGATCACAGAACTCGGGTGCAGTGTCGCAGGAGACGGGTGCAGTTCCGGCTCCGGAGACGACACCATCGAAGTCCGCGGTGCCCGACGATTCGGGATCTGCGCAAACTACCGGCAATCGGGGTGGGCAGAATCTGGCCGTGCCCGCTTCCGCCTCCCGTAGGGTGCGCGCTCGGCTTGCTCGACGCATCACCGGTCAGCGCAACGCCACCATCCGCCCGGTGCTCGAGCCGTTGGTCAGCCTCCACCGTGAGCTGTATCCGAAGGCCGACCTCGCGCTGCTCCAGCGTGCGTACGACGTCGCCGAGGACAGACATTCGAGCCAGCGGCGCAAGTCCGGCGATCCGTACATCACGCATCCGTTGGCCGTCGCGAGCATTCTGGCCGAGCTGGGAATGGACACCACCACCCTCGTCGCAGCCCTTCTGCACGACACCGTCGAGGACACCGGTTACTCACTCGAAGAGTTGACCAAGGATTTCGGTGACGAGGTCGCTCACCTTGTCGACGGAGTCACCAAACTCGACAAGGTCGTTCTGGGCACCGCCGCCGAGGGCGAAACCATCCGCAAGATGATCATCGCGATGGCGCGGGACCCGCGCGTGCTCGTGATCAAGGTTGCGGATCGTCTGCACAACATGCGCACGATGCGATTCCTGCCGCCCGAAAAGCAGGCACGTAAGGCGCGTGAGACTCTCGAAGTCATTGCACCACTTGCGCATCGGCTCGGAATGGCGACCGTCAAGTGGGAACTCGAGGACCTTTCGTTCGCGATCCTGCACCCGAAGAAGTACGACGAGATCGTTCGACTGGTCGCCGATCGCGCGCCCTCTCGAGACACTTATCTGGCCAAGGTTCGCGCCGAGATCAACTCGACTCTGTCCGCCTCGCGGATCAATGCCATCGTCGAGGGCCGGCCCAAGCACTACTGGTCGATCTACCAGAAGATGATCGTCAAGGGCCGCGATTTCGACGACATCCACGATCTGGTCGGCGTGCGCATTCTGTGCGAAGAGGTGCGTGACTGTTACGCCGCGGTCGGTGTTGTCCACTCGCTGTGGCAGCCGATGGCCGGACGCTTCAAGGACTACATCGCACAGCCGCGCTACGGCGTCTACCAGTCGCTGCACACCACCGTCGTGGGACCGGAAGGCAAGCCCCTGGAGGTCCAGATCCGGACCCAGGACATGCACCGGACCGCGGAGTTCGGTATCGCCGCGCACTGGCGGTACAAGGAGACCAAGGGCAAGCACGCGGGCGACATCGCCGAGGTCGACGACATGGCGTGGATGCGTCAGCTACTCGACTGGCAACGTGAAGCGGCCGATCCGGGGGAGTTCCTCGAATCGTTGCGTTACGACCTCGCGGTCAAGGAGATCTTCGTCTTCACGCCGAAGGGCGACGTCATCACGTTGCCTGCCGGATCGACCCCCGTCGATTTCGCGTATGCGGTGCACACCGAGGTCGGGCACCGATGCATCGGTGCCCGGGTCAACGGCCGACTGGTCGCGCTGGAACGAACTCTCGAAAACGGCGAAGTGGTGGAGGTCTTCACGTCGAAGGCTGCCACCGCCGGGCCGAGCCGTGATTGGCAGACGTTTGTCGTCTCGCCGCGTGCCAAGGCGAAGATCCGTCAGTGGTTCGCGAAGGAACGCCGCGAGGAGGCGCTCGAGTCCGGCAAGGATCAGATCGCGAAGGAGGTCCGCCGTGTGGGACTTCCGTTGCAGCGTTTGATGAATGCCGAATCGATGAGCACGATCGCGCACGAACTTCGCTATCCCGACGTCTCGGCGTTGTACACGGCCGTAGGGGAGAGTCAGGTGTCGGCGCACCACGTCGTGCAGCGACTGGTTGCTCATCTGGGCGGCGTCGGCGCCGTCGAGGAGGAACTGGCCGAGCGTTCGACGCCGTCGACCATGCCGGTGCGCACCCGCAGTACGGGTGACTCCGGAATTCTGGTTCCCGGAGCACCGGGCACGGTGGCAAAACTCGCGAAGTGTTGCACGCCGGTACCGGGCGATTCGATTCTGGGCTTCGTCACGCGTGGCGGCGCGGTCAGCGTGCATCGTACCGACTGCACCAACGCCAACTCGCTCCACGATCAGTCGGAGCGAATCATCGACGTCGAATGGGCACCGTCAGCGACATCGGTGTTCCTGGTCGCGATCCAGATAGAGGCGCTCGATCGTCATCGGTTGCTTTCCGACGTCACCAAGGCGTTGGCCGACGAGAAGGTGAACATCCTGTCGGCCTCGGTCACCACCTCAGGTGACCGAGTGGCGATCAGCAAGTTCACCTTCGAGATGGGTGACCCGAAGCACTTGGGTCATGTTCTCAACGTGGTTCGTAACGTGGAAGGCGTCTACGACGTCTACCGCGTGACCTCTGCTTCGTAAACTGCTGTGCGCCTTTATTAACCGCGGGCGGTTAATAAAGGCGCACAGGGGGTCAGGCGACTACTGCAGTCTCGATGGTGATCGGGGTGTTGGGTGCGCCGCCGCCGGTTGCTCCCATGCCACCATCGTCGCCGTCGGCCGCGATCTTCTCGATCGTCGCCAGGCCGGCGTCGTCGATCTTTCCGAAGACCGTGTAGTTGGGCGGCAAGACCGAATCCTCGTAGACGAGGAAGAACTGACTGCCGTTGCTGCCCGGTTTACCCGAGTTGGCCATTGCCAGCGTGCCGCGGGGGTAGACGGCAGGCAAGGAGAGTGCCGGATCGTTAGCCGGGTAGGCAGTGGTCGGGTACTCGTTGTCGAAGCCATAGCCCGGTCCGCCCGTGCCCTTGCCCGAGGGATCGCCGCACTGCAGGATCTGTAGACCGGGTGTGGTGACGAGTCGATGGCACGGGGTGTCGTCGAAGTACTTCTGCTCGGTCAAGCTCACGATGCTGTTGACCGTGCAGGGGGCTTCCGCCCGATTCAGTTCCATCCCGATCGGGCCGGCCGTAGTCGTGAGCGCGACGTTGACGGTTCCCTCGGTGGACACACCCGTGGAGTTCGGCGGATTGACGGTTTTTGCTGCACCCGCCGCGCTCGGGTACGAGCAGTCGACGGTCGCCGAGGCCGGAGTCGGGACAGGCGGGAGTGCGTCGAACTGTGACATGTCGAGCGGCGGCATGGCAGCCGTTGTCGTCTTCGCCTTGGAGGTGCTGGACGGCGAGTCCGAGCTACCGGAATCACTGGAACAACCAGCCAGAAGCAGCGCCGCGGCGCTTGCGGCGGCAATAACTACAGGAAAGCGCATCACAGGATTACGTCGCATCAGTCGAGCCTTATTGTCTTGATGTCGGTGGTCAGATTCGGCTTGCCGTCACCCTCTGGCGTCGATCCGCCGGCCGCGACCTTGTCCAAAGTGGCGAGCCCGGTTTCGTCGATCGTGCCGAAAACCGTGTACTGCGGGGGGAGTTGTGAGTCGCCGTAGACGAGGAAGAACTGGCTGCCGTTGCTACCGGGTGCCCCGGTGTTGGCCATCGCAACCGTGCCGCGCGCGTAGGTGACGGGCTCCTGCGCTGCCGGGTCGGTGGTGGAATACGCCGTGGTGGGGAATTCGTTGTCGAAGCCGTAGCCCGGTCCGCCGGTGCCGGTGCCCGACGGGTCACCGCACTGCAGCACCTGGAGCGAGGGGCTCGTCGTCATGCGGTGGCAGGTGGTGTCGTTGAAGTAGTCCTGCTGCGCCAAGCTCACGAAGCTGTTGACGGTGCACGGAGACTTCGTTCCGTCGAGTGTGAGCCCGATGTTTCCCTGCGAGGTCTCGACGCTGATGCTCGGCGTCGCGTCCGGCGCGGTGGTGGGAATCCCGTCGGTACGAGGAGGGTTGTTGGCCTTGGACGCGGTAGCGCCGTCGGCTGGATACGAGCAGGAAACCGTGTCGGCCAGTGGCGTCGACAGACCGGCCGGCATTGCACCCGCGGTCTGTGGCGTGAGGCTCGAGTCGTCGGCAGCAGTGTTGGTGGTGTTCGCGTCGTCGTCACTGCGATTGCTCAGCCAGATGAGTCCACCGACGACGCCGACTACGACGACCACGCCGAGTGCAGTTCCGGCTATCGTCATCTGCTTTCGCTTGCGGGCACGTTCTGCGCGACGTTCGAGCTGACGCTCGAGCTTGCGTTTCGCCGCCTCGCGGCGTTGCTCGTTACTCGGCACTGCTGTAGTCCTCCGTATCGCGGGTGGATCGTGGTCGGCCGGCCGAGCGACACCCTGGGGGTCGGCTTCGGCAAGCGGCTCTACTCGTCGTCAGAGTCTCCCATTGCAACCTGAGAACTTACTGGCGGGGCAGCAGCTTAGGCTGTAACCGACAGCGTGTTGTTCGTTTCCACCCTTCGAAGAGGAGTTGCCCCCGTGCTCGTCACTGGTTTTCCGGCCGGGATGTTCCAAACCAACTGCTACATACTCGCTCAGGACGACGCGTGCGAGTGCGTAGTCGTAGATCCGGGTCAGGATGCAGCTGAGCCGCTCTTCGAATATCTGGACTCCAAGGACATGTCGGTCACGGCGGTCCTCCTGACGCACGGTCATCTCGATCACGTGTGGTCGGCCCGCGAGGTCTGTGAGCGGTATTCCGTACCCGCGTACATCCATCCCGAGGATCGCTACATGCTCAGCGATCCGGCACGGGGGATCGGCCCGACGATGAAGGAATTCATTCAAGGCATGACGTTCGTGGAGCCGGACGAGGTGATCGAACTGGCCGACGGAGACAAGATCACCGAGGCCGGAATGACGTTCGTCGTGGACCACACACCCGGGCACACGCAGGGATCGGTGGTGTTCCGCACCCAGGCGAACACCGAGAGCGGGCCCGTGGATTTGGCGTTCACCGGTGACACCCTGTTCCAGGGTTCCATCGGGCGCAGCGACCTGCCCGGCGGAAATCACGAGCAGTTGCTCGCTTCGATCGCCCGCAAGCTATTGGTACTCGGTGACGAGACAGTGGTCCTGCCCGGGCACGGCGGCAACAGTTCGATCGGCGCCGAGCGAAGCTCGAATCCGTTTCTCGTTGGACTCAGCGCACAAGAATAAGGAAAAGTACCTCTCGTGAGTAAAGCCAGCACCTTCTCTGCACCCAAGGGCATTCCGGACTACGTTCCGCCGCAGTCAGCCGAATTCGTCGCCGTTCGTGACGGTTTGACGCGCGCCGCGAGGTTGGCCGGATACGGCCACATCGAATTGCCGATCTTCGAGGACACCGGCCTGTTCGCTCGCGGTGTCGGTGAGTCGACCGACGTCGTCAGCAAAGAGATGTACACATTCGCCGACCGCGGTGACCGTTCGGTGACGTTGCGTCCCGAGGGAACCGCCGGAGTCATGCGTGCGGTCATCGAGCACAGCCTCGATCGTGGACAGTTGCCGGTCAAGGTCAGCTACGCGGGCCCGTTCTTCCGCTACGAGCGCCCGCAGGCCGGTCGCTACCGCCAGTTGCAGCAGGTCGGCGTCGAAGCCATCGGGATCGACGACCCCGCGCTCGACGCTGAGGTCATCGCGATCGCCGACGCCGGATTCCGGTTGTTGGGGCTCGACGGCTTCCGCCTCGAAATCACCTCTCTCGGTGACGACACCTGCCGGCCGCAGTATCGCGAACTGCTGCAGGAGTTTCTCTTTGCACTCCCACTCGACGAGGACACGCGTCGACGGGCCGAGATCAACCCGCTCCGCGTGCTCGACGACAAGCGCCCGGATGTTCGTGAGATGACTGCGGGCGCACCGCTCATGCTCGATCACCTGTCCGAGAGCTGCAAGGCGCACTTCGACGAGGTGCTAGCGCACCTGGACGCATTGGGCGTTCCGTACGTCGTCAACCCGCGCATGGTCCGCGGCCTCGACTACTACACCAAGACAACCTTCGAATTCGTGCACGACGGACTGGGTGCGCAGTCCGGAATCGGTGGTGGTGGTCGTTACGACGGTCTGATGGAACAGCTGGGTGGACAGCCGCTCTCGGGCATCGGGTTCGGAATCGGCGTCGACCGCACGGTTCTCGCGCTCGAGGCCGAGGGCAAGTCCGTTGCGCCACCGGCGCGTGTCGACGTCTTCTGTGTACCGATGGGTGCCGAGGCGAAGGCTGCACTGGTGAAGATCGCACATCAGTTGCGTGCCAATGGGATTCGCGTCGACCTGGCGTACGGAAACCGTGGCGTGAAGGGCTCGATGAAGGCAGCTGATCGTTCGGGTGCCGCGATCGCTTTGGTTCTCGGCGAGCGTGAACTCGAAGAGGGCGTTGTCGTTGTCAAACAGTTGGCAACAGGTGAGCAGGAGACAGTGGCGCTCGACCAGGTTGTCGACAAGCTCGGGGAACTCGTTGAGCACTGAGGCCGAACCGGTTTCGCTCGATCTGGTTCCCGTGGCGTTGATCGCGCCGCGGCTGAAGAAGTTCGCCGTTGTTGTCGTGGTGTTCGGTGTGGTCGTCGGGTTGATCGTCAGTGTGTTCTCGACGGCGACCGTTGGAGTGATCGTCGGTGCCGTCATCGCGGTGCCGACGTCACTGGCGATCCTGATGACGCTGCGCCGACATATCACGTTGTACGGCAACAGAGTTCGTGCGCAAGCTGGTTTTCGAACCAACGACGTCGACGTGGCCGAGGTACTCACGGCGGCATTGACGGTGCGATCCGGCCGGATCAGCGAAGTCAGCTTGACGCTCGGCGACGGACGGTCCACCGTGCGGATCCCGCTCGCGCTGTATACCGCGGGGGGTGGGCGCGAGTTGGAAATCCTTGCACTCCGCAAGCTCGCCGACGCGCTGGCGGCCAGCGAGTTGGTACCGGCTGCCGCGTTGTCCTCGGTGCTGATCGAACAGTTGCGTGCCGAAGCCCGCGGCGCCGGACTCGCCGAGCGTCCGCTCTACCGCGCCGTCGAACTCGTGACGGCGGAGGGACGAGTGCCGAGGACCACACTGACAGACCACGAAGTGGCCGGTTTACTCGACTAGCGTGGAAACCGTTCTTACAGCGTTGTAGAACGGACAGTCGTGAAAACGGCAGGTGAGGAGTCGGCAATGAGTATTGCGCCCGTAACCGTCACGGTAACCGGAGCGTCGGGTCAGATCGCATACGGAATGCTTTTCCGCATAGCTGCGGGGGAGATGCTCGGCGCTGACGTCCCGATCAAACTTCGACTGCTCGAGATTCCTGCCGCCGTGTCCGCTGCCGAAGGCGTTGCGATGGAACTCGAAGACGGCGCATTTCCGTTGCTGAGCTCCATCGACATCACCGACGATCCCGATGTCGCCTTCTCCGGCGCGAACGTCGGGATGCTGGTCGGCGCACGTCCGCGGAGCAAGGGGATGGAGCGTGCCGACTTGCTGAGTGCGAACGGCGCGATTTTCACAGCGCACGGGAAGGCGATCAACAACAACGCAGCCTCGGACGTCAAGGTGCTGGTCGTGGGAAACCCGGCCAACACCAACGCGCTCATCGCGATGAACAATGCACCGGACGTGCCCGATGCTCGGTTCAGTGCGCTGACACGTCTCGACCACAACCGAGCGATCGCGCAGGTGGTGAAGAAGACCGGGGTTCGTGCGTCGTCGGTGCGCAAGGTGTCCGTCTGGGGAAACCATTCGGCGACGCAGTACCCGGACCTGTCCCACGCGACTGTCGCAGGTGAGCCTGCACTCGCGGTGATCGACGACCGCGACTGGGTGGAGAACGATTTCATCCCGACTGTGCAGGTGCGAGGCACCGCCATCATCGCTGCGCGGGGATCGTCCTCTGCGGCGAGTGCGGCCAGCGCGTCGATCGACCACGTCCGCGACTGGGTGATCGGTACCGCCGAGGACGACTGGGTATCCATGGCCGTCTGTTCGGACGGTTCCTACGGAGTGCCCGAAGGATTGGTCTCTTCCTTCGCTGTGACCTGTGCCGATGGCGAGTTCGCTATCGTTCCCGACCTCGCGATCGACGACTTCTCACGCGAACGGATCGACCTGTCCGTCAGCGAACTGGAGCAGGAGCGTGCGGCGGTGCGGGAGTTGGGCTTCGTCTGAGGTTTGTCTTGATCAGAGATCTCGGAACAGGTACTGATCGGGATCGTCAGCCCCGAGCACGGGCGGCGACACCATCGGCAGATCGTCGACCATCGAATTCTCGTCGCCGGCAGTGACGAGATACCTCGGGGTAGTGCGTGACGACTCGTCGTCCCGAGATCCGCGGGGTCCACCGCCCAGCATGCCGCCCGGCGACATGCCAGCATTGCCGGCCACCGACGACGGTGCACCCAGGCCGGGCGTTGCTATTGGAACCGGTTGAGCTGCAGCAACTCCCGCTGCGCCTCTCATCATTCCGCCGATAGTGCCGCTTCCGCTCAGCCATGCTCCGCCAGAGCTTGCCGTCGCACTGGGTGACGGCGACGCGCCGGCTGCGAGTGACGTCGACGGATTGCCTGCGCCCCACAGCTTGGCGACGCCGGTCGGAAGCCCGGCGCCGGCCTGTGCAGCCGAGGTTCGAACAGCCTCGGTGCCTGGCTGAGTGGAGTCCGGGTGGGTGGAGTACGGCGCATCACCGGCATCGGTTGAGGCAGACAGAGGTTGGGCGATCTGACGGGCGGCGTTGTTGATTGCCTCCGCAGTGATCAGGTTGGAGAGTGCCTCACTGGTCGGTGGGGTCGGCACGGGGATCGGTCCGGCAAGGGCGTTCATGGCTGCGGTGTGCCCGAGCATCTCCCGCGCGTCCGAGTCACCGCCGCGACGGCTGCCTGCATGTGTTCAGCTGCCGAGGCAAGCAACATCGCCTGTCCTGGTGGTGTCCACGCGATGGGCGCGGCAGCTGCAACCGTGGTGGCGAAGGACTGCGCGATTGCCGCGAGATTCGCGTTGCCTCGCTGCACCGATTCCGCGGCGGCAGCAGCAGTTTTCGATATCGCGGTTCCGCGTTCGCTCAATTCTGCGCCGCTGTTCTGGGCGGATCGCGACAGTTCGGTCGCGGCGTCACTGCCGGTGCTGTTCCAGGTCTGGCTTACCTCGGCGACCGCGCTTCGGGACAGTCCCATGGCGTGGTCGATGAGAGTGGACGCCTGATCGAAGATGCCGACGGGATCGATGCCCGCAAAAGTGCCTGTGCCGAGACTCTTCCCGAGTTCGATCAAGGGCGCGAACAGATCTTCGATTCCGGGGAGTGCCGGTACCGGTATGCCGGCGAGCATCGATTCGACCACATTGTTCGGCAGTGCCGGGGCAGGAGCGCCACCGTGAGGGAATTCGATGACGGTCGTCGAGTCGTCTTCGGTGCTCACGCGGTCGCGCCCGTCGATCCGGCCACAGCGGTCAGATCTGTTGCGATTGCATGATCTGTGGTGTCGTAGGCCTGCGCGGCTGCACCGGCCGTCGCGGCGTTGCCGGCGTAGAACGTGGCGAGTGCTGCAACATCTTTGGTGTGTGTGGCCTGAGCGCGCGCGAATGCTTCGAGAAATTCGATCCCGACGGGGCCCACGGCCGGTGCGACTGCTGCGATGTTTGCACCCAGATCGACGGCGGCGGCCTGCGCGATGCGTCCTGCCGCTTCGGTCGACGTCGAGCCGTACTTTCGGATGCCGTCAGTGGCGACAGTCAATTCGCTCATCATTACCCCCAGTTGGTAAGCGTGGTGAGAACTGTATCGGACCACAGTCCGCCCTTGCAGGGAGAGAACGCGAGTTCGCCAGCGGTTCCGGACAACTTGGACGAAGTGGCGGAGATTACATTCGGATCCGGTGTTGGTATTGCGGGTGCGATCGATTTGGCACACTCGAACCATGCGAACCGCTGCGGACGTCATCCTCCGACTCACGTCCGATCCAGCTCGCTGTGGACTGGTGATGGATTTCGACGGCGTGCTTGCACCCATCGTCGACGATCCGTCGGCGAGTGCGCTACTGCCCGGCGCCGAAGACGTGCTTGCGACCCTGGCCGAGCATCTCGGTGTTGTCGGCTTGCTCTCGGGACGGCCTGTGTCGTTCTTGCGAGAGCGGCTCAGCTTGAATTCCGTTGTGCTCATGGGTTCCTACGGCGTCGAGACCTGGACGGACGACGGAATCCACGTGCTTCCGGCCGTCGCGGCGTTCAGTGATGCTGTCGCCGAAGCAGAAGCCGAATTGCGTCGCTTGTTCGACTCTCCGGCAGTTCCTGGCATCCATGTCGAGAGCAAAGGCCTTGCGGTGGCCGTGCATTGGCGTCGGGCCGCGGATCGTGCGGTCGCGCAGCGCCTTGTGGAAGCAGCGACGACAGAAATCGCGAGCCGGACCGGGTTGCGGCGTGAGCCCGGCAAGTTGGTCGAGGAATTGCGCCCACCCGTTGAGGAGGACAAGGGGACAGGCCTCCTTCGCGCGATCGCGGCCGCAGGGGTCGACGTCGTCGCGTACGCGGGCGACGACCGGGGTGACCTACCGGCCTTTGCCGCTGTCCTTGCCTCGGGTGGAGAAGCGTTGGTGGTCAAGGGCGACGACATCGCACCGGAAGTGGCTGCTGTCGACGGCGTCCAGTTCGACGGCCCGCAGGCATTCCTCGATTGGATGAAAGAGCTTGCCGCGCAACTGGAACGCTGACGCGTAAGGTCAGTCTGCCAGGAACTCGACCAGGTCTTATTTCGAGGTGCCGCGTCCGCGGGGCAGAGTGACGCGAACCCGCGCGTGCCCTGTTCCTTGGCGTGATCGACAAGCGCTGCGGGTTCTGTCAACGCGAAACTGGCCGCACCGGAAGGGCTCCGGTGCGGCCAGTTTTGGTCTTGGTCGGTTTGCGACTCGGTCAGGCGTCGCGCTTGTTGACGACGGCGATGCTGATTCCGAATATCACCAGCACAAACGCTGCGAAGTAGAACAAGCTTCCCCAAGGGCCCCAATGGAAATTGGTGCTCGAACCCGAAGAGAGGAAGTGGTCGGCGTTGGCGAACGGGAGGAACGGTGTGACGTTTCTGCCGAAGGATCCGAACATGCCGAACAGGCTCTCGATGAGCAGTGGCCACAGCAGCAGTAGTGCAATGGCGCCTGCGGACTGACGAAGGAGTGCTCCGACGGCGATGGCAAGGGCAACGCAGAGGAACGCGAAGATCGGTACGCCGTAAACGGCGCGCCAGGCGTCGGCGTTGTCCAGTGCCAGATTGGTGGAACCTTCAGAGCCTGCCGCAGCTTTGGTGATGAATACCGCGCCGAGCATGAGAACGAAGGACAGCACCGCGCCGAAAGCCCCGATCAGGCAGGCTTTGGCGATCAGAACCGAAGCCCGACTCGGGATGGCCTGGAAGGTGGTACGGATGATGCCGAAGCGGTACTCGCTGGTGATCGCGAGCGCCGCCATGATCATCAGGACCATGACGCCGAATCCGGATACTCCTAGCCCCGCGTCGTTGAACGTGGGGAGGAATTTCTCGAAATCAGGAGTTCCTGATGCGGCTTCGTCGTTGTACGCCTGAATGCTCGAACTCGACGAACGCCCGATCATCCAGGCGACGCCCAACCCCAGGACGATGATTGTGATCGTGCACCACAGCGGCGACTTGGTCGTGGTGATCTTGATACGTTCAGCACTGAGAACAGCCATTACAGTGCACCTCCCATAGCGTGCTGTGTGTTTGCGTGGTGGGCTCCGGCGCCCGGATCGATACCGGATGCGTGGTACTGGACATCGTCTCCGGTCAACTTCATGAACGCATCCTCGAGCGATCCCTGCACAGAAGCCAACTCGTGCAACACGATTCCCTGCGAACCAGCCAAACCACCGATCACATCGGTGGTCGAATCCACGACCACCAACACCGGCTCCGATCCTGAATGTTCCTCGCGGACAGTCAGTCCCTGGGCAGTCAATGCGGCATGGAGAGCGTCCAATTGTGGGCTGCGCACGCGCACCGTCGACTCCGACGAACGATCCACGAACTCCGCGACCGTCGAATCCGAAATCAACCGACCCCGACCGATCACCACCAACTGCTCCGCCGTGAGCGCCATCTCCGACAGGAGGTGACTCGACACGAGCACCGTGCGGCCCTCGGCCGCCAACCGCTGCATGAACTTACGAATCCAGACGATGCCCTCCGGATCGAGACCGTTGACCGGCTCGTCGAACAACAACACCTTCGGATCCCCCAACAGCGCACCCGCCAACCCCAGACGCTGCGACATACCGAGCGAGAACCCGCCGGCCTTCTTGCCCGCCACCTCGGACAATCCGACCAACCCGAGCACCTCGTCGACGCGGGACTTCGGGATCCCGTTCGAAGCAGCCATCCACTGCAGATGTGCACGCGCACTGCGATTGGGGTGCACCCACTTCGCATCCAGCAACGCACCCACCGTCCGCAACGGCGTCTTGAGCTCGCGGTACGGCTTGCCCTCGATCAACGCCGCACCCGACGTCGGCTGATCCAAACCCAGGATCATCCGCATCGTCGTCGACTTGCCTGCACCGTTCGGGCCCAGGAAGCCCGTCACGATGCCCGGCTTGACCGTGAACGACAAGTCGTCCACCGCTTTCGTCGGTCCGTAAACCTTGGTCAATCCCCTCAGTTCAATCATGAGGAGAACTGTGCCCTACCGGCACTGACCAGCACATCGGTCCCGAGGATGACATGAACCCTGAGATGTGAATACGGCAGTTCAGGGAAAACCCTGTGCTCGACCGGAAGTCGGAACTGGCGCGGCATGCGGGTAGGGCGCATCGAAGTCGCCGTCGAACAATCGCCAGTAGAAGTCGTTCATCCTCGCAGCGACGGGCGCGTGCCGTGTCACGATCGCGGCCACCTCTGGTGTCACATCACCTGGAATATGACCTGTGGCGCATCGTCGTACGTACTGGTTGCGGGCGACTGGTCCGCCGCTCGTCGGCCTCGGTACCCCGCAGACCTCGGTCACCAGCCAGTTGACCAGAAGCATGGCGGCGTAGTCGGCGTCATGAGTGGCGTGGCGCCGGACGAAGTCGTGCTCGGCAGTCGACAGGTCGAAGTGTGGGGATGTGGCCAGTCCGAAGTCGGTGAGATAGATCCGCTCCATGTCGGTGCGCATGTTGCCGAAATGTCCATCCATGTGCAGCAACTGTCGATCGCGCAAGAATGCCACGATCTCCGAAAACTGTCGCTCGACTTCGGCAGCTTTGGCGGACGGGTTGTCTTCCAGCCAATTCGAGATCGGGTGTTCGATGTACTCGCAGAACAGTACGAGGCTGCACGGCGCAGCGGCAAGCGCTTCGAGACGGGTCCGCACTTCACGGCTGGCGCCGGCGGTGTGAACGGAATCGATGTCGGCGTGTTCGGCCGCAACGGGCGAACGTCCGGGAAGTATCCGCCAGTGGTAAAGCATTGGGAACGACTGTGTTTCGCCGGCCAGAACGGCATCGGTGACCACGATGTTCGCGGCCAGTTCTCGCCAGGCGTTGAAGCTTGGGCCACCAATGCCGTACTGGCAGAACGTCGGCAGATCGAAATGGTTGGAAGTAGAGCCCACCTCGGCGATTTCCCGCACGCTCAGTGGGATGCGTTTGGTGAATACCGGAACGCCGTTGAGCCTGTTGTCATAGACCCTGATCACTCCTGCGGCGCCACCTACGCCGACACTCGAGATTTGAACGGTGTCGACCAGTCGGGCCAGTTCGACATCGTTCTGGGAAGACAGGAACGCCGACAGCTTTCGGTGGCGGTCAATCCTGACGTCTGTCATTCCACGACTGTGCCACAGGCTCGTCCGGCTTCGATTTCGCGGAGCCGCCTGTCGAAGTCACCGATTCTGGCGGTGTCCTCGTAGTAGTCCTCTTGCTCGATGATCTTTCCCACTTGGTCCGAACGAGAAGCACTGTTCGATTTCGATAGATGACGGCGCCGTCGGGGCCGAGGGCTCGGTCGTCGAAACGGGCGAGCAGGGTCATGCGCCAGAGTGGACCACCGAAATACGCTTCGGTGACCGCGCCTTGAAGCCCCGCATCGACAAATTCTTGGAGAAACGTCTCGATTCGGTCCCCATCGTTTCATCTTCGAAGCTTGTCGTGGCATCGAATGCAGTGTCAACGAAATGCCCGGGTCTGCTGATATCTGACAGAGAATTGGATATTGACAGTGACTGTCACAATAGGTGAGACTCGCATTATCGAGAACGGCCGGATCTCGGCCGAGGCGGGAGGACGTTGCTGATGTCACTACGGGAGAGACAGCGGTTGCAGGTGCGAGCAGACATTCAACGTGCGGCATTCGATCTGTTCGCGCGTGACGGTTTCGAGGAAGTGACCACCGAGCAGATTGCGGCGGCAGCGGGGGTGTCGGCGAGTACGTACTTTCGGCACGTTCGTAACAAGGAGGATCTGCTGTTGGATCCGGTCAGGCAGGGCGGTGCCGGAATCGTGACGTTGCTCGAGGATCGCCCACCGGCCGAGTCGGCTGATCTTGCGATATCACGGGCAATCCTCGAGCGTTCCAATGCTTTCGAGTCCGCGGAGATCGATCAGTGGCGATCGGCGTTCCGTACCGCGCCGCACCTGATGGATCGTGTCGCTCTGATCGCGCCCGAGCATCGTGATCGGTTGGTCGAGTTGGTGGCGCAACGTATGCAACTCGATCCGGAAAACGACAGCCGCCCAGGACTTCTCGTTCATTTGATGTTGGCGGCGGCGGAGTTCGGTTATCGGCAATGGATACGTAACCCTCACAAGCGCGGGGCATCACTTCCCGTGTGCGTCGAGGGGGCGCTCGACGCTGTTCGAGGATCCCGGTGGCACACGCAGGACGAAGATGACACGAAAGGTCGTGACCAGTGATGGACGAGAACCCTCAGGGCGCCGTGCCGCCCGTAGTAGATGTGCCCGTAGTGGATGTCGTTGTTGTCGGATCGGGGGCTGCCGGCATGTCCGCAGCCATCACCGCAGCCCGCAACGGACTCTCGACGATACTCGTGGAGAAGTCCGAATACTGGGGCGGTTCGTCGTCCCGGTCCGGGGGCGGCGTGTGGATTCCGGGAAACTCGATACTTCGCCGCGAGGCACCGACAGATGATATCGACTCTGCGCGAACATATCTGAAGAGCATTGTCGGAGAGGATGCAGACAGCGACCGAATCGACACTTATCTCGATCGAGGTCCGGAAGCCCTCGATTTCCTGATTCGTCACTCTGCACTCGAGCTCGAATGGGTGAAGGGGTACTCCGACTACTTTCCCGAGGCACCTGGCGGACGTGCAAGCGGCCGCTCGTGCGAGCCGCGCCCGTTCGACGCGCGAGCTCTGGGCGACGATCTTGCGACACTTCATCCGCCGTACATGAAGGTTCCGCTCAACATGGTTGTCCAACAATCTGATTACCGTTGGCTGAGCACGGGGATCCGGCATTGGCGGGGTCCGGTGCGGATGCTTCGGGTAGGAATGAGATCCCTGGCCGCAAGAGCTCGGAGGAAGAAGCTGATCGGGCTCGGGCCGGCGCTCATGGCCGAACTGATGCTCGGAGTTCGGGACGCCGGAGTGACGGTGGAGCTCGGGACGAGGCTTGTGGATTTGGTGACCGACAGTGATCGTGTCGTGGGTGTGCGACTCGAGTCCGGGGGAGTGCAGACCACCATGCACGCTCGATGCGGTGTCATCCTCGCGTGTGGCGGGTTCGACAACAACGACGACATGCGAGGCGAGTACCAGCGACGGCCGAGTAGCGCGCAGTGGACTCTCGGGGCACCGACCAATACCGGGGATGGCATCCGTGCAGCTCTACGCGTCGACGCCGCAATTTCGTACATGGACGACGCGTGGTGGGCCCCGTCGATTCCACTGCCCAAAGGCCCGTGGTTCGCCTTGGCGGAACGCTCGTTGCCTCGCAGCCTCATGGTCAACGCCAGCGGTCAGCGCTTCATGAACGAGTCACTTCCCTATGTCGAAGCGGCACACGCCATGTTCGGCGGAAAGTACGGCCGAGGTGAAGGACCCGCTGAGAACATCCCGGCTTGGCTGATCTTCGATCAGACGTACCGTGACCGTTACCTGTTCGCGGGGGTTCCGGCGCGCAGGCCGATACCTCGGTCGTGGATCGAATCGGGTGCGATCGTGCGAGCTGGATCGATTGCCGAACTCGCTGCCGAGATCGGAGTGCCGGGCGATGCGCTGTCCGCGACCATCACACGATTCAACAGTCACGCGCGCGACGGAGTCGATCGCGACTTCGGCCGTGGGACAAGCAGATACGACCACTACTACGGCGACTGCACCAACAAGCCCAACCCCAGCCTCGGAGAACTCACGAAGGGTCCGTTCTATGCCGCGAAGATGGTGCCTGGAGACCTGGGGACCAAAGGCGGCATCAACACGGACGCTCGCGCGCGAGCGTTGCGCGCCGACGGTTCGGTCATCGACGGGCTCTATGCAGCAGGTAACACCAGCTCACCGGTGATGGGTCATACCTATGCCGGTCCAGGTGCAACTATCGGTCCCGCAATGGTTTTCGGATATCTGGCGGCGCTCGATGCGGTCGGACGATCCCACGACGGTAGTGAGCTCGCGACCGAAGGCAGGAATAATGGTTTGGCAGATCGCCGTGGGTAGGGTTCTCTTGACAGCGTGACCCACCTCAACATCGCCGACGTCGACTACTTTCTCCCTGATGGTCGGCAACTGCTCAGCGGTGTCAGCTTTCGGGTCGGCAACGGCGCAAAAACTGCACTGATAGGCCCCAACGGGACTGGTAAGACGACGTTGCTCCGCATTGTCGCCGGAGACGTCGTCGCCGACGAGGGCGCTGTCACTCGATCCGGAACACTGGGCGTGATGCGGCAATTCGTCGGCCAGGTTCGCGACGAGTCCACCGTGCGCGATCTTCTGTTGTCCGTCTCGCCGGCACGGATCCGGGACGCAGCACTGGCGCTCGATACGGCAGAAAACGCGATGATCGAGCGCGACGAGGAATCAACTCAAATGAAGTATTCGCATGCGCTGGCCGATTGGGCCGACGTGGGCGGCTACGAGACCGAAGACTTCTGGGACAAGGTCACTACCGCGGCTCTCGGTGTTCCCTATGACCGTGCGAAGTGGCGCGCGGCCAACTCCCTCAGTGGTGGCGAGCAGAAACGGTTGGTTCTCGAAGCACTGTTCGCTGGGCCCGACGACGCACTCCTACTGGACGAGCCGGACAACTACCTCGATGTTCCGGGCAAGCGATGGCTGGAAAAGACGATCTCGGAATCGTCGAAAGTGGTTTTGTTCGTCAGCCACGACCGCGAACTGATCGCCAACGCGGCCACCCACATCGTGACGCTCGAGCCCGGAATCAGCGGCGCAACGTCGTGGACGCACGGTGCTGGGCTGGCCAGCTACCACCAAGCCCGCGAGGATCGCAACGCTCGATTCGAAGAACTGCGCCGACGCTGGGACGAGGAGCACGCGAAATTACGTGCCCTGGTTCTGCGATTGCGTGAAAAGGCCAAGTTCAACGACGGCGTCGCTGCGCGGTATCACGCCTCGCAAACCAGGTTGGCGAAGTTCGAGGAGGCAGGGCCACCCGAAGCGATTCCACTTCAGCAGAAGGTGACGGTTCGGCTGGCGGGCGGGCGAACCGCCAAGCGCGCGTTGGTATGTCAAGATCTCGAGCTGACCGGATTGATGAAGCCTTTCGACACCGAGATCTGGTACGGAGATCGGGTTGCCGTGCTGGGCTCCAATGGATCCGGAAAGTCGCATTTCCTTCGGCTCTTGGCGGGTGGGGGGACCGATCCGGGGAGCGAGCATCTGCCTGTCGAGGCGCTCGACATCGCGCCAGTCGAGCACGGGGGTACTGCGACGCTGGGTGCCCGGGTACGTCCCGGATTGTTTGCGCAGACACACTCCAGGCCCGATCTGACCGGAAACACGCTGCTCGAGATCCTGCACATGGGCGACGAACACCGCAGCGGAATGGGACGCGAAGCGGCGAGCCGCGCGCTGGACCGTTACGGATTGTCCCAAGCTGCGGAACAGAAGTACGACGACCTGTCCGGCGGTCAGCAGGCACGATTGCAGATCCTGCTCCTCGAGCTCTCCGGCGCCACGATGTTGTTGCTCGACGAACCGACCGACAACCTTGACCTTCATTCGGCTGACGCGCTCGAGCAGGGCATTGCTCAGTTTGCCGGCACGGTCATCTCGGTCACGCACGATCGCTGGTTCGCGCGCGGGTTCGACAGGTTCCTCGTCTTCGGATCGGATGGGAACGTGTACGAGAGCGAGTCGCCGGTGTGGGACGAGGCCAGGGTCGAACGAGCGCGCTGAGATCGAGCAGCCACTCCCTACCTGGGGAGAGGCGGCAGCTCGTTGATCATCGCGCGAAGGAGGCCCGGATCGCTGCGATCCGATCGAGGCGGGGGACAGCGCGAAAGATCGAGCTGTGTCGGAAAGCGCCACACAACGCGACCTGGATCTACCCTGTTCACCGCCGAGTACCAGTGGGTGAGGGGCTCGGCGAGCGCCGCGTGAAGCTCGAAATGCCGTCGTCGGCGGCTGGGGTCTCCTTCGCGCTGAAGTAGAAGCTGCCCCGGTGACGGTATCGAGATGACGGTCAGATCCGCGAAACCCAGTTCGAGGTGCTCGAAAGCTGTCTCGACTGCCGCGAGCTCGTACTCGAATCGCTCCCGAGGTGCTGCGCCCACCGCAGCGAGACACCAGCTGTAGTGCAGTTTCAGCGGGTCGCTGTCGCAGAGCGCGATACCGGTTCTCGCTTCGAGATCTTCCGCTTGCGACCATCGCTTCGAATTGACCGTTGTCCAGTAACTTGCCTGCACTTCGAGGTTGGTTCCATCCGGTTCGAACCCGGTGGGCTGATATTCGGCCACGAATTCCTCGACGACCGATTCATTCGTCATCTGGGCTCGGCACCAAGTGGTCTTGCCGGCGGCGCTGGGTCCTTCTACTGCGATGATCACCAGTTGATTCTCCATAACGATTGGGGCGGTTGGTTTTTGCCCGTTGCCAGGAATCTCTTAACATCCGAAGGGGGCTCCTTCGTGGTCCGACACGGCCTTTTTCGGTGCGGTGGGTCACAAAATCACAGTGACGGTTGACACATAACGGACGGATAACGATCGGTATGGTTGAACCTCGAATCAACTAGTTGACCTGTGGTTATTTCTTGAAACTCGACTGAATCTGGTACGGCAGTGCCGGAAAACTGCCCCGTGACCAATCCGTGACCATCACCTACGGTCGTTGACAGCCCGAAACTACCGGGCAAACACCGACCCGCAACTGCGTGCTTCTGCCCCGCGGGTCCGGTACTCCCGAAACCTTCGCGGGGCAGGAGTGAAACAGACGAGTCGATCGACGAGACGTGAAAGCGTCCGGGCCGACCTCGTCCGCGGTAGCGGAGAGGATTTACCCAATGACCAGCATCACCTTCAAGCGCGCCCTCGGCGCAGTTGCAACCGCAGGCGCAGTCGTCGCGATCCCGCTCGCCATGAGCACCGGCACCGCTTCGGCAGCCGGCCACGACTGGTCCGGAGTCGCAAACTGCGAGTCCTCCGGTAACTGGGCCGCCAACACCGGAAACGGCTTCTACGGTGGTCTGCAGTTCACGCAGAGCACCTGGAACGCATTCGGTGGATCGGGCAACGCTGCCAACGCCAGCCAGGCCGAGCAGATCCGTGTCGCCGAGAACGTTCTCGCAGGCCAGGGCGTCGGCGCATGGCCCGTCTGCGGTCAGTACCTGACCACCGGCACCACCGCAGGCAACTACGAGGCCGCAACCGCCCCCGTCACCGCTGAGGCTTCCGTCGAGTCGGCTCCGGCAGCAAGCACCGGAAGCGGCAACTACGTGGTCAAGGCAGGCGACACCCTGTCGAAGATCGCTGCTGCACACGGCATCTCGCTCGAGAACCTCGCCAGCCAGGTTCCGAACATCAACCTGATCTTCCCGGGACAGTCCCTCTCGGTCTAGTCTCGTGGCCGTTTAGGTCCTCAATGCGTCGAAATTGTCCGGAGCTGATGCAGCCCCGGACAATTTCGGCGTTTCTGCGTTCGCAATGAGCGTTGCCGCTTCCGTATGGATGGGGTCAAGATCCTGGCGCCACCCAAGAATGTGCAGCGCCGACCCGGCGATGACGGCGGCGTCGGGAATCGGGGTGCCTTCGAGCGCGTCGGCTCGCGCGCTGATCACGCTTTCTACCAGGCGAAACGGAAGCTCGGCCAGGTGCGTTGATGATGGATCGTCAATCGCGTCGAGCACATCCTGGGCGAGTGCCCGGTATTGCTCGCGAAGCCGATCGCGATCGGCTCGGAACGACATGAACCTGTCACTTCTCAGTTCCGGTAAGAGATAAAGGACGCCGAGGTTCCACCGTCCGGTGATCAGTTGTGCCGCGTCGATGTACGAAAGTGCGTACAGCTTAACCTCGGGTGCGGTGTCGAGTGGCCTGAGATTCTCCGCGAAGTCGAGCGCCGGCGTCACGGTGTCGGCGAGAAGTGCAACCAGAATGTCGTCCTTGGTGGCGAAATGGTTGTACAGCGACGCCTGACGCATTCCGACTGCTTCGGCGATGTGGCGTGTGGACGTCGCGGCGAAGCCTCGGATGGTGAACAGTTCAGCGGCTGCATCCAAGATCTCCGCCCGGGCAGTGCCACCCGGGCGTCGGCGAGCGGTCAGGCGGGGTCTTCCGGGGCCGGCGTTGGTCACGCCTTCCATAGTGGCAGGCTGCGGCCTTACGTGCGGGATGGTCGCCGCTGTGAGCATTCGGTCACGTGCTCGAAACGTACTCAACGAGCCTGTTACAGAATGAGGCGAATCGTATACGCGGGCGTCACCTGTGGCGAGTGGATTTCGCGAAAACTATCAATCGACAGTTATTCGCCTCTGAATCGCTTCGCCGAAGGAGTACGCCGTTGAGTGCAACAACCCCGGCTGCGCAGCCCACCACCGCTTCCGCACTCGCCTCTTCGCCTCACGACGACGGTGACCTCGCGGAGTTCGGCTACGAGCAGCAGCTGCATCGATCGCTGGGAAAGTTCGCGTCGTTCGCCGCGGGCTTCTCCTTCGTTTCCATCCTGACCACGATCTTCCAATTGTTCGGCCTCGGTTTCGGTTTCGCGGGTCCGGCGTTCTTCTGGACCTGGCCCGTCGTCTTCATCGGTCAGTTCATGGTTGCTCTCAACTTCGCGGAACTTGCTGCCAGATATCCGATTTCGGGTGCCATCTACCAGTGGTCGCGGCGGATGGGTGGTGAGATCGTCGGCTGGTTCGCCGGTTGGTTCATGATTCTCGCTCAGATCGTCACTGCATCGGCCGCCGCGATCGCCTTGCAGGTCGTGCTCCCCAATGTGTGGAGCGGGTTCCAGATCATCGGTGAGGACAGCGCACTCACCTCATCGAGTGGTGCCGCCAACGCCGTGCTGCTCGGATCGGTACTTCTGGTTCTGACCACCTTTATCAACTGCATCGGCGTCAACTGGATGTCGCGTATCAATAACATCGGCGTGACCTGCGAAATCGTCGGTGTCATCGCAGTGATTGGGATGTTCTTCACCCACGCTCAGCGCGGACCGGACGTCGTCTTCGACACCGGCAGTGCCGGCGGTCAGCCCGGATACGCCTGGGCGTGGATCATGTCCGGACTGATGGCTGCTTACGTCATGGTCGGCTTCGGTTCGGCAGGCGAACTGGCCGAGGAGACCCGCAACCCCCGACGCGTCGCACCTCGTACGATCCGGCTTGCACTGTCCGCTTCCGCGCTCGGCGGCGGCTTGATGATCCTCGGCGCGTTGATGGCAGCGCCCTCACTCACCGACGGACGCCTGGCCACGGAAGGTTTGCCGTACGTACTGACATCGATTCTCAGTTCCCCGTGGGGCACGGTCTTGTTGATCGACGTCTCGATCGCAGTGTTCGTGTGCACCTTGGCCATTCAGACTGCTGCTTCACGGCTGATGTTCTCGATGGCCCGCGACGGGCGGCTTCCTGCCTCGCAGGTACTGGCAAAGGTCAACCCCCGCACCGGAACACCTATCGCGCCGTCCGTCCTCATCGGTCTGGTCTGCATTGCCGTCCTGGCCGTCAACGTGGGCAACTCGGCAATTTTTGCAACCCTGTCCAGCGTATGCATCATCTTGATTTACTTGGCCTACCTCATGGTGACCGTGCCGCTGCTGGTTCAGCGTCTCAAGGGATGGCCTCGCACGGCAGTCGGCCCCAAGTTCGACGCCGAAGGCAAAAAGCTTTTCTCCCTGGGCATCTGGGGAGTTCCGGTCAACATCGCCGCGGTTGTGTACGGCGCGCTGATGGTGATCAACCTGTCCTGGCCACGAGCCGAGATCTTCAACCCCACCGGGGAGTACCCCATTCTGCAGTGGGCCGCGCCCATCACGGTAGCGCTGGTCGTGGGGCTGGGAGTCGCTTGCTTCCCACGTGGCCGCGCCACCCCGAATCCCGTCACGATCGGAGCCTGACCATGAGTACTCAGACCACCGCCGGAGCGCGCGAGCATGCCCGGTCTCAAGCTGGAACGATCACCGATTCCATGCCCGTATTGCCGGCAACGCGTTGGCCGAACCCACCCGAAGACGTCGCTCCCGAACGTCTGACCTGGGCTGAGACCGTGCCGGGTGGGCGGTACACGACCAAGGTTCTCGCACGTGGAACCCGATTGCGACTTCGCGACATCGCTGGCAGCGCCTGCGCAAACATCTTGCTCTATCGCGCCGACGCCCCCTGGGAGCGTCTCAACGTCGCCGATACCGTCAAGGTGCCATGGCAGGCCTATCTCGGCGTCGGGCACCCGTTGCTCTCTGATCAGGGGCGAGTACTTGCGACCGTGGTCGCAGACACGTCGGGTCACCACGACGCGTTCTGCGGAACGACGTCACGCGCCACCAACGAGGCGAAGTACGGGCAGGGTTCGCTGCACAGTGCCTCACCCGCCGGTCGTGAACTGTTCACCGTCGCTGCCGCGAAGAACGGGGTCGGGCCGCAGGACATCGCGCCTCCGTTGTCCTTCTTCCATGGTGTCCGCGTCGAGGCGGACGGCGCTCTCACCAGTACGGGTTCCGCCGGCGCCGGCGCGACGGTCGATCTTCTGATCCACCTGCCGGTCATCGTGATGATCGCCAACACCGCGCACCCACTCGATCCGGCGCCGCAGTTTCCCACCACGTCCCTCGAAGTGCTCGCGTGGAAGGCCGCCGACGAACTCGGCAGCCTTGACGATCTCGGGCCGGAATACCAACGCGCAGTGCTCAATACCGAAGATGCCTGGACGGCTTCGAACCTGGAGGAGACCGAATGACCACCACCTTGGATGTCCCCGCCCTCGTTCCCGGAACGGTGATCCTCGACGAGATCGCGGACGCATTCGGGCCGTGGTCCGCAGTTGTCCGCGCCGGTGACGTCCTGACCATCGTCGATCTACACGGAAATCAAGCCGTCGACACCCTCGTTTACGCCGGTGACGATCACAGCGTTCGGTATTCGGCAGCAGCGACGGTCACAGCCCAGAAGAACCTGTTTCTGTCCATAGGCTCCGTGCTCCGCAGTGACGACGGAACTCCACTCATGACCCTGGTCGCAGACGAGGTCGGAAACCACGACACCGTCGGCGGCGCGTGCTCACAGGAATCGAACACCCTGCGATACGGACACCACACCAAGCATCAGCACGCGTGCGTCGAGAACTTCCTCGTCGAGGGCGCAAAATGGGGGCTCGGTAAGCGGGACCTGGTGTCCAACATCAACTTCTTCATGAACGTCCCGGTCGACCCCGACGGCACACTCGGAATCGTCGACGGACTGTCGGCACCAGGCAAGCGGCTCGCGTTGCGTGCCGAACGTGACGTGCTCGTCCTCGTGTCCAACTGCCCGCAGATCAACAACCCGTGCAACGGCTTCGATCCCACGGCCGTCCGCATGATCGTCACACGGCCGGGAGCAGACGAATGAACGCAAAACTGACCATCGTGCGTCGCGGAATGCTGACGACGGTTCAGGACTATCCAGGACGCGTCGGATACTGGCAGATCGGAGTCCCACCATCGGGCCCGATGGACGACCTGTCGTTTCGGTTGGGAAACACCGCACTCGGAAACCCCGAAGGCGCCCCCGGCATCGAATGCGCGATGGCCGGACCTGCCATGACGTTCGACGAAGACACCACGGTCTGCATCACAGGTGCCCCGGTGTCGGTGACCGTCGACGGCGTCGTACACGGTCAGTGGCGTCCCGTTCTCGTCCCCGCTGGATCGGTGCTCGACGTCGGAACGGTCAGCGGCCCGGGACTGCGCATCTACGTACTCGTACAGGGCGGAATCGAGACCGACGACTATCTCGGCAGTGCGTCGACCTTCACCCTGGGCAGGTTCGGGGGACACGAAGGTAGGACTCTGCGGGCAGGAGACGTTCTCAAACTCGGACAGGCGACCGGGGTCGCGGGAGCTGTTCCCGCCGAGCATGTTCCGGCGATACACACGTGCTGGGAACTTGCGGTGACCGAGGGCCCGCACGGGGCGCCGGAGTTCTTCACCCGCTCCGACATCGACACGCTGTACGCGACCGAGTACGAGGTCCACTTCAACTCCGACCGCACCGGTGTCCGGTTGATAGGTCCGAAACCAGACTGGGCCAGAACCACCGGCGGCGAAGCCGGACTTCACCCTTCGAACATCCACGACAACGCGTATTCGATCGGTGCACTCGACTTCACCGGCGACACGCCCATCCTCCTCGGACCAGACGGACCGAGCCTCGGCGGCTTCGTCTGCCCGATCACGGTGGTGTCCGCTGATCGCTGGAAGCTCGGACAGTTGGCTCCAGGGAACAAGATTCGCTTCGTGCCGGTCCGCGCCGAACGGGCAGCCTCCCGGCGTGACCTCGGAGTATCGCGTCGAGCCTCCAATTCGGTTGTTCATTCCTCCGGTGGTGACGGCGACGACGGCGTCATAGCCCGTCGTGACGGCGACACCACGGTCACGTACCGGCGCTCAGGCGATGACAACGTGTTGGTCGAATACGGCGACATGAATCTCGACCTGGCGTTACGTGCGCGTGCTCATGCACTGCATCAGCGACTCGACGCCGAGAAGCCGGCCGGACTACTCGATCTCACCCCGGGAATCCGCAGCCTGCAGGTCCGCGTCGACCCGGACGTGCTGCCCGTCGGCAAACTGATGGGAATGCTCGCCGAGGCGGAGGACACCTTGCCGGCGGCCAACGAACTCGTTGTGCCCAGTCGCACTGTGCGGATGCCACTGTCGTGGGACGACCCGGCTACGCGCGAAGCGATCCAGCGGTACATGCACGGGGTTCGCGCCGACGCGCCCTGGTGCCCGTGGAACATCGAGTTCATCCGCCGGATGAACGGTCTCGAATCCGTGAACGACGTGTTCGACACCGTCTTCGGCGCCGAATACATGGTGCTCGGACTCGGTGACGTCTACCTCGGAGCGCCGGTCGCGACGCCGCTCGACCCACGTCATCGCCTTGTCACGACCAAGTACAACCCCGCCCGCACCTGGACCCCGGAAAACGCCGTCGGGATCGGTGGGGCGTACCTCTGCATCTACGGCATGGAAGGCCCGGGCGGGTACCAGTTCGTCGGACGTACGACGCAGGTGTGGAATCACCGCCACCCCGCGAAGTCCGGGCCGTTCGAGGAGGGCACTCCGTGGTTGCTGCGATTCTTCGACCGGATCTCCTGGTACCCCGTCGAGCCGGAAGAGTTGATGGATCTGCGCGCGGACACCGCCGCCGGCCGCGGCGGGGGCGTCGAGATCGAGGACGGCAGCTTCTCGCTGGCCGAGCATCAGGAGTTCCTCGCGTCGAACTCGCGCTCGATCGAGGAGTTCCGTGCGATGCAGTCCGTCGCGTTCGGGGCCGAGCGTCAGCGCTGGTCCGACGCAGGGGAGTTCGCGCTGCCCGGTTGATGGTCGAGTGAGCACCCTTTTCCTCGAGTGAGCACCGCTTCCAGAGTGTCGGAAGCGGTGCTCACTCAGCAGTAACGGTGTTCAGTCCGCCTGGAACGGGCAGCAGATGTTTGCGTCAGCGAGTCAGCGCGCGATTGAACAGATCGATGAACGGGCGAGGCGACGGGGTTCCGGTGGGCCGGAAAGGCGCAGAATCCCTCGACGCGGATACCCACTCGGTTCTGCTCACCCGCGACAAGTCGAGCTGATACCGGGTGTCCGCGGCGAGTCGGTGCAGGAAGAGGGTTCCGGTTCGCCCGTTTCCTTCCCGAAACGGGTGGGCATGATTGAGCGTCGAGTACACCGATGCGAGCGCGAACGACGCAGCGCCGTGATCGAGCGCTACCCAATCGACGGCGGCGATGATCTCTTCCACCTCGGACAGGTAGTTCCGAATCGCCGAGACCGGAGCAAACGTTGCCGCACCTTTCCTGATGTCGACGGTTCTGATGTGGCCGGCCCACTGGTACAGATCTTGGAAAACGTGCTGGTGAAGCAGGAGAAGTTCGGCTGTGTCTCGCGTGTGCTGTACGAGGTCGCTGCCGAGATGCGCCTCACCCAGGCGAAGCGCGGTCGCCGCGAACTCGAGTGATTGCAGTGCGGCGGGATCTCGTACGTCGAAATTGTTCTCGAGAACCGATGTACCGCGATAGACGTACGGCGCTGATCGTCGCCAGCGGATCCGCGGGGGAATCGCAGACGAGAGGCCGACGGCTCGCGCCAATTCCTGCTCGAAATACTCACGCCGAGAAAGCATCCCGATCATCACGGCCTCGAGTTCCGCGATCTGTTCATCGCTCGGATCCCAGCCTTCGAGGCGCTCCGCCGCCAGAACCTGTTCGAGCGCAGTGCGATTCACGGGTCGATGTCGGGTAGCGCCGACGCGGACGCGGCATATTCGAGTCGTCGTTGCACACCTGCGACCTCGCGCACTGCATTGCTCAGCAAGCTCCGCGAGAGCGGAGTGAGTTCGGAGATCACCACTTCGTCGGTCGGTGGCCGACCTGCCGCGAACTGATCGGTCTGGTGGCGGACACGAATCTGCTGCAACACCTCGAAAGATTCGATCAGTACCTGGGCGTCGTCGTCGAGTAGGAAACCGCTTCCCGCTGCAGCCTTGAGGCGTTCGAGTGTCGAACTCGTGCGGGCGCCCACGGAAATCCCCGCCCAACGAGCGATGTTCACGATCGGTTGGACGGCGCTGGCTTTGAGGTCGACGGTTCCGGTCCGACGCGTCATCACGTCCTTGAACGAATGGAGCTTTGCCTTGCCTCCGACGGCTTCGCGAAGGAGCAGTCGCATGACGGCCGGGTGCAGTCGCAGTTGATCCAACGCCGCAGGGCGAGGATCCAACGCCGGATCGCCCGCGACGACGCGGGCATCCGCCAGCATCGACAACATGACCAGGGCCTGGTCCTGGTACGGATTGGATACCCATTTCCGCAGCGCAGTGCGCCATTGTGGGAGCGTCCGAGCAAACCTGGCCTGGGTCGCGACGGCGTTCTTGGTGTCGCGAGGGAACCCGCAGAGATCGAGGATGTCGTGGATGGTCTTCGCGGCGTCGGCTCCCTCGTGATGAGATTCGCCGCCCCACACCAGCGCACTGTCGATATCCGAAGAGGGGAGCGCTTCACGCCTGGCGACGCTGCCGAGCGACAGCCACGCGAAATCCGGTCGCTCGTCTCCGCCCACCACCAATTCGATGGCTCGCCTGACCGTCACGTCGATCAGCACGGCCAGCGTCGCGCCGATGTCGAGCGGAGAGACCCGTGACGCCACCAATTCCGTCACCAGAACAGGGACCGCGCGGGCTGTTTCGACGAGGTGGGCGTCATCCTGTGCTGTGGCGAGCGCTGCGCGCAGTTCGAAACCCTGATTGGTGGCCGAAGTCAGGAGGTCGCTGAGTTCGAGCACACCCATCAGTGCGCCTGCCTCGGTCACGACCGGGAGATGGCGCAATCCGTACTCGAGCATGTCGGTCACGGCGTCGGCGCCCAATCGATCCGGATCGACTGTCACTGCTGACGGCGTCATCACCGTTGATACCGGCTGATTGCTGTCGATACCACCAACTACCACACGAGCACGTAGGTCACCTTCGGTGAAGATTCCGAAACCGGTTGTCTCCGTCGGGATCACAACAGCGCGGCGGCCCGCGTCGGTCATCAACTTCGCGGCCTCGCGGATGGTTGCTCGGCCATCGCAGACAATTGCGGGCCCGCGCAACAGGTCTCGCACCCGGCGCATGGCGGGACTCTGCATGCCTTGCCCCGTCGAGTGCCCCGTCATGGGGTCATTGTCGCAGGTGTGTCCGGTTCAGGCAGCGGAGGGTGAGATGTCAGAGACCACCGAGTCGCGAGAGTACGTCGAGAGCGGAATCTGTAGTACGCCAGAGTGCGTCGATCTCCTGTTCTGCGCCCGGACGTGTCTGCGGATTCTGGAGGGCGAATCCGTTGGCCAGCGTGATGGTGTTGTATCCGCTGTCGGCGGCGCGGAGCAGCAGTTCCGAGGGCTGCGAGTTTCCGGCCAATCGGTCGAGTCCTTCGCCGACGAAGTAGAACCGCCAGAGCGGCCCCAGATCGGCGTCGTACTCGGCCTTGGTGAGGGTCACGATCGAACCACCCTTGACGGCAATGGAATCGACGATCTTGTAAAAATCGGGGACATCCTCCGCAGTGGTTCCGGACGTGGCGACGGCGTGAGCGAGGTCGACGGTGAGATGCGCGTTGTAGCCGGCCATGGCGACCCGTGCTGGACTGGCGTCGCACTGACGTGTCAGGGCGAAGTAGTTGCTCCACGCCGGATCGGTGGGAGTACCGGTGAACTCCGCATGGACGTTCACCAGGTACCTGCGCAGCAATTCGAAGCTGACGGAATGGGCCCACTCGTCATCGGCGAAGGCCGCAGGGTCTCGCTGCAGCGGCATCACCGCCTCGTGTTCGACAGCGTCGAGGCCGATGGAGAACAAGCCTCGCCAATCGTGGTGTGAGACGAGGATCGACGTGATCTCACGATGACGTTCGACAGCGGTCTCGAGCCGAGGCAGTCCGGCACCGTTCAGGGTCGTGACGTCGCTGAGTTCGGCAATCCGGCCCACCTCGGCATTGCTCAACTGGCTGCCGCAAGCCGTCGAAAGACTCTCGCCCGGTTCTGCGAGTGCAGAACCGGGCGAGAGGAAAGCGGCGGTGATGCCGAGCGCGAGCGTCAACGGATACAGCCGCATCGGTTTCATCGGCTCAGACTAGGCGCCCATTTCACAAATGTCCGGATTGGCGATCAGCTGAGAACCGCGTCGGCCTCGATCTCGATGAGCAGAGCGGGGTCGATCAGCGAGCTGACCTCGAGGATCGTCGTGGCGGGACGAATCTCGCCGAACACTTCACCGTGCGCGAGAGCGGCCTGCTCCCACTGCGTCATGTCGCGCAGGTACATGCGAGTGCGGATGACGTCGTCGAGCGAGGCGCCGGCCTCGGCAAGTGCTGCCTTGATAGTTTCGAGCGCTGCGCGGGTCTGATCTGTGAGGGTCTCACCAGGAGCGGTGGTGCCGGAGACTGCGATCTGGTTACCGATGCGCACGGCACGGGAGTAACCGATCTTGGGTTCCCATTCGGAACCGGACGAAATATTGATTCTGTTCGACATGCACCGAATTCTGCCAACAACTTCCCGGCCGTGGTGAGGCACGGTCAGGTATTCGCTCCATCTTGACATACCTTAGAACAAGTGTTCGACTTGGGGCCATGAGGTGGTCGGGTCAGGCATTGGATGCAGATGACGGAGCGCTACCCGGACTCGAACGAGCCGGGTTGGTTCGCTCCGTGCAGACTCCCGAGTTCGAGGGAATCACGTTTCACGAGGTGCTCTGCAAGAGCGCGCTCAACAAGATGCCCGAAGAGTCGACGTTGCCGTTCAGCTTCACCGTCAACGCTTTTCGTGGTTGCTCGCACGCATGCCGATATTGTTTCGCGAGACCGAGTCACGAGTATCTCGACCTCGACGCCGGCGCGGATTTCGATTCCCAAGTGGTCGTGAAGACGAACATTGCCGCGGTGCTCCGCAAAGAGTTGGCGCGAAAGTCCTGGAAACGGGAGGCGGTGGCACTGGGTACCAACACCGATCCCTATCAGCGAGCCGAGGGCCGATACCGCTTGATGCCCGGCATTATTCGCGCGTTGACCGAATCCGGAACTCCCTTCTCGATCCTGACGAAGGGAACTCTGCTCCGACGGGACCTGCCGCTGTTGAAAATGGCGGCAGCGCAGGTCGACGTCGGAATCGGTGTGTCGTTGGCGATCAACGACGCTGCACTTCAGAAGCAGATCGAGCCTGGTACCCCGTCGCCGCGGGCGCGTCTCGAGATGATCCGCGCCATCACCGACGCGGGATTCTCGTGCAATGTCATGGTGGCGCCGGTCATTCCGTTCCTCACCGATTCCACCAGCCATCTCGACGGGCTGTTCGAGGCACTGTCCGAAGCCGGTGCGACGAGTGTGACGGTCTTCCCGATGCACCTGCGGGGGAGTACTCGGGTTGGTTCATGAATTGGCTTGCTCAGGAACATCCGGCGCTCATCCGTCGCTACCGCGAGCTGTACGGGCGGGGCGCGTATGTCACTCCCGAATACAAGCGTTGGCTCGCAAGCCGTGTCGAGCCATTGGTCGAGCGCCATGGGTTGGGTGGTCGTTCGGAGCATCGAGACGTCAGTGCAGCTGGCAGTGAGCCGCGTGAGGCGCCCCGGGAACTGGTGGGTGCGGGAGCAGCTCTCACTTTGTTCTGACGGCCGCGGGCGCGTAAATCGGAGGCGCCCCGGACGTTTGCCGGGCTACATTCGCCTGGTGCTACTCACACTGACGTCCACCCCGACCCCGCAGACTCCTGATGCGACCGCGTTGAGCTACCTGCTGCACAAACATCCCGACCGCGTGCAAAGCTTCGACTTGGCGATCGGCACCGCCACGGTTCTGTACCCGGAGGCCTCAGCCGAAAAGACCACGGTGGCAGTGATTGTGGACGTCGACCCCATCGAACTTGTGCAGAGTAGGTATCGACGCGGCAAGAGTGGCGACAACTTTTCGCTGGGTGAGTATGTCAATGATCGGCCGTATGCGGCGTCGTCCATACTCTCGGTTGCTCTGTCGAAGCTGTTTCGCACCGCGTTGACGGGAACGTGCAAGTCGCACCCGGAACTCGTTGGAACCGAACTCGCGTTGACCGTCTCGATTCCGGTGGTTCCGTGTGGCGGCGATGCGGAATTGCCTCGTCGGTTGTTCGAGCCGCTGGGCTGGGATGTGACCGCGATACCGGTGCAGCTTGATCCGCACCTGCCGACGTGGGGAAACTCCGACTTCGTGTCGTTGACGCTCACCGGGGAACACACGGTGCAGAGTGCCCTTCGGCACCTCTACGTGCTGTTGCCGGTCCTCGACGACGTGAAGCACTACTGGGTGGGACCCGACGAGGCAGACAAGTTGATCCGCGTCGCTGGAGAGTGGTTGGCGTCGCATCCGGATTCCGCGCTGATCATGTCCCGCTACCTGGCGCGTCGACGCGACCTGGTCGAATCGGTGGTCGATCGACTGATTCCCGACCAAGCAGAGGCGCAGATCGAAGTACCGCGACCGGATCCGCCGCTGGCACGGCTTCGCGTCGACGCAGTTTTGGCGACACTTCAGCGACTGCACGTCAGAACGATTGTCGACATCGGTTGCGGCGAAGGCAAACTGATCGAGGTGCTGATGCCGCACGCTCAATTCGACAAACTTGTCGGCGTCGATGTGAGCGCGCGCGAACTGACACGGGCGCAACGCAGATTGAAGTTCACCGAAATGTCCGACGCCCAACGTGAACGTGTGTCTTTGATGCAGTCGTCCGCGACGTACCGCGACGCACGCTTGAAAGGCTTCGACGCAGCCGTGCTGATGGAGGTGGTCGAGCACGTCGACACGGCGCGCCTGCCGGCGCTGGTCAGATCGGCCTTCGTGGACGCAGCACCGCAGTATGTGCTGCTGACTACTCCGAATGCCGACTACAACGTGCTGTATCCGGCATTGGCCGCGGGAGAGTTCAGGCACCCCGATCACAGGTTCGAGTTCTCCCGAACCCAATTCCGCGACTGGGCAACCGAAACGGCCCGAGTCCACGGCTATTGCGTGGAGTTCGAATTTATCGGAGCAATTGATCCGGTCCTTGGCGGGCCGACACAGATGGCAATCTTCACGAAGGAGGCACGAACGTCATGACGGTGTACGAGATTCCAGATCTCGCCCTGGTAGTACTCATCGGCGTCAGTGGCTCGGGAAAGTCGACCTTTGCAGCGCGCCACTTCGGTGAGTACGAAACCCTCTCGAGTGACACATTCAGAGGGTGGGTCAGTGATGATCCGAACTCACAGGAGTCGACGTCCGATGCTTTCGAAGTGCTGGAGTTCGTCGCGGCCAAGCGTTTGCGACGCGGACGCCTCACGGTGGTCGACGCGACCAACGTCCAGCCCGCCGCGCGCAAGCGACTCGTCGCGTTGGCTCGCGAGCACGACATACTGCCGGTGGCAGTCGTGCTCGATGTTCCGGAATCGGTCTGTTCTGCACGAAACGACGCACGCTCTGACCGGACGTTCGGACGCGACGTGATTCGCCGCCAGCACCAACAGCTGACTCGCTCGCTCCGCGGGCTGGGTAAGGAAGGTTTCCGTTCGGTTCACATCCTCAGAGGTGAGGACGCGGTTTCCGAAGCCACATTCTTGCGCCACCCGCTCCGCAGCGATCTGCGTGTCGAGCGTGGTCCGTTCGACGTCATCGGTGACATCCACGGATGTCGAAGCGAGCTCGAGACGCTCCTCGTGAAACTCGGCTACACCGTCGACTACGGGACGGACGGCAGAGCTGTCGATGCGGTGCCGCCGGAAGGGCGAACTGCCGTCTTCCTCGGTGACTACGTGGATCGAGGACCGGATTCGGTCGGTGTGCTGCGTCTGGTCATGGGGATGGTCGCGGCGGGACATGCGATAGCGGTTCCGGGTAACCACGAGAACAAACTCGTCAAGGCCTTGCGCGGTAAGAAGGTCACGGCCAGTCACGGACTCGCCGAGACCCTCGAGCAGATGGCCACCGAGTCGGCGGAGTTCCGCGAAAGCGTCGTCGACTTCTGTGACGGCCTCGTCGCGCACCTCGTCCTGGACGACGGCAAACTCGTTGTCGCGCACGCCGGTCTCAAGGAGGACTACCACAACAGGGCATCCGGTCGAGTCCGGAGCTTTGCGCTCTACGGTGAAACTACCGGTGAGACGGACGAATTCGGCTTACCCGTTCGATACCCGTGGGCGCAGGACTACCGAGGATCAGCGACGGTCCTCTACGGTCACACGCCGGTGCACGAGGTGGAATGGATCAACAACACCGCGTGCCTCGACACCGGGTGCGTCTTCGGTGGATCCCTCACCGCCCTTCGATACCCGGAACGAGAGATCGTGTCGGTTCCGGCGGAGCAGGTTTGGTACGAGCCGGTGGTACCGCTGGCACCGCCGACTCGTGATCCGGATGTGCTCGATCTCGCCGACGTCCTCGAAACGACCGGCGTCGACACCGAACTGCGCGGTCGAGTGTCCGTTCGCACCGACAACGCTGCCGGCGCCTTGGAAGTGATGAGCCGATTCGCGGTCGCGCCGCAATGGCTGCGGTACCTACCGCCGACCACGGCGCCCTGCGCGAGCGCCCAATCCGATGACTATCTGGAACACCCGTCGACCGCGTTCGACGCATACCGGGCCGGCGGAATCGGAACAGTGATCTGCGAAGAGAAGCACATGGGTTCGCGGGCAGTGGTGCTCGTGTGCCGTGATCGATCGGTTGCTCAGTCCCGCTTCGACGCACCGGATGCGCTCACCGGGATGGTGCACACCCGCACCGGCCGCCAGTTCTTCGACGACGACCTGACTCAGCAGTTGATCGACGACATCGCCGCCGCAGTCACCTCCGCTGGGTTGTGGGAAGAGCTGGGCACCGACTGGCTGCTCCTCGACTGCGAACTGTTGCCGTGGAACGTCAAAGCGGAAGGTCTGCTGCGCTCGCAGTACGCGTCGGTCGCGGCGGCCGGGCGATCAGACCTCACAGCTCGCGAGGCCGTGTTGGCGCGGGCCGGGTCGCGGGGCCTGGACGTGGCGGAGATGTTCGAACAGACAACTGTTCGGGCCGCCAGTATCGAGCGCTTCGGCGAGGCGTACCGACGGTACGTGTGGCCGACGAACGGACTGGACGGCGTCACCATCGCGCCGTTCCAGATTCTGGCGGCCGAGGGCCAGTCGTACGGGGAACGGGATCACGAATGGCACCTCGGTATTTCGGACCGCCTGGCCGCGGCCGACCCGAGTCGATTTACCACTACACGTCGCCTGGTGGTCGATCTCGGTTCCGAGGACTCGGTGTTCGAAGCGACGAAGTGGTGGGAGTCGCTCACCGGCGACGGTGGTGAGGGGATGGTCGTCAAACCGCTGGCGAATCAGATTCACGGACCGCGGGGGTACAACGCGAAGGTTCAGCCGGGGATCAAGGTCCGCGGCCGGGAGTACCTGCGATTGATCTACGGTGCCGACTACCTCGAACCGTCGACGCTTGCGAGATTGCGTAACCGCAACCTCGGACACAAGCAGTCGATGGCGCTGCGCGAGTACGCGCTCGGCATGGAGGCGGTATCCAGGCTCGTCGACCGTGAACCTTTGTGGCGAGCGCACCAGGCCGTGTTCGCGGTGCTGGCTCTCGAATCGGAGCCGGTCGACCCGCGGTTGTGACGGCCGGTGCGCAGGCTCGGATTGATACCGTCGGGTATGGGTGTGATTGCTCGCGTGGACGGTTTCAACCGACGCCATCCGTGGAGTCACAACGATTACTACGGCCGGTGGGTTCTACGTAATCTGCGCGGGGTCAGGTCCGGTCGCGCTCTCGACGTGGGGTGCGGGACGGGCAATCTGATCGACCTCTTGCGTCGGCGGTTCGACGTGGTGGTCGGTGTGGAACCCGACCCGACAACCTCGGCCGCCGTGCGCGCAAGGTTTGTCGACGACGAGAACGTGATCATCGACGCGCAGCGGATCGAGGACTTTGCATCCGAGGCGAAGTACGACGCGATCACAGTCGTCGCAGCGTTGCATCATCTTCCACTCGAAGAATCGATGAAGCAGCTGAGTAGCCTGCTCGAACCGGGCGGGCGGCTCGTCGTGGTCGGGTGTTATCGGTCGACCACACCCACCGACGCACTCCTGTCGGTGTTGGCGACCGTGTGCAATCCCGTCGTCGGCGTCGTCAAGCATCGACGGGTTGCCTCCGAGCCACTGAAGGCGATGACAGCTCCCACCGCGGAACCGGGGGAGTCGATGGCTGACGTCCGGCGCGCGGCCGCGTTGTGTCTGCCAGGTAGCCGGATCAGGAGACGACTGTTCTGGCGATACACCCTGATCTACGACGAGAGTCCGGCCGGCGCGTCGGTGGGGGAGTGAGTAGACCGTTCCGGTTCCTGGGGAAACGCGCGTCGGCCGAACCCGACTATCGCCAACGAAGCGATCATCAGAGCGACCCCGATGCCCGCCAGATGTGAGAGCCCGCCACTGTCGACGACGGCCGCACCGAGCAGAGCGCCCGTTGCAATCGCGATCTGGAACACGACGACGTAGATGGCCGAGGCACGGTCGGTCCCGATCGGAACGGCGCGCAGAACCGAGGACTGGAGGCAGATCGGAACGGTGGTGAACGCCGCACCCCACAAGATCGTGGCGACAACTGCGAACGCTCCCATCGACGGCGCCAAGAGCCAGAACATGGCCAGCGCGCCTGCCACTGTCGCGATCGAGATGAGCGTGAAGAGACGCGGTCGGCGGTCGTAGTACTTGCCGGCGACCCACACTCCGACGGCGCCGGCGGCGCCGTAGACCAGAAGCATCGCGGTACGGATGCCACCGGACGAGCCGAGGCTTTCCTCCACCAGAAGTGTGAAGAACGTGTACGAAGCGAATTGCCCCAGGGCGGCAAACAGCGTTGCCGCGCAGATGACGGCGAGTGCCCGTTTCATCGCCGGTGTCGGCTTCGGTTTGTCTGGCTTACTCCGATGGTGTTGATCGACCGGCATTTCTGGCAACGCACGATGCAGTGAGAAAGCAATGCCCACTGCCACCACACCGATTGCCGCCGACGCGGTCCGCCAACCCCAGGACTGGCCGATCGCCGAAGACAGGGGACCTCCGAGAACAAATGCGAGAGACGTACCGGCATACACCATCGCGATTGCCTTGCCCTGTTGTCCGCGCGGAACCAGAGTGGCTGCGACCGGTGCAACGACAGCCCAGAACACTCCGTGCGTCGCAGCGCAGAGCAATCGTCCGATCACCAGCATCGGATAGTTGACGGCCAATGCTGCGACCAGTTGCGACACCGCGAGGGTGGCCACCGTCAGAACGACGACGCGTCGTCGCGGCCAGGTTTTGACCGCTCCAATCAGCGGAAGCGTCAAGACCGCGACACCGTATGCGTAGAAGGTCAGCAGTAGGCCGACACGCCCTTCGGTGACGTCGAGGTCCGTTGAGACTTCGCTGAGCAGTCCGACGGGGAGCATTTCGGCCGTCACGTAGGCGAAGGCTGCTCCGGCCAGTGTCATCAGCCGTAGCGTGGTTGCCTTCGGCAGTCGAGCACTCATGTTGTGTAACGATACATGTATCGATACACGCCTGCGCAATGGATATTTTTCACTCGCTATGCTGATGCTCATGGCCATACGTGCGCAGCGTTCGAGTCGTCCGACGATGGCCGACGTCGCCAAGGCCGCAGGCGTGTCGGTGATGTCGGTGTCGTACTCCTTCGCGCAGCCCGAGCGCGTGTCTGAATCAACGCGGGCCAAGGTGTTCGCCGCCGCCGAAGAGCTCGAGTACGCGGGCCCGAACCGGGCGGCGCAGTCCTTGCGGAGCGGGAAATTCAACAACATCGCGGTCGTCTTCAGCGAGAAGCTGACGTACGCCTTCGAAGACGCAGTAGCTCGGCGATTCCTCTCGGGAGTCGCCGAAGCGTGCCTGGATGCGAACGCCGGGCTGATGATGCTGCCGAACTCGGGGAAACCGGGAGACGTCGACAGAGTTCGCGACGCGGCAGTAGACGGTTTTGTCGTCTGGACCACCGTCTTCGACGATCCCATCCTCGACGCGATTGTCGGCACCGGAAAACCCGCATGCATCCAGGGTGGTCCGTTGCACGAGGGTGTGGATCTCGTCGGGATGGACGATGTCGCCGGCGCCGTCGCGATCGCGGCAGTCGGGTTGTCGGGGGCGCAGCGGCCCGCGGTGATCAGCCTTCCGTGGGATCGTGAGCGTCGGTCCGAGATTCGGATGGACGTGGATCCAGGTGAAGCGTTCTTTCCGGTGTCCCGCCATCGGCTCGAGGGCTACGAGCGCGCCGTCCGCGACGCGGGCCTCGATTGGCCCTCGGTGCGGGTAGGGGTCGTCACTGTCAACGAGCGGAGCGAGGGTGCGCGGATGGCTCGGTCCCTGCTCGACGTTCCCGAGAGCCGAAGGCCCGATGTCATCTTGGCGATGAGTGACGAACTGGCTCTGGGGGTTCTGGACGCGATCCGTGAACTCGGCCTCGCGCTGCCCGACGATGTCGCAGTCGTCGGATGGGACGACACAACAGCCGCATCGGACGCCGGCCTGACGACGGTTCGCCAGTCCCTGTTCGATCAAGGGCGCAATGCAGCTCGCGTGGTTCTCGGGCTGGACGATGCGGTGGAGCCGGTCGAGTGGTCGGTGCGTCGGCGAACTTCGACGCGATGATCACGCCGGTAGTCATCGACGGTCTGCGTCTTCGGTGGTTTGTCCCTCCAGAATTGGGGGAGACCGTCCGGTGGGGACTCTCCTGGAATGTCGACAACCCGCGCCGGTGGGCGGTTGCCGAGGTCGCGGGTGCATTGCACCTACTTGCCGGAACTCCTCGTGACGACCCAAACGCGCGTCAGGCGTGGATAGACTTCGGCGCAGATGCCGCCACGACCGGGGTAGTTCGGCGCCTGCGGCTCATGTCGATGGAGTCCGACATGCTGCCCGACCCGAAGTTTCCGCACGGCCCGAACTGGGGTTGGGCTACGAGGCAATTCGTGCCTGGCTCCGAGCGCTTCTACGAGTTGGCGCGTGCACCTCGTGCGTTGCGCTCGTACCAGCTGACCGATCGTGAATACGGGCCGCGGCGCGAGGACTTCCTCCTGGTCGACCTCGAGACGGCTGCTTGATCGTTGGGACCTGACACCGTTTTCATTCAGTGGACACAGACTCCAGCTGACCGGAACCAGTGTCTGCTCAACGAAACCGGTGCCAGGTGCTGCGACTAGCGCGCTCCACTGGCCACGTTCAGTGAGTATTTGCCGGGCGGCGCCCCGACATGCTTGACGAAGTGCCGCGACAGGTGGGATTGATCGTGGAATCCGACGTCGACGGCCACGTCCGCCAATTCGCGCCCGGCGAGGATTGCGCGTCGCGCCAGATCGATTCGACGTCCCGTCACGTACTTGTGAGGCGGAAGCCCGAAATGCTTCGCGAAGTTCTTGATCAGATACGTGGGCTTCCGCTGCAGGATGTTCGACGCTTCCCGCATCGTGATTCCCGTTGTGAGTCGCGCATCGAGCAGGTCCCGAAGTTGATCGGCAACGCGTTCGTCAACGGTCGGCGTGTGAAGGGATCGACCTGTGGCCGGTGTGAGGATCTCGTTCAATCTTTCAGCGAGGAACCCCAGGCGACTTTCGGCCTCGAGTGATTCGCCGTCCGGGCCGAGTGCAGAGTGCAGTTGATCGATGCGATGGCGCAGCAGAGGGTCTCGAATCTCGGGGCTGTCCACCGCCGGGCCTATGAGGACCTCGCCGAGAACTGACGTGTCGAGGTAGAGGATTCGTTGACGAAATCCGGCCTCGGTGACCGGAACTCCGTCGTGTGCGATGCCTGGCGGCAACAGAGTCACGATCTCTGGTGCTGCGCCATGAGCGCGATGATCGAGGTCGTATGCAATCGTGCCGCGGTCGACGAGCATCAGGGACCACTGATCGTGCGTGTGTTTGGGATAGGCGTGTCCGACGAAATCGGCATGGAAGACCTCGGTGATTCCCGCGAGGCCCGGTGCCCACGCGGTGATCTGTGCGCCGCGGGGATCCATGTCAGAAACGTACAAGACGCAGCTGCCTCGGGTGACGAAGAGTGGCGGGGTCGTCATCGCAGTGGTGGCGCGCCCGAGGGAGGAACAACATGAACAGTTCGGCAACAGCGGTATCGCTCCGCGAGAAGTTCGGTCAGTTCACCGAGCACTGGTCGCCCAAGAAGATTGCGGGCCTCAATGACTACGAGATCAAGATCGTCAAGATCAAAGGTGAATTCGTCTGGCACTCCCACACCGACACCGACGAAATGTTTCTGGTGACAAAGGGGCAGATCCGAATCCAACTGCGCGACGGAGATGTTTCGCTGGGGCCCGGTGAATTGTTCGTTGTACCTCGCGGAGTCGAGCATTGTCCCATCGCCGAAGAGGAAGCGGAGGTGATGTTGATCGAACCCGTGGGCGTGGTGAATACCGGGAACGTCGGAGGATCACGAACCGCGGTGCTCGAGGACTGGACGTAGCTTGCGGCTCTTCCAATCCAGGGGATTGGTTCGGAGCGGCAGTGCCATGCCCGATCTCCAGAGCGTCGCCGCGCGAGAGTGCGGACGGAGCTGGACCTCGCGCCGCATCGACTGCGTGAACTCGTCGGTGAACCCTGTTCGCGGGTACTCCGCGATTGTTGCATCAACAGTTGCTCGCGGAATTTCGGGCGCACGCCGACCGGCAACGTCGAAATGCGCTGCGGCATGCAGTAGATAGGCGTCAGCGCCCGCGCCGCGGTCGACGGTCAGATCCATGTGCAGACGGATCGCTTCGCCGATTCGCTGTAGGGACCCCTCCGAAGTTCCCACTCGGGTCGCGAGTTCTTCTGCGTCTGCGGCACTGATGTAGGTGAAACACCCGTGCTCGGCCGATCCTTCTGCGCCCAGTCCGACATCGTGAAGGGCGCACGCAGTGAAGAGATCTTCGGGGTCGTACTCGATCGCATCGATCTGCGCGAAGGCGTCGGCCCAGATCCAGCAGCGCAGGCTGTGGTTCAAGACCGCGGGGGAGAGGGTTCCTCTGGCGTGATCGAGCGCTTCGCTGCACAGCTTGGTGTCGGGGAGTGGGCGTTTGCGCAGCTCGGGTGTGCGAGTGGGGTAGCGGCCGAGCCGCAGTCGGAGCATCGACTGAGCACTCATGGCCTGCGCAGCAGCCGCGCGGGCCATGAGTTGTATCTGCTCGAGAGTGGTGAGCTCACCAGGGCGCATCGAATTCCTGTTCTGGGTGGGGGACAGCTGGATACGAATCTAGTTGGCAGGGAAACTTCTTCACAGATGTCTAATATCTGTCAATGACGGAAACACCGAATTATCCGAATATTGGTTGATAGCAAGTCCCATCCAACGGCAACCCCGAATCTGTAGCCTCACCTCTGCACATCGCAAGAACCATCAAGCAACGACGGTGGGGCTCGGGCTCAGATGACGCCGAACCCGACGATCCCCGGGACTTCCGACGGGACGATGCGATGGAGCATGACCTTGTTGTTCTCGTTGCCGCCGACGGTCGTCAGAGTGCCGCCGTCGTTGACCAGAACGACGTTGACGTGTTGGCCGAAGGGGCTCGAGTCGCCGTACAGGATCGTGTCGCCGACCTTGGGTTGGTAGTCCCGACCGTAGGGGACAAACGCGTCGACGGACTCGTAATACTCCTGCAGCGTGTACACCCCGGGGATGCGCCACGACCCTGAGTTGGGGTTCGAGAACGGCGTGCCGATCTGGTTCATCGACCAGCTCACGAAATCGGCACACCACGATTCTTCGACACCCTCGGCGTATTTGGTGCCGGGACTCCCTGACTCCCACTCCTGCTCGAGGACGCCCAGTAGCGCACTCTGCTGAGCGCTGAGAATGCTGTGGTCGACGGCCGGGAACGAATCGAGATTCTCGCCGGCAAGAGCGTCGTCGCCGCGCGCGAACCACCACAGTGCGCCGGCGACAACTACGACCACCACAACGCCGAATACGCCCAGAACAGCGAGAGTGCGTCTGGGCGTATTCGGTGCGTGCGACATCACGCCACGATAGTCAATTACTCGAGCGGGGGCGCCGAGCGATCGATCGTCGTCGCGAGGGGCTTCTCCTTGACGAAGAGCAACAGGACAACCGCCGCGATGACCAAGGGACGAGGTACAGGAAGATCGGCGCCAGCGCGTCGTTGTATGCACCGACGATGATCTCGCGAACCTGGCTCGGCAACTTCCAGAGGATTCCCGGGGTCAAGGAGTTCTCGTCACCACCGACCGCGCCGCCATTCGCCGGGAGTCGCTCGGCCAGGAGATTGGTCAGACGCGAGGCGAACAGGCTGCCCACGATCGCGCTGCCCAACGACGCACCGATCTGGCGGAAGAAGTTGTTCGACGCGGTGGCCGTTCCCACTTCGGCCGCGGGGAAGGTGTTCTGCACGATCAAGATCAAGATCTGCATGACGAGGCCGAGTCCGATGCCCATGAGTGCGATGTAGCAACCGAAGACCAGCAGTGAGGTCGACGGCGTCAGACGTGAGAGCAGGACCAGAGCAACAGCGACGATGGATGTTCCGACGATGGGGAAGATCTTGTAGCGGCCGGTCTTGCTGACCAGCTGGCCGGACCCGATGGAGGCGACGAGCAGGCCCGCCATCATGGGAATCATCATCAATCCAGCTTCGGTGGCGTTCTTGCCGGTCACCATTTGGATGTAGGTCGGCAGGTAGGCGAGCGCACCGAACATGGCGATTCCGATGATCAGGCCGGCGACGGTGGTCAACACGAAGTTGCGCTGAGCGAACAGGTGCATCGGAATCACCGGTTCGTCGGCACGCTTTTCGACGAAGACAAAAGCCACTGCCGTCACGACGCAGCCGACGATCAACCCGATGATGACGGCCGATCCCCAGGCGTAGGTGTTTCCGCCCCAGGTCGTGAACAGGATCAGACACGTCGCTGCCGTCGCGACGAGAACCATGCCCAGATAGTCGATGCGAGGCTTGCCGAGGTTCGGCTTCCGCAGGTGCAGAAATGCCATCGCGCTCGCGATGGCGAGTAGGCCTAGGGGGATGTTGATCCAGAAGGCCCAACGCCAACCGATGCCCTCGGTGAACCAGCCGCCGAGTAGGGGACCGGCAACCGAAGCCAGTGCGAACACCCCGCCCATCGCACCCATGTACCGGCCGCGTTGCCTGGCGGGGACGACGTCGGCGATGATCGCCTGGGACAGCAGGATCAATCCGCCGCCGCCGAGTCCCTGCACGGCTCGACCAGCGATGAGTGTGGTCATGTCGTGGGACAGACCGCCGATCACCGAACCGACGATGAAAATGCTGATGGCGCCGATGAAGAGGCCCTTGCGGCCGATCAGGTCACCGAGTTTTCCGTACACCGGCATCATGACGGTCGAGGCGAGGATGTATGCCGTCGTCACCCAGACCATGTGGTTGACGCCGTTCAATTCGCCCACGATGGTGGGCAACGCGGTACTGAAGATCATCTGGTCGAGCGAGGCCAGAAGCATCGTGATCATCAGCCCGACAAAAACGAGGATGATCGACCGTTTGTCCGGCGAGGCCTCGGTGTCGGTATGCGTGCCGTCGGGCTCGACGGTCGCAGATTCTCGAGTGGACATGTAGTTCCTTAGTTGAGTGACGGCGGGTGCGAGAGTGTGGATCAGCTCTCGGACCTCAGTATTCGAGCCATCAGGAGTAGTGCCGGATCGAGCAAATCTGTTCTGGGGCTTGCCCGTTCACTGTTCTGCCATTTTCGGAAGACGTAACGCATCGCGGCGCCTGCGGTGATGACCGTTGCTGTGGCTTCGTCGGCAGCGGCTGTGTCCGAGTGCAGGCGGCGATACTCGGTTCTGTTCGACAACTCCCGCGTGAGGATCCGGGTGAGCGTGTCTTCAAGATCGTGGAAGGTGGCCAGATGTTGTTGCAACAGCGTGGGATGACGCTCGAACAATTCGCGTCGATGCGCGAGCAGATCGGGTCGCTCGTCGACGATTTGCATCGCCGCCTCGAATACCGCGAGGGCGCCGCGCAGCGGATCGTCCGGGTGCTCGCCGATGAGCGTGAGCATGGTCGTCTCACTTGGCACGACGAGCATGAGCCCACCGATCGCTGCGTCCTTGGTGGGGAAGTAGTTGAAGAACGTGCGGGTCGACAGATTGCAGGCTTCGCAGATTTTCTCGACGGTCACTTCGTCATAGCCCAGGTCGAGAACGAGTTCGACGGCGGTGTGCTCGATCAGCTGCCTCGTCGCAATTCGTTTTCGTTCGCGCAATCCGAGAGTTTCGGTTCCCATTTCATCCATAATTGCACAGAGTGCAAAGTTTCATCGAATGCAATATTTCGCCCAAGAATGCCTCATGAAACGCAAAAATGGGGATCGGGTGCCTGGTGGATAGGATGAACCGCGTGGAAGACACCTTGCCCCCTTGCCCTGAATGCGCCGGCGAATACACCTACGAGATGGGCGCGTTGATGGTCTGCCCGTCCTGCGCGCACGAGTGGGCGCCGACCGATAGTGCCGGCGAGGACCTGGGTGTGGTGAAGGATGCCGTAGGCAACATTCTTGCGGACGGCGACACGGTGACGGTCGTCAAGACGCTCAAGGTGAAGGGCAGTCCGACCGGCATCAAGTCAGGTACGAAAGTTCGCAACATCCGCCTTGTTCAGGGTGTTGGTGACCACGACATCGACTGCAAGGTCGACGGCATCGGACCGATGCAATTGAAGTCGAGCGTCGTCAAGAAGGTGTGACCGGACAGCGATAGTTGTCGGCTCGAAATCCTGTTCAGTTTCGACGGTTCGATAGCCACAATCGAGGTGATTCTCGACCGCTCGAACGAATGGACCGAACTGTGCCGAACTCGATCTGCCTGGCGCCCGCACTCGATAACACCGCACTCGATACAGAGGAGCAGTGGAAACGCATCGTCGATGCGCTGACGCGCAGGGGTTTCCTCGGCGCCGGGCTCGGTGCCGCGGCCGCGACCTTGCTGGCAGCGTGCAGCAGTGACGAAAATGGCTTGGAGTCAGGCGGTCTCGTCACGGTGCAGGACGAGACGGGCAGTGTCGAGATCCCTTCGGATCCGCAACGAATGGTCATCGCCCATGTCAGCGCCATGGCGACGGTGCTCGACCTCGGTGTGCCGCCGGAGAAGATCGTCGGCGGCTTCTTCGGTCTCGAGGGTGTGAGCGGTGACGCGGTGTTGCGCACGATGCCGGAGGCTGCGAACATCCCGAACCTCGGCACGGCGGGAACGTGGAACAAGGAAGCAATCATCGGCGTGTCGCCGGATCTGATCGTCATGCTCCTGACGGCCGGAAATGCTTATGCGGCAAAGTCCTACGACGAACTCTCCGCGACCGGTGTTCCAGTATTCGCCGGCTTCAACGGGTACCTCACGTGGGCCGAGATGAAGAAGTTGGTCACCTCGATGGGCGTCGCGGTCCGACGCGAAGACGCTGCTGCGGAATTGAACGCGAGAACGGAAGAGCGCCTCCTCACAATCAAGGATCGACTCTCCGCCCTCGGTTCGTTGCCGTCGGTGACCCTCCTCCGCACCGGCGAGAACGGTGTCGTCTACAACCAGGTCGACGCTCTTCTCGACGCCCTCGGTTTCCCCGGCGAACGAGCTACATCGGAGGAGTTCACGCGCACACTCACAGCGGAGCAACTCGATCAGGTGACCAGCGACGTGATCATCGTGGGCGCATTCCAGGACCAGCAGGACGTCCGCGCGCAGTTGGCAATGAACCCGCTCTGGGAGCGTCTTCCCGCTGTCCGCTCGGGGAACGTCCATTACGTCGACGACAGCCTATGGGGCTCGGGCTATTCTCCCCGCGCGACCGAGCTGCGACTCGACGACATCGAGCGGATCTTCAGCTGACGCCGTCGTGTCACCTCGACTTATCGGTGCATTACCTCGAGAATCATGACCATGGACAAAATCAGGTTCTTCGAGCTGGTCACCGAATGGTTCGAGGTACTCGGTGTTGTCGCCATGGTTCTCGGGTTCGTGTTCGCATTCGTGATCGCGGGGCGCGCATGGAGTCGAACGCGGGACGGTAGTTCGGCGTTTCGTACTCTGCGCGAGACCATGGGCGCGGTCATCCTTCTCGGCCTCGAGATCCTTGTCGCCGCTGATCTGGTGAAGACGGTGACGTCGTCGCCGTCGCTGACAGACGCCGCAGTTCTGGGCATGATCGTTCTTATTAGGACCGTGCTGAGCCTGTCGATTCAGATTGAGATCGACGGGGTACTTCCGTGGCGCAAGGCGTTGGTGTCAAGTCCGGAACTCCTGGTACGCGCAGCGCGCGGATCAGGAGGCCGCACGACGCCCGACGCGTCGAGTTCGTAGCGATAGCCGTTGCGAGTGAAAGGTCGGGCAGATGACAGCAGTGCGTACCGAGCATCTCACGGTCGACGAAAGGCGGGCGCGCGGGCGCCAGGCGCGTAGAGATACGCCATTGGCCGCGCTCGCGGATCTGGCAGAGAGTGACCGTGATCCGATATCACTGCTCGAATTGCAGGCGAAGTCGCGGGTGCAGGACCTGGTGCCCATCCGATACGGGCGGATGTCGGCATCGCGGTTCTCGTTCTTCCGCGGCGCTGCTCTGGTGATGGCCGACGATTTGTCACGCAGTCCGGATTCGGGTCTTGCCAGCCAACTCTGCGGCGACGCGCACCTGAGCAACTTCGGTATCTATGCGACGCCCGAGCGAAAGCTCGCGTTCGACATCAACGACTTCGACGAAACGTACCCGGGACCGTTCGAATGGGACGTCAAGCGTCTGGCCGCAAGTTTGGTGATCGCCGCAAAGGACAACGGATTTTCGGGCAAGGAGCGAAAGAAGATCGTTCGCGGATGCGCGGCCGAGTATCGGGAAACCATGATCACCCAGGCAGGATTGGGAAATCTTGCAGTCTGGTACTCGCACATCGCACCCGAGGACGGGCTCGAGGCTCTCCAGATCGACCTGAAGAAGCGCATGCTTGCTCGCACACAAGCGACGCTGGACAAGGCTCGTCGCCGCGACAGTGTGCAGGCGGCAGGCAAGTTCACCGAAATCGTCGACGGCCGGCGGCAATTCATCAGTGATCCGCCGCTGATCGTGCCCGCAAACGAGTTGTTCGCAGGGACCGATCTCACGCAGATCGAGGAGTTGCTACGTCAGCGCGTTCGGTCGTATCGGAGCACGCTGCAGTGGGACCGTCGGGTGTTGCTCGAAAGCTTCGAGATGACGCACATTGCGCGGAAGGTTGTCGGTGTCGGGAGCGTCGGAACACGCGCATGGATGATCCTCATGAAAGGAGTCGACGACGACGATCCGTTGATCCTGCAGGTCAAGGAAGCGCAACCCTCGGTATTGTCCGGCTACGTCGATGGTCCGACCTTCAAGAACGAAGGGGAACGCGTCGTCAACGGGCAACGCTTGATGCAAGCGACAAGCGACATCTTTCTCGGCTGGGAACGAGGGCCGGGGCTCGACGAGGGTGAGCACGATTTCTACATTCGTCAACTGCGTGACGGTAAAGGGTCGGCAGTCATCGAAGAGATGGTGCCGCAGGGGCTGGAACTCTACGGGCGCCTGTGCGCCAGGGTCCTTGCCTACGCACACGCTCGCTCGTCCGATCGGATAGCGATCGCCGAATATCTCGGTGACGGAACCGAATTCGATTTCGCGATCGGGGAGTTCGCGGCTGCCTACGCCAAGCGTAATGCTCGCGATCACGCCGCTCTGCTGACCGCGATCGACGACGGTCGCGTGTCAGCAGAGCGGGGAGTGTGACGACTCAGGCGAACGCGCCGTCGAGCCAGCCCTGCCACGCTGCCGTTGCTGATCCACCGTCAGCACCCTCTGCGAAGAGGTGATGGGCCGCGTCGACGGTGCCGCCGAAAGCATTTCGGCCGTAGAACCGCAGCAATGCGTCCTGGGTGCGCAAGCCGATGAACCAGTCGTTGATGTAGTCGACAATCGCGTCGACGGTTCCGATTCCGGGGACTTCCACCGACGCGGAGTCACCGACAGCGGCGCCCGAGGTGATTCCGAGGGCGCTGCGAAGCGTTCCCATCGCTTGCGGCGCGGACGAGGATTCCGGGCCTTCAGCCGAGACATAGGTGGTGGGCCTGCCGGCGAAGTACCGCACATACTGGCCGAGACTGTGCAGGTAGAAGTCCGTGTGCTTGCTCGCACCGTCGTACTGGTTGTCCCAGTCATCGGCAAACACTCCGGCGTGGACGTAGCGGACAACGGCGGTGCTCTCGTCGCGGGCCTCGACGACGTATTCAAGGTTGTTGAACCAGCCGTCGGGGCCTTGCATGTGGATGGCGAGTTCGCGGGGTGGCTCCCACGTGGCGATGATCGGGCTGTCCGGGCGGCTGCCGTCGGCGGGGATCTCGAGAGGGGAGGGGAACATCCAGCCGGCCGTTTCGGCCGAGATGGCGGCCCAGATCTGCTCGGGGGTTCCTGGGACGACCACCTCGCGGCGGATTTCGAATTTCTCGGACATTGCTACTTCTCCGTTTCGGGCGCGTCGATCGCTTGGGTTGTGATGGTTTGGGGTGTGGTGAGGCTGGGATGCAGGGCGACAACGAGGCGGTGTTTGCGTCCGCCTTCGGAATTGCCGTCGTGATACTTGGCGACGAGTGAGTTGATCGACTCGCCGAGTTCGCCGGCGAAGGCGGCACGGTCGGCCGCCGTGGCAAAGGTGATGTCGCTGTCGATGGCAAAGGACGCCAACGGTTTTCCGGCTGCAGTTGCTCCGGCGATCAGTTCGCCGACCTCTCGGACGATCCGCGCTGCGAGACTGACGAGCCAGCGCGCCGAGAGTTGATCGGGGAACCGGCCCGGGTCCGGGGCGAGCGCCGACATGGCGGCAGGGGATATGACGTACGACGCGGCACTGGCCTGCATGATTCGCTCGGTCATGTTGCCTCGCTTGCGTTCCTCGACGAGCTCGACAAGTCCGTGGTCTTCGAGAGTGCGCAGGTGGTAGTTCACCTTCTGGCGTGTCAGCCCGATCCGGGGCGCCAGCGAGGATGCCGATCCCGGCACCGCCAATTCGGCCAGAATCCGTTGCCGAATCGGATCGAGCGACGCCTCGGCAGCTCCGGGGCGATCGATGACTGCTACGTCCAACATGAGAAAACCATCCCACCGACAACTAAATCTGTCAAGACAGAAAAAATTGTCGGTGGGATGGTTTCGGAGATTCGCTATCGCTTGAGGTCGGGCGGGTTGTTCAGATCCCGCGCCGAGTACGTGTCACACGACGAAATCTGGCCGGTCTGGTATCCGGTCATGAACCACGCCTGACGCTGTGCGGAGGAGCCGTGTGTCCAACCTTCAGGGTTGACCCGACCGGTCGTGGACTTTTGGATACGGTCGTCGCCCACCGACGAGGCGGCGGACAACGCGTCGCGAATGTCGTCTTTTGACAAGGGCTTCAGGAACGGTTGACCGGTCGCCTGATCGGGAATCGTGTCCGCAAAATGTGCCCAGACGCCTGCGTAGCAATCGGCCTGGAGTTCGGTGCGAACCGCACCCGACTGCTCACCCTGCGGGTCGGCCTGCGCGCGGCCGATGTCGCCGAGCTGATTCTGGATGTGATGTCCGAACTCGTGCGCGACCACGTACTCCTGTGCGAGCGGTCCGGCGCTGGAACCGAAACGGTCGACGAGTAGTTGGAAGAAACTCGTGTCGAAGTACGCAGTCTGGTCGGCCGGGCAGTAGAACGGACCGACGTCACTAGACGCCTGGCCGCAACCGGTGTTGACCGAACCGCTGAACAGAATGACTTCGGGTCGCACGTACGCCGTGCCGGTCTGCTTGACCAACTGCTGTTCCCAAACGTCGTCGAGGCTTCCGACGGTCAGTGTGACGCGGCAGTTCACATCGGCGTTTGCCTGAGCGCCGGTGCACTCGTCGACCGACGACAGTCCGGTCGACGAACTCGAAGTCTCGGTAGACGTACCCAGGAGTGAGCCGGGGTCACCGCCGAACAACAGCGCCAGGATCAGAACGATAATGCCGCCCGCGCCACCGCCGATCGCGATTTTGCCGCCGCGGCCACCGCCACCCCCGCCGCCTTGAACCTGAACGCGTCCCGCTTCGCCGCGGGCCCCCTCGTTGAAGGTCATCTATGTCCGCTTTCTGCTGTCGTGAACAAGTGCTTGCCGTCACTTCTGGAGATAGCTTCGCATGCGATGCGGGTCCGCGTTTCCGCTCTGTGCAGTTCGCTCCGTAGGATCGCAGGCAAAGTAGTCGGTCGTCGGTTATTGGAAGTAGTTCGAAAGGAATCCCGTGCTGCGCACACATCTCGCCGGTTCATTGCGACCCGAGCAGGCAGAGCAGACCGTAACGCTCACCGGTTGGGTAGCCAGGCGTCGTGATCACGGCGGAGTGATCTTCATCGATCTCCGTGATGCATCCGGAGTTGCGCAGGTAGTTTTCCGGGCAGGTGACGTGGCCGAGCAGGCGCACCGTCTGCGCGCGGAATACTGCGTTCGCGTGACCGGAACGGTCGAGGTTCGCCCAGAGGGCAACCAGAACTTCGAGATCCCCACCGGAGCGATCGAGGTCAACGCCACAGAACTCGAGGTTCTCAACGAAAGCGCACCGCTGCCGTTCCAGCTCGACGATCAGGTCGGCGAAGAAGCGCGCCTCAAGTACCGTTACCTCGACCTGCGTCGTGAAGGCCCCGGCTCCGCAATTCGCTTGCGCTCCAAGGTAAGTGCTGCAGCGCGCGGCGTTCTCGCGCATCACGAGTTCGTCGAGGTCGAGACTCCGACGCTCACGCGCTCGACGCCCGAGGGTGCCCGTGACTTCCTGGTGCCGTCGCGCCTTCAGCCCGGTAGCTTCTACGCACTGCCGCAGAGCCCGCAGCTGTTCAAGCAGCTCCTCATGGTCGGCGGCATCGAGCGCTACTACCAGATCGCACGTTGCTACCGCGACGAGGATTTCCGCGCCGATCGCCAGCCCGAGTTCACTCAGCTCGACATCGAGATGGCTTTCGTCAACCAGGACGACATCATCCTGCTCGCCGAGGAAATCCTGACGGCGCTCTGGAAGCTCGTCGGCCACGAGATCAAGACGCCGATCGACCGCATGACCTACACCGAGGCAATGCGTCGTTACGGCAGCGACAAGCCGGACCTGCGTTTCGACATCGAACTCGTCGAGTGCATGGACTTCTTCAAGGACACGACGTTCCGCGTGTTCCAGGCGGAGTACGTCGGCGCCGTCGTGATGCCCGGCGGTGCAAGCCAGCCGCGCAAGCAACTCGACGCCTGGCAGGAATGGGCCAAGCAGCGTGGGGCCAAGGGTCTGGCGTACGTGTTGGTCGGTGAAGACGGCACTCTCGGTGGACCTGTTGCCAAGAACCTGACCGACGCCGAGCGTGAGGGCCTGGCCGCCCACGTCGGAGCTCAGCCGGGAGACTGCGTCTTCTTCGCAGCTGGTGCAACGAAGCCGATGCGCGCCCTCCTCGGCGCTGCCCGTGGTGAGATCGCCCGCAAGAAGGACCTCATCGATCCTGACGCGTGGGCGTTCGTGTGGATCGTCGACGCTCCGATGTTCGAGCCGACCGCCGACGCCACTGCATCCGGTGACGTCGCTCTCGGCCACTCCGCGTGGACCGCCGTGCACCACGCGTTCACGTCGCCGAAGCCGGAGTTCTTCGACACGTTCGACACCGATCCGGATTCCGCTCTCGCCTACGCGTACGACATCGTCTGCAACGGCAACGAGATCGGCGGCGGCAGTATTCGTATCCACCGCAAGGACATTCAGGAACGAGTGTTCAAGGTGATGGGTATCTCCGAGGAAGAGGCGCAGGAGCAGTTCGGCTTCCTCCTCGACGCCTTCGCCTTCGGTGCGCCGCCGCACGGCGGAATCGCATTCGGCTGGGACCGCATCACCGCGCTCCTCGCCGGCATGGATTCCATCCGTGAGGTCATCGCGTTCCCGAAGTCCGGCGGCGGCGTCGACCCGCTGACGGATGCTCCGGCACCGATCTCGGCTCAGCAGCGCAAGGAATCGGGTATCGACGCGAAGCCCGAGAAGAAGTCAGAGGACAAGAAGTCCGAAGGCGACACCGGCGAAGCCAAGTAGAGCCGACACCGGATCGCCATGCTGCATTTGCGGGTGATCTGCCCGACCGAGCGCACCGAGCAAGTTCTCGGTGCGCTCGCGTCGCAGCGGGGCGCGACACACATCGTCGTGATGCGCGACGTCGCGGTTCATCCTGCCGGCGACATGGTGGAGGCCGACGTCGCCCGTGAGGCGGCAAACGACGTCGTCGATGCCCTGAACGAACTCGGCGTCGCCGAGGACGGCGGAATGACGCTCGTACCGGTCGAGACGGTGTTGTCGGCGGCGGCGCGCAAAGCCGAGCGTGACGTGCCTGGTGATCCCGCGGATTCCGTCGTGTGGGAGGAATTGCTGTCCCGCACTCGCGAAGAGTCGACTCTCAACGGATTGTTCGTCGCGTTCCTGACCATTGCGTGTCTGCTGGCCGCGATCGGCGTCGTGACCGACTCTCAGATCACGATCGTCGGCGCCATGGTCGTCGGTCCGGAGTTCGGTCCGCTGGCTGCTTTGGCAGTCGCACTCGTACGGCGGGATCGACGGTTGCGTCGGCGTTCGATTCTCGCGCTTGCCGTCGGATTCCCCATCGCGATGGGCGTGACGCTTGCCGCAACGTTCGTAGTGAAGTTCTTCGGATGGATGGACGTCGTCAGTCTCGAGTCACTCCACGAGGTCGATTTCGTATACAAGGTCGGGCCCATTTCGTTTGTCGTCGCGCTTCTTGCCGGTGCGGCTGGGATGCTGGCACTCGTCTCGTCGAAGTCCGCTGCCTTGGTCGGGGTGTTCATCTCTGTCACCACGGTTCCTGCCGCCGGTTTCGCGGTGGTTGCGGCAGCAAACGGAGAATGGCGGATCGCCGGGTTGTCGTCTCTGCAACTGGCTGTCAACCTGCTCGGGATCGTCACTGCCTGCGTGCTTGTTCTCTGGCTCAGAACCCGGGCCGACGAGGAATTCGAAGCAGCGTTGAAAGGCATTTCTCGATTTGTCGACGAGGACAAGACTCCATGACGTCGCAGGTTCGGAGTTCTGCTCACCGACAGCAAAATTCTCGAGAGAACTGTGTGCCGGTGTGGCGATTGGGGACTTTTGTCATCGCCGCAGGTAGTCGGCAATTTCTGTTGCTGTGAGGCCTTGAATTCTCCGCTGCGAGCGGACGAGCTGGGCATGATCGGAGTCACTAACGGGTAAGTTGGTCGGTGATGACCGCATTACTGGCAGACCCCGTTTCCGAAGTCGTCGCAGCTGCTGAGCAGTTGCTGACACGCCGCACAGGGGCACCCGTAACCCTGGTGGATCCCGTAGATCTCGGGGGGAGTGGCCGCACCGTCGTGCTGCGCGTTCGTGTCGCCGAGAACCCGTTCTCCCTGCCCCGAACTTTGGTGATCAAGCAGGTCCGCGACAACTTCCAGGGAGCTACCAAAACAGCGATTGCGCTCCCGGCCGCGTCCGAAGGTGACTTCGACGTCGAGACCGCATTCCTTCGTGAAGCGGTGTCGTATCAGTTCGCCAACGCGCTTGCCAAGGACGCACGCCCCGGCGCCGAACTGTTGGCGTCCGACCTCGATGCTCGCCTCCTGATCCTGAGTGATCTCGGCGACGCCACCGCAATCAGCGTCCGACTCGAAGACTCCGACCCGGACACCGTCACTTACACGTTGATGGCCATGGCTCAGGCAATGGGACGCATGCACGCCGCGACCGTCGGCCGGGAGGACGACTTCACCGCACTGCTGCGTCGAGCCGAGGTTGCCCATTGCTCCGATGAAGTTGCGGATCAGGTGGGACGTGCCGTGGCCGGTGTTCCCGCGATGCTGGTGGAAAGTCTCGGCATCGATGTGAGTTCGGACATTCTCGAGCAGGTTCAGCATGCGCAGACACTGTTCAGCGGTGGCCGGTTCCGTGCCTTCAGTCCGTCGGACCTGTGCCCCGACAACATCATCGTCAACGACGACGGCGTGCAGTTCCTCGACTACGAGTGGGGTGGCTACCGCGATGCCCTCCTCGACATCACCTACGCGTTGGTGTCTTTCCCCGGTTGCCTGTGCAACATCGACCTGACCGAAGAGCGGGCGTCGGCGATGGTCGATGCCTGGCGGGCCGAGGTCGTGGGGATGTGGCCCGCCCTGGCCGACGAGGCCGAATTGGGGCGCCGGATCGTCGAGGCCCAACTCATCTGGGTCTGGCTCAGTACCTATCTGTACCTGCCCGAGGATCATTCGCGTATCGCCGCCGTCCGCGAACATTATCTCTCGATTCCACGCGCCGACGCACTGGTCGGACGCTGGGCCAGGCTCGCACGCTCGGCTCAGCTCGCCGGCAACGACGCCGTCGAGGCACACGCCCGCGACGTCGTGGCGGCGCTGCGGACCGAGTTCAGCTGAGGCCCTGACCGATCACACACAGAAGGGCGCCCGTGCACGAAGCACGAGCGCCCTTTCTCGGTCGAGTCCGCTCAGTTGTCGGAGACCAGATCGTTCTCGGACAGGTCCGTCGCCGCGAGCGCCGTCGCCAGATCGGGATGCCGGAACGTCGAAGTCACCTGGTCGGCCACGACTCGGAAAGCAGAGGCCAGGGTCGCGGACTTGTCCGGTTCGGCCGCCCACGTTGCGGTCTGTTCGACGACGACCACGCCGTGGTGGACGTACATCTTTCCGGGGACGAGCGTGATGCCGGCGTTGGTGGCCCACTCGCGCAGGGCAGCGAGTCCCTGGCTCGCGCCCTTGGGGCCGCCTACCTCGATGTCGTCACTCGACAACTGCAGCAGAGTGTCGACGTCTTGGGAGTTGAGTGCATCGTGCCACGCGAGGACGGTGGCGATCTCGGAGGTGCTCATGGCGACAACGCTATCCAATGCGGATTCACGACTGGGTGAGGGCTGGCGGAACAGCGGATTGTGTCGGGCGTCGGTGGTCTCTAGTAGCGTCGATTCGTGAGCGATTGGCAAGCGGAAGACAGTGCGGGGGCGAAAGACGGCGTGGTGGCGGAAGACGGCCTGTTCGAGGCAACTCCGGAGGAAGCCGCGATCGTCGACGAACCAGATGTCGTGTCTGTAGCCGAGCGCGCCCTGTCCTCGGTGCCGCCCGGAGCTCCTCTGGCTGTCCGCATGCGTCCGCTCACTCTTGGTGAAGTTGTCGGTCAACAGCACTTACTCGGGCCCGGCGCGCCACTCCGCAGAATGGTCGAGGGGTCCGGCGCCGCATCGGTACTCCTGTACGGACCTCCCGGCACCGGCAAGACCACGCTCGCATCGTTGATCTCGGGTGCTACCGGCCGCCGGTTCGAGGCTCTGTCGGCTCTGTCCGCCGGAGTCAAAGAAGTCCGCGGTGTCATCGAACTCGCGCGCCGCCGCCTGCTGAACGGCGAACAAACCGTCTTGTTCATCGACGAGGTTCATCGCTTCTCCAAGACCCAGCAGGACGCCTTGCTCGCCGCGGTCGAGAACCGCATCGTGCTCTTGGTCGGCGCGACCACCGAGAACCCGTCGTTCTCGGTCGTCTCCGCTCTGTTGTCGCGCTCGTTGGTCCTGCAACTGCAATCGCTCACCGCTGCGGATGTCCAGGAACTGCTCGAGCGCGCTGTCGCCGACGAACGCGGGTTCGGCGGAGCGATCACGATCGACGACGACGCGATGGAACACCTCGTTCGTCTGGCGGCCGGCGACGCCCGCCGAGCCCTGACGGCACTCGAGGCTGCCGCCGGAGCTGCACTGGACACCGCAGGTGACGCTTCGGGCCCGGTGGTGCTCGACCTCGCGACCGTCGAGGCCAGTGTCGACAAGGCCGCGGTTCGGTACGACCGTGCCGGAGATCAGCACTACGACGTCATCAGTGCATTCATCAAGAGCATTCGTGGATCAGACGTCGACGCCGCCCTGCACTACCTCGCACGGATGCTGACCGCGGGCGAAGACCCTCGCTTCATCGCACGGCGTCTGGTGGTTCACGCCAGCGAAGACATCGGCATGGCTGATCCGATGGCGCTGCAGACTGCCACCGCCGCGGCGCAGGCAGTGCAGCTGATCGGTATGCCGGAGGCTCGTCTGGCGCTGGCACAGGCCACCATTCATCTGGCGACGGCTCCCAAATCGGGTGCGGTCATCGCCGCACTCGGCGCGGCCATGGCCGACGTGGCCGCCGGAAAATCCGGACTGGTACCGCCGCACCTGCGTGACGGGCACTACAAGGGTGCCGAGCAATTGGGCAACGCAGTCGGATACAAGTACCCGCACGACACACGTGATGGTGTTCTGCGGCAACAGTATCCACCGGACGATCTGGTGGGTGTCGACTATTACCAGCCCACCGCGCACGGCAACGAGCGGGAGATCGCCGATCGGGTGAGCAAACTTCGCCGAATAGTTCGTGGCTGACGCCTGCCAGGTTCCACCGGCCGACGCGTTAGTCTGGACACCCATAGCTCGACGCTCTTGAAGGTAAGGACCGGTTAGTGCAAACCCACGAGATCCGCAGGCGATTCCTCGACCACTTCGTCAAGGCCGGCCACACCGAGGTGCCCAGCGCCTCGCTGATTCTCGACGACCCGAACCTTCTGTTCGTCAACGCGGGCATGGTTCCGTTCGTGCCGTTCTTCCTCGGGCAGCAGACGCCGTCCTACTCACGGGCGACGTCCGTGCAGAAGTGCGTCCGCACCCTGGACATCGAAGAGGTCGGCATCACCACCCGCCACAACACCTTCTTCCAGATGGCGGGCAACTTCTCCTTCGGTGACTACTTCAAGAAGGAAGCCATCTCCCACGCCTGGCAGTTGCTGACAGGTTCGGTCGAGGACGGCGGATACGGCATCGATCCCACGCGCCTGTGGGCCACCGTCTACCTCGACGACGACGAAGCATTCTCGATCTGGCGCGACGAGGTAGGAGTGCCCGAAGAGCGCATCCAGCGCCGCGGCATGAAGGACAACTACTGGTCCATGGGCATTCCCGGGCCGTGCGGCCCCTGCTCGGAGATCTTCTACGACCGTGGCGCCGAATACGGCGTCGAGGGTGGCCCCGAAGCCGACGAGGATCGCTACATCGAGATCTGGAACCTCGTGTTCATGCAGAACGAGCGCGGCGAGGGCACCAACAAGGGCGACTACCCGATCCTCGGACCGTTGCCGAAGAAGAACATCGACACCGGCATGGGCGTCGAGCGCGTTGCGTTCCTCCTGCAGGGCGTCGAAAACGTCTACGAGACAGATCTTCTCCGCCCCGTCATCGACAAGGCCGCCGAACTGACCGGCAGTGTCTACGGGACCGACCACACTTCAGACGTCCGTTTCCGCGTCATCGCCGACCACGCACGCACCGCAGCGATGTTGATCGCCGACGGTGTGAACCCCGGCAACTACGGCCGCGGCTACGTCCTGCGCCGGTTGCTGCGTCGCATCGTGCGTTCGGCCAAACTGCTCGGCAGCGAGCAGCCCACCATGCGCGAGTTCATGATCGTCGTCCGCGACACGATGGCGCCGTCGTACCCGGTTCTGGAAACCGACTTCACGCGCATCGAGAACGTTGCCGTCGGCGAGGAGACCGCGTTCCTCAAGACGCTGGCTTCGGGTTCTGCTCTGTTCGAGAATGCTGCCGAGACGGTCAAGTCGTCCGGAAAGTCGGTCATCGCCGGCGATCAGGCATTTGCACTGCACGACACCTACGGCTTCCCGATCGACCTCACGCTCGAGATGGCGTCCGAGGCCGGTCTCACCGTGGACGAGGACGGCTTCCGCACGCTCATGGCCGAGCAGCGCAAGCGCGCCAAGGACGACGCTCAGGCTCGTAAGCACGCCCATGCCGACCTCACGGTCTACAAGGAACTGCTCGACCGAGGCGCCACCGAGTTCACCGGTTTCGACGAACTCGTCTCCGAGGCTCACGTCCTCGCACTGATCGTCGACGGTGTCCGCGTGCCGGTCGCGAAGGCCGGTCAGGACGTCGAGGTCATCCTCGACCGCAGCCCGCTCTACGCAGAGTCCGGTGGACAGATCGCCGACATCGGTTCGCTCACCGCTCCGGGCCTCGAAGCCAAGGTCAACGACGTACAGAAGATCGCCAAGAAGGTCTGGACGCACAAGGTGACGGTGCAGAAGGGTGAGATCACCGAGGGCGACGTCGTACTCGCGCACGTCGACGCCGAGTGGCGCAAGGGTGCAACCCAGGGGCACTCCGGCACCCACATGGTGCACGCGGCGCTGCGTCAGGTGCTCGGCCCCAACGCGGTGCAGGCGGGCTCGCTCAACAAGCCGGGTTACCTCCGCTTCGACTTCTCGTGGCAGGGCGCGCTGTCCGACTCCCAGAAGCAGGACATCGAGGCACTCACCAACGAAGCCGTGGCGTCGAACTACGCGGTCAACACATTTGTCACGGATCTCGACAAGGCCAAGGCGATGGGTGCGATGGCACTCTTCGGTGAGAACTACGGCGACGAGGTTCGCGTCGTCGAAATCGGCGGCCCGTTCTCGATGGAACTGTGCGGTGGCACTCACGTCGGAAGCTCCGCACAGATCGGTCAGGTAACGCTGCTCGGTGAGCAGTCGGTCGGCTCCGGAATCCGACGCGTCGAGGCGTACGTCGGTTTGGACTCCTACCGCTACCTCGCCAAGGAACGCGCGCTCCTGGCCGGACTCTCCTCCTCGCTGAAGGTTCCTTCGGAAGAGGTGCCCGCCCGCGTCGAGGCGCTCGTCGAGCGACTCAAGGTGGCCGAGAAGGAACTCGAGCAGACAAAGGCCAAGGCTGTGCTGGCGTCAGCAGGCGAGTACGTCGCCAAGGCCAAGCGCATCGGCAGTGTCCTCGTCATCGCCGAGCCTGCTCCCGCCGGAGTCGGCGGAAACGACCTGCGCAGCCTAGTCACGGACATCAAGGGTCGCCTCGGCTCCGAACCTGCCGTCGTAGCTCTGCTCGGTGACGTCGACGGCAAGGTTCCGTTCGTGGTCGCCTCGAGCAAGGCAGCTCAAGGTCTCGGTGTGAAGGCCGGTGAGCTGGTCGCGTCGTTCGGTCCCAAGATCGGCGGCCGCGGCGGCGGAAAGCCCGACATGGCCCAGGGTTCGGGTTCGGACTCCGCAGGAATCCCGGCGGCGCTCGATGCGATCCGGGACAGAGTCGGAGAGCTGGCGGGCGGCAGCTGACGGTGGTGGCTACGCAACAGGGTCCCGATCGCCCCGGCATCGACGACCCTGGTCGCGGGCGGCGCATCGCCATCGACGTGGGCAGTGTTCGCATCGGCGTCGCGTCCAGCGACCCCGACGGCATCCTCGCGACACCGGTGGAAACGGTTCCACGCTCGAAGGAGCGTGGGCCCGACGCGCCGGATATCCGGCGCATTATCGCCATCGTGTCCGAATACGAGGCCGTTGAGGTTATCGTCGGACTGCCACAGACGCTGCGCGGTGAGCAAGGTAAAGCCGCCGGTATCGCGACTGCATTCGCCAAACGACTGCAGCGGGCCGTCGAACCGATCCCGGTGAGACTGTCCGACGAACGACTGACGACCGTCACGGCTGCGCGCAATCTCCGCGAAAGTGGAGTCAAGGCACGCGGCCAGCGACCGATGATCGATCAGGCTGCGGCGGTGGAAATCCTGCAAGGCTGGCTGGACGAGCGGAGTAGAGCTGTGAAACCAGGGGAGTCGTCGAAGGACGCTGCACTGGAGGGCGATCTGTGAACGCGCGGTGGGATGAGGGCGGCGGAAGCCGGCCCACCAGTTCGTTCGACTTCGACAACGACGAGACCATGGTCATGCGTGCACTGCCGCAGAACATCGATCCGCCGCACATGTCGCGAGCCGAGGCACGCAAGCAACGCGAAGCGCGCAACAAGCGCGCCAAGCGTGGCAAGAAGGTCGGCGTTCTCGCCCTGCTGGTGTTGGTGATCGCAGTCCTCGGTGTCGGTGCATACGGCGCTCTCTGGTACATGGATCGCAACAAGACCGCGGAGGATTTTGCCGGCCCCGGCGGCGCACCCGTGGTCATCCAGATCAACAGTGGAGAAACCGCATCGGAGATCGGTGCGACGCTCGAGGCGAAGAACGTCGTCGCGAGTTCCGCTGCTTTCTACAACGCGGCGATCGCCAATCCGTCTGAGATCCAGAAGGTGCAACCCGGCTTCTACCAGGTGCCGGTGCAGAGTAGCGCCGCGAGCGCACTCGACACCTTGGTTGCCCCGGACTCCCGAGTCGGCAGTGTTGTCATCGCCGAAGGGCGTCAGCTGCACGACAGTTCGGACGCGCAGACCGGCTCGCTCAAGAAGGGCATCTACAACCTCATTTCCGAGGCGAGTTGTGTCGGCCCGGTTTCCGCTCAGAAATGTGTCTCGACAGACGAATTGAACACTGCGGGAGCATCTTCCGATCTGGCTTCGCTCGGCGTGCCGGACTGGGCGATGTCGTCGGTCAAGAGCGTGCCGGACAAGGACCGTCAGCTCGAAGGCCTGATCGCCGCCAGCAGTTGGGATTTCGATCCCACTGCGACGCCCACCGAGATCCTGCGGTCGTTGGTCGAGGGTAGCGCCGCCAAGTACGAGGCCACGGGAATTCTGACAGCCGGCAGCGGGGTCGGAATGTCTCCGTACCAGTTGTTGGTGGCAGCGTCGCTGGTCGAGCGTGAGGCGTTGCCCGCTGACATGGCCAAGGTCGCGCGGGTGATCGTCAACCGACTCGCAGTCGATCAGCCTCTGCAGTTCGACTCCACGGTCAACTACTCACTCGACACCACCGAGGTCGCAACCACGGATGCCGACCGTGAGCGCGTCACGCCGTGGAACACGTACGCAATGCCGGGTCTGCCTGCAACGCCCATCGCTTCGCCGAGCATCGACGCGCTGAAGGCCGTGGAATCTCCGGCGGCCGGTGACTGGTTGTACTTCGTCACAATCAACAAGGAAGGCCAGACGCTCTTCACCAAGAGCTACGAGGAGCATTTGGCCAACATCGAACTGGCACAGCAAAGTGGGATTCTCGACAGTGGACGGTAGTACCGCGACTTCGCTCGCGACGCCACGTAAGGCGGCAGTTCTCGGAAGCCCGATCGCTCACTCGAAGTCCCCGTTGCTGCATCTTGCGGCGTACGCGGCTTTGGGGCTGAGCGATTGGACCTACGAGCGGATCGAATGCACCGGCGAGCAGTTGCCTGCCCTCGTCGACTCACTCGGCCCCGAATGGATCGGCCTCTCGGTGACGATGCCGGGCAAGATCGCAGCACTCGAATATGCCACCGAACGCACACCGCGAGCGGTGACCATCGGCTCGGCCAACACCCTGGTTCGCATCGACGGCGGTTGGCGTGCCGACTGCACGGACGTCGACGGAGTCAGCGGTGCGTTGATCGCCGGCGGTGTCGGCGATCTCAGCGGCACTTCGGCGGTAGTTGTCGGCGCGGGCGGCACCGCGCGGCCGGCATTGGTCGCGTTGGCCGACATGGGAGTTCGGACAGTCACCGTGGTCGCGCGTGATCCGGGGCGCGCATCCGGTGCCATCGAATGCGGCGGCGCGGTCGGGTTGGACATTGATCTGGTCGCCTTCGACGACGCACGGCTAGGCGGGATCTGCGCCGAATCCTCGGTCTTGGTCAGTACCGTTCCCGCGGAAGCGGCAGCGCCCTTTGCCCAGCAATTGGGGAGGGCGCGATTTGTCCTCGACGCGATCTACAACCCCTGGCCGACGCCACTTGCTTCGGTTGTCGAGGCGGCCGATGGCACGGTGATCGGCGGCCTCGAGATGTTGCTCAATCAGGCCTTCGGGCAGGTAGAGCAGTTCACGGGCAAGCCCGCTCCGCGAGAGGCGATGGCAGCCGCTATCGCCTAGCTCTGTTCACAGTGTCGAGGTAGTCCACAAGACAATTCGTAGTCTGCCGCTGGTGAACGCCAGACGCCAAGCTCGAAACCATGTGGACGTTGGTGGTCTTGGCAGGCGCTGGGGTAATCGCTGGTTTCGGTGCTCAGGCGATCGTCGACTGTTGGTTGCGGCGATACGGTTATCGACCAGTCGTGACTTTCTGTTGTGTGCCGCAGTGCGCCGTCGCAACAGGCTGGGTTGTCGTCGGTGCGCTGAATACCTCGGTGGTGCAGTTACTTTCCGGTCTCGCCGTGGTGTGGTGGTGCGTCGCGATCTCGACTGTCGACCTGGCTGTGCGTCGGCTGCCCAACAGTTTCACGCTGCCGGGCTACGCCGTCGTGATGGTCTACGCGACGGTGTCGGGAACGGTGTGGGTGGCGGCGGTGGGGTCGGCACTGCTCGCCGGAATCCACCTCCTGGCGCACGTGATGTCGCCTGGTTCCATGGGTGTCGGCGATGTGAAGCTCTCGCTTCCTCTGGGCGCCGTGACCGGATTGGTGGGAGCGGACGCCTGGCTGTGGTCGTTGGTGTCTGCGTCGGTGCTCACCGCAACGCTGGGCACCGCGCTGGAACTGCGAAGACGAGGGCCGGTAGCCCATAATTCGCCCATTGCGCACGGACCCTCGATGTGCCTGGCAGCCTGCGGTTCGATTGCGTTTGCCTGGCTGACGTGACGAGTGCAACATCCGCGAGAAGTCTGGCGTTATTGACCGTTCAACGACGGACGGTGAACTGCAGGAAAGACGTAACCGTCGGTTTCATAAATGCGGGTATTGCCAGCGCGCGGTCCCAGTATGCGGCGAGTCGGACTTGCCGAATGTCCACACCCTGACGTTCACTGAGGTTTCGGAAATGGGACAAAACGAATCTCGTTTCGCACTCGATTATCGGGGGAACCTATGCGCACAAGGCTTTTCGTCGCTGCGGCAGCCTGTTTGGCGGCTGTGGCTGCAGGAGCGGGCGTCGCCGGCGCCGCGCCTGCACCTTCATCGGTGGCGCTGGGCGGGGGCTCAGGCATCCTGCTGCCGGACGTGGATCACTCCGATCCTGACCGAGTTGCAGCATGCACGTTGACCGCGGTCGGCTACGACAACGCCGGTTCTCTCGTGGCACTCACCGCCGGACACTGCGGAGTTGTCGGGGACCGGGTGTTCGCCGAGTACCTGCCCGAGGCCGGACCCATCGGTCGGTTCTCTTACTCGAGTCCGGTCTCGGACATCGCCGTGATCGATCTCGACGACGCCAAGGTAGCTCCGCTGCGTACCGTCGGCGGCACGACGATCAACGGAATCGGCGCCCCGCCGGCACCGGGGACGATCGTGTGCAAGGAAGGCCGTTCGACCGGCAACACGTGCGGTATCACCTGGGGTTACGACTCCGTCTACGGTGAGATCGTCGAGCACACGTGCTCGATTCCCGGTGATTCCGGTGGACCGCTCGTCGTCGGTGACCGCCTGGTGGGCTTGATCAGCAACGGCTTCCCGCCGTACTGCTTCGAGCCGCTTCCGCCGCCGTTCCACGCTCCCGACAACTCGGCGGACATCAACATCGGTTTGGCTGACATCAACGCAAACGGTGGAGGATTCCGCCTGTTCTAGACCCACAGGTACCTCTGAGATGGCCCACACGCCTCGTGCGTGTGGGCCATCTGTGTTCACCGGGAGGACCACTGTGACAACTGAGGTCTGCGACGTGGAAAGATGGTCGGCGTGCTGCGTTGGATAACTGCCGGAGAATCCCATGGTCCCGCCCTCGTCGCGATGCTCGAGGGCATGGTCGCGGGGGTCGAAGTGACCTCTGAGGCCATCTCGTCCGAACTTGCCCGTCGTCGACTCGGTTACGGCCGTGGCGCACGGATGAAGTTCGAGGCCGACAAGGTCACCATCATCGGCGGTGTCCGCCACGGATTTACGCTCGGTGGCCCCGTGGCCATCGAGATCGGCAACACCGAGTGGCCCAAGTGGGAAACCATCATGTCCGCCGACCCGGTCGACCCGGACCTGCTCGCCGATCAGGCTCGCAATGCCCCGTTGACGCGCCCGCGTCCCGGACACGCCGATTACAGCGGCATGCTCAAGTACGGCTTCAACGACGCGCGTCCCGTCCTCGAGCGCGCCAGCGCTCGCGAGACCGCAGCCCGCGTGGCCGCTGGAACCGTCGCACGGTCCTTCCTGCGTCAGGTATTCGGTGCCGAGGTCGTTTCACACGTTATTTCCATCGGTGCTTCCGAGCCGTACGTCGGACCCGTGCCGGAGGGCAAGGATCTCGACGCGATCGACGCGAGCCCGGTCCGCGCATTCGACAAGGCTGCAGAAGAGTCGATGATCGCCGAAATCGAATCGGCGAAGAAGGACGGCGACACCCTCGGTGGCGTCGTGGAGGTCGTCATCCACGGCCTGCCGGTCGGACTCGGCACTTTCGTCAGCGGCGCCGAGCGTCTCGATTCACGACTTGCTGCTGCTCTCATGGGAATTCAGGCCATCAAGGGTGTCGAGGTCGGCGACGGCTTCGAGACCGCGCGCCGTCGTGGCAGCGAAGCTCACGACGAGATCCGTCCGGGCCCGGACGGCATCGTGCGCTCCACGAACCGCGCAGGCGGAATCGAAGGTGGCATGACCAATGGTGAGGCTCTTCGAGTTCGCGCCGCGATGAAGCCGATCTCGACGGTTCCGCGCGCTCTGGCGACGGTCGACATGGAGAGCGGCGAGGAAGCGGTTGCCATCCACCAGCGCAGCGACGTGTGCGCGGTTCCGGCCGCCGGCGTCGTCGCCGAGTCGATGGTCGCGCTCGTCGTGGCTCAGGCCGCACTCGAAAAGTTCGGTGGTGATTCCATTGCTGAAACCACTGCCAACTACCGTCGTTACGCCGAGGGCATCGCAGCCCGACCGCCTCGATAGGACTCACGTATCGATGAAGCCGAAGGCTGTACTCATCGGTCCGCCCGGTGCCGGCAAATCGACCATCGGTCGACGTCTCGCGCAGGCACTCGAACTCGAGTTGGTCGATACCGACGCCGAGATCGAACGGACCACGGGTAGGACGATCCCGGAGATCTTCACCCATGACGGAGAGCCTCGGTTTCGTGAAATCGAGGAATCGGTGGTTCGCGAAGCATTGCAGTCCACCGACGGAATCGTCTCGCTCGGCGGTGGTGCGATCCTCTCCGATCGCACGCGCGAACTGCTCCAGGGGCACACGGTCATCTACCTCGAGATCAGTGTCGCCGAAGGGCTTCGCCGCACGGGGGCGAACAATCATCGCCCGCTGCTGGCCGGCGGAGATCCCAAGGTCAAGTACCAGGAGTTGATGAGGCGTCGTCGTCCGCTGTACCGGCGTTCGGCCACGATTCGGATTCGGACCGACGGCCGAAGTCCGGCGCGTGTCGTCGGGCAACTGGTGTCGAAACTTCAAGACAAATGAACAACCGGAGCGGAGTAGTGGAGCAGTGACCGAACCCGTACGTGTAGAGGTGAAGACCGCAAGTCCTTACCCGGTCGTGATCGGCCGCGGCCTGCTCGGTGATCTCGTCGCCGAGTTCGACGGCGCGCGCACTGTCGCGATCTTCCATCAGCCGCCGCTGGCAGAGACCGCGGAGGCCGTACGGGCTGCGTTGGCGGAGAAGGGAATCGACGCCCACCGTATCGAGATCCCCGATGCCGAGGACGGCAAGGATCTTGCTGTGGCGGGCTTCTGCTGGGACGTGCTCGGCCGGATCGGCCTGACTCGCAGCGACGCGATCATGAGCTTGGGCGGGGGAGCGGCGACCGACCTCACCGGCTTCGTCGCGGCTACGTGGATGCGCGGTGTCAAGGTAGTTCACGTCCCCACCACCTTGCTCGCGATGGTCGACGCAGCAGTGGGCGGCAAGACCGGTATCAACACCGAAGCGGGCAAGAACCTCGTCGGTTCGTTCCACGAACCGGGAGCGGTGTTCATCGATCTCGCGACGCTCGAGACTGTGCCGCACAACGAGATCGTTGCCGGCATGGCCGAGGTCATCAAGACCGGATTCATCGCCGACCCGGTGATCCTGGATCTCATCGAAGCCGATCCCAAGGCAGCTCTCGATCCGTCGGGAACTGTTCTGCCCGAGTTGATTCGGCGCTCCGTAGAGGTCAAGGCCAAGGTCGTGGCCGCGGATCTGCGCGAGTCGGATCTGCGCGAAATCCTCAACTACGGCCACACCCTCGGCCACGCGATCGAACGTCGTGAGCGCTACAAGTGGCGCCACGGTGCCGCTGTCTCCGTCGGCCTGGTCTTCGCTGCCGAACTCGGACGGCTCGCGGGCCGACTCGACGACGCCACCGCGGATCGTCACAAGTCGATCCTCGATCTCGTCGGGCTGCCGACGTCGTACGACGGTGATGCGTTCGGCGATCTGATGAAGGGAATGCAGACCGACAAGAAGAACCGTGCCGGGCTGCTGCGTTTCGTGGTCCTCGACGGACTGGCCAAGCCGGGTCGCCTCGAGGGGCCGGATCCGAGTCTGCTGGTTGCGGCGTACTCCGCGATTGCCCGCGATGCGCGGCCGGCCGGCGGAACGGTCCTGTTGTGAGGATCAACGTCGTCAACGGACCCAATCTGGGGCGTCTGGGTAAGCGTCAGCCCGAGGTCTACGGCGCGACCACACACGACGATCTGATCGAATTGTGCGTCGCGGCAGGCAAGGAGCTCGGCGTCGAGGTGATCGTCCGTCAGAGCGATCACGAAGGCGATCTGCTCGGTTGGATCCACGACGCGGCGGACGCGGGGGAACCGGTGATCCTCAATGCCGGTGGCTTGACGCACACGTCGGTGGTCCTGCGAGATGCATGCGCCGAACTGACCGCAGGTCTCGTCGAGGTACACATCTCGAACGTTCATGCGCGAGAAGAGTTTCGGCACCACTCCTACCTGAGTCCGATTGCGACCGGAGTGATCGTCGGACTCGGCGTCGCCGCGTATCCGCTGGCGATCAGGTTCCTCGCCGAGCGAGGCTGAACGAGGGAAGTCGAAAAAACAGCCACACGAATGCGGCCCCGAGGAAAATATCCTCGGGGCCGCATTCGGTTGTGTGGACGGTGGGCGTTACTGCTCGCGCTTGCCCAGATCGATCGCCGGGAAGACCGCGGTATCGGCGTCGGATTCCTCGACGGACATGGCGGCTCCGCTGTATGCGTGCTGCTCGGTGGGGGAGTCGTAGCCCTCGCTGACGGGCACCGGTTCGTGGTGACGCTCATGGGACGGGGTCTGCGGAGCTGTTCCGTTCTTGCGCTGTTCACGGCTGACGAAGAAGCGTCCGACGGTGATGGCGATCATGGCGGGGACGAAGATGAGAAGGATCGTGAACGCCGCACCGGAGGTCACCTCGAAGAACAAGCCCTGCTGGGTCAGTTCGAGGGAGGGGACGAGGCTGAGTGCCCAGCTTGCAGCGCCGGCGACGAACCCGCCGACCAATGCGGCCTTGAGCCACAGCATGGTCAGATCGGCGCCGTCCTCTGGTTCGGGGAAGTTCCGGCGGTCACGAATGCCGTCGATACCACCCCAGATCGCGGCGAAGACGATGACGATCAACAGGGACAGCCAGCGCAGGGTGGACCCCTGAAGTGGCCACTGTGCGATCGCTGCACCGAGCAACGCACGAAACACAACATGTATCAGGGCCATGCCGAGGCCACGTACCAACCACGCATTCATGGGTACAGCCTAACTAGAACCCATTACACCTTGTGGCCTAACCCACAGTTATTGCTGTAACCGCGAGTTTCGAGTTGATCGGCAGGTCTGCGCGGGCGGTAGGTTCGAGGGATGCCGGTCGACTTCAGAACACGCCGTGAATCCCTCAGACGCCTCCTCTCGGAGCGCGAACTCGACGCGATTCTCGTCACAGATCTCCTCAACATCAGATACCTCACCGGTTTCACCGGTTCCAATGCGGCGCTCGTCGTCAGTGCATCGGATTCAGCGTCCGACGAGCGTGAGACGGTGATCTGCACCGACGGCCGCTACGTGACGCAGGTGTCAGAGCAGGTGCCGGACCTTCGGGCCGAAATCGCCCGTTCGAGTGCTGCGCACTTGATCGAGAAGTCCACGGCGCCCGTTCTCGCGTTCGAGTCACATGTGGCGACGTTCGCCGAACATCGGGCTTGGACCGAAGCAGCGCCGAAGATCCGGTTCGAACCGGTGAGCGGACTCGTCGAACAATTGCGCATGGTCAAGGACGAGTACGAGGTGGAGTTGTTGCGAGCCGCGTGCACCGCAGCCGATGTCGCGTTGGCGCAGTTGATCGCTCGCGGTGGCCTGCGACCTGGCCGAACGGAACGAGAGGTCGGCCGCGAGCTGGAAAATCTGATGCTCGACAACGGGGCGGACGGTATTTCCTTCGAGACGATCGTGGCGGCCGGCGCCAACTCGGCGATTCCGCATCACCGACCGACCGACGCGATCCTGGCGTCGGGTGACTTCGTCAAACTCGACTTCGGCGCCCAGGTCGGTGGGTACCACTCGGACATGACACGGACCTACGTGCTCGAGTCCGTTTCCGATTGGCAACGGGAGATTTACGAGCTCGTCGCGCGTTCGCAAGCTGCCGGTTGCGACGCGCTCGCGCCGGGTGTCGAATGTGCGGCAGTCGACGCCGTCGCCCGTGCGGTGATCGACGATGCAGGCTACGGCGAGTTGTTCCTGCACGGCCTCGGCCACGGTGTGGGGCTCGAAATCCACGAAGCACCGGGGATCGGCAAGCTCGGCACCGGTACACTTCTTTCCGGCGCGGCGGTGACCGTCGAGCCGGGCGTGTACTTCTCCGGGCGCGGAGGTGTACGGATCGAGGACACGCTCGTTGTTCGTGAGCAGGGGCCAGAGCTGCTCACACTGACCGCAAAAGACCTTACCGTCGTCTGAGACGGTTTCCCGACCCCTAGGAGACGCGAAGCAAGTGGCTTCCACCAGTGATTTCAAGAATGGTCTGGTTCTGCAGATCGAAGGCCAGCTGTGGACGATCATCGAGTTCCAGCACGTCAAGCCCGGCAAGGGCCCTGCCTTCGTGCGCACCAAGCTCAAGAACGTGCTCTCGGGCAAGGTAGTGGACAAGACGTTCAACGCCGGTGTGAAGGTCGAGACCGCCACGGTCGACCGTCGTGACATGACGTACCTGTACCACGACGGCAGCGACTACATCTTCATGGACGGCGACACCTACGACCAGGTGTCGATCAGCGAATCCACCGTCGGCGACCAGTCGCGTTTCCTGCTCGAGAACATGGCAGTCCAGGTCGCGACCCACGAAGACGTTCCCCTCTTCGTCGAGCTTCCGGTCACCGTCGAGCTCGTCGTCAAGCACACCGATCCGGGCCTGCAGGGCGACCGCTCCACCGGCGGCACCAAGCCTGCGACCCTCGAGACCGGTGCCGAGATCAACGTCCCGCTCTTCATCAACACCGGTGACAAGCTCAAGGTCGATTCTCGTGACGGCAACTACCTCGGGCGTGTGAATTCCTGAGTGTCCGGCACACATAAGAAACTCGGTGCACGCCACAAGGCGCGCAAGCGTGCCGTCGACTTCCTCTTCGAAGCCGAGGCACGTGACCTCGATCCGGTCGCACTGGCGTCGGAGCGTTCCGATCTGTCCGTCAAGGACGACGCGGTAGCACCCGTCGCGGCCTACACCGTCACGTTGGTGTCCGGCGTTGCGGAGAATCTGGACCGGATCGATCAGGTCATCTCCTCGCATCTGCAGGACTGGACGCTCGAGCGTCTGCCCGCCGTCGACCGTGCGATTCTGCGTATCGCCGTGTGGGAGCTCTTCCACGCGACGGACGTTCCGCCGGTTGTCGCCGTGGACGAGGCCGTCGAACTCGCGAAGCAGCTCTCGACGGACGACTCTCCGGGATTCGTCAACGGAATCCTCGGCCAGGTCGTTCTCGTTGCGCCGCAGGTTCGATCGGCTGCGGCCGCGACCTCCCAGCGCGCGCAGGAATCGGATTCGGGTACCGAGTAGCAAGTTTTGTTCCACCACCGCCGTGCGAGTGTCACCGTGCGCGTTGTGTGTCTGCACACAACCGGTCGGAGTCGCTGCTCGCACGGCGGGATCAGGTCTGTCGGCTGATAGGGTGGGGACCGTCAGACATCCTTTAACGATCCGTCCAGTGAGGCGGAGAAGGAGGTCGCTGCATGAGCGTGCCCGAAGGGTCTCGCCCATCCGATCTTGCAGGTCCAGGTAACTCGAAGGCGCCGGTCGGTGCCGAGGCAGGTAGCGAAACCCGCGAATTGTTGTCCGCCCAGGATGTGGGCCGGACCATCGCGCGGATCGCTCACGAGATCATCGAGAAGACCGCACTCGACGGACCCGAGGGAACTGCCCCTCGTGTGGTCCTGATCGGGATCCCGACGCGTGGAACCACCCTCGCCACGCGACTGCGCGCCAAGATCGAAGAATTCTCCGGTGTGCGTCTTCCCATCGGATCTCTCGACATCACCCTCTACCGCGACGATCTCCGGAACAAGCCGCACCGCCCGCTCGAGCGCACGTCCGTCCCGAGGGTGGCGTCGACAATGCGCTGGTCGTTCTCGTGGACGACGTCCTCTTCTCCGGTCGCACCGTGCGCTCGGCACTCGACGCGTTGCGCGATCTGGGCCGCCCCCGCGCGGTCCAACTCGCAGTGCTCGTGGATCGTGGTCACCGCGAACTCCCGCTGCGCGCCGACTACGTCGGCAAGAACGTCCCGACCGCGAGGTCCGAGGACGTCAAGGTTCTCCTCCAGGAGCACGACGGCAGGGAAGCGGTAGTCATCTCCGGGGTAAGAGCGCGTGAAGCACCTACTTTCCATCGCGGACCTCGATCGTGAGTCCGCGGTAGAACTTCTCGACGAGGCAGAACGGTTCGAGCAGGCACTTCTGGGACGAGAGGTACGCAAGCTCCCGACGCTGCGCGGACGCACGGTCATGACGGTGTTCTTCGAGAACTCGACGCGCACCCGGGTGTCTTTCGAGGTGGCAGGCAAATGGATGAGTGCCGACGTCATCAATGTCAGCGCATCCAGTTCCTCGGTGTCCAAAGGTGAATCCCTGCGCGATACCGCGATGACCCTGCGCGCGGCCGGTGCCGACGCACTCATCGTGCGCCACCCGGCTTCGGGCGCCGCCCACCAGATCGCAAAGTGGACCGGAGCGGCCGACGACGGTGGCCCGGCAGTCATCAACGCAGGTGACGGCACGCACGAGCACCCCACTCAGGCGCTTCTCGACGCTTTGACCCTTCGCCAGCGTCTCGGCGACATCGAGGGCAAGCGGATCGCCATCGTCGGCGACATCCTGCACAGCCGTGTCGCCCGCTCCAACGCACTGCTGCTCTCGATGCTCGGTGCCGAGGTTGTTCTTGTTGCGCCGCCGACACTGCTGCCGGTCGGTGCGCACACGTGGCCGGTCACGGTCTCGCATTCGCTCGACGCGGAACTGCCCGGACTCGACGCGGTGCTGATGCTGCGGGTTCAGGCCGAACGCATGAACGGTGGCTTCTTCCCGTCGCAGCGCGAGTACTCGATCAACTACGGCCTGTCCGAGAAGCGGCTGGCGATGCTGGCCGATCACGCGGTGGTCCTGCACCCCGGCCCGATGCTGCGCGGCATGGAGATTGCATCCGCCGTTGCCGATTCCTCCAAAACTGCTGTACTGCAACAGGTTACCAACGGCGTACACATGCGCATGGCTGTCTTGTTCCGACTGCTGGTCGGGTCGGAGGACGGTGCGCTGTGACCAGAAACGAGAACGGAGAATCACCCGTGAGTGTCCTGCTCCGCGGAGTCCTGATCTACGGAGAAGGTGAGCCCACCGACGTACTCGTCGGCGACGGCACGATCCTCGAGATCGGCGTGGACCTCGATCCGGCCACGGCATCCGAGGTGATCGATGCCGGCGGGCAGATCCTGCTTCCCGGCTTCGTGGACCTGCACACACATCTGCGTGAGCCCGGCCGCGAAGACACCGAGACCATCGAAACCGGAAGCTCGGCAGCGGCTCTGGGTGGATACACCGCGGTCTTCGCGATGGCCAACACGAGTCCCGTCGCCGATTCGGTGGTCATCACCGATCACGTCTGGCGACGCGGGCAGGAAGTCGGCCTCGTCGACGTCCACCCCGTCGGCGCAGTCACAGCGGGCCTGGAAGGCAAGCAACTCGCCGAGATGGCGACCATGGCCGCAGGCGTCGGCAAGGTCAAGATGTTCTCCGACGACGGCCACTGCGTCTACGACCCACTGATCATGCGTCGCGCGCTCGAATACTCCAGCTCACTGGGCGTCCTGATCGCCCAGCACGCGGAAGAGCCGCGTTTGACCGTCGGTGCGGTCGCCCACGAGGGCCCCACGGCCGCGCGTCTCGGCCTGGCCGGATGGCCGCGAGCAGCCGAAGAATCGATCGTGGCCCGCGACGCACTGCTCGCGCGTGACGCCGGCGCCCGCGTTCACATCTGCCACGCCTCCACCGCCGGAACCGTCGAACTCGTGAAGTGGGCTCGCAGCCAAGGGATTTCGATCACCGCCGAGGTCACCCCGCATCACCTGCTCCTCGACGATTCACGGCTCGAGACGTACGACGCGATCAACAAGGTCAACCCGCCCTTGCGTGAGGCCAGTGATGTTGCCGCGCTGCGCAAGGGTCTGGCCGAGGGAATCATCGACTGCGTCGCGACCGACCATGCTCCGCACGCCGAGCAGGACAAGTGCTGCGAGTTCGCAGCCGCTCGCCCTGGAATGCTCGGCCTCGAGACCGCACTCTCGATCATCGTGCAGACGATGGTCCAGCCCGGCTTGTTGGACTGGCGCGGTGTTGCCCGGGTCATGAGCGAGCGCCCCGCGGCAATCGTCGGCCTCGACGATCAGGGCCGTCCCATCGAGGTGGGGGAGCCCGCGAACCTGACATTGGTCGATCCATCGGCCGAGTGGACGGTCCACGGTCCCGACCTGGCGAGTGTCGCGCATAACACTCCGTACGAGTCGATGACATTGCCCGCTCGGGTCACGACCACACTGTTACGTGGCCGCATCACCGCACACGACGGGAATGTGCGGCTGCGGAGTAGCGAGGAGTAGCGCGTCATGGACAGAGCACTGTGGATCATCGGTCTGGCGATCTTCTGGGTCGCGATGATCGGCCTGATGTACGTCGGCTGGCGTGGACGCGCTCGACGCCAGAAAGACAAGATCGGCGAACTGCCGACGGTCCCGGCAACCCTGGGTGAACTGCTCGTCCTGCCGACCACCGGCCTGTACGTCGGCAGCACCATCGCACCCAGTTGGCAGGACCGTATCGCCGTCGGCGACCTCGGTTTCCGCGCCACCTGCGAGATCAGCCGCTACAGCGGCGGAATTCTGGTCGAACGTGACGGCGCGTCGGCCATCTGGATTCCGGAGAAGTCGATCCGCGCGATCCGCACGGAGAACGGTCTTGCCGGCAAGGTCATGAGCAAGGACGGCGTCCTGGTGATTCGCTGGGAATTGCCGAGCGGAACCGAGATCGACACGGGCGTGCGCGGTGACGACAAGACGGTTTATCCGGACTGGGTCAAGCCGGTGACTGCTTCGAACAAGACCGCTTCGAACAAGACGAATGACAACGAAGACGCAAGCTCTGGCGACATCGAGCAGAACGGAAAGAACGCATGAGCGGCTTTGACAACAGCCCCGCAGTACTGGTCCTCGAAGACGGACGGGTGTTCCGCGGAACCACCTTCGGTGCGGTTGGACAGACCCTGGGCGAAGCGGTGTTCAGCACCGGAATGACCGGCTACCAGGAAACGCTCACCGATCCCAGCTACCACCGCCAGATCGTCGTCTCCACCGCACCGCAGATCGGCAACACCGGCTGGAACGACGAAGACGACGAGTCGGTCGGACCGACCGGCGAGCGTGCCGGCGCCAAGATCTGGGTTGCCGGGTACGTCGTTCGTGACCCCTCGCGCGTCACCTCGAGCTGGCGTGCAACTGGTTCGCTGCAGGCCAAGCTCGAAGAGCAGGGCATCGTCGGAATCGCCGGGATCGACACTCGTGCCCTGGTTCGCCACCTGCGTACTCGCGGTTCGATGAAGGCCGGAATTTTTTCCGGTGAAGCCATCGCCGCCGATGACGAACTGGTCCGACGGGTTCAGGATCAGCCGACCATGCTCGGCGCCGATCTTGCCGGTGAGGTCAGCACCACCAGCGGCTACGTCGTCGAGCCGAAGGGCGGGGAGGCGCTGTACACGGTTGCCGCCATCGACCTCGGTATCAAGACCAACACCCCGCGCATGTTCGCCGAGCGCGGTATCCGCGTCCACGTGTTGCCGTCCAATGCGAGTCTCGAACAGATCCTCGACCTGAAGGCCGACGGAGTGTTCCTCTCCAACGGTCCCGGTGACCCGGCCACCGCCGACGGCGCAGTCCACCTCACGAAAGAGGTCATCGGACAGGGCTTGCCGCTGTTCGGTATCTGCTTCGGTAACCAGATCCTGGGCCGCGCCCTGGGCCTGAGCACCTACAAGATGAAGTTCGGCCACCGCGGAATCAACATCCCGGTGATCGAGCATCAGACCGGTCGCATCGCGATCACCGCTCAGAACCACGGCTTCGCGCTCGAAGGCGAAGCCGGTCAGGAATTCGACACCCCGTTCGGCCGCGCGGTGGTCAGCCACACCTGCGCCAACGACGGAGCCGTCGAAGGTGTTCGCCTGCTGGACGATTCGGCCTTCTCGGTGCAGTACCACCCCGAGGCGGCAGCCGGCCCGCACGACGCCGCGTACCTCTTCGACCGCTTCACCAGCCTGCTCTCCGCACGGAAAGAAACCGGAGTCAAGAACTAATGCCACGCCGTACAGATCTCAAGCACATCCTGGTAATCGGCTCCGGTCCGATCGTCATCGGTCAGGCCTGCGAGTTCGACTACTCGGGCACCCAGGCCTGCCGCGTCCTCCAGGAGGAGGGCCTGCGCGTCAGCCTGGTCAACTCCAACCCGGCCACCATCATGACGGACCCCGAGTTCGCCGACGCCACGTACGTCGAGCCGATCACGGCCGAGTTCCTCGAGAAGGTCATCGCCAAGGAAGCCTTGCAGGGCAACAAGATCGACGCCGTCCTCGCGACGCTCGGCGGTCAGACTGCGCTCAACGCCGCAGTGGCGCTGCACGAGCAGGGCATCCTCGAGAAGTACGACGTCGAACTGATCGGCGCCGACTTCGACGCCATCCAGCGCGGCGAGGATCGCCAGAAGTTCAAGGACATCGTCGCCAAGGTCGGTGGCGAATCCGCGAAGTCCGCAGTTTGCTACACGATGGACGAAGTACACGCCACGGTCGCCGAACTCGGTTACCCGGTTGTCGTGCGTCCGTCCTTCACCATGGGCGGCCTCGGTTCCGGCATGGCGTACGACGTCGACGATCTCAACCGCATCGCCGGTGGCGGTCTGGCCGCGTCGCCGACGGCGAACGTCCTGATCGAGGAATCCATCCTCGGCTGGAAGGAATACGAACTCGAGCTCATGCGTGACAGTCGCGACAACGTCGTGATCGTCTGCTCCATCGAGAACGTCGACCCGGTCGGTGTCCACACCGGAGACTCGGTCACCGTCGCCCCGGCGATGACGCTGACCGACCGCGAGTACCAGGCGATGCGCGACCTTTCCATCGACATTCTGCGTGAGGTGGGCGTCGACACCGGCGGCTGCAACATCCAGTTCGCGATGGACCCGAAGGACGGCCGCCTGGTCGTCATCGAGATGAACCCGCGTGTCTCCCGCTCGTCGGCTCTGGCGTCGAAGGCGACCGGTTACCCGATCGCGAAGATGGCGGCCAAGCTTGCCATCGGCTACACGCTCGACGAGATCGTCAACGACATCACCAAGGAAACCCCGGCTTGCTTCGAGCCGACGCTCGACTACGTCGTCGTCAAGGCTCCGCGGTTCGCTTTCGAGAAGTTCCCCGGTGCCGACGGAACTCTGACCACCACGATGAAGTCGGTGGGCGAGGCCATGAGCATCGGCCGCAACTTCACCGAGGCTTTCGGCAAGGTCATGCGTTCGCTCGAGACCAAGCGTGCGGGTTACTGGACCGGCGCCGACATCGAGACGGAGAGCCTGGATGCACTGCTCGCCGATCTGAGCGTTCCGCAGGACGGCCGCATGTACGGCATCGAGAAGGCATTCGCGCTCGGCGCAACTGTCGAGCAGCTCTTCGACGCCACCAAGATCGATCCGTGGTTCCTCGACCAGTTCCAGCAGATTCACGAAGTCGGTGAAAAGCTGCGCGCTGCAGAGTCTTTCGACGAGGATTCCCTGCGTCAGGCCAAGTACCACGGCATCTCGGACCGCCAGATCGCGGCTCTGCGCCCCGAACTCGGTGGTGACACTCACGCAGGTGAGGACGCCGTTCGCGCTCTGCGTGATCAGCTGGGCGTGCGCCCCGTCTACAAGACCGTCGACACCTGCGCCGCAGAGTTCGAGGCCAAGACGCCGTACCACTACTCGACCTACGAGCTCGATCCCGAGGCCGAGTCCGAAGTTGCTCCGCAGACCGAGCGACCCAAGGTTCTGATCCTCGGATCCGGCCCCAACCGCATCGGTCAGGGTATCGAGTTCGACTACTCGTGTGTCCACGCGGCGCAGACGCTGTCCGAGGCCGGGTACGAGACCGTCATGGTCAACTGCAACCCCGAGACCGTCTCCACGGACTACGACACCGCTGATCGCCTGTACTTCGAGCCGCTGACGTTCGAGGACGTCTTCGAGGTCTACCGCGCGGAGGCGCAGTCGGGCACCGTTGCCGGCGTCATCGTCCAGCTCGGCGGCCAGACCCCGCTCGGACTGGCGAAGCGTCTCGAAGCTGCCGGCGTCCCCATCGTGGGAACCAGCCCCGCAGCCATCGACCTGGCGGAGGACCGCGGCGAATTCGGCCGCGTACTGACCGAAGCCGGTCTGCCCGCACCGAAGTTCGGTACCGCCACCACGTTCGACGGCGCCCGCGAGATCGCGGCAGGTATCGGCTACCCGGTGCTGGTGCGTCCGTCGTACGTGCTCGGTGGACGCGGCATGGAGATCGTCTACGACGAGGCTTCCCTCGCCGACTACATCTCGCGCGCCACGGAGATCTCCGACGATCGTCCGGTCCTGGTCGACCGCTTCCTCGAAGACGCGGTCGAGATCGACGTCGACGCTCTGTGCGACGGCACCGAGGTGTACCTCGGCGGCGTCATGGAGCACATCGAGGAAGCCGGCATTCACTCCGGTGACTCGGCGTGTGCGCTCCCGCCCATCACTCTGGGCCGGGCGGATCTCGAGAACGTCCGCCGCTCCACCGAGGCTCTCGCGAAGGGCATCGGCGTCAAGGGCCTGCTCAACGTCCAGTACGCCCTCAAGGACGACATCCTCTACGTGCTGGAAGCAAATCCCCGCGCCAGCCGCACGGTTCCGTTCGTGTCCAAGGCGACGGCCGTCCAGCTGGCCAAGGCATGCGCCCGCGTCATGCTCGGCGAATCCATCGCGGAACTGCGTGCGAGCGGCATTCTGCCGGCGAAGGGCGACGGCGGAAACACCCCGGCCGGTGCACCGATCGCGGTCAAGGAAGCTGTGTTGCCGTTCAACCGCTTCCGCCGCGCCGACGGTACCGGCGTGGATACCTTGCTCAGCCCGGAAATGAAGTCCACCGGTGAAGTCATGGGAATCGACTTCGACTTCGGTACGGCTTTTGCCAAGTCGCAGACTGCCGCCTACGGTTCGTTGCCCACCACGGGCGCGGTGTTCGTCTCGGTCGCCAACAAGGACAAGCGTTCGCTGATCTTCCCGGTCAAGCGCCTGGCAGACCTCGGATTCACCATTCTTGCCACCGAAGGAACCGCAGATGTTTTGCGGCGCAACGGTATCGAGTGCAAGCAGGTGTACAAGCAGTCGGGTGAAGATGTTCCGGCCGGTGCCGAGACCATCGTCGACCAGATCCGCAGCGGAGAGGTCGCCATGGTCATCAACACGCCGTACGGCAACAACGGCCCGCGTGTCGACGGCTACGAGATCCGAAGCGCAGCGGTTGCGTCGAACATCCCGTGCATCACGACGGTGCAGGGCGCCTCGGCTGCCGTGCAGGGCATCGAAGCAGCCATTCGCGGCGACATCGGAGTTCACTCCCTGCAGGAATTGCACGCAGGTCTTCGTCAGCCGGCACAGCAGTCGTGAGTCACAGTTGGGGGCAGCGTCTCCGGTCCGCGATCGCGGACCGGGGGCGGCTGTGCGTCGGTATCGACCCGCATCCCGCGCTTCTCGACGCGTGGGGACTGCCGCGTACGGCCGAAGGTCTCGAGACTTTCGCCGAGATCTGCGTCGAGGCGTTCACCGGTGAGGTCGGACTGGTCAAACCGCAGGTTGCGTTCTTCGAGGCTTACGGCAGCGCCGGCTTCGCCGTGTTGGAGCGGACCATCTCGGTTCTTCGCGATGCGGGAACGCTGGTCGTCGCGGATGCCAAGCGCGGTGACATCGGTTCGACGATGGACGCGTACGCGCAAGCCTGGCTGGGTGATTCGCCGTTGGCCTCCGACTCGGTCACCGTTTCGCCGTACCTGGGATTCGGGGCGCTGACTCCGACACTCGAACTGGCAAGGCAGAACGCCCGCGGGATCTTCGTCCTGGCACGAACCTCCAATCCGGAAGGCGGCGTACTTCAACAGTCGTCGACTGACGGTGTGAGCGTGGCTCAGTCGATCGTCGACGCTGCGGTCGATGCGAACGGCGACGGCCGTGACACCGTCGGACTGGTGGTCGGTGCAACTCGGGACCACGGTCTGGACCTGTCGCAGTTCAACGGCCCGATTCTCGCTCCGGGACTCGGCGCGCAGGGTGCGACGGCAGCGGATCTCGCAGACATCTTCGCGGGATCGACCGAGCTCCTGCTACCGAACACTTCCCGTGGGGTGCTCAAGCATGGTCCTTCGGTATCGGCACTTCGGGAGGCAGCAATGCGTGACCGAGACGAGATCGAAGCCGCATTGGCGAACTGATCCGTGAGTGACCTCGAGGCTCGTTCGAGCGGTGGAACCCGGTGGTACCGTCCGTCGGTGAATCGTTGGTGGCAGATCGGACTTCTCGTCGCGGCGTGCGCGCTGCTGGCCACCGGGTTCCAATCCGTCACCGGCGTACACGGCGACGATCTCGCCGTGTACCGGACGGCGGGTCAGGCCGTCCTCGACGGCTCGAACCTGTACGACGAGTCGTTCAACGCGAGACTGCCGTTCACGTATCCGCCCTTCGCTGCGCTCGTCGCCGTTCCAGTCGCCCTGGGTTCCTGGGGTGCGGTCCAGTGGGGATGGAGTTTCGTCAGCCTCCTTATGCTGGCCGCGATCATCGTGCTCAGCTATCGCGAAGTCCCGTTCACACGTAAGCGGCCAGTCGTCGTCTACGTGGGTTTCCTGGTCCTGTGGACGGCGGCATCGCCGATCTCCGATCACCTCGGGTACGGCCAGGTCGGGTTGTTTCTGACTCTCCTGTGCTTGATCGACGTGCTGGCTCGACCACGGTGGATTCCCGAGGGCGTGCTGGTGGGGATCGCCGGCGCGGTCAAACTGGTGCCACTCGTCTACATCGGTTACTACGTGATCACCGGGCGCTGGAAAGCAGTTGCGGGCGGCCTCGCCGGCTTCCTCGGCGCCACGGCTCTGGGCTTTGCGGTTCTCCCACGCCAGACGATCGACTACTTCGGCGACATCGCCTCACTCTCGGGGCGCGTCGCCGTCGGTGACCCGTCCGTGTTCGGTAACCAGTCCGTGCGTGGAATGGCCTTGCGGCTACTTCCCGAGGGCCTGGTGGGTCCGGCCTGGCTCGTCGCCTGTGCGGTGTTGGGTGTCCTCGGAATTGTCGCGACGCGGCGCGCTCAGCGCCTGCGGGGCGATCTCGCCGGTTTCACGGTGGTGGCTCTGCTGGCGGCAATCGTGACTCCCATTGCCTGGACGCACCACTTCGTGTGGTTGGTGCCGGCGGTGGGTGTACTCCTCGTTCCGATCAAGTCGGGCGTGGGGGAGGGCACTCGATCGGTCCCTGTGTGGTCCTGGATCGCGATCGGTCTCACCGCTGTCGTAGTGCTGTTTCGGCTTCCTCGAGTCGGCGCGGACATGGATATCCCGGTAGTCGGCTTCGTGCTGGAGAATTCATTGCTCTGGGCGAGCCTCGCGGTAGTGCTCGCTCTGGCCGCCCCCGGCGTGAGTCGCATCGAACCCGAGACGGTCGACGCCGGCGATCCGAAATCGTCGCTGCAGACCTGAAAACGGGCCGCGACACGCGCATAGGCGCCGAAAATGCTCGAAAATTTTGGATGTGTCGGCGACCACGTTCATTCCCGCAGGTAACGATTTCGCACACTCGCACGGGGGTGTCGCACGCTATGGGTCGAAATACATTGTGTTACAGTCTATTTCGGTACTGTACGCACGTTCGTGTGGCGTCGAATTCGTCTCGATCCAGCCGAAAACGGTGACGATCCGTGACATCGATTCGACGCGCATAACCCACCGCGATCTGCATCGGACCGCGGGGGGTGGGTTAGCAATTCGCGCCAGGCGTGAGTACGGTCGCTATCGCTGCTGGTTATCAGCGGAATAGACAAAATTTGCACACGACGAGACGGAGGAACCGTGGCCCTTCCCCAGTTGACTGATGAGCAGCGCGCTGCTGCTTTGGAGAAGGCAGCTGCTGCCCGCAAGGCCAGGGCTGAGCTCAAGGAGCGCCTGAAGCGTGGCGGCACCGACCTCAAGCAGGTCCTCAAGGACGCCGAAGACAACGAAATCTTGGGCAAGATGAAGGTTTCGGCACTGCTCGAGGCGCTGCCCAAGGTGGGCAAGGTCAAGGCTCAGGAGATCATGACCGAGCTGGAGATTGCACCGACCCGTCGCCTTCGTGGCCTCGGTGATCGGCAGCGCAAGGCTCTGCTCACCAAGTTCGACTTCGAGGCCTGAGCCGACAAGTGATGATTGCTGACGCGGCAGTGTCTGATGATTGCTGACGCAACAGTGTCAGAGAGCAAGACCGCAGTGCGGAGGGGTCGGCTGGTTGTACTGGCCGGCCCTTCGGCTGTCGGTAAGTCCAGCGTCGTTCGCGAGCTGAGAACTCGGTTGCCTGAACTCGTTTTCAGTGTTTCGGCGACCACTCGCGATCCCCGTCCAGGTGAAGTGGACGGCAAGGACTACCGATTCACCTCCCGTGAAGAATTTCAACGGATGATCGACTCCGGTGAACTTCTCGAATGGGCGGAAATCCACGGCGGCCTGCAGCGCTCCGGCACCCCCGCAGCTCCGGTCGAAGAAGCGCTCGAAGCTGGAAAGCCCGTTCTCGTCGAGGTCGATCTCGCCGGAGCACGAGCTGTCCGCAAGGCGATGCCCGAGGCTCTGTTGGTGTTCATGGCTCCACCGAGCTGGGACGTTCTGGTGCAACGGCTGACCGGACGTGGAACCGAAACGGAAGACGTCGTGGCGCGCCGACTCGAGACGGCCCGAGTGGAATTGGCCGCACAGGACGAGTTCGACACGGTCATCGTGAACGAGGATGTAAGCCGTGCTTGCGATGAGTTGGTATCCTTGTTGGTTGGGAACTGATTCCGCACCATTCGGGAACCGATTTCCACCCCGTTTCTCAGATATCCGGATCGATAAAACTAGTTCTTCAATGAAGATCTAATTCAGGAGACACAAGAGTGAGCAGCACTTCAGCCGCGTCCGCAGCAGGTCAGGGCGCTCTGCCTGCCTACGACACCCCGCTCGGCATCACCAACCCGCCGATCGACGAGTTGCTCGAACGCACCTCTTCCAAGTACGCCCTGGTCATCTACTCGGCCAAGCGCGCGCGCCAGATCAACGACTACTACAACCAGCTCGGTGACGGCATCCTCGAATACGTCGGACCTCTGGTCGAGCCCGGTCTGCAGGAAAAGCCGCTGTCCATCGCGTTGCGTGAAATCCACGCTGATCTCCTCGAGCACACCGAAGGCGAGTGAGCACCACATCTGCCGCACCCGAACCTCGTTCGGGTGTCGGGGGAGTGTCCGACGCGCCCACATCGATACGTAAGCGCATTGTCGTCGGTGTCGGTGGGGGTATCGCCGCCTACAAGGCGTGCTCGATCATCCGCAGCTTCACCGAGAGCGGTCATCACGTCCGCGTGATTCCGACTGAATCCGCTCTGGAGTTCGTCGGGCGCGCGACGTTCGAAGCACTCTCCGGCAACCCGGTTCACACCGGCGTCTTCAACGACGTCCCGCAGGTTCCGCATGTCCGTCTCGGACAGGAAGCCGATCTGGTCGTCATCGCGCCGGCAACCGCTGATCTGATGGCGCGAGCGGTCATGGGTCGCGCAGACGACCTGTTGACGGCCACTTTGTTGACCGCGCGCTGTCCGGTCGTCTTCGCCCCAGCAATGCACACCGAGATGTGGGAGCACCCCGCAACGGTCTCGAACGTGGCGACACTGCGTTCGCGCGGCGTCCACGTGATCGAACCTGCCTCCGGGCGTTTGACAGGGAAAGACACCGGAGCCGGTCGACTTCCCGAACCCGACGAGATCGTCGGGTTGGCATCGTTGCTCCTCGAGCGCTCGGACGCGTTGCCGCGCGACCTGGAGGGTCGCCGCATTCTGGTCACCGCCGGCGGTACTCGCGAGCCGCTCGATCCCGTGCGCTTTCTCGGTAATCGCAGCTCGGGCAAGCAGGGCTACGCGCTCGCCCGTCTTGCCGCGCAACGCGGCGCGCACGTGACACTGATCGCCGGGTACACGGCTGATCTCGCCGACCCCGCCGCTGTCGACGTCGTGCACATCAAGACGGCCGAAGATCTCCGGTTGGCAGTGGAAAAGCACGCACCGGGACACGACGGAGTCGTCATGGCTGCGGCTGTCGCGGACTTCCGCCCCACCACCGTCGAAGGCAGCAAGATCAAGAAGGGCGCAAACGAACCCGACTCGATCAGCCTCACCAGAAATGCCGACATCCTCGCCGGTCTCGTCGAAGCGCGTCGTGACGGCGACTTGGATGCTCGAACGGTGATCGTCGGATTCGCCGCTGAGACCGGTGACGCCCATGGTGACGTACTCACCTATGCCCGCTCCAAGCTTGCCCGCAAAGGTTGCGATCTCCTCGTGGTCAATGCGGTCGGCGAGGGCAAGGCGTTCGAGGTCGATCACAACGACGGTTGGCTGCTCGGTTCCGACGGCTCGGAGTCAGCTCTCGAACACGGATCCAAGGCTTTGATGGCCAGTCGAGTACTCGACGCCCTGGTCAAGCTTTTTCCCGAGTAGCGACACGCGCCCGGTGGTGAGAGTTACCCCACGATAATCGGGTGAGTACAAGGGTGTTGCGCAGGCGGTCCAACCGTTATCGTCGGCTCAGCCCCCAGCTAACAAAGCATGACAAAACGGTCACCGAACGGTGATTCGGATACTTCAATAAGCTGTAGTCAAGAACTCAGTCGTCGAGAGGGAGATCTGTGAGCAAGTCCGGCAGTCGGCTATTCACCAGCGAGTCCGTCACCGAGGGGCACCCGGACAAGATCTGTGACGCGATCAGCGACTCGATCCTCGACGCGCTGCTCACCCAGGACCCGCGCGCCCGCGTGGCCGTCGAGACACTGGTCACCACCGGCCAGGTTCACGTAGCCGGTGAGGTCACGACCACTGCGTACGCGGACATTCCGAAGATCGTGCGCGACACGGTCCTCGAAATCGGCTACGACAGCTCCGCAAAGGGCTTCGACGGTAACTCCTGCGGCGTCAACGTCGCGATCGGCGCCCAGTCGCCCGAGATCGCGCAGGGTGTCGATCACTCGCACGAGGCTCGCGTCGACGGAATCAGCGACGACGAGATCGACCGTCAGGGTGCGGGCGACCAGGGCCTGATGTTCGGCTACGCCACCACCGACACGCCGGAACTGATGCCGCTGCCCATCGCGCTGGCTCATCGTCTCTCTCGCCGGTTGACCGAGGTCCGTAAGTCCGGCGTGCTGCCGTACCTGCGCCCGGACGGCAAGACCCAGGTCACCATCGAGTACGACGGTGACAAGGCTGTCCGTCTCGACACCGTGGTCATCTCCACCCAGCATGCCGCTGACATCGACCTCGACAACCTGTTGACGCCCGATCTTCGCGAGAAGGTGCTTCACTCGGTGCTGACCGACGTCAACCTCACCGATCTCGACACCTCCGATGTTCGTCTGTTGGTGAACCCGACGGGCAAGTTCGTCCTCGGTGGCCCGATGGGTGACGCCGGTTTGACCGGCCGCAAGATCATCGTCGACACCTACGGCGGAATGGCTCGCCACGGTGGCGGCGCGTTCTCCGGCAAGGACCCGTCAAAGGTCGACCGCAGCGCTGCCTACGCCATGCGCTGGGTGGCCAAGAACGCTGTTGCCGCAGGTCTGGCCGACCGCATCGAGGTTCAGGTCGCCTACGCCATCGGCAAGGCAGCTCCGGTCGGACTCTTCGTTGAAACCTTCGGCACCGAGAAGACCGATCCGGCACGGATCCAGAAGGCGATCACCGAGATCTTCGACCTGCGTCCGGGAGCGATCATCCGCGACCTCGACCTGCTGCGCCCGATCTACGCGCAGACGGCGGCATACGGTCACTTCGGTCGCACCGATATCGACCTCCCGTGGGAGAGCACCGATCGCGCCGACAAGCTGCGTAGCGCAGCTGGTCTCTGATCACTGACGTACAGACGGGGCGCGGGTGGGCGCGGAAAGAGTAGCGGCAGAAGTCGATCCGGTCGCCCGGGTGCTGCCGATGCTCCCGCTCGCTCACCTCGACCGTGAATTCGACTACCTCGTTCCTCGTGAACTCGAAGCGGATGCGCAGCCCGGAGTCCGGGTGCGCATCCGCTTCGCTGGTCGTCTGGTGGACGGTTTCATCGTCTCGCGCGAGGCGACCAGTGACCATCAGGGGAAGTTCGGCTGGCTCGAACGCGTCATCTCGTCCGAGCGGGTCTTGACGGCCGAAATCGCGCAAGTCGTCGATCGTGTGGCGGAGCGTTATGCCGGAACCCGCGCCGATGTTCTCCGTTTGGCGGTACCGCCGCGCCACGCGAAGGTCGAGGCGGAACCGTGGGAGCCCGCCGAGTCACCGTCCGCTCCTGAAGCGATCGAAAATGGTTGGCATCTCTACAGATTCGGTGACGCCTTCCTGTCCGCCATTCGCGAGTCGAAAAGCCCGCGTGCGGTCTGGCAGGCGTTGCCTGGTGAAAACTGGCCACTGCGCCTGGCCGAACTGGCCGGGGCCGTAGCGGCAAGTGGTAAATCCGCGATCCTGGTTGTGCCCGATCAACGCGACCTGGACCGCGTCGTCGCCGCTTGTACCGAACTCTCCGGAGCGGATGCGGTGGTAGGTCTGTCCGCGGGCCTGGGGCCGGCCATGCGATATCGGAGGTGGCTCGCTGCACTGCGCGGGACCGCCCGGATCGTCGTCGGCACACGGAGTGCTGTTTTTGCGCCGACGCCCGAGACCGGTCTTGTCGTCGTCTGGGACGACGGCGACGACAACTTGTCCGAGCCGCGGTCGCCGTATCCACATGCCCGCGAAGTTGCCGTCCTGCGTGGCTACGTCGCCGGGTGCGCCGTCGTGATCGGTGGGTTCTCCCGTACGGCAGAAGCGCAGGTACTCGTCGACTCGGGATGGGCGCACGATCTGGTCGCTACGCGGGACGTCGTTCGTGCCCACGCACCCAAGATCACCGCGCTTGCCGACAGCGATCAAGCCTTGGCCCGCGATCCGGGAGCCAGAGCGGCTCGTTTGCCCGCTATTGCATTCGCGGCCGCCCGGCGCGCTCTGGGTGAGGGCAACGGAGTCCTGGTGCAGGTGCCTCGGCGGGGGTACGTACCGACCCTGGCCTGCGGAAAGTGCCGTGCCCCGGCACGGTGCCGTCGGTGCAACGGCCCACTGGCTCTTCCCGCTGCGGCAGGTCCCGACGGCGCCGGGACACCGGCGTGCCGCTGGTGCGGGGTTGCCGATGCCGCCTACCGATGTCACGCGTGCGGGGCGAAAGCGTTGCGCGCGGTGGTGGTCGGTGCCGGCCGGACCGCCGAAGAACTCGGGCGGGCGTTTCCCGGTGTGAAAGTTGTTCTGTCCGGGGGCAGTGATGTGGTCAAGGAACTGCCACACGGGCCCGCGTTGGTGGTCTCGACAGTGGGTGCGGAGCCGGTGATGACCGGCGGCTACGGCGCCGCGCTCTTGCTCGACGGCTGGGCACTGCTCGGCCGGCCCGATCTTCGCGCCGCCGAGGAAACACTCAGACGCTGGATGTCGGCTGCTGCCATGGTGATTCCGCTGTCCGAAGGCGGTGAAGTTGTGGTTGTCGCAGACTCGGGTATCCCGACGGTGCAGGCGTTGGTCCGATGGGATCCAGTGGGCCACGCACAGTCTCAATTCGAGGAGCGAGACGAGGTCGGCTTTCCTCCGGCCGTTCACATGGCTGCGATCGACGGTGGATCCGCGGCAATTGCGGAGTTGGTGGATTCAGCTGATCTGCCGGCAAGTGCTGTACTGCTCGGACCAGTGGAACTGCCTGCGGGGGAGAGGCTTCCGTATTCCGGTGAGGACGAGAGCGGTGTCGCGCCGGAGCGAATGCTGGTCCGCGTTCCACGCAAGGACGGTCGCGGCCTTGCGGACGCTCTGGCACATGCGAGGGCCGCGCGCAGTGCGCGGAAGTCTTCGGGTCCGGTCCGCATTCAGATCGACCCACGCCGCATCGGCTGAGTTTCGAGTTGTCGGAGGAATCCTTGCGCTACCCGATATGACGATATATCGTCGAACTATCAACGATAGTGATGGAGGTTCGACGATGGATGCAAGTTTCCCGAACGAGGGGATGTTCGGCCGGCGCGGTTTCTTCGGCGGTTTCGGCCGTGAGCAACGGCCACCATTTGTGATGTGGGTCCCGACGGACGACGGCGCGTCGGGCGATGGTCCCGGCGATCGAGACGGTGGACGACGCGGTCGACCGCACGAGCGGCCGGGCTTCGGTGACATGCCACGCAGAGGCCACCGGCGGGGGCGTTTCGGTCCAGACGGCGGACCCGGCCCCGGCTTCGGTCCGGGCGCTCAGTTCGGTCGCGGGCGAGGACGTGGCGGACGAGGTCGTCGAGGAGATGTGCGCGCTGCGATTCTGCTGTTGATCGCGGTAGAGCCGATGCACGGCTACGAATTGATTCAGCAGATCGTCGAGCGCAGCGGCGGCGTCTGGAAGCCGAGTCCGGGTTCGATTTATCCCGCGCTGTCCCAGCTCGAGGACGAAGGACTGGTGACCATCGAAAAGGTTGCCGGCCGCAAAACCGCCAAGCTGACAGAAGAAGGCGTCGCGTACGTCGAGGAACATCGCGCCGATCTCGGGGCGCCGTGGGATGACGTTCGTCTCAGCGTAGGGGAGCCGGAGCAGGACCTTCGAGAACTGATCGGCCAGCTGATGGGCGCGGCCGGTCAAGTGGCTGCTGTAGGCACACCAGCGCAGGTCAAGGCCGCAGCCGACGTGCTTGTCGAGGCGCGCAAATCGCTCTACCGAGTGCTTGCCGGTGATGACTCCGATGAAGGCGGCAATTGAGACGTCGGATACCTACTGTTCGGTAGGGTATGCGCCTCGAAGTTTCTGGTGTTACGGTCAGCTCCCTCGTAGGATCAGAGCAGGAGCAGGAACAATGTCTGGCGTCAAACGGTCTGTGGGACTGACATTTTCGGTAGCAGTGGCGCTGCTGATCGGAGCACCGCCGGCGATATCGGCTGCAGCACCGACGCTCCCGTCTGCGAGTGCCGACGCGATGGATGTTCCCCTCGACGTCGGTCCGGGTCAGGCGACCCGTTCCGTTGCTACGGCATATGCGCATGCTCATCCAGGATCCGCACCTGCCGGATCGAACGATTTCGGCTGTGAGCCTTCCGCCACGCATCCCCGACCGGTTGTACTCGCCCACGGAACCGACACCGAGGCGTACGCGGATTGGGCGGCCCTGTCGCCGGCACTGGCAGCTGACGGCTACTGCGTCTTCGCCCTCAATTACGGCGGTGCGATCAAAGAAGAAGACGGGGACGTCGCACACGAGACCTACGGCGTCGGCGACATAGTCGGTAGCGCCACCGCGTTCGGTTCTTTCGTCGATCAGGTGCTGACCGCGACCGGCGCGGACAAGGTCGACGTCATCGGCTATTCGCAAGGCGCGACGGTGACGCGGTACTACGTCAACAAGATGGGCGGCGACGCCTACGTCGATCATTGGGTCGGTTTGGCTTCGCCGACCTACGGTGGGGTGATGTTCGGGTTGGTTCCCATTGTCCGTGCGATCCCCGGCGGAGAAGACTTTGTCGAAGACGTCTTTTCGCGAGCTGTCCGCGAGCAGATGCAAGGGTCGGATATGTTGAACGCCCTCAACGCCGGAGGCGACACCGTTCCCGGAGTGCGCTACACGACCATCGGGTCCACTGTCGACGAGATGATCCAGCCGTCCTCGAACATCGCGCTCCGCGATGCCGGTGCAGAAAACATCGTCCTCCAGGATCTGTGCCCGTCGAACCTGACCGGCCATTTCCGCATGCCGTACGACCCATACGTGATTGACGTCATCCGGACGGTCCTCGACCCCGATGCCGAGCGGCACGCTTCGTGCAGCGTGGTGCCGCTCGGCACGGATATTTCGCAAGTGGTCATCGACGCAAATTCGTGAGCTGCAACTTCGTGAGCTGCTAACTCGTGAGCACCGAGATCACGTGGGTCGGGATGTTTACTCGGCGAGCTTGGCAGTGGCCTGCGCCCACAGGAAGAACTTGTTCGTTCCGAGGTCGCGGACGGTCTTGATGTTGAACGCTGCCTTCAAATGTTCTGCGTCCGAATCGCTCACGCCGTTGAGTGCCGCGACCGGGGCGTCCGCCAATTCTTCGACGGACTTTCCTGCGTAGGCCTTGTCGAACTTACTGTCGATGCCTGCCATCTAAGTTCCTCCGTGTGATCGGTGTATCCCGTATCAGCCTCCGCCGAGTGGCGACGACAGAAACAGTCAATACCGAGGACCGGTGAATGTGCAGGGTTCTGATCAAAGAAATTGCTGAGAAAGTGGTTCGGTGTGGCGCGAGGTAGGTCGTAGCTCTCGCAGTCCTTAGACTGACAGTTCCACCCACCGACACATCCGGGAGCATTTTCGTGAGTTGCAGTCCACCGCGTTCGACAGGCCGATCGGCTGATCAGAGTCCGAAGAGCCCAACGAAACGGGATAGCTGACATGCGCGTCGTGTTCGCCGGAACACCCGAACCCGCGGTTCCTTCACTGCGTCGGCTCATCGAATCCGCCAACCACGAAGTGGTAGCCGTCGTCACGCGTCCGGACGCTGTGGCGGGCCGCGGTCGAAAAGTCACCCGATCGCCGATCGGTCTGCTTGCCGACGAGCACGGCATCCCGGTGCTGACGCCGGCCAAGGCGTCCGATCCCGACTTCGCGGCCGAACTCGCCCGCCTCGAACCGGACTGTGCACCCGTCGTCGCCTACGGAAACCTGTTGCCACAGAACGTCCTTGACATTCCGAAATACGGTTGGGTCAATCTGCATTTCTCGTTGCTTCCCGCGTGGCGCGGCGCCGCGCCGGTGCAGGCCGCGATCAGTGCCGGTGACGAGGTGACGGGCGCCAGCGCGTTCCGTTTGGAAGCCGGGATGGATACCGGCCCCGTGTACGGAGTGATGACCGAGCGGATTCGCGACACCGATACGGCGGGCGACCTGCTCGGACGTCTCGCGGAAAACGGCGCTGCCCTCCTCGAATCGGTACTCGACGGACTCGAGGCCGGCGAGATCAACGCGGTTCCGCAGTCTGCCGACGGCGTCTCGTATGCCCCCAAGGTGACGGTGGACGCGGCCCGCGTGCGGTGGGAACTGCCCGCTCGCACAGTGGACCGGCATATCCGAGCCGTCACACCCGCACCCGGGGCATGGACGATGATCGGTGATCTTCGAGTCAAGGTCGGCCCGATCACCGTCACGGACGAGACCCTGGCAGTCGGTGAGATCTCGGTACGCAAGGATGGTCTGTACATCGGTACCGCGACCACCGCGGTGCGACTTGGGCAGATTCAGCCCCCGGGCAAGAAATTGATGTCGGCAGGGGACTGGGCACGCGGTGCCCGACTCGACGCGGAGGTACGAGCACAGTGACCGAATCACGACGACCGGCACGGCGGACACAGGGTCCCGGAGCCAAGAACGGCGGCGGCGGCAAGAACACCAAGCCGAAGCAGGCCAAGCGGCCTGATCCGGCAACCGCCGGGCTCGATCAACCGCGTCTGGCGGCGCGTGACGTCCTGCGCGCGGTCCGTGAGCGTGACGCGTACGCGAACCTGGTTCTGCCAGGGCTCCTGCGTGACCGCAAACTCGACGCACGCGATGCGGCGCTGGCAACCGAACTGGCGTACGGCGCGGCACGTGCTCAGGGACTGCTGGATGCGGTGATCGCCCATGCAGCGGGTCGGCCGATCGAAGAGATCGACGGAACTCTGCTCGATGTTCTCCGACTCGGCTCGTACCAATTGCTGCGCACTCGTGTCGCACCGCACGCTGCCGTCGCAACCTCGGTCGATCTGGTCCGCGCCGAAAACGGCCAGGGCCGAGCAGGATTCGTCAATGCGGTCCTGCGCCGTGTTTCCGAACGCACCCAGGAGGAGTGGGTCGAGCTGCTGGCCCCGAAGGACCCGGTCGGCCGGCTCGCCTTCGAGCACGCTCACCCCCTGTGGATCGCGCAGGTATTTGCCGACTCGCTCGGCGCTGCTGCCGGTGAACTCGAAGACGTCCTGATCGCCGACGACGCCCGCCCTGCCGTACACCTCGTCGCCCGCCCCGGCGAGATCTCCGCCGAGGAGCTAGCACTGGTGACCGGCGGCGAGATCGGGCCGTACTCGCCGTACGCCGTGCATCTCGACGGCGGTGACCCCGGACAGCTCGAGGCGGTCCGCCAAGGCTTGGCGGGCGTGCAGGACGAGGGCAGTCAGCTGGTGGCCCGCGCCCTCAGCATTGCTCCTCTCGAAGGTGAAGACTCCGGACGCTGGCTCGATCTCTGCGCAGGTCCGGGCGGTAAGGCAGCGCTTCTCGGCGCTCTCGCCGGTATCGAAGGCGGGCGACTCGACGCCGTCGAGCCCGTCGAACACCGTGCCGAGTTGATTCGCAAGACCACTCGCGAGCTTCCCGTGGACGTACACGTGGCGGACGGCCGCGAATCCGGGCTCGAACCCGGATACGACCGCATCCTCGTCGACGCTCCCTGCACCGGGTTGGGTGCGCTGCGTCGGCGCCCGGAGGCACGTTGGCGTCGGCAGCCGTCCGATGTGGCCCCGCTCGTGAAGTTGCAGCGTGAATTGCTTGCTGCCGCAATCGAACTGGTTCGCCCCGGCGGAGTGGTGCTGTACTCCACGTGCTCGCCGCACTTGTCGGAAACGCTGGCTGTGGTCGCCGATGCGGTGCGGCGTCATGGCGTCGTGGAACTCGACACCAAGGCATTGGTGCCAGGTGTCCCGGACGTCGGAGACGGATCGTCGGTTCAGTTGTGGCCGCATCGACACGGCACGGACGCTATGTTCATGGCCGCTTTGCGCAAGCCGCTGGCCTGATCGGATGACTTCTGGGCATCGGTAGTCGTATGGTGCCTACATGGTTACGTGGGAACAGGTTGTAGTACTGGGTTCGGCTCTTCCCTCCGTGGAAGAGTCGACCTCGTACAACACCCCGGCACTCAAGGTGGCAGGTAAAACTTTTGCACGGCTCCGCACCGAAGCGGAGGGCGCTTTGGTCGTGATGTGCGGTCTGGACGAGAAGGAGGCGCTACTCGCCAGTGGCGAGGCGGCTTTCTTCACCACCGATCACTATCACGGGCACGGCTCGATCCTCGTGCACCTCGAACTGATCGACGAGGTGCAGTTGGGTGAGATGCTCGAAGACGCGTGGCGGATCAAGGCACCGGCCAAGGTGCGAAAGCTCCACACCGTCGTCAAGAACTGATCGGATTTCACCGGCTCCGATGTGCATGCACGGTCGGCAATGAGACACAGCTAAACTCGGCGTCGTGGCTTCCCCGATGATTGCACCGTCCATTCTGTCCGCAGATTTTGCTCGACTCGCTGATGAAGCGACTGCCGTGTCCGGCTCCGACTGGCTTCACGTCGACGTGATGGACGCGCATTTCGTTCCCAATCTCACGCTGGGTCTGCCGGTGGTCGAGAGTCTGCTGAAGGCGACGGATATTCCGCTCGACTGCCATCTCATGATCGAGAATCCGGAGCGCTGGGCGCCGCCGTACGCCGAGGCCGGTGCGTACAACGTCACGTTTCACGCCGAGGCCACCGACGATCCGCGTTCGGTTGCCCGCGATATTCGTGCAGCTGGTGCCAAGGCGGGGCTGAGCATCAAGCCTGGAACCCCGATCGACGACTACCTGGAAATCCTCGAGGACTTCGACACCCTCTTGATCATGAGCGTCGAACCCGGATTCGGTGGTCAGTCCTTCATGCCTCAGGTGCTCGACAAGGCACGCGCAGTTCGAAAGCTCGTCGACTCGGGTGAGCTGACGCTCCTTGTCGAAATCGACGGCGGCATCAACGCTTCCACGATCGAGCAGGCCGCTGAAGCAGGGATCGACTGCTTCGTCGCCGGTTCGGCGGTGTACGGAGCGAGTGATCCCGGTGAGGCGGTGCGCAAGCTGCGCGCGCAGGCCGCCTCGGCGTCGCCGCACCTGACGCTGTCGGTCTGAGCCGCTCGATGGCAAAGGGTGGACAGGCGTCGACGGCTGATCTCGACGCCGCGATGCAGATCGCGCTGGCCGCAGCTGATTCCGCGCGCGGATTCACCAGCCCCAACCCACCGGTCGGCGCGGTCATCCTCGCTGCCGACGGAACCATCGCGGGCGTCGGTATGACGCAACCGCCCGGTGGACCGCACGCGGAGGTCGTGGCTCTCGACGAGGCCGGCGATGCGGCACGTGGCGGTACGGCCGTGGTGACACTGGAACCGTGCAATCACCAGGGACGAACCGGCCCTTGCTCGCAGGCATTGATCGACGCCGGAGTCTCGGCGGTTGTCTACGCCGTCGGTGATCCCAATCCCGAGGCTTCCGGCGGCGCAGCGACCCTCATGCGCGCTGGAATCAGCGTCACGGCCGGACTGCGAGCACCCGAGGTGGAAGCTGGTCCACTGCGGGCCTGGCTGCACAAACAGCGCACCGGTCGCCCGCACATCACGTGGAAGTACGCGGCCAGTCTGGACGGACGCAGCGCCGCCGAGGACGGAACGAGTCAGTGGATCACCGGTCCGCAGGCGAGGGCGCGCGTGCATGCGCAGCGAGCGCAGATCGATGCGATCGTGGTCGGTACCGGCACCGTGTTCGCCGACGATCCGTGGCTGACCGCACGTCAGCCCACCGGTGAGCTCGCGGCGCACCAGCCCGTTCGTGTCGTCGTCGGAAAGCGCGAAATACCCTCGACGGCAAGCATTCTCGACGACACCGCACCGACTCTGGTGCTCAACACCGACAACGTCGACGAAGTAGTCGAGGCGTTGGGGGAGTACACGGACGTACTTCTCGAGGGTGGGCCCCGTCTAGCCGGAGCATTCCTTGCCGCCGGATATGTCGACGTCATAGAGGCATACATCGCTCCGATCCTGCTCGGCGCGGGCGCCTCCGCACTCGTCGATGCCGGAGTGCACACCATCACCGACGCCCACCGATTCCGTTTGGAGTCTGCGGTAACGATCGGCCCCGATATTTTGTTGAGTCTGGTTCCGGAGAGTTCTGCTCCGGGGAACGAGGAGTAGGGCGCGTGTTCACAGGAATTGTGGAAGAACTCGGCGAAATCGTCGCCAAGGAAGAACTGGTCGATGCTGCACGTTTCACGGTGCGCGGGCCACTGGTCACCTCCGACGCCGGCCACGGTGATTCGATCGCGGTCAACGGAGTGTGCCTGACGGTGGTCGACGTGCTTGCCGACGGTTCGTTCACCGCAGATGTCATGCAGGAAACCCTGAACCGCTCGAGCCTGGCGAAATTGGATGTCGGCTCTCGCGTCAACCTCGAGCGTGCCGCGGCGCTGAACAGCCGACTCGGCGGCCACCTGGTGCAAGGGCATGTCGATGGAACAGGCCACGTCATTTCCCGCTCGCCGTCCGAGAACTGGGAGGTAGTGCGGATCGCACTGCCCGACTCCATTTCCCGTTACGTCGTGGAGAAGGGTTCGATCACCGTCGACGGAGTCTCGCTGACGGTTTCCGCGCTGGGCGGAGACCGCGGGTTCGAGTACTTCGAGATCTCGCTGATCCCGACAACGCTCGAGTTGACGACGCTCGGAACCGCTGTGGTCGGTACGCCGGTCAACCTCGAGGTGGACGTGATCGCGAAGTACGTCGAGCGGCTTCACTCTGCCGGTCGGTAGGACCAGGCTGATCGGACCCGTCCGATTGGTCGTAGGGTTGTCAGTGCATCCGTCGGATGCACTTGTTGTATTCGATGATGTGAAAAGTCAAGACTTTGGAGTGCGAGCACGTGACCAGGTTCGACAGTATCGAGCGCGCAGTAGCAGATATCGCTGCAGGTAAAGCTGTTGTCGTCGTGGACGACGAGGATCGCGAGAACGAGGGCGACCTCATCTTCGCCGCCGAGAAAGCCACCCCGGAACTGGTGGCGTTCATGGTCCGGTACACCTCCGGCTACCTGTGCGTGCCGCTCGACGGTGACGATTGCGATCGGCTGGGCCTGCCCCCGATGTACGCCACCAACCAGGACAAGCACGGCACGGCGTACACCGTCACGGTCGACGCCCGTGAGGGAATCGGTACCGGCATCTCGGCGTCGGACCGCGCTGCGACGATGCGTCTGCTCGCCAACCCCGAATCCGGTGCCAACGATTTCACTCGCCCCGGTCACGTCGTTCCGCTCCGCGCGAAGGAAGGCGGAGTACTGCGTCGTCCTGGCCACACGGAAGCTGCAGTCGACCTCGCCCGCATGGCGGACCTGCGTCCTGCCGGCGTCATCTGCGAAATCGTCAGCCAGAAGGACGAAGGCGCGATGGCTCAGACCGACGAGCTGCGAGTATTTGCCGACGAACACAACCTTGCTCTGATCTCGATCGCGGACCTCATCGCGTGGCGTCGCAAGCACGAGAAGCACGTGCTGCGCATCGCCGAGGCCCGCATCCCCACCCGCCACGGTGAGTTCACCGCTGTCGGCTACACGAGCATCTACGACGAGGTCGAGCACGTTGCGCTGGTGCGTGGCGACATCGCAGGCCCCGACGGAGACGGTAGCGACGTGCTCGTCCGCGTTCACTCCGAGTGCCTCACCGGCGACGTCTTCGGTTCGCTGCGGTGCGATTGCGGCCCGCAGCTCGACGCCGCACTGGACATGGTCGCCCAAGAGGGCCGCGGCGTTGTTCTGTACATGCGCGGGCACGAGGGTCGTGGCATCGGTCTCATGCACAAGCTGCAGGCCTACCAGCTCCAGGACGCCGGTTCCGACACCGTCGACGCCAATCTCGAACTCGGCCTACCGGCGGACGCCCGTGACTACGGCATCGGTGCCCAGATCCTCGTCGATCTGGGGATCTCGTCGATGCGTCTGCTGACCAACAACCCGGCCAAGCGTGTGGGTCTGGACGGCTACGGCCTGCAGATCACCGATCGTGTTCCGATGCCGTTGCGCGCGAATGCGGAGAACCTCACCTACCTGCGCACCAAGCGCGATCGGATGGGGCACGATCTGATCGGACTGGACGAGTACGAGGCGAACCAGAACACCGCACAGCCGGGAACCGCATTGTGAGCGGGGAAGGTCAGCCGCAGCTCGCGATCGCCGAGGCCAAGGATCTGAAGCTGGCGATCGTTGCCGGGCAGTGGCACGCGACGATCTCCGAGGCTCTGATCGCCGGCGCGCAGCGCGTCGCGCAGGAGGCACAGATCAAGGACGTGACACTGGTCCGTGTCGCCGGCGCGATCGAACTGCCGGTCGTTGCGCAGGCATTGGCGCGCACGCACGACGCCGTCGTCGCTCTCGGTGTTGTCATCCGCGGCGGCACGCCGCACTTCGAGTACGTGTGCGACGCGGTCACTGCGGGCCTCACACGCGTCTCGCTCGACGAAAGCACCCCCGTGGGGAACGGTGTCCTGACCACCGACACCGAGCAGCAGGCTCTTGACCGTTCGGGTCTGCCGGGTAGCGTCGAGGACAAGGGCGCACAGGCCTGCGCCGCCGCACTGGACACCGCAGTGACCCTGCGCCATCTCCGAGCACCATGGACCGAGGATTCGTTTCGATGAGTACACCCGGCGACAACGAGAACTGGGAACTGATTGCGTCACCGCGTAAGTCGACGCGATACGCGATCGGAGTTGCTGTCCTCCTGGTGATCGTTCACGTCACACTGGCACTCCTGCTTCGCCAGGGGTCCACCGGCGTGTACTTCCGTGCCGCGGACCAGATCGCGATGGCAGGCATCGGCACCATTCTGGCTCTCGGTGTGCTGATGTTGACGCGGCCCCGGGTCAAGGTGGGCAAGCAGGGTATTGCCGTACGAAACATCCTGGGCGAGAAGATCGTCGACTGGGATCTGTTCGAGGGACTCTCGTTCCCCGACGGTGCCGCCTGGGCACGCATCGAATTGCCCGACGACGAGTACATGGCAGTGATGGCGATCCAGTCCAACGACCGCGAGTACGCCGTCGACACGGTCGGTAAGTTCCGCGAACTGGCCGACCGCTACGCACCGGTCGCGCACAAGAGCAACTGACGTCTTCCGACCGGTTCGGTGCCCGCATCCTGCGCGTTTCCGAGTCGGTCGGTGGCGGCGACTAACCTGAAACCGTGCCGGATCCCTCGACTTACCGCCCCGCTACCGGAACCATTCCGGCTGCGCCGGGCGTCTACAAATTTCGCGATCCGCATGGTCGGGTCATTTACGTCGGAAAGGCGAAAAGCCTCCGTTCACGTTTGAACTCGTACTTCGCGGACGTCACGACACTTCATCCCCGTACTCGGCAGATGGTGACCACCGCCGGCAGCGTCGAGTGGACCGTCGTCAGTACCGAAGTCGAAGCGCTTCAGCTCGAGTACAACTGGATCAAGGAATTCGATCCGCGGTTCAACGTCCGGTACCGCGACGACAAGACGTATCCGGTTCTCGCTGTGACGCTCAACGAAGAGTTCCCGCGCTTGTTCGTCTACCGCGGTCCGCGGCGCAAGGGTGTCCGCTACTTCGGTCCCTACTCCCATGCCTGGGCGATCCGCGAAACTCTCGATCTGCTGCTACGAGTCTTTCCCGCACGAACGTGCTCGTCCGGAGTCTTCAAACGGCACAACCAGATCGGCCGGCCGTGTCTGCTCGGCTACATCGACAAGTGCTCGGCGCCCTGCGTTGGGCGAGTCAGCGCCGAGGAGCATCGTCAGATCGTCGAAGATTTCTGCGACTTCCTCGCCGGCCGCACGGACAAGTTGGTCAAAGATCTCGAAAAGCGCATGCAGCAGGCTTCCGAGGACCTCGACTTCGAGACCGCAGCCCGTCTGCGTGACGATATCGGGGCTTTGCGCAAGGCGCTCGAGAAGCAGGCCGTCGTACTCGGTGACGGCACCGACGCCGATCTCGTCGCCTTTGCCACCGATGATCTCGAAGCCGCCGTTCAGGTGTTCCACGTGCGGGGCGGACGCGTGCGGGGTCAGCGTGGATGGGTCGTGGAGAAGGCAGGCGACGCCATCGACTGGGCCGCACTCGACGCCGAGTCCGACCTGCCGATCCTGGTCGAGCAGTTCCTCACCCAGTTCTACGGGAGCAGGCGGCCCTCGACCCGGGAGCGGGTTCCGAGGCCGGGATCAGCGCAGTTCCCAAGGAAGTTCTGGTGCCGGTTCTGCCGGCAAACGCGACCGAGATCCAGGCGTGGCTGAGCAAGCTTCGGGGATCGCAAGTGCAACTGCGGGTTCCGCAACGCGGCGACAAGAAAGACCTCGCCGAAACAGTCCAGCGAAACGCGAAAGAGGCTCTGGCGCAGCACAAGCTCAAGCGCGCCGGCGATTTCACTTCGCGTTCCGCGGCGCTGCAGGGCATCCAGGAAGCACTGGACCTGGACTCGGCTCCGCTACGAATCGAATGCATCGACATCAGTCACGTCCAGGGAACCGACGTCGTGGCGTCACTGGTCGTGTTCGAGGACGGGCTCCCGCGTAAGTCGGACTACCGCCATTACGCGATCAAGGAAGCTGCCGGCGACGGTCATTCCGACGACGTCGCGAGTATCGCCGAGATCACGCGTCGGCGGTTCCTGCGCCACAACCGCGACCTGGGCGTCCTCGCGGCGTCGGCGTCGACCATGGACTCGGACGGTGGGGATCTGGCTCCCGAAGCGGCGATCGACCCGGCGACGGGCCGGCCTCGGCGGTTCGCCTATCCGCCCAATCTGTTCGTCGTGGACGGCGGCGCCCCTCAGGTCACGGCGGCAGCGGCGGTCCTCGACGAGCTGGGGGTCACTGACGTCGCGGTAGTCGGGTTGGCCAAAAGACTCGAAGAGGTATGGGTACCGGGGGAAGAAGATCCGGTCATCCTCCCTCGGACGAGCGAGTCGTTGTACCTACTGCAGCGCATCCGAGACGAAGCCCACCGCTTCGCGATCACGTTCCATCGCAGCAAACGCTCGAGGCGGATGACGGCTTCGGCTCTGGATTCGGTCAAGGGGCTCGGTGAAACTCGTCGAACCGCTCTGGTGGCTCACTTCGGTTCCGTGGCGAAGCTGAAAACGGCAACGGTCGAGGAGATCATGCAGGTCCCCGGTATCGGTGAGACCACCGCCACAGCAGTTCTGGCCGCACTCGGCACGGATTCGGCTGCAGCCGACGCGGGCGCTGAAGCTCGAGCGCTGCCAGCCGCGGTAGGGATGATGAGCTGGACACGGAATCCGAATCGTCTGTTACGTCTGCTGACGCGCCCAGCGCCGAATCCGGTAGCGATGACGAGGGCTCCGAGTCGCGAGAATTGTCCATGCCGACGACGGGGCCGAGTGCACAGTGACTACCGACAGCGCCAAAGACAGTCGAACGATGGATTTCCTGCTGGTGACGGGATTGTCCGGAGCAGGTTTGAGTACCGCTGCCAAGGTGCTCGAAGACCTCGGCTGGTATGTCGCGGATAATTTGCCACCTGAGCTCATTTCCCGAATGGTCGGTCTGAGCTTGACCTCCGATCCGCCGGTCGATCGTCTCGCCGTCGTGATCGACGTGCGGAGTCGACTCTTCACCGGCGATCTCGGGTGGGTGCTCACCGAACTCGAGGCGGAACCGATCCACACTCGGGTGCTGTACCTCGAAGCGTCGGACGACGTGTTGATCCGACGGTTCGAACAGGTGCGCCGCAGTCATCCGTTGCAGAACGACGGCATCGACGGCACGTTGTCCGAAGGGATCGCAGCCGAGCGTCGGCAGTTGGCCGTGGTGAAGGCGGCCGCCGATCTGGTCATCGACACGTCGGCACTGAAGGCGCATCAGCTGCGTCAGAAGATCGAAACGGCGTTCGGAAACGATGCCAACCGCACGATGAAGGTGACGGTCCAGTCGTTCGGATTCAAGTACGGCCTGCCGATGGACGCCGATCTCGTCTGTGACGTTCGTTTCCTGCCCAATCCCCACTGGATCCCTGAACTTCGCCCGCACACCGGTCAGGATGCCGACGTCCGCGACTACGTGTTGTCGCGCGAGGGCGCGGAAGACTATCTCGACACCTACCGACATCTGGTGGATTTGACGATCGCCGGATATCGACGAGAAGGAAAGCGCTACATGACAATTGCGGTCGGATGCACCGGGGGTAAGCACCGAAGCGTGGCAATGTCCGAAGCTCTCGCGAGGCGTTTGGGTTCCGAGGACGACATCTCGGTCAGCATCGTGCACCGGGATCTGGGGCGCGAATGAGTGAACCGACACATCGCTCGCGGGAGACACCCGAGGGGCCGGCCATCGTCGCGCTCGGCGGCGGGCACGGATTGTTCGCCACGCTCCAGGCCGTCAGACGCTTGACGGTCGACGTCACCGCCGTGGTCACGGTCGCCGACGACGGTGGTTCGTCGGGCCGGCTGCGCGCCGAACTCGGCGTCATCCCGCCTGGAGACCTCCGGATGGCGCTGGCAGCTCTCGCGTCGGACGAACCCGAGATAGTCGACTGGACTCGGACCATTCAGCATCGCTTCGGCGGTGTCGGCGCACTTGCCGGGCATTCGGTGGGCAATCTCATCCTGGCCGGACTGACCGAGGTGCTCGGCGATCCGGTCGTCGCGCTCGACGAGATGGCGCGACTGCTGCGAATCCGTGGCCGTGTGCTGCCGATGTCGCCGATCGCGCTCGAGATCGAAGCCGACGTTCAGGGACTCGAAGAGGACCCCCGCGTCAGCCGCTGCATTCGTGGACAGGTTGCCGTCGCGACCACCCCGGGCAAGGTTCGGCGTGTGAGACTGCTCCCGTCCAATCCGCCCGCGTGCCCCGATGCCGTGACTGCGATCGATCGTGCCGATCTCGTGGTTCTCGGCCCGGGATCGTGGTTCTCGAGCGTGATCCCACACGTCCTGGTACCCGAACTCGTCGAATCACTGTCGTCGACGAAGGCTCGAAAGGTACTGGTGCTCAATCTCGCACCCGAGCCGGGGGAGACCGCCGGATTCTCCGCGGAGCGTCACCTGCACGTACTCTCCCAACACGTGCCCGATTTCCGGGTCGACTACGTGGTGGTCGACTCGGCGTCGGTACCGGCCGGGCGTGAACGTGAACATCTGCAGCGTGCGGCGGATCAATTTTCAGCCGAAGTCAGGTACGCGGATGTCGCGGACACCTCACCGGGCGCAGCGCATGTACACGATCCGGCAAAACTGGCCGATGTACTGGCTGAACTGTCGAGCAGTGCGGCAGTAGGGGATTCGACACAGTCTTCCCTGCAAGAACGGCAATCCGAAGAACAGAGGGAGAACGCTTCGTGGCAATGACAGCGGAGGTCAAGGACGAACTGAGCCGGTTAGTGGTGACTCAGGTCAGCTGCCGCAAGGCAGAGGTCTCCGCGTTGCTGCGCTTTGCCGGTGGGCTCCACATCGTCGGCGGCCGGGTGGTCGTCGAAGCAGAGGTGGATCTGGGCTCCACGGCGCGACGTCTGCGCCGGGAGATATTCGACCTGTTCACCTACAGTGCCGACGTGCACGTACTCAGTGCGGGCGGGCTTCGAAAGTCCGCTCGCTACATCGTGCGTGTAGCGAAGGAGGGTGAGGCCCTCGCGCGCCAGACGGGACTGCTCGATCTTCGCGGGCGCCCGGTTCGCGGCTTGCCTGCGCAGGTCGTCGGCGGAAGTGTCGGCGACGCCGAAGCAGCGTGGCGCGGTGCGTTCCTCGCGCACGGTTCCCTGACCGAACCCGGCCGTTCGTCGGCGCTCGAAGTGAGCTGCCCGGGCCCGGAAGCCGCACTTGCTCTGGTTGGAGCTGCGCGGCGTCTGGGGATCTCGGCGAAGGCACGTGAGGTTCGCGGAACGGATCGTGTGGTGATCCGCGACGGTGAGGCCATCGGCGATCTCCTGACCCGAATGGGAGCCCAGGACACACGTCTGGTGTGGGAGGAGAGGCGGATGCGACGCGAGGTCCGCGCCACCGCCAATCGTCTCGCCAATTTCGACGACGCAAACCTGCGACGCTCTGCTCGCGCTGCCGTTGCGGCTGCTGCGCGCGTCGAGCGTGCGTTGGAGATCCTCGGTGAGGACGTGCCCGATCACCTCGCGGCGGCGGGTGCACTGCGCGTCGAGCATCGGCAGGCGTCCCTCGAAGAACTCGGCCAGTTGGCCGACCCGCCGATGACCAAGGACGCCGTTGCCGGACGTATCCGTCGCCTGCTGTCGATGGCTGATCGCAAGGCCAAGGAAACGGGCATACCCGACACCGAATCCGCAGTGAATGTGGAGCTACTCGAAGAGGGGTGACCTGCCCTCCATCAGGGTGGGCTGCGCACGTTCGGGCCACGCGCATTAGGGTATGAGTCACATCGACCGATGAACCCCACGTCCGCGTCGTGCACACACGGATTCGGAGTATGCGTGGGTCAAGTTGCACACCAGAATCATGGTCAAAGGAGCGAATTGTGACTGTCCGGGTTGGCGTAAACGGTTTCGGCCGTATCGGACGTAACTTCTTCAGGGCGGTGGATGCGCAGAAGGCGCTCGGAACCACCGATATCGAGATCGTGGCAGTCAACGACCTGACTGACAACGCGACGCTCGCTCACCTGCTGAAGTACGACTCCATCCTCGGCCGTTTGCCGTACGACGTGTCGCTCGACGGTGACGACACGATCGTCGTCGGCGATCAGCGCATCAAGGCCCTCGCACACCGTGGCCCGTTGAACGAACTTCCCTGGGGCGAGCTGGGCGTCGACGTCGTCGTCGAGTCCACCGGCATCTTCACCGACGCCGCAAAGGCCAAGGGACACCTCGAAGCCGGCGCCAAGAAGGTCATCATCTCGGCTCCGGCCAAGGGTGAAGACATCACCATCGTGATGGGCGTCAACGACGACAAGTACGACGGCAGCCAGAACATCATCTCCAACGCGTCGTGCACCACCAACTGCCTCGGCCCCATCGCCAAGGTTCTCGACGACGAGTTCGGCATCGTCAAGGGTCTGATGACCACGATCCACGCGTACACCCAGGATCAGAACCTGCAGGACGCTCCGCACGCAGACCTCCGTCGCGCCCGCGCAGCTGCCCTCAACATCGTTCCCACCGGTACCGGTGCAGCCAAGGCAATCGGCCTGGTTCTCCCGCAGCTGCTCGGCAAGCTCGACGGCTACGCACTGCGCGTGCCGATCCCCACGGGCTCGGTCACCGACCTCACCGCGAACCTGAAGAAGTCGGCCACCGCCGACGAGATCAACGCTGCGATGAAGGCTGCTGCCGAAGGACCCCTCAAGGGCATCCTGAAGTACACCGACGCACCGATCGTCTCCTCGGACATCGTCACCGACCCGCACTCGTCGATCTTCGACTCGGGTCTGACGAAGGTCATCGACGACCAGGTCAAGATCGTCTCCTGGTACGACAACGAGTGGGGCTACTCCAACCGCCTCGCCGACCTCATCGGCCTCGTCGCCAAGTCTCTCTGAGCGGAGTTTCGATAACAGTGGCAGTTCAGACGCTGAAGGATCTGCTGGACGCTGGGGTCGAAGGGCGCACCGTACTGGTGCGTTCCGACCTCAACGTCCCGTTGGATGGCGGAGAAATCACGGACCCGGGTCGCATCGTCGCGTCCGCTCCCACCCTGCGGGCACTTGCCGAGGGTGGAGCGAAGGTCATCGTGACCGCGCACCTCGGGCGCCCCGACGGTCAGCCCGATCCCAAGTTCTCCCTCGCACCGGTTGCCGCGAAGTTGGCCGAAATCCTCGGTCGCAACGTGCAACTCGCCGGTGACGTCGTGGGACAGGACGCGCTGGCTCGTTCCGAAGGACTCACCGACGGTGACGTCCTGATGCTCGAGAACATCCGTTTCGACCCTCGCGAGACCAGCAAGGACGAAGCCGAGCGGGTCAAGCTCGCCAAGGCTCTCGTCGAGCTGGTCGGTGACGACGGCGCATTCGTCTCCGACGGATTCGGTGTTGTTCACCGTAAGCAGGCGTCGGTCTTCGACGTCGCGAAGCTGCTCCCGCATTACGCCGGATACCTGGTCGGCGCCGAGGTCGAGGTGCTCGCCAAGCTCACGCAGGACGCGGCGCGTCCGTACGCGGTGGTGCTCGGTGGCTCCAAGGTCTCGGACAAGCTGGCCGTCATCGAGGCACTGGCGCCGAAGGTCGACACTCTGGTGATCGGCGGCGGAATGTTCTACACGTTCCTCGCGGCTCAGGGTGTGTCCGTGGGCAATTCGCTGTGCGAAGAGTCCATGATCGAGACCTGCAAGGATCTCCTCGACCGGTACGCCGACGTCATCCACATCCCTCAGGATGTTGTCGTCGCGGACTCCTTCTCGGCCGATGCCGAGTCGAAGATCGTTCCGTTCGACAAGATTCCCGACGGCTGGATGGGTCTGGACATCGGACCGGAGTCGGTCAAGCGCTTTGCCGCGATCCTGACCGGCGCCAAGACGGTGTTCTGGAACGGCCCGATGGGCGTGTTCGAGTTCCCGAAGTTCGAGGCAGGCACCCGCGGTGTCGCCGAGGCAATCGTGGAGGCAACCGAGAAGGGCGCCTTCAGCGTCGTCGGCGGCGGCGACTCCGCAGCAGCCGTTCGTCAGCTCGGTATCCCGGACGAGGGCTTCTCGCACATTTCCACCGGTGGTGGCGCTTCCCTCGAGTACCTCGAGGGCAAAGAGCTGCCTGGCATCGCAGTACTGGAAGGCTGATCCGACATGGCACGTAAGCCGTTGATCGCCGGCAACTGGAAGATGAATCTGAACCACCTCGAGGCTATCGCCCTGGTGCAGAAGATCGCTTTCTCTTTGCCTGCGAAGTACTTCGACAAAGTGGACGTCACGGTCATCCCGCCGTTCACCGACATCCGAAGCGTCCAGACGCTGATCGAGGGCGACAAGCTCCTCCTCACGTACGGCGCGCAAGATGTCTCGGCTCATGACTCGGGTGCGTTCACGGGCGAGATCAGCGGCTCCATGCTGGCCAAGCTCGGTTGCACCTTCGTCGTGGTCGGTCACTCCGAGCGTCGCACCCTTCACGGTGAGACCAACGAGACCGTCCTCGCGAAGACGAAGGCCGCTCTCAAGAACGGCCTCACGCCGATCGTGTGCATCGGCGAAGGCCTCGAGATCCGCGAAGCGGGCGAGCATGTCGCCTACAACGTCGAACAGCTCAAGGGTTCGTTGGCGGGCCTGAGCGCGGAGGAGATCTCCAAGATCGTCATTGCGTACGAACCTGTCTGGGCCATCGGCACCGGCCGTGTCGCTTCTGCCGCCGATGCACAGGAAGTGTGTGCTGCGGTACGAGCAACAGTGGCCGAACTTGCCGACGCCGAGGTCGCGGCCGGCGTTCGCGTTCTGTACGGCGGTAGCGTCAGCTCGAAGAACGTCGGAGAGATCGTCGGCCAGACCGACGTCGACGGCGCTCTTGTCGGCGGCGCGTCACTCAAGGCTGACGAGTTCGCGACACTGTCTGCGATCGCTGCAGGCGGTCCACTCCCGTGATGATCGGGTAGTGAGCTGAAACTGCTCGAGACTAAGACTGCGGGTGTGTGACCGAGTAGGCCACACACCCGCAGTTTTTTGTTCGCGAGTCAGCTCACCAGTTTGGTTTCCAGAGCGCCGACGAGTTCGGGAGCAAGCTCCAACCCGGCGGTCAGATAGTTCTCGACGGTCCCGTAGTGGTGCTCGACCTGCTCGAAGGCAGCGCCCAGGTAACTCGCGTCGACGGAAAGCAGCAACCGGATCACCTCGCCCTTGTCTGCATCTGTGGCAGCGGCGATCTTCGCGACTGTTGCATCGATGTACTCGGCCGAGTACGTGTTCGTGAGCAGGTAGTCCGCCGTGATCGTTTCGCGCGGTACACCAGCGAGTGTCTGCAGTAGTGCTGCCGCCCAACCTGTTCGGTCCTTGCCCGCCGTGCAGTGGAAGAGTTGCGGCCCCTCGGTGGTCGCCAGGGCGGCGAACAACTGCGAAAATCCGTTCCGAGTGACGGGGTCTGCGACAAAGCTGCGATTGATGTTCTGCATGAAAGCTGTTGCAGCGTCCGCTGTTCGGAGAGCCATCGCTTCGGCGTGGATGTTTCCGGACAGGATGGGAATGTGGGCGTACATCGCCGGCGCCGGCACGATGTCGGGAGTTTCGTTCGCCTCGGTTTCGGAGCGCACGTCATAGACGGCGGTCAGCCCCAGCGATTCCACGATTGCAAGATCCTCGGGCGAGGGCGTCAGTACGTTTGCACGGTAGAAGACTCCGCGGCTCATCGCCTGTCCGCTGGTCGTGACGTACCCGGGGCCGGCCACGTCGCGGAAGTTGTGAATCGAAGCCAGACGCGGTGTGTCAGGCAGGGGTGTGTCGGGCAGGGCAGTGTTGGGCAGGGCAGTGTCGGAAAGCATGGAGCCGGCCTTTCGGAGGTAGAGTCGCGTCAACTGAAAAACTACTGAATCGGTATCTCGACAGTGTGATCGATGCCACTGACCAAGAGTCGTGCCTGGCCGGGTGCAAAGTCATGTGCGAGGCGGGTATGTGGTCAGGCTATCTGCGCGCGCCTGTATGGTGTTATCGGTTGTAGTTGTCCCTATTGGATTGGTGGACGTAGACAGACATGAAACTGTTCCTGGATATCCTGCTGGTCATCACCAGCTTGCTCCTCATCGCCTTGGTGCTCCTGCATCGCGGTAAGGGCGGCGGTTTGTCGAGTCTGTTCGGTGGCGGTGTCCAGTCCAGCCTGTCCGGATCGACTGTTGTCGAGAAGAACCTCGATCGGTTGACGGTCTTCACCGCGTTGATCTGGCTCATTTCGATCGTCGGCATCGGCCTGGAGATCAAGTTCGCCTGATTCTCGGCTCATGACTTACAGCCGGTAGTTTTTCACACACGAATTTCAGACACGGAACCCCGCCTATCGAGCGGGGTTCTTTGTTTCGGTCGATAATTGTGTGATGACTGAAACCGCGTCGCATCGAGAAACACCGCGAGAGGCCACCGAGCCGCTGCGCGAAGACATCCGGCTTCTCGGCGGAATACTCGGACAAATAGTGCGAGAGCAAGCCGGCGACAATGTGTTCGATCTGGTCGAGCGAGCCCGTGTCGAGTCGTTCCGAGTCCGTCGTTCGGAGATCGATCGCGCCGAACTGGTGTCGCTGTTCGCCGAAATCAGTACGGACGACGCCATTCCCGTCATCCGGGCGTTCAGTCACTTCGCACTGCTCGCCAACCTGGCCGAGGACATCCATCGCGAGCGTCGACGGGCCATCCACGTCAATGCGGGGGAACCGCCCCGCGACAGCACTCTCGCGGCCACGTACACCAAACTTGATGCAGCCGATATCGATTCGGCCACCGTCGAAGAAGCGCTTCGGGGCGCCCTGGTCTCACCCGTCATCACCGCTCACCCGACGGAGACTCGACGCCGTACGGTGTTCGAGACGCAGAGTCGGATCACCGAGTTGATGCGATACCGCGAGCGCACGGCGCTGAGCGTCGCAGAAACCGCTGATGTAGATCTGCAATTGCGCCGTCAGATCCTGACCCTGTGGCAGACGGCTCTGATCCGGCTCAGCCGCCTCCGCATCCAGGATGAAATCGAGGTAGGCCTGCGCTACTACGACGCAGCGTTGTTCGAGGTGATTCCGAAGATCAATGCGGAGGTTCGCAAAGCTCTGCGCGCGCGTTGGCCGGAAGCTGGCCTGCTGCCGGAACCGATCCTGAGGCCGGGTTCGTGGATCGGCGGTGACCGAGACGGCAATCCGTACGTGACCGGCGAAATCGTCCAGCGCGCCACGTCGCGCGCTGCGGCGACTGCTCTCGAGCATCACCTCGAGGAACTCGAACATCTCGAGCGTGAACTGTCGATGTCGGCGCGGCTGGTTTCCGTCACGCCCGAACTCGATCTGCTGGCGTCTACCTCCGGCGACGACTCTGCCTTCCGGGCCGACGAGCCGTACCGTCGCGCGATTCGCGGTATCCGCGGGCGCTTGAGCGCCACAGCACTGACGGTACTGGGGGAGTTGCCCGCCCACGGCTCCGACGACGGACTCGAGGCGTACACCGACCCGGCACAGTTGCAGCGGGATCTCGGAATCATCGACACCTCGTTGCGTCGTTTCGGTGACGAGACCATCGCCGACGATCGACTCGATCGGCTCCGAGAAGCGGTGGAGGTGTTCGGCTTTCACCTGTCCGGTCTGGACATGCGGCAGAACTCCGAGGTACACGAAAGCGTCGTCGCAGAACTTCTGGCGTGGGCCGGAGTTCACCCGGACTACGCGTCCTTGCCGGAAGCCGATCGAGTCGAATTGCTGTCGGCCGAGTTGACGACGCGGCGACCACTGACTTCGCCGGACGCCGAGTTCAGCGAATTGACCACCAAGGAACTGGCCATCATGGCGGCCGGTGCCAAGGCAGTGCGGGTTCTCGGAGCGGGTGCGGTACCCAACTACATCATCAGCATGTGTACCTCGGTCAGTGACATGCTCGAGGCCGCAGTGCTGCTCAAAGAGGTCGGGGTGCTCGATCCGGGCGTCGGCAGCGAACCCTCCTGCCCGATCGGAATCGTCCCGTTGTTCGAGACGATCGAGGATCTGCAGGGCGGCGCCGACACATTGCTGGCGACGCTCGACATCCCGATCTATCGTGCGATCGTCCGTTCTCGCGGTGACAGTCAGGAAGTGATGCTCGGGTACTCCGACTCGAACAAGGACGGTGGCTATCTAGCTGCCAACTGGGCGCTGTACCGTGCCGAGCTCGACCTCGTCGATGCCGCGCGTAAGAGCGGAATCAGGTTGAGGCTCTTCCACGGCCGCGGCGGAACCGTCGGACGTGGCGGCGGACCGAGTTACGAAGCGATTCTGGCTCAGCCTCCCGGTGCAGTCGCTGGTTCTCTGCGAATCACCGAGCAGGGTGAGGTGATTGCGGCCAAGTACGCCGAACCGCGTCTGGCACATCGCAACCTCGAAACACTCATCGCCGCGACTATCGAGTCGACGTTGCTCGACGTCGAAGGACTCGGCAGCGATGCCGACGCTGCCTACGCGGTACTGGACGAGCTCGCGGCCCTCGCCCGCACCGCGTACAGCGAATTGGTCCACGACACACCAGGATTCGTGCAGTACTTCGAAGCGTCGACACCGGTCGCCGAGATCGGGGCACTCAACATCGGCTCTCGTCCGGCCTCGCGCAAGCAGACCAAGGCGATCTCCGATCTGCGAGCGATTCCCTGGGTGCTCTCGTGGAGTCAGTCTCGCGTGATGCTTCCGGGTTGGTACGGAACCGGCGCCGCGTTCGAAAGATGGATAGACGGAGACGACACTCGGCTTGCCACGTTGACGGCCCTGTACGAGAAGTGGCCGTTCTTCCGAACCGTGCTCTCGAACATGGCCATGGTGATGTCGAAGTCGGATCTCGGTTTGGCGGCCCGGTACGCGGACCTCGTGCCCGACGCCGAACTGCGCGATCGAGTCTTCGGAATGATCACCGACGAGCACGAACGCACAATTCGCATGTACAAGGCAATCACGGGCAACGAGAACCTCTTTGCCGACAACTCGGGCCTCGAGCGGTCGGTCCACAACCGGTTCCCGTACCTCGAACCTCTCAACCATCTACAGGTCGAGCTGATCCGTCGGTACCGTTCCGGCGACGAGAGCGATCAGGTGCGTCGGGGTATCCAGCTGACGATGAACGGCCTTGCCACTGCGCTTCGTAACAGTGGCTAGGTAACAGCGGCTGGTTCTGCAGGTTTACCAGGGTGTGCGTGCGGCGACTCTAGAGCTGTCGCACGCACACCCAACGCTGCGCACCGGACCGAACGGGGACCGCAGTGGATCTGCAATTGGACGGACGAACTGCCGTCGTTACCGGCGCGGGAAAAGGTATCGGGTTGGCGATCACTCGGGCCCTGGTGGCCGAGGGAGTCCACGTCGTCGCGGGCTCGCGGACGCTCTCGCCGGAACTCGAATCGCTGCAGTCCGGCGGCGCCGTCACCTTTGTCGGCGTCGACCTCGCGAGTGTCGAAGGGTCAACCCGACTGCTCGAGGTTGCAGCAGCGAGGGGCGGCGTCGACATCCTGGTCAACAACGTCGGCGCCGTCACCCCGAGAACGAGCGGTTTCGCGGCCATCACAGACGAAGAGTGGGCGGCGTCGTTCAATCTGACGTTCTTGTCGGCTGTACGCACTGTTCGCGCTGCGCTGCCGGAGTTGATCCGCCGAGGTGGCGGGAGCATCGTGACGATCAGTTCGGTCAACGCATTCTTACCTGACCCCACGGTGATCGACTACAGCGCCGCCAAAGCGGCGTTGACCAACTTCTCGAAGTCGTTGTCCAAAGAACTGGGCGGGCAGGGGATCCGCGTCAATACCGTCAGCCCTGGCCCGGTGCAAACGGAGTTGTGGCTCGGCAAGCACGGAGTGGCCTCGACGCTGGCGAAGGCGAGCGGATCAGCCGCCGACGACATCGTCGAAAGCGCCGCGGCCGGAGCCGAGACTGGGCGGTTCACCTTCCCCGAAGAGGTTGCCGACCTGGTGTTGTTCCTCGCCAGCGATCGTGCGGGGAACGTGACAGGCGCGGATTTCGTGATCGACGGCGGTCTGATCAAGACCTTGTGATCGTTGCTGCCTGAAACCTGATCATGTGCGCGACGGTCGACGACGTGATGCACAGGATCACTGCGGACGCGATGACCACCCACAGTCCCCACCCGATGGACGGTCCGGCAGTGTGCCCTGCGAACTCGGTACTACGTCGCACGATGGACGCGGCGTTTCCGACGGCAACGATCAAGACCGCGATTCCGACCAAAGGGCCGGTGCAGTGATTCTTGATCTCGGGCGTGACGTCTCGAACCATGAGGGTGATCAGCGCGGTCACCGCACACAGAGCGAGGACGAGAGTGATCACTCCGCATTCGTCGATACCACTGTGGTCCAGCGCGGAGGATGACGTCCACGGGCCGAGGCTTCCGGCGACGATCCCGGCGCACGCCCAGAGCGATCCGATGAGGCTAGGTCCGAAACGGTCGGGCATGAGGGAGGGAATTGCGCGGGTCGACGGCAGCTGAAACCCGAAGGCGCGTTGGTGATCCGGCTGATTGGGTGTGAACGTCACGGGACGGACCACCTTTCCTCCGCGGCGTCGAGCCGCCCAATCCAATGCTTTTCCGGAGTCTAAGGGCCGCCCAGTTCACTTTTGCCGAATCGAGCGAAATTGATTGAACCGGCGCTAGGGCTCGAGCAACTCGGCGTGAGAACATTCGTTGCAGCCCGCACCGACGAGGCGCTTACTGTTCAAACGGCGTCGTGAACGACACTGGTTTGCCGGCGGCGCGCGCGTACGCGATCTCTCGGCGCGTGGACTCACCGATGTATCCGCGAGGGTTGACGACCAGAACCCGATCGGCGAGGTCGATCTTGCGTAGGTGGAGCGCGTCGAGCAGGATCTTCTGCTCGACAGAGACCGCCTCGTCTGCTTCAACCGGCGCGACGACGATCACGCCCGCGAACGTCAGGTCGCGGTTCGCCTCCCGCATCTCTTCAGCGAATCGCGCAGAGCCGCAGAGCCGCAGATACAGACAATCTCAGGTCGATCGGGCACGGTTTAGTCTCTCACCGACGCGAGAGCCCGCGGCCACACCAGTCTCGTCAGATATCTTCGGCAACGCACCCCAGCTGTCAGTGAACGAAGTCCAGAGCTTCCTTGATCCACGCGTTGAATTCGACGTTCGAACTCGTCCCGGTTCGGTCGACGACGATCCATCCCTTGCTCATCGGCTTACCCCGCATCTCGGGCCAGCTTGCACCCTTGTGCGTCAGAAGCTCGTCGACTCGATCGGGGTCACACCGAACCATGATGTTGCCGTGTGAGTTCGCACTGGCGGCCAGCTTCCCGTTCACCATGAAGCTCAGCCCACCGAACATCTTTACTTCCTCGACGTCGTCCTCGCCCGAGAGCGCATCGCGGATACGCTCAGCCAGCGCTTTGTCGTATGCCATGGAGGCCTCCTGGGGTGGAGTTCCAGGTTAGATCAGATGGCGCAGGTACGTGTGCGGGTCGTGAAGGAACCGCTGCCAGTTCGACACCAGATCGAGGTCCTCCCAGCTCGAAGCTCGGATTCCCCATTCGCCGATCTCGAGCAGGTTGGCGTTCGGCAGCGCCGCGATGATCGGCGAGTGCGTCGCGATCACCGCCTGCGCGCCGGATTCCACCAGCTCGCCGAGCAGCGCGGCCAGTGTCAGGGTCCCCTGGAAGGAGAGTGCGGCATCGGGTTCGTCGATGAGATAGAAGCCGCCGTCGGAGGTCCTCGACGACAGGATCTCGAGCAGCGCCTCACCGTGGGAGAGGTGATGGTAAAGCGGTTCAGGTCGCTTGGGATTGGGGTTGTCCTCCAAGTACGTGTACAAACCGTGCAGGGTTTCGTCTCGGAGGTAGTACGCCCACTTCGATGCTCCGGGACTCCGCTCGAGCACAAGGTCGAGGCCGCCCGGTTCACTCGATCGAGTCTGATGCCGCGTATTGGTCGACCCGCCTTCGGCGTTGAGACCGAGAACGGCGGCAATAATTTCGATGACGGTCGACTTTCCCGCTCCGTTTTCGCCGACCAGAATGGTGACACCCGGTGGTAGCTCGAGACCGTGCTGAACGATCTGCGCGACTGCAGGCACCGTCATCGGCCAGCTGCCTACGTCGGCGCCCGACGATGGCCCGGCCTTGATGCGGCGGATGGGTTGTCTCTGCACGGCCATACGTTCTCACAAGGCTCCGACGAGAACGGACGTTAGTGGCGCTGCGCGAGCAATTCGACGATCTGAGCCACGAGATCGAGAGGGATCGGTTTGTTCAGCGGGAACTTCACCGTTGATTTCGCAGCCCGGTAAGGGTCGACGGACTTCTCGAACTCGGCGTCACCCGCCGGGAGCGGGTACATCGAGATGTGGTTTTTCCAGCCTGCGAAGTGAATCAGGTTCTTTCCGTGCACCGTCATGGTCGGCATCTGATAGCTGATGGTCTCATCGAGGCCTGGAACCGTGTTGTGAATCGTCTCGCGGATACTCTCGAGGGCTGGTTGCACGTCGGTGGGAAACGAAGCGATGTATTCGTTGATCGTCGCGAATTCGGCCATGCGCGGATCATAATCGCGCTCCGACTCCCAATTGCGGCGACTTGGGGGACAAATGAGACCATTAGGTATGAAAAATCTGGAACCTTGGGAGTTCGCCGGCATGCTCACGCATCTGCGCGCCTACCTGGCCAACGCAAGGCGCTTTCTGCGGGGGTGGTCTTACCGCGAGGTAGACGGCTCGTCGGAAGATCGTTGACTAGTCACGTTCAGCGTTGGTAATGCCAGAAATCGGGGCGGCTGCCGTCCGCGTCGGTGAACCCGTATTCCGTTCCGAGTTCGCCTGAACTGACCGATCGCTGATTCCATCGCTGTCGATTCGGATCGGCAGCGATGGCCGCGATCGCACGTCCGATGAATCTTGGTGACTCGGAGCGTGCGAAATCCGCGGGCGCAGTCGGACCATCCCGCTCCGGCAACAAAGCGTCACGCCAATTCGATTCGCCGACACCAAAATTCTCGAGCATCATCTCCGATCGCAGGAACCCGGGAGTGATGGCGACGGCAGTACAGCCGAACGGGGCAAGTTCGTGGCCTTGCGAAAATGCGAGCCTGTTCACGGACACCTTGGCCAAGTCGTAGAACACCGAGATGCGATAGTTCGATGCGTTGTATTCGGTAGTGCCATCGGTTATTTCGGCGACCAGTCCGCCTGGCCGATCAGTCATGAGCGGCAGGAGGTGGTGCGACGTGGTGATGTGGGTGTCGATCGCCAGACGCAAGATGTGAAACCCCTTGTCCAGATCGTGTTCCCATACCGGCGTGTTCCACTCCGCCGGCCCACCCTTGAGTAATTCCGCGCCCCAGATGTCGTTGACCAAGATGTCGATATGGTGATAGTCGATTCGCAAGCGTTCGGCGAGATCAGCCACTTGTTTGCTCTTGAGATGATCGACGGCAATCGGCACGCCGACGCCGCCCAGCTCGGTGACCAGCTCTGCCGTCTCTTCGATGGTCTCTCCGCGCGGATAGTCCGACTGAAGAATTCCGGCAGATGTGCTCCGGCCAGTGCAGATGACGGTTGCACCGGCCTCGCCCAAGGCCGCGGCGATTCCGCGTCCGGCGCCCCTCGTCGCCCCGGCAACTACAGCCACTCGCCCGCGAAGTGCGTCCGGATTCGGTGTCCACGACATTGTTCGATTGTTCTCGCCTGGATTGCTTCGTTCAAGAGTGAACGCGATCTGCGGAACCGAACCTTACTTCGCGGCGTCCAAGGTAGTAATCACTCGGATGAAGGAGGTAGGGGAGAGATGGATCGTTGTGTGGGGCGCAGTGCTGGTTGGAGAAACGGGATCTCGGGATTGAGTTCCGTTCCGTCAAAAGGAAATTCGCATCGGATCCGGACTCGGCGGGTAGTCGAAAGTCGCCACGGTGAGGAAGTCGTCGACGTACCACCAAGCCGGGAATCGCCCGAAGACGATTCCCGACCGGTGTGAAATCAGATCTGTGAAATCAGATCAGGGAAATCAGATCAGGGAAGCTGCGAGGCAGCGTCCGAATCGAGGAACCAACGTGTCGCAACCAAACCGGTGGCGCCGGCGGACGGCCAGTCGTCGGCCGAAGCACCTCCGACGGCTTTGGCAACGGCCTCGGCCTTTGCAGCACCCGAGACGAGCAGCCAGACCTCCTTGGCTCGCCGAACAGCAGGCAACGTGAGGGTGATCCGCACCGGTGGCGGCTTGGGGGAGTCCGTCACCGCGACTACGAAACGCGCTTCTTCGCGAACAGCGTCGGTATGCGGGAACAACGAGTTGACGTGTCCTTCGCCGCCCATACCGAGCAGGTGCACGTCGAACGTCGGAACCTGATTCCCGTGTGCCTGAGCGCCCAGCAGTTGTTCGTACGCCGTCGCCGCCCCGTGTGGATCACCGTCGTAGATACCGTCGGATGCGGCCATCGCATGTACCCTGTCGGGATCGACCGGCACATGATCGAGAAGCGCCTCACGTGCTTGCACTTCGTTCCGCTCGGGATCGCCGGACGGCAGGAACCGTTCGTCGCCCCAGTACAGATCGATCTGCGACCAGTCGATGTCGCCGGGAGCTTCACGCAACTTCTCGAGAAGTGCGATGCCGGTTCCACCGCCAGTCAGCACGATGGACGCAAACCCGCGAGCCTTCTGGGCATCGACGATGGTCGTGACCAGGCGTGCGGCGGCAGCGCCGACAAGTTGGCCGGCGTCGGAAAACTTCTCCACGACAACATCACTCATAGGTCACCTTCTCCAATCCGGCCAGAGCTTCTTCGTAGATCTCGTCCGGATCGAGCCGACGCAATTCCTCGGCGAGGCAATCGCGTGTCTCTCGACGACCCAGAGAAACCAGCGCGTCAGGCTGACCGGTGCGGATCAACGTAGCGGTCGTGCCCTCCTGCGGACGACTGATGGAGATACTGCGGGTCTCGAGCTTCAACTCGACCGTCAGCTCACCCGTACGTCGAATGACCGGACCGTCGATCTTGGCCGCCAACCAACCGGCGAGAATATCCAGTGCCGGTTCGGTTTTGAGACCGGAGACCACCGCTGAGGTGATCTTCTCGTGCGGCGGCTGATCGAGAGCCGACGCGAGGAGCGCGCGCCAGTAGGTGACGCGACTCCAGGCGAGATCGGTATCGCCGGCGGTGTACGACGCGAGTCGCCCCTTGATGGTGGCGGTCGGATCGGGGGCGCCGGTGGCATCGGTGATGCGCCGTATCGCGAGCTTCCCGACGGGATCCTTGGCCGGAATCTCGGGTGCCTCGAGGGGCCACCACGCGACTACCGGTGTATCGGGGAGCAGGAACGGGATGACGACGCTGCTCTCGTGATCCGCAAGCGGACCGTAGAGACGCAACACGACAACCTCCGAGGCGCCGGCGTCCCCGCCGACACGGATCTGAGCATCGAGCCTGGGCTCACTCTGCTCGTCGCCACGCAGAAGCACGATGACGCGGCATGGGTGCTCGCGGCTTGCTTCGTTGGCGGCCTCGATGGCTTCCTCGGCATTCCCGGTGTCCCTGGTGCAGACGACGAGCGTCAACACTCGTCCCAAGGTGACAGCGCCGCCGGTCTTACGTACCTCGACCAGTTTCTTGCTGACCTGGACCGTGGTGGTGGACGGCAAATCGAGAATCACTAGGGTCGCCTCCATTCGCGTCCGGTGCGTTGCATCATTTCGTCCGCAGACGGTGGTCCCCACGTTCCGGCCTCGTAGGGTTCCGGCTTACCGCCGGCAGCCCAGTGCTCGAGGACGGGATCGAGGATCTCCCAAGACAATTCGACTTCGGCATTCACCGGGAACAGAGACGGCTCGCCGAGCAACACGTCGAGAATGAGCCGCTCGTACGCCTCCGGAGACGACTCGGTGAAAGCCTGGCCGTACGAGAAGTCCATGTTGACGTCACGGACTTCCATGCTCGATCCGGGAACCTTCGAGCCGAACCGCATGGTGACGCCCTCGTCGGGCTGCACGCGGATGACCAGAGCGTTCTGGCCGAGGTCTTCGGTCATAGTCTTGTCGAACGGTAGGTGCGGTGCACGTTTGAACACCACCGCGATCTCGGTGACACGGCGTCCGAGTCGTTTGCCCGTGCGCAGGTAGAACGGCACACCCGCCCAGCGGCGGGTGTCGACCTCGAGGGTGATGGCGGCAAAGGTCTCCGTGATGGAGTCCGCTGCGAAGCCGTCTTCTTCGAGGAGCCCGACCACCGGCAGCCCACCCTGCCAGCCGCCCGCGTACTGGCCGCGGGCGGTGGTCTCGTCGAGGGGCTCTGCAAGGCGAGTAGCCGAGAGGACCTTGATCTTCTCCGCCTGCAGATTGAGCGGCTCGAAGCTGATGGGTTCTTCCATCGCCGTGAACGCGAGCAACTGCAGCAGGTGGTTCTGGATCACGTCACGGGCCGCGCCGATGCCGTCGTAGTACCCCGCGCGTCCACCGAGGCCGATGTCCTCGGCCATCGTGATCTGAACGTGGTCGACGTAGTGCGCGTTCCAGATCGGATCGAACAACTGGTTCGCGAAGCGCAGAGCCAGAATGTTCTGGACGGTTTCCTTACCGAGGTAGTGGTCGATACGGAAGACCGTGTCCTCGGGGAAAACCTTGTTGACGACGGCGTTCAGTTCGCGAGCGCTCTCGAGGTCGTGGCCGAACGGCTTCTCGATGACGACTCGTCGCCACTGACCGTCCTCGGCCTGCGCGAGGCCCGACGCCGACAGTTGCTCGAGCACCTGAGGAAACGCGTTGGGCGGAATCGCAAGGTAGAAACCGTGATTGCCGCCGATACCACGTTCGTTGTCGAGCGTGGCCAACGTGTCGGACAGGTTCTGGAAGGCCTCGGCCTCGTCGAAACTGCCCTCCACGAACCGGATACCTTCGGCGAGCCTCTCCCAGACGTCCTGACGGAACTTGGTGCGAGCGCCGTCCTTGACTGCTTCGAGGACGACGTTCGTGAAGTCCTCGTCCGTCCAGTCACGCCGGGCGAACCCGACCAGAGCGAATCCGGGCGGCAACAGTCCACGGTTGGCGAGGTCGTAGATGGCGGGCATGAGCTTGCGCCTGGCAAGGTCGCCGGTAACACCGAAAATCACCAGGGCGCAGGGCCCCGCAATGTGCGGAAGCCGTTTGTCGGTGCTGTCCCGAAGGGGATTCACCCAATCTGATGCCGCCGCGGAATCGCTCACAGGCTCAGCTCTTCTGGGTTGCTGCGCGGAGCTGCTCGGCGGTTGCGTCGAGCAACTCGTTCCAGGACACCTCGAACTTGTCGACGCCCTCTGTCTCGAGGACCTTGAACACGTCCGCAAGATCGATGCCGACTGCAGCGAGCTGATCGAAGACCGCCTGTGACTCCTGAGCGGTGCCCGAGATCGTGTCGCCGGTGATCTCGCCGTGGTCGGCGAGAGCGTCGAGCGTCTTCTCCGGCATGGTGTTGACCGTGTTCGGCGCAACCAACTCGGTGACGTAGAGAGTGTCGGGGTAATCCGGGTTCTTCACGCCGGTCGACGCCCACAGCGGACGCTGAGCCTTGGCGCCGTCGGACAGAAGAGCCTGGAAGCGCGGCTGCACCTCGAAGATCTGCTGGTACGCGTTGTACGCCAGACGCGCGTTTGCGAGTGCAGCCTTGCCACGAAGCTCGAGGGCTTCCGGCGTGCCGATTGCCGTGAGGCGGTTGTCGATCTCGGAATCCACGCGGGAGACGAAGAACGAGGCGACCGACTCGATGGACGAGATGTCGCGGCCGGCAGCCTTGGCGGTGTCCAGACCTTCCAGGTATGCGCCCATGACTGCCTCGTAGCGCTCGACCGAGAAGATCAAGGTGACGTTGACGCTGATGCCCTCACCGATCACCTTGGCGATGGCGGGAATGCCTGCCAGCGTCGCGGGGATCTTGATCAGGACGTTCGGACGATCGACGATCTTGTGCAGCTCGATCGCCTGCGCGACGGTGGCGTCGGTGTCGTGTGCCAGGCGAGGATCGACTTCGATGGACACGCGGCCGTCGACGCCGTTCGACGCCTCGAACTGCGGAGCCAGGATGTCGCACGCAGCACGCACGTCGTCGGTGGTCACCGCGGTGATGGTGGCGTCGACATCGGCGCCGCGCTGTGCGAGCTCACGGACCTGAGCGTCGTACGCCGATCCCTTGGACAGTGCCGCCTGGAAGATCGACGGGTTGGTCGTGACACCCACGATCGACTTCGTGTCGATGAGGTTCTGCAGGTTGCCGGACTGGATGCGATCCCGCGAGAGGTCGTCGAGCCAGATGGAAACGCCTGCAGCGGAGAGCTTTTCGGTATTCACGTTCTGTGTCATCGAGATCATCCCTTCACAGCTGCGAGGGAGCGCTGCGCGGCTTCGACAGTCGCGTCGGCAGTGATGCCGAACTCCCGGAACAAGGTCTTGTAATCGGCGGAAGCGCCGTAGTGCTCGAGCGAGACGGCCTGACCGGCGTCGCCGAGGATGCGCCACCACGGCATCGCGATGCCGGCTTCGACGGACACACGCGCGCGCACGGCGGGCGGAATGACCTCGTCGCGGTACGCCTGATCCTGCTCGAGGAACCAATCGAGGCACGGCACGGAAACGACGCGGGTTGCGACGCCCTGAGCTTCGAGGGTTTCGCGAGCCTCGGTGGCCAGATGCAGTTCGGAACCGGTCGCCAGCAAGATGACCTCGGGCGAACCGTTGGCTGCGTCGACGAGGACGTAAGCGCCGCGCTTGACACCCTCGGCAGCCTTCTCCTTGGTGCCTTCGAGAACCGGGATGTCCTGGCGAGTGAGTGCCAGAGCCGTCGGGCCCGTCTTGTTCTCGAGTGCTGCCTGCCATGCGAACGAGGTCTCGTTGGCGTCACCCGGGCGGACGACGGCGAGGTTCGGGATCGCACGAAGAGCAGCGAGGTGCTCGACCGGCTGGTGGGTCGGGCCGTCTTCGCCGAGACCGATGGAGTCGTGGGTCCAGACGTAGGTGACGGCAGTCTTCATCAGTGCGGCCAGGCGAACCGCCGGACGCATGTAGTCGGAGAAGACCATGAAGGTTCCGCCGTACGGGCGGGTGGGTCCGTGAAGCGCGATGCCGTTGAGGATCGAGCCCATCGCGTGCTCGCGGATGCCGAAGTGGAGCGTGCGGCCGTAAGGCTGCGCATTCCAGTCGTTGGTGGAGATGGAGAACGGGCCGAACGAATCTGCGCCCTTGATGGTGGTGTTGTTGCTGCCGGCGAGGTCGGCGGAGCCGCCCCACAGCTCGGGCAGGATCGGTCCGAGCGCGTTGAGTGCCGAACCGGAGGCCTTGCGAGTCGCAACGCCCTTGGCGTCGGCCTCGTAGGTCGGGAGAGCGTCGGCCCAGCCGGCGGGGAACTCACCGGCGAACAGGCGGTCGAAGAGTTCCTTGCGCTCGGTCTCACGTGCAGCCCACGCGTCGAACTCGACCTGCCATGCCTTGCGTGCGTCGGCGCCGCGGGAGACGACCTCACGGGCGTGAGCCAGAGCGTCGGCGTCGACGTCGAAGGACTTGGCCGGATCGAAGCCGAGGGCTTCCTTGACCGCTGCAACTTCGTCGGCACCGAGAGCGGAGCCGTGGACGTCGCCGGTGTTCATCTTCTTCGGAGCCGGAAAACCGATGATGGTGCGGAGCAAGATGATGGACGGACGATCGACGACGGCCTTGGCCGCGGCAACCGCGTCGAGGATGCCGGAGACGTTCTCGCCACCTTCGACGTGCTGAACGTGCCAGCCGTATGCCTCGTATCGCTTTCCGACGTCTTCGCCGAGAGCGATGGTGGTGTCGTGCTCGATGGAGATCTTGTTGTCGTCGTAGAAGACGATGAGGTTGCCCAGTTCCTGGACACCGGCGAGCGACGAGGCCTCGGACGTGACGCCTTCTTCGATGTCACCGTCGGACGCGATCACGTAGATGTGATGGTCGAAGGGGGAGGAGCCGACCGGGGTCTCCGGATCGAACAACCCACGCTCACGACGCGCAGCCATCGCCATACCGACTGCGGACGCAAGGCCCTGGCCCAGCGGACCGGTGGTCATCTCGACGCCGACGGTGTGGCCGACCTCGGGGTGGCCGGGGGTCAGTGCGCCCCACGTGCGGAGAGCTTCGAGGTCAGCGAGCTCGAGACCGTAGCCCGACAGGTAGAGCTGGGTGTACAGCGTCAAGGATGAATGGCCACAGGAGAGAACGAAGCGGTCACGGCCGACCCATTCTGCATCCGAAGGATCGTGGCGCATGACGCGCTGGAAGAGGGTGTATGCCAACGGCGCCAAGCTCATTGCAGTTCCGGGATGGCCGTTGCCGACCTTCTGAACCGCGTCGGCGGCGAGCACGCGGGCGGTATCGACAGCCTTGGTGTCCAGGTCGGTCCAGTCCGAGGGGTGGACGGGTTGCGTGAGGACGTGGATCTCGTCTGTGATCGACACTGGCAGATGTCTCCTGACATGGTGTACGTGGATTGCGAGGGTGGGGTGTCCCTCCACTGCGTAACCCAGCCTAATGGTCCTGGCTGTCCGGGTCGATTCGGTTCCTCAATGGCTGCGGTCTACCATCGTTCGTAGTAGAGAACAGTGTCAGCAGTGTGTCGTGAAGAGTTAGTGCGGTAACGCGTGGTGCAAGGAGAGAACGTGCGGACAGGGCAACAGCCGAGCGGACATGGCTTCGGCAGCCCAGGTGCCGCCCCGCGGGCGACCAATACCGATACGGTGTGGGGTCGCGCAACGGGCAAGGTTCTGGCTTATATCGCGCTCACGAAGCCGCGAGTGATCGAATTGCTGTTGGTGGCAACCATTCCGGCAATGCTGCTGGCCGATCGCGGAACAGTCGACATCGTTCTGATCCTCAGCACCCTCTTCGGTGGCTGGATGGGCGCGGCGAGTGCGAACTCGCTCAACTGCGTCGTCGACGCCGACATCGACAAGGTCATGAAGCGCACGGCGAAGCGTCCGCTGGCCCGCGAGGCGGTGCCGACGCGCAACGCGCTCGTCTTCGGGCTCCTTCTCGGACTCGCGTCGTTCCTGTGGCTGTGGTGGCGAGCCAACCTCTTGGCCGGCATCCTCGTCGTGATCACGATCGCGTTTTACGTCCTCATCTACACGATGGTTCTCAAGCGTCGTACCTGGCAGAACGTCATCTGGGGTGGCGCAGCCGGATGTATGCCCGTCCTGGTGGGCTGGGCCGCTGTCACCGGTTCACTGAGCTGGCAGCCCGTCGTGCTGTTCCTGATCATCTTCTTCTGGACGCCGCCGCACACCTGGGCGCTGGCGATGCGATACAAAGAGGACTACAAAGCTGCCGGTGTTCCCATGCTTCCGGTGATCGCCACCGAAGAGCACGTCACCAAGCAGATTCTGTTCTACAGCTGGGCAATGGTCGTCACGACGCTTGTCCTCGTGCCCGCATCGGGAGTCATCTACGCCGCCATCACCATCGTTGCCGGTGCGTGGTTCCTGCTCATGGCACATCAGCTGTACCGCAGCGTTCGCGGTGGTGCTCAGGTCAAACCGCTACGCCTGTTCCTGCAGTCCAACAACTATCTTGCGATCGTGTTCGTCGGCCTCGCCGTCGACTCGGTTCTCGGACTCCAGACGATCAGCGACATGCTCAGCTGATTCTGCTGTGCGCCTTTATTAACCGCGGGCGGTTAATAAAGGCGCACAGCACTTCGCTAGGGGATCAGAACGATCGACCCGGTCGTTGCTCGACCTTCCAGATCCCGATGCGCTGTTGCCGCATCGGCGAGGGGATACTCGGCGCCGACGCGAATATCGAGTTTCCCGGCCGCAATGGCGTCGAAGACATCGCCGGCACGCCAGGTCAGTTCCTCTCGAGTGCGAATGTGATGCGCGAGCGTCGGACGCGTCAGGAACAGCGAACCCGACGAATTGAGCCGCTGCGGATCAACCGGCGGAACCGGTCCACTGGCCGCACCGAACAAAGCGACCGTGCCGCGGATGCGCACGGAAGCCAAGCTCGAATCAAAAGTTGTCGCGCCGACCCCGTCGTATGCCGCCGCTACTCCTTCGCCGCCGGTCAACTCCCGGACTCGCGCTGCGATGTCCTCGTCGTACCGCAGAACCTCCGAGGCACCCGCGCCGCGCGAGAGTTCTTCCTTTGCATCCGATGACACAGTCGTGATGACCTTCGCCCCGAGGCTGACGGCCATCTGCGTCAGGATCAACCCGACGCCGCCCGCGCCTGCGTGCACGAGCACGGTGTCGCCGCTCTGGATCGGATACGTCGACTTCGCGAGGTAGTGCGCCGTCATCCCCTGCAGGAGCGCCGACGCTGCGGCCGATGCAGGGACACCGTCAGGCACTTTCACGGCGACTGCGGCGGGAACAGCCACCTTCTCGGCATAGCTGCCAGTGGCAGCGGCCCACGCGACCCGGTCGCCCACGGAGAATTCGTTGACGTCGGAGCCGACAGCTTCGACAACACCGCTGCCCTCGTCGCCGGGAATGTAGGGGAGCGGACGCTTGTACTGGCCCATTCGGAAGTACGTGTCGATGAAATTGATGCCGATCGCTTCGGTCTTGACGAGTAGATCGCCTGGGCCGGGTGTCGGTTCGGGTTGTTCGGTCAGAGTCAGAACCTCTGGTCCGCCGGTCTCGGTCACGTAGATGGCTCGCATGGTTTCTGTTCTACACCCGAGGCGGCCGACGCTCAGTCCATGCCTGGTGTCGCTTCCGGGCTACCGACCAGTATTGTCGAGTCATGAGCACCGATACCGAGAAGTCGGACGCCACCCCGTCCGCGCCGGAACTGCCGAAGTCCACGGTGAACGCCATCATCAAGTTCGTCGCCGAGCACGGCGGCTCCGCCAGCGCCGTCATCCAGCCGGTCGGCCTGGCCGGCGTTCGCATCACCCTCGTAGGTGCCGACGGCATCCTCGGTGATCAGGTCGTCGAGGACCTCGCCACGGCGAACGCGGTCGTCGCGTCCTTCGACAACGTCACCGTCGCCGAGTGGGAGCGCGAACTGACGAGCATCGTCACCCCGCAGGAAGGCCATTTCAAGAAGATGGCCGGCTGGGTCGCCAACCAGACTCGGTTCCCGAAAGCTCGCAACGAATCCTGAAATGACGTGTGGGGCGTAGGAACACCTTTTGGTGTTCCTACGCCCCACACGTGTCTTGAAGCGTCAGACAGCTGGTATCGGCGAATTGGTCGGCGTGTACTGGCGGGTCTTACCCGCAGCCCAAACTGCTGCGGTCGCAGCCGTGCACAGTCCTGCACCGGCGACGTGCATGATCACCAGAACTTCCGGCACATCGGTGAAGTACTGCACGACACCGATGAGCGACTGCGCGAGGATCAGTCCCAGCAGGACCTTCAGACGGATCTTCACGGCTGCGGATGTCCCGACCGCATACAGGCCGAAGGTCAGACCCACGACCAGCGCGAGATATCCGACCAGAAGCTGTGAGTGCAGATGGACGAGCGTCACGATCTCGATCTCCAGGCGAGGCACCGTCCGGTCCAGTCCCTTGTCGCCGGCGTGCGGGCCTGCGCCCGTTACGAGAGTTCCAGCGACCAAAACGCCAGCGAGCGCGACACCTGACAGCGCGGTAAGCCAGCGCAGCGGCCTCGGCATCACGACCAGAGTTGTTGCTTCGTCGGGTTCCGCGATCTTCGCGTACATCACCGTGGCAACCCAGACCATCAGCATCGACGCAACCAGGTGAATGGCGACCGTCCACCACAGCAAGCCTGTGAGGACGGTGATACCGCCGATCACTGCCTGAACGACAGTGCCGAGCGGCATCATCCAGGCGTAGACAAGCACCTCTTTGCGTCGGCGAGCGCGAGTCACCGCAAGCACGATCGCAGCGGCGACGATGACGACAAGGAAGGTCAACAGGCGGTTGCCGAACTCGACGGCTTGGTGAATCACCGCGACCTGTCCGTGGCCGACCGGGACGAAGCTACCGGGGAAGCACTGCGGCCACGTCGGGCAACCGAGTCCCGAGTCCGTCACGCGCACCACCGCGCCGGTGACAGCGATGCCGCCCTGCGTCAGGATCACGATGAACGCGATGATCTTCTGCGTTTTCAGCGAGGGGAGAGGTAGTCGATCCACCAAGCGTAAAAATCCGGCATACACACGATTCACCACGCCAACGATCGTAGTTCCCCATCAACTACACAGTGTCGTTGGGGCCAGCTCGCTCCGCGCCTGCCCCGCGTAGTTGGGGCCAGCTCGCTCCGCGCCTGCCCCGCGTCGTTGGGGCCAGCTCGCTCCGCGCCTGCCCCGCGTCGTTGGGGCCAGCTCGCTCCGCGCCTGCCCCGACTCGACGAGACCAGAACTGCGCAGCCGTGGGGCCAGCTCGCGTCAGTTCGCGCGAACTCGCACGATTCCCGAGATCGTTCCCTGGAAGTACTCGCCCGACTCGGTGATGAGTGCAGACATCTGAAGGGTGTCGTTGAGGATCGTCGACGGCAACGGAGTCGAACCGATCTGAGACCCGTCCTTCGAGTCGATCACCGCGAAGGAGTAACCGTCCAGCGGAGAGGTGTTCGGAGCACCGTCCCGTGTCACCGTGTAAATCGAGCCGTCAGCCGTCGAGAGGTGAGGTACCGCGGAGCTGCGAATCGTGTTGTCCCACACGACATGGCAGCCGACCGGATCGATGTCGACGCGGGTCATTCCGCCGTTGAAGGGTGCCGTGGCGGGGACCGCTGGACCGGCACCTTCAGGAGTCGTGGGGTACGGGTATCCGTAAGTGCCGGCGACGTAGACGGAATGACCGATGCCGACGGGGGAGTTCTCGCTGCCGCTCGGTGAGCCGTCCTGGCTGGCAGCGGACAACACCGGCTGCGTGCACACCTCGGCGCCCGTGTCAGCGCGATAGACATGCAAGCTCACTGTCGGGTGGGCGTTGTCGACGATGGTCAAGAAATCGCTGCCCGTCGACGGGCCGAAGTATGTCGGCGTCGATCCGGTTCCCCAGCTGAGCTGACCCGGATTACGGGCCGGCCCGCGGTCGTACGGCTGACGCCAGTCGATGACGACCTCGTCGCCATTTCGCTTCAGTTGGTAGAGCGCGTGGGTAGTTGCGACAGCAGTGCCCGTCGGGGAGGTGGAGATGCTGTTCTGCACCTGTTCACCTTCGGGGAGCGCAATGCTGTGCGCGATTCGATCCGCGCCGACATACCCGACGGTGCCGTGCCCGGTGGCGAACCAGACATTGCCGTCCCAGTCCGGAGCGAGGCCGGTGACGTTGTCGTCGGCGGCAACCGCACCACTGAGATCGATGACCTCCGCGAGTTCCAGCCGCCAACTGCCGTCCGGATTCTGCGCATGGGAAATGCGGACCAGTTGACGGTTTCCGTCGACGGCTACGAGACGGTTCTCGTTGTCGAGGTAGGCGTAGACGCCGCCGAGCAGACTGCCCTTCGCGAGCGGCAGTTGTGCTACGGATCTACCCAACGGCGTGGCGTCGGCCTTCGGATCGATCAAATGGATGGTCGGGATCTGGCCGATCATCGTCGTGCAGAGCGAGACGACCATGCCGTCGGAACCCTGGAGGACCGTCGGGCAGGCGGCCATCATCGGGAAAGCTGTCACCTCGTGTGGGCCGGTTCCTGGACCAGGCAGCGGCGTGACGTCGGACGAGCCCGCGTCACCGTGCATGGTGGAAGTACCGACGGGACCGAGGTACGGATTTGCAGGTGCGAGGGGACCGGACACCGAAGGGGTCGCCGTTGCGGGCCCGGCACACAACATGACTGTTGCGGCCACACAGCCGACGATCTGAGCTGTCCGTCGTGTACTCACGTGAACTTGAACCACCTTGCTGCGCAGACTCCGGCCACTGCGGCCCAGATGAGAAGTACGAGAATCGAGAACCAGTCCATCGAGGTGTCGAGGGCCGCTTCGAGTGCGTGTGCGAGAGCGCCGGACGGAACAATGCGGACCAGCGTGTGGACGGCGGTCGGAAGTTCACCACTGGCGAAGACCACACTGCCGATGCCCACCATGATGAACCACAGGATGTTGGCGAGAGCGAGAACGATCTCTGCTCGCAAAGTACCGCCGAGCAGTAGGCCAAGCGCTGCAAATGTGACAGTACCGATGGCAATGACCACTGCGCCGAGTACAAGTTCGACGAACGACGGACGCCATCCCAACGCCAAACCGATAGCGCCGAGCAAGAGTGACTGCAGAGCCACGACGATGATGACGGCAGCGCTCTTGCCTGCGATGATTCCCCACCGCGGTAGCGGCGTTGCACCGAGTCGCTTGAGCGCGCCGTATCGGCGGTCGAATCCGACGGCGATGGCCTGTCCGGTGAACGCCGTCGACATCACGGCAACCATCATGACACCAGGGAGCACGGTATCGACCCGAGAATCGCCCAAATCGCCGATCGGAAGTAGACACAGTCCGATGAGCAGGGTGATCGGGATGAACATGGTGAGCAGCAATTGCTCACCGTTGCGGAGCAGAAGAGTCAACTCCAGTTTGGTCTGCGCCGCCAGCATCTTGGCCGCCGAATTGGGGCGGGGATCCGGCGAGAAGGTGCCTGGCTCGAAGCGGTTCTCGGCGAGCCGCCGGTCTCTGGCAACGCTGATGGGACTGCTCTGGCCGTTCGACGCTGTTTCGTTCATGACCTTGATCTCCGTCATCCCTCAGTTCCCGGCCCGTCAATTCGAGGAAGACGTCTTCCAGACTCCGTTGATCGACGCGAATGTCGTTGATCAGCACGTCCTGATCGGCACACCATGTTGCGACAGTCGCCACGGTTGCCGGATCGATTGCACCTTCGACGACGTAGGTGCCGGGGTTGGATTCCTCGATGCGGAACCCGGCGAGTGAACCGGCCAGCGAATCGAGGCTCAAACCGGGAACCGTCGTCAGACGGAGTTGTCCTTCGGCGCCCTTGCTGGTGACCTCCGCCGGCGTTCCCGACGCGACGATCTTGCCGTGGTCGATGATGACCAGTTCGTCGGCGAGCGCTTCGGCCTCGTCCATGAGGTGTGTGGTGAGCAGGACGCTCACGCCGTCGCGTCGCAGAGCGTCGATGAGTTCCCACACGAGTAGACGTGCCTGAGCGTCGAGGCCGGCGGTGGGTTCGTCCAGAAATACCAATTCGGGACGGCCGACCAGCGCGCACGCCAGGGACAGTCGTTGCTGCTGGCCTCCGGAGAGGCGGCGGTACGGGGTCTTGCGCGCATCGGTGAGGCCGAGTTTGGAAAGGAGCCAGGCGGGATCGAGCGGGTCGGCCGAGTATGCGGCCACGAGGTCGAGCATTTCCCCGGCCTTGGACCCGGGGTACGCGCCGCCGCCCTGCAGCATGACACCGATTCGCGAGCGGACTTCACCGGAGTCGGCGATGGGATCGAGACCGAGCACTCGAACCGTGCCGGCATCGGGGGTGACAAACCCTTCGCACATCTCGACGGTGGTTGTCTTACCGGCTCCGTTGGGGCCGAGCAGGGCAACTACCTGGGCCGTCTCGACAGTGAGATCGATACCGTCGACGGCTCGAACACCGTCGAAGGACTTGACGACACCCTGGATCTGTACCGCCGGCGTCGACGATCTGGAGGCTCTCGAGGTCACGGGGAATCAGCGTAAGCCCCCGCCGAGTTGTCTTCGTCTACCGGTCCGCCTTTCGTGATCTCCGCTACTGGCTTGTCGCTACGCCAGGGGAGTGAATTGCGGGTGAAGACGATGAGCGTTCCGGCGGTGAGGATGGTCGCGATGACGGCCTGCACGATCATGAACGGAAGGTATTCGGCGCCGTTGGACATCAACATGACGCTGACGATCGAGGTGAAGACGACGGCAGGGATGCGGAAAATCGGCGCGGTGGCCCACGCCGCCAACGGAAGGATCGCCCACAGCAGGTACCACGGCTGAACGACGGGGAACAGGAGAACGATCGCTCCGAGTGCGATGCCGAGTCCACCGACCGGGTGTATGCGGCCCATGTACACCGAGATCATCATCCGTGCGGTGACGAGCATGGCGACGAGAGTTGCGATGGGCCGCGTGATCGTGAGGATCGCCGTCGTGTGATCGCCGAGTCCGAGTAGTACACCGGCCAATCCCGTGCCGACGCCCAGGAGCGTCGGGATGGACATCCAACTCCGGACTGCCGTGGCGGTGTCGAGGGTGTTGATCCAACCCATACCGAGCCCACTGGCCACGCTGATGACAAACGTGACGACAGCGGCAACGATGCCCAGGAGAATCGCGGCTCCCGCCAGGGCTTTCCAGGTTCCACCCCAACGCCGAGCCAAGGCCATGCCGACAAATCCCAAGGCAAGCAAGGACGGAATTTTGACGGTCGACGACAAGGCGATCAAACCTGATCCCGCAACGAGATAGAACAGCGCTCGCCCACGGATGGGCCCGGACCCTTCGACTGCGCGGAGAGCGATCTCGATTCCGGCGAGCATCAACCCGAGCATGAGCGCTTCGTTGTGGATGCCGGCCACCAAGTGGAAGAGCAACAGCGGGTTCGCGGCACCGAGCCAGAGCGAACTGACGGCAGAGACACCGCATCGCTTGGCCAGTCGCGGTATCGCCCACACGATGAGCGCGACGCCGGCCAATGCGAGCAAGCGGTGCAAGAAGATTCCGGCCACGATGTTGTCGCCGGTCAGTGAGCTGATCCCGCGTCCCAGCCACAGGAAGAACGGACCGTACGGAGCTGGGGTGTCGCGCCAGATCGTCGGAACCGTGCGGGTGAGAACGTGGTCGACGCCCAGTGCCGCCTTGGGGCCGATGGCGTACGGATCGAGTCCACGGGCCGCGATTTCGCTTTGAGCCAGATACGAGTAGACGTCGCGGCTGAACATCGGCGGTGCGACCGAGAGCGGCAGGATCCACAGCAGGAGTGTGCGGTCCAACTGGGAACGGGTCATGCGCCGCGGTGCGCCGGAACGGCTGCGTATGTCCCCGACTGCAAATCGGCCCATCATCAGCCAGGCCAGAACGACGAGCACGGTTCCGGTCATCGTCATGGTGAGTGAGACCGTCGGCATACGTCCGGGAAGGCTGAGGACTCGAAGTCCTGCGGTCGGATTCTGCAGGACGGGTTGTGCGCCGGCGCCGAGCGCTCCGACTGCCATCAAGACCGCGCCGGTTGCGCCGAATCGGCGAATCCCTCGCAGTTGTGCGGTTTCCTTCGCGTTCAGGCCAGGGCGCTCGTCCTCGTCGCCGTGCAGCACCGCGGCCATACTCTGCCGGGGAGCGGATCCGAAAGGTCGAACGCCGATTGTGGAAAGCGCGAGTGCCTTGGGTTTTTCCAGCAGGATCGCGCGCGCCGATCGCGCGGTCGTCGTCTTCTCGGGGGTCTGCGGCACACCAGGCAGCGTAGCGGCTCCATCCAGCCGGACAGACAAGCACAAACAACGTACGTTGTCCGGATATTCCCGAATGTAATGCAGGTTGCCCTTAGTAGACCTGCGAAAAGAATTCCGTCACACTTGTGTTGTGAAAAGAAATGCGTCAGACCCTCGAAGCAAGGAAGTTGCAGGTCAGCCCACTGTAGCGACCTCGCCTAGTGCTGCCGCAAATCCGGTGACGGTGAGCGTCGAAGGCCAGACCCGGGCCGCAGTGGTCAAGCTGCTACTCGAAGAAGGCCCCATTACCGCCTCCGAAATCGGCACGCGCCTCGGTTTGAGTGCCGCAGGTGTCCGACGTCACTTGGATGCGTTGATCGAGTCCGGCGAAGCCCGTACCGCTTCGGCGGCGTCGCTGCGTCAGCGCGGACGAGGTCGTCCCGCCAAGCAGTTCCAGATCACCGCGACCGGCCGCGGCCGCCTCGGCCACACCTACGACGATCTGGCGGGAGCCGCGATGCGGCAACTCCGTGAAATCGGCGGAGACGCGGCAATCGAGGAGTTCGCCAAGCGTCGGGTTCAGGCGATCGTCGGCGACGTCGAACCGGCTGATCCGACAGATGTCGACAACGTCGAGGCGACAGCGGACGCAATCGCCGAAGCCTTCAACGCGGTGGGGTTCGCAGCGTCGACCCGGCCGGTCGGCAACGGCGTGCAGATCTGCCAACACCATTGCCCGGTTTCCCATGTGGCAGAAGAGTTTCCGGAACTGTGCGAGGCAGAGCAGCAAGCATTCCGGCAATTGCTCGGGACTCATGTTCAGCGTCTGGCGACCATCGCCAACGGTGACTGCGCCTGCACGACGCACGTGCCCCTCGTGTCCACCGGGAGTAGATGACCGGACCAGAGTGTTCTACAGAGCGTTGCCACCGTGCAGCGTTCGAATAGAGATTTTTCAGCTAGTTCTTCAAAGTCAGAACTGCTCGACCACAGCGACCAGCCCTCGCTGAACCCGAGCAGCCGTCAAGAAACAAGACTCCGGAAGGAGCTCGCATGACCGTCACATCAGACCAGGCGACTACCACTGCGGCAGCAGGCACCGAGCCGCTCACGCAGGAAGAGACCATCGCGTCCCTCGGTCATTACGGCTACGGCTGGTCCGATTCCGACGAAGCCGGAGCCAGCGCGCAGCGCGGGTTGTCCGAGGCTGTCGTGCGGGACATCTCCGCCAAGAAGAGCGAGCCCGAGTGGATGCTCGACATCCGCCTCAAGGCGCTGCGCACCTTCGACAAGAAGCCGATGCCGAACTGGGGCAGCGACCTCGAAGGTATTCACTTCGACAACATCAAGTACTTCGTCCGGTCCAGCGAGAAGCAGGCCGAGTCGTGGGAAGACCTGCCCGAGGACATCAAGAACACGTACGACAAGCTCGGCATCCCCGAGGCGGAGAAGCAGCGCCTCGTTGCCGGCGTCGCAGCTCAGTACGAGTCCGAGGTCGTCTACCACTCGATCCGTGAGGACCTCGAGGAGCAGGGCGTCATCTTCCTCGACACGGACACCGGTCTCAAGCAGCACCCGGAGCTGTTCAAGGAGTACTTCGGATCGGTCATCCCGGCCGGCGACAACAAGTTCTCCGCGCTGAACACCGCCGTGTGGTCCGGTGGCTCGTTCATCTACGTTCCGCCGGGAGTCCACGTGGACATCCCGTTGCAGGCGTACTTCCGCATCAACACCGAGAACATGGGTCAGTTCGAGCGCACCCTGATCATCGTCGACGAAGATGCCTCCGTGCACTATGTCGAGGGTTGCACCGCGCCGATCTACAAGTCCGATTCACTGCACTCGGCCGTCGTCGAGATCATCGTGAAGAAGGGCGGCCACTGCCGCTACACGACCATCCAGAACTGGTCCAACAACGTCTACAACCTGGTGACCAAGCGCACCAAGGTCGAGGCCGGCGGATCCATGGAGTGGGTCGACGGCAACATCGGCTCCAAGGTCACCATGAAGTACCCGGCCGTGTGGCTGATGGGCGAATACGCCCGCGGTGAGGTTCTCTCCGTTGCGTTCTCCGGCGAGGGCCAGCACCAGGACACCGGCGCCAAGATGCTCCACCTCGCGCCGCACACGTCCTCGACCATCATCAGCAAGTCTGTCGCCCGTGGTGGTGGACGTGCGTCGTACCGCGGTCTGGTGCAGGTCAACAAGGGTGCCCACGGCTCCAAGTCGACCGTCAAGTGTGACGCTCTGCTGGTCGACCAGATCAGCCGAAGCGACACCTACCCGTACGTCGACATCCGCGAGGACGACGTCACCATGGGTCACGAGGCCACCGTTTCGAAGGTTAGTGACGATCAGCTCTTCTACCTGATGAGCCGCGGACTGACCGAGGACGAGGCGATGGCCACCATCGTGCGTGGATTCGTCGAGCCCATCGCGAAGGAACTCCCGATGGAGTACGCGCTCGAGCTCAACCGCCTTATCGAACTTCAGATGGAAGGGCTGTGGGTTAGTGACCACGCCAGAGACCGGAGTCATCGGAGCTGTTGCCGGGGAGAACCCGACCGCTCCTGTAAAGGGTGCAGCCACAGGCTCACCCATCACGAACAAGGGTGAGCAGTTCTCCTCGTTCGACGTCAATGCTTTCGAGGTTCCCGGCGGACGTGACGAGATCTGGCGGTTCACCCCGCTGCGTCGCCTCCGGGGATTGCACGACGGCAGCGCCGTCGCCAACGGACAGGTCACCGTCGAGGTCGACGGCGGAAGCGACATCACCGTCGAGACCGTCGGGCGTGACGACGCACGTCTGGGCAAAGCCGGCGTTCCCGCTGATCGCATTGCAGCGCAGGCGTATTCGAGCTTCGAGACGGCAACGGTTATCTCGGTTGGTGCCGAGGTCGAGGTCGAGAAGCCCGTTGTGGTCACCATGACCGGCCCCGGAGTCGACAACGTCGCCTACGGACACACCCAGATTCGTCTGGCGCAGTTCGCCAAGGCGACGTTCGTGATCGACCAGCGCGGCAGCGGAACCTTCGCGGAGAACATCGAATTCGTTCTCGGTGACAGTTCGCAGCTGACCGTGGTGGCCATCCAGGACTGGGCGGACGACGCAGTTCACGTGACGTCACACCACGCTCGCCTGAACCGCGACGCAGTGCTTCGGTACACCTCGATCAGCCTGGGCGGCGACCTGGTGCGCCTGTCCGCCACCGTCAAGTACGACGGACCGGGCGGCGACGCCGAACTGCTCGGCCTGTACTTCGCCGACGCCGGCCAGCATCTGGAACAGCGTCTGCTGGTGGATCATTCGCAGCCCAACTGCAAGTCCAACGTGGTCTACAAGGGTGCGCTTCAGGGAGATCCCGGATCCGGCAAGCCCGACGCGCACACCGTGTGGATCGGCGACGTTCTCATCCGCGCCGCAGCGGAGGGCACCGACACGTTCGAGCTCAACCGCAACCTGGTGCTGACCGACGGCGCCCGCGCCGACTCGGTTCCGAACCTCGAAATCGAGACCGGTGAGATCGTCGGGGCCGGCCACGCAAGTGCAACGGGACGTTTCGACGACGAGCAGCTGTTCTACCTGCGTGCTCGTGGTATCCCGGAGGATCAGGCTCGTCGTCTGGTCGTACGTGGGTTCTTCCACGAAATCATCAACAAGATCGCTGTTCCCGAGGTGCGCGATCGCCTCGAAGCCGCAGTCGAAGCCGAACTCGCAGCCGTCGGCTCCTGACCGCCCCGCATGCGACACCACCCCGTCGCTACGCTCGCCCGCCTCATCTTGAAGGAATTTCATGTCTACCAGTGACAACACCACCACCTCGGTCCTCGAGGTTCGTGACCTGCACGTCGAGGTCGCCAACTCCGATGCCAACGCCGAGCCCATCCAGATCCTCAAGGGCGTCGACCTGACGGTCCGCTCGGGGGAGACCCACGCGATCATGGGTCCCAACGGCTCCGGCAAGTCGACTCTGTCGTACGCCATCGCCGGTCACCCCAAGTACCAGGTCACGTCAGGCTCCATCACCCTCAACGGTGAAGACGTCCTTGCAATGAGCGTCGACGAGCGTGCACGTGCCGGGCTCTTCCTGGCCATGCAGTACCCCGTCGAGGTTCCCGGCGTTTCCATGTCCAACTTCCTGCGCACCGCCGCTACGGCCGTGCGAGGCGAGGCTCCCAAGCTGCGCCACTGGGTCAAGGAAGTCAAGGAAGCCCTCAGCGAGCTCGAGATCGATCCCTCGTTCATCGAGCGCTCGGTCAACGAAGGCTTCTCCGGTGGCGAGAAGAAGCGCCACGAGATCCTGCAGTTGGGCATGCTCAAGCCGAAGATCGCGATCCTCGACGAGACCGATTCCGGCCTCGACGTCGACGCTCTGCGCACCGTCTCCGAAGGCGTCAACCGCTACAAGGAGCGCGAGAACGGCGGCGTTCTGCTGATCACGCACTACACGCGCATTCTGCGCTACATCAACCCCGACTTCGTTCACGTGTTCGTCGGTGGCCGCATCGTCGAGTCCGGTGGACCGGAGCTGGCCGACGAGCTCGAGACCAACGGCTACGTTCGTTTCACCGCGGACACCGCAGCTACCCAGGGAGCGTAATCACGATGACCACCTCGGTGCGCGAGCTCGACGTCACAGCGGTTCGGGCCGACTTCCCGATCCTGGCGCGAACCGTGCGCGACGGAAAACCTTTGGTGTACTTGGATTCCGGCGCTACCTCGCAGCGTCCGGTCCAGGTTCTCGATGCCGAACGGGACTTCCTGACCACGTGTAACGCGGCAGTACACCGGGGTGCTCATCAGCTCGCAGAAGAGGCGACTGACGCGTACGAGAATGCTCGCGCCACTATCGCTTCCTTCGTGGGTGCGGATTCGGACGAGTTGGTGTTCACCAAGAACGCCACCGAGGCTCTCAATCTGGTGACCTACGTTCTCGGTGACGATCGCTTCGACCGCCATGTCGGTCCTGGCGACGAAATCGTCATCACCGAACTCGAACACCACGCCAACCTCGTTCCCTGGCAGGAACTTGCGCGCCGAACCGGTGCGACGCTCAAGTGGTACGGCGTCACCGACGACGGCCGGATCGATCTTGATTCGCTGGAGCTGACGGACGCGGTGAAGGTCGTTTCGTTCACCCACCAGTCCAACGTGACCGGCGCGATCGCGCCCGTCGAGGAATTGGTGCGACGAGCACGCGCCGTCGGTGCACTCGTCGTGCTCGACGCGTGCCAGTCGGTGCCTCACATGGCGGTCGACTTCCACGAACTGGGAGTGGACTACGCGGCGTTCTCCGGTCACAAGATGCTCGGCCCTTCGGGGGTCGGAGTTCTCTACGGCCGTCGTGAACTGCTGGCAGCAATGCCTCCGTTCATCACCGGTGGCTCGATGATCGAGACGGTCACCATGGAGGTCAGCACCTACGCGCCACCGCCTCAGCGTTTCGAAGCCGGCGTACCGATGACCTCACAGGTGGTCGGGTTGGGCGCTGCCGTGGATTACCTGAACACCTTCGGGATGGACGCCGTCGCCGCGCACGAGCACGTGTTGGTGGAGGCTGCTCTCGAAAAGTTGTCGGCGATCGAAGGTCTGCGCATCATCGGACCGCAGACGTCCGAGAACCGCGGCGGAGCGATTTCCTTTGTCGTGGACGGTATTCACGCCCACGACCTCGGACAGATCCTCGACGACGAGGGCGTCGCGATTCGCGTCGGACACCATTGTGCGTGGCCGCTGCATCGTAAGTTCGGTGTCGCTGCGACGGCCCGTGCGTCGTTTGCGCTCTACAACACCACCGCGGAAATCGATGTTCTCGTTGCCGCGATCAAGCGTGCGCAGGAATTTTTCGGTGTCGCAGGGGAGTTGAACTGAATCATGCGCATGGAGCAGATGTATCAGGAAGTGATCCTCGATCACTACAAACATCCGCACGGCCGCGGACTCCGTGAGCCGTTCGGCGCCGAGGTGCACCACGTCAACCCGACGTGTGGCGACGAGGTGACGTTGCGCGTCCAGATCTCCGAGGACGGAACGGTCTCCGACGTCTCGTACGACGGTCAGGGTTGTTCGATCAGCCAGGCGTCGACGTCGGTGCTCAACGACCTCGTCATCGGGATGCAGGTCACCGACGCACTGAAGACGGTGACGGCGTTCAACGAGATGGTGAGCAGTCGGGGCACCGTCGAGGGGACGAGGACGTTCTCGGCGACGGTATCGCGTTCGTCGGAGTCTCGAAGTATCCGGCACGCGTGAAGTGCGCCTTGCTCGGATGGATGGCATTCAAGGATGCTGTAGTCCAGATTGTCGACGGCAGTGCTGTGACGACGGCGGACAGCAGCAGTGAATTGGTCGACACGACTGAAGGACAGGGATCATGACCGAGACACAACCAGTGCAGGACGCCGAGGTCGGCGCTCCGGTGAATCCGAATCCCGATTCCACTGCGGAATTCGGTGGCGCACAGGGCAGTGGCACTGTCCCGTCGCCTGAGCGACTCGACGAACTCGAAGAAGCGATGCGCGACGTCGTCGATCCCGAACTGGGAATCAACGTCGTCGATCTCGGCTTGGTCTACGGACTCTTCGAAGACGACGGTGTCGTCACGATCGACATGACTTTGACGTCGGCGGCGTGCCCGTTGACCGACGTGATCGAGGACCAGGCGCGCGGCGCACTTGTGCGTAGCGATCTGTGTACCGACATGAAGATCAACTGGGTGTGGTTGCCGCCGTGGGGACCGGACAAGATCACCGAAGACGGACGCGAGCAACTGCGCGCACTCGGCTTCACGGTCTGACAAGCAACCTCGGCACGATCAACTGAATACATTTCACCGGAGCGTCGGTGCCCGTTCGTCGGGTACCGGCGCTTCGGTTTGTTATATAGGGCCGTTTTAGCCATGATATTCAGGACAATAGTCCCAAATGGTTGTTTGATGAATATTTGCTGGAAGCTGACTGATCGGTAACATCGCAGCTGATTGTCACGATGTGATCTCCGGCGGGCGATTTGCCAGTTTCCACCCGAGCTTTCCAAAGTATTCGTCTCATTTTCGAAGTGCCCCGATCAGTTCGAAGCGTCCAGCGGACGCATAAACCTGTTTGCATCATGATCAAGTTGTAAGAGGGAGATTCGTGTGGATGGCAGTCCCGACCGAGGAATCGTTTCCGCAGCTCGTCCGGACGACGAACTCACCTTCCCTCTTTCTGCCGCGCAACTTTCCCTGCTTGTCGCACAACAGCTTCGACCCGAGATTCCCGTCAGCATCGCTCAGTACGTGGACGTGGACGGCCCACTCGACATCGAGCTGCTGACCGCTGCCAGCAAACAGACCGGTCGTGAGATCGGCTCCGGATATCTGCGCCTGGTCGAGGTGGACGGGGTTGCGCGTCAGTGGCTCGATCTCGACATGGACGACTCCCTCGACGTGGTCGATCTTCGCGCCGAATCGGATCCGGAATCTGCAGCGCAGGAATGGATGCGCAGAGAGCACACCACCGCCATCGATCCGTTCACCGATCGCCTGGTCAGGCTGGCAGTCCTGGTGCTTCGCGACGACCATTACTACTGGTACAGCCGTATTCATCACGTAGCGCTCGACGGTTTCGGCGCGATGTCGATGATGAACCGCACAGCCGAGATCTACACCGCCGCGGTGCGCGATCTACCAGTTCCCCCAGCGGTAACTGCCCCCCTCCAATCGTTGGTGAAGGCAGAGGCCGACTATCTGGGCTCAACCCGGTGGGAACGCGATCGCGACTACTGGAACACCAAGATGGCCGACAAACCGGGCGGAACCTCGCTCGCGTCCTCGACTGCTCCGTCGCAGGCATGGTCACGCCTACGGTCGGCCACGGTACCTACGGAACTGCGGAGCTCCCTCGAACGGCTGGCCGCCGCCCACGACGTGACGACGTCGTCAGTGGTGATCGGTGCACTGGCGGCTTACCTCGCCCGGGCCACCGGGACCCGCGACGTGGTCCTCAGCCTGCCGGTCTCGGGGCGGACGACAAAAGCTGCTCGCCGGTCCGGCGGAATGATGTCGAACGTCGTTCCGATACGTGCGAGCGTCGATCCGCATTTCGCGGTCGGGGACTTGCTGCACGAGGTGAAGATCGAACTCACCGGCGCACTGCGTCATCAGAAATACCGCCACGAGGACCTGCGACGCGACCTCAACGCCGGTGATCACAGCATCGCCGACGGACGAGGCTTCCACGGGCCGTTGATCAACCTCATGCTGTTCCATTCCGGAATCACTCTCGGGGACGCGCACGGCGAACTGAACGTGATCTCGACCGGGCCGATCGAAGACCTCTCCGTCAACGTCTATCAGACTTCCGCAGCCGAAGAGATCCAGATCGACTTCGCCGCGAACCCAGACCTCTACACCAACGAGGACATCTCGCGTCACCACCGACGTTTCCTCGAATTCCTCGAATTGTTCTGCGCCGCAGAATCGGGAACTCGATTGATGGACATCGACCCCGACGCCGCGGGGAAGTGGATCGCCGAAGTCCAACACGCCCGCAACGTCGAGTACTGGTCTGCGACCTTGTCGAACCCCGCCGAGGAACTGGGTTTGCCGGTCGTCGCCGGATCCGGTCGAACGTCCACGCCCCTCGAGATCGAGGCAGGCCTCTGCCGGAGCCTCGAGACGATGGCGACGACGATGAACACGAGTCTGTTCGTGCTGTTCCAGTCTGCGATGGCCGGACTGCTGCGCCGCGTCGGTTCGGCCGACGAGGTGTCGATCGGCGTCTCGGTCCGAGGGTACGGCGCCTCCAATCCGGACGATTTCGTCTCGATGTTCGCCAACCAGTTGGTGCTTCGCTCGACGGTGTCGAACACCATGACGCTCACCGACCTGGTCGGTGCGGTGGACACCGTCGCAATCGAAGCTCTCGAACACGCAGACATTCTTCTGTCTTCGGTGACCGCCGCACTCGGTGACGGCCGCTGGGTCGAGACGGGCCCGTTGTTCCGGGCGATGGTCTGTTTCGAGGAGCCGCTGGATGCTCACCCGAGATTTCCGGGGCTCATGGTCGGTGCGCCTATCGGATCGGATCTGGCCACCGTGCCGGAACTGTTTGTCTCCCTGGCGATTCCGACTGGTGAGCATGCCGATTTCGATCAGCCGATCTCCGGTGTTCTGGATTGGCTCGGCACGAAAGAGCAAGCCGAGGACCTCGCCGACCGTTATCTACGAATCTTGACCGCGATGGTCGGTACTCCGCACTCGGCGCTCGGCTCAGTGGATCTACTGCACCCGGAGGCGCGCCAGGCGCTGGTGCCGCCCGTTCTGCCGATTACCCCGGTCCGAACGCTCTCCGAGATCCTTTCCGACCGCATTCGGGCGACCCCGGAAGCGATCGCCGTTGTCGCAGGTAGCGAGCGCGTGTCGTACCGAGAACTCGATCGACGATCGAATCAGTTGGCGCGCAAGCTCGTCGATCATGGCGTGCGATCCGAGTCGTTGGTCGGAATCATGCTGCCGAAATCCGTGGACATGATCGTTGCCGCTGTCGCGGTAGTGAAGGCCGGCGGCGGATACCTCCCACTCGATGGTGCGCACCCCGCCGAGCGTTTGGCGTATGTGGTCGAGGATGCGCAACCGGTGTGCGTCATCTCCGATTCCACTTTCCCGAACTCCACTTTCCCGAACTCCGCCTTCCCGAACTCTGACGTGGTGGTCGTCGGGGTCGAGTCCGACGAGTACTCCGGTGAGAGTCTGGAAACCGATGAGCGCCCGCGCGGACACGGAGCCGACAATCTGGCGTACGTGATCTACACCTCGGGGTCGACGGGCCGACCCAAGGGCGTCTCCGTCACCCACGCCACCGTGGTGCGATTGTTCGAGAACACGCACGTCGAATTCGGATTCGACGGCAACGACGTGTGGACGATGTTCCACTCGTTCGCCTTCGACTTCTCGGTGTGGGAACTGTGGGGCGCGCTGCTCCACGGCGGAACGCTGGTCCTGGTCGATCACGAGGTATCACGCGACCCTGACGCCTTCCGGGCGCTGGTCGCCGCAGAAGGCGTCACCGTGCTCAATCAGACGCCCTCGGCCTTCTACCAGTACATCGAAGCCGACCTTCGGGCCGATTCGAAGACCCGGCTCCGGTACGTGATCTTCGGTGGCGAAGCCTTGGACCTGCGTCGACTCGGGCGTTGGTACGACAATCACCCGGGGTACGAAAGTCACACGGAATCCGCGCCTGCACTCGTCAACATGTACGGCATCACCGAGACGACGGTGCACGTCACCCATCTCGAACTCGACCGGGCGAGCGCGAGTGCGCTGACCGGCAGCCGGATCGGTGACGCGATCGACGGACTTCGTGTGTACCTGCTCGACGAGCATCTCTCCCCGGTCCCGGTGGGGATCGCGGGGGAGATCTATGTCGCGGGCGGTCAACTCGCCCGTGGCTATCTGGGCCGTCCAGACCTCACCGCGGGCCGGTTCGTCGCCGATCCTTTCAATGCCGGCGGACGACGGTTGTACCGGTCCGGCGACCGCGCACGATGGATTGCGCCCGGACAACTCGAGTACCTCGGACGCGGCGACGCGCAGGTCAAGATCCGCGGATTCCGGATCGAACTCGGCGAAATCGACTCCGTCATCCTCAGCGCGCCGGGAATCGACGATGCCGTGACCGTCGTGGCTCCGACGCCGGCGGGCGGCGCTCTCGTGACCTATGTGACCGCTTCCGACGTCGTGGACGCCGAAGCCCTCCGAGCTCACGCCGCCGAAGCCCTCCCGACCTACATGGTTCCCGATGCCTTCATGGTCCTCGATTCGATTCCGTTGACCACCAACGGAAAACTGGACCGGCGTGCGCTGCCTTCGCCTATCCTGGCCTCCACCAAGGTCTTCCGACCCCGACGACCCCGACCGAGGGCAAGGTTGCGGCGGTTCTGGCTGACATCCTGAGTAGTGGACCGCTCGGACTCGACGATAATTTCTTCCATCTGGGCGGAAACTCGCTGGTAGCGACGACGGCGGTAGCGCGCTTGACCGAAGCCACCGGGGTTAAAATGCCGCTGCGTGCACTCTTCGACCATCCCACGGTGTCCGGGATCGCGGCGACGATCGAGCGTGCGGCACAGACCCCGGACGCCGACGGTATTCAGGTCGTGGCCCGGCCGGCTGTACTGCCTCTCGCTCCCGCGCAGCAGCGACTGTGGTTCCTGAACCGCGTGGCACCGGAATCAGGTGCGTACAACATTCCACTGGCGGTGTCGTTGCGCGGCGCCGTCGATCCCGACGCACTCAGTGCCGCGATCGTGGACGTCGTGACACGTCACGAGTCACTACGCACCGTGTTTCCTCAGATCGGGGACAACGCGACGCAGAAGGTTCTGGGCCTGGGCGAGGGGATCGCAGGGCTCGAGTCGATCGACGTGGAACGCGGAAGCCTCGAGAGAGTGATCTTCGAATTCTCTTCGGCCGGTTTCGATCTGGTCCGCGAACGTCCGGTGCGCTACCTGCTGATCACTGTCGCCGCCGAGAAGGAAGGCGATGACGAGGAAGCTGTCCTCGTAGTGGTTCTGCACCACATGGTGGCCGACGGTTGGTCGCTCGCGCCGTTGGCTGCTGATCTCACCGGCGCCTACGCCGCCCGCGTCGGCGGCAACAGCCCGCAGTGGGCACCCCTTCCGGTGCAGTACGCCGACTACACGCTCTGGCACCGAGAACACCTCGGCGACGCGTCATCCACCGATTCACTTGCCCACTCACAGATCGCGTTCTGGAAGCAGCAGCTGGCGGGAGCGCCCGAGCAGCTCCACCTGCCGACGGACCGTCCGCGCGCACTCGACCCGACCATGCGCGGAGCCGGAGTCGACATCAGAATCGGCGCTTCCACGCATCAGAAGCTCGTTGTACTTGCCGCCGATCACGACGCCACGCCGTTCATCGCCCTGCACGCGTGCTTCGCCCTGCTTCTGGCCAGGTACAGCGGCACGGACGACATCGTCATCGGAACACCGGTGGCCGGACGAGGGGACAGATCTCTCGATCTGCTCGTCGGCATGTTCGTCAACACTCTGGCCTTGCGGACCGTCGTCGATCGGGACGCAACGTTCGCCGCACACCTGTCGCAGGTCAGGGCCGTCGACGTGGATGCCTTCGACAATGCGGACGTGCCTTTCGACGTCGTCGTGGACGCGCTCGAACTGGACCGCTCGCCTGCGCACCATCCGGTCTTTCAAGCTGCCATCACCTCGCGGATAACCACCGCTCACACAGCCGAACTGGCCGGGGTGTCGATGACGGCGCGGGCAGTCGAGACGGGGCTGACCAAGTTCGACCTCGAGCTCACCGTTACCGAACGTCACGAGTCCGGGGCCGCAGCAGGAATCGATGCCACGTTCACCTATTCCACCGACCTGTTCGACAACGCGACCGTCGAAGCCTTGGCGCGAAACTTCGTAACCCTCGTGGAATCGGCAGTGTCGGAACCGACTGCATCGGTTGGTGACCTTCGTGTACTCGGATCGCGGGAGAGTGCCGCGACGTTGCCGCGACGCGGTGTGGCTTCGGTGGGCGAATCGACGCTGGCGCAGATCCTCGGAGACACCGCGAGGAAGTATGCCGACGCGATCGCCCTCGAAGACTCCGAGCGCTCACTCTCGTACGGGGAGCTGGAGCGTCGATCGAATCGGATCGCTCGATACCTCATGGATCTGGGCGTCGGCCCCGAGACACCGGTCGCACTGGCAGTTGCCCGATCGGCCGACTCCGTGCTCGCAGTCTGGTCGGTCACCAAAGCCGGTGGCGTTTTCGTCCCGGTCGATCCCCGTTATCCCGCAGATCGAGTTGCGCACATGCTCGCGGATTCGGGTGTGCGGATCGGAATTCGGTCCGCCGAGGTTGCGGCCGGTCCGGCAGCCGGTGGGAACGTCGCAGTCTGGATCGACCTCGGCGACGCGGACACGGTTGCAGAATGTGCCGCCTACTCCGACGCTGCCATCGACGACGCTGACAGAACAGCGTCGATCACTGCGGCGTCGGCCGCGTACGTCATCTACACGTCCGGCTCGACCGGAGTGCCGAAGGGCACCGTCGTCACTCATACGGGTTTGGCCAATCTTGCTCGCGAACAACAGGATCGGTACCGGATCACCGCCGGGTCGCGAACTCTGCATTTTGCGTCACCGAGCTTCGACGGCGCCGTACTCGAGCTACTGCTCGCCGGTTCGACCGGCGCGACGATGGTGATCGCCCCTCCCGACATCTACGGAGGGGAGGCGTTGAGCGAGTTCCTCCGAAGCCGCGAGGTCACTCATGCCTTCATCACTCCGGCTGCGCTGGCGACCGTCGATCCGGCGGGCGTGACGGCACTGGAATGCGTAGTCGTCGGCGGCGACGTGTGCACGCCGGAATTGGTCTCGAGCTGGGGCAACGGGCGCAGACTGCACAACGGATACGGTCCGACCGAAACCACTGTCATGGTTGCCATCAGTGACCCACTCTCACCGGGGGAGCCGATCACCATCGGCGGTCCCATCCGCGGAATCGACGCCGTGGTGCTCGACTCTCGGCTGCAACCGGTCCCGATCGGCGGCGTCGGCGAGCTGTACATCGGTGGGCCGGGCCTTGCACGTGGTTACCACCTTCGTCCCGCGCTGACGTCGGATCGGTTTGTCGCGCATCCGTACTCGACGCCCGGTGCCCGGATGTACCGAACCGGTGACCTGGTCCGCTGGACCAAGGACCTGACCCTTCGCTACGTGGGCCGCAGCGATCATCAGCTCAAGATCCGCGGGTTCCGCATCGAACTCGGCGAGATCGACGCTGCTCTGATGGATTCCCCTCTCGTCCAGTTCGCCACGACGATTCCCGTCGAATCCGCCGCGGGTACCACTCTGGCGTCGTACGTGTTGCTGAGCGGCGACGCTGATATCGAGTCGCTGTTCGTGGGACTCGCCGACACGCTGCCGCGGTACATGATTCCGTCGTCGATCACCCCGATCGACGCCATTCCGTTGACTCCGGTCGGCAAACTCGATCGCAGAGCGTTGCCGACGCCGATACCGCGCGAAATCCTCGGAACGGGCCGTGAACCCGAGGCCGGACTCGAACGAACCGTTGCCGACGTGTTCGCTTCACTGCTCGACGTGCCCGAGGTCCGGGCCGGAGACAGCTTCTTCGATCTCGGGGGCAACTCGCTCGTCGCGACGCAGGTGTCCGCGCGGTTGAGCGCAGCGACGGGACTCACGGTGGACGTTCGCTCGATCTTCGAAGCGCCGACCGTCGAAGCGCTTGCTGCACGTCTGGCGGCGAGCGCCGAAGAATCAGACGATCGACCTGCCCTGAGCGCCGGCGCTCGGCCGGACCGCCTACCGCTCTCCGCCGCGCAACAGCGCCTGTGGTTCGTCAATCGCTTCGACCCCCAGTCCGCGGTCTACAACATTCCGTTCGCGATCCGCATCACCGGAGACATCCACGGCGATGCACTCGAGGAGGCGCTTGCGGACGTCATTGCACGCCATGAGGTGCTTCGAACGATCTACGTCGACAGCGCCGACGGCCCGAGCCAGGTCATCCGAGCGCACTCCGACGTGCAGTTCTCCGTCGAGCGCTACTGCGGATCCGAAGGTGTGGACGCGGCGACGACGGAGTTCGCGGCGCGTGGGTTCGATCTCGGTTCGGATCTGCCGATTCGGGCCATGCTGGTGCGCGAGGACGCCGGCGCTCACGTACTGGTCGTCGTCATCCACCACATCGCCTTCGACGGCTGGTCCCTGACTCCCTTTGCGACAGATTTCGTCGCGGCGTACTCCGCACGCGTCGTTGGAGACGCCCCGGTTTTCACACCGCTCGACGTGCAGTACGCCGACTACGCGGTGTGGCAGCAAGACTCGCTCGGACAGGTCGGCGACCAGGAGTCTCTGGTTGCCCGCGAACTGACCTTCTGGACCACTGCCATGGCTGGTGCCCCGGACGAGGTACTGCTACCGGTCGATCGCCCACGCGGATCTGTCTCCACGACCGCCGTCGGATCGGTGCCGATCGTCATCGACGCGGCGACCGGGGAGCGTCTCGCCGCCGTGGCGAGGCGCAGTGGCTCGACGCAGTTCATGGTCGTACACGCGATCCTGGCGGTTGTTCTCGCGCGTCTCGGTGCAACCGACGACGTGGTGGTCGGCACCCCGGTGGCAGGCCGCGGGCGACCCGAGCTGGATTCCCTGATCGGGATGTTCGTCAATTCGGTACCGCTTCGGACGCCGGTCGATCACCGAGCGTCGTTCACCTCCCTGCTCGAGGTCGTCCGTGAACGCGACCTTGCCGCCTTCGCGCACCCCGAGCTGCCCTTCGAGGTGCTGGTCGACGCCCTCGATCTCGACCGGTCCACTACGCGACACCCCCTGTTTCAGGTCATGCTGTCGTACCACCAGAATGTGGTCTCGCCGCAGGTCACGGTCCACGACGCGCATCTCGAAGCGCAAGCACTCGAACCGTCCGTCGCGAAGTTCGACCTCGAGTTCACCCTGCTGGCAGGCGATTCCGAGAAGACCGAGATCACCGGGTCGCTCAGGTTCGCCGAGGCGCTCTTCGACATTGCCACCGCGGAAACGATCGCCGCGCGTGTGCAGTCGGTGGCCCGCGCCGTCGCCGCAGATCCGGACGCCGCGATCGACGACCTAGATTTCCTCAGCACCCTCGAGCGGGCGTCGCTGATGCCGGTACGAGGTCCGGCGTGGACCAGTTCGCGCACCTTGGCCGAAATATTGACGCGGACCGCCACCCGTTCAGGCGATTCGGTGGCCCTTCGATCCGGTGACACCACCGTGCTCTACCGAGATCTCTTCGCCCGTGCATCGGCGCTTGCCCGCCGTCTGACCACGGAAGGGATCGGTGCCGAAGACATTGTGGCGATCGCGATTCCGCGCTCGATCGACTCGATCGTCGCCTTGTGGGGCGTTTCCTTGACCGGCGCCGCGTTTGTTCCGGTCGATCCGCGATACCCCGCCGATCGCATTCTGCACATGCTCACCGACTCCGGAGCCACTCGCGGAGTGACGACGGAAGCGGTGATCGAATCACTGCCCCGCCCGGTTCCGTGGATGACAATGGACGACATCCACGGCGACGGTGTCGGGCAGCCGGTTCCGGCCGCGCCGATCCGAATCGACAACCTCGCCTACATCATCTACACCTCCGGATCGACGGGAAAGCCCAAGGGCGTCAGCGTCACTCATCGTGGCCTGAGCGCGTTGGCGGCCGAGCAGACGGCGCGTTACGGCATCTCGGCGCAGTCGCGGACGCTGCACTTCTCCTCACCGAGCTTCGACGCATCCATCCTCGAACTGCTGCTCGCAGTCGGTGAAGGAGCGACGATGGTGATCGCCTCTCCCGACGTCTACGGCGGCCAGGACCTAGCCGAATTGGTCACCGATCACCAGGTGACCCACGCGTTCATCACACCGGCAGCGCTGGCCTCGGTCGATCCCACCGGGCTGGACGTCCTGCAGTCGATCGTTGTCGGTGGCGAGGCATGCCCACCCGAACTGGTCCGCAAGTGGGCACCGGGTCGCCGATTGTTCAACGGCTACGGGCCGACGGAAACCACCGTCATGGTCTGTATCAGTGATGCCTTGAGCGTGGGGGAGACCGTGACCATCGGCGGGCCCGTCCGCGGCGTGTCCGCGGTAATTCTCGACGGCTCGGCTCAGCCGGTACCCGTCGGGGTCACCGGTGAGCTCTACATCGCCGGCCTGGGACTTGCCCGCGGCTACCTCGACCAACCCGCCTTGACGGCGACGCGATTCGTGGCAGCGCCGTTCGGCCCGGCCGGCACCCGCATGTACCGGACCGGTGACCTGGTTCGGTGGACGCCGCTCGGGACGATCGAATACGTCGGGCGCTCCGATCACCAGGTGAAAGTGCGCGGATTCCGCATCGAACTGGGCGAGATCGACTCCGTCCTCAGCACTTACCCCGGCGTCGAGTTCGCGGTCACCGTGGGCGTCGACGCAGCTTCCGGTGAGACGATGTTGGCGTCGTACGTAGTGCTCGGTGCCGATGCGGTCGAGATGGACGAGTTGCTGAGCCATGCGCGCCGCTCACTGCCCGCCTTCATGGTGCCGTCGGCGATCACCCCGATCGATCACGTACCGCTGACCCCCGTCGGGAAGCTCGACCGATCGGCATTGCCGGCGCCGACACTGCGTTCGTCCGAGCGAAGTGTCGAGCCGCTGACGACCGCGACCGAACTCCAGGTTGCCGGCGTCGTGGCGGAACTGCTGGGTATCGAACAGATCAGTGCGTCGGACAGTTTCTTCGAACTCGGTGGCAACTCACTGCTCGCCACCAGACTGGCCCAGCGACTCGGCGAGTCGTTGGGCAGGCAGGTGCCTGTCCGAATGCTGTTCGAGCACCCCGAAATTCGGGAACTTGCCACCGCGCTCGACACATCCGCCGGGGCGAAGGCGCTTCCACCGATCACCGCCGTAGACCGCCCCGAGCGAATTCCGCTGTCCTACGCGCAAGCACGCATCTGGTTCCTCAACCAGATGGATCCCGGCTCACCCGCGTACAACGTCCCTGCTGCGATCTCCCTCGACGGTGCACTCGACGTGCCGGCCCTCGAAGCTGCTGTCCTCGACGTGATCGAAAGACACGAAATCCTGCGCACAGTGTTCCCCGACTCCGACTCCGGCCCGCACCAGGTGATCCAGGATGCATTTACCTCGTTGGAATACGGAACTGCGGACACCCGTGAACCGGCAGAGCTAGCCAGAGAATTCGCGTCGCGCGGATTCGACATCACGACCCAAGCTCCCGTTCGCGCGCTCCTGCTCGAATCGACGCCGCAGCACCACACACTTGTCATCGTGATCCACCACATCGCGGCGGACGGATGGTCGATCGCGCCGTTGATGAAGGACGTGCTCACCGCCTACGTCGCGAGAAGTTCGGGACACGCTCCCGAGTTCACCGCGCTCGAGGTGCATTACGCGGACTTCGCGATCTGGCAGCGGGAAGCGCTGGGCGCGGTGAACGAATCCGCGAGCGTGCTCGGGGCACAGGCGTCGTATTGGCGGGAGACGTTGCGGGGCGCACCTGAATTGATCGACCTTCCGAGCGATCGAGCGCGTCCGCTCACCCAGTCGTTGAGCGGTGCCCACACCGCGGTCTCGCTTCCGGCGCACACCCGGATCGCGGTCGAGGCGGTTGCCGGAGCCAATGCGGCGACGCCGTTCATGGTGCTGCACGCTGCCTATGCCGTCCTGCTGTCCAGGCTGAGTCGAAGCACCGACATCGTGATCGGATCTCCGGTCGCCGGGCGAGGACACCGAGTTCTCGACGACCTCGTGGGAATGTTCGTGGGCACGGTCGGACTGCGCACGACGGTCGATCCCGGGTCGACGTTCGTCGACGTTCTGCGTACTGTCCGCTCCGTCGATCTCGACGCCTTCGCCCACGCGGACATTCCGTTCGAGCAGGTCGTGGACGTGGTGGCGCCGACCCGGAGCACCGACCGTCATCCGGTGTTCCAGACGATGATCTCGTTCCACGGCGCCCACCCGACGACGTGGGACCTGCCTGGACTTGCCGTTCGTGCCCACGAGATCACACCGGACATCGCCAAGTACGACCTGCAGTTCACCGTTGTCGAACAGACCGCGGAGGAAGGCGGCGGCTACGAGGCCTCCCTCACCTACGCGAAGGATCTCTTCGACACCGATACGGCGGAGTCGTTTGCAGTGATGCTGGAAACGATCGTCGAGACACTGACTGCCCAGCCCTCCGCCGTCGTCGGTGACGTGGATCTTGCGGGACGTCGCCTGCGTGCGTTGCCCGGACGTCCGGCCGGCGATGCTTTGACCTTGCCGGAGTTGCTGCTTCGCGGCGCTGCCGATCCGCACGCTCCGGCAATCGTCGACGTCGCCACATCCGTCACGCTCACGTACGGCGAACTCGACCGACGCTCCGACGCTATGGCGTTTGCGTTGATCGCTCGCGGAATAGCGCCGGAAATGATGGTGGCACTGGCGCTTCCGAGGTCGGCCGACTATGTGATCGCGCTCTGGGCCGTAGCGAAAGCCGGCGGAGTGTTTCTTCCCGTGGATCCGGCGTACCCCGCCGAGCGGATCGAGCACATGCTCACCGACAGTGGAGCGGTACTCGGTATCACCAGGGGCGAGTATGCGGCCGACCTTCCTGGCGTCACATCGTGGATCGAGTTGGATGCGATCGAATTCACCACCGAAATCGAGGCAGTCCATTCCGAGACACTGCCGGACGCGCCACTCGAGTTCGACAACCCGGCCTACTTGATCTACACCTCGGGCTCGACAGGAAAACCCAAGGGCGTGTTGGTCACTCACGCGGGACTGGCAGCGTTTGCCGACGAACAGCGGGAGCGTTTCGGCGTCACCGCGCACTCTCGCGCTCTGAGCTTCGCCTCGACGAGCTTCGACGCGTCGGTTCTCGAGCTCCTTCTGGCTTTCGGCTCCGGCGCAACGATGGTGATAGCGCCTCCGACAGTTCTCGGCGGTGTCGAATTGCACGAACTGCTCGACGAGCAGACGATCACCCATGCTTTCGTGACTCCAGCCGCCTTGGCGACTGTCGATCCCGCCGGGCTCGACCATCTCGAAGCCGTCGTCGTCGGCGGCGACGCCTGTTCCGCCGACCTCGTATCTCGGTGGGCACCGGGGCGCCGAATGTTCAACGCGTACGGCCCGACCGAGGCCACCGTCGCAGTCACCATCAGTGATTCGCTGGTCGCGGGGGAGCCCGTGACGATCGGCGGCCCGATCCGCGGCGTGGACGCGATGATTCTCGATTCCCGACTGCACTCGGTTCCCGGCCAGGTCGTCGGTGAGCTCTACGTCAGCGGCGACGGTCTCGCCCGCGGGTACCTCGGCAACCCCGCACTCACAGCCGCGCGCTTCGTCGCCGACCCGCATGGGCCCGAAGGCGCTCGGATGTACCGCACAGGGGATCTTGTGCGCGAAGATCGCTCAGGGGCACTGATCTACCTCGGACGCGCAGACCACCAGGTCAAGATCCGAGGGTTCCGAATCGAACTCGGAGAAATCGACGCGGTGCTGGCAGCGGAAGCGTCCGTGCATTCGGCTGTCAGCGTCGTCGTCGGGGAGGGCGTCGACGCTCGGATCGTCGCGTACGTCGTCCCGGCACATGCGGAATTCGACGCCGCCGCGCTGCGCCGTCACGCCGGTATATCGCTGCCTGTGCACATGATCCCGTCCGCTGTTGTCGTGATCGGCGCAGTCCCGACCACACCGGCGGGCAAGCTCGATCGCAGCGCTCTGCCTGCTCCCAACTGGGAGTCGCCGAGTGGACGCAGTCCGGAAGGCAGCGACGAGATCGCGATCTGCGCTGCTTTCGCAGAGGTACTCGATCTGGCCGACGTAGACACGTACGCCGATTCGAGTTTCTTCGAACTCGGCGGCAACTCACTCATGGCAACGCGTTTGGTCGCTGCCATCAAAGAACGCACCAGCATGACCGTCCCCGTCGCGTGGATATTCTCCGACCCGACTCCGGAGGCATTGGCGCGCAGACTCTTCGAACTCGAGGCAACAGTTGTGACAAGTGACGCGGATACCTCCGCACTTGCGGTAGTCCTGCCACTACGTCCGGAAGGCCGCGCCGAGCCACTGTTCTGCATCCATCCGGCCATCGGATTGGCCTGGTGCTACGGAGCGCTCGATCGCTACGTCGACTCCAGCCGGCCGCTCTACGGCCTGCAGTCGCCGGTCCTGACGGACTCCGAATTTCGGGCGGAGCTGATCGAGGACTTCGCGGCGCGGTACGTCGAGGAAATTCGCGGAGTTCAGCCGCACGGTCCGTATCACCTGCTGGGGTGGTCGATCGGCGGATTGATCGCTCACGCGGCGGCGGTGCAGTTGCAAGCCGCGGGTGAGAGCGTCGCCGACCTGATTCTGCTCGACAGCTTCGTTCTCGAAGACCCGACGATGGCGGGCGCGCAGCCTTCTCTCGCCGAACTGATCGGCGGGTTGGGGATCTCGGTCCCGGACACCGGCGAGCGTGATCTGACACCCGAGGACGCCGAAGCACTCTTGCGCGAAGCCATCGGCGATCACCCCTTGGTCTCGAGCGATCGGATCGAGCGACTGTTCGAGGAATACTCCGCAGGCGCCGAACTGGCTCACCGATACCGCCCGGGCAAGTTCGTGGGCGATCTGCTGTTCTTCTCGGCACACGCCGACACCTTCGACCCGCTGCGAACCGCGTCGGCGTGGCGACCGTTCGTCTCCGGGGTGATCATCGACCGTCCGGTGCCCACGTCACACGCCGAAATGTTCACCGAGGCAGGTCTGGAGGCGATCGGACCCGTGATCAACCTTGCGGTCGGAACGGGTCGTCACGCGGCTCCGGACGTCGACGCAGAGTTGGACGCTCTGATCGAGGTCCAAGACGTGCGCGGCTGACTCAGGCTCGTTTCTTCCTCGGTGTAGTCGACTTCGACGAGCCGGCCTTGGAGGCGTTCGACTTCGCTTCGTCCACACTGCGCTGCAGTGCGGCAACCAGGTCCACCACCTCTGCGTCGGTGCCCTCTTGGTCGACCTCGGCGGCGGGGATGACCTTCTTGCCGCCGTTCTCGATCATCTCGTCGAGCAACTGCCTCAGTTGGAGCTGGTAGTCGTCGGTGAACTCGGTCGGATCGAAATCGCCCGCCATGCTCTCGACGAGCGTCTGCGCCATCTTCAGTTCCTTCGCCTTCGGCTTCTCCACGTCGTCGAGGGAAGGGAACTCTGCTGCACGAACTTCGTCGGGCCACAGCAAGGTCTGGATCACCAGAACACCGTCGCGAGCGCGCATCGCGGCCAGGCGCGTCTTCTGTCGCAGGGTGAAATGCACCAGTGCCGTTCGATCACTCTCGGTGAGCACAGTCGAAAGCAGGACGTACGCCTTCGGCGACGCCGAATCGGGCTCGAGGAAGTAACTCTTCTCGAACAAGATCGGATCGATCTGATCGTTCGGCACGAATTCCAGCACCGGAATCTCGTGCTTCTCCGCAGCCGGGAGTTTGTTGAAGTCCTCGTCGCTCAAGATGACGCGCGATCCGTCTTCCGAGTCGTACGCCTTGTCGATGTCCGCGAACTGAACCGTGTTTCCGCACTCGGAACACACACGGTTGTACTTGATGCGGCCACCGTCTTTTGCATGGACCTGGTGAAATCGGATGTCGTGGTCCTCGGTCGCCGAGTACACCTTGACCGGGACGTTGACCAGACCGAAGGCTATCGAGCCTTTCCAAATCGAGCGCATGCCTCCCATGATGGTCGCCGCCGGCCGTTTGCGCGAGGCAAACGATCACGGTTGATCCCGAACCGTTGCGTGTGGATGGGTCGGTTCGGGGCGTATCGAGCGGGTATCCGCTTCGAGAACCCGACTCGCACACCTGGGGGACGCTCCGATGAGAATCCGAACCTACCGTCGACGCGTCACCGCGGCGCTGGCGATTTCACTGGTTCCACTGCTGTTTGCGCCTTGGCCCGCGAACGCAGATCCGGCACGCACCGTAACCATCAGCGTCCACTCCGATGCGATGGGCCGCGACATTCCACTCGAGGTGATCCTCCCCGCCGACACGAGCGCCCCACGGCCTACGTTGTATCTGCTCAACGGCGCCGGTGGTGGCGAGGACAGTGCAACGTGGGAAGGACGGACCGATGTCCTGGACTTCTTCGCCGACAAGAACGTCAACGTCGTGACGCCGCTGGAAGGAGCGTTCAGCTACTACACCGACTGGCAGAAAGACGATCCCGTACTCGGGCGCAACAAGTGGCAGACGTTCCTCACTCGCGAACTGCCGCCCGTCATCGATGCGCAGTTCGGTACCAACGGGGTCAACTCCATCGCGGCGATTTCGATGACGGCGACGTCGGTACTCAATCTCGCGATCTCGGCACCAGGCCTTTATCGGAGTGTCGGGGCCTACAGCGGGTGCGCGGAGACTTCCACCCAGCCGGGTCAGGACTATGTGCGGTTGGTGGTCGGCGCGCGGGGTGGCGCTGATCCGACAAACATGTGGGGACCGTTCGACGGTCCGGGATGGCGCGAGAACGATCCGGTTGTGAACGCGGAGAAGTTGCGGGGGACCGCACTGTACGTTTCCACCGGATCCGGGCTGCCAGGTCCGCACGACAACCTTCAGGCACCCGATGTGAACGGAAATCCCGGAGCGCTCCTGAATCAGATCGTCGTCGGCGGCATCATCGAATCCGCGGTCAACGGGTGCACGCACGGCTTGGCGGACCGACTGAACGCACTGGGCATCCCCGCGACCTTCGACTTCAAGCCGACCGGAACCCACTCGTGGGGCTACTGGCAGGACGACCTACACAATTCCTGGCCGATGATCGCCGGCTCGATAGGAGCGCAGTAGTCGGTCCGGAGTGCTCACCTCAGAAACGGCGCGCGCATCAACGTCTTTCGGACGTGCCACGGTGACGATCGGAACAGGGTTGCCATCACCTTCGCCGTCGCGGACGCGTCCCGCCGATCGGACAGGTAGGACCGCTGAGCCTCGACCGGTAGATCGAAGAACGTGTCGAAGAATGTCGCGACCTCTCTCGAGCCGAGGGTGAGAAGTGCGTTCAGGCCAACGCGGCGAAGGGCAGACACCGCCTTGGCCGACCGCGGCCAGAGCGCCGCGTTGGGATCTCCACCGCCGGCGATTGCTTTGGCGACAGCGTCTGCCTCGGCGAGTGACGAGGCAACGCTGTATCCGGTTCCCGGATGCATCAGACCGCCTCGCCCGCCGAAACGGAGGACACCGTCGGGGAACGACTCCTTCGGGCCTTCGACTGCAAAACGGACCCGCTCGACCGGTGCGTCGTCGGGGACTTCGCAGCCCCGATTGCGAAGCCGGGTGCACAGACGCGCTTCGAGTTCGCGGAGCCCCAACGCCGGCCGGCCGACGAGGCAGGTCTCCTCGAGGAGAACTCGCTCGTCATCGAGTGGGACCGCATAGAGAAACGACGGAGTGTCGGCGTCGGAGGCGCCGTTGTCTGTTCGCCAGTCCATGAACCAGGCTTCGCCACCACCCAGAATCGGATCGGCCAGAGCGCGGTCGACGATCACTCCGAAGGCGGTCTGCTGGGCGGTTGTCACCGTCAGTTCGGTACCCCGGGCGTCGATGACGACGGAACCTGTCAGCTGCGATCCGTCCACGCACAGGACGGCGGTAGGTGACAGTGTTTGAGCACGCACGGCTCTGAACTGTACGGATGTTCCCGAGAGAAATGATTGCAGTAAAGATGTATTCAATACGCAATATGTGCGATCAAGCGTTTTCTGTCTGCGGGTCCACACGCTCGGGCGTTCGATCCGGCTTGCGATCACATCGACCGGCAGCCACGACGGCAGCTCGTCAGCCCACGCCGAATAGGTCGGCGTCCACACCCGATGGGGATGCGGATCGACAACGACGACGGTGAGTTGCCGGGCGATACAGCGGGTGGCGAGTGCCCGCCCGGCCGGGCCGCCACCGACGATCACCACGTCGGCGGAGGAGTTGTCTGTGCTCACGACCGGCGCACTACATCGATCCCGTTGCGAGCAGACCGCCGTCGACCCGGACCGTTTCGCCCGTGATCCACGCCGCCGCGTCGGAGACGAGGAAGCCGACCAAGCCGGCAACGTCCTCGGGGGTGCCGAGCCGCTTCATCGGGTAGCCCGCCGACGCCTTGTCCTCGCCGGCAGCGACCAGGGCTGCCGCGAACTGCGTCTTGACGATCCCGGGAGCTACGGCGTTGACACGAATCTTCGGTCCCAGTTGCCAGGCCAGTTCTTCCGTCAGGCGGATGAGCGCAGCCTTCGACGCGCCGTACGCCGCGATGACGCCCGTCGACCGGATCCCGGCCACACTTGCCAGGTTCACGACGGCTCCACCGTGTTCGCCCATCCATGCCCGATGTGCTTGCTGGACGTAACCGAGGGCGGCAACCACATTCACGTCGAAGATCTTGCGCACGGCGTCGAGGTCCGCTTCCATGAGCGAACCGAGGACGGGGTTGATTCCGGTGTTGTTGACCAGAATGTCGAGTGAACCGAATTCGGACACGGCGCGGTCGACGGCACCGGAGCGGGCTTCGGCATCGGCTGCGTTGCCCGCGAATGCGACGACCTTTCCGCCGTGCCCCAGAGCGGACAGCTCGGATGCGGCGGCCTCGAGGGGCTCCGGCTTGCGGGCTGTGATCAAGACGTCGGCACCGCGAGCGAGGAGTTCGGCGGCGACAGCTTTGCCGATTCCGCGACTTGCGCCGGTGACGATGGCGGCACGGCCTTCGAGGTCGCGAGGACGAGTGCTGTTTTCGCTAGTCATGTCCCGAACGTTAGCGGACTCACACGCTGCTGGTCGGAACGACCGTCAGGTCACGGTAAAATCGATAGTTCTTGTGTCTGTAGTCAGGCATTGTTTACCCGTATTCGTCGTTTTTCCTGAGGAGTTTGCTTGATTACCGCCACTGACCTCGAAGTTCGTGCCGGTGTCCGCACCCTTCTCACGGCTCCCGGGCCTTCGTTGCGCATCCAGCCGGGCGACCGGATCGGACTCGTCGGACGTAACGGAGCCGGAAAGACGACCACACTGCGCATCCTCGCCGGCGAAGGTGAGGCATATGCGGGAAGCGTCGTACGTACCGGTGAACTCGGATACCTCCCGCAGGACCCCAAAGAGGGCGACCTGAGCGTCCTCGCCAAGGACCGGGTTCTCTCCGCACGTGGCCTCGACACGATGCTCCGCGAGATGGAGAAGCAGCAGATTCTGATGGGCGAGGTGCTCGATCAGGAATCGCAGGACCGCGCGGTCAAGAAGTACGGTCAGCTCGAGGATCGGTTCTCGGCCCTCGGCGGATACGAAGCCGAGAGTGAAGCTGCACGCATCACCAGCAGCCTCGGTCTCGAAGACCGCATTCTCGGGCAGCCGCTCAGCACGCTGTCCGGCGGTCAGCGTCGTCGCGTCGAATTGGCGCGCATCCTCTTCGCCGCCTCCGACGGCAGCGGTGCCCGCTCGGACACGACTCTGCTGCTCGACGAGCCCACCAACCACCTCGACGCCGACTCCATCACCTGGCTGCGTGGCTTCCTCCAGAACCACGAGGGTGGACTGGTGGTCATCAGCCACGACGTCGACCTGCTCAACGACGTCGTCAACCGCGTGTGGTTCCTCGATGCCGTCCGCGGTGAGGCCGACGTCTACAACATGAACTGGAAGAAGTACCTCGACGCTCGTGCCACGGACGAGCAGCGTCGTCGCCGTGAGCGCGCCAACGCCGAGAAGAAGGCCGGTGCGCTGCGGATTCAGGCCGCCAAGATGGGCGCAAAGGCAACCAAGGCCGTCGCGGCTCAGAACATGGCCAAGCGAGCCGACAAATTGATGGCGAACCTCGATGCCGAACGTGTCTCGGACAAGGTTGCGCGGATTCGTTTCCCCGAACCCGCCGCTTGTGGCAAGACTCCGCTGATGGGCAAGAACCTCACCAAGGTGTACGGCTCGCTCGAGATCTTCACCGGTGTCGATCTCGCGATCGATCGTGGGTCTCGTGTGGTTATCCTCGGACTCAACGGTGCAGGTAAGACCACGCTGCTCCGCATCCTCGCGGGCGCGGAGAAGGCGGACGCTGGTGAGCTGATCGCCGGTCACGGACTCAAGGTCGGCTACTTCGCTCAGGAGCACGACACCCTCGACGACGACGCGTCCGTGTGGGAGAACATCCGCCACGCCGCGCCGGACACAGGGGAGCAGGAACTGCGTTCGCTGCTCGGTGCCTTCATGTTCACCGGCCCGCAGCTCGAACAGCCGGCCGGAACGCTCTCGGGTGGTGAGAAGACGCGTTTGGCTCTGGCCGGTCTGGTGTCTTCGGCTGCCAACGTTCTGCTTCTCGACGAGCCCACCAACAACCTGGACCCGATCTCGCGCGAGCAGGTGCTCGATGCGCTCCGCAGCTACACCGGTGCCGTCGTCCTGGTCACCCACGATCCGGGTGCTGCCGAGGCACTCAACCCCGAGCGAGTCATCCTCCTGCCCGACGGCAACGAGGACCACTGGTCGCAGGAATACCTCGAGCTGATCCAGCTCGCATAACCCCCTGTGCGCCTTTTTGGTAGTGGGAACTACCAAAAGGCGCACAGGGGCGAAGCCCCTCAATCTCTCCGCCGCACCGATTCCTCGACCAGATCGAGAACCGCTGACAGGTTGTCGACGCCGTGGCCGGAGGCGATTCTCGCGACCAGGCCGTCCATCACCAGATCCAGGTATCCGATCAGAATTTCGGTGGGAACGTCGTCACGGAGCCGACCGGCCGATTTCTGTCTGGCGAGGCGCGCACTGGTCGCTTCCGTCAGTTCTACGGAGCGCTGCGACCACTTCTCGCGGAAATCGGCGTCGTTGCGCAGTCGACGCGCTATCTCCAGTCGCGTTCCCAGCCAATCGAATTGGTCGGGCTGCGCGAGCATGTCCCGCATGACCTGGACGAGGCCCTCTTCGGCGACGACATCTGCCATCCGGCTCGCATCCTCGCTTGCGAGAGCGAGGAACAGGCCGTCCTTGTCCTTGAAGTGATGGAAGATCGCTCCGCGGGACAAACCGGTGACTTCTTCGAGACGGCGAACTGTGGCGCCGTCGTAGCCGTATTCCGCAAAGCAGCGGCGGGCGCCGTCAAGGATCTGACTGCGCCGTGCCGCGAGATGGTCTTCACTGACCTTGGGCACGGGCATCCCTCCTTTGTCGGTTGCCTGTGAACACTTTCGGCCGTAGGCGCTGACTGTCGACTCAGTGCACAAAGCGCTCACGACCACCGATGAAACCTGGTTCGCCTTCCGGCGAAAGTGGTCGTGAGCGCTTTGTGACCCGTCAGGGGCCGAAAGTGCTCACAGGCACGTAGTGCCTACTAGCCGCGGATCATGTTGCGAAGCACGTACTGCAGGATGCCACCGTTGCGGTAGTAATCCGCTTCGCCGGGGGTGTCGATGCGTACGACTGCGTCGAACACGACCTTCTCGCCGTTCTCGCGCGTCGCCGTGACCTTCATGGTCTTCGGGGTGACGCCCTCGTTGAGCTTCTCGACACCTTCGATGTCGAAGGTCTCGGTGCCGTCGAGCTTGAGCGAACCTGCGGACTCGCCGACCGGGAACTGCAGCGGGACAACGCCCATGCCGATCAGGTTGGAGCGGTGGATGCGCTCGAACGACTCGGTGATGACGGCCTTGACGCCGAGCAGGCTCGTGCCCTTGGCTGCCCAGTCACGCGAGGATCCGGAGCCGTACTCCTTGCCGCCCAGGACGACCAGCGGGATGCCGGCTGCCTGGTAGTTCTGCGACGCGTCGTAGATGAATGCCTGCGGTGCGCCTTCCTGCGTGAAGTCGCGGGTGTAACCACCCGAGACGTCGTCGAGGAGCTGGTTGCGCAGACGGATGTTCGCGAACGTTCCGCGAATCATGACCTCGTGGTTACCGCGACGCGAGCCGAGCGAGTTGTAATCCGCACGCTCGACGCCATGGGAGTCGAGGTACTGCGCAGCGGGGGTGCCGACCTTGATCGGACCTGCCGGGCTGATGTGGTCGGTGGTGACCGAGTCGCCGAGCAGTGCGAGGACGCGAGCGCCCTTGATGTCCTTGACCGGAGCCGGATCCATCGTCATGCCGTCGAAGTAAGGTGGCTTCCGCACGTAGGTGGAGTTCTCGTCCCACTCGAAGGTGTCACCCTTCGGGGTTTCGAGGTTCTGCCAGCGGCTGTCGCCCGCAAAGATGGTTGCGTACGACTTGCGGAACATGTCCTGGTCGATCGAGGACTTGATGGTCTCTTCGATTTCCTGCGTGGACGGCCAGATGTCCTTGAGGTAGACGGGGTTTCCGTCGGTGTCGTTACCGAGCGAATCGGTCTCGAAGTCGAAGTCCATGGTTCCGGCGAGGCCGTAGGCAATCACGAGCGGCGGGGAAGCCAGGTAGTTCATCTTGACGTCGGGGGAGATACGTCCCTCGAAGTTACGGTTACCCGAGAGCACCGCGGTGACCGAGAGGTCGTTGTCGTTGATGGCCTTCGAGACTGCCTCGGGCAGCGGTCCGGTGTTACCGATGCACGTGGTGCAGCCGTAACCGCCGAGGTAGTAACCGAGCTTCTCGAGGTACGGCCACAGGCCGGCCTTCTCGTAGTAATCGGTGACGACCTGCGAACCGGGAGCCATGTTGGTCTTGACCCACGGCTTGGTGGCGAGGCCCTTCTCGACGGCGTTGCGTGCGAGCAGTGCAGCACCGAGCATGACCGACGGGTTGGACGTGTTGGTGCAGGAGGTGATACCTGCAACGACGACGGCGCCGTGGTCGAGAACGAACTCACCGGCGTCGGACTTGACGACGACCGGCTTGCTCGGACGGCCTTCTGCACCGTTGGCAGCAGAGAGAACGTCGACCGCTCCGTCGTCGGCAAACGACAGAACCGCGGGATCGGAAGCCGGGAAGGACTCTTCGACGGCCTCGTCGAGCTGGGTGTGCTCGGTCGGGTGGTTCTCTTCCACGTAGTTGTGGATGTCCTTGCGGAACGCAGTCTTGGACTCCGACAACAGGATTCGGTCCTGCGGGCGCTTCGGGCCGGCGATCGAGGGAACAACGGTTCCCAGATCCAGCTCGATGTACTCCGAGAAGACGGGTTCCTTGTCGGGGTTGTGCCACAGGCCCTGTTCCTTGGCGTACGCCTCGACGAGAGCGAGCTGCTCGTCGCTGCGGCCGGTGAGGCGCAGGTATTCGATGGTCTCGGCATCGATCGGGAAGATCGCTGCGGTGGAACCGAATTCGGGGCTCATGTTGCCCAGCGTCGCGCGGTTCGCGAGCGGAACCTCGGCAACACCGTTGCCGTAGAACTCGACGAACTTGCCGACGACGCCGTGCTTACGGAGCATCTCGGTGGCGGTGAGCACGACGTCGGTTGCGGTGACGCCGGGCTTGATCTCACCGGAGAGCTTGAATCCGACGACGCGGGGGATCAGCATGGAGACGGGCTGGCCGAGCATTGCTGCCTCGGCCTCGATGCCGCCGACGCCCCAGCCGAGCACGCCGAGGCCGTTGACCATCGTGGTGTGCGAGTCGGTGCCGACACAGGTGTCGGGGTATGCCTGTCCGTTACGCGACATGACGGTGGGTGCCAGGTACTCGATGTTGACCTGGTGAACGATGCCCATTCCCGGGGGACGACCTTGAAGTCGTCGAATGCGCCCTGGCCCCAACGGAGGAACTGGTAACGCTCGCCGTTGCGCTCGTATTCGAGGTCGACGTTGCGCTCGAGTGCGTCGGCCTGGCCGAAGACGTCGAGGATGACCGAGTGGTCGATGACCATGTCGGCGGGGAGAGCGGGTTGACCTTGTTCGGGTCGCCGCCGAGGGTGGTGACGGCCTCACGCATGGTGGCGAGGTCGACGATGCAAGGAACGCCGGTGAAGTCCTGCATGATCACGCGGGCAGGCGTGAACTGGATTTCGATGCTCGGCTCGGCTGAGGGATCCCAGCTTGCGATTGCGCGGATGTGATCCGCGGTGATGTTGGCGCCGTCTTCGGTGCGGAGAAGGTTCTCGGCGAGAACCTTCAAGGAATAGGGCAATTTCTCGGTGCCGGGGACGGCCGAGAGGCGGAAGATCTCGTAAGAGTTCTCACCGACCTCGAGGGTTCCCTTGGCTCCGAATGAATCGATACTGGTGCTCACGTCTGCTCCACTCGTCTATGAGGGTCGCTACCGACGGGGCTGTGTCGGCAGCTGAAGCGAGGTACTTCGGCCGGGAAGATCCTCCGTAGCTCACGCCAATCGCACAGTTCGCGTGAGAACTGTCCGAACATCGGAGCTGCAGTAGAACCTGTCCTGACCGGTGGTACCTCTTGGTCCAAGTCTAACAGTACGCTTGTCCTGTGAGAATTCAGGGCAAGTTGACCGAAACAATCTTCATGCAGACTGCGGGCCTGCGCAACGCAGGCTTGGCTGGGTGACCGCACCCACAGCTACCGCTCGGGCGGCACGCGCGGCGGTTGTGTGTGACGCCTGGTGGCAGTCGACCTGAAGTAGGGTGCATGCAGGCCCGTCGCGGGTCGGCCGCCGAAAAACGACCTCGGAAGAACTCCCCGCATCTCAGCGGTGGACGGAATCCGAACAGCACCCGGATGAGAGATGTCTGCTCCTACAAATCACGCTTTTGCGCCTGTGCACGTGAAGTCCCCGTTGCACGTCGCTGTTCCGTCGGACGTCGATCTCGACGACGTGCTCGCGGACATTTCGACGGACGGCGTCTCCGCCCCCGCGGATGATGTTGCGGGGCTGACCGCGGTGGTGACCGACGCTCGTGAACGTGGTGTCGACTTGAGCGTCGTAGTAGTCGACGCAAATCCGGGCCGGCCGTCCGATCTTAGAGACCTGGCCACGACGGTCGGCAAAACAGAAGGCGGAACGGTTCTCGTTCTGAGCCCTGACTGGATGGGTAGCTACAGCGATTCGATCAGTCGAGTGCAGCTCGAAACTGCACAGGACCGATCTTTCGGCGAAAGCGCAAGCGTGACCGCGGACCGCTTCTCGCACGAGATCGTGGCGCCAGGTCCGCCGTGGACGCTTTACACGGTCCTTGTCATCGCAGTGGTGGCGGTTATTGCCGGAATTACCTTTGCCGTCAAGTGGCGGCGAGAGCCAGAAAACGCGCAAACCAGACATATCGCCTCGACTTCGGAAACACCAGCACCATCCGACCACCGGGCCGATTCCGTCTGACCTTGGTCCTCTTGCGAGATTTTCAGTAACTCGTCGAAAACAGGTACTCACTGCTGTTTGCGGTGAGTACCTGCCCTTTTTGGTGCCTGCATGCCATTCGACCAGCTCAAATACCGTTTGTGTTATTTGTGGCTAAAGTTTCCAAAGAACGCTTGAGTGTCGTACGGTACAACTGGCACTTTTTGGGGAAGAAGTGTCGCAGACGGGCTGATGTTGTTCGACGCGTACTTGTCGGTTGCCTCGTTCTCGAGGTGTCGACGGTGGCGTTCGTACGGCACGTCCAGGTCGACGAGCAGCTCTCGGGCTGTGGGCGACCGGTGCTTGGTCTGCGCATTCCCTCCCCGCACGGATCGGCGACCCAGCGGGCCGTGGCGTTACACGCGAGGGAGAGTTATTTGTGAGGCAAGTAACACGTGGCGGCGAGTCCCGTCGTGGTCCTTCCCGTAAATCGATGCGCCTGGCGCAACTGGTCATCGGATTCGGCGTCGTCGGATCCCTGATCGTCGGGACGCCGGCCATGTCCTCGGCCGTACCGCCACCGCCGCCGAATCCGAGTGACTCGGATATCGCCGCGGCAGATTCGCAGGTCTCGTCGAGCGTCGGCACCGTCAGCGCGCTCATCAATCAAGTCGCATCGGCAAACGAACAGTTGTCGGCACTCGACAACGAAGTTGCGATCAAGCGTGAAGACGTCAACAAGACTCTCGTGGATCTGCAGAACGCTCGCGGCGCCGCAGACTCCGCAGCGCAGGCCGTCGGAGTCACGAAACAAGCTCTGAAGGACGCGTCGGCGCAGATCGAGGTCGCTCAGACGGACTTCGACAAGTACGCACGCTCGAGCTACGTCAAGGGCACCAATACTGCGTCGATCTCGTCGTTCCTCGACGCCAAGGGTCCTGGCGACGTTCTCGACCGCGCGCAGGTCCTCAAGCTTCTCGCCAATACGCAGAGTGCAGTGCTCGACGGTCTCCAGCGAGCACGTACCGAGCAGGCGAACAAGGATTCCGCGACCCGCCAGGCCAAGCAGCAGGCCGATGCCGCCGCCGAGGTCGCCGCGCAGCTGAAGGATCTGGCGGAGCAGGCGATTCAGATCGCGCGCAACGCTCTCGATCAGCAGGTAGCCAAGAAGGCCGCGATCGAAGCCGAGCGCAACTCTGCCCAGGCTCAGCTCGACGCCGCCCGCAACGCCGTCGCCGGCTTGCAGGGTCAACGCCAGGCATACGCGACCTGGGACGAACAGCGCCGTGCCGAGGAAGCTCATCAGAAGGCTCTCGAAGCCGCGGCCAAGGAAGCGGCCGCTCAGGCCGCCGCCCGTGCCGCAGCCGACCAGGCAGCCAAGGATCGAGCTGCCGCACTGGCAGCGGCCCAGCGTCCGCACACCGCGGTCGAAGACCCGACTCCGACCGTCATCCCGGACGACGACGACACCTGGACTGACGAAGAAACAGGGACCGACGAGGAAACAGGCACGGACGAAGAGACCGGCACCGACGAGGAAACGGTCACGACGCCCAAGCCCACCACCCCGAAGCCGACGACGCCGAAACCCACCACTCCGAAGCCTTCCGTTACCGGAAGCGCTGCAATCGAATCCGTCATCGACCGCGGAATGTCTCAGCTAGGCGTGCAGTATGCCTGGGGCGGCGGCGACGAGAACGGACCGACGCGAGGCATCCGTGACGGCGGCGTCGCTGACAGTTACGGCGACTTCAACAAGGTCGGGTTCGACTGCTCCGGCTTGATGATTTATGCCTTTGCCGGCATCGGGATCTCGCTGCCGCACTACACCGGCTACCAGTACACCGCAGGCACTCAGGTTCCGTCTTCGGAGATGAAGCGCGGCGACATGATCTTCTACGGCCCCAACGCCAGCCAACACGTGGCGCTCTACCTCGGTAACGGTCAGATGCTCGAGGCACCACAATCCGGTTCGAGTGTCATGGTCTCACCGGTTCGGTGGGGCGGAATGACGCCGTACGCCGTCCGACTGGTGTCCTGACCGTCAGAGGAAATGCCGCTGACACCCGCATTGTCAGGGAAGTATCAAGTTCCCGACGTGGTGTTACGGCATCGAGCGCAACTACCTGGAATAGTTGACGGGGAACACGTTACTGTCGGTACTTTTCTAGGTGAAAGCGATGGATTCTTGGTGACCTCACGTGAAGATTCGGTCGGAACGGTCGACGTAAGCAAGGCGAGTGGAAGTGCGGACGGAGCAGCACCTTCCCTGGCAGCCGACGTTCAGACCTTGGAACGAGCGATTTACGAGGTCAAGCGAGTCATCGTCGGGCAGGACCGGCTTGTCGAGCGCATTCTCGTCGGACTTCTCGCCAAGGGGCACGTCCTCCTCGAAGGCGTACCCGGTGTCGCCAAGACGCTGGCCGTCGAGACTTTCGCGAAGGTCGTCGGCGGTTCGTTCTCCCGCGTCCAGTTCACCCCGGACCTGGTGCCCACCGACCTGATCGGCACGCGCATCTACCGTCAGGGCCGCGAGGAGTTCGACACCGAACTCGGCCCCGTCGTCGCCAACTTCGTGTTGGCCGACGAGATCAACCGTGCCCCGGCCAAGGTGCAGTCCGCGCTCCTCGAGGTGATGGCAGAACGCCACGTCTCGATCGGTGGCAAGCGGTACCACATGCCCGATCCGTTCCTGGTGATGGCGACGCAGAACCCCATCGAGAACGAGGGCGTCTACCCGCTCCCCGAAGCGCAGCGCGACCGCTTCCTGTTCAAGATCCTCGTCGATTACCCGACAGTGGAGGAAGAACGCGAAATCGTCTACCGGATGGGCGTGGCAGCGCCGGAGCCGCACCAGATCCTCGGTCCGGAGGAGTTGGTCAGGCTCCAACGCGTCGCCAGCAACGTCTTCGTTCACCACGCGCTCGTCGATTACGTTGTCCGGGTCATCGCCGCTACGCGTACTCCGCGTGAAGTCGGACTCGAGGACGTCGCAGGCTGGATCGCGTACGGCGCCTCACCCCGCGCGACGCTCGGCATCATCGCCGCGTCGCGGGCCCTCGCTCTCGTCCGCGGGCGCGACTACGTAGTGCCGCAGGACGTCATCGAGGTGATCCCGGACGTGTTGCGTCACCGTCTCGTTCTTTCCTACGACGCCATGGCCGACGAGGTGACTCCCGACGCCGTCATCGCCCGGGTGCTGCAGACCGTCGGACTGCCGCAGATCGCCGCGCGGCCGGTCCCCACCGTTCCCGGTCCGCCCCAGCAGGGCGCACCACAAGCACCGCAGTTCAACGCACCGGGCACAGCTAACCCACAGGGCACAGCTAATCCGCAGGGCAACGGCGCGCCGATCGCGACCGCTGAGACGATGAGTCGCCCGCAGTGACCGAAGGCCGCGACGGTGGCCAGGCGACACCCGCCGGATCCACCGGTTCTCCGCCGTCGTTCCGATCCGGCGAGCTCAGCGACCCGAAACTCACCGCTGCGCTGCGCACCCTCGAGCTGACGGTTCGCCGCCGCCTGGACGGTGTGCTGCACGGCGATCATCTCGGCCTGATTCCCGGTCCGGGTTCGGAGCCGGGAGATGCCCGCGAGTACCAGCCGGGCGACGACGTGCGGCAGATGGACTGGTCCGTCACCGCACGGACGACGCACCCACACGTGCGTCAGTCTGTCGCAGATCGTGAGCTCGAGACGTGGCTCGTCATCGACTTGTCCGCAAGTCTCGACTTCGGGACCGCTGGATGCGAGAAGCGCGACCTGGTCGTCGCCGCAGCCGCGGCCATCACTCACCTGACCAGTTCGGGCGGTAACCGCGTCGGCGCCATCATCTCGACCGGCGCACAGACAACTCGAATTCCGGCCCGCGGTGGGCGAATTCACGCACAGGCGATGCTCCGCAAGATCGCGACGACTCCGCACGCGCCGGACGGGGTACGCGGTGATCTGGTCGGCGCGATCGAAGCGCTCAGACGCCCACAGCGTCGGCGCGGACTCGCGGTCGTCATCAGCGACTTCCTCGGACCGATCGACTGGGAACGCTCGCTGCGCGCCATTTCAGGACGGCACGACGTGCTCGGTGTGGAAGTGGTCGATCCGCGAGACCTCGAACTGCCCGACGTGGGTGACGTGGTGCTCCACGATCCCGAGTCCGGCCGGACCAGAGAATTCACCACGACGCCGCAACTGCGCGCCGACTTCGCCAGAGTCGCCGCCGAGCACCGCGTCGAGGTCAGGCAAGCTCTACGTCGTTGCGGCGCACCGCTCATGTCCCTGCACACCGATCGGGACTGGATCGCCGACGTCGTGAGATTCATCTCGGCACGCCGACACAGTTATGGTGCCGGCGCCGGAACTGGGGGCGTTCGTTCGTGAGTCTTTCTCAATTCACCGCACCGTGGTGGCTGCTGTTCCTCGCTGTCATCGCCGCGTTGGTGGTCGGTTACGTACTCGTGCAGAAGCAGCGAGCCAAGCACACACTTCGGTTCACGAACTTCGCACTGTTGGAGAAGGTCGCGCCTTCGCGGCCCGGGCGGTGGCGTCATATTCCGGCGATTCTGATGGTCATCGCATTGGTGTTCTTCACCGTCGCCCTTGCCGGTCCGACGGCAGACAAGAAGGTCCCGCGAAACCGCGCCACGGTGATCCTCGTGATCGACGTGTCGCTGTCGATGCAGGCCACCGACGTCGAGCCGACACGATTGGCAGCAGCGCAGGAAGCTGCCAAGTCGTTCGCCGACGGTCTGACTCCCGGCATCAACCTCGGGTTGGTCGCATTTGCCGGGACCGCTTCGGTTCTGGTGTCGCCCACCACGAATCGTGACGCGACGAAGGTCGCCATCGACAACCTCAAGCTCAGTGAGCGAACGGCGACGGGCGAAGCGATCTTCACCTCGTTGCAGTCGATCGACACGCTGTCGGCTGTTCTCGGCGGCAGCGACCAGGCGCCACCGGCGCGCATCGTGTTGCTGTCCGACGGTAAGCAGACCGTTCCCGAGAACTCGGACGATCCGCGGGGCGGATTCACCGCTGCCCGTCAGGCCAAGGACAAGGGCGTTCCGATCTCGACCATTTCCTTCGGAACGACATACGGGCGAGTCGAGATCGAAGGAGACCGAATCCCCGTCCCGGTCGACGACGCGTCATTGAAGGAGATCGCCAACCTTTCCGGCGGAAGTTTCTTCACGGCATCGAGCCTCGAAGAACTGCGCCAGGTGTACGACACGCTCGAAGAGCAGATCGGTTTCGAGACGACACGAGGAGACGCGAGTCGACCGTGGTTGGTCCTCGGCGTCGTGTTCGCGACCGCTGGTCTGACGATTGCCCTGGTACGCAGGCAGCGTCTGCCCTGATCGAGAGCAGTTCCGAATTGTCCAAATACCGCTGGTACGCGGCCCGCAGAGAATTGATAGGTTGATCGCCATGTCTACCCCTCCCACGACAGTGGTTTCCGAACGGACCGTCACCACACCTCGCTCGGTGCTCGTCACCGGCGGTAACCGCGGAATCGGCTTGGCCGTCGCTCAGCGGCTCGCCGCAGACGGCCACAAGGTAGCCGTCACGCACCGCGGTTCCGGTGTCCCCGAAGGGTTGTTCGGCGTCGTGTGCGACGTCACCGACACCCAGTCGATCGACCGTGCGTTCAAAGAGGTCGAAGCGCACCAGGGGCCGGTCGAGGTCATCGTCGCCAATGCCGGCGTCACCGACGACACACTGATCATGCGAATGAGCGAAGAGCAGTTCACGAGCGTCGTCGACGCGAACCTCACCGGTACGTTCCGCCTCTCGAAGCGTGCGACCCGGTCGATGCTGCGCGCGCGTTTCGGACGGTTCATCTTCCTCGGCTCTGTGGTGGGTCTGGCAGGACAAGCCGGCCAGGTCAACTACGCCGCGTCCAAAGCAGGCATCGTCGGTATCGCTCGTTCCCTGACAAGGGAACTCGGCTCACGTTCGATCACCGCCAACGTCGTCGCTCCCGGGTTCATCGAGACCGACATGACGGCAGCACTGGGCGACGACGTCAAGGACAAGGCCACCGAGTTCATCCCGTTGCAGCGGACCGGAAAGCCGGAAGATGTTGCAGCAGTTGTCAGTTTCCTCGCCTCCGACGATTCGGCCTACGTCTCGGGTGCGGTCATCCCCGTCGACGGTGGACTCGGCATGGGGCACTGACCCGCTTTTCGTACACACACCTTTCTCGTACGTCTGAAATCAGGAGGACATCTCATGGGCGGCTTGCTCGAGGGTAAGACCATTCTTGTCACCGGCATCATCACCGATTCGTCGATCGCGTTCCACGTGGCCAAGGTCGCGCAGGAGCAGGGCGCGAAGGTACTGATCACCGGATTCGATCGTCTGCGCCTCATCGACCGCATCGCCCAGCGCCTGCCGCAGCCCGTGCCGCCGGCAATCTCGCTCAACGTCCAGAGCTCGGAGGATCTCGCCTCTCTCGCCGAGCGTGTGCGCGAGCTGGCTCCCGAGGGTATCGACGGCGTCGTCCACTCGATCGGCTTCGCTCCCCGCTCCTGCCTGGGAAGCCCGTTCATGGACGCGCCGTGGGAAGACGTGGCGGTCGCACTCGAGGTGTCCGCCTACTCGTACAGCGCACTGGCCAAGGCCTTGCTGCCGGTGCTCAACGACAACGCGTCCATCGTCGGAATGGACTTCGATCCGGCACGCGCAATGCCCTTCTACAACTGGATGGGTGTCTCCAAGGCAACCCTCGAGGCCGTCAATCGGTACGTGGCCAAAGAGGTCGGCGTCCGCGGCATCCGCTCGAACCTGGTGTCCTCCGGCCCGATCAAGACCCTGGCCGCCAAGGCCATTGCCGGCGACAGCACCGGTCCGGGCGCGGAGTTGGACAAGCTGAACACCGCATGGGACGGTGCTGCGCCCATCGGCTGGGACGTCGACGATCGCGAGCCGGTCGCCAAAACGGTCTGCACCGTTCTCTCGGATTGGTTGCCCGGCACGACCGCGTCGATCATCTACGTCGACGGCGGCTTCCACGCGATGGTCGGCTAGTAGCACCCCTTCTACTACGCAGGTGAGTACCCGGGTGACTCCCGCCGAACGGCATCGCGCAAGATTGAACTCATGACCGTAAGTATGGACATGCAGTTCGATGCTCTTCTCGTTTTGTCGTTCGGCGGTCCCGAAAAACCCGAAGACGTACGGCCGTTCCTCGAAAACGTCACGCGCGGTAGGGGAGTGCCACCGGAGCGGCTCGACGCCGTCGTCGAGCACTACATGCATTTCGGTGGAGTTTCGCCCATCAACGCGCTCAACCGAGACCTGATCGAACGGGTCGAAGGTGAGCTGGCAGCAGCCGGCGTGGATTTGCCCGTGTACTTCGGCAACCGCAACTGGCACCCGATGGTCGAAGACACCGTCGCCAAGATGCGCGAGGACGGTGTCCGCAACGCCGCCGTGTTCGCCACGTCGGCGTGGGGTGGTTACTCCGGATGTCGGCAGTACCACGAGGACATCGCCCGTGCCCGTGAGGCGGTCGGTGACGGCGCACCGACGCTGACAAAACTTCGCCAGTACTACGACCATCCGCTGGTCGTCGGCGCGTTCGCCGACGGCGTGCGCGCGGCCCGCGCAGAGTTGCCCGAAGCGACTCGCGATACTGCGCGCCTGGTGTTCACCGCGCATTCGGTACCGAGTGCCGCAGACCGCAATGCAGGGCCGCCGGCAGAGGGCGGAAACCTCTACAGTCGACAGGTCGCCGAGGCAGCGAAGTTGGTTGCCGAGGCCGTCGGCGTCGAGGATTTCGATCTGGTGTGGCAGTCGCGATCAGGCCCGCCGCAGGTTCCGTGGTTGGACCCCGACATCTGTGATCACCTGGATACGTTGTCCGCCAAAGATGTTCGCGCCGTGATCGTGTGCCCCGTCGGTTTCGTCTCCGATCACCTCGAAGTGGTGTGGGACCTGGACACCGAGGCCAAGGACAAGGCAGCCGAACTCGGGATGGATTTCGTTCGGGCAGCAACGCCCGGCCGCGATCAGCGTTTCGCGCAGCTGGTGCCCACGCTCGTTCGGGAACTGGCCGAGGCCGAGCAGCCACTGCGACTGGGGGTCGAGCCGCTGCTCGGCTCGACCACCAACGGTCTCTCGTGTGCAGTCAATTGCTGCGCGGCCGTTCAGCGTCCCCGCTGACCGTCCGACGCTCAGGTGTTCGGATGCTTGAGCTTTCCGCAGGGCCCGGGAACGGTGGACGTGCTGCGCGAGGTGAGAAGCGTCTCGACGATCTGTCGATCCTCGGGGCTCAGTGACGGGTCGATGTAGTTGAGTTCGGGCGCGCCCAGTTCGCGGACTCGCCCGGCGAGGGTCGCGACAAACGAGACGCGTTCTTCGTCGTCGTCGTTGACGTCGTGGATCTGCAGCACCGACACCGGAAACTTGCGCAGCGTCACAGGCAGGAAGCGGGCGCCGAGCACATGGTCGACGTTGAATCCCGCCCACTGCCCCTGGTTGGCCTCCACGCATTCGGCATCGGAGTGAATTGCGCTCTCGCCGATGTACTTACGTGCGGGCAGCATCTTCTTGGGGGCAAGTTCGGATGCGCCCTGCTGAAGGACGGGAAAGTCGCCGTCCGAGTACAACCAGGGCTGGTTGGCCATCTTGATCAACCGACCGGCGTCCAGATCCGGGAGATAGCGAGACTTGAGGAGAAACGCGACGCTGTCGACCGAGATGCCCAGCAGTTCTGCGGCCTTCTGTCGGCTCATCGCGAACGTCGGGGCATTCTTCGGGGCGATCTGGATCAAATTGACCATGCGAACTCCTGTAAGTGTTCAATTGTTGCGGGCTTGGTACAGCTGACATGACAATTCGCCGATTATCAACCTCTAGCTGATTTCCGACTTGTAGATGAGTCGGTTGTCACCATCCGAGTTCACGCAACCGGGGATCTCCGATCCCGAAGTGGTGGCCGATTTCGTGGATCACTGTTCGGCGAACTTGCTCGATCACCTCGTCTTCGGTGCTGCAGATCGCACAGATGGCCCTGCGGTAGATCGTGATGCGATCGGGAAGGACGCCGGCGTACGTGGTGGTTCTCTTGGTCAGTGGGATGCCCTGATACAGCCCGAGTAGCCCCGGTCGTCCACCTTCGAGTTGAACGGTCACTGCGACATTGGCCATCTCCGCACCCAATTTCGGTGGCAGGCTGTCGAGCGCCCGCTTGACCATGTCCTCGAACTGGCTGTCGTCCACGTCGATCATCTGCCCATTGTGCGTGCGGGGGCGGGATCCGGGTGTGTCCATGTGGAAACAGTGCAGCTTACGGCTATGTTCATTGCGTGGCCGAAGACCTCTATCACCGTTACGAATTCACATTCATCGTTCAGATGCTGACAGTCTCGCAAGAGCAGGCGATCGAAGAGAGCTTGGGTGGAAGGGTCGAGGACCGACGCGGGCTGCAGCTGCTGACGCTCACCTCGGAAGGTATGCGAGCGGCGACAACGGCTATCACAGTGGTGGACCAGTTGGTGGCTGCAGGCGTGCGTCCCCAGCGGACACATCCCGATCTGGTGTCACGTCAGGACATTGCCGACCGTGCGGGGGTGACGCGGCAAGCTGTCGGGCAGTGGGTGCGAGGGGTCCGGCAGGCGGCTACGCCTTTCCCGATTCCGTACAACTCGGTTGCCGGGGGGATCTGGTTCTGGGGCGACGTCCTGGATTGGTTGCGCCGTCAGGGGTACAGCCAGGACACCGGTTTGCGCTACCCGACGCTGGATGAACATATTCGCATCGACCGCCATATCGCGATCAATCACAAGACTGTGGGTTGATCGATCAAAAGGTTTGCTTGAAAATAGCTATTGAAACAAACCGACGGTAGGTATAAAGTCCCTAAATACCTCAATCAATCTATCGGTGCGTCGGTCCTGCTCTGGGGGGAGTCTGGTCTGCGCTGCAGATACCCGAGCATGCGAGCAGGAATTCATGGTTTCGACCCCCGAAGTACGACCGATGCCCAAATCGGCCGCGCTCACGACTTCTGTGGCTATTTCCAGCGATGGAGCAACGGCGAAGCTACGTGAAGGTGTATCGGGCAGGGGCCGTCTGCGAGCGGCGACGGCGGCGCTGTTCCGGCGCTCACGCCCACGTATGACCTTCGCGCCACCGTTGAGCGTGCTTCTTCTCGTCACCTCCGACAACGGTCTCTCGCAGCGGGCCGGTCTTGTTCTTCGCGAGGCGGGACACCAAGTCCGTACAGCCGTCGTCGCCGACGCGGACGCAGTGCTGGCCGCGACTTCTTCGGGAGATTTTGACCTCGTCATCTGCCCGTTTTTGAAAGCCTATGTCCCGGAATCTGTTTGGCAGCGGTGGACAACGATCATCATCCATCCCGGCCCGCCCGGAGATCGCGGGCCGTCGTCGCTGGACTGGGCGATAACGGATGGCGAACCGATCTGGGGTGTCACGGCATTGCAGGCCGCTGAGGAACTCGACGCCGGGCCGGTGTGGGCCTGGCGGACGTTCGAACTCCGGAACGGGGCAACCAAATCCTCGGTATACAACGAGGAAGTCACCGACGCGGCGATGGAGTGCATTACGGAGGTCGTCGAACATTTCCGTACTCCTGACTTCCAGGCGATCCCATCGGACCGAGTTGCGCGGCCCGTGGCTTCGGCCCGATCGAGGCCCAGCATGAAACAGGCCGATCGCGTTTTCAGCTGGGAGGAAGACGCGTCGAGCATCGTCCGCGCCGTCAACGCCGCCGACGGGTTTCCCGGCGTCGCCGTTCAGTTGGGGCTCGACCGGGTCTACGTCTGCGACGCTCACCTCGATACCCACGTCGATGCAGCGCCCGGCACCATCGTCGAGTACTTCCACCAGGCAATACGTGTTGCCACCGGTGCGGGCTCCGTATGGATCGGACATGCGCGGCTCGTCGGCGCCGGCAATGTCAAACTTCCGTCGACCGCGGTCGTACGTCCGGACGTGTTCGTTCCACAGGTCTGGGAGAGTCGTTACCCCGAGACCGACTATCACCGCGACGGCGAAATCGGATATCTCTCGTTCCGCTTCTACAACGGTGCGATGAGTACGAAGCAATGCGCGCGACTGGCCTCCAGGCTCCGCTGGGCGACCACGCAGGACACCAAGATCCTTGTCCTCACGGGTGACTACGACAGATTCAGCAACGGTATCCACCTCAACGTCATCGAGGCCGCGTCGGATCAAGCCGGGGAAGCGTGGGCCAACATCAAGGCCATCAACGAGATCGCGAAAGCGATCGTCACCTGTACGGAACAGGTTGTGGTGGCGGCATTCACAGGCAACGCCGGTGCCGGCGGGGTCATGCTCCCGCTTGGAGCCGACGTAGTCGTGGCCAGGGACGGTGTGGTTCTCAATCCTCATTACGCCACGATGGGCCTGTTCGGCTCGGAACTGCACACGTACACACTTCCGGCTCGGGTCGGCGAGGAGCAGGCCCGCAGTCTGCTGGCCGAGTGCAGTGCGATCGGCATCCGTCGAGCCTTGGAGATCGGACTTGTCGACGCGATCGGCCCCAGGCGGCCGGATCTGTTCGAGGCGTGGTTGCGCGAGGTCGCCACCGACTTGCTCGAAGGAGATCGGCTGGAATCGATGCTGGAGCGCAAACGTCTTCGACTGGAACGTGATCCGGTGGAGCCCTACGAGGAGCGTGAGCTCGAAGAGATGAAGATCGACATGTTCGGTGACCGCAACGGGTTTGCCGAGAAACGCCGGAACTTCGTGCTCAAGCTCTGATCGACACGCTGTTCGCCGACGCGACACGGGCAGTGCGAACAACGTCCCACAGTCGTCGCAGCAGGTCGTCACGCCTCTGCGCAGTGGACACGCTCGGGGCCTGATTGGTCGATATCGACGCAGCCACGGTGAGAATGGCTGCCACGTTGTCGGCGGTGTCGATCACCTGTAAATGCCGAGGTGACAGTGTCGACGGCCAGCGGTGTCCGGCCTGGGCCTGCAGGGCTTCGGCGACCAGCGTACGAGCGTCGTTTCCAGGCATTCCGGTGGCTACGGCCGGAAGCCCGCCGAGCACCTCGGCTGCGTCCCGAACAGCTTGGCGCAGTTCGTATTCGGCTTCGCGGAGTCCGATCGATTCGGCGCTGCCCACCACAGTGGGAATGGAGAAGACCGTCCATCGCAAGACGTCCGGGCCTTCCTTCGACGGCACGAGTCCGACTCCCGGCTTGCCGACGGCGCCGATCTGTATCCCTTCACCCGTTGCGATCGCAGCGCGCGCGAACTCGGTCCCGGTGGGCAGACCACGTACATCACCGGCCGTGGGAAGGACCAGGCGGACCTCGGCAGCCTCCGAGCGCGCGATTCTGAGCAGGGTGGGCACACCGGAAGCCGTGACTCCCGGCCATTCGAGATCGTGGCGGACCGCGGTTTCCGCATCGGCGGCGCCGATCAGGTGCATCGGTGCCCACGCGGCAAGGGCGTCGATGACGTCGTCCGGCGCAGCGTCGCCGGCGAGCCATGACGCTGCCCACACGGTGAGGGTTGCGCTGGGAGAACTCATGACCGTGAAGTTTAGTTCGGCGTGGCGACATGCGCGGCCCCGGCGTTGTGACCTAGCGTGATCCGGCGTGAGCGGTGGCAACGGATACGGTGACATTTTTGCGGGTCATACCCGCAAACAGAAGCGCGTGACGCCTGAAGTGGCGGCCGAGCGTGATCTTGTCGTCGAGGATGCGGCGACGGGATTCTGCGGTGCGGTAGTCGGTTTCGAGCGCACGTACGACGGCGATTTCGTGCGGCTCGAGGACGGTCGTTCCCGGACGCGGTTGTTCGCGATGCGCGAGGCGGCCTTCCTCATCGACGGCTCACCGGTCACCCTCGTACGGCCGGCCCCCAAGCCCGCGTCCACCAAACCCGCACGGTCGGCTTCGGGTTCGACCCGAGTCGAAGGCTTACGTGCACGCACGGCACTGCCCAGCCGGATCTGGGTGGAGGGAGTACACGATGCTGCGCTCGTCGAGCGGGTGTGGGGTCACGATCTTCGCGTCGAAGGTGTTGTCGTCGAACATCTCGAAGGACTCGACAATCTGGGGGAGCGGCTTGCCGAATTCGGGCCTGGTCCCGGCCGCCGCGTCGGGGTCCTGGTCGACCACCTGGTCACCGGTTCCAAGGAAACCCAACTGACTCAGGGCCTCGGCCCGGACGTGTTGGTGACCGGGCACCCGTACATCGACGTGTGGGAGGCCGTTCGTCCCAAATCTGTCGGAATCGCCTCCTGGCCGAAGATTCCACGCGGCGAGGATTGGAAGACGGGAATCTGCCGCGAACTGGGCTGGGGGACACCTCAGGAGGGCTGGCGGCGGGTCTACAACTCGGTCGAGAGCTTCCGCGATCTGGAAGCTCCTTTGATCGGTGCAGTCGAACAACTTGTCGATTTCGTTACCGAGCCGAACTGACGTAGCGGCGGCCTGGGTCACACATTCTGGTTAGATGGTGTTGTGGCTGCACTTATTTGGCTGATCGGAGCACTGGTGCTCGCCGGGGCCGAAGCGCTGGTGGGGGATTTCTTCCTGCTGATGCTCGCCGGTGGGGCGCTCGCTACTGCCGGTGTCAGTGCTGTCACCGACTTCCCGGTGTGGGTCGACGCCGTCATGTTCGGAGTGTTCTCCGCCGCCCTCGTCCTGGGCGTGCGACCGATCATGTTGCGTCGCTTCGGTAGTCCGCCGCCGACCCCGACCGGAATACAGGCACTCGAAGGTAAGCACGCTCTGGTTCTGGAAGAAGTGGGCGAGCATTCCGGGCAGGTCAAGTTGGACGGCGAGGTGTGGACTGCCAGGCCGTACGACACTACCGAGGTGTACCCGCCGGGCACCAAGGTGACGGTGATGGAAATCAACGGCGCAACAGCAGTCGTCTGGAGGGGACCTTAATGGCAGCACTCATAGTGCTCGGTGTGTTGGTGCTATTCGTGATCTTGGTGGTCGCGAAGTCGGTAGCACTGGTACCGCAGGCAGAAGCCGCGGTGATCGAGCGGCTCGGTAGGTATTCGAAGACGGTGTCCGGGCAGCTCACGTTCTTGATCCCGTTCGCCGATCGTGTGCGCGCCAAGGTGGATCTTCGTGAGCGGGTGGTCTCCTTCCCACCGCAGCCGGTGATCACCCAGGACAACCTGACACTGTCCATCGACACGGTGGTGTACTTCCAGGTCACCAATCCGCAAGCTGCGGTGTACGAGATCAGCAACTACATCGCTGCCGTCGAGCAGTTGGCAACCACCACGCTGCGAAACGTCGTCGGCGGAATGACCCTCGAAGAGACGCTTACCTCGCGTGATTCCATCAACGGTCAGCTTCGTGGTGTCCTCGACGAGGCGACTGGTCGCTGGGGCCTGCGAGTGGCCCGCGTCGAGCTCAAGAGCATCGATCCGCCGCCCTCGATCCAGGAGTCGATGGAAAAGCAGATGAAGGCGGACCGCGAGAAGCGCGCGATGATTCTGACGGCTGAAGGTCACCGCGAATCCGCTATCAAGACCGCCGAGGGTGCCAAGCAGAGCCAGATTCTTTCTGCCGAGGGAAACAAGCAGGCCTCGATCCTGAACGCCGAGGGTGAGCGTCAGTCCCAGATCCTTCGCGCTCAAGGTGACCGCGCGGCCAAGTACTTGCAGGCTCAAGGCGAGGCCAAGGCCATCGAGAAGGTTTTCGCTGCAATCAAGTCCGGTAAGCCGACTCCGGAATTGCTTGCATACCAGTATCTTCAGACGTTGCCGCAGATGGCGCAAGGCGATGCGAACAAGGTGTGGCTCGTACCCAGCGACTTCGGTGACGCGCTGAAGGGATTTGCCAAAACGCTTGGCGCGCAAGGGCAGGATGGCGTTTTCCGGTACGAGCCGCCGGCCGCCGAAGAGAATCTTCCCAATCCTGAGGACGATTCAGCCGAGGTGGCGGAGTGGTTCGAGACCAAATCCGATCCGGCTATCGCGGAAGCAGTGCGCGCTGCTGAAGTTGCTGCACGCACACCGGTCGAAGACCCGGCAGCTGCGGTCAGGCACCGCCGTGAGAGTGCGCCCGAGCAGCCTGGATTCGTAGATCCCGCGTTGCCACAGCAGGGCGAAAATCCTTGGCCGGGTCAGTTGCCGCTGCCGCCCGAGCGTGAAGATTTCCAGCAGAAGTACCCGTACCAGGGGCAGCCGCCCGAGGGTGGCCAGCGCCAGTAGACGCCTCTCGTAGCGAACGTTGATCGGGACGGGCACTCATCACCTACGTGATGAGTGCCCGTCCCGTTCCGCATACGGCGATCGCCCAGAGGACACTGACGAAGGTTCCCATGATGAACTGCTCGGACGCATGAGGTTCGCGAAGTTCCGGGTACCGCGCGAGCCCCTTGACTGCCAAGACGATCGCGATGCCTTCCGGCCAGGTTGCGAGAATCGATGCCGCCACCGCGAGCCGTTCGAGGATGCCGATCACACGTCCGCCGCGAAGAGGTCCGGCGTCCGGTGCCGGGCTCCCGTCCGGTTGGCGACGAGCGATCTTGAAGGTGGCAAGTACCAACGGTGCACCGGCCGTGGCGGCGGCAAGTACGCACAGGACAAGCGTCGCCCCGAGAGCGAAACCGGTGACCGGGGTCGTTCGGGTCGATGCCAGTGCGGCAACACCCAGCGCCGGAAGAGCCACCACGGACGACGCCCATTCGGGGACTTCCAGTCGACCACGACTGAGCGGTCCCAGTGCCGCTGCAACTGCTGGTGCCGCGGCGGCGACGGCGAGCGCGATCAACGCCAGAACGACCATGTATTCGAGCCCCCTGCTGTGTCGACGAGTTTGTACCGGTGCGAGCGTGAGCAGTCTAGGGCTGGAGTCTGACCAAAAGTCGTTCTGCGAGTCTGCGCCCGGCGAGTTCTGCGTGCCACCCGGCTGTCAGGAGTCGCTTGGACATGGCCTGTTTGGTGATTCCGAGGTGGGCCGCTGCGCTGACCTGAGTGAGTCCGCTGTCCATCAGGGCGATGGCTTCGCGTCCGTCCTTCGTCTGTCTCGTGACGATCGTTCCGAGCAAGGTGAACGCGGCATCGACATCTGCGGCGAGTTCGTCGCGTGAGCTATCCGCCGGCGCCTGTTCGACGGCAATTCTGGCCGGAGCTCGCTTGGCTCGCTCGACGGCGATCCGAGCAGCTTCGAATGCCGGTCCGCGTCCGGCCCGGGTCTGCCGTGGGAGAGGCTGCTCGACGGGACCGATCCCGATCCCGACACTCCAGTGCTCGCGCCGAATCAGCTCGAGTGCGACGAGGACGAGTAGCGCCGGATCGTCGGTCACCGCTTGAATCTCGTCGCCCGCTGTGCGCTCGAACGGCCGCAGGAGCCTGCAATCGGCCATGTCGTCGATGATGTCCCCGACGCGGTCGACATCCCGTCGGCTACCTCGCTGATCCACCGTCAGTACAAACATTAGTCAATGCTAGATAGTTGACTTTCAATAGTCAATCGTTTTGGGTTGACTCAATCAAATCAACCTCTTGGGGTTGACCGTTGTCAACGATGGTTTCGCCCGGTGAAGGCTGACGGCGAGCGTCGAACACCAGACCGGCGATGCCGATCGCAATGCAGATCCCGGACAGAATCAGGAGACGAGGATCGGCTTCGCCGGAGAGCGCATCGCCCAGAATGACAATCCCAACAGTGCCGGGCAAGATGCCGACGACGGTGGCAAGGATGTAGGGCACGATCCGGATCGACGAAATGCCGCAGCAGTAGTTCACCACCGAGAAGGGGACAAACGCGATCAAGCGCAGAGAGCCGACGGCCAGCCACCCCGCTTTTCGATCCGCTCGTCCACCCGCCGGATCGTCGGACTCGAAATCCGTTGCCACACGACGTCGCGGCCGATGGCGCGGACCAGGTAGAGGGCCAGAACGGCGCTCACAGTCGTTGCCGCCACGGTAAGAGCGATGCCGGTCACCGAGCCGAAAAGAACCCCCGCGCTGAGCGTGAAGACGGTGCGCGGGAACGGCGCGACGGTGACTATCGAATGAACCAGGAAGAACACGAGGGGAAACGCCGGGCCAACCGAGTCCGCCCACTCTCGCACCTGGGACACCGTGGGATGTGGGGCGAGGAGGGCTGCGAGGAACAAAGCGAGCACTACCAGGACTATTGCGATCAATCTTCGGTCCAGCAGGCGTCCCATCACAGGTCACAAGGCTACCTGCGAACGGTGAACCGGGCCGACTGCCGACCCGCAATCGTGAGTCGAACATCGCCACGGGGGCGGGAAAGCGACGTGCTCCAGGCGACAATGAAACGGCGCTGTGACGAAAACCACTAGGCTTTCGGAGTGGCCTTCACCTGCAGTCCCGGCCAGTGAAACGAACTCGCGGGTAACCCGCAAACATGCTGAACAATCGCTAGGTAAGGGCCGGTTACACGTGCACGAACGACCGAATCCGCACGTCGCCCGGCCGGTCGGAAAGTGGCCACGAACAGCCCTGTGAAGAACATGACGTGATCCTCACGATATCTGGGCTCAACCGCGGGTTAGCATCACAGAACTAACGAACAAATCCGATTATCGGTAAAGCGCTCACGCAAAAAATGAGAGGGAGCGGACACAGTGTCATTAGCTTCAGAAGCCGAGGCTGTCGAGCAGGCGTACGCGGAGTGGCAGCGCTCCGTAGCCGGTGTGCTCGCCAAGTCCCGCAGAGTCGATGCGGCAGAACTGGGCCCCGAGCCACAGAAACTGCTCGAAACCGTCACCTACGACGGTGTCACTGTCGCACCGCTCTACAGCCCACGCGACGAGCGTCCCGAGCAGAGCTTGCCGGGCACGTTTCCGTACGTGCGTGGCGTCGACGCTCACCGTGATGTCAATGCCGGTTGGTTGGTTTCCGCTGCATTCGGAACCGCCTCGGCGGCCGAGACCAATCGCGCCATCCTGGACGCCCTCGAAAACGGAGTCAGCGCACTCTGGTTGAAGGTGGGCGCCGACGGCGTTCCGGTCACCGACCTCGCCGCTGCGCTCGAGGGCGTGCTTCTCGACCTCGCACCGCTCACGCTCGATGCAGGCGCAGCGACAAACGATGCAGCCCGAGCACTCATCTCACTCCTCGATGCACGCAGCGAAGCCGGCGACGGTGTCAGCGATCGCAGCAGTATCCGAGTTCACCTCGGTGCAGCACCGCTGACCAGTTCGTTCTCCGGCGCAGCCGACGTCGAATTTGCAGGCGCAGTCGAGTTGGCCGCCCTCGCCGCCGCTCGTGCGGAAACCGTGCACGCGATCACCGTGGACGGCACGGCCTTTCACAACGCGGGTGCCGGCGACGCCGAAGAACTCGGAGCCGCAATCGCCGCCGGCCTCGAGTACCTCCGTGCACTCACCGCCCAGAGCGGCCTGACCATCGGTGCTGCGTTGTCGCAGTTGGCTTTCCGCTACGCGGCAACCGACGATCAGTTCCAGACCATCGCGAAGTTCCGCGCCGCACGTCTCGTATGGGCACGCATCGCCCAGGTCTGCGGAGCTTCCGATTTTGGTGGAGCGCCGCAGCACGCAGTCACCTCCGCCGCGATGATGGCTCAGCGTGATCCCTGGGTGAACATGCTGCGCACGACCCTCGCTGCATTCGGCGCCGGCGTCGGCGGAGCAGATGCAGTGACTGTTCTTCCGTTCGACGTCGCCCTGGCCGACGGCACCCTCGGTGTCAGCAAGTCCTTCTCCTCGCGCATCGCGCGCAACACACAGCTGCTCCTGCTCGAGGAGTCGCACCTGGGCCGTGTCCTCGATCCGTCGGCCGGGTCTTGGTACGTCGAGGACCTGACACAGCAGATCGCCGCCACCGCGTGGGAGTTCTTCCAGGAAATCGAAGCAGCCGGCGGATATCTGGCGGCACTCGAAGCGGGAATCGTCTCCGGTCGCATCGCCGCTACCAAGGCCAAGCGCGACTCCGACATCGCACACCGCAAGACCACGGTCACCGGTGTCAACGAGTTCCCGAACCTCGGCGAAACGCCGCTGTCCGCCGAAGCCGTCGAGCCCGGCCAGTCCGTCGCCCGCTACGCAGCTGCATTCGAAGCGCTTCGTGACCGTTCGGACGCGTTCCTCGCCGCCGGCGGCGCCCGTCCCACTGCGCTTCTCGCGCCGCTGGGCTCGGTTGCAGAACACAACGTGCGCACCACGTTTGCGTCCAACCTGCTCGCTTCGGGTGGTATCGACGCAGTCAACCCCGGCCCGCTCGAGGTGGGCGCCGAAGCCATCTCCGCTGCAGTCAAGGCTTCCGGTGCCACCGTCGCCGTGCTGTGCGGCACGGACAAGCGCTACGGCGAGAGCGCCGCAGCGGCCGTCGCCGAACTTCGCGCCGCCGGCATCACCAAGGTGCTGCTCGCAGGACCGGAAAAGGCAGTCGCCGACGCGACCGGCGATTCTCGCCCGGACGGATTCCTCACCGCCCGCATCGACGCAGTGTCGGCTCTGACCGAACTGCTCGACTTCATCGAGACGGGAAGCTCCAAGTGACGACACGAGAGGTCAAGCACGTGATCGGCAGTTTCGCCGAGGTCCCACTCGAGGACCCGCAGTCTCCGGCACCCACACCGCCGTCGGTCGAGCAGGCCCAGGCGCTCATCGAAGAGGGCGCCAACGCCAACAACTACGCCGCCGAGCAGGTTGTCTGGTCCACCCCCGAAGGCATCGACGTCAAGCCGGTGTACACCGGTGCGGACCGCACGGCCGCCGCCGAGTCGGGTTACCCGCTCGACAGCTTCCCGGGCGCAGCGCCGTTCCTGCGTGGTCCGTACCCGACCATGTACGTGAACCAGCCGTGGACCATTCGCCAGTACGCCGGATTCTCCACTGCCGCGGAGTCGAATGCGTTCTACCGTCGTAACCTGGCGGCCGGTCAGAAGGGCCTCTCGGTCGCCTTCGACCTCGCCACACACCGCGGCTACGACTCCGATCATCCTCGCGTTGCCGGTGACGTCGGAATGGCCGGTGTCGCAATCGATTCCATCCTCGACATGCGTCAGCTCTTCGACGGAATCGACCTCTCGCAGGTGTCGGTCTCGATGACGATGAACGGCGCCGTGCTGCCGATTCTCGCGCTGTACGTCGCTGCGGCAGGCGAGCAAGGTGTCACTCCGGACAAGCTGGCCGGAACGATCCAGAACGACATCCTCAAAGAGTTCATGGTTCGTAACACCTACATCTATCCGCCGAAGCCCTCGATGCGGATCATCTCGGACATCTTCGCGTACTCCAGCGCGGAAATGCCGAAGTACAACTCCATCTCGATCTCGGGCTACCACATCCAGGAAGCCGGAGCGACGGCCGATCTGGAACTGGCGTACACCCTCGCCGACGGCGTCGAGTACATCCGCGCCGGCCTCGACGCCGGTATGGACATCGACAAGTTCGCACCTCGCCTGTCCTTCTTCTGGGCCATCGGCATGAACTTCTTCATGGAGGTCGCCAAGCTCCGCGCCGGACGCCTCCTGTGGGCCGAGCTTGTCGCCAAGTTCGATCCCAAGAGCGCGAAGTCTCTCTCGCTGCGTACCCACTCGCAGACCTCCGGCTGGTCCCTGACCGCGCAGGACGTCTTCAACAACGTTCCGCGTACCTGCGTCGAAGCCATGGCTGCCACCCAGGGCCACACTCAGTCCTTGCACACCAACGCACTCGACGAAGCGATCGCATTGCCGACGGACTTCTCCGCCCGCATCGCCCGTAACACCCAGTTGCTGCTGCAGCAGGAATCCGGCACCGTGCGTCCCATCGACCCGTGGGGTGGCTCGTACTACGTCGAGTGGCTCACCAACGAACTCGCCAACCGGGCTCGTAAGCACATCGAAGAGGTCGAGGAAGCCGGCGGAATGGCTCAGGCCATCAACGAAGGCATCCCGAAGCTGCGCATCGAGGAAGCTGCCGCCCGCACCCAGGCACGCATCGACTCCGGTCGGCAGCCGCTCGTCGGCGTCAACAAGTACGTTCCCGACGAGGTCGACACCATCGAAGTTCTCAAGGTCGAGAACTCCAAGGTCCGCAAGGAACAGCTCGAGAAGTTGGTTCGCCTTCGCGCGGAACGTGATCCGGAAGCCGTCGAGGCCGCACTGGCGAACCTCACTCGCGCTGCCGCATCCACCGAAGGCGGCATGGAGAACAACCTCCTCGCCCTCGCTGTCGTCGCCGCCCGCGCGATGGCTACCGTCGGCGAAATTTCCGACGCCCTCGAAAAGGTGTACGGACGCCACCAGGCCGAGATCCGCACCATCAGTGGTGTGTACCGCGACGAGGCAGGAACGGTGAGCAACATCAGCAAGGCGATGGAACTGGTCGAGAAGTTCGCCGAGGACGAGGGACGTCGTCCCCGCATCCTCGTCGCGAAGATGGGCCAGGACGGTCACGACCGTGGCCAGAAGGTCATCTCCACCGCCTTCGCGGACATCGGATTCGACGTCGACGTCGGACCGCTGTTCCAGACCCCCGAAGAGGTCGCCAATCAGGCGGCCGACAACGACGTCCACGTAGTCGGTGTGTCGTCGTTGGCCGCCGGTCACCTGACCTTGGTGCCGGCGCTGCGGGAGGCTCTGGCTGCGGCCGGTCGTCCCGACATCATGATCGTCGTCGGCGGCGTCATTCCGCCCGGTGACTTCGACGAACTCTACGAGGCCGGCGCTGCTGCCATCTTCCCGCCCGGCACCGTCATCGCCGACGCTGCCAGCGGATTGTTGGAGAAGCTCTCCGCCCAACTGGGTCACGACAACAGCTGAGAAGGGGGTCACTGAAGATGGCACGTCAGCCCATCGACATTGATTCCCTCGCCGAGGCGGTGCGCGGAAATCAGCGTGCCGGCCTCGCTCGGGCGATCACCCTCGTCGAGTCCACCCGCGACGACCACCGGGCCCTCGCGCAGCAACTTCTACTGAAGTTGCTGCCGGAGGCCGGGGGAGCGCACCGGATCGGCATCACCGGCGTTCCCGGCGTCGGCAAGTCGACCTTCATCGACGCGCTCGGAATGTACTTGCTGGGCAAGGGACATCGGGTTGCGGTGTTGGCGGTCGATCCGTCGTCCACCCGCACCGGCGGCTCGATTCTCGGCGACAAGACACGCATGGCTCGGCTCACCGTCGAACCGAATGCGTACATCCGGCCGTCACCGACGTCCGGCACGCTCGGTGGTGTTGCCAAGGCAACCCGCGAGACCATCGTGCTTCTCGAAGCTGCCGGTTTCGACGTCATCCTGGTGGAAACGGTGGGTGTCGGCCAGTCCGAAGTCACTGTTGCCAACATGGTGGACTGCTTCACGTTCCTGACCCTCGCTCGTACCGGTGATCAGCTCCAGGGCATCAAGAAGGGTGTCCTCGAGCTCGCAGATCTGGTGGCGGTCAACAAGGCCGATGGCAAGCATGAGCGCGAGGCAAAGGGCGCTGCCCGTGAATTGGCGGGTGCGCTTCGCCTGATCTACCCGCACGACGCCATCTGGAAGCCGCCCGTCATCACGATGAGCGGTCTCGAAGGTGTCGGGCTGGACGAGTTCTGGGGAACTGTCACCAAACACCGTGAGGTGCTCACCGAAGCGGGACAGTTCGAGGAGAAGCGTCGCAAGCAACAGGTCGATTGGACCTGGACGATGGTCAACGATCAGCTGCTACGCAGGCTCTCGAGCAACGATCGGGTGCGTGCGATCCGGGCCGACGTCGAGCAGAGCGTGCGTGACGGTTCGCTGACGGCAGCGTTGGCGGCGGGGCGAATTCTCGACGCGTTCGACGGAAGCAACTAGCGCGGAAAGAACGAAATCCCGGGTATCCGAGCGCGGATACCCGGGATTTCTTCTGTGACGAGCTATCGTTCGCGCTTGACTGCAGGCTCGGTGAGTTCGGTCTCGACAGCGAGTTCGACTCCCGTGAAATCGCCTTCTGCCTCGGCCGGGGTGAGAGTGGACCGCTTCCACGCGTAGAACAGCAGCGCTGCCCACGCGCCGAGAATGGTCAGGTAACCGGCCACTGTGACCGCCCCGGTGATGTCGAAGGATTTGAACAGCTTCTGTGCGTTGGTCAACACGATGACGCCGCCCACCGCCGTTCCGAGCAAGGTTGCAGGTACGCGGCTGACCAGCCACGCCGCGAACGGAGCTGCGATGACACCGCCGAGCGCGAGACCGGCGACAACGAGGAGGTTTCCCGCCGACTCACGTCCCAATCCGACAAGGAATCCCAGCGACGCGGCTGACGCGACCAGAAACTCCGAGGCGCTGACCGAGCCGATCACGGTGCGCGGCGCGGTCTTTCCTCGTGAGAGCAGCGTGCTGGTGGTGATCGGACCCCAACCACCACCGCCGGATGCATCGATGAAACCACCGAACAGGCCGAGTGGGGACAGGAAACGTGCAGTGTGCGGGGTGGTACGAGCGTCCGCGACGGCCGGTGGGCGGACCGAAAAGCGTAGTGCCACATAGATACCGATGGCCAGCAGGATCGTCGCCGTGATGGGGACTGCCGCTTCGGTGGACAGACCCGAGAGCACAGTTGCGCCGATGAATGCACCGACTGCGCCGGGCACACCGAGCTTGGCGACGAGCTTCCAGTCGATGTTCTTGAACTTCCAATGCGACACACCCGAAGCGAGGGTGGTGCCGACCTCGGCCAGGTGAACAGCGGCGCTGGCCTGAGCCGGACCGAGGCCACCGATCATCAACAGAGTGGTTGCGGTGACACCGAAGGCCATACCGAGGGCGCCGTCGACGAGCTGGGCGCCGACGCCGACAAGGGTGAACAAAAGAAGATTGAACATGAGAAGACAGACTCCGAGCGAAGAAGCGACAAAGTCAGGGGTGCAGGCAGCGAGAATCGCCGCTCAGCAACACGCCTGATCGAAGCATGCGCTACGACGAGTGGGCCAGAACGCCATCAATCCGAGCGCAAATGCCGGGGAGGCATCGTGGCTGGAAATCTGCACGTCAGGTCCTTTGTTCTCGTACGTTGGTGTTCTGTCCATGCGAGCATAGCCGGTGCCCGGCTCGGTCAACCCACGACGCGGGCGTAATTTCCCACTCGGTGGACAAGTCGATCGAAGAATTCCGCCGGATCGGTGCTGACCGCGATATCCGCGTTGGGCTCACGCTTCCAGTGCCCGACCCAGTCCGCAACCGTCGTTCCGATCAGCAGTGGACTCTCGGTTTCGACATCTACCGTTGCCGGTTTCAGCGTCGCCAGGCTCGGATCGAGCGCGACGGCAGCAGCGAAGGGATCATGCATGTGAGCAAGAAATCCCTGGTCGTATTCACGATGGAATTCCATGTAGAACCGGATTGCGTCGGACATATGCCTGATCACGCTGTTGGACGCGGAACTGCGGACGTCGGGACCGTCGTCAGGCGAGATGATCTCTTCCGGGGTGCTCCCGGCAGCTTCGGCGAGCCGACGCACATGTTCGGGGAACATCTCGATGGATTCGGTGACGTTGAGGCCGCAGATGATCGGGCGCCGGTGCGCGGGTACGACGGAGAACGCGTCGAACACCTCCTTGGCGGCGTGCGGATCCACCGAGACGTTCCACTCCGCGGTCGGCGTCGTGTTGCCCGGATAGTTGAACGACCCACCCATCACTACCAGTCGCTTCAGCAGAGACGGCAGATCGGGTTCACGTCTGATCGCCAAGGCCAGGTTGGTGAGCGGCCCCGTCACCAGCCCGGTGAGTTGTCCGGGGTACTCCCGGACGAGATCCACCCAGAGGTCGGTGGCGGTTCGGACCGAGCGCTTGCGACCCGAATCGGGGAGGACCGCATGGCCGATTCCTTGCGGACCGTGAGTCTCCTCGGTGGTGCGCAACGGTATGACCAATGGCTCGCGGGCGCCGAGTGCAACCTCGATGTCCGGGGCGCCGCAGAGCGCAAGCCAGTTCAAGTTGTTGGCCGCGACCTGTTCCACCGGAACGTTGCCGGCGGTGCTCGCAATCCCCAGTATCTCGGCTTCGGGGCTGGCAAGGAGATAGAGAAGCGCCAACGAGTCGTCGATACCGGTGTCGACGTCGACGATGAGTTTGTGCATGTCACTCATCGGTGGCCACCAGGATCGTCGGGGAATGCAGGACGGGGAAGTTCACCGACCGAGCGATGAAGCACTTCGTGTGTGCGGGGCCGTGAAGCTCCTGGGCCTTCTCGACCATCGACGCCTCCGCGACCAACACCGTCGGATTCAACGTCACTTCGATGAACTGGCCGCCGCCATCGGATTCCTCGATCATGCTGCCGACCGGCTGATCGCTGTAGTCGAGAACGACGACCCCAGCGGCAGCTGCCAGCCCGAGGTACCAGAGCATGTGGCACTGGGCGAGGGAGGCAACGAGCAGTTCCTCGGGGTTCCATCGCTGCGCGTCACCGCGGAACGAGGGATCGGAGCTGCCGAGAAGTTCCGGCTTTCCGACCGCGGATATTGCATGATTGCGCGAATATCCCTGCGTGCTGGACGTTCCGGTTCCCAGATCGCCCGTCCACTGAAGGTCGAGTGTGTAGGTATGTGACTTCACAGGTCCATCTTGCCCTGAATGTGCCGGTCCCTCAGTGTGCCCACTCCGCGCGATCCGATCCCCACGGATGGGCTGGTTCGGGGTAGTCCTCGAACTCTGCCAGCGCGGGTCGTGCGGTGGTCACGTCGGCATGGTTGACAACAACATTCAGGCCGGGAGCGGTCGGTAGACCGGGATGGACGGTTCGGCCGGGTGCGTCGAGAAGACGGGCGCCGGTGCTGGCCAATGACACGTCGACATCGCGGCCACGGCCGTCCTGCGAGCGCAGCGTCAACGCGTCGAGGATCCCCGCTGCCAAGAAGTATCCGGTCGAGTGGTCGAGTGCCTGCGCCGGAAGCGCACCAGGGTTCTCACCGCCCTCGAGGAACGAGATACCGGATGCGGCCTGCACGATGCTGTCGAAGCCGCGGCGATTCGCCCACGGACCTTCCCATCCCCATGCGCTGACGCGCCCGTGAATCAGGTGGGCGGGAAGATCCTGCCCGATGAGCGCTTCGAGTGCACCCGGCCGGTAGCCGGTGACCAGTACGTCTGCGGTTTCGAGGAGTTCTCGGAACGCTGTCGCTCCCGCCGAGGACTTCAGGTCGAGAAGCGCCGACCGCTTGCCCTGTCCACTGTCGAGGTGCTGCCATCCGATCTCGGGGATCGCCGGGGGATCGATCCGCAGAACGTCAGCGCCGACCAGCGCCAGGGCACGCGTCGCGACCGGACCGGCGATGACGCGGGTCAGGTCGAGAACGCGTGGGCGCGTCGGATGCGTGCGGGGTTTTCCCTCGTCGCGTGCTCGGATGGATACCAGAGGCGCAGACCTCGCAGCTGCGCACTGCTCACTCAGGCGCCACTCGGTCTCGGTACGAACACGGACCGCGATGGCTCCGATCTCGGCGGCCTGCAGCTCGATCTCGATGGCGCTGAGTTCGGATATCCGTTGCACCACTGCATCTTTGGGTGATCCATGATCGAGCGCGAGGATGGCGAGCAGGCGGTCGCGATGGTGCGGATAGTTGCCGTGCGTGCGGACCCAACCGTCGCGGGCGGCAAAGAACCCCGAGTGCTCGGAGAACCCGTTGATCGGCTCGCCGCCGATCCGGAACAGTCGATCGCTCGAGAAGGACGCGGCGATGCGCTCGGGATCGAGGGTCCAGTGTCCGTCGCCCGGGCTGGTTGACCGATGAATCGCCGAGGCGAACGCCGCTACCGAGCCCGCAGCGAGGTCGAACACCGGCAAGTGCGCCGCAAGGAAACCCGCCGAGTCCGGGCATTCGATGTGCCCGCGGCGGTCGTCGGTGTGCACCCCGACGTCACGCTGGTATTCGTCGAGATAGAACCCGTACCCGTGATCCATGCGACGCCTTTCGGCAGTTCAGTGGCCGAGAAGCTCCCGGCACTTCTCTGCCAGCGTATCGCGGAGCGGCGCAGCACGATCCGCCAACTGTTGTTGCTGACACACGTATTCGGCGCGGCCCGCGGGAGTTTCGATACGAATGGGGGAGTACCCGTACTCGGCGAGGTCGTATGGGCTCGCGCGCATGTCGAGTTCACGGGCCAGGAGCGCGTGTTCGAAGCACCGCATCACCAGGTCGGAATCGACGAGTGGCAACAATTTGAAGCTCCACTTGTACAGGTCCATACCGGCGTGCAGGCAGCCCGGCTGTTCGTGATCGATCTGAGTTTCGCGTGCAAGCGGGAGCGAGTTCTTGGGGGCCGCGTCCGGTGTGAAGAACCGGAACGCGTCGTAGTGCGTGCATTTGAGTGGCAGGGATTCGACGACCGCGTCGGTACCGGCGAACCCGAGTCGCAGCGGCACCGACTGGTGACGGATTGCGTCCTCGCCCCGCGATAGACCATCGCCCATTCGTGGAGGCCGAAGCAACCCAGCACAGCGGGCCGCGCAGACGTCTGATTCAACAGATTCCACACGAATTCGACTGTGTGACGCCGACGCTCCAGCACTGAGGCCTCGACCGTCGCGGTACCCGACTCGTCGACGCGGTAGCCGGAGAAGGCTGCGTATTCGGCGGCGTTCTCGAGCGCGACTCCGTACCCGGGGTGCCAGCGGCGCAGTTGGGCGGGTTTGAAGTTGTAGTACGTGAAGAGGAAGTCGTGCACCGGGTGAGAGATACCGGCGCTACGACGCGCTCGGTGCGGCTCGACGAGCTTCTCCACCTCCTCGAGGTGAAGCGCCCGCCGAGCCGTCCACTCGCTCTGCGCGAGTGCGAGTGAATGCACCGAACGTGTCATCGATCAGCTGTTTCTTTGTCCGGGAACAGCATCCGTGCCGCGGTGCGTGCCGTCGCGGACCGTTCCGACGTACTCCTCGAGGAGATCCTCGAGCGCGACGATACCGATCACCACTCCGTCAGCGTCCGTGACAGCGCCGAGGTGCGAGCTGGCCCGACGAAGGCCGGCCAACGCTTCGGCCAGCGGTGTGCTGAGCGGAACGATGGGCAGCGGCCGGATATCCGACGTCGGAACGACGGTGTCCGGTCCAGCGGCCTCGTCGAGCACCTCGTCGAGTACGTCCTTGAGGTGTACGTACCCAGCCAGCGATCCGTCGCTCGCTCGCACCGGGTAACGCGAGTATCCGGTCTCGATGACCGCACGCTCGATCTCACCCAGTGTTGTTCCCGACGGTGTGAGGGGAATAGTCCGCACCTTGTCGAGAGTGATCAGGACCTCGGAGACGGTCCGATCGGTCGATTCGAGTGCCTGCTTCAACCGCCGGTGTTCTTCGGCGTCGATCAGACCTTCGGATCGCGACTCACCGATCATCGCGGACAACTCCACCGCCGAGACCGTGACGTCGAGTTCGTCCTTCGGTTCGACGCGCAGAAGCTTGAGCACTCCGTTCGCGCACAGGTTGTAGAACGCGATGATCGGGCGAGCGATCTTGATGAACGCCAGATGCACGGGAACGAGCAGCATGGCCGTCTTCTCGGGGCCGGCCAACGCGATGTTCTTGGGCACCATCTCGCCGAGCAGGATGTGCAGCACGACGACGAGCGACAGCGCGATGGCAAACGAGATCGGGTGCAGCAATCCGTCGGGCAGGCCGACGGCTTCCATCGGCACCTCGAGGAGGTGCGCAATGGCGGGCTCGGCGACCTTACCGAGGAGGATGGAGCAGATCGTGATGCCCAGCTGAGCCGCCGCAAGCATGAGCGAGAGGTTCTCACCGGCCTTGATGACTGTGAGCGCCCGCTTCTTGCCTTGCGCGACCAGTGCTTCGAGGCGGTCACGTCGTGCGGAGATCAGTGCGAACTCCGCACCGACGAAGAATGCATTGCCGGCGAGCAGCACGACGGTGAGGAGTACACCGAAGAGGTTATTCATCGTCGGACTCCTTCTTGCTGTCGTCTGCGGATTCGGGTTCGACGTAAGCGGGGACCGGCGTGATGGTCACCCGGTCGATACGGCGGCCGTCCATGCCGGTCACTCGTGCAATCCACTTTCCGCGCGAATCACCGGACGAGTCGACGTCGGGCAATTCCACCTCGTCACCCTCGTCGGGGATGCGGCCCAGTTCGGTGAGCACCAAGCCGCCGAGCGTGTCGTAGTCGCCTTCGGGAGCGGTGTACCCGGTAGCCGAAGTGACCTCGTCGATGCGCAGGAGACCGGAGCACGACCATCCGTCGCCGACGCGCTGCACGTCGAGTTCGGGTTCGTCGTGTTCGTCGCGCACATCGCCGACGATTTCCTCGATGAGGTCTTCCATCGTGACGATGCCGGCAGTTCCGCCGTACTCGTCGACGACGAGCGCAACCTGCATACCGTCGGAGCGGATTCGCTCCATGACGGTGTCTCCGTCCAGGCTCGACGGCACGACGGGAACACGTTGAGCCAGACTGTCGACGCGCGTCGTGCGCCGACGTTCGGCCGGAACGGTGAACGCGTGCTTGATGTGTACGACGCCGACCGTGTCGTCGAGATCGCCGCGAACGACCGGGAAGCGCGAATAGCCGGTCCGCGACGCCGTCACGATCAGGTCTGCGACGGTGTCCGAGAGTTCCAGCGATTCGATCTTCACTCGCGGAGTCATCAGCTCTTCTGCCGTGCGGTCACCGAACTGCAGTGAACGGTCGACGAGCATCGCCGTGCCCTTGTCGATGGACCCGCGCTGCGCGGACGTCCGCACGAGGGACCCGAGTTCCTGCGGTGATCGCGCGGAGCGCAATTCCTCCGCGGGTTCGATGCCCAGGCGTCGCACGATCCAGTTGGCGGTTCCGTTGAGGCCGTTGATGGCCCACCGGAAGATCAGCGAGAACCCTGCTTGCAGGCCCGCAGTCGCGCGGGCGGTGGGCATCGGCTTGGAGATTGCGAGGTTCTTCGGTACGAGCTCACCGAAGATCATGGAGAACGAGGTCGCGATCACGAGCGCCAGGATCAAAGACGTTGTCGAGGCCGCGGATTCACTGAGCCCGACGGCCTTCGTGACCGGTGTGATGAACCGTGCCAGGACCGGCTCGGCCAGGTAACCGGTGATCAGGGTTGTGATCGTGATGCCCAGCTGAGCGCCGGAGAGCTGGAACGAAAGAGTCTTGTGCGCGTGTTGAACCTGCCGCGAGCGTCGGTCGCCGCCACGAGCAGCTTCGTCGACGGTGCTGCGTTCGAGCGCGGTCAGTGAGAATTCGGCCGCCACGAAGAGGGCGGTGCCTGCAGTCAGCGCGATGAAGCCGACCAGGCTGAGAATGGTGAAAACGATGTCCATGTGTCATCGCCACCTGAGATGTGCACGGGGGCCGCCGGGTTTGTCTCCCGGCTCGCTAGAGGAGCCCTCCGAACCGGCGGAATCAGAAGATTCCTCGGATAATACGACGGGTGTAGCGCCGGGTAAGTGTGTGGGTGCCTCGGGCACCGGGTTCCTTTCGTCAGAGCCGAGTAGTTCTCGGCTGTAGCGGGCTCGGTCGGGTCGCCGAAGGGCACCCGACCGAGTTTTGTTTTCTGTTTACGGATCCAATGATACCGGCGGGTGCCCGGGAGTAGGGACCCGAGCACCCGCCGACAGTCACAGAACGTGGTTCACCAACCAGACGGAAGCGGCCGTCCTTCGGCAAATCCGGCGGCGGACTGCACGCCCAGAACGGCCTTCTCGTGCAGCTCCTCGAGAGAGCGCGCACCCGCGTACGTGCAGGTACTGCGCACGCCGGAACAGATCTGATCGATCAGGTCCTCGACTCCGGGGCGCTCGGGATCGAGACGCATCCGCGAACTGGAGATGCCTTCCTCGAACAATCCCTTACGGGCGCGATCGAAAGCCGTTTCGGTGGCTGTGCGAGCGGCAACAGCGCGCTTGGAGGCCATACCGAAGCTCTCCTTGTACGCGTTGCCCGCCTGATCGACTTTGAGATCGCCGGGGGACTCGTATGTGCCGGCGAACCACGAGCCGATCATGACGTTCGACGCGCCCGCCGCGAGGGCGAGTGCAACGTCGCGGGGGTGGCGAACGCCGCCGTCGGCCCAGACGTGCTTGCCGAGCTCACGTGCCGCTGCAGCACATTCCGCGACGGCCGAGAACTGCGGGCGTCCGACGCCGGTCATCATGCGAGTCGTGCACATGGCTCCGGGCCCGACGCCGACCTTGACGATGTCCGCGCCTGCGGCGATCAGATCACGGGTTCCCTGTGCGGAGACCACGTTGCCTGCAACCAACGGGACGCCGAGATCGAGCGCCTTGAGGGTGGTGAGCGCATCGATCATTCTCTGCTGGTGACCGTGAGCCGTGTCCACGACGATCACGTCTGCACCGGCGTCGACGAGAGCCTTGGCCTTGGCGCCCACGTCACCGTTCACACCGACCGCCGCAGCGACCCGGAGTGCGCCGCGCTCGTCGACTGCGGGGTCGTAGATGCCGGCACGGATCGCGCCGGTGCGGGTGAGGACGCCGGCAAGAGTCCCGTCTTCGTTGACGATGACCGCCAGCGGATCGTGCTTGGTTTCGAGCAGTTCGAAGACCTCACGCGGTGTGGCGGTGACCGGGGCCGTGACGAAGTCGGTGATCGCGACGGTACGTAGGCGAGTGAACCGATCGACATCCGCGCAGGCAGCCTCCGTGACGACACCGAGAGGCTTACCGTCCTCGACCACCACGACCGCGCCGTGAGCACGCTTGGGAAGCAGCGCCAGCGCATCGGAGACGGCGTCGTCCGGACTAAGCGTGACCGGCGTATCGGCGACGAGGTGGCGGCTCTTGACGAACGCCACGGTCTCGGCGACAGCTTCGGTGGGGACGTCCTGCGGAATGATGACCAGTCCGCCGCGGCGGGCGACAGTCTCCGCCATGCGGCGGCCGGCGACTGCGGTCATGTTGGCGACCACGACGGGAATGGTCGTTCCGGATCCGTCGGAAGAATTGAGATCGACGTCGAACCGAGAGGTGACTTCGGTCCGGTTAGGGACGAGGAAGACGTCGTCGTAGGTCAGGTCGTATGGGGGCGTTGCCCTTCGAGGAACTGCACGTTTCACGAGCCTACCGTCGATTCCGCCGTAGCGCCCTCGGTGTCGCGCGCTTGTGAGCGGGAAAGGGCGATCGTGGTCATGATCATGACGGCGACTGCGCACCCGATGAGAGCAATTCCGGGACCGTCGACGCGGAGGCGTTCGTCGAGCACTGTCATCCCCAGGAAGATGGCCGCGATCGGCTCGCCGATCGTCAGGGCGGGTAGCGACGCCGACAGCGGCCCGACCTGGAACGCGCGCTGTTGCAGGTAGACCCCGATTGCGCCCGAGGCGATCAGCGCCCACGTCTGCCATGCCGAAATCACCCCGACGACGCCGTGGCCGAGTAGGTCGGTGACGTACTTGGTGAATGCGACGGCGACGCCGTAGAAGATGCCTGCCGCAGAGCCGAGAAGCAGTGCGCGCCAGCCGCCGTCGAGTTTGGACAAGCCGCCGACAGTTGCGGCCACGGCCACTGCGACCGTAATCGTCAGGGGCACAGCCCAATCCGACCATGGAGCATTGCTGTCTCCCTCGGTGGGATCGCCGACGACGAGGAAGATCGCCAAGGAAATCGCGAGCATGATCGCCAGTGACCACGCGGAACGGGTGATGCGGATTCCCGAGAATTTGGCCGAGAGAGGCAGCGCGAACAGCAACGAGGTCACGATCAGCGGCTGCACCACCAACACCGAACCCAACGACAGTGCAACGGCCTGCATGACGTACCCGCCGCCGTCACCGATCAGCCCGGCCCACCACCGAGGACTGCGAATCAACGACGCCACCAACGCCTCGCCCTCGGGAACCGCGGACGCCGCCCGTTGCTGAGCGACCGAAGCGCACGCGAAGAGCAGTGCAGCGAGAAGTGCGCAGAGAACCGAGATCAGTGGAAGATCACCCATTCCCTCAGTGTGCGCGCTTGCCCGCCCGATTTCCGGCAGACGGCTTTCCTGCGCCGGGTGCGCCGCGACGCGGGGTCAAGCCCTTGGACGCCAGACGCTCCGAACGGGTCGGGACCGGAGTGCCGTCCGCACGGATCTTCTTCACACTCTTCGGATCGGTGACGCGCCGCGAGGAGGCGGCGCGCTTGTCGCCGTCCTTCTTCATCCGGCCTCCGGCAGCGGTCCGGCCTGCAGTGTCGTGTTCCTGACGGCCACGCTTGGCGGTGTGCTTGACGGCAACCGTCGTATCGGGAGCCTCGACCGGAATTCCCGTCGGCTCCATCGCACCGGTGATGCGCGTGAGTTCAAGATCGTCAGGACGAACCCGCACACCGTGAACCTTGACGCCTGCCTGCTTGGTCAACTTCTCGACCGAATCACGTTCCTCGTCGGTGACGATGGTGACGACGACGCCTGATTCCCCGGCGCGTGCCGTCCGGCCGGCCCGGTGCAGGTAGTCCTTCGCCTCGGCCGGGGGATCGACGTGAACGACGAGCGTCACGTCGTCGACATGGATTCCGCGCGCGGCGACATCGGTGGCGACCAGGACCGGTGTTGTCCCGTCGGAGAACGACGCGAGGGTCTTGGTCCGATTGTTCTGCGTCTTGCCGCCGTGCAGGGCCCCGGCCGAGACGCCGATCAAATGCAGTTGCTGCGCAAGACGATCCACACCGTGCTTGGTCTTGACGAACATGATGGTCCGCCCCGCGCGCGAAGCGATATGTGCGACAACGGATCTCTTGTCGTCGCGGTCGACGAAAAGCAGATGATGTTCCATGGTCGAGACGGTCGCAACCGGGGAGCAGTCGAGTGCGACGCCGGATTGCGCAGGTAACCCGCGACCAGATCGTCGACCTTGCCGTCGAGTGTCGCCGAAAAGAGAAGACGCTGACCGTCTTTCGGAGTCGTGTCGAGAATCTTCGCAACCTCGTCGATGAAACCCATGTCTGCCATGTGGTCGGCTTCGTCGATGGTCGTGATCACGACGTCGTCGAGAATCACCGACTTCTGCTCGAGTAGGTCGAGCAGGCGCCCGGGGGTCGCAATCAGCAGATCGACGCCGCGGGCAAGGATGTCGGCCTGACGCTTGATCGGAACGCCCCCGACCGCATTTGCCACACGCAAACCGATCTCGGTAGCGGCGTCGTCGAGTGCCTTGTGGATCTGGATCGCCAGCTCACGGGTGGGAGCGAGCACCAAACCGCGCGGACGATTCCGCTTGCTCGCCCCACCCTTGAGGCGCACCAGCATCGGAAGCCCGAAGGCCAGAGTCTTTCCGGAACCCGTCGCACCGCGCCCGAGTACATCCCGACCGGCAAGAACATCGGGGATGGTTGCCGACTGAATGGGGAAGGGGGCATCGATGCCGCTTCGGCGCAACGCGTGCACCATCACGGCGGGGATTCCGAGGTCGACGAACGAACGCCCTTCGGTCGAGGTGGGCGAGTCGATCGTCGATTCCTGCATTTGTCCAGGCTACCGGGTATCGGTAGACGCAGATGACCGCATCTACCGATACCCGCTGTGAATCAGGCCTCGATTTCGCTGCGGTCACCGCTCCACAGTGTGTGGAACTTGCCCGGCTTGTCGATGCGCTCGTAGGTGTGCGCGCCGAAGAAGTCGCGCTGACCCTGAGTCAGGGCGGCCGGCAGACGCTCCGCGCGGAGACCGTCGTAGTACGACAGCGAGGACGCGAACGCAGGTACCGGAATGCCGAGCATCGTCGCGGTGGCGACCACGCGGCGCCAGCTGTCGATGCCTGCCTCGATGGCCTCGCGGAAGTACGGCGCCAGGATCAAGCTCGGCAGGCTCGGATCGGCGTCGAACGCGTCCTTGATGCGGTTGAGGAACTGCGCACGGATGATGCAGCCACCGCGCCAGATCGTCGCCAGGTCGGCAGGCTTGAGGTTCCAGTCGTACTCGGCGCTGCCGGCAGCGATCTGATCGAAGCCCTGCGCGTACGCCACGATCTTCGACGCGTACAGCGCGGCCTGGATGTCGGCGGCGAACTGCTCGGCGTCAGCAGGCTTGTCGCCGAGAGAGCCGGCAGCCAGACCCTGCGCCTGAGCTGCAGCGCGCTGATTGCGGCTACCGGACAGCGCGCGAGCAAACACGGCCTCGGCGATACCGGTGACCGGCACGCCCAGATCCAGAGCAGACTTGACCGTCCAGCGGCCCGTGCCCTTCTGCTCGGCAGCGTCGACGATGACGTCGACCAAAGGCTTGCCCGTCTCGGCGTCGACCTGGCGGAGCACCTCGGCGGTGATCTCGATCAGGTAGGACTCGAGGGTGCCCTTGTTCCACTCGGTGAAGACGTCGGCAACCTGACCGGCGTCGTAGCCCAGAGCGTCGCGGAAGAGGTTGTACGCCTCGCCGATGAGCTGCATGTCGGCGTACTCGATGCCGTTGTGCACCATCTTGACGAAGTGACCGCTGCCGTCGGGGCCGATGTGCGTGCAGCACGGGGTGCCGTCGACGTGAGCGGAGATGGACTCGAGAAGCGGGCCGAGAGCCTCGTAGGACTCCTTCGGGCCGCCCGGCATGATCGACGGACCGTTGAGTGCGCCTTCTTCGCCACCGGAGATACCGGCGCCGACGAAGTGCAGTCCGCGGGCGCGGATCGCCGCTTCACGACGGATCGTGTCGGTGTAGAGCGAGTTGCCACCGTCGATGATGATGTCGCCGGGCTCCATGGCGTTTGCGAGCTCTTCGATGACAGCATCGGTCGGGGCGCCGGCCTTGACCATGATCAGGACGCGTCGCGGCTTCTGAAGTGCGGCAACAAACTCCTCGACGGTCTCGGTGCGCACGAAATCGCCCTCGGAACCATGCTCGGCGATCAGGGCATCGGTCTTCGCGATGCTGCGGTTGTGCAGGGCAACGGTGTGACCGTGGCGGGCGAAATTGCGGGCAATATTCGAACCCATGACGGCCAGGCCGGTGACGCCGATCTGAGCTCGGGGTGATTCGGTGCTAGTGGTTGACATGCTTACAGCTTTCCCTCTCGGTCCGCGGCTGTGAAATCCTGCGCTGTGCGCAGCCGAAAACGGTGCGGCCGCGACGCGCGTGAACATCAGACCGTGCATACAAAACACGGATGCAGATCACTTTAATTGCAGTGACCTGCATCCGTCTCGATACAGCTTCCGGCACAGCCGGAAGGTTCTCAGTGTTCAGTTGTCGAGCCGCAGCTCAGCGCAGGTATTACCGCTGATCGCGCTTCGGGCCGTCGAATCCGTCATAGCTACGACGGTCGGTACGGCTGCGGAAGCCGCCACCGCTGGTCGAGGCTGCACGGTTGTCGCCGCCTTCGCGGTTTCCCTGGTATCCACCGGAGGAGCGGTTGCCCTGGTAGCCGGTCGAGGGGCGGCTGTCGCGATCGCCGTACGAGCGGTTGTTGTCACGGTTGCCCTGGTATCCACCACCGGAAGAGCGGTTGCCCTGGTATCCGCCGCGGCTCTCGCCGTCACGGTTGCCCTGGTAACCACCCGAAGAGCGGTTTCCTTGGTAGCCGGTCGAGGGGCGGCTGTCGCGGTCTCCGTAGGACGGACGGCTGTCACGGTTGCCCTGGTAACCACCGCTGGAGCGATCACCCTGGTATCCACCGGAAGAGCGGTTGCCCTGGTATCCGCCGCGGCTCTCGCCGTCGCGGCTTCCCTGGTAGCCACCCGAAGAGCGGTTTCCTTGGTAGCCGGTCGAGGGGCGGCTGTCGCGGTTGCCCTGGTAACCACCGCTGGAGCGATCACCCTGGTATCCGCCGCGGCTCTCGCCGTCGCGGTTGCCCTGGTAGCCACCCGAAGAGCGGTTGCCCTGGTATCCACCGGACGAGCGGTTGCCCTGGTAGCCGCCACGGCTTCCACCACGATCACCGAAGGAACGCTCGCCACGAGAAGAGCTCTCGCGCAACGGTTCTCCGGTCGGCTTCTTGGCGCCGGTGATGCGAGCAAGTTCAGCAGAACCCGGGGTGACGGCAACGGCTGCGGCATTGACGCCGGCCATACCGGTCAGACGCTTGAACTGACGCTTCTGGTTCGGCAGCACGATGGCGACAACGGTGCCCTTCTCGCCGGCGCGAGCGGTACGACCAGCGCGGTGCAGGTAGTCCTTGTGGTCGGCCGGGGGATCGACGTGAACGACGAGGTCGATGCCGTCGACGTGGATGCCGCGTGCTGCGACGTCCGTTGCGACGAGGACCGGGGTGCGGCCGTTCTTGAAACGCTCGAGGACGCGGGTGCGCTGGTTCTGTGCCTTGCCGCCGTGAAGCGACTCGGCAGCGATGCCGACTGCGCGGAGGCGGTCGGTGATTCCCTCGCAACCGAGCTTGGTGCGGGCGAACATGATGGTGCGTCCGTCGCGGGCACCGATCTCGGCGAGGACTGAATCCTTCTGTCCACGATCGACGAGGAGGACGTAGTGCTCCATCGTGTCGACGCTTGCGCGGCCGTCTTCGGTGGAGTGGGTGACGTGGTTGGCCAGGAACTGACGAACCAGCGACTGGACCTCACGGTCGAGGGTTGCCGAGAACAGCAGACGCTGTCCGTCTGCGGGGGTCTCACCGAGGATCGAGCGAACCTCGGGCAGGAAGCCCATGTCCGCCATCTGATCGGCTTCGTCGAGTGCGGTGATTTCCACCGAGTCGAGGATGCAGGTGCCCTGACGCAGGTGGTCGCCGAGACGACCCGGCGTTGCGACGAGGACGTCTACGCCGCGGCGAAGCTGATCGACCTGCTTGGCGAACGGCGTTCCACCGACAGCGGGGCGAACCGTGAGTCCGAGTGCTCCGGCGTAGGAGTTGAGGGAGTCGACCACCTGGAAAGCAAGCTCACGGGTGGGGACGAGCACGAGTGCGCGGGGACGCTTGGCGGCCGGGCGATCTTCGTGGCGTGAGAGGCGGGTCAGCATCGGCAGGCCGAAGGCGAGGGTCTTGCCCGATCCGGTCTGTGCGCGGCCGAGAACGTTGGTACCGGCGAGCGCGTCCGGGATGGACTGCGCCTGGATGGGGGACGGGACGGTGATGGAGTTGCGCGCCAATGCGGCAACAAGCTGCTCGGGCAGGCCGATCTCGGCGAAGGTGATACCCGGCTCGGTGGCGACTGCTTCTTCGGCAGCGGGGGTGTTGACGGTGGGGTCTTCGATGTTCTCGGAAGACGACATTTGGACAGCGTTGGTCACGCGGAAACCTCTCCGGACTACGGGCACGTCGCGGAGCGGAAGAAGCCATGCTGAAATACACGACACAGTTCGCAAAGGGACGAGCCAGGGCACATGTCACCTGGCAATCCGAACGCATACTGCGGGGAATTGGGCTGTGTGCCGTTATATGTTGACGGACCACGATGGTGGCCGTGATCCACTCTACGCCACCGGGGACACCGAAGTCAGGTAGCCCCGCCTGTGACCTGCACTACTACACGGGGTTACGCAGGTCAAGACTCAGTATGCGTTGAAAAGCAGTCGAAGTTCGGTGAGCCAGGGCACAGCAACCGCAACCGTGGGAACAACGAGAATCGCGACCGCCCCGAGATACGCAAAAACTGCGATGCGGGGATCTGCGTCGTCGGCCGAGAGGCGCTGCACCCGGATGAGCGTCGACGGACCACCCGCTGCCATTGCCCCGCGGGGTGCCGTCGATCCGGCACACGCGACAAGCGCCCGCGCGAGGGGAGTGGGACCGGTAGCCCGCACGGCTGAATCGTCGGCGAGCAACTCCACCAGTAGCTGCACCGATCCCAGGGCCGACTTGCTACGAACGAAACGGGGGAACGCGTGGTTGACGGCAGTGAAAGCCTCGAGGACCAGATCGTGACGAGCTCGCAGGTGGGAACGCTCGTGCGTCAGGATGGCTTTGACCTCGGCATGATCGAGGTTCTGCAGAGTGCCTTGACTGAGAACCACGCGTTGACGCAGACCTGGCAGGCAGTATGCGATCGGTTCGTCGACGTCCAGTACCCGCAGATCGGGTGTGCGTTCCACCGACGCGGGCATGGCGCAGTCGTCGAGAAGGTCCACCAACACGCGGTGACGTGCACGGCGACGTCGGGTTCTCACAGCGACCTGGATGATCGAGAAGATCAGCTTCGCGCCGATCAGAAGCGTCAGGGCAAAAACAACCACGTACAGAATCCACAGCGGGAGCCCGAGTGCATCGATTTCGGCGGTCGGGGCCGTCGTCGGCCTACCGTCAGTGCCGGGAACGAGCAGCTGGCTGGCAATGGCCAGGCCCGAGCTGAATGCCGACAGCACCGCAGCAATTGCGACGGCTTGCCACAGAACCAACGCCGCGCGTGGAGCGCGGTACGGCCACGTGGAGCGGCTCAGGAGTGCGGGAACCGGACCGGCCAGCAACAAGGCAAGCAGTCCGAAAACCAGTGCAGTAGTGGCGTTCATGTCCTACACATCATGCACGACGAAATCAGTTCGGCCTAGAAATTCCGGGCTGCGCAGCCTTTTTCGCGGACTCGCGCACCTCGAGGGCAGCGAGCGCTTCGCGGAGAGCATCGGCTTCGTCAGCATTGACCTGTCCCACGAAGTGGACGAGTGCCGCGGCGCGACCGCCGGACTCCGGAGCCTGGGCCAGAGCGTCGACCATCAGGCTCGCGACCAGTTCTTCGCGCTTGTTGACGGGAAGATAGCGATGTGCGCGATCGTCACGCTGCTGAATCACCAGATGCTTCTTCGCCAGGCGCTGCAGAACGGTCATTACCGTCGTGTACGCCAATTCGCGATGCGTCGCGAGTGCTTCATGCACCTGTCGCACAGTTTGCGGTTCCGATGTGGACCACAAATGATCCATCACCGCGCGTTCGAGTTCACCTAGACCTGCCATTCTTCGATTCTACGGACTTCCACGACGAAATACGTACTACTGGTAGTAGTAACCACCTCGGTGGGGGTGTGGTATTGGCCATAGTGATCTGCGTGACGGTTACGGTGGTGTGAGACGACGAAAGTCCCGACAATGACGATGCCCGATAATTGCAAGCCAAACAGTCGATCCGCAGAAAGTAGCCGCACGTAGATGACGATCGACAGTTCGCCGGGCACCGAAGAATCGACATCACGGGCGCGGGTAGTCACGCAGAAAGCTGCCGGCATCATCCGTTTCGGCATTCGCGACGCACCGTTGACGGTCGTTCTACTTCTCACCATGTGGATCGTGGGTGCCGCAACCGGCAGCCTCGTTCACGGACCGTCCCGCGATCTCGAGCACACGATCGGTGCCGGAATGGGCTCGATCCAGCACGGCCGCATCTGGACGCCGCTCACGTCCGTGCTGTGGGCAGGAAACCTGCTCGGGTACCTCGGCGCGACCGTGCTCCTGATCGCAGTCGCCGCACCCCTCGAACGCCGAATGGGAACGATCAAGCTTGCGATCGCCGGCGCAAGCACTCAAATCTTGGGAGTCCTGCTCGGGCTCGGCTGGGCGTCGTTTGCGAAGGTGTTCGATTCCAGTTGGGGATTCCGCCTCCACGTGGGCTCCGCGGTCGGAGCCAGTGCATGGATCGTCGGCGCTGCGATGGCCGCCAGCTCGAACATGGGCACCCTGTGGCGCCGTCGCATTCGCGTCGGAACTTTGGCGTTGACGATCACTTTGGCCTTGTTCAGTGGTCAGCTGCAAGACGTCATCCGATTCTTTGCCGCTGTGGTGGGTTTGGTGATCGGTCAGTGGATCGTCGGACGATCGGCGCGCGGTGAGCGCATCGCCGGGACACAGCGAGAGGGTCGCGTCCTGGTCGCCATCGTCGTCGCGGCGAGTGCGATCGGCCCGATGATCGCCGCATTGTCCCCGCAGGCGGTCGGCCCACTCGCGGTCCTCCGTGACCTCTTCCGCGGAGTTCCCTGGACTGTCGCCGAGGTTCGAGAACTGTGCGAGGAGTCCTCGTCGGATCCGGACTGCCGACGAGGACTCCTCGAGCTCAGACTCTCCGGTATCGGCCCGACTCTGCTCTCGCTGATGCCGTCGATCTTCGTTCTCGTGTTGAGTGACGGGCTCCGTCGTGGCCGCAGATTCGCCTGGATTGCGACAGTGTGTGCTCAGGTAGTCCTACTCGTCCTCTCGATCGGGAACTTCGTCATCAGGTTCGTCGACGCCGTCGACAGTGACAGCTTGTTCTACGGAATCAGCGATCCGAACGTGTACCGAACTCTGGTGCCGTTCCTGACACCGCTCTTCGTACTGATCCTGCTGATCGCGACACGTCGATACTTCGACGTCGCGGCCCCGGCCAAGACATACCGACGTCTCGGTGCTGCGATCGTGACCTTGCTCGCGGTCCTCGCCGTGATCTACGTCGGCGGCGGAATGCTCGCCAGGCACGGGTTCGATCGCGAGCCCACTGTAACGATGTTGCTCGCGGACTTCCCTCAGCGCCTTGTACCGCCCGTGTACCTGCAGTTGATCGATCCGCGTCTGCTTCCCGTGGACATCGAGTCGACGTTGCTCTTCGAGTGGACCGGCGTCGTGTTCTGGGGCGTCGCCGCCGTGTTGGTGTTCGTGAGTTTCCTCAAGCCGGTCAAGACCGCCGATCCCAAAGCCGCCGAACGAGCGCGATCCATGTTGATCGCCGGTACCGGCAGCCCGTTGTCCTGGATGACGACGTGGAAGGGAAACACATACTGGTTCAGCGCGGACGGTTCGAGTTACGTCGCGTATCGCGTCATCGCCGGTGTTGCTCTCACAACCGGTGATCCGGTCGGTCCTCCAGATCGCATGCGCACGGCGATCGAGGAGTTTGCCGAGTTCGCTTCGTCGAACGGTTGGATTCCCTGCTTCTATTCAGTGACCGACGACGCCCGAAGCATCACTGATTCCATGGGCTGGAGCGGCCTGCAGGTCGCCGAGGAAACCGTGCTCGACCTCGGACAGGTCGCGTTCACAGGAAAGCGGTTCCAGGATGTGCGAACAGCACTGAACCGGGCGAAGAAGTCCGGGATCACGGCCGAGTGGATTTCCTTCCCTCATGCACCTCTCGCGATCAAGGATCAGATAGTTGCGATCTCGGAGGAATGGGTGGCGGACAAGGGGATGCCCGAGATGGGATTCACCCTCGGCGGACTCGACGAGGTCGACGACGAACAAGTGCGGTGCCTGATCGCCGTCGACGAGGATCGCACCGTGCACGGTGTCACGTCGTGGCTACCGGTGCACCGCGACGGCAAAGTCGTCGGGTGGACACTCGACTTCATGAGGCGACGCTCCGAAGGATTCCGTCCCGCGATGGAGTTCCTCATCGCCTCCGCTGCACTGAAATTGGAGGAGGAGGGCGTCGAGTTCCTCAGTCTGTCCGGTGCACCGTTGGCAACAATCGCCGGTGACTCCGAGAGGAATGCGAACGAACCGGAGGCCACGACTTTCTCGGCGATGATGGACAGCGTGCTCGACCTACTCGGTCGCACCCTGGAACCGGTGTACGGATTTCGTTCGCTGTTGGCCTTCAAATCGAAGTTCCAGCCTCGGTACGTGCCGATGCACATGACTTTCGCCGATCCAGCCGCGTTGCCGAGCATCGGGAACGCGGTCGGACGGGCGTACCTGCCGACCGTGACGATCGGTCAAGGATTCAAACTTGTTCGGACGATTCTGGGTCGCTGATTCGCGATCGTCACGCAGGCTTTGCCGGCCCGCCGACGGCGCCGAACACGTGCCGGGTACCGATCGGAACGATCAGCGGCCGATCCGAGACGGGATCGTCGATGACCGCAGCTTCGAGACCGAACACCTCGAGCAGAAGTTCCGCGGAAATGATGTCCTTGGGGACACCAGAAGCGACGACGGCGCCGTCGCGCATCACGATCAGATGATCGCTGTATCTGACCGCGAGATTGAGGTCGTGCAGCACCATCACCACGGTGCGCCCCATTTCCTCGTGGAGTTGATCCACCAGGTCGAGGACTTCCATCGAGTGCGCGAGGTCCAGATAGGTAGTCGGTTCGTCGAGAAGCAGAATGTCGGTTCCCTGGGCGAGAGCCATCGAGATCCAGGCTCGCTGGCGCTGACCGCCGGACAATTGATCGACGGGTCGATCGGCGAGATCCGAGACACCGGTCAGCTCCAGCGCTTCGGCGACCTCGCCCTCGTCGTCCGCGGACCACTGCCTGATCCACGACTGGTGCGGGTGGCGCCCACGTGAGACCAGATCGGCGACGGTGAGTCCTTCGGGCGCAACTGGAGTCTGGGGGAGCATTCCGAGCACCCGTGCGACTTCCTTGGTCTTCATCGAACTGATCGCCTTGCCGTCCAGGACAACCGATCCGCCCTTGGGCTTGAGCAGACGACCGAGCGCACGCAGGAGCGTCGACTTGCCGCAACCGTTGGGGCCGATGACCGTCGTGATCACGCCGGTAGGGATCTCGAGATCGAGTCCGTCGACGATGATGCGGTCCCCGTACCCGAGCGTCAGGTTCTTGGCGACGAGACGCGAAGGAGTATCGGTGGACTGGGCGATGGTGGTCATGCTGTGACCTTCCGATTGTTACGAACCAACAGGTAGAGCAGGAACGGACCACCCAGTGCGGAAGTCACGATTCCGACGGGGAGTTCCACAGGCAGAATTGTTCGAGCGATGACGTCGCTGCCGACCACCAGTACAGCACCGGTCAGCGCGGACGCCACGATGGGCGGGCCGGCAGAGCGCACCAGACGCATGGCGACCTGTGGCGCAGCCAGGGCGACAAAGCCGACCGGACCTGCTGCGGCGGTTGCGATGGCGGCCAGCGCCACGGCGGAGAGCAACAGTTTGGCCTGCGATGATTGCAAGCGAACACCGAGAGAGGTGGCGTTGTCGTCGCCCAACCGCAGCGCTCCCATGGTGAACGAAGCGATCACCGCGTAGCCGCCGACTACCGCGACAGCGATGGCTACCGGCCACATCTGATTCCAGGTGGCACCGTTGAGCGAACCGTTGAGCCACACCTGTGCGCGGGAAGCATCGTTGATGTCCGCCGAGATGAGAAGCCATCCCGTCGCTGCCACGAGCATGGCGTTGATGCCGATGCCGATCAGGATGAGGCGGAACCCCTCGACGCCTTTTCGCCATGCGAGGGCGTAGATCACCACAGCTGTCAGCAGACCGCCACACAGTGCAGCCAACGGAATCCCCAGTGTGGCAAGCAGTCCCACGAACGAGCCACCCCCGCCGAGTACGATGAGAGCGACCGCGGCAGCACTCGATCCAGCCGTGATTCCGAGGATGTCGGGGCTGGCGAGGGCGTTGCGAGCGATCGTCTGGGTGACCGCACCGGCAATGCCGAGTGCCATACCGATGAAGAGTGCGGTGAGCGATCGAGGAAGTCGGAGGTCGAAGACGATCAGGTTCTGTGTCTTGCTTCCATTACCGAGCAGGACCGAAATGACATCGGGGATCGAGATCGGATAGTCGCCCCGTCCGATGTTGATGCAGAGCAGAAGGAAGAGTGCGACCGCGAGCGCAATGCACACCGACACCGCGAGTGGACGGTAGACCAGCGAGAATCCACCGATACGAATCGACTTACGTGAGGGGACGGTCCGGGGGAGTACCCGGAGTTCTTGCTTGAGCGTCACAGACTTGCCAACTTCCTGCGGCGTACGAGAGCGATGAAGAACGGGGCGCCGAAGAGGGCCAGGATGATTCCGACCTGCAACTCGCCGGGGCGCACGACTACGCGACCGATGATGTCCGCGGTGATCAGCATGACCGCACCGAGCAAGCCCGCGTACGGGACCAGCCAGCGGTAGTCGGGTCCGGTGATGGCCCGGGCCACGTGGGGGACCACCAATCCGATGAACGCGATAGGTCCACACGCTGCGGTCGCGGCGCCGGTCAGCAGGGTGATCGCGATGATGCCGAGTGTGCGACTGAACGCGATGTTCGTTCCCAACGCTTTTGCGACGTCTTCACCCAGGCTGAGGACATTGAGACCAGGCGTACTCGCCAGGGCGATGACCAAACCGAGTATCAGGAAGGGGAGGACCTGCCAGAGAACGTCGAACCCGCGACCGGACACCGACCCGACTACCCAGAAACGGTAGGCGTCCAGACTGGTCTGGTCGAGGATGATCACGGCATTGGTCATGGCTTGCAGGAAGAACGCGACGGCTGCGCCCGCCAGAGCCAGACTCAGAGGACTCGCGCCGCCGTTTCCGATGGAGGACAAGCCGAAGACGACGATGCTGGCGACGAACGAGCCTGCAAACGCGAACCAGAGGTACTGACTCGGGGCGGTGAAGCCGAAGAGATAGATCGCCATGACTACGAAGAAAGCCGCGCCGGCGTTGAGGCCGAGTAGTCCGGCATCTGCCAACGGGTTACGCGTGTGTCCCTGAATCAGGGCGCCGGCGATACCGAGTGCGATGCCGACGACAAGACCCAGGATGGTCCGCGGAGCGCGCAACGTTCGCACGATGATGTCCGTCTGGGTGCCGTCCGAACTGAAGATGGCGTGGAAGATCTCGGCAAACGTCAGCGGACGTGCGCCCACCGCGATGCTCGCGAGCATGACGAGCGCGAGAAGAACCGTGAGCACCGCGAGACCGATCAGCCGGCGTCGACGAGTTGCCCCGACGCTGTTGTCGCGCGCGAGTTCCTCGAACCCTTCTTCGCGCGCCGTGCTTTCACGGACCACCTCGATACCGGTTCGATCGAACGGCCTGCGCAGAGCTCGGCGAACACCGATGGGCTGCTTTGTCTTCGCGTCACGCGTGACCAGACCTACCCATCCCTTTCCCGAGGTCCGGCCTGTGGCACCTTCGCGGAATCCCAGGTTCCACACGAGGAGACCAACGGCAATGGCTATTGCCGTCCCACCGAATACTGCGCGGTCGGCTTCGCCGCCACCGTTCTCGTCTCGGAGCGACTGAACGACGTACCAGCCGACGAGCAACGGAAGCAGGAACACCCCCGCGTCGAAAATCCCAGCTAGAACACGCATTCGGACAGGAGCCGGGCCGCGCGGCACTATGCGCCGTCCGTACGTCTCGCTGGGTCCTCGGGGATGTCCGTTCCCGAGCGGTTTGATCATCGTCACTGGCGGTTCGAGCTCCTGGTCTTTGTGCGCAGGGAATTCGCATCTTAGGTTACGGAACCCTATGTGGGTGTGCTCCCTGCGGGGCAAGTTCCTGTGAATATGCGGTGCCCAGCGTCACAGTTCTTTACTCTTGAATTATGGTGAGGCTAACCTACATTAAGAACCACAAGACAACTTCGGCCGATTGGAGTGCACGGTGACAATCACCTTGACCACCCAGCATGCGGATGTTCGTGAATTCGAACTCCGGTCGAACGCATTGAGCCGCACCAGCGTTCGCCTACGAGCACTCAACCCTGACTACCCGCGCGTCTACGCGGTTGCCGCCATGTCAGGTGAAGGCAAACGGCGTTGGTGGCAGTTGAGTGAAGGCTTGTGCGGGGATCGGGTGCATCAGATGTTCGCCCGCTCGCTCCAGGATCTCGACAGTGCCGAAGCTGCGGCGATACAGGTCGCAACATCACTGATTCACGCTGTGGTCGGCAGGGTTGCCGCATCGATCGTCTCCGAAGGTGCCGCTTGGGATCCAGGCCTCGAGAACCTGTTCATCCACATGGACAGCGACGGCGGTATCGACTGGGCCGGGGTGATCGACGAAACTCTGCGCGTTGCGCCGAACGGACGGGAGTCCGGCAGTGACGGCGTCGTCGACATGCCGTGCGAAGAAGCGCTCCTCGTCTGGACCGCGCACCGTTGCCTGACCTCGCTACGGGCGATCTACGACGCCGTCTCCAGGTGTGCGCCCGTCGACCAGTTCAGATTCTGGGGCTTGGTAGGGGAGTCGATCCTAGGCGCAGCGGCATATGTCCCCATCTTGGCCGGCGGGGGCGAATCAGCCGCTCAGCGCCGCGGGCAGGGGCTGCTGGACGCTTTTGTCGCCGCCGGACTGCCCGTGCGTGCACGCCGTAAGGTCTCGCTGCGTCCTCGTTGGAACCAGTTCGACGAAGGGCTTGCTAAATTAGGTCAGCCTTGCCTATGATTGTGGAACACCGCGCGGAGAGCTACACCCCGCGAGAGTGACGAAACTGCCGGACCGCGCCGGAGTCCTGAGGGCTGCAGAGACTCCCGGTCCTCCCCACGGCGGGTTTCACATCGAATGATGTGAAACCCGCCGGTTCTTTTTCCAGACCTGATTCCAAGCTCGAGTTACCTCTCGTGTAATCAGGTAGGGAGTGGCAGCCACACCGGCGCCAGAGAATCACAGATGGAGATGGCATGGTCGACACTGCTGAGACCGCAGAGATGATGAAACGGCTCGGAACGGGCTTCGACGCCACCATCGGCCTGGAATACACCGAACTGAGCCCAGATCGCGTGCGGGCGCAATGGACCGTCAAGCCCACGCTGCACCAGCCCGCCGGGATTCAGCACGGGGGTGTGTACTGCTCGGTCGTGGAGTCACTCGCCAGCGTCGGTGGCACCGTGTGGCTGGGTGAGCGAGGACACGTGGTCGGAGTCAACAACAACACCGACTTCCTGCGCGCAACGCGGGAGGGCACTCTCACCGCTGAAGCCACCCCGATTCATCGCGGACGCACCCAGCAACTCTGGGAAGTTCGCATCACCGACGAGAACGACCGACTCGTTTCCAAGGGACAGGTTCGCCTCGCGAACATCACCGAGGTGGCGAAGATCGGAAACTGACAACACGGCAGTCGATCGAATGACGGAGGGCGGCTGTGGAGTTGAACTCCACAACCGCCCTCCGCCGGTCACTCAGGTGTTGATCAGCCGGCGGCCTTCTGCTGCTTGCCGGCAGCCTTCTTGGCTTCGCCATTCGAAGCGCTGCCGGACTCCGTCGCTTCCTTGTTCTTCTTCTCCAACTCGCCCATCGCGTTTCGCGCGAAGACCTGCTGCTCGGTGGACGCCATCTGAGCACGGCCACGCCCGAAGAACGTCACCGCCCACGACAAAAGCGTCGAGGCACGGGAACGGAATCCGACGAGGTAGAGGAGGTGAATTGCCAGCCAGGCAACCCACCCGATGAAGCCGCTGATCTCGAGCTTGCCCACCTTGGCTACCGCGCTGAAGCGCGAGATCGTTGCCATACTGCCCTTGTCGAAGTACTTGAACGGAACTCGTTCCGACGGGGACTTGCCGTCCAGTGACGCTTTGATCTGCTTGGCCGCGTACTTGCCACCCTGCATGGCAACCTGAGCCAATCCGGGCAGCTTGTCGAGCGACATCATGTCGCCGATGACAAAGACGTTGGGGTGCCCGGGCAGAGACAAGTCGGGATTGACCATGACGCGGCCGGCGCGGTCGGTTTCTCCGCCGCTCTGTTCTGCGAGCTGCTTGCCGAGGGGGCTGGCCTGCACGCCGGCGGACCACACCTTGCACTGCGACTCGATACGGCGAAGCGTGCCGTCCTTCTCCTTGATGATCAGACCGTCGTTGTCCACGTCGGTGACCATCGCGTCGAGCTGGATCTCGACGCCGAGCTTCTCGAGCGTCTCGGCAGCCTTGCGGCTGAGCTTCCCGCCGTACACGGGCAACACGGCAGGGGCGCCGTCGAGGAGCACGACGCGCGCTTCACGAGGATCGATCTTGCGGAACGCGCCGTCCAGCGTTCGACGGGAAAGCTCGGCGATCTGCCCGGCCAACTCCACGCCGGTGGGGCCGGCGCCGACAACGACGAAGGTGAGCAAGCGCGCACGCTCGGCGGGATCGTCCGACAGTTCGGCCTGTTCGAAGGCCCCAAGGATTCGTCCGCGCAGTTCGAGGGCGTCGTCGATCGTTTTCATTCCGGGGGCGAACTCCGCGAACTGGTCGTTGCCGAAGTACGACTGACCGGCACCGGCTGCCACGATCAGACTGTCGAACGGCGTAACAGTGACGCGTTCGAGCAGGCGCGAGGTCACGGTCTGATTCTCGAGATCAATGGTCTCGACCTCACCGAGCAGTACCTGTGCGTTCTTCTGCTTGCGCAGCACCAGTCTCGTGGCGGGAGCGATGTCACCGACCGAGAGGATGCCCGTCGCAACCTGATAGAGGAGCGGCTGAAACAGATGGTGGGTTGTACGCGCGATCATCGTGATGTCGGCATCGGCTTTTTTGAGAGCCTGAGTGCCGAACAATCCTCCGAAGCCGGAACCGATCACCACTACGCGGTGGCGGTGCGGTTCAACCGACTGGATGCTCATTCCGTACTCCTCGAGTTCTAGGCGACAGTCCTACGGTAGTCCCACCGCGGCCGAGCTTCTCTGCGAGCAGTCCGACGCGCGCCGGTGTGTCCGAATCGATCAAGCGGCCTCGAGGGTGATCACTCCCGAGGTGATCGGCTTGGCCGGACCCCGGGGTGATCACCACTTTGTCGAGGTGTCAGCTACTGGCGGACGGACAAGATGAACAGTGCGATGCACCCGCCGACGAAAACCAGGATCGACAGGGCCACCGAGGCATACCCGACACCCACTCCAATTGCTGCCCAGTCCATGTGCCCAACCTCTCTTACGGTGTAATCCGGGATTCAGATCACATCTGCCTAGAGACATCACACCTCATCCGTCCCAACTTTCGAAACCCGGCACGCCCAACCGTTGACATGCAAGTAAATGCTTGCATATTGTGAAGTTGTGAACGACCGGATGAATGCAGCCTTCAAAGCACTGGCCGATCCCACACGAAGGCTTCTCCTGGACCGCTTGTTCGTAGCCAACGGTCAGTCGCTCGGCGAGCTGTGCGACAGCCTCGACATGAGTCGGCAAGCTGTCACTCAACACCTCACCATGCTCGAGGACGCCAATCTGATCAGCACGGTCCGACAGGGGAGGGCGAAGCTTCACTATCTCAATCCCGTTGCGCTCGAGGAGATTCGAGAGCGGTGGATCAACAAGTTCGAGGTACCGCGCCTTCATGCGCTCAGTACCGTCAAAAAAATCGCGGAGGAAGCCATGGCCGACAAGCCCAGTTTTGTGTACGTCACCTACATTGCGAGCACGGCGGACAACGTCTGGAAAGCGCTCACCGACGCACAGGCCACCGCAGAGTATTGGGGACACAGCAACGTCTCCGACTGGCAGCCGGGATCGACCTGGGAGCACCGCCGGATCGACGGTTCGAACATTGCCGATGTAGTCGGCACCGTAGTCGAGAGCAACCCTCCGTCGAGGTTGGTCACCACCTGGGCTGATCCGAACGGCGAACCGGGCGTCGACATCTCTCGGGTGAGTTTCGACATCGAAGCCTTCGGCGCGATCGTGCGACTGACCGTCAAGCACACCGATTTGGCGGACGAATCGGCTCGCAAGGAGGTGGCCGGTGGATGGTCGGCGGTGTTGTCGAACCTGAAGTCCTACCTCGAAACCGGAAGCACTCTTCCGGTGGCGCCGTGGGAGATGCCGGCCGGCTGACGGTGATGGAACAGGACAAACGTGCTCCCTGTGCTGGAGGGAATTGTCGTACTCCCGTCCGAATTGCCGGCCCAGTCCGGTCTCAACTTCGCATAAGAACCAAATTTCGGCGGGTTCAGTCTGTAAAGTTGCCGGAAGGATGCTAGCGTTTTGCCCGACATCGAGTGAGGACGACCTCGTCTCGGACGCATGGGAGAAACACTATGGGCGACGACGCTTTTCAGAATGTTCCGGTTGATCGACGCAAGTTCGTCAAGACAGTTCTAGCGGCCTCGGCGGTAACTGTGCCCGTCGTGACGTCGATCAGCCTCGGTGGTGCGGCGCCGGCCTTCGCAGCCGGAGACACGCCGAATCTCTCCGGAGCGCCAAGTCGTGGCCAGCAGAACCCGAATCAACCAGGCGGCGAACAACCAGGCGGGAATCAGCCCGGTGGCCATACTCCGGGAGGTAACCAGCCGGGCGGAAACGAGCCGGGCAACCCCGGATCATCGGGAAGTTCGGGATCGTCAGGCAGTTCGGGTAGTTCCGGGAGTTCGGGATCGTCTGGAAGTTCCACAGGTTCCGGATCAACCGGTAGCTCTTCAGGTTCCGGTGGAACGACGACGGCTAAGCCGACCGGGCCGACTGTGCCGACGGAGCCGACCGTCCCGACTGTGCCAACCGTACCGACAGTGCCAACCACTCGCACCGAGCCGACCTTCCCGACCCCTCCGACCCAGCCGACGAATCCCACGGAACCTACGTAGCCGACACGACGCGACTGGTTCCGAGGGGGAACACCGACGATGACAGAGTTCGATGTCGCGCTACACCGCGCTCTGAAGAAGTTTCAGAGCGCGGGGTCCGTTCAGGTGAAGGAGACTCCGCCGCACGGAGAACCGGCCGATCTGACTGTCGCGATCGCGACCTACGACGATTTCGACGGCGCGTACTTCACGATCCACTCGATCTTGGTCCATCATCGCGAGGTTCTGGACAGAGTCGAATTCGTCTTGTTGGACAACAACCCCGAGGGGTTGCCGGCGCCGATGCTCGAATCGTTTGCCGGTTACATCGATCGGTTCCGCTACATCCCGTTCACCGACGTTCGATCGACTGCGGTGCGGGACGTCCTGTTCCGCAAGGCCACCGGAAAGTATGTCCTTGTCCTCGACTCTCACGTGATCTTGGCACCGGGATCGTTGTCGGCGTTGCTGGCGTATTTCGATGCGGACCCGGAAACCGACGATCTGATCCAGGGACCGATGCTCTCCCAGGATTCCTCGCACATCGCGGCCACCCACATGGACCCCAAGTGGCGCAACGGGATGTTCGGTTCGTGGGGAGTTGATTCGCGCGCGAAGCAACACCCTGACGTGCCTTTCGAGATCGTCATGCAGGGCCTCGGCTCATTTGCCTGCAGGCGTGAGGCATGGCCGGGATTGAACTCGCACTTCACCGGATTCGGCGGTGAAGAGGGATACATCCACGAGAAGTTCCGGATCAACGGCGGCAAGGTCGTCTGCCTTCCGGCCTTCGGTTGGCACCATCGGTTCGAGCGCCCGGCCGGCGTCCCGTATCGAATAAACTGGGAAGATCGTGTTCACAATTACCTGCTCGGTTGGAGTGAGGTCGGATGGGATCTCGACTCACTCCATCGTCAGTTCTCCAGGTACCTCGGTGATTCGTATCCCGAGATTCGTCGCCGTGCCGAGCTGAGCGTCCAGAGACCCGAGTTGGTCTTCGGTGGGGTGGTCGTTCTCAGCGACGACGGCCGAGTCGCTCCGTGGCGTTCATGCCTGGCGGAGGCCGAGTCGATCGAACTGACCGTTCACCGTGCCCTTCCGGCGGAGGACGACGCTCCGGATGGGTGGAGGACTGCGTCTGCGTTCGTCGCCGGAATCGACAAGGCCATTCTGTTGGCGTGGAAATCGGTAGTTTTTCTGGACGAGATTCGCGTGATCGAACCCGCGGTTATGTACAAGCTACGGAACATCGTCGACGACCTCCCGGCCGAGGCCGATACGGCTGTCATCCACGCACACGGCGAAGATCTGGTCGGAGCTGCACTGATTGTTCGCGCGGCGACATACGGAACTTTGCGAGACGAACTCTCACGAAGGATCAACGGACCCGTGCCGTCCGACTTCTCACTGGCGGCTTATCTGCTCGAGCGAGGCGCAGTCGACGTTGTGCTCGATCGCCCACTGTCGCCTGTCCGAGTAGGGGGAGAACCCAACCCCGTTGTCGAGGATTCTGAGTCGGACCTCGGTGTTGCCGTCGTGAATCTCGATCTCGACATCGACAGATGGAAAGCGTCCTGGCATAGATTCATTCGCTTACCGCGCGTAACAGCGGTGGAAAGAGTGTCGGCTTTCGAGGACGCGATGAATCAGGACGCGGCCTTTGCCGTCTCGTGGCGTCGTGCGCTCGCTCGGGCGACTGAGAAGGGCTGGGATTCGGTCCTCATCGCTGCTGACGACGTCAGTTTGCTGGATGCCGCCGCATCGATCCTTGGCCATGCCCGCGAAGAGTTGGATCACGGCGATTGGGACGTCGTCCACCTCGGACACGACCCGAAATCGAGGGACGGAGCTCTGCTCGACGGTTCGGCACTCTTGCGCACCAGTCCTGAGAACCGTGGAGTCCACGCCGTTCTCGTACATTCACGCGCCTTCGAGCGAATTCTCGACGAGATTGCGGATCCGGAGTCAGATCCCGAAGCATTCGGACAATGGGCGGGTCACTACCGAACTCTGGGCGACTACCTGGTGGATGCGAGTGCCGGGGGAGCGCTCACGTGCCTGACGCTGTCGCCCGGCATCGCCTCCACACGCAGCCTGATTCGTTCGGGCGCAATCGAATCCGAATACTCACGACGCTTCGCACTGTGAGACCACCACCAAAACGAAATCGGATTCGCTGAATCAAGGAGATATCTTGACCGAACTACTCGAAGGTGTGAGACCGCAACGCTCTCAGACGGTGGAGAGCAACGATCTCACCGACGGTGTTGTGCTGTACGACAGCTCCAGCGAGGTTGCCCATCACCTCAACCCGGTCGCGACGTTGGTGTGGGAACTGTGTGACGGCCGGACCGTCAGCGAAATTGTCCAGGCCGTGGCAGAAGTGCTCGAGATCCCTGACGACGAGGCGAAGTCGGTAGTCAACGAGACGTACGGACGGCTGAGCACCTCTCGTCTGCTGGTGTGAGAATTCCGTGACAGGCAACCACGTACCACAATTCCGGGCGCACTACCTTTGGGTTGACGCGATTGTGCGCGGTTTCCGCATACCCGAGGTCGGTGTCGTCGAGCATCGGATTGCCAGCCCGTGGCCTGCGGACAACAACGTCGAAGTTCGGATTCAGCGGAATCGAGCGACATTCGGTCGCTGGGACGTCACCATCGAATCGACCATCAGCGGCAGCCGTGAAACGCTGATCGGTCTGGACGGTCTCCAGCTCGCGGAGAGCGTGTACCGCACGGTGCACCGAGATGTCATGACGGCCGCGCACGCCCGACAGTGGACACGCCTGCACGCCGCTCTGGTCGACTGCAACGGTGTGAGAGTGGCGATCGCCGGGCATTCAGGGGCGGGCAAGACCACCTTGGCGCTCGCCCTTGCCATGCGGGGTGCACAACTGCGTGCTGACGAAGGCGTCTTCATTCGTGGTACCGAAGCTGTGGGCTTACCGCGGCGGGTTCACCTCAAAGCCGGTACGTTCGACGTCCTCCCGGAGATCAAAGCGCACGATTCGCTGTATCTTCCGTACGCCCCGCCGGTGTGGGCGTTGGACCCGTCAACCTTGCCTTCTGAACGAAACGTCAGCTCGGCGGTTCGCGGAATCGACCTGGTGCTGATCCTCGATGGATGGGACGAGGGGCCGACTCGACTCGCTCCGATGCCCGTACCCCAAGCGATACAGTCGCTGGCCGAGCAATCCGCACTGTGGTCCGACAACCACAGATTGACCCTGAGAAACATCGCTGCTCTACTCTCGAATGCCCCGTGCTACAGACTGATTCGACATCACGGCGATACCGGCGCCGACACGGTGGAGGAACTGGTGGCGTCATGCGTGACACCCGGTACCTGATTTCCATGTTGAAACCCGAGTGTGGGGCCGACGTCATCCGCTTGTGTTCGCAGCAGGATTGGCCCAGAGTCATCGACGCCGCTGTAAGGCACAAGGTATTGCCGCTGCTCGCCTCCCGAGCGGTCGAGGCCGGCTTCGCATCGGTCCTACCTGCGAGCTTCGCGGAAATGCTGTCGGAATCCTCGGCCACCGCATCGAGTCCGGAATTGACGCTGAGCCTTGTCCATCACCGAAACACCATAAGGATCTCGGACCTCGACGCGCAACGAGTGGAACTGCAAGAGTTGTTACACAGCAACGGATTTCCGACGGTTGCACTGAAGGGTGCCGCCCTTCTCGAGCGAAGAATCTGGCCGAACCCGGCAGCTCGACGGATGACGGACATCGACCTTTTGGTCGTCGACCCTGCACATGCCGTTCCGGCCAACGACGCGATCCTCGATTTCGGCTACCGAATGGTCCGCCCCGACGAAGTGGACTCCGACTCCATCGATCACGACGATCACCAGGAACCGGCACTCCTTCGCGACGACCGTCATGGCTCCGTCGAAATCCATTCGCACTTACTTCCGAGGTTCGCCCGTCACGCGCTGACCCGGGAGGCCGCGGTCCGAGGAATCAGCTCGGAGGCAGAAGGATCCCGCCTTGCGATGGCCGACGTGACGCTGCACGTCATCGCTCACGCGCGGCTTGCCGATCGGGCCTTGATTCGAGCCGATTTGTCGTTGAACAGTGTCTTCGACGTGGGGTACCTGCTCACTTCCGAACCGGAACTCGCTGTGACGCTCTCCAGACGCCAGTTGCCACGCGATGTCCGTCGGGCGGTGAACGTCCACTGGGCGGCGGTGGAATCGATCTTCGGCGTCAGTACCGGAATGACGACCATCTCGGCGCGTTGGTGGTGGCGATGGACGCTGTGGTTGGCGGATCGCCCACGCCTGCACTCGCTCTACCGCGATCTGGTCATGGTGCCGCTCTTTCTCGACCGTGATCGGCTTTCCATCCGGGACGGGCGCGACCTACGTGGATGGGACTTGGCCCGCTCACGCGTGTCCCACTTCGTCCGTCGTGCGAGGACTGCCGTCGAAGATGCCGGGGGAGCGGCGTGAAAGTACTGATCACGGGCGGAGCGGGATTCATCGGAAGCACCGTCGCGTCGAAGTGCGTCGACGCCGGGATCGATGTCGTGATTCTCGACAACCTGCTGACCGGCCGCGCCGAATTTGCGCACAGATTCCCGTTCTACTGCGGCGACATCGCGGACGAGAAACTGCTCGACAAAGTATTCGCAGATCATTCCGATATCGATGCGACAGTTCACTGTGCGGCCTTGATCGTGGTCGGAGATTCCGTGAGTAACCCGGCGCGGTACTACGAGAACAACGTATCCAAGTCGCTGACGCTGGTATCGAGTGTCCTTCGGAACGGGTGTGAGCGCTTCTTGTTCAGTTCCTCTGCGGCGGTGTATGCGCCGAGCGACGGTGGGTGTGTCGACGAACATTGGGGGATCGCACCGCAGAGTCCCTATGCGCACAGCAAGGCTCAGTTCGAAACGATGCTCGACGACATTGCGGCGGCCACTGAATTATCGGCGATATCTCTACGCTACTTCAACCCCGTCGGGGCAGATCCGGATCTGCGAAGTGGTACACCATCGGCACGCCCGACCCACGCACTCGGAAAGCTGTTCGAATCATATTCGACAGGAACGCCTTTCAGGGTTACGGGAACGGATTGGCCGACGCGCGACGGATCCGGAGTGCGTGATTACGTTCATGTCTGGGACCTTGCAGACGCTCATGTTCGAGCACTGGAAAGGTTCGACCGGGTCACCGCTGAATCATCACGCATGACTGTGGTCAATCTGGGCAGCGGGCGGGGGACGACCGTGTGGGAGCTGGTACACACATTCGAGAACGTGCTCGGCGAAGATATCGACGTGGTCGCTGCCGGCCGACGCACCGGTGACACTGCCGGCGCTTACGCATCGAACGATCGTGCGTTGCGACTACTCGGGTGGGTTCCGACATTCACCCTGGAACAGGGGATCGAGGACACCGCGCGGTGGCTGGCAGTGCGGCCGCACCTGCTCAACTCGGTGTAGCCGAACGTCAGCCCGTCGGGTCGTCGTCAACGGTGATGTTGTTGCTACGTAGCCAGAAGGTGGCGTCCGGATTCCACCCGGCGAGCACAGTGGCCCCCGCGTTGGCCGACAACGGGATCGCGACACCTGGCGTGGTCAGATAAGCCATCATGGTCAGGTGCACGGCGTCGTAATCCGCGGACACCGAAACCCAGTCCGGAATGAACCAGTCACGGTATTCACCGGTTGTGTCGTACCACACGGAGCGACGTGAAGCGGGCACTGGCAGGGGATAGGTATCGACCAGATTCGCCCAGTCCTGCGGACCGGTGATCTAGTAGATGCGGGGCGCGCCGTAGATCCTTACCGGCTGCACCCGCGCCTCGTTCGAGGAGCTGTCTTCTTCGAGAATCACCCCGAGGGCCCCGATACCGTCCCGGGCCCTGGTTGTTTCGGTTGTTCCGTTGGCAATAGGGGTAGACCACCATTCGCCTCCGATGTGACGGTCCGGATCTTCGATCTGGTATTCCAGAAACTGACGTTCGTTGTCGAGTGCCTCAGCACGCCACTGTTCGAGGCCGTCCTCTGCACGGTAAATCCGCAAGGGTAGGTCCGACCAGCCGTAAATAGGGTTTCGCTTTTCAACCAGATTCTGGTTCAGACGGTCGACCGGCTCGGTCCACCAGGCAGTGTGTGGCGAGTCGAGTAGTGCTTCGGCAATCGGTCGCAATGCCGCGATCACCTCAGGGCGGACGAAGATCAGATCTTCTTCGTCCGGCGGCTCCCAGTAGCGTGCAAAATCTACGGCATACGCAAGACAGTGCAGAATCTCGAGCTCGGATATTTCTGCTGGCATGCGTAACCGACGTTCGCACAGAAGCGACGGCCACGTGGTGAACCGAGGACGAGTGCAACGGAATCCATCTGGGTAAAAAGCTAGCGGACAAGCTGACGGGGGACGTTCGAATATCCATTACTTGACATAATGTAGATTATCGGCAAAATCTCGACCTGGCGATATCCGCCTCACGCCTGGTTCGTGCAACCTTCTTTGTTTCCGCCCACCCATGTCTGTCTGCCGGTACATTTGCCGGCTTTCCTGCGTTTCAGTCCGAGATCTGCGACCGGCTTGCACGACTCGACCATTGCGACTCCGCGATCGCCGGCTGAATTGCTGCCGATCACCGCCTGGCCTCGCCGGCGACTGCGGCTACGCCGCGCGACCTGGACGTCAGGAACGACCAATAAGTGCTCTGATGTGGATTGATGCCGATAAACACGTCTCACCGACTTCCGGCTACCCCACCTCAATTCGTCACTGTGACGTATTATGGTTGACAGGCTGGAGGCGAGTTCAGTTCCATTGTCATCGCCACGGACTACTATCGCCGCATGTGTTGTATTCGACCGGTCGCTTCTCATGGTCAGTGGCCGCGATGAGCGACACACCCAAGGTCGTGCATCGCTGGCTCGCAGTGCCAGACCAGTTTGACCGATTCACGCGATTCTTGCGCGACAACGGAATTCTGATGCCGACTCGGATAGGCATCGGCGTATTGGTTTTCCTCCTGGGTATCACGATTCTGCTGAAGCGACTGGGCACTCATTCGGTACAGACCATCGGATTTCCGTTGGACGTCGTCGTCGCAGTGCTTGTGATGATCGGCGGAATTGCCCTGCCTGTCGTAGCGACCACCCGTGAAAGGTCGTATTTCTTCGTCGTTGCCGGGGACTTCGCTGTTGCGGTGATCGTGCTGGCCGAGGCGAATCCGGATCAGAGATTGCTTGGATGTCTCGTCTTCGGGCTCGTCGGCTCGTACATAGCCTTCTTTCACAATCTTCGAACTCAGCTGTGGCACCTGCTGTTTTCCGGGGCGGTCATCGTTGTTGCCAGCATCGGCGTGTTCACCGATGTACCTTCTGGCCTTCCAGACGTCCTGGGACGCATTGCCTTTGCCATTCCTGTCATCACTGTCATACCGGTGGTCACGCAGATTGCTCTGGCGCTCCTGAGCAACGACGCTCAAAGCTCAGAACTCGATCCGTTGACGGACCTGCTGAATCGGCGCGGACTCGCACGGCGGACTTCCGAATTACTACAAGCGAAATCCAGCCTCGACCAGTCCTTGCTGGTGGTGGTGATCGACATCGACAATTTCAAACACTTCAACGACACCTACGGTCACGACGTCGGCGACCGAGTCATACTGCGCACGGCCTATCGACTACACGACTGGGCCAGATCGGACGCGGCGATAGCGCGCATCGGCGGTGACGAGTTCGTCGTCGTTCAGATGATGCCGTTGCCGTACGTCGGCGATCTACTGGCCCGGATCGCGCCCATCATGAACTCCCCTACAGGCGAACCAATCTCGACGACAAGCATCGGCATAGCCATCCACAACGGCGCCTGGCCGGACGTACACGCAGCAGAAAGTGGCGTTCACGATCTACATCGCCTCGCCGATTCGGCGATGTACGAAAGCAAGAGAATGGGTGGAAATCACGTCCACTCCATCGTTCTCACCGATCAACAGCTACAACAGCCACAACAGTCAGGCGGTCGTTCAGTCCTCTGAATCGTCGATCAGATGCATCGCGGCTTCCTCTGCCGACGCTGCGCCGCCGTCGATTCCGACGTCTCCGGCAATGAGTTCACTTTCCTCGTCCTCGTATCTGCCCTCGTCTTCGGCAACGAGACGCCCGACCCGACGGTTACCCACTTCGTCACCGTTCGGGAATTCTTCTTCCCGTTCGAATTCGTCGGCATCGGCGGGATCCTTCAAAGGATCTCCGAGCGACGCGTACGGATCGGGTTCTTCTTCGGCCAGGCGCTCATCGAGGGTCTCCCCCGCTGATTCCTCGCTGCCGGTCAACCCGTGGGCATCAAGTCCCAGTGGGCGTTCCGGTGGTGAGATTCCCTCGTCGAGAATGTCGTCGACGCCTCGATCGATCAGAGTGTCTTCAGGTTGAAGCTGGTCGTCGGGATCGAGACTGTAATCGCCATTGCCGGCCGCGCCGGTGTCATCCGTGTCGCTCATACGATCAACGATGCCACGGGCACACCGAGTTGGCCATGTGCCGCGCCTGCTCGATACATCACTGCGGAGACATTCAGCACGAACGCGGGGCCGGCACTCCGTCGAATCGGTCCTGTAGGTACTCGAATGCGGTGGGCAGACCGAGGACCGCAGTGGTGAGGTGGTCCGGGCTGGGGAACAGTTGGGATTGAATCGTGGCTCCGGCGGCGCAGTACCGCGAAATCGTGTTGACCACCGAATCGATGGGGATCAGAACGTCGTCGGGTGTGTGCCATTCGAACACCGGGGCAGTCGGCACACCGGGATAGAGTTCGACGCTGTTGTCGTCCATCACCTTTCGCACTTCAGGGCTGGACAGCAAGGATGTCGACGTCGACACCTGAGAGGCACTGCGCCCGGCACCGACCCTGAGGATGTCGTTGGTGCACGCGTTGGTGAGTTCGGCCCGCATCGACCGTCCGAGGTCGTTGAGTTGGTTGCTCAGCGGCAGTAGGTCGGGATACTCGCGTTCGAGGCCCATTGCTGCGGCGAAGGCGAGGCCGAATGCCGGGTGCGGATCCTGTCCGAGGCCGTTTGCCATCTTGGACAGATTCATCGGGACGCCGCCCTCGGCTACACCGACAAGGTTGACCTCGGGTGCGTAGCTCGGGGCCAGTGCGGCCGCCCACGCGGTGGCCATGCCGCCGCCGGAGTAGCCGGCAATACCTACAGGGCTGGCGCCACTACGCAATTCGGGGACTTTCTGAACGGCGCGGATACCGTCGAGCGTGATCTGTCCGCCCAGGCGCGCGGCGCCGTACGCACTGTTGGGTCCGAGATGGTCGGGAAGGGCAATGGTCCATCCACGTTGCAGCGCGACGTTGAGGATGGGCGCTTCACGGATGACGATGTTGGGATCCGATGCGTAAAGCGCGCGAGATGGCGCACATCCCGTACCGAGTGCATTGACGATGTGCTGATACGAGAGCAACGGGCCGTCTTGTGCTTGATTCGGCGGGACCAGGATCGTGCTGACCGCGGCAATAGGCTTGTTCTCTGAGTTCGTGGACCTGTAACTGACCTGCCAGATCGCGACGCCGGGAAAGGTCATCAGGTCAGGGGCCCGGCGCACGGAGATCGGCGTGCCGGCGGTCCCCTCGGCAGCTGCTTGCGAGTAGAACGGGTCCGGGTCCGGTGCCGGATATGCGGGATCGGCCTGTGCAGTCCCCCCGGAGAGCAGTGCGGCAGTCAGTGCAGCGGCAGTCAGCATCGATCCGGTAAACACGCGTGTGGTTCGCAGTTTCAACGTTTTCCCCTCGTCCGGACCCACCCGGGGTCCATCACCCTGTGTGTTTCACTCATACCCATGTCGAACCTGGTTCAGACACCCCACTGAGCGATAACTTCTCGCAATCGTACAGCTATGGTTGCCGCCGGACCCGGTTCGATCATCTGGTTGTGTTCGCAATCGACTTCGGTGACTCGGATGTCCCCTTCTACAAACCTTCGCCATTCGGCGACATCGTGTCCGTTCTCCGTAGATCTTCCGGCTACGAAGAACTCGATGGCTCCAACGTGGACAGGCGGTTGGTGCCGATTCGTCAATTCGACGGAGTGGGAGTAACCGCGACTGATCCGCGCCAGATGCTCCGCTTCGATTCCGATTCCGGCACCCAGGGTCTGCTCCAGCAATTCCGCCGCTTCTTCGAAGGTCTCGACCGTCTTGGATCCCGCCGGCATCGCGAGCCCGGCCAGTAGTTCGGAGACCGAGAGTTCTGCGGGCTGATCGGAATCCGACGACGGATAGCTGTCGAGTATCGACAGAGTCACGTCACGTCCGCTCCGAGTGAGGCTGTGTGCCACGGCGTGTGCGATCACGCCGCCGAGCGACCAGCCGGCCAGATGGATCGGGCCGGTCGATGCCACGGCTGCAATGCGATTCGCGTAGTCGTCGGCGAGTTCGGTCAGCGAGTCGAAGCTGGGCCCGCCGCTCAGGGACGGTAGCTGAAGACCGTAGACGGGTTGATCCAGCTCGAGATGCTTGACGAATTCTGCGTAACCCCAGGACAATCCGATACCCGGATGGACGAAGAACAGTGGTGCACGATCGGATCCGGCGCGCAGCGTGATCATCGGGGCGAGAAGATCCGACGAATCGTCCGGCGAGTGTGCGTCCATTCCGTCGGCAGCCCGGGCGACTCCGGCAGGTGTCGGATCCAGGAAAAGCGATTGCAACGGCACTCGCATCCCGAGACGCTTCTCGAGTTCGATGGTGATTCGAGTGGCCACGATCGACGTTCCGCCCAGTTCGAAGAAGTCGTCGTCGACGCCGATGTGCTCGTGCCCGAGCACGGTCTCGAAGATGTCGACGACCGTTCGTTCGGTGTTGTTTGTCGGCGGTGCGTACGGGACCGTGCGTCGCTCGAAGCTCGGGGTCGGCAGTGCCTTGCGGTCCAGCTTGCCGACCGGTGTCACCGGAATGCGGTCGACGACGACGATCGCGCCGGGAACCATGTGCGCGGGCAGGCGAGAAGACAGATGGCGGCGAAGCTCCCAGTCGTCGACGGTCTGTCCTTCCACGGGCTGGATGTAGGAGGCGATCATCGTCTCCCCCGACGGCGCTTCGTGCCCGAGTGTGGCGGCGAAGTAGACGGATGGGTGTGCCATCAGGACAGAGTCGATTTCGCCGAGCTCGATGCGGAATCCGCGGACTTTGATCTGGAAGTCGCTGCGGCCCAGGTATTCGAGGGTGCTGTCGGAGCGCCAGCGCACCAGGTCGCCCGTGCGGTACATCCGCTGGCCTGGTTCGCCGAACGGATCGGCGACGAATCGGTCGGCGGTTAGGTCGGGACGATTGTGGTATCCCCGGGCGAGTCCGGGGCCGGTCACGTACAGCTCCCCGATGACTCCCACCGGCACGGGCTTGAGGTGCCCGTCGAGGACCAGTCCGGCAAAGCCGATGGCCGGTCGTCCGATGTTGATGTCCTTGCCCGGCCGCATGGGTTCACTGACGCTGGCCTGGATGGTGGATTCGGTGGGTCCGTATCCGTTGAACATGCGACGGTCGCGGCCCCAGATGTCCACGAGTTCGGGTGGGCAGGCCTCGCCACCGACTGCGAGTACGCGGAGTTCGGGTAGCGCGGAGCTTTCGATCGAGCTGAGCGCGGTCGGAGTGATGAACGCGTGTGAGACGTGTTCGTCGGCAAAGATTTCGGCCAACTCGGATCCGCCGAAGACCGTCGGTGGGATGACGACCAGGCACGCTCCGCTGCCGAACGCCATCATGAGTTCGAAGACCGAGGCGTCGAAGCTCGGTGATGCCAGGTGAGAGATCCGCGAATAGGGCTGGACGTTGAATCTCTGATGTTCCTCGGCGTTGAGGTTTGACAACCCGAGGTGGGTGACGATGACGCCCTTCGGCTTCCCGGTTGAACCCGAGGTGTAGATCAGGTACGCGGGATGCCCGTGATGCAAGGGGATCGTGCGGTCGCGATCGGTGATCGCGGCTGCGCTCTGGGCGTCGATCTCGTCGACGGTCTCGGCTTCATCGAGGACCATCCACTCGACCGTGTCGGGAAGTTGACTGCGGTGAGCGTCGTCGGTGATGCCGAGTACGGCCCGCGAATCGTCGAGCATGTGGTTGATGCGATCGTCGGGATAGTTCGGGTCGACCGGCAAGAACGCTGCACCGGTTTTCGTGACCGCCCAGATCGCGACGATCTCCGCAGTGGACCGCGGCAGACCCAGCGCCACAAAATCTTCGGGACCGACGCCGCGCCGACACAGCGCGCGCGCCAGCTTCGTCGATTCCTCGTCGAGCTCGCGGTAGGTCATCGACCTCTCGCGACTCGAGAGGGCTGGGGCATCCGGGTTCGAGGCGACTGCTTCGGCGAGGATCTCCGGCCACACCCGCGCTCGAGTCGCGGCGGCACCGGATGCCGGCACCAGGGCAGCTGTTTCGTCGGCGCCGAGGATGCCGATGTCGGCGATACGTGTTGCGGGTTCGCGTCCGACAGCGTCCAGGATCAGGCGCAGTCGGTCGGCAAACCGACGAATGGTGGCGGGTTCGAAGAGATCGGTTGCGAAGTCGAAGGCTGCGGACATCCCAGCCGGGATGCCGAACTCGTCGAACTTCTCGTCGACGATCAGCTCCAGGTCCTCCTTCGCGAATTTGGTTTCCACGGTCAGTCCGTCGATGTCGAGGCCGGGTAGGTGGAAATGTGCGGGTTCGTTGTTCTGAAGTTCGAGGGCGACCTGGAACAACGGTGAGTACGACGTGGATCTGGTTGGGTTGATGACGTCGACGAGCCGTTCGAATGGCAGGTCCGAGTTCTGGAATGCGGCCAGGTCGATTTCCCGGACGTGCTCCAACAGGTCGGCAAACGTGATGTCGGGATCGACGCTGGTTCGCAGGACCAGTGTGTTGACGAACATTCCGACGAGATGGTCGAGCGCTGCCTGACCTCGGCCGGCGATCGGTGTGCCGATGGTGACTTCGTCGGCGCCCGACAACTTGGACATCAGCACTGCGAGCGCGCCGTGCAGCGCCATGAACATCGTGACACCGTTTGCCCTGGTGAGGTCCGCGAGGGCGCGGTGGGTGTTCGCGTCGATGTCGAAGGTGAATCGGTCACCGTGGAAGGTCTGTTGCACGGGTCGCGGGTGGTCGGCGGGCAGTGCGATGACGTCGTCGAGTCCGGCGAGTTGCTCACTCCAGTAGTGCAATTGGCGACTGATGACGGATTCCGGGTCGTCTTCCGATCCGAGGACGCGATGCTGCCACAACGTGAAGTCTGCGTACTGCACCTCGAGCGGCGCCCACGTGGGCTCGATCCCTGCCGTACGCGCCAGGTAGGCCGTCATCACGTCGCGTGCGAGCGGCGCCATCGACGAACCGTCGGCGCAGATGTGATGGACCACGACAAACAGAATGTGAACGGGTTCAGCGGTGTCGAGTCGGAACAGTGCCACGCGCAGCGGCAGGTCCACCGACACGTCGAAGCCGGTCGTGGCGAGTCGTTGCATGCGCTCTGCGAGTTCGTCCTCCCCCAACGTCATTTCACGGACCGGCGGTACTGCCTCGTCGACGGTGAGCACTTGCTGAATCGGATCGCCGCCGACGGCGGGGAACACCGTCCGCAGTGTTTCGTGCCGCTCGACGACGTCGGCGATGGCCTGTTGCATGGCCGTGACGTCGAGGTCACCGGTGAGGCGAACAGCTAGTGGGATGTTGTACGCGGCTGAGCGTGTGTCGAATTGGTTCAGGAACCACATGCGCTTCTGCGCCAACGAGAGCGGGACGCTGCCACTGCGCTCCATGGGAGTGAGCGGCACAGTGCCGACGGCAGTGACAGCGCTGGAGAGCCGTTCGGCGAGCTGAGCCGTCGTCGGTGCCTCGAACAGCACGCGCACCCCGACGTCGATGTTCAGTGCGGAGTTGAGCCGCGAGACCACGCGAGTGGCGATCAGCGAGTTGCCGCCGAGCTCGAAGAAATTGTCGTCGACGCCGACCCGTTCGACGCCGAGTACGTCGATGAACGCATCGGCGATCCGACGTTCGAGGCTGGTGCCGGGCGCCCGGAATTCCACACCGGTTCCGGTGAACTCCGGCGTCGGCAACGCTTTTCGATCGAGCTTGCCGACCGCGGTGCGCGGTAGCTCGTCGACGATCATGATGCTGGCCGGAACCATGTGCGAGGGAACACGTCCGGCGAGGTGCGCGGTGATCTCTGCCCCGGTCAGCGTCGATCCTTCCTCGACGGTGAGGTAGGACGCGAGAACTGTGGCGCCGGCCGGTCCGTCGACGCCGAGTGTCACGCAATTCGTGACACTCGCCATTGCGGTGATCTGGGCGTCGACCTCGCCGAGCTCGATGCGGAATCCGCGAATCTTGACCTGGAAGTCGCTACGCCCGACGTATTCGATGGTGTGATCGCTTCGCCAGGAGACGATGTCGCCCGTGCGGTACATCCGGTCGCCTGGCTTGCCGAAGGGGTCGGCGACAAATCGCTCGCTGGTCAGGCCGGGACGCCGGTGGTATCCGCGAGCCAGGCCGATGCCGGCGATGTACAGCTCACCGGGAGCTCCGACGGGTACAGGTTGCAGGCGCGAATCGAGGATCATCTCGTGCACGCCGCGGATCGGTCCACCGATCGTGATGGGTGCGCCCACTGTCATGGGTTCGCTGATGTCTGCCATGACGGTTGTCTCGGTCGGGCCGTAGGCGTTGACGAATTCTCGTCCGGGAGCCCAGAGGCCGACGAGATGCGGCGGTAGTGTCTCTCCCCCGACGACGACGTGCCGGAACTCGTCCAGGCCGGCCGGGTCGACGGTGGCGAGTGCTGCCGTGGTGACGAACGCGTGAGTGACGTGTTCGCGGCGGATGAGACTTGCCAGTTCGGCGCCGCCGTAGATGTCGGTCGGGACGATCACCATGGTTGCTCCGACACCGAATGCCTGCAGGTACTCGAAGACGGCTCCGTCGAAGCTGGGGGTGGCGAAGTGCAGGGTTCGAGAGTGGTGATCTGCGTGGAATCGACGCTGCTGGTCGAGTGCGAAGCTGTCGAGTCCGGTGTGGGTGACGACAACTCCCTTGGGTCGGCCGGTGGATCCCGAGGTGTAGACCACGTAGGCGGCGTTGTCCATGACCACCGGTGCACGCCGTTCGTCCTGGGTGATCGGCAGCGTGCAACTGGTGGCGACGTCGTCGTCGAATGCCTCTTCTCCGAGCACCAACCAGGACACGATGGGTGGAAGTGTGTCGATGGCGTCGACGACGGTCAACCCGAACAACACCTCGGAGTCGCTGAGCATGTGTTCGATTCGGTCAGCCGGATAGGTGGGGTCGACGGGGACGAACGCTGCGCCGGTCTTGGCCACCGCCCACACCGCGAGTACGGATTCGACGGACCTTTCGATGCCGATGGCAACCGACGTCTCGGGCCCGGCGCCGCGGCGAATCATGGCTCTGGCCAACTGGTTCGAGCGCCGGTCCAGTTCGGCGTAGGTCATGGAACGGCTGCCGGCCGAGAGCGCGATGCGGTCGGGATAGGTGGCAGAGACGTCGGCGAGAATCTCTGGGAGCGTTCGCGCGGAGCGCCCCGGGGAGCCGAAGACCGGCGCAAGATCACGGCTCTCGAACTCCGTGAGAACCTGCAGACGGGCCAGCGGCTGATCTGGTGCCGAGGCGAGTTGCCCGAGGACGATGCCCACGCGCTCGGTGATCTTGGCGACTTCGCGGGCGGAGAAGTGCGTCGGCAAGTACTCCATCTTCAGATTCAGCGTGTCACTTTCGGACGCCACCACGGCAATCGGATAGTGCGCCGAGTCGCGTCCGTCGATGCCGAGAACGTGCATTCCCGCGATGTCGGTTTCGGCGGTCAGGGCTGTCTCGTCGACGGGATACGACTCGAATACCGTCAGGGTGTCGAAGGAACCGGCGGCGCCGACTGCTCCGGCGATGTCCGACAGTCCGATGTGGTGGTGGTCGAGCAATGACGCTTGCTCGGATTGGACGCGAATGGCCAGTTCGGCGAGGGTTTCTCGGGCGTCGAGGCGGACTCGGACAGGCACCGTGTTGATGAACAGGCCGACTGTCGATTCCACGCCGGACACCTGTGGTGGGCGTCCTGAGACCGTTCCGCCGAAGACGACGTCGTCGCGTCCGAGAAGTTCGGCGAGCACGATTCCCCATGCCACCTGTACCAGGGTCGCCATGGTCAGACCGCGGCTTCGCGCGAACGCTCGAAGAGTCTCGGTTCGTTCTGTCGGCAGCGAGTACGAGTGGATTTCACTTGCCACGGTTTCGGCGGCGGTGTCTGCCCTCGAGAGGTGGGTGGACGTGTCGACGCCCCGTAGCGCTTCTTGCCACGCCCGTAGCGAAGTCTCGGGTTCTTGCTTCGAGATCCAGGAGAGATAGTCGCGATACGACTGAACTCGGGGCAGAATCTCGGGGTCACCGTCGGTTGCGTAGAGAGTGAGCAGGTCTCGAAGCAACAGCGGGGTGGACCAGCCGTCGAGCAGGATGTGGTGGTTCGTCACGACGAGGCGTGCTGTGTCCGGTCCGATTCGCACGAGCATGAAGCGGATCAACGGGGCTGTTTCCATGTAGAAACGATGAGCGCGATCGCGTTCGAGCAGCTGACCGAACGCGACTTCACTGTCTTCGGCCCCGGACAGGTCGATCTCGGCCCAGCCGATGTCGACACCGGAACGGATCACCTGCAGTGCCCGCCCTCCCGGTGCGGAGACAAATCCCGCGCGCAGGCTCGGATGACGATCAACCAAGGCCTGCGCGGCGCGGCGCAGGCGCGGCGCCTCCACCCGACCCCCGAGCTCGAGGGTCAGTTGCACCATGTACGGGTCGATTTCGGTTTCGTCGAACTGGGCGTGGAAGAGCATGCCCGATTGCAGAGGTGACAGTGACCAGATGTCGGTCAGGTCGGGGAATCTGCGCTCGAGCTGTTCGATGCTCTGTTGATCCGCGGTGACGAGATCGAGATCGGTGGGCGTGAGCTCGCGCTCGGAGTGTTCCTCCACGTATTCACTCAGTGCGCCCAGTGCTCGGGCCCAGAGCTCCGCCAGTTCGGTGACTTCGGCCTCGCTGAGAATGCCGCGGGGGAAGGACCACGTAGCGCGCAGAATCGGACCGTGTGCGGTATCGGTCGTGACGGCGTTGATGTCGAGCACCGACGCGGCGGCCAATTCGCCGCTGTGCGCTTCGTCGAGGGTCACTTCCGAGATCGGCAGCCACGGCACTTCGCCGTGCTCGGGATCCGAGCCGGCAAATCGTCCGAGGTAGTTGAACGAGATCTGCGGCGTGGGCAGCTCACGAAGTTCCTCGTTTCGATCGAGGTACTTCAGGATGCCGAACCCGATTCCGTTGTCGGGCAGGCCGAGCAGCGTTTCCTTGACGAGTTTCACGGCGGAGGCGGCGGTTGATCCCCCGGCCAGTGCATCGACGACATCGAGTCCGGTGAGATCGATCCGGACGGGGAACAAGGTGGTGAACCAGCCGACCGTGCGCGAGAGGTCGGCGCCCGGTACGGCGTTCTCCTCGCGGCCGTGCCCTTCGAGGTTGACGAGCACGTCCCCGCTGCGCTGTCCGCGCGATCGACGCCAGGCGGTGACGGCAATCGCGAGAGCAGCGAGCAGCCCGTCGTTCACCGAGCCTCCGAAATGCTGAGGCACCGTCGAGATGACGTTCTCGGTCACGGAGGTCGGAACGTCGACGCTGACGCGGTCGACGGTGGCTCCGACATCGACGGCTGGGTCGAGCCCGCGTGCCCCGAGCAATGGCTCGTCGGTCCGCATTCTCGACCACAGGTCGATCTCGTCGCGTCGCTGCGCAGCGGTCTCGGCGAGCGCTGTCGCCCAGCGACGTATCGACGTTCCACCCGGCGGAAGTATCGGTGTTTCTCCGTCGAACGCCGAGGCATAAGCAGTGACCAGGCCCGGGACGAGCATGCGCCAGGACACACCGTCGACCGCGAGGTGATGAAGGACCAGGAGCAACCGTCCGGCTTCGGCCCGGTTGCCGTTCGAGCTGACGGGATCCAACCAGACTGCGCTGATCATCTTCCCGTGTTCGGGATCGAGGCGGCTGGATGCGTCCTGCATCGCGGTTTCCGCAGCGGCGACGAATTCTTCGCCGCTGGTGGACACGATGGGGGTTCGGCGCAGGATGTCGGGGGCGGTGATGCTCCCTGGCTCGCGGATCTCGAGTTGGTGAGTCGCGGCGTCCAGGCGCGCCCGCAGCACGTCGTGACGATCGAGGATCGTTTGCAATGCTCGTTCCAGCGCGGGGCCGGAGACATCCGCGGGCAGTGCGATCAGCGCGCTCTGGCTGTAACTGCGGATCGTGCTCAGGTCACCGCGACTGCGTTCGACGAGCCACTCCATGATCGGCGTGAGCGGTAGCGGGCCGGCTCCCCCGCCGGGTAGCTCCGTGAGAACCGGTGCCGTTTCCGATGATTCGATGAGGAGCACTTTGGTGAGGCCGGCCACGGTCTTCGCTTCGAAGACGTCCCGCGGAGTGAAGACGAGGCCTGCGGACTTCGCCCGTGAGACGAGTTGGATCGACATGATCGAATCGCCGCCGAGACCGAAGAAGGAATCGTCCACTCCGATACTGCCCCGACCCAGCACCTCCGCGAAGAGGTCCGCGAGGACCGCTTCGGTAGCGGTGGCCGGCGCCCGCGTCGCCTCGGTAGGTCCCGTGACGGTGAAGTCCGGAGCCGGGAGGCTGCGTCGGTCGAGCTTTCCGTTGACCGTCAGTGGAAGCGATTCGAGGACGACGATCGCGGTGGGCACCATGTACTCCGCGAGTTCGGCGGCGACGAAGTCGGTCACCGTCGCTGAATCGACGGTACTGCCTGTTTCGGCGACCACGTACCCGACGATCCGCGGTGACGCTCCCTCTGTCCGAACAAGTGCTACCGAGGCAGCGACGCCGGGGCAGCGGAGCATTGCGGCTTCGATCTCTCCGAGTTCGATGCGGAAACCACGCACCTTCACCTGGAAATCACTGCGGCCCACGTACTCCAACTGCCCCGCGTCGTTCCACCTCGCCAGGTCCCCGCTCCGATACATTCGATCCCCCGAACTACCGAATGGATCGGGAAGGAACCGCACCGAAGTCAATGCGGGTTTCCCGAGGTATCCCCGAGTCACCTGATCACCGGCGACGTACATTTCGCCGACGACACCTGGTGGTACCAAGTTCAGTCGCCGATCGAGTACGTAGACGGACAATCCCGGTACTGCTCGCCCGATGATGCTCGCCGACGCGTGCTCGCTGTCGTTGCGGTCGAGTGCGATTCGACTGACGTGCACTGTCGTCTCGGTGATCCCGTACATGTTGACCAACGTCGGAGCCGTGTCGGCCCGCCTGTCGTACCACTTGCGCAACTGCCCGAGGTCGAGCGCTTCGCCACCGAAGACGACGTAGCGCAGTGCAAGGTCGGGACCGGTGCCGTTCGGTGAGTACGCACGGTCGGCTTCGGCGAGTTGGTAGAAGGCGGTGGGCGTTTGGTTCAGGACCGTCACTCGCTCACGGCGGAGCAGTTCGTGGAACATGTCCGGTGATCTGGTCGTGTAGTAGTCGACGACGACCAGTCGGCCGCCGTGTAGCAGCGGCCCCCACAGCTCCCAGACGGAGAAGTCGAATGCGTACGAGTGGAACATGGTCCACACGTCCGTGTTGTCGAACCCGAACGTCGGGGCGGTGTTGTCCATCAGAGTCAGGACGTTTCGGTGGCTGACCTGGACACCTTTGGGGCGCCCTGTGGATCCGGACGTGTAGATGATGTACGCGATCGCGTCGGGCAGAAGTGGTGTCGTCCGGTCCGCGTCGGTGATGCGACGGGGCGCGGAGTGATCGAGGCGTACCGCGATCTCCGGCGATCCGAGTTCGACGACGTCTATGCCGGATTCGATGATCTCCGAAGGTAGGTCGCTTCGGAAGTCTCCGGTCGTGACCAGGCATACCGGCCGCGCGTCGTCGAAGAGGAACCGCATGCGCTCGGCCGGGTAGGTGATGTCGACCGGCAGGTATGCCGCTCCGGTTTTGATGACGGCGACGAGGGCGAGCACGAGATCGGTGGTTCTGGGCATTGCAACGGCAACCACGGATTCCGGACCGATACCGCGGCCGATCAGGAGTCGGGCCAGGCGGTTAGCGCGCCCGTCCAGTTCGGCGTACGTCATGGCGCCGTCGCTGTCGTTGACCGCGGTCGACGACGGATGTGCTGCAACAGCCTCGAAGAATCGGTCCGCGATGTTGTCCGCTGGAGCCGGTTCGGCGTGAGTGTTCCACTCGGTCAGCATCTGTCGACGCTCGTCGGCGCTCACGACGTCGATGTCACCGGTAGGAGTCGACGGCTCTCGGGAGACCGCCTCGAGGATGGTGAGCAGTCTGCGTGAGAACGAATCGATCAAGTCACCGTCGAACAGGTCTGTGGCGTAGATGAATTCGGCGTCGATGCCATCCGTTCCGCCATCCGCGTCGTAACGCTCGGTGACCGAGAGTTGCAGATCGAACTTGGCGACGGGTAGGTCGAACTCGACTCCCGAGACCGACAGCCCCGGCAATTCGAGTTGTGGGAGTGCATTGTTGCGGAACTCGATGAGGATCTGGAACAACGGAGTGTGCGAAGTCGAGCGTTCCGGGTCGAGTGCGTCGACCAACCTTTCGAAGGGCAAATCGGTGTGCTGGAACGCGCCGAGGTCGCCTTCGCGAACCTGGGCGAGGACGTCCTCGAACGACGCGTCGGGCGTGATCTGTGTTCGCAGCACGAGAGTGTTGACGAACATACCGACCAGGTGATCGAGTTCGGCCTCGCCGCGGCCGGCGACGGGTGTCCCGATGGCGATGTCCTCGGTACCGGCCAGGCGCGCCGCAAGTACCGCCAGTGCTGCGTGCATGAGCATGAACATGGTGGTGCCGTGCTCACGTGCCAGGTCGGTCAGCGCCCGATGGGTCTGCGGCGATACCGCGAACCGGTGGACCGAGCCGACCATGGACGGCTTTGCCGGACGTGGGAACGACGTCGGCAACGCGATCGGCTCGCCCAGTCCCGCGAGTCGGTCCTTCCAGTAATCGAGCTGACGGGTCAGAGCCGAGTCCGGATCTTCCTCGGAGCCGAGCACTTCGTGCTGCCACACAGCGAAGTCGCCGTACTGCACGACCAGTTCCGACCAGTTCGGCGCACTGCCGGCACTGCGGGCCGCGTAAGCCGCTGCCACGTCCGCTGCGAGGGGGTTCATCGAGAACCCGTCGGCGACGATGTGGTGGACGACGATCACGAGTACGTGCCTGCGCTCGTCCCCGTCGACGCGCAGGACCGCGCAGCGGATCGGAACTTCGGCCGAGGCGTCGAAGCCTGCCGAGGCCAGCTCGAGGATTCGATCGGACACTCTGGCAGCAGTGACGATTTCCGGCTCCAGGATCGGCATGACCTCGTCGCTGGACATCACCTGCTGAACCGGCTGTCCGTCGATCGAGGGGAACTTCGTCCGCAAGCTCTCGTGGCGCCCCAGTACGTCCGCTACCGCGGCCTGCAATGCGGCGAAGTCCAGATCGCCGTCGAGGCGCACTGCCAGGGGAACGTTGTAGGCGGGGGACGTCACGTCGAACTGGTTGAGGAACCACATCCGCTTCTGTGCCAGTGACACGGGCAGTGGGTCCGGGCGGGATCGCCGAGTCAACGGTGGTCTGGGGTTCTCTCCGCGGCCGACGCTCTCCGCCAGACGCGAGAGCTGCCGAACTGTCGGAGACTCGAACAGTCCTCGAACGCCGATGTCGGTGCCGAGAAGTGCGTTGACGCGGGCGATGACGCGGGTCGCGGTCAGTGAGTTTCCGCCGACGTCGAAGAAGTGAGTGTCGATACCGATCGGAGACACTCCGAGCACGTCCTCGAAAACGCCCACCACCAGCCGTTCCAACTCGGTGGCCGGTGCCGTGAGTGTCTCGGCATCGGTGTCGAAACGAGGCGCCGGAAGAGCAGCCCGATCGACCTTGCCGACGCCGGTCAGCGGTAGTTCGTCGAGCACGACGACGCTTGCGGGCACCATGTGTGCCGGCAGTAGCTCCCGTGCCGCCGCCCGGATGTCCTCGGCGCTCACCCGGCGTTCGTCGTCGCAGACGACATATGCCGCCAAGGCCTGCTCGTCGGAGGGTCCGCGCACCGCCAACGTGACCGCGTACTCCACGCCGGGCAGCTGACCCAACGCCGTGTCGACCTCGCCGAGTTCGATACGGAAGCCGCGGATCTTGACCTGGAAGTCGCTGCGTCCGAGGTACTCGATGGTGCGGTCGCTGCGCCAGCGCACCACGTCGCCCGTGCGGTACATCCGCTCCCCCGGCTCGCCGTACGGGTTGGCGACAAATCGTTCGCTCGTCAGTGGTGAGCGCCCGTGATAGCCGCGCGCGAGTCCGACTCCGGCGACATACAGTTCGCCGGGAACTCCGACGGACACCGGTTGAAGTCTGCGATCGAGGACGACCTCGCTGAATCCGCGGTTCGGCGGTCCGAGATAGACCTTCTCGCCGGCCGGGATGGGGTCGCTGAGGTTGCAGGAGATGGTGGTTTCGGTGGGTCCGTAGACGTTGACGAACGATCTTCCCGGCGCCCAGGTGCGCACCAGGTCCGCCGAGGGCGCCTCGCCGCCCACCGTGATGGTGGTCAGTTCGTCGATTCCCTCGGGATCCACCGACGTCAGCGCTGCAGGCGTGATGAACGCGTGGGTGACATGTCCCTCGCGGAGAACGTCGGCCAGTTCGGTTCCTCCGTAGACGGTGGTGGGAGCTACGACCAGTTCGCCGCCGACGGCGAAGGCGAGCAGGTACTCGAGAACGGAGGCGTCGAAGCTCGGAGAGGCGAAATGCAGTGCGCGTGAATTCTCGGTGAGACCGTAGCGATGACGCTGTTCGTCGGCGAAGTTCTCGAGACCGGTGTGCGTGACGACGACGCCCTTGGGTCGGCCGGTCGAGCCCGAGGTGTAGATGAGGTAGGCGGTGTTCTCCAACCGCGGGGTTCCCCGGCGCTCGTCCTCGCGTAGCGGCGCCGCGGATACTCCGGAGAGCCGAGCGATGCTCGTCGGGTCGTCGAGTTCGAGCCACTTCGTCACACCGCCGTCGCCGGGTCTGTGGGCAGCCGTGGTCAATCCGAGCGAGGATGCCGAGTCCTCGAGCATGAACGAGATCCGGTCACTCGGGTAGCGAGGATCGATCGGCACGAAGGCGGCGCCGGTCTTGGTGATCGCCCAGACCGCTGCGACGGATTCGAAGGAGCGTTCCACACAGATCGCCACCCGTGAGTCCGGGCCGGCGCCTTCCGAGATGAGCACGCGCGCCCACTGGTTCGACGCCTCGTCCAGCTCTCGATAGGTCATCTTTCTCTCACCACAGGACAGTGCGACCCGTTCGGGGAATCTGCTCGCGGTGTCCGAAAAGATGCGATCGAGTGTCCTGACCGAGCGGCCCTGCCGGCCGCGCGCGGGAACCAATTGCTGCACTTGCGAATCCGGCATCAGGCGCAGTTTCGCCAGCGGGAGATCCGGTTGCGCGGTGATCAGCTCGAGGGTGCGGAGCAGCCGGTCGGCGATCGCGTCGATGTCGTGATCGCCCAGGACTCCCGGGAAATACCCGAATTTGAGCCGCAGTCGCCCGTCTGCCGCAGAGGCAACGATCGCGAGTGGATAGTGCGCGGCATCCTCGGCGTCGTGGACGTCGAGAACGTGCATTCCGGCTATGTCGGTACCGGAGGAGAGTCCACCGCGGTCGACGGGATACGACTCGAAGACAGTCAGCGTGTCGAACGATGCAGCGGACCCCACAGCCGAAGTGATATGCGAAAGCCCGACATGATGGTGATCGGACAACCGCGCCTGTTCCGCTTGGACGCGAACGCACAGCGCCGCCAGGGACTCTCGCGGATCGAGGCGAACTCGGACGGGGACGGTGTTGATGAACAAACCCACCATCGACTCGACGCCGGACACCTGGGGTGGTCGGCCGGAGACGGTTCCACCGAAGACGACGTCGTCGCGGCCGAGGAGTTCGGCGAGCACGATTCCCCAGGCCACCTGGATCAAGGAGGCTGTCGTCAGGCCACGGGAGCGGACGAATCCACGCAGAAGTTCCGTCTCACGTTCTCCGAGCGCTGTGGTCGTCGAGAGTGAGGTAGCGCCGTCCTCGTCGACGGCGTGAGTTCCGGTGAGCAGCGTCGGGTCGTCGAGTCCGCGGAGTGCTTCGCCCCAGGCCTCGATCGACACGCTGTCGTCGCGAGTGCTGATCCAGCTCAGATAGTCCCGGTAGGGGTGTACGCGTGGGATGGCACTGTGATCACTGTCTGTCGCGTAGAGCGTCAGTAGGTCGCGGACCAGCAGCGGCATCGACCATCCGTCGAGGAGGATGTGGTGGTTGGTCAGGATCAACCGATACGCGTCGTCACCGGTTCGCAGAAGCAGGAACCGCAGCAGGGGCGGAGTGGCCATGTCGAAGCCGCGGACCCGATCCGCATGGAGAAGCTCGCGTATCTCGGTCGCCTGTTCGGTGGGGGCCAACGGAGAGATGTCGATCTCGGTCCACGGCACGTCAACGTCTGCGTTGATCACCTGCACCGATCGTCCACCGGTGTCGGTCGTGAACGCCGCGCGTAGGTTCTCGTGTCTGTCGAGCAGTGCCTGTGCGGCACGGTGCAACCGGGACGCGTCGACGCCGTCGAGTTCGAGTGCGAGTTGGACGGTGTACGCGTCCACAGTGTGTTCGGCGTAGCGGGCGTGGAAGAGCAGTCCGGATTGCAGTGGTGAGAGGGACCAGACGTCGGTCAGTGTCGGGAACTCGCGCTCGAGGTGGTCGATGGAATCCTGGTCGAGGTCGATCAGGTCGATGTCCGACGGGGTGAGTCCCCCGCGTTCGCTGTGTTCGGCATAGGTGGCCAGCGCGCGCAACGCCTGCACCCAGAGGTCGGCGATGGCGCGAGCATCGCGCTCTGCCAGCACGCCGGTGGGATAGGCGATAGTGGCACCGATGTGCGGTGCGCCCGAGATCTCGGTGGTGACGACGTTGACGTCCAGGACCGAACCCACGGGCATGGCGGACCGAGCTGCCTCTTCCAGATCGACGTCACGCGCAAGTGCCCAGTCCCCCAGTGACTCTCCTGCTTCGGTGCCGGAAAAGCGACCGAGATAGTTGAACGAGATCTGCGGTTGGCGGAGATCTTCCAGTTCCGCTCGGCCCACCTCGTCGAGATAACGCAGAACTCCGTAGCCGATGCCGCTGTCCGGAACTCCCAACAGTTCTTCCTTGACCCGCTTGAGAACCACCGCTGCCTCGGAGCCGCTGCTCAACACGTTCGCGATGTCTATGTCGGCGAGGTCGATTCGCATCGGGAAGACACTGGTGAACCAGCCGACCGTGTGCAGGACGTCCGCACCGGGCACCACGTGAGCTTCGCGTCCGTGGCCCTCCATCGAGATGAGTACGTTGTCGGTTCGTATGCCCTGTGCCTGCCTCCACTGCGTCAGTGCCAGTGCGAGAGCAGCAACGAGACCGTCGTTGACTGATCCACCGAAAAGCGCCGGAAGCGTGGTCAGGACTGTGTCGGACAGTTCGACGGGTACGTCGGCGACAACTCGGCCGACCGAATCGAACGTGTCGAGCCGCGGGTCCAGCGGCCGGGTTCCGATCAGCGGGTCGGCACCTTCGAGTATCGAACGCCACCGGGGCAATTCGACTCTTCGATCGGGCGCGATGTCGCGGAGCGCATGCGACCAACGACGAACCGACGTGCCCGAGTACGACGGCTCCGGTTCCTCGCCTGCATCGATGCGGTGGAAAGCCGACGCAAGTTCCGGCACGAGGACGCGCCAGGAGACACCGTCGACGGCGAGGTGGTGGATTACCAGGAGCAGCCGGCCGGTGTTGTGCACGCCGGACAACCAGACGACCCGCACCATCACGCCCCGGCCGGGGTCGAGCTCTCGGCGCGCACCGTCCAGTGCGTCGACGATCGCCGCGTCGAACACCGCGGTGCCCGGCTCGGCCTCTACCTCGATCACCCGGCAAATATCCTCGGCTGCAACAGATCTCGGCTCGCCGACAACAAGCCTGCGCTCGCCGTCGAGCTCGAGGCGTGCGCGAAGGATGTCGTGACGATCGAGAACAACTTGAAGAGCCGCGGTCAACTGCTCCACACTGTGAAGCCCGTGCGGCGCGTTGAGAAGAGTCGCTTGGGAGAACGAATCGAGACCTCGGAGATCGGAGCCGAGCCGGTCGAGCCACCACTGAGCCACCGGCATCAACGGCACGTGGCCCACGCCGTCTCCGGGAAGTTCCTCGAGCACCTCGGGTTCGTCGTCCTTGGTCGATGCCAGCAAAACCGCAAGACCGGCGACCGATTTCACCTCGAAGACGTCACGCGGGGTGAAGACGAGCCCGGCATCGCGGGCACGGGCGACGAGCTGAATCGACATGATCGAATCGCCGCCCATCGAGAAGAACGAGTCGTCGACGCCCACCGATTCGACACCGAGGACATCGACGAACAAGGCGGCCAGCGTGCGTTCGGTATCGGATTCGGCGGCCCGCGAGCGTGCCTGGGTTGCTCGCAAGTCGGGAACCGGCAGGGCTCGGCGGTCGAGCTTTCCGTTGGCAGTCATCGGCAGTTCGTCGAGAACGACCACGACCGCAGGAACCATGTACGGGGCCAGAGCCGAGCCCGCGAACGCGATGACGGCCTCGGGATCCACAGTCTGAGCGTCGTTGGCAGGCACGACGTATCCGACGATCCGTGCGGCGCCTCCGTCACGTTCGAGCGTGGTCACCACGGAATGTGCAACGCCGGGATAGCGAGCCAGAACTGCCTCGATCTCGCCGAGTTCGATGCGGAATCCGCGAATCTTGACCTGGAAATCGCCTCGACCCTGGTACTCGAGTTCGCCGTTCTTGTTCCACCTGGCGAGGTCGCCGGTTCGGTACATCCGTGTGCCCGCACTGCCCGCGGGATTGGGCACGAATCGTTCGGCGGTCGTGCCGGCGCGGTTTCGGTAACCGCGGGCGAGTCCGTCGCCGCTGACGTACAGCTCTCCCGTCACTCCGACCGGGACGCGGTGCAGGCGATTGTCGAGGACCCACGCGGTGATGCCTGTCGACGGGCGACCGATCGTGACTCGATCGGTCGGGGACATCGGCTCGGTGATGCTGGCGACGACCGTCGATTCGGTTGGTCCGTAGGCATTGATCATGATCCGGTGATCGCTGACCCAGGCGGCGACGAGGTCGGGTGGGCAGACGTCGCCGCCGGTTCCGATGCACACCAGCTCGTTCAGTCCGCTCGGATCGACCGTGGCCAGTGCGGCTGGTGTGATGAAGGCGTGCGTGAGGTGCTGGTCGGCGATCAGACTCGTCAGTTCGGTTCCGCCGATGATGCTCGGTGGGGCGATGACCATCGTGGCCCCGGCACCAACAGCCATCAGGAGTTCGAGAATCGAGGCGTCGAAGCTCGGTGAGCTGAAATGCAGCGTGCGCGAGGTCGACTCGACGCGGAAGCGACTGCGTTCCTGCTCGGCAAGTGCCGAAAGCCCACGGTGAGTGACCATGACGCCTTTGGGGACGCCGGTGGAACCGGAGGTGTAGATGACATAGGCCGGGTTGTCCAGGGACACCGCAGCCAGCAGCTCCGAGGCATCTATCCGCTGATCACCGATCTGTTCGAGGGTTGCGAGTGTCTTTGCCTGATCGAGCAGAACGGCGTCTGCCTCGTCGGGGACGACACCCACATGCTCGGCGGTGGTGAGAACGACGCCCGCTCCCGAGTCGTTGATCATGTGGTGCACGCGGTCGACGGGATACGCCGGGTCGACGGGTACGAATGCAGCGCCGGACCGGGCAACCGCCCAGATCGCGACCACGGATTCCAGTGAGCGTGGTAATGCCAGGGCGACAACGGATTCCGGACCGACCCCGCGGCTGATCAACAGTCGTGCAAGCCGGTTGGCGCGGCGGTCCAGATCGGAGTAGGTCAGATGGCGGTCGCCGAAAATCAGTGCAGCCCTCTGCGGTTCGTCGACGTACTTCCGCTCGAGCAACGTCGAGAAGTGAACCTGCTCGGGAAGTTCCGGTGCGACGGCGCGAATCGTGTCGAGATCACTCACGAGATCGATGTCGCCGACCGGCGTGTGCGGTGACTCGGTGACAGCACCGAGAATCCGAACCAGGTATCGAGCGAAACCTTCGACGGTCGACTCGTCGAACAGGGCGCTGGCGTAGGTGAACCCGGCCTCGATTCCGGCCGGCCGGCCGTCGTCGTCGAAGGTCTCGGCAAGCGTGAGTTGCAGATCGAAATTCGAGACGGCGGATTCGAGTTCGAGGACCTCGACGTCCAAATCCGTCAGACGAACTGCTGGCCGAGTGGTGTTCTTGAACTCCAGCATCACCTGGAACAACGGTGAATGCGACGTCGACCGCTCCGGAGCCAGCGCATCGACGACGCGCTCGAAGGGGACGTCTGCGTGAGCGAAGGCGTCGAGGTCGGTGCTGCGAACTCTGGCCAACAGATCGGTGAACGAGGCGGCGGGGTCGACGTCGGCGCGCAGGACCAACGTGCCGACGAACATACCGACCATCGGATCCAGCAGGGCATTTCCGCGCCCGGCGATCGGTGAGCCGATCGTGATGTCTTCCATGCCGGACAATCTCGCCACGAGCACTGCGTATGCGGCGTGTACCGCCATGAACATACTGCTTCGGTGTTCGATCGCGGTTTCGCTCAGACGACGGTGGATGCCGGCATCGATGTCGAATCGAACGACGCCGCCCGAGAGATCCTGCACACGCGGACGCGGTCGATCTGCGGGGAGCGCAAGAATTTCGGGAACACTCGCCAGTTGACGTGTCCAGTACTCGAGCTGACCGGCAAGAGTGCTGTCCGCTTCGTCGATCCGACCGAGAGCCCTTTCCTGCCAGATGGCGAAGTCCGCGTACTGGACCGGAAGAGGAGACCAGTCGGGCGCCTCACCTCGATGCCTTGCCGAGTACGCGCTCATCACGTCGAACGCCAACGGTGCCATCGAGAATCCGTCGGCGCAGATGTGATGGACGACCACGGTCAGGACGTGATCTTCTTCGTCGACCTCGATCAGTTCCGCCCTGATCGGTGGAGCCTGCGTGACGTCGAAGCCCCTCGAGGTGAGACGTTCGATCTCCCCGAGTACCGCTTCGGCGTTTGCGGCGACAACCGGCAGCGCGCCCAACGCTTCACCGGGTTCGACGATCACCTGCGCCGGCACTCCCTCGACCATGGGAAACAGCGTGCGCAGCGATTCGTGGCGAGTAAGCACGTCGGTGATCGCGCCCTCCAACACGGCAACGTCCAACCGGCCTCTCAGCCTGATCGCTATGGCGACGTTGTACGCCGCGGACGTGACGTCGAATTGATTGACGAACCACATGCGCTTTTGTGCCAGCGACAGCGGGATCGTCTGTGGCCGCGGCAATGCCTCGAGCGGAAGGACTGCCGGTCCCCCTCGTGCCGTGGCGCACTCGACCGCCAACTGCGCAACGGTCGGCGCGTCGAACAACTCTCTGATCGACAAGTTCAACGACAGCGAATCGTTCACGCGCGCCACAGCGCGTGCAGCGACGAGGCTGTTTCCGCCGATCTCGAAGAAGTTGTCGTGAACACCGACTGCCCCGGATTCCAGAAGCTCCTCGAAGATCGCCGCCAACTGCGCTTCGAGCGGTGTTCGCGGCGCCAGATACGTCTGCGAGCTGTCGAAGCTGGGCGCGGGCAGAGCCTTCCGATCAAGCTTGCCGGTCGAACCGAGAGGGAACACGTCGAGGGCGATGACCACCGCGGGAACCATGTAGGCCGGAAGGAGACCTCTCAACTCGGTGCGTAGGCCGTCCGTGTCGATCGAAGTGCCGGTGTCGGCGATGACGTAGCCGACCAAACTGTCACCGACCACGTCGTCGTGATGGACGAGAGCAGCAGCTTGCGCGACACCGGGCAGCCTGAGCAATGCTGCTTCGACCTCGGCGAGTTCGATGCGCTGGCCGCGGATCTTGACCTGGAAATCGCGTCGACCGACATAGTCGAGCAGCCCGTCGGCGCGCCACCGGACGACATCACCGGTTCGGTACATCCGGGTGCCAGACGGGCCGTACGGGTCGGCCACGAACCTGTCGGCGGTGAGATCACTGCGCCCGAGGTATCCACGCGCCAGTTGCACTCCCGCCAGATACAGCTCGCCGTGAACGCCGACCGGAACCGGATGCAGCCGCCCGTCGAGGACATAGAGCTGGGTGTTCCACACGGGCGCACCGATGGGAACGGTGACGGTCATGTCGGGGGTGAATTCGGCGGCGCTGACGTCGACGGCAGCCTCCGTGGGTCCGTACAGGTTGAACAGTCCCGCAGAACTCAGACGGGTGAACGCCTCCGCAGTGGTAGGCGCGAGGGCTTCACCGCTGCAGAACACCTGACGCAGGCTCGCACACTGCCCGGCAGTCGCGGCAGCGACGAATTCCGCGAGCATCGACGGAACGAAGTGCGCCGTCGTGACGCCTCTGTCGGCAATCAACACCGACAGGTACCCGGGATCACGGTGCCCGTCCGGTTCCGCGATCACTAACTGCGCGCCGGTCTGCAGGGGCCAGAACAGTTCCCACACCGAGACGTCGAAGGTTACCGGAGTCTTGTGCAGCACCACGTCCGACGCGTGAAGGGGGTACGTGTCCTGCATCCACAGCAGGCGATTGACGATCGAACGGTGTGATACTGCAACACCTTTCGGTCGACCCGTCGATCCGGACGTGAAGATCACGTAAGCAGCATTGTCCGGGCGCAGGGGTCCGAGCCGATCAGCGTCGGTGATCGGCGCCGTCGTGGACACCTGACGATCGAGATCGACGTCCACGATCGGGACTCGCGCGGGAAAAGCGCCGTGGTCCTGGGGCCGGCTCAGCACGCAGATCGGTTCCGCGATGTCGAAGACGTACGCGATGCGCTCGGCGGGATGATCGGGATCCACCGGGACGTATGCCGCACCGGCACGGATCACGGCGTGGACCGCGACGAGTAGTTCCGGTGACCGTCGAATCGACACCGCGACGCGCATGTCCGGGCCGACCCCGCGGGCGATGAGGGTTCTGGCAAGTTCACCGACCCTCGCGTCGAACTCCGCATAGGTCAGTGTCCGCTCGCCGTAGACCAGCGCGGCCCCCTCGGGTGTCCGGGCTGCCTGCTCCGCCACCAGGTCCGAGAGGGTGGTGATCGGTACGGCGTGTTCGGTGGCATTCCAACGCTCGAGGACCAGTTCCGCCTCGCCCGGAGCTGTGAGATCGACGTCGCCGACGACGGATTCCGGGTAGGCAGCTACCGCGTCGAGGAGCATCGTGAAGCGATCAGCGAGGCCGGACATGGTGTCCGAGTCGAAAAGCTGGCTGGCGTAGTTCAACTGGCCGTCGAGATGGTCGCCGCGGTCGGTGAGAATGACCTGAAGATCGAACTTTGCCGCGCCCGTCGACAGTTCGTCGACCGTGACCTCGAGCTCGGGCAAAGTGACCTCGGTGGGAGCGGCGCCCTGCATCACCAGCATCACCTGGAACAGCGGCGCCTGGTTGTCTGCGAGGGATTCGACGAGTACGTCGTACGGCACTTCGGTGTGCTGCAAGGCCGCCACGTCGACGTCGCGGACGCGGGTGAGAACTTCACCGAAGGTGAGTCCCCCCTCGAGAACCGTCCTCAGCACCACCGTGTTGACGAACATTCCGACGACGTCGTCGAGAGCGCGCTCGCTCCGCCCGGCCACCGGAGTGCCGATCGTGATGTCGTTCGCTCCGGATTCTCGGCTGAGCAGGACGGCCAGCGCGGCGTGGATCACCATGAACACGCTGACATCGCTGCGCGCCGCGATCTCGCCGACCCGGCGGTACGTCGCGGAGTCGATCCGGAAATCGAGATCGTCACCGCGCAGCGAGACACCCGCAGGGCGCGGATGATCCATCGGCAGTTCCGCGAGCTCACCGCGTTCGGTGAGCGTGTGCGACCAGAACCGCAACTGCTCGGCAAGAATCGAATCCGGGTCGGACGCTTCACCGAGCGCTCCGCGTTGCCACTCGCTGAAATCGCCGTACTGCACTTCGAGTGGCAGCCACGCCGGCACGCGTCCGCTCGCCCGCGAGGCGTACGCCACCATCACGTCACGAGCCAGCGGCGCCATCGACAGGCCGTCTGCTGCAATGTGGTGCACGACGAGGACCAAGGTGTGCTCGCGTTCGTTCACCTCGAGCAGAGTCGCGCGGATCGGCACCGATTCGCTGACGTCGAATCCCTCTCGCGCGAGCTCACTCGCCCGCGCCGAGGTCGCTGCGGCAGGTACCGTTTCCACCTCGAGATGATCGAACATCTCGTCCACATCGAGAACGTGCTGGACGGGGCCACGCGCACTCTCGGGGAAAACGGTCCGCAAGATCTCGTGTCGAACGATGACGTCCCGCAGCGCGGTGAACAGTGCATCGACGTCGAGATCGCGGGTCATCGAAACCGCGATCGGAATGTTGTACGCCGGCGAACTCGGATCGAGTTGATTGGTCAGCCACATTCGTTGCTGCGCCAGAGATACCGGTATCCGGTCAGGGCGATCGATACGCGTCAGTGCCGGGGCACGTGTGTTCCGCGAGTCCGCGAGGTCGGCACGTGCTGCCAGAGCGGAGACGGTCGGCGCCTCGAAGAGGTCGAGAACGCTCAGCGTCGTTCCGAGAGCTCCGTTGACCCGCGACACGACGCGGGTCGCGATCAACGAGTCACCGCCGAGGTCGAAGAAACTGTCGTCTGCTCCCGCCCGGGTGATACCGAGCAGATCGCAGAACACCGCCGAAATTCGCTTCTCGGTCGAGGTCTCGGGGGCACGGTATTCAGCCGACCCGCCCACAGAATCGATGTCCGGTAACGCTTTCCTGTCGATCTTTCCTGCCGGAGTCAACGGAATGGAGTCGAGGACGACGATCCGCGCGGGAACCATGTGGGCTGCCAACGAAGATCTCGCGTGGGCGACCAGCTCGGAGTTGTCGATGTGTGTGCCCGCAGCCGCCGTGACGTACGCCGCCAACAGTGTTTCCCCACTCGGGCCCGCAACTCCGGCGGTGACTGCCTGTGCGACGCTCGGGTGGCGGCGCAGCACGTCGTCGATCTCGCCGAGCTCGACGCGGAAACCGCGGATCTTGATCTGGAAGTCGCTCCGGCCGAGGTACTCCAGCTCACCCTCGCCGTTCCACCGCGCGAGGTCACCCGTGCGGTACATGCGCTCTCCCGCAACACCGTTGGGGTCGGCCACAAATCGTTCGGCCGTAATCGTGGCACGCGCGTGGTACCCGCGCGCCAAACCGACACCGCTCACATAGAGCTCGCCGGCGACACCGATCGGCACCGGTTGAAGCCGCGAGTCCAGGAGGACGGTTGCGGCTCCGCGCATCGGCTTCCCGATGGTGACGGGAACATCGCTGCTCAGCGGTCCGGTCAGAGTGGCGACGACGGTGGTTTCGGTCGGTCCGTACGCGTTGAACATCGAGCGTCCGTGTGACCACTGATCCACCAGCGCGGGTGAGCATGCGTCGCCGCCGGTCACGACCACTCGTAGATCCGGTAGGCCGGCGGGATCGACTGTTGCCAGCGCGGCCGGGGTGACGAAAGCGTGGGTGACCCGTCCGATACGCATCACCTGTGCCAGTTCGTCGCCGCCGTACACGGTGGGCGGCGCGATCACCATCGTTGCCGCGCCCCCGAAGGCAAGGAGGAGTTCGAGGACCGAAGCGTCGAAGCTCGGCGAAGAGAAATGCAGGGTGCGGTCTCCAGGTTCGACTCCAAACCTGACTCGTTCTTCGTCGGCGAAGCTGCTCAGCCCGCGGTGACTGACCACGACGCCTTTAGGGACACCGGTGGAGCCGGACGTGTAGATGAGGTATGCCGGATCGTCGTAGCTCAGGCGCGTACGCCGCTCGGCGTCGACGACCGGTGCATCGGAATGGTGCGAGGTGTCCAGTTCGTCGAGGAGCAGCCAATCCACCGAATCGGCGAGCCCGCCGTGGTGCTCCCCCACACTGATTCCGACTACAGCTCCCGAATCGGTGAGCATGTGCCGAACACGATCCTCGGGGTAGTGCGGATCGATCGGGAGGAAGGCACCGCCGGTCTTGGCCACCGCCCACGTCGCGGTCACCGATTCGAGAGACCTCGACAGCGCAAGGGCGACATAGGTTCCGGGGCCGACTCCCCTGTTGATCAGTTCACGGGCGAGTGTGTTCGACTCGGCGTCGAGATCCCGGTAGCTCACCTCACGATCACCGAAAACAAGCGCTGGGGCATCGGGGTTCACAGCCGAGGCCCGGCGGAGAATATCGGGGAGAGTCAACGGGGAGGACGCGGTCGCTCCTCGCGCCGGTACCAGGGACTCACGCTCGAAGTCGTCGAGGAGATCGAGGTCTCCGACCGGCGTTCGCGGGGCTGCTGCTGCGCCTGCAAGGATCCGCACCAGTCGCGAGAGGAAGGCTCGGACCGTGGATTCGGCGTAGTGCTGCGTGGAGTACGCAACCTCGAGGGCGCCGGTATCTGCATGGACGTCGATCGCCACGTCGAGGCCGGCAATCGTGGTCTCCTGCGAGCCGTCGTTGAGGTGGACGTGCAACTCGGGCAGTGCGGGGACACCTGCCGCCGATCGAATCGACAACGTATCGCGTTCTCGAGCAAGAGAACTCACGAACTCGTCGAACGGCGCCGCCGGATCGACCTCGCAGCGCAGGGGCAGAGTTCCCCACTCGGTCCTCGTTCCGATCAGCACGTCCCGGCGCTCGGTCGATCTCGACAGCAACGCAGCAAATGCGGCATGGACAACGGCAAAGAGGGAGACGCCTTCCGTGCGCGCAAGTTCGGCGACCGCGGGATCGAGTGGGACGCTCAGCCGATTCGTACCGGTGGGCTCCGCTTCGGAGTCGATTCGCTCGAGGCCCAGTGTCTCGAGGTCCAGTGTGGAGCCCTCGTCGGAGTCCCCCAGGTATCTCGCCCAGAACCGCTCGAGTTCCCTGCGCTGTGCACTGCGCGCCCCTGCCTCGGCACTTGCCGGATGAATCCGGTTCATCGGCGTACCGGCCGGTGCTGCTGTCAGTTCTGCGACCAACTCGGTGAACGCCCGGTGGTGCTCGGCCAGTTCGTCGTGGCCGTAGCGATTGGGGTTTCCGCGAAAGTCGATCAACGTCTGCGCCGGATCGCCGCTCTGGTACACGTTGACCAGCAGATCCTCGACCGGACCCGACGTGACGATGTGATACTCACCGGTCAGTGGCCCGAGGGTTATCTCCTGCCGGAAGAGCATCACATTCATCATCGGGCCGGACAGACGCGCGTCGCCGACGGTCAGACCGGCATCACGCCGGATGTCCTCGAGGCTGCATCGCTGATGACGAAGCGCACCGAGAAGTTCGAGTTGCACGCGCCCGACCAGATCGTCGACACTTTCGTCCGGGTTTACGTGGATGTGTAGCGGCGCGACGTTGACCAGCATTCCGCCGGACCGCTGCAGCGGTGCCGTCGTCCTCGCGGAAACCGGCAGGTTGATCAGCACGTCGTCGTAGCCGGTACTGCGGGACAGGTAGCACGCCAGCGCCGAAATCAACACTGCGGCCGGAGTTGCACCGGAACGTGAATTCCATTCGTCCAAGGCAGCAAGGCTGTTCGCCGACATCGCGGCACTGACGAGCTCACTGCGTGCAGTCGGGGGTCCCTCACGGGTGGCCAATGTCGAACCGTGTTCGACGCCCGACACACGCTGGGCCCAGTACTCGCGGTCGGCTTCGAATCGGCTCGATTCGCGGTACTTCTGGTCGAGCTCGGACAGCGTCGTGACGTCGAGCGCCTTGTTCACCGCAGGCTCTCGACCTTCGACGGCTGCGGTGTAGATCGCCGCAATCCGATTGACGATCGTCATACCGCTGTATCCGTCGAGAGCGACGTGATGAATCCTGGTGTACCACAGGTAATCCCGATCACCAGTTTGAAGAATTGTCATCTCGACGAGACGATCGCGAGTCAGATCGAGCGTCGTCGCGTAATCGTTGTCCATCCACTCCGAGGCAGCCTGCCGAGGGTTCTCACGCTCGCGGAAGTCGAAGTAGTCGATGCCCGGGTCGATTGTGAAGTCCACGATCTGGCAGGGCTCCCCATCCGGGTACATCAACCGTAGAAACGGCGATTCGAACTCGTGGGCAGCCTCCACCGCGGCGCGACTGAGCAGTTGCATGTCCAAATCGCCGTGGAACTCGATGTACTGCGCGATGAAGTACGGGACCGTCGGGTGAAGTTGCTGCGCAAACCACATGCTGCGCTGCACCGCAGACAGGGGGAACGCTCCTGCCGGCAGGCTTCGCGATCCGGTGAGCGGGTCGATCCTCTTGTCGGTATCCATCACGACCACCCCCACACAGCGTTGTGACGATCAGCGTTGTCACGATCAGCGCCGGGAAGTGTGGCTCGGGGATTGAAGAGAAACATCGCACCGCCTCGATATCGAGTGGAAACCATGTGGCGATCCTGCGAGAGCGCAGCCGAAGGTCATCGACCTCGACGAAGGGTCGCTTCGAAGTCCGAACCTCCCCGAAGGTCCGAACTCAGGATCAAAATTTGTCGTCGTCAGGCGTCAGGAGCACCGCAGTGTTGCAGTGCTCGACGCAAGGCTAGAAACCGGTTGCCCACACCTGCTCTACCGGAAACGTTCGGCTTCGCGGGCAAGTTCGGTCAACCGTTCACACAACTGTGTGAGCTCTGAACTCTCTGCGCCCTCGGCAACTGCTGTCGCCACATCTTCGGCAGCGCATCGGACCTCGAACATCCGATCCACGAGTTCGACCGCTTCGACTGCGGTCAAGATGACGGCGTCAGCCGGGATCGACGTGCCCTTGACGGCATTGCGCTGCTCGTACGCACGCTGTCGACAAGACTGGCTGCAGTACCGGCGTCGACGACCGACACCGGTCACCGCGACCTCTCGACCACACCACACACACGGGTTTCCCGAACGCGCAGACTGCGGTGATCCGACGCGTGTGCTCTCAGCCATGAATCGACACTGTACTCGAGATTCGGACGCCTTCGATGAACGCGCACGGTACCCGGTAAGATGGAGAGGTTGCGTCTTCTCGCCACACGGGAACCAATCGGGTGCTCGTGGCGTTGTAGATGAGTGTGAGCGTCTACTCCCCAAGTCAGGGCGCCCACCAGCGGTGACGAACGAAGAGAGGACACCACCATGGCAGATCGCGTACTTCGAGGTAGCCGACTCGGAGCTGTGAGCTACGAGACCGACCGTGACCATGACCTCGCGCCCCGTCGTATGGCCAAGTACAAGTGCGAGAACGGCGAGATCTTCGACATCCCGTTCGCGGACGAAGCCGAGATCCCCGGCACCTGGTTGTGCCGAAACGGCCTCGAAGGCACCCTCATGGAGGGGACTGCTCCCGAAGCCAAGAAGGTCAAGCCTCCCCGCACCCACTGGGACATGCTGCTCGAGCGTCGCTCGGTCGAGGAACTCGAAGAGCTCCTCAAAGAGCGTCTCGATTTGCTGAAGGCCAAGCGTCGCGGCGCATGAACTAGCACTTCGATCAAGACCGTCCGGTTCTACACCGGGCGGTCTTTCTCGTTCTTCGGGGAGTGATCGTTCACAAGTCGACGTCATACTTCGGCCCTTCTTCGACGTGGCAACTTCAGGATGCTTCGCGGTCCTCAAAGACACTTCAGGGCAACGTCATTCAGCATCCAGGCGCACTCGCGGGCCGACAGTGCGCAAATCCTGGACTTGCGCTGGAGAACCATCGGCGCTGCTTCGTGCACCAGTGTGAGCTGTATCCCCCACCCCGCGACACACCAAACTTCGGTACACCAAACTTCGATACGGAGTGAACTGGTAGCCCAGTCACTCGGCCGGGTTGCTTGCCAAGTGACGATGGCAAGCAACCCGGCCGACTGGGGTGTGGGTGAATGATTTGCGGTGCTGAACGGTTCTTCCGCTACTTCCCGGTCACCGAGTGATGCTCTGTGCCGCGGTTCCTTGGCGGAGGCGGGTGATTTCGTTGCGTGATTCGACGACCTGGGGGCTGTCGTCGCCCTTGCTGACAGCTAGGTCGCTGCACAGATCCAGCGCGGCACGAACGATATGTCGTCGTTGGCGACGTTCGGTGCGAGTGGGTGCGGCTTTCGCGTAAGTGCGTTGTTGTCGCCATCCGCCGGCGGCTGTCACCTCGGCGTCGGTCAGGACGCCGGACTCGATTTCCGGGGCGAGAATGTCACGGACGAAGTGGGATTCACGTGGGTGCGCCCAGACGAACGCGATCCACAAGGCAGTGAACGCGAAGACGATGTCGCCGATCATGATGACGAACACGAGCGAACTGCTGCCGCCGGCGATCGCGAGCATGGAATCCCACACGCCGTGGATCAGGATGGGTGCCACGATCAACGCCAATCCGCGTCCGATCCGCCGGGGCTGGGCCGGGGTGCCGATCAGATAGATCACGCCGGCGCAGAAAAGGGCGGTGAAGAGGGGATGAGAGACGATGTCGGAGTAGGTGCGGGTGGCGATGGAACCGAGCAGGCCGTCGGTTTGGTGGGCGCCGAAGCCCTGTGTTGCGCCGGCAATCGAGTACAGAAAGTCTTCGCTGGTCTGAAATCCCAAGCCGATGAAAGCACCGAGGAGCAGGCCGTCGGTTGCGGTGCGCACCAGGCGTGGTGCAAGCGCGAGGAGGACTACGATGCCGATGCCTTTGGCGGTTTCCTCCACGAAGGGTGCAGAGAGGCCCGCATGCCAGTCCTGAGCCCATACCTGCCCGAAAATCTTCGAGTAGAGCGAACCGACTGCTCCGTTCGCGGGTACTGCGATAGTGAACGTTGCTGCGGTGGCGCCCCAGATGAAGCCGGTGACCACTAGTCCTACGGGTTGGCGTTCGTAGCGGTCGATGTGCCGGAACCACCATGTCCAGACCGCGGCGCTGATGACGCCGACGATGCCGGCAACGAGGAGTGCGCGCCCGAAGTATCCGGCGAAGGGAGCAAACATCTGCCAGCCTTTGACGAGGCCGAATCCGCACATCCACAGGTATATCCAGAACACGACGTTGTGTGGCTGGAAGAAGTGAAATTTCTCGCCCCAGGCCGTCGTATCGAATGCGCGGGAGCGGGTTTCGAGGAGATCGGTGCTCACTTGGTGTCTCCCTCGTGTGTGCCGATAGAGGCGATCATGTCGGTGATTTCTCGACTGCGGGCGGCGATCTGATCGGGTGGGCCGACTACCTGTACCCGAATTCCCTTGCCGTCGACGACGAATGTGGTCACCGATCCGGCGGACCGCGGAGTGTCAAAGCTGACCTGGACGCCACTCAGACCCCGGCGGTGCTGATCGGCTGGCGCGCACCGGAGACCGCAAGCACGGAACTGCCGTTCGTCGCAAGACTCACGGCATCTGTTTGGGAGAGGAGTTCGTCGGCAGTTCCACTGAATGTGTCGGCGTCGACGCTCACGGTGACGGTGCCATCGGTCAACGTCACACGTGGGAGCGAATCGGACGCGCCATGTTGGTCGGTTCGGAAACCACTGTCGACATTCCAGCCCGCAGGTACGGCGAAGGAGACCGTTTCGGTCACGGCCATCCGGTCTCCGGCGCCGGTTGGATCTTCGGAGGAGACAGCGGAATCGATGGCGGGCACGATCACGGTCCAGAGCATCCACACCGCCAAGATCGCGAGGGCGTGTGGGAAGACTCGTGTGTCGAATCCGAGGAAGCGGTGATCCGCTGGTGGACGTCTTCCGTGTAGGGGCTCGTGCTTGTGTGCAGTACTCGAAATAACGCTCAATTTCCCTCGTTTCCATTGCACAGCAGGTGCACTGACTATCGCAGAAACGGACAAATTCCGTGCATCAGCCGGCACCTGCCGGTCATCGAGACGATCGTGCACCAAGTTCCCGTAGGCGCGAGATCACCGAGAGCTCCTAGTCGACTGTGAATCTTCGCATCGCCAGATGTCCGAACACGCCGACCAGAATCAACGTGACGCCTGCGGTCACGGAAACGGAGTCGGTCACCAACCCCGCGATGCCGGTCACGGCTACGAACACCGGCAAAAAGTCGAACAGCCTGAAAATCGACTGCGGTGGTTCGGTTTCGAGGCCCTGAGCCTGAGCGGCCTTGTTCGGCGCATACTCGGGGTACCACTCGGTGAAGGAGATCGCGAAGAAGGTTCCGAGCAACTGCAGAATCCATCCGGTCCAGAAGTTGTCACCGTCGTGCAGCAGTGCGTCTCCGAACAGGCCCACCACGGCCGACCAGGTGAAGGCGAGAGCCCACACCGCCGTAATGACGTAGTTGATGCGCAGAAACAGTGGCGTCGTCCAATACTCTTCAGGCGTCGACTCTTTCGCGTACTGCAAAGTGAAAGGATTGCGGAGCAGGATCGATCCGAAGGCAAAGACCACCAGCGCGATGTTGGTCAGTTCGCCTCCCCAGAGTTCGAACCACCGAATCGTGTTCGCCGACGCGAGGAGGCCGATGGCCGCCAGAACGCCGAAGAACACGACGTCGAAGACCTCCAACAGCTTCACGGTGCCGCCGCGCCGGTGACTGGCCGCCAAGATCAGCAGCGACAACCCGAGGGCTGCGGCCGCGGATTCCTCGAACCTTCCCGGCCCGGAGAGCAAGGACAGCAAGATCCACGGTGACAGGCCGGCGAGCGGTGACTGCAGAACCGCGTCGACGACACTGGTTTTGTGAACTGCATCCCGGGGCTCGGACTTGTCTGGCTCGGTTTTCTCAGGCTCGGTCACAAGAAGCCGCCTTACGCAGGAACGGGTGGCACAGCGAGTACCCGCGTAGGCGCTCCTCGGAACATCGGCAGCCCTAATATCCGATGCTCGGCTCAGATTGCCGCAGTCTCCTCGGGTGAGTGCTCAGCCTGATCTCGGCGCCGGGCCAGCACTGCCATGGCAATCGCGCCGACCGCGATGATGCTGAGCACGATCTCCGGCACCGGACCTACTCGGCTGGCAAGGGTGGAACTGGTCGAGAGCGGCACCTTCGCCACCAGGGCCGCCGGCACGAACAGGTCGGTTTGCGAAGTCACCGCACCGTCGGGAGCGATGATGGCGCTGACACCACTGGTTGCGGCGACAACGACGGCGCGGCCGTGCTCGACTGCCCGCACACGCGACATTGCCAGCTGCTGATAGGTCATCTCGGTGTCCCCGAAAGTGGCGTTGTTGGTCGGTACCGCCAGCAACTGTGCACCGTTGCGCACCGATTCCTGGAACGCCCGGTCGAACGCCACCTCGTAACAAGTCGCGACACCGATGGGTACCCCCGCTGCATGGACAACGCCGTTGCCCTCGCCGGGAACGAAATTGCCCGCGCGATCGGCGTACGAGGAGAAGTTCCGGAAGAAGCTTCGGTAGGGCAGGTATTCGCCGAACGGCTGAATGATCTTCTTGTCGTGCTGTTCCTGAGGACCGTTGGCGCCGTCCCACACGATCACCGAATTGGTAGTCGTACGATCGGCATTCACGAGTACGGTGCCGACAAGAATCGGCGCTCCGATCGCTTCGGAGGCCCGGGTGATGTCGGCAGCGGCATCGGCGTTTCGCAGGGGTCGATGTCCGAGGCGTTCTCCGGCCAGATCACGACGTCAGGCTGATCGACGCGGCCCGCGTCCACCTCGGCAGCAAGTTTCACGGTTTCGGCGACATGGTTGTCGAGGACCTGCTTGCGTTGCGAGTTGAAGTCCAAGCCCAACCTCGGAACGCTTCCCTGAATGGCGGCGACGGTGATAGTTCGATCACCGGAATCCATGGTGGACAAGAACGGCGACACCGCGAGAGCAATGATCACGGGCACGAGGGCAGCGGCAACAGCTCCGAAGAATCCTCGGTCCCATCGTTTGGCCGCGACAGCGACTGCAACTGCTGCCAAGCCGGTACCGGTCAGGGCCACCGCGAAGCTGAGCAGCGGCGCACCGCCGACACTCGCAAGTGGGAGGAGCCACCCTTCGGATTGACCGAATGCGAGCCTGCCCCAAGGAAATCCGCCGAAAGGAACGCTGGAACGAAGCCACTCGGTGAGCGTCCAGGTCGCGGCAATCCACAAGGGTGCCCATGGCAACCTCGCCACCAGAACCGCAAGCAGCCCGAACAGTCCGATGAACAACGACTCCACCGCGGCCAACGCGATCCACGGGACCGCACCTACGAACACACCGATCCACGGAAGCAACGGCACCAGAAATCCGAGACCGGCCAAGTATCCGTAACCGAAGCCGGCACGAAGGCGCAGTCCGCCGCGCCCGAAGTTCGTCAACACACACGTCAGAAGAGCGATCCCGACGGGCGCCAAGAACCACAGCGGGCGGGGTGGGAACCCTGCGAAGATCAGGAATCCACCTGCGGCCGCGTACAGCGAACGTAGCCATGCGGAACCGGTGAGCACAGCGCTCACACGGGAGCGATCACCGACAGACGCCTCTGCGCCGGCCTCACTCACTCGACGAGCCGCGCTGATAGACGACGCGTCCGCGATGCACCGACTTGATGCAGACCGGAATCGGCGCATCTTCCGCCAGCCTCGGCAGAGCGGGTACGCGCGAGCGCGGATCGGTAGACCATCGCTGAACCGAGTCGGCGGGTGCGCTCACTTCGAGTTCGCCTGCCACCCACAACACGTAGGAGGCCGGTGCGCCCGGATTAAGGGTTCCCGCGGCGCCGTCCCGCACTCCGCCCGCGCGCCAGGCGCCGCGAGTTGCCGCGGAGAAGGCCGCACGCGGCGAGATTCCACTTCCGTCGGTGCGGTGCTGGACAGCGGCGCGCAGCATCGCCCACGGCTCGATGGGGGTGACCGGGGCGTCGGAGCTGAATGCGAGCGAGACACCCTTACCGGCAGCAGGTGCAAACGGATTCAACGCTGCTGCGCGCTCTACTCCCAGGCGCGTGGCGTAAAGACCGTCGGTGCCACCCCACAGTGCGTCGAACACCGGTTGGACGCTAGCGATGACACCCAAGGCGGCAAAGGTTTCCGCGTCGGCCATGGACATCATTTCCGCGTGCTCGAGGCGGTGACCCAACGCGGCGACCTTGGGGCCACCCAGTTCGTCGGCGACCCTGCGGAACGCGGCAGCTGCCGACGAGACGGCGCCGTCACCGATGGCATGGAACCCGGCCTGGACGCCCGCGAGGGTACAGGCCCGGATGTGTGCGGCGATCGCGTCGACGTCGAGGTAGGCATTGCCCGTCGAATCAGGTTGGTCTGCATAGGGTTCGAGCAACCACGCGGTATGCGAACCGAGCGAGCCGTCGATGAAGAGATCCCCGCCGAGTCCGTCTGCTCCGGTTTTGTCGAGGAGCGCGCGAGCATCCTCTTCGCTGTCGACACGCTCACCCCAGTAGCCCCGAACCTCCACGCCGTGATCGTGGGCCAACAGTTCCTGGAAATCGGTCAATCCCGAGATGTCCGGTCCCCCGCACTCGTGAACGGCCACGATTCCGCGTGAGGCGCAGAGATCGAGCGCAGCGGTACGAGCAGAAGCGCGCTGAGTTTCCGTCAGCAGATTCCGAGCGGCATTGCGCGCCAGGTGGTGTGCGTCGAACGTCAACGGGCCTTCGGCCGAGTATCCAGCGGTGGCGGCGAGGCCGGAGATCCCGTCGCGCAGTGCGCTCGAGCACGCGGCCGAGTGAACGTCGATCCGCGAGAGATACACCTTGCGGCCAGGGGCGGCCGCGTCGAGATCTGCGGTCGACGGCGGGGTCTGTTCGGCCCACTCGGTGTCGTCCCAACCGTGTCCCCAGATGACTGCGTCGGGATGGGCAGTTTCGGGGTTCGCGGCTGCGAATGTTCGTACTCGCGCGAGACATTCGTCCAGAGAGTTCGCGCCCACGAGATCGAGGCCGACGAGATTGAGTCCCAGCGCGGTGATGTGGACGTGGGTGTCGACGAACCCGGGAGTGACAAACGCACCACCCAGGTCTTCGATCTCCGCGGCGGGGTGCAACGCCCGTCCGGCGCGCTCGTCGCCGACCCACCCGACGGTGCCGTCGGTGATGGCGATCGAGGTCGCGTCAGGTGCAAATGAACTGTAGATCCGGCCGTTGACCAGCAGACGAGTAGTCACGAGCACCCAGTCTGCCTGTTAGTACTGCGGCCCCCGCGAACGGGTGGGTGTATCCGTGTCCAGAATCTCACCCTCGAGGACGAGTTCCTTGCCGTTGCTGGCGACGTACTCGGTGGTTTCGGGTGTCTCGACGATGATCTCGCCGTCGATCACCTCGCCGTTTCCGCGCATCCGCGCCGCGTAGCCGACGGTTCCGGCGAAGGCGTCACCACCGGCGGCAAATGCTGCTGCGCGCTTACCTGCCAGGAGCACTGCAAGCGGGCGCAGCGCCCAGCGGGTCGGCGGAATCAGAAGCAGCAGGCCCAGAACCGAAGTCACGAGTCCGGGTACGAACATCAACGCGGAGCCCGCCGCGACCAGGGCGCCGTCGGCGACCGCCAGTGACGGCGATCCCTCACCCCGCGTGGCCTTACGGAACCCGTCCATGACCCGTCGCCACTGCGAGCGCATGAGGATCAATCCGACAAGCGATCCGGCGAGAAACAGCAGCACTGTCCAGGCGACACCGATGGCGTTGCCCACGATGACCAAGGCTGCGATCTCGACGATCACGTAGAGGAGAAATACGGCGGCGATCATGACGTCCCCTTTCAGACGGTCTATTCGTTCAACGCTCGAGGGGCCGGTTTTTCTCCCGACAACGACGCAGAGGTGCAAAACATGTGGGTGCCGTGAGTCACACGGGCCTTCTCTCACGCACGTGCGACTTGCCTGGCGTTAACTAACGCTCCGCTAACGATTCTAAACCTCAAGTTGACGTTGAGACTCTGCGCATGGTCAAGTCACTTCGGGCCGCATTTCCCGGCCTCATGAAATGAAGGAGCCCGACATGAGCCGACTCCCCGGCAAGACACTCGCCCGACGCATTCCCGCTGCCATCGCCGGCACTGCCGCCGTCGTGGCACTCACCGCCGGCAGCGCGATGATCAGCGCGGGAACCGCGGCCGCAGAACCGGTAGTACCCGAAGGGATTGCCGCACTGATCGCGCAGGCCGCAGCCATCTCCCCCGAAGCCTCTGCTGCTGTTCAGCAGTTGATCGGCACGGCAGGCGCTGATCAGATCACGACCGCTCTCGATCTCCCGGACATCGGCGTCACCAAGCCGCAGTCGTTCATGTACCCCGCACCGACGGTCGGGTGTGGCGTGGCCGGTGAACCCGTCACCGTAACCCTCAGCTCCGCACAGGCCGGTCCGAACTTCCCGTTGCCGCCGTGGGTCGAGGCCGACCATCTCCGTTTCCAGGCAATCCCGGGTTACGTCGGCATACCCAAGACCTCAGGGTTGAGTGTTGCCTGGATCAACGTCGGCACGTTCAAGGGCGGCATCGTCCCGTTGGACGAGAAGTTGCCCGTACTCGATACGCCGTTGCTCTCGAAGGTCGTCGACACCGGTGACGGCAAGGTGTTTGCCGCTCTGTTCGGCAATGTCGATTACGCAGACGGGAAGACCTGCATCGTGCTGCCAACAGTGGGCGCTTTTGATGCTTGAGCAGAGCGAAACGCTCGCTGCCTGACAGACGGCTGGCCTACGCGCCCGGAGTCACCAGTCCGGTCTCGTAGGCCAGCACCACAGCCTGCACACGATCACGCAGATCGAGTTTGGTGAGAATGCGTCCGACGTGCGACTTGATCGTCGATTCGGACAGGTACAGCTGCTGTGCGATCTCGATGTTCGACAGCCCCGTGGCCACGTGTCCGAGGACTTCGCGTTCGCGTTCGGTCAGGACGTCGAGAACTACCGGATCGCGCCGGGGCGCCGGACCGTCCACGATGAACCTCGACAGCAGACGACGTGTCACCTTCGGGGAAACAACCGCGTCACCGGCTGCCACGCTGCGGATAGCCGACACGAGATCCTCGGGCGGGGTGTCCTTGAGAAGGAAGCCGCTGGCTCCGGCGCGCAAGGCACCGAGAGCGTGTTCGTCCAGGTCGAAGGTCGTCATCACCAGGACCCTGGATTCGATCCCGGAGGCAAGAATCTGCTCGGTCGCTTTCACCCCGTCGACAATCGGCATCCGCACATCCATCAACACGACGTCAGGCTTCAGCGCCACCGCCGCTGCGACCGCCGCGGCCCCGTCGCCGGCCTCACCGATAACCGAGATGTCTTCATGTGCTTCGAGCACCATGTTCAGGCCCATCCGCATGAGTTCCTGGTCGTCGACTAGCAGCACGGTGATGGGCACGGCGTAAACCTATCGGGCCTGAGACGTCGGTGCCAATGCGATTGCGGCGAGCCGGTATCAATCGTGGATCTCGAGCGGCAGCTCTGCGTACACACGCCAACTGCCGTCGGGGCGTCGTCCGGTCTCGAGCGTCCCGTGCAGTACCGCCACCCGCTCACGCATTCCGACCAGTCCATTCCCCGAACCGTGGGAGAAGGTCGAACTCGACGTTCCGTTGTCGACGACCTCGAGTAGTACCGCGGTGTCGGTGCGGCGCACGGTGACTCGTGCCTTCGGGTTTGCGCCGGCGTGGCGGAGGACATTGGTCAGTGATTCCTGAACGAGGCGATGAATTCCCAGGCTGACTGAAGGACTGACGTCGTCGAGCTCGCCGGTCAGCTCGAGGCGCACGCCGAGACCAGCGGCCCGCATCATCTCGACGACCTTGGCGATGCCGGCAGTTCCGTGTTGCGGCATCGCATCACTACTGACCTCGGTGCGCAGCAGCGAGACGGTACGGCGAAGCTCGGCAAGGGCGTCGCGTCCGGTGCTGGAGATGTTGCCGAGCGCCTTCTTGGCCAACGCGGGATTGGAATCGACCGCATACGACGCGCCGTCCGCCTGGACGATCATCACGCTGACCGCGTGGGCGACGACATCGTGGAGTTCGCGGGCGATTCGGGTTCTTTCCGTGGCCACCGCATCCTCGGCACGCCGATCCCGTTCGTATTCGGCCACTTCGAGTCTGGCGGCCACTTCCTCGTCGTAGGCGCGGCGGGCGCTCAAGAACTCGGCGGTGATCCAGGCCAGTGCATAGAGCAGGGTCGCGATGATGATCGTGAGGATCACGTCTTCGCGGATGACGAGCAACGAGAGTGTCATGTCCAGGGCAAGGAAGCACGCGAAAATCGCCCCGGTGCGTCGATCGACATACGCAACGAGTGTGTAGAGCGAGACCCCGAGCGCCAACAGGCCTGGATGTTCCGCAGCCGGATCCCCGGTCGCCCACATCATCAAGGTTGCGAAGTACGACATCGACAAAATGGACGCGGCGGAGATACGCGGATATTTGCGACGCCACACGACGGGAAGGCAGATCAGAAATCCGACGACGAGCTGAGGCCACCGCTCCTCACGCGGCGAACTGACGAACGTGACTACCTCGAGCGCGAAGAACACGAGCGCCAGCGCGCTGTCCGCGATCATCGGCTTTCCTCGCAGCCACAGGCTGAACCTCCGCATGTGCTCAAGAGTGTCACAGCTGTGAAAGAGTCACCGCCGTGGATATTGCTGATTGGGGACTGCTGATGACGGCAGCGACGGCGGCGGGTTGGGTCGACGCCGTGGTCGGCGGCGGTGGATTGATTCTGTTGCCGGCGCTCTTTCTGGTCGCACCCCAATTGACCCCACAGGCGGCACTGGCCACCAATAAATTGACGGCATTCACCGGGACGAGTGCTGCGGTGTACACGTTCTCCCGTCGAATCCCGATGGAGTGGCGGCAGATGGCGCCGGCAGCCGCGTTGGCTGCGGTGACGGCCGCGTGCGGGGCGGCGGCCGTTTCGCTGATCGACAAGAAGTACTTCATTCCGATCGTGATGGTCGTCCTCGTCGCCGTCGCCGTCTTCGTGACCATGCGTCCGACGCTGGGCACCACGATCGCGACCCATCGTCCGACGCAGCGCAAGACCGTCCTCGTCCTGCTGCTCTCCGCCGGACTCATCGGCCTCTACGACGGTCTGCTCGGACCCGGCACCGGCACCTTCCTCATCATCAGCTTCGCGACCTTCCTCGGAACCGAATTCGTTCGGAGCGCAGCGATGGCGAAGGTGATCAATCTCGGTTCCAATTTCGGCGCGCTCGCCTACTTCGCCGTCACCGGGCATGTCTGGTGGAGTTTGGGTTTGGCGATGGCGGTGTGCAACGTTCTCGGCGCGGTCATCGGTTCGCGGATGGCGCTGAGCAAGGGATCCGGATTCGTGCGGATCACGCTGTTGGTGGTCGTGATCGCCATGGTGATTCGCCTCGGATGGCAGCAGTTCGGCTGAGATCGGCGGTCGTCGGCTAGCGTCGTGTGCGTGACCGTCACCCGAGATGTCGATGCAGATTTCCTCGCCCTCCCGCTGCGAGCTGTCGCTGATGCGGCGCTGTCGGCAGCGAGAACGGCCTGCGCCCAGCACGCCGATGTTCGTGTCCACCGCGTGCTCACACAGTCGATCAGGTTGCGCGACGGCGTAGTTCAGGCGGTGTCCGACGGAGACGAGATCGGGGTCGCCGTCCGTGTGATCGTCGACGGCACGTGGGGATTCGCCTCGCACGCCGAGGTGTCCCCCGATGTCGCTGCTGCGCTGGCACGCCAAGCGGTCGAGGTCGCGAAGGCATTGCGCTCGCTCAATCGGGATCCGGTCACCCTCGCCGACGAGCCCGTCTACGTCGACGCGACGTGGGTGTCGCCGTACCTCGAAGATCCCTTCGCGACACCGACGGCCGAGAAGGTAGGCCTGCTGGTCGACTACTCCGGACGGCTTCAAGCCGCCGACGGCGTGGATCACGTCACGGCGAGTGTCCTCCAGGTCAAAGAGCAGACCTTCTACGCGGATCTGGCCGGTTCGTCGATCACCCAGCAACGGGTGCGTCTGCACCCCGAGTTCGAGGCGACCGCCGTCGACAAGTCGGCCGGCAGCTTCGAATCGATGCGCACCTTGGCGCCGCCGGTAGGCCGCGGATGGGAGTACCTCGGGGCGGAGAGCACACGGAACTGGGGCGATGAGCTCGCGCAGATCCCGGAGTGGCTGGCCGAGAAGACCAAGGCACCGACCGTCGAAGCGGGTCCGACCGACCTCGTGATCGATCCGACCAATCTGTGGCTCACGATCCACGAATCCATCGGACACGCCACCGAATACGACCGGGCGATCGGCTACGAAGCGGCCTACGCCGGTACGTCGTTCGCGACGCCGGACAAGCTGGGAACGCTGAAATACGGAACGCCACTCATGCACGTGACCGCCGATCGTAACGAAGAGCACGGCCTGGCCAGCGTCGGATTCGACGACGACGGCGTCGCCTCTCAACGGTGGGATCTGGTGGCAGAGGGAACACTGGTCGGGTATCAACTAGACCGCGTGTTCGCGCCGAGGCTGGGGCTGACGCGTTCCAACGGTTGCTCGTACGCAGACTCCGCACATCACGTTCCCATCCAGCGAATGGCCAACGTCTCGCTCTCCCCCGACCCTTCTACGGACACCTCGACTGCAGACCTGATCTCGCGAGTCGAGAACGGCATCTACGTCGTCGGTGACAAGTCCTGGTCGATCGACATGCAGCGCTACAACTTTCAGTTCACCGGTCAGCGGTTCTTCAAGATCCGTGACGGAAAGCTCGACGGTCAGGTGCGCGACGTGGCGTATCAGGCGACGACGACGGATTTCTGGGGCTCGATGGAAGCCGTTGGCGGTGAGTCGACCTGGCGTCTGCAAGGCGCATTCAACTGCGGCAAGGCGCAACCCGGTCAGGTTGCGGCGGTCAGCCACGGCTGCCCGTCCGCTCTGTTCCGCGGAGTCAACATCCTCAACACTCGTTCGGAGGCTCAGCAGTGATCGATCCGCAGCAGGTCGTCGAGCGTGCATTGGCCGCGAGGACGGTAGACGAATCGTTGGTGATCGTGACCGATGCGAGTGAGGCGTCGCTGCGGTGGGCCAACAATTCGATGACCACCAACGGAGTTTCGCTGTCCCGGACGTGGACGGTGATCTCGATCGTGCGCGAGGGTGACATCGCGAAGGTGGGCACTGTCAGTTCCAGCAGTGTCGATCCGGAGCAGATTTCCGCGCTCGTACAGGCAAGCGAGGCAGCTGCTCGCACAGCCACTCCGGCTGACGACGCGTCCGACCTGATCACGCAGTCGGCGGCAGAGACCGACTGGGACCTGCCGGCCGCCCTGACCGACATCGGTGTCTTTGCGCCGTTGGCTGCCGACCTGTCCACGGCCTTCGACGGCGGCGACCAGTTGTTCGGCTTCGCTCACCACCAGTTGCACACCACCTGGCTCGGCACTTCGACGGGCGTGCGACGTAGAACGGCTCAGGCCACCGGCTCCGTGGAGATCAACGGCAAGCGCGGCGACGCAAGTGCCTGGGTCGGATCCGGAACTGTCGATTTCAGCGATATCTCGATACCGAAGCTCTTGTCGCAGTTGACCACTCGACTCGACTGGGCGGGTAACTCCGTCAGTCTGCCTGCCGGCCGCTACGAGACAATTCTTCCGCCGTCGGCTGTGGCGGACCTGATGATCTATCTGATGTGGACCATGGAGGGTCGCGGCGCCGAAGAGGGCCACACCGCACTGTCCACCACCGGTGGTACCCGGATCGGCGAGAAGCTCGGATTGCCACTGACACTCACCTCCGACCCCGGCGCCGAGGGCTTGCAATCCGCGCCGTTCGTGATCACGACGTCGTCGAGTGAATCCGTCTCACTGTTCGACAACGGTATGGAGATCGAACCCGTCGACTGGGTCCGAGACGGCGTCGTCAATGCGCTGGCGTACCCGCGCCACGCTGCACGAGAATTCGGTCGACCTGTCGCAGTTCCCGGCGACAATCTCATCCTGACCGGTGGTGACGACACCTCGATCGAGGACATGATCGCAGGTACCGAGAAGGGTCTACTGCTCACAACCCTCTGGTACATCCGTGAGGTGGATCCGACGACGCTGCTGTTGACCGGACTCACCCGTGACGGGGTGTATTTGATCGAGGACGGCAAGATCGTCGGCGCCGTCAACAACTTCCGTTTCAACGAGAGTCCGCTCGATCTCCTGCGGCGGGTCACCGAGGCTGGACGCACCGAGATCACGCTTCCTCGGGAGTGGAAAGATTGGTTCACCCGCACGGCCATGCCGCCGATGCGCATTCCCGACTTCCACATGTCCTCGGTCAGCCAGGCGCAGTGATGGCGAAGGTCGTGATCGCCGGCGGCACCGGTGCTCTCGGCCGCCGAATCAGCGACGATCTCGCGGACCGCGGATATGACGTCGTGGTCCTGACTCGCTCACCGAAACCCGGCGGGCACAGGCAGGTTCAGTGGGACGGCGTCACGGTGGGCGACTGGGCAGGAGAACTCGACGGCGCATCGGTGATCAATCTGGCCGGCGAGTTGGTCGATCGCCGACCCACACCGGCAAACATCGCACTACTCACCAGTTCCCGAGTCGATCCGACCTGCGCGCTGGTCGAAGCGTCGAAACTACTGGCGAACCCTGTTCCGGTGTGGATCCAGGCGAGCACGCTCGCGATCTACGGCGACGCCGGAGAGACCCGGCTCGACGAGGCTTCCCCACTCGCTGACGGACCACCTCAGATGACCGACGTCGCAAAGGACTGGGAGGCAGCGGTCGAGGGAGCAAACGCGTCACGAGTGGTGATCCTGCGAACCAGTGTCGTGTTGGAGAAGGGCACACCGGCGCTCGAGCGACTGCTGTTGCTCGTGCGTCTCGGTCTGGGCGGACGCGTCGCCTCGGGTAGGCAGTGGACCAGTTGGATTCACATCGAGGACTGGCTGTCGATAGTGCGCTGGGCACTCGAACCCGATTCGGCTGCCTCGGGCGTGGTCATCGCGACGGCTCCGGATCCCGTCCGAAACTCAGAACTGATGGCCGGGCTGCGCAAGCACCTTCACCGGCCACCTGCGCCGCCGACGCCCGCTTTCATGGTCAGAATCGGCGCGTTCCTTCTTCGCAGCGACGCTGCCCTGGGCCTGACGGGTCGTCAAGCCGTATCGAAAGTGTTGGCGGACAAAGGCTTCACATTCACCTATCCGCGCTTCGACTCAGCGTTGGACGATCTGCTCGGCAACTGACGCGCGGTCAGGCTGCAGTGACGGCAAGTCCGATCGTTCCGGTCTTGCCGCGGCGAAGGAGACTGCCCTTCATGGTGATCCAGCCGAGGATTCCGTACCGACGTGCTATCGCGTCGCGAGCATGATCGGTGCCCGGTCCGTCGAGGATCTCGGCGACGGCGGCCACCGGTTCACCCTTGGGATTTCCCCGAGCGTCACACGCAGCGACGGTGACCGACGGGTTTCGCCTGATGCGCTTGACCTTGTAGGAATCGGTGACGGTCCACATCAGGAGCTTGTCGCCGTCCGGCGCGGCCCAGAGCGGAGTCGCCACCGGCGTTCCGTCCTTGCGGAAGGTCGTGAGTAGGACGTACTTGGCCTCGGAGACGCGCTTGAAGTCGGAGTTCACTCCTCGAGGATAGGTGCGAGCGCCTCTCGTTGAACACCGACAGGTTTCCGCGACTATCTGGCGACCGATCAGTACCACCCAGGAAGTGCCACTTATGCGCGTTTTATCCGGTTCTTCTTGACGTCGGACACGCCGTTTCGTCCCCGAACTCCATCTCGAGTTATTCTGAGGCAAACCGTCGAACTGGGGAGTCGAACAAACACATGCAGCGTCGTGACATGCAGCGTCGTGACTTTTTCAAAGCGGCCGGAGTGGGGGCAGCAGTTGCAGCCGCGACACCGCTCATGTCGACATCGATCAGCCACGCCGCCCCCGCACCTCTGCGTGAGCTACCGATGGGTGCCGATCACTACCGCGCACTCGTCCCCGAGTTGTTCGTACCCTCGCCCACTCCCCCGGAACATTCCGAAGCCATCGTCATCGGGTCCGGATTCGGCGCCAGCGCGACCGCTCTCCGGTTGGCGCAGAGCGGCACCCAGGTCACCATCCTCGAACGCGGACTCCGATGGCCGCATGATCCGCAGCGGGAGATTCACACCTCCGACATGCTGGCCGACGGCCGCGGAGTTTTCCGGCGCACATCGTTCACCAACCTCACCGGACTCCCGGTGGTGTGCGACTACTTCAGCGGCGTCCTCGATGCCACCGACTACGAACACATCTCGGTCTGGCGCGGCGCTGCAGTCGGCGGTGGTTCCATCATCTTCACCGGCGTGATGATCGCGCCCGAGCGCCGATTCTTCGACGCAGTCTTCGGCAACTCCCTCGACTACGACGAGATGGCGTCCACCTGGTACCCCAAGGTGCGCCAGATGCTGCGTCTGAGCCCGTTGCCCGAAGACATTTACCAAACCCCGAATTTCGGCCACTCGCGTCGTTGGGATCAGGACGCTCGTCGTGCCGGATTCGATCCGCAGCGGATCGACGGGATCTGGAACTGGGACGTGGTGCGCTCAGAACTCGACGGCCGAACCCGAGCCTCGGCCACTGTCGGTGACAGCAACATGGGTAACTCCAACGGCGCGAAGTTCGACCTCACACAGAACTACATTCCCGCCGCCGAAGCCACCGGACGAGCCACCGTCTGTTACGGACATCAGGTGCTCGCGATCAGTCGCGAACGTGATGGACGCTACGTCGTCGACGTCGAATCGACGGATCCGACGGGTGGCGTTCTGGCCCGGAAGACTCTTACCTGTGACCGTCTGTTCCTCGGCGCCGGCTCGATCGGCACCTCCGAACTGCTGGTACGCGCCCAGGCGACGGGCGCGCTGCCGAACCTCAACGAACACGTCGGTAAGGGCTGGGGAACGAACGGCGACGCCGGGATGGTGCGCTCGTTCGGCTTCAGTGACGGCACTGCGCAAGCCGCACCGTCGGCATCACGCATCGTCGACGAGTCGGGAATGCCACTCTCCCTGGAAAATTGGTACGTCCCCGGCCTACCCGTCAACATCGGCATGCTCGGAACATTGGGGATGACCCTCGACTCGCAGCGCGCCGACTTCGCCTACGATGGCGGCTCCGATCGGGTGGTGCTGAACTGGCCGAAGAACGGCAACGACGCCACCGTCGAGGCACTACGCGCCGTCCAGAACAAGATGGCCTTCGCCGGCACCACGCTGCCGTCGGCATTGCCGTTCGCGAAGGACGTCAATTCCTCGTTCACCGCGCATCCCCTAGGCGGTGCGGTTCTGGGCAAGGCCACCGACGGTTACGGGCGAGTCAAGGGCTACGACGGCCTGTACGTGATGGACGGCGCCGCTATTCCGGGCAGCACCGGCACCGTCAACCCGTCACTGACCATCACTGCCCTGGCGGAGCGGAACATCGCTCAGATCATCAAGTCCGGACGCTGACTCACTTCAGCGCCCGGATCTGCCGGTGATGCTCGAGGTCTACTCCCCCTCGAGCTCGCCTTCGGTTTCGAGGTACACCTGACGCAAGCCGTCGAGTGTCTTCTGCTCGGGGTGCTCCCACATGTTGCGCTCGGCGGCTTCGAGGAGCCGCTCGGCGATTCCGTGTAGTGCCCACGGGTTGGATTGCGTCATGAACTTCTGGTTCTGCTCGTCCAGAACGTAGGTCTCGGCGAGCTTTTCGTACATCCAGTCCGCGACCACGTTGGTGGTGGCGTCGTACCCGAAGAGGTAGTCGACCGTGGCTGCCATCTCGAAGGCACCCTTGTACCCGTGACGGCGCATCGCGTCGAGCCAGCGGGGATTGACCACGCGCGCCCGGAAGACACGTGCGGTCTCTTCCGAAAGTGTGCGTGTGCGAACCGATTCCGGTCGAGTGCTGTCGCCGATATATGCCTCGGGCGACTTTCCGGTCAGCGCGCGCACGGTGGCAACCATGCCGCCGTGGTACTGGAAGTAGTCGTCCGAATCGGCGATGTCGTGCTCACGCGTGTCGGTGTTCTTGGCCGCCACGTTGATTCGACGGTATGCACTGCGCATGTCGTCGGCTGCCGGGATTCCGTCGAGCCCACGGCCGTACGCGAAGCCGCCCCAATTGGTGTACACCTCGGCGAGGTCGTCGTCACCGCGCCAGGTCTTGGAGTCGATGAGTTGCAGCAGGCCGGCGCCGTAAGTTCCGGGCTTCGAACCGAAGATGCGGGTGGTCGCACGCCTGGCATCGCCGTGCTCGGCAAGGTCGGCCTGCGCGTGGGCGCGCACGTAGTTCTGCTCGTCCGTCTCGTCCAATGCGGCGACCAACTGAACAGCGTCGTCGAGCAGTGCGAGCACGTGCGGGAACGCATCACGGAAGAATCCGGAGATGCGGACGGTGACGTCGATGCGCGGGCGGCCGAGCTCTTCGAGATCGATGACCTCGAGGTTGACCACGCGTCGGCTTGCTTCGTCCCAGACAGGGCGAACACCGAGGAGCGCGAACACTTCGGCGATGTCGTCGCCGGAGGTACGCATGGCGGCGGTACCCCACACGGACAGACCCACCGAGCGCGGGTACTCGCCGTGATCGGCGAGATATCGAGCGGCGAGCGACTCGGCCATCGCCTGACCGGTCTCCCACGCAAGTCGTGAGGGAACTGCCTTGGGATCGACGGAGTAGAAGTTACGACCGGTGGGAAGCACGTTGATCAGGCCGCGCAGCGGTGACCCACTCGGGCCGGCGGCGATGAAGCCGCCGTCGAGCGCGTGCAGGACCTGCTTGATCTCGTTGTTCGTCTGTCGGAGGCGTGGAACCACTTCGGTGGCGGCGAACTGAAGGATCTTCACGACGGTCTCGTCGTCGCTGAGTTGTTCTGCCGCAGCGGGGTTCCAGTCGGCGTCGTACATGCCGCGAACCAGAGCGTGCGCCTTTTCCTCGACGTCGTCGACACGGTTGCGGGACTCGTCGCCGTCTTCGCTGAGCCCGAGAGCTTCGCGCAGACCAGGGACACTCTGTTCGCCGCCCCACATCTGACGGGCACGGAGCATGGCCAGGACCAGTTCGATTTCGGCGTCGCCCTCGGGTGCGCGGCCGAGAATGTGCAGACCGTCGCGGATCTGGACGTCCTTGATCTCACACAGCCAACCGTCGACGTGCAGGAGCATGTCGTCGAACACGTCTTCTTCGGGACGCTCCGCGAGGCCGAGGTCGTGGTCCATCTTGGCTGCCCGCATCAGCGTCCAGATCTGCTGGCGAATGGCCGGCAGCTTGGACGGGTCCAGTGCGGAGATGTTGGAGTGCTCGTCGAGCAGTTGCTCGAGACGGGAGATGTCGCCGTAGCTTTCGGCGCGGGCCATCGGCGGGATCAGGTGATCGACGAGCGTCGCGTGGGCACGACGCTTTGCCTGTGTTCCTTCACCCGGGTCGTTGACCAGGAAGGGGTAGATCAGCGGCAGGTCGCCGAGGGCTGCGTCGGTGCCGCAGTTGCTGGACATGCCGAGCGTCTTGCCCGGCAACCATTCGAGGTTGCCGTGCTTGCCGAGGTGCACAACGGCGTCGGCGCCGAATCCGCCGTTGTCCGGTGTTGCAGCGATCCAGCGGTAGGCCGCCAGGTAGTGGTGGCTCGGCGGCAGATCCGGGTCGTGGTAGATCGCGACGGGCTTTTCACCGAATCCCCGCGGCGGCTGGACCATGAGCACGATGTTGTTGAATCGCAGTGCCGCGATGACGATTTCGCCGTCCGGATCCTGCGAGCGGTCGACGTACAGCTCTCCGGGCGCTGCGCCCCAGTGCTCTTCGACGCCGCTGCGCAGTTCCTCGGGCAGGGTGGCGAACCATTCGCGGTACTTTGCTGCCGAGATGCGGATCGGATTGCCCTCGAGCTGCTCGGCAGTGAGCCAGTCAGGATCCTGGCCGCCGGCCGCGATCAGGGCATGGATCAGCGCGTCGCCGTCCTTCGCCGCCAGGCCGGGAACTGCGTCCGGGCCGTCGACCGGACCGAGGTCGTAACCGGCAGAACGCATTTCGGTGAGCAGGTCGATTGCGCTCGCCGGAGTATCGAGACCGACCGCGTTGCCGATGCGGGCGTGCTTGGTCGGGTACGCCGAGAGCATCAGAGCAACGCGACGCTCGGTGGTGGGAATGTGGCGCAGCTTGCCGTGACGGACCGCGATCCCGGCGACACGGGCGGCGCGCTCGACGTCGGGGACGTACGTGGACAGTCCGTCGGAGTCGATTTCCTTGAAGGAGAACGGGACGGTAATGATGCGGCCGTCGAATTCCGGCACCGCGACCTGGGTCGCGACGTCGAGAGGCGACAGTCCGTCGTCGTTCTCGTCCCAGGTGGCGCGGCTACTGGTCAGGCACAGGCCCTGCAGGATGGGGACGTCGAGCGCAGCGAGTGCGGCGACATCCCAGGCTTCGTCGTCGCCACCGGCGGACGCGGTCGCGGGCTTCGTGCCACCGGCAGCGAGAACTGTCACGACCATGGCGTCGGCGCGGCGGAGCGTGCTCAGAAGTTCGGCTTCTGCGGTTCGCAGAGATGCACAGTAGATCGGCAGCGCGGTGCCACCGGCCTCGGCGACCGCGTCGCACAACGCCTGGATGTACCGGGTGTTTCCGGCCAAATGCTGGGCGCGGTAGTACAGAACTGCGATGACCGGACCGCTCGCCGAGTCGAGATCGGGCGCGAAATCAGCGATGCCCCAGGAAGGCAGGTGGGCCGGCGGTTCGAACCCGTGGCCGGTGAGCAGGACGGTGTCGGACAGGAAGTGGTGCAGCTGTGCCAGATTCTGTGCGCCACCCTCGGCCAGGTAGTTGTGCGCCTCGGCAGCAACGCCGGCGGAAACCGTCGAGCACTCCATGAGGTCGGCGTCCGGCGCGTGCTCGCCGCCGAGAACGACTACGGGGAGTCCGGAGGCGAGGACCATGTCCAGGCCGTCTTCCCAGCTGCGACGGCTGCCGAGGATACGAACGATCACGAGGTCGACGCCGTCGAGCAAGGGCGGCAAGTCCTCCGAGACCAGCAAGCGTGAGGGGTTGGCCCAGCGATAGGAGACTCCGTCGCCGGCTTCCTGGCTGGCGCGGGCGCTCAGCAGATCGGTGTCGGACGTGGAGAGCAGAAGAATCACGGGTGAAGCCTTCCTGGGGTTTCGCGCCCCGTGGCACAGATCTGTCATCGACGGCGGTTGAGGGTCTGACTCGTGTTTCCGAGCGGAAACACGTCCCGCTCGAGCAACACTCACAGTGGCGCGACCGCACCGGACTTCCACCGGTTTCCTCAACTGCCGTCACTGGTGGTGGTGATGCTACCGGTCCGCAGAAGGCACTCATGACAGGTCGTACCCTGGAGCCATGCCCACGGACCGTTCACAGCCAGACGCGTGCCCGGGTGCACTGCAAGTTCACCACGCCGCCGACGGCGCACTGGCTCGCGTGCGCCTACCCGGCGGACTCCTCACCCCGGTCCAATTGCAGACGCTCGCCGACGCAGCGCGCGATCTCGGCAACGGGCAGATGGAACTCACCTCGAGGGGCAACGTCCAACTGCGCTCGGTCTCGGATCCCGAAGCCTTCGCAGCGCGAATCGCGTCGGCCGGCCTGCTGCCGTCCGCGACGCACGAGCGAGTGCGCAACATCCTCGCGTCCCCACTGTCCGGCCGTATCGGGGGCGTCGCCGACATTCGTGAACTGGTCCACCGTCTCGATTCGGCGATCCAAGCGGATCAAGCATTGGCAGATCTGCCAGGGCGAACCCTGTTCACCCTCGACGACGGGCGCGGAGACATCACCGGGCTACGGGGCGATTTCGGACTCCATGCGCGCAGCGCCACCGAGCATTCACTGGTGCTCGCCGGTCACCACACCACTCATCTCGTCCAGGCGGACGACGCCGTCGAATTGCTCCTCGAGGCGGCTCGATCATTCCTCGCCGTTCGCGACAAGCACTGGCGCCTGGCCGAGGTTCCGGACGGAATCGAACGCACCCTCGAGCAGCTGGGTCTGAGCGCCGAGTCCACCGGTGCTGCGGACCTCACGCCGGATGCACGGCCTACTATCGGCTGGCTCGAGCAGCGCGACGGGACCGTAGCTCTGGGCGGCGGCCTGCGATTCGGGCTGCTCGACGCTCGGCTGGCCGAGTTCCTCGCAGCCGTCGACAAGCCCGTCGTCGTGACACCGTGGCGATCGGTGCATATCTTCGACCTCGACGAATGGGCAGCCGAGCAGGTAGTCCGGGTGCTGGCACCCATGGGGTTGATCTTCGACGAGAACTCACCGTGGCTCGAGGTCACCGCCTGCACCGGAAGTCCGGGATGCGAGAAGTCGCTCGCCGACGTGCGCGCCGACGCGATCACCGCCGTCGAGCAGGCAGAACTTCCGGTTGTCGGGCGCCAGCACTGGGCCGGGTGCGACCGCAGCTGCGGACGTCCCCGCGGGGACGTAGCGGATGTGATCGCGACGGGTGACGGTTACCGGGTGAATCCGCCCGATCGGTGATGCCTCTATCGTGTGGCACATGATCGAGTACATCCGTGACGGCGCGGAAATCTATCGCCAGTCCTTTGCCACCATTCGGGCCGAAGCCGACCTGAGCCGTTTCCCGGCGGATGTCTCGCAAGCTGTAGTGCGCATGATTCATGCAAGTGGCCAGGTCGATCTCGTCGACGACGTCGCCTTCACACCCGGTGTCGTCTCGGCTGCGCGCGCAGCTCTGCGCGACGGCGCGCCGATTTTCTGCGACGCCCAGATGGTGGCTGCCGGCATCACGCGCAAGCGTCTGCCCGCCGGCAACGACGTCATCTGCACCCTCGGCGATCCGCGGGTTCCCGTGCTGGCGTCGACCATCGACAACACTCGCTCGGCGGCTGCTCTCGAACTGTGGGGAGCCAAGCTCGAGGGCGCTGTTGTCGCGATCGGAAACGCACCCACCGCACTGTTCCATCTCCTGAACCTCATCGAAGCCGGCGCACCCCGTCCGGCCGCCATCGTCGGAGGTCCGGTCGGCTTCATCGGCGCTGCCGAGTCGAAGGAAGCCCTCATCGAACACGCCAGCGGGATCGATCATCTCGTTCTCCGCGGCCGACGCGGCGGCAGCGCGATCACCGCCGCCGTCGTCAATGCGATTGCGAGCGAAGTCGAATGAGTGCAGGCAAGCTCTGGGGTGTCGGTATCGGCCCCGGCGATCCCGAATTGGTGACCGTCAAGGCAGCCCGCGTCATCGGCGAGGCCGATGTGGTTGCGTTCCACTCCGCGCGGCACGGCAAGAGCATCTCCCGCGGAGTTGCAGCGCCGTACATGCGCGAAGGACAGATCGAAGAACACCTCGTCTACCCCGTGACCACCGAGACCGTTGATCATCCCGGCGGATACCAGGGCGCGATGGACGAGTTCTACGAAGCAGCTGCCGAACGGCTGGCAGCTCACCTCGCGGCCGGTCGAACCGTCGCGTTGCTCGCCGCCGGCGATCCGCTCTTCTACAGCTCCTACATGCACATGCACAAGAGACTGGCCGATCGCTTCGACGCCGAAGTGATTCCCGGCGTCACCTCCGTCAGCGCGGCATCTGCTGCACTCGGAAAGCCGCTGGTCGAGGGTGAAGAGATCCTCACGATCCTGCCCGGAACGTTGCCGCAGGCCGAGCTGACCAGGCGGCTCAAGGAAACCGACGCCGCGGCCATCCTCAAGCTCGGACGTACCTTCCCACCGGTCCTCCAATCGCTCGAGGATTCCGGCCGCCTCGGCGAGGCCCACTACGTCGAGCGCGCGAGCACCACACGTCAACGCGTCGAATCCGCTGCCGAGGTCGACCCGGACGGAGTTCCGTACTTTTCGATCGCCATCGTTCCGAGCCCGTCGAACAACCCTCGACCCGCAGCCGAGTCTCGCGGCGAGGTGGTCGTGGTCGGACTCGGGCCGGGCGACACCGCCTGGACCACACCCGAAGTGGCGCATGAGCTTTCGTTGGCAACCGACCTCGTCGGCTACGGCCCGTACGTCGATCGCGTGCCGACGCGTCCGGGCCAGCGTCGCCATTCCAGCGACAACCGCGTCGAAGCGGAACGCGCCGCGATGGCGTTGGACCTGGCGAAGAACGGCGCCCGTGTAGCTGTCGTCTCCTCGGGTGATCCCGGCGTATTCGCCATGGCTGCAGCAGTTCTCGAAGTTGCCGCCGAAGACCAGTGGCGCGGGGTGCCGGTCCGCATCCTTCCCGGCATGACGGCGGCAAACGCTGTCGCCAGTCGCGTCGGCGCTCCCCTCGGGCACGACTACGCGGTGCTCTCGTTGTCTGATCGCCTCAAGCCGTGGGATGTCGTCGCGCGCCGTATCTCGGCAGTTGCAGCCGCGGACATGGCATTTGCGGTCTACAACCCGGCGTCGAAGTCCCGGACGTGGCAGGTCCAAGCCATGAAGGACCTCGTGCTCGAGCACCGCTCCCCCGAGACTCCCGTCGTCATCGGCCGCGATGTTGCCGGTGCCGAGGAATCAGTTCGCGTCGTGACCCTCGGCGAGCTCGAGCCTTCCGAGATCGACATGCGAACTCTGCTGATCGTCGGCTCCTCGATGACGACGGTCGTCGAAACCGGTTCGGGCCGTCAGGTGTTCACCCCGCGGCGCTACCCGGAGTGAACGCCGCACGGCGATAGCATGGCCTCATGCCCGTCAACCGGACCCGGAAAGCCAGATACGCGCGTAGGCGCAAACGCCGAATGGATCTGATGGAGCACGACCTGTCCGTCGAGCAGTGGTCCGCGCTCAAAGCGGCCTGGGGTGGCTGCGCGTACTGCGGCGAGCCGGACGAGTCGCCGCAACGTGACTGCGTGCTGGCGATCTCCCGCGGTGGGCGCTACACACTCGACAACATCGCACCGGCTTGCCGCTCGTGCAATGCGAGCAAATGCAACAGCGAGGTCACTCTCTGGTTGCGGCGCAAGGGTTATGACGAGAAGGCCTTCCTCCTGCGCCACGCGGAGATAGGGATCGAGATGAGGGCGCAGTTCTCGGAGCAGTCGTGACGGCCCCGGACGAGTTGCGCCCGATCCTCGACGAGCTCATGGAGTTCGAACCTCTGTTTCACCGAACTCGAGTAGCGATGTCACGAGACGAGTTCGATGCGGTCGTCGACCCGGAGTTCCGGGAAATCGGAGCCTCCGGTGCGCGATACACCCGCGACTACGTGCAGTCCGTAGTCGAGACCCGGCGACTCCGCGGCGAAGTGAACGACGCGGCTGAACTCGGATGGAGGGTTGACCGACCCGCGCTGAGCCGGATTGCACCTGACACGTATCTGGTGACGTACCGGCTGGCGCAAGCGCAACGAGTTACCGAGCGATCATCCATCTGGCGGTTCACCGAGAATCGGTGGAGCGTGTTGTTTCATCAAGGCACAGTCGTCGAAAGTGGTTTGGAAGCGTGAACGAATCGACCCCCAACCCCACCATTCCGCTTTGGATGGACATCACCTTCACCGCCTTCGTTCTTGCCTGGATCTTCATCACGATTAGCGCGCTCGTGGCGATCGTGCGCACTGACTTCGAACGCTCGGGCGGCAAATTCTGGTGGTCGGCACTGGTGATCGCGGTGCCTGTACTCGGTGCGCTCGTCTGGTTACTGTTCGGTCGACCCCCGCGTGACTCCAGGTCCCGAACCTGATCTACACCGACGGCCCGGCAGTAGTCTGAGTACGGTCCGGTGCTGTCACTCTGCGCCTATCAGGGGAGAACAACGAGATGAGACCACTTCGATACTCGATCAACGTCACCCTCGACGGCTGCTGCCATCACGAGGCGGGGCTCCCACCCGACGAGGAGTCGATGCGCTACTGGACCGCTCAGATGGAACGAGCCGATGCCTTGCTGTTCGGCCGGGTGACCTACGAGATGATGGAGTCGGCGTGGCGGCGGCCCGCAACGGGCGCGTGGCCTGACTGGATGGACGAGTGGGAGATCCCGTTCGCCCAGGCCATGGACCGGGCGAAGAAGTACGTCGTGTCGAACACGCTGAGCGGGGTCGATTGGAATGCCGAACTCGTGCAAGGCGACTTGGGGCCAGTGATTCAACGGCTCAAGGAGCAGCCCGGCGAAGGCCTGTGGGTTGGCGGCGTAACACTCCCCCTGGCATTGGCAGACCTGGGACTGATCGACGAGTACGAGTTCGTTGTGCAACCGGTCCTCGCCGGACACGGACCGACGTTGCTCGCCGGTCTGCGCAAGCGCATCCAACTCGAACTCGTCGATCGCCACGAGTTCCAGTCGGGTGCAGTCGCCGTGCGATATCGGCCCACTCAAATACCGCCCCCGGGTCAGGTATCGGACGGGTAGTCGACGCATGGCTGGACATGCGCGGTTGAAAGACATGTCGTCGCCTCAGTTCGGACGCGAGAAGAGTTCCCAGTCTTGTTCGGTGTTCGGTATTGACCGGACACTCGGCACAGCATGAACATTAGCCACCGAAGTTCTCCGGACAACCCTCGACGAGATCGAAGCATCGAACTGGATCACGAACAAGTTCATTCCGCCCGGCGGACCGTAAGGACATATGTCGCCATCGAGCGCCTCAGCAAAAATGGCCAAGCTGGACGGCTACTAGCGAGCGAAGGATCGAAATCGCCACCATCGCGAGCGCCACAAAAATGATCATCTGAAAAGCTTTGGTCAAATTGATGCAGGATACGTTGACGCCACTACTTCGGGTCTTGCTGAGAAACGAAACCTGGTCGAGATCGTATCGGCGTCCGACACAGGCCGGACGCCGATACGTGTTCACGTCAGCTCACAGGAGCGCCACCGCTCCCGCCGAGGTGGCGGACGAAGAACCGAGCCGAACTGTCGCGCTCGTAGTCGGGCACCGGATAGTGCCTGCCCGAGTAGGCGTGCAGCGTCTTCTCCTTCGAGCCGAAGGCATCGAACAACGCTATCCCCGACGTGCGGTCGTAATCCTTGTCGTCCCAAGGGATCCGGTACTCGACCGGGACCGCGAGCTTTCGTGCCGCTTCGATGAGGGAGTCGTCCACAAAAACTCCCCCGAAGCTCACGGCAGCGATCCTGGATTCGACCGGGGCCAACATGAGCCCGGTCACGACCCCTAGCGACACGCCGCCAAAGCCGATCGGAGCGTCGGCGTTGACGTCGGGCAGCGTTTGCAGAGCGTCGATGGTCGCCTGCCATTCCGGCACTGCACGCTCCGCCAACGATCGATTGTACTCGACGACGATCGGGGCGATCGGCTCGTGGGCCGCCCTAGCCTGGTGGATCGCCTCGACCCACTGTTCGTCCTGTGTGTTCCGCGGGCGGTCGCCGTGTCCGGGCGCGTCGATCGCGGCGACTGTGAACCCGTGGGAGCTCACACTGTGGAGTGCGCTGGCAACCAGTCCTGGTGCCTTCTTGTGCATGCCGCCGGAGTGCCCGGACAGCAGAAGGGGTGATTCGACAGATCCGGACGCGGGTGACCAGAGCACACCGGTGATGTCGTCCAGAATGAAATGGCGTTCGACGACCCCGTTCAACGGCGTCTCGGAAGTGAATTCGATGGTCTGAGAATTGGATTGCATGGTGTTACCTCTCGGGATTGCCTACTCGAGGCGCTCCCGGCGACACCTACGTCAATCGCCGATCCGTGAACACGAGTGGGAGCACCCACATGGTTACAGCGTTCATGGGTCTCACCTCCTGGCGTGTTGTCACGGTCTCGCACAAGCTATCAACCCCAACCGAAGCTCGTCCAATCATTTTCCGGGCCACTGATCCGACAGACGGCCCTGCCAGTTCTACGATCGTGTGTAGTAGATTCCAAATAACAACCAACCGGTCGTTATGAGGAGTCTGATGTCGGTCGATCCAGTTCTCGCGCAGTACAGCGACTACGCCTTCGCGTCGTCTTTCGCGATTTACGTTCTCGCCCTGGTTCTTTCCGTCGTCGACTTCTCCAGCACACCCCTCTCTGCCACGGTGCGACCGGCACTCGCACATGCCGGAAGTGCATCGAATCCTGCATTGCCCGGCCGGATCGCATTGCTGCCGAATCGAACCCGCGCCCATCGTGCGGGTCGCGCTGCCATGTCTCTCATCGTCGTCGCCCTGGTCCTCAACGTCACCGCGCTTGCACTTCGCGGCATCTCGACGCACCGATGGCCTCTCGGAAACCTCTACGAGTACGCGCTTTTCCTCAGCGCGGCATTGGTGGCATGCTGGCTGGTCATTCTGCGGCGGTACCCGATTCGATCGTTGACCTTCTTCGTTCTGTCACCCACCGTGGTGCTTCTGTTCGTCGCCGCCGCAAGCATGTATGCCGAGGCAGCGCCGGTCGTACCCGCTCTTCGTTCGTACTGGATCGGCGTGCACGTCACGATCATCGTCGCCGCCTCCGGCATCCTTACGTTCGCAAGTTCGGTCAGCGCACTTTTCATGATTGCCGAGGTGGGCCCGCAGTCGAAGAAACGCGCGTTGCGTTGGATTGCGGCACGACTGCCGTCATCCGAATTGCTTGACCGCGTGGCCTACCGAACAACGGTCGTCGGGTTCCCGTTGTTCAGCATCGGGGTGATCTGCGGGGCGATCTGGGCGGAGGCCGCGTGGGACGTTTCTGGGGCTGGGACCCCAAGGAGACGGTCTCGTTCATCTCCTGGGTTCTCTATGCCGCGTACCTCCATGCGCGCGCTACCGCCGGGTTGAAGAACATGCGTGCGGCATGGATCAATGTTGCTGCGCTCGCCACCATGCTTTTCAACATGTTTGCGATCAACTACGTCGTGTCGGGATTGCATTCGTACGCTGGATTGAATTGACGCCTACAACGGGTCAGACCCGCGATCGGGCGACGCTCTGGCGGACGGCACGGATGTAGCGGCGCGTGACAAACGCCTGTACTCGACGTCCGATCGGAGCGCCGAGACGCACCCACCACGTTCCGGGCTTGGAGAACGCAACGATCTCGATACGAACCGCTTGGCTGGCCTCGTCGAACTGGACGACAAACAATTCCTCCCCGCATTCGGGTGGCCCGCGCGGGTTCCGTACGCGAAGCCCTTGCGATTGGGTTCGTCTACGACATAGACGATCCGAACGGGGATAGTTACCGGACCGAGTCCGAAGGTCGCATCCTGACCCGCCACGGCGGTCGGGGCTGCCGTCCGTACGGCCAGTCCGGCTCCGCGGTGCATTCCCCAATTCGCGACGGTTCGAGCGGCAACCTCGAAATCCTCCCGTCCGGATCCGACCGTCGCGCTCTCGTGAACGTGGTGATAGCCGGCGGGGAGAACGCCTGACGTTGCGCCCACCTCGAGGTACGTCAGCCCGCCCGGGCGGGACGCCATCATTGCTCGCGTCGGTGGCTGAGGATGTTGATCACGTGGCCGTCGGGGTCGGCAGCGAAGAACCTGCGGACACCCCACGGCTCCTCGGTGACGGGATAGACGATGGTGTCGCCGCGCTGCACCGCGGCCTCGTACGCCGCGTCGAGATCATCCACCTCGACGGAGACGTCCGGTACTACGGGCGCATGAGCGTCGTGCGTCATGACGCTGATCTGCAATGACGGATCCGTCGGCGAAGCCAACGTCACGATCCACCCGTGATCCATGACAACTTCGAGGCCCAGCACTTCGGTGTAGAAGCGCTGCGCGGCCTCGAGCGAGCTACTCGACAGATCCGAAACTATCCGCGTGACGGCCATGTCCCGCAGGCTACGCCGCCGCCGGAGTCCACCGCGACTTGACGAGGCGCTCGATATCACCGGAAAGTTCGTCGCTGACGATTCCCGGAAGCAGGATCTGCCACATCTCGTCGACACGATCCGGAAGATCCGAGCGTCGGGTGAGGACGTTCGAAACCAGCTGTACCCCCGTGAATGCCGAGGGCATGAACCTGCCGAACGATTCTGCGCTGACCGATTTTCGGATTTCACCTTCCGCCTGAGCTCTGGCGGTGAGATCGGTGATTGCCGAGATCCATTCGGCGTACGGTTCCACCGGCCCCTCGTACGTGCTCAGTTCCAGCGTGAGGCGAATGCCCGCGCGAACGATCGGCTCGTCGACAATCTGGCGTGCCATTTCGTGCGTGAGCATGATCATCTGTTCCAACGGGTCCTTTCCCGTCGCGGAAATCGCCTGCACCGACTCGATCGAGAGCCGATGCTGTTCGGCAATGATGAATTGCGCGAGCTCGTCCTTCGACGCGAAATGGAAATACAACGCGCCCTTGGTAGTACCGGCCCCCGAGACTATGTCGGCCATGCTGGTGCTGCCGTAACCAGTCTTCTCGAACTGCGCGGCCGCGCCGGCAACGATTTGCTGCCGAGTCAGCTCGGCGCGTGCTTGCTTGACCACTGAATCCCTCTCGTCCTCCAAAGGCCCCCGCCCAGCAAACCCCACGGTTCGCGCCACATTCCAGCTATACCCAAAAACTTCACAATTGCCCCACATTACCAGCGCTCCTTCCATTGCTTCAATTACGAATGCAACAAAGTCGCTGGTCAGACGTCCGATTTAGAGGGAATCTCCTCTCCCCAACGTGCTTTCGTCAACCCGCGCACGGTCCACCAACTCTCCGACGAGGAGCGTCAACTCCATCATCTGGTCGGTGATTTCCTCACGCAGCTGCGTTGCATCCGCCTCGGAAATCGCGCCGGACTTGGTATCGAAAGACATCAACAACTCGATATTGGTGCGAAGTGCAGTCAAAGGAGCCAGAAGGTCCTGGCCCGCTTCGGTGATCAGACTTCTCTGGCGTGCCCGCGATTCCGACAACGTCCCGAGCATCCGATTGAAACTGACTGTCAACGACGCCAACTCGTCGTCACCGGTCACCGGGATCGGCGCAAGATCATCCGTTTCGGCGACCCGCCGCGTCGCCGCAGTAAGTCGCGCAATCGGCCGTAATCCTGTGCGTGCCACAGCATCTCCGGCCGCGTAAGCTAGGGCGATTCCGGCCGCCCCGAGTGCCGCCAACACCACTGCCAGTCGCTTGAGTACCGAACGCGTCGGCCCCAGGGATTGCGCGACAACCAAAGTCTGGCCCGCAACCGAGGGCTCGACAAGAATTCGATACGCATCAACCGTCGCGATTGTCTGCGACGAATTGCCGTCTGCGATCGACCTGATGGCGTCTGCGCTCGTGCTGAACGGCGGCAGACCGGGAGTCGCCGTCACCAAGGCGCCGTCGGCAGTAAGAAGCCCCACCGCCTGGATGACCGCTGTATCCGCGCCGGCCGTCAATCCCAGAACCGGTGTGACACCGCCGAAATTGACGGTGTCGGTGATCGCGTCACTCGTGCGCTCGAGTTGTCGATCGACGTTGCCTTGCAAATACGCGTTGAACACTATGTACACCGCCGACGCCGACACGATCACCGCGATCGCCACCAGGCCTGCAGTCAGCAATTTCACGCGAGCATGGAGCGTCCGCACGTGAATTCCCGATGGTTTTCGACGGCTCATTCCGGGAACCGACACTCTCATGCGCGGTCCCGCAGTGCGGCGTCGAAAAATCCCAACATCCCTCCAGTATGGTCACGGAACCTTAGACGAACCTGAAGCGAACGCGATGTCGGCCTCACAGCGCCGTTCCACGACCGAAAGCCGTGAGCCAGTCCATCGCCTCGGCTTCGGTATCGAATGCCGGGACGGTCGCCGGGATCGGTGGTCGTTCGACGACGATCACCGGGATCGACAATTGCCTGGCTGCGGCGATCTTTGCGTACGTCTGCTCGCCGCCACTGTTCTTGGTGATCACGACGTCGATGCTGTGAGTTCGCATCAGATCGACTTCCGCTTCGATGTCGAATGGACCACGTGCGAGCAGCAATTGCGAGTGAGGCGGCAATGTCCCTGAAGGCGGATCGATCGAGCGCACGAGAAACGAGACGCTCTTCACGCGGTCGAACGCCGAAACTCCTTGCCTCCCGATCGTCAGAAAAGCGCGTGAGCCGACCGTCGGCACCAACTCTGCGGCGTGATCGAGATCGTGTGCCGGAAGCCAAGTGTCACCGAGTTGCTCGCGCCAGGGCGGGCGTCGGTACATGGCGTACGGCACGGAATTCGCAAGGCACGCTTCGAACGCATTCTGGGTGATGCGAGCGGCAAACGGATGCGTGGCGTCGAGCACTGCACGAATATCATTGGCCGACAACCACTCCGACAGCCCTTCGGCTCCCCCGAACCCGCCGATACGCACTTCCCCCTCCGGCCATCGAGGATCACGAACCCGGCCGGCCAGCGATGTGACAACCTCGAGGTCGGCTGAACCGGCCAAGCGAGAAGCGATCACTCGACCTTCGCCTGTGCCGCCGAGCAGGAGTACGCGGCGACGAGTACCTGTCGAGGTCAGTGTGTGCTTCTCTCGCGCGCTGCCGAGTAGAGGTAGCTGTCCGGAAACCCCTCCGCAGTCAACACTCGGCCGACGATCACGACGGCCGTCTTCGTGATGCCGGCCGCATGAACAAGTTCGACGATCGTCTTCAAAGTGCCTCGAACAACGATCTCCTCGGGCCGTGAGGCGAAGGCGACCACCGCGACCGGGCAGTCCTCGCCGTAATTGTCGGCCAACTCGGATGCGATCTGTTCGATGCGATGAGCGCCGAGGTGAATCACCATCGTCGCGCCGCTGCGGCCGAGGGACCGCAGATCCTCGCCCTCCGGCATCGCCGTCGACAAGGTGGAGACTCGGGTGAGAACAATGGTCTGCGAGACGCCTGGGACAGTCAGCTCGCGCCCCAGCGCGGCTGCAGCCGCGGTAAATGCAGGAACACCGGGAATCATGTCGAAATCGACTCCTGCGGCGTCCAGGCGACGAGCTTGCTCTGCCACTGCACTGAAGATCGACGGATCACCGGAATGCAAACGCGCGACGTCCAGCCCAGCGGAATCCGCTTCGACAAGAATCGCGGTGATCTCGTCCAGGCTCAGCCGAGCAGTGTCCACGACCTGAGCTCCGACCGGGCACCACTCGAGCAACTCCGCTGGAACAAGGCTGCCTGCGTACAAGCACACAGGGCTCGCAGCGATGATCCGTTGCGCGCGGACAGTGATCAAATCTGCCGCACCGGGACCCGCACCGATGAAATGAACGGTCATTGTGTGGATTCCTCCGGCGTATCTGTGTCTGCGCCTGCAGACGGCTGACGTTTTGTGACGGACCATTGGACCACCGGAAGTTGCGGTCGCCAAACGTTGAACGTTCCCAACGGCTCGGCGCGCTGCACCTGAAAGCGTCGAAGCGTCCCACCATGGCGACTCATCCAGCCGAGCAGCAACGATTCGGACTCGGCGGTCACGGCGTTCGCGACCAGACGACCACCCACGCTCAACTGCTCCCAGCACGCTTCGAGCATTCCCGGTTGCGTGACGCCGCCGCCGACGAACACCGCATCGGGACGTCGAGTTTCGTCCGCAAACGCCTCCGGCGCGGCCCCTTTCACGTTCAACGCGGGCACGCCGAGATTGAGTGCATTGGCACCGATCTGCGACACGCGGCTCGCCACCTTCTCGAATGTTGTTGCAGTGCAACGTGGGTGAGTTCGCATCCACTCGATGGCGACGGTTCCCGACCCACCGCCCACGTCCCAGAGGTGTTCTCCCGGCGCCGGGGCAAGCGCGCACAACGTCAACGCACGGATCTCCTGCTTCGTCATCTGACCGTCGCCGACAAAAGCAGCATCCGGTAGCCCCGGGATTCGAGTCAGCCGCAAGAGAGGATCGGCCGCGATGCACTCGACGGCCAGAACATTCAACGCGTCCACGTCCTCGTCCGCGTGATCCCACTCGTCTGCGACCATGACGGTCCGCGATTCCCCGGCCCCGCCCAGCTGGGCCAGCACGGTCACGATCGATCGACCGAAGCCCGCGCCGGACAACAGACGTGCCACCTCCCCCGGTGTCGAGCGCCCGTTGCTCAACACCAGCAGTCGCGCACCAGAAGTCACGGAAGCCAATACTGTCGCCGAGTCTCGGTTGACCAGGCTCACGACGTCGATCTCGGCCGATGCCCATCCCATTCGCGCGCTCGCCAACGCCACCGACGACGGGTGGGAGATCACTCGCACGTTGTCCGCGCCGAGCAGCCTGACCAATGTGACACCGAGACCGTGGAACATCGGGTCACCGCTGGCGAGCACGCATACTCTGCGGTCCGCGTTCTCGGCGAACATCGACGGCAACGCCGGAATCATCGGAGACGGCCAGGTCAGCCTGGTGGGCGCACGCCGTGCCCCGAGATGTGTCGCCGGGACCAAGTCCAATTGGCGCGGCGACCCCATCAGGACCTCCGCGCCCAGGATTGCGCCCTTTGCGCTCTCGGACAGCCCATCCCAGCCGTCGGCGCCGATGCCGACGATCACCACCGGGTGTGTGGTCATCGCGGCATCCGGCGCCAGATCGTCTGAGGCAGAAGCCGCATGACGAAGAACACCGGCTGCAGAACTCGCGGTACCCACACACGCGTCGCCCCGGAGTTCAGTCCCCGCACGACGGCGTCCGCGACCTGCGACGGAGTGCTCGACATCGGGGCAGGCGACATTCCCTCGGTCATCTTCCCGATGACGAACCCTGGCCGTACCAGCATCAACTGCACGCCCGAACCGTGCAGCGCGTCGCCCAGACCGCTGGCAAAACCCTCCAAGCCGGCCTTTGCGCTCCCGTAGACGTAGTTGGCGCGGCGAACCCGAACGCCGGCGACGGACGAGAACACCACGATCTTTCCGGTTCCCTGTCGGCGCATGATCTCCGCGAGGTGCGTGAGGATGCTGACCTGAGCCACGTAGTCGGTGTGCACCACCGCGACCGCATGCGCCGCGTCGGTTTCGGCACGCGCCTGATCGCCGAGAATCCCGAAGGCCAGCACTGCAATCGAAATCCGACCGTGCTCGGCGACTACGGCGCCCAGGAGGTCTCCGTGCGTGTCGACAGCGTCGGCGTCGAACTCGACGGTGGAGACTTCGACAGCGCCGGCGTTTTTGAGCATCTGCTCCTGCTCCGACAGCTCTCCGCTGCGTCTGGCAGCCAGAACGATGTTGCGGCCCGGCGCGAGCCTGACCCCGATCTCGAGGCCGATCTCACTTCGTCCGCCGAGGAGCAGTACCGTCTCGATGTCATTCACGTTCGCACCCGCAGTCACCGCTCCAGTGTCCTGGATTACCGTCGTGGCATGACGCTCACCCCCTCCACCACGCCATCGTCACAGCAGACTCTCACCGAAGACGGGCTGAAGTTCGTCGGTGAATACCACCTCGCGACACTCACGACGTTGCGTCCGAACGGCACCCCACACGTCGTTGCCGTCGGGTTCACCTGGGACCAGGAAGCCGGAAAGGCGCGCGTGATCACCAGCGGTGGCTCACAGAAGGCGATCAACGCAGCGCGTGGCGGATACGCCGCCGTCAGTTCGGTCGACGGTGGCCGCTGGCTCACGCTCGAGGGGCCGGCACGCGTGCTCACCGACGCGGACTCCGTGGCCGACGCCGTTCGGCGCTATGCCGAGCGGTACCGCCAGCCACGGGTCAATCCCGCGCGCGTGGTCATCGAAATCGACGTCACACGCATACTCGGGTCCGCTGCGTTCAAGAAAAGCTGATCAGGCGAGGACAGTCAGGCCGTGCGGACGGTTGTTGAACGACTCGCAACCGTCGGCGGTCACGACGACGATGTCCTCGATACGGGCACCCCAACTGCCGCGGAAGTAGATTCCCGGTTCGATGCTGAAGGCCATACCTTCGACGAGTTCGATGGTGTTGCCCTCGACGATGTACGGCTCCTCGTGCACGGACAGCCCGATACCGTGACCGGTGCGGTGAACGAATACCTCTGCAAGCCCTTGTGCGGCAAGCACTTCGCGGGCTGCAACGTCCACGGATTCTGCGGAGACTCCTGGCCGCACCGAATCGACCGCAGCCTGCTGCGCCGCCTCGAGTACCGCGAACTGTGCGGCAACCTCCGCGGACGGCTGCCCCATGCTGTACGTGCGAGTGGAGTCCGAGTTGTATCCGGGCTCGACCGGTCCGCCGATATCGATGACCACGATATCGCCCCTCTCGATCACCCGGTCCGAAACCTCGTGATGCGGATCGGCGCCGTGCGGGCCCGAACCGACAATCACGAACGCGGCCTCGGTATGCCCCTCTTCGAGAATCGCCGCCGAAATCGCTTCGCCTACTTCAGCTTCCGTACGTCCGACGACCAAGAACTCGGCCATGCGGGCGTGAACACGGTCGATGGCCGCACCGGCTCGCCGCAACGCCTCGATCTCGGCGCCGTCCTTGACCATCCGCAATTCGCGCAAGACGCCGGTGGCGAGAATCGGCAACGCGCCCAAGGTGTCTGCGAGCGGGATCAGGTGCAATGCAGGCATCGCATCCGTCACCGCAACCTTCGCGCTGGTCGGGAGTTGCGCCGCCACAATCGCATACGGGTCGACACCGTCGACCCAGTCGAGAACGGTCAACCCGAGATCGCCCACTGCCGATTCCTTCAGCGACGCCAACTCCAACCGAGGAAGTACGACGGACGCCTTCGCCGTGTCCGCGGCGATGACCAACGCGGTCAAGCGCTCGAACGAGTCAGCCCGAGAACCTGTCAGGTACCGAAGATCCGGACCTGGAGTCACCACCAGACCGTCGAGTCCTGCTGATCGAGCCAACTCGGCGGCACGAGCGATACGTGCGCCGTACACGGCGCTGGAGAATCGGGAATCCTGTTCGGCTGGAGACGTCATGGCTTACAGGTTAGTGCCGACTGGCAGGATGGTGACCATGAGTGGGCCATTGCTTCTCCTCGACGGTGCCAGCCTGTGGTTTCGTGCGTTCTACGCGCTGCCCGAGTCATTCGTCGATCCCGACGGAAGACCTGTCAACGCGGTGCGCGGATTCACCGACATGGTTGCTTCCCTGATCACCAAACACCAGCCGAGTCGTCTCGCGGTGTGCCTGGACTTGGACTGGCGACCGCAGTTCCGCGTCGACGCCGTTCCGACGTACAAAGCACATCGCGTCGAGGAAGGCTCTGACGGTGCGTCCGAAGAAGTTCCGGACACGTTGACGCCTCAGGTCGACATGATCATGGACGTGCTCGCTGCAGCGGGTATCGCGACGGCGGGTGCAGTCGGACTCGAAGCCGACGACGTACTGGGAACGCTTGCCGCCACCGAGCGCGAAGATCTCACCGTCGTCGTCAGTGGTGACCGAGACCTACTGCAGGTCGTCACAGACGAGTACGTGCCCGTCCGTGTCCTGTACGTGGGCCGTGGCCTGTCCAAGGCGGAACTCTTCGGACCGGTCGAGGTTGCGGAGAAATACGGAGTACCCGGTGACCGTGCGGGCGAGGCTTACGCCGAACTCGCGGTACTGCGCGGAGACGCCTCCGACGGTCTACCCGGCATCAAGGGTGTCGGTGAGAAGACTGCGTCGACACTGATGCTCCGTTACGGCTCGTTGGCCGGACTTCGGGCGGCCGCAGCTGATCCTGAATCGGATATGGCCAAGGGGATTCGCGCAAAACTGACCTCACCTGAGGCAATGGCTTACCTTGATGCTGCGTTGCCGGTCGTACGAGTGGTTCGCGACGCGGACGTTCAGTTCTCGAAGGACGACCGACTCCCGGCGACCCCCGTCGATCCCGCACGCCTCGAGGAAGTGGCGGCCTCGCTGAACATCGAGCGCTCGGCCGGCCGGCTTGCCGCCGCGCTCGAGGCTGCGGCGGCAGGCCGTTCAGACCAATAGGGCGTCAGCTCGGGCGGCTGACCTCGTACGTGCCGTTGTCGTCGACAAACGTCACGGTCACGTTCGACTTCACACCCGCGATCGAAAGCGTGCAGGTGAACTTGTTGCCTGACTTGACTTCCTGGTCCGCGGGGCACTGAACGTTGCTCACGTTCTTCGCCCCGTAGGACTCGGTGACGATCTTCTCGACGCCGGCCTGAGCCGCGCTCTGATCGAGTGTGTTCTTGCCGAAGACTCCGAACACCAGGGCCACCACGACAGCGGCAAGAACGACGAGAACGCCGATCGCACCGAAGATCAGGGGCTTCTTCGACTTACCCGACTGGTTTCCGGGCGCACCGGGACTCGGGAACGGCTGAGCCTGGTTCCACTGGTTCTGCTGTCCCGGAGTCTGCCCGGGGGCCGTGGCGCCCCACGCCTGCTGCGGTGCGGCAGCCGGAGGCTGACCCCACGCCTGGGTTGCGTCAGGTGACTGCTGTTGCCCGTGCTGACCCCACGGCTGTGCGGGAGGTTGTTGCTGGGGTTGTCCCCACGGCTGTTGCTGGCCGGGTTGTCCTTGTCCAGGCTGTTGCGGCTGACCGTACGCAGGCTGACCACCCGGCTGGCCGTAGGCAGGTTGTCCCCACGGCTGTTGCTGGCCGGGCTGCTGACCGGGCTGCGGTGTTTGACCAGGCTGACCCCACGGCTGTTGCTGGCCGGGCTGCTGACCAGGCTGCTGTTGTCCGCCCGGCTGCTGAGGATTCTGCCCCCACTGCTGCTCGTTCGGCTGCTGCTGATCACCAGGACCCCATTGCCGATTCGGATCGTTCGGTCCGTAAGGCCCGCTCATGTTCGCCTCCCACTCGAAATACCAGTCTGCGAATCAAACCACATAGTTGCGGTCATGCTGCGTCGACAGCAACTACCCCGCGACGAATTGCAGCTACCGCCCGCGCCGCAGTCTTCGCGACGTCGGCATCCGTCGAAGTCAGGCGGACCTGATCGAGGAGATCGATGACCTGACGACACCAACGTACAAAGTCACCCGCAGACAGCGCACGACCCTGCACTCCGGCCGCGATCAGTGCGTCGACAAGCGAGTTTTCGCTCGCCCAGTGATAAACGGCAGTGACGAATCCGAGATCCGGTTCCCGCGTCGGCGGCAGCTTGTGGCGAATCTCGTCCGACCGCAGTTCGCTCCACAATCGTTGAGTGTCGTTGAGGGCGTGACGAAGCGCCGCTGTCGGCACTCGATCCACGGTGTCCCCGTCCCGACGTGATTCGTAGACCACCGAGGACACGACGGCCGCCAACTCGGCCGGGCTGAGACCTGTCCACACCCCGGTCCGCAGGCATTCGGCGACCAGAAGGTCGCTTTCCGAGTAGATGCGGCTGAGTCGTCGTCCGGATTCGGTGACTTCGGGCGCTGCTTCGGCAGTCATGTACTCACGCTCTTTGAGTAGCGCAATGATGCGGTCGAACGTCCGCGCCAACGAGTTGGTGGTGGCCGCAGCCTTTTCCCTCATCGACTGCGTTTCCCTGGCCAGCCGGTTGTAGCGCTCACCGATCCGGCTCAGATGTTCACGATCGGGCCAGCTATGGCACGGATGCGAGCGAATAGCACGTCGCAAAGTAGCGACCTCGGCATCTTCGGATGCGCCCGCCTTGTGGCGCTTCTTTCGCCGGGGGGCACTGATCCCGGTACTACGCAACGCCGAGGCCAGATCGCGCCGGATCCGCGCGGTGTGGTGATCGACATGCTTGGGCAGTCGCATCTTTCCCAGAACGTCGGCTGCTTCCGGGAAATCACCCGAGGAGAGTCGGCCGGCCCACTGGTCGGCCGTCAGAACCAGCGGACGCGGGTCCTTCGGATCGTTGTCCGGGACGAGGACCACTGCCACCCCGGAATGACGACCGATGGGAATTGCGATCACGTCACCGCGGGCGAGTGCACGGAGGGACTCCACCGCATCTCCGCGTCGGTCTTCGCGGCCCTTACGTTCGAGCGCGCGCTCGCGCGCACTGAGCCGCTCACGCAACGATGCGTATTCGAAGTACTCACCGTCCGCACCGCCGAGTTTCTCCTGCAAACCCTTCAGTGCTTCTTCGTTCCGCTCGATGCCACGCACCAGGCCGACCACCGAGCGATCCGCTTGGAACTGCGCGAAGGAACGCTCGAGCAGCTTCCGTGAATCCGCCGCGCCCATGCGCTCGACGAGATTGATCGACATGTTGTACGAGGGGCGGAACGAACTGCGGAGCGGGAACGTCCGTGTCGACGCCAAGCCGGCGACATCCCTCGGCTCGACCCCGGGCTGCCACAGGACCACAGCGTGGCCTTCGACGTCGATGCCGCGTCGGCCGGCCCGACCCGTCAGCTGCGTGTACTCCCCCGGCGTCAGTTCGGCGTGCGATTCACCGTTGTACTTGACCAGACGTTCGAGCACCACCGTGCGTGCCGGCATGTTGATGCCGAGGGCCAGCGTCTCGGTCGCGAAGACCGCCCGCACGAGCCCCTTGACGAACAGTTCCTCGACTGTCTGGCGGAATGCCGGCAGCATGCCGGCATGGTGAGATGCCAGTCCGCGTCGTAGTGCCTTGCACCAGTCCCGATATCCGAGAACTTCGAGATCCTCTTCGGGTAGCTCCCCGGTGTGTTTCTCGATGATGGTGTCGATCTCGCGGACCTGCTCCGGCGAAGTGAGATCCAGTCTGGACCGCAGGCACTGTGCAAGAGCCGCATCACAACCGGCGCGGCTGAAGATGAAAGTGATAGCCGGGAGCAGTCCGGACTGATCGAGCTGAGCGATGACGTCAGGTCGTGGCAAGGGCCGGAAATCGTTGGAGCTCTGGTAGCTGCCGCGTCGTCCGCGGCCACGCGGCTGCCAGCTCTCGACGCGTTCGAGAGCCTGACGCTGCTTGACGTGGCGAACCAGATCCTGGTCGACGAGCACGGTCTTCGGCCCGGCAGCAGGATGACTACGACTGTCGAAGAGATCGAAGATTCGCCTACCGACCATGATGTGCTGCCACAGCGGGATCGGCCGAGTCTCGTCCACGACCACAGTGGTGTCGCCGCGGACGGTTTCCATCCAGGCACCGAATTCTTCGGCATTGCTCACGGTCGCCGACAAACTCACCAGGCGTACGTCCTCGGACAGGTGCAGGATCACTTCCTCCCACACCGCCCCACGGAACCGGTCGGCCAGGTAATGCACTTCGTCCATGACGACGTGCGAAAGCCCGCGCAGTGCCTCGGAGTTGGCGTAGAGCATGTTCCGCAGGACTTCGGTGGTCATGACGACCACCGGTGCGTCGGAGTTGATACTCGAATCACCCGTCAGCAGACCGACTTCGTCGGGGCCGTACCGCTCGACGAGTTCGGCGTACTTCTGATTGCTCAACGCTTTGATCGGCGTCGTGTAGAAACACTTGCGGCCCGCCGCCAGAGCCAGGTGGACAGCGAACTCGCCGACCACGGTCTTGCCTGCACCGGTCGGCGCGCAGACAAGGACGCCGTGGCCCGCTTCGAGCGCAACGCATGCCTTCACCTGGAATGGATCGAGTTCGAACTTCAGGCTGGACGCGAACGTGCTCAGTTCACTCTTGTTCATAACCACCTCGTCAGGGTTTCACACGCCGCCGACGTGGTGGCACGGCGCTCAGAGAGTGTCAGTGAAATCCTGGCCGGGCGCGTTGTCGCCGGCGGTGTCGGATTTCTCCGCGACCGGAGCCTTGGACTTGGACTTACGTCCGAACAATCCACTCGATTCGGCCTTGGGTTTGGTCGGATTGTCGAAAGCCTCGTTCAGATCGGACGGAGCCGAGATGGAGGAAGCTTCCTCGTCGGACAGTGCGCCCCAGTCTTCACCGGCGCGCTTGGCCTTACGTTTGTCGTTGAGGCGAGCGATCTGTACCGCGACCTCGAAGAGAAGCGTCAGAGCCAGCGCGAGCGCCAACATCGAGAACGGATCCGACCCTGGCGTGGCAACTGCAGCGAATACGAAGAGCCCGAAGATCAATCCTCGACGCCAGGCCTTCAAACGCTCGTACGTCAGAATGCCGGCAAAGTTCAACACGACGACGAGCAGTGGAATTTCGAAGCTGACGCCGAAGATGAGCAGCAGATTGATGATGAAGCCGAAGTACTCAGAACCACTGAGCGCGGTGATCTGGACGTTGTCACCGATGGTCAGGAGGAAGTGCAAAGCCTTCGCCACGACGAGGTACGCCAGGATTGCGCCGAGAATGAAGAGAGCGGCACCTGCGGTGACGAATCCGACCGCGTAGCGACGCTCTTTGGCGTAGAGGCCCGGGGTGATGAATGCCCACAATTGGTAAAGCCACACCGGGCAGGCAAGAACGATGCCGGCGGTGAGCGCCACTTTGAATCGCAGCATGAACTGCTCGAACGGCCCGGTCGCCAGCAATCGGCACGCGTCGTCGGTGCTGAGGTTGGCGCGACTCTCGGACGGAAGCTCGCAGTACGGTCCGCGAAGCAGATCGCCCAGACTTTCGAGACCGAGTATCGAGTGTGAATACCAGAAGAAGCCGAACGCCGTGGTGATGATCACGCCGAGGAATGCGAACAACAAACGAGTCCGCAATTCGTACAGGTGGTCGACCAACGACATGGTGCCGTCTGGGTTGACCTTCCGCTTGCGGTTACGCGGGTCTAACGGAATACGCACTGTGCATCCTGGTCTTGGTCAGCAGACAACCGGGGTGAACGAATATTTCACCCCGGCTAGAACGCAGTGTGTACTAGAGCGGCTTGACTTCGGTCGGCTGCGCAACAGGTGCTGCTGCACCGTTTGCGACCACCGCGGTGTTGGCCGTCGGCAACTGTGCCGGAGCAGGCTGTGCGACCGGCGCGCTTGCGGGCGCCGCATCGTCGTTCTGCATTTCCTTGACTTCGCTCTTGAAGATGCGGAGGGAACGACCCAGACCGCGTGCTGCATCGGGAAGCTTCTTCGACCCGAACAGAATTACGACGACAACAGCGACAATCAGCCAATGCATCGGCTGCATTGCACCCATAACGACCTCCCATGATCAGATTCCTCGATGCTACCGGACACAACCGGCGCTCGGAGGTGCCAAAGCACTTACTTCAGCTACCTTTTACCTGTTTGTTTCCTGCGAACTCACTGAACGTGAAGTTTCCCGAAGTTTTACGAACCGATTACGTCATAGGCGTCGAGCGCCGCAACGGCTCGATCATGGACTTCGGAGACCAGTTCCGGCGGATGAAGGACCCGAACGCCCTCACCGAATCCCAACACCAGCCTTGCCATCCATTCAAGTGTTCCGAAACTCATCGTCGCCTCGACCGACCCGTCGTCGTTCACGTGCTCGACGTCCAACGGGTAGTAGTCGAGCATCCACACCCACTCTTTGGTGATGAACAACCGCGCTTCCGGAAGGGAACCGTCGCCGCTGAACAATTCGAGATTCGAATCCTCCTCGAGGGCCTGCGGCGGCGGGTCGGCGGGCTCGTCGAGTTGGACGGCGGCGTCGATCCGATCGAATCTGAACAACCGCACGCCCTCGGCTTGACGGCACCACGCCTGGAGGTAGCTGTAGTTGTCGACCAACACGATACGAACGGGGTCGACGATGCGCTCGGAGACCGCGTCGCGCGAGGCGGAGTAATACGTCAATCGCAGGGCGGTCTTGTCTGCGAGCGCGGCTCTGACCGTCGCTGCTATCGGGTCTTCGGCGATGTCCGGCGCCGGCGATGTGTCCCGGTCCTGACCGATGGCTCGTGCCGCGGCCGAGCCTGCTGCGTCCTCGATCTTCGCGATGGCACGCTGCGCCGAGGACGGATCGACCATGCCGGGCATTTCCACCAAGGACCGCAGGGCGATCAGCAACGCCGTCGCCTCCGTCGAGGTGAGGCGCAACGGGCGATCGATCCCGGCCGAGAACGTGACCTCGATACTTTCCTCGGAGAAGGACAGGTCGATGAGATCACCGGGACCGTAACCGGGCAGTCCGCACACCCACAGTTGATTGAGGTCGGTCATCAGTTGAGTGGTGCTGACACCGAGCTCCTCGGCGGCCTCGGCGGGACTGATGCCAGGATTTGCGATGAAGTACGGCACGAGGTTGAGCAGCCGTGCCAACCGCGACGACAGTCGATTGCTCATCAGTGGTCCCCCTGTCCATTGCCGGTGATCGGGCTCGCCGCGGCGGCGCGCAGCTTCGCGACGACCTCAGCACGCAAATCCGGTGGGTCCAGCACCAATGCGTCCAACCCGTGACCGGCGATCAACCGAGCGGTCCATTCCCAGGATCGGACGGGGATGGCCAGCACGCTGCCGTCGCGATCGGTCAACCGCCGTTCGGACGACGACGTCGCAAGCCGCCGAAGCTCATGGGCGCGGCCGTCTGCGACCCACACCGTAGCCGTCCCGGTCACGACGCCCGAACCGGTCACGCGATCGACGACCTCGCGAAGGTCGACACCTTCAGGTTTGTGAACCGAACCGGCCGGGCCGAACTCCCTGACGTCGTCACCGATCCGTGAGAGCCGGAAGGTCCTCACCGCATCACGGTCGACGTCGTGCCCGACCAGGTACCACTTGCCGTTGTGCGTGACGACGCCCCACGGCTCGACGGTGCGTTCGGTGAACGGTTCGTTCAATGCGCCGCGGTGCTGAAAATGAACTGCTCGGCCGGCGTCGACCGCTGCAAGAAGCTTGCCGAGCGCGGGCTCCGAACCGCGAGTGCGTGCCGGAATCGCGGTGACCGGGGCGGCACTGACTTCTGAGTCGACCTGGACGCCGGCCGCTCGGAGTTTGAGTAGTGCACTCTGGGCTGCCGAAATCAGTTCCGGCGACTCCCACAACTGCACTGCGACGGCGACAGCAGCAGATTCCTCGCTGGTGAGGTCCACGTCCGGAAGCTCGTAGGCATTGCGATTGATCCGATACCCCTCGACGGTCGAGAAACGTCCTGCCAGACCGGTTTCCAACGGGACACCCAGGTCACGAAGTTCGTTCTTGTCGCGCTCGAACATGCGACTGAACGCTTCGTAGTTCGCGGAATCGTTGTACCCGGCCACACTGTCACGGATTTTCTCCGCCGTGAGGAACTGTCTGGTGGACAGCAACGCGATCACCAGGTTCATCAACCGCTCGATTTTTGATGTCGCCACGCCGAAATCCTAGTGGCTATCCGATAACCGAACGCGCGCCGGACACTTTCGTGCCCGGCGCGTCGCCGCAAAACAGACCTGCTGTGTTGTAAATCGTGAAATTGGGTGACCTACATCGAAGCGATCAAACGCTCGACACGCTCGTCGACGGAGCGGAACGGGTCCTTGCACAGCACCGTTCTCTGTGCCTGATCGTTGAGCTTGAGGTGAACCCAGTCGACTGTGAAGTCCCGGCCTGCTGCCTGGGCTGCGGTGATGAAGTCGCCCCGCAATTTGGCGCGCGTGGTCTGCGGCGGATTCTCGACGGCGTCGTCGATCGTCTCGTCCTCGGTGACCCGCTTGACCAAGCCCTTGCGCTGGAGAACGTCGAAGACGCCCCGGCCGCGTTTGATGTCGTGGTAAGCCAAGTCGAGCTGCGCGATCTTGGGATCGGACAGGTCGAAACCGTGACGGTCCTGGTATCGCTGGAACAGCTTGCGCTTGATGACCCAGTCGATCTCCGTGTCGACCTTCGCAAAATCCTGAGCTTCGACGGCGTCGAGGGTGCGACCCCAGAGATCGACAACCTGCTCCACCTGCGGGTCCGGTTCGCGGTTACGCAGATGTTCGACCGCCTTGGCGTGGTACTCGCGCTGAATATCGAGGGCACTGGCCTGACGTCCACCAGCAAGGCGAACCGGCTTTTTACCGGTCACGTCGTGACTGACCTCGCGGATGGCACGAATCGGGTTGTCCAGCGCGAAATCGCGGAACGACACCCCGGCTTCGATCATCTCGAGCACCAGTGCGGCAGAACCGACCTTGAGCATCGTCGTCGTTTCGGCCATGTTCGAATCGCCGACGATCACGTGCAGGCGGCGGTACTTCTCGGCGTCCGCATGCGGTTCGTCGCGGGTGTTGATGATCGGACGCGAGCGAGTGGTAGCCGACGAGACGCCCTCCCAGATGTGTTCCGCGCGCTGCGAGAGGCAGAACGTCGCGGCCTTCGGAGTCTGCAGTACCTTTCCGGCGCCGCAGATCAACTGGCGCGTGACGAGGAACGGCAACAAGACATCCGAAATGCGGGAGAACTCACCGGCGCGCGCGACGAGAAAGTTCTCGTGGCAGCCGTACGAGTTTCCGGCCGAGTCGGTGTTGTTCTTGAAGAGATAGATGTCGCCACCAATACCCTCCTCGGCGAGTCTCGCCTCGGCGTCGATCAGCAGTTCTTCGAGCACACGCTCACCGGCACGGTCGTGATTGACCAGCTGGATGAGGCTGTCGCACTCGGCCGTCGCGTACTCCGGGTGCGAACCCACATCCAGGTACAAGCGAGCTCCGTTACGGAGGAAGACGTTGGAGCTGCGACCCCACGACACGACACGACGGAAGAGGTAACGAGCAACCTCGTCGGGGCTCAGTCTCCTGTGCCCGTGAAAGGTGCAGGTAACGCCGAATTCCGTCTCGATACCCATGATTCGTCTCTGCACACTTCGACAGTACAACCAGAATGCGAGGTTCACCCGTGTACTTCGATCGCGTCGTAAGTCACGACTCGACAACGTCGGGCGGCAGCATAGTGTGACGGTGTGAGCCTTATTCGCCGAAAAGTTGTCCGAAGCGACGTCAAAGTCATGGAAAGCACTGGAGCACTGCGCCCTTCCGTGCTCGACCCGACCATGCGGTTTCTCTCCAGAGCCGCCGATCACGGCGTTTTGTGGATGGTTGTCGCCGCCTTGCTCGCGATGATCGGCGGGCGGCCCCGTAGGGCAGCAGCACGCGGGCTGCTCGCACTGGCCGGTTCCAGCGCGCTGGCCAACGGCATACTCAAGCCCCTCTTTCCCCGCCGACGCCCACCGGCACGCGTCTGGCTGAGCCCGAAGCGAGGCGTCGACATTCCGACGTCGTCCTCGTTCCCCTCCGGACATTCGTCTTCGGCCGCGGCATTCACCGCGGCAGTGGCCATGGAGTCCCCGGTTGCTGGAGCTGCTCTGGCACCACTGGCCGCAGCAGTGGCGTACTCACGCGTTCACAACGGAGTCCACTGGCCGTCCGACGTCTTCGCAGGCCTCGCGGTCGGCGGTGCTATCGCTGCCGGCACACGTCGTTGGTGGGCGGTGCGGGACGAAGAGCCCGCCGAACTCGGACCCGAGTGCGTGGTTCCCGCGCTCCCGCGCGGAGAAGGCTTGTTGGTCTTCACCAATCCTGGTTCAGGCTCCGAGGACGACGGGATCGTGGAATCGATTCGAGAACTACTACCGGAAGCGATCGTCTACGAGTTCGACGCGGACATCGACTTCGACATGCAGATCGATGCCAAGATCCCCGAGCTCTCGCCGAAAGCGTTGGGTGTATGCGGCGGCGACGGAACAGTGGTCACGGTCGCGACCGCGGCGACAAAGCATGAGCTACCACTTGCGGTTTTTCCCGGCGGAACATTGAACCATTTCGCCCGCGACGTCGGGGCGGTGAATGTCGAGGAGACCGCACAGGCAGTCGAGTCCGGTCAGGCGGCATTCGTCGACCACGCGGTGGTGCGCACGGATTCCGGAGTGACTGCACGGTTTCTCAACACAGCCAGCCTCGGTGGATACCCGGATGCTGTGCGCCTGAGGGAAAAATGGGAACCGCGTTTCGGTAAGTGGCCGGCCGCAGGAGCCGCGATGATCCGGGTTCTCGCAGCGGCGGAGCCGATGACGGTGACCATCGACGGGAAGCGGACCACAATCTGGATGCTGTTCGTCGGAAACGGGCGATACTCCCCCGCCGATCAGGTGCCGATGTCGCGTCCGGAGATGAACCGTGGACTACTCGACGTCCGCTATCTGCGCGCGGACAAGAAATTCTCGCGCTCACGTCTGCTGTTTGCGGCTGCCACAGGAACATTGGGCAGCTCGCGGGTCTACGTTCGCGAACTCGTCTCGTCGATGTCGGTCCGAGTCGCCGATTCACCGGTAGCCATCGCCACCGACGGTGAAGTGGTGGCAGACGCGCGCCGGTTCGATTTCGACACCGAACCGGGCGCGGTGGCCGTCTACCGAGTCACTCAGTAACTCCAGACCTGCAGTAACTCCCAGACCTACGGAGTATCTACGAGGGTGCGTCGCCGTTTGCCGGCGGCGCATCCTCGACTGCTGCCGGAGCTGGAAGCATCTCTTCCAAAACCGTTCCAGCGATCCGTTTGAACGCACGGCGTGGACGATTGCTGTCGAGTACGGCAACCTCGAGTGCACTCACATCGAGAGTTCGTGGTTCCGCCTCAGTGGTTCCGGCCGGTGCCGGGCCGCCCTTTTGGAGCGCCCCGACTGCAATCCGCACTGCGGATTCGAGGTCGAGGTCTCGCTGGTACGACTCGCGCATCGCCGTCACGATCGGTTCGGTCGTGCCGCCCATGACCACGAATTCCTGCTCGTCCGCGATGGATCCGTCGTACGTGATCCGGTAGAGCTGAGCCGGCGTACTGCTTCCGAAGCGACCGATCTCGGCAACACAGATCTCGACCTCGTACGGCTTGGGCTGCTCGGTGAAGATCGTTCCCAGGGTTTGTGCGTACGCATTGGCGAGCGAACGCCCGGTGACGTCCCGACGGTCGTACGAGTACCCACGCATGTCTGCGTGGACGATGCCCGCGCGGCGCAGATTCTCGAACTCGTTGTACTTGCCCACTGCCGCGAATCCGAGACGGTCGTACAGTTCGCTGACCTTGTGCAGAGCACGCGACGGGTTCTCGGCGACAAAGAGCACTCCGTCGCGGTAGGTGAGAACGACGACGCTGCGCCCGCGGGCAATTCCCTTGCGCGCCAATTCCGAACGATCGCGCATGATCTGTTCGGCTGATGCGTAGTACGGCATCGTCATAGCGCAGACTCCCCTTCCGGACTCGCGGTCGCCGTGCGAGCCGCGACGATCTCCCTGGCGATCTCGGCAGCCCTGGTGGGCGACAACTCCACAGCGCCGGCCGAGGTGATGGTGACCGCCGTCGGATAGATCCCTCGTGTCAGATCAGGACCACCGGTAGCCGAATCGTCATCTGCCGCGTCGTAGAGCGCCTCGACGGCGAACCGAAGCGCGGTGTCCTCGTCGATTCCCGGTGAATACAGCTTCTTGAGCGCCGATTTCGCGAACAGGGAGCCGGATCCGACTGCGTGATAGCCCGCGCGCTCCTCGTATCGCCCACCGACGACGTCGTAGGAGACGATGCGACCGGCGGTGGACGGATCGACCGCGTCCAGGTCGTAACCCACGAGCAGTGGCACAACCGCCAAACCTTGCATCGCTGCTCCGAGATTTCCTCGAACCATCGACGAAAGTCGATTGGCCTTGCCGTCGAACGTGAGTGGGACGCCTTCGATCTTCTCGTAATGTTCGAGCTCGACCGCGAAGAGCCGGACCAGTTCGATTGCGATCCCGGCCGTACCGGCAATACCCGCAGCCGAGTAGTCGTCCGTGACGTACACCTTCTGCACGTCACGGCTGGCGATGAGATTGCCCATCGTCGCTCGGCGATCACCCGCGAGCAGAACACCACCCGCATAGCTGATCGCGACGATGGTGGTGCCGTGCGGAGCTACGTCTCCCCCGCCCATGACAACACCTCCTGTGTCGGCGAAGCGGTTCTGCGGAAGATGCTCCGGTGCATGCACCCGAAGGTATTCCGAGAATGACGACAGATTCGAGCCGAAGCTCAACCGTGTGTCCCCGTCTGTGATCCGGGGCGCGCGATCCACCGTCACTGGCCGCCCTTCTGGACGTAGGCACGGACGAAGTCCTCGGCGTTCTCTTCCAACACGTCGTCGATCTCGTCGAGCAGGTCGTCGGTTTCTGCAGCGAGCTTCTCGCGACGTTCCTGGCCGGCACTGCCGTCGCCACCAGTGGTTTCGTCGTCTTCGCCGCCACCGGCACGCTGCGTCTGTTCTTGAGCCATCGCCGTCGACCTCCTTGTGTGAAGGGAGCTCTCGCGAGCATCCTGTTCGGCCCAGCAGAGTCGGTAACTGATCCCGCTCGGACCTTCACCCTACCGAGCGGCACCGTCAGGTGTGGAGAGACGCGACGGCGAGCCGCATCGGCTGATTTCAGTGAGTGAGCTGATCAACCAGTTCCGCGGCGCTGTCCACGGAGTCGAGCAACGCTCCGACGTGCGCTTTGGTACCTCGAAGCGGCTCGAGGGTGGGGATACGGATCAACGATTCACCGCCGAGATCGAAGATGACCGAATCCCAGCTCGCGGCCGCGATATCGGCCCCGAATCGGCGTAGGCACTCGCCCCGGAAGTATGCGCGAGTGTCGGTGGGAGGGTTCGTGACCGCGTCGAGAACCTGCTGTTCGGTGACAAGCCGCTCCATGGAGCCGCGAGCAACCAGGCGGTTGTACAGGCCCTTGTCGAGTCGCACGTCGGAGTACTGCAGATCCACCAGATGCAATCGCGGCGCCGACCACGCGAGTCCCTCACGATTGCGGAACCCTTCGAGCAGACGCAGTTTGGCCGGCCAGTCGAGGATGTTCGCGCACTCCATGGGATCGCGCTCGAGGAGATCGAGAACCATCGCCCACTTGGCGACGATATCGTCCGCTCGCGGATCACGATCGGTCTCACGGTCGAGGAACTTCGAGACACGTTCGAGGTAAATGCGTTGCAGCGCAAGCCCTGTCAGTTCACGTCCGTCGGCCAGCGCAACGGTCTTGCGCAGAGTGGGGTCGTGACTGATGTGGTGGACGGCCGTGACCGGACGCGCCAGTTGCAGATCGGTGAGGTCGACACCTGCCTCGATCAGGTCGAGTACCAGCGCCGTTGTTCCAACCTTGAGGTACGTCGACATCTCCGCGAGGTTCGCGTCACCGATGATGACGTGCAGGCGGCGATACTTGTCCGCATCCGCGTGCGGTTCGTCGCGGGTGTTGATGATTCCGCGCTTGAGAGTGGTCTCGAGGCCTACTTCGACCTCGATGTAGTCGGATCGCTGCGAAAGCTGGAATCCGGCCTCGTCGCCGGACTGACCGAGACCCACACGACCGGAACCGCAGATCACCTGCCGGGACGCGAAAAACGGCGTCAATCCGGTCACGATCGAGGCGAACGGGGTCTCACGTGAGCAGAGGTAGTTCTCGTGCGTGCCGTACGAGGCACCCTTGCCGTCGACGTTGTTCTTGTACAGCTGCAGCCGTGGCGCACCCGGCACGCTGGATGCGTGCCGCGCAGCCGCTTCCATGACGCGTTCGCCGGCCTTGTCCCAGATCACGGCGTCGAGCGGGTCGGCGACCTCGGGCGCCGAATACTCCGGATGGGCGTGATCGACGTACAACCGTGCCCCGTTGGTGAGAATCATGTTCGCGGCGCCGATCTCGTCCGCGTCGATCACCGGCGCGGGACCGCTCATTCGCCCCAGATCGAAGCCTCGGGCATCTCGCAGCGGAGATTCGACCTCGTAATCCCAGCGTGTGCGCTTGGCCCGAGGCACGCCCGCTGCGGCGGCGTAGGCAAGCACCGCCTGGGTTGAAGTGAGAATCGGATTCGCCGACGGCTCACTGGGTGAAGATATTCCGTATTCGACCTCGACACCGATGATCCGCTGCATGACACAAGAGCCTATGTGATTGCGGCGCGGCACCCACAGGCGTGGCACAGTTGGAGGAATGCACCAACCTCTCACCGCAGACCTGAATCCCGCGGACGAGGTAGTCGCCGTGTACGACCGGACGGGTAATCCGATCGGCCGAGCACCACGTTCCGTCGTCTACTCGGGTGGGCTCTGGCACGCGAGTGCGGGCGTCCTGGTTCGTACCGGGGACGGCTCCCGCATATACGTCCATCGCCGAACCGACACGAAAGCGGTGTTCGGGGGCTATCACGACTGTCTTGCCGGAGGTGTCGTCGATCCAGGTGAGACGCCGCAGGAAACTGCGATCCGTGAAGTCGGTGAAGAACTCGGAATCTTCGGAACGGCAGACCAGCCACTCCGACTGACGGAGATCGCTCGAAAATCCTGGGACGGCGAGTGGAACAACTCTCCGTTGCGCTGTCACCTGTTTGCGTTCGAACTCAGATACGACGGGCCGATGGCACATCAGCCCAGCGAGATCGCCGAAGGTTGGTGGTGGACGCCGAAAGAACTCGGCGCCCACCTGCAGGACCCGTCGTGGCCGTTCGTTCCGGACTCACGCGCGCTGCTGGCCGACTATTGCTGGAGCTGAACACCGCTGGGACTGAACACCGCTGGGACTGAACACTGGTGGGACCTGTGATCAGCCCGGGGTGATCGCCGAGAGCCAAGCAGCGAACGCGCTGGGGTTGCGGGTCTGCGCGAGAACGCGTCCTGGGCCGGTGAAGTCGAAGACAAATCCTTCACCGGACTTCATCGACTGAATGGTGCGCCCCTGAACGGCGCGCCGCATGTTGAAATTCATGCCGAGGTCGTAGGCGACCACGTGACCGGTATCGATCGTGACTGTCTCGCCTGGCTGCAAGTCGATGACGTCGATCGCGCCGTAGACGGCCAGCACTACTTCACCGTCGCCACTTGCCCGCAGGCCGAAGCCTCCCTCACCGCCGAAGAGGTTGGACATGCCGCCCCACTTGGACTCGACCGTCACACCGTAGGAGTTGGCCAACCAGGTTCCACGGTTGAGGAAGAACGGGCGATCAGAGGTGATGGTCAGCGGGATCAGATCTCCGGGAAGCACACCAGTCACGTCGACCCAACCACCTTGCGGCGGAGCGGTATACGTCGTGACGAAAAATGATTCGCCGCTCAGCATCGACCGCTTGAGTCCCTGCAGGACGCCGCCCTGCGCCTTCGCTTCGAGAACTACGCCGGCAGAATGCGCGAGCATCGCCCCGCTCTCCACGCGCAGCGGTTCGCCGGGCGCGAGGTAGCAGCGAGCGACAGTGGACGACGGATTGTGTCGAAGATGTATCTGCACGGCGGGACTCTAAACCAGCGCGACCGACCGGTCCAATCGCAACGAAGTCAACGGCAGCGACGCAGAGATCGGGCCGACAACTCTCGCGGAGTGGCCGGCCCGATCGATCTTCGTTTCGCTACAGGTACTGGCCCGTGTTCGACTCTGTGTCGATCGCGCGGCTGGCACTGGCGTTCTTGCCGGTGACGAGAGTGCGGATGTAGACGATCCGCTCACCCTTCTTGCCCGAAATACGTGCCCAGTCATCAGGATTGGTGGTGTTGGGCAGATCCTCGTTCTCGGCGAACTCGTCGACGATGGAATCGAAGAGGTGCTGCACACGCAAGCCCGGAGCACCGGTGTCGAGTACCGACTTGATCGCGTACTTCTTGGCGCGGTCGACGATGTTCTGGATCATCGCACCCGAGTTGAAGTCCTTGAAGAACAGAACTTCCTTGTCGCCGTTGGCGTAGGTGACCTCGAGAAAACGATTCTCTTCGCTCTCCGCGTACATGCGATCGACGACGCGAACGATCATCGCCTTCAAGCAGGCGGTGCGATCGCCACCGAACTCGGCGAGGTCGTCCGCATTGATCGGCAGACCGTCCACCAGGTACTTCGAGAAGATGTCCTGAGCGGATTCCGCGTCGGGGCGCTCGATCTTGATCTTCACATCCAGTCGGCCGGGACGCAGGATGGCCGGGTCGATCATGTCCTCACGGTTGGACGCGCCGATGACGATGACGTTCTCGAGCCCTTCCACGCCGTCGATCTCGCTGAGCAGCTGCGGAACAACCGTTGTCTCGACGTCGGAGGAGACTCCCGAACCACGGGTACGGAAGATCGAGTCCATCTCGTCGAAGAAGACGATCACCGGAGTGCCCTCGGACGCCTTCTCACGAGCACGCTGGAAGATCATCCGAATGTGACGCTCGGTTTCGCCGACGAACTTGTTCAGAAGTTCCGGGCCCTTGATGTTCAGGAAGTAGGACTTGGCGTCCTTGCTGTCCTGACCGCGGGCTTCTGCGATCTTCTTGGCCAACGAGTTGGCGACGGCCTTGGCGATGAGCGTCTTGCCGCAACCAGGCGGACCGTAGAGCAGTACACCCTTCGGCGGCCTCAGCGAGTACTCGTGGAACAGATCCTTGTGGAGGAACGGGAGTTCGACGGCATCACGGATCTGCTCGATCTGACGCCCGAGACCACCGATGTCGTCGTAGTGAACGTCCGGAACTTCCTCGAGAACCAGATCTTCGACCTCGGCCTTCGGGATGCGCTCGAAGGCGTACCCGGCCTTGGTGTCGACGAGCAACGAGTCGCCCGGACGCAGTTTCCTGGTCGGAGAATCGGCGTCGTACGCGATGATGTCGGCTTCGGGGTCGGCGAAGACGGCTGCCAACGGCGCTGCGAGCCAGACGATGCGCTCTTCGTCGGCATGACCGACCACCAGTGCGCGCAAGCCGTCGTCGAGTACCTCACGGAGCGTGCTGATCTCACCGACCTGCTCGTAGGTGCCGGCCTCGACGATGGTGAGTGCCTCGTTGAGGCGAACCGTCTGCCCGAGGGCGAGGGTGTCCGTGTCGATGTTCGGTGAGCACGTCAACCGCATCTTGCGACCCGACGTGAACACGTCGACGGTCTTGTCCTCGTGTACCGAGAGAAGGACTCCGTAACCGCTCGGCGGTTGACCGAGTCTGTCGACTTCTTCACGAAGCGCGATGAGCTGCTGACGGGCCTCTTTGAGGGTGTCCATCAACTTGCTGTTTCGGATGGACAACGAGTCCACCTTCGACTCCAGCTCACGCACCTGCTCCGGCGATTGTGCAAGTTGTCGGCGCAATACTTGTGCTTCCACTCGTAGCGCGTGGAGTTCTTCTGCTGCCGCAACCGAATCCGGGTTCTCTGTCGAGCTCATGTGCGTCTCCTCCCAGTGCGATCCATCAACGCTACCGGCATAAGGCCCCAACTGTCGCCAGACACGGTGCGCGAGTGCGAATTCACACCTGCGCGCGGACCGTGCCGACTGGTCTCGAGCCAGAATTTGGTCATGTTAGCCTTGCCTACAAGATGGAGACAGCGCCTGTCTCTCTTTACAACGAAAGGTAACGCTGTGATCATCCGCAAGACTCTCATCAGCGCTTGTGCTGTCGCTGCCGTCCTGACCATGGGTGCATGCAGCTCGGACGACAACAAGGATTCGACGGCTGCAAGTTCGACTTCCGCCGCCGCCTCGAGCACCACAGCCAAGGCCTCGGCTTCCGCCACGACGTCAGCTGCCGCTGCCGCAGCGGCTCCGACGGCCGAGGAGCTCAACGCTTCGCTCGTCGCTCTCATCGATCCGGCCAAGCCGATCGAGGAGAAGACCGCTCTGGTGGTCGACGGAACCAAGCGTCAGGCCAACATCGAGACGATGAGTGCTGCACTGGGCGGTAACCCGGCCTACGCGATCACGTTCAACGTGGACAACGTCAAGGTCGACGGTCAGACCGCAACTGCAGACGTCGCCGTCGTCAGCCCGCACGGCGCCGCCCCGGCCACCCCGTGGACCTGGGAGCTCGAAGACGGCTCCTGGAAGCTGTCCGACACCTCGGCTTGCGTGCTCCTGGAAATGGGCCGCGCGTCCTGCACCGCATAATTTCCAGCTACGACAAGAGCGGCGATCCGGATACCGGATCGCCGCTCTTGTTGTTTTCGTGTGACTACTTGGCCGCGGTGTTCGAGCCCTTGCCCGCACGCCGCTGCGGCTTCGGGGTGACAGTTCCTTCGGCGAGACGACGAGCGCTCACGAGGAACGCGGTGTGGCCTTGCATCCGATGTTCGGGGCGCACCGCCAATCCGACGACGTGCCAACCGCGCACGATCGATTCCCACGAGCGTGGCTCGGTCCAGCATTCCTGCTCGCGCATCGCCTCGACGACCTTCGAGAGCTGAGTAACGGTCGCGACGTAGACGATCAACACGCCGCCCGGCACGAGTGCCTTCGAGACGGCGGGCAGGACGTCCCACGGGGCCAGCATGTCGAGGACGACGCGATCGACCTTGCCTCCGTGCGCTTCCGGATCGAACTCGGCGAGATCGGCGATGGTCAGTTCCCAGTTCGGCGGACGTTCCCCGAAGAAGGTCTCGACGTTGCGAACCGCATGTTCGGCATGATCGTCGCGGACCTCGTAGGAGATGACCTTGCCCTCGGGTCCGACGGCACGCAGCAGCGAACATGTCAGTGCGCCGGAGCCGGCTCCGGCCTCGAGCACGCGTGCTCCTGGGAACACGTCGCCTTCGTGGACGATCTGAGCTGCGTCCTTCGGGTAGATGACCTGGGCACCGCGCGGCATGGACAGCACGTAGTCCACCAGCAGGGGGCGCAGTGCGAGATAGGGCGTGCCGTTGACCGACTTGACGACGCTGCCCTCGTCGGCACCGATCAGATCGTTGTGAACGATTCCGCCCTTGTGGGTGTGGTATTCGCGGTTCGCCTCGAGAACGATCGTGTAGTGGCGTCCCTTGCCGTCGGTCAGCTGTACTCGGTCGCCGACGCGGAACGGGCCTGACGGCCGCTTGCCCGGCGCAGTGAGATCAGCTTCTGGAAGCTCTTGTTCGGGAATCTCGGCGACAGCGGACTGCACAACCTCATCCACTTCGGTCGTGCCTTCTTCTGGTTGCAGCTCGTTCGCCATGCGCAGATGATCCCTGTTCGCTTGTTTCCGGTGTCCTCGCCACCGGCTCCGACGGAGTTGTCGGACCAACCGCATAGCCTGCCAGGTGTGAGCTCTGTCGAATTGCCAACCCCCACTCCAACGGGTGCAACATCACACGAGCGCCCGCGTAGTCGGCCGGCGCTCTCTCCGTCTCGGGCGGGTGACTACAAACAATGCCCCCTGCTCTATCGCTTCCGAGCAGTCGACAGAATTCCGGAAACGCCAACCAGAGCCCAGGTCAGAGGCACCGTCGTACACGCGGCACTGGAAGCACTGTTTGCACTCCCGACCGGTCACCGGGTTCCGGATCGCGCAGCCGAACTCGTCCGTCCCGCGTGGGAACGTGTCAGTGCCGAGTCTCCCGAGGCCGCTGACCTTGTTCCGGAGGGCGAGCTGGATTCGTTCCTCGACGAAGTCGGCAAGCTCGTCGCGACGTACTACACGCTCGAAGATCCCACTCGATTCGATGCCGAGGCGTGCGAGGTCTACGTCGAGACCGAATTGGAGAACGGCGTTCGACTCCGCGGCTTCGTCGACCGGATAGACGTTGCACCGACGGGTGAGGTGCGGGTGGTCGACTACAAGACCGGAAAAGCGCCTCGCGAGTTCACCGAATCCAAGGCGCTCTTCCAGATGAAGTTCTACGCGCTCGTACTGCTGCGCACTCGCGGAATCGTTCCCGCACAACTGCGCCTGATCTATCTGGCCTCCGGCTCGATTCTCACGTACGCCCCGGATCACGACGAGCTCATCCGATTCGAGCGAACCCTCTCCGCCATCTGGAAAGCGATCCTCGCAGCAGGTGCGACCGGAGACTTCAGACCCAAGCCTGGCAAACTGTGCGACTGGTGCGATCACAAGTCACTGTGCCCCTCGTTCGGCGGAACACCTCCGCCCTATCCAGGTTGGCCGGACCTGCTGAGCACCGAACCTGTTGCCGCAAAGGAGAATTCATAACATGACGGACAGTTCGTACTACCGCTACCTCGGAACGACGGAGGAAGGGCACGAGCGGTTCGCGAGCACGCAGGCAACTGTCAGCATCTGGGGCCCGACACTGCAGCACGGCGCTCCCCCGTCGGCGCTGTTGGTACGAGCCCTCGAGCGGTGCGGTGCGCGCGACGAAACCCGTCTGACGCGCGTCGTCGTCGAGATTCTCGGACCGATTCCGATTGCCGACCTCGAAGTCCGGTCCTGGATCGAACGACCCGGTCGCCGAATCGAATTGATCGTCGCCGAACTGTGGGCAACCACCGCCGACGGATCTGCACGCGCGGTTGCGCGCGGTACGGCGTGGCGGATGGAGACGGTGGATACCGGCGACGTCGTCCACGTAGTCGATCCCCCGCTCGAACCCCGCGACAGCGGCACCCCGGGCGTTCTCGAGGGTCTGTGGAGCGTCGGCTATCTCAAGACCCTCGACTGGTCCTGGATTGCTCCGATCGGGTGCGTGGGAACCGGGAAGGTATGGGCGCGCCCCAAGCCAGAGCTGGTCGAGGGTGAGAAGATGTCTGCTCTCGAGCGTTTGTTCGCGGTGGCCGACATCTCAAACGGGGTCGGCGCCAAGCTCGACCCGGAGCACTGGACGTTCCTCAACACAGATCTCACGGTGCATATCTTCCGTGTGCCCGAGGGAGAGTGGGTCGGTGTCGCCGCCGAAACCACAACGGGTCCGGACGGCGTCGGCATGTGTGCGGGCGTGCTCTACGACGAGCAGGGTGCCGTGGGCCGTATCGCCCAGACTTTGCAGATTCGCGCCCGTTCCTGATTTCCAGGAACGGGCGCGAATGCGCGTAAATCTATTCAGGCAGTGATCAGAAAGCGCGTACCGAGCGGATGTTCGACGCGAGGATGGCCTTGGCACCGAGTTCGGCCAAGGCATCCATCACCTGGTTGTGTCCCTTGATCGGGACCATCGCGCGAACCGCGACCCAGTCGGGATCGGCCAACGGCGAGAGGGTCGGCGATTCCATACCCGGAGTCATCTTGATGGCGTCGTCGAGGATGGTGCGCGGGCAGTCGTAGTCGATCATCAGATTCTGCTGCGCGAAGACAATTCCGCGTACGCGTTCGATGAGCTGGTTGCGTGCGGGATCGTCCTGCGGAGCGCCGGTGCGCTCGATCAGGACACCTTCGGAATCGCAGAGCGATTCACCGAAAGCCACGAGGTTGTGTTGGCGGAGAGTACGGCCCGACCCGACCACGTCGGCGATCGCGTCGGCGACGCCGAGCTGAATCGAGATTTCCACTGCTCCGTCGAGACGGATGACGGTGGCGTCGAGTCCGCGATCTGTGAGGTCCTTACGGACCAGGTTCGGGTACGACGTTGCAATGCGCAGGCCGGACAGATCCTCGACGGCCCAGTCCTTGCCGGCCGGTGCTGCGTAACGGAACGACGAACGGCCGAAGCCCAGTGACAGACGCTCGGATACGGGAGCACCCGAGTCGCCGGCGAGATCACGACCGGTGATGCCGAGATCCAGCTCACCGGAGCCGACGTAGATCGCAATGTCCTTGGGGCGCAAGAAGAAAAACTCGACCTGATTGGCCGGATCGAGGACTGTCAGATCACGGGAATCGGTGCGTCGACGGTAACCGGCCTCGCTGAGAATTTCGGCGGCGGACTCGGACAGTGAGCCTTTGTTGGGAACTGCTACGCGCAGCATGGTGGATGTCCTTTCGGAAGGTGTGGGTGACGTGAGACGACATGAATCGGAAGCCCTGGACGAGCGAGACGGAGTACATCTCGCTGGTCAGCTCCGATCACAGATGTCGGTACACGTCCTCGAGGGTCAGTCCGCGACCGACCATCAACACCTGCGTCCAGTACAGCAGCTGGGAAATTTCCTCGGCTAGCTGCTCATCGCTCTGGTATTCCGCAGCGATCCACACTTCACCGGCTTCCTCGATGACCTTTTTGCCCTGAGCATGCACACCGGCGTCGAGGGCGGCGACAGTGCCGGACCCCTCGGGGCGAGTAGCAGCGCGCTCGGTCAATTCGGCGAACAAGGATTCGAAGGTCTTCACGGGTAGCTATTCTTTCACGAGGACGGAAGCGGTTTTCACACGCCCACGAACAGCGGTGTTCACAGGCCTGCGTCGAGGCTGCGCGAACTCACGAACCTGCGGGTCTGCCCGGTGATCGGATCCGGGTACTCCAACGCTCGCGCCAACAATCGCAACGGAGTCGAGAAGTCACCGGGCACTGCGGGCAGATACTCCGGATAGTAGTTGTCACCGACGATCGGGACGCCCAGCGAGTTGAGGTGCAGCCGAAGCTGATGGGTCCGGCCGGTCCGTGGGAGCAACCTGTATCGCCCGAGCGTCCGGCCGGCCGAGTCGGTGATCACCTCGATCAGTTCGATCGAGGTCTCACTGTTCGGCTCGCCCGCGATTTCGGTAGCCGTCATCTCGCCGTGAACTTTGTTGATGCGGCTGCGCACCGTGCGAGGGAAAGTCAGTTCCGGATCGAAGCCCGCAATCGCCTCGTACTCCTTGACGATCCGCTGCTCGGCAAAAAGTTCCTGGTACGGCCGTCGTAGGTCCGGTGTCACGGTGAACACGATGACACCCGCCGTCATCCGGTCGAGGCGGTGAACTGGCGCAAGATCCGGAAGGTCCAGGTCACGACGCAGGCGCACGACTGCGCTTTCGACGATGTGCGCTCCCCGTGGAATGGTCGCCAGGAAGTGCGGTTTGTCGATCACGAGAATCGAGTCGTCGCGGTACAAGATCTCGATCTCGTGCGGAACCGGAATCTCGGGGGCCGGCTCGCGGTAGAAGTACACGAACCGGGTCGGCTGATAGGGCGTTCGGCTCGTGATCTTCCGCCCGTGCTCGTCGACGACGTCCCCGGCGCTGACGAGGTCCGCCCACAGGTCCCGCTCCCCGGGATGCTCGCCGACCAGGTGCTCGAGGACGGTCCGCGCCGACGACTCCGCCGGCATCCGCAGCCGGTCAGGTCCGAGACCGTTTCGGATCGGCAACGGAGCCTTGGGCACAGCTCAGTCCTGCTCGAGGTCTGGTGAACAACTCTCGCAGAGCAATTCGAGGGTTCGGCCGTCGCCGTCGATCCGGTTGCGGTACCGCGGGGTCGGAGTACCACAATCGACACACACGCCGAGTGTCTTGGCTTCGGATGAAAACTCGATGTTCATCCGCTTGTCGAACACGTACAGGGAACCGTCCCAGAGGCCGCGGTCGCCGAAAGTCTCGCCGTAACGGACGATTCCGCCGTCCAACTGATAGACCTCGTCGAAGCCACGTGAGCGCATCAGCGAAGACAACACCTCACAGCGCACTCCGCCGGTGCAGTACGTGACCACGGCTTTGCCCTTGAGATGGTCGTATTTGCCACTGTCGAGTTCGTTGACGAAATCCCGAGTGGTGGCGACGTCCGGAACTATCGCATCTCGGAAACGGCCGATCTCGGCTTCGAAGGCATTGCGCCCGTCGAAGAACACGACGTCGTCACCGCGAGTGTCGACGAGTTCGTGTAGTTCCTTGGGCACCAGGTGAACTCCTCCGCCGACCACACCGTTCTCGTCGACTTTCAGCTCGTCGGGGGCACCGAACGTCACGATCTCCGAGCGTGCCTTGACACTCAGACGAGGGAAATCGTTCCCGAGGCCGTCCGACCACTTGATGTCAGCGGTACGGAAGGGTTCGTAACCACGCGTACCACGGACATATCGCTTGACATCCTCGATGTCTCCGCCGACCGTCGCGTTGATCCCGTGCGGCGAGACGATGATCCGGCCCGTCAGGTTGTTGGACTCGGCCAGGCTGTGCTGCCACAGCTTGATCGATTCCGGGTCCGCCAACGGCGTGAACTGGTAGAAGAGAACAATTTTCGGAATAGCCACAGCAAATCCAGCCTAACGTGCCGCGCTCGAGTGAACGTCGTGAAGATCGTGAATGGACAAGTCCAACAGGGACTCTCGAAACACGCGTCCAGGGCCGGCGGGGACGTCGACCTCACACGGAACGACGAGCACCGCGCAACCCGCAGCGCTGGCCGACGCCGTGCCGGTCGGCGAGTCCTCGATCGCGAGGCACTGCGCCGGCTCGAGTCCGAGCAGATGCGCGCCGCGCAGGTACGGATCCGCTGCCGGTTTCCCGTTGGGGACCTCGTCGCCACACACCGAATGGTCGAAGAACTCACGGCCGAGCATGCCGAGTGCCCGATCGACCAGAACTCGCTCGGTGTTGGTGACCAGTGCAGAACGCAGACCACCGTCACGCACGGTCGACAGTGCGTCGCGAGCACCCGGCCGCCAGGTCACGCCGTCCTCGAAAAGATCGCCGACGCGGGTGTACATCCAGTCCTTCGCCTCGGCGATGGCATCGGGATGCTTCTCCAGGCCGAGAGCGTCGAACACCGTCGCAAGGGCGAAGGGGCTCGACGCACCGATGACGGCAACGCGTGTCGCTTCCGTCATCGGTCCGCCCAGGCGTAGGGACAGCTCACGAAGCGCGATGTCCCACAGCTTCTCCGAATCGAGCAGGGTGCCGTCCATGTCCCACAGGACACCACCGAGCGTTGATTCGGATACTTCGGTCAACAACTCAGACATTGAAATACTTTGCTTCCGGGTGGTGCAGGACAAAAGCGTCCGTGGACTGCTCGGGATGCAGCTGCAGCTCCTCGGACAATTCGACGCCGATTCGTTCGGGTTCGAGCAACGCAACCAACTTGGCTCGATCCTCGAGATCCGGGCACGCGCCGTATCCGAACGAATAACGAGCGCCGCGGTACTCGAGATCGAAGTAACCGGCAACCTCGGTGGGATCCTGCTCCGCGACGGTGTGACCCTCGGGAAGCACTAGCTCTTCACGGACGCGTCGATGCCAGTACTCGGCCAGAGACTCCGTGAGCTGGACACCGATTCCGTGAACCTCGAGGTAATCGCGGTACGAGTTCGATGCGAACAACTCGTTGGCGAAGTCCGCGATCGGCTGACCCATCGTCACCAACTGGAACGGAAGAACGTCGACCTGCCCGGCGGCCTCGGCGTCCTTGCGCGAGCGAACGAAGTCCGCGATGCACAGGAAGCGGTCGCGGTGCTGGCGCGGGTAGGTGAACCGGAACCTTTCGGGTGCATCCGGTTTCGGCTCGGTGAGCACGATGACGTCGTCGCCCTCCGAGATCGCCGGGAAGTACCCGTACACGACCGCGGCATGCGCGAGGATGCCCTCGGACGTCAACCGATCGAGCCAGTACCGAAGTCGCGGACGGCCTTCCGACTCGACCAGTTCCTCGTACGTCGGACCGTCGCCCTTGCGCTGACCGCGAAGGCCCCACTGGCCGAGGAAAAGAGCGCGCTCGTCGAGCAGCCCCGAGTACTCGGACAGCGAGATTCCCTTGACGATGCGCGAGCCCCAGAAGGGAGGTGTCGGCACCGCGATGTCGGTTGCGACATCGGAACGCTCCGGCAGGACCACGGGAACCGCTGCAGCCTTACGCTTTTCGGCGATGCGCTTGGAACGCTCGTGACGTGCCTTACGCTCGGCAGCCTTCTCGCGAGCAGCGATGGCCTCCGGGCTGTCCGGCGCCGGGCCGCCACCACGCTTGGTCGTCATGATCTGGTCCATCAAGTTCAGACCCTCGAAGGCGTCGCGGGCATAGCTGACGTCGCCCTCGTACACCTCCTGCAGGTCGTTCTCGACGTAGGAGCGCGTGAGCGCCGCACCACCGAGCAGAACCGGGAACTTCTCGGCGACTCCGCGTGCGTTGAGTTCCTGGAGGTTTTCCTTCATCACGACAGTGGACTTCACGAGCAGTCCGGACATGCCGATCACGTCGGCTTTCTTGTCCAACGCGACGTCGAGGATGGTCGCGATCGGCTGCTTGATACCGATGTTGACGACCTCGTAGCCGTTGTTGCTCAAGATGATGTCGACCAGGTTCTTGCCGATGTCGTGAACGTCGCCCTTGACGGTCGCGATCACGATGCGACCCTTGCCGTCCTCGTCGCTCGCTTCCATGTGCGGTTCGAGGAATGCCACGGCAGCCTTCATGACCTCGGCCGACTGCAACACGAACGGCAACTGCATCTGTCCGGAGCCGAACAGCTCGCCGACGGTCTTCATGCCCGAGAGCAAGGTCTCGTTGATGATGGCCAGCGGAGGCTTGATCGTCATCGCCTCGGTGAGGTCGTCGTCAAGGCCGTTGCGCTCGCCGTCGACGATGCGGCGTTCGAGCCGGTCGAACAACGGAAGTCCCGCCAGTTCCTGCGCACGGGACTCGCGCGCCGACGCAGCCGAGACACCCTCGAACAGAGCCATCAGCTTCTGCAGCGGGTCGTACCCCTCGCTACGACGGTCGTAGACGAGGTCGAGTGCGGTTTCACGCTGCTCGTCAGGAATTCGGGCCATCGGCAGAATCTTGGACGCATGAACGATCGCCGTGTCCAGACCTGCCTCGGTGCACTCGTGCAGGAACACCGAGTTGAGGACCTGCCGTGCGGCCGGGTTCAAACCGAACGAGATGTTCGAGATACCCAGGGTGAAGTGGAGTTCCGGGTACGCAGCCTTGAGCTGACGGATGGCTTCGATGGTCTCGATGCCGTCGCGTCGCACCTCTTCCTGACCGGTGGAGATGGGGAAGGTCAAGGCGTCGACGATGATGTCGGACTCGGCGAGTCCCCAGTTTCCCTTGATGTCCTCGATCAGACGCTTGGCGATGGCGACCTTCGTCTCGGCGGTGCGAGCCTGGCCCTCTTCGTCGATGGTCAGGGCGACGACCGCCGCGCCGTGCTCCTTGACCAGAGTCATGATCTTGTGGAAACGCGATTCGGGGCCGGCGCCGTCTTCGTAGTTGACGGAGTTGACGGCGCAGCGGCCACCGAGGTGCTCGAGGCCGGCTTGCAGCACGGCAGGCTCGGTGGAGTCGAGCATGATCGGCAGCGTCGAGGACGTCGCCAGGCGGCTGGCAAGTTCCGACATGTCGGCGGCACCGTCGCGGCCCACGTAGTCGACGTTGAGGTCGAGCATGTGTGCGCCGTCGCGGGTCTGGTCCTTGGCGATGTCCAGGCACTTCTGGTAGTCCGCGGAGAGCATCGCCTCGCGGAAAGCCTTGGAGCCGTTGGAGTTCGTGCGTTCGCCGATCATCAGGATGCTGGCGTCCTGCTCGAACGGCACCGCCGAGTACAGCGAAGAGGTGCTCGGCTCGTGGATCGGCGTGCGCTGGGCCTTCTCGACCTGACGAACCGCGTCGGCGACCGCGCTGATGTGCTCGGGCGTCGTACCGCAGCAGCCACCGACGAGGCCGAGTCCGAACTCGGAGACGAAACCACTGAGGGCTTCGGCCAATTCGTCGGCAGTCAGCGGATACTCGGCACCCTTGGGGCCGAGCTGCGGCAGGCCGGCATTGGGCATGACCGACACCGGCAGCGTGGAGTACTTGGACAGATGACGGAGATGTTCACTCATCTCGGCCGGCCCGGTGGCACAGTTCAGACCGATCATGTCGATACCGAGTGGCTCGAGTGCCGTCAGCGCCGCACCGATCTCACTGCCCAGGAGCATCGTTCCGGTTGTCTCGACCGTCACGTGCGTGATGATCGGCAACCGCAGTCCGAGTTGCTCCATCGCACGCTGGCTGCCGAGGATTGCGGCTTTCACCTGAAGCAGGTCCTGGCAGGTTTCGACGAGGATGGCGTCGGCGCCACCGTCGATCATGCCGAGCGCAGCTTCGGTGTACGCGTCACGCAGGACTGCGTACGGTGCGTGTCCCAGGCTGGGGAGCTTGGTTCCCGGTCCCATCGAGCCGAGTACGAATCGGGCCATGCCGTCGCGGCCTGGTCCCATCTCGTCCGCTACTTCACGGGCGAGAGCAGTGCCTTTTTCCGCGAGTTCGCGGATCCGGTGAGAGATGTCGTAGTCGGCGAGGTTGGGCAGGTTGCAACCGAAGGTGTTGGTCTCGACGGCATCGGCACCAGCGGCGAAGTACGCACGGTGGATGTCTTTGAGCACGTCGGGACGGGTGTCGTTGAGGATCTCATTGCACCCCTCGAGGCCGAGGAAGTCGTCCAGGGTGAGGTCCGCGGCCTGCAACATGGTGCCCATCGCTCCGTCGCCGATGACAACGCGCTGTTTCAGCGCATCAAGCAGGGCAGAGTTAAATGGGGCAGACATGCCGTCCAGAGTAGTGGGCGCACCGACAAGCTCTGGCCGTAGGCTGGGTGGGTGAGTCCAAGTGAGTTCCCCGTCACTCCCGACGGCCCGGTCGATTTCGATGATTCCGCGGCCTTCGAGAGCCCTGACGGCTTTGCCGTCGACAGCAGCGACCGCCTCGAGGGCGACATCCCTGTCCTACGTGATCCCATCCTCGTTGCAGCTTTCGAGGGCTGGAACGACGCCGGTGACGCAGCCAGCGGTGCGGTCGAACATCTCGAGCTGATCTGGGATGCCCAGCCGCTCGCCGAACTCGATTCAGAGGACTACTACGACTATCAGGTCAACCGCCCCACAGTCCGGCAGGTCGACGGTGTCACTCGCGAAATCGTTTGGCCGGCAACACGTTTGTCGGTCTGTTCGCCTCCTGGCAGCGAGAGCGACATCGTCCTGCTTCGCGGGATCGAGCCCAACATGCGGTGGCGCAGTTTCTGCGAGGATCTGCTCGAGCTGATCGACCAACTGAACGTCAAGACGGTCGTCATCCTCGGCGCCCTGCTCGCCGATACTCCGCACACCCGACCGGTCCCGGTGACGGGCACGGCCTACAGCAGTGAATCCGCCGCCCGATTCAACCTGGAACAGACGCGGTACGAAGGCCCGACGGGCATCACCGGGGTTCTTCAGGACGAGTGCGTTCGTGCTGGTGTACCCGCTATTTCGTTCTGGGCGGCGGTTCCGCACTACGTCTCGCAGCCACCCAACCCGAAGGCCACAGTGGCCCTCCTTCAACGAGTCGAGGATGTTCTCGACATCGAGGTCCCACTCGGGGAGCTCCCGGCTCAGTCGGAGGATTGGGAGGAAGCGGTCAACGAAATGACCGCGGACGACGAGGAAATCGGCGAATACGTGCGCACCCTGGAAGAACGGGGAGACGCCGAAACCGACATCAGCGAAGCAATCTCCAAGATCGACGGCGACGCCATCGCCGCGGAATTCGAGCGCTACCTCAGACGGCGAGGCCCCGGCAGCTTCGGACTGTGAGCAAGAACACTCCAGAAGAAGGCGGAAGTACACAGCGCCCACTGCGCCTCCGGCTTCAGCTGATCGCGCTGTACGCCGGCGGGTTCCTCGGCCCGTTCGGCGGCGGCGTGGTTGCTTCGATCCTTCCCGAGATCGGTGACGATCTAGGGGTCGGTCCGTCGGCGGCCGCCTCTTCCCTCACCGCGTACCTGCTCCCCTTCGCCGCTCTGATGTTGGTGTCGGGGACACTCGGGACGCGGTGGGGCAAGGTTCGGACGGTGCGCATCGCTTACGGCGTCTACGTCCTCGCGTCGTTGGCATGCTTCCTCGCCCCGACACTCGAGATCTTCCTTGCCGCCCGGGTACTGCAGGGCTCCGCGAACGCATTCACCACGCCGCTACTGCTTGCCTCGTTGGCGGCCGCAACACCGCAGGCACGGCTGGGTCGAGCCCTCGGAGCCTTCGGCGCTTTCCAGGCCGCAGGGCAGTCGTCGGCTCCGTTGATCGGCGGACTGGCGGCCGAATTCGACTGGCGTCTGGCCTTTCTCGTCATCGCAGTGGTCGCGGGCATTCTGGGAGCCGTCGGACTTCCGAAGTCCGAAGCACCGGCAGCGACCACTCCCGCCCGTCTCCGCGATGCATTACGCCCCGAAGTGCTCCGCATCGGTATCGCTGCATTGCTCGGCTGGGGCGCCCTCGGTGGACTGAGCTTCCTGCTCGCCTTCCGCTTCGAAGACGAGTTCGGGCTGTCCCCCACCGTCCGCGGCCTACTGCTCACCGTCTTCGGCGTGGCCGGCATCCTCTCGGCCCGGCGCATCGGAATCCTCATCGATCGCATCGGCGCACGCTCCTCCGTGATGATCGGCGCCCTGGGCGGAGCAGTTCTGGTCTCCGTAGTCGGCCTTGCCGGCTTGGTGCCGGTGATCGCGATCGCATGGTTTGTCGCAGGCGTCGCGAGCCAGTTCGTGCTGGTCGGCGTCAACGCGGCGGTCCTCGGATCCGCGGGGCCGAACCGTGGCGGCGCCGTGTCCGTCGTCCAAGCGATGCGCTTCGGCGGCGCCGCTCTTGCTCCCCTGGCCCTGACACCGATTTACGACTCTTCGCCTGCCGCGAGCTTCCTGATCCCCGCACTACTGCTCGCCGTCGTCGCTCCCCTGATCATGCCGAAGCAACGCTGATCGGTCTCGGCAATTTCGAATTTGAAGTTGTGTAGGTAGTGAGTTTCTCGGCGAAAGCGACCACCGTTGTCGCGAGGCTGTCAGGGCGAACATTATTCGGAAAATCTTGTGTTTCCGTCGTCGACAGATATTGATACCATTGGAACATGAGCGATTCTGAGTCGGAACCGGAACGGCCGATCGACATTTTTCGGCGATCGGTTGCCGTCATCGAAGAAAATTTGCCTCCTACCTGGTCTTTGTCGACACAGCGCTCCCCCGACCTGTCCGAGGCGCCACTCCGACTCGACCTCCGCTCCCCTGACGGCTCGGTGGCCAAATTCGGCGTGTACGCCGCTCACGGTGTCCTGAGCAGCGACGTTCCCGGTATCGCCGATCGCTTCCCCACCGGTCAATCGGGCTTCGTGTGCGCAAAATATCTGTCCGAGCCGGTTCGCCGGCAGCTCGATTCCCACGCGATCTCGTACGCAGACGCCACGGGCAACGTGTCGTTGACCGCTGATCGACCCGCCGTCTGGGTGCGTGGACGCGGAGCCGACGCCGATCCGTGGCGGGGGCCCGGACGTCCTTCCGGACAGCTGACGGGCGATCCGTCAGCTCGCGTCGTGCGTGCGCTTGCCGATTTCGCGGCGCCACTGGCGATCACTGCCTTGGTGCGCCTGGCCGGTGCGTCGACGGGAGCAACCTATCGGGTGGTTCAGACACTGTCGGATCGTGAACTGGTGACCAGGCTCCCCCGCGGTGGGATCGGTGACGTCCGCTGGCCGAAGATGCTTCGTGAATGGGCGGCTGAGGCCGGGGCCAAAGCGCCGACGCCTCACGGCTTTCACGCGCCGGACGGGTTGGAAGCACTCTTCGATCAACTGCGTCAGCTCAGCGGTCACATCTACGCCGGTACCGCCTCGGTGGCCGCCGCACCCTTTGCTCGGTACGCGCCCACTCGACGTGCCCACTTCCATGCCGACAACGTCGATCAGTTCGCCGACGCTCTCGGACTACGGCGGGTGGAATCCGGCGGTGACGTGTGGATCACCGCTCCCCTCTCACCGTCTGCCTTCGACCGATTGCTCACCCGCGACGGCATCCGCATCGTCGCCCCCAGCCAAGCGCTCGCCGATCTGCTGGTCGGCCCGGACTCCGACGAGGCGGCGGCCGAGCACCTGCTCACATGGATGATCGAGAACGAATCGCAGTGGCGACGCGCCGCATCCCCTGCTACGGATCGCCCGTAGGAAAAAGAGGGGGCGTCTCTCGCCTACCCTGTCATGGTGGAAGAAACGAGTGCGCCCGATTACGCCGCGTACGCCGACACCAATCGACTGAAGCTGTTTTCGTTCACGATCGCGGAAAAACGGGCCGAGTACCTCTGGGTACTTCGTGCCTTCGACCATGCTCGCGCCAACTACACCGTCCTGCTGCATGCCGGAGCCGTCGCGCAAATCCTCGAGAAGATCGGTGGATCGGATCCGGCGGCCGATCTGTCGGCAGCAGAGGTCACTCCCCTGTTGGATCAGCTCCACGTGTGGGAGATCCTCGAGCGCAGCTACGACGGCACCCGCGCGGCCACGCTGGCCGAGTACCGCAATCGCCACTTCGTCTACCAGTTCGGTCAGGCCGGATACCAGGTCTATCGATCGGTCGAAGACGTTCTCGCCGCACGCCTGGACTCGGCGTCGCTCTCGCGTCTCGCTCTGCCGGACCTGCTCGCAGACATGTCCGAACTCGCCGAGGCCAACCGAAGCTCCGACGGCGATCTGATCTTCCGCAAGCTCAAGCGCCTCGACTCGACACTCTCCGACATGGCTGATCGAGCCGCGCACTTCTATCTGACCCTCGGGGACCTCGTACGGACCACGGAGATCACTCCGCAGGCTTTCCTCACGCACAAGGACGCTCTGCTCACGCACATGCGGGAGTTCAGCTCCGATCTGGCTCGCTACGCCCCCAAGCTCAAGGAAGCGATCGAGCACGTCGAATCCACCGGGGTCGATCGCATGATCCGCCTCGCCGCCGCCAGTGACGAACGGGTGTTCGTCCCGATCACCGAACGCGAAGACGACTGGGCTGCGCGTTGGCGAGGATTGACCGCCTGGTTCGTCTCCGCGGAATCGGGGATCAGCGAGTCCGAGCGTCTACGTGAGGGCACGATGAGCGCGATCGCCGCGGTTCTGGCGCTCCTTCGCCGCGTCACGGAAACCCGTCGCGGCGGCGTCAGCCGTGAGAGCCAGCTCCGGCACCTCGCCGGCTGGTTCGCCGCCACGCCGTCCGAAGACGCAGCTCATGCTCTGTTCCAGGCAGTGTTCGACCTCGGTCGTCCACGCCATCTCTCGATGGTGCATCCGGACGCCGACATCATTTCGCACTCACGCTCGTGGTGGGAGGCACCGCCGGTCGAGATCGCGCGAACACTCGCCGAAACCGGCCGCCCGCCCTCACCCGGCTTGCCGAGCAAAGTCGCCCGCAACGACGGCAGCATCCGCCGCCTGCGCGAAGAGCAGTTGGCGGCGCAACGTACGCGCAGCGCCGCGGCGCAATCACTCGCGTCGAACGGCGTCTATCAGCGTGAACTCAACGAGCAGGAGACCGAAGTTTTGCTGAGTCTGCTCAATGCAGCACTGACCGCGCGCGTTCCGGTGGTGGGACGCGTCAAGAGCTCCACCGGTAGCGAGAACGGGGTGAAGCTGACACTCAGTCCCTCGGACGGTTCGACCACCATCAAGACCGCCCGCGGGCGTATGCATCTCGACGGCATCGAGGTCAGTGTTCGATGAGAGCTCGCGAGATCACGCCCCTTGCCCTCGATTCGTATCAACGCGCGGCGCGAGTGATCCTGTCCAACCACCTGATCACCTCGACGTACCCGGATCGAATTGCGTTGCCGCTCTTGCGCCGTTGGGCCACCGAGCTGCGTGACGACCTACTCGAACTGTTCGGCTACCGCCTCGAGGTGACGGAGACCACCGCGCGCCTGTTCACGGTGTCGGATCGACTCAACCCGTCGGCACCGGCCAGAACTGCCTCCGAGCGAACCTTCGATCGCACGCGCTACGCCTACCTGGCGTTGTGCCTGGCCGCATTGGGCCGCGCCGGAAACCAGATCACGTTGTCGGAGTTGGCCGATCACGTCGCGGCCGACGCCGCGCAGGTCGACGGCGTCGAACTCTCCACCGATCGTGCGTCCGACCGCGACGCCTTCGTCGACGCAGTGGGCTGGCTCGGAGTCAGAGGCGCCATCGCCCTCGCCGACGGTGACGCAAACGGCTGGGCGTCCAATCCCGAAGCGGGAGAAGCACTCTACGACATCGACCGTTCCGTCGTCGTGGCCCTGTTCCGTCCGCCGCGCGCCCTGCAGCACCTGCACTCCATCCGAGGGCTGCTGGCGGCGGAGACCTCGAGCGCCTCCGAGGACGACGGAATTCCCTTGGACGCGAAAGAGATCGGACGCCGAGTACGTCGGGCACTCGTCGAGCGCCCGGTCGTACTGGCCGGTGAACTCGATCAGCACGAATTGATCGCGTTGGCGCAGCCCAAGACCGCGTCGGAAGTCGAACTACTGACGGGGTTGGTGGCCGAGCGCCGCGCCGAGGGAATCGCGATGATCGATCCCACCGGCCGACTCTCCGACGTCCGCTTCCCGAGCACCGGAACGATCGCTCAGGTGGCACTTCTCCTGGCCGGCGAGATTGCCGACCGCGTACTCGACGTCGACGCTCCTGAACTGCCGAAACTTCCGATCCCGCACGTGTCGGACGATCACCTGATCGAACAACTCGATGCCGCCATCCCCGAGGCCGGGATCTTCGAGGACCTCGCCGACGAGGACGACGACTTCGTGCTGCCCGCCGGCGAACCGGCCGAGCCACCGCCACCCGTCACGTACCCGAAAATCGACGACGACTGGCTCGCTGACAAGGTCACCGAGTTGGTGGACCAGTTCGGGCGAACTTTCGCGGCGCAGTGGCAGGCCGATCACAACGGGCTACGCAAGCAGGCGCTCGGGTTGCTGCAACGTCTGCGCCTGACGCATGCGGTCGACGGCGGCGTACTGGTGTTGCCCGTCCTTGCCCGGTACCGCGACGTCGTGGTCTCCGTGCGCGAACGCGATCCTCAGATCGACTTCGCGGTGGACAACTCCGCACCGGATCCGGTCGACGAATTCGGCCCCGAACCTTCCCCCAACGGCGAACTATCAGAGGTAGAGAACGTATGAGCAACGCCCGCTTCCGACCTACTCGGGCTGGAATCATCAACCTCTGGGATTACCGAGACCAAGAGTTCTCGTTCGCCGACGGTCGACTGGTTCTGCGGGGACCCAACGGATCCGGCAAGACCAAGGCCCTCGAGGTCCTGTTCCCGTTCGTCTTCGACGGCCGCATCGAACCGCGGCGCCTCAACCCGTTCGCCGGTGAAGAGCGCACGATGAAGTCCAACCTGCTCTACCGGGGCCAGGACAGCGCGCACTCCTACGTGTGGATGGAGTTCTGCCGCGGCTCCCTCGAAGATCCCGAGTCGGTGACCGTGGGCATCGGCATGCGCGCAACCCGCACCAACGACAAGGTCACCCGCTGGTACTTCGTCGCCGACGGCCGCGTCGGGGTCGACTTCTCGCTGATCGGCAACGACGATCGCCCCCTGACCAAGAAGCAGCTTGCCGAACAACTCGGCAGCGATGCCATCACCGACCGTCCCCTCGACTACCGCACAGCCATCGACGCGCGGATGTTCGGTCTCGGTGTGCAGCGATACGACCAGCTGATCAACCTCATTCTCACGCTTCGCCGCCCCCAGCTCGCGAAGAACCTCGACCCGAAGGGCCTTTCGCAGGCACTCACCGACGGTCTCCGTCCACTCGACGATCAGTTGGTCCTCGAAGCTGCGCGTTCGTTCAGCGACATGGAGGAAGTCGGCCGCGCGCTCGAGGGGCTCGCGGCCGCCGATCAGGCAGCCCAGAGTTTCATCGGGGTCTACACCAAGTACCTGCGTCAGCAGTCTCGCGGTGAGATCGAACAGGTCAGCACCCGTCTCGCAGCGGTCACCAGAGGTGTTGCCGCCATGGACGAGTCGTCGCTCGCCCAGACCCGCAGCCGTGAGGCGCGGGCAGCAGCCGAGGAGCGCTTCAACCAGGCCGAGCAGGCACTCGAGAACGCGCGCGCCAATGTCGAAGCACTGCAACGCTCGAGCGCGTACGAAGGCAAACAGCAACTCGACGACCTCGCCCAGGCCGTCGCGACGCTCAAGCTCTCGACCGAGCAGCAGGCAGACAAGTCCCGGAAAGCGCAGGCCGCACTCGCTCAACGCGGCGACGAAGCCGACAAGGCTGCATCGTCGGTCAAGCGTGCGGCCGAAGCACTCTCGCGCGCCGAGGACGAACTTCAGGCAGCAGCCGAGGACGCCGGCATCGTCTGGACTCCCCTGCCCGACGGCTCACGCAGTGACCAGATCACGGCAGCCGTCCGTGGCCATGCCGAGGAGCGTGACGGTGACGTACGCGTCGTCCGCACCGCACTGGCGACCGTCGAGAAGGCGGCGACCGAACGAACCCGGGCCGAAAACAGCTCTCGCCGTGGACAAGAGCTGCTCGAAGCGTCCAAGGCCGCGGTACTCGAGGGCGAAGCTGCCGTGGAACTCGCACGCAGTCAGTGCGCCAGCGGGCTGCGCGCGTGGTGGACCGATCACTCCTCCCTGTTTTCGGCTGTCGGCGCCGACACGTCGCTGTTCGAAGCTCTCGACGCGGCGCTCGCCGAGGTCGGCGACGAAGACGCTCCGGCGCTGTCCGCAGTTCTCGCCGAGCACACCGAGGCCGGCACCGAGACGCTGCGCGAGCGTCGACGTGAGGCCGAAGCTGAAATATCTGCATCACACGCCTCCATCGCGGCTCTCAAATCCGAGCGCAAGGCCGTCTCCGCGGAACACGACGACGCTCCGCCTGCCTTCCACGCACGCTCCGACAACCGCAGTGAACTGGGTGGTGCACCGCTGTGGCAGTTGGTGCGCTTCGCCGATTCCGTCGAACCAGACGTGGCCACGGGAATCGAATCCGCACTCCAGGCGGCAAATCTGCTCGACGGCTGGGTCTGCCCGGACGAGAAGATTCCCGAGCACGTCAGCGAGCAGTTCCTGACGGCTCTGACCGTCAAGCAGCGTCCGAAGGGACGAACGCTGGCCGACGTCCTCGAGGTCGAAGGCAATGCCGACGTACCCGACGCTCGGGTACAGGACATTCTCGCGTCGATCAGTCTCGTCGAGGCGCCGGGCGACTCCGACGCAAGCGTCGCGATCGGCGTCGACGGCCGCTTCTGGCAGGGCGTCGCGCGTGGCCGGCACGTCAAGGCCGACGCCGAGTACATCGGCACCACAGCACGGGCGCGTCGACGCGAGGCTCGGATCACCGAGATCGACGCGGCTCTGGAAGAACTTGCCGCGGCAGTCGATACGGCCAAGGCACTGGTGGCGCAGACCAACGAGCAACTGAGCCGGATCAACTCTGCGGCAAAGGAATTGCCGAAGACAGGTTCGATCCTGCGCGCACTCAAGACGGTCACCGAATCCGCCGGCGCACTCCGTACTCGCTCGGAGGCCACGGAAACGGCACAACGCGAACTCGATGCGGCGATCGCTGATCTCGCGGCGAAGGAAAAGCAACTCCGAGCGACGGCGTCGCAGCACCGGACGCCGCATATCGGCCGTGAACTCGACTCCCTCGCGGCGGCGATCCGTCATTTCGAGAAGCAGGGCGAACTGGCGCTGCGCTGCCGGCGGGAGCATGCCAAGGAAGTCGAACTCGAACGCGAGTCTCGCGACCGTCTCGACGAATCACGCGCCAATGCGGAGGAATTCGCCGAGGAAGCCGCCATCGCCGAGGAGAGTCTGCTCCAGCAGGTGCAGCGTCTCGAGACGCTGCGCGACACCCTCGGTGCCAGCGCCGAGCAGATCGACCTGGACCTGGCAAAAGCCCGCGCGAAGATCGAAGAATGCAAGGTCGAACAGCGTGCGGCGCGAAAGGCGTACGACGCCGCCGTCCTCCAGATCGGCACGGCGGAGGGTGCGTACAACACCGCCGTGGAGACCTTGCGTCACACCCTGACCGAAACCCGCAGTGATGCAGAGCGACTCGCACCCTATGCTCGCCCCGACTTGCTGGAATTGTTGGGCGTCAAGGATCACCTGAGCTGGCCGGCCAGTTCAGCGGCGTGGATGAGCCCCGATCAGTTGGTCTACCGCATCCAGAACGAAGATCGCAGCGAGGACGCAGCCCACCCGCCTGTCCTCCCCGAAGACGTCGACAGGTTGTACCGAGCGCTCGAGGCTGCGACCTCGGCAGTCCGAGTCACCGACGGCGCCCGCAAGGCAACCCGCACGGCACTGACCTCGGCGCTGCAGGACTTCGACGCGCAACTCGCCGCCGCCGGACAGGACTACCGTCTGCAGTGGGATGCACCGGATGGGCTGACCGTCGTACGAGTCCAGGACGATCAGGGCTATTCGTCGATCGGCGAGTTCGCAACGCGGATCCACGACGCTCGCGGCGATCAGGAGCAGTTGCTCACCGAATCCGAGCGTCGCATTCTCGAAGATGCCCTGTTGACGGGATTGGCTCAGCAGATCCACGAGCGCACGGTCGACGCACGCGAGTTGATCGCACAGATGGGCACCGAGATGCGTGAGCGTCGGATGTCCTCAGGCAATACCATCGGCGTTCACTGGGTGCTCGCCGACAACCTCGACGACAGCTCTCGGGCGATCTCCAAGCTGCTGGATCGAGACGCGTCGGCCCTCGGCGTCGATGAACTGGCAACTCTGCGAGCACATTTCGCGACGCAGATCCGTACCGCCCGCGCGGCGCACCCCGAACGTTCGTACCCGGAGATTCTGTCCTCGGCGCTCGACTACCGTCAATGGCGCGTGTTCTCGTTCACCCTCATCAGCGGTGAGGGCAAGGAAGACCGTCTTACCGTCGCGCGGCACAGCGCGCTGTCCGGTGGCGAGCAGTCCGTCTCGCTGCACCTTCCTTTGTTCGCCGCGGCGCACGTCATGTTGGACTCGGCCGACCCGCACGCCCCGCGTCTGCTGGCACTCGACGAGGCCTTCGCCGGTGTCGACGACAACGGTCGCAGCGAGCTTCTCGGCTTGAGCGTTCAGTTCGACCTGGACCTCTTCATGACCGGCTACGACCTGTGGATCACATACGCAGACGTCCCCGGCTGTGCGCACTACGACCTCGCGCACTCCACGGCCGAGCAGGCTGTCAGCGCCGCGCTGCTGGTCTGGTCGAACGGTGAGCTGCTTGCCGAGCACGACGGAACGGATCTGGCGAGGGCATTGGGCTCGCCGCTACGGCGCCGGGTGCCGACACCCGCCGAAGGTGCGTTGGACTACGCCTAGAAACTGCTGTGCGCCTTTATTAACCGCGGGCGGTTAATAAAGGCGCACAGCAGGGGTTCAGCGAAGCGAAATACCCAGTAGGGCGTCGACGGCATCGGCGAAATCGCCGGGTGCCTGCGTGTCGGATCCGCCGCCCTCGATGGCGCGGCGGGCCCAACCGTCGAGCGCGTCGAGCGCCTTCGGAGTGTCGAGATCGTCGGCCAGGTGCTGACGCAAACGCGCAACAGTGTCAGTGGCTGACGGCGCAGAACCGAGAGCCGCGGCCTCGCGCCACACCTTCAGCCGCGACTGAGCATCCGCGAGGACCTGATCGGTCCACGCGCGATCCTGGCGGTAGTGGCCGGACAGAAGTCCGAGACGGATTGCCGCTGGGTCCACCCCCTCGCCGCGCAGCTTGGAGACGAAGACCAGGTTTCCGCGACTCTTCGACATCTTCTCGCCGTCGAGACCGATCATGCCGGTGTGCACATAGTGCCGCGCGAATCGGCGGTCACCCGTTGCCGATTCGGCATGCGCGGCCGAGAACTCGTGGTGCGGGAAGATCAGATCGCTGCCACCGCCCTGGACGTCGAAGCCGGAGCCGATGCGGTTGAGTGCAATGGCCGCGCATTCGATGTGCCAGCCGGGGCGACCCGGCCCGAAGGGTGAGGGCCACGAGGGCTCGCCCGGACGCTCCGCACGCCAGACAAGTGCGTCGAGCGGATTGCGCTTTCCGACGCGATCGGGATCTCCGCCGCGTTCGGCAAAGAACTTCTCCATCGTCGCGCGGTCGTAGCCCGACTCGTAGCCGAACTGCTCGGTCGCGTCGGCACGGAAGTAGACGTCGGGGAACTCCGCGTCGTCGACGATGTACGCGGCGCCGGACGCCACGAACTTCTCCACCAACTCGACTACTTCGTTCACCGATTCGACGGCGCCGATGTAGTCCTTCGGCGGAAGCACACGCAGCGCTTCCATGTCCTCGCGGAAGAGTGCCGTCTCACGCATGCCGAGGACGATCCAGTCCTCGCCGTCGCGATTGGCTCGCTCGAACAGCGGGTCGTCCACGTCGGTCACGTTCTGGACGTAGTGGACATCGTGTCCGGCGTCGCGCCAGATGCGGTTCACGAGGTCGAACGTGAGGTACGTGGCCGCGTGGCCGAGGTGGGTGGCGTCGTACGGGGTGATGCCGCAGACGTACATCGTCGCCTTCTCGCCCGGGGTGACGGGGCGAACCTGACGGTCGGCTGTGTCGTACAGCCGCAACGGCGGCCCCTGACCGGGAACGGACGGGAGTGCGGTATCGGACCAAGACTGCATGCTGCCGAGCCTAGTGGAGACTGCTCTGAGGCTGGGAAGGTGCTGGCTGATCCTGCTCTGGTTCGGGCGTCGACGCGAGCTTGCTCGGCCACCAGATCTTCTGACCGATGTCGTAGGTCAAGGCCGGGACCAGCAAGGATCGGACGATCAGAGCGTCGAGCAGGACACCGAACGCCACGATGAACGCGATCTGGGCGAGGAACAACAGCGGGATCACCGCCAACGCCGAGAAGGTTGCTGCCAGAACAACTCCGGCAGATGTGATCACCCCGCCGGTCACCGTGAGTCCCCGCAGAGCGCCCGCCCTGGTGCCGATCTTCAGCGCTTCCTCACGCACCCTCGTCATGAGGAAGATGTTGTAGTCGATTCCCAGAGCCACGAGGAACACGAACGCAAAGAGCGGGACCACCGGATCCGCGCCGGGGAAACCGAAGATGTGGTCGAACACCAGCGACGAAATGCCCAGTGTCGCAGCAAACGAGAGCACAACGGTGCCCATGAGAAGCAGCGGTGCGAGAAGCGAACGCAGCAAGAGCGAGAGAATCACGAACACCACGATGATCACCACGGGAATGATGAGTGTCCGGTCCCGTGTCGAGGTGGTCTTCGTGTCGAGGTCGGTCGCAGTGACGCCACCGACCAATGCGTCGGCGCCCTCCACTGAGTGAACTGCATCACGCAGTCGCACGATGGTGTCTTCGGCCTCGAGCGAGTCGGCAGCGTCAGTCAACGTCGCCTGCAGGGAGACTCGCCCGTCGACAACCAGAGGCGCTCCCCCGTTCTGCACGACGCTTACGTCGCTGACACCCTCCACGCGACTGACTGCCGCAACGGCATCCACTTGGTCTGCATTCGCGATGACCACGGCCGGTGAACCCGAACCCGCGTCGAAGTGCTCGCCGAGAATCTCCTGGCCTGCAACCGAATCGACATCGAGCAAGAAGATGTCGGACGACGAGACACCGCTGGCTTTGAACTGCGGCATCATCATCGCGAAGATAACCAGCACCAGCGTCGACGCCACCCAGAAGCGGCGCGGATGCCTACCGATTCGAGCAGCGAGCCCGGCCCAGAACCGGTGATCGTTCGCCTCGTCGTGGTGCTCGCGGTCGGCATCGAACTTCGGCTTGGTCGGCCAGTACGCCGTCCTCCCGAACAGAACCAGGACAGCAGGTAGGAAGGTCATCGATGCGAGGAAGGACGCGGCGATACCGATGGCGGCCACCGGACCGAGTCCGCGGTTCGAGTTCAGGTCGGAGAGCAACAGGCACAGAACGCCCGCGATGACCGTTCCTGCAGACGCTGCGACAGGTTCGAGCGTCGCGCGCCACGCAGTGCGCATTGCTGCGTACTTGTCCTTCTCGATCCGCAATTCTTCCCGGTAGCGAGAGACCAGCAGTAGCGCGTAGTCGGTGGCGGCACCGAACACGAGGATGAACAGGATGCCCTGGCTCTGACCGTTCAGTGCGATGACGTCCGCGTCCGCGAGCAGATACACGAGCAAGCTCGACAATCCGAGTGCGAAGATCGCCGAGAAGATCACCACGAACGGCAGGATCGGGCTTCGGTAGACGATGATCAGGATCACGATCACGACGGATCCGGCTACCAACAACAGCAATCCGTCGATACCGGCGAATGCTGCCGACAGATCCGCAACCTGCCCAGCGGGGCCGGTGACCTTGACTGTCAGTCCGTCAGGGCTCGACTCCAGCGCCGCGCGCAGCGCTTTCACGCTGTCCTTGACTTCGAGGGTGCTGTCGACCGGCAGGAACATCTGGAGTGCCTGGCCGTCGGCCGACGGGATCGGCGGCGATGAGGCGTCGCCGAATCCTTCGGTACCGACAAACGAATCGACGGTCTGGGAAAGGAAGGTGGAGTCGGCGGGCTCGAGGCCACCCGGTCGTTCCGCCACGATGATGGCCGGCACGAAGCGCGTGTCCGTGAAGCTCTCCTGAAGCTTTGCCACCTCGGTCGCTTCGGCCGACGCGGGCAGGAACGACGTGTTGTCGTTCTGCTGCACCGTGCTGAGCTTTCCGGCGAACGGACCGCCGAATCCTCCGATTGCCAGCCAGCCGATCACGAGGAGAGCTGGCACAATCCATCGAAGGCGACGAACAGGACGATTTTGTACTGGTGTGCTCACTGGGTCTCCAGGGATCGGCAGCAGAGGACTTGCCGACTATTTTGTTCAGCATGCTGAGTAATTGCAAACGGAAGGCAGAAAAATGAGCAGCGACGGCCTGGACGACTGGCCCACCGGCCGGCTGTTGTCCACCGCTGCACGCCTGGTGGAGCACTCGTGGGAGAAGGTCTTGCGGTCTCAGGACATGACGCACGCGGGCCTGATCGTGCTCCACTCGATCGCCGGTGGGGCGGCGTCTCAACGCGACATCGCGAAGAACGCCCGCGTCACCGATCAGACGATGAGCCGCACGATCGACCGTCTCGAACGAGCGGGTTACGTCACTCGTGACACCGATCCGAGGGACGAGCGTCGGCGCGTGATCGCGATAACCGACGCCGGAAGACTGACGTACGAGCGACTACTGACGCTCGAGAAGGAAGATGCGGCGTTGACCGTCGGCGTCGGGGATGTCGCCGCGCTGCGCGAACAACTACTGCGATTGGTTCGCTCACCCGGATTGACGGCAACTCGCGAACAGCAGGAAACGTCTCGCGACTAGAAGGCCGGCCAGGGAATCGTTCGATGGCCGTTCGGCTCAGGCATCACCGCGGACTCGGCGAACTGCATCGCCCGCACCGCCAAGGCCACGATTTCCTCTTCGGTGATCAGTTCGGACAACTCGTCGCCGAGATCCCCGTCGAGAGTTGTCGCGAATTCGGCGACGTCGGCGATCAAAGCACCGGGTACGGGCTGCCCGGCCCACCCCCACAACACGGTCCGCAGCTTGTTCTCCGAGTGAAGACAGATTCCGTGATCAACGCCGTACACCGAGCCGTCGACGCCCTCGAGGGCGTGACCACCTTTACGGTCGGCATTGTTGATGAGGACGTCCAGAACGGCCATTCGCTGCAGCCGTGGATCGTCCGCATGGATCAGAGAGACTGGTTCACCCTCCGAGTCGAAGGCCTGCAGGACCTCGAACCACCCCGGCGGAACTTTGCCGGGACTGCACAGGTCCACCATCTCGAGTCCACCAGATCCATCCGCGCGGCGATCGACGGTGTCGATCCATCGCTGCACCATGCCTGGACCGAAAGGGCCGTCCCGCAACACTGTTCGCGGAATCACTCCCCAACCCAGCGCCTCGGACACGCGGTACGACGCGACCTCACGCCCCGCCAGAGTGCCGTCCGGGAAATCCCACAGTGGGCGTTCACCCCGGACCGGCTTGTAGACCACGCGGGTGGACTTCTCCCCCAGAGTTGACTCACATACCAGCGTGGCGTTGCTCGCCGTGGTGATCTGACCGATCAGAGTCAGATCACCCTCGAGCAGCACGTCCGGCACACCAGGTTCGGACACGACGTCAGACCTCGTCGTCGTCTGCGTCGTCGATCGCGAAACCGAAGGACTCGCCGCGTCGGTACCCATTGGTGCGGATGCAGACGTGCCCCTCGGGCGCCAACGGTTCACCACACAGCGGGCACGGCGCGCGTCCCGCCGCGATGACGCGTTCGGACCGCAGCGAAAACTCGCGCGCTTGCTCCGGAGTCAGGAACACACGGACCGCGTCCGGACCGTCGTCGGCGTCGTCGAGGACAACCGATTCGTCGAACTCCGTCTCGCTGACGGCAAGCAGCTCCACGACGACCGCGCCGGCATCGGCGTCCCAACCGAGCCCCATCGTGCCGACCCGGAACTCCGCGTCGAGCGGTGTGACCAGCGGGCTGAGGTCGGAGACGTCGTCGGCTTGTGGCGGAACCTCGGTTCCGAAGCGTCGATGTACCTCTTCGAGGAGTAAGCCCATGCGATCGGCGAGGACCTGAACCTGCTGCTTCTCGAGCAGCACACTCACCACCCGTGATTCGTGCACGGCCTGGAGATAGAAAGACCTGTCACCGGGTTCGCCCACCGTTCCTGCGACAAATCGGTCAGGAGTGCGAAATACGTGAATCGCGCGCGACATTGCACCTCCTCGAGTTCGAGCAGAACATCACTGAATACCCATTATCCGTCACAGCTCACGCACCGACCTCTCCGCCGGGGACGGACTCCTGCGCGGGAGCCGAACCGTTGGTCGCGGCCTTCGCCGCACCGATCGCGGCGAGCACGTCTCCGGTGTCGTTGACGCGAAGAACGAACGGCAGTGTCGCCGTGTAGCGAATCACACTGACCGAGGCGGGCTCGGCGACGATGCGCTGGAACGAATCGAGATGCATCGCAAACGCGTCGGCGAGAACCGATTTGATGACGTCACCGTGCGTGCACGCAATCCAGACGACGTCCTTGCCGTGTTCTTCGGCCAGCCGTGCGTCGTGCTCTCGGATCGCGGCAACGGCTCGCGCCTGTACCTGGGCCAGCCCTTCACCGCCGGGAAACACTGCACCGGAAGCGTGGCGCTGCACCACTTTCCAGAGCGGTTCTTCCAAGAGTTCCTTGAGCGGGCGACCCGTCCAGTCGCCGTAATCGACCTCGATGAGGCGATCCTCGACCACCGGCGTCAGACCACGGTCGACGGCAATGGGGCCGACCGTCTGCTCACACCGCAACAGCGGCGAGCGGACGATCTCCGCGATGTCCAGACCGACCAGCCGATCGACGACGCCTTCGGCCTGTTTCCGGCCGTGGTCGTCGAGTTCCACACCCGGCGTTCGACCGGCCAGGGTATGGGCAGTGTTGGACGTCGACCGCCCGTGCCGCAGTAGGACAACTGTCATTCCACAACCCTAATGGGGCGGTGGCCGCACGGACGGGTGGTCGACGTCGAAACGGGCCCTATGTCGCGGACACGACCCCTGTGGCCAGCAACGCAAGGACGACTACGCCGAGAGCGATTCTGTATCCGACGAACCAGTACATGGAGTGATCGACAACAAATCGAAGCAGCCAGGCGATCGCTGCGTAACCGACCGCGAAGGCGATGACGGTTGCCACCAGCAACTGCGGACCGCTCGCGTTCAGACCCTCACCAGCCGGCTCGAAGGCATCCGGGAGGCTGAACAAACCGGAGGCGAGAACTGCCGGAATCGCCAACAGGAACGAGTAACGGGCTGCGGCCTCACGGGTGAGTCCGAGGAAAAGGCCGGCACTGATCGTGCCACCCGAACGTGAGACACCCGGGATGAGCGCGAGCGCCTGAGCCGAACCCATGATGATGCCGTCGCGTGCTGTGAGCGATTCGATCGGGCGCGTCTTGCGTCCGTAGTACTCGGCAGCAGCGATGACGAGCGCGAACACGATCAACATCGTGGCAATCAGCCACAGATTGCGTGCGCCGGTACGGATCTGGTCTTTGAAGAAGAACCCGAGGATGCCGACCGGGATGGTGCCGATGATGACGTACCAGCCCATCCGGTAATCGAGATCGCCCCGGTGCTCGGCATTGAACACACCTCGGAACCAGGCAGTGATGATCCTCACGATGTCGCGTGCGAAGTAGATCAGGACCGCCAACTCGGTGCCGAGCTGCGTCACGGCGGTGAACGACGCGCCGGCGTCACTGCCGAAGAATATCTCCGACACGATTCGCAAATGTCCGGAAGACGAGATGGGCAGGAACTCGGTCAAGCCCTGCACGAGGCCCAGGATCACGGCCTGGAGCCAGGTCATCGCTTCGCCCATCACTCACCGATCCCGGCTGATTCGAATGGGGTTACTGCACACAGGTTTCGTGTGTCGGGTTCACGTTTCACCGGCGCCACGCTACCGGGGCCCACGGCGCCGCGCCGCGCCCGGCACGTCCGTGTCCGAATACCCCGACTCGAGGCGAGCGCCTACTAGTCTGCACGTGGTGAGATCTCTCGGGTGCCGCACTTGCGCACACGAGTCGGGCGCGAGATGCAGGCGGTTATGAAGCACAGATCTGTCGGAACGAGCGGACTTCGGGTCTCGCGACTTGGGCTCGGCACACTGACATGGGGACGCGACACGGACGGCGACGAGGCTGCTGCACAGCTACTTGCGTTCGCCGAGGCCGGCGGAACCCTGGTCGACACCTCGCCCGCCTACGGCGCCGGTGCGGCGCAACGGATCCTCGCCGAGTTGCTCGACGACGTCGTTCCACGTGACGAACTCATCATCAGCTCGAGCGCCGGCATCGACCCCACACCGATCGGCACCGACCGCGTCGACTGCTCGCGGCGCGGATTGCTCCGCCAGCTCGACGCGACTCTTCGTGAACTCGGAACCGACTTCCTCGACATGTGGCAGGTCGCAACCTGGGATCCGCTCACGCCCGTCGACGAGGTTGCAGCAACCCTCGACTACGCCGTCTCGAGCGGCAAGGTGCGGTACGTCGGAGTTCGCGGCTACCTCGGCTGGCAGCTCGCGACGGCCGTAGGAGCCGGTGGCGCAACAACACTCGCCGCGACGCAGGCCGAGTACTCGTTGCTCGCACGCGGCGTCGAGGAAGAATTGTTCGCAGCGGCGGCCCATCACGGCGTCGGAGTGTTCGCCGCAGTACCCCTCGCGGGCGGTGTGCTGACCGGCAAGTACCGCGACGGCATTCCCGTCGATTCCCGCGGCGCCGACGAAGCACATTCGCAGGATGTGCAGAGCTATCTGACCGATTCCTCGATCCGGGTGGTCGACGCAGTCGTTACCGCTGCCGACGGTCTGGGTACTTCCCCACTGGCGGTGGCACTGGCCTGGGCGCGCGATCGCGCCGGAGTGGCCAGCGCCGTCGTCGGCACGCGTGATCTCGCCCAGTTGACAGGAGTACTGGCAACCGAAGAATTGGAACTTCCGAAAGCGATTGCCGCGGCTCTCGACGATGTGAGCGCTTGATCTGTCCCGCTGATCGAAATACCGGAGGTATCGTGTTGGCGAGGGCAGGCTAACCTAGTAGGCAACGCTTGACTACAGCCTCAGGAGAATCAATGACCACGCTCGACGTAGACAGCCTTTCCGCAGACGCAGGCCCAGCCTTCTCCGAACGAATCAAGACCGAGACGGACGCAGCACACCGCGAGACGGAGCAGTCGCGATTCGTAGGCGCACTACTCGGCGGTGAGCTGACCACGGCTGGCTACGCCGCACTTCTGGGACAGACGTACCTCGTCTACACGAGCCTCGAAGAGGCCGGCCGCACACACGCCGACAACGAGTTGGTCGCCCCGTTCCTGTCCGAGGATCTGTTGCGCGTGGCTTCACTCGAAGCCGATCTCGAGTTCCTCGGCGGACCGAACTGGCGCGACGAACTCGTGGCCCTGCCGGCAACCGAGCGTTACATCGCCCGCCTGAAGGAGGTGGCGTTCGATTGGCCTGCCGGCTTCGTCGCACATCACTACCTTCGGTACATGGGCGATCTCTCGGGCGGACAGATCATCCGCCGGATGCTCGAACGCGCCTACGGATTCGAGACCGACGGACTTCGCTTCTACATCTTCGAAGGCATCCCCAAGCCGAAGCCTTTCAAGGACGACTACCGCTCGAATCTGGATGCACTGCAGATTCCTGCCGAGGAACAGCAGCGTTTCATCGACGAGGTGAATCTGGCATACCGCCTCAACGGCGACCTGTTCGCCGACCTCGAAGGCGACATCGAGAGCTACCTCGTCAAATGATGAAGCGCTTGGCCGCGGCGACTCTGGTCGCAGCAGCCGGTTTCGGTCTGGTGGCTTGCGGTCCCAGCGACAATTCCACGACATCTCAGGGCGCCAGGACCGCGGTACTCGAAGATTCCAGCCCGGTTCCCGTGTCCGACAACCCGACCGCGACACTGCCCGTGACGGTGAAGAGCTTCGACGGCGTCGACGTGACCATCACCGACAACAGCCGGATCGTTGCGGCCGACCGCTACGGGACGCTCGCGACGACGACGGTGGCGCTCGGCCTCGGTGACAATCTCGTCGGCCGCGACACCGCAGCCAAGTTCCCCGCAGTCGCGGACGTGCCGGTTGTCACGGTCGGCGGCCAATCGCTCAATACCGAGGCAATTCTCGACCTCAATCCCACCGTTGTTCTCACCGACACGAGTATCGGGCCCAAGAGCGTCCAGGATCAGTTGCGCGCCGCCGGTGTTCCCGTCGTCTTCTTCGATCCGACCCGAACACTCGAGGGTGTGCCAGGACAACTCCAGGCCGTCGCCGACGCGCTCGGCGTACCCGCCCAGGGCGCAGCGCTGGTCGATCGGACCGAATCGGAAATCGCTGGAGCTCGCGATCTGGTCCCCACCGAGGGCGATCCACTGAAAATCGCATTCCTCTACATGCGCGGATCGGCCATCACCATGATCGGCGGTGAAGGGTCCGGAGCAGATTCCTTGATCGAGGCACTCGGCGCCACCGATGCAGGAACCGCCTCGGGCATCACACAACAGTTCGTGCCCATCACCAGCGAAGCGCTCATCGCCGCAGCGCCTGACGCCCTGCTGATGATGACGGACGGATTGGCATCGATCGGCGGAATCGACGGCCTCGAAAAGGTCCCTGGCATCGCTCAGACGCCGGCTGGAAAGAACAAACGAGTAGTCGACATGGCGGACGGAGTACTGCTCAGCTTCGGGCCGAACACCGGACGCGTCATGGCGGCACTCGCCGAAGCGATCTACGAGCCCGGTGGATCGTGAGCAAAGATTCGTGAGTGCTGATTCGTGAGTACAGAGACAGGTAGTTCCGAAGCAGGTAAGACTGTGTCGGCCGAGGATTCACACGAAGTCGGGGGCGCCGACAAGTCGGCGTCTGGCCCCGCGTCGCGGTCGCGGGTGAGTGCGGTTCTGGTCAGTTTGACTCTCGCCCTCGTGATCGTCGCGGTGCTGTCGGCGTGCATCGGTCAAGTTCCGACGTCGCCTCTCGAGGTTTTGGGCAGCATCCTGCATCGCATCGGGCTCGACCTCGGTCCGATGCCCGCCCATCCCAGCGGTGAAGTGACTTTGTGGGAGGTTCGATTCCCCCGCGTCGTGCTCGCCATCTGTGTCGGCGCGGCGCTGGGATGTTCCGGTGCGCTCCTGCAGGGTGTGTTCTCCAATCCGCTCGCAGAACCCGGAGTGATCGGAGTGTCTGCGGGCGCGGCAGTTGGCGCGAGTGCTGTCATCGTCGTCGGGGGAACGTTCGTGGCCGGCTGGGCCGTTGCTGCGGCTGCGTTCGTCGCCGGGCTGGTCACCACCGCGGCGGTCTACCTGCTGGCTCGGCACGAAGGCCGAACCGAAGTGGTGACGTTGGTGCTGACGGGCGTCGCGATCAACGCGTTCGCCGGCGGGCTCATCGCGTTCTTCACCTTCGTCGCCAGCCCGTCCGCTCGCGATCAGATCGTGTTCTGGCAACTCGGCTCACTCAACGGCGCTTCCTGGAACGCAGTCCTGATCGTGGCGCCGATGACCGTCGTCGGGATCGCCGCGACCATGATGATCGCCCCACGTCTGGACCTGCTGGCGCTCGGTGAACACGCGGCCCGTCATCTGGGCGTCAACGTCGAACGGCTTCGCCAGTTCGCGGTACTGATCGTCGCTCTCCTGGTCTCGGCGAGTGTTGCCTTCACCGGCATCATCCTCTTCGTCGGTCTGGTCGTTCCGCACCTGATGCGCATTCTCGTCGGACCTGGCCACCGCGCGCTGATTCCGGCGAGCGCCCTCGCCGGCGCACTGGTTCTGCTTGTCGCAGATCTCGGCTCGCGGTCGCTGATCGACAACGCAGACCTGCCCCTCGGAATGCTGACCGCTCTGGTGGGCGGCCCCTTCTTCTTCTGGCTTCTCCGACGCACGCGCGCGCAACAGGGCGGGTGGGCATGAGCAGCCTCGTAAGAAACTGGCGCGAACTGTTCGGCCGCGTCACCCCCGAACCGGAAAGCCCTGGCGTCGGTGATGTCACCCTCGAGGCGCGCGACATCACCGTTGAACGCGGTGGTCGGCAGATTCTGGAAGGCGTGTCCATCGAAGTCCGGGCAGGCGAGCTAGTCGTTCTCGTCGGACCGAACGGCGCCGGTAAGTCGACTCTTCTTGCGGCGTTGGCCGGTGATCAGCCCGTCATCGCTGGGCGGGTGGACGTTGACGGCACCGACCTCAATCAGTGGTCGCCGATCGACATGGCGCGCCGACGCGCGGTGCTCCCCCAGAAACACACCATCGGATTTTCGTTCAGCGCTCGCCAGGTGGTTCGTATGGGACGTGCGCCATGGACCGGAACTCGCCGAGAAGACCGCGACGGCGCTGCTATCACCGCGGCGATGAAGACCTGCGATGTCGAGGGGTTCGCCAATCGGCCGTTCGCCGTGCTGTCCGGCGGCGAGCAGGCGCGGGTCGCGCTGGCCCGGGTACTGGCACAGGAAACGTCGACCATCCTGCTGGACGAGCCGACTGCAGCACTCGATCTCGGACACCAGGAAGCGGTGATGTCCGTGGCGCGCGCTCGCGCTGCGGACGGCGATGCCGTCGTCGTCGTTTTGCACGACCTCGCGTTGGCAGCGGCGTACGCGGATCGGATCGTCGTGCTCGAAAACGGCCGCATCGCCGCTGACGGTCCCCCGGAATCGGTGTTGCACGAAGAGCTTCTGACCCGCGTCTACGGTTATCCGGTCGAGGTGTTCCCGCATCCGACAACCGGAGCGACCCTGGTCATCCCGCGCCGAGAATTCACCGAACAGAATCGATGATCGATCCCAGCCTGTTAAGGACGGCTCTCACCGTCGGCAGGCTGCGACCGTCGCCCTCACGAACTCCGTCACCGGGACCGGGCTGTGACCAATCAGCCTCCGTGGACAGAACTGCGTCGCGGACCACACCGGCGATGCTTCGCTCGTCGGTCAGATCGATGTCGGTCACCGATCGCTCCGCGGTGGCGACAACGTCTGCAGGGGTCGGCACACTGTGCTCGCAGTATTCGCCGTATACCTCGACGAACAGCATGCTCTTTCGTACGCGGAACGCGAAAGTTCGACCGTCGGACCTGCCGAAACCGTGTGCGTGAGCGCCGACGGTGAGGTCCTCGATCTCGAAGCCCGGCCGCGCCGGTTCGGGCGACTGCGCGCCGGAATCGGTGGGTTCTGTGGGAATCACAATGATCTCCTCGGTGATTGCAGCGTCAACCGCAACCGCTGTTCGTACGGTATCGCGTCAGGGGTGTGAGCGGAATGGTCGGTAGTTCCTCGACGCGATGAACGGCGCCCGACTGCGATCAGGGATGATCGATGACAGTCGCACTGCGTGAAGAACAGATGACAAGAAAAAGAGGAACTACACATGGCTCGCCTAGGGATCCGCACCACTGCAGCAGCAATGGGGGCGGCGGTTCTGCTGGTCACAGGATGTTCTTCCGGAGATGGCGGAGACGACCTCATCACGATCGATCCCGCAACGGCAGCGGTCTCACCGGCCACCACCAGTACCCCGGACGGCGTGGTTCACCCGTATTCAGGTCTGATCGATTCCATCACATTCGATCCGATCACGCGCAGCGCTGTAGTGGTTGCCAACGACCCCCGTTCGGTGCTGGTCGTTCCTACGGACAGTTTGGCCGGCGCCGACCCCGCCTCCGCAGGTCGTCCGATAGCTCTGGATTCAGACGTACGCGACGTTTCGATCGGCTCTGACGGTAGCGCTCTTCTGTCGATGGATCGCCAGGTAGTGAAGCTGAATCTGACTTCGGGCGAACAGATGTCCATCCCGGTCGACGGGCAGGCGAATTCAGCGGTCGAACTCAACGACGGCCGCATCGCGATCGGCACGGACAATGGTTCAGTTCACATCGTCGACCCGAAGACCGATCAGTCACAGACGGTTTCGGGATTCGCATCCGTCGACGAACTCGCGGTCACCGGCGACAACCTGAGCGCCCTCGATCACCGTCAGACCTCGCTGACGGCGATCAATCTCGAAGACGGCAAACTCGGCGTCGCTCTTCGCGCCGGTGAGGGCGCAACTCATCTGGCCACCGATCGCTTCGGACGCATCCTTGTCACCGACACCACCGGGAACGAACTGCTCGTCTTCACTGCCGATCCGCTCCTGATGCACCAGCGCTACCCCGTCGGCGAGTCGCCATACGCCGTCGCCTACGACGAGGCCGCGGATCGGGTGTGGGTGACACTGACCGCGACCAATGAAGTGGTCGGCTTCGATCTGTCGTCCGGCATCCCCGTGGAGACCGGACGGTTCAAGACGGTGCGACAGCCGAATTCGTTGGCCGTAGACTCTTCCAACGGCAATCTGATCGTCGGATCGGCAACCGGTGACGGGCTGCAGGTCATCCCGTCACGGGAGAACTGATGGAAAAGCGTACGCGCGGGATCCCCGCGCAGTGGGAGACGTCGGACGACAAGTTCGACTACGTGCCGCTCCGGCTACCGCCGAACGTTTCGCGGGTCACGGCGTCGATGCGTCTGGCGATCTCCGCCGAGTTCGGCGGATGGGAACTCTCCCGAGTCCGTCTCTACCCCGACGGCAGTCGTCGCGTGCTCCTCAAGCGAAAGAAGACGCCGCTGCACGTGACCGATCCGGACGGCATTCAGCACTGATCGTCCAACAGACGACCAGGGCCCGCCGCTGTCGAAACCGCTGACAAAATCACACCATCGAAGAGCTGGAGAATCGTGTACCAACTGCTGCTGAGCCTGATGTTCCGGGTCCCACCGGAACGCATCCACCACATTGCCTTCACCGCGATGAAACTGGTGACACGGTTCGCTCCCCTTCGCTGGCTGGTCGCAAAAGTCCTTGTCGTCGACGACCCGGTTCTGCGGAGTCAGGCATTCGGTCTGACGTTCCCGGCACCTCTCGGCCTCGCCGCAGGATTCGACAAGGACGCCACCGGCGTCGACGCCTGGGGCCCGTTGGGATTCGGTTTCGCCGAGGTCGGAACAGTGACGGCCCAGGCTCAGCCCGGTAACCCCGCGCCGCGTCTCTTCCGTCTTCCGGCCGACCGCGCTCTGATCAACCGGATGGGCTTCAACAACCACGGCGCTGGTCACGCGGCGAATTTCCTGCGACAGCGCCGCGTCACGGTGCCGGTCGGTGCCAACATCGGCAAGACCAAGATCGTCGAAGCCGCCGACGCCGCTGCCGACTACACCGCCAGCGCGCAGCTTCTGGGTCCGCTGGCCGACTTCATGGTCGTGAATGTCAGCTCGCCGAACACACCCGGACTCCGTGATCTGCAGGCCGTCGAATCACTGCGCCCGATCCTGCAGGCCGTGCTCGACACCGTCAGCGTGCCGGTACTGGTGAAGATCGCGCCCGACCTCTCGGACGAGGACGTCGACGCGGTCGCCGATCTGGCAATCGAACTCGGACTTGCCGGAATCGTCGCGACCAACACCACGATCCGTCGCGACGGTTTGAAGACCCCGGACGCCGAGGTAGCTGCACTCGGCGCAGGCGGGCTGTCCGGTGCACCGGTCGCCGAGCGCTCACTCGAAGTACTTCGGCGCCTGTACGCCCGAGTGGGCGACAAGATGACCATCATCTCGGTCGGCGGTATCGAGACGGCCGATCAGGCGTGGGAACGGATCCTCGCCGGCGCGACACTGGTGCAGGGATACACCGGCTTCATCTACGGCGGACCGTTCTGGGCTCGCAGCATCCACAAGGGGATAGCCAAGCGGGTCCGCGCAGCGGGTTTCTCGTCGATCGCCCAGGCTGTGGGAGCTGAGAACCCTCGCTAGAGAGTGCTGTGCGCCTTTATTAACCGCCCGCGGTTAATAAAGGCGCACAGCAAAGTGACTATTCGACCTCGAACGTCCCGGTCAGCGTTGCACGCGCAATCGCGTGATGGAACACGTTGAAACCGAGGAACGCCGGCGACGAATCAGGGGTGACTCCGTCGAGCGTCTCCACGTCGAGGGCATGCACCGCGACGATGTAGCGATGCGGACCGTGCCCGGGAGGCGGGCCTGCACCGATGAAACCGAACCCACCACCGTCGTGGCGGAGGGTGACGGTTCCGGCGGGCAGGACATCGCTGTCCGCCGCGCCGGCACCGGCGGGGAGCTCGGTGACGGAAGCGGGGATGTTCGCCACGGCCCAGTGCCAGAACCCCGACGCAGTCGGTGCGTCCGGATCGAACACCGTCACGACGAAGCTCTTCGTCTCGGCCGGAAAGCCGGACCACGAGAGCTGCGGTGAGATGTCTTCGCCACCGGGGACACCGAAGGCTCCACTGGCCTGAGCAAGCTTCAGCGGCCGGCCCGCAGTGATGTCGTCACTGGTCAGCTCGAAACTCGGCAACTTCGGCAATGGTTCGTACGGATCGTGCGCCATGCGAATCCTTTCTGTGACAAGAGAGCTCGATGTGCGTAGAGCTCACGGATCTATCTACGTGCTCGTCAGGAATTGAGCAGGAAATGTTCCAGAACACGTGTCCCGAACAGTAGTGCGTCCACCGGAACTCGCTCGTCGACGCCGTGGAACAGCGCGCTGAAATCCAGCTCGGGCGGCAACTGCAACGGCGCGAAGCCGAAGCAGCGAATGCCCAGTTTCGCGAATGCCTTCGCGTCGGTTCCGCCGGAGAGCATGTACGGAACTGTGCGAGCCTCCGGATCGTGGGCGAGGATCGCCTCGTTCATGGCGTCTACGAGGTGGCCGTCGAACGTTGTTTCGTACGAATCCAGCTTGGTGATCCACTCGCGGGTCACGTCGGGACCGATCAGTTGGTCCACCGTGCGCTCGAATTCGGCCTGCCGTCCCGGCAGCACGCGGCAGTCGAAGACCGCCTCGGCAGTCTGCGGAATGACGTTCGCCTTGTATCCGGCCTTGAGCATCGTCGGGTTCGCCGTGTCACGGAACGTCGCCCCGATGATGTTGGCGATCGTCCCCAACTTCGCGAGAGTCCCGTCGATGTCGGGTGATCCCGGATCGAAGTCCAATCCGGTCTCTTCGCCGACGGCGGTCAGGAACTCCGCGACCGAATCCGAGATCACGATCGGGAACTGGTGGGCAGCAAGCCTCGAGACCGCGCCGGCGAGTGTCGCGACCGCGTTGTCGTCGTGGAGGAAGGAGCCGTGTCCGGCGCGTCCCTTGGCAGTCAGACGCATCCAACCGAGGCCCTTTTCCGCAGTCTCCACGAGGTAGAGCCGGCGGTCGGTTCCGTCAGGCCGCGGAACCGTCAGCGAGAAACCGCCGACCTCACCCACGGCCTCGGTCACTCCCTCGAACAGATCCGGGCGGTGCTCGACCAGCCACTGGCATCCGTACTTTCCGCCAGCTTCCTCGTCCGCCACGAAGGCGAACACCAGATCACGCGGCGGTACGACGCCTTCCGCCTTGAACTGTCTGGCGAGGGCCAGGATCATCCCGACCATGTCCTTCATGTCCACGGCGCCGCGCCCCCAGACGTAACCGTCCTGGACGGTGCCGGCAAAGGGATGGACGCTCCAGTCGGCGGGCTCGGCCGGAACTACGTCGAGGTGACCGTGAAGCATCAACGCACCACGACCAGACTCGGCTCCCTTCAAACGAGCAAAGACATTTCCTCGGCCGGGTGCTCCGGACTCGACGTATTCCGTCTCGTAACCGACTTCTTGAAGCTGCGCGGCAACCCACTCCGCGCACGCACGCTCGCCTTTGGTGGTTTCGAGTTCTCCCGTGTTCGAGGTGTCGAAGCGGATGAGGGAACTGACCAGTTCGACTACTTCTGCTTCGGCTCTGCTCGGATTCGGATTATTCGGGGTTGTGGTCATTCCACTTTCCTACCATCGAATCAAACGACGCGGGCGACCGGAATGCCCCGCAACCTGGCGATTTGGGGCAGCTCACCTAATCGGATACTCTTTCCCAGCACCGAGAAATCGGGGCCGAGTCCGAGTGGCGGAATGGCAGACGCGCTAGCTTGAGGTGCTAGTGTCCTATTAACGGACGTGGGGGTTCAAGTCCCCCCTCGGACACTCGAATACAGCAGAAAGACCCCAGCCTGATCAGGTTGGGGTCTTTTTGCTGTGCGCCTTTATTAACCCCCGGCGGTTAATAAAGGCGCACAGCAGTGGGGCGATTTGGGACCTGGGGATGGCATCGGATACTCTTTCCCAGCACCGAGAAATCGGGGCCGAGTCCGAGTGGCGGAATGGCAGACGCGCTAGCTTGAGGTGCTAGTGTCCTATTAACGGACGTGGGGGTTCAAGTCCCCCTCGGACACTCTGTGTTGAGACAGACAGGAAAAGCTCCGGTTCATGGAACCGGAGCTTTTCTCGTAATTGGCGAAGTTCCCGCACCAGGGAACAGTCCGCGCGAGCGGCGATCGAGATGGAACAGAAGTTCGAAGTGGATACAGACACCAAGAAGTCGGATGCACTGCAGGCAGATTCGCTGGAAACAGCCGATTCAGAATCTGCTCGAGCCGAACTCACCGGACTCGACCCCGCAGAACTCGAAATCTGCCTGAAGGTCCTTTCCGAAGCCGCCGAACTCGACGACGAGCATCCCGATTCGATCACCATGCAGCGCGCTGTCGGCCATCTGTTCAAGCGACTCAAGAAGAAGCGTCGCCTCGCCTCGCGCGCAGCCGTCAACGAAGCCGACCGCCAAGTGGTCGCTGCGACTGCCACCGGTTCACCCGATCGCATCGACGACGAGACCGCAGGCATTCCGATCAAGTCGAACACCGCCGGCGCCTCCGCCGGCACGCTCATCAAGGCGCGGCCGTGCTACATCTGCAAGCAGCGCTACACCGCAGTCGACGCCTTCTACCACCAACTGTGCCCCGAATGCGCTGCCACCAGCCGCAGCAAACGTGATGCCAGCACTGATCTCACCGGCCGACGCGCACTTCTGACCGGCGGCCGCGCGAAGATCGGCATGTACATCGCGCTGCGCCTGCTGCGTGACGGCGCACATCTGACCATCACGACACGATTCCCCAACGACGCGATCCGCCGATTCAAAGCGATGGAAGACAGCAACGACTGGATTCACCGTCTGCGCATCGTCGGCATCGACCTCCGCGACCCCGCCCAAGTTGTTGCACTCGCGGATTCCGTTGCCGCACAGGGTCCGCTCGACATCCTCATCAACAACGCCGCGCAAACCGTCCGACGCTCCCCCGGTGCTTACGGCGCCTTGGTCGACGCCGAGTCCGGTGCGCTTCCCGCCGGTGAACTGCCTGATGTCCTGACCTTCGGCAAGACGAGCGACGCTCACCCCGCTGCTCTGGCCGGATCGCTGTCGGACGTCGCAAGCATCACCTCCGGAAATCTGTCCGCCGACGCGGTCAGTTCACTCGCCCTCGTCGCCAAGTCGGCGTCACCCGATCGCATCGAGCAGGGCATCGCCATCGACGCGGGCGGGCTGCTGCCCGACCTCGCGCACACCAACAGCTGGGTTCAGACCGTCGAAGAGGTCGATCCGATCGAGCTTCTCGAAGTCCAGCTCTGCAACTCGGTCGCGCCCTTCATCCTCGTTTCACGCTTGCGCCCGTCGATGGCCGCGGCAGCTGCGCGACGCAAGTACGTCGTGAATGTCTCCGCCATGGAAGGCCAGTTCAGCCGCGCATACAAGGGCCCTGGCCACCCGCACACCAACATGGCCAAGGCAGCACTGAACATGCTGACCCGCACCAGCTCCAAGGAAATGCTCGACGACGGCATCCTCATGACCGCCGTCGACACCGGTTGGATCACCGACGAACGCCCGCACTTCACCAAGATGCGGTTGGCCGACGAAGGTTTTCACGCACCACTCGACCTCGTCGACGGTGCCGCCCGCGTCTACGACCCCATCGTTCAGGGTGAACTGGGCGTCGACCTGCACGGCTGCTTCCTCAAGGACTACAAACCCTCGCCGTGGTGATGGGCGGCACCGCCGCGGTGGTGACAGGCAGCACCTAGCCGCCCCGATGTGGCGATCTCGTCACCCCCGAACCCCCGTGTCGAGTAGCTCATTTCAGGTAGAGCACAGCATTGCAGGCGATAATGGAGTGCGTACCTGCTCACCGACTCGGAGGAACCATGACGATCGCCGTCGTACACAAGGACAGCCCGGAAGGCCGCGCCGCAATCGTGGCCGCCGCACGGGAATCCGTGGGTCGAAGCGAGGAACTGCTGGTTCTGCACGTCCTGGACGACGTCAACATCGGAGGCACGGTCAACCTCGGAGACACCGAGGACGATCGGGCCGCTCTTCGCGGCGAGATCCAGTCAGCGCTCGACGCCGGTGGATTCTCGGAGACGAAGTGGGATCTGCGCACCACCGAGCACGACGGCGATCCGGTTACCGCGCTCGTCGACCTGGTCCACGACGCGGGTGTCGATCTCCTGATCGTTGGAACACGCCGGATGTCCCCCATCGGCAAGTTCCTCCTCGAACGCCCGCTGCAGCGTCTCCTACTCGAAGTGGAGGCTCCGATCCTCGTCGTCAAGGAACCCCTCCCCGCCGAGTGACCTCGGTCACATCACTTTCGGGTGCTCGTTTGTAGGCTGGCTCCATGACTGGAACCTCGCCCGCCCGAGAACTCGACATCATCGTCTACGGAGCGAGCGGCTTCGTCGGTAAGCTACTCGCCGACTACCTCGTCAAACATGCTCCCGAAGGCACGAAGATCGGCCTCGGTGGCCGTTCCCTCGAGAAGTTGGCAGCCACTCGCGCCGATCTGGGTACCGCCGCTGCCGATCTCCCCCTGATCATCGCCGACGCCGACGACGCCACCGCACTGAAGGCACTCGCCCAGCGAACCCGGGTCGTCGCCACCACGGTCGGCCCGTATGCCAAGTACGGCCACGCCCTTGTTCACGAATGCGCCTCCGCCGGAACTCATTACGTCGACCTCACCGGCGAGGTGCTGTTCCACCGCGAGAGCATCGACGACAACCATGAGCTGGCGGTCTCGACCGGTGCCAAGATCGTCCATTCCTGCGGATTCGATTCCATCCCTTCCGATCTCGGAGTTCACGTCCTGCACGAGAAGGTCGCCGCCGACGGCGCCGGCGAGCTCACCGACACCACCCTGGTGGTCACGGCCCTGCGCGGCGGCGTGAGCGGTGGCACCATCGATTCGCTTCGCAACCAAATCGACGTGTCGAAAGACGATGCGCGCCTGCGGAAACTTGCTGCCTCGCCGTACTCGCTGAGCCCCGATCGTGATCGGGAGCCCGAACTCGGACGCCAGAGCGACGTGAGCGTGGTCGACGGCAAGAAGATCGATCCGTCGTTGAAGGGGTGGAAAGCGCCGTTCGTGATGGCGTCGTACAACACACGAGTCGTCCGTCGCAGCAATGCGCTCCGAGAGTGGGCGTACGGCAAGAAGTTCAAGTACAGCGAGGTGATGAGCGTCGGCTCATCGGTGGTGTCACCGGTGATTGCGGGCGGCGTGGCGGTCGGCCTCGGCGCGCTGGTCGCCGGACTCGCTCTACCTCCGACACGTTTCCTTCTCGACAAGGTATTGCCGGCTCCCGGTGAAGGTCCGAGCGAGAGCACCCAAAAGAAGGGCCACTTCACGCTCGACGTGTTCACCACGACCACGACCGGCGCCCGATACACATCACGAGTGAAGGCGAAGGGCGACCCGGGATACAGCGCGACGGCGGTAATGCTCGGCGAATCTGCGTTGTCGTTGGCGAAGGACCAAAAGGCTCTTCCCCCGGCCACCGGCGTTTTGACTCCAGCGACAGCGCTCGGCGACGTCCTGGTCGAGCGTCTACGCGCGGCTGGTTTCGAGATTTCCGCGCGCAAACTCTAGACAGAACGAATTTCACTTGATCGTTTCAGCTCTTCGCGCCCGATTATCGCAGCTCAGGGCGCGGACAGCGGTGGGAATACTCCCAGGTAACATTGATGTTGGTTCATGGCATCCATATGTGATGCTCCGCTTTCGGAAAAGTGAGGCTATTCATGACTGAGCGCGTTCAGGTCGGCAGTCTTCAGGTTGCCAAGGTTCTCTACGACTTCGTGGTCGAGGAGGCTCTTCCCGGCACCGGTGTAGACGCCGAAACGTTCTGGGCCGGCGCCGACAAGGTCATCACCGAGCTCGCACCGAAGAACCGCGACTTGCTTGCCAAGCGTGACGATCTGCAGGCTCAGATCGATCAGTGGCATCGCGATCACGCCGGCGCTCCCATCGACGCCGCCGCGTACAAGGCGTTCCTGCAGGAAATCGGCTACCTCCTGCCGACGCCTGCCGAGTTCTCGGTCACCACCGCGAACGTCGACACCGAGATCACCTCGACGGCCGGCCCGCAGTTGGTCGTGCCGATCCTCAACGCGCGCTTCGCTCTCAACGCGTCCAACGCCCGCTGGGGTTCGTTGTACGACGCGCTGTACGGCACCAACGCCATCTCCGAGGAGAACGGCGCCGAGAAGGGTTCCGGCTACAACAAGGTCCGCGGCGACAAGGTCATCGCCTGGGCGCGTGAATTCCTCGATGCGGCAGCACCTCTCGCGTCGGGATCGCATGCAGATTCAACCAAGTACGTTGTCGACGGCAGTGAACTGAAGATCACGTTGGCAGACGGTACGGTCACCACGCTCGCCCAGCCGGAGAAGTTCGTCGGCTACCTCGGCGAGAAGGACGCACCGACGAGCATCCTGCTGCTCAACAACGGATTGCACGCCGAGATCCAGATCGACGCCTCGTCCCCGATCGGCAGCACCGACGCCGCCGGCGTCAAGGACGTCGTTCTCGAATCCGCCGTCACCACGATCATGGACTTCGAGGACTCTGTCGCCGCTGTCGACGCCGACGACAAGGTTGTCGGCTACCGAAACTGGTTGGGTCTCAACCGTGGTGACCTGTCCGAGGAGATCAAGAAGGGCGCCAAGTCCTTCACCCGCACGCTCAACGGCGACCGTAAGTACACCGCAGTCGACGGCAGCGAACTCAGCCTGCACGGTCGTTCGCTCCTGTTCGTCCGCAACGTCGGTCACCTCATGACCAACCCCGCGATCCTCGACGCCGACGGCAACGAGGTCCCCGAGGGCATCCTCGACGCCTTGATCACCAGTGCCTGTGCAGTGCACGGCCTCTCGATCAGTGACGCCAACGGACCGCTCGACAACAGCCGCACCGGCTCGATCTACATCGTCAAGCCCAAGCAGCACGGTCCCGAGGAAGTTGCCTTCACCACCGAACTGTTCGGCCGTGTCGAGCAGGTCCTCGGGCTTCCCGAGAACACGCTCAAGGTCGGCATCATGGACGAGGAGCGTCGCACGACAGTCAACCTCGCTGCCTGCATCAAGGAAGCCGTCGACCGCGTCGTGTTCATCAACACCGGCTTCCTCGACCGCACCGGCGACGAGATCCACACCTCCATGGAAGCCGGCGCGATGGTCCGCAAGGCCGAGATGAAGAAGCAGAAGTGGATCGGTGCGTACGAGGACTGGAACGTCGACACCGGTCTGGCCTGCGGTCTGCAGGGCAAGGCTCAGATCGGCAAGGGCATGTGGGCCATGACCGAGTTGATGGCAGACATGCTCGAGCAGAAGATCGGTCACCCCAAGGCCGGCGCCAACACCGCATGGGTACCTTCGCCGACCGGCGCAACGCTGCACGCGACGCACTACCACCGCGTCGACGTATTCGCAGTTCAGGACAGCCTGAAGGGCAAGCCTCGCGCGAGCGTCGACGACATCCTGACCATCCCGCTCGCTCCCAGCACCGACTGGACCGACGCGGAGAAGAAGGAAGAGCTCGACAACAACTGCCAGTCCATCCTCGGCTACGTGGTCCGTTGGATCGACGCGGGCGTCGGCTGCTCCAAGGTTCCCGACATCCACGATGTCGCGCTCATGGAGGATCGCGCCACGCTGCGCATCTCGAGCCAGCTGCTCGCCAACTGGCTGCGTCACGGCATCGTCAGCGAGGGCGACGTTGTCAGTGCACTCGAGCGCATGGCCCCGGTTGTCGACCGTCAGAACGAGGGCGACGCCGAGTACCGCAACATGGCACCTGATTTCGATTCCAACATCGCGTTCCAGGCTGCCAAGGAACTCATCCTCGAAGGCGCGAAGCAGCCCAGCGGATACACGGAGCCGATCCTGCATCGCCGCCGCCGCGAGTACAAGGCCGCCAACGCCTGATTTCACCTTCTTCGAACTCGAAGCTGAACCCGAACAGCCTCGGCACCGCTCCCGGTGTCGAGGCTGTTCGCGTAGGCCCCGAAGTTTCGTCACTAGACTGGCCGAGGACACAGTCCGTTCAACAGACATTCTTCGAGTGACCAAGGTAGGGCAAGGTACGTGGGCGAACATCGCGGCGGGTCAGGCGCCAGAGGTATCAGTAAGGGGCCGATTCTCGTCGTCGTGCTGATCGTCTTGATCGTGGCAGCCTTCTTCGGATGGAAGGCCCTCAGCAACCGGATCGACGATCAGGGACAGCAGGCAGCCGGTACGTGCGTCGAGGGCAACAAGACACTCGACGTCACCGCGGATCCGTCCATAGCCCCACAGGTCGAGGAACTGGCGAAGCGGTACACCCAGACCTCGCCGGTGGTGCGTGATCACTGCATCGCCGTCGTGGTGCACGGTGCGCCGTCCGCGTCGGTCTCGACGGCACTCGAAGCCGGTCCGGCGGCCCCCTGGGATGACGCAGCATTGGGACCACGTCCCTCCCTGTGGATCCCGGCGAGTTCGTTCGAACTCGCGCCACTGTCGGGCAAGGCCGTGATCAACGGTGATCCTCGCTCGCTCGCGAGTTCCCCGATCGTTCTGGCAGCCGGTCCCGAGACCGCGGCAGCATTGGCCGGCGCAGCATCGAGTTGGAAGTCTTTGCCTTCCGATCTGACGGTCGCCCTGCCGGTCGGAAGTACCGAAACCTCGATGGCTGCACAGGCGATCGCTGCCGACGTCGCCGATGCGGGTGCCGGACCGGTCACGACGGATCAGGCGAAGTCCGCTCAGGTCAACGCTGCGCTCAGTGCACGGGCGTTGCAGTTCCAATCCTTGCCGACTCCCCCCTCGTCCACCGCCGAAGCCCTCGGAGCACTGAGCGCCGGAACACCGGATTCGGTGAAAGCCGTTCCGGCCACGGAACAGTCGATAGCGCAGAGCGCGAACGCGGCGATGACGACGTACTCCCCCGCCGGCGCAACGCCAGTCGCGGACTATCCGGCGGTCATCGTCTCGGGCAGCGGGATCGACGAAACCGCGTCGCGCGCAGCGGCACAGTTTGCCGATTTCATGCGTGAGCCGAATCAGTCACAGTTGTTCGTCGGCGCCGGTTTCCGGGTCGAGGGCCAAGACCTTCCCGATCTCGGGGCGGTGTCCCCGGCCAAGATCTCGTCCACTTTGAAACCGGCTTCGGCGGAGACCGCAGCGGCGCTCGGTGACATAGTCGCCAACCCGGTCTCGCCGCGTAGTGCCACCATCCTGATGGACACGTCGGCGTCGATGGGTACCGACGACGGTGGCACTACCCGCTTGGCGAACATTGCCTCGGCGGTGAATACCCAATTGGGTCGCAGCCCTGACGCTTCGGACATCGGCCTACGCGAGTTCAGCACGGGCACCGACGGAAAACCGTCCGAGCGCATCCTGGTTCCGGGCGGTTCACTGTCCGAGCCGAATCGGCGTGCCACGATCACCGATTTCCTCAACGGGCTTCGGGCCGGCGGAAAGACCTCCAAATACCCGGCGCTTGCCAGCTCCTACAAAGCCGCCGTGGACGGTTTCGACGCGGGGCGAGTCAACTCGGTGCTGCTGATCACCTCGAGTACGCCTGACGAATCCACCACGACGCGAGCCGAACTGCTCAGCGCGATCGCCGCTGCGGGCAATCCGTCGCGTCCGGTACAGGTCGACGTGATCGTCGTCGGTGCGGGCGACGACGTCTCCACACTCCAAGACGTCTCGGATCGGACGGGCGGAACATTGGTTCGGGTCGATTCGACGTCCGACCCCGCTCTCGCGGCCGCAGTGACCAAGATGCTGTCCTGATGGGGCGCGTCGCGGTTTTTGCAGTCCTTCTCGCCCTTCTGACCTGGTTCCTGCATCGCCGACTCGTTCGCGCCACCGGCATCCCGAGGCGATGGGCTCGTCTCGCCGACACTGCGCTTGTCGTCTTGGCGGTCTCGACGCTCATCGGGGTCGGCAGCGGCGAAGTCTTTCCGACATCGTGGGCGCGACCGATCGGATTTGTCGGATGGGTCTGGCTGGCTTCGTGGCTGTATCTGATTCCCGGACTGCTCGTGATCGGCCTGTTCGCCGGGATCGGTCGACTACGTGCACGCCACACGGATACCACGACCGAAGTCGACCCAGCCAAGCGTCGTACGTTGCAGTTGGCTACGGCAGCAGTCACTCTCGCGGCGATCGGCACCGCCGGCTACGGCGTCTACGAGGCGTCGGGCCCCAAGATTTCCCGCGTCCGCGTGCCGCTCGCTCGCCTACCTGAGGGCTTCAACGGATACCGGATCGCCTTGATCACCGACCTGCACGTGGGACCGGCCCGCGGGGTCGACTTCACCCGCAAGGTGGTCGATATCGTGAACTCGCAGAATGTCGATCTGATCGCGATCGGCGGCGACCTCGTGGACGGAACCGTCGCGAAAGTTGCTCCCGATCTTGCTCCGCTCGCCGATCTTCGGGCGCCCGACGGAATCTTCGGAGTCAGCGGAAACCACGAGTTCTACGCCGACGACGGCGGCAAATGGCTCGACGTGTGGGAGACATTGGGGATCACCACACTTCGCAACAGCCGCACCTCGATCCAGCATGGCGGCGATACCATCGACATCGTGGGCATCCACGACTACACGTCGCCGGCCCCGTACGAGCCGAACCTGACTGCCGCGCTCGCAGGTCGCGATCCGAATACTTTCGCCTTGCTTCTCGCGCACGAACCGCGTCAAGCGATCGAGGCATCCGAGATGGGTATCGATCTGCAACTGTCCGGGCACACTCACGGCGGTCAGATGTGGCCGCTGCGGTATCTCGTTCCGCTGCAGCAGCCTTCGGTGCAAGGCTTGGACAGGGTCGGAAACACAGTGCTGTACACGACGCGTGGCGCCGGGGCTTGGGGTCCGCCGGTACGCGTCGGCGCCCCGCCGGAGATCACTGTTCTCGAACTCGTACACGAGAGGTGATGATCTCCGGCGGGCACACGCCTTAGTTGCCTGCGAACGCTTCGATCGGCGGGCAGGAGCAGACCAGGTTGCGGTCGCCATGTGCACCGTCGATACGACGCACGGACGGCCACACCTTCGGGCGAGCCTTGCCACGCGGGAAGACGGCGATCTCACGCGAGTACGGGTGATCCCACTGCGCTGCAATGCTTCCCGCAGTGTGGGGGGCACCGCGTAGCGGGTTGTCCTCCACCGTCCACTCGCCCGCTCCGACGCGATCGATTTCGCCGCGAATGGCGATCATCGCCTCGCAGAACTCGTCGATCTCTTCGAGGTTCTCGCTCTCGGTGGGCTCGACCATCAGCGTGCCGACCACGGGGAAGCTCATGGTCGGAGCATGGAAACCGTAGTCGGCCAGACGCTTTGCGACGTCGTCGACGGTGACGCCGGTGTCCTTGGTCAACCCCCGGAGGTCGAGGATGCACTCGTGCGCGACCATGCCGTTCTCGCCGGTGTAGAGAACCGGGAAGTACTCGTCGAGTCGACGCGCGATGTAGTTGGCCGACGCGATGGCGGTCAGGCTGGCGCGGCGCAGGCCCGCAGCACCCATCATCCGGATGTAGGTCCAGGTGATGGGCAGAATGGACGCACTGCCGTACGGCGCTGCCGAGATCGTTCCTCCACCACCGAGTTCGGGGGCCATCGGGTGTCCGGGTAAAAACGGCGTCAAGTGTGAGCGCACACCGATCGGGCCGACGCCGGGTCCGCCGCCGCCGTGCGGGATGCAGAAGGTCTTGTGCAGATTCAGGTGGCTGACGTCGCCGCCGAATCGGCCCGGACGGGCAAGGCCGACAAGCGCATTGAGGTTGGCGCCGTCGACGTACACCTGGCCACCGGCGTCGTGTACCGCTGCGCAGATGTCGGCGATCTCGTGCTCGTAGACACCGTGCGTTGAAGGGTAGGTGATCATGATCGCGGCGAGACGCTCGGCGTGATCGGCGATCTTCGCGCGCAGATCGTCGACGTCGACGTCACCGTTGGGACGGCAGGCGACAACCTCGACGCGCATCCCGGCCATGACGGCAGAAGCCGCATTGGTGCCGTGAGCACTCGACGGAATGAGGCAGGTGTCGCGGTGGTCGTCGCCCCGGCTGAGGTGGTAGTTGCGGATCGCGAGCAGGCCCGCGTATTCCCCCTGGCTGCCGGCGTTGGGTTGCAGGCTGACGTTGTCGTAGCCGGTGACCGCGACCAGCCAGTCTTCGAGATCCTTGATGATCTTCAGCAGACCGGGCGCATCCGATGTCGGCGCGAACGGATGGATCGCGTTGAACGCGGGCCAGGTGATGGATTCCATCTCGGCGGTCGCATTGAGCTTCATGGTGCACGAACCCAGCGGGATCATGCTGCGATCGAGGGCGATGTCCTTGTCGGACAGCGCGCGCAGGTAGCGAAGCATTGCCGTTTCCGTACGGTAACGGGTGAAGGCTTCGTGCTGCAGGTAGTCGGAGGTGCGCTCCTGAGCAGCCGGAACCGAATTGCCCTCGGCTTCGATGGCGACAACAGCATCCTCGATCCCGAACGCGTCGAGCACGGCAAGGACGTGGTCGGCGGTCGTGGCCTCGTCGCAGGAGATACCGACATGATCGGCGTCGACCAGACGCAGGTTGATCCCGGATTCCTTGGCCGCAGCGACGACGTCGGCCGCCTTGCCCGGAACCTGAGCGAGCACGGTGTCGAAGAACGAATCGTGGACAACGGTCACGCCGCCTTCGCGCAGGCCGTTTGCCAACGCGTGTGCGCGGGCAGCGACGCGCAACGCAATCGCCTTGAGTCCCTCGGCGCCGTGGTAGCTCGCGTACATCGCAGCGAGGATGGCGAGGAGCACCTGAGCGGTACAGATGTTGGACGTCGCCTTCTCGCGGCGAATGTGCTGCTCACGTGTCTGCAGCGCCAGGCGGTATGCCTTGTCTCCGTCGGCGTCGATGGAGACGCCGACCAAGCGGCCGGGCAGCTGACGCGCATGCTTGGAGTGCACGGCCAGGTAACCGGCGTGCGGTCCGCCGTACCCCATGGGGACACCGAAACGCTGGGTGGTTCCGAAGCACGCATCCGCGCCGAGCTCACCGGGTGAGGTGATGAGCGTCATCGCGAGGAGGTCTGCGCCGACGGCAACCAGTGCGCCGCGCTCGTGAGCTTCCGCGATGATCGAGGTGTAATCGACGACTCGTCCCGAGGCACCTGGGATCTGGGCGATGACGCCGAAGAAGTCACCTTCCGGAAGACCAGCGGTGAGGTCCGCAGAGACGATCTCGATGCCGAGCGGCTCGGCGCGAGTCTCGATGACGGCGAGGGTCTGCGGGTAGAGATCGGCGTCGACGACAAATCGTGGGGACTTGCTGCGGTTCGCGCGGCGCAGGAGCGTCATGGCTTCGGCAGCGGCGGTGGCCTCGTCGAGCATCGACGAGTTTGCCAGTTCCATGCCGGAGAGATCGGCGACCATGGTCTGGAAGTTGAGGAGGGCTTCGAGACGGCCCTGGCTGATCTCCGGCTGATACGGGGTGTACGCGGTGTACCAGGCCGGGTTCTCGATGATGTTGCGCAACAACACCGGCGGCGTCAACGTGTCGAAGTAGCCGAGGCCGATCATCGACGTCGCGACGGTGTTCTGGGCTGCGAGTGCAGTCAGTTCGGCAAGTGCCTCGTGCTCTCCGACCGGAAGCGGCAGAGCGTCGAGTCCGGCAGCGATGCCGTTCGGGGCAGCGTCGAGGATGACGGAGGGAACGGCCTTGGTTGCCAGTTCGTCGAGTGAATCGACCCCGACGAGTTCGAGGATGCGCGTGAGTTCCGCGGCGTTCGGACCGACATGGCGGTCGGCAAATATACGGCTTGCAGCGTCGATCACGACAACTCCCAGACAGATCGGAGGATCAGGACACACACCGAACTGCGGTGTGTTCCTCCCCCTCTGTCGCATGCTCGATTCCCGAGCGCCTGAGAGATTCGGTAGTGATCCGCCGAAGGCGGAAGCCACAGCCTTTCCCCGTCGGCGGGTGGGTTGTCCCACCGCTTTCCAGAGGCGTCGGAGCCCGTACGGTCCTTGGTGCCTGAGAGATTGACGGGGAGGTATTGCTCCTTCGGCGCCCTGATCCCGCTCACGACTGACCTTTGAGACAAAGACTGAAACAAAGACAAGTTCGGTGAATCGGTATCCGAGGCTCTCCCGTACGCCGGCGACGCAGGCCCAGTCTAGTTGACCGAAACGCCTACCTGCACCGTGGCATCCTCCAAAGAGATGTGACGTACGTTATCCGGTTTTGCGGCTGGCGCGATTCTTGCGTCGCGAAGCCAACTCGTCTTCCGGGTTGGGATCACTTTCGCCGCCGTCGGCCCGCTCGGCGGGGAAGTCGGCGATCGTTCCGGTGAGTTCACGCATCGCGCCACTGACTGCGATGCCGAATACGCCCTGCCCACCCTGGAGGAGGTCGACGACCTCTTCGGGGGACGTGCATTCGTACACGGTGGTGCCGTCGGAGAACAGAGTGATGTTGGCAAGATCGCGGACGCCACGCTTACGGAGGTGATCGACGGCAACGCGGATGTTCTGCAGTGAGATGCCGGTATCGAGCAGACGCTTCACGATCTTCAGAACGAGAATGTCCTTGAAGGAGTACAGACGTTGGCTTCCGGATCCGGCAGCGCCACGGATCGACGGAACAACCAACGACGTCCGTGCCCAGTAGTCGAGTTGGCGGTACGTGATCCCGGCGATCTGGCAGGCACTGGGTACTCGATATCCGACGAGGTCGTCGGGGATGGAATCGTCCGGGAACAGGCCCGGCTGCAGCTCTTCGGAAGACATTTCTGCAGTCGCGGCACTACCGGCTATGCCCGTCCCGCGCTCATTCGACTGTTCTTCCACTGCCGTCTCCCTCTCGCTTCGCCATCATGCAACCAACCTGTGCTATCAGCAGTCACGAGAATCCCGTGCCGACCGAACTTTCAGATGTGAATCCAAGGCAGGTAATTCCATGAGTGGACTTACCCAGAGTACGCCTCGATCGACAAGGCGAGAAGATCTCCACCGCACGCAACGGTAAGTCCAGGAGGGTGCATGGTCAACGCAACACGCCGACCGAGACTCAACCTCTACTTGAGAGTTGAAGACTAAAGTCCGCAACCAGTCAATTCAGGCTAACCATCAGTGGCTTTGAAATCGTCCGGCGAGATGGTGTCGAGGAATTCCTTGAACTTCTCGACCTCGTCTTCGCGCTCGTCGGGAATGACCAGACCGGCCTCGGCGAGAACAGCCTCCGACGCGAAGATCGGAACGCCGATGCGCAGGGCCAATGCAATCGAGTCCGACGGACGTGCCGAGACAGTGGTCTGCTCGTCGAAGACGAGATCCGCGTAGAAAGTGCCCTCTTGCAGGTCCACGATCCGAACTTCCTTGAGGCTCCGACCGAAAGATTCGATCAAGATCTTGATCAGGTCGTGAGTCAGCGGCCGCGCCGGCTCGACTCCCTGTTGTTCGAGAACAATCGCGGTAGCTTCGGTTTGCCCGATCCAGATCGGCAGGTACCGATCGCCGTCGGACTCTCGCAGCAACAGGACCGGCTGATTCTGAGGCTGCTCGACACGAACTCCGATCACACGCATTTCGCCCATCGAGCTTGCCTCCAACCTGACGTGATCCAGCCGACCGACTCCGATGCGGTCGTACTGAAATTCTATTCGAGTGTGCCCCGCTGATCGAGGAACTCAGCGATCGAGACTTCCCCGAACTGCCGATTTGACCAGACACGTGTGCAAAGTCAGTGACAGAGCGGCCAGCTCCCGCACCATTTCCTCGGCACGATCACGTGCTCCGGCGTCACGACCCTTGGCAACCGGTCCGGCGATCTGAGTCACCAGCCCCGCTTCGCGATCAGCAGCCAACTTGAACGCCCGCAGATGGCGAACCTCCAAGCCGTACTCGGACATCGCCTTAGCGGTGCGCGCCAACGTCACGGCATCCTCGTCGAAGAATCCCGCCGCGCCGGGAACGACCAAACCGGTGCGGATCAGATCGGTCAGAAACCGATCGTCGATGTCAGCGCGCGCGAGAAGATCCTGACGACCGACTCGAACTTCGCGATCGACCCGGAACGCCTCGGGTGAGACATCGCCCGTAGCGATCGACAGGACGCGAGCACGACGAGGCGCAGGAACTTCTGCACTCACCGTCGCTGCGCCACTGTCGATCGCTTCGAGTTGTTCTTTGATCACTTTGAGCGGCAGGTACTGATCGCGTTGAGCGGTCAGCACGAAGCGAAGACGCTCGCAGTCCTCGACAGAGAATCTGCGGTATCCCGACGGTGTCCGTTGCGGGCTGATCAAGCCCTCGGACTCGAGGAAACGGATCTTCGAAATCGTCACGTCGGGAAAATCTGGACGCAACCGATCCAGCACGGAACCAATCGACATTCCGGGCTGGCTCTGCTGCCGCACTGCCGTCATTAGCTACCCGCACCTGCTGACGACTCGCCGACCTGCGAACCGCCGGCACGAGGGCCGGTGAGGAACACCAGACGGAACTTGCCGATCTGAACCTCGTCACCATTCGCGAGAACTGCCGAATCGACAGGCTCACGGTTGACGTAGGTGCCGTTGAGGCTTCCGACGTCGACGACGTGGAAATCTGCATCTTCCTGACGGAACTCGGCGTGACGACGGCTGACGGTCACGTCGTCCAGGAAGATGTCGCTGTCCGGGTGCCGACCTGCCGACGTCGTCGGCTGATCGAGCAAGAAGCGGGATCCTGCATTCGGTCCCCGCTTGACCACCAGAAGTGCGGCTCCGGCGGGAAGGCCTTCCACGCCCGAAACCGGCTGCTCGGCGGCCGGTGCTGCAGAGGAGGTGTTGTCGAGCTCATTGAGGAAGTCCGCGCGGAAAACCGAAGTGGTCTCCGCCGGCGACTCCCCATAGCCCGCGTCGTTACCGTTCTCGCTCACTGTTTCTCCTCCTGGGTCAATCATCCAGATCATGAATCACTGGACTACGCAGTGCACTTTCTTCACGAGCATCTTTCACAGTCACGTTCGATACGGCCCTGCGCCCCGACTCGGCACATGCGTACCTAACGACCGTACCCTGCGCAGACCGCCGTGCGCAGCGAGACAGGCCGCGACACAACACGAGTTGGCCGGTCCACGCGCAGGTTTTCTACTCGGACGTGAGTCCCTTGTATGCCTCCGCGTCCAGAGTTGCCGCGAGTGCGGCGTCGAGTGTGGCCTCGTCGGCAACCTCGAGTTCGACCAACCAACCCGTGTCGTACGGGTCGGTGTTGACGAGGTCGGGCTGTCCGTCCAATTCACCGTTCGCTGCAAGAACTTTCGCAGTGAACGGAGCAAAGATGTCGGAGACGCTCTTGGTCGACTCGACCTCACCGAGCGATTCACCGGCGGTCACGTCTTCGTCGACAGCGGGAAGCTGGACGAACACGACGTCACCGAGCTGCGACTGAGCAAAGTCGGTGATACCGACTCGAACTGAGGTCGGGCCGGTTCGCTTCACCCACTCGTGCTCCGCGGTGTAGCGCAGATCGGTAGGTGTATCGAGCTCACTCACAGTGGCTTCCTTTCACAGGCCGTCCGAAAGTCGGACGCAAAAAGATCAATTTCCGGGTTGAGCGTATTGGCGCGGATTCAATTGTCGCAAGACGGAGATCGTGACCTGCTGCGATTGCTCGACGGACGACGTTCCGCCATTGCGTGCGACATTGTCGAAGACGCCTCCGGGAATGTTCAACGCTGCCGCCAATGTCGGCGGATCTCCGATCGCGGTCACAGTGTACGGCTGCTCGATCCGGGTTCCGTCCAATTCGATCTCGCCGCCGCGCCCACTCACCCACGAGTTCACGCCGATACGAATGGGTTCGCCGTTCGCACCTGCGATCGAGATGGCTTCGGCACCGGCAGCACGCAGTTCCTGGATGAGATCGAGAATCACTTCCGATCCGACGCCGCCCGCCGGATCTGTCAGGGTCATCGTCACACCCGGTCCAGTGGCCGGAGCGGTCCCCACTTGAATGGAGAGTGAGGTCAGCCGCGCCCGCGCCTCGTCCAGCGCTGCTCCCGTGTTGCCACCGGCTTCCAAAGTGGCAAGCGATTCCTGAAGATTCGCGACTTCCTGCCTCAGCGCGGCTTCGCGCCGATTCAAATTGTCGAGAACCACCAGGAGGTCGGCAGGGCGCGCGGCGTCGAGTGAATCTCCGGCCACTGTGCTGCGTACCTGTGTGGCAATCGCAACGCCGAGCACGCTCAACAGCACAGCAGCGAGGATTGCGAAGACGACGTTGGTGCGGTGTTTGGACGGTGAACGCAACTCGTGACGACCTTCACCCGCAGTGGTGACGGGAGGTTCTTCTTCCGGTTCGGTCGTGGAATGTTCCGCCATGACTCACGCTCCGAACAGTCGGCGTCGCAATGCCGCTGCGTTGCCGAAGATCCGGATACCCAACACGACGACGATCGCCGTCGAGAGTTGAGTACCGACACCCAACTGATCACCGAGCCAGACGATCAACGACGCGACAAGCACGTTGAAGACGAAGGAAACCACGAACACCTTCGCGTCGAAGATTTCGTCCAGATACGCGCGTAGTCCACCGAAGACGGCGTCGAGCGCCGCAACGACAGCGATCGGAAGATAGGGCTGGATCACGTCGGGCACCTGCGGGCTGAAAACTACGCCCAGGACGATGCCGACGACCAGTGCTGCGAGTCCGTACAGGGCGGAACCGGCCTTCATCGAACTCCTTCTGTCACTTGGGTTCTGTGGGTTCTGTTGCCACTCGGACGGCGCGAGGCGCCGCAGGCGGCAGAGTCAACGAATCGTCTTCGGCCACCGCGAAACCGACTCCGTACAGTTGCGAGACGCTAGACATTCTCACGTAGGCGTCGCTGACGACGAATTTCCGCTGCAGTGCTCGCGTGTCTCCGATCGCCTCGACGAGGTACGGGGAGAAAACAGGTTGGTTGTCGACGAGCATCGCGCCGCCCGCCTGACGAATGGTCACCGTCGGCCCGATTCGCACGCCGCCGACGGCGATCGCCTCCGCTCCCCCAGCCCACAGGGCGTTTACGACGGTCTGCAGATCGCGATCGAGGACAACTGTCTTACCGCCGACACTCCGTTGCGACGCATCCGAGAGGTTCGGGCGTCCGGCCGGGTCCGTCAACGTCACCACCAGTCCCTCCCCGTGAACAGCTTCGGCTCCTGCGCCGGATTCGACCGCTCGCAGTTGGTCGAGGACGGCGCTGCCGCGTGCATCGCCTTCGAGCGCCACGCCGCGCGCTGCGTCGACGGCGCCGCCGAGTGAATCGCGGGACGCGGCCAGTGAATCGATTCGATCCTCCGCATCACGGACCTTCGCCACCAACTCGCTTCGAACCTCTTCGGTGCCGGTCACCTGCTTCGTCGCCTGAACAGCCGAGACCGTGACGATGAACCCGATCAACAGTGCGCCGAGGGCCAGCCACGGCCCCGTCTTCGAGGATCTGTTCTTGGTGTGCTCGTGCTGGCGTTCGAATGCAGTTGCCTCGTAGCCCGGGTCGAGATGTTCGGTCATGAGTGACCGAAGCAGCGACGGTACCGGGTTACGACGGACGTCCTCCCCGGTCGACTTCATCGGGGCACGACCTCGTGGGTTCGCGCAACGTCAACGGCCTTGAGCACGTAGATCGCGGCAGTCCACACGTACAGGACGGTTCCCCAGATCAGGAAAGCGAAACCGAAGGCATGGGTGAACGGTCCGATGGCCCAGTCTCCGTGCCCGGCAAGAATCAACGGCAGCGCGAACATCAGTAGGAAGGTCGCAGCCTTGCCGAGATAAACCACCTCGGGCGGTGGCAGGCCACGCCTGCGGTAGATCGGCAGCGTCAACGCAAGCAGAAGATCACGGCCGATGAGTATCGCTGCGACCCACCAGGGAATGAAATCGCGGGCGACGAAGGTGACCAGTGTCGTCACGACGTACAGACGATCGACCAGCGGGTCGAGAAGCGCTCCCAGACGCGAGGTCTGTCCGAGCACTCTGGCCAGCTTGCCGTCGAGCCAGTCGGTGAACCCGCTGAGCATCAGCAGCGCCAATGCCCAGCCGTCCGAGTGCGTGACGAGCAGCAGGTAGGCGAACAGTGGCAGAGCGAGTAGACGCACGATACTGAGCACGTTGGGAACAGTGAGAATCCGATCCGTGGGGATCGGTTCTTGTTCGCCAGAGTTCACTGCACACACCTCGCGTCGTTCGATTGCCGTGCGGCCAGCTTTCCACAGCACGACGGACTATTCGCCGAGGCGCCGTAGCCTGAACTGTCCCGAGCGTGTCGAGCTGCCCCTATCTCCAGGCGAACACCGGCTGCTCGAGCTTGTCGATGCGCGTGTGCCGTCCGTTCAGCACTTCGCGGAACTGATAGATGACGGCTCCGGTCGGCGCATGGATCAGGCTCGTTCGGAACGGCCATTGGATCACCGGGTTCGGTGACTCCTCGATGGTGACGAAGCGCGAGTCCACGTCGAGCTCCTCCGACGTGACGGCATACACCTGGGCCACCTCGTCGGGATTGGGTACCAGTCCCCCGATGTCCTCGCCCGACCACATGACGAACGGCCGGATCACGAATCCCGAACGAGTGACGTAGTCGTCGAGCCGGCCGATGATCTTCGACTCGGGAACGTCGACACCCAGCTCCTCGGAAAGTTCCCGAACCGCTGCCTGTTCGGACGACTCGCCCGGGTCGACGCTTCCGCCCGGCAACGCGAATTGACCGGGGTGGGCGCGCATCTTGCTCGGCCGCTTCGTCACCGGGAACACTGGTGTTCCGTCCGCAGTCCGCATGACGACGATGACCACCGACGCCGAGCGCCTTCCGTCCAATTCGACCGACCGAGGTTCGAAAGCGGCAAGTGAGGCGACCACGTGGTCCCGATTCAGTAAATCTCCGTTCACCATGGCTCGACAGTAGCGCCACGAGACTGAGACCCTCAGCCAGTCTGGTCCATTTTGGCCGCTTCGCCTGATTATCGGTCTGTATTCCTGTCATGCTGAACAGGCAGAATCCACCGTGCGGCATGGCGAGAAGAGAACCTCGATGGCTGAGCAGTCCCAGACCCCCACCCCGCAGACCGACCAGAGCGCGCCGGGCGCGTCGAATCGGGCCTCTCGCTTTGCCTCCGACACGCTGAGCGTCCTGCGGCGTGTGCCGTTCACCGCGAGCGTCGTGCTCACCATCACCGTCGTCGGGATCGCGACCGGCGCCCTGTGGAATCACGTCCGTACCTACTCGTGGTTCAACGACATCGCCTACGGAGTTCCTGCCTTGCAGGAAGGCAAGTGGTGGACTCTCGTCACGGGGTGGTTCTTCGGATTGACGCCGGGTCAGTATGTTTCGATCATCGTCGTTTTTGCCTTCGCGGTCGGCTGGTGCGAATGGCGCCTGGGAACCAAGAACGCGGCCATCGTCACGATCAGCGGTCAGTTGGCGGGCGAACTCGGTGCATCGCTCCTCCTCTGGGCGGGCAGCCACACCGACTGGGATTGGGCTCGCAACCTCGCCACCCACCGCGACGTCGGCGTGACCACCGCAATCATCGCCGCACTCGCCGCGACCACAGCAACACTCCGCTCGCCCTGGCGAATGCGAGTCCGCGCCATTCTGTGTGCGTACATTGCGATCGCGTTCCTCTTCGAAGGCCGCCTCGCCGACGTGCAGCACCTCATCGCGGTCGCGATATTCCTGCCGGTGGGCGAGAAGTTCTTCGGCGACGGAGAGCGCGGGTTCATCCCCCGAACGCGACGCGAGATCCGCCTGCTCGGATTCATCGGCCTGCTCCTGATCGGCGTGGTCGAGATCGCCGTCTGGCTGTTCCCCGGAAGCGGACCGTTCGGGCCGACGGAAGCCGAAACCGGTTCGGGCTGGACGGCATTGATCGACGTGGTCATGGTTGCCCTGATCGCGGACCAGTTGCGACGAGGTCGCCGCTGGGCCTGGTGGGTTGCCGTGGTGTTCGGTTCACTGACGGTCTTGGCCACCGCCCTCGTCCTCGTCTCGGTCATCTTCTTCGACTACGAGAGCGCCGGCGCCGTCACGTTCGGTACCGCGCTGCTCTGGCTTCTCGAACTCATCTTGTTGATCAAGGGCCGCCACGCTTTTCACGTACCGATGCGGCGCAAGATTCGAGGCGGGCCGTTGTCCGGGAACGATCCGCGCGCCGCCGCTCGGGAACTGCTCAAACGACACGGCGGCGGAACCATGTCGTGGATGACGACGTGGGACGGCAACAGTTACTACTTCGGCGAGTCGGGTGAGAGCGTCGTTGCATTCCAACGGCATGTCGGTGTCGTCGTGGTCCTGGCGGATCCGATAGCGAACCCCGACCGACTTGCCGCAGCGGTCGACGAATTCACGACGATGTCCGAAGCCAACGGCCTCACTCCCTGCTTGTTCTCCGTGGGGAAGGAGACAGCCGACGCCGCCACCCGGCGTGGCTGGCGCACCGTTCAGGTCGCCGAAGACACGATCGTCGACCTACCAGAACTGCAGTTCACCGGTAAATCCTGGCAGGACATCCGCTCGGCGCTCAACAAGGCCAAGAAGGACGACATCACCTTCCGGATGACAACATTGGCCGACGAGCCGTTCTCCGTATTGGCTCAGGTGCGCGCCATCTCCGAGGAATGGGTGGGCGACAAGGGGCTACCCGAGATGGGTTCACCCTCGGAAGCGTCGAGGAGGCGCTCGATCGCGACGTCCGTGTCGGCTTGGCCGTCGACCCGACCGGAAGCATTCACGGCGTCACCTCGTGGTTGCCGGTGTACGGCGAAGGCGGCGTGGTTCAGGGTTGGACACTCGACGTCATGCGTCGACGTCCCGACGGGTTCCGTCCGGTGGTCGAGTTCCTCATCGCATCGTCGGCCCTCGAGTTCAAAGAACAAGGTGCCCAATTCGTCTCACTGTCCGGAGCACCGCTCGCCCGCAGCGACGACGGCGCCGACGCCGCATCGATGGACCGCCTGCTGGACGTGCTCGGAGCCGCGATGGAACCGCTGTACGGCTTCCGGTCTCTTCACGCGTTCAAGAAGAAGTTCAAGCCGAGGTACGAACCCGTTTTCCTGTGTTTCCGCGACGAGGCCGACCTGCCTCGGATCGGAATCGCACTGACGCGTGCATACCTGCCCGACGCAACGGCTCCTCAGCTGATCAAGCTCGCCACCAGCAAGAGTTGACGCCGTGCGGTCCTGGTTCGAGCACACGGTCGTCGACACCGGCAGGCTCCCGCTGTTCTTCCTCCTAGTCGCCTTTGTCCTGACGTTCCTGTTCATCCGCTTCAGCGTCCGGATGATCCGGGCCGAGGTCTCGTGGTGGCCAGGCAATGTCACGCCCGGTGGAATGCACATCCACCACATGGTTTTCGGTTTGATGATGATGCTCGTGTCCGGCTTCGCCTTCATCGCTCTGGCCGACTATCACACCCCGATCGCCAATTGTGTTCTCGCGTCGGTGTTCGGTATCGGCAGCGCGTTGGTCCTCGACGAGTACGCGCTCGTGTTGCATCTGCGCGATGTCTACTGGGCCGAGGAAGGTCGCTCGTCCATCGACGCGGTGTTCGTTGCCATCGCGATCTCGTTCCTTTTCCTTCTCGGGGTCCACCCGATCGGGTTCGCGGGAGAGTTCGACCCGTACGAGCAGGACCGGAGCCTGGCGACGTTGATCGGCGTTGTCGTCGCGATCGTGATCCAACTCGGACTAGCCGTGATCACGTTGATGAAGGGCAAACTCTGGACCGGCTTGATCGGGCTGTTCTTCACCCCACTTCTGTTGATCGGAGCAATTCGGTTGAGTCGCCCGGGTGCGCCGTGGGCGCGCTCGCGTTACCGCGACAAGCCGGCGAAGATGAGCCGGGCAGTGGCCCGTGAACAGCGTTATCGCGAGCCGATGATCCACGCGAAGATCTACGTTCAGGAAACGGTGTCGGGAAGTTTCGGTTCCACTCCCCGCCCCCACCACCGCTCCCCGTCGTCGACACCACAACCCCCACGACGAAAGTCGGACTATCACGGCGGCTTTCGGACAGAATTCGCTGGCGCCGAACTCGCCGACGATTACGAACAGTCCCGGTCTGGCGCCTCCCCGTGATCCTCGTCGTGCTGTCCGTCGTCACCGCGAACATCCTCGTCGGGATCGACGGAGATCTCGTCAGCGACGGCGACGTCGGTACCATTTCCGAGGGCGTGGACGCCGGGGCCACCGCGACGCTGCTCAGCGTCATCGCCGGCGGGATGATCACTCTCACCGGTCTGGTGTTCACCGCCATCACCCTCGCAATGCAGTTCGGCGCATCGCAGATTTCGGTGCGGGTGGTCCCGATGCTTGCGCAGCAGCGGGTGATGCGGTGGTCGATCGGCATGTTTCTGGCCACGTTCGTCTTCTCCTTGATCATTGCGCTCGATCTGGCGCTCGATTCGGAGAATTCCTCACCGACCATCTCCACGGCGATCGCACTGCTTCTGGCATTGGCCAGTGCGATCCTGTTCATCGCGTTGGTGGCGAAGGTCGGGTCGATTCTCAATTCCAGTCGGTTGCTGCGTTGGATAGCGGCCCAGGGCCGGAGCGCGACGATTCGTGCCTATCCGCTGTACGAGGACCTGCCCTCTGGCGCACCGAAACCCAGTCAGCCGCTCCCCCTACCCCAACCGCGCGAGTCCGAGAACTCCGAGAGCGCCGACGCACTGGTGATTCGCCTGCGCCACCTCTCACCCGACGGCCGGATTCTGCTGGCGATCGATCTCGCACGACTGCAGCGGTTGGCCGGCCGCTGGGACGTCTCGGTCGAAGTCGTCCCCAGCATCGGCGAGTTCGTCGCCCAGAACGCGCCCCTCTTCGAGGTACGCGGACCCTCGCTGAAGGTACGCCCGGACACCTTGATGTCGTGCTTGATCTTCGGTGACACGCACAGCCCGGTCGTCAGCCCCGGTGCAGCGCTGCAGTCGATCGTGGACATCGCGCTCAAGGCACTGTCACCCGCCATCAACGACCCGGGCCGAGCCGTCCAGGCTCTCGACCACATCGAAGATCTTCTGGTACTTCTCGCCCCGCGGGTCCGCTTCGACACGTCAACCTCGGATCTCACGCTGATCAGAGGGCAGCAACGCACCTGGACCGATTACGTGTCCGTCGCCACCGACGAGATCCGGCACTTCAGTACCAATTCCGCACAGGTCCAGCGTCGTCTACGCGCGGTATTCGCGACCTTGCTCGAAGCCTGCCCGCCGGACCAGCACCCTCCGCTACTCGAGCGCGTCGACGCACTCGATGCGCAATTGACCCGAGAATGGACCGGCGCACTCGACCTTCGGCTCGCGAGTGTGGCGGATCCGCAGGGATTGGGCTCCGAAGCCGGGGCGACCGGAAGAATTCACCCGCTGATCATCGGGTCTTCGGAACTTCCGGACGATCGTTCATCCGGGCAGGCCGAGTCGCGTTCCCAGCCAACCTAATTGACTCGCCAATCCAGCCGACCACACCTGGAAGCTGTGTCCTCCGTCGACCTCGGCGTATTGGACGTCCATCCCTGCGGCTTTTGCGGCTTCGTAGAGCGTTTGAAGACCTGGGCGGTAGTCGTTGTCCTGCTTGCCGACCACGAACACCCCGGCGCTGTCGGGGAACTTCTTCTCCCGGAGCAGATCCTGCGGATTCACTGCCACGAACGCGGCTTCATTGCCGCCGAACGCTGCATCGACCGTCTGCTTGCGATCGCCGAGTGTGGGTTCGATCTGACCGGACAGATCCAGGAACGTCGGATAGACCGCGGGGAAGTTCGTTGCCATCTGGAACGCGCAGGTGCCGCCGTAGGAAAGTCCCCCGATCGCCCACTTCCTCGGGTCGGGATCCACCTGGAGGTTCCCGCGCACCCAGTCGGGAACATCGCGCGAAAGGTACGTCGCGACGTTCCCGAGTTGGGAATCGACGCAGAGCGGATTCGCCAGTTCCGACCCGGTCCCGTCAGCAACGACGACAACGGGAGCCAAGCCCGAATGCGCAGCGGCGTAGGTGTCCATGGTCTGGACGAGACGTCCGCCCTGTAGCCAGTCCTCGGGCGCGCCTGGTTGGCCGGCTAGCAGGACCAACACGGGCAACTCCGGTCGCGGGTTGGTGAAATACGCGGGCGGTAGGTAGATCTCGGCGTCGCGGGCGCTGAATCCGGAGACCGTCCCCGCAATCGTGACCGTGCTGACCTTGCCCGCCGACGGCATGTCCGTGGGAGCCTTCCATTGCGAAACCGGTACCGCCCCGTCCTTGCCGTCGTCCAGGTCTGCGAGTGAAACCTTCTCCGCGTCCGAGAGTCCCAGCGCTGTTCCCAACGTCGGATACGACTGGAACTGCAGATTCACGTGAGCCGCGCTCGACACGACCACCAGGAGCACGGAGACCACGGTGAGCACGCGACCGTCGATCCGCGTCGCCGCAAATACCCGCGAAACACCCAGCAGCACGCCGAGAATGCCCAACCCGATCCACACGTAGACCGGACGGGCAATCGGATCGGGGAACGGGTGCCACACCTTCTCGATCAGCCAGTACAGCACGAGAGTGATCGCGATTGCCGCGACGATGCAGACCGGAATCGAGATCAGGACGTGACGCCTCGATCTCGAGAAGATCAGCCACAGAAGTGCCAGAATTCCGAGCACCGTCACCACGGGCGGAACCGGGCCCGTGACCAGCGACAGATCCGTGATCGTGTGCACGTCGTCTCCCGTCGCAGCCCTGTTTAGACAATATCCAAGAACAGGACATTTCGGAGCTGATGGCGTCAGATCACCGCGTTCGACGCCTGGGCACGTAGGTCTCGGGCCAGGTGATCCCGACGCTCGAGAACAAGCCTCCGCAGCGACGCGGGCGCCTCCGCATTGGCCTGGATCCAGGAATCGACAGCAGAGGTGTCTTCAGCTGCCGGGAAGAGTCCGTTCACCAACCGTCGGGCGATCTCGATGCTGCGTTCGGACCACCACTTCCCCAGGGACGAGAAGTACTCTGCCGCATATCCCTCGATCAACGACGGGTCCGTGCCCGAACGGAATCCGGCGATCGTCGCATCCAGGCGGTCGTTCGAGAGTGAGCCGTCAGTGGTCGCCGACGCCCAGGCAGCCGCCTTGGTCTCGGCATCGGGAATCGACGCCGCGGCGCGGACGTACGCCGTTCGACCCGCTGACGTGCTGTCCTTGCTCAGCTCACCATCGAAGTCGCTCACACTCGCATGGCCGGTCGCCGACAGGGCGATCCACAATGCCCACCGCAGATCAGGATCGAGAGCCAGTCCGACCGGCCCCGGGCAGGTGCCGTCGAGTATCGACCGCACCTCGTCGGCGCGAGCATCGTTGACCGCTGCAGCGGCCGACAGAGCCCGTGCCCATGCCAGCTGTCTTCCGGACTCCGGTTCGGCTTCGAACACCGCCTTCCAGGTCGTTTCCAACCAGCCTGCACTTACATTGGGCCGCAAGCTTTTCGGAACGTAGTGAAGAACCGCGTATTGGGCATCGGTCAGGATCGAGCTGAGAATCGCAAGATCTGTCTCCGCGGGAGCGAATCGTTCCACCATGTCGAGGTACCGGAACACCGAGAGCTGCGCATCACGCACCGAGTTCCACAGCGACGACCAGATCACCCCGCGCGCAAGCGGATCGCTCACGCGGTCCAGGGATGCCTCGACAGTGGACAGAGATTCCGCGTCCAATCGCACCTTGGCGTAGGTGAGGTCTTCGTCGTTGAGCAGTGTGAGTGCTCCGGGCGGAAGGTCGACCGACGTGCGTGATTCGGTGATGTCGAGTTCGACGCGTTCGGTGCGAACAAGGTCTCCGGACTCGTTGTAGTCGTAGATTCCGACTGCGAGCCGATGCGGCCTCGGGTCCGTCTGGACCAGGTGTGTTCCGTCGAGCGACAGCGTGGACACCCCGGTGGTCTGCAACCAGATTCGGGCCCATTCGCGCACGTCGCGCCCGGAAGTCTCCGTGAGCACGTCGAGCAGATCGACCAGCGTGGTGTTTCCGTACGCGTGAGTCTTGAAGTACCGGCGTGCCGCTTCGAAGAACGCGTCACGCCCGACGAACGCCACAAGTTGTTTGAGGACACTGGCGCCCTTGGCGTAGGTGATTCCGTCGAAGTTAAGCTTCGCAGCTTCGAGATCGACGATGTCGGCGACGATGGGATGAGTCGTCGGCAGCTGATCTTGGAGGTACGCCCACGCTTTTCGCTTGATGGCGAATGCCACCCAGGCATCGGTGAAGCGGGTGGCTTCGGCGCTGACCAGCGATCCCATGAAATCGGCAAAAGATTCCTTGAGCCACAGGTCGTCCCACCAGACCATGGTCACGAGATCGCCGAACCACATGTGCGCCATTTCGTGCAGGATCGTGTTGGCGCGGCGCTGATGCTGCTCGTCGGTTGCGGAGCCGCGGAACACGTATGCCTCGGTGAAGGTCACCAGTCCCGGGTTCTCCATGGCGCCGAGGTTGTACTCGGGGACAAAGATCTGGTCGTACTTGCCGAACGGATACGGATAGTCGAAGTACTCGGCGTAGAAGTCCAACCCCTGACGGGTGATGTCGAAAACGTTGTCCGCATCGAGGTACGGAGCCAACGACGCCCGGCACAGCGCACCCAACTCGACAGTGAGTTCGCCGCGACTCCACGACGACGCCACGCGGTGATACGGCCCGGCCGCGATCGCGGTGATGTAGGTCGAGATCGGCAGCGTCGGGGCGAAAGTGACGCGTTGTGCACCGTCCACGGAGAGAGTCTGGGTCGCGGGCTGATTCGACAGGACTTCCCAGCCGTCAGGTGCTGTCACCTCGAATGTGAAGGGCGCCTTGAGGTCCGGCTGCTCGAAGCAGGCGAAAACACGCCTGGCATCGGCAGGCTCGTATTGCGTGTACAGATACGTCTGATCGTCAGCGTCGTCGACAAATCGGTGCAGCCCTTCACCGGAACGGCTGTAGTTGCCGTGAGCTGCCACCCGAACGACGTTCGATCCGCCGAGTCCGCGCAGCACGATCCGGGATCCGTCGTACTCCACCGGAATCGACGCACCGTCGACGTCCACGGAATCGACTGCAGCACCGATGAAATCGAGCCACGTGGACTCCACCGAGGACGTCAGATCAATTGTCGTGACCGTCGAAAAGGTCTTCACGGCGGAGTCGACCGCCGATCGCAGATCCAACTCCACCCGGTAACCGGCGACGGAGATGGCTCGAGATCGTTCGGCGACTTCGCTTCGATTCAGGTTCGCAGTACTCACGCACTCGATCCTGCCAGGCCGCGCGCGGCGATGTGAGCCGCCGTGCGCCTATCCCTTGAACGCGCCCTGCCAGACGGTGTCGAACGGCGTGTGTGCCGAGACGCGGCCTTCGATGCCCGCCGTGACGAACTTCTTGGCCAGAGCGACGGCTTCTCCCACGTCGGCGCCCTTTGCCAGCTCCGCGGTCACTGCGGCGGCCAGCGTGCAACCGGCACCCGAGACGCGCTCTTCGCCGACCTTGGGGCGGAGAGAACAGTCACGTCGGTCCCGTCGAACAACACGTCGACGGCGTCGCCACCGGCGAGTTCGACACCGCCCTTCGCGAGCACGTACTTGGGTCCGAGGTCATGGATACGACGTGCGGCCTCGATGAGGTCGTCGACGCTTTCGATGCTGTCCATTCCGGCGAGGGTGCGTGCCTCGAACAGGTTGGGTGTGACGACGGTGGCGAGCGGAAGAATCGAATCACGAAGTGCTGTATCGGTATCGAGAGCCGCGCCGGGCTCCTGGCCCTTGCAGATCAGGACCGGGTCGAGGACGACGTGGCGCCAGGACTGCCGACGCAGACCCTCTGCCACAACCTCGATCGTGGCAGGAGTTCCCAACATTCCGATCTTGACGACGTCCAGATCGTGAGCTGCCGTGGCAGCCTCGATCTGATCAGCGATCACGTCAGGAGCGATCGGTACGAAGCGATGACCCCAGTTGTTCTTGGGATCGAACGAGACGATACATGTGGTGGTCGCTACGCCGTAGACGTCCAATGCCTGGAACGTCTTCAGATCGACCTGCAGGCCGGCACCGCCAGTCGCTTCGGACCCAGCGATGACATAGGCGAGGTCAACCATAGCACAATCTCCTTCTTCGGACTTTCGAAACGTGCGTGGATGGCCACGAACGCGGGACCCAGTTTATCAACCGTTCCGACGTCTGGTTTTCGGCTATGCGGGCACCGGAGTTCCCCACGCGACGTCGTTGTCCTCGTATCCGAACGGCGGACCGACGAACTCGCCGCCGCAGGTGATCAGCGCGAGGGTTTCGGGTCCGTCGAGGCTGTTCAATCGCTCGACCGGCAGCTCGCCGTCCTTGCTGTAGTGATCGACCGCATCGATACGGTAGTTCCAGGTCTGTCCCCCGGCGCCCGCCACGGTCACGACCGAGCCGATTTCCAGTGTCGAGAACTTCTTTCCGAAACCGTCACCCTGATAGATGTCGTTGATGTGTCCGGTGATCACCACGGTGCCCGCGCCGGAGCCGGGAAATGCCGAATCTGCCCACCATCCGATCTCACTGACATCCTCGGGCGGAATGAGCGAGCCGTCCGTCGTCGTCTTGATCGGCAGGATGTCAGCGGTGCTGTTGCCTGTGCGCAGCGTGGTCGGGACATCCGGACCGTCGACCACCGCGCGAATCTCTGGCGGCAAATCTTGTTGGCCGGTCGCGAGGACGCGGGTCGGCGAGTCACCGTCGTCGGAACATCCGCCGATCAAGAGCATTGTCGCCACTACTGCAGCGGCCCACGTTCGGCTGGCCGTGGATCCAGGTGCCGCTGTCACGGACGAGAAGTCGGGCCGGACGGAATCTGGGCAATTGGTACTCGGTTTCCTACGTTACGACCGGGAAGTGCGTCACCGGAATCCCCACCGTTCCCACCGGAACCGTCACCACCGCCGTTCCCGCCACCGCTTCCATTCCCGCCGCCGCCGGGGCCCGGGCCGGGGCCGGGGCATTCACCTCCCGGATCGGTGGTGTCTCCTGCCAAGACAATCTTGACTGCCGAGAGGTTGACCGTCTGGTTCTGTGCCACTTGTCCAGGAGTTGTGACGTCGAATGCGAGCTTGGCACGTACGGGGATGACCGAACCGTCGTCAGCGTCGGTGACCGTTGACCCTGACCGGCCGAGATCTTGGGTCAACGTCATTCTGGAGATCAAATCCTGATCTCCGGTCAAGCCGGCGCCGTCGATCCGAAGGGTCCCTCGGACGGGACTTCCGTGGGCTCTGATCGTCACCGATGCGCGAAACTCGAGGATGTCTCCCGGCACTGTCCGCCACGCCTCGATCGAGTTGATTTTCGTTCCAGGCGATCCAGTCGAGATGTCGTACCAACCGTCGATCACGGCCGGATCGAGTGACATCGAATTTTCGTTGATTTCCGAGTTGCACGCGCGGGTGAGCGAAACGGGGGCAGCCGATCCCACTGCGGGGAGTGCTGTCGACACAACGGTCGCCAAGACGAAGGCCGTCGCGGTGATGCCCGCGGTACGCCTGCCGAAGATCGTCATTCTCTCGCTACCTTTTTCCGCGGACCGTAGCTTCCGGTCAATTCAGTCAAAATACCAGTACAGCTGGACAAATAGGTCGAATTCCGTGCCGAATTCCTCTTGTTTTCTGTGAACTTCGGTTACGAGCAATTTCTCCGCACACGCGTTCCGGCAAGGGGTACATCGGATCAACAGGGGTCAGAAGTTACATTTCGCCCGCACATCGGAGCAGATCGCACTGATTTCTCACCGCATTGGACAGGTATTTCCGTTTCATAGCGGTCAGCCGGTGGAACAACGATCACTACAACGAGCGTGCCGGGCACGTGTCCGGTCGCCCCCCACCGAATCAAGGGAAACCGTCATGTCGGATACAACATCAGTCAAGCAGGGTTTCGCGGTAGGAACATCGATCGGGGCAGCCGTCATCTTGGTGACGGTCGGCATCGTGCAGTTCTTCCAAGGACTCGCTGCCGTCGCCGAAAACGAAGTGTTCGTAGTCGGGATCGACTACGTCTATCAGTTCGACCTGACGACGTGGGGTTGGATCCATCTCGTGCTGGGCGCGCTCGTCGCTCTCGTCGGGCTCGCACTGTTCACCGGAGCGGCCTGGGCGCGGGTGTCGGCAGTGGTGATCTGCGCGATCTCGATCATCGCGAACTTCTTGTGGCTGCCGTACTACCCCTGGTGGTCGACTCTCATCATCGCGCTGAACATCGTCGTGATCTGGGCTGTGTCGACATGGAAGCCCACCCAGACGACGCACGCCGCTGCGCATGCACCGTCAACGCCGACTCGATCTGCTTGAGTTGAAAGTATGTGTAGGTGGATGGCGTATTCCGGAGAGCCGATACTGGCCCATGACTTGCTGTTCAGGCCACAGCACTCGCTGATCGACCAGAGCCTGCATTCTCAACTCGGGGCCACGACGACAAATGGCGACGGCTTCGGAATCGGCTGGTACGGGGAAGGCCCCCAACCGGCAGTTTTCAAGAGCATCGAACCCGCGTGGAACGACTCGAACCTGCGCGAAGTCACCTCCCAATTGCGCACCCCTCTGCTGTTCGCTCACATCCGCGCCTCGACGGGAACTGCAGTGCAGCGCAGCAACTGTCACCCGTTCCGGCACCGGCAATGGTTGTGGATGCACAACGGTTCACTACACGGATTCCACGACATGAAACGGGAATTGGTGACTGCCATTGATCCGTCGCTCTTTCCGGATCTCGAAGGATCGACGGACTCGGAAACCTTGTTCTTCCTCGCGCTGACGTTCGGCCTGACCGACGATCCGTTCGAAGGTGTCGCGAGGGCCGTCGGATTCGTCGAGCACACGGCCCGCTCGCAGGGAATCGACAATCCGGTTCAGATGACCGTCGCCACGTCGGATGGCATCTCCACCTGGATCTTTCGCTATTCCAGCGAGCACCAGTCGAGGTCGTTGTTCTTCTCCACCGAGATTTCCACGTTGCGCAAGCTCCATCCTGAGGTGGATGCCCTGCACCATCTGAGTGAGGAGACCCGAATCGTCGTCTCCGAGCCTCTACGTGACCTTCCCGGCGCCTGGAACGAGGTTCCCGAATCCGCCGCAGGCGTCATCCGGCCCGGACGGGACGAGATGCGGAGCTTTGTGCCGATCCCACCAGCCTGATTGGGTCATACAACCAGGCATAGCTATGAAATAGCTTGCATTCGAAGCGCTTTCACGAAAACTGAGACAACGGAAACTCGGCACACTAGTCACGCGAGAGGATGAGCCGGAACGCCAAGCGAGCCTTCTCCGTATCCGGAGTGCCACCAGTGAGCAAATCGTTGTAGATGAACGACTCACCCACGCGAACCAGCAGATATGCCATGTCCTCGACGGGCAGGTCTGGCCGAATCTGCTCCGGTATTTCAGCTTCGATCAGCCTTCGCACGGATTCGACCATCGTGCCCTGAATCGGCCCCAGTCCAGTTGTGAGTATGCACAACGCCTTTTGCGGTTCCCGAGTCAAATACGTCCGGAAGAATTCGGTCTCGATTGTCGCCCGTGCATGGTAAGTGAGGACGTCGACAACCCTTGACGCTCCGCTTCCACCGCACTCCTCGAGGCCCATTCGCCACGTTCGGCGCGCCAGTGAATCGAGCACGTCACCGGTAATTGTGTCGCGATTCCCTGCACGCCGGAACAAGGTGGTCCGATCCACCCCCAACTCGGTGGCCAAAGCGTTCACATCGAGCGGTTTTCCGGCTGCGAACTGTCGTCGGGCGGCACTCAACGCTTCCGCGCGGATGTCACGTGTCTCGGCCATGGAGTGAATGTATCGCTGACGACGTGCTGGTCGGTAGCCGGAGGCGATCAGACGGCGCCATCGACGGCAATCGTTGCAACATTCATTGACTTTGTTGCAGGTGAGTGTTTATTGTTCCCCGGTACGTGATTCCAGTCACAACAATTCAGTTGTTTACGGAGGAATGCGATGAACGATCACACGTGGACGACCCGACGATGAGCCCACTTCTGCAAGTACGAGACCTCACGGTTGACATTGGGACAGAATCGATTTCGAACAGACTCCTCGACCGCGTGAGCTTCGAGTTGGGGTCGGGCGAAATCACCGGCCTCGTAGGAGAGAGCGGGAGCGGAAAGACACTGACCGGACTCGCTCTGCTCGGTCTCTTGCCCCGTACGGCAACAACCAGCGGAAGCATCCGTTTGGAAGGACAGGAACTTGTGGGTCTGCCCGCCGCCGAGTTGAGGAAAATACGCGGTCGCGACGTCAGTATGGTCTTCCAGGACCCGAGTTCGGCTCTCAACCCCTCCGTCAGCATCGGTCGCCAGATCGTCGATGTGTTGAAGGCCCACCGCGACATCACGAAAGTCGATGCGGAGGACGTGGCTACAGATCTTCTCCACCAGGTCGGTCTGGCCGACCCGAGCAGAACCTTGAAGTCGTTCGGGTACGAGCTTTCCGGCGGGATGTGTCAGCGGGTGATGATCGCGATGGCCCTGGCATGCGGTCCGAAGTTGCTGATCGCGGACGAACCGACAACAGCGCTCGACGTCACCATCCAAGCTCAGATTGTCGATCTCCTTCGAGAACTGGCCGAACAGCGCGATCTTGCCGTGTTGTTGATCAGTCACGACCTCGCGGTTGTCGCCGAGGTCGCGGATCGAGTCATCACCATGTTTCGCGGCGAGATCGTCGACGTAGCGCCACGAGACGTGCTGCTTCGGCGGCCCGCGCATCCCTACACGTTCAGCCTTCTCGAGGCGGCACGCTCGACATTCGAAGAAGTCTCCTCCCAATCGCCCAAGGCGCGAGGCAATTTCACCACCAAAGCCCATGCTGACGGCGTGGGTTGCCGATACGTCGCCCGGTGCAACTACTCCGAGGAGCTCTGCATATCCGATCATCCACTTCTGATCGGATCACCGGAATCGGCAACAAGATGTCACCGCAGCGACGAACTCGAGTTGCTCGGACTGGTGAGCTGATGAGCAACACCGACGTCATCGTCGACGTTAGGAATCTGGCAGTCGAGTACGGACGCGGACGCAAAGCTCTTCGCGCGGTCGACGACGTCAGCTTCTCCGTACAGAGGGGCGAAACCCTTGCGATAATCGGTGAATCAGGATCGGGAAAATCCTCGACGGCTCACGCTCTCGCGGGTCTGGTGGCTACGGCCGCAGGCTCCATCACTATGAATCTCGACGACCCGGCGTTCGGCAAGGGTGGATCTTCCCATCTCATTTTTCAAAACCCTACGTCGGCCTTGAACAATCGGATGGCCTCATGGGCTTGCGTAGCCGAGCCGATGGCGCCAGGGCGTCTGCGCATCCCACAGTCCTTGCGGCCGAAAGCCGTCGAGCTGTTGCGTCGGGTCGGTCTCGGCGCTGAGCTTGCCGACCGCCTCCCGACCCAGCTCTCCGGTGGCCAACGCCAACGCGTGACCATCGCTCGTGCACTTGCCTCCAAGGCGCCACTGATTCTCTGCGACGAACCTGTTGCCTCCCTGGATGTTTCGCTTCAGGAAGAGGTGTTGCAACTTCTTGCCGATCTCCGAGAAGAACATGACCTCACGTACATCTTCATTTCGCACGATTTGGGTTCGGTGGCACGGATCGCCGATCGCGTCGCGGTGATGTACCTCGGCCGAATCGTCGAGATCGGACCGGTTGCCACGGTCCTGAGGACTCCATCGCACCCCTACACGCAGGCGCTTCTCGCCGCGGCCCCGCACATCGAACTCGAGCGGCGCAGTCGTCGGAAAGCATTGGTGCGGGGCGAGTTACCCGACCCACGGAATCCACCCTCGGGCTGTCGATTCCGCAACCGCTGCCCGTTTGCGATGGATCGCTGTGCGTCGGAAGCGCCGTCACTTCGCGCGGCCTCGAATTCCGCACACAGCTCCGCCTGCCATCTATCGTCCCCGGCCACATCGATCGGAATCTCCAACCCGCCGCAGTAAATGCGTGCCGCGTCAGTCTCCCCCTTCCGAGAAGACCAAAGCGAAAGTCCACCATATGAATCCGCGTCTGTCTTTGCGATCCCGATATCCGATCACACGCTTCCAGAATCATGGGAAAAGTGGCCCACGTGTGCTGGTAGCTGCGTTTGCACTTTCTGCTCTTGTGCTCAGCGGCTGTTCGAGCAGCGCCACCGGTACCGCCGGCGATACCGGACCTGCCGATCCGAACGCCGAACTCAAGGTCGCGACATCGCACGTGCCCGCCTCGCTCGACCCGTGTGCGGGAAACATCGGATACGACATCGACTACTTACAGTTGATGTATGCACCACTGATCGATGCGGAACCTGCCACCCAGAAGTTGCGGCCCGGAATCGCCAGCGAGTGGGGCTTCTCCGGACCGGACAACCTGACGTTCGAGATGACGTTGCAGAACGGCTTGACCTTCCACGACGGTACAGCTGTCGATGCAGCAGCCGTCAAGGCAAGCATGGAACACTGCTTGAGTCTCGGAATCGTTTCCGTCCCGACGATCAAGAGCATCGAAGCAACGTCCCCAGATCACGTCACGATCTCGTTGAGTTCACCTACCTCCGGTTTACCAGGCTGGCTCAACGGCAGATTGGGAATGGTGGTCTCCCCCACTGCGCTGGCAGCAGCAGGGGCAGACTTCGCCAACAAGCCTGTAGGCGCAGGGCCGTACACATTCACCAGCGCAGTCCCGAACAGTTCATACACATTCAGTCGATTCGACGATTACAAACCGGCAGGTCCACCCAGCCCCCAGCTCGCCAAGATCCAGATCCAGGTGATCTCCAATCCCACAGCGCTGACAAATGCCCTGACATCGAACGCTGCGGATTTTGCATACGGGCTCACACCGTCGAGTGCTCCGATCCTCGAACGGAATCCCAACCTGAACGTCAGTCACGACCCGAGACTCGGAGTTGCGCTCGTCGTGATCAACAACAAGAACCCTGTGGTTAACGACGTCCGGGTTCGTCTGGCGATGCAGTATGCGCTCGACCGCAAGGCAATTGCGCGAGCCGCGCTGGACAGCTCGGAAGGAACTGCGGCGTTCGGTCAATATCCTCCCGGTTCGCAGTTCTACGACGAGGAAACCGAAGATGCATGGCCGTACGACCCGGAGAAGGCCAAATCGCTGCTAGCGGAGGCGGGGTATCCGAATGGGGTCACCGTGCGCGGACTAGCAGGCAACCTACCGCCGTACTCGACCAACGCGGTCCTTGTCGGAGAACAATGGGAGAAAGTCGGCATCAAGGTCGACTTCGTCGAAATGAGTGGACCTCAGGCGATTACGGAGTTCGTCGCACACAACAGCGCGGACGTCTTCAGCGTGGGATGGCCCACGCGAGCATCCGCACCGCTCAATTTCGAAGCCTCTCTGGGTTCGCGATCGTACTTCCGGCAGAATTCCGTCCCCAACGAGGAGTTGGAGAAGCTGATCGCACTGCTGAACAACACGTATGACGAAACCGCTCAGCTCGACATCGTCAAACAGATCAATCAAGTCGTGATCAAGTCCGCTGAGTACGTACCGTTGTACTTCACTCCCGACGTGGTCGCCTACACGAAGAACGTCCACGGGGCCGTTCCCGCACTGAACGGCTCCCCCAATCTGACGTACCTCTCGAAGTCATGACGACGACCGTTGTATCGCAAGAGAATTCGTTGGCCCCCGAGCCTGAGAGCGTTCCGACCCGAAACCCTCACCGATCGCCGGTGAATCCTTACATACGGATGATCGGCGTCCGGTTCGCACAGATAATTCCTACCGCGATTATCGCTAGTTTCATAACCTTTGCCCTTATCCGGATAATCCCCGGTGGACCAGCCGAGGCACTTCTCGGTCCGAACGGCAGCGATGAAGCCATCGCGGCACTCAACGAGCGCCTCGGATTGAATCAACCTCTGCTGGTCCAGTACTGGAACTGGGTGGTGTCGGCTCTGCACGGAGATCTGGGAACGTCGCTACAGAACAGCGCCCCCGTCGGCCCACAGATCCTTGCGCGCCTGCCCGCGAGCGCCGAGCTCGTTGTACTCGCACTGTTACTGTCCGCCGTCGTCGCCATACCGCTCGGTGTGTGGACCGCGACGCGGCAGGGACGACGCAGCGATGGTCTGACCCGCACGGTTTCGGGGATCGGACTCGCGGTACCGGACTTCTTCCTCGCTATCGTGCTGGTCGATGTCTTCGCCCTCGGTTTGGGAGTTCTACCGGTGCTCGGCTGGGTTCCTCTCGAGAACAGTGTGATCGACAACCTGAGCCATTTGGTCCTACCAGCAACGGCGCTCGCTGCCGGCGCAGCATCGATTGCGGTTCGGCAGACCAGGGCTGCGATGATCGAGACACTGTCAAGTGACTACGTACGAACTGCGCGTGCGATGGGTATCGACGAGCGGAAGATCGTGTGGCGCTACGCGCTACGAAACATCGTTCCCACGATTGTCACTGTCTATGGATTGCTCGCCGTGGCGATGCTGGGTGCGACGGTCATTCTCGAGCAGATCTTCGTGCTGCCGGGCCTCGGGAGCGCTCTCGTCATTGCGATCGACACGCGAGATTATCCGATGCTTCAAGGCATTGTGTTGCTGTTCGTCGTGATCGTGCTTCTCGTGAACATCCTGGTCGACGTCGTCAACAACATGATCAGCCCACAATTGAGGAAGGGAACGATCTCGTGAGCCAACTCGCGCTGACCACCGCAGGCGAGACCCGCTCCAAGTGGGCTCTCCCTCGACTGCACCCCGGATTATGGCTCAGCTACTGCTTTCTCGGAACGCTGATAGCGGCGTCCGTCTTGGCCTCGTTCGTGGCTCCGCACAGTCCGACCGATCAGAACCTGACCAACACGTTCGCCGGTCCGAGTGCACAGCACCTGCTTGGCACTGACGGCTTCGGTCGTGACGTGCTCAGTCGATTGATCTGGGGAGGACGCTCCGCCTTCTTCGGCGTCGCGATCGCTGTCGCTGTCAGTCTGCTGTTGGGAATTCCGTGGGGGTTGATCGCCGGATATTGGCCACGCTGGATCGGCGCGTCACTCCTCCGGGTGGCGGACGCATTGCTGGCATTCCCAGGTTTGGTTCTCGCAGTGGCTATTACCGGTGTTCTGGGGCCGAGCCTGATCACGTCGATGTCAGCGCTCGGAGTCGTCTATGCACCCACAATTGCAAGAATTCTGGCTGCCGGGGTCAGCGAAACGAGGAACCGAGACTTCGTTCTGAGCGCGCGACTCTCAGGATGCCCGCCGCACGTAGTGCTCCTGCGTCATCTTCTTCCGCACGCAATCGGGCCGGTTGTCGTTCAGGTGACCGTGCTCACCGGCCTGACTTTTCTCGCGCAGGCGGCACTCTCGTTCCTCGGGTTGGGTATACAGCCGCCCACTCCGAGTTGGGGCGGTGACTTATCCGATGCGTACCTGCACATCTTGAGTGCACCACAACAGATTCTCCCCTCCGGCATTCTGATTTCATTGGTCGTCCTGGCCGTCTACCGAGTGGGTGATGCCGTCCGGGACCGCATGTATGTCAGAGGGAGATAGCCGGCGTAGAACAACCATCCGACTCGACTGTTCGAAGACCACACCACCAGCATGAAGGACTATCGATGACCTCGATCGCACCAGAAACCGCGCGCCGCGTCTTCCGTGGAGCCGAACCAATACACGGCATGATCTACTTCACCCCTTTCGGCGCGGAAGCATATGCCGCACTGGGCTTTACACACCCTCGAATGGGCTACTTCGCTTCGCGGTCTGCGCCCATGGGCGCAGTAGCGGCTGAAGTCACCATCGCTACGTTCTTCAACTTCAACCCCGAACTGGTACACGCGGTGCTGCCGGAAGCCTGGACAATCGCCACCCCCGAACAGATCCTCACCGCTCGACTCGACGCTGTCGACCGTTCGCTGCGCAAGGCCTGGGGAGAACATGTCGACGGCACCGAAGTTCGCGAAGCTGCCGAACTCGCACGTCGAGCCGCGGAACGCGCCTGCAACAGACCACAAGGGCGACCCCTGTTCGGTGGGCACGCATCATTGCCGTGGCCTGAGGAGCCTCATCTCGTGTTGTGGCATGCCCAATCCTTGCTCCGGGAGTTTCGCGGAGATTCTCATGTCGCACTTCTTCACGCCGAGGGACTCAACGGTGTCGAAGCGTTGGTAGTCCACGCCGCAACGGGTCTGTCCAGAAAACGGTGTAATTGATTGGTTTCTAACTACTTTCGTCCGGCAGACAGCCGTCCGTCGAACGTTATCTCGAAGGCATTCAGTGCTGCCTTCCATCGGTTGGACCAGCGCCTGCGGGCGGTGCCTTTGGGATCGAGGCTCATGATGGCCAGATACACGCATTTCAAGGCCGCGGCCTCGGTCGGAAAGTGTCCACGGGCCTTGACAGCCCTGCGGATTCGAGCGTTGACACTCTCGATGGCGTTGGTCGTGTAAATGACCTGCCGGATGGCGTTGTCGAATTGTAGGAACGGCACGAACTCAGCCCAGGCGTTAGTCCAGAGCCTGATGATCGCGGGATAGCGTTTCTCCCATTTGTCACTGAACTCTGCGAATCGGTCGAGCGCGGCCTGCTCCGACGGAGCCGTGTAGACGGGTTTGAGGTCCTTGGCGATCTCGGACCAGTCCTTGCGGGAGGCATAGGCGTAGGTGTTACGGAGAAGATGGACCACACAAGTCTGCACGATGGTCTGTGGCCACACTTGCTCGATCGAGTCGGGTAGATGCTTGAGACCATCGCACACGACGATCAGAACATCTTGCACACCACGGTTTTTCAGCTCGGACAACACCCGAAGCCAGTACTTCGCTCCCTCCCCGTCGCCGTGCTCACCGACCCACAGTCCGAGGATGTCGCGGGTGCCGTCGACAGTCACCCCCATCGCGACGTAGATCGGCCGGTTAGCGACGTTGCCCTCGCGGATCTTGACGTGGATGCAGTCGATGAACAACACCGGGTACACAGGATCCAACGGCCGGTTCTGCCACTCGGCCATGCCTTCCATCACCCGCTCGGTGATCGTCGAGATCGTCTGCTTGGACACATCAGCTCCGTACACCTCGGCCAGGTGTGCAGCGATCTCACCGGTCGTCAAACCCTTGGCCGACAATGAGATCACCATGTCCTCCACGCCTGAGAGCCGACGCTGCCGCTTGGCCACGATCTTCGGCTCGAAGGAGGAATCCCGGTCACGGGGCACCTCGAGTTCGACCGGGCCGGCCTCGGTCAACACGTTCTTGGCTCGTCTGCCGTTGCGGGAGTTGCCGCTGCCCCTCCCTGCCGGGTCGCTCTTGCCGTATCCGAGGTGGTCGTCCATCTCGCCTTCGAGCGCGGACTCCACGACTAGCTTGGTCAGCTTCGACAGCAATCCACCATCTCCGGTCAACTGCAGCCCTTCGGCTCGCGCCTGCTCGACCAGCTCTTTGAGCCGCGCATCGCTGATACCCGGCTGAGCCGAGTTCGTCTCTGTCTCACGTTCAATCACGTCAGTCATAGTGGCGTATCTCCTTTCAGAGTTACACCGTTGTTCTTACAGTCCCCCGCAACCGGTGATGTTCCTGCTGCTGCTCTGCAAATGAGCCGGGCATGGGACAACGATCAGTGGGCGGAAGGCGTCGAAGGTGTGCGGGCGCGTGGATGGCTCGAAGACGGCCCCGAGCTTCACCTGAACGAGGTGGGTCGCGATCGCCGGAAGCGGGTTGAGCATCAGACCGATGTGCTGGGGTCGTACCCGTACGAGGCGATCGGAGAGACCGGATGCAGTCGACTGATCGAAATCTCGGAACGTCTCTCCGGTGAAGTGATCGATGCAGATCTCGGATTTCCGGCAGCACTGGCAGCACGTCGCCGATTGCGTGCGTGACAGCAGGTCGTGAGTGTCGAACGTGGCTGGTGGTGATACGACGAGGGTGTCACCACCAGCCCCTTCACACAATTATCGCCGAAGTCGGCTGCGCCCCCCAATCTGCACAGTGAGAAGGCATCCGGACGAGACTGCCGTTGTGCCGAATTCTCCCGCGGGATGGGTCAAGATGGCTAGATGTGGAAACAGGCACTCGGGTTTGCTTTGTTCGGTGCGACCGTTGCCATCGTCACGGCGGCGCTGACACAGGGATCGGCACAGGCGTCCGCCACGATCACCCTCTTTCGGGTGGCACCACAATCTCGGGCTTCGCGGGTGAATCGCAATGGACCTGGCCCATCGAGGCTGCGGTGATCGGCGCCCTTCTGGGCGCGCTGACCGGGTTCGTGCTCCGCCTCGCGGGCGTGCGAATCTCCGGAAGCCAAGACAATCGACTGGTTCGAACTGTGGTGGCAGGCATCGCAGGCGTCACGCTTGGGCTGACGCCCCTGTTGGTCTTGATCGGCATGGCATTCATCGGGTCGGTTGATATGGGATGGTCCCCGCTCCTGGTCTACGCCGTCAGCGGTCTTCTGGCCTATGGCCTTTCGGTCGCCGCCGTGTTCGGAGTTCTTCGCGCTGCCGGGGATCGACTTACTGTTCGCACGACGCGAGCGGTCGCGGCGATGCTTCCGGTCGGGGCGTTGGCGGCGACGACTGTAGGTGTCGGTACTGCGTGGAGGCTGGGCTTTTCCACCACCACTCCCACCTGGATCGCGGTCGTACTGCTGGTCGTTCTCGTATTGGCCATGACGTTCGTTGCGGCCCGGGCGTGGGCTCTACGGATTCAGCCTCGTGACTTACCAGAAGTCGCATAGGCAGTGGGACGATTGATTCGGACAGGTGCGTTGAGATGAGGGGCGAACGAATCTTCGCGGGACTCGTCGTCGGCCTCCTACTGGGACTGTTCGGCTACCTGCCATTGGTACTCCTGTGGCAACACTTCGCCGATGTCCCGCAGCCGCAGCTGTATCCGAACCGTTCGTTCACGTCGTTCGGGCCCAACCCACCACCACTCACCTACTGGATAAGTTGGGCGGCGCCTGCCGCCGTGTTCGTCTTGCTCGGACTTATGACTGTTCCCAGTCGTACCGGCCGGCAATTTACATTGCCATTAGTGCTCGCGTTCCTGCCGGTCGCGGCAATGGTGGCGTGGTTCTGGATCTCGATGGAACTGTTCTTCAGCCCCGACTGATCACTCACTCGGCTGCGTATCGCGAACCCCACTGCGCGCACGCGCAATGGCGCCCTTGTTGCGCAATGCGATCCCCTGATGCACCGCAGCAAGTACCAATGCCAGCACTGCAGCAGGGAGGCTCCCCACCATCGACAGCAGAGAAGGCATATCAGAGCTGAAAGCTGCAAAGAAACCCAATACTGCAGCGCAAAGCATTGTCGCCGAGACGATCCAGGAAACTAATGGTCGTGGGATCACGGCTGGAATAACGCACAGAGCCACCGGCAACGCCAGCACCAAGAAGAGCTCCCGCCCGAAATAGTCGTGAATCGAGCGGTAACAATCGGCAGAACTGAGCGGGCCGAGGCCTATTTCGCAATCGGTGATCTCGTACAGCGGCCACTGTGCCGTCGCGGATCCCAGAATCCCGGTGGCGACCGCCAATACAACCCACGCGATCCGAATCCCAATCATACGAAGAGATCATGCCAGTAGGCGAAATTGCGCTCCGGAGAAGAAAGCAATTACGACTCGAAAGGGGCGGAGGTTACCTCTCTCGGTAGGACCGACCTCCTCGCGAGCGGCACAACATGTCCGACGTGCTCAACTCACGGGCTGGGTATCGAGCTTGATCGGAGCATCTGCCATCGTCGACAACTCTTGGGAGACAGCACCTCTCTTGAGTGCGGGTATCGCAGTCGCTGTACTCGGAGTAGTTAACGGCCTACCGAGTTTGATTGTCACCCTGATGCACAATCGACGGCCGCAACAGGGTTGAAGTTTTCGATTATGTTTTGTGGAAGGGTGCTTGGATGGCAACACAACCGCATGGCCAGTCCATAACCCCGGCGTGGAAAGTATTCACGGCCATCGGTTTTGCAGGTGTTGTGGGCGCTGCCGTGACGTACTTCCGAGACGGGTGCACTTTGGCGATCATTGGCGGGATGGTCATCCTCGCGATTGGTCTGCCGCTTACTGTCTGGTCCATCCTGCGAATGCTGCGTGAGAATCGAGGACATCGCCTTCATTGGTGGAGAACACCGCCGGTCAATCCGAGGAACGTCGACCTGTCTCGTGCTGTCGGCATTCCGACTACAATTTTCGGTGCACTGACCATCTGGCTGAATACAGCAGGTTCGGCGCCGTGGTGGTTGGCAGCAATCTTTACCGCCATTCTGATCGCGCTCTTCGAAGTAACCGTTGCCGTTCACAATATTCGCCTCAGTCAGCGAACCTGAGCTAGCCTTCCGCGCATGCCGGTTTCCGCGAGCGTCCGTGCGCGCCTTCGCTCCCACTTGCATCCAGACGACGAGATCCACTACGCGTTTCCAGCAGACGTTCTGATGAGCGCGAAACCGACGAAGAATATGTTGCAGTCGTGAACGCTGCCGACGCGGAGATCACGTCACCGCAGGACTTCCCGCATGATCCGTTGCCGAACCTTTGAAGGCACAAACAAAAAGGCAGTTTCTCATTTCTGAGAAACTGCCTTTTTGATCTAACTTCGGTCGGGCTGACAGGATTTGAACCTGCGACCACTTGACCCCCAGTCAAGTGCGCTACCAAGCTGCGCCACAGCCCGTCCCAAGCCCTTGTTTCGGGCGCTTGGAAAGATTACATCAGGGACGGGCCGAAGTACCAATCGGCTGGTCAGAGCCGTTTCAGTACCGAATTGGACGCAGAATCAGCGGCCCTTACGGTCACGCTTCTCGCGCACTCGGACGGATACGCGGATCGGGCTGCCGTCGAAGTTGAACTCTTCACGCAGACGCCGCTCGATGAAGCGGCGGTAGCCGGCCTCAAGGAAGCCCGTGGTGAAGAGAACGAATGTCGGCGGGCGCGTGCTTGCCTGCGTCGCGAACATGATGCGCGGAAGGCGACCACCACGCATCGGAGGCGGCGTTGCTGCCACAACTTCCTTGAGCCAGGTGTTCAGGCGACCCGTGGGGATGCGCTTGTCCCAGGACTCCAGAGCCGTGTCGAGAGCCGGCACGAGCTTCGCCACGGCGCGACCGGTGTGGGCGGAGATGTTGACTCGCTGAGCCCACGGAACGCGGACCAGATCGCGGTCCACTTCCTTGTCCAGCATGAGTCGACGGTCCTCGTCCACGAGGTCCCACTTGTTGAATGCGATCACCAATGCACGACCCGTGTCGGCCACCATGCTCAGAACACGCAAGTCCTGCTCGGTGATCGGCTCGTGCGCGTCGATCAGCAGGATCGCAACCTCAGCGGCCTCGATCGCGCTCTTCGTACGCAGCGACGCATAGAACTCCGCCCCGCTGGCATGGCTGACGCGCTTGCGCAGACCAGCCGTGTCGACGAAACGCCAAGGGCGCCCGCCGAGTTCGACAATGGAGTCGACGGGGTCGACGGTGGTGCCGGCAACATTGTGCACGACGGACCGCTCGTCACCGGACAGCTTGTTGAGCAAGCTGGACTTTCCGACATTCGGCTTTCCGACGAGAGCAACACGACGCGGACCGCCGCCGGGGATACCTTCACGCGGGGTTTCCGGCAGCTTCTCGAGAACCTCGTCGAGCAGGTCTCCGGTACCGCGGCCGTGCGTCGCACTCACGGAGTACGGCTGACCGAGGCCCAAGGACCACAGCGCTGCAACCTCGGACTCGGTGCGTCCGTCGTCCACCTTGTTGGCAACGAGGATGACCGGAGTCTTCGAGCGGCGAAGCACGCGAGCAACAGCTTCGTCCGTCGCGGTAGCGCCGACAACAGCGTCGACGACCAGGAGAATGGCGTCAGCCGTTCCCATGGCCAACTCCGCCTGACGTGCGACCGCCTGCTGAAGACCCTTTGCGTCGGGCTCCCATCCGCCGGTGTCCTGGACTAGGAAGCGTCGTCCGGCCCAGTTCGCCTCGTACGAGACGCGGTCACGGGTAACGCCGGGGATGTCTTCGACTACCGCTTCACGACGGCCGATGATGCGGTTGACGAGCGTCGACTTGCCGACGTTCGGTCGACCGACAACAGCCAAGGTCGGGACGGCAATGTGCGCTTCGCCTTCGCCGTCCGCTTCGAGATCGGCGTAGTCCCACTCCGATTCCTCGGACCAAGTTCCGTCACCGGCATATTCGGTTACCAGATCGTCGCTCACTGCACTGCTCCAGTTCTGTCGCTGACCACCAACAGCAACTTGGCGATCACATCTTCAATTCCCAATTCGCTCGTATCCACCAGAATGGAATCCTCGGCAGGGCGCAACGGCGACACTGCCCGAGTCGAATCGAGATGGTCACGGCGCTGCACATCAGCCAGCACCGCTTCGTAATTGTCTTCACGGCCTTGGCCGATATTCTGCGTATTGCGCCGTGCCGCACGGGTTTCCGCCGATGCGGTCAAGAAGATCTTGACGTCTGCATCGGGGAGTACGACGGTTCCGATGTCGCGACCTTCCACGACGATCCGCTCCGCACCGGCCGCCAACTCACGCTGAGTGGCGACCAGCAGGTCGCGAACCTCGGGTACGGCCGACACTGCGGAGACAGCCTTGGTGACCGCGTCGCCGCGGATCTCCTCGCTGACGTCCGCGCCGTCGAGATGCACCTGCTCGCTGCTCGGATCGGTACCGATGGACCACGGCAACGCCGCAACGGCGGCCGTGATCGCGGCGGAATCCGCCAGATCGATTCCCTGACGCAGCACGTGCAGGGTCGCGATCCGGTAGATGGCTCCGGTGTCGAGGTAGCGAGCACCCAAACGCTGCGCCAACGCGCGAGAGACGCTGGACTTGCCGGTTCCGGACGGTCCGTCCATAGCGACTACCAGCGGCATGGACGAATCGGTCACAGGCCGACCGCCTCGTACAGTCCACCGACCTCGCTACGTCCGAGGACGCGCTGCGTTCCCGGACGCTGATCGCCGAGGGCGACAACTCCGACGTTGGTGCGAACCAGACGGACAACGGGGTGACCGACGGCATCGAGGAGGCGACGCACGATGTGCTTACGACCCTCGTGCAGAACCAGCTTGACGAGCGTCTTGCCCTCGTTGATCTCGAGCACGGTGAACGCGTCCACCTTGGCCGGACCGTCGTCGAGGGTGACACCGTCGCGCAACTGCTTGCCGGTGCTGCGCTCGACAACGCCGTGAACCGTGGCGAGGTACGTCTTCGGAACCTCGAACGACGGGTGCATCAGGCGGTGAGCCAGATCGCCGTCGTTGGTGAAGAGGAGCAAGCCTTCGGTGTCGGCGTCGAGACGGCCGACGTGGAAGAGCCGCTGACCCGACTGAACGCGCTCGGAGACGATGTCACCGACGCACGGACGACCGAGATCGTCGGACATGGTGCACTGCCAGCCACGCGGCTTGTTCATCGCGAGGTAGACGAGGTCCTTCTGCACGACGACGCGGACGCCGTCGACACGAACCACTGCGTTCTCGGGGTCGACACGCAGACCCTGTTCGACCACGATGCGGCCGTCGACCTCGACGCGACCCTGATCGATCAGTTCTTCAGCAGCGCGGCGTGATGCGACGCCGGCCTGAGCCAGTACCTTCTGCAAGCGGACGCCGTCGCCCTTCGGCGGGCCGTCGTGCTTGGTGATCTCGGCATGCTGATGACGCGCCGGCTTGGCGTTGGAGACCAACGGGTTCTGAGAGACGACGCGCTGCGGCTTCTCGGTCTTCGGCTTGCCACGCTTGTTGGTCGCCGGCGGTGTCGGGGCTGCCGGGCGCTTGCGCGGAGGTCCGTCGAACTTGGACCCACGAGGTGCGTTCGACCATGCGCCGCCGCGAGGAGCGTCGGGGCGTGCGCCGCGCTGATCGTCACTACGACGGTCAGCGCCGCCACGCGGTGCGCGACGGGCGTCGACGTGGGGGGTACGGCGGTCATCGCTGCGGGGTCCGCGGCGATCGTCCGTGCGCGGGCCGCGCCGATCGTCGTTGTAGCCACTACGACGGTCGTCCGTACGTGCGGGGCGACGGTCGTCGCTGCGCGGCGGGCGACGGTCATCACTGCGCGGCGGGCGACGGTCATCATTGAATCCACCGCGACGGTCGTCCGTGCGGGGACGGTCGGATCCGGCGTTGCGGTCGTATCCAGAGGTACTGCGGGAAGTGTTGCTGCGTCCACCACGGGGCGCTTCGCTACGTGCGCCGCGGGGGGCATCGCTGCGTGCGCCGCGGCTGTCGCGGGAGTTGTTACGGTCCGGTGTGCCATCTCGGCGAGCGGGATTGTTCACTTTTTTCCTGTCAGTTTTCTACTGTTTCCCGAGCGTGGTCGGGTCTTTCTCGGTGCTGACGAGCGCCGGAATTCCGGTCAGTCGTCGACTTCGGTGTCCACTACGTCAGCGGGCACGTCTGCCTTGTTCATTCTCGCAAATCGCGGATCGGATTCCAGGCTTTCGCTGATGTCGTCGATGAGATCGACATCAGGCAAGAGCGGGGCCAACTCCGGGAGCTCGCTGAGCGAGGCCAGGCCGAGCCGTTCGAGGAACAGTTCGGTCGTGGAGTACCGTGTCGCGTTAGTGTCCGGGTCAGGCCCGGCTTCCGCGATCAGTCCGCGGGCAAGGAGGGTGCGTACCACCCCGTCCACGTTGACGCCTCGTACCGCACTGATCCGCGCACGAGTCAACGGTTGACGGTATGCGACTACGGCCAAAGTTTCCAATGCCGCCCTGGTCAATTTGGTGCGTGCGCCGTCCAATAGCAGCTTTTCCACGTACGGGGCAAACTCTTGTCGCGTGTACAGGCGCCATCCGTCGCCCGCGTAGCGAAGGTCCATTCCGCTGCCGCGAGCGGTCAATGCGGCCGACATCGACGTCAGGCGTTCTTCGACTCGTTCCGGCGCGGTTCCGGTGACAGATGCGAGTTGGTTCACTTCGGCCGGCGAATCCACGACAAGCAGAAGCGACTCCAGCACTGCGTCGAGTTGATCGTCGTCGAGTTCGAAATCGGGGGCGGAATCTTCGGACTCCGAGGCGTGTTCGGTAGGCTCGATCATCTCGTCTAGCTGCGAAGACTCTGATTCCGTCGGCTCGGCGTTCATCCGTAGTCCTCCTCTGTGACCGGCGCGGCCGGGTCGTCTCCGGTCCAACTCACCATCAGCGGTCCGAGTGCTTCGGGTTGCTCGAACACGATGACCTGCCGGCGGTACAACTCGAGCAACGCGAGAAATCTTGCGACTATCTCGACGGTGATCTCACACTCCGCAACGAGGTCCCCGAAGGGTGTCCACTCCCCTATGCCTCGCTCGCGCAGCAACTCGAGAATTCGCTCGGCCTGCTCGGGTATCGAGATATTGGACACATGGAGGTGATCGAGGCCCACCGTCGGCACCGGACGTGGTGTGAACACAGTCGCCGCGATCTCCGCAAAACGGTGAGGGTCGACGCCCAACAACACCTCGGGCAGGAGTTCGGTGAACTGATCCTCGACGGCAACAGAGCGCGGATAGCGCCGCAGCGCTGCTTCCTCCAACTCACCGAACAGCGCCGCAACTTGTTTGTACGCCCGGTACTGCAGCAGTCGCGCGAAGAGAAGGTCGCGGGCTTCGAGAAGCGCCAGATCCTCCGCGTCCTCGACCTGCCCGGCGGGCAACAGCCTGGCCGCTTTCAGGTCCAGAAGCGTAGCTGCGACGACCAGAAACTCCGTTGTCTGATCGAGGCCCATCGCACTGCCGAGTTCCTTGGTGTATGCGATGAAATCGTCAGTGACGGTGTGCAGGGCGACTTCGGTGACATCGAGCTGTCGTTGATTGATCAGGTTCAACAGCAGATCGAACGGGCCTTCGAAGTTCCGGAGAGTGACTCGGAAACCGGCAGCCTTGGCTGCGGTCTGAGCGTCGGTCGGCACGTTCGGGTCGATCGAATCCGGCTCGACTTCGACCGAATCTTCTTGCGATGCAATCAGTTCCACTAACGACCAGACCGGTGAATGACCTCGCGGGCCAATGCTCGATATGCCTCGGCCCCAGCCGATTTCGGCGCCCACGTCGTGATCGGCTCACCGGCGACGCTGGTTTCGGGGAATCGGACGGTGCGGTTGATCACCGTGTCGTAGACGACGTCGCCGAACACCTCGACGACTCGCGCCATCACCTCACGGGCGTGCAGAGTCCGGGCGTCGAACATCGTGACGACGATACCGGCCAACTCGAGCTTGGGATTGAGACGATCGTGCACCTTTTCGACGGTGTCGTTGAGCAGTGCCAGGCCGCGCAGGCTGAAGTACTCGCATTCCATCGGAATGATGACCGAATCGGCGCAGGCCAGTGCATTCACCGTGAGCAGGCCAAGCGACGGCTGGCAGTCGATGAGCACGTAGTCGTACCGATCGAGAACAGGGTGCAACACGCGTCCCAAGGTCTGCTCACGTCCGACCTCGGTGACCAATTGGATCTCGGCGGCCGAAAGGTCGATGTTGCTGGGCAGCAGGTCGAGGCCGTCGACCCGAGTTCGCATCAACACATCGTCGATGGACACACGCGGTTCGACCAGAAGGTTATGGACGGTCAGTTCCAGGTCGTGATGCTGGACGCCCAGTCCAGCAGACAACGCGCCTTGGGGATCGAGATCCACCAGGAGCACTCGGCGACCGTATTCGGCCAACGACGCACCCAGGTTGATGGTCGACGTCGTCTTGCCGACGCCGCCCTTCTGGTTGCACATCGCGATGATCATCGCGGGTCCGTGGTGCGCCAACGGTGTCGGTTGGGGTACCTCGCGGACCGGTCGACCTGTCGGGCCGAGTTCTTCCGCGGAAACGGTGAGGGTTTCCGCAGGTGGAGAGGCTACTGGCGTCGTATCTATTTCGAACATCGCCTCTGGTTCGGAGGGTACAGCTGGTGCTGATTCGTTCACGCGCTGGAAGAGTTGGGCATTGACATGCGGCGGCGCGGACTCCGCCGCTGGTGGCTGCGATGTCGACACGGTCCGATGCTCCCCTACTCTTTCGGCGGTTGCTCTCGGCGCCGGCAAACCCCCGAAACTGCGGTGGAGGCCGCTCGCGCTCCTTGAACGCTACCGCTTACATCACCGAATGGTCTCGCAGACACGCATGAGCCAACCAACGCCTAACGGGCGCGTGGGTGTGCCTGAGCCCACACTTCGCGCAGCGCTGTGACGGTGACCAGTGTGTAGATCTGCGTCGTGGTTACCGAAGCGTGACCGAGAAGTTCCTGCACGACGCGTACGTCCGCGCCGCCGTCGAGCAGGTGGGTGGCAAACGAGTGCCTGAGCGTATGGGGTGAGACGTCCGCCTTGATCCCGGCCGACGCGGCCGCGTCCTGAAGAATCTGCCATGCACTCTGACGCGAGAGGCGTCCCCCGCGCGCGTTGAGAAAGAGGGCAGGAACACCACGCGTCGCCAGGCTGGGGCGCCCACGGACGAGATACGCGTCCACCGCGGCGATCGCCGGCCTGCCGACGGGGACGATCCGCTGCTTGCCGCCCTTGCCCTTGAGCAGCACGGAACGGGTTTCGGTGTCGATGTCGTCGACGTCCAGATCGATCGCCTCGGTGATGCGTGCTCCGGTCGAGTACAGGAGCTCGAGCAGAGCGCGATCCCTCAGGTCGCGGGGCCCGTCACCGGCCGCACCGCCACCCGAAGCGTCGAGTAGGGCGATCACGTCGTCGAGAGGCAGGGCCTTGGGCAGCTTGCGTCCAGGCGTCGGCGGCTTGACCATTCGGGCCACGTCGACACCGACCAGGCCCTCGGCGGCGGAGAACTTGTGGAATCCGCGGACCGCGATCAGGGTGCGTGCTGCCGAACTGGCCGCCAATGGTACGACGCCGGCATCTTTGTCACCCAGGCGCAGATGTGTCACGAATTCGGTGACGTCGTTCTCCGTCACGCCCGCGACGTCGTCGATGCCGCGTCCGTGCAGGTACTCCGCGTACCGATTCAGGTCGCGGCGATAGGAAAGTAGCGTATTGCGCGCAGATCCTCGCTCGACCGCTAGATGGTCGAGATACGAGTCCACCTGTCGGGCAAGCACTTCAGGCTCGCGACTTGCGTTCTCCGAATGCGCGAGGACGATCGGGCCACGGTGCGTCGGCGGGGCGCAGCGGCTTTCCCGTCGCGCGTGCGGTGGCGATCGCGAGAATGCCCGATACCGCTGTGGCATTGACGATGTCGCCGCGTAGCGCCATGTCGACGGCGTCGGCGAGCGGAACCCGCGAAATCTCGAGATCGGCTTCTTCGTGTTCGGGATCGTCGCGCTCCACCTCGTGCAGCCCCTCGGCGAGGAAGACGCGAACCGCCTCGTCCGTGAACCCGGGTGAGAGAGCGACATCGACCAGCACCGACCATCGATCGGCGCCGAGTCCGGTTTCTTCGCCCAGCTCGCGCGCTGCAGCCTCGACCGGGCTCTCCCCCGGAGCGTCGAGCAGACCGGCAGGAATTTCCCACAACCGGTGCCCGAGCGGGTGACGGTACTGGTGAATCAGCACCAGGTTGTCGTGCTCGTCCAGTGCCACGACGGCAACGGCGCCGTGATGCTCGACGACTTCCCGATCGGCACGCTGACCACCAGGCATCGCAACGGTGTCGACGCGCAACGCGATGATCGCGCCGGTGTAGACCGTCTTGGAGCCGAGGGTGTCGAATTCGTGCCGACCGGGATCGCTCATGTGTGGCTAGACCTTTTCCACGTTCTCGACTGCAGCGTCGAGCGCTGTCTCGGTGGCAGCGGTGTCGATCTTCTCGTCACCGTGGACGTCGACGGGCAGGCGCTCTTCGAGCTTGTACGTCAACGCTGCTTCGACGAAGGCCGCGAACAGCGGGTGCGGGCGCGTCGGACGGCTCTTGAGCTCCGGGTGTGCCTGGGTGGCAACGAAGAACGGATGCTGCTCACGCGGGTACTCGACGAACTCGACCAGGTGGCCGTCCGGTGAGGTTCCGCTGAACTGCAAGCCGGACTTGGCAATCCGATCGCGGTAGGTGTTGTTGACCTCGTAGCGGTGACGGTGACGCTCGGAAACGTCCTCGGTTCCGTAGGCCTGAGCGACGACGGAACCCTTGGTCAGCACGGCCGGGTAAGCACCCAGACGCATGGTGCCACCGAGGTCGGCGTCACCGGCGATGACGTCTTCCTGATCAGCCATCGTCGAGATGACCGGATGCTTGGTGTCCGGCTCGAACTCGGCCGAGTTGGCATCGTCGAGGCCGACGCTACGAGCAGCTTCGATGACGACGCACTGCAGACCCAGGCACAGACCCAGCAGCGGCAGCTTGCGCGAACGTGCGAAACGGATCGCGCCGAGCTTGCCTTCGATGCCGCGGATGCCGAAGCCACCGGGGATCAGAACACCGTCGACGTCACCGAGAGCGGCCTGCGCTCCGGCTTCGGTCTCACAGGCGTCCGACGGTACCCAGGAGATCTCGACCTTGGACCGGTTCGCGAATCCACCGGCGCGCAGTGCCTCGGTGACGGAGAGGTATGCGTCGGGCAGGTCGACGTACTTGCCGACCAATGCGACGCGCACCGTCTCACGCGGCTGGTGAACACGATCGAGGAGGTTGCCCCACACGGTCCAGTCGACGTCGCGGAACGGGAGTCCGAGCTGGCGAACGACGTAAGCGTCGAGGCCCTCACGGTGCAGAACCTTCGGGATGTCGTAGATCGAGGGAGCGTCGGGCGTCGAGATGCAGGCGTCGACGTCCACGTCGCACATCAGGGCGATCTTGTTCTTGAGGCCCTGCGGAACGTCACGATCGCAACGAAGGATCAGCGCGTCGGGCTGAATGCCGATGCTGCGCAACGACGCAACCGAGTGCTGCGTGGGCTTGGTCTTGAGCTCTCCGGAGGGGCCGAGGTACGGCACGAGGGAGACGTGCAGGAAGAAGACGTTGTCGCGGCCGACGTCGTGGCGGACCTGGCGAGCGGCTTCGAGGAAGGGCTGCGATTCGATGTCGCCGACGGTGCCACCGATTTCGGTGATCACGACGTCCGGGCGGTGTCCCTGCAGATCCGGACCGCTCATCTCGAGGATGCGACGCTTGATCTCGTCGGTGATGTGCGGGATGACCTGAACGGTGTCGCCGAGGTACTCGCCGCGGCGTTCCTTGGCGATGACCGTCGAGTAAACCTGGCCGGTGGTGACGTTCGCCTGGCCGGAGAGGTCACGGTCGAGGAACCGCTCGTAGTGTCCGACGTCGAGGTCGGTCTCGGCACCGTCTTCGGTAACGAAGACCTCGCCGTGCTGGAAGGGGTTCATGGTGCCCGGATCCACATTGAGATAGGGATCGAGCTTCTGCATGGTCACGCGCATTCCCCGCGCGGTCAACAACTGTCCCAGGCTCGAGGCGGTCAAACCTTTGCCGAGCGAGGAAGCTACACCTCCGCTGACGAAGATGTGCTTGGTGGCGGTACGCGTGTTAGTGCGTGACTGTGGCAAAGGGGCTCCCGTGACGACTGTGCAGGGCTTGGTCTGATGAAGCATGCTGGGGCCTGCCGACCCACGGGATTTCACGGTAACACCTATCGGGGGTCGGCGCCTACAACGCGCCGACTTTCCGCCCCCGATGTGACCGGCGTATCAATACCGGGGTGTTCAGTTGGTGGGTGCGCCGACGGTGACCGCCGCCGCTCCCGGTCCCGTGCCGTAGCGGCCGGCGCCGCCGTTCAACTGTTCCTGCAGCGCCAACGGCGTTGTGATCTTGCCCGACTCCCGATCGATGTTGTCGATGGTCGTCAAGCCCGCTGAGAGCGCCGCGTCCGCACGAGCGACGGCAACCGGACCACTGCCCTCGGCCGAGCCAGGCCGGCCCGCGAGAATCGTTCCTGCGCCGCGTCCGTCGAGAGCACCGGCGAACCGGGCGATGACGGCGCCGCGGTTACCCGTGGCTGCGTCGGATTCACTCTTGTTGTCGCCGGTGAGAACCACGGCGAGTTGAGCCGGCTTGACCGCTCCGTCGTCGTAGCTGATGAAACCGGCGCTACGCAGCGAGTCGAGCGCGAGATTCATCTCGTCCGGAGTGCTCTGCGGTTCGCTGTTCTGCCCGTTGAGAAGCAGAACCGAACCGAGCAGATCACCCGCGAGACTGCCCTGATCGACCGCACCGGTCTTGAGGGTGATCCCCGCAGGGATGACATTGGTGACGACGGTCCGCAAGCGGTCACCACCGGTGGCGTCGACAAACGAATCGGTGAGCGAGACGCGTCCGGTCACGGCACCGCCGGCGGCAGTGACGAGTCGGTTGACACCGTCGAGATCACCGGGATCGGCGTCCGGTGCCGTGATGACGACGACGGTGCGACCAGCGAGACTGTCACGCACGACGCGACCGCCGACAGCGGCATCGAAGCCGTCCGCGGAATTGAGTTGCTGCTGAAGCTGATTGGACTGTTGATTGAGGTCTTCGATCTCGTTCTGCAGGTCCGCCTTGTCGTCGCGCAGACCCGAAAGCAATCCACTGGACAGCATTCCGGAACCGAGCACCACGCCGATCGCGAGTGCCAGGAAGATTGCCGCTATGGAAATTGCATGTTGACGCATCGAAATCACTTGAAGAGCCCCTGAACCCACAGCGCGAAGCTGTTCCACGTTGCGATTGCCCAGTCGAGAACTTCACTACCGGCATTGGACACGACCAGGGCGACGATCACTGCCACCAGGGCGGCGAGCACCAGGAGCGCGATCGCGCCGCCGGACACTCGACTTCGATACAGCGTTGCCACAGCCTTGGCGTCGACCAGTTTCGGCCCAACCTTGAGCCGTGTCATGAACGCCGACGGATTGCTTTCACGACGCCCACGGTCGAAGAACTCGTCCAAGGACACCACGTTGCCGACCGTCACGATCAGTGAAGCGCCGTGGTGATCGGCGAGCAGCAACGCAAGGTCGGTCGGTGAGCAGGTCGCCGGGAACGTCATCGCCCCGATGCCGAGATCCTGGATTCGGGAAAGCCCCGCCGCATGACCGTCCTGGTCTGCGGGCAGAACAACTTCCGCGCCGGACTTGAGGGTGGAACTGGTGATCTCTTCCGGGTCGCCCACGATCAGATCGGGGCGGTATCCGGCCTTGCTCAACACGTCCGCACCTGCGCCGACACCGATCAGGATCGGCGAATACTCCTTGATGAAGGGCTTGAGGTTCTTCAGATCGGCCTCGTGTTCGGGTCCGTCGGAGACGACCACGACGTGGCGATCCTTCAAGTCGATGTCGATGTCCGGAACACCGATTCCGTCGATCAGCAAAGGACTTTCGGTGCGGATGAACTCGATGGTGTTACCCGAGAACGCTTCCAGGTGATCGACCAGGCCGGTCTTGGCCTCGATCATCCGATCGGAGATCTCGGCCTCGGTCTGCTCTTCGCCCTTGACGAGGCTCTTCTCGCCGTTGAAGATCTCGCCCTCGTGCAGGCGGATCTTGCTGCCGTCCTTGACGTTCTTGAAGACGTCACCGTCTACGGCATCGATCAGAACGATGTCGTTGGCGACGATCACTTCCGGTCCGAGGTTGGGGTACCGCCCCGAAATCGACGGCGACGCGTTGACCACGGCCATGACTCCGGCTTTCACCAGAGCATCGGCGGTCCGGCGATCGATGTCGACTTCGTCGAGGATCACGATGTCTCCAGGACCGACGCGGCGTAGAAGCTTCGCCGTGTTCCGATCGGCCCTGGCGATGCCACTGATCCCAGGCAAGGATTCGGTGTTACGTGAGAGCAATCCGGGCATCTTCATGGCTTCGATGATGAACCTGAAACCGCGTTGACCGGTGGAGGCGCGCCGACAACTACCACATCAGTCACACCAACACCACAGAACCTTCAATCTGTGACGCGGGCCGCATTCGCGATCTCGAGCAGTTCTTCGGCGTGCGCACGACCGGTCTCGGTGTCGTCCAGCCCTGCCAACATACGGGCCAATTCGACCACCCGATCCGAATCCGACAAGGTCCGCACGCCACTGCTCACCACTCCGCCTTTGTCGTCGACCTTGTCCACCACGAGGTGGGTGTCGGCAAACGCAGCAACCTGCGGAAGGTGGGTGACGACGATAACCTGATGCGTACGAGCAAGTTTCGCCAATCGGCGGCCGATCTCGACAGCAGCGCGACCACCGACCCCCGCGTCCACTTCGTCGAAAACCATCGTCGCGCCGGTGTCGCTACCAGCGAGAACAACCTCGAGCGCCAGCATGACGCGTGACAGCTCGCCACCGGAAGCGCTCTTGCTGATCGGAAGTGACGGTGCCCCGCTGTGCGCAGACAGACGGAATTCCACCTCGTCGACGCCGGCAGACCCGGCATGAAGGTCTACTCCCCCGACACTGAGCGGCGCCGAGTCCTGCGGGCCCGCAGGCTGAGAACGGACGGTCACCTCGAGGCCCGCACGTCCCATCGCCAGACCGGCGAGTTCCGCGCTGACGGCTTTGGCGAGCTTTGCCGCTGCCTTGACTCTGGCGGCGCTCAGCTTTGTGGCGGCTTCCGCGGTGAGGCCAGCCGTCTCCTCGACCTGCTTGGCCAACAGCGACAACGCATCCGACGACACGTCGAGTTTGGACAGACGAGCGCGAGCGGTATCTGCCCATTCGAGAACACCGTCGACATCGGCGGCGTACTTGCGAGTCAGAGTCTTCAGTTCCGATTGCCGCGACAGCAGCGAGTCCAGAGCACCCGGGTCTGCGGGCAGCCCGGACAGATAGGTGTTCAGGTCACCGGCAACATCGGTGACGACGGCAATAGCGTCGGCCAACCGGGAACCGAGGCCGTCCAGATCTGCGTCGGTGACCGACTCGATACGCGCCCGCGCTTCGGACATCAGGTCTAGCGCCGGCATGACCCCGACGTCGCCGTTGGCCATGTCGTCACTACCGGCGAGCGCAGCGTGCGCCTCTTCCGCAGCCGAGCGGAGCGAATCGAGTTCACTGAGTCGACGAACTTCGGCAACGATTGCCGTGTCCTCGCCTGGCTCGGGTGCCACGCCGTCGATTTCGTTGAGCGCGAAGGTCAACTGATCTGCTTCTTGCGCCAGTTCACGAGCCTTCGACGTGCGTTCGATCAACTCCGAACGAGCATCTAGCCATTCACGACGGTGTTTGCGGTACCTCGTCAGCAGCGTTCCGATTGCCTTGTCCCCGAAGCGGTCCAGCGCATTGCGTTGCTGGTCGGGACGAAGCAATCGCAGCTGATCGTTCTGTCCGTGGACAGTCAGAAGTGGATCCGTGAATTCGGAGAGAACTCCCGCCGGCACGCTTCGTCCGCCGAGATGAGCCCGTGAGCGGCCGTCGCTGCCGACTGTCCGGACGGCGATGATGGTCCCGTCCTCGTCGCGCTCGGCGCCGGACGATTCCAGGATTCGGACGATCTCACGCTCGGTGGCCGGTGAGACGTCGTCGGCGATGAATCGTCCTTCGACGACGGCTCGCGACGCGCCCAACCGCACCCGCCCGGCATCGGCTCGCGCTCCGCTGAGGAGGTGCAAGCTGGTGACGACCATCGTTTTACCTGCGCCGGTTTCACCGGTCAGGACGGTCAGGCCCTCGTGGAACTGGGCGCTGGCCTCGGAGATCACACCAAGACTGTCGATACGGATCTCTGCGAGCACGATTAAGGCTTCCTTCCTCGCCATCCGGTAACCGGAAGCTCGAACTTGCGAACCATCCGATCAGCGAAGGGCGCAGAGTCCAACCGGACCCACTTGACGGGAGTGGCGCCGCGAACGATCTCGACGCGAGCGCCGGCAGGCAGTTCCAACGTACGACGACCGTCGCAGAAGACCAGGCCGTCGTGGCTACCGGCGACGGTCTCCACCGCGATGATCGAATTCGGGCTGGTGACCAACGGCCGCGCGAACAGCGCATGCGCGTTGCTGGGTACGACGAGCAAAGCTTCGAGTTCGGGCCACACGACAGGGCCGCCTGCGGAAAATGCGTAAGCGGTCGAGCCTGTAGGAGTGGACACGAGAACACCGTCGCAACCGAAGGCAGACACCGGTCGGCCGTCGACTTCGAGGACAACTTCGAGAACTCCCAGACGCGAACGATTCTCGATACTGGCCTCGTTGAGCGCCCACCCGCGATCGATGATCTCGTCGTCCACCCGAATCACGACGTCGAGTGTCATACGGGACTCGACGCGATATTCCTTGCGAACTACCTGTGCGAGCGCCTCGTCGAGATGCTCGGCCTCGGTCTCTGCCAGAAATCCGATCCGTCCGAGGTTGATGCCCAGTACCGGAATGGACGCTTCTTGAGCGAGTTCGGCGGCGCGCAGAAATGTGCCGTCACCACCGAGAACCAGAACTAACTCGCATCCGACGGCAGCATCAGGGCCGGGATGAACAACCGTGACGTCGAGACCCGGCGCAGAGAAGCCCGCGGGTTCCGTCATTGCTTCGATGCGCGAGCTGTCTGCTTCGTCGACGAGGACTCGCAGCCCGATTCCCGCCCGTTCGAAAATCTTCCCGACTCGTTTGGCGGTTTCCGTGATGTCACGTCGACCAGGGTGTGCGACAAGAAGGATCTCGCGCGACTCGCCGTTCGTGACCGCGTTCACTGGGGCCCTTCCTCTACAGCCTTGCGAATCATGTCCTCCACCGAAGGAATTCCCTCGGTGTCCGGCTCGTGATCACCGGGCGAACCTGTCTTTCGAAGCCACAGGAAATACTCGACATTTCCCGACGGACCGGGCAATGGGCTGGCCACAACACCTAACGTCCGCAGACCTACCTTTGCAGCAGCCTCCGACACGTCGAGCACAGCCGAGATTCGCAATTCCGGATCTCGTACGACGCCACCGGCACCGACGCGGTCCTTGCCCACCTCGAACTGAGGCTTGACCATCGGAACCAGGTCCGCGCCGTCAGCAGTACAGGCGACAAACGCCCCGAGTACAAGTTTGAGAGAAATGAACGACAAGTCCGCGACAACGAGATCGACAGTTCCGCCGATGGTCTCTGCATCAATTGCACGAACATTGGTTCGGTCGATGACGTGCACCCGGTCATCGGACTGCAGGCGCCACACCAGTTGTCCGTAGCCGACGTCGACTGCGACAACTTCCTTCGCACCACGCGTCAGCAGAACATCGGTGAACCCACCGGTGGATGCGCCGGCGTCGAGGCAACGGCGACCTTCGACCGTCAATCCTTCGGCACCGAAGGCGTCGAGTGCGCCGATCAGTTTGTGAGCACCTCGCGACGCCCACGAAACTTCCTGCTCCACCTCGACGACCCGAAGTGGCGTTCCGGCTTCGATCGCCGTCGCAGGCTTGGTCGCAACGGCTCCCGAGATGAGAACTCGCCCGGCGGAAATCAGTTCTTGCGCATGATCTCGTGACCGTGCGAGTCCGCGACGGACAAGTTCGGCGTCCACCCGTGCTCTACGTGCCACGTCAAGCCCTGTCCACAGAGGCGAGTGCCTGGACGAGCACCTCGTGTGCCTGTTCCAAAATATGTGCCTTCTGCGGAATCACACCTGCTCCGTGCTGATCGTTCGGATCCTGTTCGATGCCACCGAGGCGCGCCAGCAAACCGTCGACGTCAGAACGTATGCGTTCCGGATCGACGGAAGGGCGTGGCCCGGGCAACGGAGATCCGTTACTCGTGTTTCCGGGGTGCGGTGTCGGCGTGCTCATCGGGCACAACGTTAGTGCATGACTCTCGGTTACGCATACACCCGCACCCCCGCGAGTCGAACACATTTGCGAGAGATCAGACGAGCCAGGATGCAAACAGATCCGCCACGCCGGCATCCGACGCTTCCAGGGTCCGGAACGACGGATTAGCCCATGCGACAGGCGCAACCGCGCGTAGAAGCGACATCTCGTCCCCGACAACCGGGCCGTCGACAACCAGCGCCGACCCGTTCACGGAGACAGACCACTTGGAGTCCGCACCGACCAGCGATTCGACGGCCGGCTGATTGAGCGAATCCAGAGTTGCTGCAATGTAGGTGGGGCGCTGCTCAACCGGAGCCCGCAGTACGTCACCCGGCGTGCTCACACCGGTGAGAACCAACAACGAGTCGATCGAAACAGCGTGTGCGCCTTCGATATCGGTGTCCAAACGATCACCGACCACCAGTGGACGCGAGCACCCGCTGCGAGCGAGCGCGTCCTCCATCAGCGGTGCAGCAGGCTTACCTGCCACCAACGGTTCCTGCTTGGTCGCAGCGCGTAGAGCTGCCACCATCGAGCCGTTGCCCAGCACCAAACCCCGCTCCGACGGCAGTGTTGTGTCCAGGTTTGCCGCTACCCACAGCGCACCGGCCCGGATCGCCAAGCACGCCTCGGCAAGGATCGACCAGTTGGTCTCCGTCGAATGTCCTTGAACGACAGCAACCGGAGAATCCGCGAATTCGCGCACCGGAAGCAACCCGACGCGCGTCACCTCGTCGGCCAATGCGTCGGTACCGACGACGAGCACAGCGGCACCGGGTTCGAGACGCTCCGACAGCAGACGCACTGCCGTCTGGGAACTGGTGACGACACGATCGTCTTCGGAATCGAAACCGAGTTCGGTCAGATGCGCCGACACTGCCGAAGGCGAGCGACTCGCATTGTTGGTCACGTAGTACAAGGCCTGCGTGCCCTGACCGAGAGCGGCCTGGGTGCCGGGAATCGCATGAGCTCCGGCGTACAGAGTGCCATCGAGATCGAGCAAAAGTACGTCGTACTGAGTACGAAGCACGGTCACTGATCTTCTCCGGTCAACTCGGCCACCCGTTCTTCAGCATCCGTGTCACCCTCGAGGTCAGCAGCTGCAGCGTTGAGGAACCATTTCAGTCCGTCTTCGACACGACCAGCTGCAACGAGGGCATCGGCGTAGGCGTAGAACAGCCGAGCCGCAGCTTCACCGGTACGCGCTGCGTCCAGATCCTTGGTCTGCAGTGTGACAACTGCCTGGTCGAACTGACCGAGATCCATGCGGGCGCCCGCGACGACGATCCTCAACTCAGACGCCTCGTCGCCCGAAAGCAGGGCAGCCTCGTCGCTACGGCCGAGTTCGATCGCGCGTTCGGGTCGACCCAAACCGCGTTCGCAGTCGGCCATGACAGCGATCAGACCCGGTCCGCCAGCCATTCGACGGGCAGCACGAAGCTCGGAGAGAGCTTCAGCCCATTCACCGGCGTGGTACGCGGTGATTCCGGCAGCTTCACGAACGACCGCAATTCGGCCGGCGCGCTGACGGGCAGCGCGAGCGTGGAGCAGTGCGAGTTCCGGATCTTCGTCGACGAGCTTGCCCGCCATGACGAGGTGACGCGCAACCGTGTTGGCGTTGTCCTTGTCGAGGCTGAGCAGATCCCGACGAACGGCCGGGTCCAACTCCGTGGGCTCTACGTTGTCGGGCAAATCCGGTTCGTCAGGTCGTGCTTGCTGACGGTTGCGGTCGCCATCGCGTCCACGAGGGGTGAACCCACCCTCGCCGCCGCGACGCTGTCCGCCGTTGAATCCGCCGCCGCGGTTACTGTTTCCAGCACCGCCACGGTTGTTGTCTCCGGCACCACCGCGGCGGTCTCCGCCTGCAGCGCCGCGTGATCCACGCCCGTCGTTGTCACGACGGGGGCCACCTGATCGAGGCGCTCCTCCCCCACGGAAGGACCGACGCTCGTCGCCATTCTCCGACACAGTCATTCCTCTCATACAACGCACGAAAGGGGACCCAATATGTTGGGTCCCCTTTCGGTTAACGGGTGTTCGGCGGTGTCCTACTCTCCCACACCCTGTCGAGTGCAGTACCATCGGCGCTGAAGGGCTTAGCTTCCGGGTTCGGAATGGGACCGGGCGTTTCCCCTTCGCTATGACCGCCGTAACTCTATGAAACTGTCACAGTAACCTTCTTCTGATCACCTGGTTTCACCACCCGTCAACACCAGTTTCTGGTGTTGGGGGATGGAGAAAACATGTTCTCATCAGTATCTGTGTGTTGTTTCAGATACCGCACAGTGGACGCGTAGCTTCTTTGTGGTAAGTCCTCGGCCTATTAGTACCAGTCACCTGCATGCATTACTGCACTTCCAGTTCTGGCCTATCAACCCGGTGGTCTGCCGGGGGCCTTACCCCCTCGAGGGGGTGAGAAACCTCATCTTGGAACAGGCTTCCCGCTTAGATGCTTTCAGCGGTTATCCCTTCCGAACGTAGCTAACCAGCGGTGCTCCTGGCGGAACAACTGGCACACCAGAGGTTCGTCCGTCCCGGTCCTCTCGTACTAGGGACAGCCTTCCTCAAGTTTCTAACGCGCGCGGCGGATAGAGACCGAACTGTCTCACGACGTTCTAAACCCAGCTCGCGTGCCGCTTTAATGGGCGAACAGCCCAACCCTTGGGACCTACTCCAGCCCCAGGATGCGACGAGCCGACATCGAGGTGCCAAACCATCCCGTCGATATGGACTCTTGGGGAAGATCAGCCTGTTATCCCCGGGGTACCTTTTATCCGTTGAGCGACACCGCTTCCACTTGCCGGTGCCGGATCACTAGTCCCGACTTTCGTCCCTGCTCGACCTGTCAGTCTCACAGTCAAGCTCCCTTGTGCACTTGCACTCGACACCTGATTGCCAACCAGGCTGAGGGAACCTTTGGGCGCCTCCGTTACATTTTGGGAGGCAACCGCCCCAGTTAAACTACCCACCAGGCACTGTCCCTGAACCAGATCATGGTCCGAGGTTAGAGGTCCAATTCGATCAGAGTGGTATTTCAACAACGACTCCACGATAACTGGCGTCACCGCTTCACAGTCTCCCACCTATCCTACACAAACCGAACCGAACACCAATACCAAGCTGTAGTGAAGGTCCCGGGGTCTTTTCGTCCTGCCGCGCGTAACGAGCATCTTTACTCGTAATGCAATTTCGCCGAGTCTACGGTTGAGACAGCTGAGAAGTCGTTACGCCATTCGTGCAGGTCGGAACTTACCCGACAAGGAATTTCGCTACCTTAGGATGGTTATAGTTACCACCGCCGTTTACTGGGGCTTAAATTCTCAGCTTCGCTCCCGAAGGAACTAACCGGTCCTCTTAACCTTCCAGCACCGGGCAGGCGTCAGTCCGTATACATCGTCTTACGACTTCGCACGGACCTGTGTTTTTAGTAAACAGTCGCTTCTCACTGGTCTCTGCGGCCCCACCCAGCTCAGACAGTAAATGTCGTCACCAGACAGGGCCCCCTTCTCCCGAAGTTACGGGGCATTTTGCCGAGTTCCTTAACCATAGTTATCTCGATCGCCTTAGTATTCTCTACCTGACCACCTGTGTCGGTTTGGGGTACGGGCCGTGTGAAAGCTCGCTAGAGGCTTTTCTCGGCAGCATAGGATCACTGAATTCGCCTCAATCGGCTACGCATCACGTCTCAGGCTATGTGCGACCCGGATTTGCCTAGGTCACGCCCTACACGCTTACACCAGTATTACCACTGACTGGCTCAGCTACCTTCCTGCGTCACCCCATCGCTTGGCTACTACCAGATCAGGTCCCATGCATCCACCAACTCGAGACCCGAAGGTCTTCTCGTGGCTTCAGGATGGTTAGTATCACTGATTCACCATGGGCGCGTTCACACGGGTACGGGAATATCAACCCGTTGTCCATCGGCTACGCCTGTCGGCCTCGTCTTAGGTCCCGACTCACCCTGGGCGGATTAACCTGGCCCAGGAACCCTTGGTCATTCGGCGGACGAGTTTCTCACTCGTCTTTCGCTACTCATGCCTGCATTCTCACTCGTGTGGCCTCCACGGCTAGGTCACCCTGCCGCTTCCATGGCCACACGACGCTCCCCTACCCATCCACACACCTGCCAGAAAATCCTTGGATCAACTGGGGGCTATTGCGTGAATGCCGCAGCTTCGGTGGTGTACTTGAGCCCCGCTACATTGTCGGCGCAGGATCACTTGACCAGTGAGCTATTACGCACTCTTTCAAGGGTGGCTGCTTCTAAGCCAACCTCCTGGTTGTCTTCGCGACCCCACATCCTTTTCCACTTAGTACACGCTTAGGGACCTTAGCTGGCGATCTGGGCTGTTTCCCTCTCGACTACGAACCTTATCGCCCGCAGTCTCACTGCCGCGCTCTCACTCACCGGCATTCGGAGTTTGGCTGATTTCGGTAAGCTTGTGGGCCCCCTAGACCATCCAGTAGCTCTACCTCCGGTGAGAAACACGCGACGCTGCACCTAAATGCATTTCGGGGAGAACCAGCTATCACGGAGTTTGATTGGCCTTTCACCCCTACCCACAACTCATCCCCTCAGTTTTCAACCTAAGTGGGTTCGGTCCTCCACGACGTCTTACCGTCGCTTCAACCTGGCCATGGGTAGATCACTCCGCTTCGGGTCTAGAGCATGCCACTGACTCGCCCTATTCGGACTCGCTTTCGCTACGGCT